>NZ_JAUSYL010000001.1:0-2400000 GCF_030816895.1 Clavibacter sp. B3I6
CAGGCCGCCGCGACACGCCCGGGATGCGGGTTGTTTTGCGGGGGTGGGGTGGTCCGCGTAATGTCTCCTCTTGTCGCCGGAACGGGCGGGAAGCTGAAAGGCTTCCGGAGCTGTTCTGGCGGGTGATGATCCTGGTGAAACAGAAGTTGCCGCGGCCTACGGGTTGCGTGTGTACCACCAACTGAGCTAGGGTCTGATTCTGCTTCCGACGTGAGTGCTGGGCCTTGTGGTCTGGATCACTCCCACGGGGAGCGGTGGAGTGTGAGCTCCGATGGCTGGCTGTGATGGTCGGTGTCGGGAGCGTCCGTTCCTTGAGAACTCAACAGCGTGCACAATGTCAAATGCCAAATACCCGTGGCATCGTCCTTCTGGATGGTGTCCGGATTCCTTTGGAAAACATTTAAACAAACAAGCAAGTCAGTAATGATTTGTTCTGTCGGTTTCAAACTTGCTGGTTCGTGTTCGATTCCCGTTCACGTCCGGCTTTAGATGTGCCGATCGCCTTCGGGTGATCGTGCGTTTAAGCATTTATGGAGAGTTTGATCCTGGCTCAGGACGAACGCTGGCGGCGTGCTTAACACATGCAAGTCGAACGGTGAAGTCAGAGCTTGCTCTGGCGGATCAGTGGCGAACGGGTGAGTAACACGTGAGTAACCTGCCCCCGACTCTGGGATAACTGCTAGAAATGGTAGCTAATACCGGATATGACGACTGGCCGCATGGTCTGGTCGTGGAAAGAATTTCGGTTGGGGATGGACTCGCGGCCTATCAGGTAGTTGGTGAGGTAATGGCTCACCAAGCCTACGACGGGTAGCCGGCCTGAGAGGGTGACCGGCCACACTGGGACTGAGACACGGCCCAGACTCCTACGGGAGGCAGCAGTGGGGAATATTGCACAATGGGCGAAAGCCTGATGCAGCAACGCCGCGTGAGGGATGACGGCCTTCGGGTTGTAAACCTCTTTTAGTAGGGAAGAAGCGAAAGTGACGGTACCTGCAGAAAAAGCACCGGCTAACTACGTGCCAGCAGCCGCGGTAATACGTAGGGTGCAAGCGTTGTCCGGAATTATTGGGCGTAAAGAGCTCGTAGGCGGTTTGTCGCGTCTGCTGTGAAATCCCGAGGCTCAACCTCGGGTCTGCAGTGGGTACGGGCAGACTAGAGTGCGGTAGGGGAGATTGGAATTCCTGGTGTAGCGGTGGAATGCGCAGATATCAGGAGGAACACCGATGGCGAAGGCAGATCTCTGGGCCGTAACTGACGCTGAGGAGCGAAAGCATGGGGAGCGAACAGGATTAGATACCCTGGTAGTCCATGCCGTAAACGTTGGGAACTAGATGTGGGGACCATTCCACGGTCTCCGTGTCGCAGCTAACGCATTAAGTTCCCCGCCTGGGGAGTACGGCCGCAAGGCTAAAACTCAAAGGAATTGACGGGGGCCCGCACAAGCGGCGGAGCATGCGGATTAATTCGATGCAACGCGAAGAACCTTACCAAGGCTTGACATATACCGGAAACGTGCAGAGATGTACGCCCCGCAAGGTCGGTATACAGGTGGTGCATGGTTGTCGTCAGCTCGTGTCGTGAGATGTTGGGTTAAGTCCCGCAACGAGCGCAACCCTCGTTCTATGTTGCCAGCACGTAATGGTGGGAACTCATAGGAGACTGCCGGGGTCAACTCGGAGGAAGGTGGGGATGACGTCAAATCATCATGCCCCTTATGTCTTGGGCTTCACGCATGCTACAATGGCCGGTACAAAGGGCTGCGATACCGTAAGGTGGAGCGAATCCCAAAAAGCCGGTCTCAGTTCGGATTGAGGTCTGCAACTCGACCTCATGAAGTCGGAGTCGCTAGTAATCGCAGATCAGCAACGCTGCGGTGAATACGTTCCCGGGCCTTGTACACACCGCCCGTCAAGTCATGAAAGTCGGTAACACCCGAAGCCAGTGGCCTAACCGCAAGGGAGGAGCTGTCGAAGGTGGGATCGGTGATTAGGACTAAGTCGTAACAAGGTAGCCGTACCGGAAGGTGCGGCTGGATCACCTCCTTTCTAAGGAGCATGTGCACCTCTCCTCTGTATACAGGGAGATCAAGGGTGCCAAGTCACGCGTCAGGCGTATGTCCTGGCGGTGGCGCTCATGGGTGGAACATTGACATTGATGCCGGCTGATATGTCGTGCTGCTAGTACGCCTCCTTGTGGGGTGGGAACGTGGTGCGGGGTGTCGAGGGCATGTTGCACGCTGTTGGGTCCTGAGGGACCGGGCCGCACCTTTCGGGTGTGTCTGGTTTCTTGTCGGACCCTTTCCGTCGTCCTGTTGTGGATGGCGGTGGGGTACCGCCCGTATATTGAGAACTACACAGTGGACGCGAGCATCTTAGATTCACCGGTTTTCCGGTGGATCACAAAGATCTATTTATAGATCATTGGTCAATTCTGTCTCCTCTAGGGGAGGCGAAACGATTCAATCTCATGTGATTTCAAGATTCTAAGAGCAAACGGTGGATGCCTTGGCATCTGGAGCCGAAGAAGGACGTATAAATCTGCGATAAGCCTCGGGGAGCTGATAATAGAGCTTTGATCCGAGGATCTCCGAATGGGGAAACCCCGCCAGGCCCTTTGGGTGACCTGGTGACTCCCGCCTGAATATATAGGGCGGGTAGAGGGAACGTGGGGAAGTGAAACATCTCAGTACCCACAGGAAGAGAAAGCAAAAGCGATTCCGTTAGTAGTGGCGAGCGAAACCGGAAGAGGCCAAACCGATCATGTGTGATATCCGGTAGGAGTTGCATGGTCGGGGTTGCGGGACTTTCCGTACAGTTCTACCGAGCTGTGAGGGCAATGAGCGCGATATAGACGAATGGTCTTGAAAGGCCAGTCATAGAGGGTGCGAACCCCGTAGTCGAAATGTCGTCGCCTGTCCGGAGAGTATCCCAAGTAGCACGGGGCCCGAGAAATCCCGTGTGAATCTGTCAGGACCACCTGATAAGCCTAAATACTCCCAGATGACCGATAGCGGACAAGTACCGTGAGGGAAAGGTGAAAAGTACCCCGGGAGGGGAGTGAAATAGTACCTGAAACCGTTTGCTTACAAACCGTTGGAGCACCCTTGTTGGTGTGACAGCGTGCCTTTTGAAGAATGAGCCTGCGAGTTAGTGATATGTGGCGAGGTTAACCCGTGAGGGGCAGCCGTAGCGAAAGCGAGTCTTAATAGGGCGTATGAGTCGCATGTTCTAGACCCGAAGCGAAGTGATCTATCCATGGCCAGGTTGAAGCGACGGTAAGACGTCGTGGAGGACCGAACCCACTTCAGTTGAAAATGGAGGGGATGAGCTGTGGATAGGGGTGAAAGGCCAATCAAACTTCGTGATAGCTGGTTCTCTCCGAAATGCATTTAGGTGCAGCGTTGCGTGTTTCTTGCCGGAGGTAGAGCTACTGGATGGACGATGGGCCCCAAAAGGTTACTGACTTCAGCCAAACTCCGAATGCCGGTAAGTGAGAGCGCAGCAGTGAGACGGTGGGGGATAAGCTTCATCGTCGAGAGGGAAACAACCCAGACCACCATCTAAGGTCCCTAAGCGCGTGCTAAGTGGGAAAGGATGTGGAGTTGCATAGACAACCAGGAGGTTGGCTTAGAAGCAGCCACCCTTGAAAGAGTGCGTAATAGCTCACTGGTCAAGTGATTCCGCGCCGACAATGTAACGGGGCTCAAGCACGCCACCGAAGTTGTGGCATTTATATTATAGGCAGGCCTTCGTGGTCCAGCCGTATGGATGGGTAGGAGAGCGTCGTGTGGCCAGCGAAGCGGCGGTGTGAACCAGCCGTGGAGGCCACACGAGTGAGAATGCAGGCATGAGTAGCGAAAGACGGGTGAGAAACCCGTCCTCCGAAAGACCAAGGGTTCCAGGGCCAGGCTAATCCGCCCTGGGTAAGTCGGGACCTAAGGCGAGGCCGACAGGCGTAGTCGATGGACAACGGGTTGATATTCCCGTACCGATGAAGAACCGCCCAAGACAACCCAGTAATGCTAAGTGTCTGAATCCTTGATTCGATCCCTTCGGGGTGACGGTCTTGGCCTAGCACACGACCCTACGCTGGTGCGTTTAGCGTATTAACAGGTGTGACGCAGGAAGGTAGCTGAGCCGGGCGATGGTAGTCCCGGTCTAAGGATGTAGGGCAGAAGATAGGCAAATCCGTCTTCTATTGAGCCTGAGACCCGATGGGTAGTCCTCACGGACGAAATCAGTGATCCTATGCTGCCGAGAAAAGCATCGACGCGAGGTTCCAATCGCCCGTACCCCAAACCGACTCAGGTGGTCAGGTAGAGAATACTAAGGAGATCGAGAGAATCGTGGTTAAGGAACTCGGCAAAATGCCCCCGTAACTTCGGGAGAAGGGGGGCCTGAGGCGTGTAGGGATTTACTCCTGAAGCGTTTGAAGGCCGCAGAGACCAGTGGGAAGCGACTGTTTACTAAAAACACAGGTCCGTGCTAAGTCGCAAGACGATGTATACGGACTGACGCCTGCCCGGTGCTGGAAGGTTAAGAGGAACGGTTAGCACGCAAGTGCGAAGCTGAGAATTTAAGCCCCAGTAAACGGCGGTGGTAACTATAACCATCCTAAGGTAGCGAAATTCCTTGTCGGGTAAGTTCCGACCTGCACGAATGGCGTAACGACTTCCCAGCTGTCTCAACCGCGAACTCGGCGAAATTGCACTACGAGTAAAGATGCTCGTTACGCGCAGCAGGACGGAAAGACCCCGTGACCTTTACTACAGCTTGGTATTGGTGTTCGGTGTGGCTTGTGTAGGATAGGTGGGAGACTTTGAAGCTCGGACGCTAGTTCGGGTGGAGTCATTGTTGAAATACCACTCTGGTCACTCTGGATATCTAACTTCGAACCGTAATCCGGTTCAGGGACAGTGCCTGGTGGGTAGTTTAACTGGGGCGGTTGCCTCCTAAAAAGTAACGGAGGCGCCCAAAGGTTCCCTCAACCTGGTTGGTAATCAGGTGTCGAGTGTAAGTGCACAAGGGAGCTTGACTGTGAGACTGACAAGTCGAGCAGGGACGAAAGTCGGGACTAGTGATCCGGCAGTGGCTTGTGGAAGCGCTGTCGCTCAACGGATAAAAGGTACCTCGGGGATAACAGGCTGATCTTGCCCAAGAGTCCATATCGACGGCATGGTTTGGCACCTCGATGTCGGCTCGTCGCATCCTGGGGCTGGAGTAGGTCCCAAGGGTTGGGCTGTTCGCCCATTAAAGCGGTACGCGAGCTGGGTTTAGAACGTCGTGAGACAGTTCGGTCCCTATCCGCTGCGCGCGTAGGAAATTTGAGAAGATCTATCCCTAGTACGAGAGGACCGGGATGGACGAACCTCTGGTGTGTCAGTTGTTCCGCCAGGAGCACCGCTGATTAGCTACGTTCGGAACGGATAACCGCTGAAAGCATCTAAGCGGGAAGCCGGCTTCGAGATGAGATTTCCATCCCTTTTAGGGTGAAGGCTCCCGGCTAGACTACCGGGTTGATAGGCAGGATGTGGAAGCGAGGACTAAAGACTCGTGGAGCTGACCTGTACTAATAAGCCGATATCTTGAAAACACTTTGCTTGCGTCCACTATGTGGTTCCCGATATACGGTCGGGTATCAATTGAATATCAGCTTGACTGGTCGATTCATCACAGATTTCATGCCCCCTGTGGGGTGTGTATGAGGTGTTTCGGTGGCCATAGCGAGAGGGAAACGCCCGGTTACATTCCGAACCCGGAAGCTAAGACTCTCAGCGCCGATGGTACTGCAGGGGGGACCCTGTGGGAGAGTAGGACACCGCCGGACTTTACTTGTTTGATCGGGGAGGCCCGTCGCACTTTGTGCGGCGGGCCTTTCTGCGTTAACACGCACGATTCCGAGTCGCCGCCGTCACGAGCGCGAGCAGGTGGGCGTAGCGGGCGGGGTCCGTACGGGCTGACATCGATCGGATGCTGATCTCGTGCGGACAGTCCGCCATGCGCGCGTCTCCGGCGAGGGGGCGGACACGTCCCGCAATCTGCCGTCGGCACTGACGCCTTGCAGACGTGCGCGATGCCGATGGTGGACACAGGTGCGCGTCGCGCGATGGGCGTGGCCCGACCGCCACACGACGCTGGTCCGTGCGCAGCCGTTACCCTGGACTCGGATCATCCGCACGACCCACAACACCACAGACATCATCTGGCCCGCGAGGCCGACAGGAGCACAGTGAGCGACTCATCCGATCGAGACAGCCGGCCCGAGGGCCAGGACCGCGGATCGTCGCACTCCCCGCGTGGACGGGACGGCGGGAAGCCTCCGTACGAGCGTGGATCGTCGGGCGCTCCTCGGGGTCCGCGTGACGGCGGGCGAGCATCGGGGCCCCGCGGCGCAGCGGGCGATCGTCCTGCTCGCGATGGCGAGCGGAAGCCCTGGTCGAAGGACGGCGCCGGTGGTCCCG
Source organism: Clavibacter sp. B3I6 (assembly GCF_030816895.1). Taxonomy (NCBI): domain Bacteria; kingdom Bacillati; phylum Actinomycetota; class Actinomycetes; order Micrococcales; family Microbacteriaceae; genus Clavibacter; species Clavibacter sp. B3I6. The sequence continues at coordinate 6,464 of NZ_JAUSYL010000001.1, forward strand.
CCCGTCCTGCCCGGGACGGAGAGCGGAAGCCCTGGTCGAAGGACGGCGCCGGCGGTCCCGCCCGTCCCGCTCGCGATGGCGAGCGGAAGCCCTGGTCGAAGGACGGCGCTGGCGGGTCCGCCCGTCCTGCCCGTGATGGCGAACGGAAGCCCTGGTCGAAGGACGGTGCGGCGGGATCCGGCCGACCGTCCGGCGCGGGTGACCGCAAGCCCTGGTCCGCGGACTCCTCCGGTGGCGGTCGTCCGTCGCGCGACGGCGAGCGGAAGCCGTGGTCGCGTGATGGCGCGCCCGCCGGTGCCCGTCCCGCCCGTGATGGCGAGCGGAAGCCGTGGTCGAAGGACGGCCCGCGCGACGCCGGCCGTGGCGGCGGCCGACCGCCCCGCGACGGCGACAAGCTGTGGACGCGGGACGGGCGTCCCGCCCGGAACGACCGCGATGCCCCTCGCTACGAGGAGGCGCTCACCGAGGAGCAGCTCCGCGCTCGCGAGCTGCGATCGGTGCGACCGCGTCATGAGGATCCCGAGATCCCCGAGGACGTGCAGCCGGGGGACCTGGACAGGATCGCGCGCAACGAGCTCAAGACGCTGAGCAAGGACAACGCGGAGGGCGTGGCGCAGCACCTCGTCATGGCGGCCCGTCTGATCGAGGAGGACCCGGAGCTCGCGCACCGCCACGCCACCTCGGCGGCCCGGCGCGCGGGACGCATCGCGGTCGTCCGGGAGTCCCTGGCGATCACCGCGTACGCCGTGGGCGATTACGCACTGGCCCTCCGCGAGCTGCGTACGTACCGGCGCATCTCCGGCAAGAACGACCAGCTGGCCCTGATGGTCGACAGCGAGCGGGGACAGGGACGCCCCGACAAGGCGCTCGAGCTCGGTCGGTCGGTGCCGAAGGAGACCCTGCCCGCGGCGGAGCAGGTCGCCCTCGCGATCGCGATGTCCGGCGCGCGGCTGGACCTCGGACAGACGGAGGCGGCTCTCGACGAGCTGTCCATCGCGCAGCTGAACCGCGACGTGGCCTACTCGTACAGCGCCGACCTGTTCCACGCGTACGCGGAGGTCCTCGAGGAGCTCGGACGGTCCGACGAGGCCGACGCGTGGCGCCAGCGCGCCGACACGGCCGAGGCGGCGTTCGCGGATCCCGACGAGGGGTGGGACGACATGGTCGAGGTCGTCGAGGAGGAGCTGGAGTCCGACGACCAGGTCGACGAGGACCAGGTCGACGAGGAGCTGGTCGACGAGGACCAGACCGGCGACGTCCGGTCCGACGCGGAGGATCTCGACGGCGCGACCGGTGCGGATGATGACGCGGCGGACGAGTCGGCAGAGGACGGCGCCGACGAGCCCGTCGGGCCCGGTGGTGCCGCGCCGGATGACGCGCCGGCTCCGCCGAGCGAGGACGGGGACAGCGCGGAGATCGCCATCGACGTCGACGGCGAGCTGGACGCATCCGCGGGTGCCGAAGGCGACGCGGACACCGCGACCGCGACGGACGTCGACGCGCGACCGCATGCGGATGCGGGCGCCCACGGCGACTCCGCTGACGCCGACGACCGCTCCTCCGACGACGAGGAGCGTGACGGTGTTCGCTAGGGCGGCGAAGGGGAGTGCGCCCCTGGACGGCGTGGACGTGATCCTCGCGGACCTCGACGGCGTGGTGTACGCCGGGCCGGACAGCATCCCGCACGCCATCGATGCGCTGAACCGCGCGGAGGGCGCCGGCATCCGCCTGGGCTACATCACGAACAACGCGTCGCGCACCGACGCGTCCGTCGCCGCGCACCTCAGCTCGCTCGGGCTGACCGTGGCGCCGGAGGACGTCGTCACGTCGCCGCAGGCCGCGCTGCGTCTCCTCGCCGACCGCGTGCCGGCCGGATCCACCGTGCTCGTCGTGGGCGGGGAGGGCCTCGTGCACGAGCTCGAGAAGGCCGGCTACGTCGTCACGCGCACCGTCGAGGACCACCCCGTCGCCGTCGTGCAGGGCTTCGCTCCCGAGGTGGGCTGGACCCAGCTCGCCGAGGCCGCGTTCGCGCTGGCCGACCCGGACGTCGTCTGGGTCGCGACCAACACGGACTGGACCATCCCCGTCGCGCGCGGCATCGCGCCCGGGAACGGCACGCTCGTCTCCGCCGTGCACACGGCCGTCGGCCGGCTGCCGGTGGTCGCCGGCAAGCCGGAGACCCCCATCTTCGACGTGGCACGCGAGCGCTTCGGCGCCCAGCGGCCCGTCTTCCTGGGCGACCGGCTCGACACCGACATCCTCGGGGCGACCCGCGCGGGCATGGCGTCGGTGCACGTCCTGACCGGGATCGACCGGGCCAAGCAGCTCCTCGCGGCGGAGGAGGACCAGCGGCCCACGTTCATCCTCGAGCACCTCGGCCAGCTGCACGAGCCGTACCCGGAGACGCGCTTCTCGCAGCAGGGGAGCGTGGCCACGGTCGGCAAGGCGTCCGTGCGCATCGCGGGCGACCGCGTCGAGGTCGTCAAGGACGGCGGATCCACGATCGACACGCTGCGCGCCGCCTGCGCCGTGATCTGGAACTCCGGCCGGCCGATCTACGGGCTGGACGTGCCGGAGTCGCTGTACGTCGCGACCGGTGCGCGCCCTGCGTAGCGTGACGGCGTGACCGACGACGCGGACCGGCTCGGCGCCCGTGAGCCGGACGCCCGCCCGGCTCCGGCCGGCGACGACCGCGACGTCGCGGAGGAGCTCGTGTCCCGTCTCGAGCTGATCGAGGGGCAGCCGCTCGACGAGCGCGCCGCCTCCTTCGCGCTGCTCCACGACGAGCTCCGCACCCGCCTCGAGGGCGGGGACGGGGCGACGGCGCGTGGCTGACCCGACGCCCGGTCCCGCTGCGGACACGCCGGACGCCGTCGGCGGCGAGCTCCGGCTGGACGCCGCCCTGCCCGCCCTCGGCCTCGCACGCTCACGCACGCACGCCGCCCGCTTGATCGCCGACGGGCTCGTCACGGTCGACGGGCGCGGCGTCGTCAAGGCCTCGTTCCGCGTCGTGCCGGGATCCGTCGTCGAGGTCGCGGGCACGGACGCGTACGTGAGCCGCGGCGCCCACAAGCTCATCGGCGCGCTCGACGCGTTCCCCGGGGTCGTGGTCGCCGGGCGCCTCGCGCTCGACGTCGGCGCGTCCACCGGCGGCTTCACGCAGGTCCTGCTCGAGCGGGGTGCGCGGCGCGTCGTCGCCCTCGACGTGGGGCACGGCCAGCTGGATCCGCTGATCCGCGAGGATCCGCGCGTCGACGTGGTGGAGGGGTTCAACGTCCGCGAGCTCGCGCCGGAGACGCTGGCGGAGGTCGCGCCCGGGACCGCGGGTGAGGCGCCGACGCTGGTCGTCGGCGACCTCTCCTTCATCTCGCTCGGCCTCGTGCTGCCGGCCATCGCGCGCACCGCCGCCGAGGAGGCGGACATCGTGCTGCTGATCAAGCCGCAGTTCGAGGTGGGGCGCACGGGCATCCGCGAGGGCATCGTGCACGACGCGGGCCTGCGGGACGACGCCGTGATGCGCGTGCTCTGGTCGGCGTGGGACCTGGGGCTCGGCACGGCCGGCCTCGTCTCCTCCCCGATCGTCGGCGGTGCCGGGAACCACGAGTACCTCGCCTGGTTCAGCGGTCGTGCGGGGAGCAATCCGACACAATGGAGATCGACGTCGAACGAGATCACAGGAGCGTGAGCGAAGTGGCTGGACCCGCGAGGCACATCCTGGTCGTGTCCCACACCGGGCGGCGCGACTCCATCGACGCGGCGCTCAGCGTGTGCGCGCAGCTCGCGGAGGCCGACGTCCGCATCGTGCTCACGGCCGAGGAGAAGGCCGACATCCTGCCCTTCGCCCCGGAGATGTCCGGCGTCGCGGTGCTCGGCGAGGACGTGCAGACGGCCGACCTCGAGATCGTCATCGTCCTGGGCGGCGACGGCACCATCCTCCGCTCCGCCGAGCTCGTGCGCGGCACCTCGGTGCCGCTCCTCGGGGTCAACCTCGGGCACGTCGGCTTCCTCGCCGAGAGCGAGCGGGAGGACCTGACGGCCACGGTCCGGCGCGTGCTCGACCGGGACTACACGGTGGAGGAGCGGATGACGCTCGACGTCACGCTCAAGGTCGGCGCCGACATCGTCTACCGCACGTGGGCGCTCAACGAGGCGACCGTGGAGAAGGCCAGCCGGGAGCGGATGCTCGAGGTCGTGGTGGAGATCGACGGCCGCCCGCTCGCCTCCTACGGCTGCGACGGCATGGTGGTCTCGACGCCCACCGGATCCACGGCGTACGCGTTCTCGGCCGGCGGTCCCATCGTGTGGCCGAGCCTCGAGGCCATGCTCGTCGTGCCGCTCAGCCCTCACACGCTCTTCGCGCGCTCCCTCGTCGTGGGGCCGGAGTCCACGGTCGCCGTCGAGGTGCTGAGCCGCACCGCCGGCTCCGGCGTGCTCTGGTGCGACGGCCGCCGCACGCGCGACATGCCGCCCGGCGCCCGCGTCGAGGCGCGGCGATCCACCATCCCCGTGCGCCTCGCGCGCCTCAAGCAGTCGCCGTTCACCGACCGCCTCGTGAACAAGTTCGAGCTGCCGGTCACCGGCTGGAGAGGTCCCGTCGACCGTGATTGAGGAGATCACCATCCGCGACCTCGGGGTGATCGGCCAGGCGACGCTGCCGCTCGGCCCGGGCTTCACGGCCGTCACCGGCGAGACCGGCGCGGGCAAGACCATGGTCGTCACCGCGCTCGGGCTCCTGCTCGGCGCGCGTGCCGACTCGGGAGCCGTGCGGCAGGGGAGCGAACGGGCGGTGGTCGAGGGGCGCTGGATCATCGCGGCGGACGGCCCCGTGTCGGAGCGCGTGCGGGACGCCGGGGGGGACGTCGACCCGTTCGGCGACGGCACGCGCGGCGAGCTCATCGTCACGCGCCAGCTGTCGGCCGAGGGCCGCAGCCGCGCGTCCGTCGGGGGCCGGGGCGCCCCCGCGGCGCTGCTCACCGAGATCGGCGAGCAGCTCGTCGTGGTGCACGGGCAGTCCGACCAGATGCGGCTGCGGTCGTCCACGGCGCAGCGCCAGGCGCTCGACCGGTTCGCGGGATCCGCGCTCGCGCCCGTGCTCGGCGAGTACCAGGAGGTCTTCCGGCGCTGGCAGTCCGCCCGGGCCGAGCTCGACCGGCTCGTGACGGAGCAGGACGCCCGCACGCGCGAGGCCGAGGAGCTGCGCGCCGCCATCGACGCGATCGAGGCCGTCGCCCCGCAGCCGGGCGAGGACGAGGAGCTGCGCGAGCGCATCGACCGCCTCACGAACCTCGAGGACCTCCGCGCCGCCGCGTCCGCCGCGCACGAGCTGATGTCCGCGGAGGACGCCTCGGGCGAGATGGCCGACGCCGCCTCCGTGCTCGACACCGCGCACCGCCGGCTCGACCGCGTCGCGGCGCACGACCCGGGCCTCGCGGAGATCATCGAATCCCTCGACACCGCGCGCATCCTCGTGTCGGAGATCGCGGTGCAGCTCTCCGGCTACCTCGCGGGACTCGACGCCGACGGTGCCCGCGAGCTCGAGTCGCTGCAGGACCGCCGGGCGGAGCTCACCGCCCTCACGCGGGTGCACGGGCCCACGGTGGAGGACGCGCTCGCGTTCCTCGACACCGGCAGCGCCCGCCTGCTCGAGCTCGACGGCGACACGGACCGCATCGACCTGCTGCGCGTGGAGGTGGAGCGCGACGAGGCGCTCGTCGGCGAGCTCGGCGCGCGCGTCACCGCGGTGCGCGCGGAGCACGGCGCCCGCCTCGCGGAGGCCGTGACCGCGGAGCTCGGCGCGCTCGCCATGGCCGACGCCTCGCTCGAGGTGCGCGTGTCGCCGCGCGAGGAGCCCGCGCTGTCCGGGGCCGACCGCGTCGAGATCCTGCTGCGGCCGCACGCCGGCGCCGAGGCGCGCCCGCTCGGCCGCGGAGCGTCCGGCGGCGAGCTGTCGCGCGTGATGCTCGCGATCGAGGTCGTGGTGGCCGGCGACGACCCGGTGCCCACCTTCGTGTTCGACGAGGTCGACGCGGGGGTCGGCGGTGCGGCCGCCATCGAGATCGGCCGGCGCCTCGCGCGGCTCGCCGAGCGCGCGCAGGTCATCGTCGTCACCCACCTCGCGCAGGTCGCCGCGTTCTCCACGAACCACCTGCGGGTCGTCAAGGGCGGCGACGGGCAGGTCACCGCGTCCAGCGTCACGCAGCTCGAGGGCGACGCGCGGATCCAGGAGATGGCGCGCCTGCTCTCCGGCTTGCCGGACAGCGAGAGCGGCCTCGCGCACGCCCGCGAGCTCGTGGAGACGGCCGCCTCGCTCCGCTGATCCGCGGCCGACCCGTGGTCCATCCGCCGGGGACCCGCTGCCGGGGCCCGGCGCGGGCCGTCCGCCAGTGGGCCACGCGGGCCGTCGGCGCGCCCGGCTGTCGCACCGCCCCGATTCCCACGTAGGATGGAAGCCCGTGGCGGACATTCATTCAGCAGCGGACACGGACTCGAGCAACACGACCAGCACGACCAGCACGGCAGCAGGCAGGACCACCCGGCACATCTTCGTGACCGGCGGCGTCGTCTCCTCCCTCGGCAAGGGCCTCACGGCGGCCAGCCTCGGCAACCTCCTCACGGCGCGCGGCGTCCGCGTCGTCATGCAGAAGCTCGATCCCTATCTCAACGTGGATCCGGGCACCATGAACCCCTTCCAGCACGGCGAGGTCTTCGTGACCGACGACGGCGCGGAGACCGACCTCGACATCGGGCACTACGAGCGCTTCCTCGACATCGAGCTCGACCAGGCGGCCAACGTGACCACGGGCCAGATCTACTCCGAGGTCATCGCCAAGGAGCGCCGCGGCGAGTATCTCGGCGACACCGTGCAGGTCATCCCGCACATCACCGACGAGATCAAGCGCCGCATGCGCCTGCAGGCCTCCGACGAGCCGCAGCCCGACGTGATCATCACCGAGATCGGCGGCACGGTCGGCGACATCGAGAGCCAGCCGTTCATCGAGGCGGCGCGACAGGTGCGCCACGAGCTCGGGCGGAACAACGTCTTCTTCGTGCACGTCTCGCTCGTGCCGTACATGGGCGCGTCCGGCGAGCAGAAGACCAAGCCCACGCAGCACTCGGTCGCGGCGCTGCGCTCCATCGGGATCCAGCCGGACGCGCTCGTGCTCCGCAGCGACCGGCCCGTCTCCGACTCGAACAAGAAGAAGATCGCGCTCATGTGCGACGTGGACGAGCAGGCCGTCGTGAACGCGGTGGACGTGCCGAGCATCTACGACATCCCGGAGATGCTGCACCGCCAGGGCCTCGACAGCTACATCATCGACCACCTGGGGCTCCCCGCCGCGGACGCCGTCGACTGGTCCGGCTGGAGCGACCTCCTCGACGCCGTGCACGACCCGAAGCACGAGGTCACCGTCGGCCTGGTCGGCAAGTACATCGACCTGCCCGACGCGTACCTCTCGGTCACCGAGGCGCTCCGCGCCGGCGGGTTCGCGCACTCGACGCGCGTGAAGCTGCGCTGGGTCGCGTCCGACGAGTGCGAGACGCCCGAGGGCGCCGCGAAGATGCTCGGCGACCTCGACGCGCTGTGCGTGCCGGGCGGCTTCGGGATCCGCGGCATCGAGGGCAAGCTCGGCGCGCTGAAGTTCGCGCGCGACAACAAGATCCCCGTGCTCGGCCTGTGCCTCGGCCTGCAGTGCATGGTCATCGAGTACGCGCGCAACGAGGCCGACCTCGCCGGCGCCTCCTCCACCGAGTTCGACCCGGACAGTGCGTTCCCCGTCATCGCGACGATGGCGGAGCAGGTGGACATCATCGCGGGCGGCGACCTGGGCGGCACCATGCGCCTCGGCGTGTACGAGGCGGCGCTCACGGAGGGCAGCCTCGCGGCCGAGCTCTACGGCGCACCCGTCTCGCACGAGCGCCACCGCCACCGCTACGAGGTCAACAACCAGTTCCGCGAGCGCATCCAGGACGCCGGGCTCGTGTTCTCGGGCACGTCGCCCGACGGCACGCTCGTCGAGTACGTGGAGCTCCCGCGCGAGGTGCACCCGTTCTACATCGGCACGCAGGCGCACCCGGAGCTCCGGTCGCGCCCGAACCGCGCGCACCCGCTGTTCGCCGGGCTCATCCGCGCGGCCCTCGACCGCCAGGCGGCCAGCACGCTGTTCGCCGAGGACGACGCGGAGGCCGTCGCGTGACCGACGCCCCCACGGGATCCCCGGCCGACGGGCTCCACGACGACCCGGTGACGTACGAGATCACGTCGAGCGAGCGCGTATTCGAGGGCAAGATCTGGGACATCCGCCGCGAGACGTTCCGCTACGGCGACGGCGAGATCACGCGGGAGTACGTCGACCACACGGGCGCCGTCGCGGTCCTCGCGATCGACGACCAGGACCGCGTGCTCCTCATCAAGCAGTACCGGCACCCCGTGCGCACGCGCGAGTGGGAGATCCCGGCGGGACTCCTCGACGTCACGGACGAGCCGCCGCTGACGGCCGTGCAGCGGGAGCTCGCGGAGGAGGTCGACCTCGAGGCCGCCGAGTGGAGCGTGCTCGCCGAGTTCCTCACGACGCCCGGCGGCAGCGACGAGGCGATCCGCGTCTACCTCGCCCGCGGGCTCACCCCCACGGCGGAGGCGTTCGCGCGCACCGACGAGGAGGCCGACATCGAGAAGCGCTGGGTCGACCTCGACGAGGTCGTCACCGCGGTGCTCGAGCGGCGGATCCAGAACCCGTCGACCGTGATCGCGGTGCTGCAGGCGCACGTCGCCCGCTCGCGCGGCTGGGCGTCGCTCGGACCCGCGGACGCGCCGTGGCCCCGGCACCCGAAGCTCCGCGACGGCGGGAGCGCGTCGGGGTCGTGACCGCCGCGGCCGAGGGGACCGGGGGAGCCGCGCCCGACGTCGCGCCCGAGGTCCCGGCTGCGCCCGAGGTCCCCGTCGCGCTGCGCCGCGCCGTCGACCGCTGGCTCCGCCACGTCGAGGTCGAGCGGGGCCTCTCGCGCAACACGGTCCAGGCGTACCGCCGCGACCTCGCGCGCTACACGGCGCACCTCGCGGAGGCGGGCGTCGCGGATCCCGCCGACGCGACCGCCGCGCACGTCACCGGCTTCGCGCAGCGGGTCCGCGACCCCGAGCAGGGCGGCCTCACCGCGTCGTCGCTGGCGCGCATGCTGTCGAGCGTCCGGTCGTTCCACCGCTTCCTCGTGGAGGAGGGGATCGTCGAGGTCGACGTGTCCGCCGACGCGCGGCCGCCGAAGCTGCCGAGCCGCCTCCCGAAGGCCGTCTCCATCGAGACGATGACGCGGATCCTCGACGCGACCGACGGCGACGATCCGCTCCGCGTGCGCGACAAGGCCCTCCTCGAGCTGCTGTACGCCACGGGCGCGCGCGTCAGCGAGATCACCGCGCTCACGGTCGACGACGTGCTCGGCCCGGACGGCGCCGCCGACGAGCTGGTGCGCGTCCTCGGCAAGGGCGGCAAGCAGCGGATCGTGCCCGTGGGGTCGTTCGCGCGCCGCGCCGTGGACGCCTACCTGGTGCGGGTCCGCCCGATCCTCGCCGCGCGCGGCACCGCGACGCCCGCCCTCTTCCTCGGCCTCCGCGGGCACGCGCTATCCCGTCAGAACGCGTGGCTCGTGATCAAGGCGGCAGCCGAGCGCGCCGGCGTGACGGAGGAGATCTCCCCGCACACGTTCCGCCACTCCTTCGCGACGCACCTGCTGGCGGGCGGCGCCGACGTGCGCGTGGTGCAGGAGCTGCTCGGGCACTCGTCGGTCGCGACCACGCAGATCTACACGCGCGTGACGGTCGACACCCTGCGCGACGTCTACACGACCGCGCACCCGCGTGCCCGCCGGGCGTGACGCGGCCTCCCCGGTAGACTCGCAGGATCCGGCGGGACCGCGCCGGAGGAGCGGCAGGAAGAGACCCACGTGACGCGCAAGCCAGATGTGACCGAGCTCCCGGGAATGGACGTCCCCGTGCTCGGACCCACCGGCCGGGAGCTGCGCGACTTCGCCGAGCCGGAGCCGCTCGCCTCGCACGGGCCCGCCAAGATCATCTCGCTCTGCAACCAGAAGGGCGGCGTCGGCAAGACGACCACCGCCATCAACCTCGGTGCCGCGTTCGCGAGCTACGGCCGACGGGTGCTGGCCGTCGACTTCGACCCGCAGGGCGCGCTGTCCGCCGGCCTCGGCGTGCAGACCCACGACGCCGTCACGGTCTACGACCTCCTGCTCGGCACCGTGAAGGACCCGCGCGAGGCCATCCAGACCACGGGCTTCGAGGGCCTCGACATCATCCCGGCCAACATCGACCTGTCGGCGGCGGAGGTGCATCTCGTCAACGAGGTGGCGCGCGAGCAGATCCTCGCGAGCGTGCTGCGCAAGGTGAGCGGCGACTACGACGTCATCCTCATCGACTGCCAGCCGTCCCTCGGCCTCCTCACCGTCAACGCTCTCACGGCGAGCCACGGCGTGCTGATCCCGCTCGAGTGCGAGTACTTCGCGCTCCGCGGCGTGGCCCTGCTCGTGGAGACCATCGAGAAGGTCAAGGACCGGCTGAACCCGGGGCTCGCGCTCGACGGGATCCTCGCGACCATGTACGACTCCCGCACGCTGCACTCCCGCGAGGTGCTGCAGCGCGTGGTCGAGGCGTTCGACGACAGCGTGCTCGAGACCGTGATCGGCCGCACCGTGAAGTTCCCGGACGCGTCGGTGGCGGGCAAGCCCATCATCCAGTTCGCGCCCGAGCACCCGGCCGCGCTCGCGTACCGCAAGGTGGCGCGGGAGCTCATCGCGCGTGGCGCCGTCGCGTAGGGGCACGTCCCTGGTGGAGCCCGAGCTCCCCGACGCCCCGACCGGCACGGATCCGGAGCGCGCGTTCCGCGTCAGCATCGGCAACTTCGAGGGCCCGTTCGACCTGCTGCTCTCGCTCATCGGCAGCCACGAGATGGACATCACCGAGGTGAGCCTCAGCCTCGTGACCCACGAGTTCATCGCGCACATCCGCGGGCTCGACGGGCCGGACGACCTCGACGAGGCCAGCTCGTTCCTCGTCGTGGCCGCGACCCTGCTCGACCTCAAGCTCGTCGGCCTCCTGCCGCAGGGGGAGCTGGTGGACGCCGAGGACGTCGCGCTCCTCGAGGCCCGCGACCTGCTGTTCGCGCGGCTGCTGCAGTATCGCGCGTTCAAGCAGGCGGCCGCGTGGTTCCAGGAGCGGATCGCCGCCGAGTCGACCCGCGCCTTCCGCGACGTGCCGCTCGAGGAGCGGTTCCGCGCGCAGGTGCCGGAGCTCGTCTGGACCACCTCGCCCGCCGACCTCGCCGCCATCGCGCTGCTCGCGCTCGCGCCGCGCGAGATCCCGACCGTGGGGCTCGACCACCTGCACGCGCCGCTCGTGAGCATCCGCGAGCAGGCCGCCGTGGTCGTCGCGCGGCTGCGGGACGGGGAGCCGGTCACGTTCCGCGAGCTCGTGGCCGACGCGGGGCTCACGGGCGTCGTGATCGCGCGGTTCCTCGCGGTTCTCGAGCTGTACCGGGTCGCCGCGATCGAGTTCGACCAGCCGGAGGCGCTCGGCGAGCTCACGCTCACCTGGACCGCCGAGAGCTGGTCCGACGACGCGCTCGCGAGCCTGGGGGCCGGCTATGACAGCTGAGCCGGATCCCGTGGACGCGGACGTGGACGCGGGCGCCGTCGACGGCCGGCCCGACGCCCCGCTCGACCTCGACCGCGCGCTCGAGGCGCTGCTCATGGTCGCCGACGAGCCGCAGAGCGTCACGACGCTCGCGACCGCCACCTCGACGCCCGTGAAGGAGGTGCGGCGCTCCATCCAGCGCCTCGTCGACGACTTCGACGGTCGGACCGGGGGAGTGCGCCGCGGCTTCGAGCTGCGCGAGGTCGGCGGCGGCTGGCGCGTGTACGTGCGGCCCGAGTACGACGTGGTCGTGCGCGACCACGTGCTCACCCAGAACCCCACCCGCCTCTCGCAGGCGGCCCTCGAGACGCTCGCGGTGATCGCCTACAAGCAGCCGATCAGCCGCAGCCAGGTCGCCGCCATCCGCGCCGTGAACGTCGACTCGGTGGTGCGGACGCTGCTCGCGCGGGGCCTCGTGACCGAGGCCTACACCGACGGCGAGACCGGCGCGATCCATTACGGTACGACAGACCACCTGCTCACGCAGCTCGGCATCAACTCGCTCGACGAGCTCCCCCCGATCTCCCCGTTGCTCCCCGACGGGGCGGAAGGCTTCCATGACCCCCTCCACTGAGAACAGCCACGCCTGGCAGCCCCACTCGAACGCACAGGCCGACGAGCCGGTGCAGGGCGTCCGCCTGCAGAAGGTGATGGCCGCCGCGGGCGTCGCCAGCCGCCGCGTCTGCGAGGACATGATCGCCGCCGGTCGCGTCACCGTGAACGGCGAGGTCGTCACCGAGCCCGGCCGCCGGATCGACCCGGACGTGGACGAGGTCGCGGTCGACGACCAGGCCGTGCAGCTCGACACCTCCAAGCGCTACCTGATGCTCAACAAGCCCGTCGGCATCTACTCCTCGCTGCGCGACGAGCGCGGCCGGCCCGACCTCCGCGAGTTCACCGAGGAGTTCGAGGAGCGCCTGTTCAACGTCGGCCGCCTCGACGCGGAGACGAGCGGCCTGCTGATCCTCACCAACGACGGCGACCTCGCGCACGTGCTCGCGCACCCGTCGTTCGGCGTGCTGAAGACGTACATCGCCAAGGTCACCGGTCGGGTCACGCCGCAGACGATCCAGCGGCTCACGCAGGGCGTCGACCTCGAGGACGGGCCGATCCAGGCGGATCGCGCGCGCATCCTCTCGGGCGGCGGCGACCAGACGCTCGTGGAGATCACGCTGCACTCGGGCCGCAACCGCATCGTCCGCCGCATGCTCGACGAGGTCGGCCACCCGGTGGAGGAGCTCGTGCGCCGCCAGTTCGGGCCGCTGCACCTCGGATCCCTCGGGGTCGGCCGCGTGCGCGACCTGACGTCCGACGAGCTCGGCCAGCTCCTCACCATCTCCCGCGAGGCCCGCGCGCAGGCCGGACCCGCGAACCCGCAGGGCGCCGGCGCGGCCGCCGAGGCGCAGGGGGACGTCGACCGCGAGGACGGCGAGTGAGCGATCAGGCCGCCTCCCCGGAGGCGACCGACACGCGCGTGCAGGGGACCGTCCGCATCGTCGGCACAGGTCTCCTCGGCACGAGCATCGCCCTCGGGCTCCGAGCCCGCGGCGTCGACGTGGTGCTCGCCGACGCGTCGCCGACCACGCTCCGCCTCGCCGCCGACATGGGGGCGGGACGCATCGCCGACGTCGGCGCCGCGCCCGACCGCCCGTCGCTCGTCGTGGTGTGCGTGCCGCCGGACGTGACCGCGCGCGTGGTCGCGGCCGAGCTGGACGCGCACCCGGACGCGCTCGTCACCGACGTCGCGAGCGTGAAGGCCGCCCCGCTCGAGGAGCTGCGCGCCCTGGGCGCCGACCTCTCCCGCTACCTCGGGTCGCACCCGCTCGCCGGGCGCGAACGCGGCGGCCCCGTCTCCGCGACGGGCGACCTCTTCCTCGGCCGGCCCTGGGTCATCGCCGGGCACGGCGGCATCAGCTACACCGCGGGCGCGCCCGTCGAGCAGCTGATCCTCGACCTCGGCGCCGTCCCCATCGAGATGACGGCGGAGGAGCACGACGCCTCCGTGGCGCTCGTGTCGCACGTGCCGCAGATCGTCGCGAGCCTGCTCGCGTCGCGGCTGACGGACGGATCCGGCACCGCCCTCGGCCTGTCCGGGCAGGGCCTCCGCGACACCACGCGCATCGCGTCGAGCGACGCGTCGCTGTGGGTGCAGATCCTCGGCGCCAACGCGTCGCGCATCGTGCCGATCCTCCGCGCCATGCGCACCGACCTCGACGAGGTCATCGACGCGCTCGACGACGTCGACGCGCAGGGCGCCCGGCTCCGGGTGGCCGAGCGGATCCAGGCGGGCAACGCCGGCGTCGCCCGCATCCCCGGCAAGCACGGGCAGGACCGCCGCTTCGCCGCGATCACCGTGATGATCGACGACCGCCCCGGCCAGCTGGCCGCGCTGATCTCCGACGTGGGCGCCGCCGACGTCAGCATCGAGGACCTGCGCCTCGAGCACTCGCAGGGCGCGCAGGTGGGTCTCGTCGAGATCGCCGTGCTGCCCGAGGCCCGCGACCGCCTGGTCGCGCGGCTCGACGAACGGAACTGGAGGATCGCCGGATGACCGGACGAGACATGCCCGCCGACGACACCACCGTGCCCGGGACGGAGGCGAGCGAGGCGCCCGCGCCGGACGCGCTCGCGCCGGACGCGCCCGGGGCCGACCCGCTGGAGGACGTCCTGCTGGTGGACGCCACGCTCAACCGCACGGTCGTCGCCGTCGACGGCCCCGCCGGCAGCGGGAAGTCGAGCGTGAGCCGCGCTGCCGCGCGCGCCCTCGGCTTCGACTACCAGGACACGGGCGCCGCGTACCGCGCGCTCAGCTGGTTCGCGCTGGAGAGCGGCGTCGACACCGAGGACCCCGCGACGGTCACGAGCCTCATCGAGGGCTTCGAGTACGACATCGCGATCGACCCGTCCGAGACGCGCGTCACCGTCCGCGGCACCGACGTCACGGAGGCCATCCGCACGCCCCGCGTGTCCGCCGTCGTGAGCCGCGTGGCCCGCGTGCCGGAGGTGCGCCACTACATGGTGGAGCTGTTCCGCTCGCTCATGGCATCGAGCGACAAGCCCGGCATCGTGGTCGAGGGGCGCGACATCACGACCGTCGTCGCACCGGACGCGCAGGTGCGCATTCTGCTGACGGCCTCCCCGGAAGCTAGGATGAGGAGGCGTTCCGCGGAGACGACCGACCAGTCGGCCGCCGCGGTCGGCGAATCACTCGCCTCCCGGGATCGGGCCGACTCGCAGGTCGTCGATTTCATGAACGCCGCAGATGGTGTGACCACCATCGACTCCACGGAGATCGACTTCGACCAGACCGTCCAGGCGGTGGTCGATCTCGTTCACGCACGAAACAGATTGAGGCGCGGCCCGGTGACGGGCCGACACGCCAGAGGAACAACATGGCTGATCACGACGACGACTTCCCCGAGCTCGACAGCGGGCTCTCCGAGCGCCTGTCGAGCATCGACGAGGAGCTGGCCGCGCAGCGCGCGCAGACGCTCCGCGCAGGGCTCGAGGACTACGAGCTGGAGGACGAGGACCTGGAGGTCCTCGAGTCCGCCACCGACGACCCGGACCAGGTCACGTACCTGCCGGCGCTGCCCGTGCTCGCGGTCGTGGGCCGCCCGAACGTGGGCAAGTCGGCGCTCATCAACCGGATCCTCGGCCGCCGCGAGGCCGTCGTCGAGGACACCCCCGGCGTCACGCGCGACCGCGTCTCCTACAAGGCCGAGTACGCCGGCCGCTGGTTCACCCTGGTGGACACCGGCGGCTGGGAGCCCGACGCCAAGGGCATCAACGCGTCCGTGGCCATGCAGGCCGAGATCGCGATGGACCTCGCCGACGCCGTGCTCTTCGTCGTCGACGCGAACGTGGGCGCCACGAGCACGGACGAGCACGTCGTCCGCCTGCTCCGCAAGACCAAGAAGACGGTGATCCTCGCGGCCAACAAGGTCGACGACGCGCGCCAGGAGCCGAACGCCGCCACGCTGTGGTCGCTCGGCCTCGGCGAGCCGCACCCCGTCTCCGCGCTGCACGGCCGCGGCGTCGCGGACCTGCTCGACCTGGTGCTGAAGACCCTGCCGCTCGTCTCCAAGGTCGCCAAGGAGGAGGTCGGCGGTCCCCGCCGCGTCGCCATCCTCGGCCGCCCGAACGTCGGCAAGTCGAGCCTGCTCAACAAGGCTGCGGGCGAGGAGCGCGTGGTCGTCAACGAGCTCGCCGGCACCACGCGCGATCCCGTCGACGAGCAGGTGGAGATCGCCGGCAAGGTGTGGCGCTTCGTCGACACCGCCGGCATCCGCCGCCGCATGCACCTCGCCCAGGGCGCCGACTTCTACGCGTCGCTCCGCACGAGCGCGGCACTGGAGAAGGCGGAGGTCGCGGTCGTCATGATCGACGTCTCCGAGGTCATCAGCGAGCAGGACATCCGCATCATCGAGCTGGTGCTCGAGTCGGGCCGCGCGCTCGTGCTGGCGTTCAACAAGTGGGACCTCCTCGACGACGAGCGTCGCCGCTACCTCGAGCGCGAGATCGAGACCGACCTCGCGCACGTGTCGTGGGCGCCGCGCGTCAACATCTCGGCGCGCACCGGCCGCCACATGGAGAAGCTCGTGCCGGCGCTCGAGACGGCGCTGGAGTCGTGGGACACCCGCATCGCGACGGGCAAGTTCAACGCGTTCCTCGCCGAGCTCACCGCGGCGCACCCGCACCCCGTGCGCGGCGGCAAGCAGCCGCGCATCCTGTTCGGCACGCAGGCCTCGAGCCGTCCGCCGACATTCGTGCTCTTCACGACCGGGTACCTCGACCCGCAGTACCGCCGCTACATCCAGCGCCGCCTGCGCGAGATCTACGGCTTCGAGGGCAGCCCGATCATCGTCAACATGCGCGTGCGGGAGAAGCGGAAGCGCTAGCGAGCGCGGCGCGGAAGCGCTAGCACGCGCTCCCGCGGGCTCCGGCTCGCAGTACGACGGACGGCGTCGATCCCTTGTCGGGGTCGGCGCCGTCCGTCGTCGTGCGTCAGCGGCCGGGCGCGGAGGCCGGCTGCAGGAACACGGTCAGCTCGAGGGCGGTGGCGGGCACGTCCTCGAGGGCCACGGCCATCTCGGGGGTCACCCGCTGCACGGATGCGGTCGACCGGCACACCCCGTCGCGGTCGGTCGACTCGCCGACGGAGCCGAGGATCTCCTCGGGGGTCACAGCGGTGATCCTCCGGCTCGCCGTCACCAGCTCCGCGGTCGAATGCGGCGCACGGCGCACGACCAGGTGGTCGAAGATCGGCTCCAGCCTCTCCCTCGCCAGCCGCACGTCTGTCGCCGTGACGGTGGCGGACCGGCTGTCGGCGGTGATCTCCAGGTGGACCCCCACGATCACGCCCCTCTCGCGGAGCGCCCGCAGGGCCGTCGTGATCTCGGAGCTCGGGGGATCGCCGTGGTCCATGGTGCCCACCGGTGCGACGGGACCCTCGTCGACCGCCCGGGAGACCGCGACCGACCTGCCCGTCCAGACGCCCGTCAGGCGTGCGTGCCGCGCCTCGGCGTCCGGCCACGCGGGCGTGTCGGCGCCGCCGCCGTCCAGCCGCACGACCAGGGGCTGGTCCAGCATGACTCCGGGGAGGAGGTCGGGGTGCAGCGGTCCCAGCAGCAACCCTCGATCCCTGCCGTCCGTGACGACGATGCCCGAGACCGTCACCTCGTCCCCGGGGCGGAGGACGAGCGGCCATGCGTTCATGCGTCGACGTCCCTCGTCCGATGCCACCTCGTGCAGTGGGTCGCTCGCGCTCCCTGTCTCAGGAGCCTCGTGTCCTCGAAGCGTAGACGGACGGCGTCGATCCCCTGTCGGGGTCGGCGCCGTCCGTCGTCGTGGGGCCGGTGCGGATCACGTGTACCAGGTGGGCTCCGGGATCTCGCCGAGGAGCACGTGCCGGCCGACCTCGCGCCGCTTGTACGCGATCGGGTCGTGGAGGCTGTGGGTGCGGAGGTTCCGCCAGAAGACGTCGAGCCCGACGCTCGACGCCGACGCGCGAGCGCCCGTGAGCTCGAACACGCGCGTGCCGACCTCGAGGCCGTCCTCGACGATGCGCGCCTTGGCCGCGGCGACCCGCACGGCGATCTCGCCGCGCTTCCGCTCGGTGAGCTTCTCGCGGGGCGCGTGCAGCACCGCGCTGATCTCGGCGCCCACCGCATCCAGCAGCGCCTCCGACGCCCAGAGCTTCGACTGCAGCTGCCCGTAGCCCTCCAGGACGTACCACTCGTCGGTCGCGCGCTCCTTGTCGTCGCCGCCGTAGGGCCACGCACGCGTCGTGCTCCGCGTGTAGGCGGCGGCCGTCTCGAGCGCGCCCTCCGCGATGCCCTGGTAGAAGTTCGCGAACACGAGCTGGATGGCGGGGACGTTAAGGGTGCCGTAGGTGAGCGGCTGGAAGACCCTGTCGACGAAGCCGGCCGCGTCGGACCACGGCACCCGCACGTCGCGGATCTCCACCGATCCCGACTCCGTGAGCCGCTGCCCGAGGCTGTCCCAGTCGTGGCCGAAGACGATGCCCGGCTGGTCCGTCGGCACGATCGCGAAGACGTGGGTGTCCGTGCCCTCGACGACGCCCTCGAGCACGGTGAGGTCCGAGACGACGCCGCCCGTGGAGAACGACTTCCGGCCGGAGTAGACGAGCTCGTCGCCGTCCTCGCGGATGACGAGGTCGGAGTCGCGCGGGTTCACGGCGCCGCCGAAGAGGAGGTTCCCGGTGGTGGCGAGCTTCTCGACCGCCTCGATCTGCGCATCGGTCGCGACGAGACGCGCGGCCCACGCCCAGAGGTAGTGGTAGCCGAGGAGCTGGCCGATGGATCCGTCGCCGCGGGCGACCGCGCGGATCACCCTGTACGCCGTGTCCCAGGTCTGCCCGCCGCCGCCGTGCTCCGCGGGGCCGAGCAGCGTGACGAGGCCGGCGTGCTTGAGGAGCGCGACCTCCTGGTGCGGGCTGGCGCCGGCGCGGTCGCGCTCGACCTGGTCGACGGCGAGGATGTCGGCGACCTCCCGGGCGCGGGCGATCCACGCGGCCGGGGTCGTGGGGCGCCGGGTGCCCTTCCAGCGGTCGACGGGGGCGTCGCCGAGGGGTGCGGGGCGGGGGCGGTCCGCGGCGGATCGCGCGGTTCCGGGGGATGCGGCCGAACCGGATGAGGGTCGGGGCTCGCGGTCGATCAGGGTCATGTCCTGTCCTCTCGTGAAGGGGCGCGACCGGTGCCGCGCCTCGCGGTGGGGCCACGGTAGGTGCGGGTCGTCCGGGGCCGCGAGGGGTGTGACGGCGGGTGTCCCCGCGTGACTACGCGGGGCGTCACGGGGTGTCACGCGGGGATCCGCGGTCGGGCGCGACCAGGCAGGGGAGGGCCGCCGAAGTGTCCCGATCCCGCGCTCCTGCGCGTTCCCGGCCGGTGCGCGGCGTCGCGTCGTACCCTGATCCGGGCGCACCCGACGCCCGCTCACGAGACCGTGGAGGATCGCACCGGTGGACCAGCTGCTCAGCCGTCTCGACCGCATCGCCGCGGGTCGCCAGGCGGGCCACGTGATCGCCGAGGACATGCGCGACCACCCGTGGACGGCTCGGGCGTTCCGCTGGATCCGGTGGATCCTCGTCGCCGAGACCTTCGTGGGCGCGGCGGCCGTGGCGATCGCCGTGATGCTCGCGGCCGACGGCGTCGACGTGGCGCCGGCCGTCTGGTTCCGCTCCTTCGTGGTGCTCGCGATGACCGTCACGCTCTACTACTTCGCCTGGCGCGCGTCGGCCGGCTACTGGTGGGCATACTCGCGCCTGCGGCTGTTCAGCCAGGTCTTCCCCGTCGTGACCCTCGTGATCGCCGCGATCCCGGGCCTCTACCCGCTCTGGATGGTCGTCGAGCAGATCGTGTTCTCGCTGCTGCTCATCGGGGTGGGGGACATCCTGCGGGGCGACCACATGCGGGAGGCGTTCCCGAAGCCGGGGCGGGTGGGGCGCGCGGCGTCCGGCTCGTCCTCGGCCCGGCCGTCGGGTGGCGCGGCCGCCTGATCCGGGTGCTGCTCTCGCGGCTCGCGCGTGCCGGAGCAGTCCCGCTGATGCGGTAGGCTCTACGAGTTGCCCAGCGATGGGTAGCGGGCTGTGGCGCAGCTTGGTAGCGCACTTGACTGGGGGTCAAGGGGTCGCAGGTTCAAATCCTGTCAGCCCGACGGACATGCCTCGGAAGGACCTATGGGTCCGGCCGGGGCATTCGTCGTTTTACGACACCTCCCCTATGGGGGCCGCAGCCTCGCTTGCGAGAGCGCTCACTGATAATTTAGCCTTATTGTTACCAGGCGCAGTCAAGAGGATCTCCATGGCTGAGCAATAGATGCTGCGTGGTCCGCACGACTGCTTTGGTACCGGCGATAGAGGTTGACATGGTGCAAGAGGCTCGGTCGATCGCGATTCTTGTCGGAAACGGACTATCAATTGCGTTTAATCACGAGCTTGCCCTCCAAAGTCTTACAAGCGAAGTTTTAAGCCGGATCGAAAATGCCGAAGGCGGAGATGTGGTATCCGCAATGAAAGAAATTGCGGAGCGCGCCCTACCACGCGGAGTCTCCAGTGACAGTGATTTCGAGATGCTTGTAGGCGCATTTGGTGCTGAGTCCCGAACTTTAGGACTGTTGGGCACCTTGGCCAAATTGCAATCCCCTTCAGATAGAAAGCTACGACGTTCTATAAAACGCGTCTCAGTCTTTGCAAATCAAGTAAGAGACAACGGCATAAGCTACGTACTGCAGGTCATTGCAGAGCGTTCTCATGCTTATGAAGACGAGTCGGTGCAACTACGTAACCTCGTAAAGGACATAATACGCGACTTTGATGGAAAAGTCACATTTGGCAATCTAAACTACGATACTCTTCTATTGGCTGCCCTGCTTTCTGTCTGCCAAGACGAACTCGCAGATATGGGGCATGGCTGGAGAAGCGTGTCGGTTACTGTCGAAGACCACCGAACTATTTCTGTTCCTGCTCTACGGGCTGATGTTACGGATTTTCCCACTAATCGTAGGGTGCAGCTGCTGCACATGCACGGATCTCTTACCTTTTGGGCAACAGCGGACGGTACCATTTTCGCGAAGTTGCCCCGGGAGTCGCTCGAGGATGCTGACCAGTGGGAGGCAGTCCGGGCGCGAACTACTAACGTAAGACCTGTTGTTGTGCTCGCTAATCAAAAAGACAAAGCTGAGCACGTAGAGAGATACCCATTTAACCTGGCATATGAGGCGTTCAGTGCCGGCCTCTCGCGGGCGGCCCACTGGCTCATCATCGGGTACTCCTTCCGAGACGCTCCGGTAAACACTCAATTGAAAGTAAAGTTTCGGCTTGCGATTGACCCTCCGATCGTGCTAGTTGTTTTATTTGGAGATTCACCTACGAGGGTTGAGATAGAACAAGCCTTTGGTTGGTCACGCGACGATGGGGCTTCTGAGGAATGGCTGCTTATCGACCGAGAAGGCGCAGACGGCGTACAAGATCGAGCGGTATGGACCACCTTTGTTTCGTAATTACTTTTATAACTTTCTAAGTGCTTGTCCATGCGTGTTTAAAGAGTGAGTCAAAAGCTTCTTCCTAGCAGATCTCAAATCCGAAACCAATCACAAATTCTTGATACGTGAATAGTTATGCGGCGAGGCGTTCCTAACGATAGGAAGCTGTTGTCATATCAGCGCTGACTCCGAAGGGCATAAGCACAGTCCGTTGTAGGTTACGAATATACTGGCCTCGGCGGTCCCATATAATGTATCGTTTTATCCTAATGCTGCCACCGGCAGCGTTCCATCACCAAGTGCGTGCTCAGGACCACCTGCGGACATACGCAGTAATCGAGAAAGCTGTAGAGAAGTAAGATAGCGAAAACTTTGAGCTGGCTCGACGTGAAGATATCGTCGAAGATCTGGCAGGCTCACGGGGTGCGCCCACACGTCCGGCTCTCCGAGCTCAAGAACAGAACACACTCGTGCTCCCGAAAGATATTCGGATAATTCAGCCTGCCCAATGCCAATGGCACTTGAATAGTCTCTCCAAATGTCCTCCGCGTTACTGCGCACTAGGCCTTTTACGCGCATCGTACCGAGTATGGCTTTCTCGGGCGAGCTCGAGTAAATGACAACCGTCATCCCCTCGGGCACGGCCGGAAAACGACGGCGGACTTCCGCCGTCTTTGTACCGGTAAGTAGTCCTTGGGCAAAGCGCGGACGAACAGATAGTAGTAAAATCGAACTCACGATCTAGGCCCTTTGTCGGTCTGAATGTTCATCACGTCATCGAACATCTCAGGGCTAACCTTCCGCATACTTTGCACATTTCCGTTTACATGGCGCACGAAAACCTCATCGTGACGCGAGATCGATTGTTTGAGTACTTCAGTGTCTTCAAATCGTATAACACTGACAGTGCCGGTTTTGTCGGCTGCGGCCTCAATATCGGATCGACGGAGAACGCCGACCGTGCCAAACCGGGTCAAAGCATCATTTACTGGCAAGCGGACGGCTTCCACGAGTAGCGACCTTGCAACAATTCGGCGAATGACGTGCTCCGTCTTCGAATCGCTGGTCGCGTACCACAGAATGCGAGCGGGCAAGTTCGTGGGAACAATTCGCGTGCCCGAGAAGTAAACAAGCTCGCGTGACAGACCAAGTCCTCGTCGCCGAAGCGATATAAGTCCGTCGTTCAAGCCTAGGAGATGAGTCGCCCACCGAGGCTGAATAGGTATCACGTACGTGTCCAGACCCGCGTTGCGAACGACGAGCGGCCATCTATTCCTTTCGGCCAGGCGAATCTCGTAAGGCGAGCTGATGGTAAGGGCAGACGCATCTGCTGAAGCAGGGCCGAGGGCCGCAGCACGCGGATTCGCGGCGCTAAATCCGTCGGCTAATAACGCAGCGTCAAGGGTATCGGTAACGCCGGGATCAGAAACTTCTATTCGGGTCGCTCCTCGCTCCCAGGCTTCACGTCGAAAATGTCGAAGTAGCTGGAACGCGACTGTACTACCTCGTTCCCCGCGAACCGCCCGGATCATCAGTAGTCGTAGCGTTGGCCCATCTAGTTCCCACGCAGCGAGAGCCCATAAGCCACCTTGCGAGTCTGTAAGCTTCTGCACTTGAGTTGAATGCCGTTTTGCGAGGAGCTCACGAAATCGTCGTGCGAACACCTCGGGTTTGGTCTCCTTGGCGTATGCGCGAAATGCCGGTTCTAGCTCAGGCTCCACGTCAATGACGTCGCGCCATTCAAGATCGCCGTCGTCGATAAGGTGTGAACGAAAGTCCGTCAGAAACGACGTTGGACTAAGGGCTGCAATGAGCTGATGCGGCCGGACTATTCGGATGCCATGTTCGCCCAGATTCCATCCACGGGCTGCGGTAATTACGTTGCCATCATTTGTCACAAAGTAATCGGCGCCCGCATGAACAGCGTCAGCGATGTGGAGTACGTCCTTTTGTAAGCTCGGGTCTTTGCTAAGTAGCTGAGGTGCCGTTGCGGCCAGTAGGTTGTCCTCGACCTTACGGTTATCTGGGCGAAGAGTGCTTAATCGTGTAAGGTGCTGCGTCGCAGCCCGAACATGCCGACGTGCAGTCTGGTTCTTGTTTTGGCTTATTTCATTGTCCACTTCTCCTGAGACGGCGAATGTGATCAGCGGCTGGAGCCAGTCTGCTTCAAGCTCGCTACTTTCTTTTCGATGAGCACGTACAACGTCTGTAGGAAGGAACAAGTCATTTATAACATTGGTATCGAGAATGGCGAGGGGAAGATTCGATGAGAGGATCGCGGATTCAAATAGATCAAGTCCTTCTTCAATGTGAATCCTCTTGACCCAGTTCATTAGCACTGAGCCTGTCAGGGCTCGACCTGCGCGCTCTGACGCAACATGCATCCCCAAGGATTGCCAAAAGCCGTCTACCCCGTAGTCAGTTCTGCACGAGGCCGTGACGAATATGCGATGAGGATGCAAGCTGATCGCAGTGTCAACCATCGCGCGCGCCAGGCCCGTTCCCCGTGCCTGCTTTTGTACACACACGTGAACTAGTTTAATGAGATTACTTCGCGGTACGTCGTAAAGGACGTAGCCGGCGATCGCGTCGTCGACTACTCCGACTAGGAGGCCGCCGTGTTTTGCCCGATCGCGGAACCCCATATCGGGCATGGGACCAAGCCGCGCTCGATTTAGTTTATGAATTGCAAGAACGGCATCGAACTGCACCTGCGCGTCGGGCAGGTCCGGTTCCCATACCACAACGTCTACATGCACTCGATGCCCCTGTCTCTTCGCGCGTCCGCTACTGTCTAGCACTGGTTGCGCGGCAGAACAGTGAGCCATGCCGTAGGCCCCCCCGTTTACTGCTTGTGCATTGCCAACTGTCCTGCGAGGCGCAAGTGCTGGTTGGGCGTGTCCGAGGTGCGGCTAGGCCGTCCTGGAGAGCAAGGCCGCAGGTGCTGGGGCGCTTCGACGAGCCTTGTAAGTTATATTGGTTCGCGACGCGCATTAATGAAGGGTGAGGCTGTACTACTGTCGGTGGCAGCTTCTTCATCGCCGCAGTCGGGGCCGTGCGAGCTTCCGCGTCTACGGCGGTAAATACGCTCGGGCTCCGTCGCGTTGACAGGTTCCAGCTGCTCGCACTCGCCACAGCTACGCCTCGTGATGGGGAGAATAACTTTACTCCGGCTCTGGAGCGGGTCACGCCTGCTTCGGCTCCTAAGCTGGCGGCGCGCGCGAACTGCCGGCTTCTGCGCCTGCGGCACCGGCGGCAGCCCGGCCCCGCAAACCACTCTCATTGAGCTGGTCGCCTACTGCTCTCCGTCGTGGCGTAGTCGTGCCGCTGGCCGCCGTAACTGCGCCGGTGGCAGCAAGGTAGTTGCCAACAGCGGAGACTTCCACTGGAACGCCATGTGAGCGATGTCCAGGCGGCCGCCGCCGGCCGGCGCGGGCACCCTCACCGCACATTCCGCACCGTAACCATTTCCGCGCCCTGGAACGTCTGCCGCTCCTCGGCGCCGTCGCGGGCGAAGCGGTTGCGGCGGTAGAAGGACTCCGCGCGCGGGTTGTCGTCGGCCGCCCAGAGGTAGGCGGGGGCGTCGACCACGGCCGCGTCCAGCAGGGCCTGGCCCGCGCCGGAGCCGTGGGCGGAGGCGACCACGTTGATCGCGTAGAGCTGGAACGGGCGCGGCGGATCCTCGTCGCGCGCCGGCCCCGCGAGCGTGAAGCCCACGATGCGGTCGCCGTCGAGGGCGACGAAGGGCAGTGCCTCGGCGAGGCCTTCTGTGAGAGTTCGACGCCACTGCTCGGCCCGCGTCGTGACGTCGAGCCCGTCGAGGTACGACGCCGGGAGCAGGTGCGCGTACGTCTCGCGCCAGGCGCGGACGTGGACCTCGGCGATCCCATCCGCGTCGTCGGGGACGGCGGGGCGGACGGTCGGTGGCACGGTCATCCCGAGATCCTAGGCGGGTCGGCATCCGGCGACCGAGACGGCCAGGCACCATGCAAGCCCGAGAACGGCGTACCCGCCGGATCCATTCCCCCCATGACGCCGCGTTTCACCCCGTTACGCCGTGTGATGACGCCTACTGCGAAAACCCTGCGTGCGTGTTGGAGTGGCGTCATCCCACCCGCATCACAGACACGCAGGAGCAGAACCATGCCTCGTCCACCGCGCACCGCCATCGCTCTCACCGCCTTCGTCGCGGCGACCGGTCTGCTGGCCGGCTGCTCGGCCGGTGGCGGGGGAGGGGCGGATCAAGCCGCGAGCGGCGAGCCGAAGCCCGGCGGCACGCTCACGTACCTCGAGCCGCAGACCTGGACGACGCTCTACCCGCCGGCCGCGGGCTTCTACCCGAACGGCGCGGTGGTCAGCAACATCACCGACCGTCTGCTCTGGCAGGACCCGGAGACGCTCGAGCTGCAGCCGTGGATCGCCACCGCGCTGCCCGAGGTCAACGCCGACGCGACCGAGTACACGTTCGACATCCGCGACGACGTCACCTACTCCGACGGCACGCCGCTGACCGCGGAGAACGTCGTCGCCAACTTCGACCTCTACGGCAAGGGCGACACCGCGCGCGCCCTCACCGTCAGCGAGGCGATCAACAACTACGACCGCGGCGAGGTCGTCGACGCGGACACCGTCAAGTTCCACTTCACGGCGCCGGCGCCCGGCTTCGCGCAGGCCACGTCGACCATCAACTCGGGGCTCGTCTCCGACTCCACGCTCGCGAAGGCGGACGACGGCTTCGGGCCCGGCCAGGCGAACACGGTCATCGGCAGCGGCCCGTTCGTGGTCGGCGACGAGGCCGTCGGCACGCAGATCTCCCTCACCGCCCGCGAGGACTACGACTGGGCGCCGCCCGAGGCCGAGCAGCAGGGCCGCGCGCTCGTCGACGGGGTCGACCTCATCGTCGCCGCCGAGGACAGCGTGCGCGTCGGCACGGTCGTCTCCGGGCAGGCGGACGTCGCCCGGCAGATCGAGGCGCCGGACGAGGCGCAGTTCCGCACCGGCGACCTGCAGCTCGTCGCCGCGGCGACCAACGGCGTCGACAACGGCCTCAACCTCCGCTTCCGCACCCCGCAGCTCGAGGACGTGCGGGTGCGGCAGGCGATCATCGCGGGCGTCGACCGCCAGGCGATCCTCGACACCCTCTTCAGCGACAGCTACCCGCTCGCGACCGGCGTGCTCGCCAAGAGCGCGCTCGGCTACGTCGACACCTCCGCCTCCTACGAGCACGACGCCGACAAGGCCGCCGCCCTCCTCGACGAGGCCGGGTGGACCCTCGGATCCGGCGGCGTCCGCCAGAAGGACGGGCAGGACCTGGAGCTCGTGTTCAACGAGGCGCTCCCGCAGCCGCGCTCCAAGGAGGTCGTGACGCTCATCCAGTCGCAGCTCGCGGAGCTCGGGATCAAGGTGGAGCTGTTCTCGGGCGACCAGGCCGCGCAGACCAAGGCCTCGCAGGACCCGGACGCGCTCGAGGTGTACCACTCCATGGTCGGCCGCGCCGACTACGACGTGCTCAAGTCGCAGTACTTCTCGACCAACCGGAACGTGCTCCTCAACCGCGACCCGTCCGACGGCACCATCGCCGACCCGGAGCTCGACGCGCTCCTCACGGCGATCGCGTCGGAGCCCACGACCGAGGGTCGCCAGGCCGCGTCCGCCGCGGCGCAGCAGCACATCGCCGACCAGGCCTACGTGCTCCCGATCTTCGAGGAGCCGCAGGTCTACGGCCTCCGCGGCGACGTGCAGGGCTTCGCCACCGAGTCCGTCGGCCGTCCGACCTTCTCGGGCGTCTGGCTGAACCGCTGATGCGCCGGCCGTCGCGCGCGACGGCGCGGCGGGCGGCACGGCGAGGGGCACCGCGATGAGCTACGTCCTCCGCCGCGCCGGCCAGGCCGTCGTCGTGCTGGTGCTCGCCTACGTCGTCGCCTACGTGCTGCTCGCGGCGCTCCCCGGCGACGCCGTGCTCGCCCGCTACGGCAGCCCCGAGCTCGGCCTCTCGCCCGAGCAGCTCGCCGCGATCCGCGAGTCCTACGGCGCCGACCGGCCGCTGATCGTGCGGCTCGGCGAGTCCGCGGGCGCGTTCCTCCAAGGGCAGCTCGGGTACTCCGTGCAGAGCGGCGCGGCCGTCTCGACGCTGCTCGCCACCGCGATCCCGTCGACGCTCGTGCTCGCCGTGCTGGGACTCGTCGTGGCCGTGGTGCTGGCCGTGCCGATCGCGTTCCTCGCGACCTACGGCGGCGCCCGCTGGATCCGCCGGATCTTCCGCGACCTGCCGCCGCTGCTCGTCTCGCTGCCGGTGTTCTGGGTGGGGATCATCCTCATCCAGGTGCTGTCGTTCCGCCTGGGGCTCGTGCCGCTGATCGGGGCGAGCCCCGGCGAGGCGCTGATCCTCCCGGTGCTCACCATCGCGGTGCCGATCGCGGCGCCGCTCGCGCAGGTGCTCATCCGCAGCATCGACGACGTATCCGCGATGCCGTTCGTGCAGGTGGTGCGCGCGCGCGGCGCCGGCACGCCGTGGCTGCTCCTCCACGGGGTCGGCCGGAACGCGCTGCTGCCGACGCTGACCATGGCGGGGCTCCTGTTCGGCGAGCTCGTCGGCGGGGCCGTCGTGACCGAGGCCGTGTTCGGCCGCGCGGGCGTCGGCCAGCTGACCGTCCAGGCCGTCGCCAGCCGCGACAGCCCGGTGCTGCTCGCCGTCGTCGTGCTCTCCACCGTCGCCTACGTCGTGATCAACCTCGTGGTCGACCTCCTCTATCCGGTCCTCGACGCGCGCCTGCGCAGAGGAGGTGCGCGATGAGCGCCACCACGCTCGCCACCCTCGACGCGCCCCGCGCGCGCCCTGCCAGCCGGGCCCGCCTCGCGTGGGGGCTCGCCGTCCCCGTGCTCGTCGTGCTCGTGATGCTGCTGTGGGCGGTCGCGCCGCAGCTGTTCGCGTCGGGCAGCCCCACGGCCTCCGTCGCGCCGTCGCTCCAGGCGCCGAGCGCCGCGCACTGGTTCGGCACCGACTCCACCGGCCGCGACCTCTACACGCGGGTCGTCTACGGGGCCTCGCAGTCCGTCGTGGGCGCGGTCGTCGCGGTGCTCGTGGGGCTCGTCGTCGGGACGCTGCTCGGCGTCGTCGCGGGGGCCGTCGGCGGCGTCGCCGACGACGTCCTCATGCGGCTCGTCGACGTGCTGCTCGCGATCCCCGGGCTGCTGCTCTCGCTGAGCATCGTGATCCTGCTGGGCTTCGGCACCACGAACGCCGCCATCGCGGTGGGCGTCACCTCCATCGCCGTGTTCGCCCGGCTCTCCCGCGCGGAGGTCGTGCGGGTGCGCGTGAGCGAGTACGTGGAGGCGGCCTACGGATCCGGCGGCACGCTCGTGCAGGTGCTCCGCCGGCACGTGCTGCCCAACTCCCTCACACCCGTGATCGCCCTCGCGGCGCTCCAGTTCGGATCCGCGATCCTGCAGATCTCCACCCTCGGCTTCCTCGGCTACGGCGCGCCGCCGCCCACGCCCGAATGGGGCCTCCTCGTCGCCGAAGGCCGCGACTACGTGGCCACCGCGTGGTGGCTCACCGTGCTGCCGGGCGCCGTGGTGGTCGCGGTCGTGCTCGCCACCAACCGCATCAGCCAGTCCATCCGAGGAGGGCAGCTCGCATGACCGATCCCACGCCCCCGCTCCTCGCCGTGCGCGACCTCCGGGTCGACTACCGCACGGCGGCGGGCACGCGCACGGCCGTCGACGGCGTCTCCTTCGAGGTCGCCGCCGGCCGCGTCACCGCGCTCGTCGGCGAGTCCGGGTCCGGCAAGTCGTCCGTCGCGCAGGCCGTCGTCGGGCTGCTCGCGCAGAACGGGACCATCGCGGGCGGCGCCGTCGCGCTCCGCGGCACCGAGCTCGTGGGCATCGGGGAGTCGCGGCTCCGCGGCATCCGCGGGCGCCGCATCGGGCTCGTGCCGCAGGATCCGGGCAGCTCGCTCGACCCCGTCGCCACCATCGGCCAGAGCGTCGCCGAGGGCCTGCGCATCCACGGATCCCGCGACCGCCGCCGGAACCGGGCCCGCGTGCTCGACCTCCTCGAGCGCGTCGGCATCGACGACCCCGAGACCCGCGCCCGGCAGTACCCGCACGAGCTCTCCGGCGGCATGCGCCAGCGCGTGCTCATCGCCGCGGCGATCGCGCTGGAGCCCGAGCTGATCATCGCCGACGAGCCCACCAGCGCCCTCGACGTGACCGTGCAGCGCCGCGTGCTCGACCTGCTCGACCGCCTCCGCGCGGAGACCGGCGTGGGCGTGCTGATGATCACGCACGACCTCGCGGTGGCGGCCGAGCGCGCCGACGACGTGGTCGTCCTGCAGCGGGGCCGCGTGCAGGAGCAGGGGCCCGCCTCCCGCGTGCTCGCCGCGCCCGCCTCGACGTACACGCGCGCGCTCCTCGCGGACGCGCCGTCGTTCCGCCAGGTGGTGGAGCGGCGGCCCGCGGTCGTCGACGCGTCGGCGCCGCCGCTCGTGGAGGTCGCGGGGCTCCGGCGCGAGTTCCGGCGCCGCGGATCCTCGCCGCTGGTCGCCGTCGACGACGTCTCCTTCGCGGTGCCGCGGGGCACGACGCACGCGATCGTGGGGGAGTCGGGCTCCGGCAAGACCACCACCGGCCGCGCCATCGCCGGCTTCGACCGGCCGACCGCGGGCACCGTCCGGGTCGGCGGCGTCGACGTCACCGCGCTCCGCGGGCGCGCGCTCCGGGAGTCCCGGCGCACGGTCCAGCTCGTGCACCAGAACCCGTTCGGGTCGCTGGATCCGCGCCAGACCGTCGCGCAGATCATCCGCGAGCCGCTGCTCAACTTCCGCGACGGCGCCGACGCGGCATCGCGGCGGGAGGCCGTCGCCGAGCACCTGCGGCTCGTCGACCTGCCGCCCGAGACCGCCGAACGGCACCCGCGGGAGCTGTCCGGCGGCCAGCGGCAGCGCGTCGCGATCGCCCGCGCGCTCATCCTCCGGCCCGAGCTGGTGGTGCTCGACGAGGCCGTCTCGGCGCTCGACGTGACCGTGCAGGCGCAGGTGCTGCGGCTGCTCGCGCGCCTGCAGTCCGAGCTCGGGCTCACGTACGTGTTCATCTCGCACGACCTCGCGGTCGTGCGGCAGATCGCCGACACGGTCTCCGTGCTCCGGCGCGGCCGGCAGGTCGAGGGAGGACGGGTGGACGACGTGTTCCACGACCCGCAGCACGAGTACACGAGGGAGCTGATCCGGGCGATCCCCGGCACCGGTCGTCCCGCCCGCGAGGACGAGGGGGCGCGCGCATGACCGGCGCCCGGCTCGGCTTCTTCGGCCGCGTGCTCGACGCGGGCACGCCGGCGGAGCGCTACGAGGCGGCGCTGGAGCAGATCCAGCACGCCGAGCGGCACGGCTTCGCCTCCGTCTGGCTCGCGCAGCACCACTTCGGCGAGGAGGGCGGCGGTCTGCCGTCCCCGTTCGTGTTCCTCGCGGCGGCCGCCGCCCGCACCTCGCGCATCGGCCTCGGCACGGCGGTGCTCACGCTGCCGATCGAGGATCCGCTGCGCGCCGCCGAGGACGCCGCCGTGCTCGACCTCCTGAGCGGCGGACGCGTGCAACTCGGCCTCGCGAGCGGCGGCACGCCCGCGTCGTTCCCGGCGTTCGGACGCGACCCCGGGGAGCGGCACGCCCTGTTCCAGGATCACCTCCAGGTGCTTCTCGACGCGCTCGACGGCCGCGGGGTGCGCGGAACCGACTCGCGCATCTACCCGCCCGCGCCGACTCTCTCGGCCCGCATCTGGCAGGGCACGTTCTCGGTGGCGGGCGGCGCGCGCATCGGATCCCGCGGCGACGGCCTCATGCTCTCCCGCACGCAGCCGCGCCCCGACACGGCGCCCGACGCGCCGCTGCACGAGCTGCAGCTGCCCATCATCGACGCGTACCGGGAGGCGCTGCCCGAAGGCGCGCCCGAGCGGGTGCTCGCGTCGCGCACGGCGCTCGTGGTGGATCCTTCCGACGTCGCGGCCGCCCGCGCCCTCGCCGAGCCCGCCCTCCGCCGCTTCGCCCGCACGATCGTGGGCGACGCGGTCGACGCCCTCGACCTCGACGCCGTGCTCCGCGTGACCGACACGCACCTCGGCACGGTCGACCAGGTCGCGGACGGCCTCGCCGCCGACCGCACCCTCGACGCGGCGACCGACGTCTCGTTCCAGGTGCACTCCATCCCCGCCACGCACGCGCTCACCCTGCGGAGCCTGGAGCTGCTGGGCGCGGAGGTCGCGCCGCGGCTCGGCCTCGCCACCGGAGGAGCCGCCGCCGACGGCCTCCGCGACGCGCACCTCGGCATCGCCGACCGCACCCCGACCCCCGCACGCCCGACCCCCGCACGCCCGACCCCCGCACGAGGAGGAGCCTCATGACCGGATCCGACACCGCCCGCGCCGACGTGATCGACCTGCTGGCCGGCCTCACGCCCGACCACCCGCTGAGCCGCGTGCGCGACCTGCGCCCCGACGCCCGCGCCAACGCCCAGCGGAGCTTCGAGGCGCTGCTGGAGCCCGCGGATCCCGGCGCCTTCGGGTACGCGGAGCGGTACGCCGTGGCCGCGTTCGTGGCCGGGCTGCACGGATCGGAGCGGGCCGCCGCCTTCTACGCCGACCTGCTCGGCGACGCCGACGCGGAGCTCGCGCCCGTCGTCGACCGGGCCGCCCGCGCCGCCGCGACCGCGGGGCCGACCGGGGCGTACCGGGAGCCGGGCCTCGCCGACGAGAGCGTGCCCGGGGACTCGTGGGAGCCGGACGCCGCCGCGCGCGACGCCCTCGGCACGCGGCTGGCCGCGGCGCTCGCGCACGCGCACCTGCTCGTGATCCGCCCGCGCGAGTCGAGCCCCGCGGCCCTCCGCGCGCTCGGCGCCGCCGGGTGGACGCCCGACGAGATCGTGAGCCTCTCGCAGCTGATCGCGTTCCTCACCTTCCAGCTGCGCGTCGCGTGGGGGCTCGCGGTGCTGGCCGCCGAGTCCGCCGACGCGACCGCCGAGCCCGCCGCCGCGACCGCGGAGCCCGCCGACCGGACCGCATCCACCCCCGACCCGGCAGGAGCCGCCCGATGACCGCCGTCGATCCCGTCACCGACCCCGTCGACCTCGCCCGCCCCGACGTGTTCACGCAAGAGGGCCTCGGCTGGGTGCCGTGGCTCGAGCCCGTGGCCGAGGACGCCCTCGACGACGTCCAGCGCGCCGCCCTGATCGAGCCCGCCCGCGCGCGCATGCCGTACTTCCGGCTGCTGGCCCGGGATCCGGCCGCCCTCGAGGCCCGCACGCTCACCGACCTCGACATCTTCCACAACCCCGACGGCGGCATCGGCCGCGCCGAGCGCGAGCTCGCGGCGGCCGCCACCTCGCGCGCCAACGGCTGCGTGTTCTGCGCCTCCGTCCACGCCGCCGCGGCCACCCGCTTCTCCGGGCGAGAGACCGACGTGCAGCGCCTCCTCGACGAGGGCACCGACGCCGTGCTCGGCGACGAGCGGTGGGACGCCGTGATCGCCGCCTCCGTGGCGCTCGCGTCGACGCCGCTCGCGTTCGGATCCGCCGACGTCGCCCGCCTGCGCGCGGCCGGGCTCGACGACGCGGCCGTGGTCGACGTGATCAACGGCGCCGCGTTCTTCAACTGGGCGAACCGGCTGATGCTGTCCCTCGGCGAGCCCGAGGTGCCCGCGTCCCGGCGCGGAGCGGGCGCGTGAGCGGCCCCGGTGGCTCCGCCGTGCCCGCGCTCCTCGACCACGTCGTCATCGCGGGCCCGGACCTCGCGGCCCTCGTCGCGTGGTTCGCCGAGCGCACGGGCGTCGAGGCCGAGCCCGGGGGCGTGCACCCCAGCGGCACGGCGAACGCGCTCGTCGCGTTCACGGTCGACGGCGTCCGCGGCCCGTGGTACCTCGAGCTCATCGGCCCGGATCCGGCGCGCGTCGACCGCACGGTGCCCACGCGCTTCGGGATCGCCGGGCTGACGGCGCCGCGCGTCGTCACCTACGCGATCCACCCGTCCGCCATCGCCGATGTCGCGGCCCGAGCGCGCGAGGCGGGCGAGGATCCGGGACCCGTGTCGGACCTGTCCCGGCGGACGCCCGACGGCACCCTCCTCGAATGGCGCCTCACGCACCCGCGCGGCGACCGGCCGGACGTGCCGTTCCTCATCGACTGGGGATCCACGCCGCAGCCGGGCACGACGATCGGCCCGGCCGTCGAGCTCGTCGCGTTCACCCAGACGGCGGCGGATCCGACGCCCACCGAGGCCGCCCGCGCCGCCCTCGACCTGCCGCCGGGCTCCCTCGCGGACCTCGCGGCGGGCCCGCGCGACGGCTACGCGCTGCGGCTGCGCCGGGCCGACGGGACGCCGGTCGACCTCTGACCCGGGCGGCGAGGCGACGCGACGGGCACCTCGTGCTCGGGCAGGGGCACGGTCACGGCGCGTGACGCGCGCACCAGGATGTGGGGACGGTGCCCGCCGCATCGCAGGTGGCGATGCGGCGGGACCTCCTCAGTTCGCGATGACGGACGCCTCGTCGTACGCCTCGTGCTGGAGTCCCTGCCAGAGCGGTCCGAGGTTGTGGGACTCGTCGCCGTAGACGTTCGCGATGTTCGCGAACTGCGGGGCCTCGGAGGAGTCCCCGGCGAGGATCGGTCCGCCGGACGCGCCGCCGGTCATGTCGCACCGGAAGGCGATCTGCTGGGGCGAGACCTGGCTGCCCGTCGCCGTGCAGCGTTGGAGCGACGTGCCGTCGAATCGTCCCGCCCCGGGGTATCCGTACGCGGTGACCGCCTGGCGCGCCGGCACGTCGAAGAGGACGGGGGACGCGCCCACCCGGCTCGTGATGTCCACGTGGTCCTGGTCCCGCGCGACGACGAGGAACGCCGAGTCCAGGGCGTCGTCGTCGCCGCCCGCGGTGTAGCCCGCGGTGACCCTCCCGCCGACGACGGCCCACGCGCCGAAGGGTGCGTCGCCCCCTTGCTCGTCCGGGTAGAAGACCATCGACGACGCGTACTTCCCGCCCTGCGTCACGCAGTGGGCGGCCGTCGCGATGGTCGAGCGGTTGGGCGACTCGACGACGTTGGCGGTGCACCAGCGCGTGTCGTCGCCGATCGTGAAGTACATGCGGCCCATGTGCGACACGCGGGGGACGCGTTGCGCGTGCCCCGTCTCGGCCGCCGCGCGGTCGTCCACCGCACCGGTGGGCCGCGGGGCGGCGGCGGCCACGGATCCCGATCCGGTGGTCGGGGTCGCGGCTGCCCGCCTCTCGGGCGTCCAGAAGGCGACGGCGGTGGCAGCGCGATCGGGTGCCACGGAGAACGACGTGCTGCCCGCGCCCGCGGCGTGGCCGGCCGCCTCGGCGGTGGGGGCGACGACGAGGAGGGCGGCGGCGACGCAGACGGCGGCGGACGCCGAGATCCGGGCGCGGGTGGGCGGTGCGGTGCGGGGGGTCATGAGGAGCCTCTCGATGGGTGCCGCAGAGCGGCAGGGTCGCGACGACGGACGTCATCGCGGGTGGCGCGGGGGGGGGGGGGGCGACCGTGGATCAGGAAGCGGCCTTCAGGTAGGCGGCGCGGATCACGGGGCCCCAGCCAGGGGAGAACAGGCGGCCGTCGCCGGCGTTCGTGCTGACCGAGTACTGCGCACCGGAGGGGCCGACGCCGTCGAACCAGGGTCCTCCGGAGGCTCCCGGCGTCATCGAGCAGCCGACGCCCTGGCCGTCGTCGAACTCTGCCGGCTCGGCCGGTCCGCGGCACGTCCACAGGTGCTGCGAGTCGTACTTCCCGAGGGCGGGGTAGCCGTAGAGGCTCGAGTACAGGGAGCGGCTCGCTCCGAACTCCACGGCGGACGCCCCGACCGTGTCCGTGAGCGTGCGACCCGTGGGGCTGGCGACCGTGAGGAACGCGGTGTCGAGGTGCGGGTCGTACGACCCGTGCCAGCCGGCCGTGATGGTGACGCGCGTGACGGGCCACTCGCCGTACGGCATCGCACCCCCGTCGTACGCGGGGACGAACACCGTGTACCGCGGGGCGCCGTCCGTCTCGTCGTCCATGCAGTGCGCGGCGGTCGCGACGGTCAGCCCGTTCGTCGACGCGACCGCGTTGGCGCTGCAGTTCGTGGACGCGCCTGCGTAGCCGAGGTAGAGGCGCCCGATGTGCGGGACGGGCGCCGCGCGGCGGGCCTCGGAGATCGGAGGGGGCCCGGCGGCCGGGCCGGCGAGGGACGCGGCCGGATCGGAGGCGGCCTGCGCTCCGGCGGGGATGGAGCCCGCTGCGGATCCCGCCGCCTCGGCCGTGGCGCGATCGGTCTCGGCGATGCGCTCGGGCGTCCAGTACGCGAGGGCCTCGGCGGCGGCGTCGCCGGGCAGGTCCACGACGGTCGGGGCCTCGGCGGCGGCATCCGCTCTCGACGCGGGCTCGGGGGCGGCGTGCGCGGACGTCGACGACAGCGACAGGGCCGGGGCCAGGCACCCGCCGAGGACCACCGTGGTCACGACGCCCCGGACGACCGCGCGCGTCATCCTGCTGCGGGGTCGCGCGGGCGCCGCGCGGCGGTCACCGCGGGCGGTTTCGGCGGACGGCCGCGACGGTGCCGCCGAGCTGGAGGGGAGGGGCGCTGCCGGGGGCAGCGCTGCGGAGCGGTGGGACATGGGGATCCTCTCGAGATGCCACCGGGGTGGCCGTGATGGCGGCCGCGGACGCGGACGCCGGGCGGGTCGTGGGTCGTGTGTCGTGCGTCGGAGGGACAGGGGCCGCCGAGGCGAGGACGGCGGCACGGAGGCAGAGGCCCCGGCCGACGCGATCCGTCGGCCGGGGCCGGGCAGCATGCGACGGCACGGGTGGGGAGATGGTGCGCGTCCGCGTCGGGGGCCCGCGGTCGGAGGAGGCCGAAGCTAGCGGCACCGGGGCAGGCGGCGTGCGCCCGCCGCACAGACCCCGTGTGACGGAGCGCTACCGCCGCGGCGAGCGCTCCGCCCGGCCCATGGGAGGGTGGAGATCCGACGAGAGGATCCCCATGCCCGACGCCCGGCCCCCGCTCCGCTTCGCCGCGTTCGTGATGAACACCGCCAGCCACATCCAGCACGGGCTGTGGCGGCACCCGTCGGCCCGGCAGCACGAGTTCGACGACGTCCAGCTGTGGGTGGACCTCGCGAGGACCCTCGAGCGCGGCCGCTTCGACGCCATGTTCTTCGCCGACGTCGTGGGCCTCTACGGACCGGGCGACGGCGCCTACGACGTGAACGCGCGCGAGGGCCTCCAGTTCCCGAGCAACGACCCGTCCGTGCTGATCTCCGCGCTCGCCGTGAGCACCGAGCACCTCGGATTCGCGTTCACGAGCTCGGTGCTGCAGGCGCACCCGTTCGACTTCGCCCGCAAGGTGTCGACGCTCGACCACATCTCGAAGGGCCGCATCGCCTGGAACGTCGTGACCAGCGCGCTCGACGGCGCCGCCCGCAACTTCGGCCACGACGGCCTCGAGGACCACGACGCCCGCTACGCCTGGGCCGACGAGTACCTCGAGGTCGTCTACAAGCTGTGGGAGGGCTCGTGGGACGACGACGCGCTCCAGCGCGACAAGGAGCGCGGGGTGTTCTCGGACGCGTCGCGGATCCACCGCATCGACCACGAGGGGCCGCGCTACAGGGTCGCGGGTCCGCACCTGTCGTCGCCGTCGCCGCAGCGGACGCCCGTGCTGTTCCAGGCCGGATCCTCACCCGTCGGCCGCCGCTTCGCCGCCCGGAACGCGGAGGCGCAGTTCATCCTGTCGTCGACGCCCGAGAAGACCCGCGCCCTCATCGAGGACACCCGGGCGCTCGCCGTGGACGCCGGCCGCCGGGCGGACGACCTCTCCTTCTGGCTGGGGCTCTCCTTCATCACCGGGAGCACGGAGGAGGAGGCGAAGCGCAACGAGGCCGAGATCGACGAGCACCTGAGCGCCGACGGCTTCCTCCTGCACTCCAACCTCGGCTTCGACCCGAAGACGGGCGAGCAGCTGGATCCGGCGACGCCGCTCTCCCAGGTCGAGACGCAGGCCGGGCAGAGCCACCTGAACTGGCTGCGGGAGGCGTCGCCCGACCGCGAGCCGACCATCGCGGACCTCGCCCGGCTCTCCGCGAAGCTGCGCGGCCGGGTCGTGGGCACCCCCGAGCAGATCGCGGACGTGCTCGCGGGCTGGCAGGAGGCGGGCGTGGATGGGATCATCGTCATCAACTGGACCCTGCCCGGCAGCTACGAGGACTTCGTCGACCACGTGACGCCCGTGCTCCAGGAGCGCGGCCTGCAGCAGCGCGAGTACGCGCCCGGGACGCTCCGGCACAAGCTCACCGGGCGCGACCGGCTGCCGGAGTCGCACCCGGCGGCGGCGTACCGGGGCGCGTTCTCGTGACGCTCGGCTCGGCGACGGGCGCGTCCACCGTCGAGCTGCCCTGACCCGGTCCCGCCGCGCGCCGTGCCGCCCGACCTGGGGGCGTCGGAGCGGCCGGGAGCGCGGCGCGCGCTCGGTACGGTGGAGGGGCGGCCGCGACGCCGCCGGACCGGGGGATCCATGACGACGCACGCGCCCAGCCGAGCGCAGCTGGACACGACGCCGCTGACCGGCCGCATCGACCGCGACGACCTCCGCCGGTTCCGCCGCGAGTTCACCGCGCGGTTCCCGGTGCTCGCGTCGCCGCTCCTCGTCGGCGGCCGCATCGGGATGGGCCTCCTCGCCGCGCTCGCGATCCCGCTCGGCGGCGTCCTCGTGCTCGTCGGGGGCCTCGGCGCGATCCTCACCGAGGATCCCGAGACGCGCGGCGACGCGCTCGGCATGACCGTCTTGGGGATCCCGCTGCTGGGCGCCGGCGTCTTCTTCGCTTGGTACCTGATCCGCACCCGCCCTCGCCGCAGCACCATCCGCGCCCACTACCGGCTCGCGCGCTTCGGCCGGGCCAACGGCCTCAGCTACGCGCCCGGCCCGCTCGCCGACGGGCACATGGGCCAGGCCGCCGCGCGCGGCATGCACCTCACCCGGATCATGCGCCCCCGCACCGCCCGCCCGGTGGAGTTCGGCAACCATGAGCTGAGCCGTGGCTCGGACTTCCACGGGATCACGCAGTTCGGCGGCTACGCGATGATCGGGCTGCGACGCGAGCTGCCCCACATCCAGGTGCTCGCGCGCGGCACGCGCCTCCGCCGGGCGATGACGCCGACCGTCGACGTGGCGCGCGCGCAGCGGCTCGAGCTCGAGGGCGACTTCGACCGGCACGCGGCGCTGTACTGCCCGGAGGGGTACGAACGCGACGCCCTGTACCTCTTCACCCCGGACGTGATGGCGGTGCTCGTCGACCGGGTGCGCGGCTTCGACGTGGAGATCCGCGGCGACCGCCTCCTGCTGCGCTCGCCGGCGGACATGGTGACGCTGGATCCCGACCGCTGGCGCGACGTCATCGACGCGACCGCCGCCCTCCTGGCGAAGGTCGACCGCTGGGAGCGCTGGCGCGATGACCGGCTCGCGTCGCTCGAGGGCGTCGAGGGGTCGGTGCTGACGGGATCCGACGACCCGCTCGCCGTGCCCGCCCCCGGAAGGGCCCGTCGTCGCGCCCGGCGCTCGCGCGGCGTCGCGGCGGCCGGACGGCGTCTCCGCACCCGGCCGACCGTCGGGCTCCTCCTGCTCTGCCTGCTGGCCGCCGTGTTCGTCGGCTTGGGCTTCCTCATCACGACGCTGCCGTGAGCGACGACCGGGCCCTCACGCGGTCGCGCCTCGAGGCGGCTCCGCTCACCGACCGGATCCGCCGCCGCGACCTCCGCGCGTTCCGACGGGAGTTCCGCCGGGCGCACCC
The DNA here is from genome assembly GCF_030816895.1 of Clavibacter sp. B3I6. Classification (NCBI taxonomy): domain Bacteria; kingdom Bacillati; phylum Actinomycetota; class Actinomycetes; order Micrococcales; family Microbacteriaceae; genus Clavibacter; species Clavibacter sp. B3I6. Next base: position 45,473 of record NZ_JAUSYL010000001.1, read on the forward strand.
GGAGGCGGAGGGGATCGGGGTGAGGGGACGCACCGCGCTCATGGTCCTCCTCACGTGGATCAGCGCCCTGGCGCTCGTCCTCCTGGCGGGGACCGTCGTCGACACCCTGCAGGAGGGCGAGCCCGACGCCCGCGAGGAGGTCGTGTTCCAGGGGCTCATCGGCGCGATCTTCCTCCTCATGCTGGTCGTCTTCGGCAGCTGGGTGATCCGCTCGCGCGGCCGCCGCGGCGGCTACCGCGCCCACCTGCGCCTCGTCCGCTTCGGCGAGGCGAACGGCATGTCGTACCTGCCGGGGCCCATGTCCGACGGGCACTTCGGATCCGCGCGCCGCTACCTCGACCTCACGCGCGTGATGCGGCCGATCGCGGCGCCCGGGGTCGAGTTCGGCAACCACGAGATCGTCGCGTCCGGACGGAACGGGTCGCCGCGCTTCGGCGGGTACGCGATGATCCGGCTCGGGGCCGAGATGCCGCACATCCGCGTGATCGCCCGGCGGGGCGCGCTCCGACGCGCCCTCTCGGCCGCGCGGCAGCCCGACCGGGATCAGCGCCTCTCGCTCGAGGGCGACTTCGACCGGCACTTCGCGCTCTACTGCCCGGAGGGGAGCGAGCGCGACGCCCTCTACCTCTTCACGCCCGACGTGCTCGCCGTGCTCATCGACCGCGTGCGCGGCCTCGACGTCGAGATCGCGGGCGACCGCCTGCTCCTCACCTCGCACGACGACGTGGTGACGCGCGACCCGGAGCGCTGGCGCGACGTGATCGAGGCGACGACCGCGCTCGTCGCGAAGGTCGACCGCTGGGAGCGCTGGCGGGCCGATCCCCTCGAGCGGCCGGAGGACCCGTCCGCGCTCGACGCCGTCCTCGCCGCCATGGGCCTCCCGGACACGGGGCGGGCCTCCCGGCCGAGGCGCGTGCGGCGGCTGCGGATGCGGCCGACGCTCGGCGGCGTCGTCGCGGTGGGCGTGCCGGTCCTCCTCGCCATCGTGTGGTGGATCGCGGTGGCCGTCCTCGCGTGACCCGCCGCCGCCCGCGTCACTCGCCCGTGACGCCGTCGACGAGCTCCCGGATCACGTCGACGTGGCCCGCGTGGCGCGCCGTCTCCTCGATAAGGTGCACCACGATCCAGCGCAGGGACGGCATCTCCTCGGGCGGCCCGGCGGCGGCGATGTCGTCGAGGTCGTGCCGCGCGATGACGGCGTCGCTCTCCGCGCAGGCCCGCTCGTAGTCCGCGACGATCTCCGCGAGGGAGTCCTCGGGGCCGACGCGCCACTCGCCGTCGGGATCGTCGTCGCCCCCGAACCGCCGGTCGTAGTCGCCGGCCTCCATGGTCTCCACGGTCCACGACCGCTCGACGTCGGCCAGGTGGCGCAGCACGCCGGAGATCGACGTGGCGCTGGGGAGGACGCGCCGCGCGCCGTCGGCGTCGGAGAGGCCGCGGGCCTTGCGGATCACGGTGGCGCGGTTGAGCGCGAGGAAGCCGGTGAGGCAGGCGCGCTCGTCGGCGCGCGGCGGGAGGGGGCGGTCGTCGGGGCCGAGGGCGTCGGCATCCGCGCCGCCCGCCGTGTCGGGGCTGTCGCTCGTCATGGCCGGAGCCTAGGGCGGGTTCCGGCACCCGGGGAAGGGCTGCGGGCGCGGGGATCCCGCGTGGAGGGCCCGCGCATCCACCGCGGGTCAGACTGGGCCCATGACCTCCCGTCCCGCCTCCCGCCCGCGTGCCGCGACCACGGATCCGCGCATCGCCCCGGACGGCGGCCGGCGCTCGGTGCCGCGCACGCTCGCGCGGATCCTGCTCGGGCTGGTGCTGCTCCTCGCCGGCACCGGCCACCTCACGGTCGCGCGCCAGTCGTTCCAGGCGCAGGTGCCGACGTGGCTGCCGATGGATCCCGACTTCGTGGTGCTCGCGTCGGGCGTGGTCGAGATCCTGCTCGGCCTCGCGCTCGTGCTGCTGGGGCGCTGGCGGGTGTGGGTCGGGCTCGTGGTCGCGGTCTTCTTCGTCGCGATCTTCCCGGGCAACGTCTCGCAGCTCGTCAGCCGCACGCCGGCCTTCGGGCTGGAGACCGACGCCGCGCGCGCGATCCGGCTCGTCTTCCAGCCGCTCCTCGTGATCTGGGCCCTCTGGTCGACCGGCGCCTGGTCCGCCTGGCGGAACGGGCGCGCCCGCCGCTGACCGGGGTCGTGACTCCTTGCATGGGTGCGTGTGTCCGAGCAATCGAGGCCGATGGCTACTTGAGCAGTCGACTCACCGCGCGCTCGGCCTCTGCAGTCCGCGACCCGAGTGCGAACCATGCGAGTGCCCCGACCAGTGGCATGGCGATGATGGCGAGGATCCATGCGGCACGGGACCACGAGTGCAGACCCGGGACGCGACTGATCCGCAAGAGCGCGACGACGATCGTCCCCAGGTAGACCGCGAAGAAGACGATGGCTGTGACGTATCCGATGGTATTTGCGCGTTCGTCCGCATATTGTGCATGCCTTCTGCGGACGATCAGGCCCGCGGGAACGACCCGCCGGGGGGATCGTTCACAGAAGGAGGCTGCATCCATGAAGGTCAGAACATCGTCAGCACCAGCGCTCGGGGTCTGCGGCGCATCGGTGATCGCCGTATCGCTCGTGAGCCCCGCGCACGCGGCAGAGAGCCGAGCATCCGAGGTGGAGGCGGGTCGATCTCGGACGATCACCCATCCGAGTGGCGTGGCGACGACGGTGGAGCTCGGGATCCCGGAGAAGGTCGGCGTGGCCGAGGTCGAGTCGGATCCCGGGCTGACGCGCAGGCAGAAGCAGGAGATCGAGGACGCGGCAGCGGTTTCGACGGACGCTCTATCGTCGAACCATTGGAGCCGATTCACCATCGGCGGCTCGTATCAGCAGACCCGGAACGGCACCTTCTACTACGGCGGAAGTCGGGTGTGGATCTCGCAGAGCTACGGTGGGCGGCAGGGATCCCACGTGTGTTTCTCGAATCATGATGTGACTCCCATCGAGAACATCACAGTCGGCGAGAACGGGGGGATCACCTTCCGCCGCCTGACCTGCGATCGGGACGTCGCGCAGCCGATCGGGATCACCACCCGTGCGAGCATGACGGCGACTGTCTCGAAGGACGGTCGCATATCGGGATTCGGTGCCACGGTGGGCTGACGGTGTGAGGTCGCCCAGGTCGCGGTCGGTTCCGGCCGGCCGCGACCCGCGGGGGAAGCTGCGCGCCCTCGGGTGGGCACGGGCACATCTCGATGGGAGGAATGCGGATCGAGACCTGCACGGGTTCCTCGTCAGGCCCGGGCCGTCCCGACGCGCGAGAGGATGGCGGCCGTCGCGGCCCGGACGCCGGTCTCGAGGGTGCCCTCGAGCGTCGGCGCGAACTGCGGCGTGTGGTTGCCGGGCGGCGGGGTCGCGCCGCCGAAGGCCTCCGGCTCCACGCCGCCGAACGCCCAGTAGACCGTCGGCACGCCGATCGCCTCGCCGAGGATCCCGAAGTCCTCGCTGCCCATGATGGGCGGCGACTCGACGACGCGGTCCGCCCCGAGCTGCGCCGTGAGCGCCGCGACGACGCCGCGCGTCGCCTCCGGGTCGTTGCGGTTGAGCGGGAACGAGACGATCTCCTCGATCTCGGGCTCGGGCGCCCCGCTCGCGGCGGCCTCGGCCAGGATGATCCGCCGCACGGCCGCCAGCACGCGCTCGCGCACGGCCACGTCGAAGGTCCGGATGCTCAAGCCCAGCACCGCGTGCTCGGGGATGATGTTCTCCTTCGTGCCCGCCTGGAACGTGCCGACGGTCACGACGGCCGCCGCCTGCGGGTCGATCTCGCGGGCGACCACGGTCTGCAGGCGGAGCACGATGGCGCTGGCGGCGACGATCGGGTCGATGGAGTTGTGCGGCTGCGACCCGTGGGCCCCGCGGCCCTTGACGGTCACGCGCCACGAGTCGGACATGCTCATGAACGCGCCCTCGCGGGTCGCGACCACGCCGACGGGGAGCGGGAACACGTGCTGGCCGAGGATCACCTCGGGGCGCGGCGCGCGGTCCCAGAGGCCGTCGGCGAGCATCGCGCGGGCGCCCTCGCCGGTCTCCTCGCCGGGCTGGAAGACGAAGACGACGGTGCCCGCCCAGGCATCGCGGTTCGCGGCGAGCGCCTGCGCCGTCGTGAGCGCGGCGGCGACGTGGAAGTCGTGGCCGCAGCCGTGCATGGTGGGCACCTCGGTGCCGTCGCGCTGCACGCCGGTGTCGCGGCTGGCCCACGCGAGGCCGGTCTCCTCGAGGAGGGGGAGCCCGTCGGTGTCCGCGCGGAACGCGACCACCGGGCCGTCGCCGTTGCGGAGGATCCCGACCACGCCGGTGCCGCCGCAGCGGCTCGTCTCGGCGCCGATCGCCTCGAGGTACGCCTCGATCGCGGCGGCGGTCGCGTGCTCCTGCATCGACAGCTCGGGGTGCGCGTGCAGCGAGCGGAACAGCTCGTGCGCGTCCCGCACGTCGTCGTCCAGCAGGGTGACACCGGGGTGCACGTCCATGGGGATCCTCCTCGCGGGGTGGGTGGCCTCCCTCGTGGGGACAGGTGGATCCAGGCTAGGCCCGTGCCGCTCCGGCCTCAGTCGTCGGAGTCGGGCGTGCGGTCGTCGACGGACCGGCTGACGACGTCGCCGGAGCCGGCGTCGATCCGCACGCCGTGCGTGACGCCCTGCGCGTCGACCACGTCGCCCTCCCAGACCACGGTGCCGCGGTCCTCGTCGAGGCCGAGCTCGGTGACCGTGCCGGCGACGGCGCCCGTCATCGCGGTTACGGCGTCGGTGGAGGAGACGCGGGCGGCCTGCAGGAGGGCGGCGTCCTCGGCGAGGTCGTCCGGGTCGTCGGAGTCGGCGACGGGTCCCGCGGTCACGGCGGATCCGTCGGCAAGCGTGTGCACCTCATGCGTGCGGCCGTCCTGCTCGGCGACGACGACCTCCCACGCGGTGCCGCCGGCCTCCTGGTCGACGGAGAGGAGCGCGCTGCCCGGGACGGCGGCGACGGCGGTCTCGACGGCGGCGGCGAGCGCGCCGTCGGCCGGGATCTGGGCGGCGCCGTCGGTACCGGTGGTCGGGGCGGCGGACGCGGACGAGGAGTCCGGGGCGGGTGCGGCGGCGGGAGCCGTGCCGCCGGTCGAGCAGCCGGCGAGGGCGAGGCCGCCGAGGAGGGGGAGGGCGAGCGCCAGGGCGGCGCGGCGGGCGGTGGGGGATGCGGTGTGCGTGGTCATACGGCCACGATGCCCGGGGGCACCTTGCGCGGACCTTAAGCCGCCGTCAGCCGACGCCCAGGCGCGTCGGCGGGGTCAGGCCGCGTCGCCGTAACTGGGCCCGTGCGCGGATCAGCGGGCGTCGCCGGCCGCGGCCGGCAGGCGCAGCACCACGCGGGTGCCGCCGCCGGGCGCGTCCGCGATGGCGACGGATCCGCCGTGCGCCTCCGCGACCGCGCGCACGATGGCGAGCCCGAGCCCGGATCCGCCGGAGTCCCGGTCGCGTCCCTCGTCGAGGCGCACGAACCGGTCGAGGACGCGCTCGCGCTCGGTCGCCGGGATCCCGCGGCCGTCGTCGTCGATCGCGAGCACGACGCCGTCGGCGCTGGCCGCGGTGGAGACGGCTACGGTGGACGCCGCGTGCCGTGCCGCGTTCTCCGCGAGGTTGCGCACGGCCAGCGCGAGGAGGCGCGCGTCACCGGCGACGCGGGCGGCGGCGATCCCGGATCCGTCGACCCGCACGCCCGTGCGCGCCCGCAGCCGGGCGATCTCCTCCAGCGCGACGTCGTCGAGGTCCACGTGCCGCCGGTCGAGCGCCGCGCCCTCGTCGAGGCGGCTGAGGACGAGGAGGGCGTCGACGAGGTCCTGCTGCCGGGCGCCCTCGGCGAGCACCACGTCGGCGAGCTCGGCGAGGCTGGTGCGGTCCGGGTGGATCCGCGCGAGCTCGGCGTGCTGCCGCACGGTCGCGAGCGGGGAGCGGAGCTCGTGCGACGCGTCGGAGACGAAGCGGCGCTGCGCCGTGCGGGCGGCGTCGAGCCGGGCGAGCATGCCGTTGAGCGTGCGGGCCAGGCGGTCGAGCTCGTCGCCCGTGCCGGGCTCGTCGATGCGCCCGTCGCCGGGAGTGGAGCCCACGGCCTCGGCGTCGCGGCGGATCCGCTCGACCGGCCGGAGCGCGCGGCCCACGACGACCCACGCCAGGAGCGCCACCAGGGCCACCACGACGGGCACCGCGACGAGCAGGAGGCGGACGACGGCGGCGAGCGCGTCGTCGGCGTCCTCGAGCGGGGCCGCGACCACGACGGTCACGCCGCCCGCGTCATCCACGTCGTCGGACACCGCGACCCGCCGCTCGCCGTCGTGGACGATCACGCCCGATCCGCCGCCCGCCGTGAGCGCGGATCCGCCGGCATCCTCGCCGTGCGCGATCACCCGGCCGTCGGCGTCGAGCACCTGCACGAGGTCGTCGTCGCCGAGGCCCGTCACGGCGTCGGGGCCGCGGGCCGCCACGGCGTCCGCGATGGTCTCGAGGGAGCGCTCCGCGCCCTGGCGCACGCCATCCTCGAGCGAGGCCCGCAGCACCAGCGCGAACGCGACCCCGCCGACCGCCCCGAGGACCAGCGCGATGAGGGCGACCGCCGTCGTGGCGCGCACGCGCAGGGACCGGCGCCGTCGACGCGGCTCACGCATCGGATCCGCCCAGCCGGTAGCCCGCACCGCGCACCGTCTCGATGGTCGCGGTGCCGTACGGCCGGTCGAGCTTGCGTCGGAGGTGCGCCACGTACACCTCGACGATCGACGGGTCGCCGTCGAAGTCGTCGTCCCACACGTTCGCCACCACCTCGCGCTTCGACACGACGCGGCCGGCGTTCCGCGCGAGGAACTCGAGGACCGCGAACTCGCGGCTGGTGAGGTCGATCTCGTCGCCGCCGCGCGAGGCCCGGCGCGGACCCGGGTCGACGACGAGGTCGCCGATGCGGTGGGCGACCGGCCGCGCGGGTGCCCCGCGACGCACGAGCGCCCGGATCCGGGCCACCAGCACGGGGAACGCGAACGGCTTGGTGACGAAGTCGTCGGCACCCGCCTCGAGCGCCTCGACCTCGTCCCACTCGCCGTCCTTGGCGGTGAGGATGAGCACGGGCGTCCAGATGCCCTCCTCGCGGAGCGTCCGGCAGACGGCCCAGCCGCTCATGCCGGGCATCATCAGGTCGAGCAGGATCGCGTCGTAGCGGTTCTCGCGCGCCCACCACAGGCCGTCGACGCCGTCGTGCGCCACGTCGACCGCGAAGCCCTCGGCCTGGAGCCCGCGCCGGATCCCGTCCGCCAGGCGCCGCTCGTCGTCCACCACCAGGATCCTCATCCGACCACCGTGGCAGACGGGCCCGCCGCGCACCTGCGGGGCGGGGTCAGGAGGGGCCGACGGCGCCGCCGGGTGCGGGGTCCACGAGCGCCGGGTCGCGGATGATCCCGATGGGCGTCGTGTCGAGGTTCACCGACTGCACGACCACGCGCTTGGAGCGGCGGCGGAGGTGCCGCCGGGCCTGCGGGGTCGCGAGGAGGTTGCCGAGCACGAGGCCCGCGCCGATCGCGAGGGTCGTCGCCATCGCCCCGACGAACGCGCCCGTCGCGCCGGAGGTGCCCGCCATCGAGTTGAGCAGCGCCGAGGCGACCGCGAGCGACGGCAGGAGGGATCCGCAGAACGCCGGCACCGCGATCGCCGTGGCCGAGACGCGCAGGCGCGCCGCGACCACCGTCCCCAGCGCGCCGAGCAGCGTCGCCACGAGGAAGGTGGCGGCGAGCAGCGGCACGCCGGCCGACTTGAGGAGCCACAGCGACGACGTGCCGACGAGCGCGACGGCGATGGCGACGGGCATCACGCGCGCGTTGGCGCCCTGCGTGATCCCGGTGGCGCCGGCCGCGAAGAACGTGGTGATGAGCAGCATCCAGAACGGCAGGGCGCGGAGAGTGATGTCGGTGGGATCCACCTCGATGTCGACGCCGGAGGTGAGCGCGAGTCCGCCGGGGATGCCGACGGCGATGCCCGCGACGATGAGCAGGATGATCATGGCCCGCGACACCGACATGGCCCGGAAGCCCGAGATGGCGTCCTGCGCCCAGGTCACGATCGTGACGTGGGGGAGGATCAGCACCACCACCGCCGCCACCATCGCGGCCGAGCTGCCCGCGGGCAGGAGGCCCCACCAGATGGCGAGCGTTCCCAGCGCGGCGACGGCCGCCGACTGCAGGGCGACCACGAAGAACGGCGGGATGCCGCGGCGCGACAGCTGCCGGCCGAGCACCATGACGCCGATCATCAGGAGGAACGCGCCGACCGCGCCCGCGAGGGATCCGCCGGCCTGCAGCGACACGGAGACGCCGAAGAGGCCCATGGCCGCGTCGGTGATCCACGACGGCCAGCGCGGCGGCGACTTCAGCACCTCCACGAGGCCGTCGACGGCGCTCGTCATGTCGCGGTCGTCGTGGAGGAGCTCGTCGACGATCTGGTAGACGAGCGAGAGCCGGTGCAGGTCGCTGCCCTCGGCCGTGACGACGCGGAGCTTCACGAGCGGCGGGCCCTCGAGCGGCGCGTACTGGATCGTGATGGCGGTGCCCGTGATGTCGAGCTCGAGCGGCGCGAGGTTCCACTTCGTGCTCACGGCGACGATGGCGATCTCGACCGCGCGCACGTCGGCGCCCGAGGCGAGCATCACCTCGCCGAGGTCGAGGCAGAAGTCGATGATCTGCCGCGGCGAGTACAGGTCGCCGAGGCGGCCGTGCGCGGGCTCGGTGCCCTCGTAGATGGTGCCGCGGAGGCGCGCGCGGACGTCGCGCATCTCCTGCGGGTTGACGCGTCGGCGGCGCTGGCGCGGTGGACGTGCGGCGCCGGGGTCCCGGCGGGGACGACGCGGATCCGCGGGCGGCGGGCTGGTGCTCAGCGCGATCAGCGCTCCGTTCGTGGCCAGCCCGCATCGAGCGGGGGCGGATGGTGGATCGGTCCCACCCTAGGCGCGCGTCGGGGGAACACGAGCGCGGCCGAGCTGGGAGCATGTGCGGATGGACGAGGCCGAGGCGATCGCGCGCGCCGCGCGGCTGTGGCAGTCCGGTCGACGCGCGGCGGCGCTGGAGTCGCTGCGCGCCCGGGTCCGCCGGTCGCCCGGTGACGCCGAGGCCCGGCGGACGCTGGTCGGGTACTACCGGGAGCTGCGGGCGCCGGATCAGGCGGGCCGCTACGCGCTCGCGATCCCCGGTCTCGCGACCCCGGCCGAGCAGGACCGGGCGGCGCGCCAGTTCGCCGCGGCCGGCCGGGGCACGGCCGCGCTGCCCGGCTACCTGGCCCTCCCGGGCGGCGACCTGCCGACGGAGGTGCTCGCCTTCGTGATCGCGGTCGAGCGCCACCGGGAGCAGCGCCGGTCGGCGTGGGCTGCCGCGCACGCGCGGGAGCAGCCGGAGGACGACGACCTCGCCTTCGCGGTGTGGGCGCTCGTGGGGACGTCGGTCGCCCTCGCCCTGCTGGCGGGGGTCGTGGGCGCCCTGGCCGGCGTGCCGGTGACGGGCTTCGCGCGCTGGTCGGCCCTCGTCGTCGTCGTCGCCGTGCTCGTCGGCTGCGCCGTGCAGTGGCGCCGGCCGATCGCGCGGGCGCTCGCCCGCTAGCCGAGGCGGGCGGCCAGCTCCGCGAGCTCGCGGGAGAGGGCGCGCGCCCGGGCCGCGAGGTCGGCCTGCTCCGCGGCGGGCGTCCGCGGCGGCGCGGAGGCGGGCGGGGACGCGAGCCCCGCCGGCGCTGCCGCGGGCGCCGGATCCACGGGCTGCACGGGCGCCGCCGAGTCGCCCTCGGTCGTGAGCACGTCGATGTCGAAGACGAAGCGGTCGGCGCGGTGCCAGGTGCGGAACACCTCGACCGGGTCGCCGGACGCGTCCGTGCTGGTGCCCTCCAGCACGAGGACGGGCGCGCCCTCGGCGACGCGCAGCGCGGCGGCCACCTCGGACGAGGCGCCGACCGCGCGCACCTGGCGCCGTCCGGCGGCGACCTGGATCCCCAGGCGGGAGCGGAGGAGGGCGTGCAGGGAGGCGTCCGTGAGGTCGTCCGCGGTCAGCCGGTCGGCGATCCCGCTCGGCAGCCAGGTGTGGATGAGCGCCACGGCCTCGCCGCCCGCGGAGCGGAGCCGGCGGAGGAGGTGGAGGTCGGATCCTCCGAGCGTGCGCTCCGCGTCGGCGTCGCGCCCGGGCGCCAGCTCGAGCACGCGCGTGGCCACGGACGGGACCTGCGTCGAGAGCCCCGACACCCGCTGCACGAGGCGGTGCAGCTCACCGCGCGGCGCGACGATGCTGCCGCGCCCGCGTCCTCGCTGGACCAGCCCCTCGGCCGTCAGCGCGTGGAGCGCCTGGCGGACCACCGACCGGGACACGCCGAACCGCTCCTGCAGCTCGGCCTCGGTCGGGAGCTGCGAGCCGGGCGGCCAGGTGCCGTCGACGACGGGGGCGCGCAGCACGGCGGTCAGCTGCGCGTGCAAAGGCCCCGCATGCGCCGAGGAGACCGCGCCGGGATCCAGGTCGTCGATCCGGTTCGGCACGGTCTCCTCGGGTGTCACGGGTCAGGCGGCGGGGGCGTCGATCTTCTGCGCCGTGCGCCACACGTGGTCCCAGCCGGGGGCCAGGGACGCGGCGCGCTCCACCGACAGTACAAGGCTCGCCTCGCGGGCGATGCCCTGGCCCGCGATGTCGAACGCGGTGCCGTGATCGACCGAGACGCGCACCACGGGCAGGCCCACGGTGATGTTCACGCCGTCGTCGCCGTACACGGCCTTGAAGGGCGCGTGCCCCTGGTCGTGGTAGCAGACGACGACCAGCTTGTACTTGCCGCGGACGGCCGCCGGGATCAGCGCGTCGCCGGGCACGGGCCCGACCACGTTGAGGCCCCGCGCCCGGGCGGCCTCGACCGCGGGCGCGAGGATGTCCGCGTCCTCGTCGCCGAACAGCCGGTTCTCGCCCGCGTGGGGGTTGAGGCCCGCGAGGCCGATGAGCTCGTCGGGCGTGCCCATGGACGCGGCGAACGCGCCGGCCAGGTCGAGCACGTCGCCCGTGCGCTGGGGCGTGATGTCGTCGATCGCCTGGCGCATCGACACGTGGGTCGTGAGGTGGAAGAAGAACAGCTCGCCGGCGGAGAGCACGAGCGAGAAGTTCTCGACGCCGAACTCGTGCGCGAGGAGCTCGGTGTGACCGGGCCACTTGTGCCCACCTGCGTGCATGGCGGCCTTGTTGAGCGGTGCGGTGACGATGCCGTCCACCTCGCCCTCGCGCGCCAGCCGGCACGCCTCCACGACGAAGCGGTAGGAGCCGTCGCCGGCCGCGGCGCTGAGCTCGCCGACCGGCACGTCGGCGAGCGACGGACCCGTCTGGATCAGCTCGATCGTACCGGGCTCGTTGCGCGCCTCGGCGACGGAGGCGATGACGCGCACCTTCTCCGGGTCGCCGCCCACGGCGACGACGCCGCGGCGCATGGCCGCCTCGTCGCCGATGACGACCGTGACGGCCTTCTCGCGCAGGTCGTCGTGGCCGAGCAGGGTCTTGGCGGTGATCTCGGGGCCGATGCCCGCGACGTCTCCGAGGGTGATGGCGAGTCGGGGGAGGGTCATGGTGCTTCTCCTTGCGTGGGGGTGGATGCGGGGTGGTCGAGGAGCTCCGGCACGATGTCCGTGAGCGACGAGGGGGAGCCGAAGCCGCCCGCCTTGGTCACCACGGGCATGCCGTGCAGCCGTCCGCCCTCGATGGTGCCGAGGGGCATGCCCTCGCGGATGGCGTCGCGGACGAGGATCGCGTCGGCGCCCTGACGGGTGAGCACGGCGCGCGCGCCCTCTCCGCCCATGAGCACGAGCGCGCTCGCGCCGCGGCGCGTGATGACGCGGTCGGCGATGCGGGCGAGCCCGGCCGCCACGCGCTCGGCGACGGTCGGCGATGCGTCGGGCGTGGAGCGGTCGACGCGCGCCGTGCGCTCGGGGGCGAGGACGACGGTGACGGACACGGCGTCCGCGTCGATCCCGTCCTCGTCGGCGGTCGCATCCGCGTCGCCGTCGCCGATCAGCGCGTCGAGCGCGGGGGCGATGGTGCGGACGCGCTCGGCGAGGGATCCCTCGGCCGCCGCGGCCGCCAGGTGGGCGTGCTGCCCGCGGGAGACGTCGTGCAGCGAGCTGACGACGACCACCACGTGGCGCGGGGCGGCGACGGAGGCGGCGGCGCGCGGGGCGTCCGCGCGCGGGGCCTCGAGGCCGACGCCCCACTCGCGCGCCATCTCGCCGGCGAGCCCCGCGGATCCCACGGGGACGGCGCGCGGCCCGAGCAGGGCGAGCGCCTCCGCGACGAAGCGCAGGTCGGCGGTGGTGACGGCGTCGACGGTGACCACGCGGGCTCCCGCCGCGGCGGCCGTGGCGATGCGGACGGCGAGGTCCGCGGCGTCGGAGGCCGCCTCGACGTGCGCGCTGCCGGGCAGGAGGACGGCCAGGGCGCTCGTCGTGACGGGGGTCACGGGGTCGCGGCCGACCGACGTGGTCTCGACGCCCCGGCCGTCGACGAGCAGCAGCCCGCCCTCGACCGTGCGGCCCATGGCGGGGTAGGCGGGGCAGACGACGGCCACGGCGCTCGGCTCGCGCGAGGACCAGGCGGCGAGCGCCCCCTCGACCTGCTCCTGCACCGTGCCGCGCATGGTCGAGTCGATCTTCACGAAGAGCCGGTCGTCGCCGTCGGCCACGGCGCGCGCCACGGCGGCGCGCGTCGACGCGCGGGCCTCGTCCGGATCCTGCGCCCGCGCGTCGGTGACGATCGCGATGACGGAGCCGTCGTGGCCGTGCTGCTGGACGTCGCCGCCGAGCGCCAGGCGCGCGGCCCAGCCGGCCCGGGCGAACTGAACGGCGGAGTCGGCGGCGCCCGTGAGGTCGTCCGCCACGATGGCGACGGATCCGACGGACGCCCGCGTGCCTGCGGCGGGGGCCGTCACGGCGGGGGAGGCCGGCGTCACGCGGCACCCGCCCCCGGGCCGGCGCTGCGGCGGCCGGTGGATCCGGGACCCGAGCCGTCCGCGTCCGCATCGGCCGCGATCGCCGCGGCCTCGCTCTCGGCCAGCGCCTCGTCGCGGGCGCGGTCGTCGGAGATGGCCTTCATGCCGCCCTCGCGCTTGAGCACCCAGGCGGCGAGGATCGGCGCGAGGACGGCCGAGACGAGCACCGCCGAGGCGACCTGCGCGGTCGCGACCTCGACGTACGGCGCGAAGCTCGGATCGGCCGCGCCGACGATGGCGGGCGTGGCGATCGCGTTGCCCGCGGTGGTCGCCGACGCGATGCCGAGGCCGGACTCCTTCCCGCGGCGCAGCAGGAACCGGTAGCCGAGGTAGGCCACGGTGCCGGTGAAGACGGTCGCGATCACGCCCACCACGATGCCCGACAGCCCGCCCGAGACGACGTTGCCGAGGTCGATGCCGGTCCCCAGCGCGAACGCGAAGAACGGGATGACCATGTTGGGGATGGGTCGCATGATCTCGGTCCACTTGGCGTCGAGGTTGCCGACGATCACGCCGAGCAGCAGCGGGATGACGGCGGCGAGCAGCAGCGTGTAGGGGATGTCGGCGAGGCCGGCGGCGCCGAGGAACAGCAGCGAGAAGAAGGGGCCGTCGTTCACGGCGCTGGCGATGTACGCCCCGCGGTCGCGCTCCCGGCCGTAGCGACCGGTGAAGGCGAGCCAGATGCCCCCGTTGCTGTTGTCCATGCTCACCAGCAGCGCGAGGATCGACACCCCGAGCAGGCCGTCGAGCCCCACCAGGTTGCCGAGGACCACCACCGCGGTGGCCGGGATGATCGACTTCGTCAGCAGCAGCACGCCCGAGGTCGCGAGCACGGGACCCGAGGTGCGGAGCGTGATCTGCATGCCGGTCGCGAAGATCAGGATGCCGATGAGGGGGAGCGCGCTGTCCTTGAAGAGCGCGGTGGTGAAGTTCCCGAGGTCGAGGAAGCCGGGCGCGAACGTGCCGACGATCGATCCGAGGATCAGCGGGATGAGCATGAGGCCGCCGGGGATGCGGTTCATCCCGTCGAACAACGGGACGCGGCTGGTCGGTAAGGGGTCGGATGCCATGGCGGATCTCCTCTGATCGTCGGCGACGTTGCCGCGCGCACCCTCGGCGTTGAGTACGTACACGGTGTACCTACATTAGATCGCGCTCCCTGCGCGCGTCAACGGCGTCGGCGATCACGGCTCGTCCGTCAGCCGATCCCGCGGGCGTCCCGGATGAGCCGGGCCACCGCCGGCAGGTCCGGCGCCGACCAGGCGAGCGCCCCCAGCTCGGCCACGGGCACCCAGCGCAGCTCGTCGTGGTCGGTGCTGGTGGTGGGGAGCGGGCCGACCGGATCCGCGAGGTAGCAGGCGAGGTCGATGACGCGGTCGCCGACGGGCACCTCGGAGCGGTCCACGAGCGCGCCCACCGTCACGTCGATCCCGAGCTCCTCGCGGATCTCCCGCACGAGCGCCTCCTCGGGCCGCTCACCGGGCTCGACCTTGCCGCCCGGGAACTCCCACGTCCCCGCGCCCGGCTTGTGCGCCGCGCGACGGCACGCGAGCACCCGCCCCTCGCGGACCATCACCGCCGCCACGACCTCGAGTCCCGCCATCGTGCGCCTCCCGTCTGGGGCCGCCGGGCCCGCGTCGACGCTACCGGCCCGACCGGGCGGGCCCTCGGTCGGCCTGTACCGTGGGTCCTCCGGCATCCGCCGCGACGAGAGGCTCCACCACGTGAAGATCAGCCACCAGCGTCACTTCGTGGTCGCGGCCGAGGTGCTGCACCTCCCGAAGGCCGCGGATCAGCTCGGCATCTCGCGCGCGAAGCTCGCCTCCTCCATCCGCGCGGTCGAGGAGCACTACGGCAAGGCCGTGTTCGACCCGCAGAGCACGGAGACCCGGCTGACGAAGACCGGGCGGCTCGCCTACGAGGAGGCGCTCGAGGAGCTCGCGAAGCCCTCGACCCCGCCCGAGGCGCCGAAGCCCCCGGCCGGCGGCAAGGCCAAGGCGTCGAAGGGGCAGGGCCGTGCGCCCGTGGTCAAGGGCCAGCCCAAGCCCTACAAGCGCACGCAGGGGCGCTGACCCGCTACGGATCAGCGCCCCTGCGCGGTGGTGCGTCGTGCTACCTCGCGAGGAACTCCAGCACGACCCGGTTCCACTCCTCGGGGTGGCTGACCGTGACGCCGTGCGGGGCGCCCTGCACGACGTGCAGCTCGGAGCCCGGGATGGCGCGGTGCGTGCGCTCGCCGGATCCCTCGAACGGCACGGTCGCGTCGCCGTCGCCGTGGATGACGAGCGTGGGCACGGTGACCTTCGGGAGGTCGTCGCGGAAGTCCGTGGTCGCGAAGGCCGCCATCGACGCGAGCGCCGCGTGCTTCTTCGACTGGTGCGCGAGGGCGATCGCCTCCTGGCGCTCCGCCTCGGTGACCTTCAGCACGCCGTCCACCGAGAAGAACCCGGTGGTGAACTCCTCGTAGAAGGCGTCCTCGTCCTTGGTGAGGCCGGCGGTCATCTCGGCCGCGGCCTCCTTCGTGAGCGGGCCGTCCGGGTTGTCGTCGGTCCTCTCCAGGTACGGCGGCACGGCGGACGCGAACACGACGCTGCGGAGGCGCTCCTCGCCGCGGGTGCCGATGTAGCGGGCGATCTCGCCGCCGCCCATCGAGAAGCCGACGAGGGTGACGTCGCGGAGGTCGAGCTCCGTGAGGAGCGCGTCGAGGTCGGACGCGAAGGTGTCGTAGTCGTACCCGGTGAGCGGCTTGTCGCTGCGGCCGAAGCCGCGGCGGTCGTACGTGATGACCCGGAAGCCCGCGGCCTGGAACGCGGGGACCTGCTTCGACCAGGACTCGCCCGACAGCGGCCAGCCGTGGATCAGGACCACGGGGCGGCCGGAGCCCCCGGTGTCGTCGACGTGCAGGTTCGTGTCCTTGAGCAGCCCGTGGTGGGCGGTGATCTCGGTCATGCGGTCGTCCTTCCGTCATGCGATGGGTTCGTGCGCTACCTGTTGCCTTCGGAGCCGTGCCGGGATCGGGGCGGTCGCGTGGGCCGACGTCCGGCGCCGAGGCGCAGGGCGGGAGGATGGACCCATGACCCGAGCGAACTCCACGTACCGCGCTGCCCGCGACCTGCTCCAGGATCTCCGCGCTGACCGGACATCCGCCACCGAGCGCTTCGCCTGGCCGGACGTCGGCGCCTCCTTCAACTGGGCGGTCGACTGGTTCGACGAGATGGCGCGCGGGAACGACCGGGTCGCGCTGCGCGTCGTCGCGGGCGACGGTTCCGAGCGCAGCCTGACCTTCGACGAGATGGCCACGCGGTCCGACCGGGTCGCGACCTGGCTCGTGGCCCGGGGCGTCCGCAAGGGCGACCACGTCATGCTCATGCTCGGCAACCGGGTGGAGCTGTGGGAGGCGATGCTCGCCATCATGAAGGCCGGCGCCGTGATCCTGCCCACGTCCACCGTGCTCGGATCCGCCGACCTCGCCGACCGCGTCACCCGCGCGGGCGTCGCCCACGTCATCGCCGACCTCGCGCACACGGCCGTGTTCGACGACGTGCCGGGCGGCTACGGCCGCATCGCGATCGGCGCCACCGAGGCCGCGCCCGTCCCCGCGGGCTGGGCCGACTACCGCGACGCCGACGACGCGCCCGCCGACCGGGTGGGCGTCGCGGTCGCGTCCACGGATCCGGCCCTCGTCTACTTCACCTCCGGCACCACGAGCAAGCCGAAGATGGTCGTGCACACGCACACGTCGTACCCGGTCGGGCACCTGACCACCATGTACTGGCTGGGGCTGCGGCCGGGCGACGTGCACCTCGCCATCAGCTCGCCCGGCTGGGGCAAGCACGCGTGGAGCTGCTTCTTCGCGCCGTGGATCGCCGAGGCCACCGTCTTCGTGCACGACTACGCCCGGTTCGACGCGCACGCGCTCGTGGAGCAGCTCGACCGCGCGGAGGTCACGACGTTCTGCGCGCCGCCGACCGTGTGGCGGATGCTCATCCAGGCCGGGATCCGCGAGCGGCCCGGGAGGCTGCGCGAGATCATGTCCGCCGGGGAGCCGCTCAACCCCGAGGTCATCGCGCGCATCGAGGAGTGGTGGGGGCTCGTGATCCGCGACGGCTACGGCCAGACGGAGACCACCGCCATCGTGGCCAACCCGCCCGGCGCGCCCGTCGTGCCGGGATCCATGGGCACCGCGCTGCCGGGCGTCGACCTCGTGCTCGTGGATCCGGTCACGGGGGAGCCCGCCGACGAGGGCGAGATCTGCCTCGACCTCACCACCCGGCCCGTGAACCTCATGGCCGGCTACCTCGGCGACGACGCCCGCACGGCCGAGTCGATGCGCGACGGGTGGTTCCACACGGGCGACGTCGCCCGCCGCGACCCCGACGGCACCATCACGTTCATCGGCCGCACCGACGACATCTTCAAGTCCTCCGACTACAAGATCTCCCCGTTCGAGGTCGAGAGCGTCCTCATCGAGCACCCGGCCGTCGCCGAGGCCGCGGTGGTGGGCGCGCCGGATCCCGTGCGGCTCAACGTCGCCAAGGCCTACGTGCACCTCGCGGCCGGGTGGGAGCCCGACGAGGAGACCGCGCTCGCCGTGCTGAGGCACGCGCGCGAGCGGTGCCCCGCGTTCATGCGCGTGCGCCGGGTGGAGTTCGGCGAGCTGCCGAAGACCGCGTCGGGGAAGATCCGCCGCGTCGAGCTCCGGCAGCGCGAGGTCGCAGCGGCCGACGCCGGAGAGCGCCTCGCGGGGGAGTGGCGCGACGACCAGTTCCCCGGGCTGCGGACGCGCTGAGCCGGACGCGATCGGCTGCCGCCGCGGGGTGACGGGAGGGGTGCTCGGCGCCGGGTAGCATCCCGTCATGCCCCTCGCCTCCCCGTCCGCCCTCGAGCCGCGGCCGGTCGCCCGGTGAGGGAGAACCCGTCGTACGCCCTCGAGGACGAGGGCGAGGTCCGCCGGCTCGTCGCCGAGAACCCGTGGGCGACGATCGTGAGCGGCACGGGCGCCGGGCTCGTCGCCTCGCACTACCCGGTCCTGCTCGATCCCGACCGCGACGACCTCACGCTCCTCACCCACGTCGGCCGACCCGACGAGCGGATCCACGAGCTCGGCCAGCGTGACGGCGCCGACGGCGAGGTGCTCGTCATCGTCCAGGGCCCGCACGGCTACGTGTCGCCCGGCTGGTACGACGCCCACCCGGCCGTGCCCACCTGGAACCACATCAGCGCGCACCTCACCTGCCGCGTCGAGATCCTCTCGCCCGAGGAGAACCTGCGGGTGCTCGGGCAGCTCGTCGACCGCTTCGAGGACCGGATGCCGGAGCCCCGCCGCATCGCGGGCACCGCCCCCGACGCCGCGTACGCCGCCCGGATCAGCGCCGGCACCGTGGGCGTCCGCCTCGTCGTCACGCGGTTCGTCGCGAAGGCGAAGCTCAGCCAGGACAAGCCGCCGCACGTGGTCGAGCGCGTCCTCCAGGAGCTCGAGCACGGCGCGGAGTACCCGGACCCGGCGCTCGCCGCGGAGATGCGGCGCGCGGCGGCGCGGGCCCGTGCCGCGGCCCCCGCGGCTGCGGCGCCAGGGGAGGGCCCCGCGTGACCGCGCTCCTCCTCGCGGGCGGGCGCCTGCCCGGATCCCCCGCGCTCGTCGACGTGCTCGTGCGCGACGGCGTCATCGCGTCCGTCGGCCCCGCCGGCTCCGCGGACGCCGCGGGCGTCGAGGCGCGCGCCCTCGACGGCCGGTTCGTGATCCCCGGCCTCTGGGACAACCACGTCCACTTCACCCAGTGGACGAAGGTCTCCCGCCGCCTGGACGTGTCGCGCGTGACCTCCGCCGCCGAGGCCGTCGCGCTCGTCCGGGACGCGCTCGCGGCGCGTGCCCGGGCCACGGGATCCGGCCCCGTCACGAGCGCGGGCGCCCCCGAGGCGCTCGTCGGCTACGGCTTCCGCGACGGCCTCTGGCCCGACCTCCCCACGAAGCACCTGCTCGACGCCGTCGCGGGCGACACCCCCGTGCTCCTCGTCAGCGGCGACCTGCACTGCTGCTGGGCGAGCTCCGCGGCGCTCGCGCCCCACGGCTACGGCGACCACCCCACCGGGCTCCTCCGCGAGGACGACTGCTTCGACTTCATGTACCGCGTGGAGGAGGGCGACGCGTCGTCGCTCGACGCGCGCGCCGTGCAGGTCGCCCGCGACGCCGCCCGCCGCGGCGTGGTCGGCGTCGTCGACCTCGAGATCGACGAGAACGCCGACCGCTGGCGCCGGCTCGCCGCCCTCGGCCACGACGCGCTGCGGGTCGAGTTCGGCGTCTGGCCGCAGCACCTCGACCGCGCCCGCGAGGAGGGCCTCCGCACCGGCGACGTGCTCGACGGCACGCGCGGCCTCGTGCGCGTGGGACCCGCGAAGGTCGTCACCGACGGGTCGCTGAACACCCGCACGGCGTACTGCTTCGACCCGTACCCCGACCTCGACGGCCAGGGCGGCGGCGCGCACGGCGGCGCCTGCGGCACGCTGTCCGTCCCGCCGGACGAGCTGCTCGGCCTCATGGTGCAGGCCGCCACGCAGGGTCTCCGGCCCGCGATCCACGCCATCGGCGACCACGCCAACCGCCTCGCCCTCGACGCCTTCGCGCACCTCGACCGGGAGCTGCGCGGGGCGCACCGCGACGCGGACGGGCTCGTCGGATCCATCGAGCACGCGCAGCTGCTCACGCACGAGGACGTCGCGCGGTTCGCCGCGCTCGGCGTCGTCGCGAGCGTGCAGCCCGAGCACGCCATGGACGACCGCGACGTCGCCGACGTCTACTGGGCCGGCCGCACGGGCCGCGCCTTCGCCCTGGCCGACCTGCGCGCCGCGGGCACGCGCCTCGCGCTCGG
The DNA here is from genome assembly GCF_030816895.1 of Clavibacter sp. B3I6. Taxonomy (NCBI): domain Bacteria; kingdom Bacillati; phylum Actinomycetota; class Actinomycetes; order Micrococcales; family Microbacteriaceae; genus Clavibacter; species Clavibacter sp. B3I6. Next base: position 65,369 of record NZ_JAUSYL010000001.1, read on the forward strand.
CTCCGACGCGCCCGTCGCGCCGCTGGATCCCTGGGTCACCATGTCCGCCGCCGTCGGCCGCGCGCGCGACGGCCGGGAGCCGTGGCACCCGGAGCAGGCGATCGACCGCGCCGCCGCGCTCGACGCGTCCGTCCGCACGCGGGTGGCGCCGGGCGAGCGGGCCGACCTCGCGGTCGTGGATGCGGATCCGCTCGCGGGCGGCCCCTCCGCCGACGACCTCCGCGGCATGAACGTCGCCGCGACGCTCCTCGGCGGCCGGTTCACGCACGACACGCTCGGGAGCTGACGGCAGGAACACCCCGGGGGAGCCGGGCGTTGGGCCCAGCATGAGAGCGATCACCTACACCCGCACCGGTGCCCCCGACGTCCTGCAGCTCGTCGACCGCGACGAGGCCGCGCCCGGCCCCGGCGAGGTGCGCGTCCGCGTCGTCGTCTCGGGCGTGAACCCCACCGACTGGAAGTCCCGCGACGGCGGATCGCCCGGCCAGGAGCTGCCGTTCCCCGAGGTCGTCCCGAACCAGGACGGCGCGGGCGTCATCGACGCCGTCGGCCCGGACGTCACCGACCTCGCCGTCGGCGACCGCGTCTGGATCATGCTCGCCGCGCACGGTCGCCCCACCGGCACCGCGCAGGAGAAGACGATCCTCCCCGTCGACCGCGTCGCGCCGCTGCCCGACGGCCTGTCCTTCGAGCTCGGCGCGAGCCTCGGCGTCCCCTCCGTCACCGCGCACCGCGCGCTCACCGTCGCCGAGGACGGCCCGTCGCGCCTCGCGCCCGGCGCCCTCGCGGGGAAGCACGTGCTCGTCGCGGGCGGCGCGGGAGCGGTCGGCCACGCGGCCATCCAGCTCGCGCGCTGGGCCGGAGCCACCGTGATCACCACGGTCAGCTCGCCCGAGAAGGCCGCGCTCGCGACCGCCGCCGGCGCCCAGCACGTGGTCGACTACCGCGCGGGCGACGCGGCCGCGGAGATCCAGGCCATCGCGCCCGACGGCGTCGACCTGATCGTGGAGGTCGCCCCCGCGCAGAACGCGGACCTCAACCAGCAGGTCGCGCGGAACCGGGCGTCCATCGCCGTCTACGCGAACAACGGCGGCGACGAGATGACGCTGGCCGTCGTCCCCAGCTTCGTGAAGAACCTGCGCTACCAGTTCCTGCTGCTCTACACGGTGGGCCAGGAGGCGCTCGACGCCGCCCGCGCCGACATCCACCTCGCGCTCATCGATGGCGCGCTGCCCGTCGGCGAGGAGGCGGGTCTGCCCCTGCACCGCTTCGCGCTCGAGGCCACGGCCGACGCGCACCAGGCGGTCGAGGACGGCGTGACCGGCAAGGTGCTGATCGACGTGACGCCCGCCTGATCAGCGGGCGCGGACGACGGATGACCGCATCGCCTCGGGCGATGCGGTCATCCGCGCTTCCGGCCGGCCTCGGCCCGGTGCGGCGACTCCGTGCGCCCCCACGCGCGTCGTCAGGCGTCGGCGCGGACGAGCGGGGTCGCCCCGGTGAGGTCGAGACCCACGTCCACGAGCACCACGCGGCCCGCGAGCGCGCGACCGGGCTCGCGCAGGAGGCCGGCCTTGCCCGCGCCGAAGGTGACCGTGACGTCCGCGGGCAGCACGGTCGGATCCGGCACCGCGCCGTCGTCGCAGCCCACGCCGCTCGGGATGTCGCACGCGACGACGATCGGACCGCCGGCAGCCGCGACGACGGGCAGCAGGGCGGCGACGACGCGCCGGGCCTCGCCGCGGAGGGCCGGGCTCGACGTCGTGCCGATGCCGAGGATCCCGTCGACGACGAGCCCGGATGCCCGGCCGAGCGCCGCCACCTCGTCGTCGGCCAGCTCCTCCGCGGCGGCGACGGCGATGCCCGCGGCGGCGGCCTGCGCGGCGCCGCGCTCGTGGACGCGGTCGGCCGTGCGGATCACGCGCACCGCGCGCCCCTCGCGCGCGAGCTCGGCGGCGGCGAGCAGGGCGTCACCGCCGTTGTTCCCCGCGCCGACGAGCACGAGCACTGCCCCCGAGGGCGCGAGGGCGCGGCACTCCCGGGCGAGCCCGGCCGCGGCGATCCGCATGAGCTGCGCCCCGGCCGCGAGCAGCGGCGCCTCGGCCGCGCGGATGTCCGCGGCCGCGTACCCGTCGGCCAGGGAGCCGGGCGCGATCATGCCGACGCGATCCGGTCGACCAGCAGCTCCGCCCAGGCCCGGTAGACGCGCCCGTAGAGCGTGTCCTCGGGGTTCGGGGCCGCGAACTCGGGGATGCGCCACGCCGGGAACGGGACGCTGTCGGCGCGGTCGAAGCGCTCGACGACGCGTCGGGTGCTGCGGTTGAGCGCATCCGCGTGCCGACCCACGGGACCGGCGATGAGCGGCGGCGTGACCGGCGAGATCTCCAGCGGCGGGACCTCCGTCACGAGCACGAGCGCGCCCTCGGGCATGCGCGCCTGCATCTCCGTGATGCACGCCCCGAGCAGCGACTCCCAGAGCGGTGTCGGCGTGAAGCGGATGGCGTCCCCGATCCCGAGGGCGAGGACGGCGACGTCGGTGCTCGCCCACGCGGGGAACGCGTCGAGGCCCGCGCGCCAGGAGCGCACGGTGAAGTCGGGGAACGACTGGACGGACCAGAAGACGCCGCGTCCGGTGCGGACGGAGAGCTTGTGCGCGACCTGCCCGGCGACGCCGAGGTCGTGCGACACCGTCTGGTAGCCCACCGCCGTGCCCTCGCCGACGACAGCGAGGCCGTACGGATCCGGTCCCGGCATCGAGCCGGTGGGGGAGTCGCGGGGGAACGTGGCGCGGCGCATCTCCCGGTAGAGGACCCGGTACTGCAGCCGGCCGACGGTGGCCGAGCGGAGCGACGCGAGCGGGCCGGAGGACAGCAGGCCGGCGCCCGACGCGTCGCGGACGGGGTCGCGGTCGCGGCCCGGATCGGCGGAGGTGGGCGGAACGCCGGTCATCGCAGCCCGTCCCGTCCGTCGCGATGCCCCCGAGCGGGGACGTTCGCAGGATATCCCGCGGGCGGGGGCGCCCTCCACCGGAGGCGCCCCCGCCTTCGCAGGACGGCCGGGCGGATCAGGCCAGGATGTCGCGGACCATGGGCGCCACGATCGTGCCGTAGCGCTCGATCCCGCCCATCATGCGCTCGTGCGAGAACGGGCCCGCGCTGTACTTGAGGTCGAAGCGGGTGGCGCCCACGGCCTTCAGGGTCGCGGCGATCTTGCGGGCGACGGTCTCCGGGGATCCGACGTACAGCGAGCCGTGCTCGATCTCCTGCTCGTAGGAGGCGCGGGCGAGCGGCGGCCAGCCGCGGTCCTTGCCGATGCGGGCGTGCATGACCTGGTAGTCGGGGAAGAACGCCTCGCGCGCCTCGGCGTCCGTCTCGCCGACGTAGCCGGGCGAGTGGATCCCGACGGGCAGGCGCGGCTGCTCGAGCTGGTCGAGGGCGCGCGCGAACAGGTCGGCGTACGGGGCGAAGCGGTGCGGCTCGCCGCCGATGATCGCGAGCATGAGCGGCAGGCCGTGGCGCGCCGCGCGCACGACCGACTCGGGGCTGCCGCCCACGCCGACCCACGTCCTGATGCCGTTCACCGTCTTCGGGAACACGTCGTGCTCGGTGAGGGAGGCGCGCGTGGAGCCGCTCCAGGTGACGGGCGTCTCCTTGATCAGCTCGGCGAACAGGCCCAGCTTCTCCTCGAAGAGGCGCTCGTAGTCGCTCAGCTCGTAGCCGAAGAGCGGGAAGGACTCGGTGAAGGAGCCGCGGCCGAGGATGACCTCCGCGCGGCCGTCCGAGACGGCGTCGAGCGTGGCGAAGCGCTGGAAGACGCGCACCGGGTCGTCCGAGCTGAGGACCGTGACGGCGCTGCCGAGGCGGATGCGCTCCGTCTTCGCGGCGATGGCGGCGAGCGCGACCTCGGGGGAGGAGATCGCGTAGTCGTCGCGGTGGTGCTCGCCGAGGCCGATGAAGTCGATGCCGACCTGGTCGGCCAGCACGCCCTCCGCGACGACGTTGCGGATCACCTGGGCGTAGGGCAGCTCACGGCCGTCCGATCCCACGGTCACGTCCCCGAACGTGTCCAGTCCGAGCTCGATCTCCTGCGCCATGCTGTCCTGCTTCCTGATCCATGCGAACGTATGCATTCGGTTCAACTGTAGGGGCGGGTCCGGCATTCCCGCGAATCGGCGGGACCGGATCCGCCGCCTGCGGGATCAGTCGGCGACGGGCTCGGTGCGCGCGATCTCGGTGTCCTCGACGCGGGACTCCGGCATCAGCAGCCCCGCGACGACGGTCGCGAGCGCGCAGACGCCCACCGCGAGGAACACGGCGCCCGAGGCGGCGATCACGGCGTCCGGATCCCGCTGCCCGCCCGCGGAGGCGGCGAAGATGGCGTTCGCGATGGCCCCGAACACGGCCACGCCGACGGCGCTGCCGATGGACCGGGCGAACAGGTTCGCGCCCGTGACGACGCCCCGCTCGCCCCAGCCGACGCTCGACTGCGCGCCGATGAGGCTGGGCGTCGCGACGAGGCCGAGCCCCAGGCCCACGACGAAGCAGCCCGCGGCGATGCCGGCGAGGGTGGGCGTGGCCGCCAGCCCGGCGATGGACCCGGTGCCCACGATGGTGAGCGCCATGCCGATGAGCACGGTGCGGCGGAACCCGATGCGGAGGTACAGGCGGCCCGAGAGCGACGCGGAGATCGGCCAGCCGATCGTGAGCGCCGCGAGCGCGAGGCCCGAGACGAGCGGCGTGACGCCGATCGACCCCTCCAGGTACGTGGGCACGTAGGACGTGAGGCCGATGAGGATCGCGCCGACGCCGAGCGATACGAGCGTGGTCGTGAGCAGGAGGCGCCGCGAGAAGACCCAGAGCGGCAGCACGGGCTCGGCGGCGCGGCGCTCCACGAGGAGGAAGGCGACGATGAGCACGGCGCCGACGCCGAACGCGCCGATGCTGGGCAGGGAGTCCCACGCCCACGCCTGGCCGCCCTCCAGCACCGCGAGGATCAGCAGGCTGAGGCCGACCGTGAGGAGCGCGGCCCCGGCGTAGTCGACGCGGTGGCGCGTGCGCTCGATGGACTCGTGGAAGCGGCGGACGATCATCCAGCCGGCCACGAGGCAGAGCGGGACGTTGACGAAGAAGATCCAGCGCCAGCTCGTGAACTCGGAGAACACGCCGCCGAGGGTCGGGCCGACCACGCTGGAGACCGCCCACACGCTCGCGAGGTAGCCCTGCGTCTTGGCGCGCTCGGCGACCGTGTAGATGTCGCCGGCGATCGTGATCGCCATGGGCTGCACGGCCCCGGCGCCGAGGCCCTGGATGGCGCGGGCCGCGATGAGCGCGGGCATGCTCCAGGCGAACCCGCACAGCACGGATCCGACGAGGAAGAGCCCGATGCCGATGAGGATGATGGGCTTCCGGCCCACGGTGTCGGCGAGCTTCGCGTAGAGCGGCACCGACACGGCCTGCGCGAGCAGGTAGATCGAGAACAGCCACGGGAACGAGGCGAAGCCGCCGAGGTCCGCCACGATGGACGGCACCGCGGTGGCGAGGATGGTCGAGTCGATGGCCACGAGGCCCGTCGTCATCATCAGGGCGATGAGGATCGGGCCGCGCTCGGATCGGAATCCGACGCCGCTGGTGTCTGTCATGAGCCTCCCGGGTCGTCCGGTCAACGCAGGGCGGGGCCGGGCGCATTCCCGCACCGGGAGGAACGCATGTGGTCGACTGGGGGCATCCCCACCGGAAGGACCCCCTCGTGACGTTCCGCGCCCCCGACGCCTTCACCACCCGCCCGACGCTCCGCGGCACCTTCGGCATGAGCTCCGCCACGCACTGGCTCGCGTCCGGCACCGGCCAGGCCGTGCTCGAGCGCGGCGGCAACGCGTTCGACGCCGCCGTCGCGAGCGCCTTCGTGCTGCACGTGGTCGAGCCGCACCTCAACGGGCCGGGCGGGGACATGACCGCGGTCGTGCACGTCGCGGGGGAGGACGCGCCGAAGCTGCTCATGGGGCAGGGATCCGCGCCCGCCGCCGCGACCCCGGAGCGCTTCCGGGAGGAGGGTCTCGACCGCGTGCCCGGCGCGGGCGCCCTCGCGGCCGCCGTGCCCGCCGCGGTCGACGCCTGGCTCCTGCTGCTGCGCGACCACGGCACGTGGGAGCTCGCCGACGTGTGGGCGTTCGCCATCGGGTACGCCCGCGACGGGCACCCGATGCTCGCGCGCGTGAGCCGCACCATCGCGGGCGTCGCCGACCTCTTCCGCGACCACTGGACCGCGTCCGCCGCGTTCTGGATGCCCGACGGCGAGGCCCCGGTCGCCGACTCGCTCGTCACGAACCCGGCGTGGGCGGCGTCCTTAGAGCGGATCCTCGCCGAGTCGTCGGCCGCCGCGGGCCCGGACGCGACGCGCGAGGACCGCATCGAGGCGGCCCGCACGGTCTGGGCCGAGGGCTTCGTGGCGGAGGAGATGGTCGCGAGCGCGCAGGAGGCGCACCGCCACTCGACGGGCGCCGACCACGCCGGCCTCCTCACGGCGGAGGACCTCGCGTCCTCGCGCGCCTCATGGGAGGACCCGGTATCGATCGCGTTCCGCGGGCTGCGCATCTGGAAGACGGACGCCTGGGGCCAGGGGCCGGCGCTGCTGCAGGCGCTGATGATCCTCGACGGGTACGCGGACGACGAGATCGACCCGTCGACGGCCGCGGGGATCCACCGCATCATCGAGGCGCAGAAGCTGGCGCTGGCCGACCGCGAGGCGTACTACGGCGACGCCGTGCCGGGCGGGGCGCCCCTCGACGTGCTGCTGTCGGCGGAGTACGCGGCCGAGCGGCGCGCGCTCATCACGGACGCGGCGTCGCACGAGCTGCGGCCCGGACGCGTCGACGGCGTGGAGCCCTTCCTGCCGCCGCTCCTGGTCGAGGGCGACGCGCCCGCCTCCGCCGGCGGCACGGGCGAGCCGACCGTGTCCCGCACGGGCGAGACGCGCGGCGACACGTGCCACCTTGACGTGGTCGACCGGTTCGGCAACATGATCTCCGCCACGCCCTCCGGGGGCTGGCTCCAGTCGTCCCCGTTCATCCCCGCGCTCGGCTTCTGCCTCGGCACGCGCCTGCAGATGACGTGGCTCGAGCCGGGCGGCCCGTCGTCGCTCGTGCCCGGGCGCCGGCCGCGCACGACGCTGACGCCCACCCTCCTCACCCGCGATGGCGAGCCGGTGGAGGCGCTCGGCTCGCCCGGCGGCGACCAGCAGGACCAGTGGCAGCTGCCGTACCTGCTGCGCACGATCATCGGCGGGTTCTCCCCGCAGGAGGCCGTGGACGCACCGACGTTCCACACGACGAGCGTCCCCGGGTCCTTCTGGCCGCGCACCTGGACGCCCGGCGGCCTCGTGGTCGAGGGGCGCGTGGGCGAGGACGTCATCCAGGACCTGCGGGCGCGCGGCCACGAGGTCGAGGTGGTGGGGGACTGGACCCTCGGGCGCCTGTCGGCCGTGACGCGTGATCCCGCCACCGGCCTCCTCGGCGCGGCGGCGAACCCGCGCGGGGCGCAGGGGTACGCGGTCGGGCGATGACGCTCGACCGGCAGATCGCGTCGGCGCTCATCGCGGACCACGCCCGGCGTCGGGTCGGCAGCGACGCGGCCCTGCGGGCGGCGTCCGCCCCGGGTCGGTTCGTCGCGGAGCCGGACGCCGCGACCCCGTCGGCCGGCATCGTGCTCGGCGCCTCGGAGCAGCGGAACGCGACATGCGGCGACGTGGTCGACCTCCGGGTGCTCGCGGCGGATCCGCCGGATCCCGCGGAGCCCCCGCATCCGGCGCTCGACGCGGGCGCGGTCGTGGATCCCGCCGAGCGCATCGCCGTCCGCTGGCACGGCCGCGGCTGCACCGTCTCGCAGGCGTCGGCGTCGATGCTCGCCGAGCTGGTCGAGGGGCGCACGGCCGCGGAGGCGTCGGCGCTCGTGGTGGAGCTGCGCGCGCTGATCCGCTCGCACGAGCTCCTCCCCGGCGCGGAGGACCGCCTCGGCGACGCGTTCGCCCTGGCCGACTCCGGCCGCTACCCGCTCCGCGGCACGTGCGCGCTGCTCGCGTGGCACGCGCTGCAGGAGGCGCTGGGGCGCTGAGGGTCCGCCGCGACCTGCGCAGCCCACCGACAAGTGTCCTGTGCACAAGCGTTCGTGCCCGGGGCTCGGTCGCTGCATGATGCGTGCAGGGGCCGCGACGGTCGCGGTCCCTCGGCATCGGAGGAAGCATGCGGCTCTCGCGCACGACACTGTCCATCCTCGCCATCGGCTCCCTCGCCCTCGGTGGAGCCGCGGCTCCGACAGGGGCGGCTGCCGCCTCTGGACGATCGGCATCGGTCCCGGCCGCGCTGTCCGCGGGCGATCGCGCGCGCATCGAGCAGCGCCTCATCGACTTCGCCGTCCCCGAGCACCTGCGCGCCGGCCTCCTGGAGGCGGCCCGGCACGGACGCGCGTTCGACGCCGCGACCGGCGCGGCACCCACATCGACCGACACGGTCGTGCACGACGGGCTCCAGTACTCCGTCTCCCGATTCGACGACGGCTCCTTCATCGCGACGGCGCTCGAGACGCCCGGCGGCGGCACCGCGGTCCAGCCCGACGACATCCAGGGCTGCTCGCGGTACACGGGCGCGGGGGTCACGGAGTACTCGCACTGCCTCGTCATCAGCGACACCCCGACGCTCACGCTGCAGTTCCGCGCGTCCTACCACCGGTCGGCAGCGGCGTCGGGCATCGACGGGATCTCCGACTGGGACATCCAGGCCTACGGCGGATCCTGCGCCCTCCAGGAGTTCGACGTTGTCAAGGCGGGATACGGGTCGGCCACCGGCCCCGCGAGGGCGCGGCTGCGCTGCTTCGCGACCGCGGTAAGCGGCATCGCGAGCTCCTACCCGTACCTCGACCTGGTCATCGACGGCTCAGGGGCGCGTTCCGAGTCGAACTTCTGAGGCGCCGTCACGGGCGCCGGTCGACGTCCGCGCCGGTGCTGAGGTCCGCCGCCTCGATGAGGCGCGCGTCGTGGGCGGCGAGGTACGCACGGGCTCCTGCGTCGCCGCGCACCTCCGCGGCGAGCGGTTCCCAGTGGTCCCGCCCGATGAGCGCGGGGTGCCCGACGCGGCCGCGGAAGACGGCCTGGCGGAGCGTCGTCGGATCCACGGCGCCGGCCGCGAGCACGCGGCGGACGGTCGCCGTGTCGAGGTCGGGCACGTCGACCGGCACGATCGCGAGCGCGACGGGTGGCGGATCCAGGGCGGCGGCAGCCCTCAGCGCCGCGCGCAGGGAGGCGGACATGCCGTCGGCCCAGTCGTCGGCGCGCACGACGACCGCGGAGCCGGCCTCGGGCAGCGTGCGGAGCAGCGCCTCCGCCTCATCCGCCGCCGCGCCGAGCACGACGAGCACGGGCGAGCAGCCGGCCTCGGCGAGCGCGCGGACCGCGGTCGCGAGCCAGCGCCTGCCGTCGGGATGCGTCGCGAGCGCCTTGGGACCGCCGTACCGGGTGCCGGCGCCCGCGGCGAGCACGACGCCCGCGACCCGCGCGCTCCGTCCCGCGCTGCCGCCCGCGTCCCCTGCCTCCGCCATCCGCCCATGCTAGGAGCCGGCTCGCCGCTCCCTCGCCCTCCTCAGCCGCGCGTCCTACGCTCGACGCATGGATCCCGACACCGCGTCCGCGCTCGCGCTCACCCTCTCGCTCGGCGTGCCCGTGCTCGCGATCCTCGTCGCCGTCGTCCTCGCCGTGGCCAAGGCCCGCGGGGCCGGGTGGGGCTGGTACATCGTGGGCTGCACGGTCGGGGCGCTCGTGCTCGCGCTCGGCCTCGCGATCCTCGCGACGTGGGCCGCGCAGACGGGGACCGGGTACCTCGACGAGGGCGGCAGCACGTTCGGGATCGTCGTGATGGGCGTGCTGGGCGGCATCGCGACCTTCGTGGTCGGCCTGGTCGCGGGCGTGGTCGGGCTCATCTCGGCCGCCGTCCGCCAGCGCGACCGCGCGCCCTCCTCCGCGCTCGTCCACGGGTGACCCGGCGCGCTTCCGGCACGGGCATCGCCCCGACCGGCGACCGCCTGCCCCCGCGTCGCCCCCGCACCCGTCCGCCCGGACGCGTCGCCCGCACCGCGACCGGCGTCGCGACCCGCATCGGCCCGACGGGCGCCTTCGCCGCCTTCCTCGCCCTCGGCCTCCTCGTGATGACCGCGGCGTCGAGCCTGTTCGCCGGCCTCTACGTCGCGGTCGTCGACGACGCCAGCATCGCCCTCCTCGACGAGCCCGTGCTGCACCTCGCCATGGACATCCGGTCGCCGTGGCTCGACGCCGCCGTCACCGTCTTCACCGAGGCGGCGGGCGTCTACGCCGTGCCGATCGTGGGCGTGGCCGTGATCGTCGCGCTCGCCATCCGTCGACGGCAGTGGGTCCCGGTCGTCCTCGGCGTCACCGCGGGCGCCGGGTCCCTCCTCATGACCGAGGTGGGCAAGGAGCTGCTCGGCCGCGATCGCCCGCCGCGCGCCGACGCGGTGCCGCCCTACGAGACGTCGCCGTCGTTCCCGTCCGGCCACACGCTCAACGCGACCGTCGTCGCCGGGATCGTCGCCCACCTGCTCGTGCTGCGCCAGGTGCGTCGGGCCGCGCGCGTGCTCACCTACGTGATCGCCGTCGCGTTCGCCGCGTCGGTGAGCCTCAGCCGCGTGTACCTCGGCCACCACTGGCTCACGGACGTCCTCGCCGGCTGGCTGCTCGCGCTCGCGTGGCTGGCGCTCCTCGTCGTGGCGCACCGGGTGCGGCTGCGGCTGCGGGAGGCGCGGCACGCGGAAGCCGAGGCGTCGGAGATCCCGACCCGATGAGACGGCGGGGCGTGCCCGCTCGCCGCTGATGCGGCCGGTTACGTTCGGTCTGGTCGCACCGGGCGGCCGGAGACGAGGTGCCCTGTGCCGCTGGACGAGCTCGACCGCGAGATGATGCGATCCGTCGCCGCCTACCTCGACCGCGTCACCGCGCTCGCGGCCGAGGGCGTCGGCGAGCGCACGCCGCTGGGCGACGCGCTCTCCGCCCACCTGGGTGAGGACGCGACCGGCCTGCCCATCGTCGTCGAGCAGGTGCCGGCGCACCGGCTCGTCGACGCGGACATCGCGCTCGACGAGCTGGCCGCCTCGGCTCCCGGGACCCTCATCGGGTCCACCGGCGGCGAGCAGCGCTTCCACTCGTCGATGTCGGAGCTGATCGCGAACCCGCACGTGCGCTATGCGCCGGGGCCCGTCTCCTACGCCGACCGGGCCACGGGTCCCGACGCCCGGCGCCGGGTCGTGCAGTTCGGCATCCGACTCCTCCGCCACGACGGCGTGCCGCTCGTCGTCGTGCAGCGCGGCGCGGCCCCGCAGTTCGGTCGGGAGGAGGCGCAGCTCGAGGTGATGGGGGCGGACGCCGACGCGGTCACCGCCTTCCTCGAGCGGCTGCGCGCCCTCATGATCGAGCGCAGCGTGCTCCGCGGGCAGGTGCTGTCCTTCCAGGCCACGCAGTTCGGCGCGTCCGCGGGCGCGTCCTTCGTGGCCCGCCCGGACGTGCCGGAGGACGCGGTGGTGCTGGAGGAGGGCGTCCTCGAGGAGGTCGTCCAGCACGTCGTCGGGATCGGCGACCATCGCGACGCGCTCCGGGCCGCCGGGCAGCACCTCAAGCGCGGCGTCCTGCTCTACGGTCCTCCCGGCACGGGGAAGACGCTGACCGTGCGGCACCTGCTCGCGCGCACGCCCGGGGTGACGGCGGTCGTGCTCACCGGCTCGAGCATCCAGTTCATCACGCAGGCGGCGGAGATCGCGCGGACCTTCGCGCCGTCGATCGTGGTGCTGGAGGACATCGACCTCGTCGCGATGCAGCGCAACGCCTCGCCGCAGCCGCTCCTGTTCGAGGTGCTGGACGCGCTCGACGGCCTCGACAGCGACGCGGACGTGGCCTTCGTCATGACCACCAACCGCGTGGAGACGCTGGAGCGCGCCCTCGCGACGCGACCGGGCCGTGTGGACCTCGCCGTGGAGATCCCGCTGCCCGGCGCGGAGGCGCGCGCCCGCCTGTTCCGCCGGTACGCGGACGGGCTGCCGCTCTCGGAGCAGGCGCTGGACGCGGCCGCGCTGGCCGCGGACGGGACCACCGGCTCCTTCGCGAAGGAGCTCATGCGCCGGACGGTCCTCCGCGCCGCGCTCGACGGGCGGCGACCCGGGGACGACGACCTGGCCGCGGCGCTCGACGGGCTCCTCGCCGCGGGTGCCGCCCTCACCCGACGCCTCCTCGGCAGCGGCGGTCCGGAGGACGGACCCGCCTACGACCCGGACGAGGAGGGCGACGCCGGCTACCACGTGGGCACCGCGGGCGGGGCCGTCTTCGACGGGTCGTACGCGCCGTACGGGTCGCACGATCCGTCGGGGGAGATGGGCTCGGTGACCTCGTCGTCCTCCGGCATGGACCCCGACGGCGGGCCGCACGGCTCCGCGCCTCACGTGGACGGCGACGCCGAGGACCGCGCCGCGCACGAGGGCGACGCGCGGCGGTAGCGGCACCGTCGCCGCAGGGCGACGCGGCCGGCCCGCGACCGGAGGCCGCCTCGTCCCTTCGGATGACGATGGCCGTGACGCCCCGGCCCCTCAGCCCGCCGACACCCGCCGCCCCTGCACGAAGACGCCCGCGATGGCCGGCTCGCGCAGACCCATGAGCAGCGTGAAGAGGATCTGGTCGGTGGCGCGGGCCTCGTCGTCCGAGCGGATGCCGTGCGCGAGCGTCAGGGCGAGCGGCTCCCAGAGGTCCGGCGTGATCGTCAGGAAGTCGGCGTCCTTGCCGACGTCGAGGTTGCCGTAGCGGTCCTCCATGTCGAGGGCGCGGGCGCCCGCGAGGGTGCCGGTGAACAGGAGCTCCGCAGCGTCGAGCTCGACGCCCTCGTCGCCCGGCTCCGAGAGGTGCACCTTGAACGCATCGTTGAGCACGCGTGAGATGAGCCACTCGTCGCCGGCGCCGACGTCGGATCCGAGGGCCACGTTCACGCCCGAGGCGACCGTGCGCCGCCACGGCATGGTGCCGGAGCCCAGGAACTGCTGCGACGTCGGGCAGTGCGCGATGCTGCTGCCGGTCTCGCGGAGGCGCGCGAGCTCGGAGTCCTGGCAGTGCACCGCGTGCGCGAGCACGCTCCGGCGGCCGAGGAGGCTGGATCCGCCGCGCGCGGACCCGGGCAGGAACCGCCCGTCGTAGGTGTCGAGGTAGGTGTCCGTGCCGTAGACCTCCCGGACGGCGGCGATCTCGCCCGTGCCCGGCCGGTCGTTCTCGTTGAGGTGCGAGTGGAAGTAGACGCCCTCGCCGCGCGCCACGTCGTACAGCTCGCCGAGGCCGCGCAGCGTGGTCGGCGTCACGGACAGGCTGAAGCGCGGCACGATCGCGACCTGCAGGAGCGCGGTGGTCGCGTCCCCGGTGTCGACGGCGTGCCAGCGGTCGATCTCGTCGCACGAGAGGGAGATCGCCGCGTCCTCCGTCGTGAGCAGCGGGGCCGCCGGGCCCGATCCCACGGTCTGGATCCCGCGCCCGCTGACCAGCCGGAGGCCCGCGTCGCGGGACGCCTCGAACAGCGCGTCCTGGGCGTGGGGGAAGGCGGACCCGAACACCAGCGCGCTCGTCGTGCCCGCCATGATCCGGCGGCGCGTGAAGTCGTGCGCGATCATGCGCGCGAAGCCCTCGTCCTCGAGGCGCGCCTCCGACGGGAACACGCACGAGTCCAGCCACTCGAGCAGCTGGCCGCCGCCGTGCGCGCTCGTCGTGTACGTCTGCGGGAAGTGCACGTGCGCGTCCACGAAGCCGGGCAGGAGGAAGTCCGACGCGTCGCCGTGCACGGGGGCGTCGGCGAAGCGCGCCGGCAGCTCGCGGAACGGGCCGACCCACGCGATGCGGCCCGCGTCGTCCACCGCGAGCGCGCCGTCGGGGACGGAGACGAGGTGCCGCCGCGCGTCCTGGACGACCGGGGCGCCCGAGATGTGGAGGACGTGGCCGCGGTGCACGGCCCGGCGGCCGGGGGTGGCGGGGGTCGAGGAGGGGCGGTCGGTGCTCGTGGCGCGGTGGTCGCTCATGCGGATCCGTTCGCTCGGCGGGCGGGGGACGACGGGGCGCCCGCGTCCGGCGAGGTGCGTCGACATGCTGCCGGTGCGCCCGCGTGGAGGCCGGCGGGAGAGCCCTCGACATGATGGTCGCACTCCCGGCTGGGGCACGCGCCGGGCGCACCGACATGCGGAGTCACCCAGCGAGCCGTCACACGGAGCGCGCTGCGTCCTCCGCGTCGAGCAGGGGCATGAGGAGGGCGTCGATGCGGGCGAGGCGCCGCGGGGTCATCACGTGGAGCGCCACGATCACCGCCGCGAGACCGAGGGCGAGCGCCCACGCGTACCAGGGGCCGCCGAGCACGCCCCACACGACCCCTCCGACGACGAGCGCCCCGCCGAGGACGGACAGCAGCGGGGCCACCTCGGCCTCCGCGGACGCGCGGCGGCGGAGCAGGGCGCCCGTCCACGCCTCGACGTCGGCTCCGGGAGGCAGGCGGCCGTCCTCGACGGCCTCGGTGAGATCCAACCCGTCGGGCCCGGCGTCCGCGCGGGCGCGGATGCGGCGGAGGACGACGCCCAGGATCACCCCGCTGACGGCGGCGAGCACGGCGCGCGTGATCAGACGCTCGGGGCGCAGCGCGTCCTCGCCGAGGGACAGGTCGACGAGCGTGTGCACGACGACGTACCCGATGACGACGGGGAGGACGAGGAGCGCGACCGGACCCCCGAGCCAGCGGCGGCGGAGGCGGCGCCATCGGCCGTGGGGGGCCACTGGCGACGGGGCGCCCTCCGGCGAGGACGTCACGCGGACACGCCGCCCGACGGGGGCGAGGCCCGGACGGACGATGACGCGGCCCGGTCGTCACGCTCGCGGACCTGCTGGAGGAGGGCCTCGATGCGCGGCAGGGCGCGCCGTGCCTGCAGGACGACGCCGATCCCGAGGCCCACGAGCACGACGATGGCGAACCAGCCGACCGGGCTGCCGGGATCGAGCACGACGAGCGCGATGCCCATGGCGGCGAACACGAGGAGGACGAGCGGCGTCAGCCACACGCTGCGGCGGGACTGGCCGCGGCGCCACTTGAGGGCCGGGATCCAGACGGCCGGCTCGGCCGCCAGCGGGGCCTTCCCCGTCCGGATCGCCGCCGTGATGTCCGCCGAGGTCGACGCGCCGCCGTTGCGGCGGCGCTGCCATGCGACGACGGCGACCATGGCGCCTCCGAACAGGAGCGACCCGACGAGGCGCAGGACGACGCCGATCACGGACAGCCCGTCGCCCGTGATCAGCAGATCGATGACCGTGCGGACCACGAAGTAGACGGCCGTGACGATGAGGAACACGCTGCTCAGCGACGCGCGCTCGATGCGCTCCTGCAGCCCCCTCACGAGATGCGGGCCGGGGCGGTGTCGGGGCGGGCGCGGTGCGTCATCGTGTCTCCTCGCGTGCGGGGCGCCGGGTCCGTGGGCCCCGCAGCACGACCCTATCCAGCGGCCGGCGGGATCCGATCCCCGGGCGCGGGCGGCGTCCATGCGGCGCGCTCCTCGGCGTCCTGCCGGCTGCGCTCCCTGGAGCGGGATGAGGAGGGCGTCCACGCGGTCGCGGCGGAAGGGGCGGGACACGATGTGCCACGCGGACCAGGTGACGAGGACCGCGAGCGCGACGAGAGCCACCGCGTCGGCGGCACCGCGCGGGTCGCCGTCCCCGCCGCGCGCCGGGAGGACGACCAGGAACGCCACGCCGACGACGAGCACGAGCGCGACGGGCATGCCCCAGGTCTCCTGGCGGATCTCGTGACGGCGGCGCTCCAGCGCGCGGAGCCAGGCGGACGCGTCGGCGCCCGCGGGCAGCTCGCCGTCCTCGACCGCCTCCGACACCTCGACCTCGCGCGGGGCACCGGGCCGGAGGCGCGCGCGGATGCGGCGCGACCCGACCGCCAGGGTCCCGAAGAGCAAGGCGAAGCCGATCCGGAGGACGAGGGCGCCCGACCCCTCCGACGGCCCGTCCGCGTCGAGCGCCCAGAGCCAGGCGTAGAACAGGGCGGCGATCACGAGCGCCTGGACGGCGGCCGGGGCGTCGGCCCAGGTGCGACGTAGCCGTCGGAACAGCGGCTGACGGCGCTCGGGAGCGGTCGTGGTCATCGGGCCTCCTCGTCCAGCGCGGCGGATGCGGCGCACGGCACCGAGGGAGCCCCCCGGCATCCGGGCCCACCCTATCCAGGCGGCCGCCGGGGCGTGACGCGGGCGGTAGCATGCGCGCGCCGGCGGTCGGCGGCACCGCGGACCGGTGCCTGGGCGGATCCGGCCCCCGGTCGTGGCAGGCTGGGCGCCGAAGGGCACACGTCCCGTCCTCACATCCCGTCCCATCCCGCCGTCCACCCGCCCCGCGCCCGCTCGCCGGCGCGTCCGTCCCGGAGGTGCCGTGCTCGAGATCGCCGCTGAGGTGCTCGACGCCCTCGCCGACGGCCGCCGCCTCGCGGTCGCCTGCGTGACCGACGTGCTCGGCAGCGCGCCGCGCACCGCCGGCACGGCGATGGCCGTGGACGACCGGGGCCGCGTCATCGGATCCATCTCCGGCGGGTGCGTCGAGGGCGCGGTCGTCGAGGTCGCCGCGGGCGTGCTCGACGACGGGGTCCCCGTGCTCACGTCCTTCGGCGTCAGCGACGACGACGCGTTCCAGGTCGGCCTCACCTGCGGCGGGCGGATCGGCGTGGTCGTGGTGGAGGTCGCCCCGTCGGGGGATGCGCGCTCGCCCGTGCCGGACGCCGTGCGCGCCGCCCTCGAGGACGCCCGTGCCGGCCGCGGCGCAGCGCTCGCCCTCGTGCTGGAGGGCCCGACGGCCGGCACGTGGATCACGGCCGCCCCCGACCCCGACGTCGACGCGGCCGTCGGCGCCGACCCCGCCCGGCGGATCCGCGCCGAGCTCGCCGCCCGCCTCGCCGCCGGCCGCTCGGGCACCACCGAGGTCGACTGCGCCGACGGACCGCTCCGGGTGCTGCACCTCGTCGCCGCGCCGCCGCCGCGCCTGCTCGTCTTCGGCGCCGTCGACTTCTCCGCCGCCCTCGCGGACGCCGCCGCGCTCCTCGGCTACCGGGTCACCGTGTGCGACGCCCGGCCCGCCTTCGCCACCCGCGCGCGCTTCCCGTCGGCGCACGAGGTGGTCGCCGAGTGGCCCGACGAGTACCTGGCCCGCACCGAGGTCGACGCCCGCACCGTGATCTGCGTGCTCACCCACGACGACCGCTTCGACGTGCCGCTCCTCGTCGCCGCGCTCCGCCTGCCCGTCGCGTTCGTCGGGGCGATGGGAAACCGCACGACGCACGAGCGCCGCCGCGCCCGCCTCGTGGAGGAGGGCCTGACCGACGCGGAGCTCGCGCGGCTCCGGTCGCCCATCGGCCTCGACATCGGCGCGAGCACGCCGGGGGAGACGGCCGTCTCGATCCTCGCGGAGGTGCTCGCGGCCCGCGCCGGCGCCGCGGGCGCACCGCTCACCACCACCACCGGGCCGATCCACGGGGAGACCTCATGACCGCCGCATCCGCCTCCGCCGCGCCCGCCGCCTCGGCCCAGCCCGGCCTCGCCCGCCGGCTCGGCCTCCTCGACGCCACCGTGCTCGGCCTCGGCGCCATGATCGGCGCCGGCGTCTTCGCCGTGATGCCCGCGGCAGCGCGCGCGGCCGGCGGCGGGCTCCTCGTCGGGTTGGCGATCGCCGCGGTCGTCGCCTTCTGCAACGCGACCGCGTCCGCGCAGCTCGCGGCCCGCTACCCGTCGTCCGGTGGCTCGTACCTCTACGGCCGCGAGCGCCTGGGGGAGTGGCCGGGCTTCCTCGCGGGCTGGTCGTTCGTCATCGGGAAGACCGCGAGCTGCGCTGCGATGGCCCTCACCTTTGCCGCGTACGCGGTGCCCACGGCATGGCAGCGCCCGGTCGCGGCGCTCGCCGTGGCCGCGCTGGCGGTCGTGGGCTGCCTCGGCGTGACCCGCACGGCCCGGCTCGCGCGGGTGATCATCGCGGTCGTCCTCGCGGTCCTCGCGCTCGTGCTCGTGGCGGGCCTCGTCGCGGGCGGCCCGGGCGCGGCCTCGGGCCCCGCGGCCGGCGTGGTCGACACGACCCCCTACGGCGTGCTCCAGTCCGCGGGCCTGCTGTTCTTCGCCTTCGCGGGATACGCGCGGATCGCGACCATGGGGGAGGAGGTGCGGGATCCGGCGCGCACCATCCCGCGCGCGATCCTCCTCGCGCTCGGCGGCGCCCTCGTCGTCTACGCGCTCGTCGCCGTGACCCTGCTCGGCGTGCTCGGGGAGGCGCGCCTCGCCGGATCCACGGCACCCCTCGCCGACGTCGTGCGCGACGCGGGCTGGGCGTGGGCGGTGCCCGTGGTCGCGGTGGGCGCGGCCGCCGCCTGCCTCGGCGCGCTGCTGGCCCTCCTCGCCGGGATCGGCCGCACGTCGCTCGCGATGGCACGCGAGGGCGACCTGCCGCGCGGGCTCGCCGTCGTGCACCCGCGGTACCGGGTGCCGCAGCGGGCCGAGATCGCCGTCGCGGTGGTCGTCGTGGCGCTCGTGCTCACGGTGGACCTCCGCGGCGTCGTCGGCTTCTCGTCCTTCGGCGTCCTGCTGTACTACGTGGTCGCCAACGCCGCGGCCTTCACGCAGGACCGCGCCGACCGCCGCTACCCGAAGGCGCTGCAGGTGCTGGGCGTCGTCGGCTGCCTGGTGCTCGTCGCGACCCTGCCGCTGCCGTCGATCGCCGCGGGCGCGGCCGTGCTCGCGGTGGGCGTCGTCGGGCGGTCGGTCGTGCTCGCCCGGCGTCGTCGCGGATCCGCGCCCGCCGCCTGACCCCGCCGCCTGACCCTGCCGCCTGATCCGCTCAGGACTCCCGCGTGCCCCGCTCGCCGAGGGTCGTCGGGCTGTCGAACCGCGGCTGCGGCCCGCCGCCGTGGAGGAGCCGCCACACGCGGTCGCGGGACATGGGCAGGTCGTGCGGCCGGATCCCGACGGCGTCCCGCACCGCGTTCGCGAGCGCCGGCGCGACCGGGTTGTAGGGCGCCTCGCTCATCGACTTCGCGCCGAGCGGCCCGTTCTCGTCGTGCGTGTCGGCGAACAGCACCTCGGTCACGGGCAGGTCGGCGAGCTGCGGGATGTGGTAGTTCCGCAGCACGTCGGTGAGGATCCGGCCCTCCCCGTCGTGCACGACCTCCTCGTACATGGCCGTGCCGATCGCCTGCGCCGTGCCGCCCTCGACCTGTCCGCGCAGCTGGGCGGGGTTCAGCACGGTGCCCGCGTCGACGGCCTGCACGGAGCGGAGGATGCGCACCTCGCCGGTCGCCGGATCCACCGCCACCCGGAACGCGTGCACGTTGAACGCGAGCGAGCGGAGCGCGCCGTCCTCGCGGGCCTCCGCGGCGAGCCCGTCCGGCCCGACGAGGTCGGCGACGGGCACCGCGACGTCGCCGGCGACGAGCGCGTCGGGCGTGAGGGCGAACGCGGCGCCGGCGATCCCCGTGCGCGCCGAGGCGGCCTCCCGCAGCAGGCCGGCGAGCGCGGTCGCTGCCCGGTGCACGGCCTTCCCGGCGACCACCGTGCCCGCGGAGCCGAACGCGCCCGTGTCGTAGCCCGTGACGTCGGTGTCGGACTGGCGGATGCGGATCCGCTCGGGCGTCGTCCCCAGCGCGGTCGCGGCGAGCTGGGCGTGCACCGTGGTGGTGCCGTTGCCGAACTCGGCCGTGCCGACGGACACGGTCACGATCCCGTCCGCGGCGAGCCCCACGTGCACCTCGGCGAAGTGCCCGCGCGGCGGCATGGTCGCGATCATCGCCGCGGCCATGCCCTCGCCCACGACCCACCGGTCGCCGTCCGGCACCGGATCCCCGCCGCCGTCGCGGAGCGCCGCCTCGGCGAGGTCCAGGCACTGGTCGAGGCCGTAGCTGCCGCCGAAGCCGAGGTCCGGGCCCTCGGCGTGCGTGATGATCAGCGGGTCCCCCGGCACGACCGCGTTCCGCCGCCGGATCTCGAAGCCCGAGATGCCGAGCCTCCGCGCCAGCTCGTCGAGCGCCGACTCGATCGCGAAGATCACCTGCCCGAGGCCGTAGCCGCGGAACGCGCCCGACGGGAGGTTGTGCGTGTAGACGCTCTGCGCGTCCACGCGCTTGGCCGGCGCGCGGTACAGGGCGATCGACTCGTTGCAGCCGTGGAACATGACGCCCGGCCCGTGGTTGCCGTACGCGCCCGTGTCCGAGAGCACGTCGACCGCGAGGGCCGTGAGCACGCCGTCGGCGGTGGCGCCGACCGTCACGCCGACCCGCATCGGGTGCCGCGCGGGCGAGAGCGTGAACTCGTCGGACCGCGTGAACTCCAGCTGCACCGGGCGGCCGGTCGCGAGCACGGCGAGGGTCACGACGTCCTCCGTGAGGATCTCCTGCTTGCCGCCGAAGCCGCCGCCCACGCGCGCCGTGAACACGCGCACCCGGTCGGGCTCCAGCTCGAACAGCCGGCAGATCTCCCGCTGCACGAGGAACGGGACCTGGGAGCTCGTGCGGAGGACGAGGCGGCCCTCCTCCATCCAGCCGACGGTCGCGTGCGTCTCGAGGTGCGTGTGCGCGACGCGCTGGGTGGACCAGGTGCCCGACACGACCTCGTCGGCCTCCGCGAGTCCCCGCGCCACGTCGCCGTGCTCGCCGTGCATCTCCGCCACGATGTTCCGCTGCGGGTCGGCGAGGCGGGAGACGGCCGGGTCCTTGTCGCCGTGCACGAGGGGCGCACCGGGCCGCCGGGCGTCCTCGGGGTCGAACACGGCGGGCAGCGGCTCGTAGTCGACCCGCACGAGGCGCACGGCCTCCTCGGCGATCCCGACGGTGTCGGCGATCACGGCCGCGACCCGCTGGCCGCGGAACCGCATCACGTCGTCGAAGACGCGGCTGTCGTCGGGGTCGTCGAAGCGGTCCTCGTGCCGGGCCGAGGAGTAGAGCGTCGCGGGGGAGTCATGGTGCGTGAGGACGGCGTGCACGCCCGGCAGCGCGAGGGCGGCGGAGGCGTCGATCGACCGGATCCGCGCGTGCGGGTGGGGGCTGCGCACCAGGCTCGCGTGCAGGAGGCCGGGGACCGTCACGTCGAGCGTGTACGGCTCGAGCCCGCTGACGACGCGCTCGCTCGCGGGGGCGTGCAGGGACGTGCCGACGCGGCCGGTCTGGGCGCGCTCGCCCGACGGGGCCCGCTCGCCCGCCAGGGCACCGGGAGCCGCGGTCCCGGTCCCGGATCCGGTCCCGGTCCCGGTTCCCGTCGTCCGCACCGGTCCCAGCCCCTCGGGCCGCGCGCCCCCGCAGCCCGGCGCGTGCGCGTGGTCGGGTCCGCCGTGCGCGCCCCGGATCGCCTCGTCGATGGCGCGGTACCCGGTGCACCGGCAGAGGCTGCTCTTCATCAGGCGCGGCAGGTCGTCCAGCTCGTCGTCGGCGAGCGACGCGGCCGTGACCACCATGCCGGGCGTGCAGAACCCGCACTGGAACCCGGCCTCCTCCACGAAGCGCTCCTGCACCGGGTGCAGGTCGCCCGGCGTCCCGAGTCCCGTCGCCGTCGTGACCACGCGGCCCGCGGCCCGGAACGCCGGCATGATGCACGAGTGCACGGCCTCCCCGTCGAGGAGCACCGCGCACGCGCCGCAGTCGCCCGAGTCGCAGCCCTTCTTGACGCTGTGCACCTCGTGCGCGCGGAGCCAGGTGCGCAGGCTCTGCCCGGGAGCGGGGTCGCCCGGGATGTCGCGTCCGTCCACCGTCATGCTCACGTGCGCGCTCCCGTCGTCGTGGTGGCCGCGGCCCCGGGCGGGGTGCCGCGCTCGCCGGATGCGGGGCCGTCGCCCGCGCCCGACGCGTCGCCGGCCAGCTCCGCGCGGATCTCCTCCGCCAGCAGCGCGCTCACCGCACGGCGCCAGTCGGCGGCTCCGTGCGCGTCGGTGAACCAGGATCCGATCGCCCGCACGTCGTCCGCGAGCGCGCCCGCCGCGGGGAGCCCCGGGTAGCGGAGCAGCTCGGGCCGGAGCGTCGCGCCGGTGACGCAGAGCGTGAACGCCCCGTCCTCGTCGAGCCGCCCGATCACCACGGACCCCGACCGCCCGATGGGCGACAGCGCGATCTTCCGGAACGCCGTCCGCGCGCGCAGCGACGCCGCCGGCACGTGGATCGAGCGGAGCACGTCACCCGGCTGGAGCGCGGTCGTGCGGTCGCCCGTCACGAGCTCGGCGACGGGCATCCGCTCGTCGTGCGCCGGCACCTCGTCGGTCGCCGCGCGCCAGATGAGGGCGTCCGCGTCGAGCGCGGCGGCGAGCGCCGTCATGGGACCGGCGGGAAGGGCGGAGCAGATGTTGCCGCCGACCGTGGCGACCCGCCAGATCTTGGTCGACCCGAACAGGGCCGTGCACGCCCGCAGGAACAGCGGGTGCGCGCGCCAGCCGTCGCGCTCCGCGATCCCCGCGACCTCCGCGATGGTGCACGTCGCCGCGATCTCGAGCCCGTCGTCGGTCACCGTCAGCGACGGCCAGCCGAGCGTCTGCAGGTCCACGAGCCCGATGAGGTGCGGATGCGGCTCGGCGAAGATCCCGGATCCCCCGGCGAGCGCGGCGACCGCGGGGCCGAGGGCGGCGAGGTCGGCACGGGTGCGGGCGGGGAGGACGGAGCGGACGGTCGGCTGGTCCATGGGTCTCCTCCGGGCGTCCCGGTCGGCGGCCGCGGTCCTCGTGGAGCGCGGGCGCGTCGGGCGTTCGAGAGCGATCCTCGCATCCGCAGCCCGGCGCCCCCGACCGGCGCCCCCGCGCTTGCCGACCCTCACCGGCAGCTGTCACAGTCGGGTGATCGACCCGGGGGACACCATGAGCAGCCGCACGCCCGCACGCAGCCGACGACGACGACGACGCGCGGCCCCGACGGGGCGGGGTGCCGCCGCGCTCGCCGCAACCGCCCTCCTCCTCGCTGGATGCTCCGTGGGACCGGACGGCCCGCCGCCGGTCCCGTTCGAGGCCGTGGCGATGCCGGCCGACGCCCCGACCGCCACCCCGGGCCAGCGCCTGGCGATCGGCGACCCGATCGCCCTGCCGAGCGCGGACGCGACCGGCGCCGTGTCCGACGTCGTCGCGACGGCGCTGCTCGGCGTCGTCGAGGGCCAGCCCACCTACTGGTCCGGCTACGAGGACGGCGAGCGCTTCGCGGATCGGACGCCGTACTTCGCGTTCGTGCAGACCCGGTGGCTCCAGGGCGACCGCGGCCCGCAGGACGGGCCGGTCCTCCGCCCGTTCCTCGCCGACGGCACGGAGGTCGACATCATCCAGCGCGAGGTGGGCGGCATCAGCATGAGCGGTGAGTGCCCGTACGAGGTGCCGGACCTCCGCCTGGAGGAGGGCCACGACGTCGAGGAGGACCTCGCGTGCGTCGTCTACGCGGTCCCCGCCGGCCAGGAGCTGACGGAGCTGCGCTGGCACGACGTCCCGCGCATCGTCGTGCAGACGCCGGATCCCGCCACGCACCCGTTCCTCGCGGCCCCCGTGGTGTGGGAGGTCGACCCCCTGCCGGCCACCCCGGTGGAGGGCTGATCGCCGTGCGCTCGTCGCGTCCGTCGCGCCTCGCCCGCCGTGAGCTCCGGGCTGCGGCCGTGCTCCTCCTCGCCCAAGGCGTCCTGATGGAGGGCCTGGTGGCCGTCGGGCTCGTCGTCCTGCTGGTCCTCGGCGTCCCGCAGTCCACGCTGACCGACAACGCGCAGGTCTTCGCGCTGCCCTATCTGCAGGAGCACCTCCACCTGATGATGGCGATGAGCGGGATCTTCGCCGCCCTCCGCATCACCGCGGGCATCGCCCTCTGGCGGGACCGGCTGTGGGGGCTCGCGCTCGCCGCGATCATGTGCGCGGTCACCCTCGTGCTCATGGTGTTCCTGCTGCCGGCCGGGCTCCTCGACGGCGTGCTCTCGGGCACGGCCCTCGTCCTCCTCCTGCACGCGCGGCTCGGCCGCGACGCCGACGGGCGCCCCCGACCCGCCCTGCCGGCGCGCTGACCGCCCCCGGCCGGGGGCGCGCACCCGCGCTCGGTACAATGATCCGTCGCCCCCTCATCGGTCGGGCGCACACGACAGCACACGAGAAGCAACAAGGGGATGATCCATGGCGGGCAGCGCACGGCAGTTCAACGTCGCGCTCGAGCCGACCGTGGATCCGGCCACCAGCGAGGAGGAGTTCTCCCGCCAGGACGACGCGGTCGCCCCCGCCCCGGCCACGTGGCCCACCACGCACCACCGCCCGGACGTCATGGTCCGCAAGGGCCTCGCCACGCTGGTCAACCGCGAGCTCACGCCCCACCAGGCGCTCGTGACGGACCTCCTCTTCATCCGGGACGCGCTGCTCGCGACCGGCATCGACTTCTGGCTCATCCGCGGCAACGACGAGCGCCCCGTCATCGCCATCGACGTGCAGCACCGCGACACCGTCGTGCGCGCCCTCGTCGCCGCGTGCGCCGACGAGCCGCTCTACGCGAAGACCGTCGACGGCCGCCGCCGCCC
Organism: Clavibacter sp. B3I6; assembly: GCF_030816895.1. Taxonomy (NCBI): domain Bacteria; kingdom Bacillati; phylum Actinomycetota; class Actinomycetes; order Micrococcales; family Microbacteriaceae; genus Clavibacter; species Clavibacter sp. B3I6. The sequence goes on from NZ_JAUSYL010000001.1 coordinate 89,950, forward strand.
GCCGCTCCTCGTCGCCGACGGCCGCGTCACCGACAACCCCGACGCCGGCATCTTCCGCCTCTACCGCCCGCGGATCGAGCCGGTCGGCCTCCTCGCGTACGGCGCCTCCACCGCGGTCGAGCTGCAGTTCTTCCGCTTCGAGGGCGAGACCATCGTCTGGCCGGTCGAGAACTCGCTGACCCGCGAGATCCTCCCGGCGAACGAGGTCGTGCCCACCACGGTCGAGATGTACGGCCACGAGTGGAGGACGCTCCGCGGCATGTTCGACGCGCAGGCGTCCGACATCACGTTCGACATCGACATGGTCTTCTCCTGGGTCGACGGCAACGACCCCGAGTTCCAGAAGCGCCGCGCCGAGCGCATGAAGGACGTCGTGGTCGGCGAGGGCGACGACTCGGAGGCGCGCTTCCGGCAGATCGACGAGCTCAAGTACGCGCTGCGCTCGGTGTACCTCTTCGCGCCCTGGGTGCGCCGGATCTTCATCGTCACCGACTCCCCGCGGCCGGCGTGGCTCGCCGACCACCCCGGCGTCACGTTCGTGCGCAGCGAGGAGTTCTTCACGGATCCCGCCGCCCTGCCCACGCACAACTCGCAGGCCGTCGAGTCGCAGCTCCAGCACATCCCGGGGCTCAGCGAGCACTTCCTGTACTCCAACGACGACATGTTCTTCGGCCGGCCCGTGCAGCCCGGCATGTTCTTCTCGCCCGGCGGGATCACGAAGTTCATCGAGGCATCCACGCGCATCGGCCTCGGGGACAACGACTCCGACCGCAGCGGCTTCGAGAACTCGGCGCGCGTCAACCGGCGCCTCCTCATGGACCGCTTCGGCCGCCTCATCACGCGGCACCTCGAGCACGCGGCCACGCCGCTGCGGAAGAGCGTGCTGCTGGAGCTCGAGCAGGAGTTCGCCGAGGACTTCCACCGCACGCAGCTCAGCCGGTTCCGGTCCAGCACCGACATCTCCGTCACGAACTCGCTGTACCACTACTACGCCCAGATGACGGCGCGCGCCGTGCAGCAGGAGAGCGCCAAGGTCACGTACGTGGACACCACGTCCCGTGCCGGGCTCGACCTCCTGCCGGGCCTCCTCAAGCGCCGCTCGCAGGACTTCTTCTGCCTGAACGACGGCTCGTTCCCCGAGGTCCCGGCTGACGAGCGGCAGGAGCGCGTGCAGGACTTCCTCGAGCGCTACTACGGCATCCCGGCGCCCTGGGAGGCGGAGGTCGCCGACGCGGCCGGGTCCTCGGACGCCGCGCCCGCCGCACCCGCCTCGCCGGCGGATTGAGCCGCGCGGGCAGCCCCGCCGACCGCACCCCGTACGAGGTGCTGGGCGTGGATCCCGCGGCCGGCACCGCGGACCTCCGCGCCGCGTACCGTCGGCTCGTGCGCGCCACCCACCCGGACACGGGCGGGGAGGCGCACCTCTTCCACGCCGTGCAGCGCGCGTGGGAGGTCATCGGGGATCCCGCCGACCGCGCCGCGTACGACCGCGGGCAGGGCCGCGCGTCGGCGTCCGACGACGACCCGCTCGGACCGGACGACGCCGGGTACGCGCCCGCGCCCGGATCCGGCACGCGCCTCGGCGCGACCGTGCACGGCACCGCGGGCGCCCTCGCCCGCGCCCACTACCTGGATCGCGTCGCCGCGTGGCAGGGCGTCGCGCCCGGCGCGGACCTCGGCGTGGATCCCTGGTCGCCCGAGCTCGTGCGCCGCGCCCCCCGCGACGTCCGCTGGCTCCTCGCGAAGGCCCTCGCGGAGGAGGCGACCGCGCGCGCCGCGGCGTCCCTCGGCATGGGCGCGACGATCTTCCACGACGTCCGGCCGCTCGCCGGCGACGGCAAGGTCGACCACGTCGTCCTCGCGCCCGCGGGCCTGTTCGCGCTCAGCTCGGAGGACTGGGGCGTCGCGGTGCAGCTGGTGCGCGGCGAGCTGCAGCCCGTCGCCGCGGATCCCGACGGCGCCTTCGCGCCCGGCGACGCGCCGGTCACCTGGCTCGCCGGCGCTGCGCGCTCGCTCGCGGCGTCCGCGGGCGTGCGGTTCGCGGCCGCGGTGGTCGTCGTGCCGGACGACGCGCTCGCGCAGCCCGTCGAGCGGGTGGAGCGCGGCCGCAACCGCGGCGCGCTCGTCGTCCGCCGGTCGGTGCTGCCGCTCGTGCTGCGCGACGGCGTCTCCGAGGAGGGCCGGCTGAGCGTGGCGGATCCCTACGCCGTCCGGGCGCTCCTCCGCGAGCGGCTGACGCTGCTGGGGCCCGCCGCGGGCTGACGCCTGCCTCGCCGCGGGTCAGGCGGGCAGGTCGGTGGGCGCGTCCTCCGCGCCCGACGCGGTGTCGGCCGCGTCCTCGTCGGCCGCGACCGAGTCGCCGCCGCTCGACAGGCCGCCGTCGCCCGGGGCCTCCTCGTCGTCGAGGTGCCGGACGGCCTCGCCGTCGGGGACGATGCCGCCGGTGCTCGAGTCGGGGTCGCCCTCGCCGGGCATGCCCTGCGTGACGCCGGGGGCGCCCTGGACGGTGGACAGGGGATCGATGTCGGAGTCGCTCATGCGTCGACCGTACGCCGGAGCCCCGCGCGCGTCAGGGCGGGCGGGGCTCCGGGGTCCGTGCGGACGGGGATCAGTCGATGCGCTTGATGCCCTCGAGGCGGCCGAGCAGGTCGCGGTCCTGCGCGTCGAGGTCGCCCTCGGCCGCGACGACGCGGATGGCGGCCTCGAAGTCGAGGTCCTGGTCGTCGGCGACGCCCGCGACGTCGGCCACGACCCAGAGGAAGCTCACGAGCTCGGGGAGGATCTCGGACAGCACCGCGTCCGGGAAGATCGCCGCGGCCTGGCGGAACAGGCGGTCGGTGGCCGGGCCGCCGAACGCGTGGTCGAGGTCGGCGACGATGCCGTCGTCCTCGTCGAGGTCGGTCGAGATCCAGTTGGCGACGTGCTCGCCGTCGAGGAGGATCGCGGAGATGAAGAGCGGCTCGCCGCCGGACTCGCTCTCGACGATCTCGGTGATCGTGTAGCCGGCGACGCCGGGAGGCGTGAGAAGGGAGTCGTCATCCATGCGCCAATGCTAGCCGTGCGGGGCCGCCCGTCGAGGCCGGATCCGCGTCCCGACGGCGCGGGATCGCCCGGCGGCCGCGGGTAGCCTCGTCAGGTGATCCCCGCCGCCGACCTCCTGCCCGCCGAGCGGGCCGACGCGTCGGCGCACGCGGGGGAGCGGCCCGTCGCGGCGGTCCTCGATCCGTCCGCCTGGCACGACCGCGCCGACCGGCACGCCGGCCGGGCCGACGCGTTCTCCGCGGGCTTCCGCGAGCGCCGCATGGCCGGCCGCACCCACGAGGTCGACGACTTCCTCTTCACCTACTACCCGCACAAGCCGTCGCTCCTCCGCCGCTGGCACCCGGGCGCGGGAGCGGTCCTCGCCGACGCCGCGGGCGAGGAGCGGGCGGCCTGGCGGTGGTACGTCGCCGACGCCGAGCGCGCGGCGGGCGGTGTGCGGGTGGACGCCGCCGCGTACCTCGCCGCGCGCGGGTCCACGGCGTCGTTCGTCGAGCGGATCCTCTCCCGCACCGCCGCCCGCCCCGGCCGCTTCTCCTGCTTCGGCCTGCACGAGTGGGCCATGGTCTACCGCGTCGCGCCCGGCGAGCAGCGGCACGAGAAGCTGCCGCTCCGGCTCGGCTCGGCCGCGACCGACGAGGTCGTGGAGACGCACAGGCTGGCCTGCACGCACATCGACGCGTTCCGCTTCTTCACGCCCGAGGCCGTGCCGCGGAACGCGCTGGCGCCCACGCGCGAGACGCAGCCGGACCTCGAGCAGCCCGGCTGCCTGCACGCCGGCATGGACGTCTACAAGTGGGCGACGAAGCTCGGCCCCCTCGTGCCCGGCGAGCTCCTCCTCGACGCGTTCGAGCTGGCCCGCGACATCCGCTCGCTCGACATGCGCGCGAGCCCGTACGACGTCTCCGGGCTCGGCCTCGAGGCCGTGCGCATCGAGGAGCCGTCGGGCAAGGCCCGGTACGCGGCGGAGCAGCGCGGGTTCGCGGGGCGGTCGAACGCGCTGCGGGCGCGGATCCTCGACGAGCTCGCGCACGCGCGCCGCGTGGCCGCCGCCGGGCTCTAGGGCCGCGGCGCCGTGACGCCGATCAGACCCGCCGACCGCGCGGGTCAGCGTCCGCGCACGCCCTCCGGGTCGCGCAGCCGCTCGATGTCGCGCCGGTCGCGCTTGGTGGGGCGCCCCGCGCCGCGGTCGCGCACGACCGTCGCGGGCGCGGCGTCGCGCGGCGGGGGCGGGGGAGTGAGGTCGGTCATGGCCTCCGCGGCGACGGCGGGACCCACGCGCTTCACGAGCGTGCGGCGCACCACGAGGATCCGCTCGGCGCCCGCGACCCGCACGCGCACCTCGTCGCCCGGCCGCACCGCCTGCGACGCCTTGACGCGCTCGTCGGCGACCCGCACGTGCCCGGCCCGGCACGCCGCCGTCGCCTGCGACCGGGTCTTGTAGACGCGCACGGCCCAGAGCCAGCTGTCGACGCGGACGGCGGCCTGCCCGGCGGGGGCGGGGGGCAGCGCGTCGTCGAGGGGCATCCTCCGACCCTAGGCGACGGCTCCCCGGTACGCTGGCCCGAGCATGTCGATCACCCGCCGCACACTCCTCACCGCGTCCGTGTCGGGGCTCTCGCTCCTCGGCCTCGCGGCGTGCACGCGGACGACGCCCACCCCGGCCACCCCCACGTCGATGCCCTCCGCGACGCCGACGCCCGTGCCCACGGCGGATGCCACGGGCCTCCCGGATCCGGTGGCCTTCGCGCGCTCCGACTGGGCGGGCGACCCGTTCGCCCGGGGATCCGGCAGCTTCCTGCGCCCCGGCGCCACGCGCGCCGACCGCGAGGCCCTCGCGCGTCCCGTCGACGACCGCGTCTTCTTCGCCGGCGAGGCGACGAGCGCCGACCGCCCCGGCACGGTCGCGGGCGCCTACGCGTCCGGCCTGCGCGCGGCGGACGAGGTGGACCGCGCGGGCGCCGGCACCGAGCGCGTCGCCGTCGTCGGCGCCGGCATCGCGGGCACCGCCGCCGCGCGGGCCCTCCGCGACGCCGGGCACGACGTCGTGCTCGTCGAGGCGCGCGCGGAGCTCGGCGGCAGGATCCGCGCCGCCGGCGGCATCGACAGCCCGGACTGGCCGCACCCCGCCGAGCTCGGCGCGCTCTGGCTCGCCGCCGACGACGACCACGTGCTCCGCGACGCCGTCGAGGCGGCGGGCATCTCCCGGTACGGCCTCGCGCTCATCCCCGAGCACCGCGGCCCCGACGGGCAGGTGCGGGATCCGTCGACCGCGGGATCCGACGCCCTCGCCGGCGCGCGCGCCCACGCCCTCGCCCAGCCGGGCGCGACCAGCCTCGCCGCCGCCCTGCGCGACACCGGCGCCGACGAGCTCGACGCGGACGGCGGAGCGGCCTCGCCCGCCGCCGATCTCGCCGCGCTGATCGCGACCGACGTCGCGATCGCCCACGGCGCCGCCCCGGACGAGCTCTCCGCCGCCCACGGCCTCGACGAGCCGGGGCCCGTCGGCAACGTCGCCGTCACGGGCGGCTTCGCCGGCCTCGTGCAGCACCTGCTGCGCGACCAGGACATGGACGTCCTGCGGGAGGCCACGGTGTCGCGCATCGCGTACGGCGAGGGGCGGGTGGGGCTGCGCCTCGGATCCGGCGAGTCCCTCTCGGTCGACCGCGTCGTCGTCACGGTGCCGCTCGGGGTGCTGCAGGAGGGCGCGATCGCGTTCGACCCGGCGCTCCCGGCCGCGCACGACCAGGCGATCCGCGCGCTCGGCCCCGGCCGCGCCGATCGGATCTGGCTCCGCTTCGCCGCGCCGTTCTGGTCGACGACCGCCACGGTGTGGACCTCGCACGACGCCGACGGGAGCATCACGCGCTGGTACAACCTCATGCCCATCTCGGGCGAGCCCGTCCTCATGGCCGAGGTCGGCGCCCTGGCGGCCGAGCGCGTCGCGGCCATGGACGACCAGGAGCTGCGCGCGGCGGCGCTCCGCACGCTCCTGCCCTTCGCGGATCCGGACCTCCTCGAGCCGGCGACGCCCGCCCCGACGGACGGACCGGGCGGGACGGCGACGCCGAGCCCGACTCCGACGCCCTAGCGGTCGACGCGCGCGGCGGCCGGGTGCGGCGCGGCGGGCGCGTCCTCCGCGGGATCCGGGACGGCCGGCGGCGGCGACGCGAGCCCAGGAGCGCTCCCCGGGGAGGCCGCGTCCTCGACTGCCCCCGCCCGCGGCGGCGCATCCGCCGGCCGAACTCGGCTGAGGCCCACGACCAGCGCCGTCACGCCCGCCAGCACGCCCGCGACGAGCGCCAGCCACGCGGCGATCTCGAACGGCACGCCCACCTGCGCGGGGTCGAGGAAGAAGTACGGGTACCAGCCGACGCGCGGCCCGCGGATCTCCGTGAACGCGCACCAGGCGAGGGGGAACGGCATCGCCCAGCCGACGGCCTTCCAGGTCACGCGCGGGCGGCCGGGCGCGAGGGTCCAGTCGAGGAGCGCGTACGCCGGGATCACGAAGTGCAGCAGCCGGCTCGACCACGGCACCTCGACGTAGTAGGCCTGCGCGCTCGACTCCAGCACGATGAGCCCGAAGACGACGCCGGACACCACGACGTAGCTGAGGACGACGGCGCGCACGGCCGCCATGAGCCGCGGCTCGATGCCGCCGCGGAGCGCGTGGAGGCCCGACGCGGCGAGCACGACGACCCCCGCCATCCCGCTCTGCGTGGTGAAGTAGCTGAACCAGTTCTCCGCGGCGAAGGTCGTGAACCCCTGCACGTAGTCGAAGTCCGCGGCGAGCGCGACGACGCCCACGAGCGCGGCGGCCAGGCGCACGGCACCGAGGATCCTCTGCACAGCACTCCGATCGCGGCCGACTCCCGGCATCCCCGTCGCGTCCAGTCTACGAACGAGGTCTCACGATCGCCTCCGTGCCCTCGCGCGTCGCGGGCGGGGACGGCAGGATGACCGCCATGAGCCCTTCATCGCGATCCACCAGCCAGCAGGTGCAGTTCGCCTCCTTCGGGGGTGTGGACGTCCTCGAGGTCGTCGACGTCCCGCGGCCGACGCCCGGCCCCGGCGAGGTGCTCGTCGAGGTGTTCGCCGCGGGCATCAACCACATCGAGGCGTACATCCGGCAGGGCCGCTTCCCCGACGAGGTGCCGACGGCCTTCCCGAACGGCCAGGGCAGCGACTTCGCGGGCTGCGTCGCCGCGGTCGGCGAGGGCGTCACGCGCTTCCGCAAGGGCCAGGACGTCCTCGGCCACACCGTCATGGCGGCGCACGCGACGCACGTGGTCGTGCCCGCGGGCAACGTCGTCCCGAAGCCCGCGCAGCTCCCGTGGGAGGTCGCGGGCGGCCTCTTCCTCGCGGGCCTCGTCGCGCACGACGTGCTGCACGCCGTCACGGTGGGCGAGGGCGACACCCTCGTCGTGTCCGCCGCGGCAGGCGGTGTCGGCAGCATCGAGGCCCAGCTCGCGATGCGCCGCGGCGCCCGCGTCATCGGCACGTGCGGCGAGCGCAACTTCGACTACCTCCGCCAGATCGGCGTCACCCCCGTCGTCTACGGGGACGGCCTCGCCGACCGGATCCGGAAGGCCGCCCCGAACGGCGTGCAGGCCTTCGTCGACAACTTCGGCGGCGGCGAGCAGGTGGCCGAGGAGCTGGGCGTCGCGGCCAAGCGCTTCAGCTCCAGCGACGACCGGAAGCACCTCGAGCTCGAGGCCGTGCTGCCGCCCGTCGAGGAGGACGACGTGCACCGGTCCCGGACCCTCGCCACGGTCGCCGAGCTCGCGGCCAAGCGCGAGGTGGACGTGCTCGTCTCCGGCTTCTACCCGCTGGCCCAGGTGCAGGAGGCGTTCGACGACCTGGAGCGCCGGCACGCGCGCGGCAAGATCGTGCTCGGCATGCGCCCCGTGCACTACCCGGGCGACCGGCGGAGCACGGCGAAGGCCCGCGACGTCGCCGACGGCCGGGCCTGACGCGGACGTCGGCCGGGGTCGCGCGGTGTCCGCGCGCCCCGGATCGACGCCGTCAGGTGCGGAGGACCTCGGCGGGCTCCGGCTCGGCCGGCGTCTCGATGTGCGCCTCGCGCCAGCGGAGCAGGTCGCGCACGGCGGGCGACTCGTCGCACTCGAGCATCACGACCGCGGCCCGCGGCGTCGCGTCGTTCACGGCCAGCCACGAGCGCACGCGCTCCGAGGTGTCGCCCACGAGCATCGTGAGCACGGCCGCCGGCGTGGCGGAGTTCCGTGCGAGGCACGCCCGCACGCCCTCGTCGGGATCGCGCGCGAGCGCCTGCTGCACGTCGAGCGGCGCGTGCCGGCTGCTGGCGACGCTCTCGCGCACCTTGGGATCGCGGTGCTCGGCCAGCAGGCGCAGCCGGCGGATCTTGCTGGGCGTGACCTCGGGCGCGGGATGCAGGGCGGCGGCCTGCTCCGCGGTGAGGACGGCGGGCGCGGTCCGGTGCAGGGCCTCGAGCTGCGCGGCGGTGGTGAACCTGATGCACGACATCCTCCGACGCTACCCAAGGCGGCCGTGAGATGGTGGATCGCATGAGCGCCGATCGCCCGCCCGAGCCCCCGCGCGGGGCGCATCGCGACAGCGGCGACGCGTGGGTCGAGGGTCCCGACGGCCAGCGCTTCTGGGGCGCCTTCGGCGCTGCGGGCCTCCTCGTGCACGACCCCGACCGCGGCGTCCTCCTGCAGCACCGCGTCGCCTGGAGCCACCACGGCGGCACGTGGGGCCTCCCGGGCGGGGCGCGTCACGCGGGCGAGTCCGCCGTCGACGGCGCGGCGCGCGAGTCGGCCGAGGAGGCGGGCGTGCCGCCCGCCGGGATCCGGCCGGTGCTCGCCACCGTGCTCGACCTCGGCTTCTGGAGCTACGCCACGGTCACGGCGCGCGTCCTCCGCCCCTTCGAGCCGCGCGTCGCCGACGCCGAGAGCATCGAGCTGCGCTGGGTGCCGGTCGACGAGGTCGACGCGCTGCCGCTGCACCCGGGCTTCGGCGGATCCTGGCCCATGCTGCGCGCGGAGCTCGCGCGCGACGTCACCCTGGTGGTCGACACCGCGAACCTCCTGGGCTCGCGGCCGGACGGCTGGTGGCGGGACCGCGCCGGCTCCACGACCCGCCTCCTCGCCGAGCTCGACGCCCTGGCGCGCGACGGGCTGCCCGCCGCCGACCTCGACCTGCCGGGCGACGTGCGCTGGCCGGACGTCGTGGCCGTCGTGGAGGGCGCCGCGCGCGACGCGGCGCTCCCCGAGGTGCCCGCGACGGATCCCGCGCTCCCCGTCCTCCGCGCCCCCGGGCTGACCGTGGTCCCGGCCCCGGCGGACGGCGACGGCGAGATCGCGCGGGTCGTCGCCGCGGCGCGGGACGCCGGCCGGGAGGTCGTGGTGGTCACGGCCGACCGCGGGCTGGCCGCGCGCGTCGAGGAGCTCGGCGCCCGCGTGCTCGGTCCCGGCCGCATCCGCGCGCTCCTCGACGCGCGCGCGGCCCGCGACGCGCGCTAGGCCGGGCGGGCCGGCGGCTACCGGCCGGCGGGATCCGTCACGAAGTCGATGAGCTGCTCCACCCGGCCGAGGAGCGCGGGCTCCAGGTCCCGGTACGAGCGCACCTGGCCGAGGATCCGCTGCCAGGCCCGGGCGATGTCCGCCTGCTCCTCGTGCGGCCAGCCGAGCGCGGCGCAGATGCCGTGCTTCCACTCGACGCTCCGCGGGATCACGGGCCATTCGCGGAGGCCCAGCCGCGCGGGCTTCACCGACTGCCACACGTCGACGTAGGGGTGCCCGACCACGAGCGCGTGCGCCCGGTGCGGCCCGCGCGCGACGGCCTCGGCGATGCGGCTCTCCTTGGATCCGGGCACGAGGTGGTCGACGAGCACGCCGACGCGGCGGCCCTTCCCGGGGCGGAACCGGTCGAGCTCCTCGTCGAGGTGGTCGACGCCCTCGAGGTACTCCACGACGACGCCCTCGATGCGGAGGTCCTCGCCCCACACCTTCTCCACGAGCTCGGCGTCGTGCCGGCCCTCCACGAAGATCCGGCTGGGCAGCGCCACGCGCGCCTGCCGGTCGGCGACCGCGAGCGACCCGGACGCGGTGCGCGCGGGGCCGGCGGGCGCGACGCGCGGCACCCGGAGCGCGACGGGCTCGCCCTCGAGCAGGAAGGATCCGCTGAGCGGGAAGGTGCGCTGCTTCCGCCGGAAGTCCTCGAGCACGACCATGCCGGACTCGACGCGCACGATCGCACCGCAGAACCCCGTCGACAGCTCCTCCACCACGAGGTCGCGCGTCGCGTCCTGCGGCCGGGGCGCCGCCTTCGCGGGGCCGCGCCAGCCGGTGGCGAGCACGTCCTGTCCGTAGCGGTCGTCGTCGAGGGGAGGCGGCGTCATCCCCCCAGGCTCCCACGGGACGCCTCGCGCACCCGGTCGACGAGCCGACGCCACGGGCCCTCGACGGCGGCCTCGCCGAGGTGCGCCTCCCGGTCGTCGGCGCGCACGAGGTACGTGAAGCGGTCGGTGCCGGGCGTGGGCGGGGCCGGCTCGTCCCAGGGGCAGTCGTCGACGAGGGCGCACCACGCCGCCTGCTCGTCCGCGCCGTCGTCCACGCGCACCGACCAGGTGCGGGTCATGCCCGCGATCCCGCCCGTGCGCGACACGGCGATCTCCACCTAGACCTCGATCCCGACGCCCTCCCACGCCGCCTGGACCGCGGCGACCTCGGACGCGTCCTCACCGTACCGCGCCGCCGCCGCGTCGATCGTGGCCCGGGCGAACGCCGGGAAGTCGCAATCGGCCCGCACGCTGCCCGACTCGAGCACGTCGTACCAGATCCGTCCCGCGCCCTCCCAGGCCGCGCCGCCGATGGCCGTGGCGGCCAGGACGAAGGCGCGGTTCGGGATCCCGGAGTTGATGTGGACCCCGCCGTTGTCCTCCTGCGTCTCCACGTAGTCGTCCATGTGGCCGGGCTGCGGGTCCTTCCCGAGCACGTCGTCGTCGTAGGCCGTCCCCGGCACGCGCATCGACCGCAGCGCGAGCCCCGTCGACCGGTCGAGGAACAGCTCCGCGCCCACGAGCCAGGTCGCCTCGTCGGCCGACTGCCCGAGCGCGTGCTGCTCGACGAGGACGCCGAAGACGTCGGAGATCGACTCGTTGAGCGCGCCCGACTGCCCCTGGTAGACGAGGCCGAGCGTCAGCTCCGTGACCCCGTGCGTCAGCTCGTGGCCGATGACCGTGAGCGAGCGCGTGAACGGCGCGAACACCTCGCCGTCTCCGTCGCCGAAGACCATGCGCGTGCCGTCCCAGAACGCGTTGTCGTACTCCTCGCCGTAGTGCACGGTCGCGAGCAGCGGGAGGCCCCGGTCGTCGAGCGACTCCCGGCCGTAGACCTCGGAGAACAGGGAGTAGGTGGCGCCGAGGCCCGCGTAGGCCTCGTCGACCTCCGCGTCGCCGGTGTCGGGCGCCCCCTCGACGCGCACCGTGCGGCCGGGCAGCTCCTCGCGGTTCCCGGCGTCGGAGATCGTGCGGTGGATCCCGGACGGGTCGCGATCCGCGCGCGCCGACGCGTCCGGCTCGGCACCGGGTCCCCGTCGGTCGTGGATGAGCGGCCCCTGGTCGCGGAGCGCGCGGCGCGCGGCCTGCCGCGCGGCGGACATGCGCTCGGGGTCGGCCTCGGCGAGGCGGGTCAGCAGGTACGGCGGGAGGATCGTGCGTCTCATGCCCCGAGACTCGCACGGGGCGGCGACATCGTCACGGGCCGGGGCGGATCCCGCCCCGCCGTGCCGCGACCGGATCCGGTGCCGCGCGGCGCCTCACCGCGTCCAGCGGTACCCGAGCTCCGGCCGCCCGGGCGTCCCGTACCGCGGCACGCGCTCCACCTGGCCGACGTCCGCGAGGTACTCGAGGTACCGGCGGGCGGTCACGCGCGACACCTCGAGAGCGCCGGACACCTCCGCGGCGGACACGCCCTCCGCGACCGGCGCGCCGTCCACCCCGCCGCCCGCGGGCCCGTCCCCGCGGGCGATCCCGCGCACGAGGTCGAGCGTCTCGGCCGACATGCCCTTGGGCAGCCGGGAGTCGGACGCGGGGGAGCGCAGCGCGGCGAGCGCCCGGTCGACCTGCAGCTGCGTCGTGCTGCCGCTCCCCGCGCCGAGGCCCTCGCGGTAGCCGACGTAGGCCGCCATCTTCTCCGCGAAGGCGGCGAACGTGAACGGCTTGATGAGGTACTGCACGATCCCCGCGGTCACGGAGCTGCGCACCACGGCCTGGTCCCGCACCGCGGTCACGGCGACGACGTCCGTCGCGCGTCCGGCCGCGCGCAGCCGGCGGCAGACCTCGAGGCCGTGCATGTCCGGCAGGGTCATGTCGAGGAGCACGAGGTCGATCCCGTCCGCGCCGGCCTCGGCGACGAGCCGCAGCGCCTCGCCGCCCGTGTGCGCGACCCCCGCGACCGCGAAGCCGTCGAGCCGGCCGACGTAGAGGGCGTGCGCCTCCCCGGTCAGCACGTCGTCGTCGACCACCAGCACCCGGATCACGCGCGCACCTCCCCGGCGCGGGCCACGTCGGCCGCGTCGTCGTCGACGCGGGGCCCCGCGGGGTCCGCCGGCAGCACCACCCGGACGCGCGCGCCGCCCAGCCGGGAGTCCGCGTCGCCCACGTCGACCGCGCCGCCGAGCCGCGCGGCCGATCGCGCGACGAGCGCGAGCCCCACCCCGCGCGGCCCCGCGTCGCCCGTCTTGGTCGTCACGCCGAACTCCAGCACGCGCGGCCGGACCGCGGGATCCACGCCCGGACCGTCGTCCGCGACCTCGATGACGAGCGCGCCCGCGCCCGTCCGCGACAGCGACAACTCGACCCGCCCCCGGTCGTCCCCGCGCGCCGTGGCGACCGACGGGTCGGCCGCGGCGTCGATCGCGTTGTCCACGAGGTTGCCGAGGATGGTCACGAGCTCCGGGGCGGGGACGCCCGGATCGCCCGTGCCCTCGGCGACGCGCACGGTCAGCTGGACGCCGCGCTCCGCGGCCTGCGCCGCCTTGCCGCGCACGAGCGCCCGCACGACGGGATCCGCGTCCTCCGTCAGCCCGTCCTCCGACGCCCGCCGGTCCGTCTCGAGCTCCGCCGCCGCCAGCGCGAGCGCCTCGCGCGGCCGCTCCAGCTCGATGAGCGAGACGATCGTGTGCAGCCGGTTCGCGAACTCGTGCGTCTGGGCGCGCATCGCGTCGGCGAGCGTCCGCAGGGTGGCCAGCTCGCCCGAGAGGCGCTGGACCTCCGTGCGGTCGCGCAGCGTCGTCACCGTCCCGAGCCGTGCGGCGCTCCCCGTGCGGCCGGTCGGCAGCGCCGGCCGCTGCGTGACCACGAGCACCCGCCCGGACGGCAGGTGCACGACCTCGTCGGCCGTCGTCCCGGCGGCCAGCATCCGCTCGATCGCGGGCGGGAGGCCGAGCGCCTCGACCGCGACGGGCGCGTCGGCCGGGTCGAGGTCCGTCTCCAGCAGCTCGGCCGCCTGGTCGTTGTGCAGCACGAGCCGCCTGTCCCGGTCGACGAGCACGATGCCCTCGCCGACGGAGTGCAGCACCGACTCGTAGTAGGCGAGCATCCGCGCCATCTCCTCGGGCCCGAGGCCCCACGTCGTCCGCTCGAGCGACCGGCTGAGGAGCACCGCGCCGGCCGCGAGCAGCAGCGCGAGCGCGCCGACCGTGCCGACGAGCCCCGGCAGCCGGGCACCCAGCACCTCGGTCACGCGCTCGACGGTGACCCCGGCCGCGACCAGCCCGACGATCCCGCCGTCCGCGTCGCGCACGGGCACGACCGCGCGGACGCTCGGCCCGAGCGTCCCGGTGGAGGTCTCGGTCAGGGACCGTCCCGCGAGCGCCGGGCCGGTGGTGCCCCGGTACGTCCGGCCGATCTCGTCGGGGTCGGGGTGGGTCACCCGCACCGTGTCGCGGTCCATGATCGTGACGAAGTCGACGCCGGTGTCGCGCGTCACGTCGAGCGAGTAGTCGAGGAGCGCGCCCGTCGGATCCGCGGAGGTGAGCCCCTCGGCGACGCGCGGCGAGTCCGCCACGGTCGTCGCCACCGCGAGGCTCCGGTCGGCGGCGGCCTGCTCGGCGCGCTGGCGGGAGTCCGCCCAGAGCGCCGCCGTGGCGACGACGGCGACGACGAGGAGCACGGCCAGCTGGACCGCGAGGAGCCGCGCCGCGATGCCGCGCGGGAGGCCGGGGCGGCGGAGGCGGATGCGGCCGGGCAGCGCGGCTCGCGACATGCTGCCTCCTCGCGTCCGCTGCCGGCACCCCGGCAGGAACATTATGAACACAACCCCGGGCCGTCCCGCCCCCTGGGACATCCTGACGTGACCGCCTGGCGCACCCCGTGCGCCGGCGCCGCTCACGAGACAAGGACGTCCCATGACCAACCCCATCGCCGCGCTCCGCCGCCTGGACCGCCAGCACTACCTCTACATCGCCGTCATCGTGGCGGTGCTCCTCGGCGTCACCGTGGGCCTCGTCGCCCCCGAGACGGGCGTGGCGCTCAAGCCCGTCGGCGACGCGTTCGTCGCCCTCATCAAGATGATGATCGCGCCCATCATCTTCTGCACCATCGTGCTCGGCGTCGGATCCGTGGCGAAGGCCGCCACGGTCGGCCGGGTCGGCGGGCTCGCGCTCCTCTACTTCATCGTCATGTCGACGTTCGCGCTCGCGATCGGCCTCGTCGTCGGCAACCTCATCCACCCGGGCGAGGGCCTCGACCTCAGCGGGCTGCGCGCCCCGGAGGGCACCGCGGAGGCGACCGACGAGAAGGACTTCCTCCTCTCGATCATCCCCACGTCGCTCCTGTCGTCGCTCACCTCGGGCAGCATCCTGCAGACCCTCTTCGTGGCGCTCCTCGTCGGCTTCGCCCTGCAGCAGCTCGGGAAGCGCGGCGAGCCCGTGCTCGAGGGCATCCGCAACATCCAGATCCTCGTGTTCCGCATCCTCAGCATGGTGATGTGGGTGGCGCCCCTCGGCGCGTTCGGCGCCATCGCGGCGGTCGTGGGCGCCACGGGGATCCAGGCGGTCATCAGCCTCGCCACCCTCATGATCGGCTTCTACATCACGTGCGCGCTCTTCATCGTGGTGGTGCTCGGCTCGCTGCTCTGGTTCGTCGCCCGCGTCAACATCTTCCGGCTGATGAGGTACCTGGGCCGCGAGTACCTCCTCATCGTGTCGACGTCCTCCTCCGAGGTCGCGCTGCCCCGCCTCATCGCCAAGATGGAGCACGTCGGCGTCTCGAAGCCGGTCGTCGGCATCACGGTGCCCACGGGCTACTCGTTCAACCTCGACGGCACCGCCATCTACCTCACGATGGCGTCCCTGTTCATCGCGAGCGCGCTCGGCAGCCCGCTGGCGATCGGCGAGCAGGTGTCGCTGCTGGTGTTCATGATCATCGCCTCGAAGGGCGCCGCGGGCGTCACCGGCGCCGGCCTCGCGACCCTCGCGGGCGGCCTGCAGTCCCACCGCCCCGACCTCGTGGACGGCGTCGGGCTCATCGTCGGCATCGACCGGTTCATGTCCGAGGCGCGCGCGCTCACGAACTTCACCGGGAACGCGGTCGCCACCCTCCTCATCGGCACGTGGACCCGCGGCATCGACGCCGACCGCGTCGCCCTCGTCCTCGGCGGCGGCGACCCGTTCGACGAGACGAGCATGGGCACCGAGCACGACGGCGACCTGGAGGCGCCGGCGGAGGCCCTCGAGGCCGACGTGACCCGGTCCGGCGAGCACGGCGACGACCCGCGACCCGCATCCCGCTGATCCGCCGCCGGGACCACGCCCGGGTCGTCCCCCGTCGTGGTCCCGGCCGTGTCCGATCCGTTACGCTGTCAGGTCACAGGAGGTACGACCATGGATGGACGCGAACAGGGTCACGACGCCACGCGCGTGCCCGAGCAGTACACGAGCACGGACACCACGGCCACCTTCCGCGACGAGCTCGGAGCGGCCCTCGCGGGCCTCGACGGCGTCGTGTCGGTCGAGGAGAAGGACGCCGTCACGGCGCTCCCCTCGGGATCCGCCCTCCTCGTGGTCCGGCGCGGACCGAACCAGGGGGCCCGCTTCCTCCTCGACGCCGACGTCACGGTCGCCGGCCGCCACCCCGACGCGGACATCTTCCTCGACGACGTGACCGTGTCCCGCCGCCACGCGGAGTTCGTCCGCCAGGGCACGTCGTTCCAGGTCAAGGACCTCGGCTCGCTCAACGGCACGTACTTCGACGGCGTCCGCATCGACACCGCCCTGCTCCAGGACGGCGCGGAGGTGCAGGTGGGCAAGTTCCGCCTCACGTTCTACGCGTCGCGCACCGACCTCGTCGGCCGGACGATCGAGTAGTGCCGGCGTCCGCCGCCCGGTCGACGCCAGCCCGCACCCCCGGTCTCCTCAGCATCGGGCAGGTGCTCGCGCGCCTCACCCCGGAGTTCCCCGACCTCACCAACAGCAAGCTCCGCTTCCTCGAGGAGCAGGGCCTCGTCCAGCCGTCCCGCACGGAGTCCGGCTACCGCAAGTTCAGCCCGGCCGACGTGGAGCGCCTCCGCACCGTCCTCGGGATGCAGCGCGACCACTACCTGCCGCTGAAGGTCATCCGCGCCTACCTGCGCGACCTCGACGCCGGCCTGTCGCCCGCGCTCCCCGGCGCGGCGACCACGCCGCCCGCGTCCATGCTCGACCAGGAGCGCCGCTACAGCCGAGCGGAGCTGGTGCGGGAGTCGGGCGCCACGGCGCCGCTCCTCGGCGACGCGATCACGGCGGGCGTGCTCGTGCCCGCCGAGGTCTACGGCGAGGAGGCCGTGCAGGTGATGCGCGCGCTCGTCGAGCTGCAGCGCACGGGCATCGAGCCCCGGCACCTCCGCGGCTTCCGACAGGCGGCGGAGCGCGAGCTGAGCCTCATCGAGTCGGCCCTCGTGCCCGTGTCCCGGCGTCGTGACGCGTCGAGCCGCGCCCACGCCGCCGAGCTCGCGCGCGAGATCGCCCAGCAGCTCGAGGTCGTGGCGGGGGAGCCTCATCCGCTCCGCGCTCGGCCGTCTCTCCTCCTGATCGCGCTGGCGTCCACGGGCCCGGCCCGTAGACTGACATGTCCGCACGGGGCCGTCCGCTTGTCGGAGGGCGCCGTCGGGACCGGCCGATCCGCACCCCCGACGGGGGCGCCGCGGAGGGCCGGGGCGACACGCCGGGCGCTTCCGCCGGATGTCGTTGATCGGGCCCGCGGGCCCCGCTACCGTGAGAACACGATCCCGACGAACCGACCTGAGCAGCGCGCGACCCCCACCGGGGCGGGCGGCGAGGGGTGGAAGGCAGAACGATGAGCGACTCCACCCCGGACTCCGGGCGCTACGACCTCGGTCTGCTGTTCACCGACGGCCTCCCCGAGATGGACGCCAGCGCCGGCTACCGGGGCGCCGTCGCCGCGCGCGCCGCGGGGATCACCTACCGCCAGCTCGACTACTGGGCCCGCACCGGCCTCGTCGAGCCCACCGTCCGCGGAGCGTCGGGCTCCGGCACCCAGCGCCTCTACGGCTTCCGCGACATCCTCGTGCTGAAGCTCGTCAAGCGCCTCCTCGACACCGGCATCTCCCTGCAGCAGATCCGCACCGCGGTCAACCAGCTCCGCGAGTCCGGCGTCGTCGACCTGGCGCAGACCACCCTCATGAGCGACGGCGCGAGCGTCTACCTCTGCACCAGCAACGACGAGGTCATCGACCTCGTGAGCCGCGGCCAGGGCGTCTTCGGCATCGCGGTCGGGAAGGTGCTCCGCGAGGTGGAGCACAGCCTGGTCGAGATCGACACGCAGACCGTGGACCCCACCGACGAGCTCGCGGCCCGCCGCGCCGTCAAGGCGTCCTAGCCCGCTCCTCGGGGCCACGGCGCATCGGGCGCACGGTCGGCGCCTCCGCGATCGGGTGTGCTCGGCGAGGCGATCGCCTCCGGCCTGCGATCTCGACGGTCATGCCGATCCGCGCCGTCGTCGCGGCCGTGGAGCCGGGCAGCGGATCAGCGCGCGGTGTTCTCCGCGTAGTCGCCGATCTTGGCCGTGCGCATGATGCGCTCGAGCAGCTGGTCGAAGTTGCGCGCCATCTCCTGCGCGCTCTCGCCCGGCCAGACGTGCAGCGGCTTGGCGGCGCCCTGCGCCTGCTGCAGCGACGTGCGCTCGGGCAGCTGGGGGCTCAGGACGAGCGGGCCGAACATGTCGCGGAGCTCCTTGATGCGGAACTGGTGCTCGAGCGACTGCACGCGGGCGCGGTTGACGATGATGCCGAGCGGCTGCAGGCGCGGGGAGAGGCCGCGGCGGATCTCCTCGATGGCGCGGAGCGCGCGGTCGGCGGCGGCGACGGAGAAGAGGCCGGGCTCGGTGACGACCGTGACGCGGTCGCTGGCCGCCCACGCGGTGCGCGTGAGGGCGTTGAGCGACGGGGCGCAGTCGATGAGCACGAGGTCGTAGTCGGCCTCGACGTTGGCGAGCGCCTCCTCGAGCTTCCAGATGTCGCGGATGCTGGGGTGCGGGCCGTCGAAGTTGATGGCGGACGGGCTGCCGATCATGACGTCGATGGTGCCCGAGCGGCCCTTGGTCCAGCCGCTGGGGGCGATGGCCGCGCGCACGATCTTCTCCTTGGGGGAGGCGAGCACGTCGGCGACGTTGAGGTGGCCGGCGACCTGGATGTCCATGCCCGTGGACACGTCGGCCTGCGGGTCGAGATCGACCACCAGGGTCCTCAAGCCGCGGGAGAAGGCGGCGGACGCCAGTCCCAGGGTCACGGTGGTCTTCCCCACGCCCCCCTTGAGGGAGCTGACGCTCAGTACATGCACGTGGGAGAGGCTACCGTCGATACTCTGGGAAGACCTAAACGCGGGGGTGCCCGAAGCCCCGTCCGACGAGAGGCCCCGCCATGTTCGAGAAGATCCTCGTCGCCAATCGCGGGGAGATCGCGATCCGGGCCTTCCGCGCCGCCGTCGAGCTGGGCGCCCGCACGGTGGCCGTCTACCCGCACGAGGACCGGCACTCGCTGCACCGGCTGAAGGCTGACGAGGCGTACCTGATCGGCGAGGAGGGCCACCCGGTCCGGGCGTACCTCGACGTCGACGAGATCATCCGCGTGGCGCTCGAGTGCGGCGCCGACGCCATCTACCCGGGCTACGGCTTCCTCTCGGAGAACCCGGGCCTCGCGCGCGCGGCCGCGGCGAACGGCATCGTCTTCATCGGACCCGATGCCGACGTGCTCGAGATGGCGGGCAACAAGGTCACCGCCAAGGAGCACGCGACCTCGGCCGGCGTGCCCGTGCTCGCGTCCACGCCGCCGTCGACCGACGTCGACCTGCTCCTCGCCCAGGCCGAGGGGATCGGCTTCCCCATCTTCGCCAAGGCCGTCGCGGGCGGCGGCGGTCGCGGGATGCGCCGCGTCGAGCGCGCGGAGGACCTCGAGGACGCGCTGCGGGCCGCCATGCGCGAGGCCGACAGCGCCTTCGGCGACGCGACCATGTTCCTCGAGCAGGCCGTGCTCCGGCCCCGGCACATCGAGGTGCAGATCCTCGCGGACGCCGCCGGCGAGACCGTCCACCTCTTCGAGCGGGACTGCTCGGTGCAGCGGCGCCACCAGAAGGTGGTGGAGATCGCCCCGGCGCCGAACCTCGACCCGGCCGTCCGGGACGCGATGCACGCGCACGCCGTCGCCTTCGCCCGCAGCATCGGCTACGTGAACGCCGGGACGGTGGAGTTCCTGCTCGACACGGACGGCCCCCGCGCGGGCCAGCACGTCTTCATCGAGATGAACCCGCGCATCCAGGTGGAGCACACGGTGACCGAGGAGGTCACCGACGTCGACCTCGTGCAGTCGCAGATGCGCATCGCGGCAGGGGAGACCCTCGCCGACCTCGGCCTGCACCAGGAGGACGTCGTGCTGCACGGCGCGGCGCTCCAGTGCCGCATCACGACCGAGGATCCCGCGCAGGGCTTCCGGCCGGACACCGGCAAGATCACGACCTACCGCTCGCCGGGCGGCGGCGGGATCCGCATCGACGGCGGCACGGTCGCCACCGGGGCGCAGATCAGCCCGCACTTCGACTCGATGCTCGCGAAGCTCACCTGCCGCGGGCGCGACTTCCCCTCGGCCGTCACGCGCGCCAAGCGCGCCCTCGCCGAGTTCCGGATCCGCGGCGTCTCCACCAACATCCCGTTCCTCCAGGCCGTGCTCGACGACCCGCAGTTCCAGGCGGGCGACCTCAGCACGTCCTTCATCGACGAGCGGCCGGGCCTCGTCCGCAGCAACGTCTCCAAGGACCGCGGCACGAGGATCCTCAACTGGCTGGCCGACGTCACGGTCAACCAGCCGAACGGGCCGCGCACCGCCCTCGTCCGGCCCGCGGACAAGCTGCCCGACGTCGACCTCCGGCAGGCGGCGCCCGCCGGATCCCGCCAGCGCCTGCTCGAGCTCGGCCCCCGCGGCTTCGCGGAGGCCCTGCGCGCGCAGACCGCCCTCGCGGTCACCGAGACCACGTTCCGGGACGCGCACCAGTCGCTGCTCGCCACCCGGGTCCGCACGCGCGACCTCGTGGCCGTCGCGCCGCACGTGGCGCGCACGACGCCCGAGCTCCTCTCGGTCGAGGCGTGGGGCGGCGCGACGTACGACGTCGCGCTGCGCTTCCTCGGCGAGGACCCGTGGGAGCGGCTCGCGTCGCTCCGCGACGCGCTGCCGAACATCGCCATCCAGATGCTCCTCCGCGGCGCCAACACGGTCGGCTACACGCCGTACCCGACCGAGGTCACCGACGCGTTCGTGCAGGAGGCGGCCGCCACGGGCGTCGACGTCTTCCGCATCTTCGACGCGCTCAACGACGTGGAGCGCATGCGCCCGGCCATCGACTCGGTCCTCGCCACGGGCACCACGGTGGCCGAGGTCGCGCTCTGCTACACCGGCAACCTGCTCGACCCGGCCGAGGACCTCTACACGCTCGACTACTACCTCGCCCTCGCCGAGCGGAGCGTCGCCGCCGGGGCGCACATCCTCGCGATCAAGGACATGGCCGGTCTCCTCCGGCCGGCCGCCGCCGAGCGGCTCGTGACCGCGCTCCGCCGCGAGTTCGACCTGCCGGTGCACGTGCACACGCACGACACCGCGGGCGGGCAGCTCGCGACCCTCCTCGCCGCCAGCCGCGCGGGCGCCGACGCGGTCGACGCCGCGAGCGCGCCGATGTCGGGCACCACGAGCCAGCCCTCCGCCTCCGCGCTCGTCGCGGCCCTCGCGGACACCGAACGCGACACCGGGCTCTCGCTCGACGCGGTCAGCGACCTCGAGCCGTACTGGGAGGCCGTGCGCCGCCTCTACCGTCCCTTCGAGTCCGGATTGCCGGGTCCCACCGGCCGCGTCTACCGGCACGAGATCCCGGGCGGCCAGCTGTCGAACCTCCGGCAGCAGGCCACCGCGCTGGGACTCGCCGACGACTTCGAGCTGATCGAGGACATGTACCAGGCGGCCGACCGGATCCTCGGCCGCATCCCCAAGGTCACGCCGTCGTCCAAGGTGGTCGGCGACCTGGCCCTCCAGCTCGCGGCCGCGAAGGCCGACCCGCGGGACTTCGCCGAGAACCCGCAGGACTACGACATCCCCGACTCCGTGATCGGCTTCATGGCCGGCGAGCTGGGCGACCTCCCGGGCGGCTGGCCCGAGCCCTTCCGCACCCGCGTCCTCCAGGGCCGCGACGTGCGCATCGGCGTGACGCCCCTCTCCGTCGACGACCGCCGGGTGCTCGAGGTGCCGGGCGCCGAGCGCCGGCGCACCCTCAACCGCCTCCTGTTCCCGCAGCCCACCGAGCAGTACGAGACCATCCGCGAGCTCTTCGGCGACCTCTCCGTGCTCGACACCGAGGACTACCTGCACGGGCTCCGCCAGGGCCAGGAGCACGTCGTGCGGATCGGCCGGGGCGTCGAGGTCATCATCGGCCTGGAGGCCGTGGGCGACGCCGACGCGTCGGGCATGCGCACCGTCATGGTGGTCATGAACGGCCAGCTCCGGCCCGTGTTCGTGCGCGACCGGGGCATCGCCGTCACGACCGTCGCCGCCGAGAAGGGCGACGCCTCCCGGCCCGGGCACGTGTCCGCGCCGTTCTCCGGCGTGGTGACGCTCAAGGTGCGGGAGGGCGACGTGGTCGCCGCCGGCCAGGCCGTCGCGTCGATCGAGGCCATGAAGATGGAGGCGGCCATCACGTCGCCGGTCGCCGGCCGCGTCGCGCGGCTGGCCGTCCCCACCACCCAGCAGGTCGACGCGGGCGACCTGCTCGTGGTCGTCGAGAACGAGAAGTGAGCCCGATGACCAGCACGCACCCGACGCCCGACGAGACGCCCGACGAGCGCTACGACCTCGTGGTCGTGGGCGGCGGATCCGGCAACTCCATCGTCGACGAGCGCTTCGCCGACCAGCGGGTCCTGCTCGTGGACGACGGCGCGCACTTCGGCGGCACCTGCCTCAACGCGGGCTGCATCCCCACCAAGATGCTCGTGCACGTGGCCGACGTCGCCGCGGGGACGCGCGAGGGCGCCGCCCTCGGGATCCGCGCCTCGGTCGAGGCCGTCGACTGGCCCGCGATCAGCGCGCGCGTCTTCGGCCGCATCGACGCCATCAGCGAGGGGGGACGCGAGTGGCGCGAGAGCGGCGCGGAGAACGTCACGCTCCTGCGCGAGAGCGTCGGCTTCGAGGCGCCCGGCGTGCTCGTGACGGCCAGCGGGCAGCGGATCACCGCGGACCGGATCGTGCTCGCGGCGGGGTCCCGGCCGCGCCCGCTCCCGGCGGCGTACACGCCGGACCCGGCGATCCACGACTCCGACTCGATCATGCGCATCGCCGAGCTCCCGGCCTCGCTCCTCATCGTGGGCGGCGGCTACGTGGCGGCCGAGTTCGCCCACGTCTTCAGCCACCTGGGCGTGCACGTCACGCAGGTGGCCCGCTCCCCGCACCTCCTCGCCCACCTCGACGAGGACGTGTCCACCCGCTTCACGACGCTCGCGCGCACCCAGTGGGACCTCATCACCGACTGCGAGGTGGAGGAGATCGAGCGCGACGGCGACGTGCTGCGCTCGCGCCTCGCATCCGGCCACCTGGTCGAGACGGAGGCGGTCCTGGTCGCGCTCGGCCGGATCCCCAACACCGACACGCTCGCCGTCGCCAACGCCGGCTACGACCTGCACGAGGACGGCCGCATCGTCGTGGACGCCGAGCAGCGCGTGCTCGCGGGCGGGGAGCCGGTGCCCGGCGTCTTCGCGCTCGGCGACATCAGCTCGGAGCACCAGCTCAAGCACGTCGCGAACCACCAGGCCCGCGTCGTGCAGCACAACCTGCTGCACCCCGACGACCTCGTCGGCGGCGCGCCCGGGCCCGTCCCGCAGGCCGTGTTCTCGCGTCCGCAGATCGGCTCGTTCGGCCTCACGGAGGCGGAGGCGCGGGCGGCCGGCCCGGTCGTCACGGTCGAGCAGCCGTACTCGTCCACCGCCTGGGGCTGGGCGCTCGAGGACACGACGTCGTTCTGCAAGCTGGTGGTGGATCCGCGCGACGGCGGCACGATCCTCGGCGCGCACATCATCGGCTCCGACTCGGCCGCGCTCATCCAGCCCCTCCTCACGGCCGCGAGCCTCGGCCACCGGGTCACGGGGCTCGCCCGCGCGCAGTACTGGCCGCACCCGGCCGTGACGGAGGTCGTCGAGAACGCCCTGCTCTCCGCCGAGTCCGCGGTGGCCGACTGGGCACGGGAGAATGGTCCGGGCGATGCGCCCGCGGGGGCCGGTCGACCCTGACCCGCCGCCCGCTGAGGACCCACGGAAGCAGAGAATGACTGAACGACAGATCCGCCTGTTCGGCGATCCGGTGCTGAAGACCGTCTCCTCGGAGATCCGCGAGATCGACGAGGGCGTGCGCGCCCTGGTCGAGGACCTCCTCGACAGCGTGCGGCCCGACGGCCGGGCCGGGGTGGCGGCGGCGCAGATCGGCGTGAACCTCCGGGCGTTCAGCTACGACGTGGGGCCGGCGTTCGGCTACATCCTCAACCCGGTCATCGAGGAGCTCCGCGGCGAGGCCGTGCTCGTCGACGAGGGCTGCCTCTCGGTGCCCGGCCTGTGGTTCCCCACGATGCGCCACCCCGAGGCCGTGATCAGCGGCATCGACCTGGACGGGAACGCGGTCCGCCTCGAGGGCACGGGCGTGCTCGCGCAGGCGTTCCAGCACGAGGTGGACCACCTCGACGGCCTCGTGTACCTCGACCGGCTCGACAAGCAGCGCCGCCGCGAGGCGATGAAGCAGGTGCGCGAGTCCGACTGGTTCTGATCCGGTCCCGGTTCCGGTCCCGCGCACGTGCACGGGACCGGCGACCGGGCGTCAATGCACCAGCGAGTGGCCCTCGGTGTTCGGCGCCGCCTCGTAGATCCGGGTGATGACGTCGGCGAACGCGTCGAGCACCACCTGGCGCTTGATGCTGAGCTTCGGCGTGAGGTGCCCGGCCGCCTCGGTGAGCTCCACCGGGAGCACCACGAACTTCCGGATCGACTCGGCGCGCGAGACCGTCGCGTTGGCCGCGTCGACCGCGCGCTGCACCTCGGCGAGCACCGCGGGGTTCTGCGACGCCTGCTCGAGCGTCAGCGACGGGTCCTGGCCGTTGTTGCCGAGCCAGACCTTGAGCATCTCGGGGTCCAGCGTGATGAGCGCCGAGATGAACGGCCGCCGGTCGCCCGCGACCACGACCTGCCCGACGAGCGGGTTGGCGCGGATCGGGTCCTCGAGCGCGGCGGGCGCCACGTTCTTGCCGCCCGCCGTGACGATGATCTCCTTCTTGCGTCCCGTGATCGTGAGGTAGCCGTCCGCGTCGTAGCTGCCGAGGTCGCCCGTGCGGAACCAGCCGTCGTCGAAGACGGCCGCGGTCGCCTCCTCGTCCTGCCAGTAGCCGTCGAAGACGTTGACGCCCTTGACCTCGATCTCGCCCTCGTCGGTGATCCGCGTGGAGACGCCGGGGAGCGCGGGCCCCACGGTGCCGATCCGGAAGCCGGCGACGAGGTTCACGCTCACGGGTGCCGTCGTCTCCGTGAGCCCGTAGCCCTCGAGGATGGTGAGCCCGAGCGAGCGGTAGAAGTGGCCGAGCCGGAGGCCGAGGGGCGCGGACCCGCTCACCGCGTAGCGCACGCGACCGCCCATCGCCTGCCGGATCTTCGAGTAGACGAGCGCGTCGAACAGCGTGAACTGCAGCGCGAGCGCCAGCGGCACCTTCCCCGCGTCGACCGCGACCGAGTGCGCGTACGCGACCTCGGCGGCCTTCCGGAACACCTTGCCCCGGCCGGCGCCCTCCGCCTTCTGCTCCGAGGAGTTGTAGACCTTCTCGAACACGCGCGGGACGGCGAGCAGGAACGTCGGCTTGAACGACGCGAGCGCGGGGAGGAGCTGCGTGGTGTCGGCCTGGTGGCCGGTCTTCACGCCCGCCTGCACGTTGAGGATCGAGATGAAGCGCGCGAACACGTGCGCCGTCGTGATGAACAGCAGCGTGGACGCGCCGACCTGCACGACCTCGCTCATCGCGACCTCGGCGTTCCGCGCGAGCTCGACGAAGTTCGCGTGGGTGAGCACGCAGCCCTTGGGCCGTCCCGTGGTGCCCGACGTGTAGATCAGGGTCGCCATGTCGGAGCCCACGGCGATGTTGCGTCGGCGCTCGATCTCCTCGTCCGGCACGTCGACGCCCTGCCGCGCGAGCTTGTCGAGGTCGCCGAGGTCGATCTGCCACACGTGCCGCACCGCGGGCAGCTCCGGGTGCACCTCGTCGAAGCGGGAGAAGTGCTCGGCGGACTCGAGGACCACGGCGACGCTGCCGGAGTCCTGCATGTTCCAGTGCACCTGGCCGGGGGAGGACGTCTCGTAGACGGGCACGAGGACGCCGCCGGCGAAGAAGACCGCGAAGTCGACGAGCGTCCACTCGTAGCGCGTGCGGCACATCATGCCGATGCGCTCGCCCGGCTCGATGCCGGCGGCGACGAAGCCCTTCGCGAGGGCGACGACCTGGCGGTGGAACTCGGACGCCGAGACGTCGGTCCACCCGCCGGACCCGTCCGGCAGCGCGAACAGCGGAGCGTCGGGGCTCGTCCTCACGCGGTGGACGAGGACGTCGGTGACGTTGTCCTCGGGTCTCGCCTCGACGGCGGCGGGCATGGTGTGCTGTTCCACGGCAGCTCCTTCGGTACCGGAAATGGTGGGGTCAGCTTAACGGCGGCCGGCGCCCCCGCGCTCGTCCCCGGTCGGGGGCGTCCGGCGCGTCACTAGGATCGACTGGCGAGACGAACGGAAGGGCCCGCGGAGTGCATGCAATCGGGATAGACATCGGCGGGACGAAGATCGCGGGAGCCGTGGTCGACGAGCTCGGCGTCATCGCGGCGGAGGACCGGGTCCCGACCGAGGCGAGCAGCCCGGACGCCATCGTCGAGGCCGTCGTCGGCATGGTCGAGCGCCTGCGCGCCCAGCACCCCGACGCCGTGGCCGTGGGCGTCGCGGCGGCCGGCTTCATCGACGCCGCGCAGTCCACCGTCTACTACGCCCCGAACATCAACTGGCGCAACGAGCCGGTGCGCGAGAAGCTGCGCGGCCGGATCGACCTGCCCATCGTCATCGAGAACGACGCGAACGCCGCCGGCTGGGCCGAGTTCCGCTACGGCGCGGGCCGTCTGGTCAGCGACATGGTCACCCTCACCATCGGCACCGGCGTGGGCGGCGCGATCGTCGCCGACGACCGCCTCTTCCGCGGCGGGTTCGGCGCGGGCGCGGAGCTCGGCCACATGCGCGTCGTGCCCGACGGACTGCCGTGCGGCTGCGGCGCCCGCGGCTGCATCGAGCAGTACGGTTCCGGCCGCGCGCTCCTCCGCACCGCCGACGAGCTCGCGGACCTCGGCGGCACGCACGGTGCGGGCCTCGCCGCGCGCCGCCAGGAGGTGGGCACGCTCACCGGCCACGACGTGAGCGACCTGATCCAGGCCGGCGACCCCGGCGCCCTCCTCGCCCTCCGTCGCCTCGGCGGCTGGCTCGGGGAGGCGGCCGCCAGCATCGGCGCGATCCTCGACCCGCAGATGTTCGTCATCGGCGGCGGCGTCGCCCAGGCAGGCGACCTCCTGCTCGACCCGATCCGCGATGCCTACCTCGCGCACCTCCCGGCCCGCGGCTACCACCCGGAGCCGGAGTTCCGCATCGCCGAGCTCGTGAACGACGCCGGCGTCGTGGGCGCGGCCGACCTCGCCCGCCTGCACGCCGCCGCCCTCCGTCACGGAGCCTGACGCCGGGCGGCCCGGTCCCCGCCTGCCGGGCGCGGGCGTCGCCGCTGGCTATGCTGGATCCGACCCCGCCCGGAAGGTGGCCATCCGATGTTCTACTGGTTCATGAAGAACCTGGTCGCGGGACCCGTCCTCCGCAGCACCTTCCGCCCCTGGGTCACCGGCCTCGAGAACATCCCCGCGAAGGGCGGCGTCATCCTCGCGAGCAACCACCTGTCGTTCATCGACTCCGTGTTCCTGCCGCTCCTGGTCGACCGCAACCTCGTCTTCCTCGCGAAGAGCGACTACTTCACGGGCACCGGCCTCAAGGGCTGGGCCACGAAGATGTTCTTCACCGCCACGGGCATGCTCCCCATCGACCGGTCCGGCGGCAAGGCCTCCGAGGCGTCGCTCAACACGGGGCTCCGCGTCCTGGCCGAGGGCCGGATGCTCGGCATCTACCCCGAGGGCACCCGCAGCCCCGACGGCAAGATGTACCGCGGCCGCACGGGCGTCGCCCGCATGATCCTCGAGGGGGAGGTCCCGGTCGTCCCGATCGCGATGATCGACACCGAGAAGGTCATGCCCATCGGCACGCGCATCCCCAAGGTCCGCCGGATTGGTGTGGTCATCGGCGAGCCGCTAGATTTCAGTAGGTTCGCCGGCCTCGAGGGAGATCGGTTCATCCTCCGCTCCATCACCGACGAGATCATGTACGAGCTCTCGAGGCTGAGCGGCCAGGAGTACGTCGACGTCTATGCGACCTCGGTCAAGGAGAAGCGCGCGAGCGCGGCCCGCTGACCGTCTCCCGCACCGCCTCCACCGCGCACCACGCGCACGACACGAACCGGGATCCCACCGTGGCCTCTGAGCACCTCGTCCCCGCCCACCCCGACGTCCTCGCCGGACTCGACCACTGGCGCACGCTCGAGGTCAAGCAGCAGCCCGCCTGGCCGGACGCCGCCGCGGTGCACGCCGCCAGCGCCGAGATCGCGCTCCTGCCGCCGCTCGTGTTCGCGGGCGAGGTCGACCAGCTGCGCAGCCGCCTGGCCGCCGCCGCCGACGGCCGCGCGTTCCTCCTCCAGGGCGGCGACTGCGCCGAGACCTTCGCCGGCGCGACCGCCGACCAGATCCGCAACCGCGTGAAGACCGTGCTGCAGATGGCCGTCGTCCTCACCTACGGCGCCGCGATGCCCGTCGTGAAGATGGGCCGCATGGCCGGCCAGTTCGCGAAGCCCCGGTCGAGCGACTCGGAGACGCGCGGCGACCTGACGCTGCCCGCCTACCGCGGCGACATCGTCAACGGCTACGACTTCACCCCGGAGTCCCGGGCGGCGGATCCCGCGCGGCTCGTGAAGGGGTACCACACGGCCGCCTCCACGCTGAACCTCATCCGCGCCTTCACGCAGGGCGGGTTCGCCGACCTGCGCGAGGTGCACAGCTGGAACAAGGGATTCGCCGCGAACCCCGCCAACCAGCGCTACGAGCAGCTCGCCCGCGACATCGACCGCGCCATCAAGTTCATGGAGGCCGCGGGCGCCGACTTCGACGACCTCAAGCGCGTCGAGTTCTACACCGGCCACGAGGGGCTGCTCATGGACTACGAGCGGCCCATGACCCGCATCGACTCGCGCACCGGCACGCCGTACAACACGTCGGCGCACTTCATCTGGATCGGGGAGCGCACGCGCGACCTCGACGGGGCGCACGTCGACTTCCTGTCGCGCGTCCGCAACCCGCTGGGCGTCAAGCTCGGCCCGAGCACCACGCCCGAGACGGTCCACGAGCTCATCGAGAAGCTCGACCCGGATCGCGAGCCCGGCCGCCTCACCTTCATCACGCGCATGGGCGCCGGGAGGATCCGGGATGCCCTCCCGCCCCTGCTCGAGGCCGTCAAGGCGTCGGACGCGAACCCGCTGTGGGTCACCGACCCGATGCACGGCAACGGCCTGACCACGCCGACCGGCTACAAGACCCGTCGCTTCGACGATGTGGTCGACGAGGTCCAGGGCTTCTTCCAGGCCCACCGGGCGGCGGGCACGCACCCGGGCGGCATCCACATCGAGCTCACCGGCGACGACGTCACGGAGTGCCTCGGCGGCTCCGAGCACATCGACGAGGCCACCCTCGCGACGCGCTACGAGTCGCTGTGCGACCCGCGGCTCAACCACATGCAGAGCCTCGAGCTCGCGTTCCTCGTCGCGGAGGAGCTGGCGGCCGCGCGCGGCTGAGCCGCATCCGGCGCATGACGCCCCGTCGCCCTCGAGGCGGCGGGGCGTCGTCGTGTCCGCGCCGGGGAAGGGAGCGGGGATCAGCCGGAGGCCGTGATGCCGAGGTTGATCGTCGAACCGCGCCGCGCGAGCGCCTGCGCCTCGGGGCTCGCCGAGGCGACCCGCGTGATGCTGTTGGGCAGCGCGTCCCAGAACGCCGAGTACGCGTACTTGAACCCGGCCGCGTCGAGCGCTGCCTTCGCCTCGTCGCGCGTGAGCCCGACGACCGCCGGGACGGCGACGAGGTCGGGGCCCTTCGACACCTCGAGCCCCACCGTGCTGCCCGGCGCGCCGTCGAGCCCGGAGCGGACCGGGTCCTGGTTCACGGGGTAGACCGAGATGACCTCGCCCTTCTCCACGTCGTCGCTGAAGCTCTGCTTGCCGGCCTCGCCGACGAGGCCCGCCTGGGCGAGCGTCGCGACGGCCTGGTCGACCGAGCGCCCGTTGACGTCCGGGATCGGGCCGGCCGCGACCACCAGGGTCACCGGCTGCTGCTCGGGGTACTGGGCGCCGATGGGCGCGCCGGCGGCGTCGAGGACCTGCACGACCGTGCCCTCCTCCGCGTCGCCGTACTGGCGGATGGTCGACTCCTGCACCACGAAGGGCACGTCCTGCAGCCGGGTCCGGGCGTCGCCCTCCGCGCTGCCGACCACGTCGGGCACGTCGAGGAGCTGCGGGCCGGTGGAGGCGTAGACGGTCACGGTGGATCCCTGGTCGACGGGCGTGCCCGACGCCGGATCGCTGCGGGTCACGTGCCCCACCGCGACGTCCACGCTCGGCTCCTCGGCGCGCGCGACCACGAAGCCCTGGCCCTGCAGCGTGCCCGCGGCGTCGTCGACCGCCATCTCCGCGACGGTCGGGACCGGCACGCGCGCTCCGGGTCCCTGGCCGTAGTACCAGCCGGTGCCGCCCGCGAGGGCGGCGAGCATGACGATGAGGAGGGCGAGCACCCAGCCGCGCGCGCGACGGCGCTGTCCCGCCGAGACCAGCGCGGCGACGGACTCCGGCTCGGAGCGCTCCGTCTCCTGCCGCAGCATGACGGGCGGACCGCCGACCACCTGCGTCTCGCCCGTCGTGACGGGCGGCAGCGCCGGGGCGCTCGGGAACACCACGGTGCGCTGGAGCGGGGCGGGGTCGCCGGACCGCGCGTCGAGCCGGTTCTGGACGGCGTAGAGCTCGTCCAGGAGGGCCCGGGCGTCGCGGGGGCGCTGCTCGGGATCCCGCGCGGTCGCCCACAGCACCAGCTCGTCGAGCTCGACGGGCACGGACGCGTTGGCGATGCTGGGCGTCGGCACCTGGTCGTTGGCGTGCTGGTACGCGATCTGCATGGGCTGCTCGCCCTTGAAGGGCTGCTCCCCGGCGAGCATCTCGTACATCATGATGCCGACGGCGTAGATGTCGCTGCGGGTGTCCGCGATGCCCCGCGTGACGAGCTCGGGGGAGAGGTACGCGATCGTGCCGAGGAGCGCCTGGCCGGTCGCGGTGTTCGCGCTGACGGCGCGCGCGAGGCCGAAGTCGCCGATCTTGATGCGCCCGTCGTCCGCGAGCAGCACGTTCTCGGGCTTGAGGTCGCGGTGCACGATCCCGGCCTTGTGCGCGGCGGCCAGCCCCGACAGCACGGCCTCGAGGATGTCGAGGGTCTGCTCGGGCGTCAGCCGCTCGTACTCCTGGAGCAGCTCGCGGAGCGTCATGCCGGGCAGGTACTCCATGACGAGGTACGCCATGTCCGAGTCCTGGCCCTGGTCGAAGACGTTCACGACGTTGGGGTGCGCGAGGCGCGCAGCGGACCGCGCCTCCTGGATGAAGCGGTCGCGGAAGGCGCTGTCGTCCGCGAGGTGGCCGTGCATGACCTTGACGGCCACGCGGCGCTCCAGGCGCAGGTCGGTGGCGACGTAGACCGTCGCCATGCCGCCGCGCGCGATGCGGGACCTGACCTGGTACCGGCCGTCGAGGAGACGGCCGATCATCGGGTCGGTCGGGCTGGAGGTCACTGGATGATTCTAGGGATCGACGGTGTCCCGGCCTCCCCGGCACACCGGTGCGCCGCCGCGCGGGTGCGCACGCCGATCGGCGTCAGCCGATCTCGTCGAGCCAGGCCCAGGCCGAGGCCTCCCACTTGGCGTACGCGTCCGGGTAGGCCGAGTACTGCACGGCCTGCGCCGCCTGCGTGACGGTCATGGACTTCCAGCCGGCGATGTCCAGCAGACCGCGCGTCGCTCCCGGGTTCGGGTTGACGGGTCCGCCGAAGAACGCGCGGGACGCGAAGACGGGGTCGTTCAGCTGGGCGGGCTGGCCCCAGCCCTGGCTCGGACGCTGCTGGAACAGGCCGATGGAGTCGCGGTCGCCCCAGTCGAGGTTGCGGAGGGTGGACTCCTGGGCTGCCGTCGCGAGCGCGATGACGAGGCCGTAGTCGCTGACGCCGGCGTCCCGTCCGACCTGCACGATGGCGCGCGCGTTGCGGCGCATCTCGTCGGTCAGGATCGTCGTCCCGTGGAGCGACGCGACCTGCACGACCGCGGCGGAGGCGTGCGGGATGGTGAGCTTGCTGCCGGCGTAGATGATGCTCGACCAGTTGAGGCCGTTGGCGTTCAGGAGGTCCTGCACCGTGACGCCGGACTCCTGGGCGATGCTGTGCAGCGTGTCGCCGGTCTCGATCGTGTAGGTGCCGGACAGCCCCGCGGTCGCGGCGGGCGATGCGCTGGCCGGCGCCGCGGGAGCGGAGGGTGCGGCGGGAGCCGACGCGCCGGGGATCGTGAGCCGGTTGCCCGGGAAGATCGTGCTCGTGGCCTGCAACCCGTTGGCCTGGAGGACGGCGGACGTCGAGACGCCGTGCTTGCCCGCGATGCCCGACACGGTGTCGCCGGCGACGACCGTGTAGCTCGCCCCGGACCCGCGGGGCGCCGTCGCGGGCGCCGGGGTGGAGGAGGAAGCGCCGGAGCCGCCGAGGGTGAGGGTCTGGCCGGGGAAGATGGTGGTCTTCCAGCCGAGGCCGTTCTGCGCGAGCACCGACGCGGTGGAGATGCCGAAGCGGCCGGCGATGCCGGAGACGGTGTCCCCCTGCTCGACGACGTACGTGGCGGGTGCGGCGACCATGGGCGCGGCGGCCGGGGCGACGGCGGGCGCGGCGACGCGCGGGATCTTCGTCTGCGTGGGACCGGACTTGGCCTTCGGCACGCGCTTGACGGGAGCGGCCTCGGCGGGCGTCGCCATCCCGAGGCTGACGGCGAGCGAGCCGACCAGCACGATCGGCATGGTGGCGAGGAGCGCCTTGGAGCGGCGGGCTGCCGAGCGTCCGGTCGAGGAGTCCGCGGACCGGCTGGGGTCGCGAGGAGGGGTGGGTTCGGTCATGGGCATGTTGGTCTACTCCGGCCGTCGTGCTCGATTCCCTGATGCAGGAGTTCCACGTTAACACGCAGGGGAAGCAGAGCGCACATAAGTGACGGATGTGGCTGGAGTGAACAGCGACACGCCTGTTCGGCGGATGGGCAGCTGCATCCACCCCTCACCCCCTGCGCGGCGCCACGACGGTCCCTGTCCCGCCCGCGGCCCGGGACGTGCCAGCATGAGAGACGTGAACGAGCCCTATTCCGACCGTGAGTGGTTGACCGTCCCCGATCTCGTCGACCTCCTGGGTCTCACCGTGAGCCGCGTCCGACGGCTCATCGAGGACCGGCGCCTGCTGGCCGTCCGCCTCGACGGCGTGCTGAAGGTCCCGGCCGTGTTCCTGCGCGACGGCGAGCCGCTGTCGGAGCTCCGCGGCACGATCATGGTCCTCGGCGACAACGGGTTCACCGACGAGGAGGCCATGGACTGGCTGCTGACGGAGGAGCCGAGCCTCAGCGCCGCTCCCGTCGACGCGCTCCTGGCCGGACGCAAGGCCGAGGTGCGACGGGTGGCGCAGGCGACGGCCTGACCCGCTCCACCGGCGTCCGCCGACGTGCGCGATCCGCGACGGTCCCGGGTCCGGTCAGGTGACGCGGCGCGTGACGCTGTCGACGAGCAGCTCGAGCTGGTTGCGCGCGCGGGCGCCGATGGGCGCCTCCCGCAGGGCGGCGAGCGACTCCCGCACGTGGCGCGCGATCATCCCCTCCACCTCGTCCAGCGCACCGCTCTCCCGCAGGATGGACTGGAGCGCGCGGATCTGCTCGTCGTCGAGGTCGGGGTCCCCGAGCAGCGCGTCCACGGTGCGCCGCACGCCGTCCGGCAGCCGCCGCCGCGCGAGCGCGATGAGGACCGTGCGCTTGCCCTCGCGGAGGTCGTCCCCGCTGGGCTTGCCCGTCACGTCGCTGTCGCCGAAGACGCCGAGCACGTCGTCGCGCAGCTGGAACGCGATCCCGAGCGGGAGGCCGACGGCGCGCAGCGCGGCGACCTGCTCCGGCGTGGCCCCCGCGAGGCTGGCGCCCACGACGAGCGGCGCCTCGATGCTGTACTTCGCGGACTTGTAGACGATCACGTTGTGGGCGCGGGCGAGGGTCTCGTCCTCGGGGACGGTCGGCCACGCCACCTCCTCGAGCACGTCGAGGTACTGGCCGACCGTCACCTGCGTGCGCATGGTGGCGAGCTCGGCGCGGGCGGCCCGCGCGGCGGAGCCGTCCGCGAGCGCCAGCAGCGAGTCGATGAGGAGCTCGTCGCTCCAGCCGAGGAGCAGGTCGCCCAGGAGGATGGCGCCGGCCTCGCCGAACGCGGCCGACGACCCGCCCCAGCCGCTCGACGCGTGGAGGGTCTCGAGGCGCCGGTGGGCGGCGGGCCGACCGCGACGGGTGTCGGAGCGGTCGATGATGTCGTCGTGCACGAGCGCGGCCGCGTGGAAGACCTCGAGGCCCGCGGCGACCCCGACGACGGCCCGGTAGCCGGGTCGCTCCGCGCCCTCCGGGCGTCCCGCGGGGGAGGGCTCGAGGTCGATGACCGACCGCCAGCCCCAGTAGCAGAACTGCGCGCGGAACCTCTTGCCGCCTCTCAGCAGATCCGAGGAGAACTCGTGGATGCGCACAAGATCCGGGCTGATCTCCCGGAGTCCCGCCGCCTGCGCCGTCAGGAAGTCGTCGAGGCGGGTCTGGACGTGGCTGACGAGGCGGTCGCTTTCGGGCACCCGCCTAGCCTAGCCAGGGGCAGGGAGCTAGAATTCACGGGTGAACACCAACGCGTCGTCCCGAGCCTGAGGGGAACATGATGCCGCTTTCCGAGCAAGAGCAGCGCCTGCTGGAGGAGATGGAGCGCAGTCTCTATCACAACGACGCGGACTTCGTGGCGACCGTCAGCGGTCGCCGCAGCAGACCCAACTACACGATGGTCGTCGTCGGGGTGCTGGTCATCGTGCTGGGCATCGCCGCCCTCGCCGCCGGCGTCATCACCAAGCTGGCCATCATCGGCATCCTGGGCTTCGCGATCATGATCGTGGGCGCGCTGCTCATCTTCAGCCCGCGCGGCACCGTCGAGGACGCGTCGCCGACGAACGCCCCGCGTGCTCCCGGCCGCGGAGGCGGCGCGCGACCGGCCTCCTCGTCGTCCTTCATGGACCGGATCAACGAGCGCTGGGAGAAGCGCCAGGGCGGTCGGGACTGACCACCCGCTGAGGCGGTCCTCCACCGCCCTCCACTCGACCCGAAGGGGCCGATCCCGTACCGGGGTCGGCCCCTTCTCGCGTCTCCCACACCCCTCCCGGTCCCTCCCCAGCGCCCTCCGCGCGGTCCTCCGACCCCCCGGAGGGCGCTTCCGCGTGCCCGCGGCGCGCCGGGAGCGAGACATCCCTCCACATCCCTCCCCGCCGCACCGCCCCCGGATCCACGGCGATCGGAGCCCGCACCCCGCGAATTCACCCCGGCGCTCTGGCGGTCGGTGGAGGGGTGTGGAGTAAAGTGGAGCAAGTCCTGAACCACGGCCGGAGAGACAGGGGGTGTCGGTGTGTTCCTCGGTACCCACTCGCCCCGCCTCGACGACAAGGGGCGGCTCATCCTCCCCGCCAAGTTCCGCGACGAGCTCGAGGGCGGCGTCGTCATGACCCGCGGCCAGGACCGCTGCATCTACGTGTTCACCACGCGCGAGTTCGAGGAGCTGCACGACCGCATGCGCCAGGCGCCGCTCGCGAGCAAGCAGGCGCGCGACTACATGCGCGTCTTCCTGTCCGGGGCGAACGCCGAGACGCCGGACAAGCAGCACCGCATCACCATCCCGCAGGCCCTCCGCACCTACGCCGGACTCGACCGCGAGCTCGCGGTCATCGGCGCGGGCAGCCGCGTCGAGATCTGGGACGCCGGCACGTGGGACGAGTACCTCACCGCCAACGAGAGCGCGTTCGCCGACACCGCGGAGGAGGTGATCCCCGGCCTGTTCTGACCCCGGCCCCTGACTCCCAGCCGTCCGACGCCCTGCCGCACTTCCCCGGTGGCAGGTCGGGACGGATGGGGATCAGGAGCCGCGGACAGGGCAGCGGGATGCCATGGCCCTCGACGACATCCACACCCCCGTCCTCCTCGCGCGGTGCCTCGAGCTGCTCGCCCCCGCCCTCCAGGGCGAGGGCGCCGTGCTGGTCGACGCCACCCTCGGCATGGCCGGCCACTCCGAGGCGTTCCTCGACGCGATCCCCGGGCTCCGCCTCGTGGGGCTCGACCGCGACCCCGACGCCCTCGCCATCGCGGGGGAGCGGCTCGCCCGCTTCGGCGACCGCGTCCACCTCGTGCACACGGTCTACGACGGCATCGGCCGCGCGCTCGACGGGCTGGGCATCGGCGAGGTCCAGGGCGTCTTCTTCGACCTCGGCGTCTCCTCGCTCCAGCTGGACCGCGTGGAGCGCGGCTTCTCCTACTCGCAGGACGCGCCGCTCGACATGCGCATGGACGGCACCGCCGGGCTGACCGCGGCCCAGGTCGTCGCGGAGTACGACGAGCTCGAGCTGCGGCGGATCTTCTACGACTACGGCGAGGAGAAGCTCGCCCCGCGCTACGCCAGCCGCATCGTGCAGGCGCGCGAGCTGGAGCCGATTACCACGTCCGCGCGGCTGGTCGAGATCATCCAGCAGGCGACCCCGGCCGCGGTGCAGAGGGCCGGGCACCCGGCCAAGCGCGTGTTCCAGGCGCTGCGGATCGAGGTCAACCAGGAGCTCAGCGTGCTGGCCCGGGCCATGCCCGCGGCCATCGACCGCCTCGCCGTCGGCGGACGCGTCGTCGTCGAGTCGTACCAGTCCCTCGAGGACCGGATCGTCAAGCGCGAGCTGCGTGCCCGCTCCACCAGCACGGCCCCGGTCGGGCTCCCCGTGGAGCTCCCCGAGCACCGGCCCGAGCTGAAGCTCCTCGTCCGCGGCGCCGAGCTCGCGGACCAGGACGAGATCGCCCAGAACCCCCGCGCCGCATCCGTACGGCTGCGCGCCGCCGAACGAGCCAGGAGGCGACACGCATGACCGATGCAGCACGCGCGACCGCGCGTCCCCGGATCCGGCCGTCCGCCGAGCCCGCACCGCGCCACATCGAGGTCGTCGCCACCCGCGGACAGCGACGCGCGCGGCCCCGCACCGTCTACGCGCTCATCGTCGTCGGCGGGCTCTTCGTCGTCCTGCTCGCGCAGCTCCTGCTCTCCATCGGGCTGTCGGACGGCGCGTACGCCATCCAGTCCCTCCAGCAGCAGCAGAAGGAGCTCGACCGGACGCACCAGTCGCTGACCGAGGACGTCGACCGGCTGTCGTCCCCGCAGAACCTCGCGCGGAACGCGCAGGCGCTCGGCATGGTCGCGAGCGCGTCGCCCTCCTTCCTGTCGCTCGACGGCACGATCCAGGGCACGCCGCAGGCGGAGGACGGCGCGACCACGCCGCTCACCGCGGACACGCTCATCGGCAACTCGCTCCTCTCGGGCGTCCCGCTGACGATCGAGAGCGACCCGGCGAAGCGCGCCGCCGCGGTCCAGGCGGCCACCGCGCAGGACGGCGGCGCCGCCGTCGACCCGGGCTCGGCCATCCCCGGATCCGCCGAGGCGGTGGGCGGAGTGACGGCCGGGAGCGTGAGCGCGCCTCCCGCCTCCGGCGCGGCCTCCGGGCTAGCGTCGGCCACGGCGATCCCCACCCCCACGACCCGCTGACGCGCGCCCCGCTGAGGGGCCGCGGACGCCGCACGACCCCGCGCCGACCGAGCATCGCACCGCCCCGCAGGCACCGAGAGGAAAACCCGAGTGAGCACGATCTCGAACCGACGGCGCATCGCCTTCTCGCTCATCGCGATCCTCGCCGTCATCGGGGTCTTCGTCGTGAAGCTCATCGACATCCAGGTCGTGCAGGCCACGGAGCTCAACGAGGCCGCGCTCGGCAAGCGGGCGATCTCGCAGACGCTCCCGGGCGTCCGGGGCAGCATCTACGACGCGCAGGGCAAGGTCCTCGCCGACAGCGTCCTCCGCTACGACGTGACGATGGACCCCTCGAAGGCCGGTGACTTCACGCGCACCGTCACGGGCGACGACGGCAAGCCCGCCAAGCAGGACGTCACGCTCGCCGAGGCGGAGGCGCAGCTGGGCGCGATCACCGGGCAGAGGCCCGAGGAGATCGACGGGCTGATCGACGGCGCCCTCGCCAAGGACCCGGACTCGCTGTTCGCCTACGTCACCAAGGGCGTCGACGTGGAGGCGTACCTCGCCATCCGGGACCTCGAGATCCCGTGGATCTACTTCCAGGCGGTCTCGAGCCGCACGTACCCGAACGGGCAGATCGCCGGCAGCATCCTCGGCTACATCGCCGGCGACGGCACCGTCAAGGCCGGGCTCGAGCAGGAGTACGACTCGTGCCTGTCCGCCGAGGACGGCGCGCAGACGTACGAGCGCGGTGCCGACGGCGTCGCCATCGCGGGCAGCACCGTGACGCAGAAGCGGGCCGTGGACGGCAGCGACGTGATGACGAACATCGACACGGACCTCGAGTACTTCGCGCAGACCGCCGTGGCGGAGCAGGCCGTGAAGGTGGGCGCGGACTACGGCCACGCGACCATCGTCGAGGTGAAGACGGGCAAGGTCATCGCGGTCGCCGAGTACCCGTCCGTCGACCCGAACGACGTCACGGCGACGAAGCCGGAGGACCGGGGGAGCCGGGCGTTCGGCTCGCCCTTCGAGCCGGGATCCACCCTCAAGGCCGTGACGGCCGCCGCCCTCGTCGACTCCGGCAAGGCCGACGCGTCCACCCGCGTGGTCGCGCCGTACACGTTCACGCGGCCCGACGTGAGGCTCAGCGACAGCTACGTCCACCCCGACCTGCGCTTCACCCTCGCGGGCGTCCTCATGGACTCCTCCAACACGGGCATCTCGGCGCTCGGCGAGCGCCTCCCGGCCGCCGACCGCTACGACTACCTGAAGGCCTTCGGCGTCGGCGAGAAGACGGCCATCGACTTCCCCGGCGAGAGCAGCGGCCTCATCCGCCCGTGGCAGGACTGGGACCCGCAGACCAACTACGCGACCATGTTCGGCCAGGGCCTCACGACCACGGCGCTGCAGGTCGCGAGCATCTACCAGACCATCGGCAACCACGGCGTGAAGCTCCCGCTGTCGCTCGTCGCGGGCTGCAAGCAGGCCGATGGCACCGTGACGGACCAGCCCTCCACCGAGGGCACGCAGGTCGTCTCGCCGGAGGCCGCCGAGTCCACCGTGAACATGCTCGAGACGGTCGTCACCTCCGGGCACCTCGCAAAGGACCTCACGATCCCCGGCTACCGCGTCGCCGCGAAGTCCGGCACGGCGCAGGTGGCGGAGGCCGACGGCAAGTACGGGAAGAACTACCTGGTGTCGATCGCGGGGCTCGCGCCGGCCGAGGACCCCCAGTACGTCGTGTCGATCAGCCTGGCCAATCCGGATACCATGAAGTCCTCGGCGGCTGCGGCGCCGGTCTTCCAGAAGATCATGTCCCAGGTCCTGAAGACCTACCGGGTCCCGCCCTCCAGCGTGCCGTCCCCGAACCTCCCGACGACCTACTGAGAGATGAGGGCGATGACCTCCCCTGCCACTCCCGCCCTCCGCCCCGAGCATCCCGTCGCACGGTCGCTGTCCGGCCTCGTGCGCGACTTCGCGCTCGACGTCGTCGGCGACGTGGACGACGTCGAGGTCACGGGCGTCACGCTCTCGTCCGGGGACGTCCAGCCCGGCGACCTCTACGTCGGCCTCCGCGGAGCACGCGCCCACGGCGCGCGCTTCGCGACCGACGCGGCCGCCAGCGGCGCCGTCGCGGTGCTCACCGACCCCGACGGCCTCGCCGACGCGCAGGCGTCCGGCCTCCCCGTGATCCTCACCCCCGACCCGCGGGCCGCCCTCGGCGACATCGCCGCGTGGGTCCACCGCTCGGCGGAGGACCCGGCCACCCTCTACGGCGTCACGGGCACCAACGGCAAGACCAGCGTCGTCTACCTGCTCGACGGGCTGCTCCGCCAGCTCGGCGTCGTCACCGGCCTCACCTCCACGGCCGAGCGGCGCATCGGCGAGGAGAGCATCACGAGCCGCCTCACCACCCCGGAGGCGAGCGAGCTGCACGCGCTCCTGGCGCGCATGCGCGAGGCCGAGGTCCGCGCCGTCACGATCGAGGTCTCCGCGCAGGCGCTGTCCCGCCACCGCGTCGACGGCCTCGTGTTCGACGTGGCCGCCTTCATCAACCTGAGCCACGACCACCTCGACGACTACGCCGACTTCGAGGAGTACTTCGAGGCGAAGGCCGCGTTCTTCGACCCCGACCGCGCCCGCCGCGGCGTCGTGTCGCTCGACACGGAGTGGGGGCAGCGGATCGTCGACGGCTCCCGGATCCCGATCACCACCATCTCCACGAAGCCCGGCGTCGAGGCCGACTGGACCGTCACGGTGCTCGAGCAGACCCCCGACTCCACGGGCTTCCGCCTCGAGGGGCCCGACAACCGCGTGCTCGTCTCCCGCGTGCCCGTGCCCGGCTGGTTCATGGCCGCGAACGCCGGCCTCGCCATCGTGATGCTCGTCGAGTCCGGCTACGACCTCGACGCCGTGGCGCACGTGCTCGACCGCGACGGCGGCATCCGGGCCTACATCCCGGGCCGCGCCGAGCGCGTCTCCGGCGACCGGGGCCCCCTCTTCTTCGTCGACTACGGCCACACGCCCGACGCCTTCGAGCAGACGCTGCGGGCCCTGCGGCCGTTCACGCCGGGCCGGCTGGTGATGGTGTTCGGGGCCGACGGCGACCGCGACACCACGAAGCGCGCCGAGATGGGCGCGATCTCCGCCCGGCTCGCCGACGTCGTGGTCATCACCGACTACCACCCGCGCTACGAGGACCCGGCATCGATCCGCGCGTCGCTCATCGCGGGGGCGCGGGCCGCGGTGCCCGACCGCGAGATCCACGAGGTGCCCGACCCCGCGACCGCGATCCGCACGGCGGTGTCGCTGGTCGGCGAGGGGGACACCATCCTCGTCGCCGGACCCGGGCACGAGGACTACCACGAGGTGGCCGGGCGCAAGATCCCGTTCTCCGCCCGTGACGACGCGCGCGCGGCCCTCCGCGACGCAGGCTGGAGCTGACATGATCGCCCTCACCCTCGCCGAGATCGCCGAGGCGGTCGACGGCCGCCTCCTGCTCCGGGGCGACGCCTCGGCGCAGACCGTCGTCGACGGCGCGGTCGACACCGACAGCCGGCTCATCGCGCACGGCGGGATCTTCGTCGCCAAGCCCGGCGAGGAGACCGACGGCCACCTCTTCGCGCCCCAGGCCGTCGAGGCGGGCGCCGCGCTCCTCCTCGTCGAGCGCGAGCTCGACCTGGCCGTGCCCCAGGTGCTCGTGCCCGACGTGGTCGACGCGCTCGGCCGGCTGGCCCACGAGGTCGTCGCCCGCGTGCGCGCGATCGGCGACCTGCGGATGGTCGCGGTGACCGGATCCAACGGCAAGACGACCACCAAGAACCTGCTGCACGCGATCCTCTCCACCCAGGGCGAGACCGTGTCGCCCGTCGCGTCCTTCAACAACGAGGTCGGCGCGCCCCTGACGATGCTCAAGGTCACGCGCACGACGCGCTTCCTCGTGGCGGAGATGGGCGCGAGCGGGCTCGGCGAGATCACGCGCCTGGTGCGCATGGCGAAGCCCGACGTCGGCATCGTGCTCACGGTGGGCCTCGCCCACGCGGGCGGGTTCGGCGGCATCGAGCGGACGCTCGCGACCAAGACCGAGATGGTCCAGGACCTCCTGCCCGAGGACACGGCCGTCCTCAACGCCGACGATCCGCGGGTCGCCTCCATGAGCGACAAGACCCAGGCGCCCGTGCTGTGGTTCGGCCGGGACGCGCGCGCCGCGGTCCGCGCGACCGACATCGTCGCGTCCGCCGCGGGCACGACCTTCACGCTGCACCTGCCCGACGGGTCCGAGCGTCCCGTGTCCTTCCGCGTGCTCGGCGAGCACCACGTCACCAACGCGCTGGCCGCGGCGGCCGGCGCCTGGGCGCTCGGCGTCGACGGCGACGCGATCGTCTCCGCCCTGCAGACCGTGCAGCGCGCCGAGCGGTGGCGGATGGAGGTGCTCGGCGGGAACGGCGTCACGGTCATCAACGACGCCTACAACGCGAGCCCCGACTCCATGGCGGCGGCGCTGCGCACCCTCGCGCAGATCAAGGGACCCGACCAGCGCACGGTCGCGGTCCTCGGCGAGATGAGCGAGCTCGGCGAGTTCTCCGAGGAGGAGCACGACCGCGTGGGCCTCCTCGCGGTGCGCCTCAACATCGGCCAGCTCATCGTGGTGGGCCGGCCCGCGCGCCGCCTGCACCTCGAGGCCATCGCGCAGGGCTCCTGGGACGGCGAGTCGATCTTCGCCGAGGACGCCGCCGAGGCCCGCGAGGTGCTCGACCGGATCCTCCGCGACGGCGACCTCGTGCTGGTGAAGTCCTCGAACTCCGCGGGGCTCCGCTTCCTCGGCGACGAGCTGGGGGAGAAGTACGCGTGGTAGCCCTCCTCTTCGCGGGCGCCTTC
This sequence comes from Clavibacter sp. B3I6, assembly GCF_030816895.1. Classification (NCBI taxonomy): domain Bacteria; kingdom Bacillati; phylum Actinomycetota; class Actinomycetes; order Micrococcales; family Microbacteriaceae; genus Clavibacter; species Clavibacter sp. B3I6. Next base: position 132,454 of record NZ_JAUSYL010000001.1, read on the forward strand.
TCGCTCGCCTTCACGCTCTTCCTCACACCGCTCTTCATCAAGCTGTTCCACCGCCTGCAGTGGGGCCAGTTCATCCGCGACGACGGCCCGCAGACGCACCACACCAAGCGCGGCACGGCCACGATGGGCGGCATCGTCATCATCCTGGCGAGCGTCATCGGCTACTTCGTGGGGCACCTGCTCACGTGGGACGGGGTCGGGTTCGACCCCGTGACCCCGTCGGGCCTGCTCGTGGTGTTCATGATGGTGGGCCTCGGCTTCGTCGGGTTCCTCGACGACTACCTCAAGACCCGCAAGCAGCAGTCCCTCGGGCTCGGCGGCTGGCAGAAGATCGCCGGCCAGGTGCTCGTCGCGGCCGTCTTCGCGGTGCTCGCCATCACGCTGCGCGACCCCGTGTCGGGCCTCACGCCCGCGTCCACCGCCATCAGCCTGTTCCGCGACCTGCCGCTCGACTTCATGGCTCTCGGCGCGGTCATCGGCACGGCGCTGTTCATCGTGTGGATCTGCCTCATCGTCGCGAGCACCTCGAACGGCGTCAACGTGGCCGACGGCCTCGACGGATTGGCCGCGGGCGCCTCCATCTTCTCGATCGGCTCCTACGTCATCATCGGCTTCTGGCAGTTCAACCAGTCGTGCGACAGCGTCTCCAGCTACCAGAACGAGTACCGCTGCTACGAGGTGGCGAGCCCGCTCGACCTCGCGATCATCGCGGCCTCCATCGTCGGCGCCCTCATCGGCTTCCTCTGGTGGAACACCTCGCCCGCGCAGATCTTCATGGGCGACACCGGCTCCCTCGGCCTCGGCGGCGCCCTCGCGGCCCTCGCGATCCTCAGCCGCACCGAGCTGCTGCTCGTCTTCATCGGCGGCCTGTTCGTGATCGTCGCGGGCTCGGTGATCCTGCAGCGCATCTACTTCAAGCTCACCCATGGCAAGCGCATCTTCCTCATGAGCCCGCTGCATCACCACTTCGAGCTGAAGGGGTGGGCGGAGGTCACGGTCGTCGTGCGCTTCTGGATCATCGCCGGCCTGCTGGTCGCGGCCGGCGTCGGCACCTTCTACCTGGAATGGATCACGCAGTAGAGATGACGGACGCTCCCCTCGACGACGACGGCCCGGCGCTCGCGCGCCCGGACTCCCTGCACAGCTGGCACGACGACTGGACGGGGCTCCGGGTCGCCGTCCTCGGCCTCGGGCGCACGGGCTTCTCGGTGGCCGACACGCTCGTGGAGCTCGGCGCGGACGTGCTCGTCGTCGCCTCCGACGCGTCGCCCGAGCGGCTGGCGCTGCTCGACGTGATCGGGGGGCGGCTCGTGCGCCCCACCGAGCAGGAGCCCGTGCCCGCGGAGCTCGAGGCGTTCGCGCCCGAGCTCGTCGTGGTGTCGCCCGGCTACGCGCCGACGCACCCGCTGCCCGCGTGGGCGAGCGCGGCGGGGATCCCGCTGTGGGGCGACATCGAGCTGGCGTGGCGCGTGCGCGACAAGACGGGCACGCCGGCCGAGTGGATCACCATCACCGGCACCAACGGCAAGACCACCACCACGCAGCTCACGGCCGCGCTCCTGCAGGAGGGCGGCGTGCGCGCGGTGCCGTGCGGCAACATCGGCCTGCCCGTGCTCGACGTCGTCCGCCACCCGGACGGCTTCGACGTGCTGGTGGTCGAGCTCTCCAGCCACCAGCTGCACTACATGCGCGGTGTCCGGCCGTACTCGAGCGCGTTCCTCAACCTCGCGGACGACCACCTCGAGTGGCACGGCTCCCGGAAGGCGTACGCGGCCGCCAAGGGCCGGGTCTACTCCGACACCCGCGTCGCGTGCGTCTACAACCGCGCCGATCGCGCCACCGAGGACGCGCTCCGCGAGGCCGACGTGCAGGACGGCGCGCGCGCCGTCAGCTTCGGACTGGACGTGCCCGGAGCGAGCGACCTCGGCATCGTGGAGGGGATCCTCGTCGACCGCTCGTTCCACGAGGAGCGCTTCACCACGGCGCTCGAGCTGACGACGCTCGACGAGCTCCGCTCCGTCGGCCTCGCCGCGCCGCACATCGTGCAGAACATCCTCGCCGCCGCCGCCCTCGCGCGGTCCTACGGCGTCTCGCCCGCGGTCGTGCGGCAGGCGCTCCTGCGCTTCGAGCTCGACAGCCACCGCATCGAGCGGATCGGCGAGCGGGACGGCGTGGCGTTCGTCGACGACTCCAAGGCCACCAACCCGCATGCCGCGTCCGCGTCGCTCGCGGCCTTCCCGTCGGTCGTCTGGGTGGTCGGCGGGCTCCTCAAGGGGGTCGAGCTCGACGCGCTGATCCGCGCCCACGCGACGCGCCTCCGCGCCGCCGTCGTGATCGGCGCCGAGCGCGCGGAGGTGCTCGCGGCATTCGCGCGACACGCGCCCGACGTCTCCGTCCTCGAGGTGACGGACAGCGACACTGAGGAGGTCATGCGGTCCGCGGTGCGGCTCGCGGCGGGCGCCGCCCGGGAGGGCGACACCGTCCTGCTGGCACCGGCAGCGGCATCCATGGACCAATTCACCGACTACGCCGACCGCGGGCGCCGATTCCGCGCCGCGGTCGACCACCACCTGGGAGGTGCGGCGGATGACACTGCCCCCGAGAACGACGCGGACCCCTCGCGCGGCTGACGCGCCGGGCCCCCGCGGCTCGCGCACCCCCGCCGCGCCCGAGGTGACCGACGACGAGGGGACGCAGCGTCGCGGCCTCGCCGCCCGGATCCACCTCGGCCGCGCCTTCCACGCGGAGAGCGGCTCCTACTTCCTGCTCCTCGGCACGACGCTCTTCCTCGTGGTCTTCGGCCTCGTAATGGTGCTGTCGTCGTCGAGCATCGACTCGTTCGTCGCCGGCGGCGGCTTCTTCGGCATCTTCCTCAAGCAGGGCCTGTTCGCGCTCATCGGCGTGCCGCTCATGCTGCTCGTCTCGCTGGTCCCGCCCCTGTTCTGGAAGCGCTGGGCGTGGATGCTGCTGCTCGCGGCGTGCGCCGTGCAGCTGCTCGTGTTCGGCCCGATGGGCGTCAAGGTCGGCGAGAACATCGGCTGGATCCGCATCGCCGGCACCACCTTCCAGCCCGCGGAGCTCATCAAGGTGGGCCTCGTGATCTGGCTGGCGTTCATCCTCGCCCGGAAGCGCCACCTGCTGCGCACCTGGCCGCACATCCTCATCCCCGTGCTCCCCGTCGCGGGCGGCGCGGTCGGCCTGGTCGCGCTCGGCGGCGACCTCGGGACCGTCATCATCATGGCGAGCATCGTGCTCGGGGCCCTCTTCTTCGCGGGCATCCCCATCGGCAAGCTCACGCTCATGCTCACGATCGGCTCGGTCCTGGCCGTGCTCATGACGGTCATCAGCGACAGCCGCATGCGCCGCGTGACCGAGTTCCTCACCGGCCAGTGCGACTACGCGGGCGGCTGCTGGCAGTCGACGCACGGCCTCTACGCGCTGGCCGCGGGCGGCGTGTTCGGCGTGGGACTCGGCAACTCGAAGGCCAAGTGGATGTGGCTGCCCGAGGCCGACAACGACTACATCTTCGCGATCATCGGCGAGGAGCTCGGCCTCATCGGCGCGATCGTGCTCATCCTCCTCTTCGTGGTGCTGGCCGTGGGCTTCATCCGCGTGATCCGCGCCAACACCGACACCTTCGCCCGCGTCGCGACCGGCGCCGTCATGACCTGGATCATCGTCCAGGCCTTCGTGAACATCGGCGTGGTGCTGAACCTGCTCCCCGTGCTCGGGGTGCCGCTGCCGTTCGTCTCCTCGGGCGGCTCGTCGCTCGTGACGACGCTCGTGGCGATGGGCATCGTGCTCGGCTTCGCCCGGCGTCCCACGACCGAGGAGTCGCCGGACGTGGTCCCGGCCGTCATCGGGATGCGCTCGTGACCGTCTACCTGCTCGCCGGCGGCGGCACCGCCGGGCACGTCAACCCGCTGCTCGCCGTGGCCGACGAGCTGCGCGCGCGCGAGCCTGCGGCGACGATCCTCGTCCTCGGCACGCGCGAGGGCCTCGAGTCCCGCCTCGTCCCCGCCCGCGGGTACGAGCTGCTCACCATCGCGCGGCTGCCCTTCCCGCGTCGACCGGACCGCGCCGCGGTGGCGTTCGCGCCGGCGTTCGCCCGGGCCGTCGCGCAGATCCGGCGCATGATCGCCGACCGCCATGTCGACGTGGTCGTGGGCTTCGGCGGCTACGCGGCCGCTCCCGCGTACCTCGCGGCCCGCCGCGCGGGCGTCCCCGTCGTCGTGCACGAGGCGAACGCGTCGCCCGGCCTCGCCAACCGCCTGGGCGCGCGCGTCGCGACCGCGGTCGGCACCACGTTCCCCGACACCGTCCTCCCGCACGCGGAGGTGGTCGGCATGCCGCTCCGCCGCGAGATCGCGACCCTCGACCGGGAGGCCGTCCGCGACGTCGCGCGCGTCGAGCTCGGCCTCGACGCCGACCGCCCGACCCTCCTCGTCACGGGCGGCTCCACGGGCGCCCGGAGCCTCAACCGCACGGTCGTGCAGGTGGCCGAGCGCATCACCGCGACGGGAGCGCAGATCCTCCACATCGTCGGCGGCGCGCAGGAGTTCACCGACCCCGGCGTCGAGCGCTACCACGTGGTCGGCTACTCCGACCGGATGGAGCTCGCCATCGCCGCCGCCGACCTCGTCGTCTCGCGGGCGGGCGCCGGCGCCCTGTCCGAGCTCACGGCCGTGGGCATCCCCGCCGTCTACGTGCCGTACCCGGTCGGCAACGGCGAGCAGGCCGTCAACGTCCGCGGCGTGGTCGCGGCCGGCGGCGGCGTCGTCGTGGCCGATGCCGACTTCACGCCCGACTGGGTCCTCGCGCGCGTCCTGCCGCTCCTGTCCGACCCGGCGGCGCTCGCGCGCATGTCCGACGCCGCCGCCTCCGTCGGCACCCGCGACGGCGCCGCCCGGATGGCCGACCTGGTGCGCGACGCCGTCGCCGCCCGGCCGTCCCGGCCCCGCGCCCGGCGCTGACCACCGCCCGCCCCGCTTCCCCCACTCCCGAGGAGACCGCACGTGATCGCACCCGACCTGACCATGGACATCCCGACCGAGCTCGGGCGCGTCCACTTCGTGGGCATCGGCGGGTCCGGCATGAGCGGCATCGCCCGGCTGTTCCTCGCCGCGGGCCACCGCGTGACCGGGTCCGACTCCCGCGACTCCGACGCGGTCGAGGCCCTGCGGGCGCTCGGCGCGGAGATCCACGTCGGACACGACGCCGCCCACGTGGGCGACGCGGAGGCGCTCGTCGTCACCGGCGCGCTCTGGCAGGACAACCCCGAGTACGTGCTCGCCAAGGAGCGGGGCCTCCCGATCCTGCACCGGTCGCAGGCGCTCGCCTGGCTCATCTCCGGCCAGCGGCTCGTCGCGGTCGCCGGCGCGCACGGCAAGACCACGTCCACCGGGATGATCGTCACCGCCCTCCTCGAGGCGGGCCGCGACCCGTCCTTCGTCAACGGCGGCGTGATCGGCGGGCTCGGGGTCTCGAGCGCACCCGGCTCCGAGGAGCTCTTCGTGGTGGAGGCCGACGAGTCCGACGGCTCGTTCCTCCTCTACGACACGGCGGTGGCGCTCATCACCAACGTCGACGCCGACCACCTCGACCACTACGGCTCGCACGAGGCCTTCGACGACGCGTTCGTGCGCTTCGCCTCGGCCGCCTCCGAGCTCGTCGTGATCTCGAGCGACGACCCGGGCGCGCGCCGCGTCACCGAGCGCATCGAGGGACGCATCGTCACGTTCGGCGAGGACCCCGCGGCGGACGTGCGGATCTCCGACATCGTCACCGACGGCCCGGTCGCCTTCACGCTCACGCAGGACGGCGTCTCCCGCCGCGCCGCGCTCCGCGTCCCCGGCCGCCACAACGCGATCAACGCGGCGGGCGCCTACGCCGTCCTCGTCGGTCTCGGCGTGGATCCCGACGACGCCATCGCGGGCCTCGCCGGCTTCTCCGGCACCGGCCGCCGCTTCGAGCTGCACGCGGAGGTCCGCGGCGTGAGCGTCTACGACGACTACGCGCACCACCCCACCGAGGTCCGCGCCGCGCTCGAGGCCGCGCGCACCGTGGTCGGCGCGGGCCGCATCATCGCCGTCCACCAGCCGCACCTCTACAGCCGCACGCAGATGATGGCGGGCGACTTCGCGCGCGTGTACGAGGAGCTCGCCGACCACACCATCGTGCTCGACGTCTTCGGCGCCCGCGAGGACCCGGTCCCCGGCGTCACCGGCGCGCTCGTCTCCGAGCGCTTCGCCGACGCGAGCCGCGTGGACTACCTGCCGGACTGGCAGGAGGCCGCCGACCGCGCCGCCGAGCTCGCGCGCGACGGCGACTTCGTCGTGACCCTCAGCTGCGGCGATGTGTACCGCATCATCCCGCAGGTCGTCGGGGCGCTGGAGCGCCCGGTCGCGTCCGGCGGGACGGCCGCACCCGCCGCGTCCCCGCGGCCGCGCGAGTGAAGCGGCCCGAGGGCTTCGACCGGCCCCGGGCCCCGCGGCAGCCCGCCCCCGGCGCCCCCGCGGAGGACGGTGAGGCGCCCGCGGCCCGCCGCCGCGGATCCCGAGCAGCCGTGCCTTCCGACGCCGGGCCCGCCGCGGATGGCCCCGCGGGTGCCAGCGTGCCCCCGGCGCGCCCGGGCGCGGGGTCCCCGTCCCGCCCGGCCACCCCGCGTCCCGCGTCCGCACGTCCGGTGACCCCGCCGCCGGCGCCGAGCACGGGCGCCGCGCGGACGTCGGGCGCGCCCGCGTCCGGGCCCCCGCCCGCGCCGCCGCGCCCGCGCGCGGACTGGCGCGACGACGACGAGCCCGACACCGAGCCGATCGTCCTCCCGCACCTCGCGCAGGCGCCCGTCGAGGCCCCGCCCGTCCCGCGCACCGGGCGCGAGCCCGCTGCGCCGGGCGCGGGCGGCCTGGTCGGCCGGTTCGGTGCGCGCGCCCGCGGTGCCGCGTCGGGCACCTCCGCCGCGGCCGGCGCGAAGCCGCTGAGGCGCCGCGCCCGGGCCGAGGGCGAGCCCGCACCGCGCGCGCACCGTCCGGCCCGTCCCGCGAGCGCCGCCACGGGCGACGCCGAGGCGCGTCGTCAGCTGCGGCGCGCCCGTCGCGAGCGCCAGCGGTACGAGCGCCAGGAGGTGCGCCGCTTCACGCAGCGCGCCCGCCGTCGTCGCGCGGGCCTGCTCGGCGCGCTCGGTGCGTTCCTCGTGCTCGCGATCGTCGTGGGCGTCGCGGTCTACTCGCCCCTCCTGGCGCTGCGCACCGTCGAGGTCGAGGGCGCCGACCGCGTGTCTCCCTCGAGCATCCAGGCCGCGCTGTCGGACCAGGTGGGCACGCCGCTGCCGCTCGTGGACCTCGACCGCGTGGGCGATGAGCTCCGCGCCTTCCCCCTGATCCGCAGCTACAGCACCGAGAGCCGCCCGCCGTCGACCCTCGTGATCCGCATCGTCGAGCGCACGCCCGTCGCCGTCATCCAGTCGGGCGCCGGGTTCGACCTCGTGGATCCCGCGGGCGTCACGATCGAGCGCGCCACGGCCCGCCCGGACGGCTACCCAGCTCATCGACCTGCCGAGCGCCGACTTCTCCAGCCCCCGGTTCCAGGCGGCCGCCGCCGTGCTCGTCGCGCTCCCGGGGGACTTCCTGCCGCAGGTCGACTCCATCGAGGCGAACACCACCGACGACGTCATGCTCACGCTCCGCAGCGGCAAGAGGGTGCTGTGGGGGAGCGGCGAGCGGTCGGCCGACAAGGCGCAGGTCCTGCAGGCGCTCGTGAAGGCCCGCGGCGACGTGGGCTCGTACGACGTCTCCGCCCCGGACGCTCCCGTCGCCGGACCCTGATCCCGCTCCATCCCGTCGCGCCCGCCCCGGATCCGACCCGGCTTCGCGACACGCGGCACGGGAGTCGTCGCACCGACCCCGGGCCCCCTAACGTCGGGATCAGGAAATGCATACTGAGTAAACTCTAAGCCTCCACCGGAGGTCGAAGGTTCTAGCGGAGGCCCGTCGTGTCGAACAACCAGAACTACCTCGCCGTCATCAAGGTCGTCGGCATCGGCGGTGGCGGCGTGAACGCCGTCAACCGCATGATCGAGCTCGGTCTGCGGGGCGTGGAGTTCATCGCGATCAACACCGACGCGCAGGCGCTCCTCATGAGCGACGCCGACGTGAAGCTCGACGTCGGCCGCGAGATCACCCGCGGCCTCGGCGCGGGCGCCGACCCCGAGGTCGGCCGTCGCGCCGCCGAGGACCACGCGGAGGAGATCGAGGAGGCCCTCGCGGGCGCCGACATGGTCTTCGTCACCGCGGGCGAGGGCGGCGGCACCGGCACCGGCGGCGCGCCCGTCGTGGCCCGCATCGCCAAGTCGATCGGCGCGCTCACCATCGGCGTCGTCACGAAGCCGTTCGGCTTCGAGGGCAAGCGCCGCTCGGCGCAGGCTGAGCTCGGCGTCGCGACGCTGAAGAACGAGGTCGACACGCTCATCGTCGTCCCGAACGACCGCCTGCTGGAGATCAGCGACCGCGGCATCAGCATGCTCGAGGCCTTCGCGACCGCCGACCAGGTGCTCCTCGCGGGCGTCCAGGGCATCACCGACCTCATCACCACCCCGGGCCTCATCAACCTCGACTTCGCCGACGTCAAGTCGGTCATGCAGGGCGCCGGATCCGCCCTCATGGGCATCGGCTCCTCGCGCGGCGCCGACCGCTCCATCAAGGCCGCCGAGCTCGCGGTCGCGTCGCCCCTGCTCGAGGCGAGCATCGAGGGCGCGCACGGCGTGCTCCTCTCCATCCAGGGCGGTTCGAACCTCGGCATCTTCGAGATCAACGACGCGGCCAAGCTCGTGCAGGAGGCCGTGCACCCCGAGGCGAACATCATCTTCGGCGCGGTCATCGACGACACCCTCGGCGACGAGGTGCGCGTCACCGTCATCGCCGCCGGGTTCGACGGCGGCGAGCCGGCGTCCAAGGTCGAGAACCGCCGCAGCGGCTTCGTCGCCGCCGGCGGGGGAGCGGTCGCCGCTCCCGAGGCCGCCGCGCCCGCGCGTCCCCAGGCGGAGGCGCCCGTCGCGTCCGTCCCGGCGAGCGACCCGACGTTCGAGGACGACGGCGACGACCTGGACATCCCCGACTTCCTGAAGTGACGGACGCCCCGCTGGCAGGCGGCGCCCCGGCGTCCGGTGCCCACCCCGACGACGCCCACCCGGGACTCGCCGAGCGGTGGGCGTCCGTGCAGGCGGACATCGCCGACGGGATCCGCGAGGCCGGCCGTCGCCCGGAGGAGGTGACGACGATCGTCGTCACCAAGTTCCAGCCCGTGTCGCTCCTCCGCGCGCTCGTCGACCTCGGCGTGCGCGACCTCGGCGAGAGCCGCCACCAGGAGGCGCAGGGGAAGGCCGCCGAGCTCGACGGCCGGGGTGTCGCCTGGCACTTCGTCGGCCAGCTCCAGGGCAAGAAGGCGCGCCAGGTGCGGCGCTACGCGTCGGCGATCCACTCGGTCGACCGCCCGTCCCTCGTGGACGCCCTGTCCTCCGACGACGAGGAGACCCGCGTCTTCCTGCAGGTCAACCTCACCGAGGACCCGGCGCGCGGCGGCGTGCGCCCCGAGGAGGCGGAGGCCCTCGCGGAGCACGCGGCAGCCGCGGCGGGGATCCGCGTCCTCGGCGTCATGGCGGTCGCACCCGACGACGGCGAGCCGCGTCGGGCGTTCGCGCGCCTGCGCGGCATCTCCGACGACGTGCGCCGCATCCTGCCCCAGGCGGGCGCGATCTCGGCGGGCATGTCGGGCGACCTCCGCGAGGCGCTGCTCGAGGGCGCGACACACCTTCGGATCGGGTCGGCAATCACGGGAAAGCGACCCGGCGGCCCTTAATGTCGGGAGTGCGGTCCGGTTCGGAGGCCGACCCGGAAAGAGGAATGATGGCCAACCCACTTCGCAAGACCATGGTGTACCTGGGACTCGCCGACGAGGAGCTCGACTACCCGCAGCAGCAGCAGCCCGCGCAGCCGCAGCAGTCGCCCGTCCAGGCCGTCCCGGCGCCCGCCCCCGCTCCCCAGCAGCAGCAGGCGAAGCGCGCACCCGTGACCCCCCTGCACAAGAGCTCGACCACCACAAGGAATGCGGCGCCGGCTGAAATGAACGAGATCCTCACCGTCCACCCCAAGGCCTACAAGGACGCCCAGGTCATCGCCGAGAACTTCCGCGAGGGCGTCCCGGTCATCATCAACCTGTCGCAGATGACGGACGACGACGCACGCCGCCTCATCGACTTCGCGAGCGGCCTCTCCATCGGCCTCTACGGCAAGATCGAGCGCGTCACCGCCAAGGTCTTCCTGCTGTCGCCGTCGCACGTCGCGATCTCCGGCGAGCAGTCGGCCACCGAGGCCGAGGTCGAGGCCTCCTTCTTCGGACGCTGATCCGAGCACGCCCCGCGTGATGGCGGGCGCCGACGGGTTCTCCCATCGGCGCCCGCCATACTTGTCGGTGTGATCATCGTCAACATCGTCGCCACCGTCCTGTGGTTCGCCCTCCTCGCGTTCATCGTCTGCATGTGGGGCCGGTTCGTCCTCGACCTGGTGCAGTCGCTGTCCCGGCAGTGGCGTCCGCGCGGCGCGATGCTCATCGTGGCGGAGGCGTCGTACACGGTCACCGACCCGCCCATCGGCTTCGTCCGCCGCCTCATCCCGCCGCTGCGCCTCGGTCCGGTCGCGCTCGACTTCGGCTGGATGATCACGATGCTCGTGGCGATCATCCTGTTCAACGTCGCGAGCGGCCTCATGCGCTGACGCCCGCCTGGCGCATCCGTCGATCCGCGTTCCGGTCCCCGGAGCCATGCGATCCGCTGATAGCGTTGGGTCGCACGTTGTCCCGAATCCCCGTCCGCTCCGGCGGACCCCGCTCTACGCACAAAAGAGGTGGCAGGCCATGGCTCTCACTCCTGAAGACGTCGTCAACAAGCGTTTCCAGCCGACCAAGTTCCGCGAGGGATACGACCAGGACGAGGTCGACGACTTCCTGGACGAGGTGGTCGTCGAGCTGCGCCGCCTCCACCAGGAGAACGAGGAGCTGCGCCAGCGCCTCAGCTCGGGCGACTCCGCCCCGGCCGCGACCTCGGTCATCGACACCCCCGCTCCCGCGCCCGCCGCGGTCGAGCAGGCCCCCGTCGTCGCCGAGCCCGAGCCGACCCCCGAGCCCGAGCCCGTTCCGGCCCCCGTCGTCGCGCAGGCCCCCGTCGCCTCGGCCCCCGTCGTCTCCTCGGACGACGACGACGAGGAGACCTCCAGCACCAGCAGCCTCCTCAAGCTCGCCCGCAAGCTCCACGAGGAGCACGTCCGCGAGGGCATCGAGAAGCGCGACGCGCTCGTCGCCGAGGCGCACGCCACCGCCGCGCGCATCGCCGCCGAGGCCGAGGCCGAGCAGCGCTCGAAGACCGCCGTCCTCGAGAAGGAGCGCCAGGTCCTCGAGGGACGCATCGACGAGCTCCGCACGTTCGAGCGCGAGTACCGCACGAAGCTCAAGGGCTACATCGAGGGCCAGCTCCGCGAGCTCGACGCCTCCGGTTCCAGCGAGGCGCCCGCCACCGCCTCGTTCGGCAGCTAGCACGCACCACCCGCTCGCCTGACGGCGACGCGGGACCCGGCTCCGAGGAGCCACGGGGTCCCGCGTCGCCGTCGTCGTTCTCCCGGGCGCCGCCGCGCCCGACCGCCCCCGCACCGGAAGAGGTCCCCGATGGAGCACCGCACCCTCCCCGTCCCCGACGGGCTCGACGGGCAGCGCGTCGACGCGGGCCTCGCCCGCCTCCTCGGCTTCTCCCGCAGCTTCGCGGCCGAGGTGGCGGAGTCGGGCGGCGTGACGCAGGACGGCCGGGAGGCCGGCAAGTCCGACCGGCTCGTCGGCGGATCCATGCTCGCCGTGAGCTGGCAGCCCAAGCGGGAGCCGTCGGTCGTGCCGCTCGCGGTGCCCGACCTCGGGATCGTGCACGACGACGACGACATCGTCGTGGTCGACAAGCCGGTCGGCGTCGCCGCGCACCCCAGCGTCGGCTGGACGGGGCCGACCGTGCTCGGCGCGCTGGCCGCCGCCGGGTTCCGCCTCAGCACGTCGGGCGCCGAGGAGCGCCAGGGCATCGTGCACCGCCTCGACGCGGGCACGAGCGGGCTCATGGTGGTGGCCAAGACGGAGCGCGCCTACACGGAGCTGAAGCGCCAGTTCCACGACCGGGAGGTCGAGAAGGTCTACCACGCGGTGGTCCAGGGCCACCCGGACCCGCTCGCCGGCACCATCGACGCGCCCATCGGCCGGCACCCCCGGAGCGACTGGAAGTTCGCGGTCACGGCGGACGGCAAGGCGTCGGTCACGCACTACGAGACGCTCGAGGCCTTCCGGCGCGCGGCGCTGCTCGAGGTGCACCTGGAGACCGGCCGCACCCACCAGATCCGCGTGCACATGGCGGCGCAGCGCCACCCCTGCGTGGGCGACGCCATGTACGGCGCCGACCCCACGCTCTCCGCGCAGCTCGACCTCCACCGGCAGTGGCTGCATGCGATGCGGCTCGAGATCACGCACCCCGCCACGGGTGACCGCGCGTCCTTCTCGAGCTCCTACCCGGCCGACCTGCAGCACGCCCTCGACGTCCTCCGCGACTGACGCGCGACACGCCCGCGGGCCCCCGCGGAGCCTGCCTATGATGGCCACACCCTCGACACCACCAGCAGAAGAGACCCGTGCCCCGCAACGACTCGTTCGTCCACCTCCACGTCCACAGCGAGTACTCGATGCTCGACGGAGCCGCCCGCGTCGGCCCGCTCGTGCAGGCGGCGGCCGAGCAGAGGATGCCGGCCGTCGCGATCACCGACCACGGCAACGTGTTCGGCGCGTTCGACTTCTGGAAGCAGGCGAAGAACGCGGGCGTGAAGCCCATCATCGGCACCGAGGCGTACATCACGCCCGGCACGCACCGCGGCGACCGCACGCGCATCCGCTGGGGCAACGGCGGCCAGGACGACGTCTCCGGATCCGGCGCCTACACGCACCTCACGATGCTCGCCGAGACCACGGAGGGCATGCACAACCTCTTCCGCCTGTCGTCGCGCGCCTCGCTCGAGGGCTACTACTTCAAGCCCCGCATGGACCGCGAGCTGCTCAGCACGTACGCGAAGGGCCTCATCGCCACGACGGGCTGCCCGTCGGGCGAGGTGCAGACCCGGCTCCGCCTCGGCCAGTACGACGAGGCCGTGAAGGCCGCGAGCGACTTCCGGGACATCTTCGGGGCGGGCAACTACTTCTGCGAGATCATGGACCACGGCCTCGGCATCGAGCGCCGGATCATGAGCGACCTCCTCCGCCTCGCGAAGGACCTCGACCTCCCGCTCGTCGCCACGAACGACCTGCACTACACGCACGAGCACGACGCGACGAGCCACGCGGCGCTCCTCTGCGTCCAGTCCGGCACCACGCTCGACGACCCCAACCGGTTCAAGTTCGACGCCGACGAGTTCTACCTGAAGACCGCGCAGCAGATGCGGCACCTCTTCCGCGACCACGAGGACGCGTGCGACAACACGCTCCTCATCGCCGAGCGGTGCGACGTGCAGTTCAACGAGTCCGCGAACTACATGCCGCGGTACCCCGTGCCCGAGGGCGAGAGCGAGCAGACCTGGTTCGTGAAGGAGGTCGAGCGCGGCCTCGTCCGGCGCTACCCGCGCGGCTTCTCGGACGACGTGCGGAAGCGCGCGGACTACGAGGTCGGCGTCATCGCGCAGATGGGGTTCCCGGGGTACTTCCTCGTCGTCGCGGACTTCATCGCCTGGTCCCGGGAGAACGGGATCCGCGTGGGCCCCGGCCGCGGATCCGGCGCCGGGTCGATGGTCGCCTACGCCATGGGGATCACCGACCTCGACCCGCTGCAGCACGGCCTCCTCTTCGAGCGGTTCCTCAACCCGGACCGCGTCTCCATGCCCGACTTCGACGTCGACTTCGACGACCGTCGCCGCGGCGAGGTCATCCGGTACGTGACCGACAAGTACGGCGACGAGCGCGTGGCGCAGATCGTCACCTACGGCACCATCAAGGCCAAGCAGGCGCTCAAGGACTCCAGCCGCGTGCTGGGCTACCCCTTCTCCATGGGCGACAAGCTCACGAAGGCCATGCCGCCCGCCATCATGGGCAAGGACATCCCGCTCTCCGGCATCCTCGACACCGACCACCCGCGCTACCGCGAGGCCGGAGACTTCCGCGAGGTGCTCGCGATGGACCCCGAGGCGCAGAAGGTCTTCGAGACCGCGCAGGGCATCGAGAACCTCAAGCGCCAGTGGGGCGTGCACGCGGCCGGCGTCATCATGTCGAGCGAGCCGCTCATCGACATCATCCCGATCATGAAGCGGGAGCAGGACGGCCAGATCGTCACGCAGTTCGACTACCCCGCGTGCGAGTCGCTCGGCCTCATCAAGATGGACTTCCTGGGGCTGCGGAACCTCACGATCATCGACGACGCGCTCAACAACATCGAGTCGAACCGCGGCGAGAAGCTCGTGCTCGAGGACCTCGGCCTCGACGACCAGGGCGCGTACGACCTCCTGGCCCGCGGCGACACCCTCGGCGTCTTCCAGCTCGACGGCGGCCCCATGCGCTCGCTCCTGCGCATGATGAAGCCGGACAACTTCGAGGACATCTCGGCCGTCATCGCGCTGTACCGACCGGGCCCCATGGGCGCCAACTCCCACACGAACTACGCGCTGCGGAAGAACGGGCTGCAGGAGATCACGCCCATCCACCCGGAGCTCGAGGAGCCGCTCCGCGAGGTGCTCGGCACCACGCACGGCCTCATCGTGTACCAGGAGCAGGTGATGTCGGTCGCGCAGAAGCTCGCGGGCTTCACGCTCGCGCAGGCCGACCTCCTCCGCCGCGCCATGGGCAAGAAGAAGAAGTCGGAGCTCGACAAGCAGTTCGCCGGCTTCTCGCAGGGCATGCTCGACAACGGCTACTCCATGGCCGCGGTGAAGGCGCTCTGGGACATCCTGCTGCCGTTCTCGGACTACGCGTTCAACAAGGCGCACTCCGCGGCGTACGGCGTCGTGTCCTACTGGACCGCGTACCTCAAGGCGCACTACCCGGCCGAGTACATGGCCGCGCTCCTCACGAGCGTCGGCGACTCCAAGGACAAGATGGCGCTCTACCTCAACGAGTGCCGCCGCATGGGGATCAAGGTGCTGCCCCCCGACGTCAACGAGTCCATCGGGTTTTTCGCGGCAGCCGGATCCGACATCCGGTTCGGCCTCGGCGCCGTGCGGAACGTCGGCGCCAACGTGGTGGAGGCGCTCCGCGGCGCCCGCACCGAGCAGGGCGCGTTCGAGTCGTTCGACGACTTCCTCAAGAAGGTGCCGCTGCCCGTCGCCAACAAGCGCACGGTCGAGTCGCTCATCAAGGCCGGCGCGTTCGACTCGCTCGGCGACACCCGCCGCGCGCTGCTCGAGGTGCACGAGGGCATGATCGACGCCTCCGTGAGCGACAAGCGCGCGGCCATGAACGGCCAGGTCGGCTTCGACTTCGACAGCCTCTGGGACGAGCCGCAGCACGCGCGCAGGGTGCCCGAGCGGCCCGAGTGGGCGAAGCGCGACAAGCTCGCGTTCGAGCGGGAGATGCTCGGCCTCTACGTCTCGGACCACCCGCTGGCCGGGCTCGAGATCCCGCTGGCGAAGCTCGCGTCCACGGGGATCGCCGAGCTGCTGGCGACCGACGCGTCGATGGACGGCGAGACGGTGACGCTCGCGGGCCTCCTCACGAGCGTGCAGCACCGCACGGCCCGCAACTCCGGCAACCAGTACGGCATGGTGCAGCTCGAGGACTTCGGCGGCGAGATCACCTGCATGTTCATGGGCAAGGCGTACCAGGAGTTCGCGCCGGCCCTGCAGGGCGACACCGTCGTGGTGATCCGCGGCCGGGTGTCGACGCGGGACGACGGCATGAACATCCACGCGTTCTCGATGTTCCAGCCCGACCTCGGCCAGAGCCTCGGCTCGGGCCCGCTCCTCATCAGCCTCGCCGAGAGCCGCGCCACGACCGAGACGGTCATGGGGCTCAACGACGTGCTGATCCGCCATGCGGGCGACACGGAGGTGCGGCTCCAGCTCGTGAAGGGCGAGAGCGGGCGGGTCTTCGAGATCCCGTTCCCGGTCACGGTGAGCGCCGACCTCTACGGCGAGCTCAAGTCGCTGCTCGGCCCGAACTGCCTGGGCTGACCCGTCCCGCCGCGGCTGCCGGCCGTCAGGCGTCGGCGCCCGGACGCAGGTAGCGCCGCGCGTGGTACACGAGCGGGTCGTCGTCCGCGCCGGGGCCGCCGTCCTCGACGCGCACGACCACCAGGATCGCGTCGTGCACGTGCACGCGCTCGACGATCCGGGCGACGAGGAGCGCCGTGCCGCCCGCGAGCACGGGCAGGCCGTGCGGGCCGGGGGACCAGTGGTCGCCGGCGAAGCGCTCGGCCGCCGGGCCGCTGAGCCGCTCCGCGAGGTGCCGGTCGCGCGCGCCCAGCACGTGGATGGCGACGTGCTCGGCGACCGCCAGGGCCGCCGCGCTCGACGCGGTGCGCGCGAGGCTGAAGCTCGCGAGCGGCGGATCCGCCGAGACGGAGGCGAGCGAGGTCGCCGTGAACCCGACGGGGGAGCCGGAGGCGTCCCGCGTCGTGACGACCGCGACGCCCGCGGCATGGCGTCGGAACGCCGCGCGGAAGGCGGCCTGCCCGGGGGCCTCGGCGAGGGTGGTGACGGGATGCGCGTCCATGCCGGAGACGCTAGCCGCCGGATCCCCCAGGCGCCCGCTCGGTAGACTTCCGGAGTCATGATGCGCATCCAGGACCTCCGCGGCACCACGCCCAGCACCGCCGACCTGCTCGACCTCCTCCCGCGTCCGGTCACCGACGTCGCCGTCGCGCTCGACGTGGCCCGCGAGCTCGTCGAGGACGTGCGCACCCGGGGGAGCGCCGCGCTCCTCGACCAGGCGGAGCGACTCGACCGCGTGCGCCCGACGTCCCTGCGCGTCCCCGCCGACGCCATCGCCGCGGCCGTCGAGGCCCTCGACCCGGCCGTCCGCGCGGCGCTCGAGGAGGCCATCCGCCGCGTCCGGCTGGGATCCGCCGCGCAGGTCCCGCCCGAGATCACGACCACGGTCGTCCCCGGCGGCACCATCGTGCAGCGGTGGCAGCCCGTCCGCCGCGTCGGCCTCTACGTGCCCGGCGGCAAGGCCGTCTACCCGTCCAGCGTCGTGATGAACGTGGTCGCCGCGCAGGTCGCCGGCGTCGCGTCCATCGCGCTCGCCTCGCCCGCGCAGGCCGCGCACGGCGGGTCCGTGCACCCCGTCATCCTCGGTGCCGCCGGCCTCCTCGGGGTCGACGAGGTGTACGCCATGGGCGGCGCGGGGGCCATCGGCGCCTTCGCCCACGGCGTCCCGGACCTCGGTCTCGAGCCCGTCGACGTCGTCACGGGCCCCGGCAACATCTACGTCGCCGCGGCGAAGCGCGTCGTGCGCGGCGTCACGGGCATCGACTCGGAGGCCGGGACGACCGAGATCCTCCTCATCGCCGACGCGCAGGCCGACGCCCGGCTCGTCGCGGCGGACCTCGTCAGCCAGGCCGAGCACGACGAGATGGCGGCGTCGGTCCTCGTCACCGACTCGCCCGGGCTCGCCCGCGCGGTCGACGCCGAGGTCGAGGCGCTGGCCGCGTCCACCGCGCACTCCGCACGGGCGACCCAGGCGCTCACCGGGCCCCAGTCGGCGATCCTCGTGGTCGACGACCTCGAGACCGCCGCGCGCTACAGCGACGCCTACGGCCCCGAGCACCTGTCGGTGCAGACCGTCGACCCGGACGCCCTGCTCGCGCACCTGCACAGCGCGGGCGCGATCTTCCTCGGTCCGCACTCGCCCGTGAGCCTCGGCGACTACCTCGCCGGATCCAACCACGTGCTCCCCACGGGCGGCCAGGCACGCTTCGGATCGGGTCTCGGCGCGTACACCTTCCTCCGTCCGCAGCAGGTGGTGCGCTACGACGCCGACGCGCTCCGCGAGGCCGAGCCGATGATCGTCGCGCTCAGCCGCGCCGAGGACCTCCCGGCGCACGGCGACGCGGTGACGGCGCGTCTCGCGCGCTGACGTATCCTGGCCACACCATGTTCTGCCCCTTCTGCCGCCACCCCGACTCCCGCGTCGTCGACTCGCGCACGAGCGACGACGGCCTGTCGATCCGCCGGCGCCGGCAGTGCCCCGAGTGCGGCCGCCGCTTCAGCACCACCGAGACCGCGAGCCTCAGCGTGATCAAGCGCAACGGCGTGGTCGAGCCGTTCAGCCGGGAGAAGATCGTCACCGGCGTCCGCAAGGCCTGCCAGGGCCGGCCCGTCACGGACACGGACCTCGCGGTCCTCGCGCAGCGCGTGGAGGAGGCGATCCGGGCGACCGGCGCGTCGCAGATCGAGGCCAACGACATCGGCCTCTCGATCCTGCCGCCGCTCCGCGAGCTCGACGAGGTCGCGTACCTCCGCTTCGCGAGCGTCTACCAGGGCTTCGACTCGCTCGACGACTTCGAGTCGGCCATCGCGCAGCTGCGCGTGGCGCACACGGCGTCCTCGGACGCCGACGCGGTCTAGGCCGCCCGCGGCGCGTCGTCCGCACCCGATAGCCTGGTGCCGATGTATCCCCTCCTCTTCCGCACGGTCCTGTCGCGCATGGACCCGGAGGACGCCCACCATCTCGCGTCCACGGCCATCGCCCTCCTCCCGCCGTCCGGCTTAGGCTGGATCGCGCGCCGGCTGACGGCGCCCGACCCGTCGCTCGCGGTCGACGCGCTCGGCCTCCGGTTTCCCTCGCCGTTCGGCGTCGCCGCCGGCTTCGACAAGGACGCCGACGCCGTCCTCGGCCTCGGCCAGCTCGGCTTCGGGCACGTGGAGGTCGGGACGGTGACCGCGGAGGCGCAGCCGGGGAACCCGCGCCCGCGCCTGTTCCGCCTCGTCGACGACCGGGCGGTCATCAACCGCATGGGCTTCAACAACGGGGGAGCGGCGGCCCTCGCCGACCGCCTCCGTCGACTGCGCGCCCGCCGCGACCGGCCCGTCATCGGCGTCAACATCGGCAAGACCCGCGCGGTCGCCGTCGAGGACGCCGTGGCCGACTACGTGCGGACGACCCGCCTGGTCGCGCCCGTCGCCGACTACCTCGCCGTCAACGTCAGCTCGCCGAACACCCCCGGGCTCCGCGGGCTCCAGGAGATCGACCTGCTGCGGCCGCTGCTCACGAGCATCCGCGACGCGGCCGACGGCGTGCCGGTCCTCGTCAAGATCGCCCCCGACCTGCAGGACGCCGAGGTCGAGCGCATCGCCGGGCTGGCCACCGAGCTCGGCCTGGCGGGCGTCATCGCGACGAACACCACGCTGTCCCGCACCGGCCTCCGCTCGGATCCGCGCGTCGTCGAGGCCGCGGGCGCCGGCGGCCTGTCCGGGGCGCCGCTCGGCACCCGGTCGCTCGAGGTGCTGGCGATCCTGCGACGGGCGCTGCCGGAGGACTCCTGCGTCATCTCGGTCGGCGGCGTGGACACCGCCGCGGACGTGCAGGCTCGGCTCGACGCCGGCGCGACGCTCGTGCAGGGCTACACGGCGTTCCTCTACCGGGGACCGCTCTGGGCCCGCTCGGTCAACGCCGGGCTCCTCCGTATCCGCCGCGGTCGCTGACGGCTGCCGTCCCGGCGGGCCGCGGCGGGGCGACGGCGGGGATCAGCCGAAGGTGACCTTCTCGCGGCGCTTCACCTGCGGCTTCGGCAGGCGCATCGGCCGCATCTGGATGGTCCGCATGCCCGTGTACCAGCGGATCCCGCGCTCGACGCGGTCGGCGCCGACCCGCTCGGCGATGGCGGCGCGCACGCGGCGGCCGGTGAAGTACGCGTCGATGATCGCCGCGAAGACGAACACGTAGATCGACAGCAGCGGGATCGCCGACAGGTTCGGCAGCACGAAGGTGAGGACCACGACCACTCCCATCACGGGCAGCAGCAACTCGCCGACGCTCCAGCGCGCGTCCACGACGTCCCGGGCGAACCGCTTCTGCGGGCCCTTGTCGCGGACGGGGAGGTAGCGCTCGTCGCCCGCCGCCATGCCGGCGTTCGCGCGGGCGCGCGCCTCGCGCGCCTTCTCCTTCGCCTGCTGCGCCGCGAGCTTGCGGTCCTGGGGGACGAGCGGGCGCAGGTTCGCGGCCTCGCGCTCGCGGCGGGTGGGGGTCGGGCCCTTCTTCCCGTCGACCGTGCGGCCGTCGGCGGTCGCCGCGGCGCCCGTCTCGGAGGGGGTCTCTGCGGGGGTCTGCTGCTTCGCCACGTCTCTCGTCCTTGCCTGGAGTGAATCTAAGATTACCTGCATGACGCCTCCCGAGACCTCCGCAGACGCCGTGACCCCGCCGGACCAGGAGGCCGTCGACCGGCTCGCCGCCGCGGTCGCGGGCGGCCTGCCCACCACGATCGCCGACCTCTCGGCCCTCGTGCGCATCCCCTCCGTCTCCTGGCCGGCCTTCGACCCGACCCACGTCGCCGCCAGCGCGGACGCGGTCGCCGGCCTCCTCGCCGGGCTCGGCGTCTTCGACGACGTCTCCGTCCATCGCGCTTCCACCTCCTCGGGCGACGACGGGCAGCCCGCCGTGCTCGCCACGCGCGCGCCGCGGGACGGCAAGCCCACGGTCCTCCTCTACGCCCACCACGACGTGCAGCCGCCCGGGGCGGACGAGCACTGGGAGACCCCTCCCTTCGAGCCGACCCTCCGCGGCGACCGCCTGCACGGCCGCGGCGCCTCCGACGACAAGGCCGGGATCATGACGCACGTCGCCGCGATCCGCGCGCTCGTCGAGGCGGAGGGCGACGACCTCGACCTCGGGCTCGCCGTGTTCATCGAGGGGGAGGAGGAGGCGGGATCGCGATCCTTCTCCGACTTCCTCCGGAAGCACCACGACGCGCTCGCGGCCGACGTCATCGTGGTGGCCGACAGCGACAACTGGGACATCGACACCCCCTCCATCACCATCGCGCTCCGCGGCAACGTCACCTTCCGCCTCACCGTCCGCACGCTCGACCACGCGTCGCACTCCGGCATGTTCGGGGGCGCGGTCCCCGACGCGATGATGGCGGCCGTCCGCCTCCTCGACTCGCTGTGGGACGCCGACGGCTCGGTCGCCGTCGCCGGCCTGACCTCCGCGGAGATGGAGACGCCCGCCTACGACGACGCGCGCCTCGCCGAGGAGGCCGCGCTCCTGCCCGGCGTCTCGCCCGTGGGCAGGGGCCCGATCCTCACGCGCCTGTGGGCGCAGCCGTCGATCACCGTGACGGGCATCGACGCCCCCTCCGTCGCCAACGCGAGCAACACGCTGCTCCCCGAGGTCTCCGTGCGCATCAGCGCGCGCATCGCGCCCGGGCAGACGGCGGCCGACGCGTACCGGGCCCTGGAGGCCCACGTCCAGGGGCACCGTCCCTTCGGTGCGCACGTCGAGATCACGGACGTCGACCAGGGCGACCCGTTCCTCGTCGACACGACGGGCTGGGCGATGGCCGAGGCCACGGCCGCCATGACCGCCGGGTGGGGCCGCGCGCCCGTGCAGGCCGGCATCGGCGGATCCATCCCGTTCATCGCCGACCTGGTCGAGGCGTTCCCCGCGGCGCAGATCCTGGTCACGGGCGTCGAGGACCCGGACACGCGGGCGCACAGCCCCAACGAGTCGCAGCACCTGGGCGTCCTGCAGCGTGCGATCCTCAGCGAGGCCGTCCTCCTCTCGCGCATCGCGCGCCGCGACTGACGCGCGACCACTGCGGGGGCCCGCCCGGATCCCCGCGCGGTGGCGGGAACACGCGGGTGACTCCCGCGGTTGCACGACGTAGACTCCACCGGAGTCGCCCGACCGCAGATCCCACCCCCGAGGAGTGCTCATGACCGACACCACGCTGACCGAGACCGCCCAGGCGGCCCACCGCGTCGGACTGACGGACACCGCGGCGAGCAAGGTGAAGAGCCTGCTCCAGCAGGAGGGCCGCGAGGACCTCCGCCTCCGCGTCGCCGTCCAGCCCGGCGGATGCTCGGGCCTCATCTACCAGCTGTACTTCGACGAGCGCGAGCTCGACGGCGACGCCACGGTCGACTTCGACGGCGTCGAGGTCATCGTCGACAAGATGAGCGTCCCCTACCTCGACGGCGCCACCATCGACTTCGAGGACACCATCCAGAAGCAGGGCTTCACCATCGACAACCCCAACGCCGGCGGCTCGTGCGCGTGCGGCGACTCGTTCCACTGACACATGGAGCGGTAAGCGATCCGACCCCGGGAAACCGGGCCTCGAACAGGGAGTCGTCCATCGGGCGGCTCCCTGTCGCGTAGGGTGGAACACGTCACATCCGGTTCTTCGAAGGGTCTGCACGTGCGCTTCACTCGCCGTCAACGTTGGCTGACGATCCCCGTCGCCATAGGCATCTCGGTACTCCTCGCGGGGTGCACGCAGCAGCAGCTCCAGGGCTTCCTCCCCACCGAGGCCGGCACGACGAACCACGTCGACTCGGTCATCGGACTGTGGGTCACGGCGTGGATCGTGCTCCTCGCGGTCGGCGTCCTCACGTGGGGCCTCACCATCTGGGCCGCGGTCGTCTACCGCCGCCGCAAGGGCCAGACCGGCCTGCCGGTGCAGATGCGCTACAACATGCCGATCGAGATCTTCTACACGATCGTGCCCCTCATCCTCGTGCTCGGCTTCTTCGCCTTCACCGCCAAGGACCAGGCCGCGATCGAGGCCCGCTTCGACCAGCCCGAGGTCAAGGTCCAGGTCTTCGGCAAGCAGTGGGCGTGGGACTTCAACTACCTCGGCGGCGAGACCGAGTCCGGCCAGGCCATCGAGGGCGGCGCGTACGAGCAGGGCGTCCAGGCCGTGGACGACCCGGACGGTCCCCAGGGCTCGATCGACAAGGACAAGCTCCCCACGCTCTACCTGCCGGTCAACACCAAGGTCGAGCTCGAGCTCAACACCCGCGACACGCTCCACTCCTTCTGGGTCGTCGACTTCCTGTACAAGAAGGACCTCATCTCCGGCAAGACGAACTACATGACGTTCATCCCGGAGAAGGAGGGCACGTACATGGGCAAGTGCGCCGAGCTCTGCGGCGAGTACCACTCCCTCATGCTCTTCCAGGTGAAGGTCGTCTCGGTCGACGAGTACAACGCCTACATCGAGAGCCAGAAGGCGGCGGGCTTCGAGGGTGACCTCGGCACCGACTACGACCGCCTCCAGAACCTCCCCGGCACAGAGGTGCCGGCCACCACCGAGTCGTCCGAAGAGTAGGGCAGCAGCACGTGACATCGACCCTGAATCGTCCCACCGCGATCCCCGCCGGTCAGGCGAAGGTCCTCGACGGCTCCGGCAAGGCCGACCGCCGCGGCAACGTCGTGGTCAACTGGATCACCTCCACCGACCACAAGACGATCGGGTACCTGTACCTGATCACGTCGTTCCTCTACTTCTGCCTGGGCGGCGTGATGGCCCTGGTCATCCGCGCCCAGCTCTTCGAGCCCGGCCTGCACGTGGTGGAGACGAAGGAGCAGTACAACCAGCTCTTCACCATGCACGGCACGATCATGCTGCTGATGTTCGCGACGCCGCTGTTCGCCGGCTTCGCCAACGTGCTCATGCCGCTGCAGATCGGCGCCCCCGACGTCGCGTTCCCGCGTCTCAACGCCTTCGCCTACTGGCTGTTCAACTTCGGCTCCCTCATCGCGGTCGCCGGCTTCCTCACCCCGTCGGGGGCTGCGTCGTTCGGCTGGTTCGCCTACGCACCGCTGTCGAGCACGACGTTCTCGCCAGGGTTGGGAGGCAACCTCTGGGTGATGGGCCTGGCGCTCAGCGGGTTCGGCACCATCCTCGGTGCCGTCAACTTCGTGACCACCATCATCACGATGCGCGCGCCGGGCATGACCATGTTCCGCATGCCGATCTTCACCTGGAACATCCTGGTGACGTCGATCCTCGTGCTCATGGCCTTCCCGGTCCTCGCCGCCGCCCTCTTCGGCCTCGGCGCCGACCGCATCTTCGACGCGCACATCTACGACCCGGCCAACGGCGGCGCCATCCTGTGGCAGCACCTCTTCTGGTTCTTCGGGCACCCCGAGGTGTACATCATCGCGCTGCCGTTCTTCGGCATCGTCTCCGAGGTCTTCCCGGTCTTCAGCCGCAAGCCGATCTTCGGGTACAAGACGCTCGTGTACGCGACCATCTCCATCGCGGCCCTCTCGGTCACGGTGTGGGCGCACCACATGTACGTCACCGGCTCCGTCCTGCTGCCGTTCTTCTCGCTCATGACGATGCTCATCGCGGTGCCCACGGGCGTGAAGATCTTCAACTGGATCGGCACCATGTGGCGCGGCTCGGTCACGTTCGAGACCCCGATGCTCTGGGCCATCGGCTTCCTCATCACGTTCACGTTCGGCGGCCTGACCGGCGTCATCCTGGCGTCGCCCCCGCTCGACTTCCACGTGTCCGACACGTACTTCGTCGTGGCGCACTTCCACTACGTGGTGTTCGGCACCGTCGTGTTCGCGATGTTCTCGGGCTTCTACTTCTGGTGGCCCAAGTGGACGGGCACGATGCTCAACGAGCGCCTCGGCAAGGTCCACTTCTGGCTCCTGTTCGTCGGCTTCCACACGACGTTCCTCATCCAGCACTGGCTGGGTGTCATGGGCATGCCGCGCCGCTACGCGACGTACCAGCCCGAGGACGACTTCACCTGGATGAACCAGCTGTCGACCATCGGGGCGGGCATCCTGGCGCTGTCGATGATCCCGTTCTTCCTGAACGTCTGGATCACCGCCCGCACCGCGCCCCGCGTGACCGTCAACGACCCGTGGGGCTACGGCCGCTCGCTCGAGTGGGCGACCTCGTGCCCGCCGCCGCGGCACAACTTCACCTCCATCCCGCGGATCCGCTCCGAGGCACCGGCGTTCGACCTCAACCACCCGGAGGCCGGCATCCCGGTCGGCATCGGGCCGGCGAAGGACGCTCCCGACGCCGCGACCTACGACATCTCCAGCGACAAGGTGAAGTGACGTGCGCGCCAATAGGAATCTCTTCTACGTCCTGACGGTCTTCTTCGTCATCGCGGCGGCCGCCTACACGGTCTGGCACGTCATCGACACCGGCGAGGTGGAGTGGGTCGGCACGCTGGCCATCGCCCTCTCCGGCGCCCTGTCCGGCTTCATCGGCTTCTTCGTGGCACGGCTCTACGCCGCCCAGAACGGCGAGCTCCCGGAGGACCGCAGCGACGCCAACGTCGACGACGGCGACCCGGAGCTCGGCTTCTTCAGCCCGTGGAGCTGGTGGCCCGTGATCCTCGCGGCCGGGGCGGCCTCCGTGTTCCTCGGCCTCGCCGTGGGCATCTGGATCGCCCTCATCGGCGGCTGCCTCGCGATCATCGCGCTCGTGGGCTGGACCTACGAGTACTACCGCGGCTTCTTCGCCCGCTGATCCGATGGTCGACATCCGGCACGCGCTGGCCACGGACGGGGACGCGGTCTTCGCCCTCTGCCAGCAGCTCGACATGATCAACGCCCCCGCCACGCGGGACGACTTCGACGTCACGTTCTCGCACATCCTGCGGGCCAACAAGGACGTCGGTCGCGACGTGCTGCTGGTGGCGGAGGAGGAGGGCCGGGTCGTGGGGTACGCGTACCTCGTCGTCTCGCGGCTCCTCTACGCCGGCGGGCTGAGCGCCCATCTCGAGGAGCTGGTGGTCGACACCGGCGCCCGCAGCGCGGGCACGGGCTCGTCCCTGGTCCGCGCCGTCGAGCGCCTGTGCGGCGACCGCGGCGTGGGGCAGATCACCATGAGCACGCGCCGGGCAGGCGAGTTCTACAAGCGCCTCGGCTACGAGCGCACCGCGGAGTTCTACAAGAAGCTGCTGCGCTAGGGGCACCCGCGCGACGCCATGATGCCCGACCCCTCCTGGGGTCGGGCATCGTCGCGTCCGGGGGAGGGAGCGAGCTCGGCGGCGCCTCTCCGCGACGCGTGCACGGTCGTCGTCACGGGGCGGGGCCGCGTCAACCCAGGTCCGGACGGAGCGGTCGCGAGCCTCGTGCGGCGAGCCGGCTCGCCGGCGGGCCGGGTCAGCGCTCGGCGGCCATCCGGCGGATCGCCACGACCGTCACGTCGTCGGGAGGCGTGGCCTCCGGCACGAGGCGCGTCAGGCTCGCCACGGCGGCCACCGCCGTGGGCTCGGCGGCCATGGCCGTGAGGGCAGCGCGGTCCATCGACGCCATCGTGCCGTCGAAGAGGTCCAGCACGCCGTCGCTGCAGATCAGGAGCAGGTCGCCCGGCTCGAGCCGCAGGGCCGTCGTCTGCCACTCCTGCGCGCCCAAGGCGCCCAGGGGGAGGTTCCTCGACGCGATGGGCTCGCGGGTGCCGTCCGCGCGGCAGAGGATCCCGAGGCCGTGCCCGGCGTCGACGAGCGCGATGTCGCCGGTCCGGGCGTCGAGCCGCAGGTGCAGGAGCGTGACGAAGGCGTCGTTGGCGTCGAGGTCGGACTCGACGGCCCGGTCGACGACCGTGAGGGTGCCCCGGGGATCGTGCGCGGGCGAGGCCACGTGCAGCGCGGCGCGCACCGTCGCGGCGATCATGGCGGCGCCGACGCCCTTGCCCATGACGTTGGCCACCGTGACGACGAGGCCGTCCGGGGTCTGCTGCCAGTCGAAGAAGTCGCCGCTGACGTCGCCGCTGGGGACGCACGCCCCGGCCACCTCGTAGCCGGGCAGGTCCGGCACGGTCTGGGGGAGGAGCCGGCGCTGCACTCCGCCGCCCTCGACGAGCTCCTGCCGAGATGACGCCGCCCGAGCGGACAGGACCCGCGCCACCTGCTCGCCGCTCAGGGAGGCCATGCTGAACGACACCACGACGAGGAGGACGAGCGTGATCAGGGTGGTCGACGGCGTGCCGAACCAGGTCGTGAAGGCGGTGCTCCGCGGCCCCTCCGCGAGGAAGACGACGAGCCGGGCGGCGTAGTAGGCCGCCAACGCGCCGGACGAGAGGATCAGCGGCCAGCGCGTGCGGGACAGGCCGGCGTCGAGCAGGATGATCTCCCGCGTCGACATCCCGATGAGGCCGGCCATCAGGGCGAGGTACAGCGGCCCGCCGGACCAGTCGTTGGTCGCGGGGGAGTCGACGCTCGAGACGGCGACGATCGACGCCGCCGGCGCGACGACGAGCCACCAGGGCGTCGGTCGTCCGCGGAGGGACCGGCTGCCCATCCACACCGATGCAGCGCCCGCCACGATGAGCCCGTTCCCGAGCGGGTTCCCCCAGACCTGCGCTCCCGTGCCGTCCTGCAGATACGCGAGGGAGCCGCCCATGAAGAGGGCCAGCGCCGCGCACCACCAGAAGCTGAAGGCGGAGCGCGTGGTCCGGAAGGTGACGAGGGCGAAGAGCAGGAACAGCGTGAGGGTCGTGACGCCGAAGGCGACGCGGAGGGTGATCGAGTCGAGCAAGGTGCGGTCCGTGTTCCGTGGGTCGGGCCGGCGCGCGATCCCGTCGGGGATCAGCAGGCCGCGAGGGCGGGGCTCCCGGACCAGGGGCGACGAGCACCGGCGGACCGCTTCCCCCGGACAGCAGCAGTGACAGCCTCCACGCTACCCGGCACGGGTCCCGATGCGGAGCTCCTATGCGTCCTCGATGCCATGCGCGAGAGGCGGCGCATGCCGGGCGGAGAGGGACCTCCGAGCAGGGAGGAGCCGCCTCAGGCGGAGGCGACGTCGTCGCGGCGGCGGAGGACGTGGATCATGACGTCGATCGTCACGTCCTGGGCCGCCCCGGATCCCGTGCCTGGCGCGTCCGGAGCATCGGGAGACGCCGTCCGTGCGCCCATGTGGTGAGCGGAGGGACCCATGCCGAGCAGCAGGGCCACGTCGTCCTCCGGGAGCCGCAGGACGCGCTGCACGCGCGTCTCCACGACCGGCTCGAAGAGCGCGTCGGCCGCGCCCAGGATCCGCTCCCGCTTGTCCTCCTGCACGCCCACGGCACGCCCCCGCCGCCCTCAGCTCCGCGAGGTGCTCCGGTCCGGCCGCCACGACGGCGACGCGACCGCCCGGGGCGAGCGCACGGTGGAACTCCGGCAGGTTGCGCGGGGCGAACACGTCGAGGACCAGGTCGGCGACGCCATCGCGCAGGGGGAGGGAGGACCAGGTGTCCGCCACCAGCCCGTCGACGTCGGCGCGACCCCGGACGGCGACCGCCACCGCTGGGGGGGAGAGGTCGGCGGCGAGGCCCGCCGAGCCGGGGATCCCGTCGAGGAGCGCGTGCAGGTAGTGCCCGGTGCCGCAGCCGGCGTCGAGGATGCGGAGGCCGGACCGCCCGTGCGCGCCGGGGACGACCGGATCGGATCCCGTCGGCGACGTCCCTTCGCCGACCGCGTCCCGCAGGGCTGCCATGAGCGGCGCGTAGTGCCCTCGATCGAGGAAGCGGCCGCGGGCGGCGATCATCTCCGCCGAGTCACCGGTGACGCGCGTGCCGGGCATGAGGAGGCTCGCGTAGCCCCGCTTGTTGGCGTCGACGGCGTGCCCGCGATCGCAGCGGAGGACGAGCGGCGGGACGGCGTGCAGGTCCGCGCCGCACGCCGGGCAGCGCAGCCAGGACGCGAGCCGGGCGAGGTCCACGGATGCTCCTCGAGTCGGTGCCGATGCGGTGGGTGGACGCACGAGAGCCGGTCCAACGTGTCGCCGGACCGGCTCTCGATGCCTGCTCGCGGATCAGCGCGAGCGGGGGTGGTGCCTAGTGGTGGTCGCCGTGGCTGCGCTCGACGTCCTTCGTGGTGACCGGGGAGATCCGGTCCTCGAAGAACCACTTCGACAGCGCCGCGCGGGCCCGCTGGTTGACCGTGATGCGTCCACGGCTGTCCGGGCGGATCATGAGCGGCTTGTAGTCGTCGTAGCTCACGAGGCGCCAGCGCTCGTACTCGTCGAGCTGCTCGTGCACCTCGATGAACTCGCCGCCGGGCAGCTTCACGATGCGGCCCGACTCGACGCCGTGGAGGGCGATCTCGCGGTCCTTCTTCATGAGGGCCAGGCAGATGCGCTTCGTGACCTGGTAGGCGATGACCGGTCCGAGGATCAGCAGCGCCTGCAGCGTGTGGATGACGCCCTCCATCGACACCTTGAAGTGCGTGGCGATGAGGTCGGAGCTCGCGGCGGACCAGAGGACCGCGTAGAACGAGACACCGGCGGCGCCGATCGCGGTGCGCGTCGGGGCGTTGCGCGGGCGGTCGAGGATGTGGTGCTCGCGCTTGTCGCCCGTGATCCACGCCTCGATGAAGGGGTAGAGCGCGACGAGCACGATGAACAGGCCCAAGACCGTGATCGGCAGGATGATGTTGAACGAGAACGTGTGGTCGAACAGCACGAACTCGAGTCCCGGCGGGACGAGGCGCAGGGCGCCGTCCGCGAAGCCGATGTACCAGTCGGGCTGCGTCCCCGCGGACACCGGGGACGGGTCGTAGGGGCCGTAGTTCCAGATCGGGTTGATCGTGAAGAACGACGCCATGACCACGATCACGCCGAAGACGACGAAGAAGAAGCCGCCGGCCTTGGCCGCGAAGGTGGGGAGCACCGGCACGCCGACCACGTTCTCGTTCGTGCGGCCGGGGCCGGCGAACTGGGTGTGCTTGTGCACGACCACGAACAGGAGGTGGAGCGCCAGGAACGCCACGAGGATCGCGGGCAGCAGCAGGATGTGCAGCGTGTAGAGCCTCGGGATGATCGCCGTGCCGGGGAACTCGCCGCCGAAGAGGAGGAACGAGATCCACGTGCCGATCACCGGGATGCCCTTGACCATGCCGTCGATGATCCGCAGGCCGTTGCCGGAGAGCAGGTCGTCGGGGAGGGAGTAGCCCGTGAAGCCCTCGGCCATCGCGAGGATGAAGAGGACGAAGCCGATGAACCAGTTGAGCTCGCGCGGCTTGCGGAAGGCACCCGTGAAGTAGATGCGCAGCATGTGCAGGCCGATCGAGGCCACGAACAGCAGGGCCGCCCAGTGGTGGATCTGGCGCATGAGCAGGCCGCCGCGGATGTCGAACGAGATGTCGAGCGACGACGACATGGCCACGGACATCTCGACGCCCTTGAGGGGCGCGTACGAGCCCTCGTAGTGCGTCTCCGCCATGGACGGGTCGTAGAAGAAGGTGAGCCAGGAGCCCGTCAGCAGGATGACGACGAAGCTGTAGAGCGCCACCTCGCCGAGCATGAAGGACCAGTGGTCCGGGAAGATCTTCCGCCCGAACTCCTTGACGGCGACGCTGACGCTGGTGCGCTCGTCGAGGTAGGTCGCGGCGGCGGCGGTGAGGCCGCCCCCGCTCTTGGCGGCGGGCGCGGTGGCACCCGTCGTGGTCGGATCAGCTGTTGTAGTCACCACGACGCTCCCAGAAACTCGCCCCTACGGGCTCGGTGAAATCACTCTGTGCAATGAGGTAGCCCTCGTCGTTGACGGCGATGGGCAGCTGCGGCAAGGGCCGCTTGGCCGGTCCGAAGATGACCTCGCAGTGGTTGGTCACGTCGAACTGGGACTGGTGGCAGGGGCAGAGCAGGTGGTGGGTCTGCTGCTCGTAGAGCGCCACCGGGCAACCCACGTGCGTGCAGACCTTGGAGTACGCGACGATCCCGTCGTAGGACCAGCCCTTGCGCTCGGGCGACTCGACCAGGTCCTCGGGACGCAGGCGCATGAGCAGCACCGCGGCCTTGGCCTTCTCCTCGAGCTTGCCCTCCTCGAGCTCCATGAGGGAGGCGGGGATGACGTGGAACGCCGAGCCGATCGTGACGTCCGACGCCTTGATGGGGGTGCCGGAGGGATCGCGGGTGAGGACCTCGCCCTTCTTCCACAGCGTGTGGCTGAGGGCGGAGGCGGGCTCCTCGGCGCTGCCCGGGTACAGGTCGCGGAACAGGACCACGGCCGGCAGCGGGAAGGCGACGAGGGCGCCGATGAGGCTGTTGCGGATGAGCGAGCGACGGCCGAAGCCGGACTCCTCGTTCGCCTGGGCGGAAGATCTCGACGGCGCGGGCCTGGGTGGCGGGGGAGCCGCCCTGCGGGTGGCGCTCGTCGATCAGCTCGTGGTCGCTCATGAGCGCCTTCGACCAGTGGATGGCGCCGATGCCGAGGCTCAGCAGCGCCAGGGCGATGCCGACGCCGAGGAACAGGTTGTTCAGCCGCACGCTGCCCGGGTCGTCCGCATAGATCGGGAAGCCGAAGTAGGCGCCGATGGCGAAGACGCTGCCCACGATCGACAGGTAGAACCAGGTGTAGACGACGCGCTCGGCCGTCCGGGCCTTCTTCGGGTCCTTGTCGGTGACGCGGAGGCGGTGCTCCGGGAAGCCGGGGTTCTGGAAGGCGTCGCGGGTGGCGACGGCCGTGCCGCCGGGGAGCACGACGTCGCGGCCGGCCGCTTCGAGCTGGCCCGCGTCGTAGCCCGCGGGGACGACGCCCGACTCGTCCTTATCGTCGTGTGCCATGTGCGTGCCTCTCCTGTGTGCGTGTGCAGATCATCGATGCGGGCGTCAGTTGGACCGGGCCGTGAGCCACACGGTCAGGGCGACGATGCCGCCGAGGCCGAAGATCCACATGAAGAGGCCCTCGGACACCGGGCCGAGCCCGCCGAGGTTCGCGCCGCCGACGTTGCTGTTCTCCTCGATGTACTGCAGCGACGTGATGATGTCGCGCTTGTCCTCGGGGGAGATGTTGGTGTCGTTGAAGACCGGCATGTTCTGCGGGCCGGTGACCATGGCCTCGTAGATGTGGACCGGGTCCACGCCCTCGAGGCTGGGGGCGAACTTGCCCTCGGTGAGGGCGCCTCCGGCCGCCGCCACGTTGTGGCACATGGCGCAGTTGATGCGGAAGAGCTCGGCGCCGTTGGCCGCGTCGCCCTCGCCGTCGAGGTACTGGGCCTCGGGGATGGCGGGGCCGGGGGCCAGCGACGCGACGTAGGCCGCGAGCTGCTTGACCTGGGTGTCCGTGAACTGGACGGGCTTCTCCTGGGCCTGGACCGTGGTGGCCTGGAGCGGCATGCGGCCGGTGCCGACCTGGAAGTCGACCGAGGCAGCGCCGGCGCCGATGAGGCTGGGAGCGATCTCCGAGCCGGTCGCGTCCATGCCGTGGCAGGTGGCGCAGTTGGAGCCGAAGAGCTTCTGGCCCTCGTCGATGGTCTGCGCCGACTTGAGGTCGACCTCGGCGGAGGCGGTGCCCGTCTGGATCAGCGCGTAGGCGCCGCCCGTGAAGAGGAGGCCGATGGCCAGGAGGGCGACGGTGGTCAGGGGGCTGCGGCGGCCGGTGCGTCGGGCGCGTGCTGTGGTGGTGCTCATGCTGTGTTCGTTGCTCCCGCTCGGTGCTATTTGAGGACGTAGATGACCAGGAAGAGCCCGATCCAGACCACGTCGACGAAGTGCCAGTAGTAGGACACGACGATGGCGCTCGTCGCCTCCCGGTGCCCCATCGACCGGACGGCGAAGATGCGCCCGATGACGAGGAGGAAGGCGATGAGCCCGCCGGTGACGTGGAGGCCGTGGAAGCCCGTGGTCATGTAGAACGCCGAGCCGTAGGCGTTGCTGCTGAGCGTGATGCCCTCGGTGACGAGGGTCGCGTACTCGAAGATCTGGCCGACGACGAAGATCGCGCCGAGGGCGTAGGTGAGGAAGAACCACTCGACCGTGCCCCACTGGCTCGGCTTCCACCCCGTGGCCCGCGCCTGCAGGCGCTCCGCCGCGAAGACGCCGAACTGGCAGGTGAACGAGCTCGACACGAGGATGAGCGTGTTCACGAGGGAGAAGGGCACGTTGAGGCGGCCCGCCTCGAACTCCCAGAGGGCGCCGGACGTGGAGCGGAGGGTGAAGTAGATCGCGAAGAGACCCGCGAAGAACATCACCTCGCTGCCGAGCCACACGATGGTGCCCACGGCGACGGTGTTCGGCCGGTTCACCACCGGCGCGGTGGATGCTGGGGAGATTGAGGTCGTCGTCACAGGATCCATTATGTCCCAGCCCGACGACGCCGGACGCCCACCCCGGCCGCCCGTGAGATCCGATCCAGCCTCTCGTTAGGCTGATCCGCATGCCCTCCGCCCCGTCCTGGCCCGCGCTCATCACGACCCTGATCGAGGGCCGCCACCTGTCCGTCGCGGAGTCGACCTGGGCCATGCGCCAGGTGATGCGCGGGGAGGCCACGGACGCCCAGCTGGGCGGCCTCCTGGTGGCCCTCCGGGCCTCCGGCGAGACCGTGGACGAGATCGTCGGGTTCCGCGACGCCGTGCTCGAGGACGCCCTGCCGCTCGACGTGGATCCCCGCGCGCTCGACATCGTGGGCACGGGAGGAGACCCTTACGGCGCGGTGCTCAACATCTCCTCCGTGGCCAGCGTCATCGCGGCCGCGGCCGGCGTGCCCGTCGTCAAGCACGGCAACCGGGCGGCGAGCTCGTCGTCGGGCGCCTCGGACGTGCTGACCGCGCTCGGCGTCGACCTCACGATCCCGCCGGCACGCGTGGCCGAGGTGCACCGGGAGACGGGGATCACGTACGCGCACGCCGCGGTGTTCCACCCGGGCTTCCGTCACGCGGCCGCGACGCGACGCGAGCTGGGCATCTCCACGCTCTTCAACGTGCTCGGCCCGCTCTGCAACCCGGCGCGTCCCGAGGCCTCGGCGGTGGGCGTCGCCGACCTGACGCGGGTCCCGCTGCTGGTGGGCGTCTTCCGCACGCGCGGCGCGACCGCCCTGGTCTACCGCGGGGACGACGGCATCGACAAGCTCACCACGACCGGCCACAGCCACATCTGGGAGGTGAGCCGGGGCGCCGTCACCGAGCACGACCTCGACCCGCTCGAGCTCCAGATCCCGCGTGCGCCCATCGAGGCGCTCCTCGGCGAGGGACCGGAGCAGAACGCCGAGGTCATCCGCCGCGTGCTGGCGGGCGAGCGCGGACCGCAGCGCGACGTCGTCCTGCTGAACGCCGCGGCGGGCCTCGAGTCCTTCGACCTGATGGGCGATCCCGCGCGCGTGCAGCAGCCCATGGCCCGGCGGCTGCGCGAGAAGCTCGCCGTGGCGGCGGAGGCCGTGGACTCCGGCCGCGCCGCCGCGAAGCTCCAGGAATGGGCCGCCGCCACGCGCGCGTGACGGGATGCCGCCCGGGCGACGCCGCCGGAGCGGGGGATGATGGGCGCATGTGCGGGAGATTCGTGGTGGCGCGGGCGACGGGCGACCTCGTCGGGGACTGGGCGGTCGACGACGTCGAGGGCGAGGATCCGCCGCCGTCCTGGAACGTCGCGCCGACGACGACGGTCCGGATGGTCGCGGACCGGCGGCCGCGCGACGACGCGGAGGGCGAGGCCCGACGCGTGCTGACCGCCGCGCGCTGGGGCATCGTCCCGCCGTGGGCGAAGTCCCTCCAGGGGCCGCCGCTCATCAACGCGCGCGTCGAGACGGTGACGGAGAAGCCGACCTTCCGCCGGGCGGTGCTCATGCGTCGCGCCGTCGTGCCGGCCGACGGCTACTACGAGTGGCAGGTCACCCCGAGCGGGAAGCAGCCGGTCTACCTGCACGGCGAGGACGAGGGCCCGCTGGCCTTCGCCGCCGTCTACGAGCACTGGCGGGACCCGCGCGTCGCGGAGGGCGAGCCCGGCGCGTGGCTCCGGAGCCTCGCCATCATCACGTCGGCCGCGAGCGACGCGCTGGGGCACATCCACGACCGCACCCCGGTCATCGTCCCGACCGACCGCCTGGACGACTGGCTGGACGCCGGCACGACCGCGGTCGACGACGTGCGGCACCTGCTGGGGTCCCTGCCGGAGCCGCACCTCGTGCCGCGGCGGGTGTCGACGCGCGTCAACAGCGTGCGCAACGACGGTGCCGACCTGGTCGCGCCCGTCGACGACGTCCCCGCCGGCGACGGACAGCCGACCCTGATCTGACGATCGTCGCGCGCCCGGACGCACCGCACGCCCCGTCACCGAGGGCGACGGGGCGTGCGGATCGTGCGGGTGCGGTCTACTGCACGTCGTCGTCGACCCAGTCGAAGGTCTTGGTGACGGCCTTCTTCCAGAGGCGCAGCTGGCGCTCGCGCTCGGCGTCGTCCATGTCCGGCGTCCAGCGGCTGTCCTCCTGCCAGTTGCTGCGCAGGTCGTCGAGGTCCTTCCAGAACGCGACGGCGAGGCCCGCGGCGTACGCGGCGCCGAGCGCGGTGGTCTCCGCGACGACGGGGCGGACCACGGGCACGCCGAGGATGTCGGCCTGGAACTGCATGAGCAGGTTGTTGGCGATCATGCCGCCGTCGACCTTGAGCTCCGTGAGGTCGACGCCCGAGTCGGCGTTCACCGCGTCGAGCACCTCGCGGGTCTGGAAGGCCGTGGCCTCGAGCGCCGCGCGGGCGATGTGGCCCTTGTTCACGTAGCGCGTGAGACCCACGAGCGCGCCGCGGGCGTCCGAGCGCCAGTACGGCGCGAAGAGGCCCGAGAACGCGGGGACGAAGTACACGCCGCCGTTGTCCTCGACGGTGGCGGCCAGGGTCTCGATCTCCGCGGCGCTCGACACGAGGCCGAGGTTGTCGCGCATCCACTGCACGAGCGAGCCCGTGACGGCGATGGATCCCTCGAGCGCGTAGTGCGGCTCCGCGTCGCCCAGCTTGTAGCCGAGCGTGGTGAGCAGGCCGTTCTGCGAGTGGATGATGTCGGTGCCGGTGTTGAAGATCAGGAAGTTGCCGGTGCCGTACGTGTTCTTCGACTCGCCCTGGTCGAACGCCGCCTGGCCGAACGTGGCCGCCTGCTGGTCGCCCAGGATGCCCGCGATGGGCACCTCGCGCAGGAGGCTGGAGGACTCGACGGTGCCGTAGACCTCGGACGAGCTCTTGATCTCGGGGAGCATCGAGCGCGGGACGTCGAAGGCCTGGAGG
This sequence comes from Clavibacter sp. B3I6, assembly GCF_030816895.1. Classification (NCBI taxonomy): domain Bacteria; kingdom Bacillati; phylum Actinomycetota; class Actinomycetes; order Micrococcales; family Microbacteriaceae; genus Clavibacter; species Clavibacter sp. B3I6. Next base: position 168,381 of record NZ_JAUSYL010000001.1, read on the forward strand.
ATCTCGTCGTCCCACTGGAGCGTCTCGAGGTCCATGAAGAGGGTGCGCGACGCGTTGGTGACGTCCGTGACGTGGACGCCGCCGTCGGTGCCGCCCGTGAGGTTCCAGAGGACCCAGGTGTCGGTCGTGCCGAACATGAGCTCGCCGGCCTCGGCCTTGGCGCGGGCGCCGTCGACGTTCTCGAGGATCCAGACGATCTTCGTGCCGGAGAAGTAGGTGGCGAGGGGGAGCCCGACGGTGGGCTTGAAGCGCTCGACGCCGCCGTCGGCCGCGAGACGGTCGACGATCTTCTGGGTGCGGGTGTCCTGCCAGACGATGGCGTTGTAGACGGGCTTGCCGGTGGTGCGGTCCCACACGACGGCGGTCTCGCGCTGGTTGGTGATGCCCACGGCCTCGACGTCGTGGCGCGTGATGTCGGCCTTGGACAGCGCCTGCCCGATGACCTCGCGCGTGTTGCGCCAGATCTCCATCGGGTCGTGCTCGACCCAGCCGGCGCGGGGGAAGATCTGCTCGTGCTCGAGCTGGCCCGTGGAGACGATGGATCCGGAGTGGTCGAAGACGATGGCGCGCGTGCTGGTGGTGCCCTGGTCGATGGCGACGATGTACTTCTCGCTCATGTGGTCTCTCCTTGTGGGGTCGAGGGGTTCTAGAGGATGGGGAGCAGCGCGTAGGACGCGAGTCCGGCGAGGACGCCGCCGATGGCGGGACCGACGACGGGGACCCAGGCGTAGGACCAGTCGCTCGAGCCCTTGCCCTTGATCGGCAGGATCGCGTGCGCGATGCGGGGGCCGAGGTCACGGGCGGGGTTGATGGCGTAGCCGGTCGGCCCGCCGAGGGACGCGCCGATGCCGACCACGAGGAGGGCGACGGGGACGGCGCCGAGCGCCGAGAGGCCGGCGGGGGTGGAGGCGTCGGCGTCCGGGTTGTTGGCGAGGCTGAAGCCGAGGATCACGATGACCAGCACGAACGTGCCGATGATCTCCGTGACGAGGTTCCAGCCGTAGTTGCGGATGGACGGGCCGGTCGAGAACACGCCGAGCTTGGTCGCCGCGTCGGGCTCCTCGTCGAAGTGCTGCTTGTAGGCGAGCCAGCAGAAGACGGCTCCGATGATCGCGCCGACCATCTGGGCGAGGATGTAGACCGGCACGCTCGCCGGGTCCTCGACCTTGCCGGCCGCCAGCAGCCCGAGCGTGACGGCGGGGTTGAGGTGCGCGCCGGATGCGTACGAGACGGTGACGCCGGCGAAGACCGCGAGGCCCCAGCCGAAGTTGACCATCAGGGTGCCGCCGGCGAGACCCTTCGACTTGATGAGCGCGACGTTCGCCACGACTCCGCATCCCAGGAGGATGAGGAGGGCGGTGCCCACCGTCTCCGAGAGGAATATGACTCCAAGATCCACTGAGTGGTGCTCCGATCGTTCGTCGAGGCGCGGGGGCGGCCTCTGCCGCGTCATCGCGGTGCCTCCAACCTAGTGCCGGGGGCCTCCCCGGCCGGGTTGCGGCGGGCCGCTCCTCGACGCGGACCCGTCCCCCCGGCCGGAGCTCGTCGGCGTCCGTCCGGTCGGGCGCGGGGACTGTCCCCGCGCGTGCCGCCGGGCGTATGTTGGCGGCACGCCCGAGTCGCCGCCGACCGAGTCCCGTCCTCGATCCGGCTCGGATGCGCGGCGGCGCGCTGCCGCCCGAGACCCGCGAGGAGCCGGCCGTGAAGAAGCTGATCAACGACCCGAGGTCGGTGGCCGAGGAGGCCGTCGCGGGCTTCGCCGCCGCGCACGCCGACCTGGTCGTGCTGAGCGCCGACCCGCTGTTCGTCCGTCGCGCCGAGCCGACCCGACCCGGCCGCGTCGCCCTCGTGAGCGGCGGCGGCAGCGGGCACGAGCCCCTGCACGCGGGGTTCGTCGGGCACGGCATGCTCGACGCCGCCGTGCCGGGGCCGGTCTTCACGAGCCCGACGCCGGATCCGGTCGTCGCCGCCACCCTCGCCGTAGACGGCGGAGCGGGCGTGCTGCACATCGTCAAGAACTACACGGGAGACGTCCTGAACTTCGAGACGGCGGCCGAGCTCGCCGAGGCGGAGGGGGTCCGCGTGCGGAGCGTGCTCGTCGACGACGACGTCGCGGTCACCGACTCCCTCTACACGGCCGGCCGGCGCGGCGTCGCGGGCACCGTGCTCGTGGAGCGCATCGCGGGCGCCGCGGCCGAGCGCGGGGACGACCTCGACGCCGTCGCCGGTATCGCCGAGCGCGTCGTGGCGCGGGTCCGCAGCATGGGCGTCGCGATCCGCGCCTGCACCGTCCCGCACGCGGGCGAGCCGAGCTTCGCGCTGGAGGACGACGAGATGGAGATCGGCATCGGGATCCACGGCGAGCCCGGGAGGGTCAAGCTGCCGCTCGAGCCGGTGGACGCCATCGTCGACCGCCTGCTCGATCCCGTGCTCGAGGACCTGGCCGCGCCGGCGGGCAGCCGGGTGCTCCTGCTCGTGAACGGCATGGGCGCGACGCCGCTGTCCGAGCTGTACATCGCGTACCGGCGGGCGGCCGCCGTGCTCGAGGAGGCCGGCCTGACCGTCGCCCGGAGCCTCGTGGGAGACTACGTCACGGCCCTCGACATGGAGGGGCTGTCCCTCACGGTGCTGCAGCTCGACGACGAGCTCATCGAGCTGTGGGACTCACCCGTGCAGACCGCCGCCCTGCGGTGGGGGAGGTAGCTGATGGCACTCGGGACCGACTGGATCGTGGCCTGGACCGCGGAGGCGGCGCGCGTCGTCGCCGAGCGGCGGGGCGAGCTCATCGCCCTCGACCGCGAGATCGGCGACGGCGACCACGGCGAGAACCTCGACCGCGGCTTCAGCGCCGTCACGGCCAAGCTCGCGGGCCTCGCGTCGGACGCCTCGCCGGCCGACGCGCTCAAGACCGTCGCCACCACGCTGATCTCCACGGTCGGCGGCGCCTCCGGACCGCTGCTCGGCACGGCGTACCTCAAGGCCTCGGCGGCCGTGGCGGGCCGCGACGGCCTGGACGCGTTCGCGATGGCCGACCTGCTCGAGGCCGCCGTGGGCGGGATCGTCCTCCGCGGCAAGGCCGAGCGGGGCGACAAGACCATGGTCGACGCCTGGGGTCCCGCGGCGGAGGCCGCCCGTGCCGCGGCGTCCGCCGGGTCCAGCCCCGTCGACGCCCTGTCCGCCGCGGCCGACGCCGCCGAGCGGGGGGCCGAGGAGACCGAGCCGCTCGTCGCCCGCAAGGGCCGCGCGTCCTACCTCGGGGACCGCGCGATCGGCCATCGGGATCCGGGCGCGCAGTCGTCCGCCCTTATCCTCCGCGCGGCGGCCTCGACCGCCCGCGACGCCGACGGGTCGGCCTCGTGAGCGTCGGCCTCGTCCTCGTCTCGCACAGCGCCCTCATCGCGCACGGCCTCGTCGCCCTCGCGCGGCAGATGGCCCCGACGGTCGCGCTCGTGCCTGCCGGGGGGTCCGGTGACGGCACGCTCGACGACGCGGGCATCGGCACGAGCTTCGACGTCGTGTCCGCGGCGCTCGCCGCGGCGGAGGGCGGCGACGGCGTGGTCGTGCTCGCCGACCTGGGTTCCGCGTACCTGACGGCCGAGACCGCCGTCGACCTCCTCGACGAGGACGCCGCCGCCCGCGTCGTCGTCGTGCGCGCGCCGCTCGTGGAGGGCGCCGTCGCCGCCGCGGTCGCGGCCGAGACCGGCGGCTCGCTCGAGGAGGTGGCCGCGGCCGCCGCCTCGGCCGCGGGAGCCGATGCCGCGCAGGACGCGGACGCGGGGATCGCACCGGATCCCGAGGTCGCCGCGCCCGCGGCCGCGAGCGGCTCCGCATCCGGCACCGTCCGCGGCGAGGCCGTCCTCGTCAACCGCGACGGCCTGCATGCCCGCCCGGCGGCCGACTTCGTCACGCGCGCGTCGACGTACTCGTCGGCCATCACCGTCAACGGCCAGAACGCCGTCTCGCTCCTCGGCGTCATGGCGCTCGGGCTGACCCGTGGCGCGCACGTGGTCGTGGAGGCGACGGGAGACGACGCCGCGGAAGCCGTCACCGCGCTCGTCGAGCTGATCGAGTCGGGCTTCGGGGAGGCCTGAGGACCCGTCCGCGCGTCGGTCGCGCCGGGGTCAGACCGCGTCGACGTAGACCCAGGATCCCGCGTGCCGGGCGAAGCGGCTGACCTCGCGCTGGCTGCCGCGCGTCCCCTCGTGCCGGTACGCCGCCTCGAACTCCACGACGCCCGTGGCGTCCTCCCGTCCGCCGAGCGCGGTCCGCACGATGGTGAGCCGGTACCAGCGCACGGCCGCGTCCAGCTCGAGCTCCTCCGGTCGGGTTGACGGGTGCCAGCTGCGCGCCAGGTACGCCGCGTCGCCGCGCGCGTAGGCGGCGAAGCGGGATCGCATGAGCCGCTCGGCGGTGGGGGCCGGGGCGTCGCCGCGGTGGAGCGGTCCGCAGCACGCGCCGTACGGGTTCCCGCTCGTGCAGGGGCACCACGCGTCGTCGTCGGGCGTCGACCACGGGGCGTCGGGGGAGAGGCGCGTCATCCCCCGAGCCTCCCACGGCGGAGGACCCGGAGCAGGATGGGGGAGCGGCCGCGGACGCGGACCCGTCCCGATGCGAGGAGATCACCATGACCGACGCCACCGACCTCCTCGTGGACGCCTTCGGGCGCATCGGCGGGATCGTGCACGACGCCGTCGACGGCCTCGACGCCGACGACCTCGCCTTCCGCCCGGATCCCGAGGCGAACTCCGTCGGCTGGCTCGTCTGGCACCTCGCCCGCGTCCAGGACGCCCAGGTCGCGGACGTCGCCGGCGCCGACCAGACGTGGACGAGCGGCGGGTGGGCCGAGCGGTTCGCCCTGCCCTTCGACGACGGCGCGACGGGCTACGGGCAGTCGCCGGAGGACGTGGCCGCGCTCGCGGGCACAAGGCCGGAGCTCCTCACGGGCTACCTCGACGCCGTGCAGTCCGCGACGCTGGCCTACCTCGCCGGCCTCGACGCCGCCGAGCTCGACCGCGTGGTGGACGAGGACTGGACGCCCGTCGTCACCCTCGGCGCGCGCCTCGTGAGCGTCCTCGCGGACGACCTGCAGCACGCCGGCCAGGCGTCGTACCTCGCGGGCTTGATCGCGCGCCGACGCTGAGCGGGTCGGACCGGATCCGCCGCGCCCGCCGCCGGGCCGCGCTCAGCCGGGCAGCCCCGCCTCGATCGCCGCGATGACCTCCGGCGCGTCCGGCTCGACCGTGGGACGGAAGCGGTGGACGGTGCCCGACGGCGCGACGACGAACTTCTCGAAGTTCCACTTCACGCGCCCGGCCTTCCCGTCGGCGTCCGGCGTCTGCGTCAGCTCCGCGTAGACGGGGTGGGCGGACCGTCCGTTGACCTTGACCTTCTCCATCATCGGGAACGTGACTCCCCAGGTGGTGGAGCAGTACTCGTCGATGGCCTCCGCGGATCCGAGCTCCTGCAGGAACTGGTTGCTCGGGAAGCCGATGACGGTGAAGCCGCGCTCCCCGTAGGTGCGCTGGAGCTGCTCGAGCTTCTCGTACTGCGGCGCCAGGCCGCAGCGCGAGGCGACGTTGACGACGAGGACGACCTTGTCGGCGTACGCGCCGAAGGTGGTGGCCTCGCCCTGGAGCGTGGTGAGCGGGATCGCGTCGAGCCGGGGATGCGTCATGGCCCGACCGTAGACCGGGCGGCTGACAGCGGCCGGGACGCGGCGGCGACGCGCTCCCCGGACGCGGAGGAGGCCGGCCGCCTCTCGGCGACCGGCCTCCCGGGTGCGGACGGTCCCGCAGGACGCGACGCTAGTTCGCGAACTCCGTGACGGTCGCGTCGGCCGCGACCTTCGTGGCGCCCACGTCGACGCCGTGGTGCGTGCGCAGCGTGTCGACGGTGTCCTGGATCTCGTCGTCGCGCTCATCGTCGCTCCAGCCGAGCGCCTCCTGAAGCACGTCCGCGATCTCCGCGAGCATCTCGTGGGTCACGCCGCCGACGAACGCGAGGTTCGTGCGCCGCAGGACGACGTCGGCCAGGTGCACGGCGTCCTCGTGCGTGGCGAAGTACGCGATCTCGGCGCGCGTGAGCTGCGGGTCGGTCGCGAGCGGCGTGGAGGGCTGGCCCGAGAGCACGTCGATGACGCTCGTGGCGCGCGTGCCGTAGCGGTTGAGCAGCCGGTCGACCTGGTCGGTGCCGATGCCCTCCGCACGGGCCGCCTGCGTGGCGATCCAGCGGGCGCGGGCGGTGCTGGAGGACGGGAAGTCCTTGCCGCCGCCGATGGGCATGCCCGTCGTGTCGACCGAGCGCTCGACGCCGAGTCGCGTGGTCGCCTCCGTCGAGAGGTGGGCGGACAGCGCGCGGAACGTCGTCCACTTGCCGCCGACGAGGCTCAGCACCTTCGCGTCGGGCAGGCCGGCGATCTCGGTCTCCACGATGCGGTAGTCGCGGGAGACGAAGCCGGGCGCCGTGTCCTCGTGCCGCGGCAGGGGACGGATGCCCGAGTAGCGGTACACGATGTGGTCGCGGTTCAGCTCGATCTGCGGGAAGACGTGCTTCACGAGGTCGAAGAAGTAGTCGACCTCCTCCTCGGTGCACACGGCCGGCTCGCGCGGGTCGGCGTCGATGTCGGTCGTGCCGATGAGCACGCGGCCCTTCAGCGGGTAGATGAGGACGATCCGGCCGTCGTTGTTCTCGAAGAAGATCTCGCGGCCCTTGGTGGCCTCGAGCAGCTCGGCGTTGTCGACGACGATGTGCGAGCCCTTGGTGCCGCCCATGAACTTCGTGTCGCCGCCCATGGCGTCGTTGGTGAGGTCGGTCCAGGGACCGGACGCGTTGACCACGACGTCGGCCTTGACTACGAACTCGGTGCCGGAGATGACGTCGCGAAGCTTGACGCCGCCGTCCTCGACGCCGACGGCCTCGAGGTAGTTGGCGCTCCGGGCGTGGTCGCCCGCGGCGAGGCCGTCCTTGAGCACGTCGAGCGCGAGGCGCTCGGGCTCGTGCACGGAGGCGTCGTAGTACGTGCCGGTGAACTTGACGTCCTTGTTGAGGGCGGGCATGTCCTCGCGGGCCGCCTTGCCGATGCGGAAGCGGTGGCGCGGGACCGAGCCGCCGTCGCGCGAGAAGGAGTCGTAGAGGGTCATGCCGACGCTGATGAGGAGCGCCCCGCGCTCCTTGGTCGAGCGCTGCTTGTGCGTGAGCATGCGCAGCGGCGCGTTGAGGATGCCGGAGAAGGCGGAGAAGATCGGCATCGTGGTCTGCAGCGGCTTCACGTAGTGGGGCGCGATGCGGATGAGGCCGTTCCGCTCCTCGACGGACTCGCGGACGAGCCGGAACTCGCCGTTCTCGAGGTAGCGGATGCCGCCGTGGATCATGTGCGAGCTGGCGGCCGAGGCGCCCGAGCCGTAGTCGGCGCGCTCGACGAGCACGACGTCGACGCCCTGGAGCGCCAGGTCCCGGAACGTCGCGATGCCGTTGATGCCGCCGCCGATGACGAGCACCTGCGCGCTCGGGCGGTCGTCGATGCGGGCGACGTTGTCCCGCAGGTCGGTCTTCTTCGACGTGGTCACGAGGAGGCTTCTTCCTGTTGTCCTGATGCGTGCGCTGTGCGCGTTCTCCGTCCATCATCCGCCCGCGAACGGATTCCGCGAAGCCCGTGCACGGATGTGCAACCATGACCGGATGGTCGACGGCATCGCGCACGAGCGCACCCAGGACGCCCTGCGGGCGGCGCACCTCTACTACATGCAGGACCTGACGATGGAGGCCATCGCGCGCGAGCTGGGCACGAGCCGCTCGTCGGTGTCGCGCCTCCTGTCCTTCGCCCGGGAGACGGGGCTCGTGGACATCCAGATCCGCTCGCCCCTGGACCTCGCGACCGTCCTGGGCGAGCAGCTGCACGAGCGCTACGGCGTGGTCGCGCACGTGGTGCCCGTGCCGGACCAGACGAGCGACGTCGACCGCGTCGACCGCGTCGCCCTCTCGGCTGCACGGATGCTCACCCAGTACGTCGACTCCAACATGGTGGTCGGCGTCGCATGGGGCTCGACCGTGAGCGCCGTCAGCCGCTACCTCGTGCCGAAGCCCACGCACAACACGCTCGTCGTGCAGCTCAACGGCGCCGGCAACGTCCGGACCACGGGGATCATGTACGCCAGCGAGATCCTCCGCCGCTTCGGCCACGCCTACGGCGCCACGGTGCAGCAGTTCCCGGTCCCCGCGTTCTTCGACGACCCGGCCACCAAGCTGGCCCTCTGGCGCGAGCGGAGCACGAAGCGCGTGCTCGAGCTGCAGGAGCGCATGGACATGGTGCTGTTCGGCGTGGGGTCCCCCGTGGCCCTCGTGCCGAGCCACGTCTACTCGGGCGGCTACCTGGAGCGGTCCGATCAGCGGGCCCTCGACGCCGACGGCGTCGTGGGCGACGTCTCCACCGTCTTCTTCCGGGAGGACGGGTCGTCGGCGGACATCGCGATCAACGCCCGCGCGAGCGGCCCGGACCTCGCCACGATCCGCAAGGCGCCCCGGCGCGTGTGCGTCGTCGCGGGCGCGTCGAAGGCGCGGAGCGTCCGCGGGGCCCTGGCGGCGGGCCTCGTCACGGACATCGTGCTCGACGAGGGGACGGCGCGGGCGCTGCTGCAGTGACGCCGCGAGGAGGGGGAGGGGAACGGTGGGCGATACCGGACTCGAACCGATGACCTCTTCCGTGTGAAGGAAGCGCGCTACCAACTGCGCCAATCGCCCGTGCTCGCACCGCGGACGGTGCGGATCCATGATGCCATACCGCGGGGGCGGCCACGGTCACCCGGGGCGCGCGGGCGATGACCGGTGGCGGCCGCCGGCGCGACACGCCCGGGTCGACCCATTCCGCGCGCCCGCCCGATCCGCGTGGACACGGGGCAGCAGGCCTGTGGACGGGGTCGCGCAGGCCCTCCGGCGACCGTCGTTTTGCACCCGCGCCGGGAGATCGGCTAGAGTCATCGAGCACGCAGGGTCACCGGGAAGCCGGGGACGGCGTGCGGAATGCGGATGTGGCGCAGTGGTAGCGCATCACCTTGCCAAGGTGAGGGTCGCGAGTTCGAATCTCGTCATCCGCTCGAACAGGGGCCCCGTGAGGGGTCCCTTTCACAAGGTGGGAACCACCGGTGGTGGGGTGGCCGAGAGGCGAGGCAGCGGCCTGCAAAGCCGTCCACGCGGGTTCAAATCCCGTCCCCACCTCGAGCAAGTGCATGAGCGATTGGCGCAGCGGTAGCGCGCTTCCCTGACACGGAAGAGGTCGCTGGTTCGATCCCAGTATCGCTCACCACCCAGAAGGCCCCGGGCAACCGGGGCCTTCTGCTTTTCCCGGGCGCCTGCCGTCGAGGAGGCCCTCCCGCGCGCCGGTAGTCTGGATCGGTTCCGTCCCCGTCCCGCAAGGAGCCCTCAGTGGTAGACGCCGCCCAGCCCGAGATCCACCACGAGGCCGCGCCCGCGGAGACGACCGCGCAGCCGGTCGAGGCGACGGAGGCGGGCACGGGGTTCACGCTCTTCGCGGACCGCGCCGTCGTCGCGATGCGCATCGACGGGGAGCTGAAGGACCTGGCGGCCGACGTCGCGCCGGGCGACGTCGTGGAGCCGGTCCGCATCGACTCGCCCGACGGCCTCGCGATCCTCCGGCACTCGGCGGCGCACGTCATGGCGCAGGCCGTGCAGCAGATCGACCCGGAGGCGAAGCTCGGCATCGGGCCGCCCGTCACCGACGGCTTCTACTTCGACTTCGACGTGGCGGAGCCCTTCACGCCCGAGGACCTCAAGGCCATCTCCAAGAACATGGAGCGGATCATCCGCCAGGGGCAGCGGTTCACCCGCCGGGTGGTCTCCGAGGAGGAGGCGCGCGAGCTGATGGCCGACGAGCCGTACAAGCTCGAGCTCATCGGCCTGAAGGGCGGGTCCAGCGAGGAGCTCGGCGAGGACGGCGAGTCCGTCGAGGTCGGCGGCGCGGAGCTCACGGTCTACGAGAACGTCGACGGCAAGACCGGCGAGGTCTTCTGGCGGGACCTGTGCCGGGGCCCGCACCTCCCGAGCACCCGCATGGTGGGCAACGGCTGGGCGCTGTCGCGCGTCGCGGCCGCCTACTGGCGCGGATCCGAGAAGAACCCGCAGCTCCAGCGCATCTACGGCACGGCCTGGCCCACGAAGGACGAGCTGCGCGCGTACCAGGGCCGCATCGAGGAGGCGCTGAAGCGCGACCACCGTCGCCTCGGCGCCGAGCTCGACCTCTTCTCCTTCCCGGACGAGATCGGCTCCGGCCTCGCGGTCTTCCACCCCAAGGGCGGCATCATCCGCCGCGAGATGGAGGACTACTCGCGCCGCCGGCACGAGTCGGCCGGATACGAGTTCGTCTACTCGCCGCACATCACGAAGTCGAACCTGTTCGAGACGAGCGGGCACCTCGACTTCTACAAGGACGGCATGTTCCCCGCCATGCACCTGGACGAGGCGCGGAACGACGAGGGCGAGATCACGCGCCAGGGCGCGGACTACTACCTCAAGCCCATGAACTGCCCGATGCACGTGCTCATCTACCGGTCGCGCCAGCGCTCCTACCGCGAGCTGCCGCTGCGCCTGTTCGAGTTCGGCACCGTGTACCGCAACGAGAAGTCCGGCGTGATCCACGGCCTCACCCGCGTGCGCGGCATGACGCAGGACGACGCCCACATCTTCACGACGCGCGAGCGCATGGCGGACGAGCTCAAGGGCACGCTGGAGTTCGTGCTGTCGCTGCTCCGCGACTACGGCCTCGACGACTTCTACCTCGAGCTCTCCACGAAGGACCCGGACAAGTTCGTCGGCTCGGACGAGGTCTGGGAGGAGGCGACCGAGACGCTCCGCCAGGTGGCGGTCGACACCGGGCTCGAGCTCGTGCCGGACCCCGCGGGCGCCGCGTTCTACGGGCCGAAGATCTCGGTGCAGGCCAGGGACGCGATCGGCCGCACGTGGCAGATGTCCACCATCCAGCTCGACTTCAACCTGCCGGAGCGCTTCGGCCTGGAGTACACGGCCAACGACGGGACGCGCAAGCAGCCGGTGATGATCCACCGTGCGCTCTTCGGCTCGATCGAGCGCTTCTTCGGCGTGCTCACCGAGCACTACGCGGGCGCGTTCCCGGTGTGGCTGTCGCCCGTGCAGGTCGTCGGCATCCCGGTGGCCGAGGACTACGAGGAGTACCTCGGCGGCGTCCTCGACCGCCTCCGCGCGGAGGGCGTCCGGGTGCAGCTCGACACGTCCGACGACCGGATGCCGAAGAAGATCCGAACCCACACCAAGCTGCGCGTGCCGTACCAGCTCATCGCCGGCGAGGACGACCGCGCCGCGGGATCCGTGAGCTTCCGCTTCCGCGACGGGACGCAGGTCAACGGCGTGCCCGTGGACGAGGCCGTCGAGCGGATCACGGGCGCCATCGCGCGCCGCGAGCAGGTGGTGACCGCGTGGCCCGTCTGACACTGTCGGACCACGAGTCCGGGGGAGACGACGAGCAGGGCGCCGCGCGCGTGGACGACCCCGGGCACCTCGCCGGCGTGCCGGACGAGTTCCAGCGCCTGTGGACCCCGCACCGCATGGTCTACATCCAGAAGGGGCAGCAGCCCGATCGCGACGACTGCCCCTTCTGCATCGCGCCGTCGATGTCGGACGAGGACGCGCTCATCGTCGCCCGCGGCGAGCACGCCTACGTGCTGCTGAACCTCTTCCCCTACAACAGCGGCCACCTGCTCGTCTGCCCCTACCGGCACATCGCGACCTACGACCTCGCGAGCCCGGAGGAGGTCGCCGAGATCGGATCCCTCACGCAGACGGCCATGCGCGTCGTGCGCGAGGTGTCGCGGAACGACGGCTACAACATCGGCATGAACCAGGGGCAGGTCGCGGGCGCCGGCATCGCGGAGCACCTGCACCAGCACATCGTGCCCCGGTGGGGGCAGGACGCGAACTTCCTGCCGATCATCGCCAAGACGAAGGCGCTGCCGCAGCTGCTGGGCGACGTCCGTGCATCCATCGCAGCAGCCTGGCCCGCCCCCGCGGGCGAATAGGATAGGGACCACAATGACTGACACCAACACCCCCGGACAGGTCGGCTCGAGCCGCGTCAAGCGCGGACTCGCGGAGATGCTCAAGGGCGGCGTCATCATGGACGTCGTCAACGCCGAGCAGGCGCGCATCGCGGAGGACGCGGGAGCCGTCGCCGTCATGGCCCTCGAGCGCGTCCCCGCGGACATCCGCTCGCAGGGCGGCGTCGCCCGCATGAGCGACCCCGACCTCATCGACCAGATCAAGGCCGAGGTCTCCATCCCCGTCATGGCGAAGGCCCGCATCGGCCACTTCGTCGAGGCGCAGGTCCTGCAGTCCCTCGAGGTCGACTACATCGACGAGTCCGAGGTGCTGAGCCCGGCCGACTACGTGAACCACATCGACAAGTGGGGCTTCACGGTCCCCTTCGTCTGCGGCGCCACCACGCTCGGCGAGGCCCTCCGCCGCATCACCGAGGGCGCGGCCATGATCCGCTCCAAGGGCGAGGCCGGCACGGGCGACGTCTCCGAGGCCACCAAGCACATCCGCACCATCAAGTCGGAGATCCGCGCGCTCAGCGCCCTCACGCACGACGAGATCTACGTCGCCGCGAAGGAGCTGCAGGCGCCGTACGACCTGGTGCTCGAGGTCGCGAAGACGGGCCAGCTGCCCGTCGTGCTGTTCACCGCGGGCGGCGTGGCCACCCCGGCGGACGCGGCCATGATGATGCAGCTCGGCGCCGACGGCGTGTTCGTCGGATCGGGCATCTTCAAGTCCGGCAACCCGGTTGCGCGCGCCAAGGCCGTCGTCACGGCCACGGCGCTCTACCAGGACCCCGACGCGATCGCGCAGGCGTCGCGCGGGCTGGGCGAGGCCATGGTCGGGATCAACGTCGCCGACGTCCCGGCACCGCACCGCCTCGCCGAGCGTGGCTGGTAGCAGCGCGGCTCCGCACGGCGACGGCCAGCTCGTCGGCGTCCTCGCGATCCAGGGGGACGTCCGCGAGCACGTCCGCGTCCTCGAGGGCTTCGGTGCCCGGACCCGGCTCGTCCGCCAGCCGAAGGACCTGCCGGGGCTGTCCGGCCTCGTGATCCCCGGCGGCGAGTCGACCGTGATGGACAAGCTGTCGCGCCAGTTCGGGGTCGCGGAGCCGCTGCGCGCCGCGATCGACGACGGACTGCCGGTCTACGGCACGTGCGCCGGTCTCATCATGCTGGCCGACGAGATCGTCGACGCGATCCACGGGCAGCGGAGCATCGGCGGCCTCGACGTGTCGGTCCGGCGGAACGCCTTCGGATCCCAGACGGCCTCGTTCGAGGTCGACCTCGACGTCCCGGCGATCGGCGACCCGCCGGTGCATGCCGTGTTCATCCGCGCCCCCGTGGTCGCGTCGGTGGGCGAGGCCGCGACGACGCTCGCCGCGCTCGACGACGGGCGCGTGGTCGCGGTCCGGCAGGGCGCGCTGCTCGGCACGTCGTTCCACCCGGAGGTCACGGGCGACCTCCGCTTCCACCGCCTCTTCCTCGACATGGTCGAGGAGTCGGGCCGCACCCTCTGACCTCGCGGCCCCTCGGCGGGGCCGCCCGATGGTCCATCATGGACAGCGATCACACGCCGCGTTAGGAGAACCACCCGTGTCCGGACATTCCAAGTGGGCGACCACGAAGCACAAGAAGGCGATCATCGACTCGCGTCGCGCGAAGTCGTTCGCGAAGCTGATCAAGAACATCGAGGTCGCGGCGAAGATCGGCGGCGCCGACATGTCGGGCAACCCGACCCTTGTCGACGCGGTGCAGAAGGCCAAGAAGACCAGCGTCCCGAACGACAACATCGACCGCGCCGTCAAGCGCGGGGCCGGCCTGCTCGGTGAGGTCGTCGACTACCAGACGATCATCTACGAGGGCTACGCGGCCAATGGCGTCGCGATGCTCGTCGAGTGCCTCACGGACAACAAGAACCGCGCGGCCGCCGAGGTCCGCACCGCCATGAGCCGCAACGGCGGCACCATGGCCGACCCGGGCAGCGTCGCCTACAACTTCCACCGCAAGGGCGTCCTCGCGGTGCCGCATGCGGAGACCCCCTCGGAGGACGACGTCCTCGCGGCGGTCCTCGACGCGGGCGCCGAGGACGTCACCGATCACGGCGAGGTGTTCGAGATCCAGTGCGAGCCCGCCGACATGGTGGCCGTCCGCCAGGCGCTGCAGGAGGCGGGCATCGACTACGACTCCGCCGACGTGGAGTTCGTGCCGCAGGTCAAGGTCGAGGTCGACCTCGAGACGGCGCGCAAGGTCAACAAGCTCGTTGACGCCATGGAGGACCTGGACGACGTGCAGAACATCTACATCAACAGCGACGTGCCCGCCGACGTGCAGGCCGCGCTGGACGACGAGGACGAGGAGTAGGTCCTCATCGCCGGGGTGCGGGGGAGCGGCGCGGGCGGCAGCGGACCGTCCGTGCGGATCCTCGGGATCGACCCCGGCCTGACGCGCTGCGGCGTCGGGGTGGTCGACGTGTTCGCCGACCGCTCCGCGCGCATCGTCGACGTCCAGGTCGTGCGCACGAGCCCCACCGAGGAGCTGCACCACCGGCTCATGGCCGTGGGCGACGGCATCGAGGAGCTGGTGGACCGGCACCGGCCGTCGGTCGTGGCCGTCGAGCGCGTGTTCGCGCAGGACAACCTCTCCACGGTCATGGGCGTGGCGCAGATCACGGGGGTGGCGCTGGTCGGCGCGGCCCGGCGCGGGCTCGACGTCCGGATGCACACGCCGAGCGAGGTCAAGGCCGCCGTCACCGGGTACGGGCAGGCCGACAAGAAGCAGGTCGCGGCCATGGTCGCGCGCATCCTGGGGCTCGACGAGCTGCCCGCTCCCGCCGACGCGTCGGACGCCCTGGCCCTCGCCATCTGCGCGGGGTGGCGCGCCGGGATCTCCCGCGCGGGCATCGCCGGGACGCCTGCGCCGACCGCCCGGAGCGTGCCGCCGGGAGCCGTTCCGGCGACCTCCGCCGTCGCGGGGCCGACGGCGGCGCAGGCCGCGTGGATCGCCGCCGAGCGTGCGCAGCGGGGTCGGCGCTAGCTCATAGGCTGGGCGGCGTGATCTCCTCCCTCCGCGGCACCGTGCTGTCCGTCTCCGGTCAGACCCTCCTGCTGGAGGTGCACGGGGTGGGCTACGGCGTCTCCGTGACGCCCCGGCACGCGCTCCAGCTGCGGCACGGATCCGAGGCCACCGTCCTCACGTCCCTCGTGGTCCGCGAGGACTCGCTCACCCTCTTCGGCTTCCCGGGCCCGGACGAGCTCCGCGCCTTCGAGCTCCTCTGCGGCGTCACGGGCGTGGGACCCAAGTCGGCCCTCGCGGTGCTGGAGCACCTCGACCCCGAGGCCATGGCGCACGCGGTCGCCGTCGAGGACGACGCCGCCTTCCGCCGCGTCTCCGGGATCGGGCCGAAGACAGCCAAGCTCATCGTGCTGCAGCTCGCGGGGAAGCTCGTCGTCACGCAGCGCGCACGTGCCACGGCGTCCGCCGCCGCCTCCACCGTCACGGCCGACGTCGTCATGGCGCTGATCGGCCTCGGCTGGTCCGAGCGCGTGGCCCGCGTCGCCGTCGACGACGCGGCCGCCGCCGCGGCCGAGCAGGGCACGCCTGCCGACATGGCCCGCCTGCTGCGCGTCGCGCTCGGGATGCTCGGACCGCAGCAGCCCGGGGGCCAGGCTGCGGCCGGCCAGGCGGCGGAGAGGTGACCGGCATCGCGCCCGGCGACGCGGCGAGCCCCGTCCCCGAGTCCGACGCGGAGCTCGCGTTCGAGGGCGCGCTCCGGCCGCGCTCGCTCTCGGAGTTCGTCGGGCAGGTGAAGGTGCGGGGTCAGCTGGAGCTGCTGCTCACGGCCGCCGCGATGCAGAACCGCTCGCCCGACCACATCCTGCTCGCCGGCCCTCCCGGGCTCGGCAAGACCACGCTCGCGATGATCGTCGCCGAGGAGAGCCGCCGGCCGCTGCGGTTGACGAGCGGGCCGGCGATCCAGCACGCGGGCGACCTGGCCGCCGTGCTGTCCGCGCTCGTGCCGGGCGAGATCCTGTTCGTCGACGAGATCCACCGCATGGCGCGCTCGGCCGAGGAGATGCTGTACCTCGCGATGGAGGACTTCCGCATCGACATCATGGTCGGCAAGGGCGCGGGCGCCACGTCCATCCCGCTCGAGCTCTCGCCGTTCACGCTCGTCGGCGCGACCACGCGCTCGGGCATGCTGCCCAGCCCGCTGCGCGACCGCTTCGGCTTCACCGCGCACCTCGAGTTCTACGAGACGCACGAGCTGGAGCAGGTGATCGAGCGGGCCGCCCGGATGCTGCACCTGGAGATCGAGCACGAGGCCGTCGCGGAGATCGCGGGCCGCTGCCGGGGGACGCCGCGCATCGCCAACCGCCTGCTCCGTCGCGTGCGCGACTACGCGCTCGTGCACGGGACGGAGGCGGACCTCGCGTCCGTCCGGGCCGCGCTGGAGCTCTACGACGTGGACCCGCTCGGCCTCGACCGCCTCGACCGGGCCGTCATGCGCGGCATCCTCACGCGCTTCGGCGGCGGGCCCGTGGGGCTGAACACGCTCGCGGTCTCCGTGGGGGAGGAGGCGGAGACGATCGAGTCGGTCGTCGAGCCGTTCCTCGTGCGCATCGGTCTCGTGACGCGCACGCCCCGGGGGAGGGTCGCCACGCCCGCCGCGTGGCGCCACTTCGGCCTCGAGGCGCCCGTCGCGCCCGGCTCCCCGGCGCGCGCGACCGGGGCTCCGGGAGCACCGGGAACCGCCGAGGCCCTCCGGGGCGATGGCCTATGATTCAAGCTGGCCTCCCGCGGAACGTCGCCGGTTCGTCGTGTCCGTCACCCCCCAGAACCTGAAAGGCCCGTCCCGCATGGACCCGTTCACCCTCATCATGTTCGCCGTCCTGGCGCTGCTCATCTTCTTCATGTTCCGCAACAGCCGGAAGCGCCAGAAGGACCTCGCCGACCTGCAGACGCAGATGGTCCCCGGAGCCGAGGTCATGACCGCGTCCGGCATCTACGGCACGCTCGTCTCCTTCGACGAGGAGAACAACCTCGCGTACCTCGAGGTCTCGCCCGGCACCGTGCTGAAGCTGCACCGCCAGACGATCGCCCGCGTGGTCGAGCCGACGACCGGGGTCGCCGACGACGCCGCGGTGCTCGTGGACGACGCCCCCGCCGCCGACGCCCCCGTCATCGACGAGACCGGCACGTCCGACTCCGCCCGTCGCCTCGACGACGGCGACGCGCCGACCGCGCGCCCCTGATCCACCCGGCGGGCGTCCTCGGGACGCCCGCCGCACCCGGGCGGGATCGCGCCCGGCCCAGCTCCCACCCTCCATCCGGGAAGCGCGCCCTCGCGGCGGGTCCCGTGAAGAAAGTCGAGTGTCCAGGTGGCCAAGTCGCCCACACCGGTACGCAAGGCCCGGCGCAAGCTCGTCTGGCTGCTCGTCATCATCGGCCTCCTCGCCGGCGGCAATGCCGCGAGCGTCGCGTTCAGCAACGGCTCGTGGACGCCGAAGCTGGCGCTCGACCTCGAGGGCGGCACGCAGATCATCCTCGCGCCGCAGCTCGACGGCGCGTCCTCCGGCCCCACGAGCGAGCAGCTCGCCCAGGCGGTGTCGATCATCCGCCAGCGCGTCGACGCGAGCGGCGTCTCCGAGGCGGAGATCACGACCCAGGGCGGCAGCAACATCGTCGTGAGCCTGCCGGGTGAGCCCGATGCGGCCACCATGCAGCGCCTGCAGTCGTCCGCGAAGCTCGAGCTGCGCCCCGTGCTCGTCGGCGCGGCCGGCACCGCCTCCGTCGGCGCCACGCCCACGCCCGCGCCCACCGACGGATCCGCCCCCGCGCCCACCGACGGTTCGACGCCCGCCGCCGAGCCGCCCGCTGCCGAGACGCCCGCTGCCGAGGCGACCCCCGACCCCGCGACGCTGTCCGACGAGCCCACGGCGGAGCCGACCGGCCCCAGCGACATCTCCTGGGTCACGCCGCGCCTCCAGGCCCAGTTCGCCGCCTACGACTGCGCGACCGCGCCGGAGAGCGACGGCCAGTCCGCGCCCGCCGACCGCGCGATCATCGCCTGCTCGGACGACGGGGCCGCGAAGTACGTCCTCGGTCCGGTCGAGGTCGACGGCAGCACCATCTCCGACGCGACGAGCGGCCTCCAGCAGTCCAGCCAGGGCGTCAGCACGGGCACCTGGTCGGTCAACCTCGTCTTCGACGGCGCCGGCACGAAGCAGTTCGGCGACATGTCGACGCGCCTCATCACGCTCGAGTCGCCGCGCAACCAGTTCGCGTTCGTGCTCGACAACGAGGTCATCTCGGCGCCGGTCACCCAGGGCGTCGTCACGAACGGCAAGCCCTCGATCACCGGCAACTTCACGCAGGAGAGCGCGAAGGCCCTGGCCGACCAGCTCAAGTTCGGCGCCCTGCCGCTGAGCTTCACGCTGCAGAGCTCGGACGTCATCTCGGCGACCCTCGGTTCCTCGCAGCTCACGAGCGGCCTCATCGCGGGCCTCATCGGCCTCGTGCTGGTGGTGCTCTACTCGCTCGTGCAGTACCGGGCGCTGGGGATGGTCACCATCGCCTCGCTCGTCATCGCGGCGGTGATCACCTACCTCCTCATCACGCTGCTCAGTTGGCGGGAGGGGTACCGGCTGTCGCTCGCCGGGGTGGCGGGTCTCATCGTGGCCATCGGCATCACGGCGGACTCGTTCATCGTCTACTTCGAGCGGATCAAGGACGAGCTCCGCGACGGCCGGGGCCTCGTCTCGTCCGTCGAGCAGGGCTGGAAGCGCGCGCTGCGCACGATCATCGCGTCGGACACGGTCAACTTCCTCGCGGCCGCCGTGCTCTTCATCCTCGCGGTCGGCAACGTGAAGGGCTTCGCGCTCACGCTCGGGCTCACGACGATCATCGACCTCATCGTCGTCTCGCTCTTCACGCATCCGATCCTGCAGCTGCTCGCCAACCGGCGGTTCTTCGCGGAGGGCCACCGCATGAGCGGGCTCGACCCGCGGGCGCTCGGCGCGGTCTACCGCGGGCGCGCGACGTTCAAGGCGCCCACCGCCCCCACCGGACGCGGCGCCGCCGCGGCCAAGGAGGCGGCCCGCCGCCAGACCATCGCCGAGCGCAAGGCCGCCCAGGGCGCGCCGGCCGGATCCACGAAGACCGCGACGATCGACGCGCCGCGGCCCGACGACACGAGCAGGGACGACTGATGGCTGGCTTCTCCGAGTTCGGCAACGACCTCTACACGGGCAAGCGCTCGTTCGACATCGTCGGGCGTCGCCGCCTCTGGTACGGCATCGCCGCCGTCTGCATCCTCATCTCGATCCTCGGACCGCTCATCCGCGGGGGCTTCACCTTCGGCATCGAGTTCACCGGCGGATCCGAGTACACGGTGAGCGGGGTGCAGTCGCAGTCGCAGGACATCGCGAGCGACGCCGTCGCCACCGTCACGCCGGTGCCCGCCCGCGTCTCGTCGGTCGGGGCGGACGCCGTGCGCGTGCAGACCGACCAGCTCGAGCCCGCGGACAGCTCCGCGGTCCGCGAGGCCCTCGCGACGGCCTACGGGGTCGAGACGTCGAGCGTCACCGAGTCGTTCATCGGCCCGTCGTGGGGACAGGACATCACCCGCCAGGCGCTGTGGGGGCTCGTGGTCTTCCTCGCGCTGGCGGCGGTCGTCATGTCCGTCTACTTCCGGACGTGGAAGATGTCCGTCGCCGCGATCGTGGCCCTCCTGCACGACCTCGTCCTCACGGCCGGCATCTACGGGCTCACGGGCTTCGAGGTCACGCCGGCCGCCGTCATCGGCTTCCTCACGATCCTCGGGTACTCGCTGTACGACACCGTCGTGGTGTTCGACAAGATCCGCGAGAACACGGCGGAGGACGGCCAGGAGTCGAGGCGCACGTTCGGCCAGTCGGTGAACCTCGCGGTCAACCAGACGCTGGTGCGCTCCATCAACACGTCGGTGGTCGCGATCCTGCCGGTCGGCTCGATCCTCTTCATCGGCGCCGTGGTGCTCGGTGCCGGCACGCTGCGCGACATCGCGCTGTCGCTGTTCATCGGCATCATCGTCGGCACGTACTCGACGATCTTCATCGCCGCCCCGCTCTACGCGCATCTCCGCGAGGGCGAGCCGAAGGTGAAGCGGGGCGACGCGCTGGCGGCCACCGCCGCGAGCCGTGCCCAGGCCGAGCGCGCCGCGGCTACGGTGGAGGCATGACCAGCGCACAGGGAGCCGGCGTCCCCGAGGATCTCGACGCCGCCACCGCCAAGGCCCGGACCACCACGGGCGAGTCCTGGCTCCTCGACGTCCGCGAGGACGACGAGTGGACCGCCGGGCACTCCGCCGTCGCGCACCACATCCCCATGGGCGAGCTCCAGGCCCGCGCCGAGGAGATCCCCACCGAACAGCACATCGCGGTCGTCTGCCGCTCCGGGCACCGCTCGTCGATCGCGACGCAGGCGCTGCTGCGCGGCGGCTTCGCGGCCTCGAACGTCACCGGCGGCATGCAGGCGTGGTCCGAGATGGGCGGCGACGTGGTGACGGACGACGGCGAGCCCGGCCGCGTCGCCTGACCGCCGTCCCGCCGCGGTCGTGGCGCGCGCGTGCACGACGCACGACACGCGCGCTTTCGGCGGCATCACCCCGTGGTCGGGAGCGCTCGGGCGCGGTGATAATTTGGTCTCCAGCACACGCCTGGGAGGCTGAACGATGACGGAGACGACCTCGAGCACCGCTTCCCTCCGGCGCCTGGTGCCCCGGCTGTTCTCGCGGGCCCAGCCGGCCGGTGCCGTGGAGCAGCTCATCCGGACCGCGCGGCTGCACCACCCGAAGGCCGACATGAGCCTCATCGAGCGGGCGTACGCCGTCGCGGAGCGGGCGCACGACGGGCAGAAGCGCAAGAGCGGCGAGCCGTACATCACGCATCCGGTCGCGGTCGCCCAGATCCTGGCCGACCTCGGCATCGGCCCCAAGACCCTGGCGGCCGCGCTCCTCCACGACACCGTCGAGGACACCGAGTACACGCTGGACATGCTCCGTCACGACTTCGGCGACGAGATCGCCATGCTCGTCGACGGCGTCACCAAGCTCGACAAGCTCAAGTACGGCGACAGCGCCCAGGCCGAGACGGTGCGGAAGATGGTCGTCGCGATGTCGAAGGACATCCGCGTGCTGGTGATCAAGCTCGCCGATCGCCTGCACAACGCGCGCACCTGGGGCTTCGTCGAGTCGGCCTCCGCCGAGCGCAAGGCCAAGGAGACGCTGGAGATCTACGCGCCGCTCGCGCACCGCCTCGGCATCTCGACCATCAAGTGGGAGCTCGAGGACCTCTCGTTCGCCGTGCTGTACCCGAAGATCTACGTCGAGATCGAGAACCTCGTGAAGCAGCGCACGCCGCAGCGCGAGCAGTTCGTGCAGCAGGTGATCGACAGCGTCAACGACGATCTGCGCGCCGCCCGCATCCGCGGCAAGGTCGCCGGCCGACCCAAGCAGTACTACTCGATCTACCAGAAGATGGTCGTGCGGGGCCGCGAGTTCGACGAGATCTACGACCTCGTCGGCATCCGGGTCCTGGTCGACTCCCTGCGCGACTGCTACGCGGTCCTCGGTGCGATCCACGCGCGGTGGACCCCCGTGCCGGGTCGCTTCAAGGACTACATCGCCACCCCGAAGTTCAACCTCTACCAGTCGCTGCACACCACGGTCATCGGACCGAAGGGGCGGCCCGTGGAGATCCAGATCCGCACGCACGAGATGCACCAGCGCGCCGAGTTCGGTGTCGCCGCGCACTGGAAGTACAAGGAGCGCATGAACGGCGGGCGCGCGACCGAGGTCTCGCCGCAGGGCGACACCGACCTCGCGTGGCTGGCCCACATCTCCGACTGGCAGTCCGAGACCGCGGACCCCGGGGAGTTCCTCGACTCGCTGCGCTTCGAGATCGGCGCGAAGGAGGTCTACGTCTTCACGCCGCACGGCAAGGTGATCGGGTTGCCCGCCGGCGGCACGCCCGTGGACTTCGCCTACGCGGTGCACACGGACGTCGGGCACCGCACGATGGGCGCGAAGGTCAACGGGCGCCTCGTGCCGCTCGAGAACCCGCTCACCACAGGCGACGTCGTCGAGGTCTTCACGTCGAAGAACCCCGACAGCGGTCCCAGCAAGGACTGGCTGGCGTTCGTCAAGAGCGCCCGCGCGCGCAACAAGATCAAGCAGTGGTTCACCAAGGAGCGCCGCGAGGAGGCGATCGAGCAGGGCAAGGACGCGATCGCCCGCGCCATGCGCAAGCAGAACCTCCCGCTGCAGAAGCTCATGAACCAGGACGCGTTCTCCGACGTGGCCCAGAGCATGAAGTACGACGACGTCGCCGCGCTCTACGCGGCCGTCGGCGAGGGGCACGTCTCCACGCAGTCCGTGATCGAGAAGGTGCTCACGTCCATCCAGGGCGACAGCGGCGGGGAGGCGGAGGAGGTCTTCGCCGTCACGCAGCGCTCGCGCGTCTCGCGGAACAGCGACTCGGGCGTGCTGGTGCGCGGGGCCCCCGACATCCTCGTGAAGCTCGCCAAGTGCTGCACGCCCGTCCCCGGTGACGAGATCATCGGGTTCGTGACCCGCGGCGCCGGCGTCTCCGTGCACCAGGCGAACTGCCACAACGTGGACAGCCTGCGCGCGGAGCCGGACCGCATGATCGAGGTCGAGTGGGCCCCCTCGTCGAAGAGCCTCTTCCTCGTCCACATCCAGGTCGAGGCGCTCGACCGCTCCGGCCTGCTCAGCGACGTGACGCGCGTGCTCTCCGAGCACCACGTGAACATCCTCTCGGCATCGGTCTCGACGTCGTCGAACCGTCTCGCGATCAGCCGCTTCGTCTTCGAGATGGGCGACGTGACGCACCTGGATCGCGTGCTCAACGCCGTGCGGCGCATCGACGCCGTGTACGACGTCTACCGCGTCAACGGGGGCTGACCGCCCCGGATCCGCGACCGTCGCCCGCCCCGTCCGACGCCTCCGTCGAGGCGCGACGGGCGAGGGCGTCGAGGCGGGCGAGCGCCCGTCGCTTGTCGGGAAGGGCCCCCGAGGCCGCCAGGTGCTCGCGGGCGCCGGCAGCGGTGACCCCGGGCAGGGCCAGGAGGCCGAGGCAGGCGCTCTCGTGCCGCGGCGTGAGGTCCGCCACGGTGCGGGTGATGTCGCAGAGCGTGCGCAGCGGCGTGGTGACGCGGAGCCCTGCCAGGCCGATCGTGTCGCGCTCGTCGAGGACGACCTCGCGGATCCGGACGTGGCGTAGGGCCGGCGGATGGCACCGCGCCACCGTGTCGACGCAGTACTCGTGGGTGCGCGGCGGGGTGCGGATGGCGCCGTGCACCCACGCCGCGGTCATGCGCTCGGCGATGAGCCGCGAGGGGACCTGCGCGGCCAGCGCCGCAGCGCGGAGCCACGGCGAGGCCAGCTCGTCGACGGGGGAGTAGCAGGCGTCGACCTCGTACACCTCGCCGTCGAGGCGGGCGGAGCAGAGCTCGGCGAGCGGGAGGTCGAGGACCGACAGGACGGGGGCGAGGCGCGGGGACATGGGCGCACCATGCCATCGCGCGGGCCGGGACGGACGACGGCCCGGGATGCTGTGGAGGATCCCGGGCCGTCGTGGTCGTGCGGAGGAGCGGCCGGCTAGGAGCCGAGCGCGTCCAGCCAGACGCGGCGGGCGGCGAGCGCCTCCTCCGCGTCCTTGATGCGGCGGGCGTCGCCGTCGGCCTGGGCCGCGTCGAGCTCCCGCTGCAGCTTGTCGATGGCCGCGCCGAGCTGCGAGGCGAGGCCCTCGGAGCGGGCCTTCGTCTCCGGGTTGTTCTTGCGCCAGAACTCCTCGTCGAGCGTGCGGACGTGCGTCTCCACCTTGCGCAGTCGGTCCTCGACGGTCTTGACGCTGTCGCGGGGGACGCGGCCGATCGCGTCCCAGCGGAGCTGGATCGCCGTCAGCCTGTCCCGCGCCGCGGTGCGCTCGGTGATCTGGAGGACGGGCTCGGCCTCGTCGAGGAGGGCGAGCTTCGCCTGCAGGTTGGCCTGCTGCTCCTCGTCGTCCGCCGCGTCGACCTCGGCCTTGGCGCCGTAGAGCACGTCGCCCGCGGCCTTGAACTGCGCCCACAGCGCGTCGTCGTAGCGCTTGCCGGCGCGGCCGGCGAGCTTCCACTCGTCGAGGAGACGGCGGTAGGCGGGGATGCCGCCGACGCCCTGCGGCTCGAGCGCGCGCGCCTGCTCGACGATGGCCTGCTTCTTCGAGCGGGCGTCCTTGTGCGCGTTGTCGAGCTCGGCGAAGAAGGCCTTGCGCTCGGTGTCGATGGTGGAGCGCGCCGTGCGGAAGCGCTTCCAGAGCTCGTTGGCCTCGTTCTTCGGCAGGCGCGGGCCGGTCTGCTGGTGCTGCTGCCACCGGCCGAACAGGGCGTCGACCTCGGCGGTCAGCTGCTTCCACTGGACCTTCGAGAAGTCCTGGCTCGCCAGGCGCTCGGTCTCCTCGACGATGGCGGTGCGCTCGGCGATGGCGCCCTGCACGACCTGCCGCTGCTCCTCGCCCTGCTTCTCGGTGAGCTCGCCGACGGTGGCGGCCAGGACGTCCAGGCGGGCGCGGAGCGCGGCGAGGTCGCCGACCGCGTTGGCGCCGTCGACGGCCTGGATGAGGTGGGCGACGGCCTTGGAGATGTCGGTCGCGGGAGCGCCGCGCTTGGCGCGCTGCTCCAGGAGCGTGACCTGCCCGGCGAGGTCGGTGTACTTGCGCTGGAAGTAGGCGAGGGCCTCCTCGGGAGTCCCGTCGGGGTACTGCCCCACGGCGCGCTCGCCGTCGCCCTCGCGCAGGAAGACGGTGCCCGTCTCGTCGACGCGGCCCCAGGGGGTCTGATCGTTGTCAGCCACGGATTCCACCTTGTTCGTAGGACCGGACGGACCGGTGCGGAGACGTGCACGTCAGCCTAGAGCACCGCTCGCGGACGGGATCGCCCGGGAGCCGGTGCAGGCCGCCGTACCGATCATGCCCCAGCGGCGGTCCGACCGACGCGGTCGCGGGCGGAACGGACCTCCGCTCGCAGGCGCTCGTGAGGACCGGCGGTCGGGCCGAGGGGTCAGGGGGCGGGGCTGGGAGCCGGCGTCGTCGGGTCCGGCTCGGGGGCGGGCGCCGGGGACGACGACGGCGCGGGAGCCGGCGCGCCCGGCCCGGACTCGTACGTGACCTGCGCCCCCACGGCCAGCGCCGCGACGAGGACCAGCCCGACGACCGCGGCGACGTCGTCGCGCCGACGACGACGGATCAGGCGCGCGTGCATCTCCTGCCGCGCCGCGTGGCGGCGGATGCGGGCCTGCGCCTCGCGGGCTGCGCGGTCGTTCCTGGGCACCACGGCGTCCTCCTGTCCCCGCCCGAGGAGGCGGTACGGGAACCGTAGCCGGTCGCGCCTACCATCGAGATCATGACCGACACCCGACCGGGCCTCCGCTCGGGGGCCACGCCCCTGGCCGTCCGGATGCGTCCCCGGAGCCTCGACGAGGTCACGGGCCAGCGCCACCTGCTCACGCCCGGGTCGCCGCTCGTGAGCCTCGCCTCGGACGTCGCGGGGGAGCAGGGCTCGGTCTCGATCATCCTGTGGGGTCCTCCCGGCACCGGGAAGACGACGCTCGCGCAGGCCATCGCGCACGGCTCGAGCCGCCGGTTCGTCGAGCTGTCCGCGGTGACGGCCGGGGTGCGCGACGTCCGCCAGGTGATGGAGAAGGCGCTGAGCGACCGGGACCTCTTCGGCGTCTCGACCGTGCTCTTCCTCGACGAGATCCACCGCTTCACGAAGGCGCAGCAGGACGCGCTGCTGCCGGGCGTCGAGAACGGCTGGGTGATCCTGATCGCGGCCACCACGGAGAACCCGTCCTTCTCGGTGATCTCGCCGCTGCTGTCGCGCAGCCTCCTGCTGACGCTCGAGCAGCTCGACGACGACGACCTCGGCGTGCTCGTGGACCGCGCGGTGGCCGACGCGCGCGGGCTCGGCGGGCGGTTCGCGCTCGACGACGACGCGCGGGCGATGATCATCCGGCTCGCCTCGGGCGACGCCCGGCGCGCCCTCACGGCGCTGGAGGCGGCGGCGGTCTCGGCCCAGGCCGACGCGTCGGGCAGGGCGCGCGCGGAGGAGGAGGCAGCCGAGGACGCGGACGATGACGACGACCACGAGAAGGACGGCGACGAGCGGGACGCGCCGGACGCCGATCCGGCCCCCATCCCCATCTCCACCGAGCAGGTCGCGCTCGCGGTCGACCGCGCGCTCCTCCGCTACGACCGCAACGGCGACGAGCACTACGACGTCATCAGCGCGTTCATCAAGTCCATCCGCGGATCCGACGTCGACGCGGCCCTCCACTACCTGGCCCGGATGATCGAGGCGGGGGAGGACCCGCGCTTCATCGCCCGCCGCATCATCGTCTCGGCGTCCGAGGACATCGGGCTCGCCGACCCCCAGGCCCTCGTCGTGGCGGTCGCCGCCGCGGACGCCGTGCAGCTCATCGGCATGCCCGAGGGCCGGATCCCGCTGGCGCAGGCGGTCGTGCACCTGGCGACCGCGCCGAAGTCGAACGCGTCCTACCTCGGGATCGACCAGGCCATCGCCGACGTCCGCGCGGGCGCGTTCGGCCGCGTGCCGCTGCACCTCCGCGACGCCCACTACCCGGGCGCGAAGCGGCTCGGCCACGGCGAGGGCTACCGCTATCCCCACGACGCCGACATCGGGGTCGTGCGGCAGCAGTACCTGCCCGACGAGCTCGACGGCCGCACCTACTACTCGCCCACGCAGCACGGGCACGAGCGGGACCTCTCCGCTCGGCTGGAGAAGCTGCGGCGCATCGTCCGCGGGGGATGAGCCCGGCGCGGCGCACCCCGGGGATCACGGCGACCGCGTGCTACGCTTGCTGACGCCTCAATCGGGTGTCGCGTGCGGCTGCGTCGACATCATGATCAAGGGACACGTCCTGTAGCCGGACGACCCGTGGCGAATCCCTCTACTCACGCAGGAACCGCATCAGCGGTGTCGATCGTCGCGCGCCCATGCGTGTGCGCGGACGCCCTGCATCATCCGCAGTCAGAGACTTTCTCCCCTGGAAGGAAAACGTGTCCACCAAGTCACGCACCCGCAGCAAGACCCGCCTCTCCCGCGCGCTGGGCATCCCGCTCACGCCGAAGGCGGCCAAGTACCTCGAGAAGCGCCCCTACGCGCCGGGCGAGCACGGCCGGTCCAAGCGCAAGCAGGACAGCGACTACGCCGTCCGCCTGCGCGAGAAGCAGCGCCTGCGCGCCCAGTACGGCATCCGCGAGGCCCAGCTCAAGATCGCGTTCCAGGAGGCGCGTCGCGCCCAGGGCCTGACGGGTGAGAACCTCGTCGAGATCCTCGAGCAGCGCCTCGACGCGCTCGTCGTCCGCTCCGGCCTCGCGCGCACCACGGCGCAGGCCCGCCAGCTCGTCGTGCACCGCCACATCATGGTCGACGGCAAGATCGTCGACCGCCCCTCCTTCCGCCTGAAGGCCGGCCAGATGATCCACGTCAAGCCGCGCTCCGAGGGCACCGAGCCCTTCCAGGTCGCGGCCGCCGGCGGCCACGCCGACGTCCTGCCGAAGCTGCCCTCGTACCTCGAGGTCGAGCTCGACAAGCTGCAGGCCCGCCTCGTGCGCCTGCCGAAGCGCGCCGAGGTCCCCGTGACCTGCGAGGTCCAGCTGGTCGTCGAGTACTACGCAGCCCGCTAGCACTCCTCTCCACCGTCCGCGAGGCGGGTCGTCCCTTCCGGGGCGGCCCGCCTCGCGGCGTTTCCCCGGCCGAGCCCGGCGTCGACCGGCGGGGACGGACGGCCGTCAGCCGCCGGTCGCCCGCACCGCGGCCGGTAGGATCGCCCTCGGCCCCCGTGGCCGCACGCCCGGTACGACACCTCCCGGAAGGGGAGCCGCATGAAGAACCTCGTCCTCATCGCCGTGGGGGTCGTCCTCGGCTTCGCCGTCGCCCACGTGGTCGACCGCACGCCCGCCGGGCACCGCCTGCTCCAGGACGTCGACGCCCGGGCCCGCCGCTTCGGGGAGGCCGTCGAGGACGGCTACCGCCGCCGCGAGGCCGAGCTGCGCGCCGCCGTGGGCGAAGCCGAGGACACCATCACCGAGCTGGGAAAGCAGTAGACCGCATGCAGACCGCAGACATCCGCAACGCCTGGCTGACGTACTTCGGCGACCGGGGGCACACCGTCGTGCCGTCGGCGTCGCTCGTGAGCGAGGACCCCACCCTGCTGTTCACGGTGGCCGGCATGGTGCCGTTCGTGCCGTACCTCACGGGCGTGGTGCCCGCGCCGTTCCCCCGCGCCACGAGCGTGCAGAAGTGCATCCGCACGCTCGACATCGAGGAGGTCGGCCGCACGCCCCGGCACGGCACCTTCTTCCAGATGAACGGCAACTTCTCGTTCGGCGACTACTTCAAGGAGCAGGCCATCGCGTACGCGTGGGAGCTGCTCACCACGAGCGAGGCCGACGGCGGGCTGGGCTTCTCGCCCGACGACCTGTGGGTCACGGTCTACCACGAGGACGACGAGGCCCGGCAGGCGTGGAAGCGCATCGCGGGCCTGCCGGACGACCGGATCCAGGGCCTCGGCCGCGACACGAACTACTGGCACACCGGCCAGCCCGGCCCCGCGGGCCCCTGCTCGGAGATCTTCTTCGACCGCGGTCCCGCCTACGGCGCCGACGGAGGCCCCGCCACGGACGACGACCGCTACGTGGAGATCTGGAACCTCGTCTTCATGCAGTACCTGCGCGGGCAGGGCACGGGCAAGGCCGACTTCGAGATCCTCGGCGACCTGCCGAGCAAGAACATCGACACCGGCATGGGCCTCGAGCGCGTCGCCTTCCTCAAGCAGGGCGTCGAGAACATGTACGAGATCGACCAGGTGCGCCCGGTCCTCGACCGCGCGTCCGAGCTCGCGGGCCGCCGCTACGGCGCGGACCACGAGGACGACGTGCGCATGCGCATCGTCGCCGACCACGTGCGCTCGTCCCTCATGCTCATGTCCGACGGGGTCCGGCCGTCGAACGAGGGGCGCGGCTACATCCTGCGTCGCCTCATGCGCCGCACGGTGCGGGCGATGCGCCTCATGGGCGTCGACACCGCGACCTTCGGCGAGCTCTTCCCCGCGTCGCGCGACGCGATGAAGGCCGCCTACCCCGAGGTCTCCGACGACTTCGACCGCATCTCCCGCCTCGCGTACGCGGAGGAGGAGACCTTCCTCCGGACGCTCGCCGGGGGCACGACGATCCTCGACGTGGCCGTCGGCGAGACGAAGGCGGCCGGCCGCGAGCGGATCGCGGGCGACACGGCCTTCCTGCTGCACGACACGTTCGGCTTCCCCATCGACCTCACGCTCGAGATGGCGGAGGAGAACGGCCTCACGGTCGACCGCGAGGCGTTCGACCGCCTGATGCTGGAGCAGCGCACGCGCGCCAAGGCCGACGCCAGATCCAAGAAGACCGCCCTCGCCGACCTCACCGTCTACAGCGCGTTCCGCGCCGCCGGCGAGACGCGCTTCACGGGCTACGACGAGCTCGAGACCGGCACGACGATCCTCGGCCTCATCGTGGGCGGCCACAGCGTCGACCACGCGGTCGTGGGCGACATCGCCGAGGTCATCCTCCCCGAGACGAGCCTCTACGCCGAGTCCGGGGGACAGGAGGCCGACGCCGGCAGCATCGTCGGCCAGGGCTTCGACCTCGAGGTGCTGGACGTGCAGAAGCCCGTGAAGGGCCTCATCAGCCACCGCGTGCAGGTGCGCTCGGGCGAGGTGGGCGTCGGCGACGCCGCCACCACGGTCGTCGACGCCGACTGGCGCCGCGGCGCCACGCAGGCGCACTCGGGCACGCACCTCGTGCACGCCGCGCTCCGCCAGGTGCTCGGTGAGGACGCGCACCAGTCGGGCTCCTACAACCGCGCCGGCTACATGCGGCTCGACTTCGCCTGGAACCAGGCGCTGTCGCCCGCGACCCGCAGCGAGATCGAGGACATCGCGAACGGCGCCGTGCGCGACGACCTGCAGGTCGTCACCCGCGTCATGCCCATCGACGAGGCGAAGCAGCTGGGCGCGATGGCGCTGTTCGGCGAGAAGTACGGCGACACCGTGCGGGTCGTCGACATCGGCGGCCCGTGGTCGCGCGAGCTGTGCGCGGGGACGCACGTGTCGTCGAGCGCGCAGATCGGGCTCATCAACGTCGTGGGGGAGTCGTCCGTCGGTTCCACGAACCGCCGCATCGAGTCGCTCGTCGGCCGCGAGGCGTTCCAGGACCTGGCCGTCGAGCGCGCCATCGTGTCGCAGCTCACCTCGAGCCTCAAGACGCCGCGCGAGCAGCTGCCGGACCGCATCGCCGACCTCATGCAGAACCTCAAGACCGCGGAGCGGCGCATCGCCGACTTCGAGGCGCAGGCGCTGCAGCAGCGCGTGCCCGCGCTCCTGCAGCAGGGCGCGCGCGTCGGCGCCGTGACGCTGATCCAGGAGTCGCTCGGCAGCGTCCGCTCGGCCGACGAGGTGCGGCAGCTCGTGACCCTCGTGCGCGAGCGCGCCGGGTCCGAGCCCGTCGTCGTCGCCCTCGCGGGCGACGCGGGCGGCAAGCCGACGGTCATCGTCGCCACCAACCAGGCCGCGCGCGACGCCGGCGCCAAGGCCGGGCAGCTCGCCCGCGCGGCGGCGGCGGTGCTCGGCGGCGGCGGAGGCGGCAAGGACGACCTCGCGCAGGGCGGCGGATCCGACGTGTCGGCCATCGGCGACGCCCTCGCGGCCGTCCGCCAGGCGCTCGCCTCCTGATGCGCGTCGGGGCGCGCCTCGCGGTGGACGTCGGGAAGGCGCGCATCGGGCTGGCCCGATCGGATCCGCACGGCCTGATCGCGACGCCCGTCGAGACCGTCCCGCGCGACGCGTCGGGCTCGGCGGACGTGCGGCGGATCCTCGAGCTGGCCGCGGAGGTCGACTGCGTGGAGCTCGTCGTGGGCCTCCCGCTGGCGCTCTCCGGCCGCGCGACGGCCTCCACCGACGACGCGGAGGGCTTCGCCCGAGGGCTGGCCGATGCCTCCGAGATCCCCGTCCGACTGGTCGACGAGCGGCTGTCCACGGTGTCCGCCCAGAGCGCGCTCCGGTCCTCGGGCAGAGGGTCCCGTAAGCAGAGGCCCGTGATCGACCAGGTCGCGGCAGTTATAATCCTTCAACATGCGCTCGACACCGAGCGCTCCGCCGGCTCCCCACCCGGCGCTCTCGTCCCGAGGAACCGAGTCGATCCTGACCGACACGCCTGAGACCGACCCCGCCCGACGCGCCACGACGGCCGCGGGCGCCGGAGCCGACCCCTTCGAGAGCCTCTTCGGGGAGGCCGCTCCGGGGGCTTCCCCCGCACCGGGATCGACTCCTTCCCCGGGCCGTGACGGCGCCCCGAGCGGCGAGCTCGCCGGCACCGGACCCGGTGCCCCCATGACGCGCCGCGAGCTGCGGGCCCTCCGCGAGAACGCCCAGGCGCGCTCCGGTGCCGCCTCCGCCGTCCCGGACGACGACCCGCGGACCGGCACCTCGCCCGTCGCGGACCGCCACGACGCGTCCGCCGCCCCCGCATCCCGCGCGCGTCCCGCCGCCGACGACCGCCCGCGGGCCGACGTCGCGGCCGCCGCCACGTCGTCCGCCTCCGCCGCGGCAGCCGACGCGTCGTCCGCCTCGGCGGCCGCCGCGGGTCTCGCGGCCTCCGCCGCCGATCCCGCGGCGTCCCGTCCCGCGGTCGCGGCCGCCCGCACGGCCTCCTCGTCCCCCCGCTCCGGCGACGGCAGCGGGCGCACGCGCGTGGCGCCGACGGCCCCGGCGCGCACGGCCGCCGCGCCGAAGGCGAAGCGTCGCCACCCCAAGTGGCCGTACGTGCTCGTCCTGCTGGTCGTGCTCTTCGGCGGCGCGGCCGTCATCGCCACCTCGCTCTTCGGCCCCGTCGTGAGCGCACTCATGACGCCGGCCGAGCCCACCGACTACGACGGCGACGGATCCGGCGAGGTGCAGGTCGTCGTCAAGACGGGCGACACCGGCACCACCATCGGCGACACGCTCGCCGAGCAGGACGTCGTCAAGACCTCGAAGGCCTTCTACCAGGCCGTGGTCCGCTCCGGCGAGGTCGTGTTCCAGCCGGGGACCTACACGCTGCGGAAGCAGATGAGCGCGGCATCCGCGCTCGAGCTGCTGCAGGATCCGGCGAGCCAGGTGCAGCAGAAGGTCACCATCCCCGAGGGCCACACCGCCGCGCAGGTGTTCGAGCTCATCGCGGAGGGCACCGGGACCCCCGTGGCCGACCTCGACGCGGCCGCCGCCGACCTCGCGGCGCTGGGTATCCCCGCGGAGGCGCCCGGCATCGAGGGCTACCTGTTCCCCGCGACCTACGACTTCCCGCCCGGCACGTCCGCGCCGGACATGGTGAAGGCGATGGTGGAGCGCGCCTTCCAGGCGCTCGACCAGGCGGGCGTCCCCGTGGCCGACCGGCACCGCGTGCTCACGATGGCCGCGCTGATCCAGAAGGAGGCGCGCTTCGAGGGCGACTTCTACAAGGTGTCGCGCGTGTTCCAGAACCGCATCGACGTCGGCATGCCGCTGCAGTCCGACGCCACCGTGGCGTACGGGGCGCAGTCCGTGGGCCGGGTCGCGACGACCGACGCCGAGCGCGCCGACGACAACCCCTACAACACGTACGTCCACCCCGGACTGCCCGTCGGACCCATCTCGAACCCCGGCGATCTGGCGATCAAGGCGGCCCGGGCGCCGGCCGACGGGCCGTGGCTCTACTTCGTGACGGTCAACACGATCACCGGCGACACCGTCTTCTCCCAGACCTTCGACGAGCACCTCCGGGCCGTCGCCCAGTGGCAGAAGTTCATGAGGGACAATCCGGGCAATGGCTGACCCGCGGACGCCGGCCGTGCGGCTGGCAGTCCTCGGCAGTCCCATCGCGCACTCGCTGTCGCCCCGGCTGCACCGGGCGGCCTACGACGTGCTCGGGCTCGACTGGTCGTACGAGGCCGTGGAGTGCGCGGGAGCGGACCTCGGCGGGTTCGTCGCGGGCCTCGGATCGGGCTGGCGCGGCCTCTCCCTGACGATGCCGCTCAAGCGCGACGTGCTGCCGCTCCTCGACCGGGTCGACGACACCGCCCGGCTCGCGGGCGCGGCCAACACCCTCCTCCTCGAGCGGGACGCGGCGGGCAGCGTGGTCCGCCGCGGCGCGAACACCGACGTCGCGGGCATCGTCCGCGCGCTCCGGACGGCCGGCGTCGCGCGGTCGTCGCGCGCGGTGGTGCTGGGCGCCGGAGCGACCGCCCGCTCGGCCCTGGTCGCGCTCGCCCGCATCGGCGTCCGGGACGCGACCGTCGCCGCACGCCGGCCGGACCGCGCGGGCGACCTCCGTCCGCTCGCCGACGAGCTCGGGGTCCGGCTCCGCATCGTGCCGCTGGACGAGGCCACGGCCCCCCTCCGCGACGCCGACACGGCGATCAGCACCCTCCCGGGCGATGCCGCCGCTGCCGTCCCGCTGCCGGAGGACCTGCCCGAGGCGGCGGTCCTCCTCGACGTCGCCTACGCGCCGTGGCCCACGGGCATCGCGTCCGGCTGGGAGCGGGCGGGCGGGTGCGTCGTGCCGGGCATCGACATGCTCGTGCACCAGGCGCTCATCCAGGTGCGCCTGTTCGCGCAGGGGGACGACGAGCGGGAGCTGCCGGACGAGGAGCGCGTGCTCGCCGCCATGCTCGCCAGCGTCGGCCGTGATCCGCGGAGGCCCTGGACCGGCCCCTGACCCGCCGGTCACCCCCGACCGCTGTGGGAGGATGGGCGCATGCTGCGTTGGCTCACCGCCGGGGAATCCCATGGCCCCGAACTCATCGCCGTCCTGGAGGGCCTCCCCGCGGGCGTGCCCGTGAGCCTCGACGGCATCCGCGCCGACCTCGCCCGTCGCAAGCTCGGCTACGGCCGCGGCGCGCGCATGGGCTTCGAGCAGGACGAGCTGAGCCTGTCCACGGGCGTGGTGCACGGGCGGACGCTCGGCAGCCCCATCGCGGTGCGGATCGGCAACACGGAGTGGCCCAAGTGGGTCGACGTGATGAGCCCCGAGCCCGTGGACCCCGCCAAGCTGCAGGGCGCGCGCGCCGCCGCCCTCACCCGCCCGCGCCCCGGCCACGCCGACCTCGTGGGCATGCAGAAGTACGACTTCGACGAGGCGCGGCCCGTGCTCGAGCGCGCGAGCGCCCGTGAGACCGCCGCCCGTGTCGCCCTCGGCGCCGTCGCCCGCGCGTTCCTCGCCGAGCTCGGCATCACGCTCGTCAGCCACACGCTGTCCATCGGCCCGGTGCGCGTGCCCGAGGGCGCGCCCCTGCCGACGCCCGCCGACGTCGAGGCGCTCGACGCGGATCCGCTGCGCTGCTTCCACGCCGAGACGAGCGCGCGCATGGTCGCCGAGGTCGACGACACGAAGGCGAGCGGCGACACGGTCGGCGGCGTCGTCGAGGTCCTGGCCTACGACCTCCCGCCGGGCCTCGGCTCGCACGTGCACTGGGACCGCCGGCTCGACTCGAAGCTCGCGGCCGCGCTCATGGGCATCCAGGCGATCAAGGGCGTGGAGGTCGGCGACGGCTTCCTCACCACGACGCGCCGCGGATCCGAGGCGCACGACGAGCTGTTCTCCACCGCGGACGGCATCGGCCGGTCCACCGACCGCGCCGGCGGCACCGAGGGCGGCATGAGCACGGGCACGGTCCTCCGGGTCCGCGCGGGCATGAAGCCCATCGCCACCGTGCCGCGCGCCCTCCGCACCATCGACACCGCCACCGGCGGCGCCGCCCCCGCGAACCACCAGCGGTCCGACGTGTGCGCCGTGCCCGCCGCGGGCGTGGTCGCCGAGGCCATGGTCGCGCTCACTCTCGCCGACGCCGTGCTCGAGAAGTTCGGCGGCGACTCCGTGGGCGAGACCCTCCGGAACCTCCGCGGCTACCTCGACGCGATCCCCGAGGGCCGCCGCACCGGCGCCGACCTCGTGGACGAGGCGGACGCCGCGCCGCCGGCGGCGCCCGGGTCCTGAGCGTGCCGGTCGTCCTGATCGGCCCGCCGGGCGCGGGCAAGACCACGGTCGGACGCCGTGTGGCCCGCGCGCTGGACGCGCCGTTCACCGACACGGACCGTGCCGTGGTGGACGCGCACGGATCCATCGCCGACATCTTCCGCGACCACGGCGAGCCCCGGTTCCGCGAGCTGGAGCGCGCGGCGGTCGCGCGCGCCCTCGCGGACGACGGCGTCGTGTCGCTCGGCGGGGGAGCGGTGCTCGATCCCGCCACGCGCGCGGACCTCGCGTCGCACGTCGTCGTGCTCCTCACCGTGAGCGAGGAGGCCGTGCGGTCGCGGATCCGCGGCGACGACCGCCCGCTCGTGGACGGCCTCGCGAGCTGGCGCCGCATCGTCGCCGACCGCGAGGAGCTCTATCGCTCGCTCGCCGACCTGACCATCGACACCTCCGACCGCCCGCTCGCGCGCATCGCGCGCGAGATCGAGCGCTTCGCCCGGGAGAGGCAGCCATGACCGACCACGACACCCCCGACACCGCTGCTGCCGCCGCCGAGCCGGACGCCCCCACCGTGATCCACGTCTCCGGCACGCCCGGCTACGACGTGACCGTGGGCCGCGGCCTCGTCGCGGGCGTCGGGCGCCTGCTCGGTCCGCGCGTCCGCAAGGTGCTCATCGTGCACGCGCCCGCCCTCGCCGAGGAGGCGTCGCGCCTCCGGGAGCGCCTGCAGGGCGACGTGGAGGTCTACCTCGCGGAGGTGCCGGACGCCGAGGGCGCCAAGCGCATCGAGGTCGCCGCCTTCTGCTGGAAGATCATGGGCACGACCGCCTTCACGCGCTCCGACGCCGTCATCACCCTGGGCGGCGGCGCCACCACCGACCTCGGCGGCTTCGTCGCGGCGACCTGGCTTCGGGGCGTCATGCTCATCCAGGTCCCCACGACCGTGCTCGCCATGGTGGACGCGGCCGTCGGCGGCAAGACGGGCATCAACACGTCCGAGGGCAAGAACCTCGTCGGGGCGTTCTACGCGCCGACGGCCGTGATCGTGGACCTCGACCTGCTCGCGACCCTGCCGCGGGAGGAGATCGTCACGGGCTTCGCGGAGATCGTGAAGGCCGGGTTCATCGCCGTGCCGGAGATCCTCGACGTCATCGAGCGGGACGTCGCCCGCGTCACCGACACCACGAGCCCCGAGTTCCGCCGGGTCGTGGAGCTGTCGATCGCGATGAAGGCCGAGGTCGTGGGGGAGGACTTCACCGAGAAGGGCCGCCGCGAGATCCTCAACTACGGGCACACGCTGGGCCACGCCATCGAGCACGCCGAGCGCTACCGCTGGCGGCACGGCGCCGCCGTCGCGGTGGGCATGGTGTTCGCCGCCGAGCTGTCGCGCCTCACGCGGTCGCTCTCGGACGAGGCGGTCGACCGGCACCGGCGGATCCTCGACTCGCTCGACCTGCCCACCAGCTACCCCGTTGGCCGCTGGCCCACGCTCGTCGCGAGCATGAAGCGGGACAAGAAGGCGCGCGGCGACATGATGCGCTTCATCGTGCTCGACGGCGTCGGCCGCGCGAGCGTGCTCAACGGCCCCGAGGAGGCGCTGCTCTTCGCCGCGTACCAGGAGATCGGGTCGTGACCGACGACGCGCGTCCCGTCGCGCTCGTCACGGGCGTCGGGCGCGTCGCCGGCCTCGGCGCGGCGATCGCGGAGGACCTGGCCCTCGGCGGCTGGGACGTCGCGTTCTCCTACTGGTCCGCGTACGACGCGCGCATGCCGTGGGGCCGCCAGCCGGAGGACCCGGCCCGGGTGGCCGAGGCCGTCGAGCGCGCGGGCGGCCGGGCGCACGCCATCGAGGCGGACCTCATGGACACCGGGGCCGCCGAGCGGATCCTCGACGAGGTCGAGCGCGGTCTCGGGCCGCTCACGGGCCTCGTCCTCAGCCACGCCGAGTCGGTGGAGGGCGGGCTGCTCGACACGACGGTGGAGAGCCTCGACCGCCACCTGGCGGTGAACGTCCGCGCGTCGCTGCAGCTCGTGCAGGGGTTCGCGCGCCGGTACCGCGCGGTGCCCGGTGCCGGCCGCATCGTCGCCCTCACGAGCGACGCCGTCGTGGGCGAGGTCGCGTACGGCGCGAGCAAGGCCGCGCTCGACCGCATCGTCATCGCGGCGGCGCGCGAGCTCGAGGACGTGCGGATCACGGCGAACCTCGTGGATCCCGGCCCCACCGACACGGGCTGGTTCACGCCCGAGATCCGGGAGACCCTCCGCGAGACCACGCCGCGCGGCCGGCTCGCCGAGCCCCGCGACGCCGCCGCGCTCGTGTGCTTCCTGCTCTCCGCGGAGGGCGGCTGGATCAACGGCCAGCGCATCCGCTCCGACGGCGGCCAGAGCGTCGCCTGACCCCGCCTAGGCTGGGCGCATGTCACGCGTGCTCGTCCTCAACGGCCCCAACCTCGGACGGCTCGGCAGCCGCGAGCCCGACGTGTACGGCACGGGATCGCTCGACGACCTCCGCCGGGAGCTGGTGGCCTTCGCGCCGGACGACGTGGAGATCGACCTCCGCCAGACCGACGACGAGGCGACCCTCATCGGCTGGCTGCACGAGGCCGTCGACACCCGGACGCCCGTGATCATGAACCCGGCGGCGTTCACCCACTACTCGTACGCGCTCCGCGACGCGGCCGCCCTCGTGACGAAGGCGGGCATCCTCCTCCTCGAGGTGCACCTGTCTAACCCGCACGCGCGCGAGGAGTTCCGGCACCAGAGCGTCATCTCGCCCGTCGCGACGGGCGTCATCGCGGGCCTCGGCCAGGGGTCCTACCTCCTCGCCCTCGCGCACGTGGTGACCGGCACCCGTTAGGCTGATCCCTCGGATCGACCGCACGCGCCCGACGACGGGAGCGGAGCCGGCATCCTCCGCGCGGCCGCTCGATCGCCGCATCCCGCTCGTCGAACAGGCAAGGACCTCCCCGCATGGCCTCTACCGCTGACATCAAGAACGGCATCGTCCTCAACATGGACGGCCAGCTGTGGACCGTCATCGAGTTCCAGCACGTGAAGCCGGGCAAGGGCGGCGCGTTCGTGCGCACCAAGGTCAAGAACGTCATGACCGGCAAGGTCGTCGACCGGACGTTCAACGCGGGCGCGAAGATCGAGACCGAGACGGTCGACCGCCGCGACTTCCAGTACCTCTACGCCGACGGCGAGAACTACGTGTTCATGGACACGAGCGACTACGACCAGATCACGCTGTCCGCGGCGCAGGTCGGCGACGCCAAGAACTTCATGCTCGAGAACCAGGACGTGACCGTGGCGCTGCACAACGGCGAGGGGCTCTACGTCGAGCTGCCCGCGTCCGTCGTGCTCACGATCACGTACACGGAGCCGGGCCTCCAGGGCGACCGCTCCACCGGCGGCACCAAGCCCGCGACGGTCGAGACCGGGCACCAGATCCAGGTCCCGCTCTTCCTCGAGCAGGGCACGCGCGTCAAGGTGGACACCCGCACGGGCGACTACCTCAGCCGCGTCACCGACTGACCCCGTGAGCGCACGCACCAAGGCGCGCAAGCGCGCCCTCGACGTCCTGTACGTCGCCGACATCCGCGGGGAGACGATCCCCGCGACCCTCGCGGTCGAGCAGCAGCGGGCCGCGGCCGAGCCCGACCGGCAGGCATCGTGGCAGTACGCCCGGGAGATCGCCGAGGGCGTGGTGGAGCACCAGGACGAGATCGACGAGCTCATCGAGACGTACTCGGTGAACTGGACGCTCGCCCGGATGCCCGCCGTCGACCGCGCGATCCTGCGCATCGGCATCTGGGAGATCCTCTTCAACGCCGACGTGCCCGACGGCGTCGCGATCTCCGAGAGCGTGGACCTCGCGTCGTCGCTCTCGACGGACGAGTCGGCGTCGTTCGTGAACGGCATGCTCGCGCGGATCGCGGCGACGCAGGCCTGATCCCACGCCGTCGGTTACGTCGGATGACGCCCGGCGACGGCGTGTGACGGGCCGGGATCCGCGCGGGGGCGCATCGCCCTAGCGTCGGGTCATGCCCGTCACCGCCCCCGCCACGCACCGCGATCCCGCCGCGGCCGCCGCCCCGACGGATCCGGCACCCGCCTCCGCCGGTGCCGTCGCCCTCCGCGGGGTCGGCCGGTCGTTCGCCGTCGACGGGTCGCGCGCCCGGCGCCCCGTGCTCCGCGACGTGGACCTCGACCTCGCCGCGGGCGACGTCGTGGCGATCCTCGGCCCGTCGGGCTGCGGCAAGTCCACGCTCCTCCGCCAGGTCAGCGGACTCGACCGGCCGGACGCCGGCACCATCCGCATCGACGGCACGCCCGTGCAGGACGTCGACCAGCGCTCCGCGGTCGCGTTCCAGGAGCCGCGCCTCCTCCCGTGGCGCACCATCCGCGCCAACGTCCGGCTCGGCCTGCCCCGCGACGTGCCGCGTGCCGAGGGCGACGCCCGCGTTCGCGACCTCCTCGAGCTCACGGGCCTCGCCGAGGCGGCGGACCTCCGCCCGCGCCAGGTGTCCGGCGGCATGGCCCAGCGCGCCTCGCTCGCGCGCGCCCTCGCCCGGCGGCCGCGCGTCCTCGTGCTCGACGAGCCGTTCGGCGCGCTCGACGCCCTCACGCGCCTCCGCATGCAGGACCTCCTCCTCGACGTGCACGCCGCCATCCCGACCACCGTCCTGCTCGTCACGCACGACGTGGACGAGGCGCTGCACCTCGCCGATCGCGTGGTGCTGCTCGGGCCGGATCCCGCGCCCGGCAGCGCGCCCGGCGCCACCGTCCGCCGCGTGCTCGAGGTGCCCGGCGCCCGGCCGCGCGACCGCGGCGACGCCACCCTCGCCGCCCTCCGGGCCGAGCTACTCGAGGGTCTCGGCGTGCCCGGGCACCGCGCGGCGGCCCCGCGCGACGCGGGCTGATCCGCCGTCCCACCGCACGCGCACGGCCCCCGCATCCACCGCATCCCCGCATCACCCGCCCCCGCCCCCCCCGCACCCCGACACCGCACCGAGGACCCACCGTGACCCGTCTCCTGCCCCGCAGATCCGCCCTCCCCGCGCTCGCCCTCGCGAGCGCCGCCGTGATGCTCCTCGCCGGCTGCGCCGCGGGCGAGGGATCCTCCGTCGCGCCGGCCGCCGCCGACGCGGCCGCCGACCCCGCCGGCTGGAGCGCCGACACGCTCACGGTCGACTGGGCCACCTACAATCCGCTCAGCCTCATCGTGAAGGACCAGGGCCTCCTCGAGGAGCGCCTGGGATCCGACGTCGCGGTGGAGTGGGTGCAGAGCGCCGGGTCCAACAAGGCCAACGAGCTGCTCCGCGCGGGCGCGGTCGACGTCGGCTCGACCGCGGGATCCGCCGCGCTGCTCGCGCGCGCCAACGGCTCGCCCATCCGCACCATCGACGTGTACTCGCAGCCCGAGTGGACCGCGATCGTCGTGCCGCAGGGATCGCCCATCACGAGCGTCGACCAGCTCCGCGGCGCCGACATCGCCGCGACGACGGGCACCGACCCGTACTTCTTCCTGCTGCAGGCGCTCGACGAGGCCGGCATCCCCGCCTCCGAGGTGACGATCCAGAACCTCCAGCACGCCGACGGCCGCGCGGCCCTCGAGAACGGCTCGGTCGACGCGTGGGCCGGCCTCGACCCGCTGATGGCGGCCAGCCAGGCGCAGGCGGGATCGACGCTCCTGTACCGCAACGTCGACTTCGCGACCTACGGGTTCCTCAACGCCACCGAGTCGTTCCTCGACGCGTCGCCCGACCTCGCGCAGGCCGTCGTCGACGCCTACGAGCAGGCGCGCGCGTGGGCGGTCGAGCACCCGGACGAGACCGCGGCCATCCTCGCGCAGGCCGCCGCCATCGACCCGGCCGTCGCCGCCACCGTGATCGACCGGACGAACCTCGGGGTCGATCCCGTGCCCGGCGACGCCCAGCGCTCCGTGCTCGAGCGCGTCGGGCCGATCCTCGTGGACTCGGGCGACGTGCCCGACCAGGGGAAGGTCGACGCGGCGATCGACGAGCTGTTCGAGCCGCGCTTCGCGGAGTCCGCCGATCCCGCCGCCGGGACGGCCGGATGACCGCCGTTGACCAGGACCCGGCCGCGGCGGACGACCTCCGCGTCCCGGACCCGCGGCCCGGGGACGCCCGCCGCTCCGCCGGCGGCCGGCTCGCCCGCGCCGGCCTGGGACTCGTCGTCCCCGTGCTCGTCGTCGGCCTCTGGGCCGTCGTCACCGCCACCGGCGCGGTCGCGCCGCACCTGCTCCCGGCGCCGCTCGACGTCGTGCGGGCCGGGGTGCAGCTCGCCGAGCAGGGGATCCTCGGGCAGTACGTCGCCATCTCGCTGCAGCGCGTGCTCCTCGGCTTCGCGCTCGGCGCGACGGTCGGGCTCGTGCTCGGCGCGGTGGTCGGGCTCTCCCGCGTCGGCCGGCTCCTCCTCGCGCCCACCGCGGGCGCGTTCCGGACGGTGCCGTCGCTCGCGTGGGTGCCGCTGCTCCTGCTCTGGATGGGGATCAACGAGGACTCGAAGGTGACGCTCGTCGCCATCGGGGCGATGTTCCCCGTGTACACGACCGTCGCGGGCGCGCTCCGGCACGTGGACCCGCACCTCGTCGAGGTGGGCCGCGCGTTCGGGCTCGCCCGGATCCCGCTGCTGGTCACCGTGCAGCTGCCCGCCGTGCTGCCCGCCGTGGTCTCGGGTCTCCGCCTCGCGCTCGCGCAGTCGTGGCTCTTCCTCGTCGCGGCCGAGCTGCTCGCCGCGTCCATGGGGCTCGGCCACCTGCTGACGGAGTCGTCGGCGAACGGGCGCGTCGACCGGGTGCTGCTCGCGATCGTGCTGCTCGCGGTGCTCGGGGCCGTCACGGACGCCGTCGTGGGGGTCGTCGAGCGCGTGCTGGTGCGCCGCTGGGGCTGATCCCGCCGTCCCACGTGTCGTCGCGTGACGCGCCGGTTCCGGATCCCGCCCCCGGCGCACGTAGCGTCGGCGCATGACCTCCCCGCGCATCGAGCAGGCCGAGACCGTCCCCGCGACCGCCCCCGCCGACGAGCGGGACCTGTTCCCGCCGCCCGTCGCGCTCGCCCGGGCCGCGAACGTCACGGCGGAGGCGTACGCGCGCGCCGACGCGGATCCGATCGCCTTCTGGGAGGACGCCGCCCGCCGCCTCGACTGGGAGACGCCGTGGAAGACGGCGCACACGTGGGTCCCGCCGGTCGCCGACGACGGCACGCCGCAGGTCCCCGCCGCCACCTGGTTCGCGGGCGGCCGCCTCAACGTCGCCGCCAACTGCGTCGACCGGCACGTCGCGGCCGGCCGCGGCGGGAAGGTCGCCCTGCACTTCGAGGGCGAGCCGGGCGACCGCCGGACGGTGACCTACCTCGACCTCCAGGAGGAGGTGTCGCGCGCCGCGAACGCGCTCACGGCCCTCGGCGTCGGCCCCGGCGACCGCGTGGTGATCTACCTGCCCGTGCTCGTCGAGACGGTCGTCGCGACGCTCGCGGTCGCCCGCATCGGCGCCGTCCACTCGCTCGTGTTCGGCGGGTTCTCCGCCGAGGCGCTGCGCTTCCGCGTCGAGGACACGGGCGCGAAGCTCCTCATCACGAGCGATGGGCAGAACCGCCGCGGCACCGCCGTCGCCACCAAGCCGCAGGCCGACGAGGCCGTCGCCGGCGTGGCGTCCGTCGAGCACGTGCTCGTCGTCCGCCGCACCGGGCAGGACGTGCCGTGGACCCCGGGGCGCGACGTCTGGTGGCACGACGCCGTCGGATCCGCGTCGCCCGTGCACGCGCCGGAGGCCTTCGACGCCGAGCACCCGCTCTTCGTGATCTACACGTCCGGCACCACCGGCCGCCCCAAGGGCCTCGTGCACACGTCCGGCGGGTACCTGACCCACGCGTCGTGGGCGCACTGGGCCCACTTCGACGCGAAGCCCGACGACGTGCACTGGTGCACGGCCGACCTCGCCTGGGTCACCGCCCACACCTACGAGATCTACGGCCCGCTCTCCAACGGCCTCACGCAGGTGATCTACGAGGGCACGCCCGACACGCCCCACCGCGGCCGGCACCTGGAGATCATCGAGCGGTACGGCGTCACCACGTACTACACGGCGCCCACGCTGATCCGCTCCCTCATGAGCTGGTACCCCGACGGCGTCGCCGGGCACGACCTGTCGAGCATCCGGCTGCTGGGCTCGGTGGGGGAGGCGATCAACCCGGCCGCCTGGCGCTGGTTCCACCGGGAGGTCGGCGCGGGGCGCGCGCCCGTGGTCGACACGTGGTGGCAGTCGGAGACGGGTGCCGCCGTGATCGCGCCCCTGCCCGGCGTCTCGACGCTGAAGCCCGGTCACGCGGGCCGCGCCCTGCCCGGGTTCCTCGTCGACGTGGTGGACGACGCCGGCGAGCGGGTCCCCGCGGGGGAGGGCGGCCTGCTCGTGATCCAGCGGCCCTGGCCCGGCATGGCCCGCACGGTCTGGGGCGACCCCGACCGCTACCGCAGCGCCTACTGGGAGCGCTTCGCCGACCGCGGCTGGTTCCTCGCGGGCGACGGCGCCCGGCGCGACGCGGACGGCGACGTGGCGCTCCAGGGGCGGATCGACGAGGTCGTCAACGTCTCCGGCCACCGCCTCTCGACCATCGAGATCGAGTCCGCGCTCGTCGCGCACCCGCGGGTGGGGGAGGCCGGGGTCACCGGCGTCGCCGACGGGCTCACCGGCCAGCGCGTGGTCGCGTTCGTCGTGCCGCGCGGCGACGACCGCCCCGCGGACGACGACGCCGCCGGCTGGGCGGCGCTCGCCGCGGAGCTGGGGCCCGTCCTCACGGCGCACGTGGCGCGGGTCATCGGCCCCGTCGCGAAGCCCCGGCGCATCGTCGCGGTGCCGGACGTGCCGAAGACGCGATCGGGGAAGATCATGCGGCGGCTCCTCGCCGACCTGGTCGAGGGCCGGACCCTCGGTGACGCGACGAGCCTGCAGGACGCCGCCGTGCTGGGGCGGATCCGCGCGGTGCTCGACGCGTCCGCCCGCTGAGGACACACGCGGGCGGCCCGGTCGCCTCGCGCCGCGGCGGGCACCCGGTAGAGTGACCGGCGGAACAGACCACCTTTAACATCCGTCCCGAGAGGCGGGGAAGGAGGTCGGATTGCCTCAGCGCGTCGTGCTGCAGCCCTCTGACATCACCCGTGCGCTCACGCGCATCGCCCACGAGATCCTCGAGTCGAACCGCGGCCCCGCCGGCCTGCTGCTCCTCGGCATCCCGACCCGGGGCACCGTCCTCGCCGAGCGCATCGGCCGGATCATCGCCCGCCTCGAGCCCGACGCCCCCGCCGACCTGGTGGGCTCGCTCGACGTCACCATGTACCGCGACGACCTGCGGCGGAACCCCACCCGCGCCCCGGCGCCCACGCGGCTCCCCGCGGGCGGCGTGGACGGCCGCACGGTCGTGCTCGTCGACGACGTGCTCTTCTCGGGCCGCACGGTGCGCGCCGCCCTCGACGCCATCGGCGACCTCGGCCGCCCGACGGCCGTGCGCCTCGCCGCGCTCGTCGACCGGGGCCACCGCG
This sequence comes from Clavibacter sp. B3I6, assembly GCF_030816895.1. NCBI lineage: Bacteria > Bacillati > Actinomycetota > Actinomycetes > Micrococcales > Microbacteriaceae > Clavibacter > Clavibacter sp. B3I6. The sequence continues at coordinate 213,097 of NZ_JAUSYL010000001.1, forward strand.
AGCTCCCCATCCGGGCCGACTTCGTGGGCAAGAACCTGCCCTCGAGCCTGGCCGAGCGGATCTTCGTCCGGCTCGACGAGATCGACGGCGAGGACGCCGTCACCATCCAGGGCCCCGACCACGAGGGGGGCGACCGGTGAGGCACCTGCTCTCCACCCGCGACCTGTCGCGCGACGAGGCCGTCCGCATCCTCGACGTCGCCGAGGACATGGCCGACGTCGGCACGCGCGAGATCAAGAAGCTCCCCGCGCTCCGCGGCCGCACGGTCGTCAACCTCTTCTTCGAGGACTCGACGCGCACCCGGATCTCGTTCGAGGCCGCCGCGAAGCGCCTCTCGGCCGACGTCATCAACTTCAGCGCCAAGGGGTCGAGCGTGTCCAAGGGCGAGAGCCTCAAGGACACCGCGCAGACGCTGCAGGCGATGGGCGCCGACGGCGTCGTCGTCCGCCACCCGTCGTCGGGTGCGCCGCACACGCTCGCGGGCAGCGGCTGGATCGACGCGGGCATCGTCAACGCGGGCGACGGGACGCACGAGCACCCCACGCAGGCGCTCCTCGACGCCTTCACGATCCGCCGCCGGCTGCACGGATCCGCCGCCCGGGGTCGGGGCCTCGACGGCGCGCGCGTCGTCATCGTGGGCGACATCCTGCACAGCCGCGTCGCGCGCTCGAACGCGTGGCTGCTCACGACGCTCGGCGCGGAGGTCACGCTCGTCGCGCCGCCCACCCTCGTGCCGGTGGGGATCGACTCATGGCCGGTCACCGTGCGCTACGACCTCGACCGGGCCCTCCGCGAGGTCCGGCCGGACGCCGTGATGATGCTCCGGATCCAGGCCGAGCGCATGCGCGCCGCCTTCTTCCCGAACCCGCGCGAGTACGCGCGCATCTGGGGCCTGGACGACGCGCGGCTCGCGCTCCTCGGGCCCGATACGATCGTCATGCACCCGGGGCCCATGAACCGCGGGCTCGAGATATCCGCCGCCGCCGCCGACTCGGAGAGGTCCACGGTGCGCGAGCAGGTCGCCAACGGCGTCTCGGTGCGCATGGCCGTCCTCTACCTCCTGCTGTCCGGCGACGGGAAGGCCGACCGATGACCCAGAACGCGAAGATCCAGGACGCGACCACCATGGACGACACCCACCTGATCCGCGGCGCGACCCTGCCCACGGGCGAGCGCGCCGACATCCTCCTCGCGGACGGGCTGATCCGCGCGATCGGCCCGGACCTCGTCGCCCCGGCCGACGCGCACGTCGTCGAGGCAGACGGCCTCGTGGCCCTGCCCGGCCTCGTCGACCTGCACGTGCACCTCCGCGAGCCCGGCTACGAGCAGAGCGAGACCGTGCTCACCGGGTCCCGCGCCGCGGCCCTCGGCGGCTTCACGGCCGTCTTCGCCATGGCGAACACTATGCCCGTGCAGGACACCGCGGGCGTGGTCGAGCAGGTCAAGGCGCTCGGCGACGCCGCGGGGTACGCCACCGTCCGCCCCATCGGCGCCGTGTCCGTGGGCCTCGCGGGGGAGTCGCTGGCCGAGATCGGCGCCATGGCCTCGAGCCGCGCCGCCGTCCGCGTCTTCTCCGACGACGGGAAGTGCGTCTCCGACCCGCTCCTCATGCGCCGCGCGCTCGAGTACGTGAAGGCGTTCGACGGCGTCATCGCGCAGCACGCGCAGGACCCGCGCCTCACCGAGGGCGCCACCATGAACGAGGGCGCGCTGTCCGGCGAGCTCGGCATCACGGGCTGGCCCGCGGTCGCCGAGGAGTCGATCATCGCGCGCGACGTGCTGCTCGCCGAGCACGTCGGATCCCGCCTCCACGTCTGCCACGTCTCGACCGCCGGCTCCGTCGACGTGATCCGCTGGGCCAAGGCCCGCGGGGTCGACGTCACCGCCGAGGTTACGCCGCACCACCTGCTGCTCACCGAGGACCTGGTCGCCGGCTACGACGCCCGCTACAAGGTGAACCCGCCGCTGCGCCGCCGCGAGGACGTGGAGGCGCTCCGCCTCGCGCTCGCCGACGGCACCGTCGACGTGGTCGCCACCGACCACGCCCCGCACCCGACGGAGGCCAAGGACTGCGAGTGGGACGCGGCCGCGTTCGGGATGGTCGGCCTCGAGTCGGCGCTCTCCGTGGTCCAGCTCGCGATGGTCGACACGGGCCTCCTCGACTGGCAGGGCGTCGCGCGCGTCATGTCGCACGCGCCCGCGCGCATCGGCCGCCTCGCCGAGCACGGGCACGCGCTCGAGGCCGGGTCCCCGGCCGACGTCACGCTCTACGACCCCGCGGCCTCGCGCGTCTTCGGCCGCGCCGACCTCGGCGGCCAGAGCGCCAACTCGCCCTACCTGGAGATGACGCTGCCCGGCCGCGTCGTCGCGACCTTCCACCGCGGCTACCCGACCGTGCTCGACGGCGCGCTCGTCGACCGCGATCGCGTCGCCCGCGCCGCGGTCCTCCGCGACCGCGCGGACGCCGACGCGCGCTCGGCCGCCGCCGCCGCCTCCTCGGCGGGACCCGCATGAGCGACCGCATCGGACCCGCGGTCAGCGTGATCGCGCTCCTCGTCCTGCTGCTCGGCCTCATGGCGCTCGGCTGGCGCGCGCGCCGCCGCCGCCAGCGCGCGCTGCCCGAGCCGCCGCGCCCGCCCGCCGGGCTCCAGGCGCCGACGCTCGAGGTCGACGTGCTCTACGTCGCCACGACCACCGCCGGCCAGCCGCTCGATCGGCTCACGGTCCGCCCCCTCGGCTTCCGGGGACGCGCGGCGGCCCGCGTGCACGACGCCGGGCTCGTGCTCGCGATCGACGGCGAGCGCGAGGTGCTCGTGCCCGCCGGCCGCATCACCGGCTCCGGCCTCGCGACCTACGCGATCGACCGCGTCGTGGAGGAGGGCGGCCTCGTGGCCGTCACCTGGATCCTCGACGAGGCCGCCGGGACCCCGGTCGACACGTACCTCCGGGTGATCGACCCGCGCGAGAAGTCCGCGCTGGTCGACGCCCTCCACCGGATCCCGCGCCTGGCGCACGACGACGACAACGAAGGGAAGTGACCGACATGGCCCGACACGAACCTGCTGTCCTGGTACTCGAGGACGGACGGAGGTACGTCGGACGCGCGTACGGCGCCCGCGGCACCAGCCTCGGCGAGGCCGTCTTCGCGACCGGCATGACCGGCTACCAGGAGACCATCACCGACCCGTCCTACGCGGGCCAGATCGTGCTCCAGACGGCGCCGCACATCGGGAACACGGGCATGAACGACGAGGACATGGAGTCCCGCCGCATCTGGGTCGCCGGCTACGTCGTGCGCGACCCCTCCCGTGTCGTCAGCAGCTTCCGCGGCACCCGCACGCTCGAGGACGACCTCGTCGCGCAGGGCGTGGTCGGCATCTCCGGCATCGACACGCGCGCCGTCACGCGCCGGATCCGCGACGAGGGCGCCATGCGCGCCGGCGTCTTCTCCGGCGAGGCCGCGTCGCTCAGCGACGAGGAGCAGCTCGCGCAGGTGCGGCAGGCGCCCGACATGACGGGCCGCAACCTGTCCGCCGAGGTCTCCACGCAGGAGACGTACACGATCCCCGCGGTGGGCGAGCGCATCGGATCCGTCGCGGTGCTCGACCTCGGCATCAAGACCGCGACCGTGAAGCACCTCGCCGCGCGCGGCCTCGACGTGCACGTGGTGCCGCAGAGCATCACCACCGAGGAGCTCGCCGAGCTCGCGCCCACCGCCGTCTTCTACTCGAACGGCCCCGGCGACCCCGAGGCGTCGCAGTACCACGTGGAGCTCCTGCAGGACGTGCTGCGGAAGGGCATCCCGTTCTTCGGGATCTGCTTCGGCAACCAGCTCCTCGGCCGCGCCCTCGGCTTCGACACCTACAAGCTGCCGTTCGGCCACCGCGGGATCAACCAGCCCGTGCTCGACCGCCGGACCGGTCGGGTGGAGATCACGAGCCAGAACCACGGCTTCGCGGTCTCCGCGCCGCTCGACGGCCCCGTCGAGAGCCCCGCGGGCTTCGGCCGCGCGGAGGTCAGCCACGTCTCGCTCAACGACCAGGTGGTCGAGGGGCTCGAATGCCTCGACATCCCCGCCTTCAGCGTGCAGTACCACCCCGAGGCCGCCGCCGGCCCGCACGACTCGTCGTACCTCTTCGACCGGTTCGTCCAGCTGATCCACGACGCGTCGGGCACCGCCCCCGCCGCCGCGACCCCCCAGGAGACCGTGTAATGCCCAAGCGCGCCGACATCAACTCCGTCCTCGTCATCGGCTCCGGGCCGATCGTCATCGGACAGGCGGCCGAGTTCGACTACTCCGGCACCCAGGCCTGCCGCGTGCTCCGCGAGGAGGGCGTGCGCGTCATCCTCGTGAACTCGAACCCGGCCACGATCATGACCGACCCGGACTTCGCGGACGCGACCTACATCGAGCCGATCACGAGCGAGGTGCTCGAGAAGATCATCATCAAGGAGAGGCCGGACGCGGTCCTCCCGACGCTCGGCGGCCAGACGGCCCTCAACGCGGCCATCCGGCTCGACGAGCTCGGCATCCTCGCCAAGCACGGCGTCGAGCTCATCGGCGCCAAGGTCGAGGCCATCCAGAAGGGCGAGGACCGCCAGCTCTTCAAGGACCTCGTGATCGAGTCCGGCGCCGACGTCGCCCGCTCGCACGTGGCGAAGACGCTCGAGCAGGCCGTGGAGTACGCCGAGGACCTCGGCTACCCGCTCGTGATCCGCCCCTCCTTCACCATGGGCGGCCTCGGCTCCGGCTTCGCGCACACGCGCGCCGAGCTCGAGCGCATGGTCGCCGACGGCCTGCAGTCGAGCCCCACCACCGAGGTGCTCCTCGAGGAGTCGATCCTCGGCTGGAAGGAGTACGAGCTGGAGCTCATGCGCGACACGGCCGACAACACGGTCGTCGTCTGCTCCATCGAGAACGTCGACCCCGTCGGCGTGCACACGGGCGACTCGATCACGGTCGCGCCCGCCCTCACGCTCACCGACCGCGAGTACCAGCACATGCGCGACATCGGCATCGACATCATCCGCCGGGTGGGCGTCGACACCGGCGGCTGCAACATCCAGTTCGCGGTCGACCCCGCGGACGGCCGCCTCATCGTCATCGAGATGAACCCGCGCGTCTCCCGGTCCAGCGCGCTCGCGTCGAAGGCCACCGGCTTCCCGATCGCGAAGATCGCGGCGAAGCTCGCCATCGGCTACCGGCTCGACGAGATCCCGAACGACATCACCAAGGTCACGCCCGCGAGCTTCGAGCCCACGCTCGACTACGTGGTCGTCAAGGTCCCGCGCTTCGCGTTCGAGAAGTTCCCGGCGGCCGACGCCGAGCTCACCACGACCATGAAGTCGGTGGGCGAGGCCATGGCCATCGGCCGCAACTACTCCACCGCCCTGCAGAAGGCGCTGCGCTCGCTCGAGAAGCGCGGATCCTCGTTCCACTGGGGCCCCGAGGCCCGCTCGGTCGACGAGCTCCTCGAGGTGAGCCGCACGCCCACCGACGGCCGCATCGTCACGGTGCAGCAGGCCCTCCGCGCCGGCGCGACCGCCGAGCAGGTCTTCGACGCGACGAAGATCGACCCCTGGTTCATCGACCAGATCGTGCTCATCAACGAGGTCGCCGACGCCGTGCGCGACGCCGAGGAGCTCGACGCGGGGACGCTGCGCGAGGCGAAGGACCACGGCTTCTCGGACGCGCAGATCGCCGAGATCCGCGGTCTCGCCGAGCAGGAGGTGCGCGACACCCGCCACGCGGCGGACATCCGCCCCGTCTTCAAGACGGTCGACACCTGCGCGGGCGAGTTCCCGGCCCTCACGCCGTACCACTACTCGAGCTACGACTCCGAGACGGAGATCGTGCCCTCGGACCGCCGCAAGGTGATCATCCTGGGCTCGGGCCCCAACCGCATCGGCCAGGGCATCGAGTTCGACTACTCGTGCGTGCACGCGTCCTTCGCGCTGGCCGAGGCCGGGTACGAGACGATCATGATCAACTGCAATCCGGAGACGGTCTCCACCGACTACGACACGAGCGACCGGCTCTACTTCGAGCCGCTCACCCTCGAGGACGTGCTCGAGATCGTGCACGCGGAGCAGCAGGCGGGCGAGCTCGTCGGCGTCGTCGTGCAGCTCGGCGGGCAGACCGCGCTCGGGCTCGCCAAGGGCCTCGAGGCCGCGGGCGTCCCGATCCTCGGCACGAGCCCGTCGGCCATCGACCTCGCGGAGGAGCGGGGCCTGTTCTCCGGCATCCTCGACGCGGCCGGCCTCGTGGCCCCGCGCAACGGCACGGCCACCGTCATCGAGGAGGCCGTGGTCGTGGCCGAGGAGATCGGCTACCCCGTCCTCGTCCGCCCGAGCTACGTGCTCGGCGGCCGCGGCATGGAGATCGTCTTCGACACCGCCACGCTGCACGACTACTTCCTGCGCATGGCCGACCAGGGCATCATCGGCGCGGGGAAGCCCCTCCTCATCGACCGGTTCCTCGACGACGCCATCGAGATCGACATCGACGCCATCTACGACGGCACCGAGCTGTACGTCGGCGGCGTGATGGAGCACATCGAGGAGGCCGGGATCCACTCGGGCGACTCGAGCTGCACGCTCCCGCCCGTCACGCTCGGCCGCGGCCAGATCCAGCAGGTCGTCGACGCCACGCGCGCCATCGCCGAGGGCGTCGGCGTGCGCGGCCTCCTCAACGTGCAGTTCGCCATCGGCGCGGGCGTGCTCTACGTCCTCGAGGCGAACCCGCGGGCGAGCCGCACGGTGCCGTTCGTCTCCAAGGCGCTCGGCATCCCGCTCGCGAAGGCCGCGTCGCTCGTCATGGTGGGCACCTCCATCGCGGAGCTGAAGGCGTCGGGCCTCCTGCCCGAGCGCGACGGATCCGACGTCCCCATGGACTCGCCCGTGGCCGTCAAGGAGGCCGTGCTGCCCTTCAAGCGGTTCCGCACGAAGGACGGCCTCATCGTCGACTCCGTGCTCGGCCCGGAGATGCGCTCCACGGGCGAGGTCATGGGCATCGACCGCGACTTCCCCCGCGCCTTCGCCAAGAGCCAGGAGGCGGCCTTCGGCGGCCTCCCGCTCTCGGGCACGGTGTTCGTCTCCGTCGCCGACCGCGACAAGCGCTCCATCGTGCTCCCGGTGCTCCGGCTCCAGCAGCTCGGCTTCGAGGTGCTCGCGACCGCGGGGACGGCCGAGATCCTCAGCCGCAACGGGATCCAGGCGCGCGTCGTCCGCAAGTACAGCGAGTCGCCGGCCGAGGGGGACTCGCCGTCGATCGTCGACCTCATCAACCGCGACCAGGTCGACGTCGTGATCAACACGCCCTCGGGCCGCACGGCCCGCGCGGACGGCTACGAGATCCGCGCGGCGGCCGTCGCGGCGGACAAGCCGCTGTTCACGACCATCGCGCAGCTCACGGCCGCGGTCGCGTCCTTCGACGCCATCCGCGCCGGGTTCGACGTGACGAGCCTGCAGGACTACGCGATCGCCCGCGAGGCCCGCCGGTGACGACCGCGGACGGCGGGGCGACGCAGGTCGCCCCGCCGTTCGGCGCGCGCCTCGCCCGCGCGTTCCGCGAGCGCGGCCACCTCTGCGTGGGCATCGACCCGCACCGGTCGCTGCTCGACGCGTGGGGCCTCCCGGACGACGCGCGCGGCCTCGAGGAGTTCGGTCTCCGCGTGGTCGAGGCGACCGCGGGGCGGGCCGGCATCGTGAAGCCCCAGGTCGCGTTCTTCGAGCGCCATGGATCCGCGGGGTACGCCGCGCTCGAGCGCGTCCTCGCCGCGGCGCGCGACGCGGGGCTGCTCGTGATCGCCGACGCCAAGCGCGGGGACATCGGCTCCACGGTCGACGCCTACGGCGCAGCCTGGCTCGCGCCCGACAGCCCGCTCCGCGCCGACGCCGTGACCCTCACGGCCTACACGGGCGTGGGATCCCTCGACGGCGTCCGCGCCGCGGCGGACGCCTGGGGGGCGGGCGTGTTCGTCCTCGCCGCCACCAGCAACCCGGAGGCCGAGCGGCTCCAGCGCGCGCTGCTGCCCACCGACGGATCCGCCGGCCCCGCCCGGACGGTCGCCCGCGGGATCCAGGACGCGGCCGTCGCGGCGAACGGCCCCCGCGACGATCCGTCCGCCGAGCCCGGCGCCTTCGGCCTCGTCATCGGCGCCACGGTCGACGCCGCCGACGCGGGCCTCGACCTGGCCGAGCTCACCCGCACGCCGATCCTCGCGCCCGGCTTCGGCCACCAGGGCGCGCTCCTCGGCGATGTCCGGAAGCTGTTCGGCCCCGCGTCCGGCGTTGTGATCGCGAGCGCGTCGCGGAGTATCCTCGCGACTGGGCCACGGCGTGTCGCGGAGGCCGTCACCGACCACGCCGGACGACTCGAAGAGGTGCTGCCATGAGGCCCGAACCACCCGAGGTCGACCGCATCGCCGCCTCCCAGGCCGCCGTCGCCGCCCGCCGCGCCCGCGCGCAGGTGAAGAGCGACATCGTCACGGGGGAGCGCACGCCGCTCGGCGTGCTCGACGCGTCGGCCGACCCCGCGCGTCGCGCCGAGGCGACGCTCCGGGTCACCGAGTTCCTCACGAGCATCCCGAACATCGGCCCCACCAAGCTCGAGCGGATCCTCGGCGAGCTCGGCATCTCCACGGCCAAGCGCCTCGGCGGGCTCGGCGTCCACCAGCGCGTGCGGCTCACCCGCTTCCTCGAGGAGTGGCAGACCGCGAAGCAGATCGTCGAGCCCAGCCGGCTCGTCGTGCTCGCGGGTCCCACGGCCGTCGGCAAGGGCACCGTCTCGACGTACATCCGCGAGAACGAGCCCGACGTGCTCCTGTCCGTGTCCGCCACGACGCGCGCGCCGCGTCCCGGCGAGGTCGAGGGGGTCAACTACTACTTCGTCTCCGACGCCGAGTTCGACGCGATGGTCGAGCGGGAGGAGCTCCTCGAGTGGGCGAAGGTCCACAACGCGCACCGCTACGGCACGCCGCGCGCGCCCATCGACGTGGCGCTGGCCGAGGGCCGCAGCGTCCTGCTCGAGATCGACATCCAGGGCGCGCGCCAGGTGAAGGCCGCCATGCCTGAGGCCCGGCTCGTGTTCCTGCTGCCGCCGACCTGGGAGGAGCTCGTGCGTCGCCTGGTCGGCCGCGGCACGGAGGGACCGGAGGAGCAGCAGCGCCGTCTCGACACCGCGAAGGTCGAGCTGGCCGCCCAGGACGAGTTCGACCACCTCGTCGTCAACCGCGATGTCGCGGAGGCCGCGCGCGAGGTCGTAGAATTGATGAAGACCAGGAAGGCCGTCGGTCCGTGAACCGGACCCGGACGGCCTTCGTCCATGTAATGAGGAAGCGGCACATCCATGGTTGACAAGACCCAGGGCATCATCGACCCGCCCATCGACGAGCTCCTCTCGAAGGTCGACTCGAAGTACGCGCTCGTGATCTTCGCCTCCAAGCGGGCCCGCCAGATCAACGACTACTACGCCGACCTCCACGAGGGCAGCCTGTTCGACAACGTGGGGCCGCTCGTCGACTCCACCATCGACGACAAGCCCCTCTCGGTCGCCATGCACGAGATCAACGAGGACAAGCTCGTCGCCACGCCCATCGTGGAGCCCGCGGCCTCCTAGCCGCCCGCCGTCCCGGATGACCCGCGCCGACCGCACGCCGCACGAGCCCCCGGCCTCCGAGCCCCGGAGCGCCGCCGCGTGATGGTCGTCGTGGGGATCACGGGCGGCATCGCGGCCTACAAGGCCGTCGGCGTGGTCCGCGGCCTCGTGCTGCTCGGCCACGACGTGCACGTCGTGCCCACCGAGGCCGCGCTCCGCTTCGTCGGCAAGCCGACCCTGGAGGCCGTGAGCCGGAACCCGGTCACGAGCGACCTCTACGACGGGGTCTCCGAGGTGCGCCACGTCGCGCTGGGCCAGAAGGCCGACCTCATCGTCGTCGCCCCGGCCACCGCCCACACGCTGGCGTCGATGGCCCTCGGCCTCTCCGACGACCTGCTCGGCACCACCATCCTCGCGAGCCGCGCGCCCCTCGTCATCGCCCCCGCGATGCACACCGAGATGTGGCAGCACCCGGCGACCCAGGCGAACGCGGCCATCCTGCGCGCGCGCGGCGCGACGCTCATCGGCCCCACCTCGGGTCGCCTCACCGGCACGGACTCCGGGCCCGGCCGCATGGCCGAGGTCGAGGACGTGCTGGCCGCCGCCCTCGCCGCCGTCCGCCCGGGCGGCCGTGACCTCGCGGGCCGGCGCGTCGTCGTCTCCGCGGGCGGCACGCGCGAGCCGCTGGACCCCGTGCGGTTCCTCGGCAACCGCTCCTCGGGCCGGCAGGGCGTCGCCCTCGCGACCGCCGCGCGCGACCGCGGCGCCGACGTCGTGCTCGTCGCCGCGCACCTCGAGGTCCCCGCGCCGACGGGCGTCCGCGTGGTGCCCGTGTCCACCGCGCTCGAGCTCGAGGACGCCATGGTGCGCGAGGCGGAGGGCGCCGACGTCGTGATCATGGCCGCGGCCGTGGCCGACTACCGGCCCGTCGCGGTGTCCGCCGGCAAGATCAAGAAGGAGGAGGCGGGGGACGAGCTGTCCGTCGCCCTCGTGCGCAACCCGGACATCCTGCAGCGCCTCGCGGCCGACGCCGCCGTGCCGCGGGCGGACGGCTCGCACCGCCTCGTCGTCGGCTTCGCCGCGGAGACCGAGGAGGACCCGGCGGAGCTGCTGCGGATCGGCCGCGCGAAGCTCGCGCGGAAGGGCTGCGACCTGCTCGTCCTCAACAGGGTGGGGTGGTCGCAAGGGTTCGCCACGGAGGGCAACGCGATCACGGTGCTCGGGAGGACCGGAGATACACTGGCCGAGGCCTCCGGCTCCAAGGAGCAGGTCGCCCATCGAATTCTCGACGTAGTGGGCACGCCGACGCCTGTGTAGCGGACGGCGCGCGACCACGCGATCCCCCTGGAGCTCCCCCCGTGACCGACCTGCGCCTGTTCACCTCCGAGTCCGTCACCGAGGGCCACCCGGACAAGATCTGCGACCAGATCTCGGACAGCATCCTCGACGCGCTCCTCACCCAGGACCCGGCGAGCCGCGCGGCCGTCGAGACGCTCGTCACCACGGGCCTCGTGCACGTTGCGGGCGAGGTCACCACCTCGGGCTACGTCGACATCCCGCAGATCGTGCGCGACCGCATCCGGGACATCGGCTACGACTCCTCCGAGGTCGGGTTCGACGGCAGCAACTGCGGCGTCACGGTCTCCATCGGCGCGCAGTCGCCCGACATCGCGCAGGGCGTCGACCGCTCGTACGAGTCCCGCTCGGGATCCGCGTCCACGGACGCGCGCGACCTCCAGGGCGCCGGCGACCAGGGCCTCATGTTCGGCTACGCCTCGCGCGACACCCCCGTCTTCATGCCCCTGCCCATCTACCTCGCGCACCGCCTCGCCGAGCGCCTCGCGGCGGTCCGCCACGCGGGCGAGCTCGCGTACCTGCGGCCCGACGGCAAGACGCAGGTCACCATCGGCTACGAGGGGCTCGTCCCGCGCACGGTCGACACCGTCGTGCTCAGCACGCAGCACGGCCCGCAGGTCTCCCAGGAGGACCTCCGCCGCGAGGTCGAGGAGCACGTCATCCGGCCCGTGCTCGCGGAGGCGGCCGAGATCGGCATCGAGCTCGACTCGCGCGACGCGACGATGCTCATCAACCCGACGGGCAAGTTCGAGATCGGCGGGCCGAAGGGCGACGCCGGGCTCACGGGCCGGAAGATCATCGTCGACACCTACGGCGGGTTCAGCCGGCACGGCGGCGGCGCGTTCAGCGGCAAGGACCCGTCGAAGGTCGACCGCAGCGCCGCGTACGCCATGCGCTGGGTCGCGAAGAACGCGGTCGCCGCGGGCCTCGCCGACCGGCTCGAGGTGCAGGTCGCGTACGCGATCGGCAAGGCCGCGCCCGTGGGGCTGTACGTCGAGACGTTCGGCACGGCGCACGTGCCCGAGGACCGCATCGTCCGCGCGATCCGCGAGACCTTCGACCTGCGTCCCGCCGCCATCGTCGAGCAGCTCGACCTGCTCCGTCCCATCTACGCGCAGACCGCCGCCTACGGGCACTTCGGCCGCGAGCTGCCGGACTTCACCTGGGAGGCGCTCGACCGTGTCGCCGACCTGCAGAGCGCCGCGGGGCTCTGACGCGCCCGGTCGCACGAGCCGCCGCGTGAGCGGGGGAGCGCGATGACGGCGGAGGCGGACGGCGCGCACGCGGACGGCGCCGCGACGCCCGTCCCGGTGCCGACGTCCGCGGATGCACCGGTGCGCCCGCCCGTGGTGCGGGTCATGGTCGACTCGCCGCTGCCGCAGCTCGACCGGCTGTTCGACTACGCGGTGCCCGAGGCGCTGCGCGCGACGTGCGTGCCCGGCGTGCGCGTGCGCGTGCCGCTCCGGTCCGCGGGCCGCGTGGCCGACGGCTACGTCGTCGGGGTCGGCGACGGCGGCGGCTACGACGGCACGCTCAGCGAGGTGGAGCAGGTCGTGTCGCCGCTGCCCGTGCTGCTCCCGGAGATCTGGGCGCTCGCTCGGGAGGTCGCCGACCGGCAGGCCGGGACCGCGTCCGACGTGATCCGGCTCGCCGTGCCGCCGCGCCAGGTGCGCGTGGAGAAGGCGCACCTGGCCGCCTTGGAGACCGCCGCCGAGGGTGACCCGGCCGCCGCGGACGACGCCCCCGCGGCCGACGCTCCCGTCGACCCCGGCGCGCTGCCGCCCGTCGACGGCTACGCGCCCGAGGGCCTCGCCGCCGCGGTCGACGGATCCGGACGCCTGGCCGTCGACGCGATCCCCGAGGTCGTCGAGCTCCCCGGCGGCGCGTGGGCCGGCCGCTGGGCGGTCACGCTCGCCCAGGCCGCCGCGCGCGTGCTCGCGTCGGGACGCAGCAGCATCCTCGTCGTGCCCGACTACCGCGACCAGGACCAGCTCGAGGCCGCCCTCGCGGCGCACGCGCCGGCCGGGTCCGTGCTGCGCACCGACGCGCGCCAGTCCGGCCCCGACCGCTACCGCTCGTTCCTCGCGGGCCTCGGGGACGCGCCGCGCATCGTCGTCGGCAACCGGTCGGCCGTGTACGCGCCCGCTCCGCGCCTCGGCCTCGTCGCCCTGTGGGACGAGGGCGACCCGCTGCATGCCGAGCCCCTCAGCCCCTACGCCCACGCCCGCGACGTCGCGCTCCTCCGCAGCAGGCAGCAGGCCACGGCGCTCGTGCTGCTCGCGCACTCACGGAGCACCGAGGTCGAGCGGCTCGTCGCGATCGGGTACCTCGGCACCGCGTCGCCCGTGGTCGCCCGGCCGCCGCGCGTGATCCCGACCACCTCGCAGACGGGCGACGAGGGCTTCGCCCGGCAGGCCCGGATCCCGTCGGGCGCCTGGCGCGCCGCGAAGGACGCCGTCGAGCACGGGCCGGTCCTCATCCAGGTCGCGCGGCCCGGCTACGCGCCGCTCGTGGCGTGCCGGGCGTGCCGTCAGGCCGCGCGCTGCACCGTCTGCACCGGCCCGCTCGGCATGTCCACCGCCACGAGCACCCCCACGTGCGGCTGGTGCGGGCACCTGGCCGGCGACTGGCGCTGCGCGAACTGCGGGTCCGACGAGCTGCGCCTCGTCACCATCGGCGCCGGCCGGACGGCGGAGGAGCTGGGTCGCGCGTTCCCCGGCGTGCAGGTGGTGCTGGCCGACGGCGAGCGCCACGTGCAGGAGGTCGACGCCGAGTCCCGGCTCGTCGTCGCCACGCGCGGCGCCGAGCCCGTGGCCGCGGGCGGCTACCGGGCGATCCTCCTCCTCGACGGCGAGCGGATGCTCGCGCGCGAGAGCCTGCGGGTGGGGGAGGACGTGCTCCGGCAGTGGTCGAACGCCGCGGCCCTCGCGGCTCCGCGCGCGCCCGTGATGCTCGTGGGCGTCGGCGGCCAGGTCGCCCGCGCCCTCGCCACGTGGCAGCAGCCGCGCTACGCGCGCGAGGAGCTCCTCGAGCGCCGCGCCCTCCGGTTCCCGCCCGCGGTGCGCGCGGCGAGCGTCGAGGGGCTGCCGGACGCGGTCGGCGCCGCGGTCGAGCGGCTCGACGGGATCGCCGGGGTCGACGTCCTGGGTCCCGTGCCCACCGAGGGCGGCAAGGTGCGGGCGATCGTCCGGCTCGACTACGCGAGCGGGGCCGACGCCGCGCGCGAGCTCCGGGCGGCCGTCGTGCGCACCGCCTCGAGCCGGCGGAAGCCCGTCGCCGGACGCACCGGGTTCCGGCCCACGGTCCCGCTCCGTGTACGGTTCGACGACACGGGCCTGTTCTGATCCGCGTCCGACGCGCCGCCCGCGCCCCGGACGCCGTCGCCCCGGCACCCGCCTCCGCCGCTCACCCCGCACGCCGTCCCCGGGAGGGATCCGCATGAGACTCGTCTTCGCCGGCACGCCCCTCGCGGCCGTGCCCTCGCTCCAGCTGCTCGCGGCGTCCGGCCACGAGGTCGCGCTCGTCGTCACGCGCGCGGACGCGCCGCTCGGGCGCAAGCGCGTGCTCACCCCCTCGCCCGTCGCCGCCGAGGCCGAGCGCCTCGGCATCCCGACGCTCCGCACGAACCGGCTCGACGAGGAGGCGACGGCCCGCGTCGCGGCGGTCGGGGCGGACCTCGGCGTCATCGTCGCGTACGGCGGCCTCGTCCGCGAGCCGCTGCTCGCGACGCCCGTGCACGGCTGGATCAACCTGCACTTCTCGCTGCTCCCGCGCTGGCGCGGCGCCGCGCCCGTCCAGCGCTCGATCATGGCGGGCGAGCGCGTCACGGGCGCGAGCGTGTTCCAGCTCGAGCGCGGCATGGACACCGGTCCCGTCTTCGCGATGGAGGAGCGCCCCACGGGCGACCACGAGACGGCCGGCCACGTGCTCGAAGCCCTCGCGGTCCAGGGTGCCGACCTGCTCGTCCGCACGGTCGACGGGATCGCGGACGGCACCGCCGTCGCCCGCCCGCAGGAGGGCGAGCCCACGCTCGCGCCGAAGACGACCATCGAGGACGGCCGCGTCGACTGGGCGCGTCCCGCGGACGAGGTGCTCGCGCGCATCCGCGGCGTGACGCCCGAGCCCGGCGCGCACACGTCCGTGGGCGACGTGCGCCTCAAGGTCCACCGCGCCGCGGTCCTCCGCGACGCCGCGCCGCTCGAGCCCGGGCGCATCGCCTCCGTCGGCGGGCGTGTCGTCGTCGGCACCGCCGGCCACCCCGTGGAGCTCATCCAGGTGCAGCCCGCGGGGAAGAGCCCCATGCCCGCCGCCGACTGGTGGCGCGGCGTCACCGAGGAGGACGTCACCGCACGATGAGCGACAGCACCGGATCCCCCGCCCGCCGCCCGGGCGGCCGACGTCCCGCAGGAGGAGGCCGCCGGCCCGACGACCGCGGCCGCGCGCCCGAGCGCGACCGCGCCGACGTCGGCGGCCCCGCGACGGTCAGCCCCGCCCGCCGCGTCGCCTACGAGGTGATCAGCGCGGTCCGCGAGTCCGACGCGTACGCGAACCTCCTGCTGCCCGTGCGGATCCGCCGCGCGGCCCTCTCCGCGCAGGACGCGGCCCTGGCCACGGAGCTCGCCTACGGCACGCTCCGCATGTCCGGCTACTACGACCGCGTGATCGAGCTGGCGGCCGGCCGCCCCGTCTCCGCGATCGACGCGCCCATCCTCGACGTGCTGCGCCTCTCGGTGCACCAGCTGCTCAGCATGCGCGTCGCCACCCACGCGGCCGTCAACGAGGGCGTCGACATGGCGCGCGCGGTCGGGTCCCGCTCCGCGACCGGCTTCGTCAACGGCGTGCTCCGGACCATCACGCGCTCGGAGCCCGCGGAGTGGCGCCAGCGCGTCCTCGACAGCGCCGCGAGCGACGACGAGCGCCTCGCGCTCGAGCACTCCCACCCGCTCTGGGTGCTCCGCGCCTTCCGCCAGGCGCTCGCCCGCGAGGGCCGCGCCGACGAGCTCGAGGACCTGCTGCGCGCCGACAACGTCGCGCCCGCCGTCAGCCTCGTGGCGCTGCCCGGGCTCGCGACCGTCGCGGAGACCGGCGAGCAGCCCGCCGCCTTCTCGCCCGTCGGCGCGTACCTCGAGGGCGGCGACCCGATGGACGCCCCGGGCGTCGCCGAGGGCCGCGTCCGCGTGCAGGACGAGGGCTCGCAGCTCGCGGCCCTCGCGCTCAGCCGCGCGCGTGCCGTGACCCCCGGCGAGCGCTGGCTCGACCTCTGCGCCGGCCCCGGCGGCAAGGCCGCGCTGCTGGCCGCCGAGGCCGGCCGGTCCGGCGCCCTCCTCACCGCGAACGAGCTCGTCCCCGCGCGCGCCGGTCTCGTCCGCGACGCCCTCCGCGCCGTCCCCGGCGACACCGAGGTGTGGGAGGCCGACGGCACGACCGTGGGGGAGGAGCACCCGCACGCGTTCGACCGGATCCTCCTCGACGCCCCGTGCAGCGGCCTCGGCGCGCTCCGCCGCCGTCCCGAGGCGCGGTGGCGGAAGTCCCCGCGCGACGTCGCCGGTCTCGGCGCCCTGCAGACGGGCCTCATCGACTCCGCGATCGGCGCGCTCGCGCCCGGCGGGATCCTCGCCTACGTCACGTGCTCGCCGCACCTCGCCGAGACCCGCGCCATCGTCCAGGCCGCGCTGCAGCGCCACCCCGACGTCACCGCGCTCGACACGCGCGCGGTGCTCCAGGAGGTGGCCGACGGCGACCTGGAGCTGCCGGAGGCCGAGGGCGACGCCGCGGACCGCGGATCCAGCGTGCAGCTCTGGCCGCACCGGCACGGCACGGACGCCATGTTCATCGCCCTCCTGACCCGCGGGTAGGGTCGGGAGCATGCCCGTCCGCATCGAACCGAGCATCCTGTCCGCCGACTTCGCGAACCTGGAGCGCGAGATCCAGCGCCTCCGGACCGCCGACCTCGTGCACGTCGACATCATGGACAACCACTTCGTCCCCAACCTCACGTTCGGGCTGCCCATGGTCGAGCGCCTCCAGCAGGTGACGCCGGTGCCGCTCGACATCCACCTCATGATCGACGACGTCGACCGCTGGGCCCCCGGCTACGCGGAGGCGGGCGCCGCGAGCGTCACCTTCCACGCCGAGGCCACGCGCGAGCCCGTGGCGCTGGCCCGCCGGCTCCGCGACATCGGCGCGCGCGCCGGCATCGCGCTGAAGCCCGGCACGCCCGTCGACGACTACCTCGACCTCCTCCACGAGTTCGACCAGGTCCTCGTGATGACGGTGGAGCCCGGGTTCGGCGGCCAGTCCTTCATGCCCGAGACGATGCCGAAGCTGCGCGCCCTCCGCGCGCGCCTCCGCGACAGCGGCCACGACGTGTGGCTCCAGGTCGACGGCGGCATCGACGTCGAGACCATCGGCCGCGCGGCCGAGGCCGGCGCCGACACGTTCGTCTCCGGATCCGGCGTCTTCCGCGGCGGCGACCCGGAGTCCGCCATCGCCGAGCTGCGTCGCGCCGCCGAGGGGCACGTGCACGCGCACTGACGGATCCCGGGCACGGGTGCGGCCGGCCGGATCTGCTTGACTGGATCCATGACCGACAACACGAAGCCCGAGGTCGAGCCCGTCGACGGCCCGGCCCCCGCAGAGCTCACCATCTCCGACATCACCGTGGGCGACGGCCCCGAGGCCCAGCCCGGCGACACGGTCGACGTGCACTACCTCGGCGTCGACTACGAGACCGGCGAGGAGTTCGACTCCTCGTGGAGCCGCGGCCAGTCCGTGAACTTCCCGCTCCGCAGCCTCATCGCCGGCTGGCAGCAGGGCATCCCCGGCATGAAGGTCGGCGGACGCCGCCAGCTCGTCGTCCCGCCGGAGCTCGCCTACGGCCCCGCCGGCGGCGGCCACCGCCTGTCCGGCCGCACCCTGATCTTCGTGATCGACCTGCAGGGGCGTGGGCTAGGACCCGTCCGCACCACCACCGGGAGGCCGGGAGCCGAGGGCTCCCGGCCTCCCGTCGTCGTGCGGCGGCCGCGCGCCCGGCCTGTACCCTGGAGCACGTGAAGACCTTCGATGACCTGTTCGGCGAGCTGACCCGCATCGCCGCCGAGCGGCCCGAGGGGTCCGGCACCGTCCGCGAGCTCGACGGCGGCGTCCACGCGATCGGCAAGAAGGTCGTCGAGGAGGCCGCGGAGGTCTGGATGGCCGCCGAGCACGAGTCCGACGACCGCGCCGCCGAGGAGATCTCGCAGCTGCTGTACCACGTGCAGGTCATGATGATCGCGCGCGGCCTCACCCTGGAGGACGTCGGCCGACATCTGTGACGCGCGAGTCACCCGTCGACCCCCTCCAGAGAAGAAGTGATCCCCATGCTCCGTGTCGCCGTGCCCAACAAGGGCTCGCTCGCCGAGACCGCCGCCCAGATGCTCGCGGAGGCCGGGTACGCCGGCCGCCGCGACCCCAAGGAGCTCTACGTCCTCGACGCGCGCAACGACGTCGAGTTCTTCTACCTCCGCCCGCGTGACATCGCGACCTACGTCGGATCCGGCGCCCTCGACGTCGGCATCACCGGCCGCGACCTCCTCATCGACTCGTCCTCGGACGCGACCGAGACCGCCGAGCTCGGCTTCGCGGGATCCACGTTCCGCTTCGCGGGTCCCGTCGGCCGGTTCGCCGACCTGGCCGACCTCGCGGGCGTCCGCATCGCCACGAGCTACCCGGTCCTCGTCGGCGGCTTCCTCCGCGAGCACGGCGTCGAGGCGCAGCTCATCCGCCTCGACGGCGCGGTCGAGTCGGCCATCCAGCTCGGGGTCGCCGACGCGATCGCCGACGTGGTCGAGACCGGCACCACGCTGCGCAAGGCCGGGCTCGAGATCTTCGGCCCCGTGATCCTGCGCTCCACCGCCGTGCTCATCTCGGGGACCGAAGAGAAGCCCGGCGCGTCGACGCTGCTGCGGCGCCTCGAGGGCGTGCTGGTGGCGCGCCGCTACGTGCTCATGGACTACGACGTGCCGCTCGACCTCCTCGACGCCGCGACCGCCATCACGCCCGGCATCGAGTCGCCCACCATCTCGCCGCTGCAGGACCCCGCCTGGGTCGCCGTGCGCTCGATGGTGCCGCGCGACGACACGAACCAGATCATGGACCGCCTGCACGAGGTCGGCGCGCGCGCCATCCTGGTCAGCCCGATCCACGCCGCCAGGATCTGACCGTGGCCGCCGCCTCGGACCGTCCTGCCGCGGAGCTCGCCGTCCGCGTCATCCCGTGCCTCGACGTGGCCGCCGGCCGCGTCGTCAAGGGCGTCAACTTCCTCGACCTGCAGGACGCGGGCGATCCCGTCGGGCTCGCGCGCCTCTACTACGAGCAGGGCGCCGACGAGCTCACCTTCCTCGACGTCACGGCCACGGTCGAGGACCGCTCGACGATGTACGACGTCGTGAGCGCGACCGCCGAGCAGGTCTTCATCCCGCTGACCGTGGGCGGGGGCGTGCGCAGCGCCGACGACGTGGCCCGCCTCCTCGCGAGCGGCGCCGACAAGATCGGCGTCAACAGCGCGGCCATCGCCCGGCCCGACCTCGTGGGCGAGATCGCGGACCGGTTCGGCGCGCAGGTGTGCGTGCTCTCGCTCGACGTGACCCGCGGCGACACGGAGTCCGGCTTCGTCGTCACCACGCACGGCGGCCGCACGCGCACGGCCCTCGACGCCGTCGCCTGGGCCTGCGAGGCCGTCGAGCGCGGCGCGGGCGAGCTGCTCGTCAACTCCATCGACGCCGACGGCACGCGCGACGGCTTCGACCTCGAGCTGGTGGCCGCGATGCGCGCCGCGAGCCGCGTGCCCGTCATCGCCTCGGGCGGAGCGGGCGAGCTCGACCACTTCGCGCCCGCCATCGAGGCCGGCGCCGACGCCGTGCTCGCCGCGAGCGTCTTCCACTCCCGCCGGTTCACGATCGGCGACGTCAAGGGCGCCCTGCGGGACGCCGGTCAGGTGGTCCGACGATGAGCGGCTCCGTCGCCCTCCCCGACGTGGACGGGATCCTCGCCCGCGCCTCCTTCGCCGACGACGGGCTCCTGCCCGCCGTGATCCAGCAGCACGACACGCGCGAGGTGCTCATGCTCGGGTACATGGACCGCGAGGCGCTCCGCCGCACGCTCACCACCGGGCGCGTCACCTTCTGGTCGCGTTCCCGTCAGGAGTACTGGCGGAAGGGCGACACCTCCGGCCACGCCCAGTACGTCCGCGACGCGGCCCTCGACTGCGACGGCGACACGGTCCTCGTCCAGGTCGACCAGGTGGGGGTGGCCTGCCACACCGGCACGCGCACGTGCTTCGACGCCGACCACCTCCACCCCGTCACCGCCGCGCGTCCCGCCGCCGACGAAGGGCCCCGCACATGACCACCACCCCGCGCGCGGCGTCGTCCGTCCCCGCTCCCGGCAGCACCACGCGCGAGGGCTTCCGCGCCCTCGCCGCCGACCACCGGGTCATCCCCGTGCTCCGCGAGGTCTTCGCCGACGGCGAGACCCCCGTGGGCGTCCACCGCAAGCTCACCGCCGGCCGCCCGGGCAGCTTCCTTCTCGAGTCCGCCGGCCAGGGCGGCATCTGGACGCGGTTCTCCTTCGTCGGCGTCTCGTCCTTCGGCGTGCTCACGCAGCACGGCGACTCCGCGCGCTGGCTCGACTACGGCCTCGACGAGCGGCGCGCCCTCGGCGACGACGCGCCCGACGGCCCGCTCGCCGCCCTCGCCGCGCTCTACGCGCGCTGGGAGACGCCGCGGATCCCCGGCCTGCCGCCCCTCACCGGCGGCCTCGTCGGCTTCATCGGCTGGGAGGCGGTGCGCCAGATCGAGCGCCTGCCGGACCGCCCGCCGGCCGAGGTGCCCGTCCCCGGGCAGGCCCTGTCCTTCGTGTCCGAGCTCGCCGTCCTCGACCACCGCCGCGGCACCGTGACCCTCGTGGCCACCGCCCTCAACGACGGCGTCGACGACGAGGACGCCATGTGGGCGGACGCGCAGGCGCGCCTCGACCGCATGCAGGCCGACCTCGCGCGGCCGGCGGAGACGTTCCTCGCGGAGGTCGACCTGCAGGCGCAGCCCTCGCCGACGCTCCGCACCGCGCCCGCCGACTTCCACGCGTCCATCGCGCGCAGCAAGCACCACATCCACGAGGGCGACGTGTTCCAGGTGGTCGTCTCGCAGCGCTTCGACCAGCCGACCACGGCCGACCCCATCGACGTCTACCGGATCCTGCGCGTGCTCAACCCGAGCCCGTACATGTACCTGCTCACCCTCGAGGACGCCGACGGGACGCCGTACTCGATCGTCGGCTCGTCGCCCGAGGCGCTCGTCACGGTCACCGACGACCACGTCTACATGCACCCCATCGCGGGATCCCGCCCGCGCGGCGGCACCGTGGAGGAGGACGTCGCCCACGAGGAGTCGCTCCTGGCGGACCCGAAGGAGCGCGCCGAGCACCTCATGCTGGTGGACCTCGCCCGCAACGACATGCTGAAGGCCTGCGCCCCGGGATCCGTCGAGGTCACCGAGTTCATGCGCGTCGAGCGGTTCAGCCACATCATGCACCTGGTCAGCTCGGTCGAGGGCACGCTGCGGCCCGGCGTCTCGAGCATCGACGTCTTCCGCGCCACCTTCCCGGCCGGCACGCTGTCGGGCGCGCCGAAGCCCCGCGCGCTGCAGATCATCGACGAGCTCGAGCCCGCCCAGCGCGGCGTGTACGGGGGAGTGGTGGGCTACTTCGACTTCGCGGGCGACGCCGACCTCGCCATCGCGATCCGCACGGCCACCATCGTCGGCGGCGTCGCGCACGTGCAGGCCGGCGGCGGCATGGTCGCCGACTCCGACCCCGACGCCGAGTACCTGGAGTCGCAGAACAAGGCCGCCGCGCCGCTCCGCGCCGTCGCCGTCGCCGAGGCCATGCGGCGCGTGCGCTGATGCGCGTCACCCGCCGCACGAAGTCGCTCGCCCTCCTGCTCGTCCTCGCGACGAGCGCCGCCACCTTCCTCGGCTGGTCCCAGGACTGGTCGACGCTCCGCATCGGCGGGCAGGCCCCCGCGCTCATCCCCGTCCCGGGCAGCGTCGCGGCGCCCGCCCTCAGCGCGCTCGCGCTCTCCAGCCTCGCCCTCGCCGGGGCGCTCGCCATCGCGGGCCGTGCGCTCCGCGTCGTCCTCGGCGTGCTGCAGGCGCTCATCGGCGCGACCGTCGCGCTCACGGCCCTCGCGGCCGTCGCGGGCCCCGTCCAGGCGGGCGAGGCCGCGGTCACGACGGTCACGGGCGTCGCCGGATCCGCGCCCGTCGCCGACCTCGTGGTCGGCTGGACCACGACGCCGTGGGGCCACGTCACGCTCGCCGCGGGCATCGCCTCCGCGCTCACGGGCCTCGTCGTCGCGATCACCGGCCCGCGCTGGCCCACGCGCCGCTCCCGCTACGACGCGCCGACCGACGTCCCGGCCCGCCGCATCGTCCCGCGCGAGGACCCGGTCGCCGCCTGGGACAGCCTGAGCGGCGGCGCGGATCCCACCCGCCGCGACGCGGACGAGGCGCCCGCCGACGTCCCGTCCGACGCCGTCGGCGGCACGCGCCCGGACACCACTGCGGCCCGTCCCGAGGCCGACGGCCGTGTCGGCGACGCCCGGTAGACTCGACCCGTCCCGATCGCACGACCCCCGAGGAGCACGCATGTCCACCCAGCCCGCAGAGTCCGGCCACGGCAACTCGCCGGCGGCCTGGACGGCCGTCGTCATCGCGCTCATCGGCTTCGCCGTCGGCACGATCGCGTTCTGGTTCGCCATCGTGCCCGTCGTGTGGATCTCGGCGGGGGTCGTCGTGCTCGCGTTCGTCATCGGCGGCATCATGAAGAAGCTCGGCTACGGCGTGGACGGCCACCGCACGGCGCCCACCAAGGCGCACTCCTAGATGCTGGGCGACCTCCTCGCCGGCGCCCGGGAGGACGCGGCCGCCCGACGCGAGCTGCGCCCCCTCGCCCAGGTCGAGGCCGACGCGCTCGCGCGTCCGGCGGCCCTCGACGCCCTGAGCGCCCTCGCCCCGGCCGACCGCGTCAAGATCATCGCCGAGGTCAAGCGCTCCAGCCCCTCGCGCGGCGCCCTCGCCGAGATCCCCGATCCCGCGCTCCTCGCCTCGCGATACGAGACCGGCGGCGCCAGCGCCATCAGCGTGCTCACGGAGGGCCGCCGGTTCGGCGGGTCGCTGCACGACCTCGAGCAGGTCCGCGACGCGGTCTCCATCCCCGTGCTCCGCAAGGACTTCATCGGCGAGGCCTACCAGGTGCTCGAGGCGCGCGCGTCCGGCGCCGACCTCGTCCTCCTCATCGTGGCCGCGCTCGACCAGCCCACCCTCGTCGAGCTGCACGCCCTCATCGGCGAGCTCGGCATGACCGCCCTCGTCGAGACGCACTCGGCCGAGGAGGTGTCCCGCGCCCTCGACCTCGGCGCCCAGGTCGTCGGCGTCAACGCCCGGGACCTCACCACGTTCGAGCTCGACCGGGACCTCTTCGGCCGCCTCGCCGACTCGATCCCCGCGGGCGTCGTCCGCATCGCCGAGTCCGCGGTCACGACCGCGGACGACGTGGCCCACTACCGCCGCTCCGGTGCGGACGTCGTCCTCGTGGGCGAGGCCCTCGTCACGGGCGATCCCGTCCGCACCCTGTCCGAGTTCCTGGAGACCCGACCATGACCGACCTCCGCAGCGTGACCGGCCCGTACTTCGGCGAGTTCGGCGGGCGGTACGTGCCCGAGTCGCTCGTCGCGGCCCTCGACGAGCTGTCGGAGGCGTGGGACGCGCTGAAGGTCGACCCCGGCTTCATCGCGGAGCTCCGGGAGCTGCACCGCAGCTACACCGGCCGTCCCTCCCTCATCACCGAGGTGCCGCGCTTCGCCGAGCACGCCGGCGGCGCCCGCATCATCCTCAAGCGCGAGGACCTCAACCACACCGGCTCGCACAAGATCAACAACGTGCTGGGCCAGGCCCTGCTCACGAAGAAGATCGGCAAGAAGCGCATCATCGCCGAGACGGGCGCGGGCCAGCACGGCGTCGCCACCGCCACGGCGGCCGCGCTGTTCGGCCTCGACTGCGTCATCTACATGGGCGAGGTCGACACCGAGCGCCAGGCCCTCAACGTCGCGCGGATGCGCCTGCTCGGCGCCGAGGTGATCCCGGTCCGCTCAGGCTCCCGCACGCTCAAGGACGCCATCAACGACGCGATGCGCGACTGGGTCACCAACGTCGAGACCACGAACTACGTCTTCGGCACGGTCGCGGGCCCGCACCCGTTCCCGGCCATGGTCCGCGACCTGCAGAAGGTCATCGGCGAGGAGGCGCGCGAGCAGGTCCTCGCGCTCACCGGGCGGCTGCCCGACGCGGTCGCCGCGTGCGTCGGGGGCGGATCCAACGCCATCGGCATCTTCCACGCCTTCCTCGACGACGCCGACGTCGCCCTCTACGGCTTCGAGGCCGGCGGCGACGGCGCGGACACCCCGCGCACGGCCGCCACCATCACCAAGGGCCGCCCCGGCATGCTGCACGGTGCGCGCAGCTACCTGCTCCAGGACGAGGACGGGCAGACCATCGACTCGCACTCGATCTCCGCCGGCCTCGACTACCCGGGCGTGGGACCCGAGCACTCGTGGCTCTCGGACCTCGGCCGGGCGACGTACCGCCCCGTCACGGACGACCAGGCCATGAGCGCGCTGCGCCTCCTCAGCCGCACCGAGGGCATCATCCCGGCCATCGAGTCCGCGCACGCCCTCGCCGGCGCGCTCGAGCTCGGCAAGGAGCTCGGCCCGGACGGGATCATCCTGATCAACCTCAGCGGCCGCGGCGACAAGGACATGGAGACCGCGGGCGCGTACTTCGACCTCATCGACGCCGGGGCGGAGCAGTCGTGAACGCGGCCGCCCACGCCGCGCCCGCCCAGGGCAGCCCCGTCGAGCGGGCCATCGCGCTCCGCCGCGAGCAGGGATCCGGCGCGCTCGTCGGGTACCTGCCCGTCGGCTTCCCGGACGTCGCGACGAGCATCGAGGCCGCCGTCGCGCTCGTCGAGAACGGCGTCGACGTCATCGAGCTCGGCCTGCCCTACAGCGACCCCGTCATGGACGGGCCCGTCATCCAGCGGGCCACCCAGACCGCCCTCGCGCAGGGCTTCCGCCTCCGCGACGGCTTCGACGCATTGCACGCGATCACCCAGCGCGTGGACGCGCCCGTCCTCCTCATGACCTACTGGAACCCCGTCGTGCAGTACGGCGTCGAGCGCTTCGCGGACGACATCGTCGCCGCGGGCGGCGCCGGCCTCATCACCCCCGACCTCATCCCCGACGAGGGCGCCGACTGGCTCGCCGCCTCGGAGCGCACCGGCCTCGACCGCGTGTTCCTCGCGGCGCCGTCGTCGAGCGAGGCGCGCCTGCACCAGGCCGTCGAGCGCAGCCGCGGCTTCGTGTACGCGGTCTCGACCATGGGCATCACGGGCGCCCGCCAGGACGTCGACCAGGCGGCCCGCGGGCTCGTGTCCCGCCTTCGGGACGCGGGCTCGACGAGCGCGTGCGTGGGCATCGGCATCTCCACGGGCGACCAGGTGCGCGAGGTCCTCGGCTACGCCGACGGGGCCATCGTCGGATCCGCGCTCGTGGCCGCCCTGGCCGACGGGGGCGTCCCCGGCGTCGCCCGCGCCGCGGCCGATCTCGCGCGGGGAACCGCGCTACAGTAGCCCCCGGCCCGCGGCCCCGCCGCGCCCGCCGATCCCCCTGCGAAAGTGAGCGCCATCCGTTGTACGCCCCGATGAGCATCCCCAGCCCGGATCCGTCCGACACCCGGTTCGACGTCACGGCGTGGCTCCAGGGCTTCGGCATCGACCTCCCGCTCACCTTCGTCATCCACGCCTACGCGGTGTGCATCCTCATCGGCATCGTCATCGCGGCGTTCCTCACGAACCACCGGCTCACCCAGCGCGGCGCCGAGCGATGGGTGACCATCGACTTCACGCTGTGCGCGCTCGTCCTCGGCATCGTCGGCGCCCGCGCCTTCCACGTGCTCACCCATCCGGGCGACTACTTCTACGACGGTGCGAACCCCTGGCGCGTCCTGTTCGTGTGGGAGGGCGGCATCGCCATCTTCGGCGCGCTCATCGGCGGCGCCGTCGGCGTGTGGCTCGGCTCCAAGTGGACGGGCGTCCGCTTCTGGACCTTCGCCGACGCGCTGGCCCCGGGTCTCCTCCTCGCCCAGGCCGCCGGTCGCATGGGCAACTACTTCAACCAGGAGCTGTTCGGCACGCCGACGACCCTCCCGTGGGGCCTCGAGGTCGACCCGACCAACGCCGCGTTCCCGGCCGGCCTCCCCGCCGGCACGCTCTTCCACCCCACGTTCCTCTACGAGATCGTCTGGAACGTGGCGGGCGCGATCCTCATCATCGCCCTCGGGCGCGCGGTCCGCCTGCAGTGGGGGCGCGGCCTCGCCGTCTACCTCATGTGGTACGGCCTCGGGCGCATGGTGTTCGAGTCCATCCGCATCGACCCGAGCGAGATCCTCCTCGGCATCCGCACCAACGTGTGGGCCGCGTTCCTCGCCGTCGCGATCGGCCTCGTCCTGTTCATCGTGCAGACCCGCCGCCACGTCGGCAGCGAGCCGAGCCCGTACCTCCCGGGCCGCACCCCGGAGGACGTAAGCGGGCGCGTGAAGGCGGGCCGCGACGGCGAGGTAGCATCGGTGTACACGGATTCGGATTTCACCGACGGCGACGCCGATCGGACATCCACCGGGTCGGACTCCCACGCTCTCCCCGCCACAAGCGGACGCGGCGCCTAGTCCCCAGCGCGGGCACCCCCGCGGTCACCGTCTCCTCCTGCGAGGCGGTCCCCACCACAGGGCCAGCGACGTCCCTCCGCAGTGCATCTAGGACGGTTCCCATGGCGTTCTCCTCCACCTCCCCTCCCGGCGGCGCGTTCCCCGCGAAGCAGGGCCTCTACGACCCCGCGTTCGAGAAGGACGCGTGCGGCCTGGCCATGGTGGCCACCCTGCGCGGCACCCCCGGGCACGACATCATCGTGAACGCGCTCGACGCGCTCCGGAACCTCGAGCACCGCGGAGCCATCGGCTCCGACGCGGGCACCGGCGACGGCGCCGGCATCATGACCCAGATCCCGGACGAGTTCCTCCGCGGCGTGGTCGGCTTCGACCTGCCGCCCATGGGGGAGTACGCGGTCGGCATGGCGTTCCTCCCCACGGACGACGCGGAGCGCGAGGAGCTCCAGGCGGGCATCGAGCGCCTCGCCGGCGACGAGCGCCTGCGCGTGCTCGGGTGGCGCGAGGTCCCCGTGGACGCGACGCACCTGGGCAACCTGGCCCGCAAGGCCATGCCCGCGTTCCGTCAGCTGTTCCTCGCCTCGGACGCCCCGGAGTCCTCCTTCGAGCGCCCCGCGGGCCTCGTCCTCGACCGCCTGGCCTTCCGCCTCCGCAAGCGCGCGGAGCGGGAGCTCGGCGCGTACTTCATCTCGCTGTCCTCGCGCACGCTCGTCTACAAGGGCATGGTCACGACGCTGCAGCTGGAGCCCTTCTACCCGGACCTCTCCGACGAGCGGTTCGCCTCCAAGCTCGCCATCGTGCACTCCCGGTACTCGACGAACACGTTCCCGTCGTGGCCGCTCGCGCAGCCGCTGCGGATGATGGCGCACAACGGCGAGATCAACACGGTCGCGGGCAACCGCAACTGGATGCGCGCCCGCCAGTCCCAGCTGGAGTCGGAGCTCCTCGGCGACCTCTCCCCGCTGCTGCCCATCGTCACGCCCGGGGCCAGCGACTCGGCGTCCTTCGACGAGGTGCTGGAGCTCCTCAGCCTCAGCGGCCGCAGCCTCCCGCACGCGATGATGATGATGGTCCCCGAGGCGTGGGAGAAGCAGACGGACATCGACCCCGTCCGCCGCGACTTCTACGAGTACCACTCCATGGTCATGGAGCCGTGGGACGGCCCCGCCGCGCTCACCTTCACCGACGGCACGCTCGTCGGCGCCACGCTCGACCGGAACGGGCTGCGCCCCGGCCGCTACCTCGTCACGCACGACGGGCTCGTGGTGCTCGGCAGCGAGATCGGCGTGCTCGAGATCGACCCGGCGCGCATCGCGCGCAAGGGCCGCCTGCGCCCCGGCAAGATGTTCCTCGTCGACACCGAGGCCGGCCGGATCATCGAGGACGACGAGATCAAGTCCCAGCTCGCGGCCAGCGCGCCGTGGGGGGAGTGGCTCGAGAACCGCATCCACCTCCAGGACCTGCCGGAGCGCGAGCACATCGTGCACACGCCCGCGTCCGTCGTCCGCCGCCAGCGCACCTTCGGCTACACGGAGGAGGAGGTGCGGATGCTCCTCATGCCCATGGCGAAGGTCGGCGCGGAGCCCCTCGGCGCCATGGGCTCCGACACGCCCATCGCCGTCCTCTCGCAGCGCCCGCGCCTGCTGTTCGACTACTTCACCCAGCAGTTCGCGCAGGTCACGAACCCGCCGCTCGACTCCATCCGCGAGGAGGTCGTCACCAGCCTCCGCCAGGGCCTCGGGCCGCAGCGGAACCTCCTCGACGCCGGCCCCGAGCACACCAAGCAGGTCGTGCTCGACTTCCCGGTCATCGACAACGACGAGCTCGCGAAGGTCATCCACATCGACCACCGCCCCGGGAGCAGCACCACCACGATGGTCAGCGGCCTGTACCGCGTCGACGACGGCCCGCTCGCCATGCAGAAGCGGATCGACGCCATGTGCGACGAGGTCGACCGCGCCATCGAGCACGGCGCGCAGTTCATCGTGCTCTCGGACCGCGACTCCAACCGGGACCTCGCGCCCATCCCGTCGCTCCTGATGATCGCGGCCGTGCACCACCACCTCATCCGCAAGCAGACCCGCATGAAGGTCGGCCTCGTGGTCGAGGCCGGCGACGTGCGCGAGGTGCACCACATCGCGCTGCTCATCGGCTACGGCGCCTCGGCGGTCAACCCGTACCTGGCCATGGAGTCCTGCGAGGAGCTCGTCCGCAGCGGCATGCTTACGGGCGTGACGCCGGAGAAGGCCACGCGGAACCTCATCAAGGGGCTCGGCAAGGGCGTGCTGAAGATCATGTCCAAGATGGGCATCTCCACGGTGGCGTCGTACGCCGGCGCGCAGTGCTTCGAGGCGGTGGGCCTGTCGCAGGAGCTGGTGGACCAGTACTTCTCGGGCACCACCACGCGCCTCGGCGGCGTCGGCATCGACGTCATCGCGGCCGAGAACGCCGCGCGCCACCGCAGCGCCTACCCGACCGACGGCGCGGTGCTCTCGCACGAGCGCCTGCAGACGGGCGGCGAGTACCAGTGGCGCCGCGACGGGTCCCCGCACCTCTTCAACCCGGACACGATCTTCCGGCTGCAGCACGCCACCCGCATGCGCCGGTACGACATCTTCCGCGAGTACACGTCCATGGTCGACGCGCAGTCGAAGGACCTCATGACGCTGCGCGGCATGTTCCACCTCAAGACCGGCACGCGCCCCGCGGTGCCGCTCGACGAGGTGGAGTCCATCTCCGACATCGTCAAGCGCTTCTCCACGGGCGCGATGAGCTACGGCTCGATCTCCGAGGAGGCGCACGAGACGCTCGCGATCGCGATGAACCGCCTCGGCGCGAAGTCGAACACGGGCGAGGGCGGCGAGAACGTGGAGCGCCTGCTCGACCCCGAGCGCCGCAGCGCCATCAAGCAGGTCGCGTCCGGGCGCTTCGGCGTCACGAGCATGTACCTCACGCACGCCGACGACATCCAGATCAAGCTCGCGCAGGGCGCCAAGCCCGGCGAGGGCGGGCAGCTGCCACCCGGCAAGGTCTACCCGTGGGTGGCCCGGACGCGCCACGCGACCGCGGGCGTCGGCCTCATCTCGCCGCCGCCGCACCACGACATCTACTCGATCGAGGACCTCAAGCAGCTGATCTTCGACCTGAAGCGCGCGAACCCGTCCGCCCGGATCCACACGAAGCTCGTCAGCCAGTCGGGCATCGGCGCGGTCGCGGCGGGCGTCGCGAAGGCGCTGAGCGACGTGATCCTCGTCTCCGGCCACGACGGCGGCACGGGCGCGAGCCCGGTGAACTCGCTCAAGCACGCGGGCACCCCGTGGGAGCTGGGCCTCGCCGAGACGCAGCAGACCCTCCGCCTCAACGGCATGCGCGACCGCGTGGTCGTGCAGGTCGACGGGCAGATGAAGTCCGGCCGCGACGTCATCGTCGGCGCGCTGCTCGGGGCCGAGGAGTTCGGCTTCGCGACGGCGCCGCTGGTGGTCTCCGGCTGCATCATGATGCGCGTCTGCCACCTCGACACCTGCCCCGTCGGCGTCGCCACGCAGAACCCGGAGCTGCGCAAGCGCTTCCCGGGCAAGGCGGAGCACGTCGTCAACTTCTTCGAGTTCATCGCGCAGGAGGTGCGCGAGCACCTCGCGGCGCTCGGCTACCGCTCGCTCGACGAGATCGTGGGCCGCAACGACCTGCTGGGCGTCGAGGACGCGGTCGACCATTGGAAGGCGTCGGGCCTCGACCTCTCGCCGATCCTCGTGGGCCCGACGTTCGCGGAGGGCGAGCCGATGAAGCACGCCCGCTCCCAGGACCACGAGCTCGAGGACCACTTCGACAACGAGCTCATCCGCCTGAGCCGCGACGTGCTCGAGCACGGCGGCCGGGTCGAGATCGACCTGCCCGTGCGGAACACGGCGCGCGCGGTCGGCACGATGCTCGGGCACCTGGTCACCAAGGGCCACGGCGAGGACGGGCTGCCGACGGGATCCATCGACGTCACGCTGCGCGGCTCCGCCGGCCAGTCCTTCGGGGCCTTCGTGCCCGCGGGGATCACGCTGCGCCTCGTCGGCGACAGCAACGACTACCTGGGCAAGGGCCTGTCGGGCGGCGACATCGTCGTCCGCCCCGACGCGAGGGGCCGGCTTCCCCGCGGAGGAGAACGTCATCGCGGGCAACGTCATCGGCTACGGCGCCACCCAGGGCACCATGTTCATCCGCGGCATGGTGGGGGAGCGGTTCCTCGTCCGCAACTCCGGCGCGACCGCGGTCGTCGAGGCCGTGGGCGACCACGCCCTCGAGTACATGACCGGCGGGCTCGCGCTCGTGCTCGGCGGCACCGGCCGGAACATCGGCGCGGGCATGTCGGGCGGCACCGCCTACGTGATCGACCTCGACCGCGACCGCATCAACACCGACGCGCTCGCGTCGGGCGAGCTCGAGCTCCACCCCCTCGGCGGCGCCGACGCGGAGATCGTGCTCGACCTGCTCCGCCGGCACCTCGCCGAGACCGGCTCGACCGTGGCCGAGCGCCTGCTCGCCGACCCGGAGACCTCCATGGAACGCTTCACCAAGATCCTGCCGCGGGACTACGCGGCCGTCCTCGCCACCCGCCAGACCGCGGTGGACGAGGGCATCGACCCCGACGGCGACGTCGCCTGGAAGCGCATCCTGGAGGTGACCGGTGGCTGACCCCAAGGGCTTCCTCAAGGTGACGGAGCGCGAGCTCCCCAAGCGCCGACCCGTCTCGGTCCGGCTCATGGACTGGAAGGAGGTGTACGAGCAGCAGGAGCGCGGCGAGCTCGTGCGCCAGGCCGGCCGGTGCATGGACTGCGGCATCCCGTTCTGCCACCAGGGCTGCCCCCTCGGCAACCTGATCCCGGAGTGGAACGACCTCACGTGGCGCGGCGAGGGCCGCCAGGCCATCGAGCGCCTGCACGCGACGAACAACTTCCCCGAGTTCACGGGACGGCTGTGCCCGGCGCCCTGCGAGAGCTCGTGCGTGCTCGGCATCAACCAGCCGCCCGTGACCATCAAGCAGGTCGAGGTGTCGATCATCGACGACGCCTTCCAGAACGGCTGGGTCGAGCCGCACCCGCCCGAGCGCCTCACGGGCAAGACCGTGGCGGTCGTCGGATCCGGTCCCGCCGGCCTGGCCGCCGCCCAGCAGCTCACGCGCGCCGGCCACACGGTCGCCGTGTTCGAGCGCGACGACCGCATCGGCGGCCTGCTGCGCTACGGCATCCCGGACTTCAAGATGGAGAAGCGCCACCTCGAGGCGCGCCTCGCGCAGATGACCGCGGAGGGCACGCGCTTCCGCGCCGGCGTCGACATCGGCACGGACATCACCTGGTCCGACCTGCGCCTCCGCTACGACGCGGTCGTCGTCTGCACGGGCGCGCTCGTGCCCCGCGACCTCGACATCCCGGGTCGCGACGTCGACGGCGTGCACTTCGCCATGGACTACCTCCGCCAGTCGAACCACGCGACCGCGGGCGACCAGGTGCCCGGGCAGATCCACGCGGAGGGCAAGCACGTCGTCGTCCTCGGCGGCGGCGACACCGGCGCGGACTGCATCGGCACCGCGCACCGCCAGAAGGCGGCCTCCGTCACCAACCTCGCCATCGGCCAGCAGCCGCCGTCGGAGCGCCAGGCGAACCAGCCGTGGCCGACGTACCCGACCCTCTTCGAGGTGTCGAGCGCGCACGAGGAGGGCGGCGAGCGCCACTACCTCGCGTCCACGGTCGAGTTCCTGAAGGACGACGACGGGCACGTGCGCGCCGTCCGCGTCGCCGAGACCGAGTTCCGCGACGGCCGACGCGTGCCGAAGTCGGGCACCGAGCGGGAGATCCCGGCCGACCTCGTGCTGCTCGCGCTCGGCTTCACCGGTCCCGAGAGGGACGCCCTGGAGTCGCAGCTCGCGGTCCCGTTCGACGACCGCGGCAACGTGGCGCGCGACGAGGACTTCCAGACCGACCAGCCCGGCGTGTTCGTCGCCGGCGACGCGGGTCGCGGGCAGTCGCTCATCGTCTGGGCCATCGCGGAGGGACGTTCAGCGGCGTCCGCCGTCGACCGGTACCTTGAGGGGGACACGGAGCTCCCGTTCCCGGTCCGTCCCACGGACCGCGCTCTCTCCATCTGACCCGGCCGCCGCGCACGCGTGCGCGGCCCTCACCCGAACCGCGTCCGTGTGCGACGCAGAAACGCGAGACAGACAGAGCATGACCAGACGAGCGAAGATCGTCGCGACCCTCGGGCCCGCGACCAGCTCCTATGAGAGCATCCGCGCCATCATCGACGCCGGCGTGGACGTGGCCCGGATGAACCTGAGCCACGGAACCTACGACGTCCACGAGGGCATCTACTCCACCATCCGGAAGGCCGCCGACGACGCGGGTCGCGCGGTCGCGGTCCTCGTCGACCTGCAGGGTCCGAAGATCCGCCTCGGCAAGTTCTCCGACGGCCCGCACGACCTGGCCTTCGGCGACACGTTCGTCATCACCGTCGAGGACATCCTCGGCACGAAGGACATCTGCTCCACCACCTACAAGGGCCTCCCGGGCGACGTGAAGGCGGGCGACCCGCTCCTCATCGACGACGGCAAGGTCACGCTGCGCGTGGTCTCCACCGACGGCACGCGCGTCACGACCACGGTCGAGGTCGCCGGCACGGTCAGCAACAACAAGGGCATCAACCTCCCGGGCGTCGCGGTCAACGTGCCCGCCCTCTCCGAGAAGGACGAGGCCGACCTCCGCTGGGGCCTCCGACTCGGCGCCGACCTCATCGCCCTGAGCTTCGTGCGCGACGCGTCCGACATCGTCCGGGTGCACGAGATCATGGACGAAGAGGGCCGCCGCGTCCCCGTCGTCGCCAAGGTCGAGAAGCCGCAGGCCGTCGACGCGCTCGAGGAGATCGTCGACGCGTTCGACGCGATCATGGTCGCCCGCGGCGACCTCGGCGTCGAGCTGCCGCTCGAGGCCGTGCCGATCGTGCAGAAGCGCGCCGTCGAGCTCGCCCGCCGCAAGGCGAAGCCCGTCATCGTCGCCACGCAGATGCTCGAGTCGATGATCACGAGCCCGCGCCCGACGCGCGCCGAGGCCTCTGACTGCGCCAACGCCGTCCTCGACGGCGCCGACGCGCTCATGCTGAGCGGCGAGACGAGCGTGGGCGAGTTCCCGGTCGTCACCGTGAAGACCATGGCGCGCATCATCGAGTCCACCGAGGAGCACGGGCTGGAGCGCATCCCCGCCCTCGGCTCGCGCCCCTTCACGCAGGGCGGCGCCATCACGCTCGCGGCCGCCGAGGTGGCCGAGTTCGTCGAGGCCAAGTTCCTCTGCGTCTTCACCGAGTCGGGCGACTCCGTCCGCCGCATGACGCGCCTGCGCAACGGCATCCCGATCCTCGCCTTCACGCCGAACGAGGGCATCCGCCGTCGCCTGGCGCTGTCGTGGGGCGTGCAGTCCTACCTCGTCGAGCCGGTCACGCACACCGACCAGATGTTCCACCAGGTCGACGACGTCCTCCTCGCCGAGGGCCTCGCCGAGGTCGGCCAGAAGGTCGTCGTCATCGCCGGGTCCCCTCCCGGCATCGCGGGCTCGACGAACGAGCTGCGCGTCCACGTCGTCGGCGACGCCGTGAACGAGGCGGCTCCCGCATACGAGAAGTAGCGCGTCACCGCGGGGGCAGCGCCCCCCGCGGGAGCACGAGAGGGCGGGCGACCACGCGGGTCGCCCGCCCTCTCGCGTGTCCTCGCGGACCGGTGCCGGATGTGGGACTCGAACCCACACGCCCTCACGGACAGAGCATTTTGAGTGCCCCGCGTCTGCCATTCCGCCAATCCGGCGCACCTCGGTGCGACCGCGGTCCGGCGGGCAACCCCGCGGATCCGCCGCGCACCGGCCCGCCCGACGATACCGTAGGCTCCTATCCGTGAGTGACCAGGAAACAGCCCCCGCCGCCCCCCGCCGTGTCGTCGTCGCCGAGGACGAGTCGCTCATCCGCCTGGACATCGTCGAGACCCTCCGCGACAACGGCTTCGAGGTCGTCGGCGAGGCCGGGGATGGCGAGACCGCCGTCGCGCTGGCCACGGAGCTGCGTCCGGACCTCGTCATCATGGACGTCAAGATGCCCCAGCTCGACGGCATCTCCGCGGCCGAGCGGCTGAACCGCAACCACATCGCGCCGGTCGTCCTCCTCACCGCCTTCAGCCAGAAGGAGCTCGTCGAGCGCGCGGGCGAGGCGGGTGCGCTGGCCTACGTCGTCAAGCCGTTCACGCCCAACGACCTCCTGCCGGCGATCGAGATCGCGCTGGCCCGCTACGCCCAGATCATCACGCTCGAGGCCGAGGTGTCCGACCTCGTCGAGCGCTTCGAGACGCGCAAGCTCGTCGACCGGGCCAAGGGCCTGCTCAACGAGAAGATGGGGCTCACCGAGCCCGAGGCGTTCCGCTGGATCCAGAAGGCGTCCATGGACCGCCGCCTCACCATGCACGACGTGGCCCAGGCCATCATCGAGCAGCTGAGCGCCAAGAAGCCCTAGCCGCCGCGGCGTCACGCGGGCCGTCGCGCGGCGTGCCCACGCCGCGGATCGTCCTCAGCGTCGTGAGCGCTCGCGGATGATGTTCGTGATGCGCACGGTGGAGAGCCGCCGTCCCTCGTCGTCGGTCAGCACGATCTCGTGCGTCGTCAGCGTGCCGCCGAGGTGGATCGCCGTGCAGGTGCCGGTCACCGTGCCGGACGACGCGCTCCGCGTGTGGCTGGCGTTGAGCTCGATGCCGAAGGCCACGCGATCGGGCCCCGCGTGCACGTTCGCGGCCATGGATCCGAGCGACTCCGCGAGCACGACGTAGGCGCCGCCGTGCACGACGCCGTAGGGCTGCGTGTTGCCCTCGGCCGGCATGGTGGCGACCGCCCGCTCGGGGCTGAGCTCCTGGAAGACGATGCCCATCTTCTCGGCGAGCGCGCCCACGTCCTGGGGCTGCCGGAGCCGGCGGTCCGGCGTCTCGTCCTCCGGTGCGGGCTGGGTCATGGGGATCCTCCGAGGCCGGGTCCGAGGTCGGGAGCCCTCGATAGGCTGGACCCGTGCCGAACACGGAAAAGCCTACCCTCCTCGTCATCGACGGCCATTCCCTCGCGTTCCGGGCCTTCTACGCCCTGCCGGCGGAGAGCTTCCAGAACCGCGAGGGGCAGCACACGAACGCCGTGCACGGATTCATCGCGATGCTCATCAACCTCCTGCAGAAGGAGAAGCCCACGCACGTCGGCGTCGCGTTCGACATCTCGCGCTTCTCGTTCCGCACGCGCGAGTACCCGGAGTACAAGGGCACGCGCGGCGAGACGCCGGCGGAGTTCACCGGCCAGGTGCCGCTGCTCGAGCGCGCGCTCAAGACCATGAACATCCCCACCCTCACCAAGGAGGACCACGAGGCGGACGACATCCTCGCGACGCTCGCCACGCAGGGTCGCGAGCAGGGCTTCCGGGTGCTGGTCGTCTCGGGCGACCGCGACGCCATCCAGCTCGTCAACGACGACGTCACGCTGCTCTACCCGTCGACGCAGGGCGTCTCGCAGCTCACCCGCTACGACGCCGAGAAGGTGTTCGAGAAGTACGGCGTGCAGCCCGAGATGTACCCGGACATCGCCGCGCTCGTGGGGGAGACGAGCGACAACCTCATCGGCGTCGACAAGGTCGGGCCGAAGACCGCGGTGAAGTGGCTGAACCAGTTCGGCTCGCTCGACGCGGTCATCGAGCACCGCGACGAGATCACCGGCAAGGTCGGCGACAACCTGCGGGCGCAGTACGAGAACGTCCTCCGCAACCGCCGCCTCAACCGCCTCCTCACGGACGTGGAGCTGCCCCTCGGTCCGGCGGACCTCGAGCGCAAGCCCATCGACGAGCCCGCGCTCCGCGAGGTGTTCGCGGTGCTCGAGTTCAAGCAGCTGCTCGAGCGGGTGCTGAAGCTCGAGGGATCCGGTGCCTCCGCGTCGAGCGAGGGCACGCCCGTCGGCGCGCTCGAGCAGGAGCCGTCCACGGCGCCCGCCGCACCGAAGGCGCAGCAGCTCCTCGACGAGGAGCTGGAGAAGTGGATCCGCACGCAGAGCGCCGCCTCGCCGCACGGCCTCGGCCTCACGGTCGAGACGCAGGACGGGAAGCCCGTCGGGTTCGGCCTCGCGAGCGCGACCGAGGCGGTCACCCTGCCGTGGCAGGAGGGCCGCGCCGACTACGCGCCCTTCGAGCGGTGGCTCGCGAGCGACGCGCCCAAGATCATGTCGGACGCCAAGGTGCAGGTGAAGGCCGTGCGCCGCGCCGGCCTCGCGTTCTCCGGCCTCGCCTTCGACGTGCTGGTCGCCGGCTGGCTCCTGCGGCCGGGGTTCACCGACAAGACGCTCGCCGCGCTCGTCAGCCGCTACCTCCTCGAGGACCTGCCCGAGCCCGACGCCAACCAGCTCGTGCCCGAGACCGAGGCGCTCACCGCGCCCGTCGAGGCCTGGTACACGCTGCGCGTCGAGCACGCGCTCCGCGAGGTGCTCGACGAGCGGACCCTCGGGGTCCTCGTCGACATCGAGATGCCCACGCTCCTCGTCCTCGTCGAGATGGAGCTGCGCGGCGTCGCGACCGACCGGGCGGGGCTCGCCGAGCTGTCGGCGCAGCTGCTGGAGCGCATCACCGACCTCGCCGACCGCGCCTTCGCGGAGATCGGCAAGGAGATCAACCTCGGCTCGCCCAAGCAGCTGCAGGAGGTCCTCTTCGACCAGCTCGGCATGCCGAAGACGCGCGCCAACAAGACGGGCTTCTCCACGGACGCGGGCGCCCTCGCCGACCTGCAGGCGTCGAACCCCCACCCGTTCCTCGACCTGCTCCTCGAGCACCGCGACGCGAGCAAGCTGCGCCAGATCATCCAGACGCTCGAGCGCGGCATCGGCGACGACGAGCGGATCCACACCACGTACGTGCAGACCGGCACGACCACCGGCCGCATCTCCTCCAACGACCCGAACCTGCAGAACATCCCCGTCCGCACCGAGGAGGGCCGGCGCATCCGCAGCGCCATCCGCGTGGGCGAGGGGTACGAGACGCTCCTCACCGCCGACTACTCGCAGATCGAGATGCGGATCATGGCGCACCTGTCGGGCGACGAGGGCCTCATCGAGGCGTTCGCAGCGGGGGAGGACCTGCACCGGTTCGTCGGCTCCCGGATCTTCGGCGTCGACCCGGCCGACGTGAGCCCCGAGATGCGCACCAAGGTCAAGGCCATGAGCTACGGCCTCGCGTACGGGCTGAGCGCGTTCGGGCTGTCGAAGCAGCTGCGCATCCCGTCGTCCGAGGCGAAGCAGCTCATGACCGACTACTTCGCGCGCTTCGGCTCCGTGCGCGACTACCTGCGCCAGGTCGTGGAGGAGGCGCGCGCGGCCGGGTACACCGAGACCATCTTCGGCCGCCGCCGCCCGTTCCCCGACCTCACTAGCCCCAACCGCGTGCTCCGCGACAACGCCGAGCGCGCCGCCCTCAACGCGCCCATCCAGGGGTCGGCCGCCGACATCATGAAGATCGCGATGATCCGCATCGAGGCCGACATGCGCGAGCGCGGCATGGCCTCGCGCATGCTCCTGCAGGTGCACGACGAGCTCATCCTCGAGGCCGCCGCGGGCGAGTGGGACGCGCTCGAGGAGATCGTCACCGACCGCATGGCGCACGCGGCCGACCTCCGGGTGCCGCTCGAGGTCCAGGTGGGCCGCGGCGACTCGTGGGCCGCCGCCGCCCACTGACCGGCGCCGCACGGCCCCCATCCACCCCCAGCACGAGGAGCACCAGCGCATGACGGACGCACGACTCTCGGACCTCCTCGCGGACGGGTCCATCCGGCTCGACGCACGCGCCGCCGACCGCGAGGCCGCCATCCGGCAGGCCGGCGAGGCGCTCGTCGCGTCCGGCGCCGTGCAGCCCGGCTACGTGGACGCCATGGTCGAGCGCGAGCGCTCGGTGTCCACCTTCGTCGGCGAGGGCGTCGCCGTGCCGCACGGCTCGTTCGCCGCGGGGCGCGACCTCGTGACGGCGGATGCGATCAGCGTCCTGCGCCTCCCCGACGGCGTGGACTGGGACGGGCACGACGTCCGCATCGTCATCGGCATCGCGGCCACCGGCGGCGGCCACATCGCCCTGCTGTCGCGTCTCGCGGAGATCCTGCTCGACCCCGTGCGGGCCGAGCAGCTGCGCGGCGCCACCGATCCCGCGACCGTCCGGGCGCTCCTGGGAGCCGGTACGGTCGAGGGATGACGACGACGCCGAAGGCACCCCGACCGCAGACGGACATCGACCGCATCGCCGAGGGGTGGATCGACGCCTCGCTCGACCTGCACCCCGAGGAGCGGGTGTACCTCGGCCGTCCGGGGCGCGAGGGGGAGTACGGCGACCACTCGCCCGCGGGCCACGCCGCGCACGCGGAGGCGGCGCGCCGGGTCATCCGGCAGCTGGACCGGGCGACGCCCGTCGACGCGGTGGACGAGGTCACGCGCATGGACCTCGCGCGCGAGCTCCAGCTCGACGTCGAGATGCACGACGCCGGCGTCCACCTCTCCGACCTCAACGTCATCGCGTCGCCCGCGCAGGGCATCCGCGACGTCTTCGACATCTCGCCCACCGCCACCGAGGGCGACTGGGAGCACCTCGCCACCCGCCTCGGCAACGTCGCGGGCGCGGTCGACGGCTACATCGAGACGCTGCGCGAGGGCGTGCGCCGCGGCCAGACGCCGGCCAGGCGCCAGGTCCGCGAGGTGCTCGGACAGGTCGAGCGCCAGGCGGCGCCCGACGGCTTCTTCCGCTCCTTCGCCGAGGACGCCCGCCCCGACTCCGGCGAGCTGCCCGCCGCGCTCCGCCGGGACCTCGGCGCACGCGCCGAGGAGGCCCGCGCCGCCTACGAGCGCCTCGCCGGGTTCCTCGGCTCGGAGCTGGAGCCCGCCGGCCGCGAGGCGGACGCCGTGGGCCGCGAGCAGTACGCGCTCCGGTCGCGCTCCTTCCTCGGCGCCGAGGTCGACCTCGACGAGACGTACGAGTGGGGCGTCGGCGAGCTGGCGCGCATGACGGAGGAGCAGGAGTCCATCGCCCGCGAGATCCTCCCCGGCGCGAGCGTGCTCGAGGCCATCGCGCACCTCGACGGTGACGCGTCCCGCAAGCTCCACGGCACGGACGCCCTCCGAGCCTGGATGCAGGAGACGAGCGACCGCGCGGTCGAGGAGCTGGGCCGCACGCACTTCGACATCCCCGAGGAGATCCGCGCGCTCGAGTGCATGATCGCCCCCACGCAGGAGGGCGGCATCTACTACTCCGGCCCCGCGGACGACTTCAGCCGGCCGGGCCGCATGTGGTGGTCGGTGCCCGAGGGCGTGACCGAGTTCGACACGTGGCGCGAGCTGACCACGGTGTACCACGAGGGCGTCCCGGGCCACCACCTGCAGATCGCCCAGGCCACCTACAACAAGGCCGAGCTCAACACCTGGCGCCGCTTCGCCGGCACGTCCGGCCACGCGGAGGGCTGGGCGCTCTACGCCGAGCGCCTCATGCAGGAGCTCGGCTACCTCGACGACCCGGCCGACCGCCTCGGCATGCTCGACGGCCAGCGCATGCGGGCCGCCCGCGTCGTGCTCGACATCGGCGTGCACCTCGGCAAGCGCGTGCCCGACGGCGACGCCGTCTGGGACGCCGCGTACGCGTTCGACTTCATGGGCCGCAACGTGAACATGGACCCGTCGTTCGTGCGCTTCGAGGTCAACCGCTACCTCGGCTGGCCGGGCCAGGCCCCGTCCTACAAGGTGGGCCAGCGCATCTGGGAGGACCTCCGCGACGAGACGCGCCGCCGGGAGGGCGCCGCGTTCGACGTCCGCGAGTTCCACCGCCGCGCGCTCGACGTCGGCGGCGTCGGCCTCGACACCCTGCGCGCCGCGGTCCTCCGCTGATCCCCGTCCCGGCCCGTGCGGCGCGGTTGTCGCGCCCCCCGGGCCGGGTCTAAGATCGACTGTCGCAGTTCTGCGACGACCCATCCGTCCGCCGCTCGACCGGTACCCGCGCGGGTCCGCGCCAGCGGCCTTATTCATGCCCATCCTGGAGCACTAACTACATGACAATCGCAACGACCGACAAGGCGCCCAAGCAGGTCGCGATCAACGACATCGGATCTGCTGAGGACTTCCTCGCCGCGGTCGAGAAGACACTGAAGTTCTTCAACGACGGGGACCTCATCGAGGGCACCGTCGTGAAGATCGATCGGGACGAGGTCCTGATCGACGTCGGCTACAAGACCGAGGGCGTCATCCCCTCGCGTGAGCTGTCCATCAAGCACGACGTCGACCCCACGGAGGTCGTCAAGGTCGGCGACACCGTCGAGGCCCTCGTCCTCCAGAAGGAGGACAAGGAAGGCCGTCTGATCCTGTCGAAGAAGCGCGCGCAGTACGAGCGTGCGTGGGGCGACGTGGAGAAGATCAAGGAGTCCGACGGCGTCGTCACCGGCACCGTCATCGAGGTCGTCAAGGGCGGCCTCATCGTGGACATCGGCCTCCGCGGCTTCCTCCCGGCCTCGCTCATCGAGCTGCGCCGCGTCCGCGACCTCACGCCGTACCTCGGCCAGGAGATCGAGGCGAAGATCCTCGAGCTCGACAAGAACCGCAACAACGTGGTCCTGTCGCGCCGTGCGCTCCTCGAGCAGACGCAGTCCGAGAGCCGCAGCACGTTCCTCAACAACCTCCAGAAGGGCCAGGTCCGCAAGGGCGTGGTCTCCTCGATCGTCAACTTCGGTGCGTTCGTGGACCTGGGCGGCGTCGACGGCCTCGTGCACGTCTCCGAGCTCAGCTGGAAGCACATCGAGCACGCCAGCGAGGTCGTCGAGGTGGGCCAGGAGGTGACCGTCGAGATCCTCGAGGTCGACCTGGACCGCGAGCGCGTCTCGCTGTCGCTCAAGGCGACGCAGGAGGACCCGTGGCAGGTCTTCGCCCGCACGCACGCCATCGGCCAGGTCGCGCCCGGCAAGGTCACCAAGCTGGTGCCGTTCGGTGCGTTCGTCCGCGTGGCCGAGGGCATCGAGGGCCTCGTGCACATCTCGGAGCTCTCCGGCAAGCACGTCGAGCTCGCGGAGCAGGTCGTGTCCGTCGGCGACGAGGTGTTCGTCAAGGTCATCGACATCGACCTCGAGCGTCGCCGCATCTCGCTGAGCCTCAAGCAGGCCAACGACGGAGTCGACCCCGAGGGCACCGAGTTCGACCCCGCCCTCTACGGCATGCTCACCGAGTACGACGACCAGGGGAACTACAAGTACCCCGAGGGCTTCGACCCGGAGACCAACGAGTGGAAGGAGGGCTTCGAGGCCCAGCGCGAGACCTGGGAGCAGCAGTACGCCGCCGCTCAGGCCCGCTGGGAGGCCCACAAGAAGCAGGTCGCGGCAGCAGCCGAGGCCGAGGCGGCCGACACGGGCATCACGTCCGCCGGTCCCGGCTTCACGAGCGACTCGACGGGCGCCGGCACGCTGGCGGACGACGAGAGCCTCGCCGCCCTGCGCGAGAAGCTGTCCAGCTCGAAGTAGTCCCACCCGCACCACGACGAGGCGGCTCTCCCTTCCGGGAGGGCCGCCTCCGTCGTCCCCGGGGAGGCTCCCCGCCTAGGCTGGATCCATGCGGGTGATCGGACTGACGGGCGGCATCGCCGCGGGCAAGACGGTGGTGGCCGACCGGCTGGCGGAGCTCGGGGCGGTGCGCATCGACGCCGACCGGCTCGCCCGCGAGGTCGTCGAGCCCGGCACGCCGGCGCTGGCGCAGATCGCGCGGTCCTTCGGCCCCGGGGTGATCGCCGCCGACGGCACGCTCGACCGCCCGGCCCTCGGGGCGATCGTGTTCCAGGATCCGGATGCCCGTCGCGACCTCGAGGCCATCACGCACCCCGCCGTCCGCGCCCTCTCGGCGCGCCGGATGGCCGAGGCCGGGGAGGCGGATCCCGACGCGGTCGTCGTCTACGACATCCCTCTCCTCGTCGAGTCCGGCCGCGTCGACGAGTTCGAGAGGATCGTCGTGGTCCACGCTCCGCGCGAGGAGCGGATCCGCCGTCTGATGGAGCTCCGCGGCATGGCCCGCGAGGAGGCCGAGCGCCGCATCGCGTCGCAGGCGCGCGGACGAGGACCGGCTCCAGGTCGCCGACGACGTCATCGACTCGGGGGAGTCCCTCGCGAGCACGCTCGCGCAGACGGATCGGCTCTGGGCGAACCTGTCCGGCGGTGTCGGAGGCCGCTCGTAGACTCGGAGGCATGCAGCCCACCCGGTCCGTGCGCCCCTTCAAGGTCGTCAGCGAGTACTCCCCGAGCGGCGACCAGCCCACGGCCATCGCCGAGCTGGCCGGTCGCATCAACGCCGGCGAGCCCGACGTCGTCCTCCTGGGCGCCACCGGCACCGGCAAGTCGGCGACGGCAGCCTGGCTCATCGAGAAGGTGCAGCGGCCCACGCTGATCCTGGCGCACAACAAGACCCTGGCCGCGCAGCTCGCCACCGAGTTCCGCGAGCTCATGCCGGACAACGCCGTGGAGTACTTCGTCTCGTACTACGACTACTACCAGCCCGAGGCGTACGTCCCGCAGACGGACACCTTCATCGAGAAGGACTCGTCGGTCAACGCCGAGGTCGAGCGCCTCCGCCACTCCACCACGAACTCGCTGCTCAGTCGGCGCGACGTCGTGGTGGTCAGCACCGTCTCCTGCATCTACGGCCTCGGCCAGCCCGAGCAGTACATGAACGCCATGATCGCGCTCCAGGTCGGCATGCAGATCAACCGCGACACGCTCATCCGCAAGTTCGTGTCCATGCAGTACCAGCGCAACGACGTCGACTTCTCGCGCGGGAACTTCCGCGTGCGGGGCGACACCATCGAGATCATCCCGATGTACGAGGAGCTGGCCATCCGCATCGAGATGTTCGGCGACGAGATCGAGGCGCTGTACACGCTGCACCCGCTCACGGGCGACGTGGTCCGCAAGATGGACTCGGTCTCCGTCTTCCCCGGATCGCACTACGTCGCCGAGACCGAGGTCATGCAGCGGGCCATCGGCACCATCCAGCAGGAGCTCGAGGAGCGGCTGGCGGTGCTCGAGCGCGAGGGCAAGCTGCTCGAGGCCCAGCGGCTGCGCATGCGCACCAACTTCGACATCGAGATGATGCAGCAGATCGGCTTCTGCTCGGGCATCGAGAACTACTCGCGCCACATCGACGGGCGCTCGCCCGGCGAGGCGCCGCACTGCCTGCTCGACTACTTCCCGGACGACTTCCTGGTCGTCATCGACGAGTCGCACGTCACCGTCCCGCAGATCGGCGCCATGTTCGAGGGCGACTCGTCGCGCAAGCGCACGCTCGTGGAGCACGGCTTCCGCCTGCCCAGCGCCCT
Organism: Clavibacter sp. B3I6; assembly: GCF_030816895.1. Lineage (NCBI taxonomy): Bacteria > Bacillati > Actinomycetota > Actinomycetes > Micrococcales > Microbacteriaceae > Clavibacter > Clavibacter sp. B3I6. The sequence continues at coordinate 257,257 of NZ_JAUSYL010000001.1, forward strand.
CGACAACCGGCCGCTGAAGTGGAACGAGTTCACCGAGCGGGTCGGCCAGACCGTCTACATGTCGGCCACACCGGGCAAGTACGAGCTCGGCATGGGCGACGGCGTGGTGGAGCAGATCATCCGCCCGACGGGTCTCATCGATCCCGCCATCGTCGTGAAGCCCACGAAGGGCCAGATCGACGACCTCCTCGAGCAGATCCGCATCCGCGTCGAGAAGGACGAGCGCATCCTCGTGACCACCCTCACGAAGAAGATGGCCGAGGAGCTCACCGACTACTTCGCCGAGGCGGGCGTGCGCGTGCGCTACCTCCACTCGGACGTCGACACGCTCCGCCGGGTGGAGCTGCTGTCCGAGCTGCGCGCCGGCGTCTACGACGTGCTCGTCGGCATCAACCTCCTGCGCGAGGGCCTCGACCTGCCGGAGGTGTCGCTCGTCGCGATCCTCGACGCCGACAAGGAGGGCTTCCTCCGGTCGTCCACGTCGCTCATCCAGACCATCGGCCGCGCAGCCCGCAACGTCTCGGGCGAGGTGCACATGTACGCCGACGTGCTCACGGACAGCATGAAGCGCGCCATCGACGAGACCGACCGCCGCCGCGAGCGGCAGGTGGCCTACAACACCGAGCACGGCATCGACCCGACGCCGCTGCGCAAGCGCATCGCCGACATCACCGAGATCCTGGCGCGCGAGGGCGAGGACACCAAGAAGATGCTCGAGGGTCGCGGCGGCGGCAAGCGGTCGCCCACGCCGAACCTCCGTCGCGAGGGCAAGGCGGCGGCCGGCGCGAACGAGCTGGAGACCATCATCTCCGACCTCAACGACCAGATGCTGCAGGCCGCGGGCGAGCTCAAGTTCGAGCTGGCGGCGCGCCTCCGCGACGAGCTGGGCGACCTCAAGCGCGAGCTGCGCCAGATGGAGAAGGCCGGGCACCTGTCCTGAGGGGCGTCGGGGGAGCGGGGGCGAACACGGCCGGAGGCCGCCGCCGCTCCCCTCCGTCTGCTCTGTCGGTGGCGGCGCATACGATGGACGGGTGTCAATCTCCCCCGTCGAGTCCTCCTCCCTCCTCAGCGTCCGTGGTGCCCGTGTCCACAATCTCCGTGACGTCGACCTCGACATCCCGCGCGACTCGCTGGTGGTCTTCACCGGCCTCTCCGGGTCCGGCAAGTCGTCCCTCGCCTTCGACACGATCTTCGCCGAGGGCCAGCGCCGCTACGTCGAGTCGCTCTCCGCGTACGCGCGCCAGTTCCTCGGCCAGGTCGACCGGCCCGACGTCGACTTCATCGAGGGCCTGAGCCCCGCGGTCTCCATCGACCAGAAGTCGACCAACCGCAACCCGCGGTCCACGGTCGGCACCATCACCGAGATCTTCGACTACATGCGACTCCTCTGGGCCCGCATCGGCGTCGCCCACTGCCCCGTCTGCGGGGAGCGCATCTCCCGCCAGACCGTGCAGCAGATCGCCGATCAGCTCATGGAGCTCGAGTCCGGCACGCGGTACCAGATCGTCAGCCCCATCGTGTCGCAGAAGAAGGGCGAGTTCGTCGACCTGTTCGCGGAGCTCGCCTCCGGAGGGTACTCGCGCGCCATCGTGGACGGGGAGCTCATCCAGCTCAGCTCGCCGCCCAAGCTCAAGAAGCAGTACAAGCACGACATCTCCGTGGTGGTCGACCGCCTCGTCGCGAACGACGACATCCTCGGGCGCCTCACCGACTCGCTCGAGACGGCGCTGCGCCTCACCGACGGCATCGTCATGATCGACTTCGTCGACGTCGAGGGCCCCGGAGGGCTCCGCACGTACTCGGAGAAGCTGTCCTGCCCGAACAACCACCCCATCCAGCTCACCGAGATCGAGCCGCGCACCTTCTCCTTCAACGCGCCGTTCGGCGCCTGCCCCGAGTGCTCCGGCCTCGGCACGCGCATGTCGGTCGACCAGGAGCTCCTCATCGGCGACGAGTCGCTGAGCATCGCCGACGGCGTCATCCTGCCGTGGACCACGCAGGGCAAGGGCCTGTTCCAGTACTACGAGAAGCTCCTGGCCGGCCTCGCCCGCGACCTCAAGTTCTCGCTCACCACCCCCTGGCGGAAGCTGTCGGAGGAGGTCCGCGAGGCGGTCCTCCGCGGCAACGACTTCGAGGTGCAGGTCAAGTGGAAGAACCGCTACGGCCGAGAGATGACCTACTCGTCCGGCTTCGAGGGCGTCATGCCCTACATCGAGCGCCAGTTCGCGCAGGCGGAGACGGACAACCAGCGGGCGCGCTGGGGCGAGTACCTGCGCGAGATCCCGTGCCCGGTCTGCGACGGCAAGCGCCTGAAGCCCGAGGTCCTCGCGGTGCTCGTGCACGGTGCGAACATCGCCGACGTGGCCGAGATGAGCCTCTCGGACGCCCAGGCGTTCATGGCGCAGCTCGAGCTCACGGACCGCGAGGCGCACATCGCCGCCCAGGTGCTGCGGGAGATCCGGGTGCGCCTGGAGTTCCTCATCGAGGTCGGCCTCAACTACCTGAACCTCGCGCGGGCGGCCGCGTCGCTCTCGGGCGGCGAGGCGCAGCGCATCCGCCTGGCCACGCAGATCGGCTCGGGCCTCACGGGCGTGCTGTACGTGCTCGACGAGCCGAGCATCGGCCTGCACCAGCGGGACAACCGGCGGCTCATCGAGACGCTCGTCAAGCTGCGCGACCTCGGCAACACGCTCATCGTCGTCGAGCACGACGAGGACACCATCCGCACGGCCGACTGGGGTCGTCGACATCGGACCGGGCGCGGGCGTGAACGGCGGCAAGGTCGTCCACTCCGGCTCCTACGAGGGGCTCCTCGAGAACCGCGAGTCGCTCACGGGCGACTACCTCGCCGGGCGCCGCGCCATCGCCACGCCGACCAAGCGCCGCAAGATCGACCGGAAGCGGCAGATCCAGGTGGTGGGGGCGCGGGCCAACAACCTGCAGAACGTCAGCGCGTCGTTCCCGCTCGGCACGCTCACGGCCGTCACGGGGGTCAGCGGATCCGGCAAGTCGTCCCTCGTCAACGACATCCTCTACCGGGTGCTCGCCAACGAGCTCAACGGCGCCCGCAAGGTGCCGGGCAAGCACTCGCGCGTCACGGGGCTCGAGAACCTCGACAAGGTCGTCCACGTCGACCAGAACCCCATCGGCCGCACCCCCCGCTCGAACCCCGCCACGTACACGGGCGTCTTCGACCGGATCCGCACCCTCTTCGCCGAGACGACCGAGGCGAAGGCCCGGGGCTACCTCCCCGGCCGCTTCAGCTTCAACGTCAAGGGCGGGCGCTGCGAGGCGTGCTCGGGCGACGGCACCATCAAGATCGAGATGAACTTCCTGCCCGACGTCTACGTGGCCTGCGAGGTCTGCGGGGGAGCGCGCTACAACCGCGACACGCTCAGCGTCCACTACAAGGGCAAGAGCATCGCGGAGGTGCTCGACATGTCCATCAGCGAGGCGGCGGAGTTCTTCGAGCCCATCCAGGCCATCCACCGCTTCATGAAGACGCTGGTCGACGTGGGCCTCGGCTACGTGCGGCTCGGCCAGAGCGCCACCACGCTCTCCGGCGGCGAGGCGCAGCGCGTCAAGCTGTCCACCGAGCTGCAGCGCCGCTCGAACGGCCGCAGCATCTACGTGCTCGACGAGCCGACCACAGGCCTGCACTTCGAGGACGTGCGGAAGCTCCTCCTCGTGCTCAACGGGCTGGTCGACAAGGGCAACACGGTCATCGTCATCGAGCACAACCTCGACGTCATCAAGTCCGCCGACTGGCTCATCGACATGGGCCCCGAGGGCGGCGCGGGCGGCGGCACGGTGCTGGCCACCGGCACGCCCGAGCACCTCGCCACGGTGCCCGAGAGCTACACCGGCGGCTTCCTCCGCGAGGTGCTCGAGGCCGAGGCCGAGGCCGCCGGGGCCACGCGTGCGCGCGAGGAGCGCGCGGCCGTCTGATGGCCCGCACCGACACCGTCGGCTACCGCCCGGCAGCGGGGGAGATCCCCACGTCGCCGGGCGTGTACCGCTTCCGCGACGCGGCTGGCCGCGTGCTCTACGTGGGCAAGGCCAACAACCTGCGCGCGCGGCTCGCCAACTACTTCGCGCCGCTCGAGAGCCTGCACGAGCGCACCCGCCGGATGGTCACGTCCGCCGCGGGCGTCGAATGGACGGTCGTGGGCAGCGAGTTCGAGGCGCTGCAGCTCGAGTTCACGTGGATCAAGGAGTTCGACCCGCCCTTCAACGTCAAGTTCCGGGACGACAAGTCGTACCCGTACCTGGCGGTGACGCTCGGGGAGGAGTATCCCCGGGTCGTGGTCACCCGCAACCGCAAGATCCGGGGTGCCAAGTACTTCGGGCCCTACACGAAGGTCTGGGCCATCCGCGAGACGGTCGACCACATGCTCAAGGTGTTCCCGATGCGGTCGTGCTCGGAGAGCACCTTCAAGCGCGCCCGTCAGACGAACCGCCCCTGCCTCCTCGGCGACATCGGCCGCTGCGCCGCGCCGTGCGTCGGCCGGGTGTCGGAGGAGGAGCACCGCGAGATCGCGGACGACTTCGTCAGCTTCATGGCCGGCAACGACTCGAAGTACGTGGGCCAGCTCACCCAGCGGATGAAGGACGCCGCGGCGGAGATGGACTACGAGGCCGCCGCCCGGCACCGGGACGACATCGGCGCGCTCGAGGCGGCCCTGTCCAAGACGGCCGTCGTGTTCGACGACCGGGTCGACGCCGACGTGTTCGGCATCGCCGCCGACGAGCTCGCCGCCGCCGTGCAGCAGTTCATGGTCCGCGGCGGACGCATCCGCGGCACGCGCACGTGGGTCGTCGACAAGGAGCTCGACATCGGCATCGGCGAGCTCGTCGAGACCGTCCTGCACAACGCCTACGAGGACGAGGCGCACCCGCCGCGCGAGGTCCTCGTCCCCGAGCTGCCGGCGGATGCGGCCGAGCTCGAGCTGTGGCTCAGCCAGCGCCGGGCCGCCGGGGAGGACGACGGGACGGTGCGGCGCGGCCGGCCGAGCTCCTGGCAGGTCGACCTGCGGGTCGCCCAGCGGGGCGACAAGGCGGCGCTCGCGCAGACCGCGGCCACCAACGCGCAGAACGCCCTCATGCTCTACAAGACGCGACGCAGCTCCGACTTCACCACCCGGTCGAAGGCCCTGGCCGACATCCAGGAGGCGCTCGGCATGCCGGACGCGCCGCTGCGGATGGAGTGCTACGACGTGTCGCACCTCAGCGGCACCAACATCGTCGCGTCCATGGTCGTGTTCGAGGACGGCCTGCCGCGGAAGGACCAGTACCGCCGGTTCAACATCGCGGACTCCACCGACGACACCGAGTCGATCCACCAGGTCATCACGCGCCGCCTCGCGTACCTCGGCAAGGAGGCGGAGGTCCCGGCCGACGCCGCGCCGCCCGAGCTCGGAGAGGCGCCGCCCGTGAACAAGTTCTCGTACAGCCCGAACCTGCTCATCGTGGACGGCGGGCAGCCGCAGGTCGCCGCGGCCCAGCGGGCGCTCGAGGAGTCGGGTGTCACGGGGATCCAGCTGGCGGGCATCGCCAAGCGACTCGAGGAGATCTGGCTGCCGGACTCCGACTACCCGATCATCCTGCCGCGCAACAGCGACGCGCTCTTCCTCATCCAGCGCATCCGCGACGAGGCGCACCGCTTCGCCATCACGCACCAGCGCGCCCGGCGGAAGCGCGACATCACGTCGGTGCTCAACGAGATCCCCGGCCTCGGCCCTTCGCGCGTGCAGCGCCTGCTCCAGCAGTTCGGGTCGGTCGCCAAGCTCAAGCAGGCCGAGGTCGACGAGATCGCCGCGGTCCGCACCATCGGCCCCACGCTCGCGCAGGCCGTGTACGAGCGGCTCCGCTCGTGACCCGCGCCCGGGCCGGTGTCGCGGGTCCCACCTAGACTGGATCCACCGACCAGCGCGACGAGAGGTGCATGCCCGCATGAGCGTGGAGATCCCCCAGCAGGACGTCATGATCGTGACGGGGATGTCCGGCGCGGGCCGCTCCACCGTCGGCAACGCCCTGGAGGACCTCGGCTGGTACGTGGTCGACAACCTCCCGCCGCAGATGCTCAAGCCGCTCGTCGAGCTCGCGGGCCGGGCGGGCACGTCGCTGCCCAAGATCGCCGCGGTGGTCGACGTCCGCGGCGGCGACTTCTTCTCGGAGCTGCGGGACGTCCTGCAGACGTTCGGCACGGGTCCGCGGCTGCGGGTCCTGTTCCTCGAGGCCACGGACGCGGCGCTCGTGCGGCGCTTCGAGCAGGTGCGCCGACCGCACCCGCTGCAGGGCAACGGCACGCTGCTCGACGGCATCGCCGCCGAGCGCGCCCGCATGATCGAGATCCGCGAGGCGAGCGACATCGTCATCGACACGTCCGAGCTCAACATCCACCAGCTCGCCACGACCATCACCGAGCAGTTCAGCGGGGCCGACGACGCCGGCGTGCGCGTCACCGTCATGAGCTTCGGCTTCAAGTACGGCACGCCCGCGGACGCCGACATGGTGGCCGACATGCGCTTCCTGCCGAACCCCTTCTGGACCCCGGAGCTCCGCCCGCTGACCGGCCGCGACAAGGCCGTCAGCGACTACGTGCTCGGCCAGGAGGGGGCGGAGGAGTTCGTCCACGCCTACGCCGGCGCCCTGGCCCCGGTGCTCGCCGGCTACCAGCGCGAGAACAAGAGACACGCTACGATCGCTATCGGCTGTACCGGCGGCAAGCACCGCTCGGTCGCCGTCGCCGAGGAGCTCTCCAGCCTCCTCCGCGCCCTTCCCGGCGTCGCTGTCAGCACCAAGCACCGCGACCTCGGCCGGGAGTAGGGCACCCATCTCATCAAGGGAGTAAGCATTTGCCTCTGACCTCGGACGTCAAGGAAGAGCTGTCACGCGTCGAGGTCAGCAAGACCACGGTGAGGGCCGCCGAGCTGGCCACCATCCTGCGCTTCTCCGGCGGTCTGCACCTCATCTCGAACCGCATCGCGGTCGAGTCCGAGCTCGACACCCCGCTCCTCGCCCGCCGCGTCCGCAAGGACCTCGCGGAGCTCTACGGGGTCCGCAGCGACATCTCCGTCATCCCCGCGTCCGGCATGCGCCGCGCCACCCACTACCTGGTCCGGGTCATGGAGGGCGGCGAGACCCTCGCCCGCCAGACCGGCCTGCTCGACGCCCGGCGCCGCCCCATCCGCGGGCTCCCCAACCGCCTCACGACGGGCTCCCGGGAGGAGATCGCGGCCGTGTGGCGCGGGGCGTTCCTCGCCGCCGGGACGCTGACGGACCCCGGCCGCTCGGCGGCGCTCGAGGTCACCTGCCCCGGCAACGAGGCGGCCATGGCGCTCGTCGGCGCCGCGGGTCGGCTCGACGTGAGCGCGAAGGCGCGCGAGGTCCGCGGCGTGCACCGCGTCGTCATCCGCGACGGCGACGCCATCGGCCAGATGCTGCGGGCCATGGGCGCCCAGGGCACGGTCGTGAACTGGGAGGAGATGCGCCAGCGCCGCGAGGTGCGGGCCACCGCCAACCGGCTCGTCAACTTCGACGACGCCAACCTGCGCCGTTCCGCCCAGGCCGCCGTCGCCGCGTGCGCGCGCGTGGAGCGCGCCATGGAGATCCTCGGCCCGGACATCCCCGAGCACCTCAAGTACGCGGGCGACCTGCGCCTGCGCTTCCGCGACTCCAGCCTCGACGAGCTCGGCCACCACGCGGACCCCCCCATGACGAAGGACGCGGTCGCGGGCCGCATCCGCCGGCTGCTGGCCATGGCCGACAAGAAGGCCGTCGACGAGGGCCTGCCCGGCACCGACGCGAACCTGCCCGCCGACCTCGACGACGTCTGATCGCGCGCCGTCCGGTGCGGACGCCGGGCGTCATCCGGCCAGGTGGCGCGGGGGGCCGCCGGACTAGACTCGATCCGTCACCCACCCCCGGCCTCTGGCCGGGAGCCCCCGGGCAATGAAGAGGAGATACACCTATGGCTGACTACACTCTCGTCGACCTCCCGTACGACTACTCGGCCCTCGAGCCGAACATCAGCGGCCGCATCATGGAGCTGCACCACGACAAGCACCACAAGACGTACGTCGACGGCGCGAACACCGCCCTCGTCAAGCTGCAGGAGGCGCGCGACGCCGGAGACCTGACCTTCGTCAACAAGTTCCAGAAGGACCTCGCGTTCAACCTCGCGGGCCACGTGAACCACACCGTGTTCTGGAACAACCTCAGCCCGGACGGCGGCGACAAGCCCACCGGCGAGCTGGCCGCGGCCATCGACGAGTTCTTCGGCTCGTACGACAAGTTCCAGGCGCACTTCACCGCCTCCGCCCTCGGCATCCAGGGCTCCGGCTGGAGCATCCTCGCGTGGGACTCGCTCGGCCAGAAGCTCATCATCGAGCAGCTGTACGACCACCAGGGCAACCTCGCGGCGGGCACCGTCCCGATCCTCCTGCTCGACATGTGGGAGCACGCCTTCTACCTCGACTACGTCAACGTCAAGGCGGACTACGTCAAGGCGTTCTGGAACATCGTCAACTGGGCCGACGTGCAGGCGCGCTTCGAGGCCGCCCGCACCAAGACGCAGGGCCTCTTCCTCCTCTCGTAGCCGCATCCGGGGGCGGCCGGCCGGGAGACCCCGGCCGCCCTCGGATCCGCACGCCAGGCTCCCCGAAGACCCTCCACCACCCACCGCCGCCCCCGAGCGCGCAGAACATCAGGAGAACACGTGACCGTCAAGATCGGCATCAACGGCTTCGGCCGCATCGGCCGCAACTACTTCCGCGCCGCGCTCGCCAAGGGCAGCGACATCGAGATCGTCGCGGTGAACGACCTCACCGACAACAAGGCGCTCGCGCACCTGCTCAAGTACGACTCCGTCAACGGCCGCCTGGACGCCACCGTCGAGCTGGACGGCGACAACATCGTCGTCAACGGCAAGGCCATCCGCGTCCTCGAGGAGCGCGACCCCGCGAACCTCCCCTGGGGCGAGCTCGGCGTCGAGATCGTCATCGAGTCGACCGGCCGCTTCACCAAGGCGGAGGACGCGCGCAAGCACATCGCCGCCGGCGCCAAGAAGGTCCTCGTCTCCGCGCCCGCCACGGGCGACAACGTCGCGACCCTGGTCCTCGGCGTCAACGAGGGCACCTACGACCCCGCCACGCACGACGTCATCTCCAACGCGTCCTGCACCACCAACTGCCTCGCGCCCCTCGCCAAGGTCTTCCTCGACGAGTTCGGCATCGAGCGCGGCCTCATGACGACGGTCCACGCGTACACCGCCGACCAGAACCTGCAGGACGGCCCGCACAGCGACCTCCGCCGTGCCCGCGCCGCCGCGCTCAACATCATCCCCACGTCGACGGGTGCCGCGAAGGCCCTCGGCCTCGTGATCCCCGAGCTCGTCGGCAAGCTCGACGGCTACGCGCTGCGTGTGCCCGTGCCCACCGGCTCGATCACCGACCTCACCATCGAGACCACGGCGAACGTCACGGTCGAGCAGGTCAACGCCGCGTACAAGGCCGCCGCCGAGGGCCCCCTCAAGGGCATCCTCAAGTACACCGAGGACCCCATCGTCTCCAGCGACATCGTGAACGACCCGCACTCCTCGATCTTCGACGCCGGCCTCACCAAGGTCATCGGCTCGCAGGTCAAGGTCGCGTCCTGGTACGACAACGAGTGGGGCTACTCCAACCGCCTCGTCGACCTCACCGAGTACGTCGCCGACCGCCTGTAACCGGCCGTGGCACTCCGCACCATCGACTCCCTGGGGGATCTCCGGGGACGCCGCGTCATCGTGCGCTGCGACCTCAACGTCCCCCTGAAGGACGGCGTGATCGGCGACGACGGGCGCATCCGCGCCTCGCTGGGGACCCTCACGGGTCTCCGCGAGGCCGGCGCCCGCGTCGTCGTGATCTCGCACCTCGGCCGTCCCGACGGCACGCCCGATGAGAAGTACAGCCTGCGGCCCGTCGCAGCCCGCCTCGGCGAGCTGCTCGGAGTCGACGTCGCCTTCGCCGCGGACACCGTGGGCGACTCCGCCGCCGCGGCCGTCGCGGCCCTCGGCGACGGCGACGTCGTCGTGCTCGAGAACCTCCGCTTCCACGCGGAGGAGACGAGCAAGGACGAGTCCGTGCGCCGCGGCTTCGCCGAGCGGATCGCCGAGCTCGGCGACGCGTTCGTCTCCGACGGCTTCGGCGTCGTCCACCGCAAGCAGGCCAGCGTGTTCGAGCTCGCGTCCGCGCTGCCCAGCGCGGCCGGCTCGCTCATCGCCAGCGAGCTCGAGGTCCTCGACCGGCTGACGGAGAACCCGGAGCGGCCGTACACGGTCGTCCTCGGCGGATCCAAGGTGTCGGACAAGCTCGGCGTCATCGGCCACCTGCTGCCGCGCGTCGACTCGCTGCTCATCGGCGGCGGGATGCTGTTCACGTTCCTCAAGGCCCAGGGCCACGAGGTCGGATCCAGCCTCCTCGAGGAGGACCAGGTCGAGACCGTCCGCGGCTACCTGGCCGAGGCCGAGGAGCGGGGCGTGAAGATCGTGCTCCCGACCGACGTGGTCGTCGCCGACGGGTTCTCCGCCGACGCCGCGCACGAGGTCACCGGCGCCGACGCCATCGAGGGGACGCCCGCGGGCGCGAAGGGGCTGGGGCTCGACATCGGGCCCGAGACCGCCGACGCGTTCGCGACGATCATCCGCGGCTCGACGACCGTGTTCTGGAACGGCCCCATGGGCGTCTTCGAGCTGGAGCCGTTCGCGGCCGGCACGAAGACGGTCGCCGACGCGCTCACGCGCGTCGAGGGACTGTCCGTGGTCGGAGGCGGCGACAGCGCCGCGGCCGTCCGCGCGCTCGGATTCGATGATGACCGCTTCGGTCACATCTCGACCGGAGGCGGCGCGAGCCTCGAGTTCCTCGAGGGGAAGCGCCTGCCGGGACTGGAGGTCCTCGGATGGCAGTGACCGATCGCCCGCAGGGGCGCACGCCCCTCATCGCGGGCAACTGGAAGATGAACCTGGACCACCTCCAGGCCATCGCCTTCGTGCAGAAGCTCGCATGGAGCCTCAAGGACGCGAAGCACGACTACGCGGAGGCGGAGGTCGCGGTGTTCCCGCCGGCCACCGACATCCGCAGCGTGCAGACGCTCGTCTCGGCCGACAAGCTCGAGCTCGCGTACGGCGCGCAGGACGTCTCCGAGCACGAGTCCGGCGCGTACACGGGGGAGATCTCCGCGGCGTTCCTGGCGCAGCTCGCATGCCGCTACGTGATCGTCGGGCACTCCGAGCGGCGCACGCTGCACGGCGAGACCGACGAGCAGGTGGCGGCGAAGTCCGCGGCGGCCGTCACGCACGGCATCGTCCCGGTGATCTGCGTGGGCGAGACCGCGGCCGACCTCGAGGAGCACGGCGCGAGCGCCGTCCCCGTGGCCCAGCTGCGCGTCGCGCTGCAGGGGCTGCCGAAGGGCGCCGATGTCGTCGTCGCCTACGAGCCGGTCTGGGCCATCGGGTCCGGGCAGGCCGCGACGCCGGAGCAGGCCCAGCAGGTCGCGGCGCCGCTGCGCGCCGTCGTCGCCGAGCTCCTCGGCGACGAGGCCGCGAAGGCCACGCGCATCCTCTACGGCGGCTCCGTCAAGTCCGGCAACATCGCGGGGTTCCTCCGCGAGCCGGACGTCGACGGCGCCCTCGTCGGCGGCGCGAGCCTGGACGTGCAGGAGTTCTCCGCCATCGCGCGGTTCCGCTCGCACGTCGGCGTCTGAGCCGCACGCGCATCCCGAGCCGTCCGCGCCCCACCGGGTGCGGACGGCTCGCCGCATCCAGCCTGCCGCTATAATCGACAACGGCCCATCGGCCGATCACGGTCGACTCGGCCACAGCACCGCGCACCCGAAAGGCCGCACGTGGAAATCCTCCAGGTAGTCCTGCAGGTGGTTCTGGGAATCACCAGCCTCCTGCTGACCATGCTCATCCTCCTGCACAAGGGGCGGGGCGGCGGTCTGTCCGACATGTTCGGGGGCGGCACCACGTCGAGCCTCGGCTCGTCGGGCGTGGCCGAGCGGAACCTGAACCGCATCACCGTCATCCTCGGCCTGATCTGGGTCACGTGCATCGTGGTCCTCGGGCTGATCACCAAGTTCGACACCGGATTGTAGGGAGCAGCCACATGGCATCAGGAGGAAGCGCCATCCGCGGTTCGCGCGTCGGCGCGGGCCCCATGGGCGAGCAGGACAGGGGCTTCCACGCGGAGCGCATCTCGATCTCGTACTGGGACGCCCTCGGCAACGAGACCGTCCGCCACTTCGCGGCGAACCTGCCAGAGGACGAGATCCCGGTCACCATCGACTCGCCGCAGTCGGGTCTCCCGGCTGGGCGCGACAAGGCGAACCCGCCGTCGGTCGCCAAGCTGGAGCCCTACAAGACGCACCTCGCGTACGTGAAGGAGCGTCGCAGCGAGGAGGAGGCGAGCCAGCTCCTCGAGGAGGCGCTCGAGCAGCTCCGGGCGCGTCGCGGGACCGTCAAGGCCACGAAGTAGGTCCCCGCTCCCATCTCGTCGAACGCCCCCGTCCGTGAGGACGGGGGCGTTCTGCATGCGGTCGCGGGCGGTCGCACGGGCGGACGACGAAGGGCGGGTCCCGGAGGACCCGCCCTGTGTCGTGCTCGCGCCGGTGCGCCCGGCGCCGTCGTCAGTAGGACGACAGCATCAGGTTCTCCGGCACGTCCGCGGCCGCTTCGCGGTCGATGAAGAACACCGTCCGCTTGCGGCCCTTGATGCCCGCGACGGGCACCTCGGTGCGGTCGGCACCCGCGAGGGCGAGACCCAGCGCGAACGCCTTGTCCGGCCCGGCGAGCACCATCCAGATGCGCAGCGACGAGTTCAGCACCGGGAGCGTGAGCGAGATGCGCTCGGCCGGCGGCTTGGGGGAGTTGCGCACGGGGATCACCGCGGCGTCCATCGTGCGGATCCCCTCGCTGTCGGGGAAGAGCGACGCCACGTGCCCGTCCGGTCCGACGCCGAGGAACGTGATGTCGAAGCGGGGGAGGCCGGAGTCGCCGTTGGCGTGCTCGGCGAGCTCCGCGCGGTACGCCGCGACGGCCTCCTCCAGGCTCAGACCCTGGTCGCTCGCGCCCATGGCGTGGATGTTCGCCGCGGGCACGTCGATGTGGTCAAGCAGGGCGTCGCGCACCGTGGTGTCGTTGCGCTCCGGGTCCCCCTGGGGCAGCCACCGCTCGTCGCCGAACCAGAAGTGGACGCGGGTCCAGTCGACGCTGTCGCGCGCCGCGGACTCGTTGACGGCCGCGAGGATGCTCGGGCCCACCGTCCCCCCGGTGAGGACGACGTTGGCCGCCTCCTCCTCATCCAGGATGTCGACGAGCTTCGTGAGGAAGCGCGCGGCGACGGAGCCGGTCATGGCCTTCTTGTCGGGGTGCACGAGCACCCTGCGGTCGTTCGTCATCAGTCGTCCGAGTCCTTCCGTGCGGTCGTCGACGCGGTGATGTAGCCGTGGCCCGCCGTCGCCCGCTCGAGGCCGTGACGGATCACGTCCCCGTAGAGGGAGTCGGGGTCGAGGCGCCGCAGCTCCTCGGCCAGGCAGTCACGGAGGCTCCGGCGGGGCAGGCTCACATCGTGCGTCGGCTGGTTGGGCTGCTTGAGCGTCGCGACGTTGGCGATCGGCCGGTCGAGGTCGATGACCCCCGACGCGCGGTGGAGCCGCACGCCGTGGATCCCGCTCGAGCCGGTGGCCCGGGTGGTGACCTCGTGCAGCACGGGCACCTGCAGCTGCAGTCCGAGCCACGCCGCCAGCAGCACGGTGGAGGGGGAGTCGGCGGCGCCGGACACCTCCACCTGCGTGACGGGCTCGTACGGCGGCTGGTCGAGCACCGCCGCGAGGAGCGCCCGCCACAGCGTGAGGCGCGTCCACGCGAAGTCCGTGTCGCCGGGGGCGTACGTCTCCGCGAGGTGCTGCAGGGTCACGCGCGGGTTGCTGCTCGTGGACGAGTCCGTGATGCGGCGCTGCGCGATGCGGCCGAGCGGCGACTGGCTGACCACCGCGGGAGCGTCGTGCGGCCACCAGGCGACGACGGGCGCGTCGGGGAGGAGGAGGCCGGTGACCAGGCTCTCCTCGTCCTCGGCGGCCGCACCGTACACGCGGAGGACGACGACCTCGCTCGCGCCGGCGTCGCCGCCCACGCGGATCTCGGCGTCGACCCGGGCCGTCTCGGTGGTCGTCTCCCGGGCGGCTCCGCGCTCGGTCGAGATCACGATGACGCGCATGGGGTGCTCGCGCGACGCGTCGTTGGCGGCCTCGATGGCCTCCTCCTCGCTGCCGAGCGACGTGGAGATCACGAGGGTCAGGACGCGGCCGAGGGCGACGGCGCCGCCCTCCTCGCGGATCTTGACGAGCGCCTTCGAGATCTTGGCGGTGGTGGTGTTCGGCAGATCGACTCTCATGGCCGCCTCCAGGTCCGTCCGTCGCGGGCGAGGAGCTCGTCGGCCGAGGCCGGCCCCCAGGTGCCCGGACGGTACTGCTCGGGCTGGCCCTGCGTGCGCCAGAATTCTTCGATGGGGTCCAGGATCTTCCAGCTCAGCTCGACCTCCTGGTGGCGGGGGAAGAGCGGCGGGTCGCCGAGCAGCACATCGAGGATGAGCCGCTCGTACGCCTCCGGGCTCGCCTCGGTGAAGGCGTGGCCGTAGCCGAAGTCCATGGTGACGTCGCGCACCTGCATCCCCGCGCCCGGCACCTTGGAGCCGAAGCGGATGGTGACGCCCTCGTCGGGCTGCACCCGGATGACGAGCGCGTTCTGCCCGAGCGCCGAGGTCTGGTCCTCCGCGAACAGGTTCTGCGGGGCGCGCTTGAACACGACCGCGATCTCCGTCACGCGGCGGCCGAGGCGCTTGCCCGCCCGCAGGTAGAAGGGCACGCCCGACCAACGGCGCGTGTTGATGTCGAGCCGCATGGCCGCGTAGGTCTCGGTCGAGGACTGGGGATCCATCCCCTCCTCGTCGAGGAAGCCCACGACCTCCTCGCCGCCCTGCCAGCCGCCGGCGTACTGCCCGCGGGCGGTGGCGGTGGACAGGTCCTTCGGCAGGCGCACCGCCGACAGCACCTTCTCCTTCTCGTCCCGGAGGCTCGACGCGTCGAACGCGACGGGCTCCTCCATGGCAGTGAGGGCGAGGAGCTGCAGGAGGTGGTTCTGGATCACGTCGCGGGCCGCGCCGATGCCGTCGTAGTACCCGGCTCGTCCGCCCACGCCGATGTCCTCGGCCATGGTGATCTGCACGTGGTCCACGTAGTTGGCGTTCCACAGGGGCTCGTACAGCTGGTTCGCGAAGCGCAGCGCCAGGATGTTCTGGACCGTCTCCTTGCCCAGGTAGTGGTCGATGCGGAACACCGAGTCCGGCGGGAAGACCGACTCGACGACCGCGTTGAGCTCGCGGGCCGTCGTGAGGTCGCTCCCGAAGGGCTTCTCGATGACGACGCGGCGCCAGTGACCCTCCTTCTGGTCCGCGAGGCCCGAGCGGCGGAGCTGCTCGGTGACCAGCGGGAAGGACTTCGGCGGGATCGACAGGTAGAACGCGTGGTTGCCCATCGTGCCCCGCTCGCGGTCGAGCTCCTCGGTGATGTCCTTCAGCGTCTGGAACGCCTCGTCGTCGTCGAAGGTGCCCTGCACGAAGCGGATGCCCTGCGCCAGCTGGCGCCAGACGTCCTCGTCGAACTTGGTGCGCGAGTACTGCTTGACGGCCTCGTACACGACCTGCTCGAAGTCCTGGTCCTCCCAGTCCCTCCGGGCGAAGCCGATGAGCGCGAAGCCGGGGGGCAGGAGCCCCCGATTGGCGAGGTCGTAGACGGCCGGCATCAGCTTCTTGCGCGACAGGTCACCCGTCACGCCGAAGATGATGAGGCTGCTCGGCCCCGCGATGCGGTTCAGCCGACGATCGGCCGGGATCCGCAGGGGATTGAATTCCGGGGTGATATCCACCGGCGACATGTAACTCCTCGATCTGCCGGACGGATCCGGCGATGCGGTCATTCGAGCGTCGAGAGCAGGGCCCGGGCGTCCGTGGTGGGGTCGGTCAGGTTCAGTCGCAGGACCGGACGGCCGTGCTCGGCGAGCACGGTGGCGTCGCCGGCGGCCTGGGCCTGGATGAGCTCGCCGAAGGTGAAGGGCCGGTCGGGGATCGCCAGATCCTCGGCCGCGTCCGCGGTGATCTGCAGGAACACGCCGACGGGGGTGCCGCCCTTGTGGAACTGCCCCGTGGAGTGCAGGAAGCGGGGTCCCCAGCCGAACGTGACCGGACGTCCGACCTTGCGGGCGACGGCGTCGCGGAGGCGCTCGAGCTCGGGGAGGGCGAGGCGGTCGACGAAGGCCTGGACGGCCACGTATCCCGTGGGGCCGACCTGCGCGAGCAGGGCGTCGATGGCGGACGACACGTCGGTCGCGCCCTCGGTGACCTCGCTCGTGCCGCGCACCTCGATGCCGTCCGTCGTGACGACGGGGGCCTCGGGGGCGGGACGGTCGTCGAGCAGGCCGCGCGCGGCGACCTTGGCGGCCTCCACGTCGGGCTGGTCGAAGGGGTTGATCTCCAGCAGGCGTCCCGCGACGGCGACCGCGTACTCCCACGTGAGGATCTGCGCGCCGAGCGTGCCGCTGATGACGATCTCGCCCTCGGCCGCCTCGTGCGCGTCGACGTCGGCGACGAGCCGCGCGATCTGCAGGTCGGCGAGGTCGAGGCCGAGCTCGGGCGCGTCGGTCGGCAGCACGACGGGCAGGAGGCCCGTGCCGAGCTTGCCGGTGGACTCCGCGATGAGCTGCTCGACCCAGTCGCCGAAGCCCACGATGTGCGTGCCGTCGGAGACGATGCCCAGCTTGTCCTTCAGCGGCGAGGTGCCGGCGATCGCGGCGCCGAGCACGAGGCCCGGGTTCGACACGTCGTCGACGGCGAGCTGCGCCGACGCGGCCTCGGCCTCGTCGAGCAGGCCGGAGATGTCGGCGCCGGCGAGGCCGGACGGCACGAGGCCGAACGCGGTCAGCGCGCTGTAGCGGCCGCCCACGTCGGGGTCCGCGTTGAAGACGCGGTAGCCATCGGCGCGCGCGGACTCGTCGAGCGGGGAGCCCGGGTCGGTCACGATGACGATGCGCGCGGTCGGGTCGATGCCCGCCTCGCGGAACGACTTCTCGTACACGCGCTTCTGGCTGTCGGTCTCGAGCGTGGAGCCTGACTTCGACGAGATGACGACGGCCGTGGTCGCGAGGCGGTCGCCGAGGGCGGCGAGCACCTGGCCCGGGTCGGTCGAGTCGAGGACGGTGAGCTCGACGCCCGCGGTGCGGGTGATGACCTCGGGCGCGAGCGAGGATCCGCCCATGCCGCCGAGGACGATGTGGTCGACGCCCTGGCCGCGGAGCTCCTCGCGGAGCGCCGTGATCTCGGCGACGAGGGGACGCGAGACGGTGACCGCCTGCGTCCAGCCGAGGCGCTTCGTGGCCTCGGACTCGGCGTCCGGGCCCCACAGCGTGCCGTCGAGCCCCGTGATGCCGGAGGCGACGTGCGCCTCGACGAGCGCGGGGACGTGGGTCTCGACGGCCGTGGCCGCCGCGCCGCTCAGCGCGATGCGGACGCTCACTGGGCGCCGTCCAGGGCGTTGGTGACGGTCTCGATGAGCTCGCTCCACGACACCTTGAACTTCGCGACGCCCTCCTCCTCGAGGAGCTCGGTGACCTCCTTGTAGGAGATGCCGAGCGCGTCGACGCGGTTGAGCACGTCGTTCGCGGCGTCGTAGGAGCCCGTGATGGTGTCGCCCTCGATGACGCCGTGGTCGAAGGTCGCGTCGAGCGTCTTCTCGGGCATCGTGTTGACGACGTCCGCGGCGACGAGCTGCGTGACGTAGAGCGTGTCGGGCAGGTCGGGGCTCTTGACGCCCGTCGAGGCCCAGAGGGGGCGCTGCTTGTTGGCGCCGGCGCCGAGGAGGCCCTGGGCCCGCTCGGACGCGAAGGACTGCTCGAACGCCTGGTAGGCGAGCTGCGCGTTGGCGACGCCGGCCTTGCTCTTGAGCGAGGTGGCCTCGTCGGTGCCGAGCGCGTCGAGGCGCTTGTCGATCTCGGTGTCGACGCGCGACACGAAGAAGGACGCGACCGAGTGGATGGTGGACAGGTCGATGCCCGCCGCCTTGGCCTTCTCGAGGCCGGTGAGGTACGCGTTGATGACCTCGCGGTAGCGCTCGAGCGAGAAGATCAGGGTGACGTTGACGCTGATGCCGGGCGCCGATGACCTCGGTGATCGCCTCGAGGCCCTCGCGGGTGGCGGGGATCTTGATCATGACGTTGGGCTCGGCGATCTTGTCCCAGAGCTTGTGGGCCTCGTCGATCGTGGCCTGGGTGTCGTTGGCGAAGTCGGGGGAGACCTCGATGGAGACGCGGCCGTCGAATCCGGCGGTGCGGTCGTAGACGGGGCGGAAGATGCGCGCGGCCTCGCCGACGTCGCGGGTGGTGATCTCGAAGACCGCGCGGTCGACGTCGGCGCCGTCGGCCGCGAGCTCGCGGACCTGGGCGTCGTACGCCTCGCCCTTGGCGAGGGCCGACGCGAAGATGGTGGGGTTCGTGGTGATGCCGACGACGTCGCGCTCGGCGATCACCTTCTCGATGCCCTTGGCATCGATGCGCTCGCGGGACAGGTCGTCGAGCCAGATGCTGACGCCCGCGGCGGAGAGCTGCGCGGTGGGGGAAGTGGTGTCGGTCATGTTGCCTTCTTCATGCTGGTTGTGAGGTACAGGGGGAGGGGCGGGTCCGCCGCCCCTCCCGGGACCCGTCCGGCCGCCTGTGAGGCGGGTCGGTCGGGGCGAGCCGGCGGGGAGCGGAGCAGCTCGGCCGCCCCGCTCCTCGTCAGCTTCTAGAGGGAGGCGATGGACTCCTTGGCGGCGGCCACGACGGCCTCCGTCGTGATGCCGAACTCGCGGTACAGGACCTCGTACTCGGCGCTGGCGCCGAAGTGCTCGATCGAGATGCTGCGGCCGTGGTGCCCGACGTACTGCTTCCAGGAGAGCGAGACGCCCGCCTCGACGGAGACGCGCGCGGCGACGGCCTCGGGGAGCACGTGCTCCTTGTACGCCGCGTCCTGCTCCTCGAACCACTCGAGGCTCGGGGCGCTGACGACACGGGCCTGGACGCCGTCCGCGGCGAGGGCCTCGCGGGCCTCGACGGCGAACTGGACCTCGGAGCCCGTGGCGATGAGGATCACGTCGGGCGTGCCCTCGGTGTCCGCGAGGATGTACGCGCCCTTGGCGACGCCGGCGGCCGAGGCGAACTCGGTGGCCGTGGCCTCGCCCGCGCCGCGCTCGAGGACGGGCAGGTTCTGGCGCGAGAGCGCGATGCCGGCGGGTCCCATGCGACGCGTGAGGATGGCCTTCCACGCCTGCGCGGTCTCGTTGGCGTCCGCGGGGCGGATGACGTCGAGGCCCGGGATGGCGCGGAGGCTGGCGAGCTGCTCCACCGGCTGGTGCGTCGGCCCGTCGCCGCCGAGGGCGACCGAGTCGTGCGTCCAGACGAAGATCGACGGCGCCTTCATGAGCGCGGCGAGACGGACCGCCGGGCGCATGTAGTCGCTGAAGATGAGGAACGTGCCGCCGAAGGGGCGCGTGTTGCCGTGGAGGACGATGCCGTTGAGGATCGCGCCCATGGCGTGCTCGCGGATGCCGAAGTGGAGGACGCGGCCGTAGGGGTCGCCCTTCCACATGTCGGTGGAGCGCTCGGCCGGCACGAAGGACGGCGCCGACTCGATGGTCGTGTTGTTCGACTCGGCGAGGTCGGCGGAGCCGCCCCACAGCTCCGGCATGACCTCGGCGATGGCGTTGATGACCTTGCCCGACGCGGCTCGCGTGGAGACGGCCTTGCCTGCCGGGAACACGGGGAGCGCGTCGTCGAGGCCCTCGGGGGCGTCGCCCTTGAGGACGCGGTCGAGCAGCGTCTTGCGCTCCGGGTTCGCCTCGGCCCACGCGGCGAGCTTCTCGTCCCACTCGCGGTGCTGCTCCTGGCCGCGCTCGACCGCCTGGCGGGTGTGCTCGAGGACGCCGTCCGGCACCTCGAAGCTCTTCTCGGGGTCGAAGCCGACGATCTCCTTGACGGCCGCGAGCTCCTCGGCGCCGAGGGCGGAGCCGTGGATCTTGCCCGAGTTCTGCTTCTTCGGGGAGGGCCAGCCGATGATCGTCTTCAGGATGATGAGCGACGGCTTGCGCGTCTCGGCCTTGGCGGCCTCGACGGCGTCGAACAGCTCCTGGACGTCCTCGACGTACTCGCCGGTCTTCTTCCAGTCGACGAGCTGGACGTGCCAGCCGTAGGACTCGTAGCGCGCGGCGACGTCCTCGGTGAAGGCGATGTCGGTGTCGTCCTCGATCGAGATCTGGTTGCTGTCGTAGATCGCGATGAGGTTGCCGAGCTCCTGGTGCCCCGCGAGGGAGGAGGCCTCGGAGGTGATGCCCTCCTGCATGTCGCCGTCGCCGGCGATCACGTACACGAAGTGGTCGAAGGGGCTCTCGCCGGCCGGGGTCTCCGGGTCGAAGAGGCCGCGCTCGTAGCGGGCGGCGTAGGCGAAGCCCACGGAGGAGGCGAGGCCCTGGCCGAGGGGGCCGGTGGTGATCTCGACGCCGTCGGTGTGGCCGTACTCGGGGTGGCCCGGGGTCTTGGAGTCCCACGTGCGGAGCGCCTGGAGGTCCTCGATCTCGAGGCCGTAGCCGCCGAGGAAGAACTGCGTGTACTGCGTGAGCGAGCTGTGGCCCACCGAGAGGATGAAGCGGTCGCGACCGATCCAGGTGCTGTCGGACGGGTCGCGGCGCATGACCTTCTGGAAGAGGAGGTAGGCCGCCGGGGCCAGGCTCATGGCGGTGCCGGGGTGACCGTTTCCGACCTTCTCGACCGCGTCCGCGGCGAGGATCCGTGCGGTGTCGACCGCCTTGCTGTCGATGGGGTCCCATTGCAATGCTGCCACTTGGTTCTAGCCCTTCTGAAGATGGGGGAGGCCCAGCCGGACCGCCTATCAGTATAGGGAACACCCACTTGCCCCTCGGTGTTCCGGCGGCCCTCGTGACGGGCCCCGCGCGGCTCGGCTCGCAGGTGCCGTGGCCTACCATGGGGAGGGAATGTCCGGCGAGTTAGAGGTGCGATGAACGTTGCGGTGCAGAGTCGGGTCGATCGGGAGACGATCGGCGTGGCGAGGAAGACCAAGGCGTACGTCGCACTGACGAAGCCGCGCGTCATCGAGCTCCTGCTCGTGACCACCGCGCCCGTCATGATCCTCGCGCAGGGCGGCCTCCCGGACCTCTGGCTGGTCCTCGGCGTCCTCATCGGCGGCACGCTCAGCGCCGGCAGCGCGAACGCCTTCAACTGCTACATCGACCGCGACATCGACCGCGTCATGAAGCGCACGCAGCGCCGCCCCCTCGTCACCGGCGAGCTCACCGACCGCGAGGCCCTGGTCTTCGCGTGGATCATCGGCGTCGCCAGCATCGTGTGGCTCGGCGTCATCGCGAACTGGCTCGCCGCCGCGCTCTCGCTCGCCGCGATCCTCTTCTACGTCTTCGTCTACACGCTGTGGCTCAAGCGCCGCACGCCGCAGAACATCGTGTGGGGCGGGGCCGCGGGCTGCATGCCCGTCCTCATCGGCTGGGCGGCCGTCACGGGCGACATCTCATGGGCGCCCGTCATCCTCTTCATGATCGTGTTCCTCTGGACCCCGCCGCACTACTGGCCGCTGTCCATGAAGTACCGCGACGACTACGCCTCGGTCAACGTGCCGATGCTCGCCGTCGTCCGCGGCCGCGCCGCCGTGGGCCTCCAGACGATCCTGTACGCGTGGGCCACGCTCGCCTGCTCGCTCCTGCTCATCCCGGTCGCCGACATGGGCCTCGTCTACACGCTCGCGGCCCTCGCGGGCGGCGGCTGGTTCGTGTACGAGACGCACCGCCTCTACGACCTCGCGGTGCGGCACGAGCCCATCAAGCCGATGCGCGTCTTCCACGCGTCCATCTCGTACCTCTCGCTGCTGTTCCTCGCGGTCGGCATCGACCCGCTGCTCCCGTTCTGATCCGCGCGGTCCCCGCGTCGCGCTGAGTCCCCGCGGACGCCCGACGGTCCCACGCCCGTGAGCTCCGCGGAGTCCCGCTGACGCCCGCTGGCCGAGCTGCTCATGACCGGTCTCCGCACCGCCCGGGCATCCCCGTCCCGCCGGACGCGACGACGCCCGCCTCGAGCGGTGCTCGGGCGGGCGTCGACGGACGGGGAGGGGGTTCAGCCCACGTGGGCGGACCGCCGCACCTCGGCGGGCGTGATGCGGAGCGTGTCGGCGCGCCGCGTCGTGCTCAGCAGCGTCGCCGTCATGGCGGAGGCCAGCAGGCAGGCGAGCACCATGTGGAGCCCCACCAGGAACTCCGGGAGTCCCGTGCGCGCCTGGATGAGGCCGACGGCGATCTGCGCCAGCTCCACCCCGAGCAGCACCCGGGTCCAGCGCGACACGACGGTCCAGCGGTGGCGCGCGGCCAGGACGACGAGGACCACGGTGAGCCCGAGGGTCGCGTAGGCCGGCCAGCTGTGGACGTGCTGCAGCAGCTCCGGGTCCAGGCCGTTGCGCGCCGCACCCTGGTCGCCCGCGTGGGGACCGGACCCCGTCACGACGATGCCGACGAGGATCGTGATCCCGACGACGACCGCCGTGGCCCGGGCGATCCGGAGGAACGACGCCGGGACGGAGCGCTCCGCCTCGTCGAGCCGGTGGTAGGTGCGCCACACCAGCACGGTCGACAGCACCACGAGCACCACCGACACGACGAAGTGCAGGCCGACGATGTAGGGGTTGAGGCCGGTGAGCACGGTGATGCCGCCGATCACTCCCTGCGCCGGGATCCCGAGGCCGATGGCCAGCGCGATCGAGAAGAGCCCGCGGCCGCGGTTCCGGAGGCGGAGCACGGCGAGGAACGTGGCGATCGCGACGATCACGAGCAGGAAGGTGAGGAGCCGGTTGCCGAACTCGATGACCCCGTGGACGCCCATCTCCGGCGTGGAGACGAAGGAGTCCGCGGTGCAGCGCGGCCAGGTGGGGCAGCCGAGGCCCGAGCCCGTGAGGCGTACGAGCCCGCCCGTGCCGACGACGAGCGTCTGCACCACCAGCGTCGTCCAGACGAGGAACCGCGTCGTGCGGGTGATCCCGTCCGGCAGCCGCTCCCGCAGCCGCCTCGCGACCATGGTGGTCTGACCTAGCACGCTCCCACTGGGAAGACTGCCCCGCATCGGTGCCGTGAGTCACTGCCTGCCTTCCGCGCCCGCTGGATTGCCCGTAGAATCGGGTGGTTCATGGAACACGTCGGGGCTTGCAGCATCCGGCACGTCAGCGAGGACGGCGGGAACAAGTCCACCCGCGTTCGTGTTCATCCTAAGAGGGGTGCGAGGCGTGAAGCCGCCGCATCCCGGACACCCACAGTCTTCCTCTCGTCACCGAAGCGGCGTCGCCGTGCGGGGGAATGCCGATACGGCGCTGATACGCCCAGATCGTCAGGAAAGCAGGTAGCCATGTCAGATGTGCTCATCGACCGACCGGAGCTCGAGAGCCTGGGGCAGTACGAGTTCGGCTGGTCCGACTCCGATGTCGCCGGTGCCTCCGCCAAGCGCGGCATCTCGCCCGAGGTCGTCGCGGACATCTCGCGGCGCAAGAGCGAGCCCGAGTGGATGCTCGCCAACCGCATGAAGGGCTACGAGCTCTTCGGCAAGAAGCCCATGCCGACCTGGGGTGCCGACCTGTCCGGCATCGACTTCGACAACATCAAGTACTTCGTGCGCTCCACGGAGAAGCAGGCCCAGACGTGGGACGACCTGCCCGACGACATCAAGAACACGTACGAGCGGCTCGGGATCCCCGAGGCGGAGCGCCAGCGCCTCGTCTCCGGCGTCGCGGCCCAGTACGAGTCCGAGGTCGTCTTCCACTCGATCCAGAAGGACCTCGAGGACCAGGGCGTCATCTTCATGGACACCGACACGGCACTGCGCGAGCACCCGGAGCTGTTCAAGGAGTACTTCGGCTCCGTCATCCCCGCGGGCGACAACAAGTTCGCGGCGCTGAACACGGCCGTGTGGTCGGGCGGCTCCTTCGTCTACGTGCCCAAGGGCGTCCACGTCGAGATCCCGCTGCAGGCCTACTTCCGCATCAACACGGAGAACATGGGCCAGTTCGAGCGGACGCTGATCATCGCGGACGAGGGCAGCTACGTCCACTACATCGAGGGCTGCACCGCGCCCATCTACAAGTCCGACTCGCTGCACTCCGCGGTCGTCGAGATCATCGTGAAGAAGGACGCCCGCGTCCGCTACACGACCATCCAGAACTGGTCGAACAACGTCTACAACCTCGTCACCAAGCGCGCGACGGCGGCCGAGGGCGCGACCATGGAGTGGATCGACGGCAACATCGGCTCCAAGGTCACGATGAAGTACCCCTCCATCTACCTCATGGGCGAGCGCGCCAAGGGCGAGACCCTGTCGGTCGCGTTCGCGGGCCCCGGCCAGCACCAGGACGCCGGCGCGAAGATGGTGCACATGGCGCCGTACACGCAGTCGTCGATCGTCTCGAAGTCCATCGCCCGCGGCGGCGGCCGTGCCGGGTACCGCGGCGAGATCCGCGTGGACGCGGCGGCGCACCACTCCGCCAACACCGTCCGCTGCGACGCGCTGCTGGTCGACACCATCTCGCGGTCCGACACCTACCCGGCCATCGACATCCGGGTGGACGACGTCCAGCTCGGCCACGAGGCCACCGTCTCCCGCGTCAGCGAGGAGCAGCTGTTCTACCTGATGAGCCGGGGCATGCCCGAGGACGAGGCCATGGCCATGATCGTCCGCGGCTTCATCGAGCCCATCGCCCGAGAGCTGCCCATGGAGTACGCGCTCGAACTCAACAAGCTCATCGAGATGGGCATGGAAGGATCCGTCGGCTAGATGACGACCCCACTCGCCACCACAGAAGCCGTCGCCCCCATCGGCAACGGCGCCCGCGCGCACACCGACGGGGGGTGGGGCGTCATCCCCATCCAGACCCGCTCCGAGCGCTTCACCTCCACCGATGTCGAGGCGTTCGACGCGGTCACCGGCCGCGAGGCCGTCTGGAAGCTGACGCCCGTCCGCCGTCTCGACGACCTCATCTCGGGTGAGCTCGACGGCTCGCGCTACCCGGTCACCAGCACCGAGGCCGCGGGCACGTCAGTCTCGTGGATCCCGCGGGACGACGCGCGCGTCGGCACCGCCGGGGCTCCCGAGGACCGCGCGGCCGCGAACGCATGGTCGTCCTTCGGCGAGGCGCTCGCCATCGAGGTCTCGGGGGAGGAGCCGGTCACCGTCACGGTCGGCCGCTCCGAGCTCGGCTCCGCGCCGCGTGCGGCGCACACCGTCATCACGGCCGCGCCGTTCAGCCGCGGCGTCGTCATCCTCGACAACGCCGGCTCCGCATCGCTCGCCGAGAACGTCGAGATCGTCGTCGGCGACCAGGCCGAGCTCACGGTCGTCAGCGTCCAGCAGTGGGACGACGAGGCGCGCCACCTCGCCGCGCACCAGGCCGTCGTGGGCCGCGACGCGAAGCTCAAGCACGTGGTGGTGACGCTCGGCGGCTCCATCGTCCGGGTCAACCCCTCGGCGCACCTCTCGAACGAGGGCGCGGACGGCGAGCTCCTCGGCGTGTACTTCGCCGACGCCGGCCAGCACCTCGAGCAGCAGGTCTACGTCGACCACGATGCTCCCAACACCCGCAGCCGCGTCACCTACAAGGGCGCGCTGCAGGGGAAGGGCGCCCGCACGGTCTGGGTCGGCGACGTGCTGATCCGCCGCTCCGCGCCCGGCACCGACAGCTACGAGCAGAACCGCAACCTCGTCCTCACGGACGGCACGCGCGCCGACTCGGTCCCGAACCTCGAGATCGAGACCGGCGACATCGCCGGCGCCGGTCACGCGAGCGCCACCGGCCGCTTCGACGACGAGCAGCTGTTCTACCTGCAGGCCCGCGGGATCACGGAGGAGGAGGCGCGTCGCCTCGTCGTCCGCGGCTTCCTCAGCGAGATCGTGCAGCAGATCGGCGTCCCGGACCTCGAGGAGCGGCTCCAGGCCGCCATCGAGGCCGAGCTGTCCGGCACGACCACGGGCGCGGTGGCCCGATGACCGCCGTCCGCATCTGCGCCGTCGACGAGCTCGGGGAGAACGAGGCGCTCCGGATCGAGATCGAGGGCCTCGCCATCGCGCTCGTCAAGGACTCGTCGGGCACGGTCCACGCCATCGGCGACACCTGCACGCACGGCGACATCTCGCTGGCCGAGGGCTTCGTCGAGGGCGACACCCTGGAGTGCTGGGCGCACGGGTCCAAGTTCTCCCTCGAGACGGGCAAGCCGCGCACGCTGCCGGCGTACGAGCCCGTCCCCGTCTACCCCGTGTCCATCGTGGACGGCGACATCCACATCGACACCACCCCGAAGAGCTAGAGGAACGCACCGATGTCAACACTCACCATCACCGACCTGCACGTCAGCGTCGACACCGAGCAGGGCCGCAAGCAGATCCTCAAGGGCGTCGACCTCACGATCAACGAGGGCGAGATCCACGCGATCATGGGCCCCAACGGCTCGGGCAAGTCCACGCTCGCGTACTCCATCGCGGGCCACCCCAAGTACCACGTCGACTCCGGCTCCGTCACCCTCGACGGCGTCGAGGTCCTCGACATGACGGTGGACGAGCGCGCCCGCGCGGGCCTGTTCCTCGCCATGCAGTACCCGGTCGAGATCCCCGGCGTCACGACCACGAACTTCCTCCGCACGGCGAAGACGGCGATCGACGGCGAGGCCCCGGCCATCCGCGGCTGGATCAAGGACGTCCGCACCTCCATGGCCGCGCTCAAGATGGACCCCGCGTTCGCGGAGCGCAACGTCAACGAGGGCTTCTCCGGCGGCGAGAAGAAGCGCAACGAGGTCCTGCAGCTCGAGCTGCTGAAGCCGAAGTTCGCGGTGCTCGACGAGACCGACTCCGGCCTCGACGTCGACGCGCTCAAGATCGTGTCCGAGGGCGTCAACCGCGCGAAGGCGAACACGGGCCTCGGGCTCCTGCTCATCACGCACTACACGCGCATCCTCCGCTACATCCAGCCCGACTTCGTCCACGTATTCGTGGCCGGGCGGGTCGCCGAGCAGGGCGGCCGCGAGCTGGCCGACCGCCTCGAGGAGGAGGGCTACGACCGCTTCCTCACGCCCTCCACCACGGTGACGGCGTGACCATGCAGAGCACGCTGCCCCCGCAGAAGTTCGACGAGGTCGAGGAGGCGCTGAAGGACGTGATGGATCCCGAGCTCGGGATCAACATCGTCGACCTCGGCCTCATCTACGACCTGGCGTGGGACGACGAGAACGACGCCCTCATCATCCACATGACGCTGACGTCCGCGGGCTGCCCGCTGACCGACGTGCTCGAGGAGCAGACCGCGGAGGCCCTCGACGGCGTCGTGGCCGCGTTCCGCATCAACTGGGTGTGGATGCCGCCGTGGGGCCCCGAGAAGATCACCGACGACGGGCGCGACATGATGCGGGCGCTCGGCTTCTCGATCTGAGACCCGCGGCCCGCGCCGCGACGACGACGGCCCCACCCGCCCGGGTGGGGCCGTCGTCGTGCGGGCCCGGGCCGCGCTCCCCGCCCCGGCGGGCCCTCCACGCCCGCGTCTCGTACACTGGACCGGTCGGGTCCGATGGACGCCCTCGACCGACCGGGCTCGACCCCCTCTGCTGCGGGTCGCCCTCCTCCCACGGACCGTGGGACATCCGCTGATCAGAAGGACCCCTCACCGTGCTCGCTGTACACGACCTGGAGCTGCGCGTCGGCGCCCGCGTCCTCATGGAGGACGTCTCGTTCCGGGTGAGCCCGGGGGACAAGATCGGCCTCGTCGGCCGCAACGGCGCGGGCAAGACCACGCTGACCAAGATCCTCGCGGGCGAGGGCCAGCCCACGGGCGGCCGCATCGACCGTTCCGGCGAGATCGGGTACCTGCCCCAGGATCCGCGTTCCGGCAACCCGGAGGACCTGGCGCGCACGCGCATCCTCGACGCCCGCGGCCTGGGCACGCTGTCGCTCGACATGCAGCGCGCGATGATCGACATGGCGTCGACCGACGACAAGGTCTCCGCGAAGGCGATGAAGGACTACGGCCGTCTCGAGGAGCGCTTCGTCGCACTCGGCGGGTACGCCGCGGAGGCGGAGGCCGCGTCGATCGCGAGCAACCTCAGCCTGCCCGACCGGATCCTCGACCAGCCGCTCAGCACGCTCTCCGGCGGCCAGCGCCGCCGCATCGAGCTCGCGCGCATCCTCTTCTCCGGCGCCGACACGATGCTCCTCGACGAGCCCACCAACCACCTCGACGCCGACTCCGTCACCTGGCTCCGCGAGTTCCTCAAGGGGTACCAGGGCGGGCTCATCGTGATCAGCCACGACGTGGAGCTCGTCGGCGACACCGTGAACCGCGTCTTCTACCTCGACGCGAACCGCATGGTCATCGACATCTACAACATGGGCTGGAAGCACTACCAGCGCCAGCGCGCCGCCGACGAGGAGCGCCGCAAGAAGGAGCGCGCCAACGTCGAGAAGAAGGCGGGCGTCCTGCAGCTGCAGGCCGCGAAGTTCGGCGCCAAGGCGTCGAAGGCCGCCGCCGCGCACCAGATGGTGCGGCGCGCGGAGAAGATGCTCTCCGGCCTCGAGGAGGTGCGCGCGGTCGACCGCGTCGCGAAGCTGCGCTTCCCCGAGCCCGTGGCCTGCGGGCGCACGCCGCTCATGGCGAGCGACCTCAGCAAGAACTACGGCTCGCTCGAGATCTTCACGGCCGTGGACCTCGCCATCGACCGCGGCAGCAAGGTGGTCATCCTCGGCCTCAACGGCGCCGGCAAGACGACGCTGCTGCGGATCCTCGCGGGGGTCGACCAGCCCGACACCGGGCGGCTCGAGCCCGGCCACGGACTGCGTGTCGGCTACTACGCGCAGGAGCACGAGACGATCGACGTCAAGCGCAGCGTGCTGGAGAACATGGTCTCCTCCTCGCCCGACATCTCCGAGATGGAGGCGCGCCGCGTCCTCGGCTCGTTCCTCTTCACGGGCGACGACTCGGCGAAGCCCGCGGGTGTGCTCTCGGGCGGCGAGAAGACCCGCCTGGCGCTGGCGATGATCGTCGTGTCCGGCGCCAACGTGCTGCTGCTCGACGAGCCCACCAACAACCTCGACCCCGCGAGCCGCGAGGAGATCCTCGGCGCGCTCAACACGTACTCGGGCGCCGTCGTGCTCGTCAGCCACGACTCCGGCGCGGTCGAGGCGCTCAACCCGGAGCGGGTCCTCATCATGCCGGACGGCACCGAGGACCACTGGAGCCCCGACTACATGGACCTCATCGAGCTGGCCTGATCCCCGCGAGCGTGCGTCAGCGCGCGTCGTCCAGGATCCGGTCCTCGACGTCCGCGTCCGACGGCCGCTTCCGGGCGCGCTTGGCCTGACGGGCGCGCTCGCGCTCTTGCTCCTCGGGGTCGTCCGCGTTGATGATCCGGTACTCGTTGCGCACCGCGATGCCGAGGCCCGCGAAGCCGATGATCGCGAACACGATCCACTGGAACGCGTACGACAGGTGCGGGCCCTCGTCCTCGGCCGGGCGCGGCGTCGCGAACGGCGCGGCCTCGGCGGGGGCGGGGCTCTCGGAGATCAGCAGCCCGTAGGCCCCGGTGTACGTCGGCGCGTCCACGCGACCGGCGATGTCCGGCAGGTGCACCGTGGCGATCTGCCCGGCGGGCGCGGAGCGGCCCGGCAGCTCCGGCTCGCCCGCCTTCAGCCGCGCGGTCACCGTGACCTGGCCCTCGGGAGGCGCGGGCACGGAGTCGGGGGAGTCCTGCGAGTTGCCGATGGGCACCCAGCCGCGGTCGACCACGAAGACGCGGCCGTCCTCCAGGCGGAGCGGGGTGAGGACCTCGAAGCCGGGCTGGCCGTTGAAGGGGCGGTTGCGCGCCAGGAGCTGCTCGTCGACCAGGTAGGTGCCGGTCATGCTGACGGGCGTCCACTTCTGCGTGTCGACGTAGGAGGAGGTGTCGGCGAGCACCTGGTCGACCGGCAGGGGCGCGCTGTCCCAGTTGTCCTCGACCTTGGCGATCTCCGCCAGCGCCTCGTCGCGACGCGCGAACTGCCAGTGGCTGAGCAGCACGCACGCGATCGCGAAGACCACGGCGACCAGGAGGTACCCGGCCCAGCGCCGGTTGAGCACGAAGCGCCAGCGGGTCACGGGATCGCCCCCTCGACGGGTGCGTCGACGGCGGCCACGCGCACGGGGAAGTCCCGGCCGGCCAGGAAGTCGCGGAGGAAGCCGACGTGCTCGTCGCACGCCGTCCAGGTCTTCACCCGGTCGGCGGTGTGGATGCGCGGGTTGCGCCACTCGACGCGCCAGGCGGCGTCCGCACGGCAGCCGGCGCGCGAGCACTCGACGACGTCGGACGACGGCCCGGCGGACCCGAGGCCCCAGGAGGCGAGACCGCTCACGTCGCGTCGGGGTTCTCGGACGTGGGGGCGTCCCCGGCGGGAGCAGGTCGGGCCCCCGTCGTCGGCGTCGGGCCGCGCCCCGTCTCGTACGTCGTGAAGGACGCGGGCATCGTGAACGGCTCGGACGGCATGGAGGGCTCGGAGGACGCGTACGGTGCGGATGCCGCGAACGGCGTCGACCCCGCGGCGGGCGCCGAGGCCTCGGCCGGCGGCGGGAACCCGGAGTGGCGCGCGGACACGGCCACGACGCCGCCCGGACGCTCGACCGCGGTGCCCTGGTTGCCGCCGACGTTCGCGAGGATGACCGCGAAGTAGGGGAGGACCACGGCGCCGATGGCGGCGACGGCCAGCCACCAACCCTCGAGGAAGAGGCAGGACAGGATGCAGACCATGCGGATGGTCATGGCGATGGTGTACTTCACCATGCGGGCATGGCGGTCCTCCTGCGGGGACCGGGGGAGGCTGGTGACCGACTGCTGCGGGGTGGGCATGGGTGGATGGCGTCCTTCGGGGGCGCGTCGCGCGCCCCATCGGAACCAGGGTACGCCGACCCACCGATAGGCTCGTCCGAGTCCGCAAGCCCCCTCCAAGCCGTAATGGAAGGTCCCCACATGAGCATCGCACGCACCGTCGTCGTCACCGGAGGCAACAGGGGGATCGGGTTCGCGATCGCCGAGGAGATGCTCCGCCGCGGACACCGCGTCGCGGTCACGGCCCGCTCGGGCGAGGGCCCCGAGGGTAGCTTCACGGTCCGCGCGGACGTCACCGACGCGGCGTCCGTGGACGGCGCCTTCGCGGAGGTCGAGGCCGCGTACGGTCCCGTCGAGGTCGTGGTCGCCAACGCCGGAATCACGCGCGACATGCTCATGATGCGCATGAGCGACGACGACTTCACCGAGGTCGTGGACACCAACCTCGGTGGCGCCTTCCGCGTCGTCAAGCGCGCGTCGAAGGGCATGCTCAAGGCGCGCTTCGGGCGCATCGTCCTCATCTCCAGCGTCGTCGGCCTCTACGGGTCCGGCGGCCAGGTCAACTACGCCGCGTCCAAGAGCGGTCTGGTCGGCCTCGCCCGCTCGATCACGCGCGAGCTCGGCGGCCGCGGCATCACCGCCAACGTCGTCGCCCCCGGCTTCATCGAGACCGACATGACGGCCGAGCTGCCCGAGGCCACCGCCGCGGAGTACAAGAAGTCCATCCCCGCCGGCCGCTACGGCACGGCCGCCGAGGTCGCGGGCGTCGTGGCCTGGATCTCCTCCGACGAGGCGGCCTACATCTCCGGCGCGGTCATCCCCGTCGACGGCGGCCTCGGCATGGGCCACTGACGCCGCTCGCCGAGGAGCGCGCCGTGTCCGACCTCCTGGCGGCCTGGGACGCGGGTCCCGCCGTGCTCACCGAGCTGGGGGCCACGCACAACCACGCCTACCGCGTCGACGTCGACGGCGGAGCCCGGTACCTGCTGCGCCTGCACGTCGCGCGCCGTCAGCAGCACGAGATCGACCTGGAGCTCGACTGGCTGGCGATGCTCGCCGCCCGGGGCGGCCCGTCGGTGCCGGTCCCGCAGCGCACGCGCGCCGGATCCTGGACGGCCACGGTCGAGGTGCCGGTCCCCGACGACGACGAGGTGGGCCTCCGCCGCGCGGTGGTCGGCGCATCCGGCGGCCGCGTGGAGCGGCGCCTCGCGACCCTCCTCACCTGGCACGACGGCGAGATGCTGAGCAGCCTCCCCGCGTCCTCGGACGCGGGGCCGTTCGCCGAGACGCTGGCCGCCCTGCACGCCGCGGGCGCGGATCCGGCCGCCGTCGCGCTCGCGGGCCAGCGCCGCCGCTACGACGCCGACTACGCGACGACGCGGCTCGAGCGCCTGGTCGAGGGCTACCCCGGCATCATGGCCGACGGCTCCACGGCGGAGGCGCTGGCCGCGGCGATCGCGGAGCTGCGCGCGACGCTCGCGCAGGCCGGGCCGCCGATCATGGTGCACGGCGACTACCACCCGGGCAACCTGATCCAGGGGCCCACCGGCGTCTCCGTCATCGACTTCGACCGGTGCGGGCTGGGTCCCGCGGGCCTCGACGTCGCCGCGGCGATCATGTACCTGGCGCCCCGGCAGCGCGCCCAGTTCCACCGCGCCTACACGGCCGCGGGCGGCAGCACGGGCGTCCCGGACGAGCGCTTCGGCGCCTTCATCTTCCTGGCGTACCTCGACAACGTGACCCACCTCGCGAGCCTGCCGTCGGAGCGGGAGCGGATGCCCGCGAACATCGCGCAGCTGGCGGCCATCGCCCGCGCGGTCGTCGCGGGCTGACCCGCGGCCGCCGCGGCCGCCGCGACGGCCGCGACGGCCGCGTCAGCTGGGGAGGCCGAGGAGCGCGAGGACCTGCGCGAGGTCGCGGCGATCGACGCACACGTCCGCGCGTCGGCGGACGGCCGGCTTCGCGTCGAACGCGACCGACAGGCCGGCGACGGCCATCATCTCGAGGTCGTTGGCACCGTCGCCCACCGCGACGATCCGGGCGAGCGGGATCTCGAGCTCCCGGCTCCACTCCTCGACGGCCGCGCGCTTGGCCGCCGCGTCGATGACGGGACCGGAGACCCGGCCCGTGAGGCGCCCGTCGACGGACTCGAGCCGGTTCGCCCGCCAGAGGTCGAGCCCGAGGCGCTCGGCGAGCGGATCCAGCAGCTCGTGGAAGCCCCCCGAGACGACGGCGACGACGTGGCCGGCGTCGTGCAGCCCCGCGACCAGCCGCTCGGCGCCGGGCGTGAGGCGGATCCGGGAGCCGACCGTCGCGTGCACCGCGTCGGGCAGCCCCGCCAGCGTCGCCACCCGCGAGCGCAGGCTCTCGGCGAAGTCGAGCTCCCCGCGCATCGCCCGGTCGGTGACCGCGGCGACCTGCTCGAGCGAGCCCGCCTCCGCGGCCAGCAGCTCGATGGCCTCGTCCTCGATGAGGGTGGAGTCGACGTCGAGCACGACGAGCATGCGCGGGTGGGTGCGCGCGACGGACGTCGGCGCCGCGGGCGTCGGCGTCATCGGGAGGACGGCGCTCACGGGGTGACGCGCACGCCCTTGCCCACGACGGTGATGCCGCCGTCGGTCACGGTGAACCCGCGCTCGCGGTCGCGGTCGTGGTCGACGCCGACCGTCGCGCCGGGCGCGACCTCGACGTCCTTGTCGAGGATGGCGCGACGGATGTCCGCTCCCGCCCCGATGTGCACCTTGTCGAACACGATCGAGTCGACGATCCGCGCGCCGGACTCCGCGATGACCCACGGGCCGAGGACGCTGCGCTCCACGTGCGCACCGCTGATGACGCCGCCGAGCGACGTGATGGAGTCGATCATCGTGCCGGTGTTGCCCTGCGCGTCGCGGACGAACTTCGCGGGCGGGCTGTTGAGCTGCTGGCTGAAGATCGGCCAGTCCTTGTTGTAGAGGTTGAACACCGGCAGCGCCGAGATGAGGTCCTGGTGCGCGTCGAAGAAGGACTCGATCGTGCCGACGTCGCGCCAGTAGTACCGGTCGCGGTCGTTGGCGCCGGGGACCTCGTTGCGGTTGAGGTCGTAGACGCCGGCGTTCCCCTGCTCCACGAACCACGGGACGATGTCGCCGCCCATGTCGTGCGCGGACTCGGCGTTCTCGCCGTCGCGGCGCACCGCGTCGATGAGCTGGTCGGTGTCGAACACGTAGTTGCCCATGGAGGCGAGCACCTCGCCGGGGGAGTCGTCGAGCCCCACCGGGTCCTTCGGCTTCTCCAGGAATGCCCGGATGGCGGCCGGGTTCGCGGGATCGGTGTCGATCACGCCGAACTGGTCGGCGAGCTCGATGGGCTGCCGGATGGCGGCGACCGTGGCGCCGCGCCCCGACGCGATGTGAGCGTCGATCATCTGGCTGAAGTCCATGCGGTACACGTGGTCGGCGCCGACCACGACGACGATGTCGGGCTTCTCGTCGTTGATGAGGTTGAGGCTCTGCAGGATGGCGTCGGCCGACCCGCTGAACCACCGCTTGCCGAGCCGCTGCTGCGCGGGCACCGAGGCGATGTAGGAGTTGAGCATCTGGTTGAGGCGCCAGGTCTGCGACACGTGGCGGTCGAGGGAGTGCGACTTGTACTGGGTCAGCACGACGATCTGCGTGAGCCCCGAGTTGATGAGGTTCGACAGCGCGAAGTCGATCAGCCGGTACTGCCCGCCGAACGGGACGGCGGGCTTGGCCCGGTCCGCGGTGAGCGGCATGAGCCGCTTGCCCTCGCCGCCGGCGAGCACGATTCCAAAGATCTTCTTCGATGCCATTGCCCCAGCGTAGATGCACGCCAGGGCATGTACTAGCGTTCGACCAATGCGAGCAGACGTGATCACCAAGGAGTATCCGCCCGAGGTCTACGGGGGTGCCGGCGTGCACGTCACGGAGCTCGTGAAGGCCATGCGCCAGCAGACCGAGGTGGTCGTCCGCGCCTTCGGGGCGCCGCGGGACGAGCCCGGCGTCTTCTCCTACCCGGTCCCCGCGGAGCTCGCGGGCGCCAACGCGACGCTGCAGACCATGGCCGTCGACCTCGCCATCGCGAGCGACGTCGCGGGCGCCGACGTCGTCCACTCCCACACCTGGTACGCGAACCACGCGGGCCATGTGGCGTCGATGCTGCACGGCATCCCGCACGTCGTCACCGCGCACAGCCTCGAGCCCCTCCGGCCGTGGAAGGCGGAGCAGCTGGGCGGCGGCTACCGCGTCTCCAGCTGGATCGAGCGCACCGCCTACGAGGCGGCCGACGCCGTCATCGCCGTCAGCGACGGCATGAAGCGCGACATCCTCCGCTCGTACCCGGCGCTCGACGAGGACCGCGTGCACACCGTCTACAACGGGATCGACCTCGAGGCCTGGGCGCCCGTGCACGACGACGAGCTCGTCCGCTCCCTCGGCATCGACCCGTCGCGCCCCTCGGTCGTGTTCGTCGGCCGGATCACCCGGCAGAAGGGCCTGCCCTACCTCCTCCGCGCGGCGGCGCTGCTGCCCGCCGACGTGCAGATGGTGCTCTGCGCGGGGGCGCCGGACACCCCGCAGATCATGGAGGAGGTCACGGCCCTCGTCCGCGGCCTGCAGGAGGAGCGCTCCGGCGTCGTCTGGATCGACCGGCTCCTGCCGCGTCGCGAGCTGTCCGCCGTGCTCACAGCCGGCACGGTCTTCGTCTGCCCGTCCGTCTACGAGCCCCTCGGCATCGTGAACCTCGAGGCCATGGCGTGCGGCGCGCCCGTCGTGGGCACCGCCACGGGCGGGATCCCCGAGGTCGTCGACGACGGCGTCACCGGCCGGCTCGTCCCCATCGACCAGGCCACCGACGGCACGGGGACGCCCACCGACCCGGAGCGGTTCGTCCGCGACCTCGCCGCGGCCCTCACCGAGGTCGTGCAGGATCCGGACGCCGCCCGCCGCATGGGCGAGGCCGGCCGGGTGCGCGCCGAGCGCGAGTTCGGCTGGGACCGGATCGCCCGCCAGACCGAGGCGATCTACGCGTCGATCCTGCGCTGACCGCGCGTCGGCCAGGCCCCGCCGGGTCGTCCGCGGACCTCTCCCGGGCGGGCCGCACGCGGGGTCCGGGCCGGTAGACTCGTGGGCATGAGCCACGTCCTCTCCCTGTCCGGAGTGTCCTTCGTCCGGAACGGGACGACCATCCTCGACCGCGTGGACTGGACGGTGGACGGCGACGAGCGCTGGGTCGTCCTCGGGCCGAACGGCGCGGGCAAGACGAGCCTCCTGCAGATCGCCTCCGCCATGGTGCACCCGTCCTCGGGCACGGCCACGGTCCTAGACCACGAGCTCGGCCGCGTCGACGTGTTCGAGCTGCGCTCGCGCATCGGCTTCGCCTCCACCGCCATGGCCCGGCGCATCCCCGCCGACGAGACCGTGCTCGACGTGGTCCTCACGGCGGCGTACTCGGTCACCGGCCGCTGGAACGAGGACTACGAGGACATCGACGTGCGCCGCGCCCAGCGCGTGCTCGCGGAATGGCGCCTCGACCACCTCGAGCAGCGCCGCTTCGGGACGCTGAGCGACGGCGAGCAGAAGCGCGTCCAGATCGCCCGCTCGATCATGACGGACCCCGAGCTCCTGCTCCTCGACGAGCCGGCCGCGAGCCTCGACCTCGGCGCCCGCGAGGAGCTCCTGCAGCTCCTCGGCGGCTACGCATCGGCACCCGAGGCGCCCGGCATCGTCATGGTCACGCACCACGTGGAGGAGATCCCGCGCGGGTTCACGCACGGCCTGCTCCTGCGCGAGGGCCAGGTCGTCGCAGCCGGCCCGCTCGGGGACGTCATCACGGTCGAGACCCTCGGGCGCACCTTCGGCCTCGAGCTCGAGGTCACGCAGGACGACGGGCGCTTCACCGCCCGCGCCGTCCGCTCCTGATCCCGTCCCGGCGCGCTCCGGCGCGCCGACCCGCGGCGGGCACCCGTCTGGTAGGCTCGTCCACTGGTCCGGTGATCATCCCGGCCGCCCACGCTTCCCACGCAGACACCAGAAACGACGAAGGACACCCCCGATGAAGACCGCCATCCACCCCCAGTACGCCCCGGTCGTCTTCCGCGACCTCGCCTCCGGTGAGACCTTCCTCACGCGCTCCACCGTGGGCAGCTCGAAGACCATCGAGTGGGAGGACGGCAACACGTACCCCGTCATCGACGTCGAGATCTCGAGCGCCTCGCACCCGTTCTACACGGGCAAGCAGCGCATCATGGACTCCGCCGGCCGCGTCGAGAAGTTCAACTCGCGCTACGCGGGCTTCGGCAAGAAGTAGCAGCCACCCGCTGCAGCACGAAGGGCGCCCGGCTCCGGCCGGGCGCCCTTCGTCGTCCCCGTCGTGCCGCGGACCGGGCACGGTGCAGCGCCGGGGGCGGCGGGTCAGGATCCGACGTGCCGCTCCGGCCACGCGCCCGACGTCGTGAAGGCGGGGTCGCGCGTGCGGCGCATGTAGTCCTGGAAGCTCTCGGCCTGGACGCGGGACCAGTCGACCTGCCGGTCGTGCAGGTCGAGCACGGGGATGTCGAGCTGGTCCGCGTAGCGCCCGGCGATGGCCTGGGCGACGCGGCCCGCGGCGATGGCGTCGGCGCCCGCGTCGTGCGCGTCGTCGAGCCGCACGCCGTAGTGCTCGGCCGCGACGGACAGGGTGCGCTTGCCGCGGCGGTACGTGTCGACCGCCTTGTCGATGACGAGCGGGTCGATGACGGGGCCGGTGTCCCGGAGCGGCTCCACGCCGTGCCGCACGGCCTCGCGGTTGAGGAGCGTGAGGTCGTAGGGCGCGTTGTAGACGACGAGCGCGAGGCCGCGCGCGAACATCTCGCGGATGGTGGTCACGATCTCGAGCACCACGGCCGCGGCGTCCCGCCCCTCCGCCTGCGCGCGCTCCGTCGTGACGCCGTGGATGGCCGCGGCGCCCGCGGGGATCTCGACGCCGGGGTCCGCGAGCCAGTCGTGGCGCTCGAGGACCTCGCCCCGCTCGTCCAGCACGACGATGCACGCCGTGACGATGCGCGCGGTCTCGACGTCCACCCCCGTCGTCTCGAGGTCGAACGAGGCCAGGGTGTCGTGCCAGCGGGAGGTCATCCTGTAGATGCTACGGGCGACCGCCGATGGCGGGCGCGCCCATGTGCAGCCAGTAGAAGCTCTGCGTGGCGAGTGTGAGGGTCAGGCGGCCGTCGTCGCCGACGGTCGGGAAGACGCCGCCGCCGAACAGGTCGTACAGCTGGGATCCCGCGAAGTCCGACGCGTCGATCGTGACCGAGACCGGGTTGTGCGCGAACGAGAAGACGCAGAGCACGTCCTCGGCGCGGTCGCCGAAGTGCGTGCCGCTGCCCTCGTAGGAGCGCACGAACGCGAGCACGCTCTCGTGGTCGGTCGGCAGGACCGTGATGGTGCCCTGGCCGAACACCGGGTGCGCCTTCCGCACGTGGATGACGTTGCGGACCCAGTGCAGCAGCGAGCGGGACTGCGCGAGCTGCGACTCCACGTTGATCTGCGCGTAGTTGTAGACGAGCGACTGCACGACGGGCAGGTAGAGCTTCCCCGGGTCGGCGGTGGAGAAGCCGGCGTTGCGGTCCGGGGTCCACTGCATGGGCGTGCGCGACGCGTCGCGGTCCGGGAGCCAGATGTTGTCGCCCATGCCGATCTCGTCCCCGTAGTAGAGGAACGGGCTGCCGGGCAGCGAGAACAGGAGCGCGTGCACGAGCTCGAGCTCGGCGCGCGAGTTGTCGAGGAGCGGGGCCAGGCGGCGCCGGATGCCGATGTTGACGCGCATGCGCGGGTCGTACGCGTACCAGCCGTACATGGCCTGGCGGTACTCCTCGCTCACCATCTCGAGCGTGAGCTCGTCGTGGTTGCGGAGGAAGACGCCCCACGCCGCCGCGTCCGGGATCTCGAACGTCTCGCTCATGATCCGCTTCAGCTCGTCCGCGGTCTGCGAGCGGAGGGAGTAGAAGATGCGCGGCATGATCGGGAAGTCGAACGCCATGTGGCACTCCGGCTCCTCCTCGGTGCCGAGGAACGCGGAGACCTCACGGGGCCACTGGTTGGCCTCGGCGATGAGGATCCGGCCCGGGTACTCCTCGTCGACCATGGCGCGCAGGCGCTTGAGGAACTCGTGGGTGGCGGGCTCGCCCTCGCCGTTGCCCTCCTCGGTCTCGTAGAGGTACGGGATCGCGTCGAGGCGGAGGCCGTCGACGCCCATGTCGAGCCAGTGGCGGATGACGCCGTAGATGGCCTCGTGCACCTTCGGGTTGTCGAAGTTGAGGTCGGGCTGGTGCGAGAAGAAGCGGTGGAAGAAGAACTGGCGGCGCACCGGGTCGAAGGTCCAGTTGGACTCCTCGGTGTCGACGAAGATGACGCGGATGTCCTCGTACTTCTCGTCGGTGTCGCTCCACACGTAGAAGTCGCCGTAGGGGCCGTCCGGGTCGGAGCGGGACTGCTGGAACCACTCGTGCTGGTCGGACGTGTGGTTCATCACGAGGTCGATGACGATGCGCATGTTCCGCTCGTGCGACTTGGTGACGAGCTCCTTGAAGTCGTCGAGGGTGCCGAACTCGGGCAGCACGGCCATGTAGTCGCTGATGTCGTAGCCGCCGTCGCGGAGCGGGGACTGGAAGAACGGGGGCAGCCACAGGCCGTCGATGCCGAGCCACTGCAGGTAGTCGAGCTTGGAGATGAGGCCCTGTATGTCGCCCGTGCCGTCGCCGTTGGAGTCGACGAAGGAGCGGATCATCACCTCGTAGAAGACCGAGCGCTTGTACCACTGCTTGTCGAGGGTGAGTCCGGGCAGGGTGATGGGGGCGGTGAAGCTCACGGTTCTCCTCGTGGGGGCGACGGGGCGTCGACGGAAGGGCGGGGAAGGCTCGTGGGCAACTCTAGGCGGGGCGGACGAGCGCCGGAGGCCCGGCGCGCCCGGGGGCGCGGGCGGCCGCCGCTCGTAGACTCGACCCCGATGACCGTCCCCTCGCCCTACGCCGCCCAGCTCGATCGCATCCCCGTGGTCCGCCGCACCGTCGACCTCCTCGGGAGCCGCACCGCCTGGTGGGAGTACGGGCCCGCGGACGCCGAGCAGGTGCTCGTCGTCGTGCACGGGTTCCGCGGGGACCACCACGGGCTCGAGCCGGTCGTGGCGCAGCTGCCGGGCGTGCGGATCCTCTCGCCCGACCTCCCGGGCTTCGGCGACTCGACGCCGCTCGCGGACGCGCGGCACGACATCCCCGGCTACTCCGCGTGGCTCCGCGCGTTCGTCGACGCGACGGGCACGCGCGACGCGACCGTGCTCGGGCACTCGTTCGGGTCCATCGTCGTGTCGGCCGCGCTCGCCGACGGGCTGCCCGCCCCGCGGGCGGTCCTCGTGAACCCGATCGCCGCGCCCGCGCTCGAGGGGCCGCGCGGGATCCTCACCCGCCTCGCCGTCCTCTACTACCGCGCCGCCGCGGTGCTGCCCGAGCGCGCGGGGTTCGGCCTGCTGCGCAACCGCGCCATCGTGCGCGTGATGAGCGAGGCCATGGCGAAGACCCGCGACCGCGGCCTCCGCCGGTGGATCAACGACCAGCACGACCGCTTCTTCAGCGCCTTCAGCGACCGCCGCGTGGTGCTCGAGGCCTTCCGCGCGTCGGTGTCGTCGGACGCGAGCACGTACGCGTCGCGCGTGCGGATCCCCGTGCTGCTGGTCGCCGCCGAGCGCGACGACATCACCCCCGTCGCGGCCCAGCACCGCCTGCGCACGCTGTTCGCCGACGCGCGGCTCGAGGTGATCCCGCGGGTCGGGCACCTCATCCACTACGAGACGCCGGGGGAGGCCGCGGGCTTCGTCCGCCGCTTCCTCGACGAGGGGAGCGCGTCGTGAGGCTCGTGTTCGACTGCCGGTACACGCGCATCGGCCGGCACGACGGGATCAGCCGCTACGGCGCCGAGCTCGTCGCGCGGCTGGGCGCGCGCTTCGACGTGACCATGCTCATCAGCGACCACCGCCAGCTCGCGCTCCTGCCCGACCTCCCGTGGCAGATGGTCAGCTCGCCCACCGGGCCCCGCGAGCCGTGGGTCGCGCGCCGGATCTCCCGGCTGCGACCGGACGTCGTCTACAGCCCGATGCAGACCATGGGCTCGCGCGGGCGCACGTACCCGCTCGTGCTCACGCTGCACGACCTCATCTACTACCGCCACCGCCGCCCGCCGCGCGACCTGCCCGCGCCCGTGCGTGCCCTGTGGCGCGCGTTCCACCTGGCGTGGTGGCCCCAGCGGCTCCTGCTCGACCGGGCGGACGCGATCGTCACGGTGAGCGAGACGACGCGCGGCCTCATCCGCCGCCACCGGCTGACGACCCGGCCCGTGGTCGTGGTGCCGAACGCGGCGGAGCTCGTGCCCGCCCCCGACGGGACGCCGGACGGGCCGCGGGACGCCCCGGAGGAGCGGACGCTCGTCTACATGGGCTCGTACATGCCCTACAAGAACGTCGAGACGCTCGTGCGCGCGGCGGACGACCTGCCCGAGCACGAGCTGGAGCTCATGAGCCGCATCGTCCCGGCGGAGCGCGAGCGGCTGGAGGCGTTGGCCGACGGCGCCCGGCTGGTCTTCCGCGACGGCGCGAGCGACGCCGAGTACGCCGCGACCCTGCGCCGCGCCACCGCGCTCCTCACCGCGTCGCGTGACGAGGGCTTCGGCATCCCGGTCGTGGAGGCGATGAGCGTCGGCCTGCCGGTCGTGGTCAGCGACATCCCGATCTTCCGCGAGATCGGCGGCGACGCGGCCGTGTACGTCGACCCCGACGACCCCGAGGGGTTCGCCGCGGCCGTGCGCGCGCTGGAGGACCCGGCGGAGTGGCGGCGGCGCTCGGCGGCGTGCTCCGCGCGCGCGGCCGAGTACGGCTGGGGCCGCTCGGCCGCGGTGCTCGGCGACCTCCTGGAGCAGGTCGCGCGCACGGGGCGCCGAGGCGCCTGAGCGCGCGACCGGACCGCCGATCCGGCGACGTGCCGGGACCGCGTGCGGGTGACGCGGGTCAGGCGCGGCGCGCGGTGTCGAGGTCGGCGATGGCCCCGAGGTCCGCGACGCCGCCGAAGCGCAGCAGCGACAGCTCGCCGTCGACCACGCCGAACGTGTGGGCCGAGCCGTTCTCGATCATGGGGCCGGGGCGGCCCACGAGGGACGCGTCGAGGCTCCGCGCGAGCGCCGCGATGACCCCGCCGTGCGACACCGCGATGATCGACCCGCCGGGGTGCATCTCGGCGAGGCGGAGGAGCGCGGCGCCCGCCCGCTCGGTCACGGACTCGACGGTCTCGCGCCCCGGCACGTCGCCGTCGGGGAAGCGCGCCTCGATCTCCTGGTGCGTGAGCCCCTCCGCGAGGCCGTAGCGGCGCTCGGCCAGCGCGGGCTCCGGCAGCGGGCCCGTCGTGGGGGCGCCGCCGAGCGCGAGGTGCTCGGCGATGATCGACGCGGTCTCGAAGGCACGGCTCAGGGGGCTCGCATGGATCGCGTCCCAGCCCGCGTCGCCCGCGACCGCCTCGGCGAGGAGGGCGCCCGCGGTGGCGGCCTGCGCGCGACCGGTGTCGTCGAGGGGGATGTCGCTCGACCCCTGCACGCGGCGCTCCACGTTCCAGGCGGTGCGGCCGTGGCGGACGAGGACGATGCGCGTCACGACGCGAGCTCCGTCGCGATGGCGCGGAGGGTCTCGCTCGTGCCGCCCTCCAGGCGCACGGTGGCGCGGGTGTCGCCCTTGGTGACGCCGCGGTTGAGGATCACGATCGGCATGCGGCTCCTCCGGGCGAGCTCGAGCAGGCGGATGCCGGAGTTGACCGCGAGGGACGACCCGGCGATGAGGAGCACGTCCGCGTCGGAGACGATGGCGCTCGCCTCGCGGAAGCGCTCGGTGGGCACCAGCTCGCCGAAGAAGACCACGTCCGGCTTCAGCATCCCGCCGCAGACGCTGCACACGGGGATCCGGAAGCGGTCGACGTCGTGCACCTGCGCGTCGCCGTCCGGGTTCAGCTCCACCGCGTCGGGCTGGTCGAGCCACGGGTTCTCGGCGCTGATCCGCTCGGCGATCGCGGAGCGCGCGTAGGCCTGGCCGCACTCGAGGCAGAGGACCCGGTCGAGCGAGCCGTGCAGGTCGACGACACGGCGGGACCCGGCGCGCTCGTGCAGGCCGTCGACGTTCTGCGTGACGATCCCGCCCACGACGCCCGCGGCCTCGAGGTCGGCCAGCGCCGCATGGCCGTCGTTGGGGCGCGCGGAGCTGAACGCCTTCCAGCCGAGGTGGCCGCCCGCCCAGTAGCGGCGGCGGAAGTCGTCGCCCTCGCTGCGGAACTGCTGGAACGTCATGGGGTTCCGCTTGGGGGCGCCCTCGCCGCGGTAGTCGGGGATGCCGGAGTCGGTGCTGAGGCCGGCGCCCGTGAGGACGGCGGTGCGGCGGCCGCGCATCAGCTCGACGGCCTCGGCGATCGTCGACCCCGCGGGGGGTCGGGGATCGTCACGGAGAGCGGTGCTCATGGGGCCTCCCGATGCCGAGCGGACGCCCGATCCCGTCCGCGGGCGGCGACGGGGCAGGGCATCATGGTGCTCCCGAGTCTAGACAGCAAGCCCCCGTGTAAGCTCCGCGCGACAAGCGCCGCCCCCGTCGTGGGCGGACGGAGAGAGGATCGGCGTGCACATCCACCGCA
The DNA here is from genome assembly GCF_030816895.1 of Clavibacter sp. B3I6. Lineage (NCBI taxonomy): Bacteria > Bacillati > Actinomycetota > Actinomycetes > Micrococcales > Microbacteriaceae > Clavibacter > Clavibacter sp. B3I6. Next base: position 300,950 of record NZ_JAUSYL010000001.1, read on the forward strand.
TCGAGGACCTGGGCTCCCCGGGACTCGAGGACTACTCGCGCCTCACCGACGTGGCCCTCCGCCGCGTGAGCGAGCCCGAGGGCGGTCTGTACATCGCCGAGTCGACCAAGGTCATGGGGCGCGCGCTCGCCGCGGGCCACGTGCCGCGCTCGGTCCTCGTGCAGGAGCAGTGGCTCGACGACGTCGCCCCGCTCCTCGAGGGCTTCCCCGAGGTGCCCGTCTTCGTGGGCGCCGCCGCCGTGCTCGAGCGGCTCACGGGCTACAACCTGCACCGCGGGGCGCTCGCCGCGATGCACCGACCGCCCCTGCCCGCCGTCGCCGACGTGCTGCGCGGCGCCCGCCGGGTGGTGGTGCTCGAGGACATCGTCGACCACACGAACGTCGGGGCGATCTTCCGCGCGGTCGCCGGCATCGGGGCCGACGCCGTGCTCATCACCCCGCGCTGCGCCGACCCGCTGTACCGCCGGAGCGTCCGCGTCAGCATGGGCACCGTCCTGCAGGTGCCGTGGACGCGGCTGCCCGAGTGGTCGGAGGCCGCGCCGCTCCTGCACGAGGCCGGGTTCCACCTGGCCGCGCTCGCCCTCGAGGACGACGCCGTCACCCTCGACGCCTTCGCGGCGGATCCGCCCGAGCGGATCGCGCTCGTGCTCGGCACCGAGGGGGACGGCCTCAGCCGCCATGCGCTCCGGCACGCGGACTCGACGGTCGTGATCCCGATGCTCCACGGCGTGGACTCGCTCAACGTGGCCGCGGCGAGCGCCGTCGCGCTCTACGCCCTGCGGGTCGCGGCATGAGGCGCTCCCGCCGCGCCACCCTCACCGGCGTCGTCGCGGCGCTCCTCGTCTCCGCGGGCGTCTACGTCCCCGTGACCCTCACGGCGGATCCGCCGGCCGCGGTCGCGCAGGTCGAGGCCCCGGATCCCGTCGTCAACGTCGCCACCCCGGAGACCTGGCCGGGGAGGGGCGTCTCGGCCGTCGGCGCGGTCGGGTTCGACGGCGTGCTGGCCACGGACGACGCGGCGCCGGTGCCGCGGCCCATGGCGAGCATCACCAAGACCGTGACCGCCCTCGTCGTGCTGCACGCGAAGCCGCTGGCCGCCGGCGCGGAGGGGCCGCAGGTCACCTTCACCGCCGAGGACGAGGCGCTCCGCGTCGAGATCCTGAAGCAGGACGGCATCGTCGAGCCGGCGGTGCCCGGCACGAGCCTGTCGCAGCGCGACCTCCTCGAGGGCGCGCTGCTCGCGAGCGCCAACAACTACGCGGCGGCCCTCGGCGTCTGGGCGTTCGGGTCGAACGACGCGTTCGTCGAGGCCGCGAACGCCTGGCTCGCCGAGCAGGGGCTCACGGGCACGCACGTCGCCGACGCGATGGGGCTCTCGCCCGAGACGGTGAGCACGACGACCGACCTCGTCCGCATCGGGGAGATGGTGCTGGCCGACCCGGTGCTCGCGGACATCGTCGACGAGCGGAGCGCCGACGTCGCAGGCGTGGGCGCCGTCGTGAACCGCAACCTGCTCGCGGCCGTGCCCGGGTTCCGCGGCATCAAGACCGGCACGCTCGAGCAGGCCGGCAAGTGCCTCCTCTGGGCCGTGGACACGAAGGTGGGCGACCGCGAGGTGACGCTCGTCGGCGTCACCCTGGGGGCGCAGGACCACGCGGAGCTCGCGCGCCAGGTGCTCGCGCTGCTGCCGACCGTGACCGCCAACATGCACGTGGTGCAGGTCGCGACGGCGGGGGAGCCGTTCGCCGACTACACGACCGCGTGGGGTGCGACGGCGCAGGCCGTGAGCACGGCCGACCAGTCGCTCCTCGTGTGGGCTGACACGCCCGTCACGACGACCGTGGAGGCATCCGCGACGGCGGAGGCCGAGGCGGGCGCCGAGGTGGGGACGGCCACGGTCACGGCCGGCGGGGAGACCGTGCGGGTGCCGCTGGCGCTCGACCGGGCGATCCCCGGCCCCGACGGCTGGTGGCGCCTCGCTAACCCGGGCGAGCTGCTGGGCTGACCGCCGGCGACGCCCTGAGGATGGTCCTCGGGATCAGCCCGCCGCGTCCGGGCGCGTCCACGGCGACGCGTCGGGCCTCTTGGCCGTGCGCCCGTCGCCGGAGGACTGGTGGCGGAGGCGTCGCAGCACCCACGGCACGAAGTAGGAGCGCGCCCAGTCGATGTCGCCCGCGCGGGCCTGACGCCAGGTGCGCGCCGGGAGCGGCTCGGGTCGGAGCGGCTGCAGGTCGTTCTCGACGGCGAGCGCCTGCAGGACCATGCGCGCGACCGTGTGGTGGCCGAGGGGCGCGAGGTGGAGCCGGTCGACGTCCCACATGCGCGGGTCCTGGATCTCGGTGAGCGCCCACTGGTCGGCGACGATGCAGTCGTGCCGGGCGGCGATCGCCCGGATGTCCTCGTTGTAGATGGCGACCTTGCCGCGCAGGCGGCCGAACACGGGGGAGAACTTGACGTCGGTGCCGGTGAACAGGATCACGGTCGCGCCCTCCGAGGAGAGCCGCTCCACCATGCGGTCGAGGCGGTCGGCGAGCCGGTCCGGGTCGGCGCCGGGGCGGAGGATGTCGTTGCCGCCCGCGGACAGGGAGACGAGGTCGGGGTGCAGGGCCATGGCCGGCTCCACCTGCTCGTCCGCGATCTGCGCGAGGAGGCGCCCGCGGATCGCGAGGTTCGCGTACGAGAAGCCCTCGACCTGGTCGGCCAGCACCTCGGCCACGCGGTCGGCCCAGCCCCGGTGCCCGGTGGGGCTGCCCGGCTCGGGATCGCCGATGCCCTCCGTGAAGGAGTCGCCGAGGGCGACGTAGCGGCGCCAGGGATGGGGCTCGGTCATGCGCTTCCTTCCGGGTGGGACGCCTCCCATCATAGGAACGCCCTCGGCTCGGGCCGCGGGGAATGCCCGGACCCCCCTGGTAGTTGAGCATTCAAGCAACCTGATGCGCACCCAAGGAACGAGGACCCATGCCCGACCTGCTCTCCGCCGACACGTCCATGGGTCCCGTGACCCTGCTGGTCGGCGACCTGGACCGGATGACCGCCTACTACCGCGACGCCGTCGGCCTCGACGTCCTCGCCGAGGGCGTCGAGTCGACGACGCTCGGACGGGCCGGGACCCCCGCCGTGGTCCTCGAGCCCGCGCACGGGCTCGCCCTGCCGAGCCCCGGGAACGCCGGCCTCTTCCACACGGCCGTGCTGTTCGACACCCCGGCCGGTCTCGCCCGCGCCGTGGCGTCCGTCGCGCGACGCGCGCCCGGCACCTTCACGGGGAGCGCCGACCACCTCGTGAGCCGCGCCTTCTACTTCACCGACCCCGAGGGCAACGGCGTCGAGCTCTACACCGACCGCCCGCGCGACGCCTGGACGTGGCAGGACGGCCGGATCGTCATGGACAGCCTGCGGCTCGACCCGGACGCGTTCCTCCGCCAGGAGCTCGCGCCCGTGGCCGACCCCGCCTCCGACGCCGCGGGCATCGGCCACGTGCACCTGCAGGTCGGCGACACGGAGACCGCGTCCGCCTTCTACGTCGACGCGCTCGGCTTCGAGCTGGTGGCGGGCTGGCACGGATCCGCGATCTTCGTCTCCGCCGGCGGGTACCACCACCACATGGCCATGAACACGTGGAACAGCCGGGGTGCGGGCCGACGCCCGGCGACGCTCGGGCTCGGCACGGTGCGCATCGAGGTGCCGACGCGCGACGAGGTCGAGGCGGTGGACGCGCGGCTCCGACGGGTCGGCGTCGCCACGCGCGACGACGGCCGCGCGCTCGCCTTCGAGGACCCGTGGGGGAACGCCCTGGTGCTGTCGGCCGGCTGAGCCCTCGGCGGCGGCCGGGTGCCCGGGCACCGGCGCGGGGGAGACTGGGCGCATGACGCCCGCCGCCCCGGTCGACCCGCTCGCGCACCTCGACGACGCCCTGCTGCGGCGCATCCGCTCCCGCGCCGCCGGGTACGACGCCCGCAACGCCTTCTTCGCCGAGGACCTCGACGAGCTCCGCGACGCCGGGCACCTCCGGCTGCTCGTCCCGGGGGAGCTCGGCGGATCGGGCGCGTCCCTCGCCGACGCCGTCCGCGCCCAGCACCTCCTCGCGCAGGCGGCGCCCGCCACCGCGCTCGGGGTCGGCATGCACCTCGTCTGGACGGCCGTCGCGCGGATCCTCGCCGACCGCGGCGACGACTCCCTCCGCGGCGTCCTCGAGGACGCCGGCCGCGACGAGCTGCTGGCCTTCGCCATCAGCGAGCCCGGCAACGACCAGGCGCTCGCCGACGCCCTGACCCGGGCCGAGCCCGACCCGGACGGCGGCTACCGCTTCACCGGCACCAAGGTGTCCTCGAGCATGGCGCCCGCGTGGACCCGGCTCGGCCTCTTCGGGCGCGACGACACGGATCCCGCGCGGCCGCTCCTCGTGCACGCCTTCGTGCCGCGCGATGCGGCCGGCCTCGAGATCGTCCCCGACTGGGACACCCTCGGCATGCGCGCGACGCAGAGCCACACCGTCGTGCTCCGCGACGTGCGGGCGGAGCCGCGCGACGTCGTCCGCCGCCGCGAGCACGGGCGGCGCGACGACCCCTTCGTGCTCGCCGTCCTGCAGGCGTTCGAGCTCCTCGTGGCGGCCGTGTACGCCGGGATCGGGCAGCGCGCGCTCGACCTCGCCGTCGAGTCCGCCCTCCGCCGCACCTCGCTCGCCGCCGGCGGCCGCACGCTCGCGACCGACCCCGGCATCCGGCACCTGGTCGCGGAGGCGGCCCTCGCGCAGGACGCGCTCCTGCCGCAGCTGCAGGCGCTCGCCGCGGACGTCGACCGCGGCGTCGACCACGGCGACCGGTGGGCGTCCCTCCTCGTCGGCGCCAAGGTGCGCGCGACCCGCACGGCCGCCGACGTCGTGCAGCAGGCCGTCGCCGTCGCGGGCGGGGGATCCTTCCGCACGGGCGACGAGCTCGGGCGGCTGTACCGCGACGTGCTCGCGGGCGGCTTCCACCCGTCGAGCGACAGGCAGGCCGCCGAGACCATCGCGACCACGCTGCTCGGGCCCGTGCCGCGACCGTCCTGAGCGCCGCCCGGGCGGCCGGTGGGAGCGCGGCCGACGCCTCCCGACGCGACGCGCCCGGCCCGTCGTCCGGGGTCGGATCCGCTCCCGCCGCGCCACGCCGACGACGCCCGGGCGGCCGCGCCGATCCGTCCCGTCCGCCCCGCCATGACCCGCCGGCGGTCGTCGGGAGCCCGACCCGGTGCGGGTATCGTGAGGTCGAGTGAGCACCTTGCCGACCCCTCCTCCGCACGTCGGATCCGCCGCGGCCGAGCACCTCTCGCCGGCCTTCCCGGAGCGCGCCGCCTGGGGCACCGTCAGCAAGCTGCGGGCCTGGCAGGAGGAGGCGCTCACCGCGTACTTCGAGAAGGAGCCGCGCGACTTCCTCGCCAACGCGACGCCGGGCGCCGGCAAGACGACCTTCGCCCTCCGCCTCGCCTCCGAGCTCCTGCACCGCAAGACCGTCGACCGGATCACCGTCGTCGCCCCCACGGAGCACCTCAAGAAGCAGTGGGCCGACGCCGCCGCGCGCGCGGGCGTCCGCCTCGACCCCATGTACAGCAACTCCTCCGGCGCGCTCGGTCGGCACTACCACGGGGCCGCCGTCACCTACGCGCAGGTCGCGGCGAACCCCTACCTGCACAAGACCATGACCGAGCAGAGCCGCACCCTGGTGATCCTCGACGAGGTCCACCACGGGGGCGACGCGCTCAGCTGGGGCGACGCCATCCGCGAGGCCTTCGAGCGCGCCACGCGCCGGCTCTCGCTCACGGGGACGCCGTTCCGCTCCGACACCGCGCCCATCCCGTTCGTCAGCTACCTCCGCGACCACCGCGGCGTCCGCCTCTCGCAGACCGACTACGACTACGGCTACAGCCGCGCGCTCGCCGACGGGGTCGTGCGGCCCGTCATCTTCCTCGCGTACGCCGGCAGCATGCGCTGGCGCAACAAGATGGGCGACGAGATGGAGGCCCAGCTCGCCGAGGGCAACACGAAGGACATCACCTCGCAGGCGTGGCGCACGGCGCTCGCCCCCGACGGCGAGTGGATCCCGCAGGTGCTGCAGGCCGCCGACCGCCGGCTCAGCGAGGTCCGGCAGTCGATCCCCGACGCGGGCGGCCTCGTCATCGCCACCGACCACACCACGGCCCGCGCCTACGCCGCGATCCTCCAGCGCATCAGCGGGCAGCCGGTCACGCTCGTGCTCTCCGACGACGTGGAGGCGAGCGCCAACATCGACCGGTTCTCCCAGAGCACCTCGCGCTGGATGGTGGCGGTGCGCATGGTGTCCGAGGGCGTCGACGTGCCGCGGCTCGCCGTCGGCGTGTACGCCACGAGCGCGTCCACCCCGCTGTTCTTCGCGCAGGCGATCGGCCGCTTCGTGCGCGCCCGGCGCCGGGGCGAGACCGCCTCGATCTTCCTGCCGAGCGTCCCGAACCTCCTCGTGCTCGCCAACGAGCTGGAGCGCCAGCGCGACCACGCCCTCGACCGCGACTCCTCGAAGGAGGGCGACCTCTACAACCCCGAGGACGCCATGATGGGCGAGGCGAACCGCAGCGAGAAGGGGTCCGACTCCCTGCTCAGCGAGTTCTCCTTCGAGGCGATGGGCTCCGAGGCCACCTTCGACAAGGTGCTGTTCGACGGCGCCGAGTTCGGGCAGATGGCCGACGTCGGCAGCCTCGAGGAGGAGGAGTTCATCGGGCTCCCGGGGATCCTCGAGCCCGAGCAGGTGCGCGAGCTCCTCGCCCAGCGTCAGCACCGGCAGTCGCGCCACGCGTCCGAGCGGGAGCGCAAGCAGGCCGAGAGCGGCGCGCCGAAGGACCCGGACGACATCCCGCTGTACCGCACGCTCAAGGAGCAGCGGCAGCTCCTCAACAGCCTCGTCGGCATGCGCGCGAAGCTGCACGGCGAGCCGCACGGCCTCGTGCACGCCGAGCTCCGGCGCGTGTGCGGCGGGCCCGCCGTCGGGCAGTGCAGCGTCACGCAGCTGCAGCAGCGCATCGACCAGCTCCGCAGGTGGATGCGCAGCTGACGCGTCCGTGTGCTCCGGGGCCGCTCCGCAGGTGGATGCGCAGCTGGCGCGTCCGTGTGATCCGGGGCAGCTCCGCAGGTGGATGCGCAGCTGACGCGTGCGTGTGATCCGGGGCAGCTCCGCAGGTGGATGCGCAGCTAGCGCGCACCCACTCGCGTCGCTCCGCTAGGGCGCGGTCACGAACCCGTTGTCGACCATGAACTCGTAGGCGACGTCCGCCGGCTCCTCGCCCTGGTCGTCGACGCGGAGGTTCATCGCACGGAGCGCGTCGTCGGTGACGACGAGGGAGACCCGGTCGAAGACGTCCTGCAGGCCCGGGTGCTCCTCGAGCGTCCGGGTGTCGAGCACGGCGGCGACGTTGTAGGCGGGGAAGAAGCCGAGGTCGTCCTCGAGGATCCGGAGGCCGAGCTTGTCGATGCGGCCGTCGGTCGCGAACACCTCGCCGAACGCGCACGTGCCGCGATCCGTCGCGGTGTAGACCGCACCCGTGTCGAAGATGCTGACGTTGCCGTCCGGCACGCCGTCGTCGGACCCGCGGGGGATGCCGTACGCCTCGAGCAGCGGCGACAGGCCGTCCGGGCGGGAGTTGAACTCCGCCTCCACGCAGAAGGTGCGGTCGTCGACGGGGAGGTCCTTCACCTGCGACATCCTCGTGATGCCGAGCCGCTCGGCCTCCTCCTCGCGGATGGCCATCGCGTACGTGTTGTTGAGCGGCGCGGGGGTGAGCCAGGTGAGCCCGTTGGCCCGGTCCGCGTCGCGCACGGCCTCGTACTGGGCGCGCTGGTCCGGGATGCCCTCGGGCTCGCCGAGGTAGCTCAGCCAGGCGGTGCCCGTGTACTCCCACGTCATGTCGGCGCCGTGGCTCGTCATGAGCTCGCGGGCCGGCACGCTGCCCGGGACGTTCGTCTTGTCCGTGACCTCGAAGCCGGCGGCCTTCGCAGCGAGGACCGCGATCTTGCCGAGGATCAGCTGCTCGGTGAAGTTCTTCGACGTGATCGTGATCCCCGCGCCGTCGGGCAGGTCGAGCGGCTGGATCGACCCGGGCGCGACCTCCGGCACGTAGGCGGTGGCCGGCTGGAGCCCGCAGCCGGTGAGGGCCGCGAGGGCCGCGGCGACCAGGGCGGGCACGCCGAGCGCGCGGCGGAGGCGGACGGTGCGGGGGAGGGTCGTCACGGTCAGAGTCCCTTCGGGCGGGCGACGTGCTCGACGACGCGACCCAGCCAGTCGATGGCGAGCGCGAGGAGCGCGATGAGCAGGGCGCCCGAGACGAGCACGGGGTAGAGGTAGAGGTTCACGCCCGTGGTGATCAGGATCCCGAGCCCGCCGCCGTTCACGAACGCGGCGAGGGCCGCGGTGCCCACGAGGAGCACGAGGGCGGTGCGGATCCCCGCGAGCATGACGGGGACGGCCAGCGGCAGCTCGATGCGGAACAGCACCGCGCCGCGGCTCATGCCCATCCCGCGGCCGGCCTCGACGAGCCGCTCGTCGACGCCGCGGATCCCGAGGATCGTGTTGCCGAGCACGGGGAGCGCGGCGTACAGGACCAGGGCCACGAGGCTCGCCTGGAACCCGTTCGGGATGATCATCGCGAGGAGCACCACCAGGCCGATGGCGGGGGCCGCCGTGCCGAAGTTCGCGACCGCGAGGACCGGGCCGGAGTACCGCCGGAGCCGGCCGCGGGTGAGGAGCACGCCGAGCGGCACGGCGATGACGAGCACGACCGCGGCGGCCGAGAAGGTGAGCCCGAGGTGCTCGAGGGTCGACCGGCCGAGGGCGGTCGGGGCGAGGGTGGTCCGCTCCTGCGCGCTCAGCGGCGCGATCGCGAGCCAGACGAGGTAGGCGCCGAGCACCGCGGCGATCGCGACCGGCTGCGCGACGAGACCCCGCCAGGACCGTGCGCCGCCGACGGTCCCGGCGCTGGCGTCGAGGGCGGCGCTCATCCGTGCTGCCCGTCCTGCGCATCCGGCGCGGCGACCGCGGCGGGGGCGCGCGCGGCGTCAGCGCCGACCGTGCCGACGGTGCCCGTGTTCGTGCCCACCGGCGCGCCGTCGAGCCCGCCGGCCGCGGAAGCGCGGGCGCGCGTGATGGCGTCCATGACGGTCTCGACGTCGATGACGCCGAGGAACGCGCCGCCGCGCCCCGTCACGAGCGCGGCGCCGGCGCTCGAGACGAGCATGGTGTCGAGCGCGTCATTGAGGGTCGCGCGGTTGCCGACGACCGGCAGGCCGGGCTCCGCGCCGTCGCCCACGAAGTCGACGCGGCCGAGCTGGCGGCGCGAGAGCCACTGGATCGGGCGGTCGCGGGCGTCGATGATGACCGCGTGCTGGTGACCGGCCGCGTCCATGCCCGCGAGCACGTCCGCCGCGGAGTCGCCGGGACGGCCGAGGACGGCGCTCGCCAGCGGCACCTCGTCGACGCGGCGGAGCGTGAGCTGCTTGAGCCCGGCGCCGGAGCCGATGAACTCCTCCACGAAGGCGTCGGCGGGCTCGGCGAGGATCCGCTCCGGGGTGTCGTACTGCACGATGCGCGCGCCCTCGGCGAAGACGACGATCCAGTCGCCGAGCTTCACGGCCTCGTCGAAGTCGTGCGTGATGATGACGATGGTCTTCTGCAGCTCGGCCTGGATGCGGATCAGCTCGTCCTGCAGGCGCTGGCGGGTGATGGGGTCCACCGCGCCGAACGGCTCGTCCATGAGGAGCACGGGCGGGTCGGCCGCGAGCGCGCGGGCCACGCCGACACGCTGCTGCTGGCCGCCCGAGAGCTCCTTGGGGTAGCGGTCGCGGTACTGCGCGGGGTCGAGCGACACGAGCTCGAGGAGCTCGTCCACGCGGGCGCGGATCCGGGCGGCATCCCAGCCCAGCATCCTCGGCACCACGGCGATGTTCGCCGCGACCGTCATGTGCGGGAACAGCCCGCCGGCCTGGATCACGTACCCGATGCGGCGTCGGAGCTCGTCGCCGTCGATGCCGGTGACGTCCTCGTCGCCGAGCACCACGCGGCCCTCGGTGGGCTCGATCAGCCGGTTGATCATCTTCAGCGTCGTGGTCTTGCCGCAGCCCGACGGGCCGACGAGCATGACGATCTTGCCGGCGGGGATCTCCAGCGTGATCCCGTCGACGGCCGGCTTCGCCTGGCCCGGGTACCGCTTGGTGACGCCGTCGAGCAGGATCGAGCGCCCGCTGACCTCGGGGGTGCGGGGCGGGGTGGTGGTCTCAGACACGGATGCCTCTCGGTGTGGTGAGCCGGCCGATGCCGACGAGGACGAGGTCGAGCAGGAGGGCGAGGAGGACGACGCCGAGGACGCCCGTGAGGACGGACTCGATCGAGTTCTCGCCACCGAGCCGCGAGAGCCCGGAGAAGATGAAGCCGCCGAGGCCGGGACCGAGCACGTACGCGGCGACGGCGGCGATGCCCATCACCATCTGCGCCGAGACGCGGATGCCGCCGAGGATCACGGGCCATGCGAGCGGCAGCTCGACCCGGAGGAGCGTGCGGAGGCGGCTCATGCCGATGCCCCGCGCCGACTCGACGACGGCCGGGTCGATCCCGGCGAGGCCGACGACCGCGTTCCGGAGGATCGGCAGGACGGCGAAGAAGGTCACGACCGCCACGGCAGGGGCGACCCCGAAGCCGAGCGGCGCGATCAGGAGGCCGACGAGCGCGAAGGCGGGGAGGGTCAGGCCGATGGCGGAGACGCTGTTGGCGACGGAGCGGAGCGGGCCGCTGCGGTAGACGAGGGCCGCGATGCCCACCGCGATGACCGTGGCGAGGATGAGGCACTGGACCACGAGGCTGAGGTGCTGCCACGCCGAGAACGCGATCTGGTCCGAGCGCTCGGACACGAAGTCCCACATGACGATCTCCTCTGCATGGGTCGGGCACCGGGAGGGAGTCGGCTCGCATCACCCTACGCATGCCGCGGGGCCGCGCGAAGTTCGCGAAGGGGGGCTTGCGCCTGCTACCCGCGCACCCGCCGGGCGCGGACGCCCACGCGAGGGGCGGACGCCCACGCGAGGGGACGAGGGACGCCGCACGGGGCGCGCCCAGGCGCCCTCGCCTACGATCCTCATCTGGGGAGCCGCCCGACCGGCGCCCGCGAGGAGCGAACGATGCCCGTCCCGTCGCGCGACGCCGACGCCTACGCGATCCTCGGCGTCGACCCGTCCGCCACGCAGGACGAGATCCGCCGGGCGTACCGCCGCGGCGTCCGCACGGCGCACCCCGACATGGGCGGCACCGCCGAGCGCTTCCAGGCCGTGCGCGACGCGTTCGCCGCCGTGGGCGATCCGGAGAGCCGGGCCCGCTACGAGCGGGGGCTCCGCGAGTCACCGCACCCCGAGGATCCCGCCGGCGGCGCCCGTCCCGCCCGTCCCGCGTCCTCCGCATCGGCGCCCGCCGCCGCCGCGTGGGATCCGGCGGCCCGGCGCGGCCGCCCCGGCGCGCCCCGCGAGCGGCCCGCGTCCCGCACCCGCAGCTTCGGCCACCCGGGCGGCTTCGCCCGGCTCCGCTACCTCGCCCTGGTCCGCGAGTGGCTCGCGGATCCCGCCGAGCCGTCGGTGCCGGCGACGCCCGTCCCGCCGCGTGGAGGACCCGCCCTGTCCGACCGCCCGGAGCCCTACGTCCGCCGCGCCCGCGCCATCGTGCCGCCGGTCGCCGCCGTCCTGCTCGCCCTCGTGCTGCTCGTCTCGGGCCTCGGCGCGATCCCGGCCGTCGTCGGCCTGGTCGTCGGCGCCGCCGCCGGCCTCGCGGCCGCGGGTCCGGTCGGTCGCGCCTGGTTCCGCGCCGAGGAGCCGCGTCGGCGGGCGGCCGCGCGGCTCCAGGAGGACGTCCTCGCGCACGAGCGGGCCCTCCGCGCCTACCCCGACGTCATGGCGGCGTACAGCGCCCGCCTCGCCCGCCTCGAGGACCTCCGTCGGCGCTTCGAGGCCGACGCCTACGCACCCGACCTCGTCGCCGAGGTGCCGGCCCCGGCCGCCGAGGCCCTGCGCGCCGCCGTCGCGCAGGAGGAGACGGCGCGCGAGCTGATGGAGCTCGGCCCGTCGTACGCGTTCTGGAACGGCGTCGCCGTGCCGCGCTCGGGCGACGCGGTCGACCACCTCGTGCTCGGGCCGCAGGGGCTCGTGGCGGTCGAGTCCGTGCCCGAGGGATCCGCCGCCGCGACCGACCCGGCCGCCCGCGACGCCGCGCTCCGCGGCCTCGACGCCCGGGCGCGCGCGGTCGCGTCGGAGATGCAGGTGCCGGTCGTCGGCCTCGTGCTCTCGCTGCCGTCCGGGGTCCTGGGCGCCGCGCCCGTGGTGCTGCACGCGGCCGACGACGCGCAGGCGATCCCCGCCTACGCGGTCGCCCGGACGCTGCTCGCCGACCACGTCGCCGCGGGCCTGCCCGGCCTCCGCGCGATGGATCCCGAGCGCCTGCTCGCGGTCCGCACGCGCCTCGTGCTCGACGCGCGCTTCGTCTGAGGCTGCGGCCGGACGAGGGCGTCGGGGCGGGTCAGCGGGGGAGCGGCACGTCCAGCTCGCCGGAGCGCACCATCCACTCGACGGCCTCGCGGGCCGCCTCCTCGCTCGTGTACCGGGGCGCGTAGCCGAGCACGTCCCTGGCCTTGTCGATGCTCGCCACGTGGCTGCGGCTGAGGTGCTCCCAGCTGGTGTCGGCGTGGTCCGCCTCGGTGCGTGCGCGGAACGCGTCCCAGTCGAGGTGCTCGAGCTCCGGCTCGCGGCCGAACCAGGCGGCCGCCGCCCGGGCGAACCCGCGCACGGACAGCGCGCGCTCGGAGACGGCGTGGAAGCTCTCGCCGACGCTCGTCTCGCGGTTCGCGATGGCGAGCTGCACGACCTGCGCGACGTCGTCGGCGTGCACGTGGTGCATCGTCTCGCTGCCGGATCCCGGCACCGCGAGGGGGCTCCCGGTGGCCAGCGCGGTCCACACCCCGGGGTCGAGGTTGCCGACCGGGGTGATCACGGGCCAGCCGCCGCCGCTGATGTGGCCGGGGTGCACGACCGTGGCGGGAACGCCGCCCGAGCGGGACTCGGCGATCAGGTAGCGCTCGATCTCCGCCTTCTGCACGCCGTACTCCCCGAACGGCTCCTTGGGGTCGTCCTCCCGCAGCGGCAGCGCGGCGCTGAGGCCGTGGGTCCAGATGCTGCCGATGTGCACGAGGTGCCGGACCCGACCGCGGAGCCCCTCGACGAGGTTGCGCGCGGACTCGGGGGTGAAGCAGACGAGGTCGACGACGACCTCGGGCGCGAGCGCCGCGATCCGGTCGGCGAAGGTGCCGGCGGCGTCCTCGGCGTCGCGGTCGACCTGCACGCGCTCCACGCGGTCCCACAGGGGCGACTCGCGGTACGGCTCGCGGGTCCCGCGGCTGACGGCGACGACGTCGTGGCCGGAATCGACGAGGCGGGGGACGAGGAAGGTCCCGATGTGGCCGGTGGCTCCGATGACGACGACGCGCATCCCGTCACCCTATCGGCGCGCCGGACGCCCGCCGCGCCCGAGGCTCAGATCCATCCCCGCTTCCGGAACGCCGCGTAGAGCACGACGCCCATCACGACCATGAGCCCGAGCGCGAGCGGGTACCCGTAGGTCCACCTCAGCTCCGGCATGTGCGTGAAGTTCATGCCGTAGATGGTGCCGACGAGCGTGGGCGCGAAGAGGATGGCCGCCCACGAGGAGATGCGCTTGACCTGGTCGTTCTGCGCGAGGCTCGTCTCGGTGAGCTTCTTCATCTCGTCGTTCTGCCGCTGGCCGACGAGCGTCGTGTGCACCGTGAGCGCGTTCTGCAGGAGCGTCCGGAACGCGTCGGCGCGCTCGGCGACGCGGATGACGTGGTCGTGCACGTCGCGGAAGCCGCGGCGGAGCTCGAGGTCCACCTCGCGCTCCTCGGCCCGGTGCCGCAGCTCGTCGAGCATGGCGCCGAGCGGGGCGGTGGCGCGCTGGAACGCGGTGACCTCGCGCATCAGCGCGTAGATGCGGCGCGAGACGTCGGGGTCGGCGCCGAATATCTGGTCCTCGATCTGGTCGACGTCGTCCTCGAGGCCCGAGGCGACCGGCCCGTACTCGTCGACGACCTGGTCGAGGATCGCGTAGAGGACGGCGGTCGGGCCGAGGGCGAGGAGGTCGCGGTCGCCCTCGAGCCGGTGGCGGACCGCCGCGAGGTCGGGCGACTCGGCGTGCCGGATCGTGACCACGAAGTCGGGCCCGACGAAGACGTGCAGCTCGCCGAACTCCACGCGCTCCTCGGCGTCGACGTAGCGGGCGGGACGCAGCACCACGAACCAGGTGTCGCCGTAGCGCTCCATCTTCGAGCGCTGGTGGCCGGTGAGCGCGTCCTCCACCGCGAGCGGGTGCAGGCCGAACTCGGCCGCGACGCGGTGGACCTCCGCGGGCTCCGGGCGGTACAGGCCGATCCACGCGAGGCCGTTGCGGGCGCGCATGACCTCGAACGTCTCGTCGAGGCTCTCGGGATCCGCCGTGCGGACCCCTCGGACGTACACGGCGCTGTCGACGACGGTCATGGGATCTCGCTCTCGGGTCGGGGGACCCGCGCGGGCCGAGTGCGACTGTAGCCCGTGACGTCCGGCGATCGCCGCGCGCCGACCGGGCGCGACCGGCGGTCGAGCGCCACGGGGCCGCGCCCCGAAAGAGGGGTGCCGCGAGCCGGACGCGGCGACACGCCCGGCCGTACTCTCGACGAGGCCCGCGAGGCGTCCCGTACCCCACCGGGACGGCGGGCCGACGAAGCGGAGCAGCACCATGGAAGACAACGGCGAGCGTCCTGTGCCGGCAGGCTGGTACCAGGCACCCGACGGCACGGTCAAGTACTGGGACGGCCAGCAGTGGCTGGCTCCTGCAGCTCCTCCAGTTGAGCCGGCAGCGGCAGAGGCAGCCCCGGCGGTCGCCCCGACCTCGCGCAGGCCGGCATCCAATCGGACCCGGTGGATCGCGGGTTCGGTCGCGGGAGTCCTGCTGGTCGGCGGCATCGGTGCCGGCGTGTCCGTGAAGCTCGGCCAGGATGCCCAGCGTGATCGCGAGGTCGCGGCTCAGCAGGCTGCCGATGCCGCTGAGAAGGTCCGGAGCGATGCCGCTGCTGCATCCGAGAAGGCGGAGAAGGAGGCGGACGACCGGGAGCGTGCCACTCGGGCCCTGTCCGTGGACGGGATACAGGAGAGCATCAAGAAGATGGCCGAGGGCCATGCCGCGGACGGACTCATCGACGGTCCCATCCTCGACGCGTCCTGCTCGCCTGTGGGCGGCGGCTCGACCGACGACCTGACGGAGACGACCACGGTCTTCGAGTGCTTCGTCTCCAGCGAAGACAACGGGGACGGCACCATGAGCGGGTACAACTACCACGCGACGATGAACTGGACTTCGGGCAGCTACACGTACGGACTAGGCAAGGACTGACGTCGACGCTCGGAACGCCTGCCCCGGGCTGCGAGTGCCCTCGCTTATGTCCCGTTTCCCGTCCCGCTCGATCGTGGGAGGCACGGGATCGGCCTCGGGAGCCCGGGAGCGACCGGCCCGGGAACGAGGAAGAGCCGGCCGGATCCTCGTGGATCCGACCGGCTCTCGTGTGTGTCCGAAGGGGGACTTGAACCCCCACGCCCTAATACGGGCACTAGCACCTCAAGCTAGCGCGTCTACCAATTCCGCCATCCGGACAGGATGTGCGGCTCGCCGTCTCCGGCTGCCGAGAGACGACATTAGCACGGCTCCAGGGCCCTCTCGACCACCGCCGGACCGGACGCCGTCGCCGGGCCTCGATAGCGTGGACCCATGACCGACACGCTGCCCGACGACCTCGACGCCACCGCGCGCATCGCCCGCGACCTCATCCGGTTCGACACCACCAACCACGGCGAGGGCCGGTCGGAGGGGGAGACGGAGGCCGCGGAGTACGTGGAGCAGCACCTCAAGGACATGGGGCTCGCCCCCGAGCTCATCGACGCCGCGCCGGGTCGCACGAGCGTCCTCGCGCGCATCCCCGGCCGCAACCGCGACAAGCCGGCGCTCGTCGTCCACGGCCACCTCGACGTGGTCCCGGCGGATCCCGCGAACTGGACCGTCGACCCCTTCGCGGGCGAGATCAAGGACGGCATGCTCTGGGGCCGCGGCGCGGTCGACATGAAGAACATGGACGCCATGATGATCACCGCGATGCAGGAGATCATCACGTCCGGCCGCGCGCCCGAGCGCGACATCGTCATGGCCTTCTTCTCGGACGAGGAGGCGGGCGGCGTGCTCGGCTCCGCGTACGTCGTCGAGAACCGGCCCGACTGGTTCGAGGGCGCGACCGAGGCCATCAGCGAGGTCGGCGGCTACTCCATCGACCTCGCCGGGAAGCGCGCCTACCTGCTGCAGACGGGCGAGAAGGCCCTCGTCTGGGTGCGGCTCGTCGCCACGGGCACCGCGGGCCACGGCTCCCAGGTCAACCGCGACAACGTCGTCACGCGGCTCGCGGGCGCCGTCGCGCGGATCGGCATGGAGGAGTGGCCCGTGCACCTCACCGACACGACGCGCCAGCTCCTCGACGAGATCGCCCGCATCGTGGGCCAGGACCCTCGGCAGGTGACGCCGGACGACCTCGCCATCGCCACGGGCACCGCCTCCAAGTTCATCGCCGCCACGCTCCGCACCACGACGAACCCGACGCTGCTCACCGCCGGCTACAAGCACAACGTGATCCCCGACACCGCCGAGGCGCTCGTCGACATCCGCGTGCTCCCCGGCGAGGAGGACGCGGTGCTCGCCCGCGTCCGCGAGCTCGCGGGGGACGGGGTCGACGTGCAGGTCGTGATCCAGGACGTGGGGCTCGAGAACCCGTTCGAGGGCCCCCTGGTGGACGCCATGGTGGCGACCCTCGGCGCGCACGACCCCGAGGCCGAGGTGCTGCCCTACATGCTCTCCGGCGGCACCGACAACAAGGCGCTCAGCCGGCTCGGCATCACGGGCTACGGGTTCGCGCCGCTGCGGCTGCCGGCCTCCATGGACTTCCCGGCGATGTTCCACGGCGTCGACGAGCGCGTCCCGCTCGACGCACTAGTCTTCGGGAGGCAGGTCCTGCGGGACCTCCTCCTCGACTACTAGTACCGAGCCCCAGGTGGGCCGTCCGACACTTGGAGCATCCGTTTGAGCTACCTCGAGGCGATCATCCTGGGCCTGGTCCAGGGATTGACCGAATTCCTGCCCGTCTCCTCGAGCGCCCACCTCCGCATCGCCGGCCTGTTCATGGGCGGCGACCCGGGTGCCACGTTCACCGCCATCACGCAGCTCGGCACCGAGCTCGCGGTCGTCGTGTTCTTCCGCAAGCGCATCGGCACGGTCCTCTCGGCCTGGTTCCGCTCGCTCCGCGGCGGGATGCCGAAGGGCGACCCGGACGTGCGCATGGGCTGGCTCGTCATCATCGGCACCATCCCCATCGGCATCGCGGGCTACCTGTTCCAGGACACGATCCGCTCCACGTTCCGCTCGCTGTGGATCGTCGCGATCGTCCTCATCGTCTTCGGCGTCCTGCTCGGCCTCGCCGACCGGTACAGCCGGAGCGACCGCCGCGAGGAGGACATGACCTACGGGCACGGCGTGAGCATCGGCGTCGCGCAGGCCCTCGCGCTCGTCCCCGGCGTCTCGCGCTCGGGCGCCACGACGACCGCCGCGCGGGCCTTCGGGTACGCCCGCCCGGTCGCCGCCGAGTACTCGTTCCTGCTCGCCGTGCCGGCCGTCTTCGGCAGCGGGCTCTACGAGCTCGTGAAGAGCTTCGACGAGACCGGGCAGGCGGGCGCCGGGCAGACGGCCGTCGCCACGCTCATCGCCTTCGTCGTCGGCCTCGCCGTCATCGCGGGCCTCATGCGCTACATCTCCACGCGCACCTTCATGCCGTTCGTGGTCTACCGCGTCGCCCTCGGCGCCGTGCTGCTCGTGCTCCTCGGCACGGGCACGATCGCGGCCTGATCCCGTGCGCGCCTGGTCACGCCCCGCCGTCCCCGCCGTCCCGGGGGAGCCGCCCGTCCCGTCCCTGTTCGACACGAGCACCGGATCCGTCCGGCCCGCCGAGTGCACGGGCGACGGCCGCGTGGGGCTGTACGTCTGCGGCATCACGCCGTACGACGCCACGCACCTCGGCCACGCCTCCACCTACCTCGCGTTCGACACGCTGCAGCGCGTGTGGCTCGACCGCGGGTACGACGTCGCCTACGTCCAGAACGTGACCGACGTCGACGACCCGCTGCTCGAGCGCGCGACGGCGACGGGCGTCGACTGGCGCGATCTCGCCGCCGAGCAGGTGGAGCTCTTCCGCACCGACATGGAGGCGCTCCGGATCCTCCCGCCCGACTCCTACGTCGGCGTCACCGAGGTCGTCGACGAGGTCGCGGCCGCCGTCGCGGAGCTCGTGCGCCGGGGCACCGCGTACCCGGTCGACACCCCCGACGCCGCCGAGCCCGGTGCGCGGGACCTCTACTTCGACGTCGCGCGGGCGGGGGAGACGGGACCGTGGTCCCTCGGCGACGAGAGCGGCTACGACCGCGCGACCATGGCCGTCCTCTCCGCCGAGCGCGGCGGCGACCCGGAGCGCGCGGGCAAGCGCGACCCGCTGGATCCGCTGCTGTGGCGTGCCGAGCGCGCGGGCGAGCCCGCGTGGGACAGCGTCGTCGGCCGCGGCCGACCCGGCTGGCACATCGAGTGCGCCGTCATCGCGCTGCGGAAGCTCGACCGGCCCGTCACCGTGCAGGGCGGCGGCAGCGACCTGATCTTCCCGCACCACGAGATGTCCGCCGGCCACGCGTCGGCGCTCACGGGCGAGGAGTTCGCGTGCGTCTACGCGCACACCGGCATGGTCGCGTACCAGGGCGAGAAGATGAGCAAGTCGCTCGGCAACCTCGTGCTCGTGTCGCGCCTGCGCGCGGCGGGCGTCGATCCGCGGGCCATCCGCCTCGCGCTCCTCGCGCAGCACCACCGCGCGGACTGGGAGTGGACGGACGCGCTCCTCGAGGAGTCCGTCGCCCGCCTCGCCGCCTGGGACGCCTGGGCGTCGGACGACGCGGATCCGCGCACGGCACCCGCCGTCGACGGCGCCGGCGACCTCGTGCAGCTCGTGCGCGAGCGCCTCGCCGACGACCTCGACACCCCGGGCGCGATCCTGCTGCTCGACCTCCGGGTCGCCACGGGCGTCCCCGCCACGCCGATCGAGGTGGACGCGGTCGACGCGCTGCTCGGCGTCCGGCTCGGGAGCCCGGCCGCCTGATCCGCGGCGCGTCCCGCGACCGGGCCGCCGGGTCCTACTGGTCCTTGGGGTCCTTCGGCCGCCACGGCTCGTCCGGCCGGTCGTCGCCGCGACCGCGCGGCCCGTCGTCCCGGCGCAGGTACCGCTCGAACTCCTGCGCGATGGCCTCGCCGCTCGCCTCGGGGGAGTCGACCGTGTCGCGGGCCTGCTCGAGCTGCTGGATGTAGGACGCCATGTCCTCGTCCTCGCCCGCGAGCTGGTCGACGCCGGCCTCCCAGGTGGCGGCCTCCTCGACGAGCTCGCCGCGCGGGATCACCACGTCGACCATCTCCTCGAGCTTGTCGATGAGCGCGAGCGTGGCCTTCGGCGACGGCGCGCTGTGCACGTAGTGCGGCACGGACGCCCAGAGCGAGACCGTGGGCAGGCCCATCTCCTCCGCGCGCTGGGCGATGATGCTGAGGATCCCGACCGGGCCCTCGTACGTGCTCCGCTCGATGCCGAGCTCGGCGCGGACGCCGGCGTTCTCGCTCGAGGAGTAGACGGAGATGGGGCGCGTGTGCGGCACGTCGGCCAGCAGCGCACCGAGCAGCACGACGCCCTCGACGCCGCGGGCGCGCGCCGCGTCGAGCACCTCGGCGGTGAACGCCGTCCAGTGCCGGGACGGCTCGACGCCCAGGAGGAGGTGGATGCTGCCGCCGTTGTCGCCGCTCACGCCGAGCTGGGCGTCGGCGGCGAGGTCCTGCGCGGGTCGACGCGGCTGCTTCGGGCCGTAGAGCGTGGCGCCCGGCCACTCGAGCTCGCGCGTGCCGTCCTCCGCGAAGCCGATGGTGGGGCGGTTGAACTGGAAGTCGAAGTAGTCCTCGGGATCCACCGACGACACCGCCTCGAGGTCGAGCAGCTCCTTCAACGCCCGGACCGCTCCGCTGGCTGCCTCGCCCGCGTCGTTCCAGCCCTCGAAGGCGACGACCAGCAGCCGTCCGCTCACGAACCTCTCGGCATCCGCCACGTGTCTCCCGTCCCGTGCTGCAGGTCTCGACGTCACCCGGCCGGCGGTCGTCGGACAAGCTTAGGACGCGCCGCCCACCGATAGACTCGCTCCCCGTGATCAGCAACAGACCCGCGGCCGTCCTCTGGGACATGGACGGCACCATCGTGGACACGGAGCCCTACTGGATGGTGGCGGAGCAGGAGCTGGTCGGCTCGTTCGGCGGCACGTGGACCCACGAGGACGGCCTCCGACTCATCGGCAACGGCCTGCCGGACTCGGCGCGCATCCTCCAGGCGGCAGGCGTCGACCTGCCCGTGGACGAGATCATCGGGCGCCTCAGCGACCGCGTCATGGAGCAGATCCTCGTCGAGGTGCCGTGGCGCCCGGGTGCGCGCGAGCTCCTCCGCGGGATCCGCGACGCCGGCGTCCCCACCGCGCTCGTCACCATGTCCATCGGCCGCATGGCCCGCCAGGTCGCCGAGGCCGTCCCGTTCGACGCGTTCGACCGCGTGGTCGCCGGCGACGACGTGACGCACAGCAAGCCCCACCCCGAGGCCTACCTCACCGCCGCCCGCCTGCTCGGCGTCGACGTCCGCGACTGCGTCGCCATCGAGGACTCCGCCCCCGGCGTCGCCTCCGCGGCCGCCTCCGGCGCCACGGTGATCGCCGTGCCGCATCACGTCCCGCTCCCGGCGGACGACGCGTACGTCCTCTGGGACACCCTCGCCGGCCGCTCGCTCGCCGACGTCGAGGCCGCGCACGCCGACCGCCGCGCGCGCGCCGCGTCCGCTTCCGCCGCGACCCGGGACGGGGTGCGCGCATGACCGTCGACACCTCGGCCGCGCGCTTCAGCGGCCCCTTCCGCGCGGGCGACCGCGTCCAGCTCACCGGCCCGAAGGGCCGCCTCAACACGATCCTGCTCGAGCCCGGCAAGGTGTTCCACACCCACCGCGGCATGATCGACCACGACGACCTCATCGGCCTGCCCGACGGCAGCGTCGTCACCAACAGCGCCGGCATCGAGTGCCTCGCGCTCCGGCCGCTCCTCTCGGACGTCGTCATGTCGATGCCGCGGGGCGCCGCGATCATCTACCCGAAGGACGCCGCGCAGATCCTCGGCCTCGCCGACGTGTTCCCCGGCGCGACCGTCGTCGAGGCGGGCGTCGGATCCGGCGCCCTCTCGATGTGGCTGCTCCGCGCCCTCGGCCCGACCGGCACGCTGCTCTCCTTCGAGCGCCGCGAGGAGTTCGCGGACGTCGCCCGCGGCAACGTCGCGAGCTACTTCGGACACAGCCCGGAGAACTGGTCCATCACGCTCGGCGACCTCGCCGAGGCGCTGCCGACCGTCACCGAGCCGCACTCGGTCGACCGGGTCGTGCTCGACATGCTGGCCCCGTGGGAGTGCGTCGACGCGGTCGCCGAGGCGCTCACGCCGGGCGGCGTGCTGCTCTGCTACGTCGCGACCGTCACGCAGCTCTCGCGCGTCGCCGAGGCGCTCCGCGACACGGGCCTCTTCACGAACCCGGACGCGAGCGAGACCATGATCCGCGGCTGGCACGTCGAGGGCCTCGCGGTCCGCCCCGAGCACCGCATGATCGGGCACACCGGCTTCCTCATCACGGCCCGCCGCCTGGCGCCCGGATCCGTCCTGCCGCAGCTCAAGCGCCGCGCGTCGAAGTCCGACTTCAGCGACGAGGACATGGAGGCGTGGACCCCCGGATCTCTCGGGGAGCGCCGCGTGAGCGACAAGGTGCTGCGCAAGCGCGTCCGCATCGCGGAGCACGGCGCGGAGCTCGCGGGCGCGCGGGACGCGGGCGACGAGGGCGGCCCGGCCGTCCCCGCCGACGCGGCCGACGCGGCCGGGCCCGCCGACCCCAGCGCCTAGGATGACAGGGCCGATCACGCG
The DNA here is from genome assembly GCF_030816895.1 of Clavibacter sp. B3I6. NCBI lineage: Bacteria > Bacillati > Actinomycetota > Actinomycetes > Micrococcales > Microbacteriaceae > Clavibacter > Clavibacter sp. B3I6. The sequence continues at coordinate 323,119 of NZ_JAUSYL010000001.1, forward strand.
GGTGCGTGCCGGCCGCCCCCACCATCGAAAGAGGAGTCACGTGCGCCGTTCCGCCGCGCTCACCGTCTGCGCAGGGCTCGTCCTGTCGCTCGCCGCCTGCGCCCCGTCCGGGTCCGGATCCGATGCGGCGTCCGACTGCACGCCCCTCGCCCGGTCCGGCAGCTCGTCGAGCACGGTCTCGGCCACGGGCGACGTCGGCAGCGCGCCGGAGTCGGTCACGTTCCCCACGCCGCTGAAGCCCGCGGACGTCGAGGTCTCGACACTCGTCGAGGGCGACGGTCCCCGGGTGCAGTCGCGCCAGGGCATCACGGCCGCCGCCTCTATCGTCGACGGGACGACGGGCGACACCCTCGCCCAGTACGCGCGCATCTCCCCGAACTCCCGCACCACGGGCTCGGACGTGTTCACCACCGCCTCGCTCCGGGAGGGCCTGCCCTACCTCGAGGAGGCCATGGAGTGCATGCCGGTCGGCTCGCGCCTCGCCGTGGCCGTCCCGGTCGCCACGGTGTTCCCGGGCCAGGACCTCTCCGCCCAGGGCCTCGAGCCCACGGACGGCCTCGTCCTCGTCGTCGACATCACGTCGTCCTACCCCGAGCGCGCGACGGGCGATCCCCAGCCCGCGCAGGCCGGCTTCCCCTCCGTCGTCACCACCGACGACGGCATCCCCGGCGTGACCATCCCGCCGAGCACCCCGCCCGCCGAGTACCGCGACGCCCTGCTCCGCGCGGGCGACGGCGACGAGGTGGCCGAGGGCGACGTCGTCACGATGCAGTACACGGGCGTCGTCTGGGGCACGAGCACGTCGGCCGAGAGGCAGGCCGTGTTCGGATCGAGCTGGACCGGCGGCGGACCGCTGCAGGTGCCGGCCACGGCCAGCGCGGGCGGCGCGTCCGCCGGCGCGCAGGCGCTCGTCGTCACGCCGGGGCTCGCGAAGGCGCTCGTCGGCAAGCACGTCGGCGACCAGGTCATCGCGGTCGTCCCCCCGGGCGACGGCTTCGGCGACCAGGCGGCCCCGAAGGTGCCCGCCGGTTCCACGCTCGTCTACGTGGTGGATATCCTCGGGACGAGCAAGCAGAGCAAGTAACGTCGCATCGCCACCGGCCGGGGGCTGCACCACCGTGAGGACCACCGCGTGCCAGGAACATCCCGCCGTCCGACCGTGCCGGTCGAGGAGCGCCTCTTCAGCCTCGTGCTGGCGCTGCTCGCCACCGAGCAGGGGCTGACCAAGAACGAGGTCCTCTCCAGCGTCCAGGGCTACCGCCAGCGGTACGCCGCGGGCGGGGACAACGCCAACCTCGAGCGCCAGTTCGAGCGCGACAAGGACGACATCCGCGACCTCGGCGTCCCGCTCGAGACGGTCGAGGCGCCAGGCCAGGAGGGGAACAACCAGCTCCTGCGCTACCGGATCCCGCGCGGCGCCTACGAGCTCCCGGCCGACCTCTCCTTCACCCCCGAGGAGACGACGCTCCTCAACCTCGCGGCCATGGTGTGGCGCGAGGGCTCGCTCTCGGGGGAGTCGCGGCGGGCGCTCATCAAGCTCCGCTCGCTCGGCGTGGAGTCGGACGACCCGGTCATCGGCTACGCACCCCGCCTGCGCACGCGCGAGGCGGCGTTCGCGCCGCTGAGCGTGGCCCTCGAGCGGCACGTCCTCGTCACCTTCGGCTACCTCAAGCCGGGCGAGCGCCTGCCGCGGATCCGCACGGTGGCGCCGCTCGCGCTCGTGCAGCACCAGGGGCGCTGGCACCTGCACGGCATCGACCAGGACGCGCAGGGGCCCCGGACGTTCCTCCTGTCCCGCATCGTCGACCGCGTCCGCGTCACGAGCCGCGGCTTCACCCCGGAGGGCGAGGACCACGCCGAGCGCGCCCTCGCCGACCTCGACCGGGTGTGGGCCAACGGCGTGGGTGAGGTGGCGGTGGCACCCGGATCGGATGCCGAGATCCGCCTCCGCCGGCGCCGCGGCACCGAGGACCTGGGCGACGGCCGCCTGCGCGTCCACTACTCGGACACCAACCTGTTCGCGGACGAGGTGGCCGGCTTCGGGCCCGAAGCGCGCGTCATCGCCCCGCCCCGGCTCCGGGACGCCGTCCGCTCCCGACTCGCCGAGACCATCGCCGCCCACCGTGAGGACGCCTCGTGACCGACCGCGCCGCGCCGCTCCAGGCGCAGGACAAGCTGGCGTTCCTGCTGGCGCTCGTGCCGTACCTCACCGACCACGGCCGGGTCAGCGTCAGCCAGGCAGCGGCCCACTTCCGGGTGCCGCCCGAGCAGATCCGCCAGGCCGTGCGCCTCATCGCGGTCTCCGGCGTGCCCGGCTCCACCGCGTCGTACCAGCACGGCGACCTGTTCGACATCGCGTGGGACGACTTCGAGGACAACGACCAGATCGTCATCACGCACATGGTCGCGATCGACGACTCGCCGCGCTTCTCCGCGCGGGAGGCGGCCGCGCTCATCGCCGGGCTCCAGTACGTGTCGTCCCAGGCGGACGCGAGCGACCTCGACCTCGTGGGCCAGCTCATGGCGAAGCTCGCGCGCGGGTCGTCGGCGAGTCCCAGCCAGGTCGCCGTGGCGGCGGGCGGCGGCGACGGCACGCGGGAGGACCTCCGCCGCGCCATCGCCGACGAGCGCCGCGTGGAGTTCGACTACCGGAGCCCGCGGGGCGGCACGGAGCGCCGGGTCGTGGATCCGCTCCGCCTCGAGTCGATGGACGAGGACTGGTACCTGCGCGGCTGGGACCTGGCCCGCGGCGCCGTCCGTACCTTCCGCCTCGACCGCCTCGATGAGCTCGTCGTCACCGACCTCCCGCCGGAGCACCGGCCGCAGGACGTGGTGCTCGGCGACACGCTGTTCGAGCCGAGCCCCGACGACCTGCGCGTGACGCTCGAGGTCGCGGAGGGCGCGGTGCCGCTGCTCGGCGACTTCGTGGGCGACGAGCGACCGGTGCCCGTCGCGGGCCGGCCCGGTCGCGTGTCCGTCACCGTCCGCGTCGCGCACTACCAGGGCCTCGTGCGCCTGGTCGCGGGCATGGCGGGCGTCGTGGTCGTCACCTCGCCCCCCGAGGCGCGCCGGGCCGTGGCCGAGTGGGCCGAGCGCGCCGCGGCCGCGTACGACGACGCGGACTGACCCGCACCGAGCGCTCCGGGGCGCGGCTCCGAAGACCGGGCACCGGGAGGTCCACGTGCGCCAGCGGACAGGCGATGGGAACTCCAGGTGAATCGCACCGCCGCACCGGGCGTCGCGGGCCCCGCGCCGTTAGACTCATCGCGGATCCCGACACCGACTGTCCGGCCCCCGACCTGAAGGAACGTGAACCACATGCTCGGAAACCTGACCGGATGGCACCTCGTCATCATCCTCGTCGTCATCGTGCTGCTCTTCGGTTCGACCAAGCTGCCGGCCCTCGCGAAAAGCGTGGGCCAGTCCATGCGCATCTTCAAGGGCGAGGTGAAGACCATGAAGGAGGAGAGTGGCTCCGACCGCCGCGACGACCTCCGCGACGAGGACCGCCGCCGCGAGGACGACCGCGCCCGCGACGCCGCGCCGCGCGACTACGTCCGCCCCGGCGAGACCCGCGTCGACGAGCCCCGCTACGACGCCCCGCGCTACGACTCCCCGCGCGACGGCGGGGACTCCCGCCCCCGCGCCTGATCCGTGAGCACCACGGAGCGTCCACGCCAGAGGAAGCGGGACGCCGAGGGACGCATGTCCCTCGTCCAGCACCTGGTCGAGCTCAAGAAGCGCCTGTTCATCGCGGGCATCGCCATCCTGCTCGCGATGGTGGCGGGCTGGTTCCTCTCCTCGTTCGTGCTCGAGGCGCTCCGGCAGCCCATCGAGACGATCAACGCGGAGCAGGGGCGGAACGCCAGCCTCAACTTCCCCACCATCACGTCCGCGTTCGACCTGCGCCTGCAGATCGCGCTGTACGTGGGCCTCATCATCTCGAGCCCCGTATGGCTCTACCAGATCTTCGCCTTCCTGGTGCCCGGCCTCACGAAGAGGGAGCGTCGCTACACGTTCGGGTTCTTCTTCTCCGCGGTGCCGCTGTTCCTCGGCGGATGCGCGGCCGGATGGTTCGTGCTGCCGCACATCGTCGCGCTGCTCACGCAGTTCGCCGGTGACGGGGACTCGTCCTTCATCACGGCGCGCGAGTACTTCGACTTCGTCCTGAAGCTCGTGTTCGCGGTGGGCATCGCGTTCGTCCTGCCGGTGTTCCTGGTGCTGTTCAACTTCATGGGCATCCTGTCGGGCGTCACGATCATCAGGTCGTGGCGCATCGCGATCTTGCTGATCATCCTGTTCTGCGCGATCGCGACGCCGGCCGCGGACGTCATGTCGATGTTCCTGCTGGCCATCCCCATGACGCTGCTCTACCTGGTCGCCGCCGGCATCGCGCTGCTGAACGACCGCCACCGCGCGCGTCGGGACGCGAAGCTCGCCGCCGACCTCATGTCCTGAGCGACGCCGACGCCGACGCCCGTCCCGCGAGGGGCGGGCGTCGGCGCGTCCGCACCCGGACGACGTGCGGATCCGGAGCCTAGGATGGCGGCATCGTGACAGACCAGCTCTCGCCCGCCGAACGGTACGCCGCCTCCCGAACCCGACGGAGCCTCCCGCTCCTGGAGTCGTTCGCGAGCGGTCTCCGCTTCGACCTCGATCCCTTCCAGCGCGCCGCCGCGGAGTCCCTCGAGAACGGACGCAGCGTCCTCGTCGCCGCGCCGACCGGCGCGGGCAAGACCGTCGTCGCGGAGTTCGCCGTCTACCTCGCCATGCAGCGGCCGAGCGCGAAGATCTTCTACACGGCGCCCATGAAGGCGCTCAGCAACCAGAAGTACGCCGAGCTCGTGGCCGCGTACGGGCCGGACGAGGTGGGCCTCCTCACGGGCGACACCAACGTCAACAGCCGCGCGCGCATCGTCGTCATGACGACCGAGGTGCTGCGCAACATGCTCTACGCCGACTCCGACCTGCTCCGCGACCTCGCGTTCGTGGTCATGGACGAGGTGCACTACCTGGCCGACCGCTTCCGCGGCGCGGTGTGGGAGGAGGTCATCATCCACCTCCCGCAGAGCGTGCGCATGATCTCCCTGAGCGCCACGGTCTCGAACGCCGAGGAGTTCGGCGACTGGCTTCAGGCCGTCCGCGGCGAGACCGACGTCATCGTCTCGGAGGAGCGGCCCGTGCCGCTCGAGCAGCACGTCATCGTCCGGCAGCGCATGGTCGACCTCTTCGACTCCTCGGGCCTCGCGGCGACGCACCGCGTGAACCCCGAGCTCGTGCGCATGACGCACGGCGGCGGCCGGGAGGCCGTCCGCGTGCGCGGCGGGCAGGTCCAAGGCCGCGGACGCGCGGGAGCCGGCGGCGGATCCGGCCGGCGCGCGCCCGGGCCGTGGGACCGCGGGCGCATGGACCGCCCCGAGGTCGTCGCCCTCCTCGAGGAGCGCAACCTCCTGCCCGCCATCTTCTTCATCTTCAGCCGCGCCGGCTGCGACGCCGCCGTCAAGCAGGTGCTCCGCGCCGGCGTGCGGCTGACGCACGCCCACGAGCGCGACGAGATCCGCGCCGTCGTGGAGGAGCGCTGCCGCACGCTGCGCGACGAGGACCTCGCCGTCCTCGGCTACTGGGAGTGGCTCGAGGGCCTCGAGCGCGGTGTCGCCGCGCACCACGCCGGCATGCTGCCCGCCTTCAAGGAGGTCGTGGAGGAGCTGTTCCAGCGGAAGCTCGTGAAGGCCGTGTTCGCGACGGAGACGCTCGCGCTCGGGATCAACATGCCCGCGCGCACCGTCGTCCTGGAGCAGCTGGAGAAGTTCAACGGCGAGGCGCGCGTGCCGCTCACGCCCGGCGAGTACACGCAGCTCACGGGACGTGCGGGCCGCCGCGGCATCGACGTCGAGGGCCACGCGGTCATCCAGTGGAAGGACGGGCTGGATCCGCAGGCCGTCGCCTCGCTCGCCTCCCGCCGCACCTACCCCCTCAACTCCAGCTTCCGGCCGACGTACAACATGGCCGTGAACCTCATCGACCAGTTCGGGCGCGAGCGCACGCGCGAGGTGCTGGAGTCGTCCTTCGCGCAGTTCCAGGCCGACCGCGCCGTCGTCGACCTCGCGCGCAAGGTCCGCACGCAGGAGGAGTCGCTCGCCGGCTACGAGAAGGCGATGGTCTGCCACCTCGGCGACTTCCGCGAGTACTCGGGGCTCCGCCGCGAGCTCAGCGACCTCGAGCGCGCCACCGCCGCCCGCGCCGACATGCAGCAGCCCGGCCAGCACGGCGAGCGCGACAAGCGCCAGCGCCAGCTCGCCGACCTGCGCCGCCGCATGAAGGCGCACCCCTGCCACGCGTGCAAGGACCGCGAGTCGCACGCGCGCTGGGCGGAGCGCTGGTGGCGCCTGAAGAAGCAGACGGACGCGCTCGGCCAGCAGATCCGCAGCCGCACCAACGCCGTCGCCAAGGTCTTCGACCGCGTCACGGAGCTGCTGCTGTCCCTCGGCTACCTGAAGCGCGACGCGGACGGCCAGGTCGCGCCCACGCCGAACGGGCGGATGCTCAAGCGCATCTACGGCGACCGCGACCTGCTCGTGGCCGAGTGCCTGCGCACGCAGGTCTGGGTGGACCTCGACCCGGCCGGCCTCGCCGCCATGGCCGCGTCGCTCGTCTACCAGCCGCGTCGCGACGAGGGCGACCGCAACGAGCGGAACCTCCCGCGCGGCGCGTTCCGTTCCGCGCTCGACCGCACCGAGGAGATCTGGTCCCGGCTCGACGACATCGAGCGCGAGCGGCGCCTGCCCACCACCGAGCCCCTGTCCACCGGGCTCTGCGCGCCGATGCACCGCTGGGCGCGCGGCGGCAGCCTCGACATCGTGCTCGACGAGGCCGACCTCGCCGCGGGCGACTTCGTGCGCTGGACCAAGCAGACCATCGACCTGCTCGACCAGCTGTCGATCGTGGCGGACGGGCCCGTGTCCCGGAACGCCCGCACGGCGCTCGACAGCATCCGACGCGGCATCGTCGCGTACTCGTCGGTGTGACGGCGGTCGCCCGCGCTCCCCGCCGGGAGCGCACCTCCGTCCCGCCCGCGCCGACCCTCGCCGATGCGTCGCCGATCCGCCCCCCGATGCCGCTCTGGGGCGCCCTCCTCCTCGCCGCGCTCTCCGGGCCCGTGCTCGACGCGGCCTTCCCGGACCGCGGCCTGTGGCCGCTCGTGTTCCCGGGGATCGCCCTCGTGCTCGTGGCGCTGCGCGGCCGCCGTGCGGGGCCCGCGTTCCTCGTCGGGCTCGTGGCCGGGCTCGCCTTCTACCTGACCCACATCGAGTGGGCGTCGCTGTACCTCGGCCCGGTGCCGTGGATCGCCCTGTCGGCGCTCGAGTCGCTCTTCGTCGCGACCGGCGCGGTGGCCCTCGCGACCGCGACGCGCTGGATCCCGCGGGCCTTCCCGACGGTCGTCGGCCGCGTGGTGCTGCTGCCCGTCGTCGTCGCCGGGCTCTGGACCGCCCGCGAGGCGATCTCCGCGGTCTGGCCCTACGGCGGCTTCGCGTGGGGGAGGGTGTCGCTCTCGCAGTCCGAGAGCCCGTTCGCGCACCTCGTCACGTGGCTCGGCCTGTCCGGGCTCTCCTTCGTGCTCGTGCTCCTCGTGGCGCTCGCCCTGGAGCTCGCGGCCGAGGGACGGGTGCGGGTGTCCGCCCGCGCGCTCGTCGCGGGGATCGCCGTCGGGCTCGTGCTCGCCGTCCCCGCCTTCCCCGTCGCCACGACGGGGACCACGCGCGTCGCAGCCGTGCAGGGCAACGCCAAGGCCGGGTACTTCGACGGCGCGCGCTACGGGGACATCCTGCGCGCGCACCTCGCCGCGACGGCCGAGATCCGGGCCGATGAGGGCATCGACATGGTGGTGTGGCCGGAGAACGCGGCGGACGCGGATCCGCTGCGGGATCCGGGCTCCGCCGCGGCCCTCGACCGCGTGGTCGCGCGCCTCGGGGCGCCGCTCGTCGTCGGCACGGTCACCGAGCGCGACGGCCGCTTCTACAACGAGTCGCTCGTCTGGACCGGGGGAGGGGCGACCGACTTCTACGACAAGAAGCACCCCGTCCCGTTCGGCGAGTACGTGCCCGACCGCGCGTTCTGGGAGCCGTTCGCGCCCGACCTCATCGGACTGATCCAGCGCGAGTACTCGCCGGGCACGACCGACCAGGTCATGGACGTCGCGAGCGTCACCGCGGGCATCGCCATCTGCTTCGACATCGTCGACGACCAGCTGACGACCGACATGGTCGACGAGGGCGCGGACATCATCCTCGCGCAGTCCAACAACGCGGACTTCGGCCGCACCGACGAGAGCGTGCAGCAGCTCGCGATCGCGCGCATGCGGGCGCTCGAGACCGGCCGCAGCGTCGTCAACATCTCGACGGTCGGCACGAGCGCGGTCGTCGGCCCCGATGGTCGCGACCTCGACCGGCTGCCGTGGTTCACGGCCGGCTCGCTGGTGGTGGACGTGCCGACCGCGGACGTCGTCACGCCGGCGATCCGCGTCGGGCGCGACATCGAGTGGCTCGTGTCGGGTCTGGGGCTGGGCGCGCTGGCCGTGGCCGGGATCGCGCTGGGCCGACGCGGGCGGCGCGCCGCGCGCTGATCCAGCGGAGCAGCCGGCACACAGAGGAGCACCCCCCGGCGATGCCGAGGGGTGCTCCGGACGTACGCGAGCGGAGGGGCCGGGTCAGGCGCCGATGCGGTGCTGACCGCGCCGCGCGCGGAGGGTGGCGAGGCGCTCCTCGAGGAGCTCCTCCAGCTCGGCGCGCGTCCGGCGCTCGAGCAGCATGTCCCAGTGGCTCCGGGGGACCTTCGCCTCGACCTCGTCGTGGGCGACGGGCGCGCCCTCGGAGTCGAGCAGGCGACCCTCCTGTCCGCTCTTCGGCGACTCCCACACCTCGGGGACGTCGGCCTCCGCCGAGAACACGACCTCGAATGTGGTTCCGTCCGCCGTGCGGTACGTCTTCCTCTGCCGGGGGGAGAAGCTGACGCCCTCCTCGCTCTGCAGGCTCGTGGACCCGAGCCGCATCCCGCGCAAGCTGCGATCTGCCATGGTGGTCTCCTCTCGCGATGCACTCCCCGTTGTAAACCGCGCGGCTGTGAGGATCCTTTCTCAGGAGACCCGGTTCCCAGGCGAATCCCAGCCCCCGCGTGCAAGCGCGGCGAGGGCCAGATCGGGTCGGTCCGTCACGACGCCGTGGACGCCCGCCCGGACCAGGCGGATCACGTCGTCGGGGTCGTCGACCGTCCAGACGTGCACCTCGCGGACGGCGGCGGCGAGCCGGGAGACCATCGCGGGGGACACGGTGCCGATCCCGAGCACCCGAGGGGGCATCTGCACGGCGTCGACGCCGCGGAGGGCGAGCCGGACCACGGGCGCGAGGCCGAGGCGCGCGCCGAGGACCGCGAGCACGAGCCGCCCCGCGTCGGCGGACGTCGCGACGCCGGGAAGGAGGCCGACCGCGCGGCGCCGACGGGAGCCGGAGAACGAGGTGACGAGCACCCGGCCGACGGCGTCGGCGTCGCGGATCGCGCGGGCCGCGGCGGCCGCGGCGTCCCGTCCCTTCACGTCGACGTTCACCCGCGCCTCGGGCAGCGCCTCCAGCAGCTCCGACAGCGTGGCCACGCGGGCGCCGGATCCGAGGTCGAGCGCCCGGAGGTCCGCCAGCGTCGCGTCCCGCACGCGTCCCGGGCCACCCGTGATGCGGCGGAGGTCGGCGTCGTGCCACAGGACGCACGCGCCGTCCGCGGTGACGTGCACGTCGGTCTCGAGGTGCGTGACCCCGAGCTCCCACGCGGCCAGGAAGGCGCCGAGCGTGTTCTCGACGGCGCCGGATCCTGTCCAGCCGCGGTGTGCGAGCACGCGCGGCACGGCGCCGTCGAAGTAGGCGGCGCGGGTCACGGTCGGCGGTCGTCGTCGGGTCGCGCGGGGGCGTCGTCCTCGCCCGGGAGCGCCGCCACGGGAGCGTCCTCGAGCGGGAGCGCGCGCAGCAGCGCCGGTCGCACGACGCCGAGCAGGGCGGCCGCGGCGGCCACGCCCACGACCACCTGCAGCCACCAGGGGGCCCCGACGGTCCCCGACAGCAGGGCGCTGAGCGCCGCGCCGCCGCCGCACAGCGCGGCGAGGTCCAGGCGGCGCATCTCGACGACGACGAGGACCACGATGACCGCCAACCAGACGATCCAGGCGCTCTCGTCGAGGAGGACCGTCACCCGCTGCTCCCTCGCTCCGCCGACCGGACGCCCCCGAACCTAGTCCACCGTGCGGATCGCGGGCGGTAGGCTCTCAGGGCCGTGCGTCCGGGGTCCCGCCCGCGCGAACCGGCCCGTCTCGTCCCTCGCCGGACGACCCGTCGCGCGCCATCGGCCGCGCCTACCTGAGGAGTACCGCTGTGAGCACCGTCGACGAGATCCGCCCCTTCGCCCCCGATGAGCTCCGCGGCCGCCGCGCCCTCGTGACCGGCTCCTCGCGCGGCATCGGCGCCGACACCGTCGCGTACCTCGCGGACGCGGGCGCCGACGTCGTCGTCAACTACCGCAACAAGGCCGCGCGGGCGGAGAAGCTCGTGGCCAAGCTCGTCGAGGGGGGCACGAAGGCCATCGCGGTCGGCGCGGACCTCACCGACCCGGAGTCCGTCGACCGCCTCATGGCGACCGTGCGCGCCGAGCTCGGCGGCCTCGACGTGCTCGTGCTCAACGCGTCCGGCGGCATGGAGAGCGGCATGGCCGAGGACTACGCCATGACCCTCAACCGCGACGCGCAGCTCGACGTGCTCCGGAGCGCGCTGCCGCTCATGTCCGAGGGCGGCCGGGTCGTCTTCGTCACGAGCCACCAGGCGCACTTCATCCGCACCACGCCGACGATGCCCGAGTACGAGGGCGTCGCCCGCAGCAAGCGCGCGGGCGAGGACGCCCTGCGCGAGCTCCTGCCCGAGCTCGACGCCCGGGGCATCGGCTTCGTCGTCGTCTCCGGGGACATGATCGAGGGCACCATCACCGCGACGCTCCTCGGCCGCATGAACCCCGAGGCGATCCAGCAGCGCAAGGAGGCGTCGGGCGGCCTCTACAACGTCTCGCAGTTCGCGGCCGAGGTCGCGCGCGCGGTGGTCGACCCGATCCCGGCGGACCACACCCGCCTCGTCGGCGACACGGGCAGCTTCCAGCCCGAGTGACCCGGGGAGGGGCGACGCCCCGGGGCTAGGCTCGATCCGATGAAGACCACGGATCTCGACCTCCTCACCTCCGTCTCCCGCCCCGCCGTCTCGCCTGACGGCCGCCTGGCCGTCGTCTCCGTGACGCGGCCGCGGGTGCATGCCGACGCGTACACCGGCCAGCTGTGGGAGGTGAGGACGGACGGCTCCGCGCCGCCGCGCCGCATCACCCGCGGCTTCCGCGACACCGCCCCGCGGCTCTCGCCGGACGGGCAGGTGATCGCGTTCCTGCGGGCCGAGCCGAAGTGCCCGCCGCAGCTGCACGTCGTGGGCGCCACGGGCGGCGAGCCGATCGCCCTCACCGACGAGCTCCTCGGCGTCGGCGCCTTCGACTGGTCGCCCGACGGCACCCGCATCGTCTACGCGGCGCGCGTCGCCGAGCCCGGGCGGTACGGCAGCGTCGAGGGCGTGTCGTCCGCGGCCGAGCCGGCGCGGCGGATCACGACCACGAAGTACCTGGCCAACGGCCTCGGCTGGTCGACCGACCGGCATGTGCAGCTGGCCCTGGTCGGGGTGCCGGAGCTCGACGGGGAGCCGTTCGCGGCCGCCGTCGCGTCCGGCTACCCCGACGCTGCGGATCCCGCCGTGCGCGGCGTCGGCGCGGACGCGACCCCGTCCGCCGCCGAGCGCGCGGGCGTCGGCCCCGTCGTCCGCCTCACCGACGAGCCCGTCGACCACGACGCACCGCGGTTCTCCGCCGACGGCAGCGAGGTCCTGTTCGTCACCGCCCGCCACGAGCGCCGTGACGACGACCTCGTCACCGGCGTCTACGCGGTCGCGGTCCCCGCACCGGGTGACGCGCCCGCCGGGATCCCCGAGGTCCGGACCGTCGTCTCGCACGAGGCGGGGCTCGGGATCGGCGAGGCCGCCTCCGTCGAGGGCGGACGCCTGTACCTCCTCGCGCAGGAGCTGGGGGAGTCGGGCGTCGACTTCGTGGCGCGCAACACCGCGCTCTACGTGCTCGACGCCGGTGACGCCACCCCGCGGGTGCTCACCGACGCCGAGACGATCGACCTCGGCGGCAGCGGCATCACGGTCGAGGACCGCGACGCCGTCCTCGTGCTCAACGCCTCCCGCGGCACCGTGCAGCTCCTGCGGGTCACCGCGGACGGCACCGTCGAGGCGCTGGTGGACGACCAGGTGGAGGTCACCGGGGTCGGCATCGGGGGAGGGACCGTGGTCGTGGCGCTCACCGACCCCCGCACGCACGGCGACCTCGCGCTCGTCCGCACCGACCGGGCGCCCGACGCGGCGTCCGCCCTCGAGCCGCTCACCGACTTCTCGGCCGCGCTGCGCGAGACGGGGATCCGCCCGCTGCACGAGCTCGTGGTCGACGGCCGCGACGGCTACCCGGTGCACGGCTGGGTCGTGCTGCCCGAGGGGGAGGGGCCGCACCCCGTCCTCCTCGTCATCCACGGCGGGCCGTACGCGGCGTACGGCGTGCACCTCTTCGACGAGGCCCAGGTCTACGCCGACGCCGGATACGCCGTGCTGCTCTGCAACCCGCGCGGCGCCGCCGGCTACGGCCAGGAGCACGGCCGCGTCATCAAGGAGCGGATGGGGACCGTCGACATGCACGACGTCCTCGACTTCCTCGACGGCGCGATCGCCGTGCACGACTCCATCGACGGCTCCCGCGCGGGGATCATGGGCGGCTCCTACGGCGGCTACCTCACGGCCTGGACCATCGCGCACGAGCACCGCTTCCAGGGCGCCATCGTCGAGCGCGGCTTCCTCGACCCGGAGCTGTTCACGGGCACCTCCGACATCGGCACCTTCTTCGGGGAGGAGTACACCGGGCACGACGCCGCGGTCCGCCTCGCGCAGAGCCCGCAGGCGGTCGCGCACCAGGTGCGGACGCCCACGTTCGTGGTCCACTCCGAGGACGACCTCCGCTGCCCGCTGTCGCAGGCGGAGCGGTACCACCTGGCGCTCGTGCGCGCCAGCGTCGAGACCGAGATGCTCGTCTTCCCGGGCGAGGACCACGAGCTGAGCCGCTCCGGCCGGCCGCGCCACCGGGTCCAGCGCTTCGAGGCGATCCTCGACTGGTGGGCCCGGCACCTGCCGGTCGCCGGCGACGCCCGATGACCGACGGCGAGGTCGTGCGGCACGTCCGCGACACGGCGCGCATCCTGCTCGTCGACGAGCGCGAGCGCCTGCTGCTGTTCCTCACGAACTACTCGACGAACGTCGACCTGCCGCCGCGCTGGCTGACGCCCGGCGGCGGCATCGACCCGGGCGAGACGCCGGCGGTGGCCGCCCGGCGGGAGCTGTTCGAGGAGACGGGCCTCCGGGTCGACTCCGTCGGCGAGCCGGTCTGGGAGCACGACTACGCGCGCCGGCGCATCGACGGGGGTCTCGACGTCGGGCATTCGACGTTCTACCTGGTGCGCGCCGACGCGTTCGCGCCCGTGTCGGACAACTGGATGCCCGACGAGTTCGACGACATCCACGCGCACCGGTGGTTCGCGCTCGACGAGCTCGCGGCGACGGTCGATCCCGTCGAGCCCGCGGAGCTCGTGGAGGTCGCGCGTCAGGTGCTGTCCCGCGGCGTCTGAGGCGGCCGATCGGTCGTCGGATCGGCGGGCTCCGTGGTGCTCGCCGTCCCCCGTGCATTGGGGCCCCGACGGGAGTAGAAGCGCCGGTTCGTCTTCCCCGCATCGTCCCGTACGGGCGTCGTGACCATGTGGACGGCGGCCGGTCGACGTCGCGCATCCAGGCGCGTGCGGCACCACTCCAGGATCTGCTCGGACGTCGTCTCGCCGTCCGGCGCGTCGGTGCGCCTGCGGATGCAACTCTGTTCTGCGTCAGCGGCGCGCGCAGCGGCCCTCAGTGCGGTTACAGCCTCCTGCCTGTGTTCCGCGATCCCGACCTGACTCCTGGCGAACGTGTTGCCGTAAATAACCTGGGGAATGAGACCGTCGGGCCAGGTGATTCAGGCGGTCTTGTTTGCGCCCCTGACGGGCGCGCCTACGGCATCCTGAGCGGCGGCCTCACGACCGCAGGAGATTACCGCCCCAAGCTGATCTACACGCCGATTGGTCTCTTTTTCGAGCACATCCCTGAGCGCTATTCGATAGCCCCCGCGAACACTTATGGCAACTCGCATCTTTGACGCGCGGTGAGCAGCGCGACAATGATCGGCCGGTCTTCTCACACGATGTCAGAGTGGCTAGGTGAACGGGCTGCCGCGTGACGTCCTCAGTAGCTACTACATGAAGTGACAAGCGATGCGGTCGCCTTGGCCATCAGTTGCCGATGCCGCATCATCCCCATCACATTGGTGCGCTCAGGCCGAACCGAGGCCCCCGGGAATCCCTGGGCACCTTCGTTCGTCGGCCCATCGACGGCGTGAAGGTTGTCAAGGTTCGTCGCGAGCTGCCCGTGATGAACGATGCTGCGTTGCACCTCTCGCCGCATGTTCTCCTGCGCCGATAATGCACATTATGTCACACACTCCGGGTCGGGTGACTTCGGGTTGCGCCGTCGCCGGCGTACTCGACACCCGCAGGACGTCAGCGAGCGGCACCGCGTGCGCTCAACGCTCGATGAGACGCCCCGGGGCACTTCGTGGAACAGGCCACGGTCGAGCTCACCATGGCAGCTGGCGCAGCCGAGGCGGAGGACAGGGCATGTGCACAGCGACGCTCTACCCCACTGCCCCCTACCGTACGGTGTGGCCCGACACGGAAGCCGACATCCCGTCGGAACCCTGATGAAAGGTGACTCGTGCGACACGTCTCAATCCCTACAATCTCGCTCTTGAGCAGGCCGAATGCCGATTCACGGCGGGTTCTGCCCCTCGTTGCCGTCGTGGGCATCTTGTCTATCGTCGGCTCGCTCGCCATGACCCCCGGTGAAGCACATGCCGCGACGAAGCGGGACACCGACACGATTGCAAGCAGCCTGAAGTCCGGGACGCTGCCAGAGGACATCGTCAGCGGACGCATCTCCGTTGAGGAGCTAGTGGACGCGAACCTCGCCTCCCGTGCCGTAACGACGTCGCATTTCAGCCGCGACGAATTGACCCGCGAGGTAACAAAGGAAGTCGAGGCCCTCAAGGCAGGACACCTGGAGGAGGTCTCAGGTGTCAACGCTGGCAGCCGCGCCACCGGAGATCCCCTCGGGACGAACCTCAGTGTGTGGAAGAAGTTCAAGCACTTGTTCAAGCACTGGTTCACCGTGACGCTCGACACGTCAGTCGTCCTCACCATTGCATCGGGCGGATCAGCTGGAGCCGCAGCCGGGGCCACGGCTCTTGCAGCTATGGGCTCCGTGGCATGGGCCATTGTTTACGCGGGCATAGCCGCAGGCACTGGAGTGCTCGCCGGCGTCGCCATCTATTGCCATGCCAACGGATACCCGAAAATGCAAATCACTGTCCCGGATCTCAAGAACAGTCACTGCTTGGGGTGATCCCTCGACGAGCTTTCGACTGACAGTTCCGTTCGGTCACCCATTTTCGGGCATGCACACGCCACATACGACTGAGGCGTAGTCGGAATTACGTGAGTGTGCCGCGTAGCGGGCCCCTGCAAGACAAGGTCGAACAGCTCGCGGCCGACTACGTCGTGGCCATCGACTCCGTGGACGCAACGAACGACGAGACCCAGCGCGAGATCGCGAAGCTCCGGGAGCGGGCGGAGCAGCAGACGCGGAAGGCACGCGGCGACGCCGAGCAGGCCATCGCACGCATGCTCGATGCCGGTGCCAGCCCCGCCGAAGTAGTAGCGCGCGTCGGCATCACCGCGCGCGAGGTCAGGAAGACAACCCGAGCCACCCCTTCGTCCGCCCCGATCGCCATCGGCGACGCCTGGTCTCCACCGTCCTGGCGCCATCTCGATCGGAACGGCCGAGCGAGTTCTAGCGATACGACTGGTCAGCCCGATCCCTGGGCCCGGCCGAGTCCCTTCCCCAGGCGACCGTCCTCGTGGTCGACCTGATCGGTCTCTCTTACCCCGAAGCGCTTCCTACCCTCGACCTGAGGGTCTGGTGCGACGTCGATCTCCACACGGCCACCCGCCGCGACATCGCACGCGACAAGGGTCTCGGCCGCGATCACGAGCCGCTGTGGCACGAGGTCTGGGTCCCGAACGAGATCGACTTCGCCGCACGCTTCGCTCCCCGAGTGGCCGCAAATGTCCTCTACTGCTCGTCTCGGTAGAGGATCCCCTTCCGGACAGCTGTGCTGGGCTCAGACTCGCTGAGTTGCGGTGCTGGTCGTCGGGAGGTTAATGGTGTCGCCGTCCCAGGAGAGGTCGTCGTCTTCGGCGACTTCGTAGGCCTCGAAGCGGTTGTCGGCGAGGATCGCGTCGATCAGGGCACGCGTGCCTCCGATGACGGTGGAGTCGAAGTCGATCTCGGCGCCGAGGGCCCACGCGTGGTCGTCGGGCCACAGGAGCTCGAGGGAGATGGTTCCGAGGCCGTCGATGTGGTCGGGGTCCATGGCCGCGGCCCATGCGGGGTCGCCGAGCTCGTCGATGTCGGTGCGGGCGAGGACGTAGCGGCGTCCGCCTCCGTCGAGCACGCGAGCGCGAGGGAGGCCCTGGCCGTGGCTGCCCTCCCAGAAGCCGGCGGTGAGGTCGTCGGGCGTCGAGGTCGCGGCCCCGAGGAGAGGCGCGAGCGCGGCGATCACCGCAGGGTCGAGCCACCCGACGTCGCTCGTGGTGTCCTCGATCGGGTCGTCGAGCCCGAGCAGGCGGCCCCACTGCACTAGCCGGTGCATGGTCCGCCCGTGATGTGCGGCGACATCTGCCCAGCGACGTGTCGACCAGGATCCGTCGAGCGTCGGCTGGCGGAACAGCTCGTCGTCGGGGAGGGGATGCAGGATGCGCACGTAGGCCTCGAATTCGGCTCCTGCGGTCTCGCTGACGGAGCCGGTGCCCTCGTCCATGCGGTGCACCAACCACGTGCCACGCTCGATGCCGTCGGTGATGTGCATGTCTGGAGAGTGTCAGAGCGATGGTGGTAGCGCCATGGCTCGCCTGAAGATCGCGTGCCCGGGAGCCGAGGTGGTCCGGAGGGGGGATCGGCAAAAGGGTCGGGGCGGCGTCAGCGCCCCCAAAGACATACTCATTCGCTCTGGTGCCTTCTACGCTCGGTGAATGAACCTCGCCGCGCGCGCTGCCGCAAACACCCTCCTTGACCTTTACTCGAGCACTCAGTCCGGAGACCTTGCTAGCCAAGAGGTCGCCTTCAGCCTCTCCATGCGGCGCCTCAGCGATCTGGACGCCGTTGTCGCCACCCAGGACGACAACGGCGACCTCACGTTGGACTTCACGCCCCTCCTTCTAGCAGCCGGTGTAACCCATCAGTGGCTCTTCGACCGGCTCGCAGCGGCCACGGGCAGCAGCACCGAGGAGCTGACGTTTGAGCTCCGCGCAGCTATCGACCGCATTAGCGACTAGGCCCGCGTAGTCCGACTAGAAGGAGCCCTGGAAGGACCTAGCGGCCGGAAACCAGCGTCCGTTGAGGGATCCCTACCCGGACGCCGTGATCTCCTCGTGGAAGAGTCGCCAGCGTCGACGGTCTAGCAGCGTCGGCCATGCGATTGTGGCGACCGCCGCACCCGAACACGGCTGGTGCGGCGATCGCCACTGCTGACGGGCGCTCTATTTGGCCGACGAGGCGACAGCGTCTCGGACGCTGTGACGAATGTCGGCGACGGTCTTCGGCTGGGAGACGTAGATCGCGTGGCTGCCCGGGGTCTCGACGACGGTCGCGCCGATACGGGCAGCCATCGATGTCTGGACGACCGGAGGGATCATGCGGTCGTCGCCGACGTGCAGGTACCAGCTGGGCTTGGATCGCCAGGCTGCGTCTGTGATGGTGTCACCGAGTGCGTCGAGCCCCCACGGGACCTGCGAGTCGGCCAGGAAGGCCGCGTCCTCGGCCGAAATGTCCGCCGCGAACGAGTCGTGGAAGTTGGCGCGGTCGAGGAGCAAGTAGCCGTTAATAGGCGGCAGGATGGGCGGCTGCGGGCCGTCCTGCGGGAATCCGCCCAGGAGCGTGTTGACGGACTCCCCCTCATCGGGCGCGAACGCGGTCACGTAGACGAGAGCGGCCACCTTGTCGTGGTTACCCGCTTCCGTGATCACCGCTCCGCCGTACGAGTGGCCGACGAGGACCACGGGGCCGTCGACGCCATCGAGGACGTCGCGGGTGGTCGCGGCGTCGTCGGCGAGCGACTTCGTGGCGTGCTGGACGATACGGACATCGAGCCCGTCGGCGTGGAGCTCGTCGTACACGCCTCGCCAACCGGATCCGTCGACGAAGCCTCCGTGGACGAGGACGACTGTTGCGCTCATGATGCTTCCTTCTCTGAGTGGGTGTGGGAAATGGGGTTCTGGGTCTTCTGCGCGAATCCGAGCCGGAAGACGACGATGGACACGGCGAGGACGACGGCGCCGGCGATGGGGATGAGGCTCGGGCCGGCGATGCCTGCCGCGCTGGTCGCCACCACCGGTGCGACAGCGATCCCGAGGTACTGGGCGCTGGTGAACCAGGACAGGGTGAGACCCGTGGTTGCCCGGTCGATGGTCGCCAACCGGTGCTGGACGGGGATGGTCGCGCCGAGAGCTGTGGCGCCCCATAGGGCGAACAGGACGACTTCGACCCAGAAGGTGCCGCCGATGAGGGTGATGAGCACGAGGATCACGATCTGCATGAGCACCAGCACGGTGAAGGTGCTGCGGGCGGAGAAGCGGTCGGTGATGGGGCCGGCGATCACGTTCCCGGCTACCGAGCCGAGGCCGAAGGCGAGCAGCAGGAGCGCGAGGAGCCCACCCGATCCGCCGGTCGATGCCTCGGTGACGGAGGCGCTGAAGAGGTACACGATGTTGAAGCCGAGGATGAGCAGCAGCGTGGACACGAGTCCGAGGCTGACGCGGGTGTCCCGCAGCGGGCGCAGCCTCTGCCGAATCGACGCCACCGGGGGGATGGGGACCTTGCGGAGAACGACGGCGACCGCGACGGCGAGCAGCACCGCGAGGCCGGCGATGACGAACAGCGGTGCACGCCATCCGAACGCTGCCGCGAGAGCGGTGCCCGCGGGGGCGCCGACCGCGGTCGCGAGGCTGAACCCGAGCGTGACGACGGCGATCGCTGTGGCCACTCGCTTCGGAGGTAGGAGCGCGGGGCCCGCGGCCGTCGAGGTCGGCACGAGCAAAGCCCCACCGAGGGCGCCGATGGCACGACCGGCGATGAATACCTCGATGGTCGGCGCCATCGCGGTGATCAGGATCCCGATCGCCATCACGGCCAACCCGGAGACGATGAGGGTCGTGCGGGAGACCCGGCCCAGCAGGATCGACGCCGCGGGCGCGGCGACGGCGATCACCAGGGCGTAGACCGTGATCGAGTACCCGACCGTCGCTCGAGTGGTGTCGAACGCGTTGGCCAGGGTCGGCAGCAGCCCGGCGATCACGAACGCGTTCGTGCCCGTCAGGAACAGCCCGGCGGAGAGGAGGGCGAGTTTGAGATACGTCGCCCGGGTCACGGGTGGATCGTCAGTGGTGGTCATCGATTTGGTTTCCTCAGTACGTCGTGGTGTGGTCTGCGGAGCCCCCCCCTTCTGGCGGGGTGGTCGCTCAGAGAGTGGGTTGCGCACGCATGGGCGCGGCGGTGTCCTCAGCTCGGTCGAGCGGTTCGCCGTCCGCCGTTGGCGGCCACGATCGCGCCGTTGACGTAGCTACTGGCCGGCTGGATGAGGAACAGCACGACCTCGGCGATCTCGGCCGGGTCGCCGATGCGCCCGCGGGCTGTGGTGTTGTCCATCGCGTCGCCGGTCGCGTCGAGCAACGACTTCGTTCCGGCGGTGCGGACCGGGCCTGAGGCGACGGCGTTCACGCGGATGCCGTGGGCGCCGAACTCGGATGCCCAGTAGTGGGTGAAGACATCGAGGGCGGCCTTCGATGCCCCGTAGATGGCGCCAGCGGGCATGACGGTCGTGGCGGCGCCCGAGCTGATGTTCACGATCGCGCCGTTGCTGCGCTCGATCATGTGGGGCACGAGAGCTGCCACCAGCTGGAAGGGCGCGCGGGCGTTGATGGCGAAGTGCCGGTCGACGCTCTCTGCCGTGGTGTCGAAGGTGGACGTGAACTCGTAGATGCCGGCGTTGTTGACGAGGATGTCGACCGGGCCCGCCTCGCGGGCCAGCCGCTCGACGTCCCGGGAGTCGCCGAGGTCGGCAGCGACGAAGCGTGCAGAGCCGCCGTCGGAGGTGATCGAATCGACTACCTCCGCTCCCCGCTGGGGATCGCGGCCGTGCACGACGACGTCGGCGCCATGCTGCGCGAGCAACTCCGCTACCGCACGCCCGATGCCCGAGGTTGCTCCTGTGATCAGGGCTGTCTGTCCTGCGAGATCCGACATGATGCTCCTTCTGGGTTGAATGACCCAATCGTTGCACAGATTGGGTGGATCAACCCACTCGAAGAGTGCGGCAGCGCTCTACCGAATGCCGGATCCGCTGCCGAGGCGCACTCCCGTCATGCGGCGACCTGCGCACGCGCACGACGACACGGCTCGAGAGGAGGTGCCTGCGAAGGCGAGAAGCGAAGGGGCGCCACCCCGGAGATGGAGCGGCCCCCATCCTCAGGACCGGTCAAAGTGCGCTCAGGCGGCGAAGGACTCGACGTAGCGGAGGGCGGCATTCATGGCCGACCGCATGGGTGCCGACGTCTGCATCGTCTGGCCCAGGAGGGTGCCTCCCTGAAGGGCGGTGAGCAGCACCAGCGACAGTTCGTCGAGGTCGGCCTCCGGACGGAGGTCACCCCGGTCGCGCATGGAGCTGAGTCCGTCGCGCAGCAGGGACTGCAGGCGGACGAACGCGCTGGAGAGCTCCTCGCGGGTCTGCTCGTCACCGGGGTTCGCCGAACCCGCCAGCATCGCGAGCGTGCAGGCGCCGTAGCCCATGTCGTGATCCTGGTTCTCGACCGCGGCGTCGGCCCACGCACGGAGGGCGTCGATGCTATCGAGCGGACGCAGCATGGGGTGGCCCGCGATCGCCTCGGTCTCAGACCGATGGTTGATGACTGCCCGGACGAGCGCCTGCTTGCTGCCGAAG
Organism: Clavibacter sp. B3I6; assembly: GCF_030816895.1. Taxonomy (NCBI): domain Bacteria; kingdom Bacillati; phylum Actinomycetota; class Actinomycetes; order Micrococcales; family Microbacteriaceae; genus Clavibacter; species Clavibacter sp. B3I6. The sequence goes on from NZ_JAUSYL010000001.1 coordinate 344,413, forward strand.
TAGTGCGACAGCTGTGATCCGCTGACGCCCGCGGCCTTGCGCACGTTCTCGGTACTGGTGCCGGCCACGCCGAGCTGACCCATGAGCGCCGCCGCCGTCTCGACGATGTGCTCCTTGGTCGCCTGCCCCTTGCTGGTGATCACGTCCCCAGCCTACGCGAGTGGGTCAGCCCACCCATACTTAGCGCGTCCTCTTGCTGGGGACGCCATGATCGCGATGAGTGTCCGGTACTGATTCCGTGTTCGGACGCCACCTCGCGTCGAATACCCCGAAGTCGTGATCGGCCTCTTTGGCTTCTTGACGCCCGGTGCGCCGTGCAAGGTAGCCTTGCCTTCATGAACGCATCAGCGAAGATCCGCTCGCTCCGCCGCCTCCTCCTCGCCTTCGTCCTCGTCGGGATCGCCCTCACCTTCTACGGGCTCTTCATCGGAGTCGGGTTGCCCGGCCTGATCGTCAGCGTCGCCGGCCTGATCCTGGGGATCGTGGGCATCATCTGGTTTGTCCTCACTCTCATCCGCCAGTCGCGCGGAGGACCTCGAGCGAACACATGGCGGCCGGGCGATGAGTCACCCACCCGATGACGGCAGCGTCCGACCCCCAGCTGTCCGTCGATCTGTCCCGCCTCGCCGCCCAGCACGCCACCTCTACCGGTTCTTTCTCTGCATCCGAGCAGCTGATGGCGTCCATCACCGCGTTCGACGACCTCTCGCGCGTCTCGACGGAGCTGCAGGGGCAGGCCGTGCGGGCAGCACACGAGGCGGGCATCAGCTGGTCGAGGATCGGTGGGCTCCTCGGCATCTCGCGCCAGGCCGTGCAGCAGCGGTTCGACCCGCACTACTTGATCCAGGACGGATTGGGCGTCAACACCCGCATGCTCGGACCCGTCTCCCGTGCCGAGGAGATGCATCACCTGGCCGAAGCCGGCGGGCAGGGTTGGCGGCCGGTCCGCTCCGCGCACGGCGAGCATGAGCTCGAGCGCGACGATCAGGTGTGGGAGATCCGCCGGGTCTCCGTGCTCTCTCCGAAGCCCATGCCCTCGACGAAGGACGGCTGGCAAGCCGCAACCACGCGCTTCCCGGACTGCTTCTATATCCGCATCCGGAGAACCCAGACTGCCTGACGTGGGCCAGACCAGATGACGACAGGGTGTGGGATAGGGCGCCGCTCCCCCGGACGAGGACGGTGTCTGATGCGGGACCCCTCCCGGACTTGGCCACGGCCGCCGAGCACGCCGACCTTGCAGCAGCGGTGCCGCATGCACGCGTAGCCGCAGCCCTACTAGCGCGCGTCCCGCCACCTGGACCGGACCGGACCAGAAATGGGGGTGTTGCGGCTGCCGTTACGGCAGTTCATAGCGTCATGAGCGACTGCTTGGATGGTCCAGGCAGTCGGAGTGGAGGGCGCTCATGCGGATGACCATCTCGGAGCTGGCCAAGGTGACGGGCCTGACGGTCCGGACGCTGCGGTTCTACGACGAGATCGGTCTCGTGGCGCCGGCCGGGACGACGGCATCAGGGATGCGCGAGTACGGCGGTGACGAGGTCCTGCGCCTGCAACGCGTGCTCGTCTACCGGCAGTTGGATGTGCCGCTCGAGCAGATCCGGCGGATCCTCGCCGGGGAGCTCGACCCGCAGACGGCGCTCCTCCAGCAGCGCGAGATGCTGCGGCTGGAGCAACAGCGCCTGGCCGACCTGGTCGGCTCCGTCGACTACGCCCTCCGCTCCTTCGCAACCAAGGAGGAAGAGATCATGACCGCAGAGGACGCACGGAACCTGTTCGACGGGTTCGACACCACCGCCATCGAGGCGGACGCTCAGCGCCACTGGGCTGAGCAGGCGGATGCATCGCGCACCGCCGTCGACGGCATGTCGGCCGAGGACGCCCGCACGGCGCAGGACGCGCACGAAGCCCGGCTCCGGCAGATGGGCACGCTCGTGGACGAGGGAGCAGCGGCCGACGATTCGCGCACACAGGCAGTCGTCGCCGAGATGCATCACGCGATGACAGCGATGTGGACTCCGGACGCGGCAGCGTTCACGCAGGTGGGTGAGCAGTTGGCGAGCCAGCCGGAATCAGCGGCCGTCCTCTCGAAGGTGACACCGGCCCTGCCGGTGTTCCTCCGTGACGCCTACGCCCACTACGCCGCTACCCGCTTGTCCTAGCGGCACCAGGGAAGGGCAGCATGCACGCGCTGCCCTTCCCCTTCCTAGGTTGCCCCGGGCAACCCGTGAGGTCGCCTCAGCAGCGGATCGCTTACTGGATACGGCTTCTCCACCTCTGCAGGACGCCGGCGAGGAAGAGGCTGACGCCGAGGAGCATGACGGCCATGGCGATCATCATCACCGTTGCATCGCCGTCGAGCATCGCACACCCGGCAGCGGTGTCTTCGTAGGGGCACGTCCGCCACGGCTGGAAGAAGTACAGCACCGTCACGGCCGCACCGACGAGCGCCAGAACAGCACCAAGCACGAGCCAGAGGGTCCTTCGCATCATCACCATGATTTCGACGCTACGGACGGAACACACCCCGCGAGTCGGCCGCCAGACCAATCATCCGTGATCATCTGGTAGGGGATCCCTACCCGGACACGATGTGGTCGTCCGCGACCGCGTGCCATCGTGGGCGGATGACGTACGTGGAGCCGCTGCCCGAAGATCCCGAGATCCCCCTCGTCGGCGGCGACGTGACGGAGGGGCTGGTACGGAAGGGCTCGACGGTGCGGCGACCGGTCAGCACGTCATCAGCCCGAGTGCATCAGCTCCTGCAGGAGCTCGAGCGTCGAGGCTTCGACCACGCACCGCGGTACCTGGGCACCGACGGCGACGGACGCCAGGTCCTGACCTTCGTCACCGGCGAGGTCGCCGGCCGCCCCTGGCCCGCATGGGTGGGCGACGACCGCCGCGCTGCAAGCGTGGCTCGTCTGCTGCGGCGCTACGACGACGCCGCAGAGCAGGTGGGGCTGCCCGCGTGGGCCGTCACCGCGTCCGATCCCCCAGCCCTGCCCTCCGCAGGTCCCGCCACCCTCCTCGGACACCGGGACATCACACCGGAGAACGTCGTGTTCCACGACGAGGAGGCGGCCGCGCTCATCGACTTCGACCTCGCCCGCCCATCTGCACGCGTGGAGGAGGTGGCGAACCTCCTGCTGTGGTGGGGGCCTTGGATGCACGAGGACGATCGGCAGGAGGCAGTCAACGGCGTCGATCCCTTCGCGCGCGGCGCGCTCTTGGTCGACGCGTACGGGTTGGACGACGACGGGCGGCGCCGACTCGTCCCCGTCTCCCGGGAGATCGCGGACCTCTCATGGCACGCCATGAAGCACCGCGCGGACACGCTGGGCGGTGGCTGGCGACGGATGTGGGATGACGGCATAGGCGACGTGATCCTCCGCCGTCAGGCGTGGCTGGCGGAAAACAATGACGCCCTCACGGCCGCGGTTCGCGGCTGAACCGCATGCATGCCCAGCCGGACGCACCTGTTCCGCGCAGGCCACCCCACGAGCGGCCATCGTCACACCGACTGTCGGCCTTCTGCCTTCGTGGCGTCAGCTGAGCGCTCGTGCGAAGTGGTGAGCCGTGATGTCCATCCGCTCTCGGAGGTAGAACCGGTGGGCGTCGTGGCGTTGCACGCCGGAGTCGAGCTCGATCGACCGGCAGCCCAGCTCCCGCCCGCGAGCCGCAAGAGCGTCCAGGAGCGCCGCGCCGTGGCCACGGGAACGCGCGGCCGCGTCCGTGGCGAGGTCATCGATGTAGAGCTTCCGGATGGCGCTCGTGTTGACCACGACTCGCCAACCCGCGACCGCGACGCAGCGATCGTCCTCGAACAGCGCCGTGAAGCGGAGGCCCTGCGACGCCCCGTCCCTGAGAACGTGGTCGAGCAGCTCGTCGGTGAGATGCGGACGGAGTTCGCGAAGAACAGGGAGCGCAGTCGCCCACTGCGGGTCACCTCGCTCCAGATCGCGCAGCACGGGGGAAGAGGGCATGCCCAGAACCTAGCGCCGCCATGCCACACGAGTACGTCTCGACAAGGGATGCTCTAGCGGACCCCGCGCTGCGGAATGCCTTTCTTCTCCGGAGCGGCGGCGCTCAGCGACTCGATGGCATCAGCGAGTTCACTCACGGGGCGTCGCCCGTCGAGTTCCAGGTGAGCTCCGCGGCGCAGCAGGGGTTCCACCTCTGCAGTGTCGCGCCGGATCGCGTCGCGTTCCTCCGGCGAGTTCCCGTACGGGTTGTTCGTCCGATGCGTGACTCGGTCGAACAGCACGTCAAGTGGTGCGCTCAAGAGGATCACGTAGTCGAAGCGGTCGTAGAACTCGACCTGATTTTCGACGGTGCCGGCAACCACCACGTCACGGCGAGATGCCAGCAGGTCGGTCATTCTCGCGACGTTCCACGGCCCGCCGTCGTGGTCGGCCCACCCGCCGTAGTCAGTGTCAACCGTGAGGTGGCCACGGCGTGCGAGCTCAAGGAGCAGGGTCGTCTTGCCCGCTCCGGACATACCGGTGATCAAGAGTTGCGCCATGAAGTCACGCTATCTACCCCTGGAGCCCGGAACGGCCGGCGCGGTATCTGATTTAGCGCCCGGCAGGGAATCCCTGGCCGGACACGTATGCGTGCCACGACTCATCACGTGTCGGCGAGGACGCCCGCGTCCAACGAATCCACCGCTCCTCCCGCCGCACTACTGGACGGCGTCACAGGCCAATCCACGGCCGCGGCCCCACACGACGCCCGTCCGTGCTGGCACGATGATGCCGTGACCGCCCTGACCCGCCTCGGCTTCGCCACCGTCGACGGCCCAGATCGGGAGGGTGACGTCCTCCGTGACGTGACGCTCGACGGGGTCGGCGTCGAGGAGGCCGTCCTCGGCCCAGGGGACGAGCTCGCGCCGACCGGGATCCAGAGCCCGCCCTCATGGGACCGGCCGGGGTACCTACGCTCGCTCATAGGCGAGGGCCCGTCCCTCGTCGAGGACATGGCCCCCGACCGCGTCGCAATCCTCTGCTGTAGCGCCTGCGGGGATCCCTGGTGCGGCTACGTCGGCGCCCGTATTGAGATGACAAACGAGCGCGTGCTCTGGACGGACGTCAGATTTGAGTTCCCGCCCGGCATGACGGAGGCTTTGCCCTCTGGCATCGGGAGCAGGCTCCGCCGCCTCCTCGGGCGGGCCCGGCCCGAGGACCTCGAGCCCTGGCGCCCCGAAGCCGCAATGCCGAACGTGGAGATCACCTTCGAACGCGGCGCGTACGAGGACGCGGTACGCCGCGAGCTGGCCGCGGCCGAGCGCGCGGCCACCGACGGCGGCTGACGCGACCCGTCAGCCGCGCCGCGCCGCCCGGAGCATCGCCGGCCCCAGAGCCCGCGACGTAATGAGCTTGGCGCCGGAGAACACCGATCAGACCGGACGGGTGGGCCAGCATCTGGCCGTACTGTGCAACCACCACCGTCGGGGCTCGACGCAAGAGGCGTCCAGTAGGGGATCGGTTGGCGGACACGCAGCACGCAGCCCGCAGCCAAGGCGCCCTTGTCTCCCTCGGAACTAGAAGGGCGGCCCGTTCCGGTGACGCAGGTCCAAGCCCAGGCCGACCAACAGCGCCCCGATGGCGAAAAGTAGAGCGGCAAGCTGCCAAGGCTCCGTCGACGAAGACGGCGGGAACCGAGAGAACAGCATGAAAGGCGATCCGAGAAGCAAGAGCGCGCCGCCGATGAGGAAGAACCCGAAGGGTAGTTCAGCGTCGGGCTGCTCACGTCTCATGCCCCGAGAGTAGTGCGGACCTGACATACGACTCGGCCGAGGGTGCTGACACTCGCATCTAACGCGTCCGATAGGGGATCCCTACCCGGACGCGGCACCGCAATCGGCGCAGGGGCGCATGGCGGCACAGTTCGACGATCAAGGTGAAGCAGGATCGTGACATCGCGCTCTCCTTGTGGACGGCTCGGCGCGTGCCGGACATGTAGGTCGTGAAGCCACGAGACAGAGGGGGCCAGCATGTCGGAGTCGGATGACCCGTTTGAGCAGGCGTTGCGCAAGGCGGCGCCTGTCACCCGAGCGGGCAGCGTCAGCGAGGACGCTCTCCGCGCGATGATCGCTGGCTTACCAGATGAGGATGCCCGCCGGACACGGCGTGGTCACGGGGTGCGCGGAGCCGCCATCGGGACCCTGGTTGTGCTGTCGCTCGTCGGCGTGGGAAGTGCAGCAGCGCGGATCCTTCCGGTCGAGTGGCAGCCCTGGGCGGTCGAGGAGGCGCACGGCTCCATGGAGTACGAGCTGCCAAGCGGAGAGTGGTGCGAGTACCGGTGGGGAAACTTCGCCGGCGACCCGGACGCTGTGGCCGCGGCCGAACGGATCGCTACCGGCGGCAACCTCCCCCGCTTGGACATGGACGAGGAGATCGAGCGCGCCCGCGCCACGACGACCTACACACAGGTGATCCCCGGTGGCCCGGACGAGCCGGGAGGCTTCGGCACCAAGTACTGGGATGCGGACATGGAATACCAGTCGGTCCTCGGCACCGCCATGAACGAGCTCCTCTTCGCAGCGCTCGAACGTGAGGGCTTCGAGCACGAAGCCCTCACCACCATTGACGGGGAAACCCACTGCGGGGAGAGTCGATGAGCCGGCGCATCCCGTCCATCGAGACCTCCCGCATCACCGCCGCTCTCGAGGACGCGTCCCGCGACCTGCTCGCGTTCCTCGCACGGCGAGCCGGTGACGACGACGCGGCGGATCTCCTCGCGGACGTCGCCCTGACCGCCTGGCGACGCCGATCCTCGATGCCGGAACAGTCAGAGGGTGCACGGATGTGGCTCTTCGGCATCGCCCGCAACACGCTAGCAAACGCACAGCGCAGCGAACGGCGCCGATGGAGCCTCGCAGACCGGGTCCGCAACGAGATGACGACCGCGACCCCCACAGCCGGCCCAGACACCGACCAAGCACTCGAGATCCGTGCCGCCCTTGACACCCTCGAGCCGGATGACGCCGAGCTCGTCCGACTGATCCACTGGGACGGCTTCTCCGTCCGAGAATCGGCCGAGCTGCTCGGACTCAACGAGTCAACGGCACGCAGCCGACATGCGCGCGCGAAGAACGCCCTACGACAGGCACTCGAACCCGAACAGCCGAAGTGACGACACAGACCCAGCGCGCAAGCCCGTCCGATAGGGGACCGCTCACCGGACGGAGTCGGCGGCTCCCTCTCGAATGCACCCCCGCCACAACCCGGTGTCTCAATAGACCAGTCCGGTGAAGAGTCCGGTGAAGGGGGGCTGAGCGAGACACCCTCCGTGCCCTCTCAGCTGGTGATCGCGGCCGCTGCCTCGGCTCTCTGAATATCCCGAAGTCGGCGGTATAGCGTCGCCCTCGACATGCCCATGTCGCGCGCGACCTGGGCGGCCGGCTCTCCGGCATCGATCAGTCGGGCCGCGTTCTTGACCTGACTGTCGGTGAAGGCCTGGCGCCGGCCGCCCAGGTCCTTGCCCGCCGCCCGCCGCTTCGACACCGAGTCGGTGACCCGCTCCCGCTTGATCTCGAGCTCCATCTGCGCGAGAGCCGCCATCACGGTGAACACCATCGATCCCATCGGGGTTGCGGTGTCCACGTCTCCCCCGCCGAGGTTCAGTACTCGAAGGGACGCCCCTCTCCCCCGCAGGTCCTCCGCGAGGGCGAGCATGTTCTGCGTCGACCGGCCGAGCCGGTCAAGCGTGGTGATGACGAGGGTGTCGTCGTCGTGCAGCGCGCGCAGCGCTTCATCGAAGGCGGGTCGGGACGCGCGAGCACCGGAGACACCGTGGTCGACATAGAGGTCGTCGCGCCGAACGCCGGCCGCGAGGAGGTCCGTCGACTGTCGGTCCGTGTCCTGCTGACGTGTTGACACCCGTGCGTACCCGATGAGCTTGCCCACGACGACCAACCTGTCTCACAACCAACGATGAACACAGCTAGTCGAGCACCTACTTGAGGTACATGGTTGCGCGACACTCCCCCGCCAGGAAGTAGCAGCGCCCCGAGCTCGGATCATGAGACGTCTCGCAACCCATGGGACAGGAGACGCGGGTGACGGCGTATCCACGATCCCGGCCGACGATCACAGCACGAGCGACGCGAGCTGCACATCGAGGACGTGCTCGCGGCGAGCAGGCGTGGATGCCTGACTGCCCGTCCACGCGAAACCCGCGGCGAGGAGGAACAGGTCCGCGCCATCCAGGTCAGCCCGGGCGACGCCGGCGTGCTGCGCGCGCGCGAGCAGCTGGGCGCCCGACGTCCGCATCTCGACGCACGCCGCATGCAGCGCTGAATCCTGGTCCTCGATCGCCGACGCCATGACCTCGACGGCACCGCGGTAGACGTCTGCGCATCTGATGAACTCCCGCAACCAGGTGAGGAGCGCGGCGCGGGGGTCCTCGGCCGCCATCAGCGCACGGCCTTGCTCGGCCAGCTCCTGGAAGCCGTTGTGCAGCAGCACCTCGAGCAGGGCATCTCGGGTCGGGAAGTTCCGGAGCAGCGTCGCCAGCCCCACGTCGGCTCGGCGAGCGATCACGCGGAGCGAGGCATCGGCGCCCTGGTCGGCGAAGACCGCGGCGGGCCGCCTCCAGCAGGGCGTCGTAGTTCTTGCGCGCATCCGCTCGCATCAGCTCACCTCATTTGCTATCTGGATCAGTGATCCATATATTCGGAGCACTGGTCCGTTTCGGCCAGTGTAGACGACCACCAGGAGAGCACCATGACCGAGTCGATGATGCACGCAGTCCAGATCCACAGCGCAGGCGGGCCGGAGGTCCTGCGATACGAGCAGGTGAGGCGGCCGGAGCCACGGGCGGGCGAAGTCCTCGTCCGGGTGCACGCCATCGGGCTCAACCCGCCGGACTGGTACGTGCGGGAGGGCATGACGAACGTGCCCGAGGAGTGGCGGCCCGTGTTCACCTATCCCCTGATCCTGGGCTCGGACATCTCAGGCGTAGTCGAAGCGGTCGCGCCCGATGTCACGCATCTCGCGCCCGGCGACGAGGTCTTCGGCCTGATCCGATTCCCCGACGGCCTCGCCAACGCCTACGCGGAGTTCGTCGCGGCGCCGGCGACCGATCTGGCGCGCAAACCCGCGAGCATCGACCACATCCACGCGGCTGCAGCGCCCATGGCCGGGCTGACGGCCTGGCAGTTCCTCATCGAGCGCGGCCACGACACGGTGCCGCCGTTCCAGGCGGAGCTGCATCACCCGGTCCCTCTGCACGAGGGGACGCGGGTGATGGTCAACGGCGCCGCCGGCGGAGTGGGGCACATCGCCGTCCAGCTGGCCAAGTGGAAGGGCGCTCACGTCCTCGCGGTCGCCTCAGGAGCACATCGATCCTTCCTCGAGCAGATCGGGGCGGACGAGGTCCTCGACTACACCGTCACCTCCCCCGAGCACTCGGGCGAGGTGTTCGACCTCGTCCTCGACAGCGTCGGCGGAGCCGACACGGGCCGGTTCCTCGCGAACGTCACGCGCGGCGGCGCGCTCTTCCCGGTCTTCTTCGGGCCGGTAGACCCTCAACGGGCCGCGGCGGAGGACGTCTACGTGTCCAGCACGCAGGTGCGCGCGAACGGGGCGCAGCTCGCCGAGCTCGCAGAGCTCCTCGACTCGGGGATCGTGCGAGTCGCGATCGACAGCACCTACCCGCTGGCCGACGCGCAGCTCGCGCACGAGCGGGCCGCCGAAGGCCACCTCCAGGGCAAGATCGTCCTCACCGTCGCATGAGCACCGCGACCCACGAGATCCAGCAGGTCATCGCGCGATACGGCTGGGCGCTCGACGCGCACGACCACGACGCCCTCGCAGCACTGCATCATGAGGACGCCGAATGGACGTTCGCGGTCGGGTCCCACGTCGTCATGGGCCCACTCCGCGGGCGAGACGCCATCATCGCCTTGGCTTCCACTGCCCCGGACGGCCCACCGGTCCAGCAGCGTCACGTACTGACGAACATCGTCGTCTCGGACACGTTGAATGGGACGAGTCGGGCGACCGCCTACCTGACCCTGATCGCCGCCCATGACGCAACGCCGGTCATCGCGGCGACAGGCACGGCCACCTTCACGCTGAGGGAGACCGAGGGGACATGGAGCATCGAGATGCTCCTCATCTCCTTCGACAATCCACCCCTCCCCCGCTGACCGCACGGGAGCGCTAGGAGGAAGCTCCTCGCGCTCCCGTCGAGGTCAAGGACTACTGACCAGCACCCACCCGCCAGCAAGCGTCAAGCGGCCGGCCCGCTCCCCCATCGACACGAGACGTCTTGCAACACAAGGGCTGCGAGACCCCACACGGGCCATGACCGCGGCGTGGACCGTCGTGACCTGTCACCCCCCCCCGAACCAAGGTGCGTCGGACCGACTACACGCCGCGCAGGGCCGCCGGGGCCGCGACCACACGGCGGCATTCACGGGATGTCGGTCGCGTGCCCTTTCGGCCATCACGCGTTCGTACGCCTCACTTCGCGAGCTTCGCGAGCAGCCGCGGACGACGGTGGTCCTCCGCATCCACACCAGTCATGCCGGTAGTCCGGAATGGGGATGTGAATTCCCTGTTGACCGCACTTGGAGGAGGCGACGACCGCGAAGACGCCGCCGAGCAGGCCTCCCACCGCCGCACAGGCAACCGGAGCGAGGTAGAGCTGCGAGCATGTGACGGTCGTACCCACGCCCAGCGCGGTTCCGACAATCGTTCGCACAGTGATTCCGTCGAGGTGGATGACGGGGTGGGTCCTGATGTCATGCAGCGCTCGCCTCACCACCATCTGGCTCGCCGCTTGATCGTGGGCGGCTGGCACACCCGCCGTCGCGCCTCCTCCTCGGCTCACCGCCGGAGCGGCTGATCCGCGCCCTTGCTCCGCACGACAGGCGTGCGCATCCGCCGTCGCGCTCCCGCTCGATGGCGGAGACGGATGTCGCCCTCCGGCTCGATGCCGCGCGAGGCGTGCGACGTCTCACCTGTCCCAGCAGCCGGCAGAGGATCTATCGGTACCAGGAGCTTCCCCTATGCGGACCCCGCCGTCGCTGTCCCTGCGGGTCGGGGTCGAGTGTCTCCCGGGATCGCGGCGATGGGCCTCGCGCTCCGATGCGATCGCGTGGCGCGGTCGCCGGACCCAGTCACCACCACCAGTGGCCGAGGTCGTGACGCATTCCACTGGCGCGCATCTCGAGACGGGTGCGGGCGGTCGCGGACATCATCCCTGCTGCGCGGCGATGCTTGGCGAGCCACACCGGCACGACCATCCCGCACGACATCCCAGGAGCTTCATGTCCACGCGAAAGCACACCGGCCTCCGCCCCGTGGCGGCAGCACTGTTCCTCCTTCTCCTCGGCGGCACCTCAGTCGTCGACTCCACCGCCGCGATCGCAGCGGTCAAGCCCCACGTGACGACGATCCAGACCGAAGTCGTACCGAACCGACCTCAGGTCCGTGCAGTGCTGATCGATCTCCGCGATGGAACACGCGAATGCAGGCGGCTCGTCGACGGAGGTGCCGGCGGATATGGGCAGGTCTCCTACGGGTCGAGGTTCACGACCGTCATCTCGGATGGGGCTGCCATCGAGGTGACGAGCATGGCCACCGATGATTGCCGGCCGGGAACCGGGTACGCATCCACGTCCGGCTGGGTCGTCCTCGCGCATCACCCTCGTCATGCCGTGTACTTCGATCGTCGGCCACAGGTGATCCACTAGCACCGCGAAGGGGTGCCGAGCTGTGGCATGCACGGTCGTCGAACACCTCCGACAAGAGCGACACGCATCGGCTGCTCACCGCGTCCGTGGCGGAGCAGATGCCATGAGGCGCGGTCTGCTCCGACTCCGCGTCACGCATGGGCACAGCGCGCGAGAGCGCCGGGCGGACATCTCGTGCGGCGAGTGCTGCACGAACTCCAGCCCCACGTCGCTGATCCAGCGCGAGCACCCAGGCCCGCTCGATTCACCGCGACCTTCCTGATGACGAGTGGAACGCGCGCTCGTCCCCAGTCTGGGCTGTCGTCGAGGTCCCGCCTGACGGCGCGGTCGGGATGCTCGTGCCGCTGCAGCTCGCGAAGCCGGGCTGACGCGGCAGGAGGGACGGCGCGCTGCACGTCGTCCACCTGGCAGCACACGCCGGCAGAACCGCGCCGACCAGCTCGGTGACCTGACCCGCGAGGACTCCCCCGCGCCGCGATCGCGCGTCGCTCCCGCCCGCGGCACGCGCGTGGTCCTCGGGATGCGCGTGGTCCACGGAAGACGGGACAGGCCCGCACCCTGGTGGGGTGCGGGCCTGTCGGATTGCCGAGCGGACTATCGGATCGTGACGGTCCCCTGCTGACGGATGTCGCCCGAGGACGTGCCGACGTACACCGGGACGGTCCCGGTCGGCGTGACCCAGCGGTCGGCGGCGCTGTCCCAGTAGGAGAAGGCGCGGGAGTCGAGCGCGACCTTGACCTTGGTGGACGCTCCCTTGGCGAGGTCGACCTTCGCGAAGCCGGCGAGCTGCTGCGGAGGCGTCTGGACCGAGGTCGGCAGCGCTCCCACGTAGACCTGCACCGTCTCGGTTCCCGCGCGGGCGCCGGTGTTCCTCAGGTCGACCGTCACGGACACGTCGGCCGTGCCGCCGTTCTTCACCGGCTTGCCGGAGGTGGTCGCCTTGAACCCGGAGTAGCCGAACGTCGTGTAGCTGAGCCCGTGACCGAAGGCGAACTGCGGAGCGATGCCCTCGGCCTTGTACGCGCGGTACCCGATGTTCACGCCGTCCGAGATGGTCGCCGTGCGATCGATGCCCGGGAACGACGCGACGTCCGAGGTCGGGGTGGCGCTGTCGCTCGTGGCGAAGGTCACCGGCAGCTTGCCGGAGGGGTTCACGTCCCCGAAGAGCACGGAGGCGATGGCGTTGCCCTGCTCCTGCCCGCCGTACCACGCCTCGACGACCGCGGGGACCTGAGCCGCCCACGGGGTGTTCACCGAGCCGCTCGTGGTGAGCACGACGACGGTGCGGGGGTTGGCCTTCACGACGGCGCCGATGAGAGCGTCCTGCTCGTTGGCCAGCGTCAGGGTCGACTTGTCCCGACCCTCGCCGACGTAGTCGCGAGCGACGACGACGGCGACCTCCGAGGCCTTGGCCGCAGCCACGGCCTGGGCGACGGCGGGGGTGACGATGCCGTCCGGGTGCGTCCAGGTCATGACCAGGTCGGCGGCGCTCTCCTGGTCGGGGTCGTACGCGTTGTTCACGTACTCGACGCGGAGGTCGTGCGCCTCGCCGGCGCGCAGCTCCAGAGCGGCTCCCGTGTCGGTGCGCACCACGTGCGGGTCCGATGCGTCGACGACCTGCTTGCCGTCGAGGAAGAGCCTCGCGCTGCCGAAGCCGGTCAGCGACAGGGCGTACCGACCCGTGGCCGGAGCGGTGATGGTGCCCGTCCAGCGGGCGGACAGCGGTCCGCCGAACTCGTAGCCGGGCACCTTCGGGACGGAGGATCCGTACAGGCCGCTCAGCGCGAGGAACCCGCCGCTGAGGGCGATCTGGTCCTCGTTGCGCGTGACGGCGGGAGCGCCGGAGCGGTCGGAGTTGAACCAGTACTCGGCGGTCAGGCCCGTCGCGGTGGGCTGCCCGAGGGGAGCGAGCACCGAGGAGGGCACGGCAGCGCCGCTGAGGGTGTGCGCGGGGCCGACCGGGTCGGTCCCCTCCGCGTACGTCACCTTCACGCCCGTGCCGGCACGAGCCGTCAGAGCGTCCAGGGGCGTCACGGAGTACGTCGGCTTGACGACCGAGCTTCCGCCACCCGTGGCCAGGGCATCCGCGTCGGCACCGATCACCGCGAGGGACCTGATCGACGAGGACAGCGGGAGGACCGGGGTCTTCGCTCCGGCGGGCGTGCCGTTCTTCAGCAGCACCGTGCCGGCTTCGGCGACCTTGCGGGCGACGGCGCCGTCCGCCGCCTCGGGGAGGGCGGTGATCGCGATGGGGGTGTCGAACGACCCGAACTCGAACATGGTGCGGAGGACGCGGTGCACCTTGTCGTCGATGGTGGCCGTGCTCACGCGCCCCGCCGTGACGGAGTCGATGAGGGCCTGGCCGAAGTAGTTCCCGGCGGGGAACTCGACGTCGAGGCCGGCGTTCGCGGCCGTGTCCGTGCTGTGCGCGGCGGCGTAGTCCGTCTGGATGAAGCCGGCGAAGCCGTAGTCCTTCTTGAGGATGTCGAAGACCTCGGCGCTCTCGCACGCGTAGACGTCGTTGACCTTGTTGAAGGAGCACATGGCCGAGCCGACGCCGGCGTCGATGGCCGCCTCGATGGGAGCGAGGTAGACCTCGCGGAGAGCGCGCTCGGTGACGTCGACGTTGCCGCCGGCGAGACGGCTGGTCTCCTCGGTGTAGGCCGCCGGATGCTTCACCGTGGCCACCACGTCGTGGGACTGCACGGCCTCGACCTGGGCGGCGAGCAGCGCGGAGACGAGTCGCGGATCCTCGCCGAGCGACTCGAACTGGCGTCCCCAGCGCGCATCGCGCACGAGGTCGCCGGTCGGGCCGAGCAGTCCGTTCTGGCCGGTCGCGCGGGTCTCGGTGCCCAGCACGTCGCCGTAGGCGGTGGCGAGGTCGGTGTCCCACGTCGCGCCGAGGGCGATGGGGGCCGGGAGCGCGGTCGCCTCGCCGCCGTTGGTCGTGGGGTTCGTGACCCGGACCCCGGCTCCGGCGTCGGTGAGGAGCAGCGCCGGGATGCCGAGTCGGGGAAGCGGCGCGATGTAGAAGGCGGTCTCGCCGCTGAACTCGCCGTGCAGGCGGGTGACCTTCTCCTCGAGGGTCATCTGCGCGAGGAGCCGGTCGGCGCGCTGGTCGGAGGACAGCTTCGTGTCCATCCACGGACCGGCGACGGGAGCGACCTTCGTGGCCTTGCCGGAGCCGTTCGCGATGGCCTTCCGGGCTGCCTCGGCATTGGCGGCGCGACCGTGCGAGCGGGAGTCGGACTTCGGCGTGGACGGGGAATCGGGCTTCGGCGCGGCAGAGGCGGAGATGCCGCCTCCGAGCACGACGGAGAGGGCGAGGACTCCGGATAGGGCGGCTGCAGCGCGCCGCTTCCGGGGTCGGGGGGTGTTCGACACAGGGTTCCGTTCGGGTGGAGCAATCCGCTCGAGACCGTCGTCCACCTCTCCTGCGCCCGAGGGGAGCATCCGCTCGAGGCCGTGGTCGGACTCCACGTGGGGTCGTACGACTCGGACAGCGCGATGCGGAGAGAGGATCTCGACGGCGAGGCGGGAGTGCGGAGATGACATCACGGTGGAGAGACCGCGTGAGCGCGTCGGGTGAATGCGCAGGGCGAGCATAGGTAATACCAATGCCACGATGCAACCGGGGAGCGGGTCCCCTCCCCGGGAAGCCGGAATGGAGCGGAGGAGCACGTCCTGCGTGTCGTTCTGCGGATAGGGGACCCGGTGGATCGTCACGTGCAGGACCCGGTCGCCACGACCGTCCGCTCCCCCGGATCCGATGTCGATCCGATCCCCCGCACCGTTCGCCTAGGGTGAGCGCCATGCCCGAGTCGACACCCGCCAGACGAGCGCGCTTGTCGCGCGAGGACGCGGCCAGCCGCATCACGGCCTACGTGTACGGCAACATCGTCGCCCTCGCCACGATCGCCCCCATGACCGTCGACGCCGCCGAGAGCGGTCAGGGCCTGCTGTACCTGCTCGCGACCGCGTTCTCGACCTTCCTCGCGCACACGTTCGCCGAGTCCATCGGCCGTCGGGCGAGGAGCGATCACCGACTGACCGCCGCCGCCATCCGAGCCGAGCTCCGCGACTCGATGCCCGTGCTGACCTCGAGCCTCATCCCCGCCGCCGTCCTCGCGTACGCGTCGTTCACGAGCATGCCCGGCCTGGTCGCCGAGGTCGTCGCCATCGCGTACCTCGTGATCCGCCTCGCCCTCCTGGGCCCCGTGGTCTCCCGGCTCCGTGGGGAGCGTCCGTCCCTGCGGACCTTCGTCGCCGGCATCGCGCTCGCCCTCGGGGGGATCGGCATCGCGCTGGTCAAGGCCGGCCCGCTCTCCTGACCCCGGCGGGCGTGGGAGCTCGTCCCGGCGGATGACGTGCCTGCCGGCCCTCGAGCGGTCCCGACGGGACGCTGCCACTGCTCCGTCGATCGGCGAGCAGGTCCCCTCGATCGCGGGAGGAAGGCGCGACGGAGGGCGCTCTCGTGCGAATGGCGCTGTCCTCTCCCGGGGGGATGTGCCACCCGCCGGGTCCACCCCCACCCGCACCCGCTAGCCTCAGCGCCAGCGTGCCCTCCCGACACGAGCACCCGTACCCCGCACAGCCCATTCGAGAGGCAGGCCCATGGACGCCGATCCGGTCATCCGCGTCGTCGTCGTCGACGACGAGTCGCTCGTGCGCTCCGGCATCTCGCTCGTGCTCGACTCATCCCCCCGCATCACCGTGTCGGCAGCCGTCTCGAGCGGGACCGCGATCGACACCATCCGTGAGCACGCGCCCGACGTGGTGCTCCTCGACATCCGGATGCCCGATCCCGACGGTCTGACGATCCTGCGGGACCTGATGGCCGAGCCCGCTCCGCCCGCGGTCGCCATGCTCACGACGTTCGGCCCGGATGAGACCGTCCTCGAGGCGCTGCACCGGGGCGCGTCCGGCTTCCTGCTGAAGGACACGGATCCGGAGCAGCTCGTGCGGCATGTGCTCACGCTCGCCGCCGGCGGGCTGGTCCTCGCGCCGGGGCTGCGGCCCGGGAGGCTGTTCCGCTCCCCCGACGACTCGGCTCAGGCCGCATCGGTCGCGGATCTCACGGAGCGCGAAGCCGCCGTGCTGGGGGCGCTCGCCCGCGGCCTCTCCAACGCGGAGATCGGCGCGGAGTGCGGGTTGAGGCTGGGAACCGTGAAGGAGACCGTCAGCTCGGTCATCTCCGCTCTCGGCGTGGGTTCCCGTGTGGAGGCGGCGATCGTCGCCGCTCGCGCGGGGCTGGTGCCGCGCCCGTGAGCCTCCCGCGCACGCGGGACGCGCTCGCGCACGCTGTCCGGAAGCACCCGAACGCGGTCGACGTCGCGATCGTCGCTGCCGCGGCATCCTTCTCCGTCCCGTTGCTGCTGCTCGGTCCGGATGCGCCGACCGTGCTCGCCGCCGCGACGGCGTGCCTCGGGCTGTTCCTGCGTCGGCGCCTCCCGTGGGTGTGCCTCGTCCTGACGATCCCCGCCTTCATGATCGGGGTGGCGCTGGTGCCCGTCATGATCGCGCAGCTCCAGATCGGCCTCGTCCGTCGGAGGCGATGGCACGCGTACGCCGCGAGTCTCGGGGTGGGCGTGGCCTTCGGCGCCGTCGGCGGATCCGTGACGATCGAGACCTTCCTCCAGCTGGTCATGTACGTCTCCCCGTTCACGGCCATGCCGACGATGCTCGGGGACATCCTGCGTGAGCGTCGCATCGTCGCGATGCAGTTGGAGGAGCTGCACGCGGCGCAGGCCCTCGGGCAGAGCCAGGCGGCGGAGATGGCGCTGGCGCGGGAGCGCGCCGTGCTGGCACGGGAGATGCACGACGTGGTGTCGCATCAGGTCAGCCTCATCGCCGTGCAGGCCGGCGCGCTGCAGGTCGCCTCCGAGGACCCGAAGGCGAAGGCCGTCGCACGCGTGATCCGAGGGCTCAGCACGGTCACCCTGGACGAGCTCCGGTCGATGGTCGGCGTGCTGCGCAGCACGGGAGGCACCGACCGCGTCACCGCGCCGCAGCCGACCGTCGACGACCTCCCGGCGCTCATCGCATCCAGCGGCATGGACGTCACGTGCTCCCTGGATCTGCCCGTCGGCCTCAGCCCCGCCGCGCAACGCGCCGTGTACCGGACCGTGCAGGAGGGCCTCACCAACGCCCGCAAGCACTCGACCGGCGGCGCGGTCACCGTGACCGGGTGGCACGAGGCGGATGAGGTCGTCGTCGACATCCACGCCGGCGTCGCGACCGAGCCGCTCCTCGACCTCCCGAGCGGCGGCTACGGACTCACCGGCATGCGTGAGCGGGCGCAGCTCCTCGGCGGCACGCTCACGAGCGGCACCCGCCCCGACGGCTCGCACGACCTCCGGCTCCGTCTCCCGGTCTGATCCAGGTCGCCTGAGCGCGGCGGATCGTCGGCTCCCCCGCATCGCGGCGACGAACACGGACCCGCGACATCCGGCGGACGCGCGGCACGGAGATCCGAAGCGCCTGGGCTCATCCGGAGGCGAGCGGACGACAGGGCTGTCAGTCCAGCGGACACGGGGACGTCGACGTCCCCTACCGTGCAGGTGCGTCGCCGTCGCTCGGATCGGCGCCGACCCGCCTTCCGCACGGCCCCACGTCACCCGTGGCCACGTCGACGACCAGATGGAGACCAGTCCATGCACGGGACCCGCAGCGCACGCACCCCCACGATCGTCGAGGTCGAGTCGGACGTGTTCCTCGTCCAGGGGACGCACGTCAACTGGACCATCCTCTCGGAGGGGTCGGCCATGACGCTCGTGGACACCGGGTACCCGCGGGACGGCGACGCGGTCCTCGCCAGCCTGGCGGAGGTCCGCAGGCGCACGGGCGCACGCGACCTCGAGGCCGTCCTCATCACGCACGGTCACGCCGATCACATCGGCGGCCTCGGGCGCGTCCTCGCCGCGATGCCCAACACGCCCCGCGTCCTCTGCTCGCCCCTCGAGACGGGCCACGTCCGCCGCGAGTACGTCCAGCAGGTGACGCTCGGCCAGGCACTGCGCCACGCGCACGACCCGCGTGTGCTCGGGTGGCTGCTCGCCGCGGTGCGGCACGGCGGCCTCGAGGAGGTCGGGTTCCCGGATGTCCGGGAGTTCCGTGTCGATGCCGTCGTCGACGTCCCCGGTCGGCCGGCATCCCTCGCGACCGCGGGACACACCACGGGGCACACCTCCTTCTCCGTCGAGCGCGCCGGCGTCCTGATCACGGGGGACGCGCTCATCACCGGTCACGCGACGTCGAGGGAAGCCGGCCCCCAGATGCTCCACGACATGTTCAACGCGGATGAGGACACCACCCGGTCGACGTTCGAACGGCTGGCGGCGTGGCCCCGCCCGGTCCGCTACGTCCCCGGACACGGGCCCGTGATGGCGTCCCCGCACGCCTGACCCCGAGGTCTCGACGCACGAAGGCCGGTCCGCCCCGTTCCCCGGGAGGTGTCCATACCGCTAGGGGATGCCCGTCGCGCATCCCGAGGCGATCGAGGGCCGGGCAGGGACGCGAGCATCGGGGTGCGCCGGTCGGGCATGATGCCGCGCGCACGCCTGCACCTCCGGACAGCCACCGCCGGTCGGCTGACGGGCCCAGCCGATCGGCGATCACTCCGGCGCCTCGCGAGGGACGCGTGACGTGAGGCTCCTCTCCGAGACTGGTCGAGCCCCGCCATGCCCGAGCTGGCGCATCCCGACCGCCCAGGGGGACGGTCACAGCAGCACCCGATCCTGGAGGATCCATGCACACCGTCACCCGAGCGGTAGCCGCAACGGCGCTCGCCCTCACCAGCGCCCTCTCGATCGGCTTCATCGCGGCGAGCGCCGCGCAGGCCGCTGACCGCGTGCACGTCCATGCCGTTGCGGCGGAGCCTCCGACGGTGCTGCCCGCGCCGACGCACCTCACCGGCTCGGCCGACGGCGTCGCTCCTGTGCCCGTCGAGGTCACCCGGCGCTGCACCGGCGCGACCGGACGGACCGCGTCCGGTGGTCCCGGCGCACCCGATCACACCGTCGTCGACGCCGACGAGGTGACGGAGGACCCGTCGTCCGGCACGCGCGGAGCTGCAGGCGACACCGCAGCGGCGGAGCGGGTGCACGTCGGCGGCGCCGGCACGTGGTCGATGCTCGCCGGATCCCCCGGTGCTGCGACCTCCACGGATCCCTCGGGTCGACGCGGCGCCGAGTACCACGTGGTCGAGCCGGAGGACGTCGGCTCGCTCTTCGCGTCGGTGCGATGCGCCAGGGCCGTTCCCCTCCGCTGACCGCAAGGGAGGTGTCGCGAACCGAGGGGCTCCACCCCGGTGCGATCTCCCTCGCTTCGCGCCGGCACGACGACGTCGGTCGACGCACGCGCACGACACGTGGCCGTCGGCGCACGCATCACGCACAGGAGACGAAGGGTCCCATGTCACATCGATCCGCCCGCCCTCTCGCGGACACCACGACCCCGACCCCGGTCGTCGGACCGCGGCGGGAGCCGACCCGACACCCCGGCCTCGACGCCCTGCGCGCGGTCGCGCTGACCGCCGTGATCCTCTTCCACGTCGCCCCGACGGCAGTGCCCGGCGGCTACGCAGGTGTCGACGTGTTCTTCGTCATCAGCGGCTTCCTCATCACCGATCTGATGCTGCGGGAGCACGAGGCTTCCGGCACGGTCCGGCTCGGCATGTTCGCAGCCCGGCGTGCCCGGCGGCTCATCCCGGCCGCGATGGTCCTGGTGCTGGTCGCCACGTCGTGCGCCGTCGTCCTCGGCGGCGACGTGCTGGTGGGCTTGCCCGCCCAGCTGCTGGGCATGGCGCTCTTCGTGACGAACTGGCAGATGCTGCTCGGAGGCGTCGACTACTTCCACCATGCCGGCTCGGGCCTCTTCGACAACTTCTGGTCCCTCGCGATCGAGGAGCAGTTCTACGTGGTCTGGCCTCTGGTGCTGGTGCTCCTCGTGCTGGCCGGACGGACGGTACGGGCCGGATGCCTCTGGGCGGCGGGGGCGCTCGCCGCAGCGGTCCCCCTCGTCCTCTCGTCGATGGGGATGCCGGACGCCGCCTACCTCGCCACCCCCTCCCACGCGTTCGGGTTGCTGGCAGGCGCGGCCCTCGCCGCATCGCTGCGGCAGCGGCAGCGGCAGATCCTGCCGGCGGCGGGAGCGGCTCGCGCCCGGTGCGCCTGGGTGGTCACGGGGTGCATCTCGCTGGTGGGCTTCGGCTGGCTGGTCGTGTCGCCCGTCGCCGCCGAGCCGTCCGCGCGTGCCGCGGTGACCGTCCTCGGCGCCGCCCTCGGCTCGACCATGGTGCTGGTCTGCGTGCGGTCGGGTGGGCGCCTCCTGGCGCACGTCGACGAGGGTCCCCTCGGGTGGGTCGGCCGACGCTCGTACGGGCTCTACCTCTGGCATCTGCCCATGGTCGTCCTCGCCGCGAGCGCCGTCCGTGGGGGCGACGCGTGGCAGGCAGCCACAGGCACGCTGGCCGCGATCGTGGTGTCCGTCGTCGCCGCGGCAGCGAGCTACAGGTGGGTGGAGCTCCCCGTGATGCGTCGGGGGTTCCGGCTGACGCTGCAGCGCCCCGCTGTCGCCATGCTCGCGGTCGTCCTGGTGATCGGCCTGGGGGCGTCGACCGCCGCCGCGGTCCATGCCGATCCCGGTCGGACCGAGGCGCAACGACTCGTCGAGGAGGGCAGCGCGGGACTCGGTCCCCGCGGCCACGGCGGCACGACGACCCCGACGACGCCCGGACCGGGTGGCGGCGTGCAGCTCGCACCACGACCCTCACCCGTCGTGACGCCGCAGGCGGACGCTCCTGCGACCGAGGCCCCCACCGCGCAGCCGGACCTGCCGTCGGGCGGAGTGGACGGCGCGTCCGTGGTCGCGGTCGGCGACTCGGTCATGCTCGCGTCCGGCGCAGCCCTCCAGCAGGCGTTCCCCGGCATCGCCATCGACGCGGCCGTGAGCCGCCAGCTCCCCCACGCTGCGGCGTTGATCCGCCGCCTCCTCGCGGACCGGCCTGCGGCGAGGGTGGTGATCATCGCGCTGGGCACGAACGGCGTCGGCACCAGCAGCGACCTCGCCGAGGCGATCGACGCCGCCGGGACCCGGGAGGTCGTCCTCGTGGACGTGGCGGGTCCGATGTCCTGGACGTCGAGCGTCAACGAGATGGTGCACGACGCCGCGCGAGATCGCCCGAACGTCCGTGTGGCCGGATGGCGGGCGGAGGCCATGGCGCATCCCGGCCTCCTGGCGCGGGACGGCATCCACCCAGGGCGTCGCGCTGCCGACCTGTACGCGTCGGCGATCGGCCGGGCGATCGACTCCTTCCGATGATCGACGGGCCGGGACGACGCGAGCTCCGTCACGGGGAGCGGAGCACCGTCGCCGGCGCGAGCGCTGCGAGGAGCGAGGGCCGTCTCCCGAGGGCCCCTGAGGGTTCCTCTCCCGCGCGGCCGCCGCGAGCGCCTACGCTGTTCTACAGATGATGGAATCAGGGACGCTGGGCATGGCCGGACGTGGGGCGCGCGTAGTGCGCGGCACCGTCACGGCCGCCTTCGCGATCCTGGTCGCCACGCTGTCCCACCTGGCCGGTGGCGGCCACGCACCCGGCGCCGTCGGGCTGGTCCTCGCCGCGGCGCTCGCCGTCCCCACGTGCGTCCTGCTCGCGGGACGGACCGTCTCCGCCGTCCGCCTGTCGGTGGCGGTGGCCTGCAGCCAGGCCGTGATGCACCTGCTCTTCTCCGTCGGGACCCCGACGTCGACGACCATGCAGGTCGTCGGAGGACACCACGGCCATGGCGGTCACCTGACGACCACCGGCCCTGCCGCGCCCGAGCTGTCGGGCATGGCGGAGATGCACGCGGGCTCCTCCATGTGGGTGGCGCACGCTCTCGCCGCCGTCGTCACGATCGTCGCGCTCCGGTTCGGCGAGCGGGCCTTCTGGGACCTCCTCGCCCTCGCACGCACGAGCGTGGCGATCGCGTTCCGCGCCGTCGCGCTCGTGATCGCTCCTCGCGTCGAGCTGCGTCACCGGATCGCCCGCGTGGTCCGGATGGAGATCCGCGACCTCGGCGTGTGCGTCGCCGCCTCCCCGCATCGCGGGCCGCCGGCCACCGCCTGACCCGACCTCCTCGCCCGGAGCGCTCCGCCGCGCCCGGACGCCGCGTCGCGCCTCTGAGCGCGCCATGCGACTCCCGCGTCCCCTGACGCGCCCCCACCGATCCGCGCCCTCGGCCGCGCTCGGACCCTCCGTGCTGCTCGCGCGGCACCCACCCCAGGACGTCCATCCGTGCCCTCGCACTCCCCCCTGCCCTCCGTCGATCCCGAGACCCACGCAGACGATCCCGTCTTCGAGCAACGGACCCTGTCCCTCCCCCGCATCCGCTCACGCGACGTCCTGCTGTGGGGATCCCTGCCGCTCGCGGTCGCCGTGATGCTGCTCGCCGCCGCCTTCACCGGCGCGACGGCCCGGACGCTGCTGGTCTACCCCGGCGACTTCGTCACCTACGCCCTGCCCACCGCGCGCGTGGTCCACGACGCCGCCGCCTCGTCCACGATCGGCCTGCTCGTGGTGGCCGCGTTCGCGCTCCCGGGGCAGAGGAGGCACCCCGGCATGGCGGGCTTCGCGCAGTGGACGGCGACCCGATGGGCCTTCCGCGCCGCCGCCGTGTGGCTGGCCGCCAGCATCGCCGTGCTCGCGCTCTCGGGCGCCAACGTCATCGGGGTCCCCCTCACCTCCCCCACTTTCCGCGGCCAGTTCGGCTACTTCGCGCTCCAGCTCGAGCTCGGTCAGACGCTCCTCGCGTCGCTGATCTGCGTCGCGATCGCCTTCGGCGTGAGCGCGTGGACGCGGCGCACGTCGGGGATCGGCATCGCGGCCGGCGCGGCCCTGGCATCGCTGCTCCCCCTGTCGCTGTCCGGTCACGCCGCCGGGACGTACGAGCACGCGAACGCCGTGAACAGCCTCGGGATCCACCTCCTCGGCGTCACCGTCTGGGCCGGAGGGCTGGTCGCCGTCATCCTCTGCCAGGGCCTCGCGAAGAGCGCGCTGCCGACGGTCGTCGGCCGCTACTCGATGCTCGCCGGCTGGTCGTTCGCCGCCGTCGCGCTGTCGGGGATCGTCAACGCGTCCCTGCGGATCGGGACGCCCCTGGATCTCGTCACCACCGCCTACGGGGCGCTGCTGCTGGTGAAGACGGCGCTGCTCGTCGTGCTCGGTCTCGCCGGCTTCGCGCACCGCCGCATCGTGATCCCCGGCCTCGTCCGGGACGCGACCCGCCGCACCGCGTTCATCCGGCTCGCCGTCGGGGAGGTCGTGGTCATGTCCGTCGCCATGGGGATCTCCGTCGCCCTGTCCCGCAGCGAGCCGCCCGTGCCGCAGACGACGATCGCGGACGTCGACCCGCTGGCGTCGCTCATCGGCTTCACGTTCCCCGACCCCGTGACCCCGCTGCGGATGCTCACCGCCTTCCACCCGGACTTCCTGTTCCTCAGCGTCGCCGCGGTGATGGCCGGCCTCTACCTGGCCGGCGCGGCGCGCCTGCGCCGCCGGGGCGATGCGTGGTCCGCGGCTCGTACGGTCCCGTGGCTGCTCGGCTGCGCGATGCTCGTCTACGCCACCAGCGGCGGGCCCGGCGTGTACGGGGCCGTGCACTTCAGCACGCACATGGTCCAGCACATGCTGCTGATGATGTACGTGCCGCCGCTGCTCGTGCTCGGCGCGCCCGTGCTCCTCATCCTGCGGGTGCTGCCCGCGCGGCAGGACGGCAGCCGCGGCGTCCGCGAGTGGGTGCTCGCCGCCACGCACTCCCGGTACGCGCAGGTGGTGACGCACCCGGTCGTCGCCGCGGTCGTGTTCGCGGGGAGCCTCGTCGCGTTCTACTACACGCCCTGGTTCGCGTGGTCCCTCTCCACCCACCAGGGGCACATGATCATGAGCGTCCACTTCCTGATCAGCGGGTACCTGTTCTTCTTCGTCCTCATCGGCGTCGACCCGGGACCCCGCCGCCCGGCGCACCCGATCCGGCTGATGCTCCTGCTCGCCACGATGGCGTTCCACGCGTTCTTCGGCCTCGCGATCATGTCCGGCACCGAGATCCTCGCCCTCGACTGGTGGCACCAGCTGGGGCTCGAGCCCGACGCGCAGCTCCTCGCCGACCAGGCCGTCGGCGGCGGCATCGCCTGGGGTGCCGGCGAGCTGCCCGTGGTCCTGGTCGCCCTCATGGTGGTGCGCCAGTGGTCCACCTCCGAGACCCGCGCCGCGAAGCGCTACGACCGGGCGGCGGCACGCGACGGCGACGCCGAGCTCCGCGCCTACAACGCCCGCCTGTCCGCCCTCGACGAGCGCACCCACGACCCCAGGAGGACCCCGTGACGCCGATCAGCCGCGCCCACCCCCGCCGTCGGCGTCCACGGACGCCGCGCGCCGCCCGCGCGCTGGTGCCGGCCGTGCTGCTGGCGATCGCCGCCGCCGTCGGCCCCGCGCTCGCCGCGTCGGCGCACGACAGCATCATCGCCACCACCCCGGCTGACGGCGCCCACGTCGACACCGCTCCCGCACGGGTGTCGATGGTCTACACCGACAGCCTCATCGAGGTCGGCGCAGCCGTCGCCGTGGTCGATGAGGACGGCACGGATTGGGCGGACGGACCCGTCACCCTGACCGGCCCCGACGCCGTCCAGCCCCTGCGCGCCGGCATGCCCGACGGGACGTACGAGGTCCGGTGGCGCGTCGTCTCCCGCGACGGGCACCCCATCGCCGGCGCCTACGGGTTCACCGTCGGCGACGCGGACCCCGCCGCTCCAGCCGACGACGCCGCGAGAGGCGATGCCGCCGGGAGAGGCGATGCCGCCGCGGCCGCCGACGCCGCCGCGGCGACGCGGGGCCCGGAGCCGACAGCCGCGACGGGCTCCGCGTCCGCCGCACCGGCCGGCGACGACACCGCCGGCGGCTCCGCCGGCCGCACCGTCGGCATCGGCGCGCTCGGTGCGCTCGTCGGCATCGGTGCGTACGTCGCCGTCACCCGGTACCGCGGCCGCCGCCGCACCACCTGAGCCACCCCGATCCACCCCCACAGAAGGAGAAGCACGATGCGCACCACGACACTCACGACCACCCTCACGACGAGCGCGATCCTCGTCCTCGCCCTGAGCGCCTGCGGCAGCCCTGCCGAGGACGCCGGCGCCGCACCCACCGCGGCACCGTCCGCCGTCGGCGCGGTGACGGCGACCGAGCTCGAGGTCGACGACGCGTGGGTCACCTCCGCCGAGACCGGCATGGCCGCGGCCTTCGGCACGATCAGGAACGACTCCGCCGAGGACATCACCATCGTCTCCGCCGCATCCCCCGCGTCGCCCATGATGGAGCTGCACGAGACCGTCGCGGACGACGCCGGGGAGATGGTCATGCGGCCCCGGGACGGCGGCTTCACCGTCCCCGCCGGCGGCTCCCTGGAGCTCGCCCCCGGCGCGGACCACCTCATGCTGATGGGCCTCACCTCGCCCCTCGTCGCGGGCGACGACATCGAGGTCACCCTCACCCTCGCCGACGGCTCCGCGTACGACTTCCGCGCCCCCGTGAAGGACTTCTCCGGCGCGAACGAGACCTACGAGGGCGATGGCGGCATGGACATGGACCGGTGATGCCCGACGACGCGCGGGTCCCCGCCGGTCGCGGCGTCAGCCGGCGGCACCTCCTCCTCGGAGGTGCGGCCGGCACCCTCGGCGCGGCCGGGGCGGTCGGCATCGACCTCCTCCGCCGCGCACCGGACGCACCGGCCACCACCCCCGCCGCCGCGGTGGCGGGTGCCGAGACCGTCCCCTTCCACGGGATCCACCAGGCCGGCATCGAGACGGCACCGCAGGCTCACGCGGCCTACCACGCCCTGGACCTGCGGGCGGAGACGGACGGGCCCGCCCTGCGGCGGATGATGCGGATCCTCACCGACGACGCCCGACGACTCAGCCAGGGGACGAGCGCCCTCGCGGACTCCGAACCGGAGCTCGCGACGGTCCCGGCGCGCCTCACCGTCACCTTCGGCTTCGGTCCGGAGCTGGTCGCCCGGGGCGCCGGGGAGGAGGCGGTCCCGTCGTGGCTGCGCCCTCTCCCGGCGTTCTCCGTCGACCGGCTCGATCCCGCCTACGGCGACGGCGACCTGCTGCTGCACGTCGCCGCCGACGACCCCCTCACCGTCGCGCACGCGAGCCGCATGCTGCTGAAGGACACCCGCTCGTTCGCGACGCTCCGCTGGACCCAGACGGGGTTCCGGCGAGCGGCAGGATCGGAGAGGCCCGGCACCACCATGAGGAACCTGTTCGGGCAGGTCGACGGGACCGTCAACCTGTCCCCCGGCACCCCCGACTTCGAACGGCTCGTCTGGCGCGAGACCGGCCCGTCGTGGATGGCCGGCGGCACCGGATGCGTGCTGCAGCGCATCGCGATGGACCTCGACGAGTGGGACCAGCTCGACCGGTCCGGCCGCGAGCAGTCCGTCGGACGCACCCTGTCCACCGGGGCCCCGCTCACCGGTGCGCACGAGACCGACGAAGCCGACCTCACCGCCACCACCGCGATCGGGTTCCCCGTCATCCCCGAGTTCTCGCACATGCGTCGGGCCCGCTCCGACGACCCCGACGAGCGCATCTTCCGGCGTGGGTACAACTACGACGACGCCCCCGCACCGGGTGGCAGCGTCTCCGACTCCGGCCTGCTCTTCGTCTCCTACCAAGCCGACGTCGACACGCAGTTCGTGCCCCTGCAGCGACGGCTCGACGAGCTCGACCTGCTCAACAGGTGGGTCACCCCCGTCGGCTCCGCCGTGTTCGCCATCCCGCCCGGATGCGGACCCGACGGCTACGTCGGCGACACCCTCCTGTGAGCGCCGCCGCCGGTCAGCGGATGGTGCTGACCCACGCGGTCGTCGCCATCGCGATCCGGACGCCGTCCCCGGCGCGGATCCCCTCCTACCTCCCCCTCCCCTGACAGACCTCTCGAAAGGACCCCACCATGAGCAAGAAGACCTCCGCCGACCGTGATCGCATCCGTGAGATCCGGGAGAAGGCCAACGCCCAGCGCCGCCTCGAGGAGGTGAGGCACAGGCGCCGACGCCTGCTCACGCAGCTCGGCGTCGCCGTCGCCGTCGTGGTCCTCATCGCGGGCATCTGGGGAGGCACCTCGCTGCTGCGCGATCGAGCTGCCGCGGGCAGCAGGCCCCCGTCGGCGGACGCCGTGGTGGATCTGGCCAGCGGCGGCCGAGCGCAGGTCACGGCCGAGGCGGACGGCGTCTCCATCGGAGCGCCCGACGCTCCGGTGACCCTCGACCTCTACGAGGACTACTCCTGCCCGCACTGCGCGGAGTACGAGGTCGCCGCCGGCCCCCTCCTTGACCGCCTCGCCGCATCCGGGCAGGTCCGGGTGGTCCACCACCCGATGCAGATCGTCACCAACTACGGCCGCGCCGCCGGCAGCACCGCCGCCTGCGTCCTCCAGCACGACGCCGCCGCCTGGCCGGGCGTGCATTCCGCCCTGTTCGAGAACCACTCCGCGGCGACCGACTCCTGGACGGGCGCGGACTTCTCCTCCTGGCTCCCCTCCGAGGGCGTCACCGACCAGGACGCCCTGACCTGCACCGACAAGGGCGCCTACGCCGGTTGGATCAGCAGCAACACCGAGAGCGCGGCCGAGGCAGGGGTCACGAGCACCCCCACGCTGCTCATCGACGGGCAGAAGACCCCGACCGTCGGGGGCCAGGACCTCGTCGACGCGCTCACGGCCGCCGGCGCGACGCTGCCGACCGGGATCGCCGCCGGGTAGGTGCCCGCCCGGCACGCCTCGCTGCGTGTCGCTCACCGATGGCCGGCCGGCAGCCACGGGAGGAGCGCCTGCCGGGACCCCGGCGCCGTCGGTGACGGATGGTCGGACATCCGCGATCGGCGGCGTCGGTGGCGACCCGGGAGCGGTCGCGAGTGCGGTGGCGACGAGGACGGCGGTCTGCGGCGCGCAGGAGCGGATCCCTGTCCCTCGCCGGACTGCCCTGTTGACAGCGGCTGACCCTCCCCCTAGGTTTTCGAAAACGCACTGTTACCGTTAACAGACTTCGAGGGCAGCCCGACCGGCGCCTTTGGAGTCGCCCCGATCCGCCGGAGGGTCGGCCACGACGCCGTGGCCGGCCCGGAGGACCACACCGCGCCTGCGTGATCAACGCGCGCGAGCTGCACCACCGTCACCGCGGCACTGGCACGTCGCCAGCGCGCCGCGGGGCGATCGACACGAGATCGAAGGAGCTCTCCTTGTCACCGACCCGCACGACCACCTTCCTGGCGCTGATGTGCGCCCTGCTCACCCTGACCGGCGTCATCGCGGCTCCGGCACCGCGGGCGACCGCCATCGGCGAGGCAGACGTTCACGAACCCGCTCATCGCGGACGGCGCCGACCCCACCATCGAGTTCCACGACGGCAACTACTACGCGGTCGTCACCACGTGGGACAACCGCGTGGTGATGCGCAAGGCGCCGACCCTCGAGGGGCTGAAGACCGCCGCGCCCACCACCGTCTTCTCCGACACCACGCCCGGCCGCAACGCCAACATGTGGGCGCCCGAGCTCAAGCGGATCACCGGCCCGAACGGTCCGCGCTGGTACCTGATGTACACCATGGGGACCGCGGGCGACTTCGGCCGACAGCACCTGCAGGTCATCGAGAGCAGCGGCGACGACCCGATGGGCCCGTACACCTACAAGGGCCGCCCGATCCCGACCGACGACTGGAACATCGACGGCTCCTACCTCGAGCTGAACGGCGAGCTCTACGTGACCTGGTCCGCGTTCACCCCGGAGCCGAACCGGCTGCAGAGCAACTTCATCGCCCGGATGTCGGACCCGTGGACGGCGACCGGACCGCTGAACGTCCTGTCGCAGCCGACCGCGGCATGGGAGCGCATCGGCGAACCGGTCAACGAGGGACCCGTCCCGCTGCAGAAGGACGGGAGGACGTGGATCGTCTTCTCGGCCAGCTTCTGCGGCACCGAGGACTACCAGCTCGGGACCCTCCGCTACACCGGAGGCGACCCCGTGCTCGCCTCGTCCTGGAACAAGAGCGCCGGACCCGTCTTCTCCAAGGGCA
The DNA here is from genome assembly GCF_030816895.1 of Clavibacter sp. B3I6. Taxonomy (NCBI): domain Bacteria; kingdom Bacillati; phylum Actinomycetota; class Actinomycetes; order Micrococcales; family Microbacteriaceae; genus Clavibacter; species Clavibacter sp. B3I6. The sequence goes on from NZ_JAUSYL010000001.1 coordinate 374,224, forward strand.
ACGGCGTCTTCGGGCCCGGGCACAACGACTTCTTCACGTCGCCGGACGGCACGCAGACCTGGAACCTGTACCACGGCAACGCCCGCGCGAACGGCGGCTGCGCTCGTGAACGATCCGCACGCGCGCAGCAGGTGACGTGGGATGCGAACGGCGAGCCGGTCTTCGGCACCCCGACCAGCACCGGCACGCCCATCGCGGTGCCGTCCGGGGAGCGCGGGCCTCTCACCGCGGCCGTGGAGGGCGCGTCCTTCGAGGTCGTGAACCGCAACAGCGGCCTCTGCCTGACCGTGGCGGGCGGCTCGAGCGCCGACGGCGGCGACGTCGTCCAGGGCGCCTGCTCGAACGGTGCGAGGAGCGCCTCCAGCTGGATCCTCGATCCGACGGCCGACGGCCACCACCGGTTCGTGAACGCCTCGACCAGCAAGGTCCTCGACTCGGCGAGCTGCGGGACCGCCGACGGCACCGACGCCCGGCAGTGGGCGTGGCTGGCGAACGCCTGCCAGCAGTGGCAGCCGACGCCCACCGGCGACGGCGGCTACCTGACGATCGCGAACCGCGCCAACGGCAAGGTGCTCGACGTCGCGAACTGCACCACCGCGGTCGGGGGCGATGTCCGGCAGTGGCGCTCCCTCGGCAACGCCTGCCAGCAGTGGTCGATCCGCCCCGTCGGCCCCAGCACGGTCACGAGCGTCTCCAGCGGCAAGTCCTTCGACCTGCCCGGCTGCACGACCGCGGCCGGAGCCGTGCTGCAGCAGCACGCCTACCTCGGCTCGCCCTGCCAGGGCTACTCCTTCACCGCCACCACGGCCGGCGCCGTGCAGATCCGGCCCGGGTCCGCTCCGTCGCTCTGCCTGGGAGTGAGCGGCGGGTCCACGGCCGAGGGGGCTGCCATCACGCAGGGCACCTGCGGCCCCGCCGCGGCATGGCGGATCCTGCCGCTCCCCGATGGCGCGATGCGCTTCGTCTCCGCGCTCACGGGCAAGTCGCTCGACCTCGACGGCTGCTCGACGGCCGACGGGGCGGAGCTCCAGCAGTACTCCACGCTCGACAACCCCTGCCAGCGATTCCGGATCGCGCGATGACGCGCGACCACGCACGACGAGAGGACCAGGTCATGACCGAGATCACCGACGAGATGCGCTTCGAGGCGCTCCTGAGCCGCCGCACCCTCCTGCTCGGAGCCGCGGGCGGCGTCGCCCTGGCGGGGGCCGCGGCCGCTGCCGGTCCCGGAGCGCTGCGCGCCGACGCCGCCGGACTCGCGCTGACGAATCCGCTCATCCGGCAGCGGGCCGACCCGCACATCCAGCGGGCATCGGACGGGACGTACCACTTCACCGCCTCGGTGCCCGAGTACGACCGCATCGTGCTCCGCTCCTCCCCCACGCTCGCCGGACTCGCCACGGCGGCCGAGCGCACGCTGTGGACGCGGCCCGCGTCGGGGACGATGGGGGGCTTCATCTGGGCGCCCGAGATCCACCTCGTCGACGGCGTCTGGCACATCTACTTCGCCGCGGGCGACTCCGGTGCGCCGTTCCGCGTGCGTCCCTACGTGCTGCGCGCGGACGGACCCGACCCCATGACGGCGCGTTGGAGCGTGCTGGGGCGGATCTACACCGCATGGGACACCTTCTCCCTCGACGCGACGACGTTCGTGCACGGCGGCACGCGCTACCTCGCCTGGGCCCAGGGCGAGCCGGGCGTGGACACCGGGTCCAACATCTACATCTCGGCGATGTCCGGTCCGGCGACGCTCACCGGCCCGCAGACGCGGATCGCGGTGCCGACCGCACCCTGGGAGACGATCGGCTTCAAGGTGAACGAGGGCCCGTCGGCTCTCGTGCGCAACGGGCGCGTGTTCCTCTCGTTCTCCGCCAGCGCCACGGATGCGAACTACTGCATGGGCCTGCTCACCGCAGCTGCGGGTGCCGACCTCCTGGCCGCGTCGTCCTGGACCAAGTCCCCCGGGCCGGTGATGGTCTCGAACGAGACGACGCAGCAGTACGGACCCGGCCACAACTGCTTCACCACGGCCGAGGACGGCAGCGACATGCTCGTCTACCATGCGCGGCAGTACCGGGACATCCAGGGCGACCCCCTGTTCGACCCGAACCGGCACGCACGGATCCAGGCGCTGCACTACCGGACGGACGGGACGCCGGACTTCGGGATCCCCGTGCCGGACGGGACCCCTCCGGTGCGGTTGAGGTCGGCGAACTTCGCCACCCGCTACCTGCGGCACCAGGACTTCCGCGCACGCATCGACCCGGATGTCGCCCCGCTCGAGGACTCCCAGTTCCGGCTCGTCGCCGGGCCCGCCGGAGCGGGGACCGTCGCACTGGAGGCCATCGGCTTCCCGGGGCGCCACCTCGTCGAGTCGGCGGGCGCGGTGGTGCTGTCGGCACCCGACGGCCGAGCGGACTTCGCTGCGCGCGCGTCCTTCCGGCAGCGCGCGGGCCTGTCCGGAGGCGGGTCGTCGTCCTTCGAGTCGGTCGCGCGACCCGGAGCGTTCCTGCGCCATCGGGGCTTCACCGCGTTCGTGGAGCCGGTGACGGGCGCCCTCGGAGCAGCGGACGCGTCCTTCGCGATCGTCTGAGCCGGGGCACCGGCCCCCTCCGCCAGGCGGCGGGGGCCGGTGCCGCGTGCGGGCCGTCCGGACCGGGCGCCGTCGGACCGCGCGAGCTAGGCGCGGAGCCCCAGTGCGGCCACGAGCTGCTCCACGCGCGCCCGCCCGGCCGCGTCCAGCCCGCGGACCGGCCGCGGCAGGCAGTCGGGGGCGACCAGCCCGAGGTGCTCGGCGATCGCGGCGACGACGCGGTAGCTGCCCCCGGACTCGGCGAACAGGTCCCACAGCGGCTGCAGCCGCGCCGACTCCGCGGACGCTGCGGCGTGGTCGCCGTCCAGGGCCGCGCGGGTGATGCTGACTGCAAGCTCGGGCAGCGTGCCGCCGATGACCGAGTACCACGCGTCGCAGCCGGCGATCAGCCCCGTCGCCGCGGAGGCGTCGCCCGACACCCCGATCGTGACGGAGGCCGGCACGCGGTCCCGGAGGGCCCGCACACGCGCGGCGGCCTCGTCCGGATCCGCGGGGACGCCGGGGATCTTGATCGACGCGACGTGGGGCAGCTGCGCGATGCATGCGTGGAGGTCGTCGGTGAAGGTCACGTGCGTCGTGCCGGGGTTGTCGTAGACGACCAGCGGCACGGACAGCTCCGCGGTCACGTCCTCGAACAGGCCGAGCACCTCGTCGTCGGACAGGGCCTGGTAGGTCACGGGGGCCAGCAGGACGGCACTCGCGCCCGCCTGCTGGGCGTCCTCGGCGAGCGCGAGGACCTGGGAGGTGCGGAGCGCCCCGATGCCGACGATCACCGGGGTCTCCCCCGCGTGGTCCACGGCAGCGGTCGCGACCCGGCGGCGCTCCTCGCGATCGAGGTACATGTACGAGCCGGTGGACCCGAGCGCGGTGATCGAGTCGACGCCGGCGGCGGCGGCACGCTCGACGAGCCCCGCGAACGCGACCGCGTCGAGTGCGCCGTCGCGCAGCGGCGTCAGGGGGAAGGCGCTGAGACCCGTGAGCATGGGGACGTCCGATCTGGTCGAGGGGGATCACCGCCTGGGCGGGGCCGTACCGGATCAGGGTCCGTCAAGCGGGGCAGTGCACTTGGGTGCGAGGGCCCGAGCGATCGATGTCGTGATCCGGCATGGGCTTCCCGCACATCGGGCACAGCAGTGACCGCGGCACCGGTGCCGGGTCGTCCGTGTACGGCCCGAGGGGCGGCGCACCCAGGTACGGCCGCAGCCGCTGGTTGAACCTCTCGACGGCCGCACCGAAGCCGCGCTCGCGTGGCTGCCCGTCCCTGTCCCTGGTACCGCGTGTCATAGTATTCAGTGTACGCGGTAAACGCCCGGGGATGACCGGCGGACGGACGCAGGAAGCGGGACATGAGATGAGCGCGGATCCCCTGACCCTCGACAACCAGGTGTGCTTCGCGGCCGTCCTGGCGGCGCGGACCGTCGTCTCGCTCTACCGGCCGATCCTCGAGCCGCTCGGGCTCACGCATCCGCAGTACCTCGTCATGCTCGCGCTCTGGGAGCGCGACGGCCGGTCGATCTCCGACCTCGGTGGGGCCCTCCAGCTCGAGCCGGCCACGCTGACGCCCCTCCTGAAGCGCCTCGAGGCCGCCGGGCTGGTGCGACGCGCGCGCAGCGACGAGGACGAGCGCGTCGTGCGCGTGACCCTCACCGACACCGGGCGCGCGCTGCGCGAGCAGGCCGAGCACGTGCCGGGCCGGATCGCCGCCCGCACCGGGATGTCGATCGCCGAGCTCACGCAGCTCCGCGACACCCTGCACGCCTTCGTCGACCGCATCGGGGCCGCCCCTGCGGGGAGCGTCACGATCTAAGGCGGGGCGGGCGGCCGCGATCGCGCTGTCTCGGGGATGTCCGGTGATGGTCGGGTCGCTGTCGCGGCCCGCGCGGATGCCCTTCCCCGCCGCGGCGCTGGTCGTGCTCCCCCCTCCGTCCCAGGCGGCGTCAGTCGGAGAGCCGGTGCCCACCGGCCGTGCTCTGGCGCCGCTGGCGGATCACCAGCCAGGCGCCGACCGCGAGGAGGAGGGCGATGGCGACGGCCACGGTGACGATGAGCGGCGTGGGGCTCACGGCGACGGGTACGGGTGCCGCGGTGCCCGGACGATCGGGGAAGGTGATCTCGGCCGTGTCCGTCTCGCTGACCAGGCCGCCGTGCAGCTCCAGGGTCGCTGTCCAGGGACCCACCGCCACGTCGTCCGCGATGTCGACTCGGACGTCGCCTGTCGCTCCGGGAGCGAGCGTCGTGCCATCGGACACCGGGTACGGGCCCGCGCTGAGCGCACCCGTGACGGAGGCGAGGGTCAGGGAACCGGCGAGGTCGAGGGCGCGGCCTCCGGTGTTCTCCACGCTGGCCGTGACGGTCGCGGAGCCGTCCTCGTCGCGCCCGGCGGTGATGCTCGAGATCGCGAACCGGCTCGGGGGCGGGTTGTCGCCGCCCACGGAGAGGTAGACGCGGATGCCGGTCCGGGCCACGAGCGCGACGTTCCCGCCGCTCGCGCCGCCCACCTCGGCCCAGATGACGCCGTAGTGCTCCTCGGGGGCGGCGTCCTCGGGGACGGAGATGGTCACGGTGTCGAGCACGGCGCCGCCGGGAGGGACGGTCACGGTGGGCGCGCTGAGCGACGTCCACGTGGTGAGCGTGTTCTCGCCCCTGCCCGCTGATGCGACGAAGGCGTCGTCCTCGATGGCCGCGGCGGCACCGTAGACGGCCACCGTCAGGGCCCCGCCGGTGGTGTTCGAGATCTCGACGCGCCGCTCGATCGAGATGCCCGGCTGCAGGTGGTCGACCACGTACTCGCGGGTGCGGGGGTCATCCGCCGTCGCGGCCGGGATGTCCACGAGACGGATCCCGACGGAGCCGGCCGGCTGCTCCGCCGTTCCCGGGGCCGGTGCAGGGCGTGCGGACGCCGGCGTCGCCGTGGGGACGACGAGGAGCGCGGCGAGGACGGCGACGAGGAGGATCGGGAGGGCACGGTCCGCGCGCGCACCAGCGCCGCGGGTCGGCTCGGATCGGGCCGCCGCGGGCTGGTGCGGCACGCTCAGTTGACCGAGTGCGTCAGGATCGTCGAGTACGTGCCCGCCAGCGTGCCGGCCGGGATGCCGAGGGAGATGGTGGGAGACCAGCTGGCGGAGTTGGCGCCCGCGACGTTGGTCGCGGTCTGCACGGCGCCTCCCGGGTAGAGGCCGGCCAGGTCGCTCGGGGCGACCGTCACGACGCCGACGGTGTTCGCCTCGGGCGCGTCGTAGCCGCTGGTGGTGGCGCCGTTGACGCTGATGTTCTGCGGGCCGGTGAAGTCGTTCGCCGACGCGGAGACGGTCCATCCCGCGTTCCCCCCGCGGTAGTCGCTGACCGTGACGAGGCCGAGGGCCGCGGAGACCGTCTGGGCGGACGAGCTCTCGTTGACGGAGCCCAGGGACACCGTCGCGGCGGGCACGGTGATCGACAGCGCGCCGCCGACCACCTCGACCGAGACGGGGGTGCCGCCGTCCGTGGCCGCCGCGGCGGGGTTGGCGATGCCGAGGACGAGGAGCAGCGTCGCGGCCGTTCCGGCGATGGGGAGGATGTGGGTGCGCATGGGGACTCTCTCTGAAGCGTCGTGGAGCGTCTCGGCAGGCGATCGCCGCCGATCGTGCGATCGTCCCCGCGGGTGGATCTTCACCGACGTTCAGGGATCCGAGGCGCCTGGCCCCGATCTGGGCACCGCCCCCCGGGGGTGCCCACCACTTCCGCATGCGCACGACGTCGAAGACGTCGCATCGCGCTGATGCTACCGCTCCGCTCACCCCCCATGCGATGTCCGGCGGGTGGCGACCAGCGGAAGCGTCGGTGCCGCCGCGACCCGTCTCGCCACGATGCGGTCTGCTCGGTCGCATCGGTCGCATCCGTCGTGACGGGGGATGCGACGAGGGCGGCACCAGCTGTCGCGGCGATCGCCCGTCCGGCCACCGCATGCGGGTCGCCGGCACCTGTCCGCCTCCGGATCTTCGGCTGGCGTCCATGACGCGGCCTCCCGCCGACACGCAGCCGGGTGCGACCCTGGGCCATGGTGACGCGACTCCGGACCCTCGTCGTCGGCCTCGTGGCGGTCGGCCTGCTCGGCGGCGGTCTGCTCCTGCTCGGCTGGACGATCGACGAGACGCGCTTCGCGCGGCCGGATGCCGGCTTCGATCGGCTGACGTCGCGCATGGAGGCGCTGCCGGGCGTCGACGTGCAGCACTCCGAGCGCTGGGTCGAGGCGCCCATGTTCCTGCACCCGGACTCCTGGATCGAGCTCGAGGTCGACGCGGCAGGGCTCCCCGGGATGCTCGCCGCCGTCTGCGAGGCCGACCACCCGGATGACGTCGCGTGGTCGCTCGTGGTCGACGCCGGCGCGGGCACCACCGTCACCGTCCACGATGCGGTCCCCGCGGCGGGCGACGCGAGCGGATCACGGTGCCTCGATCCCGGCGTCGACGTCGTGCGCCTCGCCGACGCGGCCCGGCGCCTCGACCTGCAGCCGAGCATCGGGGAGGACGGCGTGCTCGCGCTCGCGTCCCTCGACCCCGGGATCGGCGACGTCGCCGACATGCTGCCCCTCGTGGCGCACGCCGACGACCTGCGGGACGCCGCCGGGCTCGCCGCGGAACGACCCGTGGTGCTCGACTCGATGACGATCGGGGTCACCATCGGGCCCGACGAGCACGATCGATGGCTCGCCCTGCTGGACGGCCTCATCACCGAGCACGGGGTCGCGAGCCTCTCCGCCGACGACGGCAGCGCGCAGATGGACGGCATCGCGAAGGTGCAGGTCGTCGCACCCGACGAGGCGCACGACGCCGTCCGGGCCCGGATCCGGGCGTCGGGCCTGGCCGTCGCTGGGTACCCCGTCCGGTTCCTCCCGTCCGACGAGCCGGACGTCCCCGGCGAGCAGCCCGCACCGGAGGACGCCCGAGGCGGATCGCGGCGACCTGCCGTGGGCCCATGACAGGCGACGGGACGCGCCGTGCGGCGGTCGATCCGACGGGCAGGGCGTCGACGGCGCTGGCCGCCGTGCTCGTGCTCGCATCCGCCGCGCTCCAGCACCAGGCGGCGCTCGAGCGCTGGCCCGACGACGGGCGCCTCCGCGGCGGCCACTCCCTCCAGAGCCACCTCTTCGACTACACGTTCCCGGCGGACCCGTGGGAGAGCCTGGGCGTCGCCGCGGAGCTGATCGGGATCGGCTACCTGCTGCTCGCGTTCGCGCTCCCGCTCGCCTTCGCCGACGCGCGGAGCCGAGGCCACCGGGGAGTCGTCCCGGCGGTCGTCGGGGCTGCCGGCTCCTTCGGGTACCTGGGAGCGCACGCGCTCGTGTCCGGGCTGATCGACGCGCCGACGGTCCTGCAGTCGACCCTCGTGGCGGCGGTGCCGGGACTCGTCGCGCCGGCCAGCCTGATCGCGCTCGTCCTCCTCCACGCCCGGTCCCGGCCCGCGACCGCCGCCGCCTGCGCGTTCCTCCTCGGCGCGACCCTGCCGGGTCACTCGGTCGCGATGTTCCTCGTGGCGCCCGCGATCGTCGGCTACGCGTCCTTCGACACCACGCCGTGGACCGAGTCCGTCGTCGCGGCGTCGACGGCCCTGGCCGGGGTGATGCTCCTGGTGGCGGCCGCGACGCGAGGGCGCGCGGGCGGGCGGGGCCGCGCACCGGCTCCGGAACGTCCGGCCGCGGGGCACGGACGCGTGGCGCACGTGGACGGACGACCCGGGAGGCCGACCGGCTGAGGGACCCCCGCCGCGGGCGACGTCCGTCGGCGGAGGCGGGACCGGACCGGACCGGACCGGACCGGACGGGCCGGTCCCGAGCCCGATGGCGCGTCCCGGGCGAGGTGGGCGGAGGACGGGATCGATGCGGGAGCGGCCGCTGCCCGGATCACGCGGACGCGCGCGGGACTCCCGGTGCCCGCAGCAGGGTCGCGAGCCAGGCGACCAGCGTCGCGGGGATGAGGAGCTCGGTGAGCGAGGGGCGATCCACGACGGCGACGCCGTCGATGAGCCAGGTGCACGTGCGTCCGAGGGGGAACCAGCTCCATCCCGCCTCGCCGAACACCGATCCCCCGGGCGAGAGCTCGCAGCCGACCGTGTCGCCGAGCAGCAGCTGCTCGGCGACCACCGACCCGATCCACGCGAACGCCAGCACGGACCAGGGCAGGAAGCGGAGGCGGGGATCTCGGACGGCGCGCATGCTCCCAGCCTCCCGATGCCTCCTCGCGGACGCGTCCTCCGCGGTGATGATCCGTCCGGTGTCCCCGTGCCTCCCCGCTCCCCGGCGCCAGGCTGCGGCCGTCGTCGAGGGGAGGCCTGCGCTCCGTCCGCGGCTACCCGATGGACGCGACCGCGGCCTCGACCCGGGCGGCGATCGCGGCGGACAGGGGCGCGGAGCCGACCTGCTCGGCGGCGAGCCGCTGGCCCTCGGCGCTGGTCACGTAGCCGAGGTACGCCCGGACGAGGTCGGCGACGGCAGGATCCTCGTACTCCTGGCAGGCGATCAGGTAGCTGACGAGGACGATCGGGTACACGCCCGCGGTCTCCGTCGTGTAGTCGAGGTCGATCGCGATGTCGTTCTCCGCGCGGCCCTCGGCCTCGGGCGAGGCCTCGACGACCGCCGCGGCCGCCTCCGGGGAGTAGCCGACGAACTCGTCGCCGACCCGGATCCTCGCGACGCCCAGGTCGCCGGCCTTGGAGGCGTCCGCGTAGCCGATGGTGTTCGCCCCGCCCCGGACGGCCTCGACGACGCCCGAGGTCTGCGCCGCGGCCTCGCCGCCCTCGTAGGGCCACGTGTCGGCCGGCTCCGCGTCCCAGACGCTCGCGGCGGCGGTGTTCAGGTACTTCGCGAAGTTCTCGGTGGTGCCCGACTTGTCGGAGCGGTGCACGGCGGTGATGCCGGCGTCGGGCATCGGGGTGTCGGGATTCAGGGCGACGATGGCCGGATCGTCCCACCTCGTGATCGTGCCCCGGAAGATGGCCGCGGCGGTGGCGGCGTCGAGGTCGAGCTCGTCGACGCCGTCGATCTGGAAGATCATCGCGATCGGGGAGATGTAGGCCGGCACGCCGATGGGCTGGGCGCCGTCAGCGCACTGGCCGAAGGTGCCCGCGAGCTCCTCCGTCGTGAAGGCCCGGTCGGAGCCGGCGAACATGGCGTTCGGCCCACCGGCGATGAACGCCTCGCGACCGGCGCCCGACCCGTCGGGCGAGTAGAGGACGGTCACGTCGGGGTTCGCGGTCTGGAAGGCGGCGATCCACGACTCCTGGGCGGAGCTCTGCGACGAGGCGCCGATCCCGTTGAGCGAGCCGGACAGGGTCGACGCGCTGGCGCCGTCGCTGTCGGCGGGAGCGGGGCCCTCGTTGGCGGCGCAGGAGGAGAGGGTCAGGGCGACGACGGCGGCGAGGGCCGCGGCGCCGGAGAGGCGGGTGCTGTTCACGGGGAGCCTTTCGGGAGGGATGCTCGGTCGGCCGGCGTGACGCCGGACGTGCTCAGGAGGAGCGGCGGAGGATGCGGGTCCTCGGCGGCGGCGGAGGTCGCCGGCGGATGGCCGGGGGCCGGGCCAGGAGGGCCCGGGGTCGACGTGCACGCGCGTGCAGGGCGGTGCACGCACTGTCGTCGTGCGGACGCAGCCCGGAGGCCGGTCGGCGTCAGAGGGGCAGGATCTCGCCGGCCAGCAGCATCGCGCCGGCGCGCGCCTTCGCGGTCCGGGTGTCGCTCTGCCACAGGGCGGCGATCCGCACCGCGTCGGCGTCGGTGTAGCCCACGAGTCCGAACGCGGCGATGTCCTGCTCCTCCGTGAAGGAGGCAGGCGCCGCGGGGACGGGCTCGTGCGCGAGCAGCAGGGCGCCGACCCTCGCCTTCGCGGCGAACAGCTCGGTCGAGCCCCAGACGGTGGCGAGGCCGAGGGCGTCCTCGTAGTCGGCTCCGCCGAAGTAGAACGCGGAGAGCTGCTGCTCGTCCGAGTACGGCGCCGTCGCCGCCTCGTCGGGGGCGAAGGGCAGCGGCGCGCCGGTCCGGAGCTTCGATCCGGCCTTGCCCTGCGCGGCTTCCGTGTCCACGCCCCACACGACGGCGAGGTTCACGGCGTCGTCGGCGTACGGCGAGGAGGCGAAGGCGGCCAGGTCGGCCTCCGAGTACACGATCTTCGGCGCGGGGGTGGGGGCGGCGACGGCGGGCGCCGTCATTGCGGCCTCGGCGGAGGCGGACCCGCTCGGCCCCGCGAGCACCCCGGCGGATCCGAGCGCGACGATCGATCCGGTGAGGAGGCAGGCCGCGGCGGCGGTGACCGCGACGCGCTGGAACGCCGATCCCGATCCCGAGCTCGGGCGGCGGTCGGTGGTGGGCTGTCGGGGTGAGTCGGTCATGTCGTGCTCCTCGTCCTGGTCGGCGGGATGCGCCGCGATCCGTCTCGCGTCGTCCCTCGGCCGACGCTAGGTGCGCCGGGACCCCTCGACGACGTCCCGCGAGCCGATCGGGCCCTCCGGCAGAGGATCCCCGCCGCGGGGAGGAACGCCGCGGGCGCGCCTTCCGTCCCGAGGATGAGCGGCGCTGCCGCCCGGCAGGACCCCCGGACGAGTCCGGTCGGCGCCGGGGTCCGCGGAGCCCGCGGCATCGACCGCGTGGTCGCGTGCCCGCGCGGCACCGTCGCCGGTCGGCCGCCGGTCCCCGGAGTGCCCCGCACGGCGCTCGTCCGCTCCCGCACGGCGCTCACCCGTCCCCGCGCGGGCCCGCGCCGGGCCTCGTGAAGCCCGACTGGAAGGCGAAGACGGCGGCCTGCACCCGCGTGCTGCTGCCCGTCTTGGCCAGCATGCTCGACACGTGCGACTTGATGGTCGCGGTGCTGAGGAAGAGCTCCGTCGCGATGTCGACGTTGCTGAGTCCGCGCGCGACGGCGTCGAGCACGTCCCGCTCCCGCTCGCTGAGGGTCGCCAGCGCCGCCAGGCGCAGCGCGTCGGCCGCGACGGGGACGCTCGGCGCCGCCCTCTGCTCGATGAGCGCCCGCGTCATCGCCGGGTCGATGAGGGAGTCGCCGCGGGCGGCCGATCGCACGGCGGCGGCGATGAGGTCGGGTCCGGAGTCCTTGAGCAGGAAGCCCGACGCGCCGGCGGCGATGCCGTCGAACAGGTGCTCGTCGTCGTCGAAGGTGGTGATGAGGACGACCGCGCAGCCGAGCTCGGGCACGAGCCGACGGGTGGCGGAGATGCCGTCCAGGCGCGGCATGCGGATGTCCATCACGATCACGTCCGGTCGGGTCGCGCGCGCGTCGCGGACCGCCTCCTCGCCGTCGGCGCTCCGGCCGACCACGCTCATGTCGTGCTCGGCCTCGAGCATGGTCGCGATGCCCGCCCGCGCGATGGCCTGGTCGTCCACGACGAGCACCCGGAGGGTCACGCCGGGTCCTCCCGTCCGCCGGATGCGATGGGTCGCGGCAGCTCGGCGTGGACCGACCACCCGGCGCCCGCAGTCGGCGGGCCGGTGGTCAGGCTGCCCCCGAGGGAGGCCACCCGCTCGCGCAGGGACGGGGTGCCGGAGCCGCCGCGCGGGAGCTCCGGGAAGCGCTCGCGGGCCGGCCCCGGATCCGTCACGGTCACCGTCCACGCGGACGGCGTCTCCTCGACGACGACGCGGACCTCGGTCGCCGCGGAGTGCAGCATCACGTTGGTGACGCCCTCCTGCACGACGGCCACGATCACGGAGCGGTGCGCGGGCAGGAGGCCGTCGCCGACGCGGACGGCCACGTCGACGTCGTAGCCGATGCCCCGCCCCCGAGCGCAGAGGAGGTCGAGCTCGGCGGCGAGGCTCTGCGGCGCGCTGGAGGCGGGATCGAGCGGCGCGGCTTTGAGGATCCGGACCACGCGGCGGATGCGGGCGAGGACGTCCTGGCCGCCTGCGGCGATGTCGGCGACGGCCGCGGGCAGCTGCTCCGGCTGCCGGTCGGCGACCCGGAGCGCGGCCTGCGCGCGGATGACCAGGGCGGCCACGTGATGGGCGACCTCGTCGTGCAGGTCGCGGGCGATGCGCGTCCGCTCCCGCTCCGCGATGCGCGCCTCCTCGGCCGCCCGCAGCTCGACGAGCTCCCGGTTCTGCGCCGCGAGCGCCGCCGCCGCGAGCCGCTGCCGCCGGAGCATGAGGGCGACGAGCACGACGAGGGCGCACGCCACGAGCTCCGCGACGAGGAGCGACCGGTCGACGTCGGTGTCGAGCAGCAGCACGTCGTCGAGCGGGCGGCCGGCGAGGATGTTGGCGACGATGTCCCGCCAGGGGGTGAGCACCAGCACGCCGAGGACGCCGAACGCGGCCGAGGCGACGAGGACCGGGCCGCGGCCCGCGATCGCGAGGAACGCGACGACGCCCAGCGGCACCAGCGACTCGGGGGCGCGCACGTAGAGGCCGTAGAGCGCGGGCGGCAGCGGGCCCAGCGTCGTGTACGCCGTGTAGCCGGCGACGATGACGAGCGTCTCCACGGGCCACCGACCGGCGGTCGCGGCCCCGAGGATCCCGATGGCTCCGAGGTACGCGTAGCCCGGGAGACCCTGGGGCTGCCAGTCGAGGTGCAGGGCGACGGCCAGACCCGAGGCGTAGCAGGCTCCGGCGATGACGACCACCGCGAGGGTGCGCAGGACCCCGGCGTGAGCACCGGCGAGGGACGCGAGGGCGCCTCGCGGCCGTCCGCCGAGGAGACGGCGGCCGGCTGCCTCCCCTCCGGCGTGCGTCACCCGGCTCACGCTAGCGTCACGACGGCGGAGCGTTCTCGGCCGAAGGGATGAGTCCCGCCAGTCGCCGGAGCTCGGCACGCGCGGTCCCCGGATCGTCCGTGGTCGGGCGCGGGAGGGGCTCCGGCCGCAGGCAACGTGCCAGCAGGCGCTCGACCAGCTCGGCGCGTCGTGCGATCTCGGCGCCGTGCAGGGCGCCGGGGAGGATCCGCACCTCGACGGTGTCCCGGGTCGGCTGATCGGTGAGCAGCGCGGTGAGGTTGACGTCGAAGTACTTCGTGAGACCCGTCTCCGCGGCGAGCCCCTGCATGCGTCGCCAGCGGTCGGCCTCCCCGGACGGCGGGGCACCGCCGTCCGCCGCGTCGGCGTCGACGAGCTCGAGGAGCGCCGGGGGCAGCGCCTGCAGCCGCACGCAGGCCGGGTTGGTCGCGAGCTCCGCGCGCAGCGGTTCCCTCCAGTGGCCGAACAGCCGCACGAGGTTCGCGAACGCGCAGGCGGAGCGGAACGGCGCGGCGTCGAGGTGCATGTGCACGGCGGCTTCCGTCGGGACGCCGAAGCCCGCCTCGCGCGCCGGTCGGAGCAGGGCCTCCAGGGCGGCCTCGTGGTCCTGACGCAGCGGCGGCGTGACGATCTCGCACGGCCGCTCCCGGCCGTGCGCGAGGGCGGTCGCCATGGCGATGCTCGCGCCCGCGCGGTCACGGAGCCGCCGGACGGGACCGATCGTCTCCACCGCCGTGCCGAAGAGGACCGCCACGTCGTCGAGGACGGTCCGGTAGGGGGCGGCCGCGTCGGTGCGGTCGGCGACGAGCCGGAGGAGCCGGGGATCGTCGGACAGCACGCGGTAGAGGTCCGGGTCCGGCCGCTCCCCCGTGCCCGCGTCCGGACGGCGCCCCGCGTCCTGCCCCGCGGCCTGCACCTGCTCGCGCCGGAGGTCCGCGACGATCGTGATGTCGTCGACGAGCGTCGCGAGCGGGCCGCCGTCCCGGTCCCGGACGTCGAACCCGGGCGTCAGGTGCCAGAAGTGGCCCATGCCGGGCACGAGCGACGGCTCGGAGTCGACGTGGAAGAACCGTGTGACGCGTCCCCCGTGCTCGGCGGCGATGCGCTCCGCCAGGGTGAGGCGGCTGGCACCGGGCGGCGCGATCAGCTCGATCTCGAAGCCGATGCGGCTGCGGAGGTGCGTCATGCCCGCGCCCGCGCCCGCGCTCGTGCGGATGCCTCGCGGGCGATGGGACGCGGATGGTGCCGTGAGCCGGTCACGCTGTCTCCTCGCTGGGTCGGGCGCAGATGACGCGGGCTCGTGCCGACCCTGCCCGTCCACTATCGCATCGCCGGCTGCCCTCGGCGTCCGACGGCGGCGCGTCCCCCACCCGTGCCGCGTCCGCCGCGTGCCCGACTCGACCCCGGCCCTGCGGGGCCACGCGGTCGACGCGTGGGCTATGTTCGCCCTGCACCTCGTGCTGGTTCCGCGGCGTGGTCGCGTGATCGTCGAAGCCCAGGCCGACCTGTCTGCCGATCGATCACCGGACGCCGCGCCGGAGGCATCGCCCATGGCGACTGCGCGTTCCCTTCTGTCCACGATCCACGGCTCCATCCGCTCCTCCACCGCCCGGTACCGCCGGGTCCTGGCCCTCCCCGGCGCCCTCGGCTTCGTCGTCCCGGCCGCCGTCGCCCGACTCGGCGTGGCGATGACCGGACTCGGCCTGCTGCTCTCGATCCAGCACGCGTCCGGGTCCTACGCCGTCGCGGGAGCCGCGACCGGCGTCTTCGCCGCTGCGGAGGCGGTCGTCGGTCCGCAGCTCGCCCGCCTCGTCGACCGATGGGGGCAGGGCGCCACCGTGCCGGCCCTCGTGGCCCTGCACGCGTCGGCGATGATCCTCGCCCTCACGTCGGCGGGCGCGGTGCCGGTGCTCGTGACGCTCGGCCTCGTCGCCGCCGCGGGCGCGACGGTGCCGCAACCTGGGGCGCTGTCGGCCGCCCGGTGGGTCCACCTCGTCTCCGAGCCGACGACCCTGCGGACCGCGTTCGCGCTCGAGGCCACCATGAACGACGCCGTGTTCCTCGGCGGCCCGGTCCTCGTCACCGTCGCCAGCACCTCCGTCACCCCGTGGGCGGGCTCCCTCGTCGCCGGCCTGCTGCTCGTCACCGGGTGCGTCGTCCTCGCCTGCCAGGGCAGCACCGCGCCCGCGCCGCAGCGACGCCGGCGACCTACGACCCGCGCACGGAGGACGCCGTCGGTCGCCCCGCGCTTCGTCGCGGCGCTCGGGGTGAACCTCGGCCTCGGCTGCTTCTTCGGCGCCGTCCCGCTCCTCGTCACCGCCCACGCCGCCGAGAGCGGCGTCCCGTCCCTCACCGGCGCCGTCCTCGCCCTCTCCAGCGCGGCCAGCATCGTCGCCGGGCTCGCCTACGGCGCCCTGCGGACGGACCCGACGCCGCAGGTGATCCAGCTGGTGGCCACGATCGTCCTCGCCGGCGCCGTGACGATCGGCGCGCTGTGGCCGTCCCTGCCGGGGGCGACGCTCATGCTCGTGATCGGCGGATGCGCGATCGCCCCGCTGCTCGCGTCGTCGTCGCAGATCGTCCAGGCGACGATCCCTCCTGCCCGTCTCACGCAGGCGTTCACGTGGATCAACACCGCGTCGGCCGCCGGCATCGCCGCCTCGGCCGCACTGACGGGCACCCTCATCGCCACCGCGGGCATCCGCACGGCGACGGGCGCGCTCGTGGGGCTCGTCCTCGTCGCGGTCCTGTCGGCGGGACTCGCGGCACGCAGCGGGCCGGCGACGCCGCGGGGAGCGCCGTCGCCGGGTGCTCGCGGAGGGCAGGATCGACGGTCATGCGGCCCGGAGTCCGGGCGGGGCGCCGAGCCCCGCGGCTAGCTCCCGCTGCGCGCCGCCTCGTCCGCCGCGACGTCCTTCCGCACCGCGAACTGGGTCCGGTGCAGCTCCTCGTACCGTCCCGCGGCGGCCAGCAGCTCCTCGTGCGTGCCGCGCTCGACGATGGCGCCGTCCTCGACCACGAGGATCAGGTCGGCGCTGCGGATCGTGGAGAGGCGGTGGGCGATCACCAGGGCGGTGCGCCCCTCGAGCGCCTCGCTGAGGGCCGCCTGCACGGCCGCCTCCGACGTCGAGTCCAGCGCGGCCGTCGCCTCGTCGAGGATCACGACGCGCGGCTGGGCGAGCAGGAGCCGCGCGATGGTCATCCGCTGGCGCTCGCCGCCGGACAGCCGGTAGCCGCGCTCCCCCACCATGGTGTCCAGCTGGTCCGGCAGGGACCGGATGAGCGGCTCGAGCCGGGCGCGGCGGACGGCGTCCCACACCTCGTCCTCGGTCGCCTCGGGCCTCGCGAGGCGCAGGTTGGAGAGGACCGTCTCGTGGAACAGGTGGCCGTCCTGCGTCACCATGCCCAGCGTGTGCCGCATCGAGGCGGAGGTGACGTCGCGGACGTCCGTCCCCCCGAGGCGCACGGCGCCGTCGTCGACGTCGTACAGGCGCGCGAGGAGCTGCGCGATCGTCGACTTGCCGGCGCCGGACGTGCCGACGAGGGCGACGGTCTGCCCCGGCTCGATCCGGAAGGACACGCCGTGCAGCACCTCCTCGCCGCCGCGGGTGTCGAGCGTGGAGACCTCCTCGAGGGAGGCGAGGGACACCTTGTCGGCGGACGGGTAGGCGAAGCGGACGTCGTCGAACTCGACGGACACGGGGCCCGCGGGGACGGCGACCGCGTCGGGCGCCTCCTGGATGAGCGGTTCGAGGTCCAGCACCTCGAAGACGCGCTCGAAGCTGACCACCGCGCTCATGATCTCCACCCGGGCGTTCGCGAGGCTGGTCAGCGGGGCGTAGAGGCGCGTGAGGAGGAGCGCGAGGGTGACCACCTCGCCGGTGTCCAGCTGGCCGGCGAGCGCGAGGAAGCCGCCGAGCCCGTAGACGAGGGCGAGCGCGAGGGCGGAGACGAGCATCAGAGCGGTGAAGAAGACGAACTGCAGCATCGTGCTCCGCACGCCGATGTCGCGGACGCGGGCGGCCCGGACGCGGAACTCCTCGGACTCCTCGTCGGGGCGGCCGAACAGCTTGACGAGGGTGGCGCCCGGCGCCGAGAAGCGCTCCGTCATCTGCGTGCTCATGGCGGAGTTGTGGTCGGCGGCCTCGCGGCGGAGGGCCGCGAGGCGGCTGCCCATGCGGCGGGCGGGCACCAGGAAGACGGGGAGCATGACCACCGCGAGGACCGTCACGAGCCAGGAGGTGCTGAGCATGACGATGAGGGTGAGGATCAGCGCCACGAGGTTCGTGACCACGCCGGAGAGCGTGCCGCTGAAGGCCTGCTGCGCGCCGATCACGTCGTTGTTGAGGCGGCTCACGAGCGCGCCCGTCCGGGTGCGGGTGAAGAACGCGATCGGCATCCGCTGCACGTGGTCGAAGACGGCGGTGCGGAGGTCGAGGATCACGTCCTCGCCGATCCGCGCCGAGTACCAGCGCGTCACGAGCGACACCCCGGCGTCGGCCACGGCCACGAGGGCGATGACGACGGCGAGCCAGACGATCGTGCCGACCGCGCCCCGGGCGACGATGACGTCCACCACCTGGCCGGCGAGCACCGGCGTGGCGACCGCGAGGAACGCGCCGACGACCGAGAGCGCGATGAAGACCGCGAGCTTCGACCGGTACGGCACGGCGAACGCCAGGATCCGCCGGACGGACGCACGGGAGATGCCGTGCGCTCCGTCCCGGGCGCTCGAGATCTTGTAGAGCGAGCTCCAGGCCGCGCCTTCCATGCTCATGGCGTCTCCTTCGGTGGGCAGCGCGCCCGGATCGAGTGGCGGATCCCCGAGCCCGGGGTCCGTTCCAGCGGCGGCGATCCGGGAGGGCGTCCCGGAGGACGGCCCGGTCGGCGACGCCCTCGGCGTCGTGGCCGTGCTCGCGGACGCGGCGGGTGGGCCGGGCGACCCGCTCGCGCTCGCTCCCCTCATCATGCGCCACGGACGGCAGGGTCGGCGTCCGCGCAGGCGAGCCGTCACCCGGCGCCGGCGGGGTCACGCCCGTCGGAGCCCGCTGTCCGACACGGCTGAGGACGACGGGCGGCGGATCACGCCGGGACGCGCACCCCCGTCAGCTCCTCGGAGAGCGACCACATGCGGCGGGCGTCGTCGGCGTCGGCGACGCGCGGGTAGGGCCGCTGCTCCGCGGGCGCGCCGCCCAGGTGACCGGGTCCGCTCGGGCCGACGAGCCGGCCGCCGCCTCCGGTCGAGGTCGCCGCCATCAGCGCGGGCAGGGAGGCGCTGTCGGCGGTCCCCACGAGGATCCCGAGCCGCGACAGGAGCCGGATCGTCCGCACGTCGAGCCCGTCGCGGGAGCGGCCGGTCGACGTGCGCGCGGCGAGGAGGCTCGTCGGGGCGACGCCCGGGTGGGACAGGTCGCTCGTGATCCCCCATCCGCCCGCCGCGCTCCGCCGCTGCAGCTCGAGGCCGACGAGGCCGGACGCGATCTTCGACGAGCTGTACGCCCGCATCGCGTGGTACCGGCGCTCCCACTGGAGGTCGTCCCATTCCACCGCCCCCTGGGCGGTGGCGATGCTGAGCTGCGACACGACGCGCGCGGATCCCGCGCGCAGCAGCGGCAGCAGCCGGCCCACGAGCGCGAAATGGCCGAGGTGGTTCGTGCCCAGCTGCAGCTCGAAGCCGTCGGCCGTGGTGCGGCGCTCGGGCGGCGTCATCACGCCGGCGTTCGCGACGAGCAGGTGGAGGGGCGCGCCCTCGTCCGCGAGGCGGGCGGCGAGCGCCGCGACGGAGTCGAGCGCCGCGAGGTCGAGGTCGTGCAGCGCCACGCGGGCCGCGGGGTGGCGCTCCCGGATGCGCGCCACGGCGGCCTCGCCCTTCCGCCGGTCGCGCACCGGCAGCAGGACCTCGGCCCCGGCGCCGGCGAGCCGCGTCGCGAGGGCGAGGCCGATGCCGTCGCTGCCCCCGGTGACGAGGGCGCGGCGACCGGCGAGGTCGGGGACGGGGATGTCGATCGGGCGACGGGGCATGGCGGATCCTCCTGGCGGGCCGACGCGGCGGATCCGCGGCGGCTGCGACGAGACTGCCCGGCCCGCCGATCCGGATCCACGGCGCGTCGAGACGTGGATCGGCAGGTCCTGGCTGGGACGGCCGCTGCCCGGGAGGATGGAAGCGACACCAGGAGGACGCATGCGCCAGATGGACCCCGCGGGCCTCGCCCAGTTCCTCCGCGGCCGCCGCGAGGCGCTGCAGCCCGAGGATGTCGGCCTGCCGCGCACCGCGCGTCGCCGCACGAGCGGGCTCCGCCGCGAGGAGGTCGCGGCGCTCTCCAGCATGTCGGCCGACTACTACGCCCGCATCGAGCGCGGCAGCAGCCCGCAGCCGTCCGAGCAGATGCTCGCGGCGATCGCGCACGGACTGCACCTCACGGTCGACGAACGCGACCACCTGCTCCGTCTCGCGGGGCACCGGCCCCCGGAGCGCGGCGGCACGAGCGACCACGTGGCCCCCGGGCTGCTGCGGATCCTCGACCGGCTCGAGGACACGCCCGCCGAGGTGGTCACCGAGCTCGGCGAGACGCTGAGGCAGACGCCGCTCGGCGTCGCGCTCACGGGCGACACCGCCACCCTCACGGGGCCCGAGCGGAGCATCGGCTACCGCTGGTTCGCCGATCCGGCCACCCGTCGCCTCTACGCGGAGGAGGACCACGACCTGCTCGGCCGCCTGTGGGTCTCGGGCCTCCGCGAGGTCGCGACGCGGCGCGGCCCGGGTTCCCGGGCCGCGCGCTACGTGGAGCTCCTGATGCCGCGGAGCGCGGAGTTCCGCGCGCTGTGGGCGGCGCACGAGGTCGGGGTCCGGCCGAACGCCGTCAAGCGGTTCGTGCACCCCGAGCTCGGGCGGCTGGAGCTGTCGTGCCAGACGCTCGTGGATCCGGAGCAGTGGCACCACCTGCTCGTCTACACGGCCGCCCCCGGCTCCGAGAGCCACGAGAAGCTGCGGCTGCTCTCGGTGATCGGCAGCCAGGCGATGGGCTGACGGTCCGGGTCAGTCCGCGTCCACCACCACGGCCGTGATGACCGGCTGGCGGCGGTGCTGGCGCTGCAGCCAGCGGGAGAGGCCCTCGCTCATGGCGCGTTCGGCGGCCGGGCCGTCGAGGCGGCGGCGGCCCGCGGCGGCGGAGAGGGCCTTGGCGACCGCGGCCTCCGCCTCCTTCTTCCAGCCGTCGTGCGCGACGAAGCCGCGGGTGAGGAACTCGGCCGGGTCGAGGAGCCTCTGGCTCGGCTCGTCGAAGATCCCGAGCACGGTGATGTGCCCCTCGCTCGCCAGCGCGCGACGGTCCTCGAGGGCCTTCTCGGTGGCGACGCCGATGGTGGCGCCGTCGACGAAGACGTAGGGCGCCGGGATCCGGCCGGAGACCGTCGCCTTGCCCTTCACCAGGTCGACGCTCACGCCGTCCTCGATGATGAGCACGTTGCTCTCGGGGAGACCCGTCCGCACCGCGAGGGCGGCGTTCGCGACGAGGTGGCGCCACTCGCCGTGCACGGGCAGGACGTTGCGGGGCTTCACGAGGTTGTAGCAGTACACGAGCTCGCCGGCGCTGGCGTGGCCGGACACGTGCACCTTGGCGTTGCCCTTGTGCACGACGTCGGCGCCCCAGCGGATGAGGCCGTTGATCACGCCGTAGATGGCGTTCTCGTTGCCGGGGATGAGCGAGCTCGCGAGCAGGATCGTGTCGCCCTCGCCCACCTGGATGATGTGCTCGCGGCGCGCCATGCGGGACAGCGCCGCCATCGGCTCGCCCTGCGAGCCCGTGCAGACGAGCACGACCTTCGCGTCGGGCATCCGCTCGAGCTGCTTGAGCTCGACGATGAGGCCCTTCGGCACCTTCAGGTAGCCGAGGTCGGCCGCGATCTTCATGTTCCGCACCATGGAGCGGCCGACGAACGCGACCTTCCGGCCGTGCTTCTCGGCGGCGTCGAGCACCTGCTGGATCCGGTGCACGTGGCTGGCGAAGCTGGAGACGACGATGCGCTTGGGGGCGCTGCGGAACACCTGCTCGATGGCGGGCGCGATGTCCTGCTCGGCGGTGGTGAAGCCGGGCACCTCCGCGTTGGTGGAGTCGGTGAGGAACAGGTCCACGCCCTCCTCGCCGAGGCGGGCGAACGCGCCGAGGTCGGTGAGGCGGCGGTCGAGCGGGAACTGGTCCATCTTGAAGTCGCCCGTGTGGAGGACCATGCCGGCCGTGGTGCGGATCGCGACGGCGAGCCCGTCCGGGATGGAGTGGTTCACGGCGACGAACTCGAGGCCGAAGGCGCCGGCGTCGATGCGGTCGCCCTCGCGGACCTGCCGCGTGACGGGCTTGATCTTGTGCTCCTCGAGCTTCGCGGTGATGAACGCGAGCGTGAGGCGCGAGCCGATGATGGGGATGTCAGGCCGCTCCTTGAGGAGGTACGGGACGCCGCCGATGTGGTCCTCGTGCCCGTGCGTGAGGACGATGCCGGCGATCTTGTCGAGGCGGCCGCGGAGCATGCTGAAGTCGGGGAGGATCACGTCGATCCCGGGCTGGGTCTCCTCGGGGAAGAGCACGCCGCAGTCGACGATGAGCAGCTCGCCGTCCTGCTCGAAGACCGTCATGTTGCGGCCGACGTCGCCGAGCCCGCCGAGCGGGGTGATGCGCATGCCGCCGCGGGGCAGGCGCCCGGGCTTCGCGAGGTCGAGGGTGTGGGCGGTGGTGGGAGGCATGGTGCCTTTCTGGTCCGATGGTGCGGGTCGTGCCGTGCGACGGCTGCCCGGTCCGGGCGGGTCGCGCTTCGAGGCGGTGCCTCGGGTGGTCGTGGGCCCGTCGGCGGCGACGGGTGCGGTCGGACGGGGCCGCGGAGGGCGGTCCCGAGCGCCGCGGGAGAGCGGAGCCGGTGCCGATCCGAGCACGAGGGGCGCGGATCCGACGAGGGCGTCGGGGACCAGTCTCCCAGGCCCGGGAGGGGTTCCGCCCCACACGGGGCCGGGCGCCCCCTCGGGCCGGCATCGGCGCGGGTCGCGGAGCCCGCGGACCGACCGCTCCCCGACCCGTCGGTCCCCGGACACCCGGGGTCCACGGACGGTCGAACCCCGACCGCTACGGTGCCCCTGTGGATGCGGATCGGTGGCGGGCGGTGGGATTCGGCGCGTCCGTGCACGTGCTCCGGTTCGGGGTGATCCTGGCGGCCCTGGCGCTCGCGCCGCTGCTGGGGATCACGGGCTGGTACGCGGGCCTCGCCGCCAACGTGGCCTGCGTCCTCCTCGCGGTGCTGCTCGTGACCGTGCGCGGCCAGTGGCGCGCGTCCGGCCTGCTCCGGCTCCGCGCGAGCAGGTCGGCCCTCCTGTTCCTCGTGCCGTTCGCGGTCGAGGTGCTGCTCTGGCTCGTGCCGGGCGGTCTCGTCGAGCGGCCGCCGGGCTTCGGGCTCTGGGCGCTCACCCTGCTCCTGGTGGGGCTCAACGAGGAGCTCACCAGCCGCGTGGTCGTGCTGGAGCGGATGCGGCGCTCCTTCGGCGCCGCCGGAGCCGTCGGGCTCACCGGCGCCCTCTTCGGCCTGCAGCACCTCTCCGCCTTCGCCACCACCGCGCGCACGGTCGACGACGTCCTCCTGAACGTGGTCGTCTCCACGTGCTTCGGCATCGGCCTGGCGGCGTTCCAGCACCGCTTCCGGTGGGTGCTCCCCCTGGTCCTCCTGCACGGCGCCGCCGACTTCACGACGATCCACTCCGCGGACCCGCTGCCCGACGCGGTCGTCGCCATCACCTGCGTCGCCTTCCTCGCGACCGCCGCGCTCATCCTCCGCGGCCGCTCGCCGCGGACGGTCCCCGCGGCAGCGCCCCCGCCGCCGGGCGACGCGCGGACGCCCTGAGGCTGCCGCCCCGCCGCGCGCCTTCCGGGCACGCCGCGGCCCCCGCCTCGCGAGGAGACGGGGGCCGCGTCGTGCCGTGCGTCAGCGCATCACGAGCCGGCGCGCGTCACGATCACGTCGAAGGTCGTCGTGCGGACGTTGCCCGCCCGGTCCTTCGCGGTGCAGGTCACGGTCGTCGTCCCGACGGGGAAGATCCCCCCGCGGGGCGGCACGCACACCACCCGCACGTTCCCGTCCCGGGTGTCGATGGCCGACGGGAGCGCGTACGGCACGCGCACCCCGGTGTCCTTCTTGGCCACGGCCTGGATGTCGTCGACGTCCGCGATGCGGGGCGCCGAGAGGTCCGCCGGGCGGGCGGGCAGCTGCCGCGGCGCGACGATGCCGTAGTACGCGGGCGCGGCCTGCAGCTCGTCGTCGAACGGGAGCGGCTGCTCCCAGGGACGCGCGATCGGCCACGTGCGCAGCCAGCTGCGGGCGTTGCTCGCGCCCCAGAAGGTGACCGAGTCGATGGACGTGGCCTGCGTGCGGAGCATGGCGAAGAGGTCGCGGTAGTAGTAGCCCACCTCCACGCCCGCCTGCGCGTCGTCCGCGTAGACCGGCGTGTACGGATCCTGCGGCGCTCCGCTCACGTCGGCGCCCTCGTTCTGGTTCGAGGCGTTCACGTCGAGCTCGGTGATCGCCTGCAGCAGCCCCGTGTCGATGCGCTCGACCGCGCGGATCGAGTCGCGCAGCCACGCGACCGGACGGGCGAAGTCGACGTGCGCCTGGTGGCCGACGCCGTCGATCGGGACGCCGCGCGCGACGAGCGCGGAGATCAGCTCGAGGTAGTCGGCGCGCTTCGTGGGCAGCTCCGTGTTGTAGTCGTTGATGAAGAGCTCGACGCCCGGGAAGTACTCGCGCGCGAGACGGAAGCCCTCGTCGACGAAGCCCTCGCCCAGCACCTGGAACCAGCGGCTGTCCCGCATGTCGTGCGGGTTGTCGTTCGGGCCGTCGTCGATGACCTCGTTCACGACGTCCATCGCCCAGATCGGGCTGTCCCCGTCCGGGTAGCGCGCGGCGACGTGGTCGGCGATCCCCTTCACGTGCGCCTCCATGCGCGCCCGCAGGAGCGCCTGGTCGGCGGGGCTGTCGGTGAGCGGGCGGTCGCCGTCGAGGAAGAACCACGCGGGCGTCTGCGAGTGCCAGAACAGCACGTGGTAGTAGACGTCGATGTCGTTGGCGTCCGCGAAGTCGAGCAGCTGGTCGAGCTGCGTGAAGGTGAACTGCCCCTCGACGGGCTGGACGCTCTCGGGCTTGCCCGCGTTCTCGGGGGTGAAGGCGTCGAACTGGTGGCGCACCAGGTCGGCTCCGGCACCGACGGTCTCGCGGCCGTCGATCGCGACGCCCACGTGCTCGATGCCGCGGGCGCCGAGGACGTCCTTCAGCGCCGGGATGTCGGTCTGCACGGGCGTCGCGACGACCTCGCCGAGCTGGAAGTCGTCGAGGAGGAAGTCGGCGCCGACCGTGCCCTCGACGTAGACCTGCGCCTTGTCGACCGGGCCGCCGAGCGTGTACGTGCCCGTGAGCTCGGTCCAGGCGTCGGCCGTGACGCGCGCGGCCGCGCCGGCGACCCCGTCGTATCCGCTGCCGCCGCCGGTGTCGCGCTGGACGGAGACCTTCAGCGACGCGGGCTCCTCCCCCGCCGCCAGGCGCGCCCAGACCGTCACCTCGACCTGCTGGCCGACGGCGAGCGCGGTGGTCACGTCGAGGGCGGCGCCGTGCCACTCCTGCGTGCGGTCGGTCACGAGCAGGCTGCCGGAGCCGGTGTGCGCCTCCGTGCTCGGCGCGATGCGGACGCCGTCGCCGCGGGGCGCCCAGGCGCCGGTGCCGGCCTCGAAGTCGGATCCGATGCCCGCGGGGACGGCGTCGACCGCCTGCGCGGCGGGCATGGCGAGTGCCCCGGCGCCCACCACGAGGCCGAGGGCGGTGACGGCGGCGAGCCCGCGGCGCGGGGCGGGGCGGATGCCGCGGGTGCGGCCGCCGGCGGACCTGCTGCGGTCCGGGCGGGGAGGGCTGACGTCCGCGAGCGCGGACGGGGTGGTGCGGGGAATGCTCATCGTCGAACACCTTCCGTGTGGTCCGACGTCGATGTCGGATGCTCGCACCGTAGGCACCGACCCCCATCGGGGGGCGGGGTTTCGAAAGAGTTTTCGTCGTGGGGGGCGACGGATGCGGGGCCATCCAGCCGGGGGGAGGGCGGCCCTCGGCCGCCCGTTCAGCTCGTCCGACGCCCGAGGACCACGACGGTCCCGTCGTCGTCGTCGCCCGTCCCTTCCTCGACGTGGGCGGCGAGCCCGGCGGCCGCCATCGCGGCCCGCGCCGCGGCCTCCTGCGCGTCCGCGACCTCCAGGAGCACCACGCCGCCGGGGGCGAGCCAGCGCGGGGCCGCTCCGACGACGCGGCGCAGCACGTCGAGCCCGTCGTCGCCGCCGTCATGGGTCGCCACCGGCTCGTGCAGGCGGGCCTCGGGCGGCAGGAGCGCGAGGCCGGCGCGCGGGACGTAGGGCACGTTGGCGACGAGGACGCGGATCCGTCCGCGCAGGTCCGCGGGGAGCGCGTCCAGCAGGTCGCCCTGGTGCACAGCGGCCCCGCGCGGCACGAGGTTCTCCGCCGCGCAGGCGACGGCGACGGGATCGACGTCGGCCGCATGCAGGATCGCGCCCGGCACCTCGTCGGCGACCACCGCGCCGATCGCGCCGGAGCCGCAGCAGAGGTCGACGACGAGCGGATCCGGGATCCGGTGCGCCTCCGCGACGGCGGCGCGGGCCAGCCGCTCGGTGCGACGGCGGGGCACGAAGACGCCGGGGCGCACGATGATCCGTCGGCCGGCGAACGCGACCCACCCGAGGACGGTCTCGAGCGGCTCCCCCGCGACGCGGGCGGCGGTCATGGCCTCGAGCCCGGCGGCCCGGGCGCCGGACGCGTCGGCCGCATGGCGGTCGGCCGCCTCCGCGACGAGCAGCGCGGCCTCCTCCTCCGCGAAGACGCAGCCCGCCGCGCGCAGACGCGCGACCAGGGGCGCGGTGTCCGGCACGCTGTCCCGGCCGCGAGGCCCGCTCAGACGAGCTCCGTGCTGCCGAGGTGCTCGAGCAGCGCCGCGACGCGGACGAGGTCGTCCCCGCGCACCGGCGGCACGGCCTCGCGGGCGGCCCGCTGGAGCCAGGCGGCGCGAGCCGCGCGGACGCCGGAGAGGAGCGCGCGTCCCTCGTCCGTCAGGTGCAGGTGGGCACCGGCCTCGTCCTCCGCCTCCGCGACGAGGCCCTTGTGGAGGAGGGACGCGAGGCTCGGCACGGTGGCGGCGCGTGCGGTCCGCGTGTCGAGCGCGAGGGAGGCCCGATCGGTGCGCTCGGCCCCGTCCAGCCGCCGGAGGATGAGGACCTGGACCCCGGTGAGCCCGTCCCAGCTCGGGTCCACGGAGGCGTCGATGCGCTCCGTGACGGCGCTGAGGGCGTCGGCCAGGCGGGTCTGCGGGAGGGACGGATCGGTCATGGTTCTCCTGACGGTCGCGTGACCCGCCGGTCGCCGCTCGTGGCTCCGCCCGGGGCGTCGTGTGGCTCAGGCTAGCCCTCTCGTGCCTGCGTGACCGGGGCGGCGCCGAGGTCCGGGGCGACGAGGTCCGGACGCGACGACGCCCGCCGCGGCGGGAGCCGGGGCGGGCGTCGTGGTGCCGGCGGACCGGCGGGTGTCAGGACGGGTACTGCGTGAAGTCGGCCGTCGCCGGGTCGGCGCCCAGGCGCGTCCCGGTCTCCAGCGTGTCGATCTCGGCGAGCTCCTCGACGGACAGCTCGACCTCGATGCTCTGGAAGTTCTGGACGATGCGCTCGGGCGTGACCGACTTGGGGATCACGATGCGTCCCTGCGCGAGGTGCCAGGCGAGGACGATCTGCGCGGGCGTGGCGTCGTGCTGCTTCGCGAGGCGCGTGACGATCTCCGACTCGAGGTCGGCGCCCTGGCCGAGCGGGCTGTACGCCTCGACCTCGATGCCGCGCTCGACCGAGAAGGTCGAGAGGTCGTGCTGCTGGAACGTCGGGTGCACCTCGATCTGGTTCACCGCGGGCACGACGTCGGTCTCGGCGGCCAGCTTCTCCAGGTGCTCCGGGAGGAAGTTGGAGACGCCGATGGCGCGGATGAGGCCCTCGGCGTGCAGCGCCTCGAACGTCTTCCAGGTCTCGACGTACAGGCCGTGCTTCGGGTAGGGCCAGTGGATGAGGTAGAGGTCCACCGCGTCGACGCCGAGCTTCCGGCGGCTGTCCTCGAAGGCGGCGCGGGCGCTGTCCGTGCCCTGGTCGCCGTTGCGGAGCTTCGTGGTGATGAAGAGCTCCTCGCGCGGGATGCCCGTCGCCGCGATGGCGGCGCCGACGCCCTCCTCGTTGTAGTAGCCGGCTGCGGTGTCGATGTGGCGGTAGCCGGCCTCGAAGGCGCGCTCGACGGCCTGCTGGGTCTCCGCGGGCGGGGTCTGGAAGACGCCGAACCCGAGCTGCGGGATCGTGACGCCGTTGTTCAGGGTGATGAGGGGGGATGCCATGTGCTCTCGTCTTCTTCGTCTCGATGGTCACGGTGCGGGGTGCCGTGGTGCTCGTGCCCCGCGTCCTCCCACCGTACGCCCGGCTCGTTCTCGGACCACCGGCCGGGGCGGTCGCTCCGCTCCGAGCGAACAGGGTGGGCGCTCGCCGGATGGGCCGGCGTGCTGATCAGGCCGAGCGCCAGTCGTCGCTCGTGATGTGCGACCCGCCCTGCGGCCCCATCTGCAGCATCCCGCCGTCGACGGCCCAGGACGCGCCCGTGACGTAGCCGGCCGCGTCGGACGCGAGGAACGCGATGACGTCGGCGATCTCGTCGGCGTGGCCGGGGCGGCCGAGCGGGATGCCGGGGCGCGAGGCGCCGCGCGGGTCCTCGTCGGTCTGCCCCGTCATGGGCGTCGCGATCTCGCCGGGCGCGACGCTGTTGACGGTGATCCCATGCTGTCCGAGCTCGATGGCCGCGGTCTTCACGAGGCCGCCGAGGCCGTGCTTCGCGGCGTCGTAGGCGCTCGCGCCCACGCGCGGCTGGTGCTCGTGGACGCTGGTGACGGCGATGATGCGGCCACCCGCGCCCTTCTCCACCATGATCCGGGCGGCGGCCTGCATCACGACGAAGGCGCCGGTGAGGTCGACGTCGAGCACGTGGGTCCAGCTCGCCAGGTCGACCTCGAGGAACGGGGAGCTGTCGCCCGTCCCGGAGTTGTTGACGAGCACGTCGAGGCCGCCCAGCTCGCCGGCGAGCGCGGTGATCGCGCCGCCCGCCGTGGCGACCTCCGAGGTGTCGAGGCGCGCGGTGACGGCGCGGACGCCGTGGGCGCGCACCTCCTCGGCGGTGGCCTCGGCCCCCGCCTCGTCCTCGTGCCAGGTGATGCCCACGTCCAGGCCGGCCTTGGCCAGCGCGACGGCGGTGGAGCGGCCGATGCCCGAGTCGGCACCGGTGACGATCGCGGTTCTCGATGTGAAGTCCATGCTGCGAGTCAACGCCGTGCTGCCGCGGGTGCCAAGGCCTGCACCGCTCCCGGCCCGCGCGCGCACGGCCCGGACGACGGGACGGGCGCCGCCCTCTCGCGAGGTGCAGCGCCCGTCAGGTTGTGCGATGCGGCGGATCAGCGGCCGGAGGTCTCCAGCACGTAGCCCTCCTCGCCGTGGACGATCGTGTCGATGCCCGCGATCTCGTCCTCGTTCCTCACCCGGAAGCCCATGGTCTTCTGGATGGCGATGCCGATGAGGTACGAGAGCACGAACGAGTAGATCAGGACGGCGAAGGCGGCGAGCGCCTGCTTGCCCAGCTGCTCGAGCGAGCCCGAGTAGACGAGGCCCACGTCGGTGGCGAAGAGGCCGATGTAGAGCGTGCCGATGAGGCCGCCGATGAGGTGGATGCCCACCACGTCGAGCGAGTCGTCGAAGCCGAGCTTGAACTTCAGCTCGATGGCCATGGCGCAGACGGCGCCGGCGACCAGGCCGAGCACGATCGCCCACGTGGGCGACAGCGCGGCGCACGCCGGGGTGATGGCCACGAGGCCCGCGACGGCGCCGGACGCGGGCGCCGACCGAGGTGGGCTTGCCGTCGCGGATCTTCTCGACCACGAGCCAGCCGAGGATGGCCGCGGCGGGCGCCGCGATGGTGTTGAGGAACGCGATGGCGGCGATGCCGTCGGCCGCGAGCTCGGAGCCGGCGTTGAAGCCGAACCAGCCGAACCACAGCAGGCCCGCGCCGAGGAGGACGAACGGCGGGTTGTGCGGCACGTGCATGCCCTTGGCGAACCCGACGCGCTTGCCGAGGACGAGCGAGAGCGCGAGTGCCGCGGCCCCGGCGTTGATGTGGACCGCCGTGCCGCCCGCGAAGTCGATGGCGCCGACGTTGTAGGCGATCCAGCCGCCGTCGGTGACCGCGCCGTCGGCGAGCGTGAAGTTGAAGACCCAGCTGGCGACGGGGAAGTAGACGACCGTGGCCCAGACGCCCGCGAAGACCATCCACGCGCCGAACTTCGCCCGGTCCGCGATGGCGCCGGAGATCAGCGCGACGGTGATGATCGCGAAGGTCGCCTGGAAGGCGGCGAAGGCGAGCGTCGGGTAGGCGGAGGTCTGCTCGCCGAGGGCCGCCGTGTAGGCGTCGCCGAGGCCGAGCTGGCCGAGGTCGATGCCGAGGATGCCGTCGATGCCGACGAAGCGCGCGTTGCCCGCGGCGCCGTCCGGCCCGTTCCCGAACGTGACCGCGTAGCCGTAGAGCACCCAGAGCAGCCCGATGAGGCCCATGGCCCCGAAGCTCATCATCATCATGCTGATGACGCTCTTGGCCTTGACGAGTCCGCCGTAGAAGAACGCCAGACCCGGCGTCATCAGGAGGACCAGCGCCGCGGCGATCAGGAGGAAGGCGGTGTTGCCTTGATCCATGGTGTTTCACCTCTCGTAGATCGTGCAGGGGGTCGCACCGGACGAGGGCGAGCGGCCGCCCGTGTGGTCGGGAGGTTCGGCGCGAGCCGTGTGCCGGGTACGCGTCCAGTGTCCGGGGGCGAGGTTTCGCCGGCTCGCCGGACGTGTTTCGGGCGCGTTACACGGGTGCCGGCCGTGTGAACATCGTGTTTCCGCGCGCCTCGGGGGCGCTCCCGATCGACTCCCGTCCAGGTCGGACGGAGCGCGATGGGCTAGAGCTCGCGCCCCGCCGCGGTGAGGGAGATGAGCCGCGAGATCGCGCGCAGGTACTTCTTGCGGTAGCCGCCGGCGAGCATCTCCGCGGAGAACGCCTCGTCGAACGGGGTGCCCGAGGCGAGCAGCGGGATCTGCGCGTCGTACACGCGGTCGACGAACGCGACGAAGCGGAGCGCGTCGGTCTGGCCCTGCAGCTGCGTCACGTCGCGGAGCGCGATGACGTCGACGCCCTCGATGACCTTGACGTACTTGGAGGGGTGCAGCCGGGAGAGGTGCGCGACGAGCTCCGGGAAGCCGTCGACCGTCACCGACCGGCCGCCGGCCTGCGCGGCGTCGGCGCGCGCGTCGAGCGCGCCCGCGTCCACCGTGATCGCGTGGCCCTCGAAGGCGCGGCGGCGGTAGTCGAGGCCGTCGATGCGGATCGTGTCGAAGCGGTCGCT
The DNA here is from genome assembly GCF_030816895.1 of Clavibacter sp. B3I6. Classification (NCBI taxonomy): domain Bacteria; kingdom Bacillati; phylum Actinomycetota; class Actinomycetes; order Micrococcales; family Microbacteriaceae; genus Clavibacter; species Clavibacter sp. B3I6. The sequence continues at coordinate 405,045 of NZ_JAUSYL010000001.1, forward strand.
CATGGCCTGGATCTCGCGGAGGAAGTCGGCCGCGGCGAACCGCCCCTCCCCCAGCGCGTTCGGCGGGGTGTTGCTCGTCGCGGCGATCCGGGTGCCGTCGGCGACCAGGTCGGAGAGCAGGCGCGTCATCATCATGGTGTCGCCCGGGTCGTCGAGCTCGAACTCGTCGATGGCCACGAGCGTCGCTCCCCGGAGGATCCCGACGGCGCCCTGGTAGCCGAGGGCGCCCACCAGCGCCGTGTACTCGATGAAGGTGCCGAAGTACTTCGGTCCCGGCATGGCGTGCCAGAGGGACGCGAGCAGGTGGGTCTTGCCGACGCCGAACCCGCCGTCGAGGTAGACGCCGGGCTTCGCGGCAGGCGCCTTCCGGCGGGAGAAGAGGCCGCCGCGGGAGGCCTGGCGGTCGCCGGAGAACGCGCGGAGCACCTCGACCGCCTGCGCCTGCGTGTCGTACTCGGGATCGGGCCGGTAGGTGTCGAACCGCGCCTCGTCGAACTGGCGCGGCGGCACCAGGTGCGCGGCGATCTCCTCGCCCGAGATGCTCGGCGAGCGGCCGACCAGCGCGCCCGGCGCGGTGCCCTCCGCGTCGTGGCTCCGCGATCCGGTCTCGGCGTTCGTCACAGGTGGGTCTCCGGCTGTCATGGGAAGGTCCCGCGCATCGCGAACCGTTACCGTTGAGGGTGGTCGACGCGGCGCCCTCGGCGCCCGCGCGACACCCCAGACTAAACCGCGTCCCACCGAGCGCGGCCCCCGCGGCCGCGAGATCAGGAGAGCCCCATGGCCGTCGAGCCGGACACCACCCCCAGGTTCGCCGAGTACGCCCACCCGGAGCGCCTCGTCAGCGGCGACTGGCTCGAGGAGCGCCTCCAGGACGGCGCCCTCACGCCCGGCCTCGTGGTCGTGGAGTCCGACGAGGACGTGCTGCTGTACGAGACCGGCCACATCCCCGGCGCGGTCAAGCTCGACTGGCACACCGACCTCAACGACCCCGTGCAGCGCGACTACGTCGACGGCGAGCGCTTCGCCCAGCTCATGTCCGAGCGCGGCATCGCGCGCGACAGCACGGTCGTCATCTACGGCGACAAGAGCAACTGGTGGGCCGCGTACGCCCTGTGGGTGTTCACGCTCTTCGGCCACGAGGACGTCCGCCTCCTCGACGGCGGCCGCGACAAGTGGATCGCCGAGGGCCGCCCGACGACGACCGACCAGCCCGCGGTCGCCCCCGTCGAGTACCCGGTCGTCGAGCGCCGCGACGAGGAGATCCGTGCCTTCAAGGACGACGTCCTCGCGCACCTCGGCAACCCGCTGATCGACGTCCGCAGCCCCGAGGAGTACACGGGCCAGCGCACCACGGCGCCCGCGTACCCCGAGGAGGGCGCGCTCCGCGCGGGCCACATCCCCACGTCGCGCAACGTGCCGTGGGCCAAGGCCGCGGCCGAGGACGGCTCGTTCAGGAGCCGGGCCGAGCTCGACGCGGTGTACCGCGAGGGCGCAGGCCTCGGCGACGGCGACGACGTCGTGGTGCTCTGCCGCATCGGCGAGCGCTCCAGCCACACCTGGTTCGTGCTCACGCACCTGCTCGGCTTCGAGGGCGTCCGCAACTACGACGGCTCCTGGACCGAGTGGGGCTCCGCCGTGCGCGTGCCCATCGTGCAGGGCGCCGAGCCCGGGGAGCTGCCCTCCCGATGACCGGCTCCCCCGCGCTGCCCGCGGCGCTCGCCGAGATCCGCGACGACTTCCTCGCGCTCGGGCAGCGCGACCGGCTGCTGCTCCTGCTCGACTTCAGCAACGAGCTCCCGGCGCTGCCCGCGCACTACGCCGAGCATCCGGATCTCCTCGAGCGCGTCGAGGAGTGCCAGTCGCCCGTGTTCATGTTCGTGGACGTCGTCGACGGCGGCGTCCACGTCCACGCGCAGGCGCCGGCCGAGGCGCCCACGAGCCGCGGCTTCGCGTCGATCCTCGCCCAGGGGCTCGACGGGCTGGCGGCCGACGAGGTGCTCGCCGTGCCGGACGACTACCCGTCCACCATCGGGCTCGACGCCGCGGTCTCGCCGCTGCGCATGCGCGGGATGACGGCGATGCTCGGGCGCGTGAAGCGCCAGGTGCGCGAGCGGCTCGCGGGATGAGGATCACGCGGGTCCTCCCCGTCGCAGGAGCCGGCGGCACCGCCGCCTCGCGGGGGCTGGAGGACGACGGCACCCGCGCCTGGCTCGAGGACCTGTACCGTCCGCCCTCTCCCGACCACGTGCGGCTCAACTTCGTGGCCTCCGTCGACGGGAGCGTCGTCGGCGCCGACGGATCCTCCGACAACCTCAGCAGCGTCGTCGACCGGCGGATCCTCGGGGTCATCCGGGAGCTCGCCGACGTCGTCCTCGTCGGCGCGGGCACGGTGCGCGCCGAGCGGTACGTCCTGCCCCGCCGGACGCCGCTGGCCGTGGCGACCTCGACGGGCGACCTCGACGGGCACCGGTTCGACGCCGACGCCGCCGAGGGACGCCTCCTCGTGCTCTGCCCGCCCGAGGCGCGCGACCGGGCCGTCGCGACCCTCGGCGGCGTCCCCGCGGAGATCGTGCCCGTCCCGCTCGGTGCGGCGGCCGACGGCCGTCTCGGCGGCGACGACGTGGTCGACGCGCTACGCGGCCGCGGCCTCACGAGCATCGTGTGCGAGGGCGGGCCGGCGCTCGCCGCCGCGCTCCTCGCCGCGGGTCGCGTGGACGAGCTGTGCCTCACGACGTCGCCCGAGCTCGTCACCCCGCTCACGCCGCTGGTCCCCGCCGGCGTCGGCGTGCACGCGGCCCTGCGCCTGGAGCAGCTGCTCGTCGACGACGACCACCGCACCTACGCCCGCTGGGCAGTCGACCGGGGCTGATCCCCGTGGTCGCGCGGCCATCGCCGCTGCGGGGCGGGTCCGGCGTCGCGGCGTGGCTCCCGGACCCGGGCGCGGCGGACCCTAGTCTGCAGACGTGGTAGAGACCCGTGACAGTCCCGAGGATCCGCCCGAGTTCCGCGCGGCGCTCGACGCCCTGCGCCGCGCGACGACGCGGTCGGAGCTCGTGCTGACGGAGATCCCCTCGCCGTCGAGCAGCCTGGCCCCGTACGCCGTGGCCCTCGCGGCCGACGTGTCCCCGTCGGGCCACGCCGCGGACTCCGAGCTCGGCACGGGCCGCTTCATCCTCCTGCACGATCCCGAGGAGCCGGACGCCTGGGGCGGTGCCTTCCGCATCGTCTGCTTCGCGCAGGCGCCGCTCGAGACCGACATGGGCACGGATCCGTTCCTCGCCGACGTCGCGTGGTCGTGGCTCGTCGACGGACTCGCCTCCCGCGGCGCGCGCTACTCGGCGCCCTCGGGCACGGCGACCCGCATCATCAGCACCGGCTACGGCGAGCTGGCCCGTCAGGGCAGCGGCGCGAAGATCGAGCTCCGCGCCTCGTGGACCCCCGCGGACGCCGACGTGACCGCCCATGTGGAAGGCTGGGGGGAACTACTGTGCATGCTCGCCGGGCTGCCTCCCGCGGGCGAAGGAGTGACACTGCTATCAGCGCGACGCACCCGGACGTGAACGCCCCGTCCGACATCCCCGACCCCGACACCGCCACCCCGCCGCCTCCCGCGGCCCCGCTGAGCCGTCCCGCCATGGGCGCGTCGCTGTTCTCCGACGTCCCGGGCTCGACCGCCACGGACGCGGTCGTCGCCCGCACCCGGACCCAGCGGGAGCCGGCCGAGGAGGCGCTCACGCCCGCACCGGTTGCCGACCGTCCCGACGCCGACGCCGACGCTCCGGCCCTCGAGGGCGGACGACGCGGATCCTCGCGATCCGGGCGCCGGTCCTCCCCCGCCGCCGAGCCCGCCGGGCGACCCGTGGAGCAGCCGGCCGACGCCGACGCCGACGCCCCCGCGCGGGCGCCCCTCCGCGAGGTCACGGCCACGGGCGACCTCGCCGTCATCGACACGCGCGAGGACTACCTCCGCGCGGTCGAGGCCATCGCGGCCGGGACGGGCCCCATCGCCGTCGACGCCGAGCGCGCCTCCGGGTTCCGCTACAGCCAGCGCGCCTACCTGATCCAGGTGTTCCGCCGCGGCGCCGGCACCTTCCTCTTCGACCCGCCCGCCGTGGGCGACTTCTCCGAGCTCGACGCGGTCATCCGGGACGTGGAATGGGTCCTGCACGCGGCGAGCCAGGACCTCGCCTGCCTCCGCGAGGTGGGCCTCGACCCGCAGCGGATCTTCGACACCGAGCTCGCGTCGCGTCTCCTCGGGCTGCCGCGCGTCGGCCTCGGCACCGTGGTGGAGGAGCTGCTGGGGATCCACCTGGCGAAGGAGCATTCCGCCGCCGACTGGTCGACCCGTCCGCTCCCCCGCGCCTGGCTCGTCTACGCCGCCCTGGACGTCGAGCTCCTCGTCGACGTGCGCGACGAGATCGCCCGCCGGCTCGAGGAGCAGGGCAAGACCGCCATCGCGGAGCAGGAGTTCGCCGCCACCATCGCGAAGGAGGCGAAGCCCGCCCGCATCGAGCCGTGGCGTCGCCTCAGCGGGCTGCACGGCGTCCGCGGCGGCCGCAACCTCGCCGTCGCCAAGGAGCTGTGGGAAGCGCGCGACGCCTACGCGCGCGAGGTCGACACGAGCCCCGGTCGCCTCGTCCCCGACGGCTCGCTCGTCGCGGTCGCCCGCGTCCTCCCCCAGACCAAGCGCGACCTCGCCGCCGTCCGCGAGTTCTCGGGTCGGGCGAGCCGCAGCGAGATCGACCGCTGGTGGGCCGCCGTCGAGCGGGGCCTCGCGGCCACGGAGTTCCCGCAGCTGCGCGGCACGGGCGAGACCATGCCGCCGGCCAAGGCGTGGGCGGACAGGGACCCCGCCGCGGACCGCCGCCTGAAGCGCGCCCGCGTCGCCGTCCAGGAGGTCGCCACCTCCATGGCCGTGCCGCAGGAGAACCTGCTCACCCCCGAGGTCCTGCGCCGCGTCGCGTGGACGCCGCCCGCCGACCTCGCGCCCGAGGCGGTCGCCGCGGCGCTCGCGTCCTGGGGCGCCCGCCCGTGGCAGATCGAGGCGACGGCCGCTCCGGTGGCCGCGGCCTTTGTGGATGCGGACCAAGACGACGACGCGTCCGACGACGGGGCCTCGTAGGAACAGTCAACGGATTCGGCCTCCCATCGGCCCCTCCCTAGGGTGGGGGAAATCGATGCGAGGAGGCGTCAGTGGTCGAGAGAGCCGAAGTCTATTTCGTGGACGGGGTCCGCACCCCGTTCGGACGAGCGGGCGAGAAGGGCATGTACTGGCGGACCCGGGCCGACGACCTCGTCGTCAAGGCCATGATCGGGCTGCTGGAGCGGAACCCGCAGGTGCCGAAGGACCGGATCGACGAGGTCGCCATCGCGGCCACCACGCAGACGGGCGACCAGGGTCTCACCCTCGGCCGCACCGCCGCGCTCCTCGCGGGGCTCCCCCGCTCCGTCCCCGGCTTCGCCATCGACCGCATGTGCGCGGGCGCCATGACGAGCGTCACGGCGACCGCGGGCGGCATCGCGTTCGGCGCCTACGACCTCGCGATCGCGGGCGGCGTCGAGCACATGGGCCGTCACCCCATGGGCTTCGACGCGGACCCGAACCCAAGATTCCTCGCGGAGCGACTCGTGAGCGAGGACGCCCTCAACATGGGACGCACCGCCGAGCGCATCCACGACCGCTTCCCGACGCTCACCCGCGAGCGCGCCGACCGCTACGCGCTCGCCAGCCAGCAGAAGACGGCGCTCGCGTACGCCGCCGGCCACATCCAGCCGGACCTCGTCCCCGTCGCCACCCGGTCCGAGGAGGGCTGGGGCCTCGCGACCCGCGACGAGGCGATGCGGCCGGAGACCACCCTCGAGGGCCTTGCCGGCCTCCGCACCCCGTTCCGCCCGCACGGCCGCGTCACGGCCGGCAACTCGTCGGGCCTCAACGACGGCGCGACCGCCGCCCTGCTCGCGAGCGGCGACGCCGTCAAGGAGCTCGGCCTCGCCCCCAAGATGACCCTGGTGTCCTTCGCGTTCGCGGGGGTCGAGCCCGAGATCATGGGCATCGGCCCGGTCCCGAGCACCGAGAAGGCGCTGCGGAAGGCCGGGCTCACGATCGACGACATCGGCCTCTTCGAGCTGAACGAGGCGTTCGCGATCCAGGTGCTCAGCCTCCTCGATCACTTCCGTCTCGACGACGCCGATCCGCGCGTCAACGAGTACGGCGGCGCGATCGCCGTCGGCCACCCGCTGGCCTCCAGCGGCGTCCGGCTCATGAACCAGCTCGCGCGCCAGTTCGAGCAGCACCCCGAGGTCCGCTACGGCCTCACGGCGATGTGCGTCGGCCTCGGCCAGGGCGGCAGCGTCATCTGGGAGAACCCGCACTTCACCGGCAAGAGGAAGAAGAGGAACAAGTGACCGACACCAGCCGCTTCCGGGAGCTCGTGGCGCTCGATCCCGACGAGGTCGTCACGCACTCGCACGTCCGCGACGTGCCGCTGCCCTCGGGCGGCGTGCTGGCGCTCGTCACGCTCGACAACGGCCGCGACCACACCCGCCCGTCGACCCTGGGTCCCGCCACGCTCCTCGAGCTCGCGGACGCGCTCGACGGGCTGGCCGTCCGGGCCGCCGCCGGGGAGATCCGCGGCGTCGCCCTCACCGGCAAGCCGTTCATCCTCGCCGCGGGCGCCGACCTCAGCAAGGTCGGCGAGATCCCGAGCCGCGAGGTCGGCCGCCAGATGGCGCAGCTCGGCCACGACACCCTCGGCCGGCTGCACCGGCTGGGCGTGCCGTCGTTCACCTTCATCAACGGGCTCGCGCTCGGCGGCGGTCTCGAGATCGGCCTCAACTCCGACTACCGCACGGTCGACGCGTCCGTGCCGGCCGTGGCGCTGCCCGAGGTCTTCCTCGGGATCATCCCCGGCTGGGGCGGCGCCTGGCTGTTGCCGAACCTGATCGGGATCGAGAACGCCCTCAAGGTGATCATCGAGAACCCGCTGAAGAACAACCGCACCATGAAGGCGGCGGACGTGATGGAGCTCGGCATCGCCGACGCGTCCTTCCCGTCGGCGTCGTTCCTCGAGCAGTCGATCCGCTGGGCCGACGGCGTCCTCTCCGGCGCGATCGAGGTGAAGCGGCCGAACGCCCCCGGACGACTGGAGCGCATCGCCAAGTGGGACGTCGCGATCGGCATCGCGCGGAGGTCGCTCGAGCAGCGCATCGGCACGGTCGCGCAGTCGCCGTACCGCGCCCTCGACCTGCTGCAGGCCGCCAAGCGGAGCACCCGCGAGGAGGGCTTCGCCGCCGAGGACGAGGCCCTCGCCGACCTCATCTCGGGCGACCAGTTCCGCGCCAGCATCTACGCGTTCGACCTCGTCCAGAAGCGCGCCAAGCGGCCCGCGGGAGCCCCCGACAAGGAGCTCGCCCGCCCGGTCACCAAGGTAGGCGTCGTCGGCGCCGGCCTCATGGCGTCGCAGTTCGCGCTGCTGTTCGTCCGTCGCCTGCAGGTGCCCGTGATCATCACCGACCTCGACCGGGCGCGCGTCGACGCGGGCGTCGCGGGCATCCACGGCGAGATCCGGAAGCTCGCCGAGAAGGGGCGCATCTCCCCCGACGAGGCGAACCGGCTCACGGCGCTCGTCACGGGCACGACCGACAAGGCCGACTTCGCCGACGCGGACTGGGTCATCGAGGCCGTGTTCGAGGAGCTGGGCGTGAAGCAGGCGGTGTTCGCCGAGATCGAGCAGCACGTGTCCGAGACGGCGATCCTCGCCACCAACACGTCGAGCCTCTCGGTCGAGCGGATCGCCGAGCGCCTGGCGCACCCCGAGCGGGTCGTCGGCTTCCACTTCTTCAACCCGGTGGCCGTCATGCCGCTGATCGAGGTCGTGCGCACCCCGCAGACGACCGACGAGACGCTCTCGACGGCGATGCAGGTGGCGCGGAAGCTCAAGAAGAACGCGGTCATCACCCGGGACACCCCGGGCTTCGTGGTGAACCGGATCCTCGCCAAGGTGCTCGGCGAGGCCATGCACGCGGTGGACACGGGCACGCCGTTCGAGGTCGTCGACCGGTCGCTCGCGCCGTTCGGCCTGCCGATGACGCCGTTCGAGCTGCTCGAGCTGGTCGGCCTCAAGGTCGGCGCGCACGTGCTCGACACCCACCACGCCGCCTTCCCGGACCGCTTCTTCGAGAGCCCCAACCTGCACCGTCTCGCCGAGCTCGGCCGCATCTACGCGCGGGACGCCAAGGGACGGGCCACGGGCTTCGACAAGGAGGCCGTGCGCATCGTGAAGGGCGGCGACTCGCCCATGACGGCCGAGGAGATCCGCGCGCGCGTGGAGACCGGGCTCGCCGACGAGGTGCACCGCATGCTCGACGACGACGTGGTGCACGCGGCCGAGGACATCGACCTGTGCCTCATCCTCGGCGCCGGCTACCCGTTCCAGATGGGCGGCCTCACGCCCTACCTCGACCGCGTCGGCGCGAGCGAGCGGGCGTTCGGCGACACGTTCCACCACCCGCCCATCCGCGGCGTGGCGTAGCGACCGCACGCGAGAGGGCCCGGCCGCATCGGCCGGGCCCTCTCGCGTGCGCGGGCGGTCAGGCCTGCTCGTCGTCCTCGCGCGCGATGGACACGCGCTCCCCGTCCTCGGGCAGCGGCCGGGCGGCGGGCACACGGCTTCCGAGCACCTGCGCGACGACGTCGCGCGCGATGTGCTGCGGCGTGAGCCCCACGCGCTCGAGGATCTCCGAGCGGGTGCCGTGGTCGAGGAACTCGTCCGGGAGGCCCAGCTCGGTCACGCCCGTGTCGATGCCGGCCTCGCGGAGGTCCTGGCGGATCCGCGTGCCGATGCCGCCGACCACGACGCCGTCCTCGATGGTCACCACGAGCCGGTGTCTGCGGCCGAGCTCGACGACGCTCCGCGGGACGGGCACGACCCAGCGCGGGTCGACCACGGTGGCGCCGATGCCCTGCGCGGCGAGGCGCTCGGCGACCTCGATGCCCATGGTCGCCATGGGCCCCACGGTGACGATGAGCACGTCCTCGGACGAGGACTCGTACAGCACGTCCACGCCGTCGGGGAGCCGGCGGATCGCCTCGATCTCGTCGCCGACGCTGCCCTTGGAGAAGCGCACCACGGTGGGCGCGTCGTCGACCTTCACGGCCTCGCCCAGCTCCTCGCGGAGCCGCGTGGCGTCGCGCGGGGCGCTCAGCCGGATGTGCGGCACGATCTGCAGCAGCGCGAGGTCCCACATGCCGTGGTGGCTGGGACCGTCCGGCCCGGTGACGCCCGCGCGGTCGAGCACGAAGGTCACGCCGGCGCGGTGCAGCGCGACGTCCATGAGCACCTGGTCGAACGCGCGGTTGACGAAGGTGGCGTAGAGCGCGACGACGGGGTGCAGGCCGCCGTACGCGAGGCCGGCGGCGCTCGTGACGGCGTGCTGCTCCGCGATGCCGACGTCGTGCACGCGGTCGGGGTGCTTCTCGGCGAAGCGGTGGAGGCCCACGGGACGGAGCATGGCGGCGGTGATCCCGACGATGCGCGGGTCCTCGTCGGCGAGGGCCAGGATCTCGTCGGCGAACACGCTCGTCCAGCTCACGGCCTGCGAGGGATCGATGGGCTCGCCCGTCTCGGGGTCGATCTGCCCCACCGCGTGGAACTGGTCGGCCACGTCGCGACGGGCGGGCTCGTATCCGCGCCCCTTCTCCGTGATGGCGTGCACGATGACGGGTGCGCCGTAGTCGCGCGCCTGCCGGAGCGCCTCCTCCATGGCCGCCTGGTCGTGCCCGTCGATGGGACCCAGGTACTTGATGTCGAGGTTCGAGTACAGCGCCTCGTTGTCCGTCACGCGGGTGAGGAACCCGTGCAGCCCGCCGCGGAGGCCGCGGTAGAGGCTGTCGCCGGGCGCCCCGAACACGCCGAAGACCCGCTGGCTCGTCTCGTAGAGCCCGCGGTAGGTGCGGCGCGTGCGCACGGTGTTGAGGAACCGGGCCATGCCGCCGATGGTCGGCGCGTAGGAGCGGCCGTTGTCGTTGACGACGATGATGAGCTTCCGCGTGTTGTCGTCGGAGATGTTGTTGAGCGCCTCCCACGTCATGCCGCCGGTGAGCGCGCCGTCGCCCACCACCGCGACCACATGGCGGTCGATCTGCCCGGTGATCTCGAAGGCGCGCGAGATGCCGTCGGCCCAGCTGAGCGAGCTCGACGCGTGCGAGCTCTCGACGATGTCGTGCTCGGACTCCGCGCGCTGCGGGTAGCCCGCGATGCCGCCCGACTCGCGCAGTCGCGAGAAGTCCTGGCGGCCCGTCAGGAGCTTGTGGACGTAGGACTGGTGGCCGGTGTCGAAGACGATGGGATCCTTGGGCGAGTCGAACACCCGGTGGATCGCGAGCGTCGTCTCGACGACGCCGAGGTTCGGCCCCAGGTGGCCGCCCGTCTTGGAGACCTCCGCGACGAGGAACTGCCGGATCTCCACGGCGAGCTCGAGCATCTGCTCGGGGCTCAGCCGGTCGAGGTCCCGGGGTCCCGTGATCGTCTCGAGGATTCCCATGCTGACCGCCTTCCATCGGACGCCATGTCGCGACGTCCGCCTCATCGAGTGTACGCAGGGCCCTGCATGCACGAAGGAGGCCGGGCGTCGCCGCCCGGCCTCCTCAGCCTGCTGTTACGCGACCAGGCTGCGCAGCACGTACTGCAGGATGCCGCCGTTGCGGTAGTAGTCCGCCTCGCCGGGGGTGTCGATGCGCACGACCGCGTCGAACTCCACCGTCTCCTTGCCCGCGGGCGAGTCGGAGGTGGGCGCCGCGACGACGCGCACCGTGCGGGGCGTGGTGCCCGAGTTCAGCTCCTCGAGTCCCGTGATGCTGATCTCCTCGGTGCCGTCGAGCCCGAGCGTGTCCCAGGTCTCCCCCGCGGGGAACTGCAGCGGGACGACGCCCATGCCGATGAGGTTCGAGCGGTGGATGCGCTCGAAGCTCTCGGTGATGACCGCCTTGACGCCCAGCAGGCTCGTGCCCTTGGCCGCCCAGTCGCGCGACGAGCCGGAGCCGTACTCCTTGCCGCCCAGGATGACGAGCGGGGTGCCCGCCGCCTGGTAGTTCTGCGCCGCGTCGTAGATGAACGACTGCGGGCCGTCGGGCTGCGTGAAGTCGCGCGTGTAGCCGCCCTCGACGCCGTCGAGCAGCTGGTTGCGCAGGCGGATGTTCGCGAACGTGCCGCGGATCATGACCTCGTGGTTGCCGCGACGCGAGCCGTAGGAGTTGTAGTCCTTGCGCCCGACGCCGTGCTCCTCGAGGTAGTGGCCCGCGGGGCTGTCCGCCTTGATGGACCCGGCGGGGCTGATGTGGTCGGTCGTGACCGAGTCGCCGAGCTTCGCGAGGACGCGTGCACCGGCGATGTCCGAGACCGGCGTGGTCTCCATCGTCATGCCCTCGAAGTACGGGGGCTTCCGCACGTAGGTCGACTCGGCGTCCCACTCGAACGTCGCGCCCGTGGGCGTCGGGAGCGAGCGCCAGCGCTCGTCGCCGTCGAAGACGCCGGCGTACTGGTGCGTGAACATCCCGGTGTCGATGGAGCTGTCGATGGTCGACTGGACCTCGTCGGCGTCGGGCCAGATGTCCTTGAGGAACACGTCGTTGCCGTCGGCGTCGGTGCCGAGCGCGTCGGTGTCGAAGTCGAAGTTCATCGACCCGGCCAGCGCGTACGCGATCACCAGCGGCGGGCTCGCGAGGTAGTTCATCTTCACGTCGGGGTTGATGCGGCCCTCGAAGTTGCGGTTGCCCGAGAGGACGGCCGTGACGGCGAGGTCGTTGTCCTGCACCGCGGCGGAGATCTCGTCGAGCAGCGGGCCGGAGTTGCCGATGCAGGTGGTGCAGCCGTAGCCGACCGTGTAGAAGCCGAGGTCCTCGAGGTAGGTCGTGAGCCCGGACTTCTCGTAGTAGTCGGTGACGACCTTCGACCCGGGCGCGAGCGTGGTCTTCACCCACGGCTTGGCCTTCAGGCCCTTCTTGCTGGCGTTGCGGGCGAGCAGCCCGGCCGCGAGCATGACCGACGGGTTGGACGTGTTGGTGCAGGACGTGATGGCCGCGATGGCGACCGCGCCGTGGTCGAGCGTGAAGTCGCGCCCGTCGTCGAGCGTGACGCGCGTGGGCTTCGTGACCGAGGCGGGGCTCTGCGACGCGTGGTGCGTCGCGTGCATCGAGTGCTCGTCCTCCGGCTGCAGCTCCCCCGGGTCGGACGCCGGGAAGCTCATGGCGCTCGCGAGGTCGACGATGTCGTGGTCCGTCTGCGCGTAGTCGTTGAGGTCGCGCTCGAACTGCGACTTCGCGTCGGTCAGCTCGATGCGGTCCTGCGGGCGCTTGGGGCCGGCGATGGAGGGGACGACCGTGGAGAGGTCGAGCTCCAGGTACTCGCTGAACGCGGGCTCCACGTCGGCGTCGTGCCAGAGGCCCTGCTCCTTCGCGTACGCCTCGACCAGCGCGACCTGCTCCTCGCTGCGGCCGGTGAGGCGCAGGTACTCGAGGGTGACGTCGTCGATGGGGAACACCGCGGCGGTCGAGCCGAACTCGGGGCTCATGTTGCCGATGGTGGCGCGGTTCGCGAGCGGGACGGCGCCGACGCCGGTGCCGTAGAACTCCACGAACTTGCCGACGACGCCGTGCTTGCGCAGCATCTGCGTGATGGTGAGCACCACGTCGGTCGCGGTGACGCCCGTGGGGATCTCGCCCGCGAGCTTGAAGCCGACGACCTTGGGGATGAGCATCGACACGGGCTGGCCGAGCATGGCCGCCTCCGCCTCGATGCCGCCGACGCCCCAGCCGAGGACGCCGAGTCCGTTCACCATGGTGGTGTGCGAGTCGGTGCCGACGCAGGTGTCGGGGTAGGCCTGCAGGACGCCGCCCACCTCGCGCGTCATGGTGACGCGGGCGAGGTGCTCGATGTTGACCTGGTGGACGATGCCGGTGCCGGGCGGGACGACCTTGAAGTCCTCGAACGCCGTCTGGCCCCAGCGGAGGAACTGGTACCGCTCGCCGTTGCGCTCGTACTCGATGTCGACGTTGCGCTCGAGCGCGTCCTCGGAGCCGAAGAGGTCCGCGATGACCGAGTGGTCGATGACGAGCTCGGCGGGCGCCAGCGGGTTGATCCTCGTGGGATCGCCGCCGAGCTCGCCGACCGCCTCGCGCATGGTGGCGAGGTCGACGATGCAGGGCACGCCGGTGAAGTCCTGCATCACGACGCGGGCGGGCGTGAACTGGATCTCGGTGTCGGGCTCGGCCTCGGGCGCCCAGTCGCCGAGGGCGCTGATCTGGCTGCCGGTGACGTTCTTCCCGTCCTCGGTGCGGAGCAGGTTCTCCAGCAGCACCTTGAGGCTGAACGGGAGACGCTCGTGGCCCGCCACGGTGTCGATGCGGTAGATCTCGTAGTCGGTGTCCCCGACGCGGAGTGTGTCCTTCGCGCCGAAGCTGTTGATTGCAGACACGTGGCCCTCTTCCCTCGCTGGATGGGCGCGGAACTCGATTCCGCCCGTCATCCGATCTTGGTCGCCCGCCGCGGCCGGGTCCAGTAAGGCGACCCTGATCGGGCACGCCGACGCGGGCGGGGACGGCGCCGATGTATCTCGACGTCGAGATGAATCTATCACCGCCCGGGCCGGACGGGCCCGCGGCGCGCGGCGCGCGGGTCAGGCGGCGGTCGGGGCCGCGGGGTCCTTCGCGTAGACGGCGCGCACGAACAACCACGACAGCACGAGGAGCACGCCGTAGAGCGGCGTCCCCATCACGAGGCGGGCGACGCCGAGCGCGTCGATCGAGTCGGCGAGGTAGAGCGGGAGCTGCACCGCGAGCCGCAGCGCGAAGAAGCCGACCCACACGAGCGTGAGGAGGCGGAGCGCCCGGGCCTTCCTGCGGTCCTGCCGCCATGCCGTGCCGTCGCCCATGAGGAAGCCCACGGCCACCCCGACGAGCGGCCAGCCGACCACGACCGAGACGAGCAGCACCGCGAAGTACGCGCCGTTCGTCCAGAGGCCGAGCGCGTAGAAGTCGCGTCCCTCCCCCGAGCGCAGCGCCAGGAGGGCGGAGATGACGATGCCGACGAGTCCGCCCACCGCGGGCGCCACGGCGGAGCGCTGGACCATCCGCGCCACGACGGCCGCGACGGCGACCACGACCGGCACCGCGACCGAGAGCACGATGTCGCGCGTGAACGTGAAGGCGATGAGGAAGAGGAGCCCGGGGACGATCGCCTCGAGGACGCCGCGCGCGCCGCCCATGGCGCCGAGGAGGGCGGATGCGGTCATCGTCTCGCCGCGCGCCGCCTGTCCGAGGCCCGCGCGCTCGGCCGCCTGCGCCATGCCGGCGCCGATGGCCTCGCGGGGTGCGGGCGTGCGGGCATCGGGATCGACGGGCGTCGCGTCCTCGGCGGCCGGGTCACGCGCGGGATCGTGCCCGGCCGGGCCCTTCCCCGTCACGCTCAGGAGCCCAGCGCGGGGGCGGGGCTCTCGCCCGCGGGAGCCCCGCCCGGGGTGGTGCCGACCTGGGCGGCCGGCATCTTCAGGGGGATGAGGTCGCGCGGGGGCATCGGGGAGGATCCGCGGACCACGACGACGCTGCGGAACAGGTCCTCGACGGCGGCGGCGGCCTCGGGGTCGGCGACGGCGCGGCCGGTGATGACGCCGCGCAGGAACCAGCGCGGCCCGTCGACGCCGATGAAGCGCGCCTCGCGTGTGCTCGCCGCGGGCTGGTCGGGCTGCTGCACGACCGGGATGACGGCGTGGAGCTCGGGGCCGAAGGGGCCGTCGGCCAGGCGGGTCGTGCCGCCCTGCCTCTGGATCTGCTCGCCGATGGTCGTGCGGATCTCGTGCCACAGCCCGCTCGAACGGGGCGCCGCGAACGGCTGCACCTGCAGGCTGGAGTCGGCGAAGTCGAGGCCGACCGCGACGACCTGCTGCGTGCCCTCCGCGACCTCGAGGCGGAGGTGCAGGCCCTCGCGGGGCAGGATCTTGATCCCGCCGAGGTCGACGTAGGGGCGGACCGGGTTCGCCTCGGTCTCGTCGAGCGGACCCTCGTCGGCACGGTCGTCAGGGGCGGACTTGGCATCCAGGACGTGCTCGGCGTCGTCCGCGACGGCGTCGTCCGGCTGGTTCGCGTTCTCGTCGGTCATGTTCGGTCTCCTGTGTCTCGGACGGGGAGGGCGCCGGTGCCCGTGGAGCCGAAGCCCCCCGAGCCGCGGTGGCTCCCGGGCAGCTTCTCGACGGGCACGAAGCGCACCCGGCTGACGGGCATGACGACGACCTGCGCGATGCGGTCGCCGACCGCGACATCGTACGGGGCGTGGGCGTCGGTGTTGAGGAGCGTCACCCGGATCTCGCCGCGGTAGCCCGCGTCGACGGTCCCGGGGGCGTTCACGATCGTGATCCCGTGGCGCGCGGCGAGGCCGCTGCGGGGGAGGACGAAGGCGGCGTAGCCGTCCGGGAGGGCGATCGACACGCCGGTCCCCACGGTCGCGCGCTGACCGGGCTCGAGGCGGAGGGACTCCGCGCTCACGAGGTCCGCGCCGGCGTCGCCGGGATGCGCGTAGGCCGGGATCGGGGCGTCGCCCGCGATGAGGACGTCGACGGGATCGGGCACGGTCCGAGGCTAGTGCAGGAATCTGATCGAATAGGCGCATGCATGCGTCCCCCTACAGGGAGCGGCTGTGGCCGGCTCCCTGGCTCTTCGTCGCCACCGCCCTCGTCATCCCCGCGAGCCTGCTCGTGTTCCTCCCCATCAGCGTCCTCGCCGGGGTGGTCGTCGCGATCGTGCTCTACGCGGGCGTGGTGGCGACCCTGGTGCTCACGAGCCCGGTGATCGAGGTGGTCGACGGGCGGCTGCGGGCGGGACGCGCGACCATCGACGTCGACCAGCTGGGCGAGCCCGAGGGGTTCCGGTCCGCCGAGGCCACCGCGGAGCGCGGCACCCGGCTGCACGCGCGGGCGTACCTCGTGATCCGCGGCTGGGTGGATCCGGTGGTGCGGGTGCCGCTCCTCGACACGGCGGACCCGGCTCCCTACTGGCTCCTCTCCACCCGGACCCCGGAACGACTGATCGCCGCGATCCGGGGATCGCGGCGATCATGACGTTCGGTGGAGGGACATCCCTCCTGCTGGTGGCCCGGCGTCGCTAGGCGGCGCACTCCTGGCAGATGGGGCCGAGCTTCTCCTGGTGGTCGATCTGCGAGCGGTGCTTCACGAGGAAGCAGCTGACGCAGGTGAACTCGTCGGCCTGCGGCGGGAGCACCACCGTCTCGAGCTCGAGGTCGGAGAGGTCGGCTCCGGCGAGGTCGAAGCTCCCGGGGTTGTCGGCATCGTCGACGTCCACGACCCCGGACATGCGGTCCGGGACGCGCTCCTTGAGAGCCTCGATCGAGTCGGAGTCGTCCTCCGTCTTGCGCGGGGCGTCGTAATCAGTTGCCATTCCTGTCCACTTCTCGAATAACCGCCGAACGGAATCGGCGGGCACAGTTTGCATGAATCGCATCCGGATAGCAAACCGTCGGAGGACCCCTGTCGGGGCCCCTGATCGGCGGTTTGGATGCGGGGAGCAGGCCCGTCGCCGGGCCGCGGACGCGGACTCACACGGTACACCGTTCGCGCACTAACTGAGTGCCGTCCCGGGCGGTGATCCCGCCTCCCGGCGCTCTCGTCCCATGCAAGTCGCGGCGCGCCACGCGTATTCCCCGGAAGAGGGGCCGACTCGTGCCATCGTGAATCGTCCAGTGAGCGCGAGAGGCGTGGAACACATGCAGGATCTGAAGATCGTCGGAGTCGAGGACGGCGCCCTCGTCGTCGAGACCGCGGGAGGTGAGCGGCACCGCCTCGTCATGGACGACTCCTTCCGCCAGGCGCTGCGTCGCCAGTCCGACGGCGCCGCCACCACGCGCAAGGCCGCGCCGCGCATCATCCAGTCGTTCATCCGCCAGGGCATGAGCGCCGAGGACGTGGCGCGGGAGACCGGCGCATCCGTCGAGTACGTCCGGAAGTTCGAGGGGCCGGTCGTCGCCGAGCGCGAGCACGTCGTGCGCAGCGCGATGAAGGTCCCCGTGCACACGGCCATCGAGGTCGACCCCATGGGCCAGGGCACGCTCTTCGGCCAGGTCATCGAGGACCGCCTCGAGTCGCTCGGCGCCGTCGACGTGCGCTGGAGCAGCTGGAAGGAGCAGCTGGGCGGCTGGGTCGTGAAGGTCGCGTTCACCTCCGAGGAGATCGACCACGACGCCCGCTGGTCGTACGACGCCAAGAAGCACGCGCTCTCCCCCGCCAACAACGAGGCCATCACGCTCTCGCAGCAGGGCGAGATCCGCGGCGCCCTCATCCCCCGCCTCCGGGCCCTGCCGCCCGAGGCCGTGGACACGCACCAGGAGGACGGCGTCACGCGCTTCGACAGCGGCGCGTTCCGCCTGCCCGAGACCTCCGCGTCCGCCACCCAGGACACCGCCCCCCAGCAGTGGGAGACGCCGCGCCGCGACGAGGGCGCGTCGGTCTCGCACCTCGGCCGGCAGGGCAACCACCCCGCCGGCACGCAGCAGCCCGCGCGCGTCGCGCAGGTCGAGCTGAACGAGACGGCCGACCTGCTGGAGGCTCTGCGTCGTCGGCGCGGCGAGCGGGAGCCCGTGCCGCGCGACGACGAGGGCGACGACGTCGTCGACGAGGCCCCGGCGCCCGCACCCGCTCCGGCGGCCCGGCGCGACGAGCCGCTGTCCCGCCCGCGCGGCGGCCAGCGCTCGGTGCCCCCGCTCCGCTCCGCCGTGATCCCCGGCATCGGCCGCGTCGACCCGGGCCGTGACCGCGCCGACGCCGAGGACGACGGCCTGCGCACCCCGCCCTCCGGCGAGGGCCGAGGATCCGGCAAGCCCTCCGGCCGTCGCGGACGCACCGCCATGCCCAGCTGGGACGAGATCGTGTTCGGCGCCCGCAGCGACGACGACCACCTGGCCTGATCCCCCGCCGCCGCGGGTGCCCGGGACGGCGGGGCCGCCGGGGTCAGCCGCGCGCGAACGCGCCGGCGCGGATGAGCGGCACCAGGCGCTCCTCGTCGGAGAAGGATCCGTGCTGCCCGACCATGCGACGGGCGCCCTGGTCCCGGGGTCGCCCGTCGTAGTAGGCGATGAGGGCGCGCGTGGCGACCACGACGTCGCCGATGCGCTCGGCGACGCCCGACCGCAGCGGCCCGTACCAGTCGGCGGCGATCGCCTCCGCGCGCGTGGCCACGTGGGCTCGCGTGCCCTCGGAGGCGCGCCAGGCCGAGGCGAGCGCGTCAGCGTCCGTGCCGGGTTCGAGGTGCAGGTGCAGGCAGCGCGGCTCCCCCGCGACGTGGCGGACGCCCGCGACCAGCTCCGGCACCCGGTCGAACAGCACCTGGGACTCGGCGGGCACGTCCACGATCCCGTGGTCCGCCGTGATGAGCACGCCTTCCCGCGGGCCGAGACCGGCGAGGAACGGACCGGCGGCCGCGTCGAGCTCCTCGAGGCCGCGCAGCCAGCGGTCCGACTGCCAGCCGTGCGCGTGCGCGGCCTGGTCGAGCTCCGGGACGTAGAGGTAGACCAGCGCGCGGGGGGTCCGGTCGAGCAGGGCGCGCGTCGCGGTGAAGCGGTCCGCGATGGACTCGGCCGCGACGAAGGTCGCGCCGCGGAGCGCCGCGCGGGAGAAGCCGGACCCGGCGTAGCGCGCCGCGCCCACGACGAAGGCGGGGACACCCGCGGCGGTCGCGCGCTCGAACGTCGTCGGCACGGGCTGCCACTCCTCGGGCACGCTCCGCGCGTCCCAGCCGGAGAGGAGCTTGAGGACCCGGTCGTGCGCGGGATCCAGGGCGCTGTAGCCGACGAGGCCGTGCTCGCCCGCGCGCACGCCGGTCGTGAGCGAGGTGATGCTCGCGGCGGTCGTCGTGGGGAAGCCCACGTCGACGACGTCCTTCTTCCGCCAGTCCTGCACGAGGTGGCGGGCGTGGCCGGCGCGGGCGCGGAGGGCCGCGGATCCGAGGCCGTCCACGAGGACCACGACCGCGCGGTCGACGGGCGGGAGGCCGGCCTCCGATGCCTCCCCCGCGAGGGCGGCGAGGCAACCCGGCATCACCGCGGTGAGGCTCATCCGGGCGGATCCGGGCGCCGGTAGCATGGGGGCCATCCGGCCCAGTCTGCCACAGCAGCCCGGCGCGCATCCGCGTCACGACGCCGATCGACGCAGCGCCGATCCCGACCCAGAGAGTCCATGAGTCCCTCCACCACGAACACCACGCCCGACGAGCCCGCCGAGCGGATCGAGGACGTCGACGTCTCCACCGAGATGGAGAACTCGTTCCTCGAGTACGCCTACTCGGTCATCTACTCCCGGGCCCTGCCCGACGCGCGCGACGGGCTGAAGCCCGTGCAGCGCCGCATCCTCTACCAGATGAGCGAGATGGGCCTCCGTCCCGACCGCGGGCACGTGAAGTCGGCGCGCGTCACGGGCGAGGTGATGGGCAAGCTCCACCCCCACGGCGACTCCGCCATCTACGACGCCATGGTCCGCATGGCGCAGCCGTTCACGCTCCGCGTCCCGCTCATCGACGGGCACGGCAACTTCGGGTCGCTCGACGACGGGCCCGCCGCGCCCCGGTACACGGAGGCGCGGCTCGCGGCGTCCGCCCTCGCGATGGTCGAGGGCCTCGACGAGGACGTCGTCGACTTCGTTCCGAACTACGACAACGCCTTCATGCAGCCGGCCGTGCTGCCCGCCGCGTTCCCGAACCTGCTCGTCAACGGCGCGAGCGGCATCGCGGTGGGCATGGCGACGAACATGGTGCCGCACAACCTCATCGAGGTCGTCGGCGCCGCGCGCCACCTCATCGACCACCCGGACGCGACGCTCGACGACCTCATGGCGTTCGTCCCCGGTCCCGACCTGCCCACGGGCGGCACGATCATCGGGCTCTCGGGGGTCAAGGACGCGTACCTCACGGGCCGCGGCAGCTTCAAGACCCGCGCGCGCGTCTCCGTCGAGAGCCTCACCCCGCGCAAGTCGGGGCTCGTGGTCACCGAGCTGCCCTACCTCGTCGGGCCCGAGAAGGTCATCGAGAAGATCAAGGACGGGGTCCAGAGCAAGAAGCTGTCGGGGATCACGAACGTCATCGACCTCACCGACCGCACGCACGGCCTGCGGCTCGTCATCGAGATCAAGACGGGGTTCAACCCGCAGGCGGTGCTCGAGCAGCTGTACCGCTACACGCCGCTCGAGGACGGCTTCAGCATCAACAACGTCGCCCTCGTCGAGGGCAGCCCGCAGACGCTGGGCCTCCGGGAGCTCCTGCAGGTCTACGTGGCGCACCGGCTCGACGTGGTCACGCGCCGCACGCGCTACCGTCTCGCCCGGCGCCAGGAGCGGCTGCACCTCGTGCTCGGCCTCCTCATCGCGATCCTCGACATCGACGAGGTCATCCAGGTCATCCGCGGCAGCGATGACACCGAGCAGGCGCGGGCGCGGCTCATGGACGTGTTCGACCTCTCGACGCTGCAGGCCGACTACATCCTGGAGCTCCGCCTCCGCCGCCTCACGCGGTTCAGCCGCATCGAGCTGGAGGAGGAGCGCGACCGGCTGCAGGCCGAGATCGCGGAGCTCGAGGGGATCCTCGCGGACCCGCGCCGGCTCCGCGCCCTGGTCTCGAGCGAGCTGCAGGAGGTCGCCGACCGGTTCGGCACGCCGCGTCGGACGCTCCTCACCGAGGCGGCGCCGAGCGTCGCCGGGGCCGCGAGCCGTCGCTCCGCACCGGTGCTCGAGATCGCCGACGTGCCCTGCCGGGTGCTGCTGTCGACCACGGGCCGCGCCGTCCGCGTCGACCTGCCGACCGACGCGCCCGGCACCCCGTTGCAGACCGTCCGACGCAGCTCCCACGATGCCGTGCTGACGGCCATCGAGACCACGAGCCGCACCCGGATCGGCGCCATCACCAACACCGGCCGCCTCGTCACGATGACGCCCGTCGACCTGCCCGTCGTGCCCGTCGCGAGCGTGCAGCTGGGGGCCGGCGTCCGGATCCGCGACTACCTCGGCCTGACCGACAGGAAGGAGCGCGTCGTCGCGCTCGTCGCCCTCGGCACGGAGGAGGCCATCGCGCTCGGCACGCGCCAGGGCATCGTCAAGCGCGTGGCGCCGTCGGCGCTGCCCGCCAAGCCGGAGTACGAGGTCATCGCGCTGAGGAAGGGCGACGAGGTCGTCGGCGCGCGCCAGGGCGCCGAGACGGACGAGCTGGTCTTCGTCACGAGCGAGGCGCAGCTGCTGCACTTCCCCGCGGTCTCGGTGCGGCCGCAGGGCGTCCAGGCGGGCGGTGTCGCCGGGGTCAACCTCGGCGCGGGCGCCCGCGTCCTGTTCTTCTCCTCGGTGGCGCCCGAGGGCGCCGAGGTCGTCACGGTCTCCGCGTCGTCGGCGACCATCTCCGGCGTCGACCCGGGCCGCGCCAAGGTGTCCGCGTTCGGCGACTTCCCGCGCAAGGGCCGGGCCACCGGCGGGGTGCGCGCCCACGCGTACCTCAAGGGCGAGGATCACCTGGCCCTCGCCTGGGTCGGACCTGGCCCGGCGCTGGCCGTCGGCCCCGCCGGCGAGGTGCGCCAGCTGCCGCCCACGGGCATGAAGCGCGACGGCTCCGGGATCCCGCTCGAGAAGGGCATCGGGAGCGTCGGCCAGGCGGTCACGCCCGCCGAGGCGCCCGATGCCGCGTCGGGCGCCGCCGTGGGCGTCGTCGAGTCCGCGGCCGAGGACGGATCCGCGCCGCTCGAGACATGACCTGACCTGCCCTGATCCGGCTGGCACGGCACGACGGCCGCGGACCCCGAGGGGTGCGCGGCCGTCGTCGTCCCGTTCCCGGGCGGACCTCAGACGTCGATGCGGTCCCGCACGCTGCCCGCGCCGTCGATGATGAACTCCTTGCGCGGCGCCACGTCGTTGCCCATGAGCAGCTCGAACATGCGGGTGGCCGCCTCGGCGTCATCGACCCGCACCCGGCGGAGCGTGCGGTTCCGGCGGTCCATGGTCGTCGTGGCGAGCTGGTCCGCGTCCATCTCCCCGAGTCCCTTGTAGCGCTGGATCGGATCCTGGTAGCGCTTGCCCTGCCGCTTCGCCTGCGCCAGCACGGCCGCGAGCTCGCGCTCCGAGTACGTGTAGATGACGTCGTTGGGCTTCGAGCCCGGGTTCATCACCACGACGCGGTGCAACGGCGGCACCGCGGCGAACACGCGTCCCTCGTCGATCATCGGCCGCATGTAGCGGAAGAGGAGCGTGAGCAGCAGCGTGCGGATGTGGGCGCCGTCGACGTCGGCGTCGCTCATGATGATGATCTTCCCGTAGCGCGCCGCCGAGAGGTCGAACGTCCGGCCGGACCCTGCGCCCAGCACCTGGATGATCGAGGCGCACTCGGCGTTCGAGAGCATGTCGGGCAGGGACGCCTTCTGCACGTTGAGGATCTTGCCGCGGATGGGCAGCAGCGCCTGGTACTCGCTGTCGCGCGCCAGCTTGGCCGTGCCGAGCGCGGAGTCGCCCTCGACGATGAACAGCTCGCTGTTGGCGACGTCGTTGGACCGGCAGTCGACGAGCTTCGCCGGCAGCGACGAGCTCTCCAGCGCGTTCTTCCGACGCTGCGTCTCCTTGTGCGTGCGCGCGGAGATCCGCGACTTCATCTCCCCGACGACCTTCTCGAGGAGCACGGCGGTCTGCGCCTTGTCCTCGCGCCGGGTCGACTCGAAGCGCTCCCCCATCGCCTTCTGCACGACCTGCGACACGATCGCGCGGACGGCCGGCGTGCCGAGCACCTCCTTGGTCTGCCCCTCGAACTGCGGCTCGGGGAAGCGCACCGTGAGCACGGCCGTGAGGCCGGCCAGGACGTCGTCCTTCTCCAGCTTGTCGGTGCCGACCTTGAGCTTGCGGGCGTTGGCCTCGACCTGTGCGCGCACGAACTTGAGGAGGCCCGCCTCGAAGCCGGCCTGGTGGGTGCCACCCTTGGGGGTCGCGATGATGTTGACGAACGACTTGAAGCGCGTGTCGTATCCCGTCCCCCAGCGCAGGGCGATGTCGACGGCGCACGTGCGCGTGAGCTCCGTCGGCACCATCGCGCCGCCGTCGGTGAGCACGGGCACGGTCTCGGTGAACGTGCCGGATCCCTCGAGGCGCCAGGTGTCCGTGAGGGGCGCGTCGACGGCGAGGTGGTCGACGAACTCGGCGATGCCCCCGTCGAAGCGGAACGACTCCCGCACGGGCTGCTCGCCGCGGAGGTCCTCGATGTCGATGCTCAGGCCGGGCACGAGGAACGCGGTCTGCCGCGCCCGGCCGAGCAGCTCCTCGGTGAGGAAGGAGGCGCCGCGCGTGAAGATCTGCCGGTCGGCCCAGTAGCGGATGCGGGTGCCGGTGACGCCCTTGCGCACCTTGCCGACGACGCGCAGCTCGCTGCCCGAGGTGAACGGGCGGAAGGGGGCATCGGGGCTCGCCCCGCCCTCGTCGTCGAAGACGCCCGGCTCGCCGCGGCGGAAGCTCATGGCGTGCGTGCGGCCGTCGCGGTCGACCTCGACGTCCAGGCGCTCCGACAGCGCGTTGACGACGGAGGCGCCCACGCCGTGCAGCCCGCCGGAGGAGGCGTAGGAGCCGGATCCGAACTTGCCGCCGGCGTGCAGCTTGGTGAACACGACCTCGACGCCGGAGAGGCCCGTCTTGGGCTCGATGTCCACGGGGACGCCGCGCGCGGTGTCGCGCACCTCGACGCTGCCGTCCGGGTGCAGGCGGACGTCGATGCGGTCGCCGTGGCCGCCGAGCGCCTCGTCCACGCTGTTGTCGATGATCTCCCAGAGGCAGTGCATGAGCCCGCGGGAGTCGGTCGACCCGATGTACATCCCGGGCCGCTTGCGCACCGCCTCGAGGCCCTCGAGGACGGAGAGATGGCGGGCGGAATAATCGGATGCTGCCACGTGCTGTCCTCCATGTACGTCCGGCGATCGCCGGACGCGAGCCGGTGTCGATCTTAACCGCCACCCGGTGCCTCCCCCTCCGACCCGCCGTCCCCGCCCGCGCCTACGCGCAGAGCGAAACGGCGGCCCCCGGAGGAGCCGACACCCGGGAGCACGTGGTCTACTTGATGCATTCGGCTCGACCCACGACCCGACCCGGAGGGGAGCATCACATGACACCGACCGCCACCGAGCGTCCCGTCGACGAGCTCGACGACCACCAGCTCACCGCCAACGACCGCTGCGACAGCTGCGGGGCGCAGGCCTACATCCGAGTCGAGGTCAACAGCTCCGAGCTCCTCTTCTGCGCCCACCACGGCAAGAAGTACCAGGAGAAGCTGTCGGCCATCGCGACGAGCTGGCACGACGAGTCGAGCCGCCTGCTCGACGAGCGCGCGTAGCACGGACCACGTCGGCTCTGGCCGACACGAGAAGGGCGCATCCCCGCGGGGATGCGCCCTTCTCCCGTCTCCGGGACCCTCCCGCGCCGAGGCGGCGGGACGTCAGTAGTGCGCGGGGCGCGCCATGACGGTGGCGCGCGCCTCGCGGGCCCAGCCGTCGAGCCGGTCGAGCGTCCCCGAGATGTCGGCGGGCAGCGCCCGGTCGCGGCGCGCGAGCGAAGCGGCGAGCAGTTCGTCCGCGAGCCGCGGGTTGAGCGCGAGCACGGGGCCGCCGAGGTGGGTGCCGATGGAGGCGCCGACGCGGACGCCCTCGCCCCCGCCCTGCCCGCCGTTGCCGAAGCCGGCGCGGACGGATCCGAGCGGACGATGCCCGCCGATCTCGAGCGTCGACCCGTGGTTCTCGTAGCCCACGATCTCGCCCTCGGGCGTGTCCAGCACCAGGTCGCCCACGCGGCGCTCGGCCGTGAGCGTCGTCCGGACGGGGAGCACGCCGGCGCCCACGAGCTCGCCGCCGTCGACGAGCCGCACGGACTCCCCGAGGAGCTGGAGCCCGCCGCCCACCGCGAGCAGCGGGACGCCCGCCTGCTGCAGGGCCACCAGGTGCGGGGCGTGCGCGACGAGGTCGGGCAGGACGGCGCGCTGGGCCGTGAGCGGGCCGGAGCCGATGATGACGAGGTCGGCATCGCCCGGGTGCCCGTCGCCCGGCGCGTGGCGCACGACCTCGGTGCGGATGCCGCGGATCCGGGAGCGCTCGACGAGGACGGTCACGTTGCCGCGGTCGCCGTTGATGCCGAGCTCCTCGGGATACAGGTGCAGGATGCGCAGGGCGTCGCTCACGCGGGTCCTCCCTCGAGGTCCGTGTAGCCGAGGATGCGGCGGATCGCCATCATCTGCTCGTAGTTGACGATCATGGTCTTCACCCCGCGGGACGGCTTCTCGAGTGCGAGGAACGCCTGGACGGCGCGGCGCAGGTCGGGCTCGACGCAGCCCACGTCCAGCCCCTCGTACCCGAAGCGCACCGCGAGCTGGTACCCCTTGGTGCCGGAGACGACGTCGGCGTGCGTGAGCGCCGAGAGGTCGGTGTCGTAGATCCACGAGGGGTCCGGCGTGCCGTCGTCGACCGCCAGCAGCACCTGCTCCGGCGGGTCGCCCAGCGCGTCGAGGTTCATCTGCAGGCTCGCCGGGTTCTTCATCATGATGATCTCGATGTCCTCGTCGCCCGCGCGCAGCATCTCGCCGCGCCCGTAGACGGCCGCGACCGAGCCGAGGCCCTGCGCGGCGACGGCCGGGTCGAACCGCTCCCCCAGCACACGACGCGCGGTGGCGAGCGCGCCGGCGGCGTCGACCGCGTAGTGGAGGCCGCGCGACGGCAGGGCCACGGCGAGGTCCCCGGACGCGAGGCGGAAGACGGCGTCGCGCCCGGTGAGCGCGACGGCCTCGACCTCGGCCGCCGCCTGCACGAGCTCCGGTGCCTCGGACCCGAAGCGCGGCGCGGACGCGAGCCCGTGCTTGCTGTCGCCGAGGAGCTCCTCGGACACGCCGAACCAGTCGACGGCCGCACGGCCGACCCGGGCTGTCTGCGCGGCGATGGCGTTGACGTGCGCGTCGTCGCGGTTGGCGACGACCGCCTCCGTGGCCGTGGCGGCGATGCGCTCGAGCATGCCCACGACCCGGTCGGGCTCGTGGAAGCGGTTGAGCTGGTCGATCTGGATGTTGAGGAGCAGCACCGTCCGCGGCGTCAGGAGCGCGGACAGCGCGACGCCGTACGCCTCGTCGATCTCGAGCACGGCGACGTCGGCGTCGATGCGACCCGACGCGTCGGCGTCGGCCAGGACAGCGGAGGCGATCCCCTGGGGCAGGTTCCCGCCCGAGGGGTTCGTGAACACGCGGAGCCCGTGCGCCCGGAGGACGGCGGTGAGCATGTGGGTGGTCGTCGACTTGCCGTTGGAACCGGTGACGGCGACCACACCGTGCGGGAGGTCGGCGATCGTGCGCTCGAGGAAGCGCGGCTCGAGGCGGAGGGCGACGACGCCGGGCACGGCGGATCCGCCGCCGCGGAGGCGGGCTGCCCAGCGGGCGGCCCGTCCGGCGGCGACGGCGAGGCGCAGGGGCACGGCCTACTCGAGGTAGTCGCGCAGCGACTGCGAGCGCGACGGGTGGCGGAGCTTGGCCATGGTCTTCGACTCGATCTGGCGGATGCGCTCGCGTGTGACGCCGAACGTGTCGCCGATCTGGTCGAGCGTCTTCGGCATGCCGTCACCCAGGCCGAAGCGCATGCGGATGACGCCCGCCTCGCGCTCCGAGAGCGAGTCGAGGAGCGACTCGAGCTGCTTCTGCAGCATGGTGAAGCCCACCGCGTCGGCCGGGACGACCGCCTCGGTGTCCTCGATCAGGTCGCCGAACTCGCTGTCGCCGTCCTCGCCGAGGGGCGTGTGCAGCGAGATGGGCTCGCGGCCGTACTTCTGCACCTCGATGACCTTCTCGGGCGTCATGTCGAGCTCGCGCGACAGCTCCTCGGGCGTGGGCTCGCGGCCCAGGTCCTGGAGCATCTGCCGCTGGACGCGGGCGAGCTTGTTGATGACCTCGACCATGTGCACCGGGATGCGGATGGTGCGGGCCTGGTCGGCCATGGCGCGCGTGATGGCCTGGCGGATCCACCACGTGGCGTACGTGGAGAACTTGAAGCCCTTGGTGTAGTCGAACTTCTCGACCGCGCGGATGAGGCCGAGGTTGCCCTCCTGGATGAGGTCGAGGAACTGCATGCCGCGACCCGTGTAGCGCTTGGCGAGGCTCACCACGAGGCGGAGGTTGGCGCCGAGCAGATGGCTCTTGGCCCGCTGGCCGTCGCGCGCGACCCAGCGGAGCTCCCGCTCGAGCTCACGCGAGATGCCGGGCGTGTTCGCCAGCTTGTCCTCGGCGAAGAGTCCCGCCTCGATGCGCATGGCGAGCTCGACCTCCTCCGCGGCGTTGAGCAGCGCGACCTTGCCGATCTGCTTGAGGTAGTCCTTGACCGGGTCGGCGGTGGCACCCGTGATGGTCGTGGAGTAGACGGGGACGTCCTCGTCCTCCTCCTTGTTCGACAGCACCATGGCGCCGGTGGGGAGGGGCTCGAGCACGACGGGCGGCTTCGGCGCGGCACCCTCCTCGACGACCTCGTCCTCGGTGTCGTCCTCGACGGCGGGGACCACGACCTCCTCCGCGTCCTCGTCGGTGGGCTCGCCCGGGCCGTCGGCCGGCGCGGCCTTCTTGGCGGCGGTCTTGCGCGGCGCCTTGGCGGGCGCGGCGTCGCCGGATGCGGCGGCGGCCTTCTTGGCGGCTGCGGCCTTGGCGCGGGCGGTCGGCGCCTTCACGGGCGTCTCCGTCTCGGCCGGAGCGTCGGCCTCCGCGGCTGCGGCCTTGGCGGCGGCTGCCTTGGTCGGCGCCTTGGCGGCGGCCGGCTTCGTCGTCGCGGTCTTCGCCGCGGTGGTCGTGGCGGCCGCGCGGGTGCGGGCGGGCGCGCGCTTCGCGGGTGCCTTCGCCTCACCCGTCGCGGCGTCGTCGGCCGTGCCGGTCGCGGCGGCCGCGTCCAGGGTGGCGGACGGGGTGGAGGGGGTGGCCATGCGAACACCTTTCGTCCCCACGACGACCGGTCGTGCGCTCCGCGCTGCTGCTGCGGGGTGACCTGCCGGAGGTGGGTCGGGGTTGTTTTCGGACATTGCTAGGACCCATGTCAAGTCCGCTGCTCGGGCGCCACCGGAGCGGCGCGGGATGCGGGACATGAACGGGTCCGTACCTGATTATTGCACGGATGTGCGCGCGGGCGAGCCATCGTCGCCCGTGCGTCGACCGTCGTCACGCGCGGCGGCGATGTCGTCTGTCGAGGTAGGCAACCCACAGGGGGCCCACGCGTATTCCCTCGTCCGCCAGCACGCGGCGCGTCCGACGCCGCGTGCGCACCAGCATGACCGTGCCGAACCCCACCACGAGGTACTGCACCGCGAACGCGACCCGGAAGGAGTCGAACGCGTAGAGGTCGCTCGCGGCGCCCCCGGCGACCCGGATCCCGTCCTGCACGTCGAGGGCGATCCCGATCAGCAGCATCATCGTGAAGCTGGCCGCGAAACCGGCCACGTTCACGATCCCGGAGGCCGCGCCGAGGCTCCGCGGCGGATTGAAGGTGCGGGCGAAGTCCAGCCCGACCTGCGAGCCCGGCCCGCCGATGCCGATGGCCACGACCACGAGCAGCACGACGGCGAGCGGCGGCACGCCCGGCCAGAGGAGGAGGACCGCCCACGCCGCGCCCATCATGGCGACGATGCCGAGGACGAGGTTGGAGCGGCGGAACGGGAAGCGCCCGGTGAGGATCCCGATGACGGGTCCCACGACCATGCCCGACGCCACGACGACGATGAGGAGGCCGGACGCGAGGGCGGGGCTGTAGCCCAGCGCCCCGACGAGGAAGGGGAAGCCCCACAGGAGGCTGAACACGACGCCGGAGGACTGCGTCACGAAGTGCGACCAGAAGCCGAGCTGCGTCCCGGGGCGACGGAGGCTCCGGCCGAGCTCGCGCATCGAGTCGCCCCAGGTCGCGCGCGGCGGCCGTGCGTCGCCGGCCGGGCGGTCGCGCACGGCGACCAGGACGGCCACGAGGGCGACCACCGCCACCGACGCGGAGCCCAGGAAGGCGGGGGTCCACCCGGCGGTGTGGAGCACGAGGGAGAGCGGGATCGCGGAGAGCACCTGCCCGAGCTGGCCGACGTTCGCGAACCACTGCGAGAGCACCGGCACCCGCGGGCCCGAGAACCAGGAGTTGATGAGGCGCAGGCCCGAGACGAAGGTCATGGCGTCGCCCGCCCCCACGAGCATGCGCCCGAGGATCGCGACCTCGAGCGTCGTGGACAGCGCGAGCGTGACCTGCCCGGCGACCATGAGCAGGGCCCCGCTCGCGAGCAGGACCCGCGGACCGATCCGGTCGATGAGCACGCCGACCGGGATCTGCAGGGCCGCGTACACGACGAGCTGCGCGACGGCCAGCGTCGAGAGCAGCGAGGCCGACGCGTGGAACCGCTCGCCGGCCTCGACCGAGGCGATCCCGAGCGATCCGCGCTGCAGGACGGAGGAGAGGTACGCCGCCATCGCGACGCCGAGGACGATGCGGGCGCGACGGGTGCTCATCGGGTCGAGGATACCGAGGCCGGGAGCTGACCCTCGCCCGACGTCGCGGCGGTCGCTCGGGGACCGACGGTCCCAGGCCGGTCGGATCAGAGCTGCGGGATCACGCCAGGTCGCCGTCGCCGGGACGGCGACGGGCGAGGAACTTCTCCAGCTCCGCCGCGATCTCGTCCGCGGTCGGCAGCGCGCCGTCCTCGTCCGTGAGCGGCGACTTGAGCGGGGTGTCCTCCATGTAGCTGTCGTAGCGCTCCTCGAGCGTGGTGACGAGGCGCGCGAGCTCCTGGTTGCCGGCGACCTGCTCGTCGATGCGGCCCACGAAGTCGCGGCCCTCCTCCCGCAGCCGGTCGGTCGGGAAGATCAGCCCGGTGGCGGCGCTGATGCTCTCGAGCGCGGCGACCGCGGCGAGCGGGAACTCCGTG
The DNA here is from genome assembly GCF_030816895.1 of Clavibacter sp. B3I6. NCBI lineage: Bacteria > Bacillati > Actinomycetota > Actinomycetes > Micrococcales > Microbacteriaceae > Clavibacter > Clavibacter sp. B3I6. Next base: position 435,000 of record NZ_JAUSYL010000001.1, read on the forward strand.
TCCGCGAGGTAGTGCGGGACGAGGAGCACGAAGCCGGCGACGGGGTGGCCCGCGTCGTGGAGGCGGTGCTCGACGAGGTGCAGCGCGTTGGCGGGCACCTGCGTGTGCGGCTTCCAGACGCTGAGCGCGTCGATGAGCTCCGTGCGGTTGCCGCTGACGGTGACGTTGATGTCGCGGGTGTGCGGCACGGGCATCGGGATGCTGTGCACCCAGGTGGTGGTCGAGACGCGGTACCGGTCGACGATCCCGAGGACGGCGGCGGTGAAGGCCTCCCATCGGAAGTCGGGCTCGAAGCCGGTGAGCAGGAGGAAGGGCTGGCCGATCTCGTCGTGCGCCAGGTACAGGGCGAGCCGCGCCGGGCGGTAGTCGGCGAGGTGGTCCTGGTCGAAGTAGATCGTGGGACGGCGGGCCCGGTAGTCGAGCAGCGTGTCGGTGTCGAAGCGCAGCACGTCGCGGTGGCTCAGCGTGCTCAGGAGGTACTCGCTGACCTGTGAGACGCCGGACCCCGCGTCGGAGAACCCGGTCAGGCCGGCGACCAGGGGCAGGCCGGTCGGGACCTCGCCGATGTCGGTGTCGATCTCGTACAGTCCGTCCGCGTCAGCCATGCTCCAACTCTAGGCCGCGCCTCCGGCACGCCCTCCCGGACGGCGGCCTCTCGGTGCCGCCCTCAGCGAACACGCGTGCCGACTCCGGCCCGTCGGTGCGCGGCCGGGCTGCTGCACAGGCGCCCGCGCGCCCCGACGGATGCCCGGACGCGCGTCGATAGGCTCGTGGCCCATGACCACTCCCCTCCTCTCCGTGTCCTCCGACCGCGCCATCGACGTCGAGGCGGACGCGCTCGTCGTCGCCGTCTCCAGCGAGAAGGAGGGCATCCGCGTCCACGCTCCGGAGGGCCTCGAGCTCGACGCCGCGGGCCTGGTCGCGGTGGGGGTGACGGGCGCCCGCGACGAGGTCGTCCGCGTCGCCGGCACGGGGACCGCCGCCCGCGCGATCGCCCTGGTCGGCCTGGGCTCGGCCCCGCTGGACACGGTCGCGCTCCGCTACGCCGTCGGCACCGCCACGCGCCAGCTGCGGGGGGTGGAGCGCGTCGCGGTCGCGGTCCCCGTGTCGTCGCTCGACGAGCTCACCGCCGTGCTCGAGGGCGCCGCGCTCGGGGCGTACTCCTTCGACGCGTACCGCCACGACTCGCTCGCCGGGCAGAAGCCGCGCGCGTCCGCCGTCACCGTCGTCGCGCAGGGCGACTCGTGGACCGCCGAGGACGCCGACGAGGCCGTGGCGCGCGCGACGACCGTGGCGGACGCCGTCGGCGGGACCAAGGACCTCGTCAACACGCCGCCGCTCGACCTGTACCCGGCGACCTTCGTGGACGCCGTCCGCGAGCGCGCCACCGGCCTGCCCGTCGACGTCCGCGTCTGGGACGAGGAGGCCCTCGCGGCGGACGGGTTCGGCGGGATCCTCGGCGTCGGCCAGGGATCCACCCGCCCGCCGCGCCTCGTGAAGGTCGCCTACTCCCCCGCCGGCGCGACGCGCCACCTCGCGCTCGTCGGCAAGGGCATCACCTACGACACCGGCGGCATCTCGCTGAAGCCCGCCGTGCCGATGATCGGCATGAAGTACGACATGACCGGAGCGGCCACCATCCTCGAGGTCGTCGTCGCCGCGGCGCGGCTGCAGCTCCCCGTGCGCCTCACGGCATGGCTCTGCATCGCCGAGAACATGCCGTCGGGATCGGCCATCCGCCCGGACGACGTCCTCCGCATGCGCGGCGGCACGACGGTCGAGGTCCTCAACACGGACGCCGAGGGCCGGCTCGTCATGGCCGACGGCATCGTGGCCGCCAGCGAGGAGCACCCGGACGCGATCGTGGACATCGCGACGCTGACCGGCGCCCAGGTCGTGGCGCTCGGCGAGCGGTACTCCGCGGTCATGGGAGAGGACGCGCTCGTCGCGCGCCTCCTCGACGCGGCTCGCGAGCAGGGCGAGAGCATGTGGGGCATGCCCCTCCCCGAGGAGATGCGCGCGCTCCTCGCCTCCGATGTCGCGGACATCGCGAACGTCAAGCCGGGCAACCCCGCGGGCGGCATGCTCGTGGCCGGCGTCTTCCTCAAGGAGTTCGTGGGTCGCACGAGCGACGCCGACGACGCCCCGCGGATCCCGTGGGCCCACATCGACATCGCCGGGCCGTCCCACAACAAGGGCGGTGGGCACGGCTTCACGGGCAAGGGGCCGACCGGCGTCGCCGTCCGCACGCTCCTGGCCCTGGCCGCCGGTTTTTCGCGCGCGTAGTAGGCTCGGAGAGGCCTCCTGAGGGGGTCCCGCGCCTGCCCGGTCGGGCGGTCGCATGACACGACCTGATGCATACGAGGGAGATCCTGGGTGTCGGAACAGAACTTTGACGTGGTGGTGCTCGGCGGCGGGAGCGGCGGATACGCGGCAGCGCTCCGCGCGGTGCAGCTGGGCAAGACCGTGGGCCTCGTGGAGAAGGGCAAGCTGGGCGGCACGTGCCTCCACCGCGGCTGCATCCCCACCAAGGCCCTCCTGCACTCGGCCGAGGTGGCCGACGTCTCGCGGGAGTCGGAGAAGTACGGCGTCAACGTCACGTTCGACGGGGTCGACATCGCGCGCGTCACGGCGTACCGCGAGGCCATCGTCGCCAGCAAGTACAAGGGCCTCCAGGGCCTCATCAAGGCCCGCGGCATCACCGTCATCGAGGGCGAGGGACGCCTGACCTCCGGCACCACCGTGCAGGTCGGCGACCAGACCATCACCGGCACGAGCATCGTCCTCGCGACCGGCTCCTACTCGCGCACGCTCCCCGGCCTCGAGATCGGCGGGCGCGTCATCACGAGCGAGCAGGCCCTCGAGCTCGACTACATCCCCAAGAAGGTCGCGATCCTCGGCGGCGGCGTCATCGGCGTGGAGTTCGCCTCCGTCTGGCGCTCGTTCGGTGTCGACGTGCAGATCATCGAAGCCCTCCCCCACCTCGTCCCGAACGAGGAGGAGTCGATCAGCAAGCAGTTCGAGCGCGCGTTCCGCAAGCGCGGAATCGCCTTCTCCCTCGGCGTGCGGTTCAAGTCGGTCACGCAGGACGACCAGGGGGTCCAGGTCACCCTCGAGGACGGCACCTCCTACGACGCGGACATCCTCCTCGTCGCCGTCGGTCGCGGTCCGGCCACGCAGGGCCTCGGCTTCGAGGAGGCGGGCGTGAAGACGGACCGCGGCTTCGTGCTGACGGACGAGCGCCTCCAGACCAGCGTCCCCGGCGTCTACGCTGTCGGCGACATCGTCCCCGGGCTGCAGCTCGCTCACCGCGGCTTCCAGCAGGGCATCTTCGTGGCCGAGGAGATCGCGGGCAACAAGCCCGTCGTCGTCGAGGACATCAACATCCCCAAGGTCACCTACTCCGACCCCGAGGTCGCGAGCGTGGGCTACAGCGAGGCCAAGGCCGTCGAGAAGTTCGGCGCCGACAAGGTCTCCAGCTACGAGTACAACCTCGGCGGCAACGGCAAGAGCTCGATCATCGGCACGGCGGGTTCCGTCAAGGTGGTCCGGGTGCAGGACGGCCCCGTCGTCGGCATCCACATGATCGGCGCGCGCGTCGGCGAGCTCATCGGCGAGGGCCAGCTCATCGTGAACTGGGAGGCCTACCCCGAGGACGTCGCCAACCTGGTGCACGCCCACCCCACTCAGAACGAGGCGCTCGGGGAGGCCCACCTGGCCCTCGCCGGGACCCCTCTGCACGCCCTGTAGCACCCTGCCAACACCGACACACAAGCCGGGTCCGGAGTCGGGCCTGAAGGAGACAACCCCATGAGCGAATCCGTCCACCTCCCCGCACTCGGCGAGAGCGTCACCGAGGGCACGGTGACCCGCTGGCTCAAGAACGTCGGCGACCACGTCGAGGTCGACGAGCCCCTGCTCGAGGTGTCGACCGACAAGGTCGACACCGAGATCCCCTCCCCTGTCGCCGGCGTGATCGAGGAGATCCTGGTCCAGGAGGACGAGACCGTCGAGGTCGGCGCCGTCCTGGTGCGCATCGGCGACGGATCCGGCGGCGGCGACGCCCCGGCCGAGGAGCCCGCTGCGGCCGCCGAGGAGCAGCAGGAGGCTCCCGCGGAGGAGGCGGTGGACGACCAGGTCATCCCCTCCACCGAGGCGGACGACGACGCCGAGGCCCCCTCGCCCGTCGAGCCCGAGCCGGCTCCCGCGGCCGCGCAGGCCGCTCCCGCTCCTGAGGCCACCCCCGCTCCCGCTCCGGCCGCTCCTGCGCCCGCTGCAGCTCCGGCGCCCGCTGCAGCTCCGGCGCCCGCTGCCGCTCCGGCTCCTGCCGCGGCGCCCGCTGCTGCCGCAGCCCCGGCTCCGGCCCCGTCCGGCAACGCCGGCTACGTCACCCCGCTCGTCCGCAAGCTCGCGAACGAGCGCGGCGTCGACATCAGCAGCGTGACCGGCACGGGCGTTGGCGGGCGCATCCGCAAGGAGGACGTCCTCGCCGCGGCGGAGGCTGCGGCGGCGAAGGCCAGCGCGCCCGCCCCGTCCGCTCCCGCGACGGCCGCAGCGGCTCCTCTCGAGACGTCCCCGCTCCGCGGCACGACCGCGAAGATGTCCCGCATGCGCAAGCTCATCGCCGACCGCGCGGTCGTGTCGATGCAGTCCACCGCCCAGCTCACCTCGGTGGTGGAGGTGGACGTCACGAAGGTGGCGCGCTTCCGCGACCGCGTGAAGGGCGACTTCGTGGAGAAGACCGGCGTCAAGCTGTCCTTCCTGCCGTTCTTCGCCCTGGCCGCCGCCGAGGCGCTCAAGGCGTACCCCGTCGTGAACGCGACGGTCGACGGCGACAGCATCGTGTACCCGGACCACGAGAACATCAGCATCGCGGTGGACACCGAGCGCGGACTCCTGACGCCCGTGGTGAAGAACGCCGAGGGCAAGAACCTGGCGCAGTTCGCGTCGGAGATCGCCGACCTCGCCGCCCGCACGCGTGACAACAAGCTGTCGCCGGACGAGCTGGCGGGCGGCACCTTCACGCTGACCAACACGGGTTCGCGTGGAGCGCTCTTCGACACGCCCGTCGTGTTCCTGCCGCAGTCGGCCATCCTCGGCACCGGCATCGTGACCAAGCGTCCGGTCGTCATCACGGCCGACGGCCAGGACACCATCGCGATCCGGTCGACCGTGTACCTCGCGCTGTCGTACGACCACCGGATCGTCGACGGCGCCGACGCGTCGCGCTTCCTCGTGGCCGTGAAGAACCGTCTGGAGGCCGGCGCCTTCGACGCCGACCTGGGCATCTAGCCCGCGACCGGAACCACGACCGACGGCTAACGTCACCGGTCGTCCATCAGGTCCCTGATCCGCCACCCGGCCTCCCCCCTGACCATCAGGAGGGAGGCCGGTCGGCGTTCCCGGGCGTCCTCGGCCTGCAGCTCCACGACGGCGCCGTCACCGAGCCGCTGGACGGGTCCGATCCGATCGCCGGCATGCAACGCCGCGTCGTCCGAGGTGCCGCCGCCGCCGTCGGCGATCCTCGTCCTGTCGGCGTCCTCGACGGCGGAGCCGCTCTCGTCGACCCCGGAGAGGCACGCAACGTCGGCGTTCCGCAGGCATGTCGCCCGCATCCGGAGTAGCGCGGGGGCCGCTGCGCCCGGGTCCGCGGATGCCGACGCGAGTGCGTTCGGTGCAGCCGGGCTCTCCGGTCCCGGGGAGGGATCTAGGTCCGCATGCGCGACCGCCGCCGGCGGGGCCGTCGGCTCGGCCGCCGGATCCTCGGCGTGGGCGGACCGGCTGTGCGCGGCGTCCGCCAGGGACGAAAGCGTGACGGTCCCCGCGACGAGCAGCAGGAGGGCGGACACGCCGAGCGCCCACACGCGCGGGCGGACCGCGGCCAACTCCCCTCGCACCGCCTGACGCCACCGCAGCCCTCGCGTCGCAGACCCCCTCGCCCGGCGACTCGGGACCGCACGGTGTCGGCGCCCGACACCGGCCCTCGCCGCCGTGGAGTGCGAGCGTCGCAGGTCCTCCTGACCGCCCCGCGCACCCGCCGCTGGTGCGAGAGCACCCGTCGCCATGCCCCTGAGGGCCCCGTCAGCGCGCGCGGGCTCGGCCGCATCCGCGAGCGGGGCGCCGTCCGCCACGTCGAGCAGGCGATCCGCGAGGTCGTGGGCCGAGAGATCGGACTCGCCGTGGATGGTGAGGTCGAGCACCTCGAGCCAGTCCTCCCAGCGGTCATCCGAGACACGTCCGCGTGCGTCGGCGGGATCCCGGAGAGCCCGGACGATGCGCGCGACACGGGTCAGGTCCTGCTCGACGGGGTCGAGGGCCCGCACATGCTCGGCCCCTCCGCCGTCGTCCAGCGAGTGGGAGGATCCGAGGCCGGCGAGCATCGGACGTCCCGACGCGTCCAGGACCACGTGCGTCAGGTCGAGGGCGCCGTGCGCGAACCCCGCGTCATGGAGGTCGCCCAGGCCCCGCAGCAGGGAGACGACGAGGGTCACGGTCTCCCCCGGCGTCAGGGCTCCCCGACGCGCGAGGAGGGCGGCCGCGGTGCCGCGGGACCCGAGGGACTGCACGATGCAGAGGCTCCCGTCCGCGAGCGTCGCGACGTCCCGCAGGGCGACGACGTGTTCGGACGAGACCGCCTGGAGCGCGAGGATCTCGGCCTCCCCACGGCTGCGGTCCGTCGCCGGCACGATCTTCACCGCGACGTTCTCGGCGACGCCCCCGGCGTCGCGTGCACCCGACGGTCGCCCGAGGTGCACCTCACAACACCTGCCCCTCCCCATGAGCCGCACCAGGCGGTACCCGGCGACGACCGGCGCCGCGTCCACGGCGTTCGCCTTCCTACGCCGACGCGTCCTGGCACGCACCACCTCATCCGGGGTTCCGTCGGCGCGAGGCCCCATCGCGTCCGGACGTCGCCCTCCGGTCGCCGTCCGCCGTCTGTCCGCGGCTCGTCCCTCGCGCATCGCATCACGTCCTCTCGTGCTCGCATCCCGCCCCCGGCTCCCGTGCGACCGATGGCGGGTCGGGCGGGAGCGGCTCCCGGTCGCGAAGGTGGCGCTCCCCGCGGGGGCACGTCCATCGCGAGCGCGCAGCCGGGGAGCCCGATGCTGATCGCGCACCTGTGGGGGACGCGGTGGCGTCCCGTCCGCTCCCCGGGATCGCGGGTCCCGCCCGCCCCGTTCCGGGACGGTGCCGCGCACCGGTATCGTGGGCGGCATGGCCCGCAAGACAGCCTCTCCGAAGGCGCCCAAGGAACCCGGCCGCATCAAGCAGATGTGGCAGGTCTTCCAGATGACCCGGCGATACGACAAGAGCTCGGTCTGGTGGATGCTCCTGGCGCTGCTGGGCCCCGTCGTCGTGGGCGTCCTCCTCGCGATCTTCGCCACCGGAGGCAACTGGCTCACCGGGATCCTGTTCGTCGTCGCGGGCGTGTTCGCGGGCGTGCTCGCCTTCCTCATCGTGCTCGGCCGCAAGGCGGAGCGCGCCGCGTACCTGCAGATCAAGGGCCAGCCCGGCGCCGTCGGCGTCGTCCTCCGCAGCTCGCTCAAGCGCGGGTGGGTGGGCAGCGAGATGCCCGTCGCCGTGAACGGCAAGTCGCAGGACGCGGTCTACCGCGCCGTCGGCCGGTCGGGTGTCGCCCTCATCGGCGAGGGTCCGAAGAGCCGCACCACGCGCATGCTCGAGGACGAGCGTCGCAAGATCGCGCGCGTCCTCCCCAACGTCCCGGTGCACTTCGTCTTCGTCGGTCCCGACGCCGACTCCGTCGAGCTGCACAAGCTCGCCGGTCGCCTGCAGCGGTTCCCGCGCACCATCACCAAGGCCGAGGTGCTGGCCGTCAACAACCGACTCACCTCGCTCGGGCAGAACAGCATGCCCATCCCGAAGGGCGTCGACCCCTTCAAGGTCCGCCCGTCCCGGGCACGCTGATCCGCCCGCCGACCGGCGTTTGCGCGGTCACCGGCCCCGGCGCAGACTGAGCCCATGGATCCGGCCTCCGCTGCGGCACTGCTCGGCGTCGACGTGGACGCCGACCGGGCGGCCGTCAGCCGCGCGTACGCACGCCGGGCGCGCGAGACGCATCCCGACCGCCTTCCCGGCGCGACTCCGCAGCAGCTGCGTGCCGCGCACGAGCGCTTCGTGCAGCTGACCCTGGCGCGCGATGCCCTCCTCCTGCGTCAGCGCACGGCGGCGGGTGCGAGCTCGCCCTCGGGACCGCCGCGCCCGGCGCCCTCGTCGGCCGGTGCCCCGTCGGGTCCACCGGCCGCCCGCACGACGACCGAGCGGCGCTCCCCCTACGGCCGGTCCCGACGTGAGCGCGCGAGCCGCGGACTCGGGCCCTCCATCGCCGCGGTCTGCGCCCTGGCGGGCGTCCTGGTCGTGCTGGTGAGCTTCCAGGACTCCACGCGCGCGCAGTTCACCACGATCGGGACCGACCTCACGGACGGCGCGACCATCGTCCCGGTCGTCGATCCGGCGACCCGGGCGAGCGAGTGCGTGGACACGAGCTCGTGCACGCTCCTCGACATGACGGCGCCGACGGACTGCAGCGCCGCGCTCGTCCGCTTCGAGGTGACGACCGGGAGGTCGGACGACGGCCGCGAGACCGAGAGCCGCGAGCTCGGCGCCGTCCGCGCCGGATCCCCCGCGCGCGTCGTGCTCGGGGGCGTCGACCCGGAGCTCGTGTACCTGGGGTGCGAGCCGAGCTGAGTCCGCCGTCCGCCGTCCTCGCGGCCACCGTGCCACGCGTGCGGGACGCGTCAGGACGTGCGGACCAGCACCGTCCCGGAGAAGACATCGTGCAGCCCGCGCTGGTCGGCGTTCCAGACGACGGCGGGCAGGACCAGGCAGATCAGCAGGGTGCGCACGGCGGGACGCCACAGCGAGACGTAGCCGCCGCCGAGCGGTCGGACGCGCATGCCCAGCACGACGTGGCCGACGCTCCCGCCCAGCGTGACGATGAGGACGTACTGCATGACCGCGAAGATCGCGAGGGTGGCCGCGGAGTCGTACGCGAAGAACGCCCACGAGACGAGGACCGCGAGGGCCCAGTCGATGCAGATCCCGACGATGCGACGCCCGGCCCGGGCGACGGAGCCGCGGCCGCGCTCGGGGAGGCCGAGGCGCTCCCCCGGCCACCTGTTCCGTCCGGGATCGCCGAGAGCGGACATGTCGGGAGTCGCGGCCACGATCCGATCCTAGGCGCGCCACCGGTGGATCCCCTGATCCCCGGCGCATGCGGACAGCGGGCGACGCGCCCGGGTCGGTCTGCGTAACATCGCGGAAACACGGTGGTTATGGCGAGGTAACCCCTTCCCCCTAGGGTCGTAAGGGCTGAAACCGTCAGTCTCATCCGCTCCGGCCCCCCTTTTGGAGACACCACATGTTCAGAGACTCATCCGAGGTGCTCGCGTTCATCAAGGACACCGACGTCAAGTTCCTCGATATCCGGTTCACCGACCTGCCCGGGGTGCAGCAGCACTTCAACATCCCCGCCTCCACCGTCGACGAGGAGTTCTTCTCCGTCGGCCAGCTGTTCGACGGGTCGTCGATCCGCGGCTTCGCGAGCATCCACGAGTCGGACATGCAGCTCATCCCCGACGTGACGACGGCGTACGTCGACCCGTTCCGCATCGAGCGCACGCTCATCATGGTCTTCGACATCTACAACCCCCGGAACGGCGAGATCTACGCCCGCGACCCGCGCCAGGTGGCCAAGAAGGCCGAGAAGTTCCTCGCTGCGTCCGGCATCGCCGACACCGCGTTCTTCGCACCCGAGGCCGAGTTCTACATCTTCGACGACGTCCGCTACGAGGTGAACCAGCACACGAGCTTCTACTCGGTCGACTCCGAGGAGGGCGCCTGGAACTCGGGACGCGAGGAGGAGGGCGGCAACCTCGGCAACAAGACGCCGTACAAGGGCGGCTACTTCCCCGTCAGCCCCGTCGACAAGCAGGCCGACCTCCGCGACGACATCAGCCTCAAGCTGATCGACGCGGGCCTCATCCTGGAGCGCGCGCACCACGAGGTGGGCACCGGCGGCCAGGCCGAGATCAACTACCGCTTCGACACCATGGTGCATGCGGCGGACGACATCCTCAAGTTCAAGTACATCGTCAAGAACACGGCCGAGCAGTGGGGCAAGACGGCCACGTTCATGCCGAAGCCACTCTTCGGCGACAACGGCTCGGGCATGCACACGCACCAGTCGCTCTGGAACGACGGCAAGCCGCTCTTCTACGACGAGGCCGGCTACGGCGGACTGTCCGACCTCGCGCGCTGGTACATCGGCGGCATCCTCAAGCACGCGCCCGCCATCCTCGCGTTCACGAACCCGACGGTGAACTCCTACCACCGCCTGGTGCCCGGCTTCGAGGCGCCCGTCAACCTGGTCTACTCGGCGGGCAACCGCTCCGCGTCGATCCGCATCCCGATCACGGGCACGAACCCGAAGGCCAAGCGCATCGAGTTCCGCGCCCCCGACGCCTCGAGCAACCCGTACCTCGCGTTCGCGGCGCAGCTCATGGCCGGCATCGACGGCATCAAGAACCGCATCGAGCCGCACGAGCCCGTCGACAAGGACCTCTACGAGCTCCCGCCCGAGGAGGCGAAGAACATCCCGCAGGTGCCCGCGTCCCTCGGTGCCGCCCTCGAAGCGCTCGAGGCCGACCACGAGTTCCTCACGGCCGGCAACGTGTTCACGACCGACCTCATCGAGACGTGGATCGAGTACAAGCGCGAGATGGAGATCAAGCCCCTCGCGCAGCGCCCGCACCCGTTCGAGTTCGAGCTGTACTACGGCGTCTGATCCTGCCGGCGCCCCGCACCGGGGCGCATGACGCACGGGCCGTCCTCCTCCGGGAGGGCGGCCCGTCGTCGTGACGGCGCATGCCGCCCGGTCAGGCGCCGCGCGGTTCGGGACGTTCGTCGAGCCCGTAGAAGAGCCGCTCGAACACCGCCCGGGAGCGACGGGTCACGCCCAGGTACTCCTCCTCGAGCACCGTCGCCGAGCCGGGCGGGTACTCCAGGAGACGGGCGATGGCGTCCAGCGCGGCGCGATCGGCGGGCAGCACGTCGGCCGTGCGGTTCGTCCAGAGCGTCATCGCGGAGCGCACGCGGGAGGCGAGCAGCCACGCGTCACGGAGCCGTGCCGCGTCGTCCGGGAGGACGAGGCCGGCGTCGACGGCGGCGTCGAGGGCGCCGAGCGTCGTCGGCGTGCGCAGGGCGGGGTGCGCGTGCGCGTGCTGCAGCTGGATCAGCTGCACGAGCCACTCGACGTCGCTGAGCGAGCCGCGTCCGAGCTTCAGGTGACGGGTGGGATCCGCGCCCTGCGGCAGCCGCTCGTTCTCCACGCGCGCCTTGATGCGCTTGATCTCGCGGACGTCCGCCTCGCCCATGCCGTCCGGGTACCGGAAGCGGTCGGCCAGCGCCGTGAAGTCGGCGATGAGCCCGCTGTCCCCGACGACCCCGCGGGCACGGAGCAGCGCCTGGGCCTCCCACGTGAGCGACCAGCGCTCGTAGTAGGCGCGGTACGAGGCGAAGGAGCGGACCACGGGGCCGTTGCGGCCCTCGGGGCGCAGGCCCGTGTCGAGGTCGAGCGGGAGGCGCGAGTCGTCCGTGAGGCGCGTGAGCTCGGACACGATGAGCTGGGCGCGGCGCTGCGCCAGCTCGGGATCCATCCCCGCGATCGGGCGGTAGACGTGCATGACGTCGGCGTCGGATCCGAAGCCGAGCTCGGCGCCGCCGTAGCGGCCCATCGCGACGACCGCGAACTCGGGCCAGGGGCCGTCCTCGCGGCGGATGGCGCGCATGACGCCGCGCAAGGTCGCCGAGGTGATGTCGGCGAGCGACGGCCCGAGCGTCTCGACGTGCGTGACGCCGACGATGGCGCCGATGGCGAGGCGCAGGACCTCGCGACGGCGGAGGGTGCGCAGCGCGGCGGCCGCGGCATCGGCGGTCGGGTGCCGGTTGACGGTCGCGACGGCCTCCTCCTCGAGCGCGGCCCACGTGCGCGGGCGCAGGTCCTCGTCGCGGGCGAGCCAAGCCGCGGCTTCGGGGACGCGGTCGAGGAGCTCGGACACGTAGCGGGATCCGGACAGCACCTGCGCGAGGCGCTGGGCCGCGCCCGAGGAGTCGCGGAGCATGCGGAGGAACCAGGTGGCCTCCCCCAGCGCCTCGCTGAGCCGGCGGAACGCGAGCAGGCCGTGGTCGGGGTCCGGGCCGTCGGCGAACCACTGCAGGAGGACCGGGAGCAGGTGCCGCTGGATGGCGGAGCTCCGGGAGACCCCCTGCGCGAGGGCGCGGATGTGGGCGAGCGCGCCGCGCGCGTCCACGAAGCCGATGGCCGAGAGGCGCGCGGCGGCCTGGTCGCTCGTGAGCGCGAGGGTCTCCTCGGGCAGCGACGCGACGGCGGCGAGGAGCGGGCGGTAGAACAGCCGCTCGTGGAGGGTGCGCACCCGGGTCTTGGTCGCGGTCCAGCGCGCCGTCAGCTCCTCCGCGCGGCCGTCGAGTCCCGTGCTCCGGGCGAGGACGCGGATCCGCTCCTCGTCGGTCGGCATCAGGTGCGTGCGGTGCAGGCGGTCGAGCTGCAGGCGGTGCTCCAGCAGCCGCAGGTAGCGGTAGTCGCGGGCGAAGTCGCCCGCCTCCGTGCGGCCGATGTAGCCGGCGTCGGCGAGGGCCACGAGCGCCGGCAGGGTCCCCCGGTGGCGGACCTCCTCGTCCGTCTGCCCGTGCACGAGCTGGAGGAGCTGCACCGTGAACTCGATGTCGCGGATCCCGCCCGGTCCGAGCTTGATCTGCTGGTGGAGCTGGTCGGCGGGGATGTTGTCGGTGACCCGCGTGCGCATCCGCTGCACCTGGCCGACGAAGCCCTCCCGCGAGGCGCTCGACCAGACGAGCGGAGCGACGGCGTCCGCGTACCGCTCCCCCAGGTCCACGTCCCCGGCGAGCGGCCGGGCCTTGAGCAGGGCCTGGAACTCCCAGTCCTTCGCCCAGCGGTCGTAGTACGCGAGGTGCGACTCGAGCGTGCGGACCAGCGCGCCCGCCTTGCCCTCGGGACGGAGGTTCGCGTCCACCTCCCACAGGGCCGGCTCGATCTCGTGCTCGTCGATGCCACGCATGGTGAGCACGGCCAGGCGGGTCGCGAGCTCGACGGCGCGATGCGGCTCGATGAGCGGCTCGCCGTCGGCGTCGGTCGCGGCCTCGGCGACGAAGATCACGTCGACGTCGCTCACGTAGTTGAGCTCCCGGGCGCCGGCCTTGCCCATGCCGATGACGGCGAGGCGGGTCGCGGCGATCTCCTCGGGCCGCGCCCGCCCGAAGGTGCCGGGGGCCGAGAGCTCGGCGCGGGCGACCGCGAGGGACGCCTCGAGCGCCGCGCCGGCGAGGTCCGCGAGGGCGGCGGTGACGGGGCGGACCGCCGCCAGCGGATCCGCGTGGACGAGGTCCCAGGCGGCGACCCGGGCGACGAGGGCCCGGTACCGGATCCTCAGCGCCGCGCGCGCCTCCGTCCCCGTCAGCGCGGCGACGCCCTCGACGGCGCCGACCGCCGCGAGGAGCTGCTCCCGGGCGTCGTCCGGGGCCGGAGCGCGCCCGAGCGGTCGGGCGAACGCATCGAGCTCCGACGGATGCCGGGCCAGGAAGTCGGCGAGGCCGTGGGAGGAGCCGAGGACCCGGGCCAGCCGGTGGCGGGCGTCGTCGTCGCCGAGGACGGCGCGCGTGCGCTCGGGGTCGATCCGGAGCAGGTGCACCAGCGCGTCGAGCGCCGCGTCGGGGTCGGCGCTCGGCGTGAGGGCCTCGACGAGGTCGGCCTCGGGCCAGCCCGACAGCTCCGAGGCCTCCGCGAGCGTCGCGCCGACCTCGCTCAGGCGCGCGAAGCCCGCCCGCGCCAGGGCGCCGATCAGGGTCTGTCCGCGTCTCATCGGGGGCTCCGGCCTCGTCGTCGGATGTCGGTGCTCGTGCGGGTGCTGCTCTGCCGGACGGGGATCCGGGTCAGAGCATCTCGAGGTTGGAGCGCAGCTCGTACGGCGTCACCTGTGCGCGGTAGTCGCGCCACTCCTGCCGCTTGTTGAGCAGGACGTAGTTGAACACCTGCTCCCCGAGGGTCTCCGCGACGAGCTCGGAGCGCTCCATGAGCTGGATCGCGTGGTCGAGGCTCGACGGCAGCGGCGCGTAGCCGAGGGCGCGGCGCTCGGCGTCGCTGAGGCTCCACACGTTGTCCTCGGCCTCGGGCGGCAGCTCGTAGCCCTCCTCGATGCCCTTGAGGCCGGCGGCCAGCATGAGCGAGAACGAGAGGTACGGGTTGGCCGCGGAGTCGATGGCGCGGTACTCGACGCGCGAGCTGTTGCCCTTGTTGGGCTTGTACAGCGGCACGCGCACGAGCGCGGAGCGGTTGTTGTGGCCCCACGTGACGAAGCTCGGCGCCTCGCCGCCGCCCCAGAGCCGCTTGTACGAGTTGACGAACTGGTTGGTGACCGCCGTGATCTCGGGGGCGTGCCGCAGCAGGCCCGCGATGAACTGGCGGCCGATCGTGGAGAGCTGGTACTCGGCGCCCGACGCGTAGAACGCGTTGACGTCGCCCTCGAACAGCGACATGTGCGTGTGCATGCCGCTGCCGGGCTGCGCCGCGAGGGGCTTCGGCATGAACGTCGCGTAGACGCCCTGCTCGATCGCCACCTCCTTGATCACCGTGCGGAACGTCATGATGTTGTCCGCCGTGGTGAGCGCGTCCGCGTACCGGAGGTCGATCTCGTTCTGGCCGGGGCCCGCCTCGTGGTGGCTGAACTCGACGGAGATGCCGAGGTCCTCGAGCATGCGCACCGAGCGGCGGCGGAAGTCGTGCGCCGTGCCGCCGGGGACGTTGTCGAAGTAGCCGGCCGCGTCGACGGGCTCCGGCCCGTCGACGCCGAACTCGCTCGACTTGAGGAGGTAGAACTCGATCTCGGGGTGCGTGTAGAAGGTGAAGCCGCGGTCGGCGGCCTTCTCCAGCGTGCGCTTCAGCACGTTGCGCGGATCGGCGATGGCGGGCTGGCCGTCGGGCGTGGAGATGTCGCAGAACATGCGCGCGGTCGGGTCGATCTCGCCGCGCCACGGGAGGATCTGGAACGTCGTCGGATCCGGGTGGGCCAGCATGTCGGCCTCGTAGGAGCGGGTGAGGCCCTCGATGGCGGAGCCGTCGAAGCCGAGGCCCTCCGCGAACGCGCCCTCGACCTCGGCCGGGGCGATCGCGACCGACTTCAGGGTGCCGGTCACGTCGGTGAACCACAGGCGCACGAACTTGATCCCGCGCTCCTCGATCGTCCGCAGGACGAAGTCACGCTGCTTGTCCATCCACCACCCTCTCGTCGGTGTCCAACCTACCGGCTGGCCGGGGGTCGGACGGAGCGCCCGCGGGGCCCGCCGTAGACTTCGCGTCATGCAGAGCCCCGATGCTGCCGTGCCCCCGACCGAGCCCGCTGCCCTGCCCGCGGATCCCGCCGCCGGGCCCAAGCGCGTCCGCATCCGCCACTTCGCGCGGGCGAAGGAGCAGGGCCTCAAGATCACGGGGCTGACGAGCTACGACATGCTCACGGCGGGCGTCTTCGACGAGGCCGGCATCGACTTTTTGCTCGTCGGCGACTCGGCGGGCAACACGGTGCTCGGGTACGACACGACCGTGCCCGTCACGGTCGACGAGCTCATCCCCCTCGCCCGCGCCGTGGCCGCGTCCGTGGAGCGCGCGCTCGTCGTAGCCGACCTGCCGTTCGGGTCGTACGAGTCGGGGCCCGACCAGGCCCTCGCCACCTCCGTGCGCTTCATGAAGGAGGCCCGCGCCCACGCCGTCAAGCTCGAGGGCGGCGTGCGCAGCGCGGAGCAGATCCGTCGCGTCGTGTCGTCCGGGATCCCGGTCATGGGCCACGTGGGGTTCACGCCGCAGAGCGAGCACGGGCTGGGCGGTCACATCATCCAGGGCCGCGGAGACGCGGCCGAGGCGCTCCTCGCGGACGCGCGCGCCGTCGAGGACGCGGGAGCGTTCGCGGTGGTGCTCGAGATGGTGCCGCAGGAGATCGCCCGTCGGGTCACCGCGGAGCTCCGGATCCCCACCATCGGCATCGGCGCCGGGAACGGGACGGACGGGCAGATCCTCGTGTGGACCGACTTCGCCGGCCTCACCTCCGGTCGCGTGCCGCGGTTCGTGCGTCGCTACGCGGACATGCGGGCGGTGCTGCGGGACGCGGCGACCCGCTACCGGGACGACGTCGTCTCCGGCGCGTTCCCGGACGCGTCCGAGAGCTACTCCGACTGAGGAACGCGCCGAGGGCCGGTCAGTCCCGGTCGCGCTCCTCGGCGGCCCACTGCTCGGCGCGCTCGCGCAGCCTCTGCGGCGCGCGGGCCGCCTCCTCCGCCGTCGCGAACGGTCCGATGCGGTGCGCGCCCGGGGACAGCATCCCCTTCTCCACCTCGCCCGTGCGGTCGTCGTACCAGTACTGCTCGTCGGTGTCGCTCATGCTGCCGATGCTAGGCCCGTCCGGTCCCGGCGCGACGACCGGGACGGCGCGGACGAGCCGGTAGGGTCGCTTGCATGAGCGACGACGCGACGACCGCAATCGGCATCGACATCGGCGGGACCGGCATCAAGGGCGCCATCGTGGACGTCGCGACCGGCGAGCTGCGCAGCGAGCGCGTGAAGCTCCCGACGCCCCAGGGCGGCGAGCCCGAGGACATCGTGGCCACGGTGAAGCAGATCATCGAGGAGCTCGGCGAGGTCCCCGCGGGCACCCCGCTCGGCGTGTGCTTCCCGGCCGCGATCGTGCACGGCACGACCATGTCGGCCGCCAACGTCTCCCCCACCTGGATCGGCCTCGAGGCCGAGAAGCTGTTCGAGGAGCGCCTGGGCCTCGGCATCACGTTCGTCAACGACGCGGACGCCGCCGGCTACGCCGAGGCGCGCTACGGCGCGGCCAAGGACGTGCGCGGCCTCGTGATCATGACCACGCTCGGCACGGGCATCGGCACCGCCCTCATCCACGACGGCGTCCTCATCCCCAACGCCGAGCTCGGCCACATGGACGTCGCGGGCCGCCGCGACTTCGAGCGCCGGGCGTCGTACGCCGCCAAGGAGCGCGCCCACCTCAACTGGAAGCGCTGGGCCGCCCGCCTGCAGGTGTACTACGGCCAGCTCGAGAAGCTGATGTGGCCGGAGCTGTTCATCGTCGGCGGCGGCGTGTCGAAGAACCACAAGCACTTCCTGCCGCTGCTCCGCCTGCGCACGCCCATCGTGCCCGCGGAGCTGCGCAACAACGCGGGCATCATGGGCGCCGCGGCCCTCGCGGCCCACGCGGCAGGCGTGAGCCCGCACGCTCCCGCCGCCGAGCTCGTCGACAAGACGAAGCCCGAGGACTGAGGCCGCGCCACGCGGAGCACGACGAAGCGGCCGGACCCCTGGGGATCCGGCCGCTTCGTCGTGTGGATGCGGATGGGCCGGCTGATACGCCGGGTTCTGTCCCGGTGCCGGAGCACCATGGACGGCCATCTATCTCGGAGCTGCGTCACCGCAGCCCTCCAGCGGTCTACCCGGGGACTGGACGAGCAGCCTGTGCGTCCCCTGTTCGACCTTGCTCCGGGCGAGGTTTGCATAGCCGACCCGATCACTCGGGCCGCTGGTGGTCTCTTACACCGCCGTTTCACCCTCACCCGCCGCTCGCGCGACGGGCAGTCTGCTCTCTGTTGCACTGTCTCGCGGGTCGCCCCGGGTGGGTGTTACCCACCGCCCTGCTCTGCGGAGCCCGGACGTTCCTCGACGCGGTCGGTGTCCCGGAGGATCGACCGCGGCGCGACCGTCTTGCCGACCCATCCGCGGGGACGAGTCTAGGGCAGCGGCAGCGGCAGCGGCAGCGGCGGACCGTCGCCTAGAGCCCCGACTCGTCCGTGCGCACGAGGATCGCGTTGCTCTCGGGATCGATGATCACGTCGTCGGGCGCGCGCTTCCGCAGCGCGTCGAGGTCGCTCTGGTGGAGCGCGATGTTGCTGCCGAGCGAGATGCCGCGGTGCAGCATGGCCGCGCCGACGCCGTAGCGGGCACGCTGCTTCTCGTACAGGGCGAGGAGGTCCTCGGGGAACCGGGGCGCCAGCGCGTCGCGGTCCTTCTGCGCCTGCTCCGCCTGCACGCGCAGCTCGACGGCCGCGGCATCGCGCTGCGCCTCGACGGCGGCGAGGCGGTCGGCCAGCGCGTCGCGCTCGACGACGACCTCGGCCTGGGCGGCCTGCGCCTCCTCGAGCCGCTGCATCACCTCGAGCTCGACCTCCTCGAGCGTGTCGCGGCGGCGCAGGAGCGACTCCAGCTCGCGCTCGAGCGCCTGCACGTCCTTGGAGCTGCCGCCCGCCTCGATGCGCGACCGGTCGCGGTCCATGCGGGCCTGGACGACGGCGACGTCGGACTCGATGCGGGTGAGCTCGGTCTGTGCGTCCTCCACGACGCCGGTCCGCTCGCCGAGGCGGCGGCGCACGAGCTCCATCTCCCGCTGCAGCGCGTCGATCTCCTTGAGCTGCGGGAGCTGCGCGAGCTGGCGCTTCAGGTGGGTGAGACGCGTGTCGATCTCCTGCAGGTCGAGGAGGTCCTTCTGGATGCTCGGATCGGCTTTCATGCTCTCCCTCTCGTGGTGCGTGCCCGCCTGTCGTGCAGGCGGGCGCGCGGTGCGTGTCGTGGATGCGCGGACCCGGCCGCGCGGCGTGCCGTCACTGCGTGACGACGAAGTCCCAGGGGTCGGTGCGGATGTCGCTGACGGCGACCTCCACGTCGGGCAGGGCCGCGCGCAGCGTGTCGGCCGCGCGGTCGAGCCACAGCCACTCGCTCGCCCAGTGCGACGTGTCGATGAGGTACGGCGTGCCTCCGCGGAGGGCGGCGGACTCGCGCGCCTCGCTCGCCGGGTGGTGGCGGAGGTCGGACGTGATGTAGACGTCGGCCGCCTGCACCTCCGCCGCACCGAGCAGCGAGTCGCCGGTACCGCCGCAGAGCGCCACGCGGGGTGACGGGGGCGTCGTAGTCGCCGGCGACCCGGATCCCCGTCGCGGTCGGCGGCAGGATCCGGGCGAGCTCCCCGGCGAGGCGGCCGAGCGTCGTGGTCGCGGGGAGGTCGCCGACGCGGCCGATGCCGCGCACGCCGCCCTCGGCGGGCTCGAGCGGGCGGATGGTCCCGGGCACCAGGCCGAGGAGCGCCGCGAGCCGTCCCGACGTGCCCTCCTCGACGACGTCGGCGGTCGTGTGGGAGGCGTGCAGCGCGCAGTCGCCGCGGACGAGGTCGGCGAGGAGCCCGCCCTTGTACCCGGTCTCGGCGATGCTCGTGACGCCGCGGAGCAGGAGCGGATGGTGGACGAGCAGGAGGTCGGCGTCGGCGGCGAGGGCCTCGTCCACCGTGGCGCGCACGGCATCGACGGCGAGGTGGATGCGGCGGACGGGGCGACGGGGATCACCCGACACGAGACCGGAGGCGTCCCAGTCGGAGGCGCCCGCGGGCGGCCACGCGCCCTCGACGACCCGGATGACGTCGGCGAGGGTGGGGATCACGTGCCCATCGTAACGAAGGGGCGGTGGCGGCCGGTCGCCCGGACGGATCCCGTCAGTCGCGGCGGGAGGAGCTGCGGGGCGCGGCCTCGTCGTGCGCCTCGTCCGTGGACGCGCCGGGCGAGGGCACGAGCGGCGCGAGGGGCCAGAGGCTCCGCTGGGCGGATCCGGGGTGGGTGCTGGATCCGTGCGATGCGGCGTCGACGACCGACCAGGCGGCGGCGTCCTCGGCCGTGTCGGAGCTCATGGGTGGATGCTACCGCGACGAACGCCCGGCGAGCGGGCCCATGCGGCCCGCGGCCATGCGGATCCCGCGGGTGGGGCGCCGAGCGCGGATGGGCGTCTCCGAGCGGTACGTCAGCGGACGCCGCGGGCGGTGAGCGCGTCGCCGAGCGCGTCGGCGTGCTTGAGGGCGAGGACGAGGAAGGGCACCACGAAGGCGCGCACGCTCGGACGGACGCCCGCGGGCCCGCTGCGCCTCCCGCACGTCGGCGGCCAGGCGGCCGAGGACGGGCACGGTGCCGGCCGTGACCGTGAGCAGCAGCGCGATGCGCTCCGTGTCGACCCCGAGCCGCTGCAGTGGTCGGAGCCCGCGTTCGACGCTGTCGAGCAGCGCGGTCATGGACGTCGTGAGGACGAGCAGGCCGGCGACGGCCACCGCGGACGTGACGCGTGCCGTGTTCGCGACCGCGGGCTCGGGCCCCAGCAGGACGAGCTGGCTCACGAGCGTGACGAGCACGAGCCAGCGCACCGCGCGCACCTGCGCGAGGAGCCGGCGCATGCCGAGCAGGCCGTCGCCCAGCTGCGCGGCGGCGTAGGCGACCACGGCCGCGGCGATGGCGAGTCCGGCGGCCCACCACGTGGAGGGCAGGAGGGAGACGGCGAGCACGAGGACCATGAGCAGGACGAGCTCGGGACCCGCGGGCATCCGCGCGAGGCGGCCGGGGCGGGGCGGGACAGCGGCCGTCACCCGAGCATCGCCTCGTACTCGCCGATGACGGCGGCCGGCTCCCCCGTCCGGACCAGCCGCCCGCCCGCGAAGAGGACGGCCGCATCGCACCGGGCCGCAGCGGCGAGGTCGTGGGTGACGAGCACGAGCCGGTGCCCGTCCTCGAGGAGGTGGTCCGTGACCCGACGCGCGTTGCGGGCGTCGAGGTACGCGGTCGGCTCGTCGGCGATCACGAGCTCCGGTCGACGCACGAACGCCCCGGCCAGGGCGAGGAGCTGCTTCTGCCCCCCGGAGAGCTCGTGCGACGAGCGGTCGGCGAGGTCCTCGATGCCGAGACGACGGAGGGCCTCGGCGACCCGGGCCGCCGACTCGGCGCGCGGCAGCCGCTCAGGCCGCAGCGAGAAGGCGACGTCCTCCGTCACCGTGGGCATGACGATCTGCGCGTCCGGGTTGCTGAACACGAGTGCGACGCTGCGGCGCAGCTCGCGGGATCCGGTCGCCGGGTCGACGCCCAGGACCCGCAGCTCCCCGGTCGTCGCGGCGACGAGCCCGCCGAGCAGACGGGCGAACGTGCTCTTGCCGGATCCGTTCTCGCCGACCACCGCGAGCGTGCGCACGTCGATGTCGAGCGTGACGTCCCGGAGCGCCTCGACCTCGCCCAGGCGCACGCCGACGCCCGCGAGGTGCAGCGGGGCGGCCGCCGGTGGCTCGCCGGGGGTCACCGCTCCGCCGTGGCGACTCGCTCCCGGCGGGCCGGGTTCCAGCCGGACGCGCGACGGAAGGCGCGGGGGTAGCCGCGCACCAGCGTCATGACGATGGCCGTCGCGACCGCGGCCTTGACGAGGTCGCCGGGCAGGAAGACGAGGCTGGTCAGCGCGGTCTCGGCCAGCGGCAGGCGCGTGACGAGGCTCTGGACCGGGATCCCCACGGCGTAGATCGCCGCGATCCCGCCGACGAGCATCGCCACCGCGGTGC
This sequence comes from Clavibacter sp. B3I6, assembly GCF_030816895.1. Classification (NCBI taxonomy): domain Bacteria; kingdom Bacillati; phylum Actinomycetota; class Actinomycetes; order Micrococcales; family Microbacteriaceae; genus Clavibacter; species Clavibacter sp. B3I6. The sequence continues at coordinate 456,458 of NZ_JAUSYL010000001.1, forward strand.
GCCAAGCGGTGGGTCGCCTCCCGCCGAGGTGCACGATGCGGCCGACGACCGCGGCGCCGAGCACCCAGCCGAGGAGGTAGCCGGCCGTGGGCCCGACGAAGACGCCGAGCCCGCCGTGCCCGCCCGAGAGGAGCGGGAGGCCCAGCGCGACGAGCGCGAGGAGGACGGCGAGGGCGAGCGCGCCGAGCCGGGGACCGAGGACGGCGCCCGCGAGCATGACACCGAGCGTCTGCGCGGTGATGGGCACCCCGCCCACCACGCCGATGCTGCCGGGCAGGCCCAGGACGGCGACGACGGCGGCGAGCACGGCGACCCGGGCGAGATCGGTCGCGTCGACGCGCGACGCGCGCCGCTCGCCGACGGGGCGGGAGGAGGACGTGGTCATGGGCAGCCTTCGATCGGGTGGCGCGAGGAGGTGGCGCGCCGTCACCTGAACGGCGTTCACCTGAACGCCGTTCACTATAGTGGCGGCATGGCACGGGCGGGGGCGACGGGGCGGCACTCGCGGGAGGACGTCGCCCGCACCGCCCTGCGGATCCTCGACGAGCACGGGCTGCCCGACTTCACGATGCGTCGTCTCGCCGCCGCGCTCGACGTCCAGCCCAGCGCCCTCTACTGGCACTTCCCCGACAAGCAGAGCCTCCTCGCGGAGCTGGCCGACCGCATCGTCGCGGAGGTCCGGGACGTCCGGGAGGACGATGATGCTGCCTCCTCCGCGTGGACCGGGCGCGTGCGGCACGAGGCGGTCGCCCTGCGAGCGGCGCTCCTCGCGCACCGCGACGGCGCGGAGGTGGTGGCGAGCACCACCGCCCTCGGGCTCGGCGCATCCGCGGCGCGCGACGCGCTGTCGTCCGCGGTCGCCGACGGAGGCCTCGACGAGGCGGCATGCGCCCGCGCCGCGTCCGCGCTCCTGCACTTCGTCCTCGGGCACGTGGCGCACGAGCAGCAGCGGATCCAGCTCGACCGCCTGGGCCTGCTCCCGGCCGACGCGGCCCGCGAGGATCCCGCCGGCGACTTCGCGTTCGGCGTGGACCTGCTGATCCGGGGCCTCGGCACGCTCGCCTGACGCGAGACGACGCCCAGGCGCTCCGCCTGCGGTCGAGGCGATGAGGTGGTGGGCCCTGCCGGGCTCGAACCGACGACATCCACGGTGTAAACGTGGCGCTCTACCAACTGAGCTAAAGGCCCCCGCGTCCGGTCGCCCGGCGCTCGGCCATGCTAGCCGACCTCGTGGTCGCTGCCCGGCTCCCCGGACCGCGGGCTTCCGGACCCTTCCCCGTGTCGGTGGACCCTCACCGCGGCGCGCTCCCTGTGGCGACGACGGCCGTGGCCCCGCTCGTACCGCGGGTCGCGCTCGTGGTCGTCCGACCGACTCGCCGCGTCGGGCCGGGCAGCCGCGCCCGGATCAGGCGGGGACGAGCGCCAGGTCGCGGATGGCGGAGCGGTACGCCTCGAGCTCGCGCGCCTCGCCGGGCGCGGTGATGAAGCTGCCGCGGATGATCCCGCGGGTGTCGATGAGGAAGGTCGCGCGGTTCGCGAAGCCCTTCTCCTCGAGGAAGACGCCGTACTCCTTCGCGACCTGGCCGTGCGGCCAGAAGTCCGCGAGGAGCTGGAATTCGATGCCCTGCTGCTGCGCCCAGGCGCGCAGCGTGTGCTTGCTGTCGACGCTGATGCCGATGAGCTCGACGCGGCTGTCGGCGAAGAGGGCGAGGTTCTCCTCGAGCTGGCACATCTCGCCGGTGCACGTCCCGGAAAAGGCGAGGGGGAAGAAGACGAGGGCGACCGCGCGGTGTCCGCGGTACTCGCTCAACCGGACGCGCTCGCCGTACTGGTTGGCGAGCTCGAAGTCGGGAGCCTGTGTGTCGTTGGCCAGGGCCATGGGGTGCGGATCCTTCCGTGCCGGCGAGTGTCTCCTGTCTGGCACGAGGGTCGATCTTACGCCGCCCGTCCAGGATGTCCAGCGATCGGGCCGGAGCACGCGGACGGGGCGCGCCGAGCCCCGTCCGACACCGTCGGTCGGCATGGGTAGGCTGACTCCTGGCGTACGCGCGGTCTCGCACCCTTCGAGCCCCGTGGCACCGAAGACGATGTCTGCACACCACAGGAAGAGGTCGAGGGTGACTGTCAACGACCAGGATCCGTACTCGGTGAACCACACCGATCAGGATCCGGAAGAGACCGCCGAATGGAACGAGTCCCTCGACGGGCTCGTCGAGACGCAGGGCCGGGGTCGCGCGCGCGACGTCATGCTCAGCCTCCTCAAGCGCTCCAAGGAGCTGCACCTCAACGTGCCGATGGTCCCCACCACGGACTACATCAACACGATCGCGCCGGAGAACGAGCCGGACTTCCCCGGTGACGAGGACATCGAGCGCCGCTACCGCGCGTGGATCCGCTGGAACGCCGCCGTCACGGTGCACCGGGCCCAGCGCCCCGGGATCGCGGTCGGCGGGCACATCGCCACGTACGCCTCCTCCGCCGCCCTCTACGAGGTCGGCTACAACCACTTCTTCCGCGGCCAGGATCACGCCGGCGGCGGAGACCAGGTCTTCGTGCAGGGCCACGCCTCCCCCGGCACCTATGCGCGCGCCTTCCTCGAGGGGCGCCTGAGCGAGCACCAGCTCGACGGCTTCCGTCAGGAGAAGAGCCACGAGGGCGGCGGCCTGTCGTCGTACCCGCACCCCCGCCTCATGCCGGAGTTCTGGCAGTTCCCCACGGTCTCGATGGGCCTCGGTCCGATCAACGCGATCTACCAGGCGCAGGCCAACAAGTACCTCACCAACCGCGGCATCAAGGACGCGTCCGACCAGCAGGTCTGGGCCTTCCTCGGGGACGGCGAGATGGACGAGGTCGAGAGCCGCGGCCAGCTCCAGGTCGCCGCGAACGAGAAGCTCGACAACCTGAACTTCGTCATCAACTGCAACCTGCAGCGCCTCGACGGCCCGGTCCGGGGCAACGGCAAGATCATCCAGGAGCTCGAGAGCTTCTTCCGCGGCGCCGGCTGGAACGTCATCAAGGTCGTCTGGGGCCGCGAGTGGGACGACCTGCTCGCCCGCGACACCGAGGGCGCGCTCCTCGACCTGATGAACCGCACCCCGGACGGCGACTACCAGACCTTCAAGGCCGAGAGCGGCGCCTACATCCGCGAGAACTTCTTCGGGCGCGACGAGCGCACCGCGAAGCTCGTGGAGGGCTACACCGACGACCAGATCTGGAACCTCAAGCGCGGCGGCCACGACTACCGCAAGGTCTACGCGGCGTTCAAGGCGGCGAGCGAGCACACGGGACAGCCCACGGTCATCCTCGCGAAGACCGTCAAGGGCTACGGCCTCGGCCCGAGCTTCGAGGGCCGCAACGCGACCCACCAGATGAAGAAGCTCACGCTCGACAACCTCAAGCAGTTCCGCGACGAGATGCGGGTGCCGATCACGGACGCGCAGCTCGAGGCGGACCCGTACCTGCCGCCGTATTACCACCCCGGCCAGGACGACGAGGCGATCCAGTACATGCAGGAGCGCCGTCGCGCACTCGGCGGGTACTCCCCCGAGCGCCGCACGAAGCACACGGCCATCTCCCTCCCGGACGACTCGGCGTACCGGATCTCGAAGAAGGGCTCCGGCACCCAGGAGATCGCCACGACCATGGCGTTCGTCCGGCTGCTCAAGGACCTCATCCGGGCGAAGGACTTCGGCAACCGCGTCGTCCCGATCATCCCGGACGAGGCCCGCACGTTCGGGATCGACGCCTTCTTCCCGACGGCGAAGATCTACAACCCGAACGGCCAGCACTACACGTCGGTCGACCGCGAGCTGCTGCTCTCCTACAAGGAGAGCCCGCAGGGCCAGATCGTCCACGTGGGCATCAACGAGGCGGGCGCCCTGGCGGCGTTCACCAACCTGGGCACGACCTACTCGACCCAGGGCGAGCCGCTCATCCCGATCTACGTCTTCTACTCGATGTTCGGATTCCAGCGCACGGGCGACGCGATCTGGGCGGCGGGCGACCAGATGGCGCGCGGCTTCCTCATCGGCGCGACCGCGGGACGCACCACGCTGACCGGCGAGGGCCTGCAGCACGCGGACGGCCACTCGCTCGTCCTGTCGCAGACCAACCCGGCGGTCGTGTCCTACGACCCGGCGTACGCCTACGAGATCGGGCACATCGTGCGCACCGGCCTCGAGCGGATGTACGGCGGCCAGCACGAGGACCCCAACGTCATGTACTACCTCACGGTGTACAACGAGCCGATCATCCACCCGGCCGAGCCCGAGGACGTGGACGTGGACGGCATCGTCCGCGGCATCCACAAGCTCAAGGACGGCTGGGTCGAGGGGCCGAAGGCGCAGCTGATGGCCTCCGGCGTCGCGGTGCCGTGGGCGCTCGAGGCGCAGAGGCTCCTCGCCGACGACTGGGGCGTGTCCGCCGACGTGTGGTCCGTCACCTCCTGGGGCGAGCTGCGTCGCGACGGCCTGGCGGCGGAGGAGCACAACCTGCTCCACCCGCACTCCGAGACGCGCGTCCCGTACCTGGAGGAGAAGCTCCGCGGAGCCGAGGGCCCGTTCGTCGCGGTCACCGACTTCTCGCACGCCGTCCCGGACCAGATCCGGCAGTTCGTGCCCGGCGACTACTCGACGCTCGGCGCCGACGGCTTCGGCTTCTCGGACACGCGTCCGGCAGCGCGCCGCTTCTTCGCGATCGACGGTCCGTCGATGGTCGTGAAGACGCTGCAGCGCCTCGCCAAGCAGGGCAAGGTCGACCAGGACGCGCCGAAGTGGGCGATCGACAAGTACCGCCTGCTCGACGTGACCGCCGGCACGACCGGGTCGGCGGGCGGCGAGGCGTGAGCTGCGCCGACCTGACGTGACCACGAGCGATCGGCACGACACCGACGTGGAGACCGGGGAGACGAAGGCGGAGACGCTGACGTGGCTCCGGTCCCTGTCGGGGGAGCTCGCCAGCGCGACGCTCCAGCGGCTGGAGGACACGCTGCCCTGGTACGGCGACATGCCGCCGGGGCGGCGCTCCGCCGTCGGGCTCGTGGCGCAGGCCGGCATCACCTCGTTCATCCACTGGTACGACGATCCCGACTCCACGCCGTGGATCGCCGCGGACGTGTTCGGCGCGGCACCCCGCGAGCTCCTGCGGTCGGTGAGCCTGCAGCAGACGCTGCAGCTCATCCGCGTCACCGTCGAGGTCGTCGAGGACCGCGTGCGCGACCGGCACCGCACGGTGCGCGACGCGATACTCCTGTACTCGCGGGAGATCGCCTTCGCGGCGGCCGACGTATACGCGCGCGCCGCCGAGGCCCGCGGGCTCTGGGACGCGCGGCTCGAGGCGCTCGTGGTCGACAGCATCCTGTCGGGCGAGTACGACGACGAGCTGCCGTCCCGCATCGCGGCGCTGGGCTGGCACGGCCACGGCGAGGTGTCGGTGCTCGTGGGCACCGCCCCCGCCGTCCTCGACGTGGACCAGCTGCGGCGCACCGCGCGGCACCTCGACGCCGACGTCCTCATCGGCGTCCAGGGCAGCCGGCTCGTCCTCGTCATCGGGCGCGCGTCGCCTGCGGTCGTGGATCCCGACGCCCCCGCCCCCGAGGTGCCGCCCGTCACCTTCCTCGAGATCGCGACGCAGCTGGAGCCCGGCTTCGGTTCCGGACACCTGGTCCTCGGCCACGAGGTGCCGAGCCTCGTCGAGGCGTCCCGCAGCGCCCGCGCCGCCCTCGCCGGCTTCGCGGTGGCGCGCTCCTGGCGCAACGCCCCGCGGCCGACGCTCGCCGACGACCTGCTGCCCGAGCGCGCCCTCGCCGGCGATCCGCTGGCCCGCTCCACGCTCATCAACCGGATCTACAAGCCCCTGCAGGCGCACTCCACGGAGCTGCTCGCGACGCTGTGGTGCTACCTGGACACCGGCCGCTCCCTCGAGGCGACGGCGCGGGAGCTGTTCGTGCACCCGAACACCGTGCGGTACCGGCTCAAGCGCGTCTCCGACGTCATCGGCTGGGACGCGACGGGCGCCCGCGAGGCGCTCATCCTCCAGGCGGCGCTCATCATCGGCAGCATCGCCGAGGCGGGCACGACCGTCCCGAAGCAGCAGGGATCCGGCCGCGCCCGGACGAAGCGGCCGGCGGCCAGGTGAGCCGCCGCGCATGTGCCCTCGTCACAACGTCGCAGCGGATCCTCTGTAGGACGTGGACTCCGGCACGCTGCTCGTCGAGTGGGAGGGTGGACGGATGATCATCGTCGTCTGCCCGGGTCAGGGCTCCCAGAAGCCCGGCTTCCTCTCCCCGTGGCTCGAGCACCCCGAGCACGCGCGACGCCTCGGCGAGCTCGGCGACGCGGCCGGGCTCGACCTGGTCACGCACGGCACGACGTCCGACGCGGACACCATCCGTGACACCGCCGTGGCCCAGCCGCTCATCGTCGCCGCGGGCATCATGGCCCTCCACGCGCTCTTCGCCGACGGCCGGGACGCGTACGTCGCCGGCATCGCGGGCCACTCGGTCGGCGAGATCACCGCCGCCGCCGGCGCGGGCATCGTCACCGACACCGAGGCGATGTCGCTCGTCCGGACCCGCGGCGACGCCATGGCCGAGGCCGCCGCCGTCACCCGCACGGGCATGAGCGCTGTCGTGGGCGGCGACCAGGACGCGGTGCTCGCCCGGCTCGCCGAGCTCGGGCTCGAGCCCGCCAACTTCAACGGCGGTGGGCAGATCGTCGTGGCCGGCGACCCGGAGGCCCTGGCGGCGCTGCAGGCCGAGCCGCTGCGCGGCACCCGCGTGATCCCGCTGCAGGTCGCGGGTGCCTTCCACACCCATCACATGGCGCCGGCCGTCGAGGTGCTGCGGCAGGCCGTCGTGCCGCTCGCCCCCCGCGACCCGCGCTTCCCCATCTGGACCAACCGCGACGGCAGCCGGGTCGAGTCCGGCGCCGCGTTCCTCGACCTGGTCGTCGGCCAGGTCGCGAGCCCGGTGCGCTGGGACCTCTGCATGGAGGCCTTCGACGCCGCGGGCGTGACGGGCCTCATCGAGGTCGCTCCCGCGGGTGCGCTCACCGGCCTCGCCAAGCGCGGTCTGAAGGGCCTCCCGACGCTCGCGCTCTCCACGCCCGACGACCTCCCGGCGGCCATCGACATGCTCGACGCGCACGCCTGACCCGCCTCACCGACACCGAACAGGCACACATGACCGACCAGCCCCGTCCCTCCATCCAGACCGCCCCCGTGGTCGAGCGCTTCACCCGCATCTGGGGTCTCGGCGCCGCGCGCGGCGAGCTGGACGTCCCGAACGACGACCTCGTCGGCCCCATCGACTCGTCCGACGAGTGGATCCGCCAGCGCACCGGCATCATCACCCGGAAGCGGGCCGGCGCCGACGTGGACGCGGTCGACCTCGCGACCACCGCGTCGCTCGAGGCCATCGCGAAGGCGGGCATCCGCCCGGAGCAGATCGGCATCGTCCTCGTGAGCACCGTGAGCAACACGGTGCAGACCCCGTCGATGGCGGCGCTCCTGGCCGACCGCATCGGCGCCAACCCCGCGCCCGCCTACGACATCTCCGCGGCGTGCGCCGGGTACACGTACGGCATCGCCCAGGCGGACTCCTTCATCCGGTCCGGCCTCGCCGACTACGTGCTCGTCGTCGGCGCCGAGAAGCTCTCCGACATCGTCGACCCGACCGACCGCTCCATCTCGTTCCTGCTGGGCGACGGCGCCGGTGCGGCGATCGTCGGCCCGAGCGACACGCCGGGCATCTCGCCCACCGTTTGGGGCTCCGACGGGTCGAACTGGGACGCGGTGGGGATGAGCGGCACGCTGAAGAGCATGCGCGACGGATCCGCGTGGCCGACCCTGCGCCAGGACGGCCAGAAGGTCTTCCGCTGGGCCGTGTGGGAGATGGTCAAGGTCGCCAAGGAGGCGCTCGACCGCGCCGGCGTCTCGGCCGACCAGCTCGCCGCCTTCATCCCGCACCAGGCCAACATGCGCATCGTCGACGAGTTTGCGAAGCAGCTGGGCCTCCCCGCGTCCGTCGCCATCGCCCGCGACATCGCGACCACGGGCAACACCTCCGCCGCGTCGATCCCGCTCGCCACCCACCGCCTGCTCGAGGAGGACCCGTCGCTCTCCGGCGGGCTCGCCCTGCAGATCGGCTTCGGCGCCGGACTCGTCTTCGGCGCGCAGGTCGTCGTCCTGCCCTGAGCTTCACCGCCCCATAAGCTGTTCCGGTCATCACGAACCACGAGGAGATACACATGGCACTGTCCACCGAAGAAGTCCTGGCCGGCCTGGCCGAGCTCGTCAACGACGAGACCGGGATCGCCACCGACACCGTCGAGATGGACAAGTCGTTCACCGACGACCTGGACATCGACTCGATCTCGATGATGACGATCGTCGTCAACGCCGAGGAGAAGTTCGACGTGAAGATCCCCGACGAGGAGGTCAAGAACCTCAAGACCGTCGGCGACGCCGTCACCTTCATCACCAACGCGCAGTCCTGATCGCGCGGACGACGGCCGGTCCCGCATCCGGGACCGGCCGTCTCCCTCCCCCGTTCCCGACGTCGAGGAGACGCCACGCATGACCACCCCCAAGAAGATCGTCGTCACCGGCATCGGCGCCACGTCGCCCCTGGGCGGCACCGCCGAGGACACCTGGCAGGCGCTCCTCCGCGGCGAATCGGGCATCACGACCCTCGAGCAGGACTGGGTGGCCAAGTGGGAGATCCCCGTCACCTTCGCCGGGCAGGCCAAGGTGCCGTCCTCCGAGGTGATGCAGCGCATCGAGACCAAGCGCCTCGACCCGTCCAGCCAGTTCGCCCTGACGGCCGCGCGCGAGGCCTGGGCCGACGCCGGATCGCCGGAGGTCGACCCGCTCCGCTTCGCCGTCGACTGGGCGACCGGCATCGGCGGCGTGTGGACGCTGCTGGACGCGTGGGACACCCTCCGCGAGAAGGGCCCGCGCCGGGTCCTGCCCATGACCGTCCCGATGCTGATGCCCAACGGGCCCGCGGCCGCGATCGGCATGGACCTCGGCGCCCGCGCCGGGATCCAGACCGTCGTCTCCGCCTGCGCCTCCAGCACCGAGTCGATCGCCAGCGCCTACGAGCACCTCCAGGCCGGCCGCGCGGACATCATCGTCGCCGGCGGCTCGGAGGCCTCGATCCACCCGCTGCCCATCGCGTCCTTCGCCGCGATGAAGGCGCTCTCCAAGCGCAACGACGATCCCGCGCGCGCCTCACGTCCCTACGACATCGCGCGGGACGGCTTCGTCCTCGGCGAGGGCGGCGCGGCGCTCGTGCTCGAGACCGAGGAGCATGCCAAGGCCCGCGGCGCGCGCATCTACGCCGAGCTCGTCGGCGGCGCCGTCACCAGCGACGCGTTCCACATCACGGCGCCCGACCCCGAGGGCACGGCCGCGGCCCGGGCCATGATCGCGAGCATCGAGGGCGCGGGCTACTCTCGCGCCGACGTGTCGCACATCAACGTGCACGCGACCAGCACGCCCGTCGGCGACATCGCCGAGTACAAGGCGCTCGAGCGGGTCTTCGGGGACGCCGTGCATGGGATCCCCGTGAGCGCCACGAAGGCGTCCACCGGCCACCTGCTCGGCGGCGCCGGCGCCATCGAGGCGGTCTTCACGGTGAAGGCCCTCGCCGAGCGCACCGCTCCCCCGACCATCAACCTCACCGAGCAGGACCCGGACATCAAGCTCGACGTCGTCACCTCGCCGCGCGCGCTGGGCGACGGCGACCTGCTGGCGATCAGCAACTCGTTCGGCTTCGGCGGGCACAACGCGGTCATCGCCTTCCGCAGCGTCTAGCCCCGGCCGCACGCGAAGAGGCCCCGACCACCGCGGTCGGGGCCTCTTCGCGTGCGGGAGGAGACGAGGGGGGGTCGGGTCAGCCGACCTTGTGCAGCCAGACCACCGGGCTGAAGTCGCTGGCGTGGCGGAACGCCTCGAGCTCGTCGTCCCAGGCTTGGCCCATGGCGAGACGCAGCTCGCGGTGCAGCTCCAGGGTGTTCGACCCGGCGATGTCGAGGGCGTAGCGGATGCGGTCCTCGGGGATGACCGTGTTGCCGGCGGTGTCGGTCTGCGCGAAGAACACCCCGAGGTCGGGCGTGTGCATCCACCGGCCGCCGTCGCGTCCGGGTCCCGCGTCCTCGGTGACCTCGTAGCGGAGGTGCTCCCAGCCGCGGAGGCCGCTCGCGATGGCGGCGCCGGAGCCCTCCGGCCCCTCCCAGTAGTACTCGGCGCGCATGGCGCCCTTGAGCACCGGCTGCGGGTCCCACGTGAAGTTCACGGCGTGACCGAGTGCGCGACCTGCCGCCCATTCGACATGGGGGCAGAGCGCGCGAGGGGAGGAGTGCACGTAGAGCACTCCTCGAGCCGGTCTTGAGTTGGCGACGGGTGCTTCCATGGGTCTCCTCCATCCGATCAGATGCGTCTTCCCCAACGATCTGCGTGCGATGGACGAGCTCCACACCTGCCGGTGCGGCCGGCGCGAGCGCCGACGGGTCTCATCATGCCGGGTGATCCTGTGCATCGGCAACATCGCCGCCTCGACGCGCCGGTCCCGCCCGGCACTTCCCCCGCGGCGGCGGGTCCGGGCGGGATGCATGCCGGGAATGCCTAGGCTCCAGGTGTCGGTCTGCCGGGACCGGGAGACGAGGCGGCGATGTCGGTGCGACACGCGCTCCTCGCCGTCCTCACGGAGGGCACCTGCTACGGCTACCAGCTGCGGACGGAGTTCGCCCGGCGCACGGGCACGGCGGCGCCGCTCAACGTCGGCCAGATCTACAACACGCTCGACCGGCTCGAGCGCGACGGCCTCGTGGTCAAGGGCGCGACGGACGACGCGGGCCATGTGCCGTACACGATCACGCGGGCGGGGACCGCCGAGGTGGAGGAATGGCTCGGTGCGAGCGTCGGCGGCGTCGGGACGCGGGACGAGCTGCTCGTGAAGGTGACGCTCGCGCTGTCACTGCCCGGGGCCGACGCGCGGGAGGTGGTGCGCATCCAGCGGGCGAGCACACGCGAGGAGGCCCGCGTCCTCGCCGGGATCCGCCAGGACCTCGAGCACTCCGACGACCCCCCGCTCGCGCGTCTGCTCGCCGTGGAGGCGCAGGAGGCGCAGGCCGCCGCGCGGCTCGCGTGGCTCGAGGCCGCGGAGCGCAGGATCGGCGCGGCCCGGGCGTCGGGAGCGCGACCAGCGGGTCTGGCGGAGGCGCCGCGTCGGGGACGTCCGGCGCGACGGACGGATCCGGCCGCCGGCTGACCTAGTGCAGCAGGCCGCCGGCCTTTGCGAGCACGTTCTTCTCCCCCGCCTCGATGGGCACGGCGAAGCGGTTCTGCTTCGGGGGCATCGGGCAGTTGAAGTTGTAGCTGAAGGCGCACGGGGGCAGGTAGGCCCGGTTGAAGTCGAGGGTGATGGTGCCGTCGGGCGACGGCGCGACCATCAGGAAGCGGCCCACCCCGTAGGTCGACTCGCCGCTCGTCGCGTCGGAGAACACGAGCAGGAGCGCACGGCCCTCGCGGAAGGCCGCGAGCGAGTAGTCCACGCCGTCCTTCGTGAAGGTGATCTCCCCCGGCACGACCTTGTCCTTCGTCGCCCCGTCGTCCTTGAGGTGCTCGAAGCCCATGGCCCGCCCGCCCTCGATCGGCGTGAAGTCCGCCTTCACGACCCACTCCTCGGAGTACGGGAAGGCGTCGATGCCGCCGAAGGCGCGGATCGCCTCGGACTGCGCGTCCCACACGCGGAGGGCGTAGGTGCCCTCCTCGCTGGCGATGACGAAGGCCGACACGGTGTCGCTCGCGACGACCGTCGAGGGCTGCGGGTCGTCACGGCCGCGGACGACCGCCTCGCCGTCGACGAGGACGCCGTCCACGCGGATGCCGTCGGCGGCCGACGCCTGCACGCGCAGGCCGGACACGCCGGGCGCGAGGGGCGACCAGGTGCCGGGGATCCCGTAGACCGGCTGCGGGTCGGCATCGGGCGAGAACCACTGCGTGTTGACGAGCGCGAGGTTGCCCTGCGGCAGGACCACCATCTGCTCCCGTCGGGAGCGGTAGACGGCGAGCACCTCCGTGGGGTCGGCGGGTGCGGGGGCGGTCGCGGCGGTGCCGGCGGGATCGGTCATGATCCCATCCTCGCCGCCCGCGGGGTCCCGGCCAAGTCGACGGGACCGAGCGAGAGGCCGTCCCTCCCGGGGTTCCCCGTGGACGGCGGCGAGCGTACGGTCGGACCATGAGCACAGATCACGAGAGCACCTCGACCGACGACGACGGCACGACGACCCACACCGAGGAGCACGTGGAGTCCTCCTCCTCCTCGGTCACCGAGGAGAGCGGATCCGGCGACCAGACCCCCGACGGCTCCGGCAGCAACACCAGCGAGGGCGACGACCACGAGGGCGACGTCGGCTCCGGCGGCTGATCCTCCCGACGCGCACCGCGACGCCCGGTCCCGTGAGGGGCCGGGCGTCGTCGCGTCCGGGCTTTCCGCGCCGTCACTTGGCCTGGGCGTAGTCGTCGACCACCGCGATCGTGACGGGGAAGTCGACGGGCGCGTCGCCGAAGAGGAGCCGTCCGGCCTCGGCGGCAGCCTCCGCCACGGCGGCGCGCACCTCGTCGACGCGATCGTCCGGCGCGTGCACCATCACCTCGTCGTGCAGGAAGAAGACGAGGTGCGGACGGGACCCGGGCCGCTCCAGGGCGGCGAGCCTCCGGCGGAGGCCGGCCAGCCAGCACAGCGCCCACTCGGCGGCGCTGCCCTGCACGACGAAGTTGCGGGTGAAGCGCCCCTGGTCCCGCGCCGCTGTGCGCGCCCGGGCGGCGTCCGCCGCGGACGCCTCCCCGGCGCGGCCGATCTGCTGCACGTCGCGCCACGCGTCCCCGGGCGGCGGGGAGGACCGCCCGAGCCGGGTGCTGACGACGCCGCCGCTCTCCCCCGCACGCGCCGCCTGCTCGACGAAGCCGGTCGCCCGTGGGTAGGCGCGAACGAGCCGGGGCATGAGGCGGCCGCTCTCCCCCGACGTCGCGCCGTACATGGCGCCGAGCATCGCCACCTTGGCGTGCGCGCGCGTGTCCACCACTCCCGCGTCGACGAGTCCCTGGTAGAGGTCGCTGCCGCGCCCGGCGTCGGCCATGGCGCGGTCCTCGGCCAGCGCCGCGAGGACGCGCGGCTCGAGCTGCGCGGCGTCGGCGACAACGAGCTTCCAGCCGGGGTCCGCGCGCACGGCCGAGCGGATCTGCCGCGGCAGCTGCAGCGCGCCGCCGCCGCTGGCCGCCCACCGGCCCGTGACGACCCCGCCGGGGACGTACTCCGGGTGGAAGCGACCGTCGCGGATCCACGTCTCCATCCACGTCCAGCCGTTGGCGGTGAGGAGCCGCGACAGCTTCTTGTGCTCGAGCAGCGGCGCGATGACCGGGTGGTCGATCTCCTGCAGCTCCCATTGGCGGGTGCTCGCGGCGTCGATGCCGGCCCGGCGCAGCGCGCGGAGCACGTCGGGCGGGCTGTCGACGTTGAGGTCGGGCGCGCGGAGGATCTCCCGGATGCGCGCTGACAGCGCCGCCAGCGCCGGGGGCACGCCGCCGTGCGCGGGGCGCCCGCCGAGCGCGTGGACGAGGAGGGCGTCGTGGACGGCGGTGTCCCATGGCAGCCCGTCCGCGGACATCTCCGCCGCGACGAGCGCACCCGCGGACTCCGCGGCGAGCAGCAGGCGCAGCCGGCCGGGCGCCGTGCTGTCGGCGACGGCCCGGAGCTGCAGGCGCAGCTCCGCGACCAGCTCGTCCGGGGAGCGACCCTCCGGGGCGTCGAGGTCGTCGAACAGCGTGGCCGACGAGGAGCGCTCGCGCTCCGCCTGGGGCGCGCGATCCCACGGCCCCGGCGGCGTGCGGGCGAGCTCGCTCTCGGCGGCGGCGGTGGACAGCCGCAGGATCGCATGGGAGAGCCGGAGGTCGTGGCACCTCGCGACGCGGACGCCCGCCTCCACGAGGGCGCGTGCCCACACGGACGTGTCGTCCCAGACCCAGCGGGGCGGGTCCTCGGCTCGCTCGCGCAGGGCCGCGACCGCCGGCCAGTCCCGGGTCGGGACGTCCTGGACGGCCGTGACGGCGCCGGTGGCATCGAGGTCGACGAGCCGCACCCCCTCGGGCGTCCGGGCGACCACGATGTGCATGCCCTCATCATCCCGCCCGCCTCCGACGCTCCGTGACGCCCGCCCGGCCCTCCACGCGGCGTCACGCAGGGAAACACCGGTGGGAATGTGCCCGCATCCCCCATCGCGTGCCGAGGACCCGCTAAGCTCGTCATCAAGTCGTCAGGTCCTCACGATCCGCCCGGTCCGCCGGAGGGGTCACGAGGGGCTTCCGACCCGCGGTCCCGGGTCCCGGGATCGATGCATCTCTTTTGAAGGAAATTTCGTCATGGCAACAGGCACCGTCAAGTGGTTCAACGCTGAAAAGGGCTTCGGCTTCATCGCTCCCGACAACGGAACCGCGGATGTGTTCGCTCACTACTCCGCGATCGCGACGGGCGGCTACAAGTCGCTCGACGAGAACCAGAAGGTGGAGTTCGAGGTCGCCCAGGGCCCCAAGGGTCCCCAGGCTGAGAACATCCGCCCGCTCTAACGCCACCCGCTCACCATCGGTGAGCGACGCACGCTGAGCTTCCGAGGACGGCTCCGACCATGTGGTCGGAGCCGTCCTCTTTTTCGTGCCCGCGCACGGGTGGGGCACCATGGAGCGTGCCCTCCTACCGCATCACCCTGACCGTCGGCGCGCTGCTGCCCGGCGTGGACCCTGCGCGCGTCCTGCCCGCGGCGGCGGACGAAGCCGCCCGGGTCGCGACGCTCGAGGCCAACGACCTGCAGGTCGTCCGCGGTGAAGCGCGGCTCACGGTCCGGTTCACCGCCGAGGACGACGTCTCGGCGGAGCGGATCGCCGCGGCCGTCCGTGCGCGGACGACGCAGCTCGTCGACGTGCCGCGGGCGAGCATCACACGGCGCGACGGCGGCAGCTGGACACGCGTGTGAGCGTCGGCGGATGACCCGATCCCCGGCGGCCGGTGCCCCCCATTGGGGTCTGGTCGCAGGCGGACACGGTGGACGGCTGTAGTCTCGACAGGACGAGCCGACGTGGCCTCAGGGGATGCACCATCGGCGCGGGGGGACGATGATCGAACAGCAGGGGACGCGCGAGAGCGCGTCCATGCCTCGCGACATGCGCGAGGCGGTAATCGAAGCGGACGCCCTCCGGGCGGAGGATCCCGGCCCCGCGCGCGACCACACGTGGCGCCGTCGGTACGCACTCCGTCTGATGCTGACCGACCTGGTCGTGCTCCTCTGGGTCGTCTTCGGCGTGCAGATCGCCTGGTTCGGGTTGGAGACCTCGGACGTGCGGTTCGACGGGAACGTGCAGGGACTGACTCTCAGCTACACGACGCTGTCGGTCATCCTCATCGCCAGCTGGATGTCCGTCCTCGGCATCTACGGCACGCGCAGCTACCGCGTGCTCGGCACCGGGCCCCAGGAGTACCGCCTCATCCTCGACGCGACGATCCGCCTCTTCGGGGTGCTCGCCATCGTCGCGTTCCTCTTCCGCATCGAGTTCGCTCGCGGCTACATCATGATCGCGTTCCCCCTCGGCCTCCTGACCCTCGCCCTCAGCCGCTGGCTCTGGCGCCAGTGGCTGAACGCGCAGCGCTCCCGGGGCGAGTACTCCTCGCGCGTGCTGCTCATCGGCTCCGAGTCGTCCACGGACTTCCTGGCGCGGGAGCTCGCGCGCCAGCCGTCAGCGGGCTACCACGTCGTGGGCGCGTGCGTCCCCTCGGGCGTCATCGCCTCGACGCTCCCCAGCACGGGCACGCCGGTCCTCGGCAAGCTCGACGACCTGCAGGCCGCGATGCGCGCGGTCGAGGCCGACACCATCGTCATCACCAGCAACGACGAGCTGTCGGCCGAGCGGATCCGCGAGCTCAGCTGGTCGCTCGAGCCCGGCCGTCAGCACCTCGTCGTCGCGCCGAGCCTCACGGACATCGGCGGCCCCGCGGATCCACACGCGACCGGTGGCCGGCCTGCCGCTGATCCACGTGGAGACGCCGCGCTACGAGGGCACGAAGCTGTTCGCCAAGCGCGCGTTCGACATCGTCGCCAGCTCCCTCCTGCTCCTCGTAGCCTCCCCTGTTCTCCTCGCCATCTCGATGACCATCCGCCTCAGCACGCCCGGTCCCGTGCTGTTCCGCCAGGAGCGGGTGGGCATCAACGGGCGGCCGTTCCAGATGCTGAAGTTCCGCACGATGGTGACGGACGCGGAGGCCCTCCTGCTCGCCCTGCAGGACCAGAACCGGGACGCCGGCAACTCCGTGCTCTTCAAGATGAAGGACGACCCGCGGGTGACGCCCGTGGGCCGCTTCCTCCGCCGGTACAGCCTCGACGAGCTCATGCAGCTGGTCAACGTGCTGAACGGCAGCATGTCCCTCGTCGGGCCCCGCCCGCCGCTGGCGCGCGAGGTGGAGACCTACGAGACGAAGGTGCACCGTCGGTTCCTCGTGAAGCCCGGCATCACGGGACTCTGGCAGGTGAGCGGGCGCTCGAACCTCTCCTGGGAGGACAGCGTGCGGCTCGACCTCTACTACGTGGAGAACTGGTCGATCGTCGGGGACCTCGTGATCCTGTGGAAGACCGCGCGTGCCGTGGTGGCGCGCGAGGGGGCGTACTGACGCATGAGATGCGAGAGGGCATGGTCGTCCAGCGCGTAGAGGGCTGAACCTCGATGTGCATCGGGGGGCTCGGCCTCCCATGAGGGCGATGGGGTCGATCATGATCACCGATGGGCTCGTGTTCCATCCTCCGCTGCTGGTGCATCGCTCGGGGTTTACGGACCAGGTGCGTTCGTGCTGGTCTGGCGCGCGAGACGACACGGCTCGTCCGTCGCCGGCTGGACCCGCGCGAGCCCGTGCAGAGCGACGGGGACAGCCCGTTGACGGTGGATCCCTCGAGACGGCGGCCGCATGGACACCTGTCGATCGAGAGGACCTGGTCGAGGATCGCGGAGGCGTTCCATCTCTCATCCATCGTGATGCCCGACCTGCGCCACCGAGCACGGTCGCGACCTCGACGCCCGGCCGTCCTGCTCGTGCGGAGCGTCGCGTCGCCTACCGTCGCCGACCGTCGCCGACACGGCATCGACGGCGATGCCGCGGTAGGCGCCAGCCAGTGGAGGATGCACGAGGCTGACCTCGAACAGGACTGCTCGATGCGACCGTCGCGTCTCAGAGGTGGACGTCAGCGCGGCCGCACGTGAGGAGGGGTGCCTCAGGAGCTCGATCGGCCGGATGGTCTCCTGGGTGCCGATGTCGGCGCGGGACGCGTGACGGACTCGCGCCCCGACCCGCCGTCGGACAGCGCCTGGGCGAAGCGCACGTATCGGGCGTGTGCGCTGACGGGCGCGGCGCGGCTCTGCAGCATGCGCCGGGTCGCGGTGGAGAGCCGGGCAGCTTGCTCTGCGTGCCACCGCATGTGCAGCGCCGCCTGGAGGAGTCGCTCCGGGTTCCCCGGGGGGATGATGGCGGCGGTCTCGTGCTCGCGCACTGCGCTCGCGGTGGTCCCGGCGGCCTCGACCGCTGCGATGATCGGCCGCTTGCAGCTCACGTAGGAGACGAGTTCGCCGGGCATGCTCGTCGCGCCCATGCCGGGGCTCTCGCTGAGCAGGAGCGCGTCCGCCGCCGCGAGTGCGTACGGGTAGTCGTCGCCTGCGATCGGCTGGACGAAGCGCAGCGAGCGGATGCCGGCGCCCAGGGCCTCGAGAGCGACGCGCTGATCGCCCACGCCCGCCAGGACGAATTCGATCCCGAGATCACGCGCATCGGACAGGCGGGCAGCCTCGACGACCGACTCGAGCCCTCGCTCCACGCCCATGTCGCCGGTGTGGATCACGGTGAAGGCGTCGCGCGCCCAGCCGAGACGCGTGCGGGCGGCGGCCGTGGAGATGTCGGCCGAGGCGAGGGGCGTGGAGTTCGGCAGGACGGAGATGCACTGCTGGTCCACGCCCTGGTCGATGAGGCGGTCGCCCAAGGTCGACGTGACGACACCCACGCGATCGGCCCGGCGGAGCAGGGAGCTCTCGGCCCTCGCGACGAGGCGCGATGCCCGGCTGCCCGTGGTGCCGGGGTCCGCTGCGGCATCTGCGGTGAGATCCTGCACGACCACTCCGAACGGACGGCCTCCGCGGCCGAGGGCGCCCGCAACGAGTCCGCCCAGCGAGGGTGTGACCGCGATGACGACATCGCTCGTGTCCCGGCGCACCTCGCGGAGTGCGCCGCGGAGGAAGCTCGAGTCGAGCTCGCCGCGGCCGACGAGTTCGGGCGGCTCCGGAGTGGAGCGCCGGATGCGGGTGATGCGGACGCCGTCGCGCATCTCCTCCCACCACCGGCCCCCGGCCACGTGCTCCTCCTGCAGTCGCCGCTGGGCATGGCGCGGGCTGCCCGTGATGACGTGCACGGACGCCCCCGCGCCGATCAGCGCCTCGGCCATCGCCGTGGTGTGCGGCGCGATGCCGGTGGTCTCCGGCCAGTAGTCGATGCCGATCACGCAGACGCTCAGGCCCGTCAGATCCGGCCCCGTCCGCGTGCGCGCGATGTCAGCATTGCTCACTTCCCCCATGGGGTCATTGTGGCATCCGGCAGTCGACTCGCCGTCAACCGATCCGCGTGAGGGCTGACGGGGCGTCGTGGCGTCATGACGGAGCTCGCAACCGGTACCGGCGCCCGCGTCGGAGGCGCGCGACGCCGTCGCGTCCACCCCCGTGCCGCTCGACCGGTCGGCCCGCATCCACGTGGCCGGGCACCGCGGCCTCGTCGGCTCGGCGATCGCCCGCCGGCTCGAGGCCGAGGGCTTCACGGAGATCGTCGGCCGCACCTCCGCGGAGCTCGACCTGGACCGCGACGCCGTCTTCGCGTTCGACGCCGCCGAGCGGCCGGTGCGCGTCGTCCTCGCCGCCGCCGAGGTGGGCGGGATCCTCGCGGACAGCACCTACCCGTGGGCGTCCTCAGCGACGACCTGCGGATCCGGGTCGATGTGCGCGGCGGCCGTCGTCGTGTCCGGCGGCCGGGTCGACGGCGCCCGCGGCCTCAGGCGCCGTCGGCCGCCCGTCGCAGCCCGGCGATGTCGAGGCGCCCCATGCCGAGCATCGCCTCCTGGGCGCGGGCGGCGCGCTCCCGGTCGGGGTCGCCGAGGAGGGCCGGCAGGATCGAGGGGACGACCTGCCACGAGACGCCGAACGGGTCCGTGAGCCACCCGCAGCGTCCGGGTGCGCCTCCGTCGTCGACGAGCGCGTCCCAGATCCGGTCGAGCTCCTCCTGCGTCTCGACGGGGACGGAGAGCGAGAACGCGGGGGTCTGCGGGTAGAGCGGTCCGCCGTCGAAGAGGATCACGCGCAGCCCGTCGAGCTCGACGGTGGCCGAGGAGCCGGGTCCGTCGGCGTCGGACGACTCGACGACGCGCGACCGCGGGAGCACGGCGGCGTAGAGCGCCGCCGCGTCCCGGACGCGGCCGTCGAGCCAGAGGAACGGGGTGATGGCCTGCATGACGTCCTCGTCTCGGGTCGGGCGCTCAGCGTACCGCCGCGGAACCGCCCGACGGGAGGGCGGCCACCCGGGCCGCGAGCTCGTCGAGGTTCGCCACCTCGCACGTGCGGCGGCCCTCCTCGATGTCGTGGATCATCTCGACGATGATGTCGAAGACCGGGCCCTGGATGTCACGGTGCACCTGGTCGACCTCGGTCTTCCGCCGCCGCACCATGAGGTCACGGTAGATCCCGCTGTGCGTCTTCGCGCTCCGCCGGTTGAAGGCGGCGAGGCGGTCGAGCGAGCCCTCGAGGTCGTCGGGCTCGAAGCCGTCGAAGCCCTCCACGCGGACGGGCGCCTGGGCGAGGACCTCGCGGGCGAGCGCGAGCATCAGCGGGCGGTACGCGTCGCGGTCGAGTGTGTCCGCGATGGGGAGGTCCGAGACGGCGCCGGCCCAGAGCATGGCCCCGTACACCTCCTTGCCCCAGAGGTACCCGAGCACGTTGCCCGTCGGCTGCGCGTACGGCAGCGCGTCCGTCATCTCGCGGACGCGCGGCGTGACCTCCCCGCCGGCCAGCTCCCCCACGTGGAACGCGGCGACGTTCCCCTGCAGGATGCGACCGGGTCCGAGCAGGTCGGCGCCGACGTTGACGAAGCTGGAGACGACGCACTCGGCACCGAGGACCTCGACGAGCACGTCGGCCGTCAGGCCGTTCTGGACCGTGAGGACCCAGCCGTCGGGTGCCAGCCGGTCCCGCAGCAGCTCGGCGGCCGACGC
The DNA here is from genome assembly GCF_030816895.1 of Clavibacter sp. B3I6. Lineage (NCBI taxonomy): Bacteria > Bacillati > Actinomycetota > Actinomycetes > Micrococcales > Microbacteriaceae > Clavibacter > Clavibacter sp. B3I6. The sequence goes on from NZ_JAUSYL010000001.1 coordinate 476,794, forward strand.
CGTGTGCAGGCTCTTCACGGCGACGACGGCGTGGTCGATGCGGTCGGGCAGCTCGTCGGGGGTCACGGCGTCCACCCGAACGGTGAACTCCTCCACCGGTCCCTCGATGCGCAGGCCGTGCTCGCGGATCGCGCGGACGTGCTCGGCGTCCTGGTCGCACAGCAGCACGCGGTGGCCGGCGCGGGCCATGTGCGCGCCGAGGGTGCCGCCGATGGCGCCGGCCCCGATGACGACGACGTCCATCAGACGACCTCGGCGATCGGGTGGACGCGATCGAGGAACGTGCGCAGGGTCCGCTGGAACAGCTCCGGCTCCTCGGTCTGCGGGGAGTGCCCGGACCGCTCGAAGACGACGAGCTCCGCGTCCGGGATCAGCGACGCGATGGTCTCGGAGGAGCTGACCGGCGTGACCCAGTCGCGGCGGCCGACGGTTACGAGGGTGGGGACGGCGATCCGCGGCAGCCGGTCCTTCACGTCGTACGCGCCCCAGTTGTGCTGGAAGCACCAGTTGTGCGCCTCGTGCCGGTAGATGCCCGCCTCGACGCGCGCGGCCGACCTCACGGGGTCGTAGTCGTAGTCGTAGAGCGGGATGATCTCCGCCCACCGCGCCTTCAGGTCCTCGTCGGAGGTGATGCGCCCCGACCAGTACCGGTCGAAGCTCTCCCAGTCGATCTCGACGCGGTCCTGCTGCCGGGCGTTCTCGAACGCGAGCTCGAGGTTCGAGCCGTCGGGCGAGGTGTCGCGGAGGATGATGCCGCTCACGTGCTCGGGGTAGGCGATCGCGTACTCGAGCGCGATGAACCCGCCATAGGAGCCGCCCGCGATGATCACCTGCTCGACCCCCGCCCACTGCCGGATGCCGTCGACGTCCGCCGCCCACTGGGCGTGCGAGTACGGCTCGATGCCCTCGCTCCGGCCGCAGCCGCGCGCATCGAAGACGATGACGCGGAAGCGGTCGGCGAGCGGGCCGAACGTGGAGCGGGGCTCGGCGAGGGAGCCGATGCCGCCGCCTCCGTGGTGGGCGATGATGACGGGCGCGTCCTCGGGGCCCATCACCTCCACGTTGAGGCGGCAGCCGTTGATCGTGATGTCCATGTGTCCTCCTCGGGACGGTTCGCGTGCGGGACGGGATGCGGGGCGGGTCGGTGCGGGTCGGGGATGCGGTCGCTCGACGGTCAGCCGACGAGGCCGTCGCGCCAGCGGGTCACGGTGCGCTCGAGCACCGACAGCGGCACGGCGCCGTCCCCGAGCACGACGCCGTGGAAGCCGGGCAGCGTGAAGCGGTCGCCGAGGACGGCGCGGGACTCCTCGCGGAGGCGCAGGATCTCCCGGCGGCCGATCATGTACGCGAGCGCCTGGCCGGGCCAGGAGATGTAGCGGTCGACCTCGCTCTGCACGTGCGCCCGGGTGGTCGCGGTGTGCGCCCACATGAAGTCGACGCCCTGCTGCCGGGTCCAGCCCAGGTGGTGGATCCCCGTGTCGACCACCAGCCGACACGCGCGCAGGGCGAGGAACGACAGCATCCCGAGGCGCGAGACGTCATCCGTGTACAGGTCCATCTCGTCGGCGAGCTGCTCCGAGTAGAGGCCCCAGCCCTCGTTGAAGCTGCACGCCTCGACGTCGAGGTGGCGGCGGTAGCGCGGGATGTCGAGGGTCTGCGCGGTGGCGAGCTGCAGGTGGTGACCGGGCACCGACTCGTGGAACGCCAGGCACTCGTACTCGTAGCGGTAGCGCGTCGCGGGGTCCGTCGCGAGCAGGCAGTGCGCGCCGGGACGGCTGCCGTCGACGGCCGGCGGGCGGTAGTACGCGAGGGCCGAGTGCTCCGCCTCGATGGGGTTGATGACCTCCAGGACGCAGTCGCGGATGTCGTACGGCGGGAACAGGAGGGGGCGGGCGGCCTGCGCGCGGTCGAGGGCGGCCTGCGCCACGTCGATGATCTGCTGGCTGGTCTCGAAGCGGAGCGCGGGGTCGTCCCGCATGCGCTCCGCGATGCGCGGCAGCTCGCGCTCCCCGAGGGCCCGCCCCCCGATCTCCGCCCAGCGCGGCACCATGTCCTCCAGCACCTCGAGGCCGATGCGGTGGATCTCCTCGGGGTCGAGGTCCGTCGTCGTGTGCCGGCGGACCGCGTCGAGGTAGCCCGCCTCGCCGCCCGCGGTGTGCTGGATGCCCACGCGGTCGTCGGGCCGCGCGCCCGGGATCAGCTCGTCGCCGAGACGGGACGCCAGCCGGGACATCGCCGGGCGGATGGACGCCTCGACCGTCCGCCTGGCGCGGTCGGCCGCGGCTCCGGCCGCCGGGCTCCCCGCGCGGGTCGGCGCGAGCAGGGCGTCGTCGTCGACCGGGAGCGCGAGGTACCCCTCGAGCTGCTGGACGGCGTGCGCCAGCCCCATGCGCGTCGAGGGCCGGCCGGCGGCCGTCTCCTCGGCGTAGCGGTCGCCGAGCGCGTCGAGGACGCCCGCGATGCCGTCGAGCCGGGAGAGGTACCGGTCGGCGCCCGCGGCGTCCTCGATCGTCATCGCGGGGACGGCCTGGAAGACGAGGCCCTGGCGGCTCACGTAGCCCTTGGCCGACGCGTTGGCCGCCCACAGCGAGTGGCGGGCGTCGTCGGACGCCCCGCGGGCGAGGACCCGGAGGACGTCGCGGTCGGTGCGCTGGGCGTCGTCGAGCCCGGCCTCGTCGAGGGCGGCGGCCTCGTCGGCCACCGCGGCGAGGTCGGCGGCCGCCTCGGCGCTCGCGGCGGCGCTCGGGTCGCCGGCCAGGTGGTCGAACTCGTCGATGCCGAGGAGGGTCGCGTTGTAGGGGTCGTACGTGTGCTGCACGCGGAAGTAGCGCTCGCCCAGCTCGGCGAGGCGGTCGGCGGCGGATGCGGGCGCGGGAGCGGGGACGCGGTCGGGCATGGGGTTCCTGTCGGGACGTGGCGGGGGGGGGGGGGGCGAGGGGCCGAGGGGGCGGCGACGGCGCGGCCGGGCGGACGCGGCGCGCCGGGGATCAGAAGAGCGAGTGGCCGCCGTCGATGGAGAGGGTCTGGCCGCTGATCCAGCCGGCGTCGGGGTGGGCGAGGAAGACGACGCCCCGCGCGATGTCCTCGGGCGTGCCCGTGCGGCGGACGGGGATCCTCTCGAGCAGCGCCCGCTGGCCGTCCTCGCCGTACGACTCCCACTGCGCGACCGTGGTCGGGTTCGAGAGCACGAAGCCCGGGGCGATGCCGTTGACCGTGATCCCGTGCGGCCCGAGCTCGTGCGCCATCTGACGGGTGAAGCCGATCTGCGCGGCCTTCGCGGAGGCGTAGGCCTGGATCCCCGTGAGGCTGACGCTGCGGCCCGCGCCCGAGGAGATCACGACGATGCGGCCGGAGCCGCGTGCCTTCATCGAGCGCGCGGCGGCGCGCGTGCACGCCATCGTGGTCGTGAGGTTCGCGCGGACGACGTCGTCCCAGGCCTCGTCGGTCAGCTCGTCGATGGGCGTGTGCGTCTGGCCGACGACGCCCCCCGCGACGTTGACGAGCACGTCGACGTCGCCGACGCTCCGGAAGAACGCCTCCACCTCCGCGGTGACGCTGAGGTCGACCGTGTCCCGGTCGACGCCGTGGACGCGGGCGCCCGCGGCGGTCAGGGCGTCCGCGATCGCGCGGCCGATGCCCTGCGCCGTGCCGGTGACGACGGCGGTGCGTCCGGCGAACGGGAGGGCGGCGGATGCGGCGGTCGCGGCGGACGCGGGGGCGTCCGACGTTCGGTCCGCGGTGGCGGTGTCGGTCATGCGGGGTTCCTGTCTTCTTCGGGGATCACGGGACGTCGCCCGGGACGGGCGGCTCGGCGTCGCCGGCGCGGTAGGCGCGGAGGATGTGCACGGACTCCTCCCACTGGCGCATCCGCTCCAGTCCGGACTCGCCGGTGGCCTGCAGCACCTGCTCGACCAGCGCCTCCAGGAGCACCAGGAGCGCCGCCATGGAGTCGAACGGGATGCCGTCGACCTTCACGGGGAGCACGACGTCGGCGCCCTCCGCGGCGGGGCTCAGCCACTGGTCGGTGATGATGATGGTGGAGGCGCCCTGGCGGCGCGCGAGCTCCGCCGCCTCCTTCGCCGCGAGCTCGTAGCGGCGGAGGTCGATGATGATCGCCACCGACCCGCGACCGAGCCGCAGGTAGCGCCCGATGTCGTGCCCGAGCGGCTCGCCCACGAACTCGATGCCAGGCACCACCTGGTCGAGCTGCGTCGCGAGGAGCATCGCGAGGAAGCGGCTGAAGTAGCCGCCGGAGACGACCACGTGCTTGGGCTTCCCGGCGAGCAGCTGCACGGCGCGCTCCATCTCGCTCGGCGGCACCGTCTCGTGGAGGCCCTCGACGAGCTGGATCCGGCTCGCCGTCGACCGCGAGAACAGCTCCCCGTCCTCCGCGGTCGAGCGGCTCCGCGTGGTGCGGGTGACCGGGCTGTTCATGTGGTGCGTGATCTCGTCGCGCAGCCGCTGCTGGAAGTCGGGGTAGCTGCCGATGCCGAGCCGCGTGACGAGGCGCAGCACCGTGGGGGTGCTGGTGCCCGCGGCCTTGGCGAGGGTGGCGGCGCTGCCGAGGCCCGCGCTCGGGTAGCTCGCGAGCAGCGTGCGCGCGACCTTCCGCTCGGCGGGCGTGAGCTCGTCCATCCGGGCGAAGATCTCTTCCTTGAGGGGCATGTTCCGTCTTTCCGTCGGGGGTGGGCGGGATCGTGCGCTCCTATGTGAGCACGACCACGCGTCCGTCCTGCGGGAACGCGGCGAAGAGGGTCGGCGAGTTGTGCGCGATGACGAGCGTGCCGTCGCCGCCGACGGCGACGAGCCCGCCGCTGGCGCCGCGCGTCGTGAGCTCCGCCTCGACGGTGGCCCGGACGGCCTCCTCGAGCGTGGAGCCGAGGTACGCTACCCGCGACGCGATGTCGTGCGACACCACCCCGCGGAGGAACGACTCGCCCTCGCCCGTGCAGGACACGGCGGCCACGCCGTCGCGGGCGTAGGTGCCCGCGCCGATGACGGGTGTGTCGCCGACGCGGCCGATGCTCTGGTTGACCATCCCGCCCGTGCTGGTCGCGGCGGCCAGCGCCCCCGTGCGGTCGCGGGCGACCGCGCCGACCGTGCCGTGGCGGGCCCCCTGGAGGAGGTCGGCCCGGACACGCGCGAGCTGCTGCCGGCGGGCCTCGGTGACGAAGTAGTCCGCGTCCGCGGTCGCGAGCCCCCAGTCGGCCACGAGCTCGGCGGACGGGTCGACGAGGAGCACGTGGTCGGTCTCCTCGAGCACCGCGCGGGCCGCGAGGACCGGGTTCCGGGCGTGCCGGGACACGGCGACGGCGCCGGCGAGGCCCGCCCCCGTCATGACCGCGGCGTCGAGCTCGGCGTGCCCGTCGGCGGTGAGGGCGGCACCGCGCCCGGCGTTGAACAGCGGGTCGTCCTCCAGCTCGAGGACGGTGGCGCACACGGCGTCGAGGGCGGATCCGCCGCGCGCCAGCACCGCGCTCCCCGCCGCGTGGGCCCGGCGGAGGCCCGCCTCGAACGCGGCGGCCTCCTCCCGGGACAGCTCGAGGATCCGCCCGCCCGCGCCGCCGTGCAGCGCGAGCGCCGTGCCGTAGGGCCCGGGCGGCACGCTCCACGACCGCGTCGGACGCGGCGCCTGCGACGACTCCTCGGAGGTGCCCATCAGCGGCCCCCGGCCTGCCGGGTGATGTAGTTCACGGCGACGAACGAGCGGAAGACCTCGAGGAGGTCGTCGCCCTCGATGCGCACCCGGCGGTCGGCGGACTTCTCGGCGCCCCGCACCCACGCGGCGACGTCGGCCATGTCGGCCGTCTGCACGTCGAGCTCGAGCACCGCGGGGCGCGCGATCCCGGGGAGCCGCATGCCGCTCTCCGCGACCCGGCGCACCGCCTCCTCGGCGCCCGCCCGGATCTGCCGGCACGACTCCTCCGGGTGCAGGTTCAGCGCGCTGAAGCGGGTGATGGACTCCTTCGTCTGCACGTGCACGGCGTCGGGCGCGAACGGCTCGGTCTCGGTCCAGGTGACCTGGTCGCCGGAGACGAACGCGATGGGCACGCCGTGGTGGTCGGCGACGAGCGCGTTGATGCCGCTCTCCCCCACCTCGGTGCCGTTGACGCGCGCGCCGGCGAAGACCTCCGGGTTGTAGGTGTGCGACATGGTGGACGGCGGGCCCGAGATGGAGCCGTGGTAGCCGACCAGGAAGATCGCGTCGAACGTGTCGTCGAGGCCCTGCATCATGTAGCCCGGCTTGTGGCGCCCCGAGAGGTACCGCGCGCCGCCCGCGATGCGACGCGGGTCGAGGTTCGCCATGCGGCTGTGCGAGTCGTTGAGCACGATCTCCGTCGCACCGCCCGCGATCGCGCCCTCGATGGCGGCGTTCACCTCGGCCTGCAGGAGCTCGCAGCCGAGCGCGTAGGCCGCGCCGCTGTCGGGCCGGCACTGCTCCCAGTCGACGACGCCGGCGACGCCCTCCATGTCGAGCGACATCCAGATCCTCATGCGTTCCCCTGTTCCTGTGTGACGGCGCCCGCGGGGGCGTCGAGCTCGTGGGCCCGGATGCACGCGCTCGCGTGTCCGGGCGAGACGGCCGCGAGGGCCGGGTCGGTGGTGCGGCACGCCGCGACGGCGTACGGGCAGCGCGGGTGGAAGCGGCAGCCGCTCGGCACCGCGAACGGACTCGGCGGCTCGCCCTCGAGCACGGCCTCCGCGTTGACGCTCCCGGCGGACATCCGCGGGATCGAGTCGATGAGCGCCCGCGTGTACGGGTGCCGCGGGTCGCGGAACAGCTCGTCGGTGTCGGCGACCTCCACGATGCGGCCGAGGTACATCACGGCGACCCGCTGGCTGAGGTGCTGCACGACGGCGAGGTTGTGCGCGACGAACAGGATGCTGAGGCCGAGCTCCCGCTGCAGCCGGGCGAACAGCTCGAGGATCGTCGCCTGCACGGACACGTCGAGCGCGGACACCGGCTCGTCGGCGATCAGGATGTCGGGCCGCACGGCGAGGGCGCGCGCGATGGCGATCCGCTGGCGCTGGCCGCCGGAGAACTGGCTCGGGTAGGCGTCGAGCGCGTCCTCCTCGAGGCCCACGAGGTTGAGGAGCCGGACGCTCTCGGCCCGCGCCTCGCGGCGCGGGACGATGCGGTGCAGGAGGAGCAGCTCCGCCAGCATCGCGCCGACGCTGATCCGCGGGTTGAGCGAGGAGTACGGGTCCTGGAACACCATCTGGATCCGCCGGCTCGCCTCCCGGTCGCGGCGCGCCGGCATGGGCGCGCCGTGGTACTCGACGTCGCCGGAGGTGGGCGCCGTGCTCCCCACGAGGATCTTCGCGAGCGTCGACTTGCCGGAGCCCGACTCCCCCACGAGCGCGAGGATCTCGCCCTTGCCGAGGTGCAGCTCGACCCCGTCGAGCGCGGTGAGGTGCGAGCCCGGGGAGCCGCCGCGCGTGAGCTGCGACAGCACGGATCCGCCGACCCGGTAGGTCTTGGTGACGTCGGCGACGCGCAGCACGGGCGGCGCGTCGGGCCCGGTGCCCGCGTCGGCGGGACGACCCGCGACCACGGCGCTCACGCGGGCACCCCGAGGAAGATGCGCGACGACTCGATGCAGGCCGCCCGGTGGTCGGGCGCCACCTCCTCGAAGGGCGGCATCGCCGCGGTGCACGCGTCGACCGCGAAGGCGCAGCGCGGCGCGAACGGGCAGCCGGACGGCCGGTTCCGGACGTTCGGCGGGAAGCCCGGGATGGCGATGAGCTCGCGGTCGGGCTGGTCGAAGTCGGGCGCCGAGTCCAGGAGGCCCTTCGTGTACGGGTGGCGCGGGTCGCGGAACACGTCGGCGACGCGGCCCGCCTCCACGACGCGGCCGGCGTACATGACGGCCATGTCGGTGCAGGTCTGGTTGACCACGGCGAGGTCGTGGGTGACGAAGGCGAGGGCCGCGCCCGTCTCGACGCACAGCTGCTCGAGGAGCCGGAGCACCTGGTGCTGCACGGTCACGTCGAGGGCCGTGGTGGGCTCGTCGCAGAGCAGCAGGCGCGGGCGGCACGAGAGCGCCATCGCGATCATGACCCGCTGCCGGAGCCCCCCGGAGAGCTCGTGGGGGTAGGCGCGCGCCCGCCGCGCGGGGTCGGGGATGCCCGTGCGGGCCATCATCTCGATCGCGAGCTCCAGCGCGGCCTTCCGGGACAGCCCGAGGTGGCGGCGCGGGCCCTCCGCGATCTGCTCGCCGACCCGCATGACGGGGTTGAGGGCGGTCATCGGCTCCTGGAAGATCATCGCGATGCCGGGGCCCATCAGGAGGCGCCGCCGGGCGGCGGGCATCGGCACGAGGTCCACGCCCTCGTACAGGATCCGCCCCGACAGCACCTCGACGCCCTTGGGGAGGAGCCCCGCGATGGCCCGGAGCGTCAACGACTTGCCGGACCCGGACTCCCCGACGATGCCGAAGCGCTCGCCCTCCAGGACCTGGAACGAGAGGTCGTCGACGATGGCGGTGGGCGGGCCGCCGCGGTGGCGGATGCCGAGCGTGAGGTGCTCCACGCTGAGGAGCACGGTCGCGGACGCCGGAGCGCCCAGGGCGCCGGCGGGTGTCGCGTCGGTCACGGTCACTTCCTTCTCTCCGGGCTGAGCAGGTCGGATAGGCCGTCGCCGAGGAGGGACAGGCCGAGGCTCGTCACCACCACCACGAGGCCGGGGATGGTGGCCTGCTGCCACTGGGTGGTGATGAACTCCTGGCCGTCGACGATCATCGAGCCCCACTCGGCGGTGGGCGGCGCGATGCCGAGGCCGAGGTAGCCGAGGGTGACGATCGCCATGATGTCCATGACGATGTCGCTCATGCCGTAGATGATCGCCTGGCTCAGCACGTTCGGGCCGATGTGCTTGACGAGGATCCGCCCGTGCGACATCCCGCCGAGCTTCGCCGCGACGACGTAGTCCTGCTTCTTGGCCACGAGCACCTCGCCCCGGACGATCTTGGCGTAGGAGACCCAGGACACGGCGGCGATGGCGAGGTAGATGCTCTGCTCGCCGGCGCCGAAGACGAACACCAGGACGATGACCATCACGTAGAAGGGGAAGGCGAAGAACACGTCCACGATGCGCATGACGATCGTGTCGAGGATCCCGCCGAAGTAGCCCGAGATCGCGCCGACGATCGTCCCGAAGACGAAGGGCAGGAGCACCGCGAGGAAGCCGACCCGCAGGTCGACGCGTGCGCCCCAGATGAGGCGCGACAGCACGTCGCGGCCGTACTTGTCGGTGCCCAGCCAGTGTTCGGCGCTCGGGGACTGCAGCGCGTTCGGCAGGTCCTGCAGCACGGGGTCGTAGGGCGCGATGACCGGCGCGAGGATCGCGACGAGCACGAGCGCCCCGGTGATGATGCCGCCGGCGACCAGCGGGCCGTTGCGGTACCAGGGGCGCAGGGCCCGCGATCCGCGGCGGCTCCGGCGACGCGCCTGGAAGCCCGCGAGCACCGCGGTCGGCGTGGTGATGCCCGTGCTCATGCCGCGTCCTTCCCGCCGAGGGTGACCCGGGGATCGAGCATCGTGTAGACGACGTCCGTGAGGATGCCGACGACCACGACGAAGAGGGCGACGAAGAGCGTCACCGCCTGGATGGTGGGGAAGTCCCGGCTGAAGATCGCGTTGACCATGAGCGAGCCGAGTCCGGGGAGCGCGAACACCTTCTCGATGACGAGCGAGCCGCCCACGAGGTAGCCGAGGTTCACGCCGATGATCGAGACCGTGGGGATGGCCGCGTTCCGCAGCACGTGGTCGCGGAACAGGTGCACGCCCGCGGAGCCCTTGGACCGCGCGGTGCCGACGTGCTCCGACTCGAGCACGTCGATCATCGAGGCGCGGAGGCTCCGGATCACGGTCGGGCTCATGGCGATGGCGAGCGTCAGCGCGGGGAGGAACAGGAACCGCACGTGCTCGGCGGCGTCGCGTCCGTAGCCGCCCACGGGGAAGGCGCCGAGGCCGACCGCGAGCACGAGGATCAGCATGATGCCGACCCAGAACTGCGGCATGCCCTGCCCGACGAGCGTGAACAGCCGGACGCCGAGGTCCCGGGACGAGCCCGGCCGGCTGGCCGCGATCGCCGCGAGCGGGATGCTGATGACGAGGGAGAGGACGAGCGCGTACCCGAGGAGCGACATGGTGACGGGGATCGCCTGGAAGACGAGCTCGGTGACGGGCAGCTGGTAGGTGAGGCTCGTCCCGAGGTCCCCGCGGACGAGCTGCGCGAGGAAGATGCCGTACTGCTCCCAGAGGGGGCGGTCGAGGCCGAGCTGCTCGGTGAGGGCGGCGACGCTCGCGTCGGTGGCGCGCTCCCCCAGGATCGCGAGGGCCGGGTTGCCGGGGAGCAGGTGCGCCATGAAGAAGACGATGAGCGTCACCCCGAAGGCGACCGGGACGGCCTGGAGGAGCCGGCCGGGGATGAAGCGCAGGCGGTGCAGCATGCTCCTCCTCGAGGTCTGATGCGGTGGTGGTGGACGGTGCGGTCCCGGGCGGCGGCCGTCCCGGTGGGGACAGCCGCCGCGCGGTGTCGACGCTGTGTACTGATCGTTACAGTAGCCGGTCAGTGTTTCCGTGCTGTTACATCCGTCAGGACGACTTGGTGACGTCCTCGAGGTGGTAGTTGCCGAGCGGCGTCACCTCGAACCCGTCGATCCGGTCGCTGATGGCGTAGGCGTACGGCGAGTAGTAGAGGTAGGCGAGGAAGGCGGACTCCCCCGTCCTCTCCTGCAGCTGCCGGTACAGGTCGCCGCGCTTCGCGTCGTCCGTCTCCAGCTGCGCCTGCTTGTTGATCGCCACGACCTCGGGGTCGTCGTAGTACGTGAACGCGGAGTGCGAGCCGCCCTCGGGGTCGACCGCGAACGAGGTCCACTGGTCGGGGTCGGGGATGTCCATCGTCCAGGCCGAGAGGGTCATGTCGAAGTCGGAGTCGAGGCGCGCCTGCTTGTTGGCGGTCGGGTCCAGCTGCGTGATCTCCACGGTGATCCCGAGCTCCGCGAGCTCCGACTGCAGGATCTGCGCGACGGACGTCTGGTTCGGATCGCCCGAGCGGATCAGGAGCTTCGTCGAGAACCCGTCCGGCATGCTCGACTGCGCGAGCTCCGCCTTGGCCTTGGCCATGTCGAGCTCGGGGGCGCCGGTGTCGCCGTCGTAGTAGGGCGTCCCGGGCGAGAGGAGCGAGTCGGCGGTCTCGCCGTTGCCGAAGAGCACGGCGTCGACGAGCGACTCGCGGTCGATGGCGTACGCGATCGCACGGCGCACGTGCACGTCGTCGAAGGGCTTCCGCTGCTGGTTGAAGGCGAGGTAGTCGATCTGCGTCGACGGGAAGGTCACGGCCTCCACGCCCTCGGTCTCCTGGAGCGAGGCGAAGCTCGACCAGTCCGGGGTGTCGTTGATGTCGATCTGGCCGCCCTGCAGCTGGAGCTTGCGGGTGTTCGCGTCGGGCACGACCGTCCAGGTCACGCTGTCGAGGGTCGGCTTGCCGTCCTGCCAGTACTCGGCGTTCTTGGTGAGCTTCACCGACTGGCCCTTCGTCCAGGAGTCCCAGACGAACGGTCCCGTGCCGACGGGGGCCTCGTAGAACTCCTCGACCGTCTTGCCGCCGTAGTCGAGCGGCACGACGCCGTTGCTGAAGATCGAGAGGTCGGCGATGAGCGGCGCCCACGGGTACTTGAGCTTCACGGTGAGGGTGGTGTCGTCCGTGGCCTCGACGGTGTCGATGGCCGCGTTCACGAAGCCCCAGCCGCTCGCGCCCGTCTTCGTGTCCTCGTCGATCGAGAACTTCACGTCGGCGGCGGTCATCGGGTCGCCGGTCGAGAACGTCACGTCGTCGCGGAGGGCGATCGTGTACGTGAGCTGGTCGTCGGAGATCTCGTAGCCGGTGGCGAGCCACGGGTCGACCTTCGCGCCGTCCTCGCTGACCATGAAGAGCGGCTCCATGATCTGCTGCATCACGCGGATGGAGTTGTTGTCGAACGTGGTGGTCTTGTCCATCGCGATGATGTCGGCGGAGCGGGCGATGACGAGGTCGCCGCCGGTGGCGGTGCCGCCGTCGCTCGACGAGCTGCCGCCGCCTCCGCCGCAGGCGGCGAGGGCGAGCGTCGCGGTGGTCGCGAGCGCGATGGCCGCGACTCGGACGGGTCTGATCATGGGGGGCCTCACTGTGTCTGGCGCTGCCTGTCGGCGCACGCGGGTCGGATCCGAGGACGAGCCGATCGCGGCCGACCTCCGAGGAGGATCCACCCGCGCTCCGCTGCGCTCGTCTCAAAAGTTACAGTAAGGCTTGATCTTTTCCATCTTGTTACGTATGGAATACGGAGACCGACGCGATGCCCGATCCCGACGACGTCCTGCGGCTGCGGCCGTTCCGCCCTGCCCGCGACGCGGAGCCCCTCCGCTCCTGGTTCCCCGACGAGGCGGCGTTCCGCCTGTTCGCGGGCGACGACGCGCCGTGGCCGTTCACGCCCGACGACGCGGCGCGACCGGGCCATCCCGCGGCACGCGCGTGGTCGGCCGTCGTCACGCCCGGATCGGAGGGCGGCCGCGGGACGGACGGCGGTCCTCGGCGCGGCGCACCGGACGACGCCGTCGGGCACGTGGAGATCGTCCCCGTGACGGCCGGCGCGGATGGCGGTGTCCCGGGCGCGCGCCTGACGCGGATCGCGCTGGCGCCCGCGGTGCGCGGGCGGGGCTGGGGTCCGGTCCTCGTGGAGGCGGCCGTCCGGCAGGCGGCGCGGGAGGGAGCCCGCCGCGTCGGGCTGAACGTGGTGCCGGGCAACGACGCGGCCCTCCGGGCGTACGCCCGCGCGGGGTTCGTCGATCGCGGGCGGAACCCCGAGCACCCGTCCTACGTGTGGATGTCGCGGGAGGTCTGAGGCGGCCGCCCGACGGGGGCAGCCGGCGCGCCGAGGCGACCGGACTAAGGGGGCGGCCGCTCGACCGAGCGGCCGCCTCCGTCGTGGATCAGGCGGGGACGGCCGCCCGGGCCTCCTCGAGCACCTGCGTGAACGCGGGGATGATGATCGCCGCGTACTGCGGGGTGGTGTGCACGCTGTCGCGCTTCGTCGGCGTCGTCCCGACGAACGCGGGGCAGCGCTCCTCGAAGCAGAAGAGCGGCGAGGTGTCGACGTACGCGATGCCGAGGGTCTTCGCGGCGTCCTCCTGGGCGCGGTCGCCCACCTTCCAGGCGCCGGGGATCTCCGCGGTGCAGTCCGCGGGCGTGGAGACCTTCGTCGCGCACGTCTCGAGCGGCTGGCCGACGGGCGGGGACGAGACGAGGACGACCTCGCCGACGTCGCCGCGCACCTTGTCGACGGTGCTCTGGACGCCCGCGGACCACTCGGCCACGGCGTCGTCGCCCGTCGCCTTCGAGGCGAGCTTCAGGACCTGGCCGTAGCTGTTGCTCACGAAGAGCATCTCCGGCTTCTCCTCGGCGATGGCGGCGGCCGCCTTCTCGCGGAAGTCGAGGCAGCCGCTCTTCGTGGAGGCGTCCGGGAAGTCCCACTCGACGTCCATGACGGCGCAGCCGGCGTACGTCAGGCCGCGGATGTGGTGGGTGGACTCGTACATGGCGCGCACCGTCGGCAGGAGCGTGATGCCCGTGGAGTCGCCGAGCACCATGATCGTCGGCTTCTTGGGGTCGCCGAACGAGCAGGAGCGCGCGTCGTCGGGATCGGTGCGGCCGCAGCCCTGGGCGTCCTCCACGGGGACGGCGGCCTTCTCCAGGCCGTCGACGGCGGGGACGAGCTCCGGCCACTCGGTGGCCGACAGCGCGTCGCGGATCTGCGTCTGCAGGGCGCCGAGGTCGCCCGCGGCGACCGGGGCGTCCGCCGGCGCGTCCCCCGTGCCCGCGGAGGCGGGCACGTCGAGCGCCGAGACGTCGGACGACTCCTGCTGCCGGACGACGGCGAGGCTGAGCATGGTGATCGTCACCAGCGCGACGGTCCCGATGGCGCCGACCTTCGTGCCGGTGCTCAGGCCGAAGCCGGACTGGCGGCTCGCGCGCTTGCGCTTGCGGCGCGCGGCGGCCCCGGGCTCCAGCCACTCGGAGCGGCGGATCGGGTTCTCGAGGCCGTGGTACGAGAGCACCGAGAGGCCGAGGGTCAGGACGAGCACGATGATCGGGTAGGCGAGCCCGGCGGTGTCGGACACGGCCGCGAGGATCACGATCACGGGGAAGTGCCACAGGTACAGCGAGTACGAGATGTCGCCGAGGTAGCGCGACACGGGGTTGGTGAGCGGCCAGATGAACCGCTGGGCACCGCCGGTGCCGCCGGCGATCACGAGGGCGGCGCCGACCACGGGGATCATGGAGCCGGGCGCGGGGATGGGCGACTCGCTGTTGAGGGCGAAGAGGCCGTAGGCGATGACCGCGAGGCCCAGCCAGGCGAGGACCGGGCGCACGGCGTCCGGGATGCGCAGCAGCAGCGGCATGGCCACCGCGAGCAGGGCGCCGATGCCGAGCTCCCAGGCGCGCGAGAAGGTCGAGAAGTACGCGACGGCGGCGTTGCCGGCGGTGTCCGCCAGGGCCCAGGCGAACGACCCGACGGTGACGACGAGGAGGATCGCCGTGAGGATCCCGTGGTGGCGGCCCGCGCCGCGGAAGCGCAGCGAGAGCGCGAGGCCCAGCGTGAGGAGGATCGGCCAGACGACGTAGAACTGCTCCTCGACGCCCAGCGACCAGTAGTGCTGGACGGGCGAGACGGCGCTGTCGGCGGCCCAGTAGTCCGTGTCGGTCGCGGCGAAGCGCCAGTTGGCGACGAAGAAGAAGGCCGCGAGGCTGTCCCACGCGATGCTCGTGGCGCGCCCGGTCAGGAACACCAGGAAGCTGGCGAGCACCGTGACCACGAGGACCGCGGTGGAGGCGGGCAGGATCCGCTTGACGCGCTTGCGATAGAACTCGCCGAACGAGATGCGCCCCAGGCGCTCGTGCTGGCGCAGGAGCAGCGACGTGATGATGAAGCCCGAGATCACGAAGAAGACGTCGACGCCGAGGAACCCGCCGGACGGCCAGGCGAGCAGGTGGTCGAGGATGACCGCCACGACCGCGAGCGCGCGGAGCCCCTGGATGTCGCCGCGGAAGGACCTCGTGCTGGAGCCCTCCGGTGCGACCGTGGTCGGCGGCAGGGTGTCGCGTGCTCTGGTGCTGGTCATCGTGTCCTCGCGGTGATGGTCGGATCCCGCTCGGACGCGTGCGCCTCGACGGCGGGTGGCCGGTGGCGGTCGTCAGGGGCGGGGGCCCCGCGACCGGTCAATTCTTCGCTCATGGTAATCGAGAGCCGATGCAGATGGTGAACCGGGCAGGGCTCGCGGCGCCGATGCGGCGCACCCCAGTTGGAGGGGGGCGCGGGATCGGGGGCGCGACGGCGGCGCGATGCGCGACGGTGCGTAGGGCGGATGGGACTTGAACCCATGACCGACGGATTATGAGTCCGCTGCTCTGACCAGCTGAGCTACCGCCCCGGGACGGACGGACGGGCTAGGCGGCGCCTCGGCCGTCCGCGTGTCCGTGCGCCTCGTCCGTGACCGGGGTGGCCACGGACTCGCCACGATACAGGCTCTCGAACGTCGAGATCGTGCGCTCGATGTCGTGCGACGCGACCACCTGGAGGCTCTCGCGCTTCATGCGCTGGAGCTCCTCCTCGGGCGCCTCGAGCACCAGCCGGAGCTTCGCGGCGAGGTCGTCGGCGTCGCCCGGGCGGAAGAGGTAGCCGTTCTCGCCGTCGTGCACGAGGTGCGGGAGCGCCATGGCGTCGGCCGCGACCACGGGCAGGGCGGAGGCCATGGCCTCCATGGTGACGATGGACTGCAGCTCGGCGATGCTGGGCATCGCGAGGACGGTGGCGCGCGTGTAGGCGCGGCGGAGCTCCTCGTCGGTGACGTAGCCGGTGAACGTGGTGCGGTCGGCGATGCCGAGGTCGGACGCGAGCTTCTCGAGCGCGGTCTTCTGGTCTCCCCCGCCGACGATCTCGAGCTCGGCGTCGAGCGACGCGGGCAGGAGCGCGAACGCGCGGAGCAGCACGTCGATCTGCTTCTCCCCCGTGACCCGGCCGACGAACACGATGCGGTTGCGCGTGCGCGGCGCGAAGTCCGGCGTGTAGTTCGCGGCGTCGATGCCGCAGGAGATCGCGATGACGCCTTCGAGTCCCGTGTACCGCTCGAGGAACTGGGCGGCGCGGCGTGTGGGTGTGGTGACGGCCTCGGCACGGCCGAAGGTGCGGCGGGCGGCCTTCCACGCCATCGTGATGGCCTTGTCCTGCCAGGCCACCGGGAGCAGCGTGTGCTGGAGCATGTTCTCCGGCATGAAGTGGTTCGTGCCGATGATGCGGATGCCGCGCTTCGCGGCCTCGATGCTGAGGCCGCGGCCCGTGATGATGTGCGACTGGAAGTGGACGACGTCGGGCTGGACGGCGTCGAGGATCCTGGCGCTGTTCTGGTTGATGTGCCACGGCAGGGCGAACCGCAGCCAGTCGTGCGGGTACCAGCGCCAGCTGCGGAGGCGGTGCGCCGTGACCTGCTGGCCGTCGTGCACCTCGGTCCACGTGCCGTGCTTGCGGTTGGCAGCGGGGGCGACGATGTGCACCTCGTGCCCGCGTCGGACGAGACCTCCCGCGAGGCGCTCGGCGAAGCGCGCCGCCCCGTTCACGTCCGGCGGGAACGTGTCGGCGCCGATGAGGATGCGCAGCGGGCGATCGGAGGTCGCGGGCTCGCGCGGGGTCGTGTCCGAGGTGTTCGGCAAGAAGTGTCTCTCCAGTGGTGTCGGCGTCCGGCGCGCCACGTGGATCCGGGTGGCGCGGGCCGGGTGTCGGGAAGCACCGTATCGCACGGGTCCGCGCGGGGGCCGACGCCGCACCGGGAGGCCCGGAGCCCGCGGCGGCACCGCGCGGCGACGGCGCGGAGGGCGCCCGACGCGTCAGGAGGCGTGCGGGTGGTGCTTGGCGAGCTGGAACACGCCGGCCACGGCGACGGCGCCCGCGACGAGGAAGGCCACGCCCGCGTAGAACGGGGCGTCGGACGCCTCCCCCAGCACCGTGACGCCGATGCAGACGGCGACGAGCGGGTCGACGACCGTGAGGCCCGCGATGACGAGGTCCGGCGGGCCCGACGAGTACGCGGTCTGCACGAAGTACGCGCCGAGGAGCGTGGCCGCGATGAGGGCCGCGATGCACACGGCCGTGAGCGCGTCGAAGTCGCCCGCTGGTGAGGCGGTTGATGACGACCTTGGCGAGCGTCGCCACAAACCCGTAGAGCACGCCCGCGCTGATGATGTAGAAGATCGCGCGCACGTGGCGACGGAAGTAGAGGAAGAGGCCGCCGAGCACCACGAGCACGATGCCGAGGATCACGAGGATCGTGATGAGCTCGGGCGTGCGGATGGGCGTCTCCTTGGCGAACACGGCCGCGAAGACCACGAAGAGGCCGACGCCGCCGATGCAGAGCGCCACCGCGCGCTTGGCCTTGAGGTCGAGCCGGACGCCGGTGGCGCGCGAGTTGAGGATGGCGGTGACCACGAGGGCCACGGCGCCGAGGGGCTGCACGACGATGAGCGGTGCCAGGCGGAGGCTCGCGAGCTGGAACACGATGGCGAGGCCGAGCATCACCGTCCCGGCGACCCACGAGGGCCGGCCGAGGAGCGCGCCGAGCTGGCGGAGGCTGAGGCCCGAGGTGCTCTTCGTGCCGCGCGCCTCCATCTTCGCGACGCCCTGCGACTGCAGCTGCGCGCCCAGCGAGAGGAACACGGCGCCCACGAGGGCGATCGGGATGCCGAGCGCCTGGTACGGGGTCAGCGATGCTGCCTGGAGCACGGGGCTGGCGTCGAAGGGCACGCCCCGACTGTACCCGGCGGCCCGCCTATCATCGGCTGCATGCCCGTCCTCCCGATCCGGATCACCGGAGACCCCGTCCTGCACGCCCGCGCCCGCGACGTCGAGGTGTTCGACGACGTCCTCCGGACCCTCGTCGCGGACATGTACGAGACCATGGACGAGGCGCCGGGCGTGGGCCTCGCGGCCCCGCAGGTGGGTGTGCCGCTGCGCGTCTTCGTCTACTCGTACGAGACCGAGGCGGGCGAGCCGCTGCGGGGCGTGGCCGTGAACCCCGACCTCTTCATCACGCCCGTGCCGGTGCGCGAGGCCGACGAGGACACCGAGGAGGAGGGCTGCCTGTCGTTCCCGGGCGAGCGCTTTTCGCTCGTGCGCGCCGAGCGGGCGATCCTCCGCGCGGTCGACCTCGACGGGATGCCCTTCGAGCTCGAGGCCGAGGGGTGGTTCGCGCGCATCCTGCAGCACGAGTACGACCACCTCGACGGCTACCTCTACACCGACCGGCTCGCGCACGAGCACGCGAAGCCCGTGGCCAAGGTGATCCGCAAGAGCGGCTGGGGCGTCCCCGGCGTCTCGTGGCTCCCAGGGCGCGACCGGCTCGAGGACTGAGGGACGCGGCCGGGCGGCCGTGCGACCGGCGGCATCACCGCATCCCGCGCGGGCCAAGGAAAAAGGCCCCGCGGGTGGAGCCGCGAGGCCTTCGCTCCCCGAGTTGGACTCGAACCAACAACCTGCCGGTTAACAGCCGGCTGCTCTGCCAATTGAGCTATCGAGGATCACGTGGAGCAACCTGGAAAGCGTAGCAAAGAATTCGGGCGCCTCCGCTCACCTAGCGCGCGACGGTCGTGTCGCCGCTGTCGGGGACGGGCAGGTCGGCGAGGCGCGGCGCGCGCCGGAGCCCGGAGGCGGCGGCTCCCGCGAGGCTCGCCAGGGCTCCGAGGCCGGTGACGAGGATCGCCGTGCGGATCCCGGCGGACGAGGCGATGACGCCGCCGAGCCCCGCCCCGATCGGCTGCCCGCCCCACGCGACCATGCGCGCCGTGGTGTTGACGCGGCCCTGCAGGTGCGCGGGCGTCACCGTCTGCCGGACGACGATCCCGGACAGCGCGACGGTGGAGGTCGCCGCCTGCCAGGCCGCGAGGACGAGGACGGCGACGACGAGGGACCCGACCGCGGACCAGGCCGCGGTGAGCGCCACCTGCAGCGCGAGCGCGCCGAGCGCGATCGCGCCGACGCCGACCCGCCGCTGGACGGGGCGGAGGGCTCGCGACGCCGCGAGGGTCCCGCAGGCGGCCGCCGCCGCGAGGATCCCGAGCGCCGGGCCGTCGGCGGGCTCGTCGAGGCCGTGGGCCACCATCACCACGAGCGTGCCCGTCACCGCTCCCCCGGTCAGGCTGCTGCCGGCGCCGACGAGCGTGAGGTCGCGCACGAGAGGAGCACGGCGGATGTGCTGGAGCCCCTCGAGGATCTCGTGGCCAAGGCGACGGGGCACGCGGGCGGGCGGCCGCGCGACGGGTGCCCAGCGGACGCGGACCAGCAGCACGGCCGCGGCCGCGAAGCTCGCCGCGTCGATCGCGAGGACCGCCGGTGCGCCGACGCCGGTCACCGCGGCGGCCCCGGCGAGCGGGCCCGCGATGCCGATCACCGTGTAGACCGTCGTCATGCGCGTGGTGGCGGCGCCCACGCGGTCACGGCCCACCAGCGCGGGCACGGCGGAGAAGCTCGCGGCGTCGAAGAAGACGAAGAGCGAGGACACGGCCGCGGCGACGGCGACGAGGAGCGCCGGATGCGGGGGGCCGGCCAGCGCCGCGAGCGGCACGGTCGCCGTCGCCGCGGCGCTCAGCCAGGTGGTGGCGAGCATCGTCCGGCGGGCGTCCCACCCGTCCACGAGCGCGCCCACCGGCAGGGCGAGCAGCAGGTACGGCAGCGCCTCCATCATCGCGACGAGGCCGAGCAGCGCGGGGTCGCCCGTGGTCGTGAAGACCAGCACCGGGAGGGCGACCGCCGTGAGCGCGTTGCCCGCCCAGGAGATGCCGCGCGAGACGACGTAGAGGTCGAAGGCGCGGGGATCGCGGGACGACGGGGTCCGCTCAGCCATGGAGCAGCGCGTGCAGGGCGACGACCCCGTCGACCGCGCGGGAGCCGATGAAGTCGGTGGACGGGAGCGCGAGCAGGCGGCCCTCGCGCACGGCCCGGACGCCGGGCAGGCGCGCCTCGAGGTCGGCGCGGACGCCGTCGCGCTCGGCGTCGGTGGAGTAGAGGTACACGATCGTGCCGGGATCGCGCCGCGCCACGTCCTCGACGCTGATCTCTCCGTAGTACTGGTCCGCGGGCAGGGCGTCCTCGTACACGTTCCGGCCGCCGGCGCGGGCGACGACGTCGCTGTAGAGGCCGCGGGCGTCGGCGTACACGGATCCGTCGAAGATCTGCAGCACCGCGAGGTCGACCGGGTCCGCGCTCGCGACGGCCGCGTCGACCGCGGCGAGCTGCGACCGCGCGTCGGCGACGGCGCGGTCGGCGGCCTCGCCGGCGCCGAGGAGGACGCCGAGCGATCGGAGGTCGGTCACGGCATCGTCGACGTGGCCGGTGGTGACCTGGCCGTGGCAGAACGAGCTGATGACGTAGACGCGGATCCCGAGGGCGGCCAGGTCGTCGATCGTGGGCAGCTCGGTGCCGTCGAAGTGGTACTCGCCGTCGGCCACGATGAGGTCGGGGTGCGCCGCCAGCAGGGTCTCCCGGTCGACGGCGCCCGTCGCGAGGACGGGGACCCGGTCGTAGGCCTCGCGGTAGCGGTCGAGCGGGGGCGACTGGTCCGTGTAGGCCTGGCCGACGATCCGGTCGCCCGCGCCCAGCTCGAGCAGCATCTCGGTGACCGCGGGCCACAGGGAGACGATGCGCTGCGGGCCCTCGGCGAACGACAGGGTGCGGTCGCAGGAGTCGACGGACACGGGTCCCGAGGCGCCGGCCGTCGGGGCGGTGCGGTCGTCGGCGGAGGCGGTCGCGCAGCCCGCGAGGAGGAGGGCGGCGGCGGTCGCGCCGGCCGCGAGGGCGAGGATCCGGTGTGCGCGGCGGCGTGCGGGGATGCGGGTGGTCATGGTCGTCCGTCCTGGGTGCGGGTCGTGGTGGGCGTGCTGAAGAAGAGGTGGCGGCGGCCCGTGACGGGGTGCTCGCCCAGGTGCACGTCGACGCCGAAGACGTCGCGGAGGATCCCCGGGCGCAGCACCTCGTCGGGCGTCCCGCCGGCGACGATGCGGCCCTGGTGCACGACGTGGATCCGGTCGCAGTAGGCGGCGGCGAGGTTGAGGTCGTGCAGGGCGACGACCACCGTGACGCCGAGCCCCCGCACGAGGTCGAGGAGCTCCAGCTGGGTCGCGACGTCGAGGTGGTTGGTCGGCTCGTCGAGCACGAGGATCCGCGGACGCTGCGCGAGGGCGGCCGCGAGCATCACGCGCTGGCGCTCGCCGCCGGACAGGGAGCGGACGGCGCGGTCGGCGAGGTGGGCGGCGCCCGTGCGTGCGAGGCAGGCGTCGACGAGCGCGCGGTCGTCGTCCGTGTCGCGGTCGAGCGCGCGCTTGTGCGGCGTGAGCCCGGTGGCGACGACCGCGCGGACGTCGAGCGCGCCGTCGTCGCCGTGGTCCTGCGTGAGCGCGGCGACGACGCGGGCGGAGTCGCGGGGCCGCATGCCGCGGAGGTCCCGGTCGCCGAGGAGCACCGTGCCCCGCGCGACCGGCAGGGCCCGGTACAGGGCCTTGAGGAGCGTGGACTTGCCGCTGCCGTTCGGGCCGACGAGGCCGACCAGCTCGCCGTCGCGCGCCTCCAGCGTGGCCGCGGTGACGGGCGTCGCACGCCCGATGCGGACGACCACGTCCTCGATCGACAGCCTCATCGGGTCCGCCCGCCGTCGGCGCGGAGCAGGACCGCGAGGAACACGGGGACGCCGACGAGCGCGGTGACGATCGAGAGCGGCAGCTCGCGCGGGGCGGTGAGCGTGCGCCCCGCGAGGTCGGCGAGGACGAGGAACAGACCGCCGACGAGCGCGGCGAGCGGCAGCAGGCGCCGGTGCGCGGGACCCACGACGAGGCGGACGAGATGCGGGGCGATGAGGCCCACGAACCCGACGCCGCCCGCCACCGACACGGCCGCGGCCGTGAGCAGCGCGGAGACGGCGAAGAGGAGCGTCCGGGATCGGGAGAGGTCGACGCCGAGGGACGCCGCGCGGTCGTCGCCGAGGAGGAGCGCGTCGAGCGTCCGCCCGGCGGCCAGGAGCCCGACGAGTCCGGCCGCGAGCGCGACGGCGGGCAGGGCGAGCGACGACCAGGTGGCACCCGAGACGCTGCCGAGGAGCCAGAACAGCACGCCGGCGATCTGGTCGGGCGACGCCTGCAGCTGCAGCCAGCTCGTGAGCGCCTGCAGGAGCGAGGAGATCGAGACGCCGACGAGCACCAGGCGCGCCGGATCCACGCGGCCGCCGCGCCGCCCGAGCGCCAGCACGAGCGCGAGGGTCCCGATGGCCCCCGCGAAGGCCGCGCCCGTGACGCCGAGCGTCGCGAGGAGGCCCGCCGCGGACGCGCCGACGACGAGCGCCGCCACCGCCCCGAGCGACGCGCCCGACGCGATGCCGAGGACGAAGGGATCCGCGAGCGGGTTGCGGATCAGCGTCTGCAGGACCGTGCCCGCGAGGGCGAGCGCGGCGCCCGTGACGAGCGCGAGCAGCACGCGCGGCGCCCGGTACTCCCACACGATCTGGTCGTCGATGGGGTCGAGGCCGCCGCCGGGGCCCGCGCCGAGGGCGTGGTGCACCACCACCTGCGCGACGTGCAGGGGCGAGACCGGCACCGAGCCCGTCCCCATCGCGACCGCCAGGACGATCGGCGCCGCGAGGAGCAGGGCGGGGACGAGGACGCGCCGTGTGATCCGGGCACGACCGGGCGCGCGCGAGGTCGGTGCGGGGGCGGTGTCCGCGGGGGTCGGGGTCGGCGGTGCGGGGGTCGGGGTGGGTGCTGCGGGGGTCGTCGTCGGTTCCATGTCGCTCTCGGGTGGGTGATCGGGTGTCGGGAGGGCTGGGTGCACGGCGGGCTCGGGGCGGACCGGCTCAGTGCGGGAGCGGCACGGGCCTCGGAGCGCGCGGCGGCGCGGGATCCGGGCCGCCGAGGAAGGGCAGCGCGTGCGGCGCGTTCGAGCGGAGGCCGGGCACGATCACGCGCATCACGTGCAGGCCGGCGCGGCGGACCTCCGGGAGCGTCACGTCGACCGCGAGCACGTCGTGCCCGCGCGCTCGCATCGCCTCGACGAGCTCCGGCAGCCGCTCCCGCCCTCCCCACCGGTCGGACGCATCCGCGAGCGGGATGCGGCCGGTGATGGACCGGGCGAGCTCCTCCCGGAACACGCGCTGCACGACCGGGTCCAGGTGCAGCTGCAGGTGGCAGCCGTAGTCGACGACGTCGGTGAGGTCGTCCCGGTAGGCGAGGCGGTAGGCCCGGTCGGCGCGCCAGGGCTTCAGCGGGCTGCCCGGGTCGCGCGCGGCGGCCATGTAGGGCCCGTCGGGGTCGTCGAGATCGGCCTGGAAGAGCTGCAGCTGCAGGGCCTCCCCCAGCGCCTTGCGGGCGGCGCGCGTCGGGAGCCCGCCGCTCGCCATGCCGAGCGTGAGGCAGCCGGTGCGGGCGTCCGCGAGCAGGGCGCCGAGGACGGGGACGCCGGATCCGTGCGGGAACAGGAACCAGCGGCAGGAGAGGGCGCCGTCCGGCCCGCGCGCCAGGTCGTGCAGCGCCCGCGGGACGTCGAGCTCGACGACGCCCTCGCCGTCCGTCCAGGCGCGCGTCATCGCGTCGCGCTCGACCACCTCGCCGAGCCCGCCCCAGAGGGCCTCCTCGCGGGATCGCCCGGTCGCGAGCCCGGCCTGCATGATCGGGTGCACCGCGGGCGGCACGAGGAGCGCGTGCGACACCCAGACCAGCGAGGCGGGGACGAGCACGCGGTCCGCCGTCCCGAGCCGCTCGGCCTCCGTCCAGTCGACGACGGCGTCCGCGTCGAGGACGTCGACGGGCAGCCGACCGCTCGCGTGCTGCGCGACGGAGTACAGGGAGAGGGCGGCCGGATCCAGCACGGCGCGCCCTGCCGCGCGGAGCCGCCGGGCCGAGTCGCGCACGAGCCCGGCGGGCACGAGGTTGCCGCAGTACCGCTCGACCGCCTCGCCCACGGCTGCGCCGCGCACGGCGTCCGGATCCGCGAAGGCGTGGCCCGCGCCCGACGCGTCCGAGGCCCACCCGCAGAAGGCGGTCGAGTCGGCGAGCACGGCGTGGGCGAGCTGGAACGCGAGCGGGAAGTGCGCGGGGGTCGCGCGCGGCTCGACGCGGCGGATCACGCCGGTGCGCGCGTCGACGAGGTCGGCGGGCAGCGGTCCGCGCGGGCGGGCGGGTGCGGATGCGGGTGCGGGGTCCATCGGGCCTCTCATGCCAGGGGGATCGGGTCGGGGACGAGGGCGTCGACGCTCGCCGGGATGCGGTCGAAGCTAAGGCGACGCGGGACGTCGAGGTAGCGGGCGGATCCGCGCAGCGGGTACGCGGGCGGCCCGTTCCCCACGAGCCCGGGCACGACCACGCGGACGACCTCGAGCCCTGCGAGCCGGACGTCGGGCGTCGTCAGGTCGACGGACACCGCGCGGAGGCCGAGCCGGGCGAGCGCCTCCAGGTGCGTCTCGAGGGCACCGGCCGCGTCGATCCGCGGCAGCGCCTCGAGGGGCGCGGCGGCGGCGGGCCGGAGCCGGTCGAGGTGCGACCCGTTCATCCGCGGGTCGAGGTGCAGCTGCGCGACGGGCGGCAGGTCGGTGAGGCGCGCGTACCCGGGTCCCGCGTCGTCGAGGTAGCGCCGGTCGGCGCGGTACGGCAGGAACACGTGCTCCTCGATGCCGCCGGCGCGGACCGCCCGCCAGACCTCGCTCGCCGGGTCGACGAGCTGCCGGGTGAGCTGCAGGAGTCCGAGCGCCTCCACGAGCGCCTTCGTCGCCGCCTGCTCGGGCGTGCTGCGGCAGGCGCTGCCGAACGCGACCATGCGGGACCCGTCGTCGTGCTCCTCCTCGAGGAAGGCGGCGACGACGGGCGCGGGCGACTCCGACGGGACCTCGAGGAGGCGCACGCGGACGCGCGGCGCCGTCGGGTCCTCGGTCCAGCCCAGCGCGCCCGTGATCCGGCCGCCGTCGTCGACGAGGCGCGTGGAGGCGCCGCTCGCCCACCAGATCGCCGTCGCGTCGCGCTCCCAGAGCTCCTCGAGCGCGTTGCGGACGGCCATGCGCGCGTCCGAGCCCGCGGCGATCCCGGAGTAGGCGAGCGAGTGGCGCGGCACCTCGGCGGCGCGCGAGCCGTGCACGACGTCGAGCCAGGCGAGGGAGGCGGGCACGAGGACGGGACCGCCGTCGTGCAGGTCGACGCCCGGGGCCCAGAGCACCTCGTCGTGCCGGGTGAACGGGCGGAAGGGGAAGCCGGGGGCGGCGTGCTGCGCGGGCGAGTAGAGGGCCAGCTCCTCCGGATCCACCGCGCGGGCGCCGCCGGCCGTCAGCGACGCGTGCGATCCGCGGACGAGGCGCTCGGGCACGGCGTTGCCGCAGTACCGCTCGACGGCCTCCCCGCAGGCGGCGAGCCGCGCGGGCAGCGGGTCGCCCGCGGACGCCCCGAAGCCGAAGCCGTCGGCCCGCCACGGCGCGAAGCGGTCGGCGCGGGAGACCGTGGCGCCGTGCCCGACCCACGCGAAGGGCAGGCGCGGATCGGCCGGCTGCCGCGCCAGGGAGGTGATGAGGCCCGTGCGGGCGTCGACGAGGTCGGCGATGCTCACGATGCGCTCCCCGAGCCGGTGCGCTCCCGCGGGACGGACGATGCGGGCGGATCGGCGGTGATCGCGTCGCCGCCCGCTCGCGCCCCGTCCGGCGTCGGCGCGGTGCCCGCGGCGACCGGCAGCACCAGCGTGAGCGGGGTCGCGGCGTCGAGCGCCACCCGCTGCCGCACCGGCACCTGCGTCGTGGACGTGCACCGCTCCCCCGGCGGCCCGCCGAGGTTCCGCGCGAGCCGCGGGGCGTCGGCGCCCGCGAGCTCCAGCACGAGCACGGTGCCGACGGGGAGCAGGACCGCGACGGGTCCGAGCGGCACGCCGAGCCGCAGCCCGTCGTGCGGGCCGGCGACCGTCGTCTCGCCGACGGCGAGCTCCTGCTCCCCTCCGTCGGGGCTCGAGGCGAGGAGCCGGGCGATCCAGTCGGTGCCGGGGGCGTCGGAGGAGCTCGTGAGCTCGACGGCGACGTCGCCGGTGAGGCGCAGCGGCCCGTCGAGCGGCAGGGTGCGGGCGCGCACCGCGTCCGGGCGGGACGCGAGCGCGCGCCGGTCGACGCCCGGGGTGGCGCGAGGGCCGTGGATCCCGCGGGTCGTGCACGAAGCCGGCCTCGCCACCCGCCGACCACGCGACGCGGGTCGGCGTGTGCGGCGGGGGCCACGCGTCATGGTCCTCCCAGCCGGACCCGCGCACGTGGACCCGGGCGCGCCGGGCTGGCAGGGAGCCGTCGAGGGCGTCGCGGATCCAGTCGACGAGGATCCGGCCCCACGGGATGACGGTGTCGTCGCCGTGGTCGAGGTCGCCGACGCGCCCCGAGGCGCTGCCGACGAGGTCGTGCTCCCACGGGCCGACGAGGAGATGCGCGGGGACGCCGGGCACCGCGGATCCGGCGACGGCGTGGTTCGCGAGCGTCTCCGGCAGCAGCAGGTCGTGCCAGCCGCCCACGTGCAGTGTCGCGCAGGTCAGCGCGGCGAGCTCCGCCCGCGTGATCTCCTCCCCCGTCCGCGCGTCCGGCCCGTCCTCCACGATCCGGCGCCACGACGGCAGGTGCGCGCCCATCGCCCGGGGGACGTCGACGACGGGGAGGTGCCGCAGGAGGCCCGGTCGTTCGGCGAACACGAGCGCCGCGAGCCCGTCGCGGCTCGTGCGGGAGTCGCCGCGCTCGAGCCACCAGGACGCGTGCTCCGCGAGCCGGAGGATCCCGCCGCCGCCGAACTTGGTGCCGGCGAGCGACATCGAGGGACCGAGGGACACGACCGCGCGGACCGCGGCCGGGCGCTCGGCCGCCATGGCCCACGCGGTGGCGCCCGAGTACGAGCCGCCGTACGCGACGACGCGGCCGTCGCTCCAGGGCTGCGCGGCGATCCAGTCCACCAGGGCCGCGCCGTCGGCCCGCTCCCCGCGGTACGGCGCCCAGATCCCGTCGGAGTCGTGGCGGCCGCGCACGTCCTGCACGACGTACGCCAGGCCGCGCTCCCGCCAGGCGCGCCCCTCGGCGAGGTGCCGGGAGCGTCCGTACGGGGTGCGCGTGACGACGCACGGGACGCGGGCGTCGGGCCCTGCCGCCGCGGGCACGTGGGCGTCGAGCACGAGGACGGTCCCGTCGGCCGCGGCGAGCGGGACCCCGAAGCGGTCGGAGCCGGTCACCGGTCGCCCGCGGTCGTCGGGTGCTCGCGAGCGGGGCGTGCGGCGATCAGGGGTGCCTCGGCGAGGTCGACGGGGAGCGGCAGCACGGGATGCCGCTCGACGAGCCCCGTCGCGAGGACGATCGTGTGCTCGTGGCGGATGCCCGGTCCGGCCGCCACGTCGCCGCCCTCCCGGGCCGCGGCGCCGCGCGACAGGTGCTCCGCGAGCTCGTGGATCACGATGCCGGCAGCCGTCGCGGCGGCGCCGGTGCCGACGCCGTGCCACGCGTCCAGCGGGGTGATCCCCGCGGCCGCGCGCGCATCGGCCTCCCCCCACAGCCGCTCCAGCTCCTCGACCACGCGATGGGCGGCGCGACGGCGGCCCCGGTAGTCGGCGTAGGTGACGGCCCCCGCTCCGCCCGGCGCCTGCAGCGGTCCGACGACCAAAAGCTCGCCCTCCTGGTGCACGCGATGCCAGGGCATCCCGGTGCGGCCGAGCTCCCGCCCGAGCGCGGTCCAGGCGGCGTCGGGCTGCTCCGGCGCGATCGAGACGAGGGCGCAGGCGACCGGCGGGACGGCGTCGTCCGGGTCGAGGGCGGCCGCCCGGTCGCCGAGCAGCGCGTGCAGCGCGGCGGCGACGGGCCCGGTGCCCTGGATCGCGACGGGCCCGGCGCCCGGGAGGGGACGCGGCGCGTCGTCGGCGAAGCCGGTGAGGGCGCCCCGATCCCGCAGGAGCCGCACGAGGGGGGCGCCCGGGTCGTCCGTCGCCGACGGGGCGTCGGGATCCTCGACCCCGCCGGCGGCGAGGCGCTCGACGACGTCGGCCACGAGGGCGTCCGGACCGCTGACGCGGTGGAACTCGAGCGCGGGGGTGACATGCCGCCACTCGTCGACGGCGACGCGGTAGAGGCGATGGTGCGGGGCGAGGCGGAGCATGCGGTCTCACGATCGGTGGCGGTGGCGGTGGCGGTGGCGGCCGGTGCGGATCCGGCGGACGCGGTCCCGGCCGGCGCGCGGGTGCGCGCCGGCCGGCTTCCCTCTCCTAGTCCTGGAGAGCGAAGGGGTTGTGCACGAGGGCGTTCGTGCCCGGACCCTGCGGCGCGCTGAGCACGTCGTCGCCGGCGATCGCCTCGACGGCGAACGGGTTGTGGACGAGGGCGTTCGTGCCCGGTCCCTGCGGCGCGCTGAGCACGTCGTCGCCGGCGATCCTGGTGATGGAGACGTCGATCATGTCGGCATCCTCTCTCTTTAGTACTGAGAACCGTTCTCAGTACGGGGAGAGGTTAGGGCCGTCGGCATCGGAGTCGGACGCGCCGTCCACAGGTAGCGTCGGGACATGGGGATGTTCCAGGTCGTGCGGGCACGGCCGAACGACGCGGACCGCCTGTGGGCGCTGCTCGAGGAGGATCACCGGGAGCGCGCGACCGCACCCGCGGGGGTGGCGGCCGATGCGGACGAGGTGCGCGGGTCCGACCCGGCCGACGACGCGGTCGCCGCGCGCGCGGGTGACCCGCCCGCGGACACGCTGCCGACCCTCGAGGCCCGACGACGACGCGTCGTGAGCCTCGTATCGGACCCCGCGCACCCCGTGCTCATCGCCTACTCGGGGATCCGCGCGGTCGGCTTCGCCCTGATGGACCGCAACGGCGTCGACGGCCGGGCGTTCACGTCCGCGGGCTGGCGGGGCCTGGGCGTGGAGGAGGAGATCCGGGCGGCCGCGCCCCTGCTGCTGCGCTGATCGGCCCCGCCCTCAGGAGCGACCGGACGATGCCGCGGGCTACGACACCGGCAGCAGGCAGGTCGGGCTCGGCACGACGATGACGGCCGGTCCCGCCGCGGGCAGGCCCGTCGCCGGGTCGAGCCGGAACGAGGTGACGGTGCCGGATCCCTGGTTCGCCACGTGCAGCCGGTCGTCGACGAGCACGTGGTGCCGGGGCGTCGTGCCGCCGCAGTCGAACGCGGCGACGGGGCCGAGCGAGCCGTCCGCCGCGACGCCGACCACGGCGATCCGGTCGGAGCCGCGGAGCCCCACGTAGGCGAGGCGCTCGTCGGCCGACACCTGCACCTCGGCCGCGGAGTCGCGCGCGTCGGGCTCGGCGGCGCAGGAGGTGGACGCGGCGATGCGCCAGGAACCGCCGGACCCCTCGAGGGCGTGCAGCGTCCCGTCGAGCTCGCCCACCACCAGGACGCGACCGGAGGCGAGGAGGGCGAGGTGCCGCGGCCCGGTGCCGGCCGGGAACGCGACGCTCGTGACCCGGTCGAGGCGGCCGTCGCGGAGCGCGTGCACGTGCACGGCGTCGGTGCCGAGGTCGGCGCTCAGCACGACGCCGCCGCCGACGTGCAGCGTGCTGTGCGCGTGCGGGCCGTCCTGCTGCGGGCGCGGGCCCGATCCCTCGGCGGTGAGCAGCTGCGTCGCCTCGCCGATGGTGCCGTCGTCGTGGAGCGGATGGACGGCGACGGTGCCGTCGCCGTAGTGCGAGGTGAGGAGGAGGTCGTCCACGATGTGGAGGTGGCAGGGTCCGGATCCGCCGCTCGGCTGCCCGCCCGCCCACTGCAGCGACCCACCGGGCCCGCGACGGAAGGCCTCGACGCGGGCGGACGCCTCGCCCACCGCGTAGACCATGTCGCCGCGGGCGAGGAGGAACGAGGGCGAGGGGGTCTCCACTGCGGTGCCGACGACCGCGAGGTCGCCCGTGATGGGGTCGACGGCGAGGCCCGTGATGCCGATGCCGGATCCCCCGCCATCGGCGGTGTACCCGCCCGCCCAGATCGAGACCTCGGGCACGGCGGCTTCCTCGGGCGTCATCACGTCGCCCACCCTACGCGGCGCCCCCGACGGGCCGGGGACGGCCGCCGGGCGGGTCAGTAGCCGGAGGACGGCTCCACGATGCCGACGAAGTCGCCCGTGCGGATGAACGCCTCCGTGTTGAGCCGGATCCGCTCGGCCAGCAGCGGCCGCACCATGTCCGGCGTGTCGGCCGTGTGCGGCGTGACGAGGCAGCGGGGCTCGGAGAAGAGCGGGTGACCGTCCGGGAGCGGCTCGGGCGACGTGACGTCGAGGCCGGCGCCGTGGATCCCGCCGGTGCGGAGGGCCTCGAGCAGGGCGTCGGAGTCGACGAGCGCGCCGCGGGCGATGTTGACGAGCACGGCCGTGTCCTTCATGGCCTCGAGCTGCGCGGCGCCGATGAGCCGGGCCGTGTCGTCGGTGCTGGCGGCGGCGAGCATCACGATGTCCGCGCCCGGCAGGACCTCGTCGAGCCGGTCGGCGGTGACGGTGCGGTCGGCGCCCTCGACCGGATCGCCGCTCCGCCGCACCACGGTGACGGTGCAGTCGAAGGGTGCGAGCAGGCGGATGTACTCCAGGGCGATGCCGCCCGCGCCGACCACGACGACCTCGGCGCCGTAGAGCGAGAGGCCGGCCGAGTCGCCCCATGACGTCGCGCGGGCGCGCTCGGGCAGCTGCCGCAGGGCCGCGAGGGTCAGCGCGAGGGCGTGCTCGGCGACGGGCTGGGAGTACGCGCCCTTCGCGCTGGTCCAGACGAGGTCGGGACGGTCGCAGGCGCGGAGCGTGTCGGCGAACGCGTCCACCCCCGCGAACGGCAGCTGCACCCACTGCACCTGCGGGTTGGCGGCGAGCGTGTCGGTCAGCTCGTCGGCGCGGCGGATGGAGAGCCAGACGATGCCGCGCGTCTCCTCCGAGAGCTCGGCGACCTCGCCGCCGCCCGCGCGGACGGCCTCGAGGTACGCGTCCTCGGTGCGCGGCAGCATCGCCACGGGACCGGGGGTCGGGCGCGCGTCGCCGGTGAGGCGGTGCGGCGTGGCGCCGTCGACCGCGCGATGGACGCGGCGCGGGGCGGGGGCGGATGCGGCAGTGTCGGTCATGTGCGGGGCCTCCGGGGGTGCGGTATGCGGACAGGGGGTTCGGGGAGCCGGACGGCGGGGACGCGGGCGGCGGTGGCGAGGACGGCCGCGCGGATCCACGCGGCGGCGGGCGACGGGTCCGCGGGCGACGGATCCGCGGGCGACGGCTCGGCGGGCGACGGGGCCTCGGAGTCCGCAGGTGCGAGCGCCGCGAGCGGGATCCTCAGGTGCGGCTGCGCGCCGGGCCAGGGCCGGACGGTCTCCGCGGCGACGCCCTCGGGCGGCGGCGGGATCACGGCGTCGGAGGGGGCGAGGAGGAACGCGCCGTCGAGGACGCGCGCGACGAGGCGGTCGCCGATCCGCACGGCGGGGACGCCGAGGACGGTCTCCAGCCGGGCGTCGAGGCCGGTCAGCACCGTGTCGACGACCGCCGCCGCGCGGGCGGCGTCCCGGGCGGCGGTGCCGTCCGGGTCCGCCTCCGCGTCCCGCCCGGGCCCGGTCACGCGCCGTCCGCCCGGGCCGCGTCCGCCGAGGGCTCGCGCCCGCGATCGGCCGCCGAGCGCGACTCGGCCAGCCCCTGCACGTACGGGTGCGTGGGATCCGCCAGGACGTCGTCGATGTCGCCGTAGCCCACCAGCGTCCCGCGGTGCAGCACGGCCAGGCGGTCGGTGAGGCGCTCGACGACCGCGAGGTCGTGGCTGACGACGAGGGCGGAGAAGCCGCCGCGCGACTGCAGGTCGCGGAGGAGGTCGAGCACGGCGACGCGGCTCATCACGTCGACGCCGGAGGTGGGCTCGTCGGCGATGAGCAGGCGCGGCCCGAGCACGAGCGCGCGGGCGAGGGCGACGCGCTGGCGCTGGCCGCTGGAGAGCTCGTGCGGGTAGCGGTCCTGCGTGCCCGGCGGCAGGTCGAGCGCCGTGAGCAGCGTGACGACCCGGCGCGCGGCCACCTGGCTGTCGAAGCGGCGGTCACGGGAGAAGATCGGCTCGGCGATGGCCTCGCTCGCCGTGAGCTGCGGGTGGAGCGTGGTGCCGGCGTCCTGCGGCACGTAGCCGATGCCGTAGGTGGTGCGCGTGCGGGCGCGGCGGCCCATGCGCCGGAGCCCCTGGCCGAGCACCGACGCGTCGCCGCCCGTGATGCGCGGCACCGCGGCGCCCTCGTCAGACGGGACGAGGCCCGCGAGCACGCGCGCCAGGGACGACTTCCCGGATCCGCTCGCCCCTACGACCCCGAGCACCTGGCCCGGGAGGAGGCGGAGCGTGATGCCGTCGACGGCGGGCGGCGTCTCCGCGCCGCGTCTGGCGGGGTACGCGAGCCGGAGGTCGCGCGCATCGAGGACGGGCTCGGTCGGCTCGCCGCCCGGCGCGGCCTCTCGGGGGGTGTGCGTCATGCGCTGCTCCGTCCTCGGCGCGGTCGTCCGGCCGGCGGTGGGCCGGCCGGACGAGGGGTGCGGGTTCCGTCCATCATGCCCGGCGCGGGCCGGGCGCCGCTCGGAGCCGCCTAGCCGGCGGTCCGCTCGGCGGCGCGCAGCGCGTGCAGCCGGGCGCGGCGCTCGGCCTGCTCGACCGGGTCGGGCACGGGCAGCGACGCGAGGAGGCGCTGCGTGTACGGGTGCTGCGGGTTCCCGAGCACCTCGGCGCCCGTGCCCTCCTCCACCAGCTCGCCGCGGTACAGCACCGCGATCCGGTCGGCGAGCAGGTCGACGACGGCGAGGTCGTGGCTGATGAACAGCCCCGCGAACCCCAGCTCGCGCTGCAGCTCGGCGAACAGCTCCAGCACGCGCGCCTGCACGGAGACGTCGAGCGCGCTCGTGGGCTCGTCGGCGACGAGGAGCGACGGCTCGAGCGCGAGGCCGCGGGCGAGGCTCGCGCGCTGCCGCTGCCCGCCGGAGAGCTCGTGCGGGTACCGGTCGCCGAACGCCTTCGGCAGCTGGACCGCCTCCATCAGCTCGTCGACGCGGCCGCGCGCGGCCTGCGGGGACCTGGCGCGCCCGTGCACGATGAGCGGCTCGGCCACGCACTCCGCGATGGTGAGGCGCGGGTTGAAGCTCGTGGCCGGGTCCTGGAACACGAACCCGATGTCCTGGCGGAGCTTCCGGAAGTCGCGCTCGCGGACCCCGAGCATCTCGGTGCCGAGGACCTGCAGGGATCCGCCCGTGACGTTCGTGAGCCCCGCGATGGCGCGCCCGATGGTGGTCTTGCCGGAGCCCGACTCCCCCACGAGCCCGAGGACCTCGCCGGCCTCGATGTGGAGGTCGACGCCCTTCACCGCGCGGAACGCGGGGCTCCCGAGACGGCCCGGGTACTCGATCTCGAGCCCGCGCGCGACGACGACGGGCGCGGCCTGCGTCGTCGACGCCTCCCTGGCCCGCGTGCGCACGGCGGCGCGCTCCACGGTGGCGGCGACGCCCTCGCCGAGCTTCGGCACGGAGGCCAGCAGGTTCCGCGTGTACTCCTCCTTCGGCGCCGAGAACAGCGTCGCGACGTCCGCCTGCTCGACGAGCCGCGAGCGGTACATGACGGCGACGCGGTCGGCGAGGTCGGCGACGACGCCCATGTTGTGGGTGATGAGGATCACGGCGGCGCCGAACTCGTCGCGGCAGCGGCGCAGCAGGTCGAGGATCTCGGCCTGCACGGTCACGTCGAGCGCGGTGGTCGGCTCGTCGGCCACGATGAGCCCGGGGTCGAGCACGAGCGCCATCGCGATGACGACGCGCTGCTTCTGCCCGCCGGAGAACTGGTGCGGGTAGTGGTCCACCCGTGTCTCGGGGTCGGGGATCCCCACGCGGCGGAGGATGTCGATCGCCTTCGCGCGCCCCTCCTTCTTGGAGATGCGGCCGTGGGCGCGGAGGCCCTCGATGATCTGCCAGCCGATGGTGTGCACGGGGTTCAGCGCCGTGGACGGCTCCTGGAACACCATCGCGACGTCACGGCCGCGCACCTGGCGGAGCTTGTCGGCCGAGAGGGACAGCACGTCGACCGCGCCCTGGCCCGTCCGGTCGCTGAGGAGCACGGCGCCGTCGGTGACGGCCGTGTCCGGGAGGAGCCCCAGCACCGTGCGGGCGGTGACGGACTTGCCCGACCCCGACTCCCCCACGATGGCGAGGATCTCGCCGGGCGACACCGTGAGGGACACGCCGTCGACCGCGCGGACGTCGCCGCCGTCGGTCGCGAAGGTCACCCCGAGGTCGCGGATCTCGACGACGTCGCTCATGCGGCCACCTTCTTCTTCTCGGCGCGCTTGCGGGCGCGCAGCTTGGGGTCGGAGATGTCGTTGACGCTCTCGCCGACGAGCGTGAGCCCGAGGACGAGCAGGACGATCGCGACGCCGGGGAACACGCCCGTCCACCAGACGCCGCTCGCGGTGTCGGCGAGGGCGCGGTTGAGGTCGTAGCCCCACTCCGCGGCCGACGTCGGCGAGATGCCGAAGCCGAGGAAGCCGAGGCCCGCGAGCGTGAGGATGGCCTCCGACGCGTTGAGCGTGAGGATGAGCGGCAGCGTGCGGGTGGAGTTCCGCAGCACGTGCACGAACATGATGCGCGGCGTCGACGTGCCGATGACCTTGGCGCTCTCGACGAACGCCTCCGCCTTCAGCCGCACGACCTCGGCGCGGATCACCCGGAAGTACTGCGGGATGTAGACCACCGTGATGCTCACCGCGGCCGACAGGATGCCGCCCCACAGGCTCGACTGCCCGCCGTTCAGGACGATGCTCACCACGATGGCGAGCAGGAGCGTCGGGAACGGGTAGATGGCGTCGGCGATGACCACGAGGATCCGGTCGAGCCAGCCGCCGAGGTAGCCGGAGACGACGCCGAGCAGCACGCCCGCGAACAGCGACAGGATCACGGCGATGACGACGACGGACAGCGCGGTCTGCGTGCCCCAGACGACGCGCGAGAACACGTCGTAGCCGCCGACCGTGGTGCCCCAGATGTGGGTGCCGTCGGGCGCGGACTGGCGCGGGAAGGACCCGGTGTCGTCGGCGCCCTGCGCGAACCCGAACGGGGCGATGAGCGGCGCGAAGGCCGCGAGCAGGATGAACAGCCCGGTGATGACGATGCCCGCGATGAGCATCCCGCGCTGGAGGCCGACGCTCTGCCGCACGTGGGAGACGAGCGGGAGGCGCTGCCAGAGCGTCCGGCGGGCGGGCCCGGTCGCCACGGCGACCGGCGTGGTGGTGGTGTCGCTCATGTCAGTACCTCACTCGCGGGTCGATGAGCGCCGCGACGACGTCGACGATGAAGTTGGTCACGGCCACGATGACGGCGAGCAGCGCGACGATGCCCTGCACCGCCACGAAGTCGCGCGAGGCCAGGTACTGCGCGAGCTGGAAGCCGAGGCCCCGCCACTCGAAGGTCGTCTCGGTGAGCACGGCGCCGCCGAGCATCACCGCGATCTGCAGGCCGACCACCGTGATGATGGGGATGAGGGCGGGCTTCAGCGCGTGCCGCGTGGTGAGGCGGAACTCGCCGACGCCGCGCGAGCGGGCCGCGTCCACGTACTCGGTGCCGAGCGTGGAGATGACGTTGGTGCGCACGAGCCGCAGGAAGATGCCGGCCGTGAGGAGCCCGAGCGCGAGGGCGGGGAGCACGGCGTGCTCGAGCACGTCGCCCACCGCGGTGGGGCTGCCGAGGCGGAGCGCGTCGATCAGGTAGATGCCGGTGGGGTTCTCCAGGCGTCCGAGCGCGACCGAGACGCGCGTGTCGGCGCGGCCGGAGAGCGGCAGGATCCCGAGCCAGACGGAGAAGACGAGCTTGAGGAGCAGGCCCGCGAAGAAGACGGGGGTCGCGTAGGCGAGGATCGCGAGGATGCGGAGCACCGCGTCGGGGGTGCGGTCCTTGTAGTACGCGGCGACGAGGCCGAGCGGGATGCCGATGAGGAACGCGACGATCAGCGAGTAGATGACGAGCTCGAGCGTGGCCGAGCCGTACTGCAGCAGGATGTCGCTGATCAACCGGTTGTCGGTGAGCGAGCGGCCGAAGTTCCCCGTCGCGATCTGGCCGAGGTACTCGAGGTACTGCACGATGATCGGGCGGTCGAAGCCCGCCGTGGCGAGCCGCTCCTGCAGCTGCTCCGGGGTGAGCCGGTCGCCGACGGCCGCGGAGATCGGGTCGCCCACGATGCGCATGAGGAAGAACACGAGCGTGACGAGGATGAACACCGTCGGGATGATGAGCACGGCGCGGATGAGGATGTACTGGCCGAGCCCGATCCCCTGCTTCCGGGCCTTGGGCTGCGCCCCGGGGGGTGCGGACGCGGGCACTGCGTCGGGTAGGACTGTCACGAGCGGGTGGGCCTTTCGGGTCGTCGTCCGGAGCCGTGCCGGGTGGCACGGAGGGTGACAGGAGGATGGGGCGCTCCGCGGTAGCGGAGCGCCCCATCGGGAGGAGGGCGTCAGTCTAACCGGCGCCCTCCCGGGGGCCGGATCAGCCCTTGGTGATCGGCGCGTAGCGGAACTTGAACGACGCGTCGAGCGTCACGCCGTCCACGCCCTCGCCGGCGACCGCGACCTGCGAGCCCTGGAGCAGGGGCAGGGTCGGCAGGTCGGCGGCGACCTCGTCCTGGATCTGGCCGATGAGCTCGGCGCGCTTCGTGGTGTCGGCCTCCGAGAGCTGCTGCGTGATGAGGTCGGCGACCTCCGCGTTCTCGTAGTGGTTCTTCACGAAGCTCTGCGGGGAGAAGAACGGCGTCAGGTAGTTGTCCGCGTCCGAGTAGTCGGGGAACCAGCCGAGCTGGTACGCCGGGTACTCGTCGTTGACGCGGGCCTTGCTGTACTGGTCCCACAGCGTGGACTGCAGGTTGACCTGGAACAGGCCCGTCTTCTCGAGCTGCTGCTTGACCAGCGCGTACTCGTCGTCGGAGCCGGCGCCGTAGTGGTCCGGGTTGAACTGCAGGTCGAGCGCGACGGGCGTCTGCACGCCGGCGTCGGCGAGGGCCTTGGCGGCCTTGTCGGCGTCGGGCTTGCCGTCGCCGTCGCCGTACAGGCCCTTGAGCGCCTCGTTCGCGCCGGACAGGCCGTCCGCCACGTAGGAGAACAGCGGCGTGTAGGTGCCGTTGTAGACCGCGGTGGAGAGCTCCTCGCGGTCGATGAGGTCGGCGGCCGCCTGGCGGACGGCGAGGGCCTTCGCCTCGTCGGCCTCGCCCGTCGTCTTGCCGAAGGGCTGCGTGTTGAGGTTGAACGTGATGTAGCGGATCTCGCCGCCGGGGCCCTCGATGACCTCGACCTTGTCGTCCTTCTTGAGGTCGGCGATGTCGGTCGCGCCGAGCGAGCGGCCCGCGACGTCGATCTCGCCGTTCTGCACGGCGAGCTTCATCGTGGTCTCGTCGGCGTAGTACTTCGCCGTCACGCCCTCGTTGGCCGCCTTCGGCAGCACGCCCGCGTACTCCGCGTTGGGCGCGTACGCGATGAGCTGGTTGAGCTGGAAGTCGGTGATGACGTACTGGCCCGCGAAGGCGTTCGCCTCGACGATGTCGGCCGGGTCGGCCAGGGCGTCCGCGGGGAACACCTCCTCGTCGACGATGGGGCCGGCGGGGCTGGAGAGCACCTGCTCGAAGGTCTGGTCGTTGGCGGTCTTCAGCGTGAAGACGACCGTGGTGTCGTCGGGGGCGGCGACGCTCTCGACGTTCGCGAGGAGCGACGACGGGCCGTTGCCGTTGTCGGCGCCGTTGGCCGCGATGGCCGCGACGCGGTCGAACGTGAACTTGACGTCGCTCGCGGTGAGCGCGTGGCCGTTCGCGAACGTCAGGTCGGGCTTGAGCGTGACGGTGAACTCGTTGTCCGAGGTGTACTCGCCGCTCTCCGCGATGTCGGGCTCGACGTCGGGGCTGCCGTAGGGGCTGTTGAACAGGAACGGGAAGACCTGGTTCTGCACCGCGAACGAGCCGTTGTCGTACGAGCCGGCGGGGTCGAGCGACAGGACCTTGTCGGTCGTGCCGACGATGACCGATCCGCCGCCGGATGCGCCGCCGTCCTCGGCGAGCGGGTCGCCGGATCCGCCGGAGCAGCCGGCGAGGACGAGGGCCGCGGCGGAGAATCCGGCCGTGGCGAGCAGGACGCGTGAGCGCCGGGGGAATGCGGACGTCATGTTCCGAGTGCCTCTTTCATGAAGGGGAGCGCGCCCGCGCATCGAGGAGACACGGACGCTGTGCTGTGAATGATTTCTAACACACGGGAAACAGCAGCCCGTTCCCCGGGACCCCGTCGGCGCCCTTCTTCACACGACCGAAACAATGCGGCGAGGGCCCCGCGACGCTATTCGCGGAGCGCCCGGCGCTCGGCCTCGACCTGCATCAGCTCGCGCTGGATCTCCTGGTAGCGCTCGCGTTCGCCGGTCGCGTCCGTGCGCTGGAGGCGCCCGATCAGGTCGGCCTTCCGCCGCAGCAGGTCGCGCCCGACGAGCTCCGCCGTGACGCCCTTCACGTAGATCGCGAGCTTGTCGGCGTCGCCCCGGTTCGGCAGCGGCGCCACGCCCAGCTGCTTGACGAGGGTGGCGAACGACTCGGGCACCTCGAGCGCCACGCGGGACAGCCAGTCGGCGCCGCCGAGCGCGTCCATGCTGCCGATGACGCCGTCGCGCACGACGGCGAGGCTCTCGTTCACGAAGGTCACCTGCGCGGCGCGCAGGACGAGGTCGTTCCCGACGAGCTCGGGGTGCTGGAGCATCGCCATGAGGGCGTCGCGCTCGAGGCGCGTGGCGAGGTCGGTCGGCAGGTCCATGAGCGACATGGAGCGGGCGCTGTCGATGCCGTCCTCGTCACCGCCGCGTCCGGAGGCGCCGCCGTGCTGTCCGCCCTGCGCGTGGCGGCCCTGCGGCGCGCCGCCGGAGCGGTCGGCGCCGTCGGCGGGCATGCTCCGGCCCGCGGTCTGCACGGCGCGGCCGACCTCGCTGAGGTCCATGCCGAGCCAGCCCGCGAGCTCGCGCGCGTAGCCCGGGCGGAGCGAGGGGTCGCGGATGTCCGCCACCACGGGGGCGGCGGCCCGGAGCGCGGCGACGCGGCCCTCCACGGTCTCGAGGTCGTGGTCCGCGAGGATCTGCTTGATCGCGAACTCGAACATGGGCTTCTTGCCCTGGATCATGCGGCGCACCGCGTCGTCGCCGCGGGTGAGGCGGAGGTCGCACGGGTCGAGGCCGTCGGGTCCGACGGCGACGTAGGTCTGCGCGGCGAAGCGCCGCTCCTCGGAGAACGCGCGCATGGCGGCCTTCTGGCCGGCCGCGTCCGGGTCGAACGTGAACACGACCTCGCCGAGCCCGCTGTCGTCGCCCAGCACGCGGCGGAGCACCTTGATGTGGTCGACGCCGAAGGACGTGCCGCACGTGGCCACCGCGGTCGTGATGCCGGCGAGGTGGCAGGCCATGACGTCGGTGTAGCCCTCGACCACCACGACCTGGCGGCCGCGGCTCACGTCGCGCTTGGCGAGGTCGAGGCCGTAGAGGACGGAGCTCTTGTGGTAGACGGGCGTCTCGGGGGTGTTGAGGTACTTCGGGCCCTTGTCGTCCTCCCGGAGGCGACGCGCGCCGAAGCCGACCGTCGCGCCCGTGAGGTCGCGGATGGGCCAGACGAGCCGGCCGCGGAACCGGTCGTACGCCCCGCGGTCGCCCTGGCTGAGGAGGCCCGCGGTCACGAGCTCCGCCTCCGTGTAGCCCTTGGCCTTGAGGTGCGTGGAGAGCGCGTCCCAGCTCTGCGGGGCGAAGCCGACGCCGAATCGCTGCGCCGCGCCCTGGTCGAAGCCGCGCTCCCCGAGGAACGTGCGGCCGATCTCCGCCTCCTCGGATCCGAGCTGCTCGACGAAGAACTCCGCGGCCGCCTCGTTGGCCCCGAGGAGCCGCGAGCGGTTGCCCTGGTCGGTGGCCGCCTGGCCGTCCTCGTAGTGGAGCTGGTAGCCGATGCGCTGCGCCATGCGCTCCACGGCCTCCGCGAAGGTCACGTGGTCCATGCGCTGCAGGAACGTGTAGACGTCGCCGCCCTCGCCGCAGCCGAAGCAGTGGTAGAAGCCGACCTGCGGCCGCACGTGGAAGCTCGGCGTGCGCTCGTCGTGGAACGGGCAGAGGCCCTTGAGCGATCCGACGCCGGCGGACTTGAGGGTGACGTACTCCCCCACCACGTCGCCCAGGTTCACCCGGGAGCGCACCTCGTCGATGTCGCTCTTGCGGATCAGGGCCATTGCTGCATCCTACGTGCGGGCTGCGGACCGCTC
The DNA here is from genome assembly GCF_030816895.1 of Clavibacter sp. B3I6. NCBI lineage: Bacteria > Bacillati > Actinomycetota > Actinomycetes > Micrococcales > Microbacteriaceae > Clavibacter > Clavibacter sp. B3I6. The sequence continues at coordinate 517,121 of NZ_JAUSYL010000001.1, forward strand.
CGGGGGCTCAGAAGACGGGCCTCGCGCAGAGGCGCTCGTACCAGGCGATGGCCGACTGGTCGGTGAGGCTCGCGACCTGGTCGACGATGACGCGCTTGCGCGCGGCGTCGTCGGCCGCGTCCCGCCAGTCGCCCGCGAAGCCCGGGTCGAGCTCGTCGGCGCCGCGCGCGTGCAGGGCGTCCGCGAGGCCCGCGAGCACCTCGCGCTGGCGCGCGTAGATGGGCTGGCGCGTGTTCTTCGACATGACGAAGGCGGCGACGATGCCCTTCAGCACCGCGATCTCCGCCTGGATGGCGCGCGGCACCACGACGTGCGCGCCGAAGCGGATGAGGCTGCGGTCGCTGTGCGTGGCGCGGGTGAGCTGCGTGGCGGCCCCGGCGAAGCGGCCGATGAGCTGGCTGGTGAGGTCCTTGAGCGCCGCCTGGGCCCCGCGGCCGCCGTCGTACTCGTCGACCCAGACGTCGAGCGAGTCGAGCCGGTCGAACGCCTGGATGAGCTCCTCGTGCGAGTGCGCCCCGCCGATCCACGCCACCATCGAGTCGACGAGCTCCTCGTGGTCGACCCGGGCGCCGAGCGCGCGCACGTCGACGTAGCCGCCGACGATGGCGTCCTCGAAGTCGTGCACGGAGTAGGCGATGTCGTCGCTCAGGTCCATGACCTCGGCCTCGATGCAGCGGCGTCCCGTGGGAGCGCCCTCGCGGAGCCACGCGAACGCGGCCACGTCGTCGTCGTAGAAGCCGAACTTGCCGCGGCCCGACGGGTCGGGGACGGACTGCGAGCTCGGCCAGGGGTACTTGCAGCTCGCGTCGAGGCTGGCGCGCGTGAGGTTGAGGCCGTAGGGCCGGCCGTCCGGTCCGATGACCTTGGGCTCGAGCCGGGTGAGCAGGCGCAGAGTCTGCGCGTTGCCCTCGAAGCCGCCGATGTCGGCCGCCCAGTCGTTGAGGGCGCGTTCGCCGTTGTGGCCGAACGGCGGGTGCCCGATGTCGTGCGCGAGGCACGCGGTGTCCACGACGTCGGGATCGAGGTCGAGGCTGGAGGCGAGCTCGCGGCCGACCTGGGCCACCTCGAGCGAGTGCGTGAGGCGGTTGCGCGCGAAGTCGAGGCCGGCCATGGGGCTGAGGACCTGCGTCTTGGCGGCGAGGCGCCGGAGCGCGCTCGAGTGCAGGAGCCGGGCGCGGTCGCGCGCGAAGTCGCTGCGGCGGGACGAGTGCTGCTCCGGGAACCAGCGCTCCGCGTCGGTCTCGCTGTACGTCGACCGTCCGGCCATGCCCTCACCCGCCACTGTTGTGGATCTCCCCGTCCGCGATGTCCATCGCATCCGCCGCGTCGATGTCGCGGCTCTCCAGCCAGCGGTCCGGCAGCGCCGTGCGCTTCATGCTGCCCTGGCGGCCGCGCGCGCCCTCCGCGCCCGCGCCCGGGTAGGGCTGGTCGCGGTCGAGGGTGGCGAGCAGGCCGTCGATCTCCGCGAGGGAGGACGCCGAGGCGAGCGCGGCCCGCAGGTCGCCGCCCACGGGGTAGCCCTTGAAGTACCAGGCGACGTGCTTGCGCGCGTCCCGGCAGCCGCGCTCCTCGCTCTCGAAGAACTCGGCGAGGAGCTCGACGTGGCGGCGGAACGTGTCCGCGACGGCGCCCTGCGTGGGGTGCGCGCGGGGCGTGTCCGCGGGGTCGAGCCCGGCGGCACGCGCGTGGAAGGCGGCCGCGAGGTCGCCGAAGAGCCAGGGGCGGCCGAGGCAGCCGCGGCCGACCACCACGCCGTCGGCGCCGGTCTCGTCCATCATCCGGATGGCGTCCTCCGCCGCCCAGATGTCGCCGTTGCCGAGGACCGGCACGCTCGTGATGGCCTGCTTGAGCTTCGCGATGGCCGACCAGTCGGCGTGGCCGCTGTAGTAGTCGCTCGCGGTGCGCGCGTGCAGCGCGATGGACGCCACGCCCGCGCCCTCGGCGGCGCGGCCGGCCTCGAGGTAGGTGAGGTGGTCGGCGTCGATGCCCTTGCGCATCTTGACGGTGAGCGGCACCGACCCGGCGGCCTGGACCGCGCCCTCGACGATGTCGGTGAAGAGGCCGAGCTTCCACGGGAGGGCCGCTCCCCCGCCCTTGCGGGTGACCTTGGGCACCGGGCAGCCGAAGTTGAGGTCGATGTGGTCGGCGCGGTCCTCCGCGACGAGCATGGTGACGGCCTCGCGCACGGTCTTGGGGTCGACGCCGTAGAGCTGGATGGAGCGGACCTTCTCCGACGGGTGGTGCGTGATGAGCCGCATCGACTCGGGCGTGCGCTCGACGAGGGCGCGGCTCGTGATCATCTCGCTGACGTAGAGGCCGGCGCCGAACTCGCGGCACAGGCGCCGGAAGGCGGTGTTGGTGATGCCGGCCATGGGCGCGAGGACCACGGGCACGTCGAGCGGGATGCCGCCGATGCGGAGGGCGGGCTCGGCGGCGGGCGCGGAGGCGTCCGGGGCGGGGGCGAGGGTCGGAGAGGACATGACGGCTCGATTCTCCCAGACGGGACGGCGGGCGGCGGACGCGGGGCGGGATCCGCGCGGGGACCGGGCGGCGGGCGCCCGGGGAGGGACGGTCAGATCGCCCGTCCGGAGTCGATGGCGTCGCGCACCCGCGCGAGGTCGGCCGCGGGAGAGCCCGCGTCGGACGCGTCGGCGGGGGCCGCCGGGGACGCGGATCCGCCCGCGCCGGGCACGAGGCACGCATCGCCCTCGCAGGCGGCGGCGTCCGCGGACCCGCGCATGGCCAGCAGCGGGGCGACGAGCGGCAGGGTGCCCGTGACGGGGGCGCTCATCGCGCGTCCTCCCCGGCGACGACGCGCTCCGGGTCGCCGTCGCGCGCGGCCAGCGCCTCGCCGAGGGCGGAGGCGAAGACGCTCGGGTCCTGCGCGCCGGAGATGCCGAACCGCTCGTCGATCACGAAGAAGGGGACGCCCTGGATGCCGTACGCGACGGCCTGCGCCTGGTCGGCGCGCACGTCGTCCAGGTGCCGGTGCGACTCGAGGGCCGCGCGCACCTCGTCGGCGTCGAGGCCGACCTCGACCGCGAGGTCCACGAGGTCCGGCACGCGGCCGACGTGGCGCCCCTCGGTGAAGTACGCGCGGAGGAGGCGCTCCACCATCTCGAGCTGGACGCCGCGCTCGCGCGCCAGGTGCAGCAGCTCGTGGGCGAGCACCGTGTTCGTGTGCTGGAGGGCGTCGTAGTCGTAGGAGAGGCCCTCCGCGGCGGCCAGCGCCGTCATGTCCGCGAGCATGGTGCGCACGCGCTCGGCCGGGATCCCCTTGTGGCCCGCGAGGAAGTCCACCTCGGTGCCGGCGAAGTCCACCGGTGTGTCGGGCGCGAGCTCGAAGGAGCGGTACGTGATCTCGATGGCCGGCGCGTCGGGCGTCCGCGCCGCGAACGCGCGCACGCCCGCCTCGAAGCGCCGCTTGCCGACGTAGCACCACGGGCAGGCGATGTCGGACCAGACGTCGACGCGGAGGGCGGGCGGGGCGGAGGCGGGAGAGTCGGTCACGGGTGGGCAACCGGTCGGGAAGGCGGGGCATTCCCCCGGTGTTGCCCGAGCATGGCCGACAGCTCCCCCTCCCCCGTCCCGTCCGGATCCGACGACGCCGCTCCCGAGGGTCGCGCCCGCGTCCTCGCGCACGCGGCCCGCCTCGGGATCGAGGTCGAGGTGGTGGACCGCCCCGACGCCGCGACCCTCGAGGAGGCGGCCGCGCAGCTCGGCATCGCCCCGTCGCACCTCGTGAAGTCGCTCGTGGTGAAGCGGCACGACGGCGCGCTGCTCATCGCCCTCGTGCCGGGCGACCGGCAGATCAGCTGGGCCAAGCTCCGCGCGCTCGTGGGCGTCAACAAGCTCTCGATGCCCGCGCCCGAGGTGGCGCTCGAGGCGACGGGGTACGCGCGGGGCACCATCACGCCGCTGGGCGCCCGGGGCGACCTGCCCGTCTACGCGGACGAGCGCATCGCGGGCCGGCGGATCGGCATGGGCGCGGGCGAGCACGGCTCGTCGGCCCTCGTCGACGCGGACGCCCTGGTCGCCGCCCTGGGTGCGACGGTCGGCGACATCACGGACGAGCTGACGATCCGCCGCCCCTGACCCGCGCGAGGCGGGCCCGGGACGGCGGACCGGGGGTCGTGCGGGCGCGGATCAGGCGCCGACGAGCTGCCCCGCGAGGTAGCCGACGAGCTCGTCGAGCGGGATGCGCTCCTGCGCCATCGTGTCGCGCTCGCGCACGGTGACGGCCTGGTCGTCGAGCGTGTCGAAGTCCACCGTGACGCAGAACGGCGTCCCGATCTCGTCCTGGCGGCGGTAGCGGCGGCCGATGGCCCCCGCGTCGTCGAACTCGATGTTCCACACCTTGCGGAGCTCCGCGGCGAGCTCGCGCGCGACGGGCGAGAGCCGCTCGTTGCGCGACAGCGGCAGCACGGCCACCTTGACGGGCGCGAGACGGCGGTCGAGGCGGAGGACCGTGCGCTTGTCGACGCCGCCCTTCGCGTTCGGGGCTTCGTCCTCGTGGTAGGCGTCCACCAGGAACGCCATCATCGAGCGCGTGAGGCCTGCCGCGGGCTCGATGACGTACGGGATCCAGCGCTCGTTCTTCGTCTGGTCGAAGTAGGAGAGGTCGGTGCCGGACGCCTCCGAGTGCGTGCGGAGGTCGTAGTCGGTGCGGTTCGCGATGCCCTCGAGCTCGCCCCACGCGCCGCCCGTGAAGCCGAAGCGGTACTCGATGTCGACGGTGCGGGTGGAGTAGTGCGACAGCTTCTCCTGCGGGTGCTCGAAGAGGCGCAGGTTCTCGGGGTCGATGCCCAGGTCGATGTACCAGGCGTAGCGCTGGTCGATCCAGTACTGGTGCCACTCCGCGTCGGTGCCGGGCTCGACGAAGAACTCCATCTCCATCTGCTCGAACTCGCGGGTCCGGAAGATCCAGTTCTGCGGCGTGATCTCGTTGCGGAAGCTCTTGCCGATCTGGCCGATGCCGAACGGCGGCTTCTGGCGGGCCGCGCTCAGGACGTTCGCGAAGTTCACGAAGATGCCCTGCGCGGTCTCGGGGCGGAGGTAGTGCATGCCCTCCTGGTTGTCGACCGGGCCGAGGAAGGTCTTGAGGAGGCCGGAGAAGTTCTGCGGCTCGGTCCAGGAGCCGGGCTGGCCGGTGTCGGGGTCGTTGACGTCGGCGAGGCCGTTGACGGGCGGGTGGCCGTGCTTGGCCTCGTAGGCCTCGAGGAGGTGGTCGGCCCGGTAGCGCTTGTGGGTGTGGAGGGACTCGACCAGCGGGTCGCTGAAGACCTCGACGTGGCCGGACGCCTCCCACACGCGGCGGGGCAGGATGACCGAGGAGTCGAGGCCGACGACGTCGTCGCGGCCGTTGACCATCGTCTGCCACCACTGGCGCTTGATGTTCTCCTTCAGCGCCACGCCGAGCGGCCCGTAGTCCCACGCGGAGCGGGAGCCGCCGTAGATCTCACCCGCCTGGAAGACGAACCCGCGCCGCTTGGCGAGGTTGATGACCGGGTCGAGACGCGAGGGGGTTGCCACGATTGCTCCAAGGGATGGGCCGGACTGGGTGCCCGGTCGGCGGACGGCGACCGGTGGGCGGATGCCGGGGGTCGCCGGGAAAGGCGGCCCCCAGTCTACGGGCGGGTCCGCTCAGTCCTCGTCGTCGCCGACGGTGCGGCGGTGGGCGAGCTCGACGATGCGGACGGTCTCGAGGGACGCGCGCGGCTCGACGGGGACCTGCCCGCGGCCCCGCACGGCCTCGGCCATCACGGCGTAGAAGTCGGCGTAGCGGCCTCGCTCGGTCGGGATCCGCTCCCCCGCCGGGTCGCCGGACGCCTCGACGAGCGTGCCCCACTCGGACTCGGGCGCCTCGCCGAAGCCGGGGTCGGCGGGAGACGCGCCGTCCTTCAGCAGCGGCTCCTGCGGGTCGAGCCCGTGCACGGCGTACGCGCCCCCGGTGCCGAGGACGCGGAAGCGGGGGCCGGCCAGCGCGGCGACGCGGCTGACGGTGATGTGCGACTGCACGCCCGACTCGTGCAGCAGCGAGTAGAAGGCGTCGTCGTCGCTCGCGGATCCCTCGCGCACGGTCGCGAGCTCGGCCGCGAAGTCGACGACGGGGCCGAAGAGCTCGAGGGCCTGGTCGATGAGGTGGCTGCCGAGGTCGTAGGAGATCCCGGCGGCGTCGGCCGGCGTCTCGCGGTCCTGCCAGCGGTCGCGCACGGGTCCGCCCCAGCGCTCGAAGGTCGACTCGAAGCGGTGGACCTCGCCGAGGCGGCCGGACTCGATGAGCGCGCGGACCGTGAGGAAGTCGCCGTCGAGGCGCCGGTTCTGGAACACGGAGAACGGGAGCCCGAGCGCCTCGGCGCGCTCGATGAGCATGAGCCCCTCGTCGACGGTCGCGACGAACGGCTTGTCCATCACCACGGCCAGACGCGCGTCGAGCGCCTGCAGCCCCTGGCGGAGGTGCGCGGACGCGGGCGACGCGATGACGACCATGTCGAGCTCGCCGGAGCGGGCGAACAGCTCGTCGGCGGTCGCGACGACGTCCGCGCCGGGGTGGCGCTCCCGCACCTGCGCCTGGCGGTCGGCGTCGGAGGTCGAGACGAGCGCGATCCGGTACTCGGGGCTCGCCTGCAGGAACGGCGCGTGGAAGACGCGGCCGGCGAGGCCGTAGCCCACGATCCCGACGCGGATGGGCGCGTCGGCGCCGGAGGTCGATGCGGCGGCGGAGGGACGGGGCGCGGTCTCGGGTGTGCTCACGTCCCCGATGCTACTGAGGGGCGGCCGCCGGGTCGCCCGCGGCGGTGCCGTCCGGGTCCTCCGCGGACCCCTCGTCGGCGTCGCCCGCGTGCGCGTCCACCGCGCCGCCGAACCGGCGGTCGCGGTGCACGTAGCTCTCGACCGCGTCCCAGAGGTCCTTCCGCCGGAAGTCCGGCCAGAGCCGGTCGAGGAATACCATCTCGGCGTACGCGGACTGCCAGAGCAGGAAGTTGCTCGTGCGCTGCTCGCCGGAGCTGCGGATGAAGAGGTCGACGTCGGGGACGTCCGGCAGGTAGAGGTAGCGCTGGATGGTGCGCTCGTCGACGCGCGAGGCCTTGAGCCGCCCGGCGTCCACGTCCTCGGCGATGCGCTTCACGGCGTCGCCGATCTCGGTCCGGCCGCCGTAGTTGATGCACATGGTGAGCGTCATCCCGGTGTTGTGCTTCGTCATCTCCTCGGCCACCTGCAGGTCGTCGATGACGCTGCGCCACAGGCGCGGGCGTCGGCCGGCCCAGCGGATCCGCACGTTCCAGGCGTTCAGCTGGTCGCGGCGGCGGTGTATCACGTCGCGGTTGAAGCCCATCAGGAACCGGACCTCGGCGGGCGACCGCTTCCAGTTCTCGGTCGAGAACGCGTACACGGACAGGTGCGTGGCGCCGAGCTGCACGGCGCCGGCCACGGTGTCGAACCACGCCTCCTCGCCCGCCTGGTGGCCGGCGGTGCGCGGGAGGCCGCGCTGGTTCGCCCAGCGGCCGTTGCCGTCCATCACGACCGCGATGTGCTTCGGCACGAGGTCGGCCGGGATCGCGGGCGGCTGCTCCCCCGTCCAGTCGAGCGGCAGGTCGGTCCGGCCGGGGACCTCGGGGCGTCGGCTCATGGGGTCGTCTCCTGTGCTCGGGGGCGGTCGGCGGTCGTGTCGTCCGGGTCCGGGTCCGCGGACGGGTCCGCGTCGCGCGGGGTGGCCCGCACGACGGACGCGGTCGCGGCGGCGAGGGCCGCGGCGGGATCCGGATCCCGGGCGTCGAGGTCGGGCGCGTCGAGCGGCACGGGCTGCTCGGTCGCCGGGAGCAGCTGCCGCGCGTCGCTGCGGTCGACGAGGCCGAGCGAGCGGATCCCCCGGTCGAGGTGCCACTGCGCGTACGCCGCCACGACGCCGCTGGCACGCGCCTGCGAGCGGAGCGTGGCCGCCTCGGCGTGCCGCCAGTCGCCCGTGAGGAGGGCCGAGAGGAGCGCGAGCGTGTCGGGATCCAGCCGCGGGGACCCGGGCGGGGCGGCCGCGTCGGCGACCACGCCGCCGAGCTGCACGACGAACGCCGAGTGCGGGCCGGGCGCGCCCGTCACCGCGCAGTCCTGGAAGCTCGGCGCCCACCCGGCCATCGAGAGGCTCCGGAGCAGGTACGAGTCGAGGGTGAGGCTCGCGCCGTGCTCGCGGCGGCTGAGCGAGCGCAGCGCGCCGACGAGGAGGAGGTACTGCTGGAGCGACCCCTCGTCCTCGGTGACGCGGTCGGCCGTCTCGACCATGGCGCTGGCGGCCGTGTAGCTGCCGTAGTCGCTCGCGATGAGGGCGCCGTACGACGCGATGGACTCGGCCTGCGTGATGATGTCGAGGGTCCGGCCCTCGAAGAACTGCGCGTCCGCCACCATGAACGGCTCGAGCCGGGCGCCGAACTTCGACTGCGTCCGGCGCACGCCCTTCGCGACGGCGCGGATCTTGCCGTGCTGCCGGGAGAGCATCGTCACGATCCGGTCCGCCTCGCCCAGCTTGTGGGTGCGCAGGACGACGATCTCGTCACGGTAGAGGGGCACCCGTCGATTATCCGCCCCGCGTGCGACCTCCCCCGCCGCCGCGCGGGCCGCCGACGGGCCGTGCGGACGTCACGCGGGCCGGACCGCGGGGCGCCCTGTGCTATCAAGGGGAGGCCATGGATCCCGTCCCCCTCACCATCCCGCTCTGGGCGGACCTCCTGGCGGTCAGCATCGGCAGCCTGCAGGGCGCCATGTTCGCGGCGGGCTTCCGCGACCGGCGGCTCGACCTCCTCGGCGTCGCCATCATCGGCACGGCGACCGGACTCGGCGGCGGCCTCCTCCGTGACGTGTTCCTCGACGTCACGCCCGCCGCGCTCTCCAGCAACTGGCTCATGCTCGTCGCCGTGGCCGCCGCGCTCGGGGGCATGCTGCTCGAGCGGATCTTCACGCGCCTCGACGTCGTCATCACCGTGCTCGACGCGCTCACCATCGGCCTCTTCTGCGCCATCGGCACCTCGAAGGCCCTCGCGGCGGGCGTGCCGGAGGTGCCCGCGGTCTTCATCGGCGTGGTCTCGGCCGTGGGCGGCTCGTTCGTCCGCGACCTGCTGCTCAACCTGCCCATCGCGATGATGCACGTGGGCTCGCTCTACGCGGTCGCGGCGCTCGTCGGCGCGGTCATCGTGGTGGCGCTGGCGGCGTTCGGCATCCCCATGTGGGTCGCGGCCATCGTCTGCGTCGCCGTGACCGCCACCACGCGGCTGCTCGCGGTGCGCTTCGGCTGGAGCCTGCCGGAGCAGCGGGCGCTCAGCCGGCTGCGGTTCACGGCGCTCCGTCGGCCGCGCCCGCGGCGCTGACCGGCCGGACCGCCGCGCGCCGAGCACCGCCCGCCGCCCGAGTCGCGCACGCGCGCCGACGGCCGGGCGTCGCCGCCCGGCCGTCGTCGATGTCGTGCGGCGGGATCAGACCGCGACGGGCTCCGGCGTGCGGACGCCCCGGCGGATCGCCCGGTTGACGCCCGAGACGATCGCCTCGAGCGACGCCGTCGAGCTGTCCTCGTCGATGCCGACGCCCCAGAGGCGCACGCCGTCGACCTCGAGCTCGATGTAGGACGCGGCCCGCGCGTCGCCGCTCGCGCTCAGCGCGTGCTCCACGTAGTCGAGCAGCCGGACGTCGACGCCCTGGTCGGCGAGCACCTGCAGGAACGCGGCGATCGGGCCGTTGCCGGACGCCTCGGCACCGCGCACCTCGTCGCCGTCGCGGAGCTCGACCTGGAGGGAGACGGTCCCGCCCATGTCGCTCGACGTGCGCGTGGAGGTGAGCTCGAAGCGGCCCCACTTGTCCTCGACGCGGTCGAGCGGCGCGGGCAGGTACTCGTCCTGGAAGATCGACCAGATCTGCGCGCTCGTGACCTCGCCGCCCTCGGCGTCGGTCTTGGTCTGCACGACGCCGGAGAACTCGATCTGCAGGCGGCGCGGCAGGTCGAGCGCGTGGTCGGCCTTGAGCAGGTACGCGACGCCGCCCTTGCCGGACTGCGAGTTGACACGGATCACGGCCTCGTAGGAGCGGCCGAGGTCCTGCGGGTCGACCGGCAGGTACGGCACGGCCCACGGGATGTCGTCGACCGTGACGCCCTGCGCGGCCGCGTCGGCGGCCATCGCCTCGAAGCCCTTCTTGATGGCGTCCTGGTGCGATCCGCTGAAGGCCGTGTACACGAGGTCGCCGGCCCACGGGCTCCGCTCGGGCACGGCCAGCTGGTTGCAGTGCTCCGCGGTGCGCTTGATGGCGTCGAGGTCGCTGAAGTCGATCTCGGGGTCGATGCCCTGCGTGAAGAGGTTGATGCCGAGGGCGACGAGGTCGACGTTGCCGGTCCGCTCGCCGTTGCCGAACAGGCAGCCCTCGATGCGGTCGGCGCCGGCCAGGTAGCCGAGCTCCGCGGCGGCGACGGCGGTGCCGCGGTCGTTGTGCGGGTGCAGCGACACGATGACCTCGTCGCGGCGGTCGAGGTGGCGGCACATCCACTCGATGGAGTCGGCGTAGACGTTCGGGGTCGCCATCTCGACGGTCGCGGGCAGGTTGATGATGACCTTGCGCTCCGGGCTCGGGTCGAGCACCTCGATCACGCGGTTGCAGATCTCGGCGGCGAACTCGAGCTCGGTGCCCGTGTAGCTCTCGGGCGAGTACTCGTAGTAGACGTCGACGTCCGGGATGGTCTCCTCGTACCGCTTGCACAGCCGGGCGCCCTCGAGCGCGATGTCGATGATCCCCTGGCGGTCCGTGCGGAACACGACGTCGCGCTGCAGCACGCTCGTGGAGTTGTAGAGGTGAACGATGGCCTGCCTCGCGCCGCGGATCGACTCGTAGGTGCGGGCGATGAGGTGCTCGCGCGCCTGCGTGAGGACCTGGATCGTCACGTCCTCGGGGATCGCGTCCTCCTCGATGAGGCTGCGCACGAAGTCGAAGTCGGTCTGGCTCGCCGACGGGAAGCCGACCTCGATCTCCTTGTAGCCCATGCGCACCAGCAGGTCGAACATGATGCGCTTGCGCTCGGGGCTCATCGGGTCGATGAGCGCCTGGTTGCCGTCGCGGAGGTCGACCGCGCACCAGCGCGGCGCCTCGGTGATCCGGCGGGTGGGCCAGGTGCGGTCCGGCAGGTCCACGGCGATCTGCTCGTGGAACGGGCGGTACTTGTGGATCGGCATCCCGCTGGGGGTCTGCGTGTTCTTCATGGTCGTCTCCTCGTCGATGTCGGGTCAGCCGTGACGGGACTCCGCGACGAGGAGGGCCGGATCAGGCCTCGCCGCGGCGACTAAGGAGGAGGCGGCCGGACTGCATGCTCACCACGGTACACCGGCCCCGCGCGTGCCCGCACCGCGGACGGCCCGCGGATGCGGCCCCCGGATCAGCGCGTCGAGCGGAGGACGCGGGTGAGGTCGCGCACCGAGGTGGACGGCAGGTACGCGCGCGTGAGCGCGAGGCCCACGGCGGGCAGGGCGGTCGGGTCGGGGTAGGCCATGATCAGCGGCACGAGCTCCGGCTGGAACTTGCGCTTGTACTCCAGCAGGGAGCGGAAGCCGTAGACCGGCTCCAGCGAGTCGGCGAGGAACTCGAGGATCCGCTCGACCGCGCCCTCCTGCCGCTCCGCGCCGTCGTCCGCCGACCGGGCGTCCGTCGCGGAGGAGGCCGTGCGGGTCTGCGCGAGGGGTGCCGCGGACAGGCTCATGAACGAGACGCCGTCCTCCTTCATGCGCATGGCGGAGCGGGCGATGAGGAACTCCATGACGCCGTTGACGCCGTCGGGCCGGCGGCGCATGAAATCGAGCGTCCAGCCGATCACCTCGCCGTCGCGCCAGGTGGGCAGCCAGCTTGTGGCGGCCTGCACGCGGTCGTCGGCGTCCACGGCGAGCATGAGGCGCACCTGCGGGTCGCGCAGCTCCTCGACTCCCCCCAGGGTGAAGCCCATCTCGGGCAGCTCCTTCTCGGCGACCCACTCCTCGGACATCTGCTCGATCTGGCCGGCCCACGCGAGCGGGAGCTCGGCCCAGGTGGTCCACTCCGCGCGGATGCCGGCGCGGTCCGCGCGGTTGATGGACGTGCGGACGTCCTGCCACCTCTTCCCCGTGGTCTGCCAGGTGCCCGGCCGGACGACCGTCTCCTCGGCGACGACGAGCGTCTCCCAGCCCATGTCGTGGAACAGCGGCGCCAGGGAGGCGGGCACGCTGTAGAAGACGGGCGTCCACCCGTTGTCGTCGGCGAAGCGCGCGAACTGACCGAGGACGTCCCGGAGCGCACGCTCGTCGTCGGGCGGGCCGAGGGGCGCCGCGGTGGTGATCGCGACGCTGCCGACCACCCGGTAGGCGACGACCGTCTGCCCGTCGGCCGCGATCCAGTAGGAGTTCCCCGGCCAGGTGGCCATGTGCGAGAGCGACCCGATCGCGCCGCGCCGGAGCGCCGGCCGCACGAGCGCCTGCGCCCGGGGCGCCGCGGCCATGCGGACGTCCGCGATGGCCCGGAGGCTCGCGACGACCAGGATGATCCAGAACGTCGGCCCCACCCCGCGGTACACGACGTCGGTGATCGCGTCGGTCGGGAGGAAGTCGAGCGACTCGCCCCGCAGGAACGACGCCGGGATGAAGCGGTCGGGTGCCTCCGCGAGCAGGTCGCCGAGGTCCACCGTGCGCGTGAACGCGTCGGGGAGCGCGAGCCCCACCGCCACGAACAGCGCCATGAGGCCCGCCAGCGCCGCGCCCGTGGTCACGAGGAACCGCCGGATCGCAGGCGCGGTGGAGAGGATCGTGAAGTGCCGCCGCAGCAGCACGAGGACCACGGCGCTGCCGAGCGGCAGCATCACCGACGCGACGAGCGCGGCGACCGCCTCCGGGTGCGCGGAGGGGGACGCGGACAGCCGCGGCGAGACCATGTCGCGGTGCACGAGCATCCCGAACGCGTACGCCGACAGCACGGCCAGGAGCAGGTTGACGCTCACCGCGAGCCACACTGCGAAGCGGCGCCCGCGCGCCAGGCCGTAGGCCGCGACGAGCAGCGCCAGCAGCGGCGCGACCGACAGCAGGATGGGCCCTGCGCCTCCCCCGATGCGGGCGAGCATGATCTCCTGCAGGCAGTCGTGGGTGAAGTCGCTCGAGAGGCAGCGGGTGGAGACGGCGTCGCCGGGGACGCGGTCGTCCACGAACAGCAGCGCGATGGGCGCGAGCGGGCCGTAGCGGCTGCGCGACAGCAGGGCGATGGCCGGGCCCGTGCCGAGGATCGCCACGACCGTCGCGAGCATGACGCGGACCTCGTGGTGCGAGCTGCGCTGCCAGCGCGCGCCGCCCGCGGGCCGGTGCACGAGCGCCCCGACGACGCCGCCCACGAGGATCGCGAGCAGGCGGTAGAGGTCGGACGGCTGGCCCGAGTAGAGCAGGAACACGAGGACCACGACCACGAGCACCACGCGGATGCGCCGACGCCACAGCACGCCGGCCCAGGCGCTCGCGAGCGCGAGCACGCCGGCGACCGCGGTGAGCGGATCGGCCGTCGCGATGCCGCGCACGCCGTGCGACCAGAGCTCGCCGTCCACGAGGCCCTGCGCCTGCACGGCGATGCCGAGGAGGGAGCCCACGGTGCCCGTGAGCACGAAGCCGAGGAGCGTCCGCCACCAGCCCATGAGCCGCTCGGCCACGCCCACGAGCACCAGCACGGCGACGAGGGAGACCACGAGCTCGACCGGGCCGTCGGTGAGGAACGCGGCCGTCGCGGTGGTCCACCAGTGCCCGCGCTCGACGACGGCCACGTAGCCCGTGGCCAGCTGGTGGTGCACGACGCGACCCCCCGCCTCGGAGACCGCGGGGAGCACGGCGAGCACGAGGATCACCGCGGCGATGCCGGAGGTCGCGCGGAGGTCCCGCGCGCGCCTCGCCAGCGCGCGTGCGGTGCCGGAGACGGTCAGGAGCCGGCTGGTCGGCCTCATCGGGCGAGCCCCATGCGCTGGCCGAGGGCCGGCAGCGCGTCCTGGACGCAGCTGGTCACCGCGCCCCAGTCGTGCGCGCGTCCGGGCGCGATGCCCATGCGGGTGTCCATCCCGGCGGCCGTCGCGGCGGCCAGCATCCGCTCCACCTGCGGGCGGTACTCCTCGTCGTCCTCCCCGGAGCAGAAGAACGCGCTCATGTCGGCGTACGGTGCCCGGGCCGCCATGACGGCCGCGGGGAAGGCCGCCTCGTACGCCTCCTGCGAGCCGCCGAAGCCGGCCTCGACGGTGTCGGCGCCCCGGGTCGGCGCGACCTCGCCGGAGATGTCGACGAGCGTCCCGAAGAGGTCGGGGTGCGCGGCGCCGAGCTGCAGGGCGCACGTCCCGCCCTGGGAGAAGCCGAGCACGGCCCAATCGGTGCGATCGGGCAGCACGCGGAGGTGGGCGCGGATCCACGCGGGCACGTCGACGGTGAGGTAGGTCTCCGAGTTCCCGAGCGCGGAGTCGACGCACATGGGGTTCGCGCCCTCGGCGCCGAGCTGGTCCGGGACCACGACGATGGGGGCGAGACCCTGGTGCTCCGCGGCGTAGTCGTCCATGAGCGTGTCGACGCGTCCGGCGCCGAAGATGTCCAGGGGCGTGCCCGGCTGGCCCGACATGGCGACGACGACGGGCAGCCGAGGCGCGTCGGCGACGAGGGCGGCCGGCGGGAGGTAGACGAGGGCGTCGCGCGCGGCGAAGCCCGACTGCGTGCCCGGGATGGTGACGCTCCCGACGCGACCCCGGCGGGGGACGTCCTCCCCCGCCGTCCAGGTCTCGTCCAGCGGTGTCGAGGCCTCGCCGGCCCCAGCGTCGTCCGCGGGGACGCGAGCCGGGAGCGCCGTGACGTCGAGCGGGCTGATGCGGGAGACGCCGAACAGCGCGGCCGCGTTCGGGAACTCCTGGATGTCGTCGTTGATGCCGATCCCCGCGGCGAGCACGACCAGGGGCACCACCAGGACGGTCAGGGCCGCGTGCAGCGCGCGGAGGTGCCGCGGCGGTGCCGCGCGTCCGCCGACGCCGGTCACGGCGCGGCGGCTGCCCACGAGGACCACCAGGGCGATGCCGAGTCCCATGCCCCCGAGCGCCGTCCAGCCGCGCGTCGGGGTGGACAGCACGACGTCGAACAGGTCGAGCACGTCGCCCAGGAGCCAGGCCAGTGCGATCCCCGCCAGCGTGCCGAGCAGCGCGGCCAGCGCCAGGACCCCGGCCGCGCGGGCGGGCGACGCGGCCCGGGCGCCGCGCACGAGCCGCGCGCGGCGGGCGATGACGGCCAGGAGCACGAGCACGACGACCGGCAGCACCGCCACCGCGGTCACGAAGGACGGGGAGATGATGGGCAGGTCGGCGAGATCCTTGAGCACGGTGTTCCTCTGGAGCGGGAGGGCTGGCGATCGAATGTAGCCCACGCCCGTGGGCCGACCTGGGCCCTGGCCGGGAGCGCCTACCCCGCGGTCGACGACCCGGTCAGCCGGTGCTCGAACGCGAAGACCACGAGCTGCACGCGGTCGCGGAGGCTGAGCTTCGCGAGGATCCGGCTGACGTGCGTCTTCACCGTGGCCTCGCTGAGGAACTCGGCCTGCGCGATCTCCGCGTTGCTGAGGCCCCGGGCCGCGAGGACGAAGATCTCCCGCTCGCGGGAGGTGAGCGCCGCGAAGGCCGGCGGCGCCACCCGGGGCTGGGAGCCCGGGTCGAAGTGCTCGAGCAGCTGCCGGGTCGCCGAGGCCGCGATGACGGAGTTGCCCGCGTGGACGGTGCGGATGGCGGCGAGCAGGAACTCGGGGTCGGCGTCCTTCAGGACGAACCCGCTGGCGCCGGCCCGGATGGCGCGGGCGGCGCTCTCGTCCAGGTCGAAGGTCGTGAGCACGAGGACCCGGGGCGGCCGGTCGCCGCGGGCCTCCGCCGCCCGCAGGACCTCGGCCGTGGCCTGGATCCCGTCCATGACGGGCATGCGGATGTCCATGAGTATCACGTCGGGTCGCTCGCGACGCGCGAGGTCGACGGCCTCCTGCCCGTTTGCGGCCTCGCCCGCGAACTCGAGGTCGGGCTGCGAGGAGATGAGCATGCGGACGCCCGTGCGGAACAGGGCCTGGTCGTCGACCAGGGCGACGCGGATGGGTGGGGTGGGCACGGGGGTCCTTCGATCGTGGTCGGGTGGGGAGCGCGTCGCGGGCGCGACGGGCGGGTGGGGACGTGTCAGGGTCCGGCGGGCCGGTCCTCGCGGGCGCGGCGGGCCGCCCCGCGCGCTGCGGCCGTGCGGTGCGGGCTGGTCGGGGCGCCCGGCGTCGCCGTCCCGGCCGCGGCGGCCTCCGGCGGGAACAGCTCGTCGAGCGTGAGGGGTCGGCTGCCCGCCTCGGCGCCCGCGCCCGCCACGGGGACGCGCGGCACGGGGCGCGTGGCGGGGGCGAAGGGGATCCAGGCCGAGACGGTCCACACGCCCTCGCGCACGCCCGCGGAGAACCGGCCGCCGGAGAGCGTCGCGCGCTCGCGCATGCCCGCCAGGCCGTGGCCCACCGGCTGCGCGGGCGGGGTGGGCGCGGGCGGCAGCACGGGCAGGGCGATGATGCCCGTCGTGGTGCGGGCGGGCCGCACGGGATCCGGGAGCGTGCGGCTGCGCACGGCGACCGAGACGCCGTCGGGCTCCCACGCGAGCTCCACCTCGACCGGGTGCGCGACGTCGCCGTGGCGCAGGGCGTTGGTGAGCGCCTCCTGCACGATCCGGTAGACCGCGAGCTGCTGCCCCGTCCCGAAGGCGCCGGGCTGGCCCGTCTCGCCGAACGAGATGGCGAGGCCGGTGGAGCGCATCTGGTCGATGAGGTCGCTCAGCTCCTTGAGCTCGGGCTGCGGGGAGTCGTCCTCGCTGTGCCGGAGCTGCGCCAGCAGGATCCGCACGTCGCCGAGCGCCTGCCGGGCGGTGGTGGAGATGGTGCGGAGCGCCTGGTCGGCGGCCTCGGGATCCACCAGCCGGGCGTAGCGCGCGCCGTCGGCCTGGGCGATGACGACGGCCAGCGAGTGCGCGACGACATCGTGCATGTCCCGCGCGATGCGGTTGCGCTCCTGCTCGACGACGACGTCGTGGAGCGCCCGCGCCTGGTCGCGCTCGGCCGCCTCCTGGGCGTCCCGGCTCGCGTGCGAGGCGCGGGAGGCGACCACGAGGCGACCCGCCGTCCACGACGCGAGGAGCACGCTCCACGCGCAGAGGAGGAGGAACAGGAACAGGGTGACGAACGAGGTCCACTCCCCCGTGCTGAGCGCCGCGCTGCCGATCGGCACGCGGCCGGACGCGTAGGAGAGGTACAGCGCGGCCACCACGCCGCCGACGATCGCGGACGCGAGCCCCAGCGCGCGGACGACCCGGCCGCCGTACGCGGCTGTGCAGTACACGACGCCCGCGATGGCGAGGTCGCCGGGCTCCACGCCGCCGCCCTGGCCCATCTGGAGGGACGCGCCCGCCCACGCGACGGCGAGCGACAGGCCGGGTGACAGGCGCCGGACGGCGAGGGCCGCGCCCATGACCAGCACGAGGAGCAGCGAGATCCCGGAGGTGGCGAAGGCGAAGACGCCGAACGCGCTCGCGGCGGCGACGCCGATCGACCCCGGCGCGAGCACGGCCACGAACGCCGCGGCGAGGACGAGGTCGAGGACGAGCTGGTACCTCGGGATCCGGCGGAGCATGCGACCACCGTACGTGCCGCGCGGGGGGCGGGCGCCCTCGGGGGGCGAGGATCCCCGCGCGGTCCCCCGATCTCATCCGCGCGATGTACGCAACGCGGACGCCGCCGCGGACGCGGACGCCGCCGCCGGTCAGAACCCGAGGCGGCCGAGCAGCTTCGGGTCGCGCTGCCAGTCCTTGGCGATCTTCACGCGCAGCGACAGGAACACGCGCGTGCCCACGAGCGGCTCGATCTGGGCGCGCGCCACCTGCCCGACGTGCTTCAGACGCGACCCCTGGGCGCCGATGACGATGCCCTTCTGGCTGTCCCGCTCGACGAACAGGTTCGCGTAGATCTCGAGGAGCTCCTTGTCCTCGCGCTGGATCATGTCGTCGATCGTGACGGCGAGGGAGTGCGGGAGCTCGTCCTGCACGCCCTCGAGCGCGGCCTCGCGGATGAGCTCCGAGATGCGGGCCTCGAGGCCCTCCTCGGTCACGGCGTCGTCCGGGTAGAGCTGCTCGGACACGGGCAGGGCCTTCAGCAGCTCGCCGACGAGCGCGTCGAGCTGGATGGCCTCGACCGCGGAGACGGGCACGATGGCGTCCCAGTCGCGGAGCTCCTGCACGGCGAGCAGCTGCTCGGCGACCGCGTGGCGCGAGGCGGAGTCGGTCTTCGTGACGATGGCGATCTTGCGGGCGCGCGGGTACTCGTCGAGCTGCTCGTTGATGAAGCGGTCGCCCGGGCCGATCCGCTCGTCCGCGGGGATGCAGAGGCCGATGACGTCGACGTCGCCGAGGGTCGTCTGCACCAGCGCGTTCAGCCGCTCGCCGAGGAGCGTGCGCGGGCGGTGGATGCCGGGCGTGTCGACGAGGATCAGCTGCCCGTCGGGGCGGTGCACGATGCCGCGGATGGCCTTCCGGGTCGTCTGCGGCTTGGAGCTGGTGATGGCGACCTTCTCCCCGACCAGCGCGTTGGTGAGCGTGGACTTCCCCACGTTCGGGCGGCCGACGAAGGAGACGAACCCGGCGCGGTAGGCCGGGGCCCCGCCGCGCGGCTTGCGCTTCGTCCGCGCGGGCTCCGCGTCGCGGTCGATGCCCCAGGCCTCGTCGGAGAGCGGCGCGGGCGCCGCCGTCGTGGCGTCGTCGGTCGTGGCACCGGCCGTCTCGTCGTCCCGGGGATCAGTCATGGTCGTGTCCTCTGCTGGCGGCGGCGCCCGCGGGGGCCGCCTCGTGGTCGTCGTCGTCGGCCGCGCGGTCGCGCTCGACGAGGATCGTGCTGATGCGCGTGCGGCGCCCCTCGACCCGGTCGGCCGTGAGGACGAGCCCGCCGACGTGCACCACGGACCCGCGCTCGGGCAGCCGCCCCAGCGTCTTCGCGAGGAGGCCGCCGGCGCTGTCCACGTCGTCGTCGTCGAGCTCGAGGCCGAACAGGTCGCCCAGCTCGTCGATCGGGAGCCGGGCGCTCACACGGTACACGCCGTCGCCCAGGTCCTCGTACTCGGGCACGTCGCGGTCGTACTCGTCGCTGATGTCGCCCACGAGCTCCTCGATGAGGTCCTCCAGCGTGACGAGGCCGGCGATGCCGCCGTACTCGTCGACGACCATGGCCAGGTGGTTCGACTCCAGCTGCATCTGGCGGAGGAGCGCGTCGGCCTTCTGCGACTCGGGGACGAACACGGCCGGGCGCGCCAGCTGGTCCACGGTCGTCCGCTCCGCCTCCTCGGGCCGCTCGTAGACCATGCGCGCGAGGTCGCGGAGGTAGAGCACGCCCTCGATCTCGTCGGAGTCGCGTCCGGTCACGGGCGCGCGCGAGATGCCGCGGGACAGGAAGACGCCGAGCGCGCTGCCGACGTGCACGGTCTGCTCCACGACGACCATGTCGGTGCGCGGGATCATCACCTCGCGGACCACGGTGTCGTTGAACTCGAAGATGGAGTGGATGAGCTCGCGGTCGTCCTCCTCGAGCACCTCGAGCTCCGTGGCCTCGTCGACCATGCTGAGGAGCTGCTCCTCGCTCGTGAAGGTGGCCACGGTCTTCGGCCGACCCGGCGTGACCCGGTTGCCGAGGGCGACGAGGGCGTCGGCCACGGGTCCGATGGAGACGCGGATCCCGCGCACGAGGAGCGCCGTCCACGCGAGCAGCGGGCGCGCGTGCACCCGGCCGACGGAGCGCGGGCTCGCGCCGACGAGCACGAACGAGACCGCGGTCATGATGGCGGCGGCCACGAGCAGGGTGATCCACCACCTCTCGATCGTGTACGCGAGCGCCAGGGTCACGAGCACCGCGGCGCTCGTCTCCGCGACGATGCGGACGAAGCTCAGCGAGTTGACGTACGCCCCGGTGTCCGTGGAGATGGCGAGCATCGAGCGGCGCGCCCGCGAGGTGAGGGCGAGCTCCTGGATGTCGGCGCGGGACAGCGACGAGATCGCGGACTCGGCGGCGGCGAACAGGCCACCGAGGACGACCAGCAGGAAGGCGGGGAGGAGGAGGGCGAGCATCGGCGGCGGGTCAGCGACCGCGCTCGCTCATGGCGAACCCGATCAGGATGTCGCGCTGGAGGCCGAACATCTCGCGCTCCTCGTCGGGCTCGGCGTGGTCGAACCCGAGCAGGTGCAGGATCCCGTGCGTCGTGAGCAGGAGGATCTCCTCGAGCGTCGAGTGCCCGGCCGCGACGGCCTGCTCGGCGGCGACCTGGGGGCAGACGACGATGTCGCCGAGGAGCCCGGCGGGCGTCGGACGGTCCTCGGTCCCGGGGCGGAGCTCGTCCATGGGGAAGCTGAGGACGTCGGTGGGGCCCGGCTCGTCCATCCACTGCACGTGGAGCTGCTCCATCGCGCCCTCGTCCACCATCACGATGGCGAGCTCGGCGTCGGGGTGCACGTGCAGGGTGTCGAGCGCGTAGGTCGCGAGCCGCTGGATCGCCGGCTCGTCCACCTCGATCGCCGACTCGTTGTTGATCTCGATGCTCATCGGGTGCTCCCAGGGGCGGTGCGGCGCTCGGCGCGGAGGTGGTCGGCGGCCTGGCGCTCCGCGTCGTAGCGCGTGTACGCGTCCACGATGCGGCCGACCAGGGTGTGCCGCACGACGTCGTCGCTCGTGAGGCGGGAGAAGTGGATGTCGTCCATGCCGTCCAGCACGCGCGTCACGAGCTGCAGGCCGCTCGAGCCCGTGGGCAGGTCGACCTGCGTGATGTCACCGGTGACCACCATCTTCGAGCCGAAGCCGAGGCGCGTGAGGAACATCTTCATCTGCTCGGGCGTGGTGTTCTGCGCCTCGTCGAGCACGACGAACGCGTTGTTCAGCGTGCGGCCGCGCATGTACGCGAGCGGCGCGACCTCGATGGTGTTGGACGCCATGAGCTTCGGCACGAGCTCGGGGTCCATCATCTCGTTGAGCGCGTCGAACAGCGGCCGGAGGTACGGGTCGATCTTGTCGGTGAGGGAGCCCGGCAGGTAGCCGAGCCGCTCCCCCGCCTCGACGGCCGGACGCGTGAGGATGATCCGCTCGACCTCCTTGCGCTGCAGCGCCTGCACGGCCTTGGCCATGGCGAGGTAGGTCTTGCCCGTGCCGGCGGGGCCGATGCCGAACACGATGGTGCTCTCGTCGATCGCCTGCACGTACTCCTTCTGGCCCTGCGTCTTCGGGCGGACGGTGCGGCCGCGCGACTGCACGATGGCCTCGCTCAGCACGTCGGACAGGGTCCGCGCGTCGTCCTCGCCGAGCCGCCTGGCGCTCGTCTCGATCTCCTGGGGCTCCACGTGCTGTCCGTCCTCCACCATCGTCACGACCTCGTCGATGAGCCGGCGCGCCGCGGCGACGCCCGCCCGGGTCCCGACGAGCGTGATCTCGTTGCCGCGGACCCGGACGTCGACATCCGGGTGCTCGCGCTCGATCTGCCGGAGCAGCCGGTCCTGGGGTCCGAGCAGTCGGACCATGAGCACGCCGTCGACGGTCGCGGTCTGCTCCACGCGATCCGCGTCGGCGGCGCCGCGGGGGTCAGAGCCCGACATGGTCCTCCGAGCCGCCGAAGCCGGCGAGCACGTGCGCGTGCACGTGGAAGACCGTCTGCCCGGCGTCCTCGCCCGTGTTGAACACGAGGCGGAACTGGCCGCCCGCCCGCTCGCCGCCGATGCGCGACGCGACCTCGACGACCTCCGCGAGGAGGCCGGGGTCGCCCGCGGCGAGCTCGACGACGTCGCGGTACGCGGGCGTCTTGGGCACCACGAGCACGTGCACGGGCGCCTTCGGCGCGATGTCCTCGAAGGCGATGACGCGGTCGGTCTCCGCGACGATCTCGGCCGGGATCTCCCGGGCGACGATGCGCTCGAAGACGGTGGGCTCTCGGGTCTCGCTCATGCGCCCAGCCTACGCGCGCCCCGCGGGGTCACCAGCGCCCGAGGGCCGCGTTGACCAGCGCCAGCGCGGCGGGCCCGGCGGTGGACGTGCGGAGGATCCCCGACCCGAGCGCGACGGGCACGGCGCCCGCCGCCCGGAGCGCCTCGACCTCGGCCGGGCTGATGCCGCCCTCGGGTCCGACGACGAGGAGCACGTCGGTCGCCGGTCCGTCCGCCGGGGCGGCCAGGTCGAGCCGGGACAGGCGCGCCTCGGCGGTGGGGTCGAGCACGAGCACGCGCGCGGTGGCGGCGAGGCGCACGAGGTCCTTCGTGCTCGCGAGCGCCTCGACCTCGGGCACGTGCGGCCGGATGGACTGCTTCACGGCCTCGCGCACGATCGCGCGCCAGCGCTCCCGGCCCTTCGCGACCTTCGCGCCCTCCCAGCGGGAGACGGAGCGCTGCGCCTGCCACGGGATCACGGCGTCCACGCCCAGCTCGGTGGCGGCCTGCACGGCCAGCTCGTCGCGGTCCCCCTTGGCGAGGGCCTGCACGAGGACCACGCGCGGCGACGGCGCCGGGTGCGCCTCGACCGACTCGACGCGGAGCTCCAGGCGCTGCGGATCCGCCGCCGTGACGGTGCAGGACGCGATGGTGCCGCGCCCGTCGCCGACGAGGAGGCCCTCGCCCGCGCGCACGCGGCTGACGGTGACCGCGTGCCGGGACTCCTGCGGGCCGAGCGACACGACGCGGCCGACGGCGAGGTCGGCCGCGTCGAGGTCGTCCGCGAGGTGGAAGTGCGCCACGGTCAGACGTTGAGGAAGCGGTCGCGGAGCTTCTGGAAGAGGCCCTGCTGGAAGTGCGCGAGGTGCGGGGCCGGCGCCTTGTTGCGCTTCGCGAACTGCTGGATGAGGTCGCGCTCCTTGTGGTCGAGCTTCTGCGGGGTGACCACCTGGATCCCGATCTTCAGGTCGCCGCGCCCGGAGCCGCGGAGCTTCGTGACGCCGCGGCCGCGGACCGTGATGATCTCCGCGCTCTGGATGCCCGGGCGGAGCTCGAGGTCCACCGTCCCGTCGAGCGCCTCGATGTGCGCGTCGCTGCCGAGGATCGCGTCGACCATGCTCACCTCGACGGTCGCGAGCAGGTCGTCGCCGTTCCGGCTGAAGACGTCGTGGTGCGCGACCTTGATCTCGAGGTACAGGTCGCCGTTCGGGCCGCCCGCGGGGCCGACCTCGCCGGAGCCCGGCATCTGCAGGCGGAGGCCCGTGTCGACGCCGGCCGGGATGTCGACCGGGACGGTGCGGCGGGCGCGGACCCGGCCCTGGCCGGCGCACGTCGGGCAGGGGTTCGGGATGACCGTGCCGTACCCGCGGCAGGTGCCGCAGGGGCTCGACGTCATGACGTTGCCGAGGAGCGAGCGCACCTGGCGCTGGATGCTGCCGGAGCCGTGGCAGATGTCGCACGTGACGGCGCTCGTGCCGGGCTGCGCGCAGGAGCCCTGGCAGGTGTCGCAGACGACCGCCGTGTCGATCTCGAGGTCGCGGTGCACGCCGAAGATGACCTCGTCGAGCTCGACCTCGACGCGGAGCAGCGCATCCTGGCCGCGCTCCTGGCGCGACCGCGGGCCGCGCCCGCCCCCGCCGCCCTGCTGGCCGCCGAAGAACGTCTCGAAGATGTCGCCGAAGCCGCCGAAGCCCTGGCCGCCGCCGCCGAACCCGGCCTGCGGGCCGAGGTCGTACTGCTGGCGCTGCTGCGGGTCGGACAGCACGTCGTACGCGTGCGTCACGAGCTTGAACCGCTCGGCCGCGTCGGGGGCGTCGTTGACGTCCGGGTGGAGCTGGCGCGCCTGCTTGCGGTACGCCTTCTTGATCTCCTCTGGCGTCGCCTCGCGGCTCACGCCGAGTACTTCGTAGTGGTCAGCCACGTCGGGCCCTTCGGTGGTGATGGTCGTGGGGATCAGGGGCGGTGCTCCGGCGTCGAGCCGTCACCGCTCCTCGAGCAGGCGCGAGAGGTAGCGCGCGACCGCGCGCACCGACGCCATGTTGGTGGAGTAGTCCATGCGGGTCGGCCCCAGCACGCCGAGGCGCGCGAGCACGCCGCCGGACGAGCTGTAGCCGCTGGTGAGCACGCTCGTCTCGCCGAGGCCGAACGGGGCGTTCTCCCGGCCGATGCTCACGGAGACGCCGTGCTGGTCGGCCTCCATCTCGCCGAGCAGGCGCAGGAGCACCACCTGCTCCTCGATGGCCTCGAGGACGGGCGAGATGCTGCCCGGGAAGTCCCGCTCGGTGCGGGCGAGGTTCGCGGACCCGGCCAGCAGCAGCCGCTCCTGCCGGTTCGCGAGCACCTGCTCGACGAGCGTGCCCGCGAGCGCGGAGGCGGCGGCGCGCTGCTCCGGCTCGACCTCGTCCGACATCGTCTCGAGCCGGGTCGCGGCCTCCGCGAGGCCGAGGCCGCCGACGGCCTGGTTGATGCGCGTGCGCATCCCGGCCAGGAAGGCGTCGTCCGGGTCGCCCGCGAGCTCGACGACGCGCTGCTCGACGCGGCCCGTGTCCGTGATGAGCACCGTGAGCACGCGGGTCGTCGACAGCGCGACGAGCTCGACGTGCTTCACGTGGCTGGTCGCGAGCGACGGGTACTGCACGAGCGCGACCTGGTTGGTGAGCTGCGCGAGGAGGCGCACGGTGCGCGCGAGCACGTCGTCGAGGTCGACCGACTCGCCGAGGAACACGTGGATCGCCTGACGCTGCGCCGGGGTGAGCGGACGCACGTCGGCGAGCTGGTCGACGAACAGCCGGTAGCCCTTGTCCGTCGGCACGCGGCCGGAGGACGTGTGGGGCGCGGCGATGAGCTCCTCCTCCTCGAGGAGGGCCATGTCGTTGCGGATGGTGGCGGCCGAGACGCCGAAGGCGTGGCGCTCCACGATGGACTTGGAGCCCACGGGCTCGCGTGAGGACACGTAGTCCTGCACGATCACCCGGAGGACGTCGAGCCCGCGTTCCGAGACCATGGCGGCTCCCTCCTGGCACTCGTCGGTTCTGACTGCCAATCGTACCGCGGCGCGGAGCCTCCTCGGCATTGCCGGTCGCGCGTCGGCACCGGTACCGTGGACGGGCCGGACGTCGCCCGGTCCCACCCCGATCCGAAGCGGCCCGCCGGCACGAACGCCGGCCGGCGCCGCGCACCGAGAGGCCCCACCGGAATGTCCGCACCCGACCCCCACCCCTACGGCGCCCCCGCACCGCTCACGCCGAGCGAGGACCGCCTGTGGGCGTCGCTCACGCACTTCCTCGCGCTCCTCATCGTGCCGACCTTCATCGTGTGGCTCGTGTTCCGCGAGCGCGGCCGCTTCACGGACCAGGAGGGCAAGGAGGCGACGAACTGGACGATCAACGTGACCGGCGCGCTCGTCATCCTCAACGTGCTGCAGGCGATCTTCGTGGTCATCCCCTTCCTCGGGATCCTCATCAGCCTCCTGCTCGGGCTCGTGATCTTCGCGGTGGTCGTGGTCAACATCGTCTTCGCCATCATCGGCGGCACCCGGGTGCAGAGCGGCCGTCCCTACCGCTACCCGCTCAACATCCGGTGGATCAAGTAGGCGGTCGCCGGTGAGCGCGCGGATCCGGCACGTCGCCATCGACTGCCGGGACCCGCACGCGCTCTCGCTCTTCTGGGCCGGCGTGACCGGGTTTGAGGAGGACCCCGACGAGCCCAACCGCCCCGGCGACGACGCCGCGTGGCTCGGCGACGCCGTC
Organism: Clavibacter sp. B3I6; assembly: GCF_030816895.1. Taxonomy (NCBI): domain Bacteria; kingdom Bacillati; phylum Actinomycetota; class Actinomycetes; order Micrococcales; family Microbacteriaceae; genus Clavibacter; species Clavibacter sp. B3I6. Next base: position 542,856 of record NZ_JAUSYL010000001.1, read on the forward strand.
TCCGGGCTGGGCATCATCCTGCAGCGCGCGGACACGCCGAAGACGGCGAAGAACCGGCTGCACCTCGACCTCGCCCCGGACGACCGCACCCGCGACGAGGAGGTCGAGCGCGTCCTCGCGCTCGGAGCGGAGCTCGTCGCCGACCGGCGGAACGCCGACGGCAGCGGCTGGGTCGTGCTCGCGGACCCCGAGGGCAACGAGTTCTGCGTCGAGCGGAGCGACCTCGAGCGCGGCGCAGGCGACGAGGTGGGCGCCGCCGTCCTCTGACGGCCGGAGGACGCTCCCCCAGGGCCTCGCCCGGCCGGTCCTCGGGCGCTCAGTCCTCGAGGAGCCGGCGGACCACGGCGTCGGCGAGCAGGCGTCCCTGCAGCGTGAGCACGAGCGTGCCGGCGAGGGCCGCGCGCGCATCCACGAGCCCGTCGGCGATGAGGCCCGCGACCTGGCGGCGGCCCTCGGCGGTGAGCGTCGGGATCGCCAGGCCGTCGCGGATGCGGGCGCCGAGGAGCACGCGCTCCACCTCGCGCGTCGCGTCGTCGAGCGTCTCGCGGCCGGCGCCGGGCGACGCGCCCGCGAGCACGCGGTCGGCGTAGGCGGCCGGGTGCTTGACGTTCCACCACCGCACGCCGCCCACGTGGCTGTGCGCGCCGGGACCCACGCCCCACCAGTCGTGGCCCTGCCAGTAGGCGAGGTTGTGGCGGCTGCGACGTCCGCCGCGCGCCCAGTTGCTCACCTCGTACCACTCGTACCCGGCCTCGCCGAGCAGGCGGTCGGCGAGCTCGTACATGTCGGCCTGCAGGTCCTCGTCGGGCTCGGGCACCTCGCCGCGGCGGATCTGCCGGGCGAGCTTCGTGCCGGGCTCGACGATGAGCGCGTAGGCGGAGAGGTGGTCGGGCTCCTGCGCGATCGCCTGCTCGAGCGAGGCGCGCCAGTCGTCGAGGGTCTCCCCCGGCGTGCCGTAGATGAGGTCGAGGCTCACCTCGAGGCCCGCCGCGCGCGCGCCGCGGACGACGGGGGCGATGCGCGCGGGGTCGTGCGTGCGCTCGAGCGTGGCGAGCACGCGCGGCACCGCGGACTGCATGCCGAAGGACACGCGCGTGAAGCCGCCGGCCGCGAGGGCCGCGAGGTAGGCGTCGTCGACGCTGTCGGGGTTCGCCTCCGTCGTGACCTCGGCGCCCTCCGCGATGCCCCAGGTCCCGCGCACGGCGTCGAGCATCCGGACGAGGTCCTCGACGGGCAGGAGCGTGGGCGTGCCGCCGCCCAGGAAGACGGTGGACGCGGGGCGGGCGGGCACGCCGGAGTCGTGGAGCGCGGACGCGGCGAAGCGCACCTCCTGCACAGCCTGCGTCGCGTAGTCCGACTGCCGCACGCCGCGGAGCTCCGGCGCCGTGTAGGTGTTGAAGTCGCAGTATCCGCAGCGCACCCGGCAGAAGGGGACGTGGAGGTAGACGCCGAAGGCGCGGGCCTCCGCGCCGTCGGCGGCCGACGCGGGCAGGAGGCCGTCGGCGGGGGCGGGATCGGCGAGGGGCAGGGCGGACGGCATCCGTCCATCATCCCCCGGGCGGGAGGCCGTCCCGTCCGCGGCGTCGGGGCGCCCGTCGGCCCTCCGGCAGGATGGGGGCATGACCGACGCCCCCTCGCCCCGGCCCCTCCACGTCCTCTGGGACGTCGACGGCACCCTGCTCCTCAACAGCCCGCGCTCCGGCAGCATGTACCACCGCGCCATCGAGCTCGCGGCCGGGGCGTCGTTCGAGGACCGCACGGTGCACGCGCACGGGAAGACCGACGGGCAGATCATCTGGGAGACGCTCGACGTGTACGGCCTGCCGGAGTCGCTGCACCCGGCGGTCCGCGCCGAGCTCGAGGGCATGTCGCGCATCGAGCACTACGGCGCCGGCCGGCGCGAGGTGCCGGTCGGGGTCCCCCGTCTCGTCGCCGACGTGGCGGACCGCGGCTGGGTCAACGCGCTGCTCACGGGCAACTCGCCGCTGCGCGCCCGCTACAAGCTCGACGGCGCGGGCCTCGACGTCGACCTGTTCGACTGGGACGCGTCCTTCTTCGGGGACGAGGCACGGATCCGCAGCGACCTCACCCGGCGCGCGGCCGCGGCGCTGGCGGGCGTGCCCGTCGTGATCATCGGCGACACCCCCGCGGACGGCGTGGCGGCGGAGGCGGCCGGCTTCCCGTTCGTCGCGGTGAGCACGGGCGCGTACGACGTCGCGCAGCTGCGGCAGCCGGACGCCCACGCGGCCATCGTGGTGGAGGACCTGGCCTCCGGGCACGACGAGGTCATGGCGTACCTCGACGGGCTCGTCGCGCCCTGAGGCCGAACCGGCCGCGGATCAGGCGGACGCGACCGCGGGGTGCAGCGACCGGAGGTAGCGGCGAATGAAGACGCCCTGCAGGACCCGGAGCACGGGGCTCGCGAGGCGCAGCGGCCACGAGGACGGGCGCGAGAAGACGCGGAGGGTGAGCCAGACGCCGCCGTCCGGCTCGCGGGAGACGAGGAACGCCTCCTCGCCGCTGAAGGGATGCCCGTGCATCGTGCCGTACGCGAACCCCACGCGGTCGGCCTCGTCGACCGTGTAGACGACGCGCACGGGCGCCTCCGGGTGGAACGGGCCGAAGGGCATCCGGAGCACGGCCGAGGTGCCCGAGGTGATCCACGGGGTGCCGTCGTCGCCGTACAGCGCCTCCCGGGGGCGGGCGACGGGCACCTGCGGCACGCCGTCCTCGTCGAACTCGAGGCCCGTGTAGCCGGGCTCGTCGGGGACCTCCTGCTCGATGCGCGTGACCTCGATGCCGCTGCCCCGCTGGACGCCCCAGGTCATGAGGAGGGCCACGGCCTGCTCGAAGCGCTCGTCGCCGCTGCCCAGCCGGGCGCTCGCCTCCGCGGGACGGTAGCCCTCGGGCGGGTAGGTCATGAGGTCGGCGGCCTGGGTGCCGCCGACGGAGCCGTACGTGACGGCGGTCGCGGTGTAGGTGCTGCGGCGCATGCGGTCAAGACTACGGCGTGGGGATCCGCGATCCCCCGCTGCGGTCGTCTGCTCCCCCTGAGGAGCCCGGCCACGTGGCGCACGACGAGGAGGTCGGAGCTCCTCCGTCCCCTGCTCGGGGGTGCCCGACGCCCCGTCCTCATCCGAGCGGATGACGGCGAGGGCGCATCCCTCATCCCCGCGCCGTAGCGCGGATCCAAGCGTTATCCGTCCGTGACCCGGGGTTCCTCTGCCCGCCTCCCCAGGCCGATACGTTGCAGCCATGGCCGGTGAGACCGGCTCAGGGGAACGTCATCTCGGGTGCGCTCGTCCCGGTCCGCATCGCGGTCCGGTCGTCGCCACCTCGATCCGCCGCACCTCCGCATCCGCTCCCACCCCCTCGACGTCCGCGTCGACCACCGGAAGGCCACCGTGAACCGCTCGATCCCCGCCCTCGCCATAGCCGGAGCCCTCGTGCTCGGCGGCGCCCTCGCCGCCACGCCGGCCCAGGCGACGCCCGGCGACGGCACCATGTACTCCGTCCCCTTCGCCCCGACCCTGTTCCGGGACGTCGAGGGCGCCGACGGCTTCCACGTGGAGGACGTGACCTACGACCAGTGGGCTGCTGCGGGCTTCCCCCGGCCTGTCGCCGCCGAGGTCGAGTACCGCAAGTACACGTGGTCGGCGGACGTCTTCGCGGACGTCGTCCTCGAGGGAGCCGCCACGACGCTCCGCCTCAGGTACGCCGAGTACGCGAGCGTCGGCTCCCCGAGGCCCTCGGACGACACGCCGACCGCGGAGGCGGCCGTCCTCAAGTACGCCTACTCCGACGAGCTGTTCCTCGTGGAGGGGACGTACCTCGAGGAGGATCCCGGACTCCACAAGCTGAACTACGGCGAGTGGGCGCACCTCGGCTTCCCCGCGGTCGACCACGTGTCGGATTCGGTCTTCCGCCGGCTCGCCTGGCTCCCGGCGATCGTCGGCCCCACGCCCCAGCTCGGCGAGGACGCCGCGCTCTCGTTCGACGAGTGGGCGTACTGGGCCCTCCCCACGCCGCAGATCGTGAAGTCGTTCGACGGCGACCGGTTCTGCCAGGCGCGAGGCTCGGCGGAGATCCGCTACGTGGGCCTGGCGGCTCCCGAGGGCCTCGCTCTCACGTACCGGCAGTGGGTCGCCGCCGGCTCTCCGAGGCCGACCGCCTGCTGACGTCCGCCCCGCACGCGACGCGCCCCCTGCCTCTCGAGGCAGGGGGCGCGTCGTGCGTGCGGGGCCCGCGGCTACTTGGCCTTCTTCTCCGTGTCGCCCGAGAGCGCGGCGATGAACGCCTCCTGGGGGACCTCGACGCGGCCGACCATCTTCATGCGCTTCTTGCCCTCCTTCTGCTTCTCGAGCAGCTTGCGCTTGCGGGTGATGTCGCCGCCGTAGCACTTCGCGAGGACGTCCTTCCGCATGGCGCGGATGGACTCGCGGGCGATGATCCGGGCGCCGATGGCGGCCTGGATCGGCACCTCGAACTGCTGGCGCGGGATCAGCTCGCGGAGGCGGCCGGTCATCAGCACGCCGTACGCGTACGCCTTGTCGCGGTGCACGATGGCGCTGAACGCGTCCACCTGCTCACCCTGCAGCAGGATGTCGACCTTTACGAGGTCCGCGTCCTGCGAGCCCGCGGGCTCGTAGTCGAGCGACGCGTAGCCGGCGGTCTTGCTCTTGAGGTTGTCGAAGAAGTCGAACACGATCTCGCCGAGCGGCATCGTGTACCGGATCTCCACCCGGTCCTCGCCGAGGTACTCCATGCCGAGCAGGATCCCGCGCCGCGACTGGCACAGCTCCATGATCGTGCCGACGTAGTCCTTCGGCGCGAGGATGGCGGCCTTCACGACGGGCTCGGAGACGCTCACGATCTTGCCGCCCGGGAACTCGCTCGGGTTGGTGACCGTGACGGTCTGCTTGTCCTCGCTCGTGACCTCGTAGATGACCGACGGGGCGGTCGTGATGAGGTCGAGGCCGAACTCGCGCGACAGCCGCTCGGTGATGATCTCGAGGTGCAGGAGGCCGAGGAAGCCGCAGCGGAAGCCGAAGCCCAGCGCGACCGACGTCTCGGGCTCGTAGACGAGCGCGGCGTCCGACAGCTTCAGCTTGTCGAGGGCGTCGCGGAGGTCGGGGTAGTCCGATCCGTCGATCGGGTAGAGGCCGGAGAAGACCATGGGCAGCGGCTCGGTGTAGCCGGGCAGCGCCTGGGTCGCGGGGCGCGCGGCCGTGGTGACGGTGTCGCCGACCTTGGACTGGCGCACGTCCTTCACGCCCGTGATGAGGTAGCCGACCTCGCCGACCCCGAGGCCGTCGGAGGGCGTGGGCTCGGGCGAGCTGACGCCGATCTCGAGGATCTCGTGGGTGGCGCGCGTCGACATCATCGAGATCTTCTCGCGCGGGCTGAGCTTGCCGTCGATCATGCGGACGTAGGTGACCACGCCGCGATACGCGTCGTAGACCGAGTCGAAGATCATGGCGCGGGCGGCGCCGTCGGGGTCGCCGACCGGCGCGGGGATCGTGCGGGAGACGCGGTCGAGCAGGTCCTCGACGCCGGCGCCGGTCTTGCCGGAGACGCGCAGGACGTCGGACGGGTCGCCGCCGATGAGGGAGGCGAGCTCCGCCGCGTACTTGTCCGGGTCGGCGGCCGGGAGGTCGATCTTGTTGAGCACCGGGATGATCGTGAGGTCGTTCTCGAGCGCGAGGTAGAGGTTCGCGAGCGTCTGGGCCTCGATGCCCTGCGCGGCGTCCACCAGGAGGATCGCGCCCTCGCACGCGGCGAGCGAGCGGGAGACCTCGTAGGAGAAGTCGACGTGACCGGGGGTGTCGATCATGTTGAGCGCGTAGGTGCGGCCCTCGAGCTCCCACGGCATCCGAACGGCCTGGCTCTTGATCGTGATGCCGCGCTCGCGCTCGATGTCCATGCGGTCGAGGTACTGGGCGCGCATGGCGCGCGAGTCGACCACTCCCGTCATCTGCAGCATGCGGTCGGCCAGCGTGGACTTGCCGTGGTCGATGTGGGCGATGATGCAGAAGTTGCGGATGGACGCGGGGTCGGTCGCGGCGGGCCGGAGGGCCTTCGTTGCTAGGGGGCTCACGCGTTCCTTCGAGGGGTCGGTGCGGTGGGGCGGGAACCACGATCATCCCACGCGGCGTCGGGCGGGCCATCCGCGCCGGGTCACCGCGCGCGCGGCGGCGCGGCCGGGACGGGGCTCAGCGTCCGACGATGTCGGCGACCGCCTCCTCGAGGCGCGGCCAGCGGAACCGGTAGCCGGCGCGCTCGAGCGTCTCCGGGACGACCCAGCGGCTCTTGAGGACGAGCTCCGGCTCGGTGCGGAACAGCCACATGCCGATCTCGAGCATCCAGCGGTTCGCGGCCAGGCCGATCGGCATGCGGACGGCATGCCGGAGGACCTTCATCAGCCGGCGGTTCGTGACGGGCTCGGGGCTCGACGCGTTGACGGGCCCCTCGATCGTCGGCTCGTCGCGGACGAACCGGATGATGCCGACGAGGTCGTCGATGTGCAGCCAGCTGAAGACCTGCCGGCCGTGCGTGGGCTGGAACACGTGGTGCGCGCCCGCGCGGATCCGGGACGGACGCCCCGGGAAGCGGCCGTCGAGCTGCGGCCCGCCGAGGCCGAAGCGGGCGAGGCCGAGCAGCGGCTGCAGGGCGCCGTCGTGGCCGAGCACGATCGCGATCCGGAGCGCCACGCGGCGGGTGGACGGGAGGTCGGGGGCGAAGAGCGCACGCTCCCACGCGCGGCCGACCGAGGGCGAGAAGTCGTCGCCGAGCTCGCCGGTCGACTCGGTCTGCGGACGGTCGGTGGCGTGCCGGTAGACGGTGGCGGTGGAGGCGTTGATCCACACCGGCACCGGACGCGCGCTGTCGCGGACGGCGCGCCCGAGCTCGGCCGTCGTCTCGACGCGGGAGCGCAGGATCTCGCGGCGGTTCGCGACGCCGTACCGGCAGTTCACGCTCTTGCCCGCGAGGTTGACGAGGAGGTCGGCGCCGTCGAGGAGGCGGCGGATCCCCTCGGCGTCGCCCCAGCGCGCGTCGGCTCCCGAGCGGCCGATCGTCCGGACCCGGTAGCCCTCCTCGGCGAGCTCGCGGACGAGCACCTGCCCGATGAAGCCGGACGCCCCGGCGACGACCGCGGTGCGAATCGCCGCGCCCTGCTCCCCCGCCACGCGTTCGCTCATGCGCCGAAGCGCGTGCGGCGCTCGACGGTGGTGCCCGTGCCGTCGGCCCAGGTGTAGACCGTGTCCCCGCCGATGATGACGTGCTCGGCGCGGGACTGAACGTCGAGCGGGTCGCCCGACCAGATGACGACGTCGGCGTCGAGGCCCGGCGTGAGCGCGCCGACGCGGTGGTCGAGGCGGAGGATCGCGGCGGGGTTCGCCGTGATGGCGCGGATCGCGATGTCGGCGGGCAGCCCGTCCTTCACCGCGAACGACGCCTGGTGCACCAGGAAGTCGATGGGCACGACGGGGGCGTCGGTCGTGATCGCGACGAGGACGCCGGCGCGGTGCAGGGCGGCGAGGTTCGCGACCGCGCGGTCGCGGAGCTCGACCTTGGAGCGCGAGGTGATCATCGGGCCGAAGATGACGGGGATGCTGCGCTCGGCGAGCACGTCCGCGATCTTGTCGCCCTCGGTGCCGTGGTTGACGACGAGGCGGTAGCCGAACTCGTCGGCGAGGCGGATCGCGGTGGCGATGTCGTCGTGGCGGTGCGTGTGCTGGTCCCAGGCGAGCTCGCCGTCGAGGACGCGGACGAGCGTCTCCTTGCCGAGGTCGCGGGAGAAGGGCTTGCCCTCCTTCTCGGCGTGGTCGCGGGCCGCGCGGTAGTCCTCCGCGTCGCGGAACGCGCGGCGGATCACCATGGCGACGCCGAGGCGCGTCGACGGCGTGCGGTCCTTCGCGCCGTAGACGCGCTTCGGGTTCTCGCCGAGGGCGCTCTTGACGCTCACGGAGTCGCTGACGAGCTGCTCGTCGATGGTGCGGCCGCCCCACGACTTGATCGCGACGGACTGGCCGCCGATCGGGTTGCCGGAGCCGGGCTTGACGACGATGGTCGTGACGCCGCCCTTGAGCGCGTCGCGGAAGCCCTCGTCGTCGATGTCGATGGCGTCGATCGCGCGGACCGAGGACATGTCGGGGTCGGTCATCTCGTTGGTGTCGTTGCCCGCGGGGCCGTTGGCCTCCTCGTGGATGCCGACGTGGCCGTGCGCCTCGACGAAGCCGGGGAGCACCCAGCGGCCGGTCGCGTCGATCACGGTGGCGTCCTCGGGGACCTCGACGTCGGCGCCGACCGCGGCGACGAGGCCGTCGCGGAGGAGGACGGTGCCCCCGGGGATCGGCGCGCCGTCGACGGGGACGACGTGGCCGCCGACGATGGCGGTGACGGAGGAGGCGGAGGCGCGGACGGGGGCGGTGGGATCTGCGGTGGGGGCCATGCTCCGAGCCTAGGACGCGGTCGGGTCGACCGAGGCGGGCGGCGCGGCCGCTCCCTCGGGCGCGGGCAGGCGGCCGAGGCCCTCCAGGAGCACCGCGCGGTGGGCGGCGACGCAGACGCGGATCCAGCCCTCGCCGGAGCGGCCGAACGCGCTGCCGGGCGCGACGGCGACGCGGTCGCGCAGGAGGAACCGCTCGGCCCAGCCGGCCACGTCGCCGTCCGAGGCGTGGCCCATGTCGATCCAGAGGTAGAACGCGCCCGTCGGCCGGAGGTGCCGGATGCCCCGCTCCTCCAGCAGCGCGGTCGCCGCGTCGAGGTTCGCCCGGTAGTGCGCGAGGGCCTCCGCGACGTGCGTCTGGTCGCCCGTGACGGCCGCGACCGCCGCCCACTGCGCCGGGGCGCTGACGCAGCTGATCGTGGCCTCCTGCACCGTGCGCATCACCTGCGTCAGGCCGGTCGGGACGACGAGGTAGCCCACCCGCACGCCCGTCATGGCGTAGGTCTTCGACAGCGAGAACGCCGTGAGCACCCGCTGCTCCCCCGGCTCCTGCAGGGCGGCCATGCTCACGTGCTCCGCGTCGTGCACGAAGCGCTCGTAGACCTCGTCGCTGATCACCCAGAGGTCGTGCCGCCGGGCCAGCGCGAGGAGCTCGCGGAGCGTCTCCCGCGGGAACACGGCGCCGAGCGGGTTCGAGGGCGAGTTGACCACCAGCACCCGGGTGCGGTCGGTGACGAGGCGCTCGAGCTCCGCGATGTCCGGCCGGAAGCCGCGCTCGGGGAGCAGGGGGTACGGGACGGGCTCCGCCTGCAGCATCCGCGCGCCCATGGAGAACGTCGTGTAGCCCGGATCCGGCACGAGCACCTCGTCGCCCGCGGCGAGGGTCAGGGTCATCGCCTGGTAGAGCGCCTGCGTCGCCCCGACCGTGACCCAGACCTGCTCGGTCCGCACGTCCAGCCCGTTCTCGCGGCCGAGCTTCTCGACGAGCGCCGCCCGGAGCTCGGGGATGCCCGCGTTGGCGGTGTAGTCGGTGCGGTCGTCGGCCCACGCGCGGCGTGCCGCCTCGCGGATGTGCGGGGCCACCGGCACGTCGGGCTCGCCGACGCCGAGCGCGATGACGTCGTCGACCTCGAACGACAGCTCGAGGATGCGGCGGATGCCCGACTCGGGCACGGAGGGGATGTGGGGCGCGAGACGGGGCACGGGTCGAGGGTAAGCCCGGGCGGTGGTGGTGGCAGTGGCGGCGGCCGCAGCGCCAGGGGCCCCGGCCGCGCGGGGCCCGCCCCGGGGCGTCGGTAGGCTCGGCGGATGGGCATCCCCGACTTCGTCGCCTCCCTCCGATCGCGGGTCGGCACCGCTCCCCTCTGGCTCTCGGGCGTCACGGCCGTGATCCTCGACGGTCCCCGCGTGCTGCTCGTGCGCCGCGGCGACACCGGCGTCTGGGCCCCCGTCTCGGGGATCCTCGAGCCCGGCGAGGAGCCGGCCGTGGGCGCGTGGCGCGAGGCGGAGGAGGAGACCGGGGTCGAGGTCGAGGTCGAGCGGCTGGTCGCGGTCGGGACGACCGGCGAGATCACCTACCCGAACGGCGACCGCGCCAGCTACCTCGACCTCACCTTCCGCTGCCGGTACGTCTCCGGCGACGCGCGGGTCAACGACGACGAGTCGCTCGAGGTCGCGTGGTGGCCCGTGGACGCGCTGCCGGACATGCCCGCGGACTTCCGGCGTCGCATCCGCGTCGCCCTCGACGACGCGCCGGAGACGCGCTTCGTGCGCCCCGGCGAGCACGTCGAGCACCAGGACCGCGACGCGCGGGGCGAGTTCGCCTGATTTCCCGGCCGGGACCTGGTATCGTCGCCTGTTGGCTTGCGTGTGGTCCTCCCCGATCACGCGGTATCGCCGCAGGCGCCCTCTCTCGCTGAGCGGCAACTCATACGACGAAAACTCGAACGGAAGACATAACACGTGGCAAACATCAAGTCGCAGATCAAGCGCATCGGCACGAACAAGAAGGCCCAGGAGCGCAACAAGGCGGTCAAGAGCGAGCTGAAGACGGCCATCCGCTCCGTCAAGACCGCCATCACCGCGGGTGACAAGGACGCGGCCGTCAAGGCCGTCAGCCTCGCCGGCAAGAAGCTCGACAAGGCCGCGAGCAAGGGCGTCATCCACAAGAACCAGGCCGCGAACCGCAAGGGCGCGATCGCCAAGCAGGTCGCCAAGATCGGCTGATCTCCCCTGGTGACATCGACGGGCCCCGCGCATCGCGCGGGGCCCGTCGTCGTCTCCCCGCGGAGCGGGTGCGGCCGGGAGGCGCCGGAAGCGGGTCAGTCGCGGCCGCGCGAGGCGACCGTGCGCACCATGCGCTCGAGCGAGTAGACCGCGTCGCGGCCGCCGCCCTTGACCTGCGCGTCCGCCTCCGCGAGCGCCTCGATGGCGCGGCCGAGACCCGCGTCGTCCCAGAGCTGGAGGTCGCGTCGGGCCCGGTCCACCTGCCACGGCGCCATGCCGAGCTTCGAGGCGAGCTGGCCGGAGGGACCGGAGACGCCGGACACCTTCGCCATGGTGCGGATCTTCATCGCGAAGGCGGCGATGAGCGGCACCGGGTCCGCGCCCGAGGTGAGCGCGTGCCGCAGGAGCACGAGCGCCTCGCCGCTGCGGCCCGCGATGGCGGAGTCGGCGACCGCGAAGGCGTTGATCTCGACCCGGCCGCCGTAGTACTGGTCGACCGTGACCTCGGTGATCTCGTGCGCCGTGTCGGAGATGAGCTGCTGGCAGGCGGACGCGAGCTCGCTCACGTCGTCCTGGAACGCCGCGACGAGCTGGCGCACCGCGCCCGGCGTGATCGACCGCTTGGCGGCCCGGAACTCGGCGACGGCGAAGTCGTGCTTCTCGCTGTCCTTCTTCAGCTCCGCGCAGACAATCTCGATGCCGCCGCCGGTGCCCGCGCGCACCGCGTCGAGGAGCTTCTTGCCGCGCACTCCCCCGGCGTGCCGGAGGACGACGTAGGTGTCATCCGCCGGGGAGTCGAGGTAGGCGACCGCGTCGAGCAGGAACTGGTCGGAGCACTTCTCCACGTTGACGACGCGGATGAGCCGCGGTTCCGCGAACAGGGACGGGCTGGCCAGCGTGATGAGCTCGCCCGGCGCGTAGGAGTCGGCCTCGATGTCGGAGACCTCGATGCTCGGGTCCTCCGCAGTGAGGATGTCGCGCAGGCGGCGCATCGCGCGGTCCGCAAGGAGCGCCTCCGTGCCGGACACGAGGACGACGGGCGCGGGCCGCACCGCGTCCCACGCCAGCTGCGGGATGGCCGCGGACGCCTTGGCCGGGGTGCTGCGGGAGGTCCTGGTCGCCATGCGGGTCCTTCCGGGCGGTGCGTGCGGGGCGGGGCGTGCGGGTGCGGGAGCCCGGTGCCGGGCGGGCGGATCCAGGTTAGCCGTCGGGTGGGACATCGGCCGTCGCCGGGAGGGCAGCCGGACGTGGGACGGGACGGGGCCCGCGGCCGAGCGCTATCGCGGCGACGGCCAGCGCGGTCGCGACGACGAGGGCGACGACCCCGCCGGCCCCGGTCGGCCACGGGACGCGTCCCCACGGCAGGCCGGAGAGCACGGAGGCGACCGCGGCGATCCACGCGGCCGGCAGCCATGCCAGGCGCAGCACGAGGCCTCCCGCCGCGGGCCAGACGGGCAGGAGCACGCAGGCGGCGAGGCCCCCGATGGTGGCGGGCGCGGCGGCGGGCTCGGCCAGCAGGTTGGCGAGCACCCCGTGCACCGGGAGCCCCGGCTGCAGCACGAGGAGCACCGGCTGGCACGCGACCTGCGCGGCGACGGGGATGGACAGCGCGTCCGCGAGGCGGCGCGGCATGCGGTGCGCGAGGCGGTCGGCGAGGGGCGGCGCCAGCACCAGGAGCCCGGCCGTCGCCAGCACGCTCAGGGCGAAGCCGAGGTCGCGCGCCAGCCAGGGATCGCCCGCGAGGAGCACGAGGACGGCGAGCGAGAGGGCGGGCAGACCGCGGGACGGACGCCCGGATGCCGTGGACAGGATCAGCACGGTGGCCATGACGGCGGCGCGGCGCACGCTGGGCTGCGGGGTCACGAGCACCACGAACGCGCCGAGGGCCACGAGCGACGCGGCGGCCCGCGCGGGACGCCGGAGCCCCAGGGCGGCGGTCAGCGCCAGGACGAGCCCCACGATGACCGCGCAGTTCGCGCCCGAGACCGCCGTGAGGTGCGTGAGGGAGCTGTCCTTCATGCTCTGCGCGAGGGCGGGCGCGACGGCCGACACGTCGCCGATGGCGAGTCCCGGGAGCAGCTCGGCCCCGGGTCCCGGCAGGGCGGCCGCGGCGCGGGCGAGACCGGCGCGGAGGGCGTCGGCGACGCCGGACGCCCCGGATGGCGCGGCCGTCGCCTCCAGCGCGCCGCGGGCCAGCAGCAGGTACGCCGCGCGGTCGGCCGGATCGGCCTGCCGCACGGCGGCGCTCAGCTGCACGACCGTGCCCACGCCCAGCCGTCCGCCGGGAGATCCGTCCCGCCCGTCCCGCTCGTCGTGCGGGCGGCCGGCGAAGACGACGACCGGCACCGGAGCGGCCAGCACGACCGTGCCGTCCGCCGCGCGGCCGTGCGCGTCCTGCCCCACGTGCAGCGCCGTGAGGTGGGCGACGAGCCGCACGCGACCTCCTGCGCCGCCGGATCCGCCGCCCGCCTTCGAGGCCAGGGGTGCTGGCGGTTCGTCGAGGATGAGGTCCGCCACGACCATGCCGTCGGCGGAGGCCGCGGCGTCCAGGGCGGCCGGGTGGCGCAGCGGCTCCTGCGTCGCCGCCGCCCCGAGGAGCAGCGCGGTCGCGCCCGCGGCCACCGCGCCGCCGGCGACCGCCCGGAGGAGCGGCGCCGTCGCGTGCGGGCCGACGCCCGCGCGGGCGCTCCGACGGGCACAGCGCGCCGGGCGCGGGGATCCGCCTCCGGGGTGGGCGTCGGATCCGACGTCCACGCCCACGTCCCTCGGCGCGCTCGAGCGCGGCATCGCGGCCCCCACCGCGATCCCCGCACCCGCGAGGGCGAGCACCGCCGCGGCGACGGCGAGTCCTGCGCTGACCCTCCGGACGCCGACGGCCAGCGCGGTCGCCGTCCACGCGACCGCCGCAGGGAGCGCCAGCCGGAGGTCGATCTGGCGGGCGGAGCTCGGAGGTCGGCGCGGCGTCGAGGTGGACCCGCGACCGATCCGTTCGGGCGGGTTCACACCCGGACCAGCGGGGTGAGGGACGCGAGCGTCCGGTCGCCGATGCCGGGGACGCGGCCGAGGTCGGCGACGCGCGTGAAGCGCCCGTGCGCGGACCGCCACGCGATGATGCGGCCGGCGAGCGACGGACCGACGCGCGGGAGCGTCTCCAGCTGCTCCGCGGTCGCCGTGTTGAGGTCCACCGGCGCGGACGGGCTCGCCGCCCCGCCGGCCGCGGCCGATCCGCCCGCGGCCTGGCCGGCGGGTGCCGCGGGTGCCTCGCCCTGCCGCGGGACGACCAGCTGCTCGCCGTCGGAGAGCACGCGCGCGAGGTTCACGCCCGCGGTGTCGGCGCCGTCCGCGAAGCCGTGCGCGGCGGTCAGGGCGTCGATGACGCGGCTGCCGGGGGCCAGGGGGAACAGGCCGGGCGCGACGACCGCGCCGACGACGTGCACGTAGATGGGCGTGCGGGATGCGGTGCGGGTTCCGTCGCCCCCGGCCTCGCCGCCCGCGTCGGCCGTTCCGTCCTGCCCGTCCGCCGTCCTGCCCGGGTCGTCACCTCCGGCCTCGTCCGCGTCGCCGGACCCCGTGCCCGCCGCGCTGCCGTCGTCGTCGGCGGTGGCGGAGGTGCGGCCGCCCCCGTCACGATCCGTCCCCGTCCCGTGGGCGACCGGGCTCGAGTGCGCGGGAGGCGGCTCCTCTGCCCGGCCGGCCTCCGCCTCCTGGATCGCCGTCACGAGGATCGTGACGACCAGGGCCGCGGCGACGAGCACGGCCGCCGCCCCGACGCCGACCCGGAGACGGAGGCGCGTCCGCTGGCCGGGCAGCAGGAGCGGGGCGGACGCGCTGGCCATCCGCTCGGCTCCGCCCCGGTCCCGCGGGTCCGCCGGCGTCTCCGGCTCCACTCCCGTCTCGTGAGGCCCACGGCGGGCGGGCCGCCGGACGAGCCCGGGGGCACGTCCGGCGGCAGCCGGGACCGGCGGAGCATGCGGGTCGTCCGGCGGGTACGCGTCACCGTCGTCGTCCGACCCATCCGGGCCGAGCACGTCGAGCGCGCCGCGGTCCGCGTACGCGCCCTCCTCGTCCTCCCCCGGCTAGCGGCCGCTCGCGATCGACGTGAGGTCGACGTCGTCGGGACCGGGACGGGATCGGCGGAGGGGGCGCATGCCCGCACGTTAGGTGCTGCCCCGGGCGCCGGGATCCGCGGTCGCGGGTCTGGGGATCAGCCGTGCGGCGGCGCCCTGGGATGGAGCGAGGGCGGCCCGTCGCCGGACCGCCCTCGTCTCCGCGCGGCGAGGCGCGACCCGTCCGTCAGGCGGCGGGCGTGGTGGTGATGCTCACGATCTTCGGCGCCCGCACGATGACCTTGTCGATGGTGCGGCCCGCCGTGGAGCGCTTGGCCCCCGGGGTCTCGCGCGCGAGGGCCTCGAGCTCGTCGGCGCCGATGCGCGCGTCGACCTCGAGCTTGTCGCGCACCTTGCCGTCGACCTGCACGACCGCGATGACGGTGCTCACCACGAGCAGGTTGCGGTCGGCCTTGCGCCAGCCGGCGAACGCGACCGACCCGGTGTAGCCGAGGCGCTTCCACATGTCCTCGGCCGTGTACGGCGCGAACAGGCTGAGCGCCACGGCCACGACCTCGGTGGCCTCGCGGACCGCGGCGTCGCCGCCGCCCGGCCCCTGGTCGATGGTCTTGCGGATCGCGTTGACGAGCTCCATGGTGCGCGCGATGACGACGTTGAACTTGAACGCCTCGAGCATGCCCGGCGCCTCGGCGAGGAAGCGGTGCGTCACGCGACGGAGCGCCTCGTCGCCCGTCTTCCACTCGACCTCGGGCGCGCTCGTGATGTCCCCCGTGAGCCGCCAGGCGCGGGCCAGGAACTTCGCGGACCCGGACGGGGAGACGTCCTCCCAGTCGATGTCGTCCTCCGGCGGGCCGGCGAACGCCATGGTGAGGCGGATCGCGTCGACGCCGTGGCGGTCGATCTCGGAGCCGAGGTCGACGCCGCCCTTGCTCTTCGACATCTTGCTGCCGCCGGAGAGCACCATGCCCTGGTTCAGCAGCGCGCTGAACGGCTCGGTGAAGGTGACGTAGCCCAGGTCGAACAGGACCTTGGTGATGAAGCGCGAGTACAGCAGGTGCAGGATGGCGTGCTCGACGCCGCCCACGTACTGGTCGACGGGCGCCCAGCGGTCGGCGTCGGCCGGGTCGAACGCCTTCGTGGCGTCGTTCGGCGACAGGAACCGGAGCCAGTACCACGAGCTGTCCATGAACGTGTCCATGGTGTCGGGGTCGCGCGTGGCGGGGCTCCCGTCCCGCGGGCTCGGCACGTTCGACCACTCCGTGGCGGCGGCGAGCGGTGACTTGCCCTTGGGCGTGAGGTCGAGGCCCTCGGTGTCGGGCAGGCGCACGGGGAGCTGGTCCTCCGGGACGCGGATCTCGTTCCCCTGCTCGTCGTAGACGATGGGGATGGGCGTGCCCCAGAAGCGCTGGCGGGAGATGAGCCAGTCGCGCAGTCGGTAGTTCTTCGCGGCGCGACCGCGCCCCTCCGCCTCGAGCTGCTCGATGACGCGCTTGATGGCGGGCTGCTTGCTCAGGCCGTTCAGCGACCCGGAGTTGATGAGGCGGCCCTCGCCGGGGAGCGCGACGCCCGTGCGGCCGGGCAGCACCTCCTCGAGGTCCGGCAGCTCGCCGTCCTCCGGGATGATGCGGATGGCGCCCGTGACGGGCTGCGTGGTGTCGACCACGACGCGCACCGGCAGGTCGAAGGCGCGCGCGAAGTCGAGGTCGCGCTGATCGTGCGCGGGGACGGCCATGACCGCGCCCGTGCCGTAGTCGGCGAGCACGTAGTCGGCGGCCCAGATGGGGATCCGCTCGCCGTTGACGGGGTTGACCGCTGTGCGGCCGAGCGGGATGCCCGTCTTCGGGCGGTCGGTGGTGGAGCGCTCGATCTCGTTGAGGCGCTGCGTGCGCTCGAGGTAGCCGCGGAACGACTCGCGCACCT
This sequence comes from Clavibacter sp. B3I6, assembly GCF_030816895.1. Classification (NCBI taxonomy): domain Bacteria; kingdom Bacillati; phylum Actinomycetota; class Actinomycetes; order Micrococcales; family Microbacteriaceae; genus Clavibacter; species Clavibacter sp. B3I6. The sequence goes on from NZ_JAUSYL010000001.1 coordinate 559,518, forward strand.
CGTCGGACGCGCCCTCGACGAGCTCGGCCGCGAGGTCGCTGTCGGGCGCGACGACCATGAAGGTCGCGCCGTGCAGCGTGTCCGGACGGGTCGTGAACACGGTGACGGGCTCGTCGCGGCCCTCGACCGCGAAGTCGACCTCGGCGCCGACGGAGCGGCCGATCCAGTTGCGCTGCATGTTCAGCACCTTCGAGGGCCACGTGCCCTCGAGCTGGTTGAGGTCGTCGATGAGGCGGTCGGCGTAGTCGGTGATGCGCAGGTACCACTGCGTGAGCTTCTTCTTGACGACCACGGCGCCCGAGCGGTCGGACGTGCCGTCCGGCAGGACCTGCTCGTTCGCGAGGACCGTCTGGTCCACCGGGTCCCAGTTGACCCAGCTGTCCTTCCGGTACGCGAGGCCCTTCTCGTGCATCTTGAGGAACAGCCACTGGTTCCACGTGTAGTACTCGGGGTCGCTCGTGTGGAGCTCGCGCTCCCAGTCGAAGGAGAGGCCGTAGCGCTTCATCGACTGCTTCTGCGTCTCGATGTTCGCGTAGGTCCACTCGCGCGGGTCGACGCCGCGCTTGATGGCGGCGTTCTCCGCGGGCAGGCCGAAGGAGTCCCAGCCGATGGGGTGCAGCACCGTGAAGCCCTGCTGGCGCCAGTAGCGCGCGACCGCGTCGCCGAGCGCGAACGCCTCCGCGTGCCCCATGTGCAGGTCGCCCGAGGGGTACGGGAACATGTCGAGGATGTACTTGCGCGGGCGGGTGTCGCTCGCGTCCGGCGTGCGGAACGGCTGCTCGCGCTCCCACACCTCGGACCACTCGGCCTCGATGGCGCGGAAGTCGTAGGTGTCGCCGGGGGTGTCGGGGGTCTCGTGTGCCAAGGGCGCTCTCGATTCGATGCGGGGGTCGCGGCCCGATGGGCCTCGACAAGACTAGTGAACGTGTCGGGCACCTCCCGAACCGGCGTCGCGGGCCGTGATCAGGCGCGCGAGGAGGCCCTGGGGAGGGGCCGGCGGAGGCGCCCGGGGCCGCCCGCCGACGGCACGCGGCCGGCGCGGACGGCGGCCAGGAGCGGTGCGGCCTTGACCCGCACCTCCTCCAGCTCCTCCTCGGGGACGGACGACGCGGTGATGCCGCCACCCGCGCCGACCGTCGCGCGGCCGTCGGCGACGACGACCGAGCGGATCACCATGGCGAGGTCCGCGCGGCCGTCGTCGCCGAACCAGCCGAACGCCCCCGCGTAGATGCCCCGCGGGCCGCGCTCGAGGGCGGCGAGGATGCCGACCGCCGCGGACTTCGGGGCGCCCGTCATGGATCCGGCCGGGAACAGCGCCCGTACGGCGTCGACGGCCGAGACGCCCGGGGCGAGCTCGCCCTCGACGCGGCTCACGAGCTGGTGCACCTGCGCGTACGCCTCGACGTCGAACAGGCTCGTGACGCGCACCGAGCCGAGCACGCAGACCCGGCTGAGGTCGTTGCGCATGAGGTCGACGATCATGACGTTCTCGGCGCGCTCCTTCTCGCTCGCGAGGAGGTCGGCGCGGGCGCGCGCGTCGGCGGCCGGATCCGCGTGGCGCGGGCGCGTGCCCTTGATGGGGAGCGTGCGCAGGGTGCCCGCGGCGTCGACCTCGACGAAGCGCTCGGGCGAGGCGCTCACGAGCACCGTGCCCCCCACTCGGAGGAACGCGCCGTGATGCGTGGGGCTCAGGGCGCGGAGGGCGAGGTGCACGCGGACCGGGTCCACGGCGCCGGGGACGCGGGCGCTGTTCGTGAGGCACAGCTGGTAGGCGTCGCCGCGGCGGATGGACTCCTGGCAGGAGCGGATGAGGGCGAGGTAGGCCGCGTCGTCGTGGCGCCAGGCGGGCGCGGCGGCGTCGCCGGGGTCGGCGGCCGGAGCGGCCAGGGCGGGATCGACGCGGTCCACGGCGTGTCGGACGGAGGGGGCAGCGGCGAGCTCGTCCTCGACGCGCTCGGGCCACGGGTCCCCCGCGCGTGCGACCGCCCACACCTCGCGCGACGCGTGGTCGAACGCGAGGAGCCGCTCCACGCGGAGGAACGCGGCGGGAACGAGCCCGTCGGCTGAGTCGTCGTCGCGGGGTGCGACGGGCGGGGCGTGATGCAGCGAGACGGTCTCGGGCCACGCGTCGTGCGGGATCCAGCCGATGACGCCGAGGCGGAAGGCCAGGCCGGGCGGCAGGGCGGGCGGCTGGCCGGCCGCGGGGTCGGCCGCGGCGAGCGGCGGATCCGTGTCGGCCTCGCCCGCATGACGACCCGGCACCAGCTGCGCGAGCCCGGCGAACACCCCCTGCGGCCAGGCGGTGACGGTGCCCGCGGACGCCGCGAGGTAGCTCCAGCCCTCCCCCGCCGAGTCGTCGAGCCAGGCGACGTCGCCCGCCGACTCCGCCGCGAGGAGCGCCAGGAACGCCTCCTCCGGATCGTGCCAGGCGCCGAGACGCCGGCCGACGACCGTCCGCGCGGCGTGCGCGTCGCCCTCCTCCATGCTCGGCCTCCCGGTGTCGTGAGCGCACCCGACGGCCGCCTAGCCTCAAGGGTATGAGTTCCGAGACGATCCTCCGGTGGACCCCCGCGGGCTGGGCGCCGGCCGCCGCGGATCCCGCCGGTGGAGGAGCCGAGGTCGCGCGGCCCGCGGGTCACCGGGTGCTCGCCGCCGACTCGTTCCTGGTCGACGCGGGGCGGGTGCTCGCCCTCGACGTGCACCGCCAGCGCTTCCTCGCGTCGCTGCGCCTGCAGTCCGCGGCCGTCCCGGATCCGGTCGCCTTCCTCGACGCGGCGGTCGCCGCGCTGCCGCGCGAGGGCGCGTGGTTCCCGCGGGTGGAGGCGCTCCGGGGACCCGACGGCGACGTGGCCCGCCTCCTCGTCCGTCCCGCGCCGGAGCGCACGGCGACGGTGGTGCTCCGCGACCACGACGGACCCGACCCGCGCACGATGCCGCGTGTCAAGGGCCCCGACCTGCACGCGCTCGGCGCCCTGCGCAGCCGCGCCGCCCGGCACGGCGCGGGCGAGGCGGTGATCCTCGCGGACGACGGCACGATCGCGGAGGGCGCCTACAGCGCGATCCTCTGGTGGCACGGCGACGCCCTCGCGGTCGTGGAGGGCGACGTGCCCCGGATCCCGAGCGTCACCGAGCGCAGCATCGTGGCGCTCGCGACGGCCCTCGGCGTCGACGTGCTGCACGAGCGGGCGCGGCCCGCCGATCTCGACGGGCGGGAGGTGTGGGCCGTGAGCGCGCTGCACGGGATCCGGCTCGTGCGGGAGTGGATGGACGGGCCCGCCGTCGCCGCCGAGCCCGGCCGCGTGCGCGCCTGGCGGACCCGCCTCGACGCCCTGCGTCGGGAGCTGCCGGCGGCCTGACGAGCGCCGGCGGGCGCGGCCTCAGCGGATGCCGCCCCCGTCCTCCGCGGACCGCAGCTCCACCGTCCGGTCCACGAGCTCCTCGGGGACGTCCGTGTGCGTGAGCAGCAGCACGCCGCGCCCGCGGTCCCGCGCGGCGGTGAGGACGTCGCGCAGCACGGCCTGCGCCCGCTCGGGGTCGACGTCCGCGGTGGGCTCGTCGAGCACCAGGATCGGGAAGTCCGCGAGCAGCGCCCGGGCGAGGGCCATGCGCTGGGCCTGGCCCCCGGACACCAGGCCGCCGCGGTCGCCGACGCGCGCGCCGAGGCCGCCGCGCTCGGCGGCCCACCCCGCGAGACCGACGCGCCCGAGCGCCGCGACGAGCTCGTCGTCGGTCGCGTCCTCGCGGGCGAAGAGCAGGTTCTGCCGGATGCTCGCGTCGAAGAGGTGCGGCGTCTGCTCGCAGAGGCCCACGATCCTCCGCACGGCCGAGGGCGGCATCGCCCGGGCGTCCTGCCCGTCGAGCTCGTAGGCGCCCCGGGACTCGAGGAACCGCACGAGCGCCGCGGCCAGCGATGACTTGCCGGATCCGCTCGGGCCGCGCACGACGACCGTCTCCCCCGGCCGGACGACCAGGGACACGGGCGCGAGAGCGTCCTGGTCCGCTCCGGGCCAGCGCGTGACGAGGTCGCGGACCTCGAGCGACCATCCGGCGGAGGGCGCTCCCGGCGCGCCGGCGTCGTCCGCGGCGCCGCCGACGACCGGCCCGGGCCCGTCCGGCGCGGGCTCCCGCGGGATCCCCTCCGGCACGGCGGCCGGCACGACGCCCGCCACCCGGTCCGCGCTCGTCCGCACGCGGCGCCACGCCTGGACGGCGAGCGGCACGGACGTCGCCGACTCCACCAGCGCGAGCGGGACCAGTGCCGCGAGGGCCAGCCACGCGGGATCCAGCGCGCCGGACGCGAGGCCGGGGACGCCCTGCAGCACGGTCCAGGCGGCGACCGCGCCCGTGCCCGTGAGCACGACGCCCGTGGTGACGCCGGCCGCCGCGGCGCTCCGGAGCTCCGCGCGGCGGAGCGCGTCGGCGGCCCGGTCGACCTCGGCCAGCCGCGCGTCCAGGGCGCCGAACGCCAGGAGGACGTCGAGGCCGCCGACGAGGTCGAGCACGCGGTCCTGCAGCGCGGCCCGCAGCGGCTGGATCCGCGTCTCGGCCCGCCCCGCGAGCGCCGACGTCGCGCCCACGCCCACCGCGAGCGACACCGCGAGCACCAGCAGGAGCCCGATCCCGGCGGCCGGCAGCACCGCGCCCACGACCACGACGCTCGCCGCCTGCACCAGCACCGACACGACGAGCGGCTGGACGACGCGGAGCGGCAGGTCCTGCAGCCGGTCCACGTCGCCGACGAGCCGGGTCAGCAGGTCGCCGCGGCGCGTGTCCCGGAGACCCGCGGGAGCGAAGGGCAGGATCCGCTCGAAGACGCCCACGCGCAGCGTCGCCAGCGCCCGGAACGCCGCGTCGTGGCTCGTGATCCGCTCCAGGTACCGGAACGCGGCCCGCCCGAGCGCGAACGCCCGCACGCCGACGATCGCCATGCCGAGGAACAGGATCGGGGGCTGCTCCGACGCGCGCGTGATGAGCCACGCCGAGGTCGCGAGGAGCGCCACGGCGCCGACCGCGCTCGCCAGCCCGGCGAGGAGTCCGGGCAGCGCGCGGCGGAGGGGCGGCTGCGCGAGCCGGAGGACGTCGTCGCGGTTCACGGCGCCACCTGCGCGCGCCAGGCGGGCTCGGGCACGATGCGCGCGGGACCGGACGCGGTCGGCGCGTGGGGCACCGCGGACCCGCGGCCGTCGAGCCGCAGCTCGGCGTCGGCCGCCCGCACGAGGGCCCCGCGGTGCGTCACGACCACGACGGCGCGCCCCTGGTCGGCGAGCGCGCGGATCCCCGCGGCCAGCCGGGCCTCGGACGCCGCGTCGAGCGCGGAGCTGGGCTCGTCGAGCAGCACGAGCGCGCAGTCGAGCGCGAGCGCCCGGTGGACGGCGCGCGCGACGGCGACGCGCTGCGCCTGGCCGCCGGAGAGCCCCTGGCCGCCGACGCCGAGGCGGAGGTCGGGGTCGATCCCGTCCGCCGCGGCGAGCGCGAGGGCTCGTCGGACGAGCGCGTCGTCCGGCTCCGCGATCCCCAGGGCGACGTTCTCGCGCACCGTGCCGGCCACGAGCCCGGGTCGCTGCCCCGCCCAGGCGACGTGCTCCGGGCAGGCGGGGCGGAGCGCGCCGTCGGGGTCGGCGTCGTCCTCCCAGCCGAGGGCGCCGGTCGCCGGCAGCTGCCCGAGCAGCGTGGCGACGAGCGACGACTTCCCGGCACCGCTCGGCCCCGTCACGGCCGTGACGCGTCCCCGGGGGAACCGCGCCGAGATCGCCGTGAGCACGGGCCGCCCGTCGCGGGAGACGCCGAGGTCGCGCACGACGAGCGCGTCGCCCGCCGGTGCCGACGCGTGATGGCGCGCCCCGGCCGACGGGGCGGATCGCGCCTCGTCCAGGACGGCGAGCACGTCGTCGGAGGCCGCCACCCCCTCCGCCGCCGCGTGGAACTGGACGCCGACCTGGCGGAGCGGCAGGAACGCCTCCGGCGCGAGCAGCAGCACGAAGAGCCCCACCTCGAGGTCGAGCTGGCCGCCGATGAGCCGCACGCCCACCGAGACCGCGACCAGCGCGACCGACAGCGACGCCGCGAGCTCCAGCACGAAGCCCGACAGGAAGGAGATGCGCAGCACGCGCATCGTCTCCACGCGGTACTCCTCGGTGACCCGGCGGATGCGGGCCGTCTGCCGCCGTGCGCGCCCGAAGACCAGCAGGGTGGAGAGCCCGTCGACCACGTCGAGGAAGCCGGACGCGAGCTCCGTGAGGCGCAACCACTGCCGCCGCTGCACCTCCTGCGTCGCCCACCCGATGAGCACCATGAACACGGGGATGACGGGCAGCGTCGCGATGACCGTGATCCCCGTGAGCGGGTCCTGGGCGAGCAGCACCGCCACGACGAGGGGCGTCGCGAGCGCCGTGAGGATCAGCTGCGGCACGTAGCGCGCGAAGTAGGGCTCCAGCGCGTCGAGGCCCGGGCCGACGACCGTGGCCAGGCGGCCCCGGTTGCGGCCCGCGGTCCAGGCGGGCCCGAGGTCCGCGATCGCCCGGAGCGCCCGGCGCCGCAGCTCGGCCGTGACCTGCGCGGCGCCGCGGGCGCCCACGACGTCGAGCAGCCACGCGGCGGCCCCGCGCACGACGGCGGAGGCGACGGCCAGCGCCAGCAGCGGTCCGAGATCGGCCGCGCTCGCGCCGCCGATCGCCCGCACGACGAGCTGCGTGAGCGACCAGCAGGCGGCGACGAGCGCGAGCGTCTGCACGACGCCCACGAGGGCGCCGACCGCGAGCATCGTGCGGGCCGAGGCGGAGTGCCGCAGCAGCCGCGGGTCGAGGGGCTTCACGGCGTCAGTGGGCGGCCTGGGAGATCACGGCGCGCGTGATGCGCTTCCGGAACACCCAGTACGTCCACGCCTGGTACGCGAGGATCAGCGGCAGCGCGAAGCCGGCGGCCCACGTCATGATCGTGAGCGTGTACGGCGACGACGACGCGTTCTCGAGCGTGAGCCCGTACGCGGGGTCGTTCGAGGCCGGCATCACGAACGGGTGCAGCGCCGTGAAGAGGCTGGCGACGGCCAGCGCGATGGTCGCCGCGAGCAGGCCGAACGCCCACCGCTCGCGTCCCCGCACGTTCGCGAGGTAGGACGCGACGAGCGCGACCGCCGCGAGCGCGGAGACGAGTCCCGAGAGCGGCGAGCCGTGGGCGAGCGTCGTCCACACGAGGAAGGTCGCAGCGATCACGATGGCCACCGCGCCGACCCGCATCGACATCAGGCGCGCACGGGCCCGTATCGGCCCGTCGGTCTTGAGCGCCGCGAACTGCAGCCCGTTGACGAGGAACAGCGACAGGGTCGTGAGCCCGCCGAGGAGCGCGTACGGGTTCAGCAGGTCGAGCGTGGATCCCGTGAGGTCGTGGTTCGCGTCCATCGGCACGCCGCGCACCACGTTCGCGAAGACGACGCCCCAGAGGAACGACGGCACGACCGAGCCGACGACGATCATCAGGTCGAACGACCCGCGCCACCGGTCGGACGCCCCCTGGTGCCGGTACTCGAACGAGACGCCGCGGAGGATGAGGGTGATGAGGATGGCGAGCAGCAGCAGGTAGAAGCCGCTGAACATGGTGGCGTACCACTCGGGGAACGCCGCGAAGAGCGCGGCGCCGGCGACGATGAGCCACGTCTCGTTGAGGTCCCACACGGGGCCGATGGTGTTGATGAGCACGCGTCGGTCGGTGTCGTCCTTCGCGAGGAACGGCAGGCTCATGCCCACGCCGAAGTCGAAGCCGTCGAGCACGAAGTAGCCGACGAACAGGAAGGCGATGACGCCGAACCAGAGGGTGGGCAGGTCCATCAGTAGACGCTCGCTTCCCGGACGACCTCGCCCGTCTCGGGGTCGGGCTCCGCTTCCGGATCCGGCCCCCTCTGCGCCGCCCGCAGGATGAGGCGGAACTCCACCACGGCGAGCGACCCGTAGACGACCGTGAAGGCCACGAGCGACAGCAGCACCTGGAGGCCGGTGACGTTCGGCGAGACGGCGGAGGAGGTCTGCAGGAGGCTGAACACGATCCAGGGCTGGCGGCCCATCTCCGTGAAGATCCAGCCGACCGTCATGGCCAGCAGCGGCAGCGGGGCGGCCCAGATGGCGACCTTCCACATCCACGGGCGGGTGATGGCGCGGCCGCGGCGCGTGAGCCAGAGGCCCGCGACGGCGACGCCGATGGCGGCCATGCCGAAGCCCATCATCCAGCGGAACGCCCAGTAGGTGACCCAGATGGTGGGCGTGTAGTCGCCGGGGCCGTAGCTCGCGACGTACTGCGCCTGCAGGTCGTTGATCCCCTCGACCGTGCCGTCGAGCGTGTGCGTGGACAGGAACGACAGGAGGTACGGGATCCGGATGGAGAACAGCTCGCTCGACCCGTCCGGCGTCCCCCAGGTGAAGAGCGAGAACGATGCGGCGGCGCCGGAGGAGGTGTCGTAGTGCGCCTCGGCCGCGGCCATCTTCATGGGCTGCGTCTGCACCATCGCGAGGCCGAGCTGGTCGCCGGTGAGGATGGTGAGCGCGCCGGAGGCGACCATGAACCACATGCCGAAGCGCATGGCCGGCATCATCGTGTCGAGGTGCTGGTTGCGGGAGAGGTGCCATGCGGCGACCGAGATGATGACCGCGGCCGCGCACATGAAGCTCGCGAAGATCGTGTGCGGGAACGCCGCGAGCGCCACCTTGTTCGTGAGCAGCGCCCAGATGTCGGTGAGCTCGGCCCGGCCACGGGCCTCGTCGATGCGGTAGCCGACGGGGTTCTGCATGAAGGCGTTGGCCGCGAGGATGAAGTAGGCCGACAGGATCGACGCGACCGAGACCACCCAGATGGACGCGAGGTGCAGCCTCTTCGGGAGCTTGTCCCAGCCGAAGATCCACACGCCGATGAACGACGCCTCGAGGAAGAAGGCGAGGAGCCCCTCGAGCGCGAGCGGAGCGCCGAACACGTCGCCCACGAACCGCGAGTACTCGGACCAGTTCATGCCGAACTGGAACTCCTGCACGATGCCCGTGACGGTGCCCATCGCGAAGTTGATGAGGAAGATGCGGCCGAAGAAGCGGGTGAGCCGCAGGTAGTGCTGCCGGCCGGTGCGGACCCAGGCCGTCTGGTAGATCGCGCAGACGAAGGCCATGCCGATCGTGAGCGGCACGAAGAGGAAGTGGTAGACGGTCGTGAGGCCGAACTGCCAGCGGGAGAGCAGGAGCGGGTCGAGCAGGTCGTTCACTCGGGGCGACCGGTTCGGCCGGGACGCGGGCGGTCGGCAGGGGCGGGGGCGGGATGCGGTGTCATGGCGACCGGATGCGCTTCCTGTGGAGGGTGGATCGTGCGGGTCTGAGGCTCCATCGCGACGCCTCCATTCTACGACTTGTAGACGATCCGCGCGAGCCGCGGAGCGCATCCCGGCTGGGTCGCGTTCGCCCGGTGGCGACGCGGACGACACCCCCCGTTCACCCGCCCGGACGACGCTCGGGGGACGCATCCGGATCGGCGTCGACCCGGTGCGCCCGCCACCCGCGGAGACGACCCCCGTCGCCGCTCCCCCGCCGCCGCCCGCGATCCGGCACCCACCCACCCACCCACCCGCACCGCGCACGTCGACCGAAGGGCCGCCGCCATGACCTCCTCCGCCCCCGCCTCCCCGGCGCCCGGCCTCGCCGGCGGATCCTCCCTCCCCTCCGCCGGCGCGCCCGCGTCCGCGTACGTCGCGCTCCTCGTGGCGGACGGCGCCCGCCTCACCGGCCGGGTCGCCGAGGTCGCCGAGGACGTCGAGGCCGGGACGGCGGAGCGCCACGACGTCCGGACCGCCACCGTCGAGGGAGCCCTCATCGCCGCCCTCGCGCTCGTGGCCGGCGGGCTCGACGTCCGCGACGCGGCCCAGCACGCGGTCGACGGGGATCCCGCACCCGTCATCCAGGCGCTGCACTCCCTGGCGGGCCGCGGCGGCGTCGAGCCCTACCTCCTGCGCAACGGCCTGACGGTCGACCACTTCCACGCGCTCCGCGACGCCGTCGTGGCGCGCGGCGGGCGCGAGCTCGACGAGTCGCAGGACTGATCCTGGGCGCAGGGCCCTCCGCACGCGGCCATGTCCCTCGTTCTGGGGTCACGCGCCGATGTCCGCATTATGGGGGACCCGGATAGAGTCGACAACGAGCGCACGGTCCTTACCCCCCCCTTGGGCCTGGCGCTCGCAACCCGACGAGCGCGTCCGTCCATCCCCCCCGGACGGGACCGCTCCCGGACCACGGCTGCGCCCCGTCCCCCGAAGGACCCGGCAGGCCGGAGTGGCCCGGCACCCGTGGCGTTCCCGCGCCCCGTGCCGGGCCATTCGACCGTCCGCCGTCGATCAGCCCGCGTGGGTGCCCGACGCCTCGTCCGCGGACGCCGTGCCGGCGTCCGGCGCCGAGGCCGCGTCGTCCGCCGTCGTCCCGTCCCCGGACGCCCCGTCCTCCACGAGGGACAGGTGCAGGATCGCGAGGTCGAGCGGGCGGCCGTGCTTCCAGCCGATGCCGGGCAGGAGCCCCACCCGGCGGAAGCCGAGGCGCTCGTGCAGGCGGATGGATCCGGTGTTGCCGGCCTCGATGTCCGCGAAGACGGCGCGCTTGCCCGCCGCCCGCGCATGCGCGACGAGGGCCTCCAGGAGCGCCCGGCCGATGCCGCGGCCCTGGTGGGCGTCGTGCACGTAGACGGAGTCCTCCACCGAGAAGCGGTACCCGGACATCCGCCGCCACGGGCCGTACGTGCCGTAGCCGGCCATCGCGCCGTCCACCTCGGCCACGAGGATCGGGTCGCCCTCCTCCGCGGCCCGGCGGAACCACGCCTCGCGCTCGGCGCGGTCGACGGGCTCGTCCGTCCAGAGGGCGGTGCTGTTCAGGATCGCGTCGTTGCGGATCTCCAGCAGGTCGTCGATGTCGCGGGGCTCGGCGGGGCGGATCCTCATGCCGCCAGGGTATCGGCGCGGTGCGGGGACCGCGGCCGGGGTGCGGGAGGATCGAGGCATGCACCGCACCATCGCCGAGGTCCCGTGGGACGACGAGGACGCGACCCTCCTCCGCGCCGCCCAGCGCACCGAGCTGGACGCCCGCTACGGCGGCGACACGGAGCCCGGCACCAAGCCGACCGCCGCCGACATGGCCGTCTTCCTCGTCGCGCGCGACGCGCACGGGACGCCCCTCGGCTGCGGCGGGATCCGGCTGCTCGACGACCGCGGCGACGGCAGGCCGTGGGCGGAGCTCAAGCGCATGTACGTCGTGCCCCCGGCGCGCGGCACGGGCGTCGCGACGGCCCTCCTGCGCGCCCTCGAGGAGGCGGCGCGCGGCCTCGGCGTGGTCGACCTCGTGCTGGAGACCGGCGACGCGCAGCCGGACGCCATGCGCTTCTACCGCCGCGAGGGCTGGGCGGAGATCCCGCGGTTCGGGGCCTACGCCGACTCCGAGGAGTCGCGCTGCTACGGGCTGACGCTCGCGTGATCCGCCGCCTCCGGCTCCTCGCCCTCTCGTCGCACCCCGGGCCGACGGCGACCGTGACGGTGCTCGCGGCCGGGCTCGCGGTCGCGCTCGGCTACGGACCCGGGCGGGTCCTGGCGGTGGCGCTGGCCGTCCTCCTCGGGCAGCTGTCCATCGGGCTGTCCAACGACTGGATCGACGCGGAGCGCGACCGCCGCGTCGCCCGCTCCGACAAGCCGGTCGCGCGCGGCGAGGTGACGGCCGGGCAGGTGCGGGCCGCGGCGCTCGGGACGGCGGCCGCGTGCCTGGTCGCGTCCGCGGCGCTCGGGCCGCGGTTCCTCCTCGCGCACGTCGTGCTGGTGGGATCCGGCTGGGCCTACAACGCGGGCCTCAAGCGCACCGCGCTGAGCGTCGTCCCGTTCGTCGTCGCGTTCGGGATCCTGCCGACCGTCGTGGCGCTCGGCGCCGCGGATCCGGTGCCCGCCGCCGCATGGGCGTGGGCGACGGGCGCGGTGCTCGGCGTCTCCATCCACTTCACCAACGTGCTGCCCGACCTCGAGGACGACGCCCGGACGGGCGTGCGCGGCCTCCCCCACCGGCTCGGCCGGATCCCCTCGGGCCTCGTCGCGTTCGGGGCGCTCGCGCTCGGCGCGGTGGCGGCCATGGTCGGGCCGGTCCTCGCGGATCCCGCGCACCGGGTCACGCCGCTCGCCGTCGTCGGCCTCGTCGTCACGCTGGCGATCGCCGCGTGGGGCACCGCGCTCGTCCTCACGCGGCCGGCGGGCCGCCTGCTGTTCCAGCTGATCATGGCGGCGTCGCTGCTGCTCGTCGCGCAGGTCGCGCTCAACGCGACCCGCCTCACCTGACGCGCGCGCCGGCGTCCCGTCCCATGGCGTAGACGGAGGCGAGCGCCGCCGCGGCGGGCGACGCGAGCACCGCTCGGAGGCCCGCGTCGCGCACCCGCCGCGTGAGGCCCCGCACCGGCCGGCCGAGGGCCGTGTTGATCTCCGACTGCACGGCCGCGCGTCGGGCGCTGGCGAGCCGGTCCCGCTCCCAGGAGGCGAGCCGCACGGCGTCCGGCACGCCGGCCCGGGTGCGCACGGCGTCGACGAGGATCGGCGCGAGGGCGTCGACGTCGAGCCAGCCGAGGTTCATGCCCTGCCCGCCGATGGGGCTGATCTCGTGGGCGGCGTCCCCGACCAGCACCGCCCGCCCGGCGAGCGGCCCCGGCCCGGCGGCCATGCTGCGTGCGAGTCGGCGGCGCACGCCGAAGCCGCTCGCGGTCGCGAGCTCCTCCGGCTCGACGACGTGCCCGGTGCGCTGTCGGACGGCCTCGGCGACGAGCGCGGCGGGATCCCCGTCGCGCTCCCCCGCCCGGAGCCCCACGACCCAGCGGCGCACGCCGCCGGGCAGGGGGAAGGACTCGACGACGCCGTCCGGGTGCAGCGTGACGATCGCGTCCTCGCCGCCGTCGGTGCGGTCCGGCGCGTCGCCCATGGCGAAGCGGTCGGGCAGCGCCCGCGCCTCGACGCCGATCCCGAGGAGGCCGCGGACGACGCCGCGGGTGCCGTCCGCACCGACCACGATCGAGGCGGTCGCCTCCACGACGGCCCCGGCCGCGTCGACGCCGGTCGCGCGCACCCCGCCGCCGGGCGCCGCGACCGGATCGGCGTCGAGGGCCGTCAGGGTCACCCCGCGGCGGAGGGCGTCGGGCGCGAGCCCGGTGAGGCGCCGCGCGAGGATCGCCTCGGTGCGCCACTGCGGCAGCGCCGCCACGTAGGGATGTGAGCGCGACACGCCCGCGAAGGAGACGCACCCGAGCTCCCGGCCGCCCGCCATCGCGATGCCGCGCCGGACGAGCACCGCCTCGGCGACCATCTCGTCCCCGACGCCGAGGCGGTCGAAGGCGTCGAGCGACGGTGCGTGGATCCCGATGGCGCGCGACATCGCCGCGCCCGCGGACCGCGCCTCCCACACGCGCACGTCGAGCCCGGCCTGCGCGAGGAGCGCGGCGAGGTGGATCCCGACGGGCCCACACCGCCCACCACGAGCACGTGGTGCCGGGTCATCGGCGCGCGCGTCCCGCGCCGGGGTCGCGGACGAGGAGCACGCGGAAGGGCACGGCGCCCTCGACGCGCCACCCGGGGGGCACGCGGAGGGCCAGCTCGACGGGCCGCCAGCTGCGACGGATCGAGCGGAGCCCGTCGACGTGCACGAAGGACCCCCGCGCCACCGTCCGGGCGAGCGGGCCGTAGGCGGCGTAGGCGACGCGGCCGCGGGCGATGTCGCTGTGCAGCGCGCGCGGCGCGAGGGCGGCGGAGTCGGCCAGGAACGCGTCGAACGCCGCCTCGTCGAGGTGGTGCAGCACGTGGTTGCTCGTCACGAGGTCGAACCGGCGGCCCTCGGCCACCAGCTCCGCGCTCGACGCCGCGAGGAACCGGACGTCGGGGTCGGCGGGCAGGGCGCGCGCGTACGCGGCGGCACGCGGGTCCGGGTCGATCCCGGTGACGCGGAGCCGCAGCCCGTCGCGCCGGGCCCACCGGGCGAGCGCGAGCGGGACGTCGCCGCCGCCCGACCCGATGTCGAGCAGCGTCGTCTCCCGCGCGGCCGACAGCAGCGGACGGATCCGCGACCGGTAGACCCCGCGCCACCCGGCCACGACCCGGTTCACGAGCGCGAACCGCGCGTAGGTGCGCGCGAGGGCGTCCGGGTCGCAGTCGGGCGCGTCCATGAGCTCGGTGAGCTCCGTGTCGCGCCGCGACAGGTCCATCAGGCGGTCCGGCGCGTCATGAGCGCCGTCTCGACCGTGAGGCCGGGACCGAACGCCATGGCGCACACGCGGCCCGCGCCGGGACCGGAGGCGACCGCCGGCGCGGCATCCGCGGCGTCAGGCCGGCCGGGGACGTCCGCGGGCGGCGTGCCGTGCAGGATCCGGCGCAGCACGAACAGCACCGTGGCGCTCGACATGTTGCCGACCTCGGCGAGCGTCGACCGGGAGGCCGCCAGCTGCGCGGGCGCGAGCGCGAGACGGTCCTCCACGCGGTCGAGGATGCTCCGGCCGCCCGGGTGGATGGCCCAGTCCTCGATGTCGGCGGGGGCGACGCCGTCGAGCGCGGGCACCTGCGCCCACAGCGGCTCGAGCGCGCCCGTGATGTGGTCGTCGATGATCCTCGGCACGTAGCTGGAGAGGATCATGTCGAAGCCCTGGTCGCCGATGGTCCACGCCATGTCGTCCTCACCCACGGGGGTGAGGACGGTCTCGAAGGCGTCGAGGTCGAGCACGGTGGATCCCGCCGGCGCCGGCCGGGCGGTCACGATCGCGGCCGCGGCCCCGTCGCCGAAGACGGAGGACGCGACGATCGTGTCGGCGTCGTCCGACGAGTGCAGGTGCAGCGAGCACAGCTCCACGCACACGACGAGGACGACGGCGTCCGGGTCGGCGGCGCAGAACTGGGACGCCATGCGCAGCGCCGGGAACGCGCCGTAGCAGCCCATGAAGCCGAGGTGGAAGCGCTGCGTGGACGCGCCGAGCCCGAGCCCGCGGACCACCGCGTAGTCGGGTCCGGGCGCGTAGAAGCCCGTGCAGGAGACGGTGACGACGTGCGTGACGTCGTCCGCGGCGATGCCGGCGGCCTCCTCGAGGGCCTGGCGCGCGGCGCCGAGCAGCAGCGCGGGCGCCTCGCGGATGTACGCGTCGTTGCGCGCGCCGGTGCCGGGGGTGAGGATCCGGCCGGTCGCGCGGTCGTAGAAGACCGGGTCGCCGCCGTCGGGCTCGGCCGGGGCGTCGGCGCCCGGCATCCCGGGCGCGGTCCCGAGCTCGCGGATCACGGAGTGGCGGGTCCGGATCCCCGACGCCCCGAAGGCCGCGGAGACGAGCCGCGTGCCGAGGCGTCCGAGCTCCGGCTGGCTGCCGAACAGGTCGCGCACGGCGTCCTGCGCGAGGACCGTCGGCGGCAGCGCCGTGGCAATGGAGCGGATCGAGGCGGTCAGCGTCGGCCGCCGGAGACGACGGCGGCGCCGACCGCGAGGACGACCGCCACGGCGCCCGCACCGATGGAGGCGGCGATGGCCGGCTGCTCGCGCGTGAAGGAGCGCGTGCGCTGCGTCACGTCATCGGCGGTCGAGCGGACGCGGGACGTCACGCCGTCGCGGATCCCGCGCGCGCGTCCCACGGCGTCGGCCTTCAGCTCCTGGGCGCGGGCGGGCACGTCGAGCGCGGTCTCCAGCTCCCGGACCGTCCGGGCGAGCTCGTCGCGTCGGGCCTGGATGTCGCGCTTCAGCTCCTCAGGGCTGCGCTTCGGGGCGGGCGGGATGTTCGCGCCCTGGCCGCGCGGGGCCGACTCGGCCACCGTCTTGTGCTTGCGGACCTCGCGGGCGACCGTGGTGACGGCGCCGAGGACGCTCACCTCGCCGGTCGCGTGCTTCTTCTTGGCCATGCGCGGGCTCCTGTCGTCGGGTACGGCGTGCGGTGGATCCATTCTGCTCCGTCGGCCGGGGTGCGGGCACCGACGGGGCGAGGGGCCGGCGCTCGCGCGTCGGCCCCTCGCGGGTGCCGGGCGTCGCCGCCCGGCCGGCACCTCCTAGAAGAGGGCCTTCTCCTTCAACCAGTCGGCGGCGATCGCCTTGGGCTCCGCCTTCTCGTCGCCCTGGTTGCGGCGGTTCATCTCGGTGAGGTCCTCGGTGGTCAGCGCGGCCGACACCTCGTCCAGGACGGACGTGATGTCGGCGTCCATCTTCGCGGTCTTCACGAGCGGCACGACGTTCTGCGCCTTGATGAGGTTCTCGGGGTCCTCGAGCGTGACGAAGCCGTTGTCGAGGATCGACGGGGTGGTCGAGTAGATGTTCGCGATGTCGACCTGGCCGTCGAGGAGCGCCTTGACGGTGTTGGGGCCGCCCTGGTCCTCGATGGTGACGAGGCTCGCGTCGACGCCGTAGACGTCCGTGAGGCCGGGGATCCCGTACTCGCGCTCGCCCAGCACGGCGCCGCCGCCGACGCGGACGGCCTTGCCCTCGAGGTCCGCGAGGCTCGTGACGCCCTCGGACTCCGAGTACTCCTTGGTGACGTTGTACGAGTCCTTGTCCTCGGCGGGCGACTCGTCGAGCACCTCGAAGCCCTCGGGCAGGGCGTCGCCGAGCGCCGCGTAGACGTCGTCGCTCGAGGTCGCGGTGGACTCCGCGTCGTAGGCGGCGAGCAGGTTGCCCGTGTACTCGGGGATGAGGTCGATCGACCCCTCCTCGAGCGCCTTGAGGTAGACCTCGCGCTCGCCGATCTGGAGGTTGCGGGTGACCTTCACGTCGTTGGCCTCGAGGGCCTGCGCGTAGATCTCGGCCAGGATGACGTTCTCGCCGAAGGCGGCGGAGCCGACGGAGATGGTGTCGGTGGGGGCGGCGGACGCCGACCCGCCCGAGGTGTCGAGGGGGTCGCCGGACGAGCAGCCGGCGAGGGCCATCGCGGTGCCCAGCGCGACGGTGCCGACGAGGAGCCGGCGGGAGATGCTGTGGGACATGAGCTGTGTTCCTTTCAGGATGCGGTGCTGACCGCCGGCCTCGACGAGGTCCGGGCGGAGTCGGGGGTGCGTCCGGCGGCGGCGACGACGCCCCGCGGGATCACGAGGCGCTGCACGACCGCGAACACGGCGTCCACGACGAGCGCGAGGACGGTGACGAGGATCGAGGACGCCAGCAGGAGGGGGAAGTCGCGCGTGGTCAGGCCGGTGAAGATGTCGCGGCCGAGGCCGCCGAGCCCGAGGAAGGCCCCGAGCGTGACGGTGCTGATGACCTGCAGGGTCGCCGCGCGGAAGCCGCTGATGATGAGCGGCAGCGCGAGCGGGATCTCGACCCGGCCGAGGATCTGCCACTCCGTCATCCCGACCGCGCGGGCCGCGTCGATGGCGGGCCGGTCGACCGCCTGGATGCCCGCGTACACGCCGGCGAGGAGCGGCGGGATGCCCAGGATGGCGAAGGTGAGGATCGGACCCGTGAGGCCGATGCCGAAGAGCAGGCCGAGGAGCACGAGCACGCCGAGCGTCGGCAGGGCGCGCAGCCCACCCGAGAACGCGACGGCGACGTTGCGCCCGCGGCCCGTGTGGCCGATGTAGAGGCCGGCCGGGACGGCGACGAGCGCCGCGAGGCCCATCGCCAGGCCCGTGTACCCGAGGTGCTCGAGGAGGCGGGTGCCGTATCCGGTGCTGCCGCCCCAGCGGGAGCCGTCGAGGAGGAGGCCGAAGGCCTCGGCGAAGAGGTTCACGAGGCGCTCGCATCCGTGACGAGGACGGCGCGGCGGGCGGAGCGCGACCGCGCGCGGAGGGACGGCGTGCGGGCCCACGGCATGAGGAGCCGGCCGGCGAGCAGCAGGATCAGGTCGAAGAGGAGCGAGATCACGAGGATGCCGACGATGCCCGTGAGGATCTCCGTGTAGAACTGCCGCCGGTACCCCGTGAGGATCATGGTGCCGAGGCTCTGGATGCCGGAGAGCGACCCGACGGTCACCATGCTGACCGTGCTCACGGACACGACGCGGAGGCCGGCGAGGAGGACGGGTCCGGCCAGCGGCAGCTCGACCCGCCAGAAGCGGGCCCAGCCGGCGTAGCCCATGGCGGTGGCGGACTGCTTGACGTCCTCGGGGACGGAGGCCAGCGCGTCCGCCGTGATGCGGATCATGAGCGCGACGGCGTAGACGCTGAGCGCGACGACGACGTTGAGGGGGTCGATGATCGTGGTCCCGATGATCGCCGGGATCGACAGGAGCAGCGCGATGGACGGGATCGTGTACAGCGCCCCGCCGACCGCGAGCAGGGAGCCCCGCGCGCGGCGGTAGCGGTTGGCGAGCCATCCCAGCGGCAGCGCGAGCACGAAGCCGAGGAGGACGGGCGTGGCGGACAGCGCGACGTGCGCGACAGCCAGGTCGAGGACGGTCTGGATGTTGGCGAGGACCCAGTTCACGCGGGTCCCGCACCCTGCGCCGGGGCACCGGGGGCGTGCGCGGCCCCCGCCTCGCTCGGAGCGGATGCGGAGCGGGCGGCGGTGCGCCCCTCGTCGTCGAGCACGCCGACGAGCCGGCCGTCGCGGTCGACGAGGACCCGGCCGGTGCCGGTGTCCTCGAGGTGCAGCGCGCGCTTGCCCTTGTCGGCGCCCACGAAGTCGCGGACGAAGTCGTTGGCCGGGTTCGAGAGGATCTCCTGCGGCGTGCCCTGCTGGGCGATGCGGCCGCCCTTCTCGAGGATCACCACCTGGTCGCCGAGGAGGAACGCCTCGTCGATGTCGTGCGTCACGAAGACGACGGTCTTGTCGAGCTGGGTGCGCAGCCGGATGAGCTCCTGCTGGAGGTCGTCGCGCACGAGCGGGTCGACGGCACCGAACGGCTCGTCCATGAGCAGGATGTTCGGGTCGACCGCGAGGCCGCGGGCCACGCCCACGCGCTGCTGCTGGCCGCCGGAGAGCTGGGACGGGTAGCGGTCGGCCATCGACCGGTCGAGGCCCACGGTGTCCATGAGGCGGAGGGCGTCCGCGCGCGCCGTGCGCTTGTCGACGCCGGTGAGGCGCGGCACGGTCGCGATGTTGTCGACCACCCTGCGGTGCGGGAGGAGGCCGGAGTTCTGCATCACGTAGCCGATGCGGCGGCGGAGCTTCACGGCGTCCTCGGTGGCGATGTCGGTGCCGTCGATCTCGATGCGCCCGCTCGTGGGGTCGACCATCCGGTTGATCATCCGCATGAGCGTCGTCTTGCCGCAGCCGGAGGATCCGACGAGGACGGTGGTGGTCCGCGAGGGCACGACGAGGCTGAAGTCCTCGATCGCGAGCGTGCCGTCCGGGTACTGCTTGCGGACGTGGTGGAACTCGATCATGGGTGGCTCATTCCTCGTAGGCACTACGAATCGACACTTGCCAGGTAGACCAGGGAACCACGGGGCCGGGCGATCGTCCGCACCCGCACGATGCATGTCGCCAGTTCGTAACATGTCCGACGCTCCGCGGACAGGGGCTTGCGCAGGTGCCCGCCGTCGGTCGCATCGGCCAGGATGGAGGGCATGACGCGCATCCTCGCCAGGTCCCTGACCGCCGACGACCTGGTGGGTCTCCTCGACGTGGATCACGCGGGCGCGGCCGTGCCCGCCCCCTCCTGGCGCATCGCGCCGGGCCAGCGCGTCGCCGTCCTGGTGGACACGCTCCCCCGCCGTCCCGAGGGCGACACGGAGGACCAGGTGCCCGTGCGCCGGCTGGAGTCCGCGCGCTGGGGCCTCGTCCCGGCGGGATCCCCGGGCCCCGACCAGGGTCCGCCGCTCGCCGAGGTCCCCGCGGAGTCGCTCGCCTCGCGTCCGGACCTCCTGCAGGCGCTCGTCGCGCGCCGCGCCGCGATCCCCGTGTCGGGGTACTACGAGTGGCACGAGACGGACGACGGCGTCCGCACGCCCTACCTCGTCGGGGCGGGCGACGGCGTCGTGCTGCTCGCCGCGCTGTACGAGTGGTGGCGGGATCCGTCGCGCCCCGCCGACGACCCCGCCCGCTGGGTGCTCAGCTGCGCGGTCCTCACGCGGCCGTCGGCCGGCACGGTGGAGGCGCTCGCGGAGCGGATGCCCGTGGTCCTGTCGCCCGACGTCGTGGAGGAGTGGCTCGACCCCACGGCGGAGGGCTCGCCCGACCTGCTGCGCGCGGTGGCCGCGCAGGCGGAGGACGTGGTCGAGCAGCTCGCCATGGACGAGGTCGGGCCCGGCATCGACCAGGACGCGCCGGACACCGCCGAGCTCGCCCGGCCCGTCTGAGGCGTGGCGCGGCCCTCGGGTCTGGTTGACTGACCGCGTGGCACCCACCTCGAAGAAGAAGAAGAACGCGACCCGCACGCTCCTCGAGTCACCGGCTGCCGCACCCGTGCTGCACCGGGCGGCCCGCATCGAGGACCGCATCCACGAGATCCGCGAGGGCCGCGCCCGCAAGCGCGGCCTCACCCCCACCGTCATCCCGTACGCGGGCTACGGCTCGGTCCGCTGGGTCCGCGTCCTCTGCCGCGTGCTCCTCACCGATCCGCAGAGCCGCCGCGCCCTCGCCGGCGACAAGAGCGTGCGCGGCTGGCGCAGCTTCACGAGCGTGCCGCTGACGGACGTGGCCGTCACGGTCGAGATCGACGGCACCGAGCACGAGGTGCGCGCCGACCGCGGCGGCGTGGTCGACATGGTCGTCGAGGCGTCGCTGCCGAGCGGCTGGCACACCATCCGCCTCCGCGCGCAGGGGTCCGAGACGGTCGAGGCGCCGGTGTTCATCGTCGGCGACGAGGTGCGCACCGGGATCCTCAGCGACATCGACGACACCGTGATGGTCACCGCGCTCCCCCGCCCCTTCCTCGCCGCGTGGAACACCTTCGTGCTCGACGAGCACGCGCGGACGCCCACGCCGGGCATGGCCGTGCTCTACGAGCGCCTCCGCCTGCAGCACACGGGCGCGCCCGTCCTCTACCTGTCCACCGGCGCCTGGAACGTGGCCCCCACGCTCACCCGGTTCCTGTCGCGGAACCTGTACCCGCCGGGACCGATCCTCCTCACCGACTGGGGCCCCACCGTCGACCGGTGGTTCCGCAGCGGCATGGAGCACAAGCGGCTGAACCTGCAGCGGCTCGCGGAGGAGTTCCCCCAGGTCAAGTGGATCCTCGCGGGCGACGACGGCCAGCACGACGAGCTGCTCTACGGCGAGTTCGCCGACGAGCACCCCGACAACGTCGAGGTCGTGCTCATCCGCCAGCTGTCGGCCGGCGAGGCCGTGCTCGCGGGCGGCCGGGCGAAGGCCGAGAAGCGCGCGCTCGACAGCTCGATCCCGTGGGTCTACGCGCCCGACGGTGCCAGCCTGCTCGCGCAGCTCGACGACCTCGGGCTCGCGGACGACTCCGGCACCCGCATCGGCACGTAGGACGCCTCCGGACGCACGAGGGCCCCGCAGGAGATCTCCTGCGGGGCCCTCGTGCGTGCGGGAAGGATCAGACGGCGTCGGTGAGCGCCTGGAACTCGTCGTCGGTGAGCTCGATGCCCGCCGCGGCGATGTTGTCCTCGACGTGCCCGACCGACTTGGTGCCGGGGATCGGCAGCATGACGGGCGAGCGGCGGAGGAGCCACGCGAGCGCGAGCTGCGAGGGGGTCGCGTCGTGCTGCTTCGCGAGGGCGTCGAGCGGGCCGCCGTCCTTCGCGAGCTCGCCGGTCGCGAGCGGGAACCACGGGATGAACGCGAGGCCCTCGGCCTCGGCGTACTCGAGCAGCGGCTCGGCGTCGCGCTTGGCGAGGTTGAAGAGGTTCTGCACGGAGACGATCTCGGCGATCTCCCGTGCCGCCTTCACGTCGTCGACCTGGACCTCGGACAGGCCGATGTGGCGGATCTTGCCCTCGGACTGCAGGTCCTTGAGCACGCCGATCTGGTCGGCGAGCGGGACGGCGGGGTCGATGCGGTGCAGCTGGTAGAGGTCGATGCGCTCGAGGCCGAGGTGGCGGAGGCTCAGCTCGGCCTGCTGGCGCAGGTACTCGGGGCGGCCGACGGGCTGCCAGTCGCCGGGGCCGGGGCGCGTGAGCCCGCCCTTGGTGGCGACGACGACCTCGTCGGCGTACGGGTGGAGCGCCTCCTTGAGGAGCTCCTCGGCCACGAACGGGCCGTAGGAGTCGGCGGTGTCGAAGAACGTGACGCCGAGCTCGGCGGCGCGGCGGATGACGCGGACGGCCGCGGCCGGATCCTCGGGGGCGCCCCAGACGCCGTCGCCGGTCAGCTGCATGGTGCCGTAGCCGAGCCGGACGACGGGCAGGTTGCCGCCGATGGTGAAGGTGCCGGAAGCCTCGGCGGGGCGGGTGGTGGTGTCGGTCATGTGGACCCTCCTCGGGTGTCGATGACGAGGGGGCGTCTGCCGCCCTCGGGACCCTGGAGCCAACGCGGCGGACCTCCGATCCATGCCCGATGCGCGCGATGCGGACGCGACCCTCAGGCTCCGGTGGAGGGTGAGGCGGATCCGCCCGCTCCCCTCGTGGATGTCGGCGCCCGTTCCTACACTCGAGGAAGAGGTTCGAACACCCGTTCGAACGACGAGGCGCGGCCGGCGCGACGACGGGAGGAGCGGCATGATGCGGATCGACGAGGACGTGGAGGTCGAGCTCTCGGGAGACGGGTCGCCGCTCCGGTTCACCTGGCGGGGCGTGGTCTACGGGGTCGTCAGCTCGCCCGAGCGGTGGATCGCCCGGGTCGACTGGTGGCAGCGCACGGGCCGCGCGCCCCGCGGCGCGAGCGCCCACCTCCTGGAGCTCAGCATGTGGCGCGTGGAGGCGGTGCCGCTCACCACGGGCGCCCGCCGGGTCGACGGGTCGTTCGACCTGAGCGTCGACGCGCGCGGCCGGTGGTCGCTCGTCACGGCGTCGGACGAGGAGCTCGACACCCGCCTCTTCGCGTGACGCGGCGTGACGCGGCGCGGTGCCGCGGGGAATAGCGGACGGGCTCCGGGCCTTCACCACATCGGCGCCGCGCACGGCGCCCCGCTCGCGATCACCCGGATCGTGCGCGCACGGAGGGATCCCGGCATGGCGGCACTCGAGTGGCTGTTCGACGCGCAGCTCCGCATCGGCGACCAGGTCGTGCTCTGGCGCGAGATCGTCGGCAACCTCTTCGGCCTCGCCAGCGCGCTCGGCGGCATGCGCCGGAAGGTCTGGGCGTGGCCCGTCGGCATCGTCGGCAACGTGCTGCTCTTCACCGTCTTCCTCGGCGCGGTCTTCGGCACGCCGAACCCCGTGAACCTCCTCGGCCAGGCCGGGCGCCAGGTGATGTTCATCGCCGTGTCGATCTACGGCTGGCACCGCTGGAACCAGGCCCGCCACGGCGGCGCCCCCGTCGTCCCGCAGTGGGCGTCCGGCCGCCAGCGCGTCCTCCTCGTGGTCGCGCTCGTCGGCGGCACCGCGATCCTCACCCCGGTCTTCCGCGCCCTCGGCTCCTACGAGCCCGTGTGGGCCGACGCCTGGATCTTCGTCGGCTCGCTCCTCGCCACCTACGGCATGGCGAAGGGGTGGGTGGAGTTCTGGCTGATCTGGGTCGCCGTCGACCTCGTCGGCGTGCCGCTGCTCGTGGGCGCCGGCTACTACGCGTCCGCCTTCATGTACGTCTTCTACGGCGCCTTCACCCTCGCGGGCTTCTTCGTCTGGATGCGCGCCCGCGGATCCGCGACGCCCGCCGTCGAGACGGTATTCCCCGACCCGCGGGTCGTCGAGGCGCCCGCCGACCGCTAGGCGCGGCCCGCTCGATCCCGCCGCGCGTCAGCGGCCCTGGCCGTTGGAGCAGGTGCTCTGCGCCGCGGTCTGCCCGGTGATGCTCGCGTCGAGCACCTCGGACGTCGGCGTGGGGGTCGGCGCGGGCGTGGACCCGTCGGCGGGGGCCACGGGCGCCGGGGTCGCGGGCGACGTCGTCGCGCCGTCGGCCGGGACGCTGCCGGACTCGTCGGTCGCGGCCGGCTGGCCGAGCGAGAAGTCCGCGTCGGAGGCGAGCAGGCCGACGAGCTGCGCGGCGGCGACCTCGTCCGGCTGCACCCGCCCGTTCGCCAGCACCTCGCCCGGGTACTGCAGGAAGACCACGTCGTCGAGCGGGATGTCCCGGAAGGTGAGGGCCACCGACACGAGGGTGTCGAGGTCGGCGAGCGAGGTGGACAGCTGCATGTTGTCGACCACGGCGCGCGCGATGCCGTAGAGCTTGGCCGGGTTGGTCAGCGTGTCCGCGCTCTTGATGGTGCGCACGAGCGCGCTGAGGAAGACCTGCTGGTTCCCGATGCGGGAGATGTCGCTGCCGTCGCCCACGCCGTAGCGCGTGCGGAGGAACTGCACGGCGTCCTTGCCCTGCAGGGTGTGCAGACCCGGATCCAGCGACAGGTCGGTCTTCGGGTCGTAGATGCCGTTGGCCACGCAGACCTCGACGCCGCCGACCGCGTTGGACATCTCGACCACGCCGTTGAACTGCACGACGCCGCCGTACGGGATGTCGAGCCCGGTGAGGCCCTCGACCATGCGCACGGTGCAGTCGAAGCCGCCGCGGGACAGCGACTCGTTGAGCTGGGCGCGGGTGCTCGCCGCGTACTCCGTGCCGTCGGGGCCCGTGCACGCGGGGATGGGGACGAGCATGTCGCGGGGGAACGAGACGACCGTCGCGCGGGTGCTGTCCTCGCTGATGTGCAGCAGCATCGTCACGTCGTTGAGCGTCGCTGTGCCCACGTCCTCCGCGGCGCCGTACCCGTCGCCCTGGCCGGCGCGGCTGTCGCTGCCGACGATGAGGATGTTCGCCCCGCCGTCGATCCCGCCCAGCGACGGCGGGAGGGCCTGGCCGCTGGAGATGTCGACGGTGTTGCTCGCGACGGTGCGGGAGAGGTCCCAGAACGCGATGCCCGCGACCGAGAGCGTGCTCGCGAGCGCGACCGCGACCACGCCGGCGATGCCCTTCATGACGGTGCGGCCCGCGCTCGGCGCGCGGAGACGGCCGTGGCGGGCGATGCCGCGGACGTGGGCACGGTCCGCGCGGGTCCTCTGGGGGGCGTGCTGCATGGTGGATCTCTCGTCGCCGGGCGGGGAGGCTCGGGCGTGGCCGCCCGCATCCTCCACAGGGTAGCCGAGGGCGGTGGAGGGTCCGCCCGGCGCGCGGCCGGATGCGCTAGGGCGCGGGAGGCGCCGCGTCCGTCAGGTGCGCGTGGAGGAACGCGTCGATCCGCTGCCAGGCGTCCGCGGCGGACGCGGGCTCCGGGCCCATGCCGGAGGAGCGCAGGAGCGGGCGGAGGATCCGGGGTCCCGTCGGGGTGTCGTTGAGGAATGAGTGCCCGGCGTCCGGATGCTCGCGCACGTCGTGCTCGATGCCGTGCACCGTGAGGGCGGCCTCGAGCCGGGCGGCGGATCCCGCCAGCGGACGGTCCCGGCCGCCGTAGCTCGCGACGATCGGGCACGCGCCCTCCAGCACCCCGTCGAGGTCCTCGGGGAGCACCCCGTAGTTGACGCTCGAGACGTCGAACCCGCGGGAGGCCGCCGCGAGGGCGAAGCCGCCGCCCAGGCAGAAGCCGATGACGCCCACGCGGCCCGTGCAGTCGGCGCGGCCCACGAGCAGGCGGCGGGCCGACTCGACGTCCGCGAACGCGCGGCCCTCCCCCGCCACGAGCGCCCGGAACGTCGCGCCGAGGCAGCGGCGCGCCCCGCCCGCGGAGAAGAGGTCGGGCAGGAGCGCGAGGAAGCCGGCCTCGGCGAGGCGCTCCGCCTGGCGGCGCATCACGTCGGTGACGCCGAACGCCTCGTGCACCACCACGACCGCGGGCCAGGGGCCCTCGCCGTCGGGCACCGCCAGCACGCCGTGCAGACCGGGTGACGCGCCGGGTGAGGCGGCGGGCACGGGGATGTCGGCGAGGGTCACGGGCATGCCCTCACGCTAGGACCGGGCCGCGCCGGCGCCGCTCGCCGGCGACGACGCCCAGCGAGCCGTCATGCGACGGGCGTCAGGGCCGTGCGGCGGGCGTCAGCGCCAGGCGGTGGGCCCGGCGGATCCGGCGCGGTACTCGGCCATCGGCACGCGGTCGCCCTTCCAGGCGCGCATGACGGGCGCGACGATGCGCCAGCACCGCTCGGCCACGTCGCCGCGGACCGACAGGCGCGGGTCGCCCGCGAGGATGCCGTCGAGCACCTCGCCGTACGGGGTGAGCTCGGGCGGGGCGAAGTCGGCGCGGAACGTGGACTGGGTGAGCGTGAAGGGCTCGCCCGTGCCGTCCATGGTGACCTCGAGCGTGATGCCGTCGGGCTTCAGGTCGATGACGAGCCGGTCGGGGCGGGCGGACCCGTGGAGGCCGCGCGGCAGGTGCGCGACCGGCTTGAACGTGACGACGATGCGCTTGGACGCCTCCTTGAGCGCCTTGCCCGAGCGCAGGCGGAACGGGACGCCCGCCCAGCGCGCGTTCGCGACGCCGAAGGTGACCTCGGCGAGCGTCTCGGTCTGGTTGGCCGGATCCACGCCCTCCTCCTTCGCGTAGGCGAGGATGCGCGTGCCCCCGACGGAGCCCGCCGTGTACCGGGCGCGGCGGCTGTGGGCCACCGGGTCGTTGTCCCAGACCTCGGTGGCGCGGAGGACCGACGCGATGTTCGAGCGCAGGTCGTCCGGGTCGATGCTCGCGGGCGGCTCCATCGCGAAGACGGCGAGCACCTGCAGCAGGTGGCTCTGGATCATGTCGACCAGCGCGCCCGACTTGTCGTAGTAGCCGGCGCGGCCCTCGAGCGCGAGCTGCTCGTCGTAGAGGATTTCCACCTTCTCGATGTCCCGCGCGCTCCACACCGACTCGAAGAAGCGGTTGGCGAAGCGCAGCGACACGAGGTTGAGCACGGTGGACAGGCCGAGGAAGTGGTCGGTGCGGTGGATGCGCTCCTCCGGCACGAGCTTCAGCAGCTGGCGGTTGAGCTGGGCGGCCGTGCGGCTGTTCGAGCCGAACGGCTTCTCGAGCGCGAGCGTGGTGCCCTCCGGCAGGTCGAGCTTCCCCAGCTGCTCGCACACCTCTATGGAGATGGCCGGCGGCAGCGCGAAGTAGAGCGCCGGCGCGCCCTCGCACGCGTCGAGGATGCGCTTCAGGTCGTCCACGTCCGTGGGGTCGGCCTGGATGTACTGGGTGGACGAGACGATGCCCGCCGCGCGCCGCCCCTTCGCGTCGACGGAGTCGAACGCGGCCTTGACCGTCCTCTTCCACTCGTCGGCCCCGCGCTCGCTCCGGCCCGTGCCGATGAGCTGGATGCGCCGCCCCCGATCGCTCGCCACGAGGCTGCCGAGACCCGGCAGGAGGAGGCGTTCCGTGAGGTCGCCGCTGGCGCCGAGGATGACGAGGGTGAAGGGTTCGCTGGTCATCCTCCGAGACTACGGGTCGCGACCGCGCGGCAGCCGACCTACACTGGGCGAGTCGAACATCCGTTCGAACACCGCGTCCGGGAGGGCGCGGCGGATCCGTCGGGAGGCGCGCGTGAGCTTCACCCACCTGCACGTCGCGTCCGCCTTCTCCGCCCACTTCGGCACCACGGCGCCCGAGGCGCTGGTCGACCGGGTCGCGTCCGAGGGCGCGTCGGCCGCGGCGATCACCGACCGCGACGGCCTGTACGGCGCGGTCCGCCACATCCGCCGCTCGATCGCCGCGGGCGTCTCCCCCGTCGTGGGCGCGGAGCTCGGCCTCACGGGCGAGCACCCGGGCAGGATCTCGGTGCTCGCGCACGGCGGCACGCACGGCCAGGGCTGGGCGGCGCTCAGCCGGCTCATCAGCGCGAGCCACGGGCGGGGCACGGCGCGGAGCACCGCCCGGAGCGCCCAGGCCGGCATCGCGCGCACCCGGCCGCCCGCGTTCCTCCTCGGCGAGGACGGGCCGGTCGGCACGGTCATGCTCGGGCCCGACTCCGACGTGGGCCGCGCCGTCGCCGCGGGCGACCACGCGCTCGCCTCCCGCCACCTGGCCGAGTGGGCCAGGCTCCTGCCCGGCGCGATCGTCGTCGAGGTCGTCTGCCACTACACGGAGCCCGGCGAGTCGGCGAGCCTCCGGCACGCCGCCCGCATGCTCGAGCTCGCCGAGGCCCACCGCGTCCCCGCGGTGCTCACCAACGCGGTGCGCTACCTGGAGCCGGACGACGCGCTCACGGGCGACGTGCTCGACGCCGCGGGCACGCTGCGGCCGCTCGGCTCGTTCCGGCTGCAGCCCAACGGCCAGGCGTGGCTCAAGCCGCCGGCGGTCATGCAGGACATCGCGCGGGAGATCGCGGGCGCGTCCTCCCTCGACCGGCGCGCGGGCGAGGCGCTGCTGCGCGCCACCGAGGAGCTTGCGGACCGCTGCCGGCTGGATCCGGACGCCGACCTCGCCTGGCGGAAGCCGAAGCTGCCGGAGAAGTCGGTCATCGGCGTCACGGGCGACCCGGACGAGGCCCTCTGGCGGAAGGCCGAGGCGGGCGTCACCGAGCGCTTCGGGCACGTCGACGAGTCGATGCGGCAGCGCGTGCTCGCCCGCATGCGCACGGAGCTGCAGACCATCACGGGCTTCGGCTTCGCCACCTACTTCCTCACCGTGGCCGACGTGTGCTCCCTCATGCGCGACATGGGGGTGCGCAACCAGGCGCGCGGATCCGGCGCCGGCAGCCTCGTCAACTACCTCCTGCGCATCTCCAACGTCGATCCGCTCGAGCACGACCTCCTCTTCGAGCGCTTCCTCGGCAAGGTGCGCTCGACCCTGCCCGACATCGACATCGACGTGGAGTCCGCCCGCCGGCACGAGGTGTACCACCGGGTGTTCGAGAAGTACGGCAGCAACCGGGTCACGCTGCTGTCGATGCAGAACACCTACCGGGCCCGCGGCGCCGCGCGCGACGCGGGGCTCGCGCTCGACCTCGACGAGCAGCAGATCGACTTCATCGCCAAGAACATCTGGCGCTTCAACGCGCGGGAGTTCCGCGCCGTCCTCGAGACGAAGCCGGAGCTCAAGCCCATCGCCGACCTCGTGCGCGACGACCCGAGCATCGACCTGCTCGTCGACCTCACCGAGCGGCTCGACCGGCTCCCCCGGCACATCTCCATGCACCCGTGCGGCGTGATCCTCGGCGACTCCGACCTCCTCAGCACGAGCCCCGTGCAGCCGAGCGGCATGGGACTGCCCATGAGCCAGTTCGACAAGGACGACATCGACGACATGGGGCTCCTGAAGCTCGACATCCTCGGCGTGCGGATGCAGAGCACCATGGCGTACGCGCTGGACGAGATCCACCGCATCCACGGCCCGCGCTCGGCCGTGGCGGGCGGCATCCCGGTGGACGCGCGCTACGTGCACCGCGACGGGCGCATCGAGCTCGACGAGATCCCGCACGACGACGAGGAGACCTTCGCCGCCATCCGCACGACGCACACGCTCGGCATGTTCCAGATCGAGTCGCCCGGGCAGCGCGAGCTCATCGGCAAGATGCAGCCCGACGTGTACGAGGACCTCATCGCCGACATCTCGCTGTTCCGGCCGGGCCCCATGAAGGGCAACATGGTCGCGCCGTTCCTCGACACGAAGCACGGCATCACCCGGCCCGACTACCTGCACCGCCGGTTCGCGCCGTTCCTCGCGCCCACCTTCGGCGTGGTCATCTACCACGAGCAGGTCATCCGGATCTTCGCCGACTGCATGCAGGTGTCGCTCGCCGAGGCCGACGAGCTGCGCCGCAACATGGAGCGGCAGGACACCGTGGTCGAGGCCGCGTTCCGGGAGCGCACGTCCGCCCACGTGGACGGGCGCACGGGCGAGCGCCCCTTCACGGACCAGGACGTCGAGCGCATCTGGAAGGCGCTGAAGGGCTTCGGCTCGTTCGGCTTCTGCAAGGCGCACGGCGCGGCCTTCGCGCTGCCCACCTGGCAGAGCGCGTGGCTGAAGACGCACTACCCGGCGGAGTTCCTCGCGGGGATCCTCACGCACGACCCCGGCATGTACCCCAAGCGCCTGCTGCTCACCGAGGCCCGGCGCATGGGCGTGCCCGTGCTGCCGCTCGACGTCAACCGGTCCACGGGCGCCTACCGGGTGGAGCGCGTGGAGGGCGACGCGACGACCGGGCGCACGCGGATCGGCGAGCTGGGGATCCGGCTGTCGCTGCAGGACGTGCACGGCATGAGCGAGGCGGAGCTCGAGCGCATCGAGGCCGGCCAGCCGTTCGACTCCATCACCGACTTCTACGCGAAGGCGCAGCCGTCGCGCGCGCTGCTGGAGCGGCTCGCGGCCGTGGGGGCGCTCGACTCGCTGGCCACCTCGGCCGACGACCTCGCGGCCCGCGGGCCCGCCTCCCGCGGCGACGTCATGGCGTTCGTCCGGCGGCTCACGGCGCGCGCGGCGCGGCCCGCGGATCCGGCCGGGCAGCTGCCGCTGTTCGTCGACGACCGCGACCTCATCCCGCGCGGCTCGCCCGACCCCGACGGCCGCGAGCGGGTGAGCGCCGAGCTCGACATCCTGCAGATGGAGGTCACCGAGCACGTGCTCGAGAGCTACCGGCCCATGCTCGACGAGCTCGGCGTGATCCCCGCGAGCCAGCTCCTCGAGGTGCGCAGCGGCTCGGAGGTGGTGGTCGCGGGGATCCGCATCGCCACGCAGACCCCGCCCATGCGCAGCGGCAAGCGCGTCGTGTTCATCAGCCTCGACGACGGCACGGGTTGCTCCGACTCCACCTTCTTCGACGAGGCGCAGCAGAAGGCGGGGCCCATGCTGTTCGGCACGCGGCTGCTCGTCATCCGCGGGCGCACCCGGCGCACGGGCGAGCGCGGCGTCTCCATCCAGGCGGAGGACGCGTGGGACCTCAAGGAGATGTGGGCCAGGTGGCTGGCCGCCCGGCGGCAGGGCGCGGAGGCCGGCGGCGGGGTCGACGCCGAGGACGCGGTCGCCTGAGGCCCGCCGCGGGCAGGATGATGGGAGGACCCGAGACCGCCGCCGGAGGCCGCACGTGCGCATCACCACGACCGTCCGCACCACCACCCGGATCCCGTTCGTCCAGGTGGTCAAGACCTCCGTCGCCGCGGTCCTCGCCTGGTTCGCCTGCATCGCGCTGCTGCCGGCCCAGCTGCCCATCTTCGCGACCATCGCCGCGCTCCTCGTGGTGCAGCCGAGCATCAACCAGACCTTCGGCAAGGCGGTGGAGCGCAGCCTCGGCGTGATCACGGGCGTGCTGCTCGCGCTCGCGCTCGGCCTCGCGTTCGGCGGCTCCAGCTGGGTGGTGCTCACCGCCGTCGTCGTGGCCGTGCTGGTGGGCTGGGTGTTCCGCCTGACGCCCGGGTCGAGCACGCAGATCCCCATCAGCGCGATGCTCGTGCTCGCCATCGGGCAGCTCTCGCCCGTGTACGCGCTCGACCGCATCGTCGAGACGATCCTCGGCGCGGCCATCGGCGTCGCCGTCAACGTCGCGATCGCGCCGCCCGTGCTGCACCAGGCGAGCCGCCGCGCCGTGATCGGCCTCGCGGGCGAGTGCGCCGCCGCGCTCGACCGGCTCGCCGGCGCGCTCTCGGAGCCCGTGGACCGCGCGGAGCTCGCCCGCATGCTCACCCGGGCGCGGGAGCTCCGACCGCTGCACACGAAGGCCGTCGCCGAGGTCGACCGGGGCCTCGAGAGCCTCACCCTCAACCCCCGCCGCCGTCGGCACCGCGCGCTCCTCGAGGCCGACCGGGAGCTCCTTGCGACGCTCACCGTGCTGGTCAACCGCGTCGTCGGCATGACGCGCGCGGTGCACGACCGCTACGACCCGTCGCTCGCGGAGGAGCCCGTCGTGCGCGGCATCGCGACCGAGCTCACGCGTGCCGCCCACGACGTGCGGCTGCTGGCGGAGCACGCGCTCCCGGGCGGCGGCCGCGCCGACGGCGACGCGATCGACGAGGAGCCCGCGCTCACGGCCCCGCTCGTCGTGCTGGAGCCGAGCGAGGAGCACTGGATCCTCATCGGCTCGCTGCTGGAGGACATCCGCCGCATCCGCTCGGAGATCATCGGCGGGGCCGAGTGACGCGTCCGCTCCCGGGCTACAGCCCGCTCGAGCTCGACCCCGACCCGCGCGCCTCCGGCCTGGTGCGCGGCACGACGCCGACGCCGCTCGGCACGGTGCGGCACCACCACGTGCCCGCGCGCTCGTCGGACACCGCGACGGTCCTCCTGCACGGAGCCGCCGGATCGTGGACCACCTGGACGCCGCTCATCCGCACGGCGCGCGAGGCGGGTCTCCCGTTCGCGGACGTCGTCGCGATCGACCTGCCGGGCTGGGGCGGCTCCGCGCTCGACGCGGACGACGTCGACGCGACGGTCGACGCCATCGCCGACGCGGTCGCGCGCGTGGTCGACGGCCTCGGCTACGCGCGCTGGCGCCTCGTGGGCCACTCGATGGGCGGCTTCATCGCCCTGCACCTCGCGGCCCGGGAGCCGGCGCGGGCCGTCTCCGTCGAGCTCGTCTCCCCCACCACCTACTCGGTCATCCGGAGCGTCGCGCATCCGATCCGCGCGTTCCGCGTCATCCCCGGCTTCACGATGATGCTCGGCGTCATGCGCACCCTGCGCCGCCTGGGAGGCGCGGGCACGGCGCTCATCCGCGGCACCGGGCGCCTCGGCCTCATGCGCGCCGTCGCCCGGCCGCTCTTCGCCCACGGCGGGCGCGTCCGGCGCTCCGTCGTCGACGCCATCGCCGCGGAGGCCCGGCCGCGGGCGTTCTCGCTCGCGGCGGAGGTCACGCGCGGCTACGACGCGGACGGGCTCTGGTCGCGGATCGCGTGCCCGGTGGTGGCGGTGCGCGGCGACGACGACGTGTTCGTCTCGCCGGCCGACCTGGGGCTGCTGGCGCGCACGGTGACGGGCCTCCGCTCCGCCGTGATCCCGGACGCCGGCCACTTCGCGCACGTCGAGCGCCCCGCGGAGACGCTCCGGGCTCTCGGCCGCCTCCCCTGACGGACCGCGCCCCGGCACGACGACGCCCCCGGTCCCAGGAGGGAACGGGGGCGTCGGATCCGCGCGGGCGGATGCGGACGGGACGGGGCCCGACCGGGGGCGCTAGGCCGCGGGGGTCGCGAGGACCGCCTGGATGTCGAGCGTGATGGTGACCTTGTCGCCCAGCAGCACGCCGCCGGTCTCGAGGGCCGCGTTGTAGGTGAGGCCGAAGTCCTCGCGGTTCACGACCGTGGTCGCCGTCGCGCCGAACTTGGTCTGGCCGTACGGGTCCTGGCCGAAGCCGCCGAACTCGACGTCGAACGTGACGGGCTTGGTGACGCCGCGCATCGTGAACTCGCCGTCGATCTTCGCGTCGCCGTCCTTCTCCACGCGCACGGCGGTGGAGACGAAGTCGATGGTGGGGTGGTTCTCGGCGTCGAAGAAGTCGTTGGTGCGGAGGTGCTGGTCGCGGTTCGGCTCGTTGGTGTCGATGGAGACGATGGTCGCGTGGGCCTTCACGGAGCTCTGCTCGGGGGTGGCGCCCGTGACGATCTCGGCGTCGAAGTCCTTGAACGTGCCCTTGACCTTGCTGATCATGATGTGGCGGATGCTGAAGCCGACGGAGCTGTGGGTCTTGTCGATGGTCCAGGTGCCGGCGATGTATCCGGGGACGGTCGTGGTGTCGCTCATGTGCGTGCCTTTCGTACGGGGTCGAGGGTGGAGGCCGACGGCCTCAGGGATATGCAAGCGCATGGATCCGACATCCATTCCCACATTTCGTTGCGAGTTCATGTATTCCTGACGGCGTCCGCCGCGCGTCCGTCGCGCGCCCGCCGCGCGTCCGTCCGCCCCGGGCGCGGGCGTACCGTGGCGGGATGCGTGCCATCACCTTCGACTCCCCCGGCGGCCCCGACGTCCTCTCCCTCTCCGAGCTGCCGGATCCGGTGGCCGGGCCCGGCGAGGTCCTGATCCGCGTGGCCGCGGCGGGCGTCAACCGCCGACCTCAGCCAGCGCGAGGGCGCGTACCCGCCGCCCGCGGGCGCCCCGACGCACCTCGGCCTCGAGGTGTCGGGGATGATCGCGGCGGTCGGCCCGGGCGCGACCCGCTGGGGCGTCGGCGACCGCGTGTGCGCCCTGCTCGCGGGCGGCGGCTACGCCGAGCTCGTCGCGGTCGACGAGCGCCATGTCCTGCCCGTGCCCGACGGGCTCGACCTCGTCGAGGCGGCGGGGCTGCCCGAGGTCGTCGCCACCGTGTGGTCGAACGTCGTGCTCGACGCGGGGCTCCGGTCGGGCGAGACGCTGCTCGTGCACGGCGGGTCGAGCGGCATCGGCACCATGGCGATCCAGCTGGCGATGCGCCTCGGCGCCCGCGTGGCCGTGACCGCCGGCAGCCCGGCCAAGCTCGAGGCGTGCCGCGCGCTCGGCGCGGACATCCTCATCGACTACCGGCAGCAGGACTTCGTGGCCGCGCTCCTCGAGGCCACCGGCGGGCACGGCGCCGACGTGGTCCTCGACGCCATCGCGGGCGACTACATCGACCGCGACATCCGGGCCCTCGCGCGCGACGGCCGGATCATGGTCATCGGCGCGCAGAGCGGCGCCCCGACGAGCATCGCCATCGGCCAGCTCATGGCGCGCCGCGGGCGGATCTGGGGCACGACGCTCCGGGCGCGCGACGCCGACGACAAGGCGCGCATCGTCGACGCCGTCCGGCGGGACGTGTGGCCCGCCGTGGCCGACGGATCCGTGCGGCCCGTCGTCGACCGGATCATCCCGCTCGCGGAGGCCGCCGCGGCGCATGCGCACGTGGCGTCGTCGCAGCACGTGGGCAAGGTGCTGCTGGCCCTCTAGCCGGCGTCCCCGGACGAGGACGCGGACGCCGACGCCGACGCTGCCGCCGGACGACGCGAGCGGATCCCGACGAGCGACACCAGCCCGCCCGCGACGAGGAGCGCCGCCGTCACGAGCACCACCCGGTGGAAGGCCGCCACGTCGAGGTCGGGCCCCGCGACCAGTCCGATCGCGGCGATCGCGACGAGCCCCGCGACGCGCGACACCGCGTTGTTCACGGCCGAGGCGATGCCCGCCTGCGCGGACGGCACGGCCTCGAGGATCGTCGAGGTCAGCGGCGCCACCGTCATCGACAGCCCCAGCCCGAAGACGAGGATGCCGGGCAGGAGCTGGCCCCCGTAGTCCACCGGCTCGGCCACGCGCAGCATGAGCAGGTAGCCGACGCCCGCGACGATCGGGCCCGCGCCCATCAGCAGCCGCGGCCCGATCCGCCCGGCCAGCGCCCCGAAGCGCGTCGACAGCAGCAGCATGATCACGGTCGTCGGCACGAGCGCGAAGCCCGCGGCTGTCGCTGAGAGCCCGCCCGTCTCCTGCAGGAACACCGCGATGACGAAGCCGCCGAGCGAGAGCGCGCCGTAGATGCCGACGGTCGCGATGTTGCCGACGAGGAAGTCCCGCTCGCGGAAGAGCGACAGCGGCAGCATCGGATGCGCGGTGCGCCGCTCGCGCAGGACGAACAGCACGAGGCACGCGACGCCCACCACGAGGCTGCCCAGCACGAGCGGGTGGCCGCCGCCCAGGCGCGACTGCTCGATGAGCGCGAAGACGGGGCCGCCGATCCCGAGGGCGCCGAGCACCGCGCCCGGCACGTCGACGCGCGTCCCCGCCGCCGCCGGCGCGTCGTGCGGCAGCCGGGCGAGGAGGACGAGCGTCACGGCGATGGGCAGCACGTTGATCCCGAACACGAGCCGCCAGTCGAGCGCGTCCACGAGCACGCCGCCGAGGACGGGGCCGACGAGCATGGCCGTGCCGGTCCACGCCGTCCAGGATCCGATGGCCTTCGCCTGCGCGGGACCGCGGAAGGCCTGCGCGATGAGCGCCAGCGAGCTCGGCACGAGGAGCGCGCCCGCCGCGCCCTGGGCCGCGCGCGCGGCGATGAGGACGCTCGCGGTCGGGGCCACCGCGCACGCGAGCGACGTGACGCCGAAGCCGACGAGCCCCCAGCGGAGCACCCGCACACGGCCGAAGGCGTCGGAGAGCGAGCCGGCCAGGAGGATCAGCGCGCCGAGCGTGATGAGGTACGCGTCCACGACCCACTGCTGGACGACGAGGCCGCCGCCCAGGTCCTGCCCGATGGCGGGCAGCGCGACGTTCACCACCGTGCCGTCGAGGAACGCGACGAAGGAGGCGAGGATCGCGACGACGAGGACCGTGCGGCCGCGTCCGCCGTCGGCGCCGCCCGCCGTCCCGGCCGCCCCGCCGGCCGCGCGGACGGGGGCGGGTTCGGTCATGTGCCCAGTATGCGCCGCGGCGCGGGCCGGTCCTCGCGCGGTCGCGCGCGGATCAGGCGGGCGGCGCCGCCGCGGACCCGGCGCGGTCGATGGCGGCCTCGACGCGGCGCAGCACGTCCTCGTCGCCCATGATCCGGAAGTGGCCGGAGGCCGCGACGCGCTCGTCCGTCGCGCCGTCGAGCGAGCTGCCGCCGGGGATGTGCGGGTCGAAGCGCGCGAAGATGCTCGTGATCCGGGCGTTGACCTCGCGCGACCGGCCGAGCTCCACGAGGGCGGCGTTCCGCGGCGAGAAGTCCCGGATGCTGCGGACGGGGAACAGGCGCGCGTAGGAGGATCCCGCGAAGGGCGCGTTGATCGCCACCATGGCCCGGATCCGCCGGTCGGGGTCGCCGAAGGCCATGAGGTGCTTGCCGATGAGGCCGCCCTTGCTGTGCGCGACCACGATGACGTCGCGCAGGTCCTCGGCCTCGAGGTACGCGCGCGCCCGGCGCGACATCTCGGCGACGCGGCCGACGTTCGCGCCGAGCGAGCCGACCACGTGGACGCCGTGGCCGCGGGCGTGCAGGCGCCGGATGATCGGGAGCATGAACTGCCAGCGCTCGTAGACGCCCGGCAGCACGAGGATCGTCGGCCGGTCGTCGCGGCCGTCCTCGAACGACGAGGCGTCGTCGCGGGAGAGCGTGGCGGCCGCCTGCCAGCGGAGGACGTACGCGTAGTCGAGCGCCCAGTCCCACGCCTTGCGGAGGGCCGTCAGCGGCGGGAGGGCGTCGGGTCCGTCGGCGGTCACCGTCCCATCCTGCTCGCGTGCGGGCGGGACGGCCGGGCGGCGGGTCGGCGGCGGGTCGGGTCGTCAGTCGACGCGGGCATGCTCGACGATCGCCCGGGCGACGCCCTCGGGGTCCGTGAACATGACGACGTGCGGGCCGCGCGCCACGTGCAGCGTCCCGCGCGGGATGAGGCCCGCGAGGTCCTCCGCGAACGACCGGTCGACCACGGCGTCGCGGTGGCCGACGACGACGAGCGCCCGGGCGCGGATCCGTCCCGCCCGGTCCTCGATGCGGTCGCCGATGAGGTGCGGCAGCTGCCGGAGGTAGTACGGGATGCCGCAGCGGAGGAAGTAGTCGCCGAGCACGACCGCGTTCGACATGAGCGGCTCGCGGAGCGTGTCCCGGCCGAGCGCCAGGCCGGCGCGGACGACGCCGCGCTTCCGCGGGTCGAGCGTGGGGCCGATGAGCACGATGCGGTCCGCGATCCCCGGCTGGTCGACGGCGAGCTGCGTGACGATCTGCGCGCCCATCGAGTGGCCGACGACGACGGGGTCGACGAGGCCGTGCATCCGCACGACCTCCGCGACGACGGCCGCGTGGTCGGCGAGCGTCACGTCGCGCCGGACCCGGGGCGACTCGCCGTAGCCCGGGAGGTCGACGGCGTAGACGTCGCCGTGCTCGGCGAGGAGCGCGGCGAGCGGGTGGAAGTACCGGGACGAGACGCCGATCCCGTGCACGAGGACGAACGACGCCCGACGGCCCGCGGCTCCGGCGCGGCCCGCGGAACCGATGCCCGCGGGAGCGCTCGACAGCGCCCGGCCGGCGTTGGCGCCGGCCGAGCGGAACACCTTGATCGCGACGCGGAAGCCGAGGACCGTGCGGCGCTCGAGGTCGTGGTCCACGGGGACGGACCGCGACGCGTAGCGGGGCGACACGAGCAGCCAGCGGGGCGGGGTGGACGCGGTGCGGTGCACGTCGCCGGGTCGCCGGACGCGGGTGAGCCGGGCGAGGGGGGAGCGCATCCGACGACCCTAGCCGCCCGTCGCCGTGCGGACGCCCGGGCCGGCGGCGCGCGGGCACCGGCCGCCCGCGCGCGGGTCGCCCTCCCCCGCGATGGGAGGATGGGATCCAGCCGACCCCGAGGAGACCCGATGACGCCCGACTGGTCGAGGACCACCCTCGCCGACCTGCCCCTCCGCGACGGCATCCGCGGCGAGGAGCCCTACGGCGCCCCGCAGCTCGACGTGCCGGTGCTCCTCAACGTGAACGAGAACCCGTACCCGCTGCCCGAGGAGGTGGCCGTCGCCGTGAGCGAGGCCGTGCTCGAGGCCGCGCGCGGGCTGAACCGCTACCCCGACCGCGAGTTCCTCGAGCTCCGCACCGAGCTCGCCGACTACCTCACGGCCGACAGCGGGCTCCCGCTCGGGCCCGAGAACGTCTGGGCCGCGAACGGGTCGAACGAGGTGCTGCAGCAGGTGCTCCAGGCCTTCGGCGGCACCGACCGCGTCGCGCTGTCCTTCGCCCCGCACTACGCGATGTACCCCGAGTACGCGCGGAACACGCTCACCACGTGGGTCTCCGGCCGCCGCCAGGAGGACTTCACGCTCGACCTCGACGACGTCACGGAGCTCGTCGAGCGGCACCAGCCGAGCGTCGTCTTCCTCACCAGCCCGAACAACCCGACGGGCACGGCGCTCTCGACCCGGGAGATCGAGCACGTGCTGTCCGTCGCGCCCGGCGTCGTGGTGATCGACGAGGCGTACGCCGAGTTCCGCCGCGCGGGCGTGCCGACCGCGATCTCGCTCCTCCCCGACCACCCGCGCCTCATCGTGTCGCGCACCATGAGCAAGGCCTTCGCGTTCGCGGGCGGTCGGCTCGGCTACCTGGCGGCCGCCCCCGCGGTCGTCGACGCGCTCCGGATCGTGCGGCTGCCGTACCACCTGTCCCGGATCACGCAGGTCAGCGCCACCGCGGCCCTCCGCCACCGGGGCGTGCTGCTCGCGCAGGTCGCGTCGCTGCGCGAGGAGCGGGACGGGCTCGTCGACTGGCTCCGCGGACGCGGGTTCGAGGTCGCTCCGTCGGACGCGAACTTCGTGCTCTTCGGCCGGTTCCCCGACCGGCACGCGGTGTGGCAGGGGCTGCTCGACCGAGGCGTGCTGATCCGCGAGACGGGCCCCGAGGGCTGGCTGCGCGTCTCCGTGGGCACGCCCGAGGAGACGGCCGCCTTCCGCGACGCGCTCGACGACGTCCTCGGGACGCCCGGGGACTGACCCGGGTCGGCCGCGGTCGCGCGCCGTCCGCACCGCCGACGGTCCGCCGGTCGCCGACCGCCGTCAGGGGCGGAAGCGGATCCCCGTCGCGTCCTCGGCGGCCGACCACAGCTGCGCGGCGACCGCCCGTGAGCGGGCGTGCTCCGCGACGAAGGCGGGCGCCGGCGGGCCCTTCAGCTCGAGCGGCCCGCCCGGTCCCCAGAAGGCGCCGCCGGTGACGCCGTCGGCGGCCGCCGCGTGCGCCACCGGCCACGCGCCCGCGTCCTTGCCCTGCACGAGGACGCGGCCGGCGCCCGCGATCCGGCGACGGGCGGCCGCGACGCCCTCCGGACGGGCGGCGGGATCCTGCGGCGGCGTGAGCGCGTCCACCGAGTAGCCGGGGTGCGCGGAGAGCGCGACGCGGTCGGATCCCGCGGCCCGCCAGCGTCGGTCGAGCTCGGCCGCGATCATCATGCAGGCCGTCTTCGACCGGCCGTACCGCACGAGCGCGGGCATGCGCCGCTCCCCCGCGAGGTCGCCGAGGTCGAGCGGCGAGAAGCGGTGCGCCAGGGATCCGAGCATCACGACGCGGCCGCCGGTGCGCAGCCGCGGCGCCAGCCCGGCGACGAGCGCGAAGTGCCCGAGCGCGTTGGTGCCCATGAGCTCCTCGAAGCCGTCGACGGTCGTCCGGCGCCTCCACGCGCGGCCGCCCGCGGGCGTGAGCCCGGCGTTGGCGACGATCGCGTCGAGGTCCTCCCGCACGGCGGCGACGCACGCGTCCACGCTCGCGAGGCGGGCGAGGTCGAGCGCCACGACGTCCACATCGGCGCCGGGCACGCGGGCGCGGATGGCGCGCGCGGCGGCGTCCCCGCGCTCGGCGGAGCGGCAGGCCAGGAGCACCCGGGCGCCCGCGCCCGCGAGCTGCGCCGAGGTCCAGAAGCCGATGCCGCCGTTCGCGCCCGTGACGAGGATCGTCCGGCCGGCGAGGTCGGGAAGGACGGGCGACGCGCTCACGACAGGGTGCCCACGCGGGTCACGCGCACGACGGCCTCCCCGGCCTCGTTCGAGGCGTCGAGGTCGACGACCGCCTCGATCCCCCAGTCGTGGTCGCCCTCGGGGTCGTGCAGCGCCTGCCGCACGGTCCACTCGGTCGGGCCCTCCGTGATCGTCACGAGGGCCTGGCTGCGGGCGTCGCCGTCGGTGAGGATCCGGTCGTACTCGCCGAAGTAGCCGTCGAGCGCGTCGCCCCACGCGTCCGCGTCGAAGCCGGCCGCGGCGTCGAGCTCGCCGAGCGCCTGCAGGTCCTCGCGCGCCGCGAGCTGCACGCGCCGGAACATCTCGTTCCGCACGAGGATCCGGAACGCGCGCGTGTTCGAGGACAGCAGCTTCGGGGCGGGCGGCAGCACGGGCGCGTCGCCCGGGGCCGCCGTCGGGTGGGACAGCTCCTCCCACTCGTCGAGGAGGCTCGAGTCGACCTGGCGCACGAGCTCGCCGAGCCACTCGATCACGTCGAGCAGCTCCTCGGTCTTCGCCTCGTCCGGGATCGTCTGCCGCATGGCGCGGAACGCGTCGGAGAGGTAGCGGAGCACGAGGCCCTCCGAGCGCATGAGCCCGTAGAAGGAGACCAGCTCGCTGAACGACATCGCGCGCTCGTACATGTCGCGGACCACGGACTTGGGGCTGAGCGCGAAGTCCCCGATCCACGGCTGGCTCGCCGCGTAGGTCGTGAACGCCTGGTCGAGCAGCTCCTCCAGGGGCTTCGGGTGGGTGATCGACTCGAGCAGCTCCATGCGCTGGTCGTACTCGATGCCCTCGGCCTTCATCGCCTGCACGGCCTCGCCGCGGGCCTTGAACTGCTGCTGCGAGAGGATCGGGCGCGGGTCGTCGAGGGTCGCCTCGACCACGCTCACCATGTCGAGCGCGTACGTCGGCGACTCCCGGTCGAGCAGCTCGAACACGGCGACCGCGAACGGGGACAGCGGCTGGTTGAGCGCGAAGTCGGCCTGCAGGTCGACCGTGAGGGTGATCCGCGCGGGCCCGCCGTCGGGGTCCGCCTCCTGCTGCACGATGCCCGCGGTGCGGAGCGTCCGGTAGATCGCGAGGGCCCGGCGGGCGAGCGCGAGCTGACGGGCGCGCGGCTCGTGGTTGTCCTCGACGAGCGCCCGCATGTTCGCGAAGACGTCGCCGCCGCGGGCGACGACGTTGAGCATCATCGCGTGGCTGACCT
Organism: Clavibacter sp. B3I6; assembly: GCF_030816895.1. Classification (NCBI taxonomy): domain Bacteria; kingdom Bacillati; phylum Actinomycetota; class Actinomycetes; order Micrococcales; family Microbacteriaceae; genus Clavibacter; species Clavibacter sp. B3I6. The sequence continues at coordinate 600,910 of NZ_JAUSYL010000001.1, forward strand.
GCATGCTCGACGTCAGCCGCTCCGGCTCCGCGTCGATGAGCTTGCGGAAGCTCGGCTCGCCCCACGAGACGAAGCCCTCGGGCGCCTTCTTCCGCACGAGCTTCCGGCGCTTCTTCACGTCGTCGCCCGCGCGCTCGAGCATCTTGATGTTCTCGGTCTCGTGCTCGGGCGCCTGCGCGACCACGGTCCCCGCCGTGTCGTAGCCGGCCCGGCCCGCGCGCCCCGCGATCTGGTGGAACTCGCGGGCGTTCAGCTGCCGCATCCGCGTGCCGTCGTACTTGGTGAGGCCCGTGAAGAGCACCGTGCGGATGGGGACGTTGATGCCGACGCCGAGGGTGTCCGTGCCGCAGATGACCCGGAGGAGCCCCTGCTGCGCGAGCTGCTCCACCAGCCGGCGGTACTTCGGCAGCATGCCCGCGTGGTGCACGCCGATGCCCGCGCGGACGAGCCGCGACAGCGTCTTCCCGAAGGCCGTGCTGAAGCGGAACGCGCCGATGAGCTCCGCGATCTCGTCCCGCTGCTCCCGCGTCACGATCTTGATGCTCGAGAGCGCCTGCGCCCGCTCGAGCGCCGCGGCCTGCGCGAAGTGCACGATGTAGACGGGCGCCTGCTTCGTGTCGAGCAGCTCCTCGACGGTCTCCTGCACGGGCGTGACGGCGTAGTGGAAGAAGAGCGGGACGGGCCGCTCGATGCCCGTGATCCGCGCGGTCGGGCGGCCCGTGCGGCGGGTCAGGTCGTCGGCGAGGTCGGTGACGTCGCCGAGGGTCGCCGACATGAGCACGAACTGCGCGCGCGGCAGGAGCAGGAGCGGGACCTGCCAGGCCCAGCCGCGCTGCGGATCCGCGTAGAAGTGGAACTCGTCCATGACCACCTGGTCGACGGGCGTGTCCGCGCCGCCGCGGAGCGACCGGTTCGCGAGGATCTCGGCGGTGCAGCAGATGATGGGCGCGTCCGGGTTCACCGACGAGTCGCCCGTCACCATCCCGACCTGGGCGGCCCCGAACAGCTCCACGAGCGCGAAGAACTTCTCCGACACGAGCGCCTTGATGGGCGCCGTGTAGTAGGAGCGGCGGCCTCGGGCGAGGGCCGCGAAGTGCGCCGCGACGGCGACGAGCGACTTCCCCGTGCCGGTGGGCGTCGAGAGGATGAGGTTCGCGCCCGACGCGATCTCGAGCGCCGCCTCGTCCTGCGCCGGGTACAGCGCGATGCCGCGCGACAGCGCCCACTCGGCGAACGCGTCGTAGATCGCGTCGTCGGTCGCCCCGTCCACGGCCAGCCGGGCCGCCTCCTCGGTGAGCGTGGGGGCGAGGGCGGTGTCGGACATGATGCCTCCATCCTCCCCCACGCACCCCGTCCGGAGTTCTCCACAGGCGGCAGGATCCGGCAGGGCGCCACCGCGTACGGTCGCCGGATGCCGTCCCTCCCGCTCGACCCGCGACCCGACCGCGCTCCCGACGACGCCGCACCCGCCCCCGCCGACCCGCTCGACCCGCTCGACCCGGAGACGGAGGCGGAGCGCGCGCGCCGGCGCGACCGCCGCACCGGGGTCATCGCCCTCGTGGCCGTCACGATCGTGCTCTGGGCCGTCATCGCGGCCGCGGTCGGCTTCGTCACCACGATGTAGCCGTCCGGCGCCGCGGTCGCGCGCCCGGTCGGGCCCGACGGCCCGGGTATCATCTCCTGTGCCCTCCGACGCCCTGCCCGACGACCCCGCCGCCCCCGCGGATCCCGTCACCCCCGCCGCCGACGCGGCCCCCGCCGCCGACGCGGCCCCCGCGACCATCGACCCCGCCGACCTCGCGGTCACGCTCCGCGTCCTCGGCTCGCTCGCCGACATCGACGAGGACCACCCCGACTTCGTCGCGGTCCGCCGCGCGACGGCGTCCATGTTCAAGTCGGTGAAGAAGGCCCGACGCCTCGAGAAGCGCGAGGCCGTCGCCAGCGCCGACCGCGCCGTCGTCGCCGCCACCGCGACGGGCGCGCCCGACCGCATCGACGACGAGACCCGCGGCATCCCCCTCGCCATCACGACGGCCGCGCCCACCGCGGGCACGCTGCTCCGCTCGCGCCCCTGCTACATCTGCAAGCAGCACTACACGCGGGTCGACGCCTTCTACCACCAGCTCTGCCCGGACTGCGCGGCGCTCAACCACGCCAAGCGCGAGGCCCGCACCGACCTCTCCGGGATGCGCGCGCTCCTCACCGGCGGGCGCGCCAAGATCGGCATGCACATCGCGCTGCGGCTCCTCCGCGATGGCGCGCACACCACGATCACCACGCGCTTCCCGCGCGACGCCGTCCGCCGGTTCGCCGGCCTCCCCGACGCGCACGAATGGGTGCACCGCCTCCGCATCGTGGGCCTGGACCTCCGCGACCCCGCCCAGGTCATCGGCCTCGCCGACGCCGTCGCGGCCGCGGGGCCGCTCGACATCCTCATCAACAACGCCGCGCAGACCGTGCGCCGCTCCCCCGGCTCGTACGCCCCGCTGTCCGAGGCGGAGTCGGCGCCGCTGCCCGACGGGCCGATCCCGGAGCTCCTCACGTTCGGGCACACCAACGACGCCCACCCGGCGGCGCTGGCCGCGAGCGTCGCCGCGCACCCGATCCTCTCGACGGCCACGGGGATCACCGCGGCCGAGGTCACCGAGCTCGCGATGACCGCCGGCTCCTCGTCGCTCGCGCGCCTGGCCGCCGGCACCGCGATCGACGCGGGCGGGCTCGTGCCCGACCTGCACGACGCCAACAGCTGGACGCAGGTGGTGCACGAGGTGGATCCGCTGGAGATGCTCGAGGTGCAGCTCGCCAACGTCACGGCCCCGTTCCTGCTCGTCAGCCGGCTGCGTCCCGCGATGGCGGCGTCGACCGCGCGGCGCAAGTACGTGGTCAACGTGAGCGCGATGGAGGGCCAGTTCGCCCGTGCCTACAAGGGCCCGGGCCATCCCCACACGAACATGGCCAAGGCCGCGCTCAACATGATGACCCGCACGTCGGCGCGCGAGATGCGCGAGACCGACGGCATCCTCATGACGAGCGTCGACACCGGCTGGATCACCGACGAGCGCCCGCACCCCACCAAGGTGCGGCTCGCCGAGGAGGGCTTCCACGCGCCGCTCGACCTGGTGGACGGCGCCGCGCGCGTCTACGACCCCATCGTCATGGGCCAGGGCGGCGAGGACATCTCGGGCGTCTTCCTCAAGGACTACCGCGTCGCCGAGTGGTGACCTGCGGCTCCTGACACGACGGGAGGGCCCGGTCGCCGCATCGCGGTGACCGGGCCCTCCCGTCGTGCGGACGGCTACTGGACGGCGTCGAGGTCCGACTCGAGGAGCGCCTGCAGCTCGTCGAGCGCGGCGTCCGCGCCGTCGCCCTCCGCCGTGAGGACGACCCGGTCGCCGTTCGCGGCGCCGAGGCTCATGAGCGACAGGATGCTCGTCGCGTCGAGGGGCGTGCCGCCCGGCCTGCTGATCCGCACGGGCAGGCCCGTGCGGCGCACCGCCTCGATGAAGAGGGAGGCGGGTCGGGCGTGCAGGCCCACGCGGCTGCCGATGGTGGCGGTGCGCTCGGTCATGGTGATCTCCTTCGTGCGGGTGTCGGGTCGGTCGGGCATGCGGGTCAGGCCGTGACGGGGACGCCCTGGTCGGCGGCCGCGGCCTCGGCGACGGCCTCCGGGCGCTTCGCCGTGACGCGCTTGAGGAGCACGACGAGGAAGGCCGAGATCACGGTGCCGACGGCGACCGAGGCGAGGAAGCCGAGGAACGTCCCGTTCATCGCGAAGAGCACGAACACGCCGCCGTGCGGGGCCTGCGAGACGACGCCGAGGCCCATGACCATGGCGCCCGTGACCGCGCCGCCCACGACGCTCGCGGGGATGACGCGCAGCGGGTCGACCGCGGCGAACGGGATCGCGCCCTCGGAGATGAACGCGGCGCCGAGCAGCCACGCGGCCTTGCCGTTCTCGCGCTCGGCCGGGCTGAAGAGGCGGCGGTCGATCACGGTGGAGGCGAGCGCGAGGGCCAGCGGCGGGACCATGCCGGCGGCCATGACCGCGGCCATGATCGCCCACGGGGCCTGGTTGTCGATCGCGCCGGCGCCGAGGCCCGCGACCGCGAACGAGTACGCGACCTTGTTGATGGGGCCGCCGAGGTCGATGCACATCATGACGCCGAGGATCACGCCGAGCAGGATCGCGGACGCCCCGGAGAGGCCGGACAGGAAGTCGTTGAGGCCGCGCGTGAGGGCCGCGATGGGCCCGCCGAGCACCATGACCATGAGGCCGGAGGCGACGATGGACGCGAGGAGCGGGATGATCACGACGGGCATGAGGCCCCGCAGCCAGCGCGGCACGTCGATGCGGCCGATCGCGTAGGCGATGCCGCCCGCGAGGAGGCCGCCCACCAGGCCGCCGAGGAAGCCGGCGCCCATGATGACGGACACGGATCCGGCGACGAACCCGGGGGCGATGCCCGGCCGGTCGGCGATGGCGTAGGCGATGTACCCGGCGAGGGCCGGCACGAGGAACGCCATGGACGCGCCGCCGATGACGAAGGCGACCGCGCCGAGGTACTGCAGCAGCCCGCCGTCGGGGAGGTCCGCGAGCGAGTTCTGCAGGACCACGTCCGATGCGGTCTCGGTGATCCGGTACCCGCCGAGCAGGAAGCCGAGCGCGATGAGGAGCCCGCCGCCCGCCACGAACGGGATCATGTAGCTGACGCCCGTGAGCAGCCAGCGCTTGAGGCGGGCGCCCACGCCCTGCGACGCCTGCGGCGAGGCCTGCTCGGATCCGCCGGACGCGGCGCCCGCGCCCGGCACGCGCGGCGCGTTCGGGTCCTTCGCGGCGGCGACGGCCTCGGCCACCATCTGGTCGGGCTGGTCGATGCCGCGCTTGACGGGCGCCTGGATGACGGGCTTGCCCGCGAAGCGCGCGCGGTCGCGCACGTCGACGTCGACCGCGAAGATCACGGCCGTGGCGCGCGCGATGATCGCGGGGTCCACGGGCGTGACGGAGGAGGACCCCTGCGTCTCGACGTGCAGCTCGACGCCCGCGCGCTTCGCGGCGGCGACGAGGGAGTCGGCGGCCATGTACGTGTGCGCGATGCCGGTGGGGCAGGCGGTGACGGCGACCAGCACGGGCGCGTCTGCTGTCGGGGCCGGGGCCGCGACGGCGGCGGGCTCGGATGCGGCGGCGGACGTCGCGGCCGGCGCCCCCGTCGAGGAGGCCGGCTCGTCCTCGAGCGCGCCCTCCACGAGGGAGACGACCTGGTCCTCGGTCGCGGCCGCGCGGAGCGCGTCGACGAACTCCGGCTTGATGAGCGACCGGGCGAGCCGCGACAGCAGCACGAGGTGCTCCTGGTCGGCGCCGTCGGGCGCGGCGATGAAGAAGACGAGGTCGGCGGGGCCGTCCGGCGCGCCGAAGTCCACGGCGGGCCGCGGTCGGGCCATGACGAGCGTGGCCTCCGTCACCGCGGCGGAGCGGCAGTGCGGGATCGCGAGCCCGCCGCCCATGCCGGTGCCGGTCTGCGACTCGCGCGCCCACGCGTCGGCGAAGAGGGCGTCGGCGTCGGTGGCGCGGCCCTCGGCGACGACGCGCGCGGCCAGCGTGCGGACGGCGTGCTCGCGGTCGGCGCCGAGGTCGGCGTCGAGGAGCACGAGGCGGTTCGTGATGAGCGATGGCATGTTCTTCTCCAGGTGGGGCGGGTCAGCGATCGGCGGCGATCGGGAGGAGCGGCTGGACGGTGACGCTGTCCGGCCGTGTCTGGTCGGGGGACGGCATGGTGCTGCCGGGGAGGCTCGCGGCGGCGGATCCGTGGGCGACGGCCTGCGCCAGCCGCCCCTCGGGTCCGGCTCCGCGGTGGTCGGCGAGCAGGTAGCCCGCGAGCGAGGAGTCGCCCGCGCCCACGGTGCTCACCGGCACGATCGGCGGCATGGTGGCGAGCCACCCGCCGTCGGCCGTGGTGAGGACGGCACCCCGCGCGCCGAGGGTCGCGAGGACCGCCCGGCAGCCGCGGGAGACGAGGGACCGGGACGCGTCGTGGGCGAGGCGCGGGTCGGCCTCGAGCGCATCGGGGTCGTCGAGGCCGACGAGCTCGGCGAGCTCCTCGGCGTTCGGCTTCACGAGGTCGACGACGGCACCCGACGCGACGAGCGCGGCCATGGGCGCGCCCGACGAGTCGACGGCGATCCGCGGGGCGGCGTCGCCGAGCTCGGCGCGCACGGCCTGCACGACGCGGGCGTGGAAGTCGTCGTCGAGGCCGGGCGGGAGGGATCCGGCGAGCACGAGCCAGCGGGCGGCGCGCGCGTGCCGGATGACGAGCGCGACCAGGGCGTCGGCCTCGGCGGACGTGAGCACGGGGCCCGGCTCGTTGACCTTCGTCGTCGTGCCGTCCGGCTCCGTGAGGGTGACGTTCTGCCGCACGCGCCCGGCGATGGCGAGCGGGTCGTGCGGGATCCGCTCGGCGGAGAGCGCCACGAGCATCGGGTCGTCGAGCCGACCGGGCAGGAGCGCGAGGGTGTCGAGACCCGACGCGATGAGCGCGCGGGAGACGTTGACGCCCTTGCCGCCCGGCTGCTCGGCCACGCCGCGGGCGCGCTGCACGGCGCCGCGCGCGAGGGCGGCGCCGAGGTCGATGGTGCGGTCGAGGCTCGGGTTGGCGGTGAGGGTGAGGATCACGCGACCATCACCTCCACCTCGGCGGCGGCCAGCGCGTCGGCCAGCGGGCCGTCCGGCGCCTCGTCGGTCACGAGCGTGTCGAGGTCGTCGAGGGCGGCGAAGCCGACGAGCGCCTCCTCCCCCGCCTTCGACGCGTCGACGAGCGCGACGGCTCGGCGGGATCCTCGGGTCAACGCGGTCTTCACGGCCGCCTCCTCCTCGTCGGGCGTGCTCAGGCCGAACTCCGCGTGGATGCCGTTCGCGCCGATGAAGGCGATGTCCGGCCGCAGGCGCGACAGCTGTCCGAGCGTGGCGGGCCCGACCGCGGCGCTCGTGATCCCGCGGAGGCGGCCGCCCAGCAGCTGCACCTCCACGGCGGGGTTCCGGCTGACGGTCTGGGCCACGACCATCGAGTGGGTGACGACGACGAGGGTGCGACCGGCGACGTCGGGGGCCCAGGCGGCGATGCGCTCGGCGAGGAGCCCGGTGGTCGTGCCGGCGTCGAGGGCGACGGATCCCTGGAAGCCCGTGGGGATGAGCCTCATGGCGGCGTCGGCGATGCGCGCCTTGGCGTCGGTGTTGCGCGCGCCGCGGGCGTCGAGGCTCTCCTCGGCGCGCGTCGAGCGGTTCGCGCGGACCGCGCCGCCGTGCACCCGGCGCAGGACGCCGCGCGTCTCCAGCTGGGCGAGGTCGCGGCGGACGGTCTCGGTCGTGACGTCGAAGTCGCGGGCGAGGGCGACGACCGCGACCCGGCCGGTGCGCTCGAGGAGGGCGACCACCCTGTCCTGGCGTTCCTCGGCGTACATGGGCGGTCTCCTTCGACTCCGCGCGGCGATGCACCGCGCGTCCTCGCACTGTAGCCCGCATCCGCAGACGAAGCAACACATTCCCACACGAACCCACACGAACCCAGGTCCGGTGATCGTCGCCCGCGGCGGGGAGTCAGCGCCCGAGCGCCGCGGCCTCCTCGCGGAGCACGTCCGCGATCGCGCCCGCCTCCCACGCGAGTCCCGCCGCGTTGGGGTGCAGCGGCACGGAACCGGCGCTGCCGCCGAGGCCCGCGACGTACGGATCCCCCGCGTCGCCGACGCAGGAGCCGTGCGCGGCGGTGGGGGTCGCCTGGTCGACGAACCGCGCGCCCGCGTCCGCCGCCGCGCGGGCGATCGCCTCGTCGAGCGCGCGCTGCACGCCCGCGAGCCAGGCCGCGTCCCGGTCGGTCAGGAGCACCTGCCCGTTCACGGGCGAGGACGCGGTGGCGCGGAGGCACCCCTCGGGCGGCAGCGCGTCGGGATCGCCGAGCACGGTGAGGTAGCCCAGCGCCACGATGCGGGCCCCGGGGGCGGCGGCGCGGATCCGGTCGAACGCCTCCGCCAGGCGCGTCGCGACCTCGCCGTCGATGCGGGCGCGGACGGAGTCGATCCCGCCGGCGGGCGCGAGCGCGTCGACGCACGTCGCGGGGCCGGCGGCGACGGGGCCGGCCGGATCCCGCGCGAGGCACCCGCCCACGAGCGCCGGGAACCCGAGGTCGTTGCCGCCGAGGCGCACCAGGACGACGTCGGCGCCGTCGGCCAGGGCGTCCAGCTGCGCGGGGACGGTCTGCCCGCCGCGCTCCCGCGGGGCGGCGAGGTCGGCGGTCGTGGCGCCATCGCAGGCCGCGTCGACGAGGCCCGCCCCGACCGCGGCCGCGGCCATGCGGACGGACGCGGCGACCGTCCGGCCGCAGACGCCGGGGTCGCCGGGCACGGGCTCGGCCGGCCCGGTGCCGGTGGAGTACGAGTCGCCGAGCGACACGACGCGCAGCGGCGCGGGGGCCGTCGGGGCGACGACGGGCGCGGACCCGGTGCACCCGGTGGCGAGGAGCGCCAGGGCCGTCACCGCGGCGGCGAGCCCGAGCGACCGGAGTCGGTGCGGCGTGCCCGGGACACGGCGGCGCGGCGCCCGGACGGGTCGGGCGGTCGGGGCATCCATCCCCTCGACCCTACGCGGGGCCGGATCCCGGTCGCGCCGGTCAGTCCTCGACGCCGCGCTGCCGCGCGTAGGCGACGACCGCCACGATCAGGCCGACGACGAGCCCGGCGGCCAGCGGGAAGAGGAAGCCGCCCGGGCCGATCTGGGTCACCACGCTGCCGTGGTCGATCCGCGTGGTGACGACGCCGGGCACGTCGAGGCCCGCGTAGCCCTCGGTGCCCTGCGCGAACGAGGTGACGAGGAGGGTCACGACGACGGCCGCGCCCACCGCGAACGCGACCAGGAACGCGAGGACCGCCGAGCCGACCACCGACGTGCGGTGCGGGTCGGCGACGTGGGTCCGGTGCAGGGTGGCGTGCGACATGGTGGGGCTCCCGGGGTCGATGACCTGGGCCACGGTACGCGCGTCCTCCGATCGGAGGACAGCCCCCCGATCGGGGAGACGCGTCCCCGCGCCGCCCTGTCAAGGCCCTAGGCGCACCCGCGCGCGGAGGCGTCGGGTGGACGCACGATCGCGACGAGATGGAGGCATCCCATGACCGACCCCACCCCCGACCGGCCCTCCTGGGCGGAGCTGCTGCGGCGCCCCGGCCCCTGGGTCCAGGTGCACCTCGACGACTCCGTCGACACCGCCGACCCGCCCCAGGTGCTCGAGACCCGGCGGAAGAGCGTCGTCGACCGGCTCGCCCGGGACGGCGCGTCCGAGGAGGACCTGGCCCTGGTGTCCTCGGCGCTGGCCCACGAGCCGGCGCCCGGCGGCCCGCGCACGCGGGTGATCCTCGTCGAGTCCGGCGAGCTGGTCGTCGACGAGTCGATCCCGGGCATCCCGACCGAGCCCGAGGAGGCGGGCGTGGTCCCCGTCCCCGACCTCGTGCCGCTCCTCGAGCGGGAGCCCGAGCGCATCGTCTACGTCGTCGTGGAGACCAGCCGCGACGGCGGCGAGGTCCGGGTCGTGCGGGCCGGCGCCGACGAGGTGATCGCCGAGCGCGCCGTGGAGGGCCGCACCGACACGCTGCACGCCGTGAAGACGGGCGGCTGGCGGCAGGACCACCTGCAGCACCACGCCGAGGAGATCTGGCGGCAGACGCAGGGCGAGCTCGCGGAGCGGATCGACGACGTCGTCCGCCGCCACCGGCCCAGGCTCCTGGTGGTCGCGGGCGACATCCGGGCGCGCCAGCTCCTCGAGGGCGAGCTCGGCCCGGAGTCCCGCGCGATCCTCGCCGTCGAGCCCACCAACACCCGCGCGGACGGCGCCGACCCCACGGCGCTCGAGGAGCGGATCCGCACGGAGCTGCAGCGGATCCTCGCGGAGGGCGAGCGCGACGTCCTCGACCGCCTGGCGCAGCACGACGGTCGCGGGGACGGCTGGGCGGAGACGCGCGTCGGCGCCGTGGTCCGGGCGCTCGCGAGCGCGCAGGTCGACACGCTGGTGCTCGACGCCGACGCCCTGCGGGACGAGCGGCTCCTCGCGCTCTCCGACGCGCCGTGGATCGCGACCGCCCCCGAGGACGCGCTCGGCGCGGAGGTGCTCGGGCGCGTGCCGGCGCACGTCGCGCTCACCCGGGCCGCCCTGCTCACCGACGCGCGCGTCGTCCTCACCGACTCCACGAGCGCGCCGGACGGCGAGGACGCGATCGGGCTGCCCGGCGGCGGTGCCGTCGCCGCCCTGCTGCGCTGGCCCGAGGGACCCGCGATCCCGGGCACCGGGGCCGTCGCGTGACCCCCGTGCCCGCGGCCCGCCGCGCACCCAGCACCCGCACCACGACACCGGAGGAGAGACGATGACCGACGCGCCCCGACACGAGGACCTGCCCCTGCCCGAGTTCGACCACATCCCGCTGGGGACGCTCCCCCAGCGCCTGCACCCGCTCGACGAGCGCCAGGTGCTGCTGCTGGTCGCGTACGAGCGCGCGCACGGCGACCGCCTGCCCGTGATGCAGGTGCTGGAGCGGCGGCTGGAGGCGCTGCGCGACGGCGCGGAGCCCACGGGGGCCGTCCCCGACGTGATGCCCGAGGTGTCGCAGGGCGGCCATCGTGAGCAGGTGACGCCGGCGACGAGCGGGCCGCCGATCAACCCGCCGTCCCACGGCGACCCGACGAATCCGGCGCAGCCGCGCTGACGAGGGGGCGTGCGGTCCGCTGCGGCGGGCCGCACGCCGGCGTGCGCACCGCACCGCACCCGCCCGCTGGGGGCAGCGCCCGCGCGATGGGATGAGCCCCCCGCGAAGGGAAGAGCCCCGCCCCTCCGTGAGGAGGAGCGGGGCTCGAGGGTGGATCTGAGGGGATTCGAACCCCTGACCCCCTGCATGCCATGCAGGTGCGCTACCAACTGCGCCACAGACCCGTACTCCGCTTCCCTGCGGAAGCGACTCGTCTACATTACTACAGATTCCGACCGCCTCATGACCAGGGCATCCTCCGCCCCGGTCGACCCGCACGGCGGCGCGCTCGGTGGATCGTCCGGTGGAGCAGGCTCTCCAGCCCAGGTCGCCGTCCGGGTGCCCGGCCGCCGTCATCTCGACGCCGGTCGTCGGGGCCGGGCTCCGGGTCCCCGCCGAGCGGGGCGGCGGGGGCCCGTCGACGACACGGACGCCGCGACGGACCGCGTCTCCTGCTCGGCGCGGGTGGGACGGTCTCCGATCAGGAAGCGGAGGGCGTCGGCTCGATCTCGAGGGCGACGACGGGGCAGTCCTTCCAGAGGCGCTCCAGCGAGTAGTACATGCGGTCCTCCTCGGTGAAGACGTGGGCGACGACGTCGCCGAAGTCGAGGAGGATCCAGCGGCCCTCGCTCTTCCCCTCGCGGCGCAGCGGCTTGGCGCCCGCCTCGATCATCTTGTCCTCGATCTCGTCGGCCACCGCCTGCGCGTTGCGCTCGTTGCGGGCCGAGGCGATGAGGAAGACGTCGGTGAGGGGCAGGGGCCCGGAGACGTCGAGCGCGACCAGGTCGATGGCCTGCTTGGAGTCGGCGGCGGAGGCGGCGACCTTGAGCAGGTCGAGGGCGCGGGGAGAAGCGGTCACAGAGTCCTTCCGGGACGGGTGGGATGGTGCGTCAGGTGATCAGAATACATTCGTCATGAACGCGACGACGACGAGCCCGGCGCCGATGACCGCGACGCCGCCGGCCGTGACGGCCGCGACGACGGGCGCGGTGAAGCGCTTGCGGGGCGGCGGCTGGACGACGGCGCGCGTGGAGGTATGGGTGCTCACCGCGCGGCTTGCGCGCACGGGCTCTGAGTCGGACCCCGCGTGCGCGTGATCGTGGTCGTCGCCCTCGAGCATCCGGTCCATGTCGGCCGTGTCGAACCGGTCGGGATGCGTGCCCATCGAGCCCAGGCTGCGGGGCAGGTCGATGGACCCGGTGATGATGATCTCCCCCGTGCTGTTCAGCGCCTGCTGCATGTCGGCCGAGTGCGGCACGGAGGGGAGGATGAAGTGGTTGCCGGTGTGCGGCTGGTCCTCGTCGACCTGGTCCTGCACCGACCAGTGGCCCGTCGGCGGGGTGAACGGCGTGCGGACGTCGGCCACCGGGGCCTCCGCGGCGGTGCGGACCGCGGCGGGCGTCCGGTCATCCGCGTCGTCGCCGTGCGGCTCCTCCGCGGCAGCGGCCGCGCGGGTGCCGAAGGCCGGCTCGAGCGTCGGCGCGGCGGCGCCCGTGGTCCAGGGGACGGGCTGGAAGGCGGGGGCCGGGCGCGGGTCCTCCTCGCGGCTCGGCGCATGGGCGGCCAGCGGCGGGACGGTCGGCTGCTCGCCCGACGAGTCGACGTCGCGGTCGGATGCGTCGCCGGACGGGACGATGGGCGCGAAGGGCCAGGCGGAGGGCGTCTCGGCGGGCGCCATCTCGGCCGAGGGGGGCGTCGCCGACGCGGACTCCGGCTCGACGGCGGTGGTCTCCTCGGCGGCGGGCTCGTCGGCTGCCTCCGTCGTCGAGGTGGCGTCCGCGTCCTCGGTGTCGGACGCGACAGCGGTCCCGGGCGCGTCCACGGTCCCGGTCGCGGGCGCCGTTTCGGCGACGTCGGCGGCGGGCGTGCGGCGGTAGGCGCTGCCGTAGGGCGCACGCGGACGCGGCGTCGCGCGCGAGCCGCGGCCGTAGCGGACGTACGGCGGGACGTCGCCGTCCGACGAGGCGGCGGCGGCGGGAGGGGCGTCGTCGACGGCGGGGCGCGCATCGGCCGGGCGCTCCTCCGGCCCGGGCTGCTGCCTCGGGGGCTGATCGGTCGTCGGCTGCTCGGTCGCGGCACCGGTGCGGTCCGCGGCGTCGTCGCCGTGCTCGTGCCCGCGCTGCTGGCGGGCGGCCTCCTCGGCCTCGCGGATGGCGCGGAGCTGGCGGCGGGTGAGGACCCCGCCCGACAGGAGGATCGCGGAGGTCTCGGGGCCGACGCCGGTCGACGCGGGCGTCGCGGCGGGCGCCGTCTCCTCGACGGTCGGGCGAGCGGATCCGGCGTCGTGGGCCGACACGGACGCCGGCGACTCCCCCTGCTGCGGTCCATCCGCCACGGCGGCCTGCTCGGACGCGATCGCGGCGGCGGGCTCGCCGTCGGGGGCCGGGGCGTCCGCCGGAGCGTCGTCCGCCTCGTCGATGCCCAGGGCCTGCGCCCGCGCGCGCTCCGCGGCGCGCATCTCGCGGCGGCTCAGCCCGAGGGTCGCGGGAGCGGGACCGTCGTCGAACGAGGTCGGCCCGGTGTCGGGCGCGTCGTGGGAGGGGGTCATTGCGGGCTCCGATACAGGTGGTGCTTGGAGATGTACTGGACGACTCCGTCGGGGACGAGGTACCACACGGGGAAGCCCCGTCCGACTCGGCTCCGGCAGTCGGTCGAGGAGATCGCCAACGCCGGGACCTCCAGCAATCTTACGTCGGCGTGCGGGAGGCCGCTCTCGGTGAGGTCGTGACCGGGACGGGTCACCGCGACGAAGTGCGCCAGGTCCCAGAGCTCCGAGACGTCCTTCCAGCCGAGGATCTGCTGGATCGCGTCCGCGCCCGTGATGAAGAACAGCTCCGCGTCCGGGTGCATGCGCCGGATGTCGCGGAGCGTGTCGATCGTGTAGGTGGTGCCGCCTCGGTCGATGTCCACGCGGCTGACGGTGAAGCGCGGGTTCGCCGCCGTCGCGATCACGGTCATCAGGTACCGGTGCTCGCCGTCGGTCACCGTCTGCTTCTGCCACGGCTGCCCGGTGGGGACGAAGATCACCTCGTCCAGCTGGAGGTGCTGCTGGACCTCGCTCGCCGCGACCAGGTGGCCGTTGTGGATGGGGTCGAACGTGCCGCCCATGACCCCGATGCGGAGGCGCGGGGTCGCGGGGGTCGTCATCTGGCCGGTGCTCGCGCTCAGTGCGTCTGGTCGGCGGTGCCGTGGCCCTGCTCGGCGACGGGGGTCTTGGCCCACTTCTCCGAGTGGCGGTTGCTCACGTCGCGGAAGCTGAACATGACGACGCCGAGGGCGACGAACGCGACGGCCGCGACCGCCGGGAAGACCCACAGCGGGGCGGCGAGCTCCATGGCGTGCTCGGTCTCGGCGAGGAGGGTGGTGGTCAGCGCGTGCATGGGATCTCCGTTCGTGGCACGCCCCGTGGCGCGGAGGCGGCGACTGCCATCCTATCGACGGGCCCGGGCGCCGCGGCCACACGGAGGGGCGTGCCGTCGGGTCGATCCGGAGCGCGGATCGGCCGCCGGTCAGCCCCGGACCTGCCCGCTCCCCCGCACGATCCACTTCGTGCTCGTCAGCTCCTGCAGCCCCATCGGCCCACGCGCGTGCAGCTTCTGCGTGGAGATGCCGACCTCGGCGCCGAAGCCGAACTCGGATCCGTCGGTGAACCGGGTGGACGCGTTGACCATGACGACCGCGGAGTCGACGGCGGCGAGGAAGCGCTCGGCGACCGCCAGGTCGGACGTGACGATCGACTCGGTGTGGTGCGTGGACCAGCGGGCGATGTGCGCGACCGCGTCCTCCACGGACTCGACGACCCGGACGGCGACGTCGAGGGACAGGTACTCGGCGGCCCAGTCCTCGTCGTCGGCGGGCACGGCGGCCGGCCAGAGCGCGCGGACCGCGTCGTCGCCGTGCACCGTGACCCCGCGGTCGCGGAGCGCGTCGAGGACGGCGGGGAGGATCCGGGGGGCCGCGTCGCGGTGCACGAGCAGCGTCTCCATGGCGTTGCACACGCTCGGGCGGCTGACCTTGGCGTCGACCGCGATGTCGACGGCCATGCGCGCGTCCGCTGTGGCGTCGAGGTAGACGTGCACGACGCCCGCGCCGGTCTCGATCACCGGGACGGTCGACTCCTCCACCACGGTGCGGATGAGGTCGGCGGACCCGCGGGGCACGAGCACGTCGACGAGTCCGCGCGCCCGCATGAGCCGGGCGGCGCCGGCGCGGCCGTGGGCGTCGACGGTCTGCACGGCGTCGGCGGGGAGCCCGGCGCGCTCGAGGGCGCCGCGCATCACCTCGACGAGCACGGCGTTCGTGCGGAGGGCGGCGGACCCTCCGCGCAGCACCACGGCGTTGCCGCTCTTCAGCGCGAGCGCGGCGATGTCCACCGTGACGTTGGGCCGGGCCTCGTAGATGGCGCCGACGACGCCGAAGGGCACGCGCACCTGCGAGAGGAGCAGCCCGTTCGGCAGGGTCCGGCCGCGGACGACGTGGCCCAGCGGGTCGTCGAGGCCGCGGATCCCCGCCACCGCGTCGGCGAGGGACGCCACCCGGCGGGCGTCGAGGGTCAGCCGGTCGAGGAGCCCGGCGGCGAGGCCGGAGGCGCGTCCGCGGTCGAGGTCCTCGGCGTTCGCGGCGACGATGCGGTCGCGCGCGGCGAGGACGGCGGCGGCGATGCCGTCGAGTGCGGCGTCGCGCTGCCCGGCGGTGCTCGCGGCGAGCAGCGTGGCGGCGGCGCGGGCGCCGTGGAGGAGCGCCTCGAGGGCGGCGTCCGGCAGGTCGGCATCCGGCAGGTCGGACGGAGCGGTGGCGAGGACGACGTCGGGCGCGTCGGAGGCGATCGTGGGCATGACCGGCAGCCTAGCCAGCCGCGCGGCCCCTGCCGGCGGGCGCGCGGGTCAGGCGCGGGGCGCGAACCAGGTGCCGACGTGCGCGCCGGCGAGGGCCTCGGCCACCTGCGCGGTGGACGTGAGCAGGACGCCCGTGCCCACCTCGGCGGCCAGGCGCGCGGCGGCGACCTTGGTCACGGCTCCCCCGGTGCCGACGCCCGTGCCGGTGCTGCCGATCTCGACGCCCTCGAGCTCGTCGCCGAAGTCGACGTGCTCGATGCGCCGCGCGCCGGGCTCCTGGGGAGGCCGCGTGTAGAGCGCGTCCACGTCGGAGAGCAGCAGCAGCAGGTCGGCGTCGACGAGCCGGGCGACGAGCGCCGCGAGCCGGTCGTTGTCGCCGAAGCGGATCTCGTGGGTCGCCACGGTGTCGTTCTCGTTGACGATGGGCAGGAGCCGCAGGCCCAGCAGGCGCTCCATGGCGCGCTGCGCGTTCTCCCGATGGTCGGGCGCGGCCAGGTCGCCGGCGGTGAGGAGCACCTGCCCCGCGACGATGCCGTAGCGGTCCAGGCTCTCCTGGTACCGGAAGACGAGCACGCTCTGGCCGACCGCGGCGGCGGCCTGCTGCGTGGCCAGGTCGGCGGGGCGGTCGTCGAGGCGGAGGAAGGGCATTCCCGTCGCGATGGCGCCGGACGAGACGAGCACGACCTCCGCGCCGCGCGCGTGGGCGGCAGCGATCGCGTCCACGAGGGGCGCGATCTGGCCGGCGTTCTCGCCGCTGATGGAGGACGAGCCGACCTTCACGACGATGCGCCGCGCGGACGCGATGCCCGCGCGGGAGGTCGTGCCCACCCGCTAGGCCCTGTCGTCCGAGGCGGCGTCCTCGTCCGTCGCGTCGTCGTCCGCCCAGAGGCCGGCCTCGCCCTCGCGCACGAGCTGGGCGCGGGCCTCGGCCTTGGCGTCCATGCGCGCGAAGTAGTCCTCGCGGCGCGCCTGGTTGGTGCGGCGGTTGAGCGGGTCGACGCGGGCGTCGGCGCCGCGGGGGCTCGTGATGAGCTCCGCCGTGGAGGTGAGCGTGGGCTCCCAGTCGAATACGACGCCGTCGCCCTCGCCGATGACGACGCTGGATCCGGCGACCGCCCCGGCCTTGAACAGGCCGTCCTCGACGCCGAGCTTCGCGAGCCGGTCGGCCAGGTAGCCCACGGCCTCGTCGTTCCTGAAGTCGGTCTGCTGCACCCAGCGCTCCGGCTTGCTGCCGAGGATGCGGTAGACGTCGCCGTAGCTGCCGCCGTCGACGCGGATGGTGAACGGCTTCTCGTCCACGGCGCGCGGGCGGAGCACGATGCGCGGGGCCTCGGGCTCCTCGGCCGCCTTGGTGCGGGCGGCCTCGACGAGCTCGGCGAGGGCGAAGGACAGCTGGCGGAGGCCCTCGTGGCTCACCGTGGAGATGTCGAAGACGCGGTAGCCGCGGGCCTCGAGCTCGGGCCGCACGAGCTCGGCGAGCTCCTGGGCCTCGGGCACGTCGATCTTGTTGAGCGCGATGAGCTGGGGACGCTCGAGCAGCGGGACCTGGCCGTCGGGGACGGGGTACGCGGCGAGCTCGGTGAGGATGATGTCGAGGTCGGAGATCGGGTCGCGGCCGGGATCCAGCGTGGCGCAGTCCAGCACGTGCAGGAGCGCCGAGCACCGCTCGACGTGGCGCAGGAACTCGAGCCCGAGCCCCTTGCCCTCGCTCGCGCCCTCGATGAGGCCGGGCACGTCGGCGACGGTGTAGCGCGAGTCCGCGACCTCCACGACGCCGAGGTTCGGGTGGAGCGTGGTGAAGGGGTAGTCGGCGATCTTCGGCTTCGCGGCCGAGATGGCGGCGACGAGGCTCGACTTGCCCGCGGAGGGGTAGCCGACGAGCGCGACGTCGGCGACGACCTTGAGCTCGAGGACGACGTCGCCCTCGTAGCCCCGGGTGCCGAGGAGCGCGAACCCGGGCGCCTTGCGCTTGGTGGTGGCGAGCGACGCGTTGCCGAGGCCGCCCTGGCCGGCCTCGGCCGCGACGTAGCGCATGCCGGGCGTGGCCATGTCGGCCAGCTCGTTGCCGTCGACGTCCTTGACGACGGTGCCCACGGGCACGGGGAGCTCGAGCGCCTCGCCGAGCGTGCCGTGGCGGTGGTCGCCCATGCCGGGTCCGCCGTTGCGGGAGGACCGGTGGGGGCCGCGGTGGTACGGGAGGAGCGTGGTGACCTGCGGGTCGGCCACGAGCACGATGTCGCCGCCGTTCCCGCCGTTGCCGCCGTCCGGGCCCGCGAGGGGCTTGAACTTCTCCCGGCGCACCGAGACGCAGCCGTTGCCGCCGTTTCCCGCCCGCAGGTGGAGGGTCACGGTGTCGACGAATGTCGCCATGGCTGGAGCTCGTTTCTTCTAGAGGTGTCCCTGCGGAACGCACGCAAGGGCGGGCCGAGGCCCGCCCTTGATGTGCTGCGCGGCAGTGCCGCTGCAGGGTGTCGTGCTGTCGGCCTGCGCTAGGCCGGGACGACGATGTTGACGACCTTGCGGCCGCCCTTGACGCCGAACTCCACCGAACCGGCGGAGAGGGCGAACAGCGTGTCGTCGCCGCCACGGCCGACGTTCACGCCGGGGTGGAAGTGCGTGCCGCGCTGGCGGACGATGATCTCGCCGGCGCCGACGACCTGGCCGCCGAAGCGCTTCACGCCGAGGCGCTGCGCGTTCGAGTCACGGCCGTTGCGGGTAGAGCTCGCGCCCTTCTTGTGTGCCATCTGCTTCTCCCTGCGTTCTCGGTGCTAGTTGATCTCGGTGACCTGGACGCGCGTGAGGTCCTGGCGGTGCCCCTGGCGCTTCTTGTAGCCGGTCTTGTTCTTGAACTTCTGGATGACGATCTTGGGACCGCGGAGGTCGTTCAGGATCTCGGCGCTGACGGTGACGTCGGCGAGCTTCGCGGCGTCCGTGGTGATGGTGTCGCCGTCGACGAGCAGGACCGCGGGGAGCACGACCTTGCCGCTCTGCTGGTTCTTGACCCGGTCCATCGTGACGATGGTCCCGACCTCGACCTTCTCCTGCCGACCGCCGGCGCGCACAACTGCGTAAACCACTTTTCCGTACCTGTTTTCTCTCGCGGGCTTGACTCACTGGGGACTTGACGCCCTGTGGCCCGAATCATTGGAGGAAGTCTGCCGCAGACGCACGACCCCTCGGGGATCGGCGCATGCCAGCGACTCACGTTACCGGAACGCCGGACAGGGGTCAAACTCCGGACCCCGGGCGTCCTCGGTCGATCATACGCGAGGGTGCGGCCGCCCGGCTGCAAGCACGCCGGGCGCGTCGCGGTCGTCGGCGGGTCGGGGTCGCATCGCCGCCTGCCTATGCTCGCAGGATGAGCGTGCTCCTCGACCGTCCCGCCTGGCCCGCGCACGGCACGCTGTGGGCGCACCTCGTGAGCGACGCGTCGCTGGAGGAGCTGCATGCCTTCGCCCGCGCCGCCGGCGTCCCCGAGCGGAGCTTCGACCGCGACCACTACGACGTGCCGGCCGCCCGTTACGACGAGCTGGTGGCCCGGGGTGCCGAGCCCGTCTCCAACCGCGACCTCGTACGGCGCCTCCAGGCGAGCGGGCTGCGCGTCACTCAGCGCGAGCGGCGGGCGCCCCGCGACTGACGGCCGCGCGTGCCGCGGGACGACGGAGGGCCCGGAGCGGATGCTCCGGGCCCTCGCGTCGTGCGGCCGTGCAGGACGGCCGGCCGATCAGCTGGCGTCGTCCGTCGGGGCCGGCGTCGTCAGCGTCGCGGTCGAGACGCGGCGGCTGCGCGAGCGGCCCTGACCCGGCTCCTTGGGCTGCGGGAGCGCGTCGAGCACGGAGCCGAGGAGCTGCTCCGCGTCGGCCGAGCTCACGCGGCGCGGGGCCGTGCGGGCGCTCGCCACCGGGATGTCGAGGATCTGCACGGGCTCGAGGCGGATCGCCTCGCGCGGCTCCAGCGTCGAGAGCGCGGGCTCCTCGACAGCGGCGTCCGCCGGCGTGGGGTCCTCGACGGGCCGCGCCGGCTCCTCGGCGAGGGGCGCCTCGGGCTCCGTGCGCTCCGGCTCCGCGGTCGCGGACGACGCGCGTCCCCGGCCGCCGCGGCTGCGACGCGGGCGATCGCCTCGCGGCTGCTCCTCCGCGGCGGCGGCCTCGGGTGCGGCGCGCCCCGCGTCCACCGTCTCCTCCGGCGTGCGCACGACGTCCTCGACGCGGTCGATGGCGTCGTTCACCGTCTGGATGGTGCTCGTCGCGATCTTCGCGAGGGCCGAGCGCGCATCCTCGGTGATGCTGTGCGTGCTGGCCGCGGGGGTCCGCTGCTGCTGCTGCTGCTGCTGGGCCTGGCCGCCGCCGGTGCCCCGACCGCCGCCGGTGGGCCCGCCGCCGTTGCCGCCGGCGCCGTGCTCCTGGCCCTTGCCGCCGCGACGACGCCCCTGGCCCTGCACGGGCTCCTGGGGGGTCTGCTTGTGGGCCATGAGCGGGTCGTGGTGGATGATGATCCCCCGGCCGGCGCACGTCTCGCAGTTCTCCGAGAAGGACTCCAGGAGCCCGAGGCCCAGCTTCTTGCGGGTCATCTGCACGAGGCCGAGCGAGGTGACCTCGGCGACCTGGTGCTTGGTGCGGTCACGGCTGAGGCACTCCACCAGGCGGCGGAGCACGAGGTCGCGGTTGGTCTCGAGGACCATGTCGATGAAGTCGACGACGATGATGCCGCCGATGTCGCGCAGGCGCATCTGGCGGACGATCTCCTCCGCCGCCTCGAGGTTGTTCTTGGTGACCGTCTCCTCGAGGTTGCCGCCGGATCCCACGAACTTGCCCGTGTTGACGTCGACCACGGTCATGGCCTCGGTGCGGTCGATGACGAGAGACCCGCCGGAGGGCAGCCAGACCTTGCGGTCGAGCGCCTTCTCGATCTGCTCGCTGATGCGGTGCTCGTCGAAGGAGTCCCTCTCGCCGCGGTACGTCTGCACCCGGTCGATGAGGTCGGGCGCCACGCCGCGGAGGTAGCCCTCGATGATCTCCTGGGCGTCGCCGCCGTCGATCACGAGCTCGCGGAAGTCCTCGTTGAAGACGTCGCGGATGATCTTCAGCAGCAGGTCGGGCTCGGAGTGCAGGAGCGCGGGCGCCTGCGCCTTCTCGACCTGGCTGCTGATCTGGGCCCACTGCGACGTGAGGCGCTCGACGTCGAGCTTCAGCTGCTCCTCGGTCGCGCCCTCGGCGGCCGTGCGGACGATGACGCCCACGTTGTCGGGCAGCACCTCCTTGAGCGTCTTCTTGAGGCGCGCGCGCTCCGTGTCGGGGAGCTTGCGGCTGATGCCGTTCATGGACCCGTTGGGCACGTAGACGAGGTAGCGGCCCGGGAGGCTCACCTGGCTCGTGAGGCGCGCGCCCTTGTGGCCGACCGGGTCCTTGGTGACCTGGACGAGCACGCGGTCGCCGGGCTTCAGCGCGACCTCGATGCGGCGCGCGTGGTTGCCGCCGCCCTTGTCGGCGTTCGCGGCCTCCCAGTCGACCTCGCCGGAGTAC
Organism: Clavibacter sp. B3I6; assembly: GCF_030816895.1. Lineage (NCBI taxonomy): Bacteria > Bacillati > Actinomycetota > Actinomycetes > Micrococcales > Microbacteriaceae > Clavibacter > Clavibacter sp. B3I6. Next base: position 622,040 of record NZ_JAUSYL010000001.1, read on the forward strand.
AGCACGGCGTTGCGGCCGCGGCCGATGTCGATGAAGGCCGCCTCCATGCTCGGCAGCACGTTCTGGACGCGGCCGAGGTAGACGTTGCCGATGAGCGACGCCTCGTCGGCGCGGGCGACGTAGTGCTCGACGAGCACCTGGTCCTCGAGCACGCCGATCTGGATCTTGCCGTCGCGCGAGCGCACGATCATGCTGCGGTCGACCGACTCGCGGCGCGCCAGGTACTCGGACTCGGTGAGCACGGGGCGGCGGCGTCCGGCGTCGCGGCCGTCCCGCCGGCGCTGCTTCTTGGCCTCGAGGCGCGTGGATCCCTTGATCCGCTGCGGCTCGGTGATGAGCTCGGGCTGCTCGCGGGGCGTGCGGACCTTGACGACGGTGCCGGGCGCGTCGTCGCCGTCGCGGCCCTCCTCGCCGGAGCGACGGCGCGCGCGGCGGCGGACCGACGGGGCGTCGTCCTCGTCGTCGCGGTCGTCGTCCCGGTCGCGGTCGCGGCCGTCGCGGCCCGTGCTGCGGTCCTGGCCGCGTCCGCGGCGCGAGGAGCGCGAGGGGCGCTCGTCGCGGTCGCGGTCCAGGTCGTCCTCGTCGTCGCGGCGGTCGTCGCGACGGTCGTCCCGGCGATCGTCCCGCTCGCGGCGGGGCGGCAGCGGCGCGATGTCCGGGGCCTGGAAGAAGACGGAGAGGGACGGGAGCGCGCGGGCCGGGGCGGCGGGCGCCTCGGCAGCGATCTCCTCGTCCTCGGGTGCGTCCGCGGCGGGTGCGGTGACGTCGGCGGGGGCCTCGACGTCGGCGGGGACCGTCTCCTCGGGTGTGACGGCGGCCTTGCGCGGGGCCCGCTTGCGGGGCGCCCGGGCGACGGGCGCGGCGGTCTCCTCCGCGACGGGCGCGACGGGCTCGGATCCGGAGGCGGGCGCCTCGGCGGACGCGTCGACGCTGGCGCCCTCCGACGAGGAGTCCGCGGGAGCGGATGCGGTGCTGGTGCCGGCGCGACGCGAGCGTCGGGCGACCGGCGTCTCGGGCTGCTCCGGCGTGGACTGGGTGTCGTCGTTCTCGTTCAGGGTGAGGCCCTTCGCTTCGGAGGCGGCGGGCGTGCCGCTCGCCTCGGGGGTCGCGGTCGCGGGGAGGACGGGCGCGCCGTCCGTCTCCGGTGCCGCGTTCGGCTCGGCACGGCGGCCGGTCAGCCGCTCGAAGAGGCTGGGACGCCTCCTGCCGGTGTTCTCGTCTCTCTCCACCATCTCTGGTGCACTCCTCAACCGGTCGGTACGGCCGCGCCGTACCCCGGTAGCTCTCCGAGTGGATCCCCGCCTGCGCGGTTCTCCGTCGATCCTGGTCTGCGACGTCCGGCCCGAGGCTTCGGTCGTGCGCACTGGTACGGAACTGGCTATCCGCCGCCGGACGTGCCGTGCGGCCCGGGTCTGCCCCGGGAAAGACTCTTCATGGCGGTCGTCCCGCGCGGCGGTCCGACCTGCCAGCCAGTATCGCACGCCGACGCCCATGCGGCCGTCAGGGTCGGCGGTCCTCCGTCTGCCATGATCGCCGGATGACCGCGACCCGGGCCCCCGTGCATCCCCGCTCCCTGGCCCTCCTGCTCGTGGTCACGGGCGTCGTCGGGTGGATCGGGTCGTTCGTCCTCGTCCTCGAGCGGCTGAACCTGCTGGAGAACCCGGGCGCGTCGCTCTCGTGCGACATCAACCCGTTCATCTCGTGCGCGACGGTCATCGAGTCGCCGCAGGGATCGCTGCTCGGGTTCCCGAACCCGCTCATCGGCGTCGCCGCCTTCGTCGTGCCGGTCGTCCTCGGGATGGCGCTGCTGGCGGGCGCCCGCTTCGCGCGCTGGTTCTGGACCCTCTTCGCGCTGGGCGCGCTCGGCGGGTGGCTCTTCGTGACGTGGCTCTTCACGCAGAGCGTCTTCGTGATCGGGGCGCTCTGCCCCTACTGCCTGCTCGTGTGGAGCGCGATGATCCCGCTGTGGTGGGGCACGCTCGCCGCCACCGCCCGCTCGGGGCTGATCCCCGTGCCGTCGGGCGTCCGTCGCGCGGCCGACGCCGTGGCGCCCTACACATGGGCGGTCGTCGTGCTGAACTACGCCGTCATCGTCGTCGCCGTGATCGCGGCGTTCCCGGCGCTCCTCCCCACGCTCCTCGGCTGAGCGAGCGGCAGATGCGACGAGGGGCCGACCGGATGATCCGGTCGGCCCCTCGTCGATGCGCCCGCTAGAACCAGAGGGCGAGCTCGCGCGCGGCGGACTCGGGCGAGTCGCTGCCGTGCACGAGGTTCTGCGCGACGGCGAGGCCCCAGTCGCGGCCGAGGTCGCCGCGGATCGTGCCGGGGGCGGCACCCGTCGGGTCGGTGGTGCCGGCGAGCGAGCGGAAGCCCTCGATGACGCGGTTCCCGGCGACGCGCACGGCGACGACGGGGCCGGACTCCATGAACTCCACGAGCGGCTCGTAGAAGGGCTTGCCCTGGTGCTCCTCGTAGTGCTGCTCGAGCAGGGCGCGCTCGGCCTGCACCATGCGGAGGTCGACGATCTGGTAGCCCTTGGCCTCGATGCGGCGGAGGATCTCGCCGGTGAGGCCGCGGGCGACGCCGTCGGGCTTGACGAGGACGAGGGTCTCCTGGACGGGAGCGGTCATGGGTGTCTCTCCTACGGGGTGGGAGCCGGCGGCTCGGTGGTCGGTCGGTGGTCGGTGGGGCGGACGCCATCGGGACCCGGGACGCCGTCGGGGTGCGCGGCCGCCTGCTCGTCGAGCATGGCCTGCTCCCACGCGCCGCGGGCGGACGCCTTCTCGCGGTCGATGCGGGCGCCCTGGACCATGGCGTAGATCCAGAGGAGCAGGAAGAAGCCGCCGACGGCGTACATGGCGGGCAGCACGAGGCCCGTGAGGACGACGAGCACCTGCACGACCCAGCCGGCGCGGATCCCCGCGCGGGTGCGGAGCGATCCGACGACGGCGAGCATCGCGAGCACGAGGAGCGCGCCGCCGCCGAGCGCGGGCAGCGCGGGCAGGGCCTCGAGGCCGAAGGCGACGAGGCTCGCGAGGAACACGACGATGACCTGGAAGCCCATGACGATGGACCCGAGGATCTCGACCGTGGTCCGCGGCGGGCGCGGTCGCCGGGTGCGCGCGGGGCGGCCGTCGGTGCTCACGCGGTCTTCCAGCCCTGGTCGAGGGCGTGCGCGATGGCCTCGCCGACGAGCAGGATCGACCCGGTGACGAGGGCCGCGCCCTTCTCGGTCTCGCCCGCGGAGTCGCGCGCGTCGTCGAGGGCGGTGCGGAGGTCGGGCTCGACGGTGACGCGGTCACGGCCGACGACGCCGACGACGACGCGGGCCAGCTCGTCGGGATCCACCGAGCGCTCCGACGCGGACCGCGTGACGATGAAGTGGTCGACGACGGGTGCCAGCTCGCGGACGATGCCCTCGGCGTCCTTGTCCGCGAGGATGCCGATGACGGCCGTCACGCGGTCGAACGTGAAGTAGACGGGCAGCGCGGCAGCGAGCGACGCGGCGCCGGCGGGGTTGTGCGCGGCGTCGACGAGCACGGTCGGCTCGGTGCCGACGACCTGCAGGCGGCCCGGGCTCGTGGCGGTGGCGAGGCCCTCCGCGAGGACGTCCTCGTGGATGGCGTGGTCGCCGCCGCCGAGGAACGACTCGACCGCGGCGATGGCGACCGCCGCGTTCTGCGCCTGGTGCGCGCCGAACAGGGGCAGGAACACGTCGCGGTAGGTGCCCGCGAGGCCCTGCACGGAGATGACCTGCCCGCCGACCGCGAGGGTCGTGTCGAGGAGGCGGAAGCGCTCCCCCTCCATCGACCAGGTCGACTCGGTGAGCTCCGCGGCGCGGGTGAGCTCGGCCACGACCTCGGGGACCTGCGCGCTCGACACGACGTCGGAGGAGGGCTTCACGATGCCGGACTTGGTGCGCGCGATCTCCGCGACCGTGGATCCGAGCCGCTGCACGTGGTCGAGCGAGACGGGCGTGAACACCGCGACCTCGCCGTCCGCGACGTTCGTCGAGTCCCACTCGCCGCCCATGCCGACCTCGATCACGGCGACGTCGACGGGCGCGTCGGCGAAGGAGGCGAACGCGAGCACCGTGAGCGCCTCGAAGAACGTGACGGGCTGCTCGCCCGCGGCCACGAGCTCCTGGTCGACCAGGTCGATGAAGGGCTCGACGTCGGCCCAGTTGCGGCTGAGCGCCTCGTCGGTGATGGGCTGGCCGTCGACCACGATCCGCTCGTTGAGGCGGACGAGGTGGGGGCTCGTGAACAGGCCCGTGCGGAGTCCGGCGGCGCGGAGGATGCTCTCCGTCATCCGGCTCGTCGAGGTCTTCCCGTTGGTGCCCGTGACGTGCACGACCTTGTAGGCGCGGTGCGGGTCGCCGAGCAGCTCGACGACGCGGCGCGTGGCCGAGAGGCGCGGCTGCGGCGCCTGCTCCCCCACGCGGGCGAGGAGCGCCTGGTACACCTGGTCGCCCTCGCGCTCGTAGTAGTTCTCGTCCTCGACCTCGCGGCCCGCGACGATCGACTGCTCGGCCTCGCGGCGGAGCTCGGCTGCGTCGTCCGCGAAGAGCTGGTCGTCGCTCAGGCCGTCGACGTCGGGGTCGAGGGCGCGCGCCGCGGCATCGACGCCCTCGTCCGTCTCCGGCTCGAAGTCGTCGTCGCGTCGGATGTCGTCGTCGTCGAAGGGCCGTCCGCCCTGCTGGTCGCTCATGCTCGCTCCACCTCGATGTCCAGGGGGGAACCGCCGCCCACGGTGATGCCGGACGCCGACGGCTCGGCGGCCGCGTCGATCCGCAGCGCCACCGCCAGGGTCTCACGGGCGATGAGGTCCCGGAACCGCTCGGCCTGCTCGGCGCCCGCGGCGTCCAGCCGGATGACGAGCGCGATGCGGTCGCTCACGTCGAGCCCCGCGCCCTTGCGGGCGTCCTGGACGTTGCGCACGACGTCGCGCGCGAGGCCCTCGGCCTCGAGCTCGGGCGTGAGCGCGGTGTCGAGCAGCAGGAAGCCGCCGCCCGGCAGGAGCGCGAGCGCCTGGTCGGCGCGGTCGCCCGCCACCTCCAGCACGAGCTCGTACTCGCCGGCCACGAGCGGCACGCCGCCCGCGACGACCTCGCCGTCCGCCTCGGTCCAGTCGCCCTGGCGCGCGGCCTGGATCACCTGCTGCACGCCCTTGCCGAGGCGGGGCCCCGCGACGCGCGCGTTGACGGTGAGGCGGCGCGTGATCCCCGCGTCAGCCGCGCTCGTGGGCGTCAGCTCCTCGACGGAGACGGCCTTGACGTTGAGCTCGTCGCGGAGGATGTCCTCGAACCGGGCGAGGCCCTCGGCGTCGTCGCTCACGACCGTGAGGCGCGCGAGCGGCTGACGCACGCGGAGGCCCGACTGCTTGCGGAGCGACAGCGCGGTGGACGCCACCTGCCGGACGCGGTCCATGACCTCGACGAGGCGGTCGTCGGCGGGCAGCTCCTCGGGATCCGGCCAGTCCTCCAGGTGGACGCTGCGCCCGCCCGTGAGGTCCTTCCAGATCCGCTCGGACACGAGCGGCAGGAGCGGCGCCGCGACGCGCGTCACGGTCTCGAGGACCGTGTACAGCGTGTCGAACGCCTGCGTGCCGCGGACGGTGCCGTCGGCCCGGGCCTCGACGCCCGCCCAGAACCGGTCGCGGCTGCGGCGCACGTACCAGTTGGTGAGCACGTCGGCGAAGTCGCGGAGCGCGGCGGCCGCGAGGGTCGAGTCGAGCGCGGTCATGTGCTCGGTGACCTCGGTCACGAGGCGACGGGTGCGGGCCAGGATGTAGCGGTCGAGCACGTCGTCGCTCGTCGTGTCGCGGCGCGCGTCGTACCCGCCGGGCGCCGCCGAGTTGGCGTAGAGCGAGAAGAAGTACCAGGTGCTCCAGAGGGGCAGGAGGACCTGGCGGACGCCCTCGCGGATGCCCTCCTCGGTGACGACGAGGTTGCCGCCGCGGAGCACGGGGCTCGCGAGGAGGAACCAGCGCATGGCGTCGGATCCGTCGCGGTCGAAGACATCGTTGACGTCCGGGTAGTTGCGGAGCGACTTCGACATCTTCTGGCCGTCGTTGCCGAGCACGATGCCGTGGCTGACGACGCTCGAGAACGCGGGCCGGTCGAACAGGGCCGTGGACAGCGCGTGCAGCGTGTAGAACCAGCCGCGGGTCTGGCCGATGTACTCGACGATGAAGTCCGCGGGGCTGTGCTCCTCGAACCACTCGCGGTTCTCGAACGGGTAGTGCACCTGCGCGAAGGGCATGGAGCCCGAGTCGAACCAGACGTCGAGCACGTCCTCGATGCGGCGCATGGTGGAGCGGCCCGTCGGGTCGTCGGGGTTCGGGCGGGTGAGCTCGTCGATGAACGGGCGGTGCAGGTCCGTCGGGCGGACGCCGAAGTCGGCCTCGAGCTCGTCGAGGCTCCCGTACACGTCGACGCGCGGGTACGCGGGGTCGTCGCTCTTCCACACCGGGATGGGGCTGCCCCAGAACCGGTTGCGGCTGATGGACCAGTCGCGCGCGTTGCCGATCCACTTGCCGAACTGGCCGTCCTTGACGTTCTCGGGCGTCCACGTGATGTCCTGGTTGAGGCGCACCATGTCGTCGCGGAAGTCGGTGACGCGCACGAACCAGCTGGAGACGGCCTTGTAGATGAGCGGGTTCTTGCAGCGCCAGCAGTGCGGGTAGGAGTGCTCGTAGCTGGCCTGGCGGATGAGCCGGCCCTGCGCCTTGAGCATGCGCGTGAGCGTCCTGCCGGCGTCCGACCACAGCTCCCCCGCGACCTCGGGCACCGTGTCGACGAACCGGCCGCCCTCGTCGAGGGACAGGATCACCGGGATGCCGGCGGCGCCGCACACCTGCTGGTCCTCCTCGCCGTAGGCCGGCGCCTGGTGCACGATGCCCGTGCCGTCGGTGGTGGTGACGTAGTCGGCGACGAGCACCTGCCACGCGTTCTCCGTGCCGAACCGCTCGACATCCGCGTAGTAGTCCCAGAGGCGGTCGTACGAGATGCCCTCGAGCTGGCGCCCGAGGACGGTGCGGGAGACGGCGGCGCGGGCCTCGTCGGCGGACGCGTAGCCGAGGTCCTTCGCGTAGTTCCCCACGAGGTCCTGGGCGATGAGGTACTCGGATCCGAGCACCTCCGCCGCGAGCTGCACGGAGGACGCGCGGGGCAGCGAGTCGGGCGCCTCGGAGTCGGGCGTGCCGGCGGGACCCGCGGGCACGACGGCGTACGTGATGTCGGGGCCGACCGCGAGCGCCATGTTCGTGGGCAGGGTCCAGGGCGTGGTCGTCCAGGCGAGCGCGCGGACGGCGGTGAGGCCGAGCGACTCGGCCTTGGCGCCGACGAGCGGGAACGTGACGGTGACGGACTGGTCCTGGCGCATGCGGTAGACGTCGTCGTCCATGCGCAGCTCGTGGTTGCTCAGCGGCGTCTGGTCGTGCCAGCAGTACGGCAGCACGCGGAAGCCCTCGTAGGCGAGGCCCTTCGTGTGCAGCTCCTTGAAGGCCCAGATGACCGACTCCATGAAGTCGACGTCGAGCGTCTTGTAGTCGTCCTCGAAGTCGACCCAGCGGGCCGAGCGGGTGACGTACTCCTCCCACTCGCCCGTGTACTCGAGCACGGAGCGGCGCGCGACGGCGTTGAAGCGCTCGACGCCCATCTCCTCGATCTCGCTCTTCTCGGTGATCCCGAGCTGGCGCATCGCCTCGAGCTCGGCGGGGAGGCCGTGCGTGTCCCAGCCGAAGCGGCGGTGGACCTGCTTGCCGCGCATGGTCTGGAAGCGCGGGAAGGCGTCCTTGGCGTAGCCGGTGAGGAGGTGCCCGTAGTGGGGCAGGCCGTTGGCGAAGGGCGGGCCGTCGTAGAAGACCCACTCGTCGCATCCCTCGCGCTGCTCGACGGAGGCGCGGAAGGTGTCGTCGCGCTTCCAGAACGCGAGGATGCCCGTCTCGATCTCCGGGAAGCGCGGGCTCGCCGCGACCTGGTCGGGGGCGTGCGGGTCGTCGGGGACGGGACGGGGGTAGGTCATGGCATCTCCTGCGGCGTCGGCTCTCCGCGAGGACGCCCGGATCCGTGTGCGGATCCCCGAGCGCGGTACCACCCCGCTTGCCACGCGACGCGCGGCCACTCTCCAGAGGCGATGACGGGCCCGACCCGTTCGGTTCTACCTGCTCCGCGACGTGCGTGCGGTGCGCTCTTCCGAAGGCTCCCCGGTGATGGCCGGATCGGCGCCTGTGCCCTAGATCCTAGCGCGCGGGCATACCGTGCGGATCACGGCGGGCCCGCCCCGCCCGGCGTCCTGCGCCGGGCGGAGCCCCTCACACGAGCAGGGTCAGCCCGAGGGTCCAGACGCTCAAGACCGCGAGGATCCCGAGGCTGTAGCCGATGGACGCGCGGAGGATCTCGCTCTCCCGACCGGTGAGCCCGACGGCGCCCGCCGCGATGGCGATGGACTGGGGCGAGATGACCTTCGCCGCCGCGCCGCCCGCGGTGTTCGCGGCGACGAGCAGGGTCGCGTCGACCCCGATCCGGCCGGCCGTCGTGGCCTGCAGCTGCCCGAACAGCGTGTTGTTGTTCACGACAGAGCCGGTGAGGAACACGCCGACCCAGCCGATCACGGGTGCGAGCAGCGGGAACCAGGCGCCCGCTCCCGCGAGCGCGCCGCCGATGCCCGCGGATCCGCCGGAGAGGTTCGCGATCTGCGCGAGCACGAGGATCGCGGCGATGAGCAGGAGCGCCTTCCGGAGGTCGCGCCAGGTGCCGCGGAGCTGCTCGAGCACCACGGCGCGGGTGAGCGCGCGGGAGGTGAGCGCGGTGATCACGACGGCGAGGAGGATCGCCGTGCCGGTGGCGCCGAGGGGCGTCCAGCTCCACGCGTTCGCGACGACGACGCCGCCCGCGGTCGTGATGCGGCCGGTCACGCCGGGCATCGGCACCGTGACGACGGCCCAGGCGAGCGGCCCCGCCGGGCGCGGAGAGCGCCTTGAAGGCGGGCGTGCTCCACACGAAGACGAGCACCGTGAGCACGTAGAACGGGCTCCAGGCGGCGAGGACCTCGCGGGCCGAGTGCCGCACGGGCTCCGCCGCCGGGGTCGCGACGACCGGCGCGGTGAGCGTCGCGGTCGCGGCGCCTCCCCCGCCTCCGCCGGCGGCTCGCGTGGTGTCCCCGAGGACGGGCGCGCCCCCGCGGGGCTCGCCCTCGTGGAAGACGTGCCGCGGCTGCCAGACGAGGCGCAGCGCGGCGAGCGCGACCATCCCGAGGAGGCCCGGCAGGATCGCGGCGAGCTCGGGACCGAGGAACAGGAGCACCGCGGCCTGCGTCCCGCTGAAGACCAGCGTCACGACGAGGGTCGCGGGCCAGGTCTCGCGGAGGCCGCGGAACCCGTCGAGGATCATGACGAGCAGGAACGGGATGAGGAGCGTCACCGGCTGGAGGATGAGCGCGAGGTCGCGCGAGAGGTCCATGACGTCGACGCTGCCGACCTGCGCGCCCACGATGACGGGGATGCCGACCGCGCCGTAGGCGCCTGCCGCGAAGTTGGCGACCAGGCTGATCATGGCCGCGCGCACCGGCCGGAAGCCGAGCGTCACGAGCATGGCGGCGCAGATGGCGATCGGCACGCCGAACCCGGCGACGCCCTCGAGGAACGCGCCGAAGCAGAAGCTGATGAGGAGCACCTGGATCCGCTGGTCGGGCGAGATCGCGGCGATGGACGCGCGGATCACGTCGAACTTGCCGCTCGCGACCGCCAGCCGGTAGAGCCAGACGGCCATGAGGATGATGTACGCGATCGGCCAGATGGCGCTGAGGAGGCCGAGGAGGCCGGCGCCCGCGAGCGCCGGGACCGGCATGCCGAACGTCGCGAGGGCGACGACGACCTCGGCGACGAGCGCGACGCCCGCCGCCTGCAGCCCGGTGAGCTTCACGACCACGAGGCAGAAGAGGAACAGGAGGATCGGGATCGCGGCGACCAGCGCCGAGAGCCACGGGAGGCCGAGCGGGTCGGGGTCCTGGGTCCACATGGCGCTCAGGCCCCCACGGTGGCGAGCACGGCGGCGAGCGCGTCGGCGGAGACGTGCAGCTTCTCGAGCTCCGAGCCCGAGAACGGCGTGTTCCGGATGGGGACCGCGCCCGTCGCGCCGACGATCGACGGCACGGACAGCGCGATGCCGTCGATCCCGTGGAAGTCCTCGAGCACGGTGCTGACGGGCAGCACGGCCCGCTGGTCCTGGAGGATCGCCTCGGCGATGCGGGCGCTGGAGAGGCCGATGGCGTGGTTGGTCGCGCCCTTGCCGCGGATGACGCGGTACGCGGCGTCGCGCACGTCGACGGCGATCATCTCGAGCTCGTCGACCGTCATCCGCGGGTGCCCCTCGGACTCCCACTCGAGGATGGGGACGGTGCCGATCATCGCCTCGTCCCAGAGCGCGAACTCGGTGTCGCCGTGCTCGCCCACGATGTGCGCGTGCACGCTGCTCGTGGAGACGCCGGCGCGGCGCGCGAGCTCCCAGCGGAGGCGCGAGGTGTCGAGCACCGTGCCGGAGGAGAACACGCGGGAGCGCGGCAGGCCGGAGACGCGGGACGCGACCACGGTCATCACGTCGCAGGGGTTCGTGACGAGGAGGTAGACGGCGTCGGGGGCGACCTCGAGGAGGCCGGGCATCATCCCCTCGATGATCCCCGCGTTGACGCCCGCGAGGTCGGTGCGCGACTGGCCGGGCCGCTGCTTGGCGCCCGCCGTGATGACGACGACGTGCGAGCCCTCGGCGACGCGCAGGTCGGATCCGCCCGTGATCTCGCTGGCGCCCGTGAACTGGGTGCCGTGCGCGAGGTCGAGCACCTCCGCCTCGACGCGCTCGGCGGCGATGTCGTAGAGCGCGACGTGCCGCGCGGATCCGCGGATGAGGGCGGCGTACGCGACGCTCGCGCCCACGCTCCCGGCGCCGACGACGGTCAGCTTGCTGTTCTCTCTCGTGCTCATGGTCAGGCCTCTTCGATCTCGATGGCGGGTCGTGCGGATGCGGATGCGTCGTCGGATCCGAGGGGCGCGGATGACCCGGGGAGGATCATCACGGGGACGTTGGCGTTGAGGAGGACCTCGTGGAGGGTGCCGCCGATGCCCGGCGCGGGCGTGCGGCGGGACCGGCCGATCACGAGCAGGGCCCGGTCGCGGGACAGGTTGAGGATCGCCTCGGCGGGACGCCTGGAGGTGAGGTGCCGGGTGACCTCGAGGCCGGGGTCGACGGCGTGCGCCGCGTCGAGCGCGTCGTGCAGCACCCGGTCGCCGCGACGGCGCGCGTCGGGTCCGCCCTCGGCGGGGATCGCGTGGACGAGGCTCACGCGGCAGCCGGACGCCGACGCCTCCTCCGCCCCGGCCTCGGCGAGCTCGGCGGAGGTGGCGGTGCCGTCGAGTCCGACCACGACGCCGTCGCGCAGCCGCAGGTCGGCGGAGGGGACCACCACGAGCGGGCCGGGCACGAGGGCGGCGAGCTGCACGCTGCGCACGCCGTACAGGCGACCCCGGGCGTAGCCGGTCTTGTCGGAACCGACGACCACGACGTCGTCGGCGCCCGCGGCCCCGGCGAGCGCCAGGGCGACGGGGCCGTCGACGAGCCGCGTCGTCACGGCGACGCCCGGGTGCTCGGCCGCGACCCGCGCGGCCGTCGTGCTGAGGAGCCGCGCGTGCTCGCGCTCGCTCTGCTGGGCGTAGCCGGATCCCATCGCCCCCGCGTCGTCGTCGACGACGCCGACGAGCTGCACCTCGGCGCCGGTGCGCGTCGCGCGTCGGACCGCCCACGCCAGGGCGGTGGCGCTCGCCGAGGAGCCGTCGATGCCCACGAGCAGGCGACGGCCGAGATGCGCCGGGAGGCCGGCGACGGGACCCTCCGCGGGTCGCGCCCGTGCGGTCGTGGTCTGATCCATGGTCGTCTCCGTTCGCCGAACAGCTGGTAGGTTTCGAGCGTCGCGCGGCCGGTCACGGTCGCGTAGGGCCGGAGGTCCCGTCGGGATCGCCGGACGGGAGGGGGCATCCGTGCGCACCGAGCACTCGCTGGGCTTCCCGGAGCTCCCCCGCTCCGAGTTCGAGCGGGCCATCGGCGAGCTCGTCGACAAGGCCCAGGGCGTCCTGCGCACGCAGGGCCGGCTCCGCAGCCTGCTGGCCGCGACCCGGTCCGTCGCCGAGGACCTCGACCTCGAGGTCGTGCTGCGCCGCATCGCGCAAGCGGCCGTCGACCTGGTGGGCGCCCGCTACGGCGCGCTCGGCGTGATCGGGCCGGACGGGCGGCTGGAGCAGTTCATCCACGTCGGCATCGACGACGAGCTGGCGGCCCGCATCGGCCACCTGCCGCGCGGGCTCGGCGTGCTGGGCGCGCTCATCGAGGATCCGCGTCCCGTGCGGCGGGAGCACCTGGCCGAGGACGCCCGCTCGGCCGGGTTCCCCGCGCAGCACCCGCCCATGGACAGCTTCGTCGGCGTCCCCATCCGCGTGCGCGACGAGGTCTACGGCAACCTCTACCTCACCGAGCACCCCACGGGCGCGTTCAGCGCGGAGGACGAGGAGCTGCTCATGTCGCTCGCCGCGGCGGCGGGCATCGCCATCGACAACGCGCGCCTGTTCGGCGAGTCGGAGCGCCGGCAGGGGTGGGCCCTGGCGCAGGCGGAGGTCTCCTCGGCGCTCCTCGACGAGGACGGCGACGATCCGCTCGGCCTCATCGCGTCGTCCGTGATCCGGCTGACCGACGCCGCGGTCGTCGCGGTCGTCACCCGCACCCCCTCCGGCGCGTACACGACCGAGGACGCGTGGGGCCAGGACGCCGACGCGTACGTCGGCCGCGTGTACAGCGCGGACGAGACGCCGGCGGCCCAGGTCATCGCCTCGGGCAACCCCGCCCTGTCGCTGGGGCTCGCGCATCCCGGGTCGCCCGACGGCGAGGCGTCGACGGGCAGCTCCATGACGGTGCCGCTCGCGCGGCCGAGCGGGCTCGACGCGGCGCTCATCGTGTCGCGCGCCGCCGGATCCGCCCGGTTCGTGGACCTCGACCTCGACATGATCGCCGACTTCGCCGCGCACGCGAGCGTCGCGCTGGAGCTCCGCGGGGCCCGGGCCTCCCGGGCGCGGGTGAGCCTGCTCGAGGACCGCGGGCGCATCGCGCGCGACCTGCACGACAACGTGATCCAGCGCCTGTTCGCGGCCGGGCTGTCCCTCAACGGGCTCGACCTCGACGCGCTGCCGGGCCACGCCCGCGCCCGGATCGACGGCGTCTCCGGGCTCCTCGACGACGCGATCGCCGAGATCCGCACCTCCGTGTTCGCGCTGCGCGCGTCCCAGCCGCGCGCCGTCGGCGCCCGGCACCGGCTGCTCGACGTCGTCAGCGAGGTGGCGGGCGCGTTCCCCACCCCGCCGCGCATCGCCTTCCACGGGCACGTGGACGACGTCGTGACGGGCGAGCTGCTCGACGACGTGGGAGGCGGTCGTCCGGGAGGGGCTCGCCAACGCCGTCCGGCACGCCGGCGCGACCGCCGTCGTGGTCGAGGTCGGATGCGAGGACGGCGAGACGGTCGTGCGCGTCGTCGACGACGGCGTGGGCCCCGCCGGGCGCACCCGCGCGAGCGGCACCGCGAACCTGGGCGCGCGGGCCGCGGCGCGGGGCGGATCCGGCTCCCTCGAGCCCGGTGACGACGGCGGCAGCGTGCTGACCTGGCGGGTCCCCGCGGTCCCGCCCGGGGCGCCGCGACACGAACCCGACCACGACCCGCACCCCGAGGAGACGGCCCCATGACCCGCGTGTTCCTGCTGGACGACCACGAGCTCGTGCGCCGCGGCATCGCCGACGTGATCGAGCGCGCCGACGACCTGACGGTGGTCGGCGAGGCCGGGACGGTGCGCGACGCGGTGGCCCGCGTCGACGCGCTCCGGCCCGACGTCGCCGTGCTCGACGTGCGGCTGCCCGACGGGTCCGGCGTGGACGCGTGCCGCGCCATCCGCTCCGGCCACCCGGACCTGCCGTGCATCATGCTCACGGCGTTCGACGACGAGACGGCGCTCGAGGCGGCCGTCCTCGCGGGCGCGCAGGGCTGGCTGCTGAAGGACATCCGCGGAGCGGGCCTCGTGGAGGCGATCCGCCGCGTGGCCGCGGGCGCGGACCTCATGGACCGCGACGTGGTGCGCCGTGCCCGCGAGCGGCTGATGGCCGTGGCGGCCGAGCCCGGGGACGACGTGCGGCTGACCCTCCGCGAGGGCCAGGTGCTCGCGCTCATCACCGAGGGGCTCACCAACCGGCAGATCGGCGAGCGCCTCGGCCTCGCCGAGAAGACCGTGAAGAACTACGTCTCCGGTCTGCTCGACAAGATCGGCGTCGAGCGGCGCACGCAGGCGGCGGTCTACGGGCTGACGCACCCGCGGCGGCCGCGGACCTGACCGGCCCGTCGGGCGCCGCCCGGCGCACCCGGCCGGGGTCGGCTCAGCCGGCCATGCGCGTCGCGAGGCGGCGACCGTGATCCCCGGCGCGCGTCTCGGCGAGGGTGCGGAGCTCCGCGGCGATCTCCGTGAACTGGTCCATCGCGGGGTTCACCCCGACGAGCGTGAACTCGCGCGTGACGACCTCCACGTCGAGCTGCCAGACGTCCTCGAGGATGCGGCGCATCCAGGCGGTCGCGTGGTCCCAGCCCTCGCGGGGGGTCCCGGCGGCGTAGTTGCCGCCCTGGACGGTCACGAGGACGGCGGGCTTCCCGGCGATGGCGGAGGGCTGGCCGGGAGCCATGCGCGGATCGGTCGACACGAGGTCGACGTAGGTCTTGAAGTGCTGGGAGACGCCGAAGTTGTAGAGCGGGACGGCGAAGAGCAGGGCGTCCGCCGCCGCGAGCTCGTCGGTCAGCGTCGCCGCCAGGGCCGCGGCGGCCTGCTGCTCGGGGGTGCGGGCGTCGGAGGGCGTCATCGATCCTGCGACGGCCTCCGCCCACGAGGTCGACGGGATGGGGTCGGTGCCCAGGTGACGGCGGGTGATCTCCGCATCGGGGTGGGCGGCGCGCCACTCGCGTTCGACGATGTCGCCGAGGGCGCGGCTCGTCGAGCCGTCGATGCGGATGCTGGCGTCGAGACGGAACAGGGTCATTTTTCTCCTTCGGAAAGCGATGGTTACGAGGAGTGACTATGTACTGTGGGTTCCTGTTACCTCAAGCGAGCCCCCGTTACCTCGCCGTCACCCAAGGAGCACCGATGTCGATCGACGCGCGCGGACAGGCCCTGCAGGACCGGCTCGTGGAGTCCATGCCGCAGATGCGCGCGCTCTGCTCGGGCGAGAGCCCGGAGCTCTTCCGGTCGCTGATGTCGCGGGTCGGGGACAAGTGGACGCTGCTGGTCATCGGCGTCCTCGGGACGGATCGCCAGCGCTTCACGGAGATCGCCGACATGATCCCGGGGATCTCGCGCCGGATGCTCACCGTCACCCTGCGCGCCCTCGAGCGCGACGGCCTGGTGACGCGCACCGTCTACGCTCAGGTCCCGCCGCGGGTCGAGTACGAGGTCACCGACCTCGGTCACTCGCTGCAGCGCGTCGCGTTCACCGTCGGCGAGTGGGTCGGCGAGCACCAGCACGTGATCGCCGACAACCGCCGCCGCTTCGACGACGTGGCCGCACCCGAGTCCGCCTGAATCCGGCGCCGGGCGAGGAGCGCACCCCGCCGGGGAGGCCGCGGGAGTCAGGCGGGGGGCGCGGAGATGTGGTCCGCCATGACCGACGCCCACGCCGCGTAGACGCGGCCGTAGGACGTGTCATCCCCGTCGGGGGTGTCGAAGCGATGCGCGAGCGGGCTCGGGAAGGGGACGGACGTCGTGTCGGGCACCGTGGCGATCACGTGACGGGTGACGTCGTCGAGGAGGCGCACGTGGCGTCCGATGCGGGACCGCATCCGCTCCGGCGTCTCGTGGGCGAGATCCAGCGGGGGGATCTCGGCGATGAGGATCTGCGCCGTGGACGCCAGGCGCGTGCGCAGATCCCGGAGCACGGCCTGGAGGCACCGCCGCCACGTGCGGGGCGTCGTGAACCGCAGGGAATCGCCGATCCCGAGCATCACCACCACCACATCGACGACGATCAGCTGCGGGTTCTCGCGGATCAGCCGAGGTGCGGTGCGGACGGTGAAGTCGGGTGTCGCCATGGCCTGCCAGTGCACGCCGCGGCGGGTGGAGCGCGCCATCCGACGCGCGAGCTGGGCGGCGACGGTCAGGTCCACGGTGAGCGTCTGGTAGCCGATCGCGGTGCCCTCGCCCATGACGGCGAGCAGCAGAGGATGCGGGCCGGGTACCCGCCCCGAGCTGGAATCGGGCGGGAACGGCGCCCGCGTCATGCGTCGTCGCATGACGCGGTAGGGGACGTAGCCGAGGACCGCGGCCCGCGCAGCCGAGATCAGTCTGGAGCTCGAGGACATCGACGCACCCTTCCGCGATCACGATCTGCCGCCATCACGAGCACGGTCCTGGGTCGAGCGGGGAGGAAGAGCCCGCCCAGGGGTGTGATGGTCGCCCTGGCGGGCTCCAGCATGCAGCCGTCGCTCGTTCGGCACGCACGCGACTCGCAGGACCGGCCGCGTGCCGCCCATGGGGGACGGGCGGGAGGGGACGGGCATGCGGGGCCACCAGCTCCGGACAGGCTGGCGTACTCGAGAACCTGGTCCGATGTCCTCACAAGAGGGGACTTTCGCAACAGTTTGTGACTATGCATGCCCCACTTGTCTCCGCCCTCTGGTGCTTTGGCTGGCGAGGGCCTACGTTCCAACCAGTCCCTGAGCAATTACCCGTTGCTGGGGATCTCGCATCCCGTCGCCGGAGCACGTCCCCTGGCGACGTGATCTCGAACACAGCAGTCGTCAGGCCCGAACCCGGACGGCTGTGAGCTGGGCCCGGTCAGTGCTCGTGCGCTCGCCGGGCTCGGACTCGGTGGTACGACGCCCCACGCGTGCCCCCGTACGTGCCCGCACCTCGCCGCACCCCGATCGAGATGTCGCCCATGCATCCAGAAGCACCACCGCCCTCCCGGCCGCGGTTCATCCGCCGCGACGACATCCAGCTCATGGTCGCCGTCGCCTGGAACGACGAAGGACGTCGTCGAGGCCTGCGCCCGCTGGCGTGGCAGATCGGAGACGGCGACTTCGTCCACTTCATCGGGACGGCCGACGCCTACTCCCCCGCGAGCCGCCAGGAGATCATCGAGGACTGGATCGCCGAGCTGGGCGTCGCGGACGACATCGACCCCGTCCACGAGCTCCTCCGTCGTGACGGGTCGGAGATGGTCTGGACCGGGAGCATCGGCGCGATCGGCATGCAGTTCCGATTCCCCGCACCACCCGTGACGAGGAGGCTGCGCTCATCACCCATGCCCGAGGGCTGAGCGAGGCGCGCTGGACGTACGACGACGGCCGACCTCACGGACGCGTGGTGGTCTCGAGGAGTCGGACGAGGAGGTCGGCAGCCCGATCCAGATCGGCACATCGCATGTCCTCGCGCGCGTCCGCCATCGCGTGGCGCACCCACGTGGCACGCACACGCGCGACGTCGGCCAGCACCTCGATGCCCGCCGGCCCCATCGACAGCGCCGACTCCGCGCCGTCGGAGGTCTCGATGAGGAACCCGCGCAGGAGCAGCGACGCCAGCCCCGGGATCGCCGCGGATCGGGATGTCCGGGACCCCCTCATGAGCTCCGTCCTCGTGACACGGCCGCCGCGGGCCACCTTCTTGAGGAACACCACCTGCAGGCCCGTCAGGGAGATCCACTCGGGGAGGAGCTCCTCCTCGATCGCCTCCGTCAGTGACGTGATGGCGATCGCGAACCGCGCCTCCGCGTGCTGCCCGGGCGGACCGCTGATCCGGCCCTCCCGCTGCGCGGGCACATGGTCGTGGGGGTCGCTCATCTCCGGACGCATATGCCTCGTGGACCTCTCGATGCCGGGAGCGATCCCCGGCGTTGCGGACGACGCCGTCCGCGGGGTCTGGGAAGAGGGCCTGTAGACGCGACCCTAACCGTGATCGCGCTCCCACGACCGTTACGACGCTCATCTCCCGACTTCCGCGTCCCCGTCGGCCGCTGAGCGGACTTCCACCCGAGCACCGGTCGGCGCGGCGGACCGGGGCGCTCCATCAGGGCGGCCGGCCGGGTCGAGCACCTGGTGCGCGCCGTCATCCCCGTCCCCGTCTCCGGCGCCGCGCCCGAGCGGATCGTCGAGCTCCCCGCCCGCCGCCATCCGCCCGGACCGACCGACACGGGTTCCCAGGGGAGCGAAATCAGCAGTACTGGGTGCCCTGCGGATCCGGGCCCTCCCCGTCCGCAGGCCGCACCCGGGAGGTCGGAGACGGACTGCGGGCCCCTCCGACACGAGTGCCTGTGCTTGCATCAGGCGCGCCGTCGCCCGAGCAGCGGTGCCGCCACAGGGCGAGCGCACCTCACCCCGCGGACGATGAGCGGCGGCTCGTCCGACAGGAGGCGACCGACCCGGACGCGTCGCACCGAGGAGATCGCGACATGTCCGACGGAACGCCGCGCCGGCCACGACCCGTGCCGCACGTGACGCAGCGCATCGCCGTGTCGGAGGGTCTCGCCCTCGGCTTCGCGGTCAGCGGTCGGTGGAGCATCCCCTTCGACACGCTCGCCATCCATCGCGCCGTGGTCACCGCCTACCTGGACTGGCCCCAAGCCCCCGTGTTCCCCCAGGTGCACGCTGAGCTCTCCTCGGGACTGTCCGGCGTCCACGCCCTGATGCGCGCCGACGACACCGCGCACACCTTCGCCCTGTACTGGGCCCGGGACACCGGCACCGACGGGGACCTCAGCCCCCGATCCCGGTTCGACGACTGGACGCCCGACTCCGCCGAGGACGTGGACTACGCGGTCGAGTCCATCGCCGGACCCGTCACCCGGACCCAATGGCACGCCCTCGCCGCCACCGTCATCACGCGGCTCTCGGAGTGACGGCGCTCCCGCGCGTCCACGCGCGCCATGCAGGCCAGGGCCGGCGGCGTGCGCGAACCCGGGCACGCGCACGACGGGAGGGCCGGGACCCTCGCGGATCCCGGCCCTCCCGAGGCGCGGGTCAGATGAGCCAGCGCTGGTCCCGCACGACGGGCAGGCGGCGCCAGGCGCGGCCGAGACCGAGGGTGTCGCCGGCCGACAGGGACGCGATCGCGACGAGGGCCAGCGCGTACACGATGTGGTAGTCGACGAGCGGGTTGGTGGACGCGGTGCCGGCCGTGAACGGCCACTCGGCCAGGTACATCATGAGCATGACGGCCGAGCCGACGACGGCGCTCACGCGGAGGCCGATGCCGAGCACCACCGCGAGGCCGATGCCCAGCATCGCGAGCATGAAGAGCACGTCCACGACGGGGTTCGCGAGCCCGGCGAAGAACGGCGCGAGCGGACCCGTGACGGCGGGGCTCGTGAGGAAGCCCTGCGCGGGCGTCCCGCCGTTCACCCACGCACGCTCCACCGGGGTGGAGAAGCCGAGGCCGAAGGTCTTGTCGAGGAAGGCCCAGAGGAAGACGAAGCCCGTCGCGATCCGGAGCACGGCGAGGGCGATGCGGCCCCGCCCGGTCGTGACGCGGGTGCGCTCGTCGACGGCGAGGGCGGATGCGGATGCGGCGGTGCTCGTGGTCCGTCCCGCCCCGGATGCGGTGGTGGTGACGGTGTGGGCGGTCATGGTCGTTCCCCTTCGGTGCGATGCGGCGGATGGTGCCTGATGGATCCAGGCTCGTCCCGCCCGGCGCGGGCCGGCAGGGCCCAAGGTCCCGCGACGCGCGCGACGTCCGGGCCCGCGCCCGGGTCCGTGCCCGGGTCCGTGGGGGGACGTTCGCCCCTGGTCGCCGACCGCGCGGATCCGCAGAGTCGTCGCATGCCCACCCCGCCTCCCGTCGCGCCCGCCGACGCCTCCCCCGCCGCCCTCGTCCTCGTGCTCAACGCCGGGTCCTCGTCGCTCAAGTACCGCGCCGTCGACCCCGCCACCGGCGCCGCCCGCGTCTCGGGCACCATCGAGCGCATCGGCGAGCACGGCGGCGACGTGCCCGACCACGAGTCGGCGGTGCGCGTCGCCCTCGAGCGCCTGCAGGGCGAGGACGCGGACCCGCCGGTCGCGGTGGGCCACCGCGTGGTGCACGGCGGATCCCTGTTCGACCGCGCCGTGGTCGTCGACGCCGAGGTCGAGGCCGCCATCGACGACCTCTCCGCCCTCGCTCCCCTGCACAACCCCGCGAACCTGGCCGGGATCCGCGCCGCTCGCGCCGTGCTGCCCGACGTGCCGCACGTCGCCGTCTTCGACACCGCGTTCCACCGCACGATCCCCGAGGCCGCGTCCACCTACGCGATCGACGCGGACCTCGCCGCGCGCCACGGCATCCGCCGCTACGGCTTCCACGGCACCTCGCACCGCTTCGTCTCGCGCGCGGCGGCGGAGTTCCTGGGCCGGCCGATCGAGGAGACGCGCATGATCGTGCTGCACATCGGCAACGGCGCGTCCGCCTGCGCGGTCGACCGGGGCCGCTCCATCGAGACCTCGATGGGCATGACGCCCCTCGAGGGGCTCGTGATGGGCACCCGCTCCGGCGACATCGACCCGGCCGTGCTCTTCCACCTGCACCGCCGGGCGGGCCTCGGCTTCGACGAGCTGGAGGCGCTGCTCAACCGCGGCAGCGGGCTGCTCGGGCTCACCGGATCCGGCGACATGCGCGACGTGCAGGCCGCCGAGCTCGACGGCGACCCGCGCGCCGCCCTCGCGCTGGAGGTCTACCGGCACCGGATCCGGCGCTACGTGGGCGCGTACACCGCGGAGCTCGGCGGCCTCGACGCCGTGGTCTTCACCGCGGGCGTGGGCGAGCACGACTCGCTGCTGCGCCGCCGGAGCCTCGCGGGTCTCGAGCACCTGGGCATCGCGGTGGATCCCGACCGCAACGAGCTCGCCTCCACCCATGCGCGTCGCATCTCGCCGGAGGGCTCGCCGGTGCAGGTGCTCGTGGTGCCGACGGACGAGGAGTGGGAGATCGCGCGGCAGGCGGTGGAGGTGATCTGAGGATCCGCGGTGGCGCCCTGCGCCCTGCGCGACCGGTCTCCCCTCGCGTCCGGGCCAGCGCCTCGTCGGACCCGACTCGCTGCCCGGCCGTACTGAACCCCCGTGGTCCCGCGCCGCGCCCGCGGGCGCTCCCCGCACGCCGCCGCGAGTCGGCGCAGGCGCGAGGGTCGCCGGGACTCGGCACGGGGGTGCCGGCCGGGCGTTCGACGGGATCGGGTCGCTGGTATTGACTGGGGCCATGGATCACGAGGACGCACCCCGGGACGATGACGCGTCCGGGACCCCGGACGAACCCGAGCCCCGCCAGCTGACGGTCGAGGAGGTCGACGAGCTCGACCGGGAGCGGGCCGACGAGGACTCGACGGAGAGCATCCTCGCCGACGCCGATCGTCGGGACGAGCGCGCGGACATCCGCGACGCCGTGTCCGACGAGCGCGAGCGGGTCGCCGACAAGGAGGCGTTCACCGCTCCCGGCGGGTCCTACGCGGGCCAGGGCGAACGCCGTGCCGCGGCGCAGGACCGGCTCCACGCGAAGGGGGACCGGGAGTCCTCGGCCGACGACCGCGTGCGCCTCACGAGGGATCGGTCCGCGGACGGCGCCCCCGTCGACGACCCCGCCTGACCGCCCCCGCGGGCAGGACCTTCGGCCCTGCTGGCGGCAGCCGAGACGGACGTAGCGTCGACCATGACCTTCGTGAAGGACACCCACAGCCCCTCCGCCGACCTGCGCCCCCTCGTCGTGGGCTTCGACGGCTCCCCCGCCGCGCTGATCGCCCTCGAGCGCGGGATCGTCATGGCCCGCGCCCTCGGTGCCCCGCTGCGACTCGTCGCCGCGTGGCAGCTGCCCGTCCAGTACAGCGGCTACGGCGTCGTGGACTGGTCCCCGGAGGAGTCCACGCGCGAGATGGTGGCGGACGCCGTCCGCACCCGCTTCGGCGATCACGTGCCCGAGTGGATCAGCACCGAGCTGCACCAGGGCGGTGCCGGCGGCGTGCTCATCGAGGCGAGCCGCGATGCGCAGATGCTGATCGTCGGCAGCCGCGGGCACGGCGGCTTCGTCGGCCTCCTCCTCGGCTCCGTCAGCGCCGCCGTCGTCGGGCATGCCCGGTGCCCGGTGCTGGTCATGCACGACGACCGGATCGTCGACGCGACCACCGACGGAGCACCTGCACCGGCGGCGGTGGCCGCGTGACCTCCGTGCCGGACGCCGTCGGGACGGGAGGTCCGACGCCGGCACGCGTGAGGGCGCGGCCGGGCCCCCGAGCCATGGCGTCTCGGTGCGGAGACGCTCCCGCGCACGCGCTCGGGAGCACCTCATCCTGCGGATCGTCGCCCGGGACGGCGTCGTCGAGGCGCGCTGGGCGCAGCTGACGCGGAGGCTCGGCCGCCCGGGCCGACGCGTCCCCGGCTAGAGCCACACGGCGATGTCGTCGACGACCCGGTCCACATGCGGCGATCCCAGGGACTCCGCCTGCTGGCGTTCGTCGTGGGAGCGGACACGCCCGGTGAGGGTGACGGTCGTGCCCGCGGTGGTCGCGTGGACGCGGGCGGCCTCGACGGTGGCGTCGCGGATCAGCGCCGCGCGGATCCGAGCCGAGGTCTCCCTGCTCGCGGGGCGCTGGCTGAGCGTGATGTCGTCGATGACGGCGGCGACGCCGGTGAGGCGGGCGACCGCGCGGCGCGCCGCGGCGTCCTGATGGGAGGCTGCATCGACGCTGATGCAGCCCTGGGGCGAGTGTCCCTCCGCCGGCCGGCTGCGGGCAGTGCCCGAGGTCCCGTCGCCTCCGGCGGATCGTGCGCTCAGCCCAGGGCGGCGACGAGCGGCGAGGCGGGCGCGTCGGTCGCCCGGCTGCCGTCGCCGAGCGCTTCCGCGCCGGCGCTGACCGGGTCCTCGTGCTCGACGAGCGGCGCGTGCATGACGAGGACGGGGCAGGCCGCGTGCTCGGCGCAGGCGGAGCTGACGGATCCGAGGAGGAGTCCGACGAAGCCGCCGTGGCCGCGGCTGCCGACGACGAGCATCTGCGCCGCGCGGCTCTCCGCGATGAGGACCTGCGCGGGGTGTCCCTCGACCGTCGCGCTGGAGAACCACGCGGGGATCGTGGAGCCGAACCGGCGACGGGCGGCCTGGTCGACGACGCGTCGGAGAGCCGCGGCCGGATCCCGCGTCGCGAGCGGGAGCTGGCCGTGCGTCAGCGGCTGCTGCCATGCGGCGACGAGGCGGACGGGTGCGGCGAGGCCCCGGCCGATGAGCAGGGCCCGGTTGAGCGCGGACTCGGCGGCGGGTGAGGCGTCGTAGCCGACGACGATGGGGCGCGCGTCGGGGGACGCGGCGGTGCGGGGCGCATCGGACCGGGTGGTCTCCCCGTCCAGCAGATCGCGCGCGGCGTGCACGACGAGGTCGCGGAGGTAGCTGCGCAGCGGGACGCCGGGACCGACGACGGCGTCGTAGCTGCCCTGCGCGAGCCGGACGACGTCATCGCGCGGGGCATCGGGGAAGCGGGCGCCGAGCGTGGTGACGGCGTCGAGCACGATGGCGTCACGGTCGCGGTCCACCGGCACGGGCGGTCGGCCGCGGTCCGAGGAGCGCCGGGAGGGGCGGGAGGCGTCGGACGGGGTGCGAGCGGACATGGGGGCTCCTGATGGATGGGTGACCGATCGGTCATGCCCCCAGGCTCGTCCCGGATCCCCGCCTCCCGTAGAGGCGGAGGTCCCGGCGGCCAGCACGCCGGCGCGAGCGGTCGGGGCGAGGGCGGTGCCCGCCGGGTGGGGAGCGCCGGGTTGGTCGACGGCCGCTGTGGTCACGCGCGGGGGTCGCGGGTGCGGGGCACGACGAGGACGGGGCAGCGGGCGTGCCGTGCGCAGCGGTCGCTGACGGAGCCGAGCACCATGCCGGCGAAGCCGCCGAGGCCGCGTGTGCCGACGACGAGCATGCGGGCGTCCGCGGAGAGCTCGATGAGCACCTCGGCGGGCTGCCCGAGGACGCTGCGGACCTCGCCGTCGACCTCCGGGTGGCGGAACAGCTGCGCGGCGGTCTCCTCCTGGAGGGCGACGCGCACGGACTCGCCGATCTCGGGGAACGACGCGGCGTAGCCGTCGTGGAAGACGGCGCCGCGTGGGGCGGTGTCGATGGACCAGGTGCGGACGACGACGACCGGCGCGGACAGGTCGCGCCCGAGCTCGAGGGCGACCTCGAGCGCGGCCTGCGCCCCCGCGGAGCCGTCGTGGCCGACGACGATGCTGCCGGTGGTCGCGCGGGCGGTGCCGGCGGGGAGGACGGTCGGCTGCGCGAGCGGCGAGTCGACGGGGGTCGGAAGGGCGCTGGTGGTGGTCATGCCCCATGGTGCGTCCGCGGGCGATCCGAGCGGCAGGGTCGTTGGTCCTCCCGGTGCTCCGGTCGTCCGGGGCGGCGGGTCCGACGCGCCCTCGACCTCGGAGCGGGCTCGACCGGACCCGATCAGGCCGCGGTGCCCGGCCGCGCGGCGCGCTCGCGGGCCGGGTCGTGCATCACCAGCACCGGGCAGTGCGCGTGCTCCGCGCACGACGCGCTCACCGAGCCGAGCAGGAGGCCCACGACGCCCCCGTGGCCGCGGCTCCCGACGACCAGCATCTGCGCCGCTCGGCTCTCCTCGACGAGGGCGTGGGCGGGGGGACCCTGCGGCGTCGCGATGGAGATCCAGGCGGGGATCCGGTCGCCGAACCGCGCGCGGAGGGAGTCGTCGATGACGGAGCGCACGTCCTCCTCGGGCGTCGTGTCGCTGCTCGGGAGCTGCTCCGACACCATCGGGAAGCGCCACGCGGAGACGACGCGCAGGGGCACGCCCAGGGCCTCGGCCATCACGAGCGCGCGGTCGAGCGCCGCCTCGGAGGCGGGGGATCCGTCGACGCCCGCGACCACGGGTCGCGCGTCCGCGGACGGGACCGCCCGGGTCGGTGCCGGCTCGGCCGCGGTGGACGCGGGGGTGCCGGTCGAGGGGGCCGCGCCGGTCGGAGGCCGGGTCGCCTCTCGCGACCACCTCCCCACCGGCACGGGCGGCCGGGCCGGTGCCCGGTCGCGGTCCGCGCCGATGGTCCGCTCCTCCGCCGCCAGGCGCGAGCGCGCGTCGTGCACGACGAGGTTCCGCAGGTACCCGCGGACGGGGACGCCGGTGCCGACGATGGCGTCGTGGACGTCGCCGACGACCCGCATCACGCTGTCGCGCGGCACCGCGGGGAAGCGCGTCGCGAGGGATGCCGCGGCCTCGGCGATGACGGCCTGGCGGTCGCCCACTGGGGACGGCGTGCGGGAGACGGTGCGTGCGGACATGGGGTGCTCCTCGGGATCTCGGGCGGCCGGTCGGCCACGTCCCCAGGGTCGCGCGGGTCGCCCGGGGCCGACAGGGGCGGAGGTCCCACGGGACGATGCGCCCGTGCGCGCACCGCCGGGCACGCCGCGCTACCGGTCGGCCTGCTCGCGCTCCGCCCGCGTCCGGTGCGTGTCGTAGGCGACGTCGTGCTCGCCGGGGGCGAGGGGCTCGGCGAGGTGGCCGGTGGCGGCCAGGTGCGCGCGCGTCCGGCGCTTGAGCTGGTTCCAGTGCTCGGGGTCCTTCGTGTGCGCGGTGCGATCGGTCATGGCGTGCCTCGTCCTTCATCGGGTGATCCCAGGCAAGCGCGGTCCCGCCGCCCGCGACAGGGCCATCGGTCCCATGGGCTCCAGGCACGGTCCGGACGCCGCGGGACCTTCGCCCCTCCCCGGCCGTCGGCCGCACGCGCACGCTGGCGCCATGAGCACCAGCGCCTCCCCCGTCCCCGTCACCCCCGCCATCCCCGCCGCCTTCCCGCACCGCGCACCCGCCGCGCTCGCGGACGAGGAGCTCGCCCGCCTCGAGACGTGGTGGCGCACCGCGAACTACCTCTCGGTCGGCCAGATCTACCTGCTCGACAACCCGCTGCTCCGCCGCCCGCTCACCCGCGGCGATGTGAAGCCCCGGCTCCTCGGGCACTGGGGCACGACCCCGGGACTCAACTTCATCTACGCGCACCTCAACCGCGTGATCCAGCAGCGCGACCTCGACACCGTCTACGTCATCGGCCCGGGCCACGGCGGACCCGGCATGGTCGCGAACGCCTACCTCGACGGCACCTACACCGAGGTGTACCCGCGCATCAGGCAGGACGAGGAGGGCGTCCGCCGCCTGTTCCGCCAGTTCTCGTTCCCCGGCGGCATCCCCAGCCACGTCGCGCCCGAGACCCCGGGCTCCTTCCACGAGGGCGGCGAGCTCGGCTACGCGCTCTCCCACGCCTACGGCGCCGCGTTCGACAACCCGGGCCTGCTGGTCGCGGCGGTCGTGGGCGACGGCGAGGCGGAGACCGGCCCGCTCGCCACGAGCTGGCACTCGAACAAGTTCCTCGACCCGCTGGAGGACGGCGTCGTGTTGCCGATCCTCCACCTCAACGGCTGGAAGATCGCGAACCCGACGGTCCTCGCCCGCATCCCCGAGTCGGAGCTCCTCGACCTGATGCGCGGCTACGGGCACACGCCCTACGTCGTCTCGGGCGGCTTCCACGGCGAGGATCCGGCCGCCGTCCACCGCCGCATGGCCGAGACGATGGACCTCGTGCTCGAGCAGATCGCCGACATCAAGGCGGCCGCCGCCGCGGGCACGCTCGACGGCCGCCCGGCGTGGCCCATGATCATCCTCCGCACCCCGAAGGGCTGGACCTGCCCCCCGGAGATCGACGGCCACCCGGCCGAGGACGACTGGCGCGCCCACCAGGTGCCGCTCGCCAGCGCCCGCGACACCGAGGACCACCTGCGCGTGCTCGAGGGCTGGATGCGGTCGTACCGCCCCGAGGAGCTGTTCGACGACGCGGGCGCCCCCGTCGCGCTCGCCACCGCGCTCGCCCCGGTCGGCGAGCGCCGCATGAGCGCGAACCCCGTCGCCAACGGCGGCCTCCTCAAGCGCGACCTCGACCTGCCCGACTTCCGGGACTACGCGGTCGAGGTGCCGACGCCCGGCGGATCCGTGCACGAGCCCACGCGCGTGCTCGGCGACTGGCTCACCGACGTCGTGGTGCGGAACCCGCGGGACTTCCGGATCTTCGGCCCCGACGAGACCGCGTCCAACCGGCTCGGCGGCGTGCTGCGGGTCACCGACAAGCAGTTCGCGGGCGAGATCCGCCCCACCGACGAGCACCTGGCGCGCGCCGGCCGCGTGATGGAGATGCTGAGCGAGCACCAGTGCCAGGGCTGGCTCGAGGGCTACCTCCTCACGGGCCGCCACGGCCTGTTCACGTCGTACGAGGCCTTCATCCACATCGTCGACTCGATGCTCAACCAGCACGCGAAGTGGCTGAAGGTGTCGAAGGGGATCCCGTGGCGCCGCCCCATCGCGTCGCTCAACTACCTGCTCTCCTCGCACGTCTGGCGCCAGGACCACAACGGCCTCTCGCACCAGGACCCGGGCTTCATCGACCACGTCGTGAACAAGAAGGCCGACGTCGTGCGCGTCTACCTGCCGTTCGACGCGAACACCCTGCTGTCCACCTACGACCACTGCCTGCGCTCGGAGGACTACGTGAACGTCGTGGTCGCCGGCAAGCAGCCGACGTTCGACTGGCTGTCGATGGACGACGCCGTCGCGCACATGACGCGGGGCATCGGCATCTTCGACTGGGCCGGCACCGAGGTCCAGGGGCGCGCGCCCGACGTGATCATGGCGTGCGCCGGCGACGTGCCGACGCTGGAGACGCTCGCCGCGGTGTCGATCCTCCGCGAGGAGATCCCGGGGCTCGCGATCCGCGTCGTGAACGTCGTGGACCTCATGCGCCTCCAGTCGGAGGGCGAGCACCCGCACGGCCTGTCCGACGCCGGCTACGACGCGCTGTTCCCGGCCGGGATCCCGGTGGTCTTCGCGTACCACGGCTACCCGTGGCTCATCCACCGCCTCACCTACCGCCGCGCCAACAACGCGCAGCTGCACGTGCGCGGCTACAAGGAGGAGGGATCCACGACGACGCCGTTCGACATGGTGATGCTCAACGACATGGACCGGTACCACCTCGTCATCGACGCCATCGACCGGACCCCCGGGCTCAGCCGCACGCAGGGCCCGCTCCGCCAGCGCATGCAGGACGCCCGGCTCCGTGCGCGCCAGTACACGCGCGAGCACGGCGAGGACATCCCCGTCGTCGCCGACTGGACGTGGGCCGACAGCGTCGCGGGCGGCGTGCGCGCGGCGAACGTCGGCGTGGGCCAGCTGTCGGTCGCGTCGGCCACGGGCGGGGACAACGAGTAGCCGCCGGCCCCCGACGGTCCGCCTCGTCCGGGCCCCGCGCCTCCGCCGCGCCTAGCCGCCGAGCTGGGCGCGGTACGCGTCCGCGCGGTACGGCAGGTCGAGCTCGTCGCGGCCCGCCGTGTCCGGGTGGCCGGCGAGGAGGGTCCGGACGTCGTCGAGGCGGCGCGCGCGCTCGTCGTCGGGGAGGACGATGACGCGGCTGATGGATCACGCGAGCGCCACCACGTCCTCCGCCGCCATGCGGTGGACGTGTGGGAAGGACGCGTGCTCCACGGGGCCGAAACCGGGGAACGGGCCGGGCTCGACGGCGCGGCCCGTGGAGCGTCCGCCCGGCTGGAGCAGCGCGTCGAGCTCGCGGACCCAGTCGACCTGCAGGTCCATGGCGTTCCAGACGATGCCGAGCAGGCCGCCGGGGCGGAGGACGCGCGCGGCCTCGCGGGCCGCGTCACCCGCGTCCATCCAGTGCCACGCCTGGGCGACCAGCACCGCGTCCTCCTGGCCGTCGTCGAGCGGCATCGACTCGCCGCTGCCGGCGCGCACGTCGACGTCCGGCGACGCCGGGGTGAGCACCGCGCGCATCCCGGCGTCCGGCTCGACCGCGGTGACCCGGAGCCCGCGGGCCGCGAGGAGCCGCGTGAGCTTCCCGGTCCCCGCGCCGAGGTCGACCACGCGGCGTGCCCCGGCGGGGAGCATCCAGGCGAGGGCGGCGTCGGGGTAGCCGGGACGGACCCGGTCGTACTGCGCGGCGACCGCGCCGAACGAGGCGGCGAGGGCGGCGTGGTCGGGCTGCGGGGCGGCGTCGGCGGTCATGCGCCCATCCTGGCCCGCGGCGCGGGCGGGTCGGGGGGTCCGAGTCCGGCGCGCGTCAGGCGAGCGTCTGGGCGAGACCGGCGCGGAGCGGATCCAGGGCCCGGCGCACCGCGTCCTCGAGCGGCCCACGGCCGACGCCCTCCCCCGCCCACGCGATCACGGCGGCGGCCGTCGTGGCGGCGAGCGAGGCGGCGGCGATCCGGACGGGCGCGGCCGACGCGCGGTGCGCGGACGCGCGCGCGAGCGCCTGGGCGACGGGATCCACGAGCGGCGCCGCGCGCGTCACGCCCTCCCCCGCGACGTCGGGGCCGAGGCCCATCACCTCGTGCTGCGTGAGGGCGAGCGGCAGCCAGCCCTCGCCGCGGGTGCGGGCGGCCCCGACGAGCGCGTCGACGACGGCGTCGACGGCCGGCACCCCCGGATCCGCGGACGCGAGCGCCTCGCCGAACGCGCGCAGCGTGTCGTCGAGGCCCGCCCACAGCAGGTCGGCCTTGGAGGCGAAGTAGTTGAAGAACGTGGCCCGGCTCACCCCGGCGCGCTGCGCGATCTGCTCCACGGTGGTCGCGGCGTACGTGTTCTCGAGGAAGAGCTCCGCGGCGGCCTCCTCGAGGGTCGCCCGGGACGAGCGGCGCGGGCGGCCGGCGGGACGGGCGGAGGTCATCCGCCCATCCTGGCGGATCCGGGTCGCCGGGTGCGCGTATTGTTGGACGCGGTACAGAAACCACCCGCACCAGCGCCCGAGCGGCGCGCACATCGGAAGCACCCATGATCCCCATCTCGCGCGCCCGCGCCCTCGCGGGCCTCGGCGCCCTCGCGGCGTCCGCCCTCGTCCTCTCCGGCTGCACATCGGACACCCCGGAGGCGTCGACCACGCCCGTCTCGGGCGGCACCCTCGTCTACGCGTCCGGCGACGCCGAGCCCGAGTGCCTCGACCCGCACGTGGGCGGCAACTACCCGCAGGCCCTCGTCTCATCCCAGTTCCTCGAGCCGCTCGTGTCGCTCGACGGGAAGGGCGGGATCACGCCGTGGCTCGCCGACAGCTGGACCTGGAGCGACGACGGCCTCGGCCTCACCCTCGAGCTCCGCGAGGGCGTCTCCTTCACCGACGGCACGCCGTTCGACGCGGAGGCCGTGATCGCGAACATCCGCCACGTGCAGGATCCCGCCACGCTCTCCTCCACCGGGTACCTCGCGCTGCAGGCGATCACCGAGGCCACCGCGGTCGACGCCTCGACCGTGCAGCTCACCCTCTCGACGCCCGACAGCGCCCTGCTCGAGTCGCTCTCGCAGCCGTGGCTCGCGATGGAGTCGCCCGCCGGGATCGCCCGCGGCACGGACGCGAACTGCGCCCAGCCCATCGGCACCGGCCCGTTCAGCGTCGAGCGCTGGGACCGCCAGCAGTCCATCTCGCTCGTGCGCAACGACGACTACTCCTCGCCGCCCGCGGACGCGGCCCACGAGGGCCCCGCCTACCTCGAGCGCATCGACTGGCGCTTCCTGCCCGACGCCGCCTCGCGCTACGCGGCCCTGCAGAGCGGCGAGGTCGACGTGATCGACAACGCGCAGCCCGACGCCATCGCGTCCGCGTCCTCGGCCGACACGCTCCGCGAGCTCGACGCCCCGCGGCCCGGCGCCTCCAACCGCATCGAGCTGAACTCGGGCCAGGCGCCCTTCGACGACGAGCGCGTGCGCGAGGCGTTCATCCGCTCGGCGGACGTCGACCCCGGCATCGCCGCGCTCTTCCAGGGCTCGGCCGAGCGCTCGCACTCGCCGCTCGCGAGCACCGAGCCCGCCGCCGTCTCCGACCCCGACCTGTTCGCCATCGACGCGGACCGCGCCGCCGAGCTCCTCGACGCGGCCGGCTGGTCGACGAAGGACGCCGACGGGATCCGCACGAAGGACGGCCAGCGGCTCACCCTCCGGTTCCCCGTGAGCACCAACCAGTCCATCCCCGCCGAGCAGTCGCTGTTCGAGCAGATCCAGGCGACGACCAAGGCCGTCGGCTTCGACGTGCAGCTGGAGCCCATGGACCTCGGCACCTGGTACGAGGCGCTCGGCGACGACGAGTACGAGCTGGTCAGCGCGCCGTACACGAAGGCCGGGCCGGACGTCCTCCGGATCCTCTACGACACCTCCGGCATCACGCCGGCGCCGAGCGGCTACTTCGCGAACCACGCGAAGGTGTCGGTGCCCGCGATCGACCAGGCGCTCGCCGAGGCGCGCTCCACGACGGACCTCGAGCGCCGGACGGAGCTCTACGCCGACGTGCAGGAGCGGGTCATGGCCGGGTACTGGATCCTGCCGCTCTACGACCAGCAGAACCACTTCCTGTCCGGCACGGCCGTCCAGGGACTCCGCGCCCTGCCGTCCGTCGCGACCCCGACGCTGTACGACACCTGGCTCGCCCGGTGACGAGGGCCCGCGCCCTCACCGCATCCGGCTCCCGTCGACCCGCGCTCCTGCGGGCCGTCGGGGCCCGGATCGGCGGCGCGGTCCTCGTGCTCTGGGCGGTCGCGACCGTCACGTTCCTCGCCGTCCGGCTGATCCCGGGCGACCCCGCGCAGGCGATCCTCGGCGGGCCGGGCTCGCAGGCGCCGGCCGAGGCGGTCGCCGCAGTGCGCGCCGAGTACGGGTT
This sequence comes from Clavibacter sp. B3I6, assembly GCF_030816895.1. Lineage (NCBI taxonomy): Bacteria > Bacillati > Actinomycetota > Actinomycetes > Micrococcales > Microbacteriaceae > Clavibacter > Clavibacter sp. B3I6. The sequence goes on from NZ_JAUSYL010000001.1 coordinate 653,806, forward strand.
CGACCAGCCCCTCCTCGTGCAGTACCTCGCGCAGCTCGGCCGGCTCGCGCAGGGCGACCTCGGCCGCTCGTACGCCCTCCGCGAGGACGTCGCGGCGGTGCTCGCGCGGCAGCTGCCGGGCACGCTGCTGCTGGCGGTGCTCGCGCTCACCGTGGCGTGGATCCTCGCGCTCGGGCTCGCGCTCGTCTCCACGGGCGCGGGGCGCGTCGCCGGGGCGGTCGGCGCCGGCGTCGAGATCGTCGCCGCCTCGCTGCCGCACTTCTGGATCGGCGTGGTGCTGATCCTCGTGTTCTCCACCGGCCTCGGCTGGCTGCCGGCGGTCAGCGGATCCTCGCCCGCCGGCCTCGTGCTCCCCGTGCTGACGCTCGCCATCCCGCTCGCGGGGTTCCTCGGCCAGATCATGCGCGAGGCGCTCCTCGACGCGCTCGACTCCCCCTTCGCCCTCGCCGCCCGCGCACGCGGCGAGTCCGAGGCCGGGGTGCGCCTGCGGCACGCGCTCCGGCACGCCGCCGCCCCCGGCATCGCGCTGTCCGGGTGGGCCTTCGGGTTCCTCATCTCGGGCGCCGTCGTCGTGGAGCAGGTGTTCGCCCGCCCCGGCCTCGGCCGCACCGCGCTCTCGGCGGTCATGAGCCGCGACGTGCCGGTGATCGTCGGCGTCGTGCTCGTGGTCGCCGTGGTCTACATCGTGCTCACCGCGGTCACCGACCTGCTCGCGCGCCTCGTGGACCCGCGGCTCGTCGACGCGCGCACCGGACCGGTCCCGTCCGCGGCACCCGCCGGCGACCCCGCCGCGGCATCGCCCGCCACCCCCGCGGCGGCCGGCCGATGAGCGACCCCCGCGCCGAGACGCTGCTCGCCACCGCGCCCTCCCGGCCGCCCGTGCGGGTCCTCGCCATGGTCGGCACCGGCGGCGCCGCGCTCGTGGTCGTCCTGCTGCTCGCCGCGGCCCTCGCCCCCGGCCTCCTCGCGCCCGGCGACCCGCTCGCCATCGCGCCGGCCGAGGCCTTCCGCGCGCCCGGCCCCGGCCACCTCCTCGGCACCGACGAGTCCGGCCGCGACGTGCTCACGCGCGTCGTGCACGGCGCGGGACCCAGCCTCGTCATCGGCGTGAGCGCCACCGCGATCGGCCTGGGCCTCGGCGCCGTGCTCGGGCTCGCCGCCGCGCTCCTCGGCCGCGTCGCCGACTTCGCCGTCAACCGGGTGATCGAGGTCGTGTTCGCGTTCCCCGGGCTCCTGCTCGCCCTCTTCCTCATCGTGATCCTCGGCCCGGGCATCGGCAGCGCCACGCTCGCGGTCGGCATCTCGGCCGCGCCCGGCTACGCGCGGATCATCCGCGGGCGGGTCATGTCGGTGCGGCGCTCCGCGTACGTCGAGGCCGCCACCGTGCTCGGACGCCCGCCGCTCGTCGTGCTCGCCCGGCACATCCTGCCGAACACCGCCGCGCCGCTGTTCGTGCTCGGGACGCTCGGCGTCGGCCAGGCCATCGTGTGGGCCTCGTCGCTCAGCTACCTCGGGCTCGGGACGGTGCCGCCGAATCCCGAGTGGGGCGCGATGCTCGCCGCGGGCCGCACCTACATCGGCTCCGCGCCGTGGCTCACGGTCGTGCCGGGGCTCATGATCGTCCTCACCGCGACCGCGTCGACCGTGCTCGGCCGCGCGCTCGAGCGACGGGTGCGCGCCTCGTGAGCGGGCCCCACGACGTGCCGGGCGCCCCCGCGACGCCGCTCGCGCTCCGGGTCGAGGACCTCCGCGTCTCCTTCGGCGGCGAGGGCGTCGTCCACGGCGTCTCCCTGCGGATCGCGCCCGGCGAGTGCCTCGCGCTCGTCGGCACGTCGGGCTCCGGCAAGAGCGTCACCGCCCGGAGCCTGCTCGGCCTCGCGGGTCCCGGCGCGGACGTCCGCGCCGGCGTGCTCGAGATCGGCGGCCGCGACCTCCGCGACGCGGGCCCGCGCGAGTGGCGCGGCGTCCGCGGGACGGGCGTCGGCCTCGTGCTGCAGGACGCCCTCTCGTCGCTCGACCCGCTCCGGCCGATCGGCCGCGAGATCGGCGACGCGCTCCGCCTCCACGGGATGCGCGACGCCCGGGCCCGGCGGGCGCGCGTGCTCGAGCTGCTCGAGCGGGTCGGGATGCCGGATCCCGAGGTCCGCGTCCACCAGCGCTCCGGCGAGCTCTCGGGCGGCCTCCGCCAGCGTGCGCTGCTCGCGGCCGCCCTCGCGCTGGATCCGCCGCTCCTCGTCGCCGACGAGCCCACGACCGCGCTCGACGCCACGGTGCAGGCGCGGATCATCGACCTCCTCGCCGACCTCCGCACGCGCGGCCAGGCGACCCTCCTCGTGAGCCACGACCTCGCCGTCGTGGCGCGCCTCGCCGACCGCGTCGCGGTGATGCACGACGGCCGCATCGTGGAGGAGGGCCGGACGGCGGACGTCCTCCGCGCGCCCGCCCACCCCCGGACCCGCGCCCTCGTCGCCGCCGTGCCGACGGGGGTGCCCCGCGGCGTGCCGCTGTCGGCGGCGCGCCTCGAGGCCGCCTCCGCGCAGGCGGCCGCCTCCGCACACGCGACCTCCTCGACGTCCCCGTCCACGGCGGCATCCCCTCCCGGGGCCGCGACGCCGCCCGACGACCGCGTGGTCCTCCGCGCCTCGGGCCTCACCCGCTCCTACCGCGGTCCGGCTGGATCCGTCCGCACGGCCGTCGACGACGTGTCGCTCGAGGTCCGCCGCGGCCGCACCCTCGGCCTCGTCGGCGGGTCCGGCTCCGGCAAGACCACCGTCGCCCGGCTGCTGCTCGCGCTCGAGGAGCCCGACGCCGGTGACGTCACGCTCGACGGCGAGCCGTGGAGCGGGATCCCCGAGCGGGCGCGCCGCAGCCGCCGCCCGCGCGTCGGCGCCGTCTACCAGGACCCGCTCGCGTCGTTCGACCCGCGCTGGAGCGTCGACCGGATCCTCCGCGACGCCCTCGCCGTCGCGGGTCCCCCGGGCGTCGACGCCTTCGACTCGCCCGGCACCCTCCTCGCGCAGGTCGGCCTCGACCCGGCGCTCCTCGCCCGCCGCCCCGCGCGGCTCTCCGGCGGACAGCGTCAGCGCGTCGCCATCGCGCGCGCCCTCGCGGCCCGGCCCGACGTGCTGATCTGCGACGAGCCCGTCTCCGCGCTCGACATCGCGGTGCAGGCGCAGGTCCTCGACCTCCTCGACGAGCTGCAGCGGCGCCTCGGCCTCGGCCTCCTGCTCATCTCGCACGACCTCGGCGTCGTCGCCCACATGAGCGACGAAGTTGTGGTCATGGCCGACGGGCGCATCGTCGAGCGCGGATCCGCCGCCGACGTGCTCGAGCGCCCGACGCACCCCGTCACGCGGGCGCTCCTCGCGGCCGTCCCGCGGCTGGATCCCGGGGCCGCCCCGCGCTGACCGGCGGGACGGGCCGCGTCAGGCGCCGGCGTGCCGGTCGAGGAACGCGTACAGCTCCCGGTCGTCCACCCCGGGGAAGGACCCGCGCGGCAGCGGCGCGAGGATGTGCGCGTGCAGCCGGGCGCTCGGCCACGCGCGGTCGCGCCACCGGTCCGCGTCCTCCGGATCCGCCCGCCGGCAGCACGACTCGTCCGGGCAGCGCGACGCGCTCCGCGCCGTCGTCTCGCGGCCGCGGAACCACTTCGCGTGCGCGAACGGCACGCCGAAGGTGATCGAGTACTCGCCCTCGGCCGTGGAGCCGGTCTGCGTCGAGCACCAGAACGTGCCCGCGGGCGTGTCCGTGTACTGGTGGAACTCCGTGGTGCGGTTGGTGCGGTCGAACGCGCCGCGGGCCGCCCACTCCCGGCACACCGGCTGCCCCTCGACCGCGCCCGTGACGTCGACCGGCAGCGGCAGCCCGTCGTTCTCGTACGCCTTGTAGACCGCGCCGTCGCCGCCGACCCGGAGGAAGTGCACGCGGAGGTCGAGGTGCGTGGTGCTGATGTTCGTGAGCCGGAGCGCCGCCGCCTCGTGCGTCACGCCGAACGCGTCGCGGAAGTCCTCCACCGCGAGGTCCCGGCGCGCCTTGGCCTCGGCGAGGAACGCGACCGACTGGGTCAGCGGCATGAGGCACGCGGCCGCGAAGTAGTTGATCTCCAGCCGCTGACGCAGGAAGTCGGCGTAGCTCGCGGGCTCCTCGTGGCCGAGCACCCGGTGGGCCATCGCCTGCAGCGCCATCGAGCGGAGGCCGTGTCCGCCGGGGATGGACGCGGGCGGGAGGTAGATCCGCCCCTCGCCGATGTCCGTCACGGAGCGCGTGGAACGGGGCAGGTCGTCCACGTAGATGAGCTCGAAGCCGAGCCCCTCCGCCATCCGGCTGACGCTGCGGTGCGACAGGGCGCCGCTGCGGTGGCCGACGTCGGCGAGCATCCGCTCGGCCAGCTCCTCGATCGCGGGCAGGTGGTTGTCGCGCGCGCGCATCATGAGCCGCTGCTCCGTGTTCGCCCGCCTCGCCTCCTCGGGCGTCGCGATGGACTCGCGCGCGCGGCGGGCGAGCTCGCGATGCAGGCCGACGAGCGCCTCGAGCGTCTCCTGCGGCAGCGCGCGGCTCGCGGGCACGGCGGGGAGGCCGAGCCCGCCGTACAGGGACGAGCGCTGCGCCCGGTCGAGCTCGATCTCGAGCGCGGACCGGGCATCGGGGGCGTCGGCCGCGAGCAGGTGCGTGACGTCGACGCCGAGCGCCCCCGCGATCCGCCCGAGGGTCGAGAGGCGGGTCTCGCGCCGGCCGTTCTCGATCATGCTCAGCTGGCTCGGCAGGATCCCCGCGCGCTCCCCCAGCGCCTGCAGCGTGAGCCCCGCGCCCTTCCGCGCGTGCCGGATGCGGCGGCCGATGACGAGCTGGTCCATTCCTTCACCTCTCCGTGAACATCGGGGCTTCTTCACGCCGACGGATCCCCGAACCCCATCCTGACGCGCCGCAGGCTGGAACAACAGACCGATCGACGAGGACGGACCGACATGACCACCATCCAGGACGCACCCCCGCACACCGACGCCAGCCGCACGCGCGCCGTCGTCCCCGCCGGCCGCCCCGACGCGGCCGCCGTCGCCCCGACGCCCGGCACCGCGCCCCTCCCGCCCGGCGCCGCGGCCCCCGCGCACTGCCGCGACCCCCGCGTCGCCGACTGGGTCGCCGAGGTCGCGCGGCTCACGCTCCCCGACCGGGTCGTCTGGTGCACCGGCAGCGTCGCCGAGTACGACCGCCTCACGCGCCGCATGGTCGAGGACGGCACCCTCATCCGGCTGAACCCGGAGTGGCGGCCGCACAGCTTCCTCGCCCGCAGCGACCCGGCCGACGTCGCGCGCGTCGAGGACCGCACCTTCATCTGCTCGGCCGACCCCGCGGACGCGGGCCCCACCAACAACTGGCGCGACCCCGCGGAGACGCGTGCGGAGCTCCGCGACCTCTTCGCCGGATCCATGCGCGGCCGCACCCTCTACGTCGTCCCGTTCTCCATGGGCCCCCTCGGCGGCGCGATCTCGCAGCTCGGCGTGCAGATCACCGACAGCCCGTACGTCGTCGCGAGCATGGCGCTCATGACCCGCATGGGCGACGACGCGCTCCGCCTCATCGGCCCCGACACGGCGTGGGTGCGCGCGCTGCACGGCCTCGGCGCGCCCCTGGTCGACGACGCCGGCCGCCGCAGCCCCGACGTGCCGTGGCCGCACAACGCCGACAAGCGCATCTGCCACTTCCCCGAGGACCGCGAGATCATCTCGTTCGGCTCGGGCTACGGCGGCAACGCGCTCCTCGGCAAGAAGTGCTTCTCGCTGCGGATCGCCTCCGCCATGGCGCGCGACGAGGGCTGGCTGGCGGAGCACATGCTCCTCATCCGGATCACGAGCCCGGAGGGCCGCCGCTTCCACGTGGCGGCCGCCTTCCCGTCGGCCTGCGGCAAGACGAACCTCGCCATGCTCACGCCCTCGATCCCCGGCTGGACGGTGGAGACGCTCGGCGACGACATCGCCTGGCTCCGGCCCGACGCCGCCGGCCGCCTGCGCGCCGTGAACCCCGAGCGCGGCCTCTTCGGCGTCGCCCCCGGCACGGGGGAGGACACCAACCCCGTCGCCATGTCGACCGTGTGGGGCAACGCGATCTTCACCAACGTCGCCCTGCGCCCCGACGGCGACGTCTGGTGGGAGGGCATGACCCCGAGGCCGCCGGCCGGCCTCGTCGACTGGCGCGGGGAGCCGTGGTCGCCGGCCTCCGGCACGCCCGCCGCGCACCCGAACGCCCGCTTCACGGTGGGGATCGAGCAGTGCCCGTCGCTCGCGGACGACTGGGACGACCCGGACGGCGTGGTCGTGGACGCGATCCTGTTCGGGGGCCGCCGCGCCACGAACGTGCCGCTCGTCGCGGAGGCGGACGGCTGGGAGCACGCCGTCTTCGTCGGCGCGACCATGGCCTCCGAGCGGACGGCGGCGGCGGAGGGACGGGTGGGCGAGCTGCGGCACGACCCCTTCGCGATGCAGCCGTTCTGCGGCTACGACATGGCGGACCACTGGCGGCACTGGCTCGAGGTCGGCCGGGGGCTCGGCGACGGCGCGCCCCGCGTCTTCCAGGTCAACTGGTTCCGGAAGGGCGAGGACGGCTCCTTCCTCTGGCCGGGCTTCGGCGAGAACGCGCGCGTGCTCGAGTGGGTCGTGCGCCGGATCGAGGACCGCGTCCCCGTCCGCCCGTCCCCGGTCGGCGGCCTGCCGGTCCCCGAGGACCTCGACGTCGCCGGCCTCGACCTCGCGGACGGTGCGCTGGAGGAGCTCCTGGCGCTGGATCCCGCCCTCTGGCTCGAGGAGCTCGACGCCGTGGACGCCCACTTCGCCCGCTTCGGCGACCGCGTCCCCGCGGAGCTCACGGACCGCGTCCACGCGATGCGGCGCGCCTTCCGGGAGGCCGCCGCCGACGCGCCGGCACAGGCCCCCGCCTAGCCCGGCCGCCGGATGCGCGGGTCCCCGCCTGCCCCCGCATCCGGCCGCCGCGCCCCCATCCGGTAGCGTGAAGTCCGCACAGCAGGCACCTCACCATCGACACGGTGCCGTCCACATCGAGGGAACCGGAGCACGCATGGCAGACGAACGACGTCCGGACACCGTCGGAGGGGAGACCGGCCACATCGCCCGGGTCCCCGAGAAGCCGGCCCTCGAGGGCCTCGAGGCCAAGTGGGGCGACCGCTGGCAGGCGGACGGCACGTACGACTTCCGCCGCGACGAGGCCGCCGCCGGCACCGTCTTCTCCATCGACACCCCGCCGCCCACGGCGAGCGGATCCCTCCACATCGGGCACGTGTTCAGCTACACGCACACCGACGTGATCGCCCGGTACCGCCGCATGCGCGGCGAGAGCGTCTTCTACCCGCTCGGCTGGGACGACAACGGACTCCCCACCGAGCGCCGCGTGCAGAACTTCTACGGCGTCCGCTGCGACCCGACGCTCCCCTACGACCCCGGCTACCGGCCGTCCGAGACCGGCGGCACGTCGAAGCCCGGCGACCAGCAGCCCATCTCCCGCCGCAACTTCATCGAGCTGTGCGAGCGCCTCACCGAGGAGGACGAGAAGCAGTTCGAGGACCTCTTCCGCACGCTCGGCCTCAGCGTCGACTGGCGCCAGAGCTACCGCACCATCGGCGCCGAGGCGCAGGTCGCGTCGCAGCGCGCGTTCCTCCGGAACCTCGCCCGCGGCGAGGCGTACCAGGCCGACGCGCCCACGCTGTGGGACGTCACCTTCCGCACCGCGGTCGCGCAGGCCGAGCTCGAGGACCGCGAGCAGCCGAGCGCCTACCACCGCCTCGCGTTCCACCGCCCGGACGGCGACGTGATCATCGACACCACGCGCCCCGAGCTCCTCGCCGCGTGCGTGGCCCTCGTCGCGCACCCCGACGACGAGCGCTACCAGGGCCTGTTCGGCACGACCGTCACGACGCCCGTCTTCGGCGTCGAGGTCCCCGTGCTCGCGCACCACCTCGCGCAGCCCGACAAGGGATCCGGCATCGCGATGGTCTGCACCTTCGGCGACCTCAACGACGTGGTGTGGTGGCGCGAGCTGCAGCTCGAGAACCGCGCGATCGTCGGCTTCGACGGCCGCGTCGTCTCCGAGGCGCCCGCCGCGATCACCACCGACGCCGGCCGCGAGGCCTACGCCGCCATCGCCGGCAAGACGGTGTTCTCCGCCAAGGCCGCGATGGTCGAGCTCCTCACGGAGTCCGGCGAGCTGATCGGCGAGCCCCGCAAGATCACCCACCCCGTCAAGTTCTACGAGAAGGGCGACAAGCCCCTCGAGATCGTCTCGACCCGCCAGTGGTACATCCGCAACGGCGGCCGGGACGAGGAGCTGCGCCAGGGCCTCATCGGCCGCGGCCGCGAGATCGGCTTCGTCCCCGACTTCATGCGCGTGCGCTACGAGAACTGGGTCGGCGGCCTCAACGGCGACTGGCTCGTCTCCCGCCAGCGCTTCTTCGGCGTGCCGCTGCCCGTCTGGTACCCGCTCGACGCCGACGGCAACCCCGAGTTCGACCGCGCCATCACGCCGTCGGAGGACCAGCTGCCCGTCGACCCGTCCTCGGATGCCGCCCCCGGCTACTCCGAGGACCAGCGCGGCGTGCCCGGCGGCTTCCAGGGTGAGCTCGACGTGATGGACACCTGGGCCACCTCCTCCCTCACCCCGCAGCTCGCGGGCGGCTGGGAGCGCGACCCGGAGCTGTTCGACCTCGTCTTCCCGTTCTCGATGCGGCCGCAGGGCCAGGACATCATCCGCACGTGGCTCTTCTCCACGGTGCTGCGCGCCGAGCTGGAGCACGGCGACGCGCCCTGGCGGACGGCCGCGATCTCCGGCTGGATCCTCGACCCCGACCGCAAGAAGATGTCGAAGTCGAAGGGCAACGTCGTCACGCCCGCGGCCACGCTCGAGCAGTTCGGCTCCGACGCCGTGCGCTACTGGGCCGCGTCCGCGCGCCTCGGCGTCGACGCCGCGATGGACCCGCAGAACCCGACGCAGATCAAGATCGGCCGCCGGCTCGCGATCAAGGTCCTCAACGCCGCGAAGTTCATCCTGTCCTTCGAGGCGCCGGAGGGCGCGCGGGCGACCCACGCCATCGACGTCGGCATGCTCGCCGCCCTCGCCGAGGTCGTCGAGACCGCGACCACCGCGCTCGAGGAGTACGACCACGCCCGCGCGCTCGAGGTGACCGAGAGCTTCTTCTGGACCTTCTGCGACGACTACCTGGAGCTCGTCAAGGACCGCGCGTACTCCGCCGACGCCGACCCGGCCGACCGGGGATCCGCGGTCGCCGCCCTCCGCGAGGCCCTCGACGTGCTGCTGCGCCTGTTCGCGCCCTTCGTGCCGTTCGCGGCCGAGGAGGCCTGGAGCTGGTCGCACGACGGCTCGATCCACACCGCCGCCTGGCCGACCGCGCCGGCCCCGGACGCGCCGACGACCGGCGGAGCCGCGGACCCGCGGCTGCTGGCCCTCGCCGGCCGGGCGCTCGTCGGCATCCGCCGTGCCAAGACCGACGCCAAGGCCTCGCAGAAGACCCCCGTCGCCGAGGCGGTGGTGTCCGCGTCCGCCGAGGACATCCGCTCGCTCGAGCTGGTCGCCCGCGACCTGCGCGCCGTGGGCCGCATCACCGACCTGACGTTCATCGAGGGGGACGGCCCCGCCGTCGCCCGCATCACGCTCGCACCCGTCGAGCCCGAGGAGAACCGCGCATGACCATCTCGATCCGCCCCGTCCGCGACGGCGACTTCTTCCCCTGGTTCGACCTGTTCGCCGAGTACGCGGCGTTCTACGGCACCGAGCTGACCGACGACGCCGCGGTGCTGGCCTGGAGCCACCTCATCGACGACGCGCACGCGAGCTCGGCTCTCGTCGCGGTCGACGACGCGCACGAGGGCGCCCTCGTCGGCCTCGCGCACTCCCACCGCTTCTCGCGCCTCTCCCGCGGCACCGACGGCCTCCTGGTCGACGACCTGTACGTGCGGGAGGTGTCGCGTCGCCAGGGCGTGGGCGAGCAGCTGCTGGCCGCCGTCGCCGACGTCGCCCGCCGCGAGGGCGCGACGATGCTGCGCTGGATCACCGCGGAGGACAACGCCGACGCGCAGCGCCTCTACGACCGGGTCGCCCGGCGCACCACGTGGGTCACCTACGAGCAGGACGTCTGATGCAGCTCGGCACGCGCTGGCCCATCGGCGGCACCGCCCCGGCGGACCTGCCCGAGGTCGTCCTCCTCGCGGTGAAGACGGTCGAGAAGGACATCGTCGACCTCGCCACCGACACGTCCCAGTGGCGCTGGACCCTCACCTGGCTCGAGCGGAAGCCCGTCGTCGAGCTCGACGACGGCACCGTGATCCGCTACGACCCGGTCGAGGACGCCGCGACCATCACGATCCCCGGCGAGTCGACGGACGACCCCTTCGACGACTGAGGCGTCCCGCACGACCCGCTCCGCGACGGACGCGCCGGCCCTCGGGCCGGCGCGTCCGTCGCGTGCGGGGCGGCGTGCCCGTCGGCGTCAGCGGCGCGCGAGGATCTCCCCGTGCGGCATCGCGAGGAACCCGTCCGCGTCGGCTGCCCAGGCCTGCCACCCGGCCCGGATGGCCTGCAGGTCGTCGTCGCTCGCGAAGCCGCCCTCGAGCGCCTGGCCGGCGAACGACGAGGCGACCGCCCGATCGGCCCACGCGCCGCCCCACCACGCGCGCTCGTCGTCGGACGAGAAGCACCACACGGATGCGCTCGACGCGATGTCGGTGAAGCCGGCCGCCCGCGCCCACGCCTTGAGACGGGATCCGGCGTCGGGCTCCCCGCCGTTCGCGCGGTGCACCGGCAGGTAGACGTCGGCCCACAGGCGGAGGCCGTCGGTCTCCGGGAACAGCGCGACCTTCGAGTAGATGACGTCGCGGGCCGCGACGAGCCCGCCGGGGCGCGTGACGCGGCGCATCTCCGCCAGGGCGCGGACGGGATCGGCGACGTGCTGCAGCACCTGGTGGGCGTGGACGACGTCGAAGGAGGCGTCGGCGTAGGGCAGCTCGTACACGGATCCCGTGACGAACGCGACGTTCGCGGTGCCGCGGGTCGCGGCCAGCTCGGACGCCTGCCGCACGACGTCCTCCGACATGTCGAGCCCCACGACGCGGCCGGGCGCCACGGCGTCGGCGAGCTCCACCGTGATCGTTCCGGGTCCGCTCCCGACGTCCAGGACGTCGAGGCCCGGCCGGAGGTGCGGTTCCAGGTAGGCGGCGGAGTTCCGCACGGTGCGCGCGCTGTGCACGCGGAGGACGCTCTCGTGGTGGCCGTGGGTGTATCGCTCGCTGTTCACCCTCCGAGCCTAGGTCGGCGCCCGGCCTAGGCTCGCCGTATGACGACGTCCCCGAACCCCTTCCTCGAGCCGAGCTCGCTCCCCTACGGCATGCCCCCGTTCGCCGACATCCGCGAGGAGCACTTCCGCCCCGCGTTCCAGGCCGGCATCGCCGAGCACCTCGCGGAGGTGCGGGCCATCGCGGGATCCACGGAGCCGCCCACGTTCGAGAACACCCTCGTCGCGCTGGAGCGCTCCGGCCGCGTCCTCGACCGCGTCGGCCACGTCTTCTTCACGCTCTCGTCGGCCGACAGCTCCCCCTTCACGCGCGAGCTCGACGCGGAGATCGCGCCCGAGCTCGCCGCGCACGAGGACGCGATCCGCCTCGACTCCGCCCTCTACGCCCGCATCCGCGCGGTGCACGACGCCCGACACGACTCCGGCCTCGACGCCGAGTCCGTCTACCTCGTCGAGCGGTACCTCGCCGAGTTCACGGTGGCGGGCGCCGGCCTCGACGACGCCGCGAAGGACCGCCTGCGCGACCTGAACCGCCGCCTGTCCACGCTCACCACGCGCTTCGAGTCGAACCTGCTCGAGGACACGAACGACCTCGCCGTGGTCGTGGACGACCCGGCCGAGCTCGACGGCCTGGGCGCGGGCGCCGTCGCGGCGGCCGCGCAGGCCGCCGCCGACCGCGGGCTCGAGGGCAAGCACCTCATCACGCTGGTGCTCCCGACCGGGCACCCGTACCTGTCGCAGCTCACCGACCGCGGGCTGCGCCGACGGATCATGGAGGCGTCGCTCGCCCGTGGCGCCCGCGGGAACGCGCACGACAACCGCCCGCTCGTGCTCGAGATCACGCGGCTCCGCGCCGAGCGCGCCGCCCTGCTCGGGTTCCCGAGCCACGCGGCCGCGGTCACCGCGGACCAGACGGCGCGCACGCCCGAGGCGGTGGCGGACATGCTGGGCCGCCTCGCTCCCGCCGCAGCCCGCAACGCCCGGGCCGAGGCTGTGGAGCTGCAGCGCGTCATCGACCGGACCCAGGAGGAGCGCGGCGAGCCGACGTTCGAGCTGGCCGCCTGGGACTGGGCGCTCTACAGCGAGAAGGTGCGCACGGAGCGCTACGACGTCGACACCGAGCGCATGCGCCCGTACCTCGAGTCCGAGCGCGTCCTCCAGGACGGCGTGTTCCGCGCCGCGACCCTGCTCTACGGCGTCAGCTTCTCGGAGCGCCCCGACATCGTCTCCTACCACCCGGACGCCCGCGTCTTCGAGGTCCGTGACGAGGACGACTCACCCGTCGGCCTGTACGTCCTCGACCTGCACACGCGCGACTCGAAGCGCGGCGGCGCGTGGATGAACCCGCTCATCTCGCAGAGCGACCTCCTCGACACGCCCACGGTCGTCCTCAACAACCTCAACGTGCCGAAGCCGCCCCCGGGACAGCCGACGCTCCTCAGCTACGACGAGACGAACACGCTCTTCCACGAGTTCGGGCACGCCCTGCACGGGCTCTTCGCCCGCGTCACTTACCAGCGCTTCGCCGGCACCAACGTGTTCCGCGACTTCGTCGAGTTCCCGAGCCAGGTGAACGAGATGTGGATGCTGTGGCCGGAGATCCTCGCCTCGTACGCCGTGCACCACGAGACCGGCGAGCGGATGCCCGACGAGCTGGTCGCCGCCGTGCAGGCGTCGAGCGCGTTCAACGAGGGCTTCCTCACGAGCGAGTACCTGGGCGCCGCGCTGCTCGACCAGGCGTGGCACCGGATCGGCGTCGACGACGTGGTCGAGGACGTGGACGCGTTCCAGGCCGACGCCCTCGCCTCCGTCGGCCTCGACGTGCCGGCCGTCCTCCCCCGCTACGCGTCGAGCTACTTCCAGCACACCTTCGCGGGCGGCTACGACGCCGGCTACTACTCGTACATCTGGAGCGAGGTCCTCGACGCCGACACCGTCGAGTGGTTCCACGAGAACGGCGGCCTGACGCGCGCGAACGGCGACCGGTTCCGTTCGCGCCTCCTCGGCGTCGGCGGATCGAAGGACCCGCTGGAGGCGTACCGCGACTTCCGCGGCCGCGACGCCGTGATCGAGCCGCTGCTCGAGCGCCGCGGTCTCGCTGACTGATCCGCCGCGCGACACGACGAGAGCGCCGCATGCCTCACGGGGTGCGGCGCTCTCGTCGTCCGGCCCGTCGGCGGCCCGGGCGGATCAGGCGGACTTCTCCGCGCGGAGCATCGAGGCGCGCGGCACGATCGTGGGCGCGGCGTTCTGCACGACCGACTCGCGGGTGATGACGACGCGGCCCACCTCGTCGTCCGAGGGGATGTCGAACATGACCGGCCCGAGCACCTCCTCGAGGATGGCCCGGAGGCCGCGGGCGCCCGTCTGGCGGAGGACGGCGAGGTCGGCGATGGACTCCAGGGCGCCCTGCTCGAACTCCAGCTCCACGCCGTCGAGCTCGAACATCCGCTGGTACTGGCGCACGAGCGCGTTGCGCGGCTTGGTGAGGATCTCCATGAGCGCGCGCTGGTCGAGCTGCGTGACCGTCGTGACGACGGGGAGGCGCCCGATGAACTCGGGGATGAGCCCGAACTTGTGGAGGTCCTCCGGGAGCACCTCGCCGAACACGTCGGCGTTGACGTCCTTGCGGTGCAGCGGGGCCCCGAAGCCGATGCCCTTCTTGCCGGCGCGCTGGCTGATGATGTCCTCGAGGCCCGCGAACGCGCCGGCCACGATGAACAGCACGTTGGTCGTGTCGACCTGAATGAACTCCTGGTGCGGGTGCTTGCGTCCGCCCTGCGGCGGCACCGAGGCCACGGTGCCCTCGAGGATCTTCAGCAGCGCCTGCTGGACGCCCTCGCCCGACACGTCGCGGGTGATGCTCGGGTTCTCGGCCTTGCGCGCGATCTTGTCGACCTCGTCGATGTAGATGATGCCCGTCTCGGCGCGCTTCACGTCGTAGTCCGCCGCCTGGATGAGCTTGAGGAGGATGTTCTCCACGTCCTCGCCCACGTAGCCGGCCTCGGTGAGGGCGGTCGCGTCCGCGACGGCGAACGGCACGTTGAGCCGCTTCGCCAGCGTCTGCGCGAGGTACGTCTTGCCGCAGCCGGTCGGGCCGATGAGGAGGATGTTGCTCTTGGCGATCTCGATCTCGTCGCCGACCGTCTCGGCCGGCCCGATGGTGCCGACGGCGCGGACGCGCTTGTAGTGGTTGTAGACCGCGACGGACAGCGCGCGCTTGGCGGCCTCCTGCCCGATGACGTACTCGTCGAGGAAGCCGAAGATCTCCTTCGGCTTGGGGAGGTCGAACTCGCCCGTGGTCTCCTCGCTGGCCTCGGCCAGGCGCTCCTCGATGATCTCGTTGCAGAGCTCCACGCACTCGTCGCAGATGTAGACGCCCGGTCCTGCGATCAGCTGCTGGACCTGCTTCTGGCTCTTCCCGCAGAAGGAGCACTTGAGCAGATCCGCGCTCTCGCCGATGCGTGCCATGGAAGCCTCCCCGAAGTCGTGCGGTGTTCCACGAGCCTAACCCGTGCATCGGACATGGCCCGGACCCCTGGGAGCACGGCCCGTCGCGTGGTATCCGTCACACGGCGCAACAGTCCAGGTGCGCGGCGGCATCCGCACCCACCATGTCCGCATGACCGATGACACCGCCCCCGCATCCCCCGACGCGCTGTCCTTCGCCTACTGGGTCCCGAACGTCTCGGGCGGCCTCGTGACGAGCGACATCGAGCAGCGCACCCACTTCGACTTCGACTTCAACGTCCGCGTCGCGCAGCTCGCCGAGCGCAGCGGGTTCGACTACGCGCTGAGCCAGGTGCGGTACGCCGCCTCCTACGGCGCCGACCAGCAGCACGAGTCGACGTCGTTCTCGCTCGGCCTCCTGCTCGCGACCGAGCGCCTCAAGGTCATCGCCGCCGTGCACCCCGGCCTCTGGCACCCGGGCGTGCTCGCGAAGTGGATCATCACGGCCGACCACATGTCGCACGGCCGTGCCGCCGTCAACGTCGTCTCGGGCTGGCTCAAGGACGAGTTCGTGGGGTTCGGCGAGCCGTGGCTGGAGCACGGGGAGCGCTACCGCCGCACCGAGGAGTTCATCCGCGTGCTGCGCGGCCTCTGGACGGAGCAGGACTTCACGCACCTCGGCGACTTCTACCGGATCCACGACTTCACGCTGAAGCCGCCGCCCGTCGCCGTCCCGGGGCGCGCGCACCCGGAGATATTCATGGGCGGCAACAGCACCGACGCCCGGCAGATGGGCGGGCGCGTGACGGACTGGTACTTCTCCAACGGCAAGGACTTCGCGGGCTTCGAGGATCAGCGCGACGACGTGCTCGCCTCCGCGCGCGCGGCGGGCCGCACGGACCGCGTGCGGTTCGGCCTGAACGGCTTCGTCATCGCGCGCGACACCGAGCGGGAGGCCCAGGACGTGCTGGAGGAGATCATCGCGAAGGCGAACCCCGACGCCGTCGAGGGCTTCCGCCAGGCGGTGAAGCAGGCGGGCTCGTCCACCGGGGACGGCAAGGGCATGTGGTCCGACTCCACGTTCCGCGACCTCGTCCAGTACAACGACGGGTTCCGGACGGGCCTCATCGGCACCCCGGAGCAGATCGCCCGCCGCATGGTCGAGTACCGCAAGCGCGGGGTGGACCTGCTGCTGCTCGGCTTCCTGCACTACCTCGAGGACATCGAGGACTTCGGCACGCGGATCCTGCCCATCGTCCGGGAGCTCGAGCGCGAGGCGATCGAGCGCGGGGAGATCGCGGAGCCGGCGGCCTGACGCGTCCGGACGCGCGGAGAGGGGCGGTCGGCTCGAGCCGACCGCCCCTCTCG
This sequence comes from Clavibacter sp. B3I6, assembly GCF_030816895.1. Classification (NCBI taxonomy): domain Bacteria; kingdom Bacillati; phylum Actinomycetota; class Actinomycetes; order Micrococcales; family Microbacteriaceae; genus Clavibacter; species Clavibacter sp. B3I6. The sequence goes on from NZ_JAUSYL010000001.1 coordinate 669,932, forward strand.
TCCATGCGGGCCTAGCGGGCGGGGAGCGCCGCCGTCAGGTTCTTGCGCGAGGTGAGCACCTGGTCGATGAGACCGTACTCGAGCGCCTCGTTCGCGCCGAGGATCTTGTCGCGCTCGATGTCGCGGTTGATCTGGTCGCGGTCGCGGTTGGTGTGGCTCGCGAGCGTGTCCTCGAGCCAGGAGCGCATGCGCATGATCTCCGCCGCCTGGATCTCGATGTCGGACGCCTGTCCGCCGCTCGACTCGCCCGTGGCGGGCTGGTGGATGAGCACGCGCGCGTTGGGGAGCGCGAGGCGCTTCCCGGGCGCGCCGCCCGCCAGCAGCACGGCGGCCGCGGACGCCGCCTGGCCGAGGCAGACGGTCTGGATCTGCGGCGAGACGTACTGCATCGTGTCGTAGATCGCCGTCATGGCCGTGAAGGAGCCGCCGGGCGAGTTGATGTACATGACGATGTCGCGGTCGGGGTCCATCGACTCCAGCACGAGCAGCTGGGCCATGACGTCGTCCGCGGACGCGTCGTCGACCTGCACGCCGAGGAAGATGATGCGGTCCTCGAAGAGCTTCGCGTACGGGTCCTGGCGCTTGTAGCCGTAGGCCGTGCGCTCCTCGAAGCTGGGGAGGATGTACCGCGACGACGGGCTCGTGGCGGTGGAGCCGGCGCTGCGGGCGCCGCCGAAGGTGGGGAGTTCCATGTTCTCTTCTCTTACCTGTCTTCTCTGTCGCGGGCTCTAGGAGGTCTCGGTGCCGCCGCCGCCGATGACGTCGGTCGCCGACTCGCGGATGTGGTCGACGAAGCCGTACTCGAGGGCCTCCTGGGCGGTGAACCAGCGGTCGCGGTCGCCGTCCTCGTTGATTTGCTCGGCCGTCTTGCCGGTCTGGCCCGCGGTGATCTCGGCGAGGCGCTGCTTCATCGAGAGGATGAGCTGGGCCTGCGTCTGGATGTCGCTCGACGTTCCGCCGAATCCGCCGTGGGGCTGGTGCAGCAGGACGCGCGCGTTCGGCGTGATGTAGCGCTTGCCCTTGGTGCCGCTCGTGAGGAGCAGCTGGCCCATGGACGCGGCCATGCCGATGCCGACCGTGACGATGTCGTTGGGGACGAACTGCATGGTGTCGTAGATGGCCATTCCCGCGGTGATGGAACCGCCGGGCGAGTTGATGTACAGGAAGATGTCCTTCTCGGAATCCTCCGCCGCCAGCAGCAGGATCTTCGCGCAGATCTCGTTCGCGTTGTCGTCGCGGACCTCGGATCCGAGCCAGATGATGCGGTCCTTCAGCAGTCGGTCAAAAACACCGGGTACCAGTGTCGGTTCGGCCATTGTTCGAGCTCCCATTCATTCGTCGCTTCGAGTCATGAATCTATCGGAGCGGCATCGCCCCGATCGCCGTGTTCGCCGCGGGCGGAGCGCACAGCCGCCGCAGGCGGAGCGCACAGCCGCCGCGGGCGGAGCGCACGGCCGCCGCGGGCGGAGCGGGGCCGTCGCCGGACGCACGAGGGCCCGGGGAGCGTGTGCTCCCCGGGCCCTCGTGGTGCGGGACGCGCTGGGCGTCCCGCGGATGCGACTACTCGGAGTCGGCGGCCTTCTCGGCGGCCTTCTTCTTCGCGGGCGCCTTCTTCTTCGGCTTCTCGACGGGCGCCTCCTCGGCGGCGGGGGCCGCGGCCTCCTCCTCCGCGGGAGCGTCGGCGACGACGGCCTCGGCGTCCGCGTCGGCGGGCTCCTCGACGACGGCGTCGGCGTCGCGCACGACGGGCTGCGTGAACTCGGTGACGTCGACGGCCTTGCCGTCCGCGTCCACGACCTTCGCCTTGTCGAGCACGACCGCGAGGGCCTTGTTGCGCGCGACCTCGCCGACCATGGCGGGGATCTGGTTGTTCTGCTGCAGGACCTGGACGAACTCGTTCGGCTCCATGTTGTACTGCTGCGCACCCTGGATGAGGTACTGGGTCAGCTCGTCCTGGCTGACCTTCAGCTCCTCCTTCTCGGCGATGACGTCGAGGAGCAGCTGCTGGCGGAACGCCTTCTCGCTGGACTCCTTGACCTCGGCGCGGTGCACGTCGTCCTCGAGGCGGTTCTCGTTCTCGAGGTGGCGGTGCACCTCGTCCTCGACGAGCTTCTCGGGGACGGGGATCTCGACGCCCTCGAGGAGCTTGTCGACGATCTGGTCGCGGGCCTGAGTGACCTGGCCGAAGACCTTGGACTTGCCGACCTGGACCTTGAGGTCCGCGCGCAGCTCGTCGATGGTGTCGAACTCGCTGGCGATCTGCGCGAAGTCGTCGTCGGCCTCGGGCAGCTCGCGCTCCTTGACGGACTGGACGGTCACGGCGATCTCCGCGGTCTCGCCCTCGTTGTCGCCGCCGAGGAGCTTCGACTCGAAGGTCGTGCTCTCGCCGGCGGTGAGGGACTCGAGGGCCTCGTCGATGCCCTCGATGAGGTCGCCCGAGCCGAGCTCGTAGGAGATGCCGCTCGCGGTGTCGACGGCGTTGCCGGCGATGGTGGCGGTGAGGTCGATCTGGACGAAGTCGCCCGTCTTGGCGGGGCGGTCGACCGTGATCAGCGTGCCGAAGCGGCTGCGGAGGCTGTCGAGCTCGGTGCCGACCTCGTCGTCGGTGACCTCGACGGAGTCCACCGTGAGCTCGAGGCCCTCGTAGGCGGGCAGCTCGAACTCGGGGCGGACGTCGACCTCGATCTCGAGCAGCAGCTCGCCGGTGAGGTCCTTGCCGGGCCACTCCTTGACGTCCGCCTCCGGGCGGCCGAGGGGGCGGATGTCCGTTTCCTTCACGGCGGCCTGGTAGAAGCCGTCCATGCCGTCGTTGACGGCGTGCTCCAGCACGGCCTCGCGGCCGACGCGCTGGTCGATGATGGCGGGCGGCACCTTGCCCTTGCGGAAGCCGGGGATGTTGACCTGCTCGGCGATGTGGCCGTATGCGTGGTCGATGTGCGGCTTCAGGTCTTCGGGGGTCGCAGAGATCGCGAGCTTGACGCGCGTGGGGCTCAGCTTTTCGACCGTGGTCTTCACGTGTGGAGTTCTCCTGTAATCGCGGTACGCGCCTCGGCTGAGACGGCATTTCGTCGTCGGGGATGTGGTCGGGGCGACAGGACTCGAACCTGCGGTCTTCCGCTCCCAAAGCGGACGCGCTAGCCACTACGCTACGCCCCGGCTGCCACGCATTCCCTCGGCCGAGGCGGGCGCCGTGCGCCTCGACGTGCAGGCGCGCGGAAGCCGATCCGACCGTGGCACAGCCTATCCGACTCGTGCCGGGCGCTGGTCACCGGTGGCGGGAGGCTGCGCTACGCTGGATCCCGCGCATCCGGCGCACGGCCCCTCGGGGGCGGCGGTGCCGGCATCGCGGGGATGTAGCTCAATGGTAGAGCCTCAGTCTTCCAAACTGATCACGCGGGTTCGATTCCCGTCATCCCCTCTCCTGCCCCTCGTGCGGCTCCTCCTGTCAGGTCATCCCCGGCCCCTGCATCGACGCGTCGCTCGTCGCCGTCCGTCCCCTCCTCCCCAGGTCCTCGCCACGGAGGCGGCCCCCGTTCGGGGTCGCACGGCCCCTCGGCGACCGGCTTGCCGATAGCGTCCTGAGCGGCGGCCGGGGGCGGATCGCCCACGGAGCGAGGGGGCGGCATGGTCACGGAGGACGCGGGCGCGGCGCGGTGGACGGATCGGTCATGGCCGGCCAGCCCGGAGCACCTCCTCCGCACCGACCTCTGCCCCGCGTGCTTCGCCCCTCTCGGCGCCCTGGTCTGCGCGCGATGCGGGCTCGACGTAAGGGCACCCGAGGCCGCCGAGGTGCTGGCCGCCTCGCAGGGCATCGTGCGTCTCGCCCGGGATCGGGATCGACTCCTCGGCTCGATGCGGGGATGGGCCGCGGCCCGGCTCGCCGTGACGGCTCCGGCGGCCTCGACGGCCTCGGTCGCCTCGACGGGAGCGGCGGCATCACCTGCCGCAGCGCCAGCGGAAGCGCCAGCGGCGTCGCCCCCGCCCCGGCCCGCCGCTGCGGAGGCGACGCCCGCCGGCCTCGCTCCCCCCGCATGGCGCTCGGCCACTCCGTCGGCGGTGCCGCGCGTCCCCGCGGCCGCGCCCACCGCCGCGGCCGTGCCCGCCGCACCGGAGCGGCCCCTGCCGAGCGATCCCCCTCGTCGCCGGCTCAGCGTCCCCGTCGTGCTGCTGAGCATCGGCGTGGTGCTGCTCTCCGTCGCTGCGGTCTTCTACGTCGTCTACGCCTTCGTCACCTACGGGCTGCTGGTGCGCGCCGCGATCACGGGCGGCGTGACGCTCGCCGCGTTCGTCGCGTCGGCGATCCTGTCCCGGCGGGGGCTCGTCGGCACGGCGGAGGCTGTGGGCGTCGTGGGCGTCGTCCTCCTCCACCTCGACGTGTGGGCGGTGCGCGCCTACGACCTGGGCGGCGCCGGATCCGCGGACCCCTTCGCGTACTCCGGCATCGGGACCCTCCTCGCCTCGGCCGCCCTCCTCGCGTCGCGACCGGTCGTCCGCGTGCGATCCGTGGGCCTCGCCGCCTGGGCGGGCCTGCCCGTCGCCGCGGGGCTGCTGGTCGCCGCAGTGCCCGCCCTGGACGCCGGCACGCGCACCGCGTGCGCGCTCGCGGCGGCCTCCGCCGTCGCGCTCCTGCACGCCATGCCGCGCGCCCGCGCCGTCGTGGCCCCCGACGGCCTCGAGCGGCTCGTGCTGCGGATCACCGGAGTCGCCGCCGCCGCGGGCGCGCTCGTCGCCGGAGCAGCCAGCGCCGCCGATCGGGACGCCGTCCCCGCGGTCCCTCTCCTGGTCGCGGCGGTGGCGGCAGGGTCCCATGCCTGGATCCTGTCGTCGTCCTCGTCGCGCACGCCGCGGGTCGCGGATCCGCAGGAGGCGCCCGCGGCGGACGGTGGGGTCGAGACGACGGAGACGACCGGCGTGCGGCCGCTCCGCGTCATCGCGGCCTCGGTCGCCGGCGCGAGCGCCGCGCTGGCCGTCCCCATGACCGCGGTGACGGGCGGCGCCGCCCTCCTCACGCTCTGTGCGCAGGTCGCCGCCGCCGCGCTCGTCGTCGCGGTGCTCGACGTGGCGGCCCGGCGGATCGGGGCGCCCCGCCTCGCGGAGAGCGCGCGGGTCGCCCGAGCGGCGGCGGGCGTCGTCGCGATCGTCGCGGCGCTCCCCGTGGCGCTCTCCGCGACGGCCGGCGTCGCGGGAGCGGTGATCGCCGGGCTCCCCCCGTGGGCGCTCGGACCCGGCCGCGATCCCGTCCTCGAGCTCGGGAGGGACAGCGGGATCCTCGACCTCGCCGCGGACGCCCGTGCCGCGTCCCTGGGCCTCGTGCTCGTCTGGCTGCTGGCGGTGGGCGCGTCGGCGGTGGGTCCCCGGACGGCCGCCCGTCGGGGTCCGCTCGCCTGGGCCGGCGCGTCCGTGGTCGTCGCCGCCGTGCCGGCGCTCGGCCCGCTCGCCGCCGTGGTCGCCGCGTACGTCGCGGTGGCCCTCACCGCGTCCGCGCTGCGCTTCCGGGTCGGAGCATCGGCCGGGCCGGCCGCCACCGCTCCCGATGCGGTGGACTCGGACGCCCCCGCCCGGATCCCGGCCCCAGCCCCGGTCGGGCGACCCCGCCCTACCGATCCGCGCACGGCCCCCCTCACCGCGCTGGGGATCGCCGCGGGTTCGATGGCCTGGCTCGCCTCGTGGGGCAGCACGCCGACCTGGTGGGCGGCGACTCCCGTCCTGCTGACCCTGCTGATCGCCGCCTCCCGGGCCGCGCGCACCCAAGGCGCACGTCGCCTCTCGACGATCACGGCCGTGCTCGGCGCGCTGCTGTCCGTGGCCGCCCTGGCGCCCTCGCTGCGCGACGCCGGCGCGATCGGCCGCGCTCCGCTCTCCGCCGACCTCGGCCCGGTCGCCGACCCCGCGGTCCTCGTGCTCATGGCGGCCGGTCTCCTCCTGCTCGGTGCGGGCATCCTGCGGAGCGCGCCGGGCGTCCGGGGGCGCGCCGTGCTGGCCACGGCGCTCCTGCCCGCGCTCGTCGCCTCCGTCCTGGTGTCGGCGACCGGCGCGGACCACGCGGGAGGGGCGCTCACCGCGGCGCCCGCCTGGCCGATCATCGGCCAGATGCTCCTCGTTGCCGCGCTCGCGTCCTGGACGGTCGGCGGGCGGGCCCGGCGCCCGCTGCCCGCGCGTGTGGGACCGCCGCCCCAAGCCCTGCCGCCGTCGATGCCCTCCGTCCCGGGCGTCACGCTTGGCGCCGCCGGCCCCGATTCGTCGGCAGGCGCCCCTGCGCCCACCGTCGGCACGACGCCACCGACCGATGCCGAGCGGATCGCTCCCCCGGCTCCCGGGCGCGGGTGGCGGCTGGCCACCGCCGGCCTCCTCGCGCCCGTGCTCCTGGCGGCCGTGGCGACGGTCGCCGCGCTCGCGCCCCCGGACAGCGACGTGCCGGGAGCGGTCCCCGCGGCCGCGGCCCTCGCGGTCACCCTGCTGGGCCGGGTCGCGTACCTCCGCACGTCCACGGACCTCCGCGTCGCGCTCGACACCGGCGCGGTCGCCGTCGGAGGCGCCGGCTTGATCGTCGCGGTCGCGGGTAGCGCCTTCGACGGGACAGACGACCGGCTGTGGATACCGCTGCTGATCCTGGCCGTGACCGCGCTCGTCCTGGCGTCCGCGCCGGACGGCCTGCTCCTGTCCCGGAGCGTCCGTCGCGCATGGGCCTGGACGGCGCTCGGCCTCGGGATCGCGGCGCTGTGGGCGCGGCTGCTCGCCGCCGACATCCGACTGCCCGAGGCGTACGTGCTGCCCGTCGCCGGGACCCTGCTCCTGGCCGCGGCCCTCGTCCACCGGGCGGCCCTCCGCCTGGACGCGCACGAGGGCGAGGGCGAGGGCGGCGGGCCCCGCGTGCGCCGAGGCGTGTCGGCGCTCGTGCTCGCGGGCATCCTCACGGCCGCGCTCCCGCTCTCCCCCGCGGGACGTGCGGACGACGTGATCCGCCCGCTCGCGCTGACGGTCGTGCTGGCGGTCCTGGCCCTGGTGCCCGCCGCTCTCATGCGCCGTGCCCCCGGACCCGTGCGACCGCTCCTGCGGGCCACGGTCACCGGCGGCGCGCTCGGGCTGCTGGCCGTCGGCTCCACCCGCGCCCTCCGACTCGCGGCCGGGTACGTCGACCGGACTCCCGCGGTGGACGTGCAGCTCCTCGTGACGGCGCTGCTCCTCGGCGCCACCGGCGTCCTCGTGCTCCGCGCCGCCCGTGACTCCGCGGACACGCGTGTCGCCGGTGCGGCCCTGGGTGCCGTGCCCGTGCTGACCGCCCTGGTGCTCGTGCTGTCGGTCCGGCCCGGGCAGGGCGTGATGCGGCCGCTCATCGCCGCCGTGCTCCTCGTGTCGCTCACGGGTCTGCTGCTGGCATCCCGCTCGTCGCATCGGCGGGTGCTCGACCGTGTGGCCGCCGTCGCGCACCTCGCGCTCGTCGTCGTCGCCCTGTCCGCCTGGCGCGGGGCCTCGCCCATCTCGGACGCGGGCGCGCTCGTCGTGCCCGCCGTCGTGGCGGTGCTGGTGGCTGCCCTGGGCGCCGTGGAGAGAGTCGCCCGGCACGCCGCTGCCGCGTCCGGCGTGCCCTCGCCCACGCTCCCGCGCATCGCGGCCGACGTCGCCGTCGGCCTCCTGACGGCGATCACCGTCGTCATGGCAGGCGCCACGGACGCGCGGGGCCTCCCGGCGGTGCTGCTGCTGTCCGCCACCGCCGTGGTCCTCGTCGCGCTCGACCCCTGGTCCGCGGCGCGACGGCGGATGGGCTGGGTGGCGCTCGCGCTCGGAGCGGCCGCGCTGTGGGTCGCGCTGGGTCGCGGTGCCGTCGCGGCGGTCGAGCCCTACGTGCTGCCGCCCGCCGGGGTGCTGCTGCTCGTGGCCGCCGCCCTCGAGCTCGGACTCCCCGGCGGTCTCCGGCTCGCCCGGCCCCCGCAACGCCGGCGTGCGAGCGGGGCGCCGCTCGTGCTCGCGGCGCTGCTCCTCGCGGTCGTCCCGACCGCCGCGGCCTCCTGGGGCGGCGATCCCGTGCGGGCGCTGGTCCTCGGCGGGGTCGCGGGGGTCGTCCTGATCCTCGTCGCCGCGTCGATCGGCCGCTCCCCCTCCGCGCCCGCAGACCCGTCCGGCGCCTCGCCGACGGATCCGCGAGCGCTCCTCCTCGCGGCGGGCGGCCCCGCGGCGCTCGCCGTGCTCCTCGTCGGCTACGGCCGACCGCTCGCGCAGCTGGTCCAGGGACTCCCGCCGACCGTCGGCCGCACGGACCTGTGGTCGATCGCGGCCGGGATCGTGCTGGTCCTCGCGGTCGCGCTACACGGGCCCAGGTCGCCGCGCACCACGTCGCGACCCGACGGGCCGGGCGACATCCGCACGGCATCCGCCCTCGCATCGGTGGAGGCCGCGACTCCCCGGGCCCTGGCCCTCGCGGCCGTGCTCGCCACCGCCGCCGTGGGCACCGCCGCCGTCGTCCTCGCGGATGCGGCCGGCCTGGCCGGCACCACGGTCAGATGCGCCGTCCTCGTGACCCTGCTCGGCCTGCTGCACGTCGCGGCGGCAGGCACCGGCCCGGGTACGCCGCCCGCGGGCGACGAACGGCGGACCGGCTCCGACGCGATGGCCGGAGAGGCCGTGTCGGCCTCCCCTGCGCTCCGCGACGGCGGCATCGCGGTGACCGCCCTGGTCGCCACCGCACTCGCGTCCGGCATCCTCGCGGCGACGGGTGCGGCGGATCCGATCGAGTGGGTCGCCGTTCCCCTGGCCCTCGCGCTCCTGGTCGTCGGCGCTCGCCGGCTGTCGCACGACGCGGGAGCGGGCAGCATGCGCCACCTGTCCCCCGGGCTCCTCGTCCTCCTCGTGCCGCCGCTCCTCGCCGACCTCGGCCCGAGCCCGGCATGGCGCATCGTCGGTCTCGGCGCCGTCGCCCTGGCCACGCTCCTCGTCGGGGCGTCCCGTCGCCTCCGCGCGCCGTTCCTCATCGGCGCCGCGGTGCTCCTCGTGCACGCGGTCGCGCAGCTCTGGCCGTGGATCCGCGACGCCTCGGCGACCGTCCCGTGGTGGGCGTGGGCCGGGATCGGCGGCGTCGTGCTCATCGCGGTCGCCGCGCGCTACGAGCGGCGCATGCGCGACCTCCGCGAGGTCGCCGCGCGGGTGTCGGCGCTGCGCTGACCGGGACGCGGACGCGGGATGCGCGGGGCCCGCACGCGGTGGCACGGACCGGATCCGGAGTCACCAGGCGCCCCGCTCGAGTCCCGTGCTGCCCGCGCCGGGCCCCGGTAAGCGATGCCTCAGCTTGCTTGCGGCGCCGCCCGCGGTGCGCGAGATTGAGGGCACCGTCCGCAGACCGCAGACCCGTCACGCTCGAGGAGAACCCATGACCGACACCGTCCACGTCCCCACCAGCTCCGCCTCGGCCGACGTCGCCGCCGGCGTCGCGCAGTTCCTCAGCCCCGTCGTCGTCAACCTCCAGGCCCTCGCCGTCAACGGCAAGCAGGCGCACTGGCACGTCCGCGGCGCCAACTTCATCGGGGTGCACGAGTTCCTCGACGTCCTGGTCGCCCACGCGCAGGGCTGGGCCGACACGGCCGCCGAGCGCGTCGTCGCGCTCGGCCTGCCGATCGACGCGCGCATCGAGACGGTCGCCGCCGCCACGACCACCGCGCCGCTCACCCCCGGCTTCCGCCAGTCGAGCGCCACGATCGCCGAGGTCATCGCGCAGATCGACGCGACGATGGAGCTCGTCAACCGCGCCGTGCAGGAGCTGGGCGAGATCGACGTCACCAGCCAGGACGTCGCCATCGAGATCGCCCGCGGACTCGAGAAGGACCGCTGGTTCCTCTTCGCCCACATCAGCGAGTAGCGCCGGCAGCGCAGCAGCCGCCGCCGACGGTCGAGGGGCCCGGATCCGATCGGATCCGGGCCCCTCCGTCATCTCGACGGCAGGTCACGCCTGGCAGTACGGGCACCAGTAGAGCTTCCGCCCCGCGGCCTCCTCCATCACGATGTTCGTCCCGCACACGCGGCAGGGCAGCCCCTCCCGGTGGTAGACCCAGTGCCGGTCTGCGCGGTTGCGGAGCGCCGCCTCGAGCTTCCGGCCGCGCAGACCGTCCATGGTCATCATCTGCCCGACCTCGACGCCCTTGCGGAGGAGCCGTGACCAGTCCTTCCAGAGCCCGCGCACGACGTCCTCGGGCACGTCGCGGCCGGGGGTGTGCGGGTTCTGCCGAGCGCGGAACAGGAGCTCCGCGCGGTAGACGTTGCCGATCCCGCTGACCACCGACTGGTCCATCAGCAGCAGGCCGATGGCCGTGGGCTTCCTCCGGACGGTCGCCGTGAAGCGGTCCTCGGATCGCCTGCCGCCGTCGACGAGGGGATCCGGCCCGAGCTTGTCGATGGCCTGCTGCACCTCCTCGGGGCTGGCCACGACGCAGGCGGTGGGCCCGCGTAGGTCCGCGACCGCGCGCTCGGTGAGCAGGCGCACGCGCACCTGGCCCACGGGCTCGGGAGGCCACGCCTCCGCGGAGAACGGGTCGTGGACCTTCTCCTGCTCGGCCATGCGCAGCCGCGCGCGCCGCGGGGCGCCGATGCTGGCGAGGGAGTCCTCGGCGTCGGAGTCGACCGGCGCGTCGTCGACGCGGTCGTCCACGGGGACGTCGCCACGCATCCCGTTCTGCCCCATCCGGTTGAGCGTCGACACGTCGCCCGCGAAGTCCCACGCGCCGTAGAGGCCCAGGTGCACGCGGAGCCACACCCCGCCGTCGAACTCGAGGAACATCTGCTTGCCGACGGCCTTCGCGGCGACGAGGCGGCGGCCGTCGAGCACGGCCGCGCCCTCGGCGAACCGGCCCTGCGGCGAGGACGCCCGCACGACGTCGCCCACGAAGTGCGCCTCGAACTGCTTGGCGATCCGGTGGATCGAATGACCCTCGGGCACGGCGGCTAGTCGGTGACGGGGTGGCCGGCGATGGCCCCCGTCGTCTCGTACTCGGCGAGCTGCGCGATGCGGCGCGCGTGCCGCTCCTCCTCGGAGAACGGCTCCGCGATGAACGCGTCGATGAAGGCCGTGGCCTCCTCCACGGTGTGCTGCCGCGCGCCGATGGAGATCACGTTGGCGTCGTTGTGCTGCCGGGCGAGGACGGCGGTCGACAGGTTCCAGACGAGCGCCGCGCGCACGCCCTCGACCTTGTTCGCCGCGATCTGCTCGCCGTTCCCGGATCCGCCGAAGACCACGCCGAGCGCGGTCTCCCCCGCCCGCTGGTCGGCGACGACGGCGCGGGCCGCGCGGATGCAGAACGACGGGTAGTCGTCGAGCGGGTCGTAGGCGCTCGGCCCGTGGTCGACGACGTCGTGCCCGGCGGCCGTCAGGTGGTCGGTGAGGTACCTCGAGAAGTCGAGGCCCGCGTGGTCGGTCGCGATGTGGATGCGCATCGGTGCACTCCTCCTGCCGGCGTGCGGCGTCATGCCCGCGGCGCGGGCGGTGCCGGTGCCACGCGGCCGGACGCACATGAGCGTCCGGCCGCCGCGCACGCGACGGGAAAGGGATCAGTCGAAGATCGGGCCCACGGTGCGCGAGCGCTTGATCTCGAAGAAGCCGGGGTACGCGGCGACCGCGACGACGCCGTCCCACAGCTTGACGGCCTCCTCGCCCTTCGGCGCGGGCGAGATGACGGGCCCGAAGAACGCGACCCCGTCGACCGAGATGACGGGCGTGCCGACGTCCTGGCCGACGCGCTCGATCCCGTCGAAGTGGCTGGCGCGCATGGGCTCGTCGTAGCGGTCCGTGCTGCTCGTCTCGGCGAGCTCCGCGGGCAGGCCGAGCTCGGCGAGCACCTCGGGGATCACGACGTCGGCGTCCTTCTGGTCGCGCAGGTGGATCCGGGTCCCCAGCGCGTCGTACAGCGGCTTGACGTGCGCGGCGCCGTGCTCGGCCTCGACGGCGGCGACGAGGCGCGTGAAGCGGAGCGCGCGCGGGAGGAAGGCGGCGAAGCCCGGGTCGTCGGCCTTGTCCTCGTTGAGGACGGCGAGGCTCATGATGTGCCACGTGATGTCGAGGTCGCGGTGGCGGGCGACCTCGTCCACCCAGCGGGAGGTCATCCACGCCCACGGGCAGGAGGGGTCGAACCAGAACTCGACGGCGGTCGTGCGGGGGCTGTTCTGTACGTCGGACATGCCGCCAGCCTAGGTCAGCCGACGGAATAGGATCGGCTCCGAAGCGGCGCAGCTCCGCCCGCGGCACCCCCGGTCCCCGACCCCGGTGCACCGTCACGCGAGGCGCGCCGCACGCACGGCCCACCCACCTCACGGACGAGCAGGAGCACCATGCCAGGAGAGAACCTCACCCGCGTCGAGGCCGAGGAGCGTGCCGCGCTCCTCGACGTGTCCGAGTACGACGTGACGCTCGACCTCACGCGCGGAGCCGAGGTGTTCGGATCCACCACCACCGTGCGCTTCACCGCGACCGCGGGCGCGTCCACCTTCATCGACGCGATCACCCGCACGGTGCACGCCGTGACGCTCAACGGCCGCGAGCTCGACCCGGCCGAGGTGGACGACGGCGTGCGCATCCGCCTCGACGACCTGGCGCAGGAGAACGAGCTGACGGTCGTCGCCGACGCCCTGTACACGAACACGGGCGAGGGCCTGCACCGCTTCGTGGATCCCGTCGACGACGAGGTCTACCTCTACTCGCAGTTCGAGGTGCCGGACTCGCGCCGCATGTTCGCGGTGTTCGAGCAGCCCGACCTCAAGGCGGTCTTCCGCTTCACGGTCACGGCGCCCGCGCACTGGGAGGTCGTGTCGAACTCCCCGACGCCCGCCCCCACGGCCGCCGCGGACGGCGCTTCCACCTGGACCTTCGAGCCGACGCTCCGCATGTCCAGCTACATCACCGCGCTCATCGCGGGCCCGTACGGCGTCGTCCGCAGCGAGCTCACCTCGAGCGACGGCCGCACCATCCCCCTCGGCGTCTTCGCGCGGAAGTCGCTGATGGAGCACCTCGACGCCGACTACGTCTTCGAGAAGACCCGCGAGGGCTTCGCGTTCTACGAGGAGCGGTTCGCCTACCCGTACCCGTTCCCCAAGTACGACCAGCTCTTCGTCCCGGAGTTCAACGCCGGCGCGATGGAGAACGCGGGCGCCGTCACGTTCGTCGAGAGCTACGTCTTCCGCTCCAAGGTCACCGACGCGGTGAAGGAGCGCCGGGTCACGACGATCCTGCACGAGCTCGCGCACATGTGGTTCGGCGACCTCGTCACCATGAAGTGGTGGGACGACCTGTGGCTCAACGAGTCCTTCGCCACCTACATCTCGACCCTGGCCACCGCCGAGGGCACCGAGTGGACCGGCGCCTGGACCACGTTCAACGCCGGCGAGAAGTCCTGGGCCTACAACCAGGACCAGCTGCCGAGCACGCACCCCGTCTACGCGACCATCAACGACCTGGAGGACGTGCAGGTCAACTTCGACGGCATCACGTACGCCAAGGGCGCCTCGGTGCTCCGCCAGCTCGTCGCGTACGTCGGCCAGGACGAGTTCCTCGCGGGCGTCGCCGCGTACTTCCAGCGCCACGCGTTCGGCAACTCCACGCTCCGCGACTTCACCCGGGAGCTCGAGGGCACGAGCGGCCGCGACCTCGAGCGCTGGACCGACCTGTGGCTGAAGACCTCGGGCGTCAACACGCTCCGGCCCGAGATCGAGACGGACGAGGACGGCGTCATCACGTCCTTCGCCGTGCTGCAGGAGGCGGCGGCGGACTACCCGACGCTCCGCCCGCACCGCCTCGCGATCGGCTTCTACGAGCTCCGCGACGCGCACCTCGTCCGCACGGAGCGCTTCGAGCTGGACGTCGACGGCGACCGCACGGAGGTCGCCGAGCTCGTCGGCCGCACGCGCCCCGCGCTCGTGCTCCTCAACGACTACGACCTCACGTACGCCAAGATCCGGCTCGATCCCGCGTCCCTCGAGGTCGCGATGCGCCACCTCGCTGCGTTCGAGGACTCCCTCGCCCGCTCGCTCGTGTTCGCCTCCGTATGGGACGCGACGCGCGACGGCGAGATCCGCGCCCGCGACTACGCGCGCCTGGTCCTCGACAACGTGGCGACCGAGGACGAGTCGACGGCGCTCCGCTACGCCCTCGCGCAGCTCACGGTCGCCGCGTCGTCGTACTCGGCGCCCGACCACCGCGACGAGCTGCTCGCGACGGTCGCGGCCGAGCTGTGGGCGCTCACGTCGCAGGCGGCACCCGGATCCGACAACCAGTTCCAGTTCCTCCGCACCTTCGCGCAGGTCGCCTCCGAGCCCGCGCAGCTCGACCACGTGCAGGCGCTGCTCGACGGCACGGAGACGCTCGATGGCGTCGAGATCGACGCCGACCTCCGCTGGGAGCTGCTGACCGCGCTCGTCGCGGGCGGTCGCGCCGGCACGCCGGAGATCGACGCGGCCCTCGAGGCGGACCGCACGGCGACGGGTGCGCAGTCCGCCGCGCAGGCGCGCGCCGCGCTCCCCACCGCGGAGGGCAAGCGCGCGGCGTGGGCGTCCGTGTGGGAGGCGGACACCGAGCCGAACACGATCGTCCGCACCACGGGGCTCGGCTTCCGCCGTGCGGCCGACACGGAGCTGCTCCGCCCGTTCGTCGGCGCCTACTTCGACGCACTGCAGGGCGTGTGGGAGTCGCGGAGCTACGCCATCGCGGCGGCGCTGATCGGCGGCTTCTACCCGTCGCCGCTGGCGGACGCCGAGCTGCGCGACGCGACCGTCGCCTGGCTCGACGCCAACCCCGAGCCGCCGGCGCTCCGTCGCCTCGTCAGCGAGCTGCTGTCGGGCGTGGAGCGGGCGCTCCGCGCGCAGGCGAAGGACGCCGAGTAGCGGGAACCGCAGCATCCCGACGGGGACGGTCGCGCATGCGGCCGTCCCCGTCGTCGTCCCCGACGCGGACCCAGGACCGGCCCGGGAGGCCGCCGCTACACTCGTCCGGATGACTCCCCCTCTCCTCCTCCCCGTCGGAAGCGCGTCGCGATGGACCTGAGCATGGTGTGCTGCGGCGACGGCTCGTTCTTCTCCACCTGGGGCACGCTCATCCAGGTCATCTCGATCCTGGTCGGCGCCCTCCTCGCCCGGTGGGTCCTCCTGGTCGTGATCCGCAACACGGTCGACCAGATCGTGTCGGGCGTCAAGAAGCGCCAGAACGTCGACGACACCCAGTCGATCCAGGCCTCGCCGCTCACGGCCGTCCGCGTCGTGCAACGGACGCGGACGCTCGGCAGCGTCCTCAGCAACATCACGACGGTCGTCATCGTCGTCATCGCCATCTCGCTCTTCATCAACGTGGTCGCACCGGGTGTCCTCACCTCCCTCGCCCTCCTCACGGCGGCGCTCGGCGCCGGCCTCGGCTTCGGCGCCCAGAACATCGTCAAGGACATCCTCAACGGCATGTTCATGGTCGTGGAGGACCAGCTCGGCGTCGGCGACGTCGTCGACGTCGGTCCCGCCACGGGCGTCGTCGAGACCGTCGGCATCCGGATCACCACCCTCCGCGACGTCAACGGCACGCTGTGGTTCGTGCGCAACGGCGAGATCCTCCGCGTGGGCAACATGTCGCAGGGATGGGCGCGCGTCGTCATCGACCTCGCCGTGCCGTACGACACCGACGTGCAGGCCGTGCAGGAGCGCATGCTCGCCACCGCCGCGGAGCTCGCGACCACGCCCAAATGGCGCTCGCGCATCGTCGAGAAGCCGGAGCTCTGGGGCATCGAGTCGATCTCCGAGTCGGCCGTGGTGATCCGCGTGGTCGTCAAGACCCGCAGCAACGCGCGGGACGACGTGTCGCGCGAGCTCCGCGCGCGCCTCAAGGCGGCGCTCGACGCGATGGGCGTCACGCTCCCGTCGCTCACCGCAGTGGTCCTCACGGGGTTCGACAGCGCCGCGAGCGTCGGCGGCGCCCACCCGCCCCGCACGGCGTCCACGCCCGTCCAGCAGCCCGACTCGCCCGCGCCCCGCAAGCGCACCGGTCGGAAGCTCGTGCACCGCGACCCGGCCGGCTCGTCGGTCGGGCCGGCCACCCCGGTCGTCCGCGGTGCCGCGGGTGCGCCGGTCGACCCGCGCGCGACCCGCATGGTGCCCACCCAGGACGCCGCCTCCGCCCGTCCCGAGGACGAGGACGAGGTCACCGCCACCTGGACCGTCCTCCCCGAGTCCCCCGCCCCGGCGGGCAGCGAGACCGGCACCGCGTCGGGCTCCGCCGCCGCCGCCCCGCCGAAGCCGCCCCGCGCTCCGCGCCCGCCGCGCACGCCCGCCACGCCGCCTGAGGAGTCCTGATGGCCGACCTGCTCGCCAAGTCCTTCTACGACGACGTCGGCGGTCGCCCGACGTTCGAGAAGCTGGTCCGCGCGTTCTACCGCGGTGTCGCCGAGGACCCGGTGCTCGTCGCCATGTACCCCGAGGAGGACCTCGAGGGCGCGATCCAGCGGCTCACCGGATTCCTCGAGCAGTACTGGGGCGGCCCGACGACGTACAGCGAGGAGCGCGGCCACCCGCGGCTGCGCATGCGCCACATGCCCTTCCACGTGAACCCGGACGCGCGCGACCGGTGGCTCGCGCACATGCGCGTGGCCGTCGACTCGCTCGAGTTGCCGCCGATGCACGAGGCCCAGCTCTGGGACTACCTCGAGCGCGCCGCGCACGCGATGGTCAACACCTTCGACGAGTCCTGAGGGAAGCGCCGGCGTGATCCCGGGGGACGCCCCTAGAGCCGGCGCACGAGCACGTGCCCGCGCGACGTCGTGAGGCGGGTCCACGGCCCCGTGCGGAACACGGCCACCGGCGCCTCGCCGTCGTCGGCCACGGCGTCGGGCGCCGGATCCGGCCCGAGGAACCCGAGGCTGTAGGCCGCGAAGGCGCCGCCGGCGAGCACGTCGGGCGCCCCCTCCACGGGACGTCCCCACACCTCGCCGCGCACGCGCGTCACGATCTGCTCGCCGATGCCGGTGGGGACGGCCGCCGCCACCTCGTCGATGCCAGCGCGCGCCGCAGCCCGCAGGACGGCCGCCTCCACGTCGGCGAGGCGCTCCCACCCTGCGCGCGGCGGCGAGATGCCCGCCCATGGCGCGGTGGCGGTGTCCGGCGGCACGAGCACGCCGACGGGCTCGCCCGGGGATCCGGTCGCCGGACCCTCGAGGCGCGCGAGGCGGTCGAGCAGCGCGCGGATGGGCACGACGCTGTCGACGGGCGCCTGCGTCTCCGCCGCGAAGGTGCGCAGCCCGAGCACGGTGGGCGCCCGGTCGAGCAGCCCGGCGGGCTGCAGCACCGAGGTGTAGACGGCGAGCACGCCCCCGGCCCCGATGAGGCGCACGGCCCCGTCGTCGACGCGGGCGGAGCGGCCGAGGAAGGTCTGCAGATCGCCGAGGGCGAGGGCGTCCTTGAGGGCGAAGGAGGGCGTCATGGCCTGTCTAAGCTACTGGATGCGCCCACGCGATCCGCCGGGCGCCCGACCGCCCGAGGTCGGCCCGCCAGGCGGAGGACCCATGACCGACCACGCATCCGACACCCCGGCGGACGGCCCGCTCGCCGGCCTCCTCACCGCCCTCGACCTCACGGACACCGGCGCCCGCACGAGCGAGGACATCTCCACGGGCCCCTCGCAGTGGATGCCCCTGGGCCGCGTCTTCGGCGGCCAGGTGCTCGCGCAGTCGCT
Organism: Clavibacter sp. B3I6; assembly: GCF_030816895.1. Lineage (NCBI taxonomy): Bacteria > Bacillati > Actinomycetota > Actinomycetes > Micrococcales > Microbacteriaceae > Clavibacter > Clavibacter sp. B3I6. The sequence goes on from NZ_JAUSYL010000001.1 coordinate 687,606, forward strand.
CGTGGCCGCCATGCGCACCACCGACCCGGACCGCCGCCCGCACAGCATGCACGGCTACTTCCTGCGGCCCGGCGACGTCACGAAGCCGATCACGTTCTCGGTCGACCGCATCCACGACGGCCGCTCCTTCTCCACGCGCCGCACGCAGGCGTACCAGGACGGCCGCCCGATCCTCTCGATGATCGCGTCCTTCCAGGACGCCGACGAGGGCCTCGAGCACCAGGCGCCCATGCCCGAGGGGATCCCGGAGCCGGAGTCGCTGCCGAGCGCGCACGACGTCCTGTCCCGCATCGACCACCCCGTCGCGAAGCACTGGGCGAACGACCGCCCGTTCGACATGCGGCACGTCGAGCAGCCCGTCTACTTCGGCGCCGCCGAGGAGCGCGTCGCCCACCAGGCCGTCTGGATCCGCGCCATCGGCCGCCTCCCCGACGACCCCGCGGTGCACCTGGCGTCGATGGCCTACGCGAGCGACTACTCGATCCTCGAGTCCATCTACCGTCGGCACGGCCTCTCGTGGGCGACGCCCGGCATCAAGACCGCGAGCCTCGACCACGCGATGTGGTTCCACCGCCCCGGCCGCGCGGACGAGTGGATGCTCTACGTGCAGGAGTCGACGAGCGCGCAGGGCGGCCGTGGCCTGTCCCTGGGTCGCATCTACTCGCGCGACGGCGTCCTGCTGGCGAGCGTCGCCCAGGAGGGCATGGTCCGGGTCCCGCCCGAGGCGGCCGGCTGACGCGCGTGCCGCGTCGCGTGCTCAGCCGCGCCGGCTGAACGCCACCGGCTCCTCGACGTAGTCCGCCCACGCGGAGCGCTCGTCGTCCGTGATCCGACGGGGGCGGCCCGTCGCGGCGTCGACGAGCACGATGGTGGTCGACGCGCGCGCGTACAGCTCGGACGGCTCGACGCCCGCGGGTGAGCGGAGCTCGTAGCAGGCCTCGAGGCTGGATCCGCCGAGCCGGCCGAGCCAGACCTGGACGTCGAGCGGCCGACGCCCGTAGGAGATCGGCCGCAGGTACTCGACCTCCTGCCGCGCGATCATGGTCATGGTGGCCGCGCCGGCGGAGGCGTCGATGAGCGCCATGCCCGGGTCCACGCCGTCGCCGTCGGCGTCCCCGCGCCAGAACGCGCGGACGCGCGCCTCCTCCAGGAGACGCAGCACCTCCACGTTGTTCACGTGGTCGTAGGCGTCGAGGTCGGCCCACCGGAGGTGGACGGGGACGTGGACCCGGGTCACGGGATCAGTCGCGCGTGAGCTTGCGGTACGCGGAGCGGTGCGGCTTCGCCGCGTCCGGGCCGAGTCGCTCGACCTTGTTCTCCTCGTACGCCTGGAAGTTCCCCTCGAACCAGTACCAGTTCGCCGGGTCCTCCTCCGTGCCCTCGTACGAGAGGATGTGGGTCGCGATCCGGTCGAGGAACCACCGATCGTGGGTGATGACCACGGCGCAGCCGGGGAACTCGAGGAGCGCGTTCTCCAGGCTGCCGAGCGTCTCGACGTCCAGGTCGTTGGTGGGCTCGTCGAGGAGCAGGAGGTTGCCGCCCTGCTTGAGCGTCAGCGCGAGGTTGAGGCGGTTGCGCTCGCCACCGGAGAGGATGCCGGCCTTCTTCTGCTGGTCCGGTCCCTTGAACCCGAAGGTGGAGACGTAGGCGCGCGCGGGCACCTCCTGCTTCCCGACCTGGATGTAGTCCTGGCCGTCGGAGACGACCTCGAACAGGGACTTCTCGGGGTCGATGCCCCCGCGGCTCTGGTCGACGTACGAGATGTCGACGGTGTCGCCGATCCGCAGGTCCCCGCTGTCGAGCGGCTCGAAGCCCACGATGGTCTTGAACAGCGTGGTCTTGCCGACGCCGTTCGGGCCGATGACGCCGACGATGCCGTTGCGGGGCAGCGTGAACGAGAGGTCGTCGATGAGGACCCGCTCGCCGAACTGCTTGTGCAGCTTCGACGCGTCGATGACCTGCGATCCGAGGCGCGGGCCGACGGGGATCTGGATCTCCTCGAAGTCCAGCTTCCTCGTGCGCTCCGCTTCGGTCACCATCTCCTCGTAGCGGGCGAGGCGCGCCTTCGACTTCGCCTGACGGCCCTTGGCGTTGCTGCGGACCCAGTCGAGCTCCTCGGCGAGGCGCTTGGAGAGCTTCGCGTCCTTCTTGCCCTGGACGCTGAGGCGCTCCTGCTTCTTCTCGAGGTAGGTCGAGTAGTTGCCCTCGTACGGGTAGAGGCGCCCGCGGTCGACCTCGGCGATCCACTCGGCCACGTGGTCGAGGAAGTACCGGTCGTGGGTCACGGCGAGGACGGCGCCGGGGTACTTGGAGAGGTGCTGCTCGAGCCAGAGCACGCTCTCGGCGTCGAGGTGGTTGGTGGGCTCGTCGAGGAGCAGCAGGTCGGGCTTCTGGAGCAGCAGCTTGCAGAGCGCGACGCGGCGCTTCTCACCGCCGGACAGGTTCGCGACCGAGGCGTCGCCCGGCGGGGTGCGCAGCGCGTCCATGGCCTGCTCGAGCTGCGAGTCGAGGTCCCACGCGTCGGCGGCGTCGATGGCCTCCTGCAGCGTGCCCATCTCGGCGAGCAGCGTGTCGAAGTCGGCGTCGGGCTCGGCCATGGCCGCCGAGATCTCGTTGAACCGGTCGATCTGCGCCTTGATCGGGCCGACGCCCTCCTGCACGTTCTCGAGGACGGTCTTCGACTCGTCGAGCTCGGGCTCCTGCATGAGGATGCCGACCGTGTACCCGGGCGACAGCTTGGCCTCGCCGTTGCTGGGGGTGTCGAGACCCGCCATGATCTTGAGGATCGTGGACTTGCCCGCGCCGTTCGGTCCGACGACGCCGATCTTCGCGCCGGGGATGAACGACATGGTGACGTCGTCGAGGATCAGCTTGTCGCCGACCGCCTTCCGGGCGCGGACCATCGAGTAGATGTATTCAGCCATGGTCCGAGTCTATTGAGTGCCACCGGCCCCGGACGCCGCCGCACGTCCGTCCGGGTGCCGCGCTCACCAGTCGATGGCGCGCGTCTGCCCCACGAGGCAGCGGCCGGACGACAGCGCCGGCTCGACGTGCGCGCTGAAGCCGTCCTGCGCCCGCTGCCCGATGAGGCAGGCGTCCGCCAGGTGCACGGAGACGAGGATCGAGTCGACCGAGTTGCCGAGCGGCGTGCGGTCCGCCGTGACCTCCATGCGGTCCTTCGGGAAGCCGGCGCCCACCAGCGCGTCGACGAGGTCGCGGCCCTGCGCGTTGGGATCGCCGGCCACGACCGCGCGTGCGGTGGACTCGAAGACGAGGAGGTTCTCCTCCGCCGTCCCGGCCGCGTCGACCGGCGGGATGGTCGGCGCGGCGGAGGGTGCCTCGGCGCCGGGGCTCTCGGGGACCGCGGCGGTGGTCTGCTCGACGGGCGCGGGCGCGGGCGCCGGCGACGACGTGCAGCCGGCGAGGAGGAGGGCGGCGACGAGCACGGGCGCCGCGAGGGCGCGTCCGGCGCGGATCACGCGGCGGACTCGTCCGCGCAGGCCCGGTCGGCGTCGTGGTCGGTGGCCGGGGGGATGGCCAGGTCGTCGCCGTCGGCGCTCCCCCGGCCGTCGTCGAGGGAGGATGCGCGCATGCTGGCGAGGATATCCCCCGCGATGCGCTCGAGCTGCGCGGTCTGCTCCGCCGTGAGCGGATCGAACACCGTGCGGAGCACCTCGGCGGCATGTCCCGGGGCGGCCGCCACGAGGGTGGCGCGCCCCTCGTCGGTGAGCTCGGCCAGGAGGCTCCGGCCGTCGTGCGGCGACCGCGAGCGACGGACCCAGCCCAGCTGCTCGAGGCGCGTCACGGCGTGGGACGTGCGGCTGGCCGAGGCCTGCAGCGCCCGTGCGAGCACGCTCATGGGGAGCGCGCCGCCCTCGGCCTCGGAGAGCCGCACGAGGATCATGTAGTAGGCGTGCGGCATGCCGGCGTCCCGGAGGAGCTCCCGCTCGATGCGCTCGCTGACGTGGTTCAGGGCGACGATCACGGTCCGCCAGGCGCGCTGCTGGTCCGGCTCGAGCCACCGGGGGGATCCGCTCATGGTGCGATCCTAGGCTCCGCCGGCATCCTGGGGACGGAGACCGACCCGGACCGCGCGAGCACCGCGTGCGCGTCGAGCTCCACCGCGTCGTCCTCCGGACGCGCGGCCCGTCTCGCCCGGAGCGGGCCGACGACCACCACCTCGTCCCCGACCCCGAGGGCGTTCAGCGCGACGGCCGCGTCGCTTCCCGCGCATACGGCGAGCACGCCGGGTGCGCCAGTCGGATGCGGGTCCCCCGCGCCGTCGCGACCGCGCAGGAGGAGGCTGACCACCTCCCATCCCTCGGTCGTGCGCAGGGCCCGCGGTGGCCCGGCGACGGAGCCGTGCAGGGCGACCCACGCCTCCGGTGCTCGTCCCGCGTCCCCGATGCCCGTCATATCCGCCATGCCATGATCCCCCAGTCCCGCGGTCGGACGACCGCGGGGAGATCATGCGGGTCGGATAGCGGGTCGAGGCCACGGCGGCGGCATCCGCGACAGGTCGCGTGGACCGTCGCCTGGGGAGGAGGCGCGGGAGGCCGCCGCTCAGTGCTCGGAGAAGCGGAGGTCCTCGCCGCGACCCGCGCGCAGGGCCGACTTCGCGATCTCCAGGGTGGGGTAGCTCCCGGCGACGACGCCGCGGTGCAGCGACCGCACCTCGTAGCCGTCCGCATGGGAGTGGATGGACGCGAGCGCGCCCGTGGCCCCGAACGCCACCCAGGTCTTGCCCGCGGTGCGCGGAACTCCGCTCGTGTTCGTGCTCGTGCTCGTGCTGGTGGTCATCGACATCGTCGTCGCCTCTCCTCCCCGGGCTCCATCGCCCGGACGTGCCGATGGTACGCCGACGCCCCGCGGCCGTACAGGCCGCGGGGCGTCATGGGAGGTGGATCAGGCGGCGCGCACGTACTGCGCGAACGACTTCCGCACCTTGTTGACCTTGGGCACGGCGACGGCGTTGCAGTAGCCCTGGCCCGGGTTCTTGGCGAAGAAGTCCTGGTGGTAGTCCTCCGCGTCGTACCACGTGCCGACGGGCTCGATGGTCGTGACCGCCGTGCCGTCCCACAGCTCGCCGGCGCGCGCGATGGCGTCCCGGAAGAGCTGCTCCTGCTCGGCGTCCGCGGGGAACATGGCCGAGCGGTACTGGGTGCCGACGTCGGCGCCCTGTCGGTTGAGCTGACGCGGGTCGTGCAGCGTGAAGAACACGTCGAGGATCACGTCGGCGGGGATGACCTCCTCGTCGAAGACCACCTTCACCGCCTCGGCGTGCCCGGTCGCACCCGTGCACACGGCGTCGTAGGAGGGGTGGGCGGTGTGGCCGCCGATGTAGCCGGAGATGACGTCCTGGACGCCGTCGAGGGTGCGGTACACCGCATCGAGGCACCAGAAGCAGCCGCCGGCGAGGATGAATGTCTGCATGAGAGATGAACCTACTTCCCGTCGATGCGCGCGAGGTCCGCGGCGGTCGACATGGGAGGGAACCGTCATCGGCCGCCGCCCATTCCACCCGCCGGCGATGTCGGTGGTCCCCCGTAGCGTCGGGGACATCGACACACCGCCGGGCCGGCGGCGCGCGGACGGAGGACACCATGCCCAGCACCACCTACACCCCCCTCGCGCGCACCGCCGTGCAGGTGCGCGAGCTGCACGACGGCCTGCTGCGCGTCACCCGGCCGGACGGCGCCGTGCTCGGCTACGTCGAGCGCATGCACGAGCCGCAGGGCGAGCGGTTCCGGGCCAAGCGCCTCCGTCGGGACGCCCAGGGCTTCGTGCCGCTCGGCGACTTCTGGGCGCTGCAGGACGCCGTCGACTGCCTCCGCTTCTGACGCGCGCCGGTCGGTGAGCACCCGGCGCGACGCGCCCGCGCCGCCTCCCGGACGGTGCCCGGCACGCGGGGTACGGTCACCGCATGCAGTGGTGGAATGATCTCCTCGATGCCCTCGCGTCCGAGCGGGGCACGCAGCTCCTCTCGGGCGTCGTCGTCCCCTTCGTCGCCATCGTGGTCGCCGGCGTCCTCGCCGCGCTCATCGCGCGCGGTGCCACGCAGCGGATCCTCGCGCGGCACGACCGGGAGGTGAAGGCCGCGGCCATCGGCATGCTCGTCGACGCCGCGCGCCAGGCCTCGGTCTGGGACCGACTCACCGCGCAGGAGCGCATCCTCGCCGACCGCGCCGCGGGCGAGGCCGACATCCGCATCCGCCTCCTCCCCCTGAAGGGCGCCGCGACGGCCGCCACCTGGGCCGCGCATGAGATCACCGAGTTCAAGCGCGGGAGCGGCAGCTTCGGCTTCCAGTTCGACGCGCAGCTCGCCGAGTTCCGCGACCGCATCGTCGAGTGGCAGCACCACCCGGGGCGCGCGCGCAAGATCTTCCAGGGCGACATCGCACGCTGGCAGTTCGAGGACGAGCAGCCCGCCGCGGACGGCGGCCCCTCCCGCTCCGAGGCGCGGCAGCCCGAGCAGGCCTCGGTCTCCCCCGTCCCGGTGCCCTGGCGCAGCGGATCGGACGACGAGCCCGCCGCCGAGCGCCGCGTGGAGTCGCCCGACGAGCAGTACAGCCCGCCCGTGCCCTACTCGGCAGCCGCGAACAGCCGCGCCGCGGAGGGCGAGCGCCGCTGATCCCGGCCCCCGCATGACGACGCCCCGCCCCTCTCGGAGGGGCGGGGCGTCGTCGCGTCAGGCGGGGTCGGGCTCACTTCCACCAGTCGTCGAACATCGTGGCCGGCACGCGGCGCTTGTGCTCGGTGCTGAGGTAGCGCGCCTCGATGGCCTCCGCCACCTCGTCGTCGACGTCGCGACCCTCCAGGAAGTCGTCGATGTCCGCGTAGGTGAGCCCGAGGTTCGCCTCGTCGGTCTGACCGGGCGTCTCGTCGAGGAGGTCGGCGGTCGGCGCCTTCAGGTACAGGCGCTCCGGCGCGTCCAGGTGCTCGAGCAGCGCGCGGCCCTGGCGCTTCGTGAGGCCGGTGAGCGGGAGGACGTCCGCGCCGCCGTCGCCGTACTTCGTGAAGAAGCCCGTGACGGCCTCGGCCGCGTGGTCGGTGCCGATCACGAGGAGGCGGGCCTGCCCGGCCAGCGCGTACTGCGCGACCATGCGCGAGCGCGCCTTGACGTTGCCCTTGGTGAAGTCGAGCATCCGGTGCCCGGCCGCGTCGGCGTACTCCGCCTCGAAGCCGTCGACCGCGCGCTTGATGTCGAACACGACGCTCGACTTCGGCTGGATGAAGCGGAGCGCGAGCTGCGCGTCCTCCTCGTCGGCCTGCACGCCGTACGGCAGGCGCACGGCGACGAACTCGGCGAGGAGCCCCTCCGCCGCGAGCTCCTCGATCGCGAGCTGGGCCAGGCGTCCGGCGAGGGAGGAGTCCTGCCCGCCGCTGATGCCGAGGACGAAGCCCTCGGCGCCGGTCGACCGGAGGTAGGCCTTGAGGAAGTCGACGCGCTTGCGGACCTCGTCGGCGGGATCGATGGTCGAGCGCACCTCGAGGGCGGCGATGATCTGTGACTGGATGTCGCGCATGCGACGAATCTACGTGGATCCGGCGGGCCGCGACAGCGGTGGGTCCCCCCGGCGCGACTCGAACGCGCAACCGTCGGATTAGAAGGCCGATGCTCTATCCATTGAGCTACGGGGGGTCGTGAGAAGGGTACTACGCGGGGTCCGACGGCCCCGGAGCGGGAGGCGCCGCGGGCATGGCCGCCGCGTCCATCGCCCGCGCGACCGCCTGGAGGACCTGCGGCGCGGTCGGGACGCCCTCGGCGCGGAGGACCTCGCGGTCGTCCGCCAGCACGAGGATCGTGGGCGTGGAGCGGATGCCCTCCTCCTCGGCCCGGTCCGGATGCGCCGCCACGTCGAGCTCCTCGACGGGGAGCCGGGGCAGCAGCCGCTGGACCTCCGCGAGCACCTTGCGCGTCGCCTGGCAGGGGACGCAGAAGAGCGACGAGTACATGACGACGCGCACGCCGTCGGTCGCCGCGGGCCCCGTCGCCACGGACCCGGGATCGCCGGCGGTCAGGAGAGGAACGCCGCGCCGGCGGCGACGATCGAGACGAGCGCGAGGAGGAGCGACACCGACACCAGCACCAGGTGCACCGTGAAGAACGGGGTGCGGGAGCCGTCGGCGGCGCGGGCCCGGGGATCCCGGGCGACGCGCTTGAGGAACTGCGGCCAGACGACGACGTTCCAGACGCCGTTGACGACCAGGAGGACGGCCAGGAGGGTGATCACTCCCCCATGGTAGGCGGCCGGGATCCGTGCCGTCCGAGGCCGCCGATAGGATCGCGGGATGGGCAACAACGCTGACCGGCTGGTATGGATCGACTGCGAGATGACGGGGCTCGACCTCGCGATCGACGAGCTGGTGGAGGTCGCGGTGGTCGTCACCGACTTCGACCTCGTGCCCGTGGACGACGGCTTCAGCATCGTGATCAACCCGGACCCCGCGGCGCTCGCCAACATGGGCGAGTTCGTCACCGACATGCACCGCTCCTCCGGCCTCCTCGACGAGATCCCCGCGGGCGTCAGCCTCGCCGACGCCGAGTTCGCGGTGATCGAGTACCTGCTGCAGCACGTGCCCACCGGCGGCAAGGCCCCCATCGCCGGCAACACCATCGGCACCGACCGCGCGTTCCTCGCCAAGTACATGCCCCGGGTCGACGCGCACCTCCACTACCGGAGCGTCGACGTCTCCTCCATCAAGGTGCTGGCGAAGGAGTGGTTCCCCCGGATCTACTTCAACTCCCCCGCGAAGAACGGCGGCCACCGCGCCCTCGCCGACATCCTCGAGTCGATCCGGGAGCTCGAGTACTACCGTCGGGCCGCCTTCGTGCCGGCGCCCGGGCCCGCGACCGAGGACGTGCAGGCCATCTCCGCGGACGTCACGTCCGCGTGGGCCCCGCGGCTGTAGTATCCTCGTCATGGCCGTCCGCGAGAGCGGGATCGGCCGCATGGTGGGCGTAGCTCAGTTGGCAGAGCGCTGGCTTGTGGAGCCGGAAGTCGCGGGTTCGAGCCCCGTCGTCCACCCCACCGGGAAGGGCCGGGATCCGAGAGGGTCCCGGCCCTTCCGTCGTCTCCGCCCCGTCGTCCCCCGCGCGCCCGGCCCGAGCGGGTGCCCCGACGTCGTGTGCGAGGGTGGACCCGTGCTGCACTGCGATCCCGAGGACTTCGAGCGACTGGTGGTCGACGAGCTCGACGAGCTGCCGGACGAGATGGTCGAGGGCCTCGACAACGTCGTCTTCGTCGTCGAGGACCGGCCCGAGGACGGATCGCTCGACCTCCTGGGGCTCTACGACGGCGTGGCCATGACGGAGCGCGGCCAGTACGGGTTCGGCGAGATGCCCGACCGGATCGTCGTGTACCGCGAGCCGCACCTGCACGAGGCGGAGGACCTGGACGACCTGCGCGACCTCGTCCACGTCACGCTCGTGCACGAGATCGCGCACTTCCACGGCATCGACGACGACCGGCTGCACGAGCTCGGCTGGGCCTGAGCCCGGCTGGGGCTGAGGCGACGACCCCGCAGCCCCACCGAGGACGCAGGACGCACGACGACCCCGGGTGCCGCGTGGCGGGCCGGGGTCGTCGTCGAGGCGCTCGCGCGCCGGGAGCGGAGGGGCGTCAGAGTCCGAGGGACTCGTCGTCGCCCTCGCCGAGCACGTCGTCGCTGCCGTCGGCCACGAACGTGTAGGTGACGCGCTGCTCGCCCGCGACCTCGGAGACCGCGCCGGCGCGGTACTGGAACAGCGACTCCTTGCCCTCCACCGCGGACATCGTGCTGATGGTCTCGTCGTGCTGGCCGTCCACGAGGACGCGGGTCTCGGTGGTGCCTTCGAGGGGGCCGTCGGCGAAGACGGCGAGGTAGCGGACGTCGGTGGGTGCGGAATCGGTCATGGGCTCAGGCTACCCGGCCGTCGTGACGGCGTCCGTGCGCACGACGACGTCGGCCAGGGCGCGCGGGTCCTCCCGGGCGAGGTGGGCGCGCCACTGGGCGTCCCACCGCTCCCATTCGACGGCGAAGGACGCGCCGTCGCGGGCGATGGCGCGGGCTCGGCGCACGGCGTCGTCGGCCTCCACCCAGACCCGGTGGGTGGCGAGGCGGGCGGTGACGCGGGTGAGGGAGCCGCAGCCCTCGACGACGAGCGGGCGGGTCGGATCCAGGTCGTGCCACCCCGCGGGGGCGTCGGCCGCCCAGTCCCAGCGGCGCCAGCGCGGCCGCCCGCCCGGACGCATCTCCGGCAGCACGGCCTCGAGGTGACGCGAGGCGGCCTCGAGACCGTCCCAGCCCGGGTAGACGTCGTCGAGGCGGAGGAGCTGGGCCCCGGGCGCGAGGCGAGCGTCCGGGTCCCCGTCGCGGATGAGGGCGTCGGCGAGGGTGGACTTGCCGGATCCGGACGGGCCGTCGACGAGGACCAGCGCCGGACGCCGCTCCCCCGCGTCAGGCGGCAACGAAGTCCCACGTCCCGGTCGCCACCGACGCGGCCACCGCGACGGCGGCCACCAGGACCGCGACGACCAGCACGAGGGCCTCGCGCCGCCCGACGACGCTGGGCCGGGCCCAGGTCCGGGCCCCCGGACCGCCGAACCCGCGCGCCTCCATCGCGGTCGCGAGCTTGCTGCCGCGGCGGATCGAGAGCACGAGCAGTGCGAACGCCTGCCCGGCGAAGCGGCGGACGCGGCCCCGGTCGGCCACGCCGCGCGCACGGCGGGCGAGCTCCAGGGACCGCCAGTCGTCGAGCAGGAGGCCGACCAGCCGCACGCCCGCGAGGGCCCCGAGGACGAAGCGCGACGGCAGGCGCCACACCTGCGCGAGGCCGTCGGCGAGGTCCGTCGGGTCGACGGAGGAGAAGAGGATCAGCGACGCCACGCCGATCGCCAGGACCCGGAGCGTGGTCGCGACCGCGAGCAGCATGGAGCCCTCGCTGATCACCACGAGGAGGAACTGGGCGTAGACGTCGCCCGACGTGCGGCCGTAGAGCAGGATCGTGATCCCCGCGCCGGGCGCCGCGATCCAGACGGGGATGCCGCGCACGAGGAGGGCGCGCGGCCGGATCCCGGTGGCGGGCAGGAGCAGCAGCTCCAGCAGGAGGGCCGTGCCGGCGGACACGACGTCGAGGCTGAGCACCAGGACGAGCGTCAGCGCGAGGGCCGCCGCGAGCCGGGCGACCGGGTTCACCGACGCGAGGCCCGTGGCGCGGGAGGCGGGCAGGACCTCGGGCGGCGCGGCGCTCATCGCACGACCTCGAGGCGCGCCGGGCCGCCGGGGACGGGATCGAGGCGCAGCACGTCGTCCGCGAGCGCCCGCACGAGGTCCGCGTCGTGCGTGACGGCGAGGACCCCGACGCCCTCGCGGTCGACCAGGTCGGCGAGGAGCGCTACGAGCTCGGCCCACGTGCGGGCGTCCTGCCCGAAGGTCGGCTCGTCGAGGACGAGGAGGCGCGGGGCGGTCGCGAGGGCCGTCGCCACCGACAGGCGCCGCTTCTCCCCGCCGGAGAGCGTGAACGGGTTCGCCCGCGCGAGGCCGTCGAGCCGCAGGCGGGCGAGCAGCTCGTCGACGCGGCGCGCGGACTCCGCCGGGTCCATGCCCACGGCGCGCGGGCCGACCTCGAGCTCCGCGCGCACGGTGCCGGCGAGGAACTGGTGCTCGGGATCCTGGAACACGGTGCCGATGCGGGCGGCGAGCTCGCGGGAGCGCCAGGCGGCGGGATCCTCGGCCAGGCCGTCGGCCAGCCGCGGCTCGGCGAGGACGCGGCCCGCGAGCGGGGGCAGCAGACCGCCGAGCGTCAGGGCGAGCGTGCTCTTCCCGCCGCCGTTGGGACCGGTGAGCGCGGTGATCCGGCCGGCGGAGAGGCCGACGCCGATGTCCCCGGCCACCGTGGCGCCGCGACCCCGCCCGACGGCCAGGCCCTCCGCCCGCACGAGCGGCACGGGGGCGGCGGGCACGCGGACGGGCGCCGCGGGCTCGCGCCCCGGGACCCACACGCCGGCCGCGGCGAGCGACGCGCCCTGCTCGCGGAGGACGTCGTCCGGTGCGCCGTCGGCGAGGATCCCGCCGTCGGCGGCGAGGACGACCACGCGGTCGACCAAATCCCGCCACACGGCGACGCGGTGCTCGATGACGACGAGCGTCGCGCCCGTCGCCTCGACCACCGCCTCCACGGCCCGGCGGACCTCGCCGACGCCCTCGGGATCGAGGTTCGCGGTGGGCTCGTCGAGGAGGAGGAGCCCGGGCCGCATCGCCAGCACGCCGGCGAGGGCGAGCCGCTGCTTCTGCCCGCCCGACAGCGCGGACGTCGAGCGGTCGAGGGCGACGTCGAGGCCGACGGCGTCGAGGGCCGCGCGCACGCGCGGCCAGATCTCGTCGCGCGGGACGCCGAGGTTCTCGCAGCCGAACGCGACGTCGTCGCCCACGCGGGAGAGGATCACCTGCGCGTCCGGGTCCTGCAGCACGAGCCCGGCCCGGCCCCGACGTGACGCCGGGTCGCGGCCGTCCACGAGCAGGGATCCCCGGGTCTCGCCCTCGTCGTCGCCGCCGAGGACGCCGGCCAGCGCGTGCATGAGCGTCGTCTTGCCGGCCCCGGACGCGCCGAGCAGGAGCACGCGCTCCCCCGGCTCGATCGCCATGTCGACGTCGCGCACGGCCCAGGCGCTCCGGCCGGCGTGGCGCCAGCCCCAGCCGGCGGCGCGGACGGACGCCCCGCCGCGGACGTCGGCCGACGCCTCGACGCCGGGGAGCGGGACGCGGGCGGGCGTCGCCCCGCGGCCCGGACGCCGCACGGTCAGACGCGGGCCGCGGTGTCGCGGCCCGAGGCGAAGCGCGACAGGGCGCCCGTGCGGGCGAGCGCCCGCGCCACGATCCAGGACAGCAGGCCCGCGATCAGGGCGCCGGACACGAGCGCGGCGCCGGTGTAGACCGCGACGAACAGCGGGCCGGACCCCGGGTAGTAGGTGATGAGGTCGGTGATCGCCATGGCGAGCCCCGCCCCCATCCCGGCGAGGACGGCGACGTAGGCCCGCCAGTTCGCGTAGAGGAAGACGAGGAGGACGAGCTCCGCGCCGAGGCCCTGCGTCAGGCCCGAGAGCAGCGTCCCGACGCCCCAGACGTTGCCGACGAGCATCGAGACGAACGCCGCCAGCAGCTCCCCGTAGAGGGCGGCGCCGGGCTTGCGGATCACGATGCCGGTGAGGACGCCGGCGAAGAGCCAGCCGCCGCCAGCGAGGGCCTGGAGACCCGGGAGCAGGGGCTCGAAGAGGCCGCCCACGGGGACGGACGCCGTGTTCCACACGACGAAGACGAGCCCGGAGGCGACGCCGAGGACGCTGGCCACGACGATGTCGATGACGCGCCATCGGGCGCGGAGCCCGGAGCGCGGGACGCGGGGGTCCGCGTCGACGGAGGCGGATGCGGTGGACGAGGGTGATGCGGTCACTTGTCGTGCCCTTCTGGTTCGCGGAAGAGGGCACGGGTACGAGATGAAAGCCTCCCTGCGCTGGCATGATCCAGATCAGGTTCGACGGTCGAAGATTGGGGATCTTCCTCTCAGCCCGGCTCACCGGACTCCCGTGTTCACCGCGATCCTAGCGCGGGCGGCACGCCCCGGACGCACGGGAGCGCGGGCGCCCGAGGGCACCCGCGCTCCGCGGCGGACGGTGGGGACGCTCTACTTGAGCGTCTTGATGAGCTTGACGAGCACCTTGCCCGAGATCCAGATGACGGGCGTCGCGACCGCGAGCAGCGCGATCACGTTCGGCTGGAAGCGCACCTCGCCGTCGGTCGCGATGTACGCGCCGATGGGCCAGGTCGCGCCGCCGCCCCCGCCGCCGCCCGCGACGTTGCCGTCGGAGTCGGGGAGGTCGCTGCCCCCGCCGAAGCCGTACCAGGCGAATGCCACCGGGACGATGGTCGAGCCGTCGATGTCGAGGGGGTCGCCGTAGACCGTCCCCACTCCGGCGTTCTTCACGTTCTCTGCGAGCTGTGCGACGAGGTTGGTCATGGGTCCCACCGTACCCCGCGGGCCCGCTCGGATGCGGGTCGATCCGGGTCCTCACGGTACCCTCGCCCCTGGTGCGTCGCTGCGTCGCATCCGGCCTCCCGCCGTTGCGGCCCACGCGGATCCACCGCCTGCCCCGCCCCCGACGGACCCGCGCACGCGCGCCCCGCCGGTGGACGAGTCGACCCAACTGGAGGACCACTTGCACACCTGGCCCGGAAACCCCTACCCCCTCGGCGCGACCTTCGACGGGAGCGGCACGAACTTCGCCCTCTTCAGCGAGATCGCCGACGCGGTGCAGCTGTGCCTCATCGACGAGGACGGCACGGAGACCCGCGTGGACGTGACCGAGGTCGACGCGCACGTCTGGCACTGCTACCTCCCGCACGTGCAGCCGGGCCAGCGCTACGGCTACCGGGTGACCGCGCCCTACGCGCCGGCGGACGGCCACCGGTCGAACCCCGAGAAGCTCCTGCTGGACCCCTACGCCAAGGCCACCTGCGGCGAGTTCGACTGGCACCCGTCGCTCTTCGCCTACGAGTTCGGCGACCCGTCGAGCCGCAACGACGAGGACTCGGCTCCGCACATGATGCTCGGCGTCGTGGTCAACCCGTTCTTCGACTGGGACGGCGACCGCCTCCCCCGCACGCCCTACAGCGAGACCGTCGTCTACGAGGCGCACGTCAAGGGGCTCACCCAGCTGCACCCGCGGATCCCGGAGGAGCTGCGCGGCACGTACGCCGGCATCGCGCACCCCGCGGTCATCGACCACCTGCAGCACCTCGGCGTCACCGCCATCGAGCTCATGCCCGTGCACCAGTTCGTGCAGGACAACACGCTGCTGGAGAAGGGCCTCCGCAACTACTGGGGCTACAACACGATCGGCTTCTTCGCGCCGCACAACGCGTACTCGTCCACGGGCGAGCTCGGCCAGCAGGTGCAGGAGTTCAAGTCCATGGTGCGGGCGCTGCACGCGGCCGGCATCGAGGTCATCCTCGACGTGGTCTACAACCACACGGCCGAGGGCAACCACCTCGGGCCGACCCTGTCGTTCAAGGGCATCGACAACCAGGCCTACTACCGGCTCATGGAGGACGACCCCACCTACTACATGGACTACACGGGCACCGGGAACTCGCTCAACGTCCGCCACCCGCACTCGCTGCAGCTGATCATGGACTCGCTGCGCTACTGGGTGACGGAGATGCACGTCGACGGCTTCCGCTTCGACCTCGCGTCGGCGCTCGCGCGCGAGTTCTACGACGTCGACAAGCTCGCCACCTTCTTCGAGCTCGTGCAGCAGGACCCGGTGGTGTCGCAGGTCAAGCTCATCGCGGAGCCGTGGGACGTCGGCCCCGGCGGGTACCAGGTGGGAAACTTCCCGCCCCAGTGGACCGAGTGGAACGGCAAGTACCGCGACACCGTGCGCGACTTCTGGCGCGGCGAGGCCTCGTCCCTCGGGGAGTTCGCGGCGCGGATCACGGGCTCCGCCGACCTCTACGAGCACTCCGGCCGCCGGCCGGTCGCGTCGATCAACTTCATCACCGCGCACGACGGCTTCACCATCGCCGACCTGGTCTCGTACGACGAGAAGCACAACGAGGCCAACGGCGAGGACAACAACGACGGCGAGAGCCACAACCGCTCCTGGAACATGGGCGTGGAGGGGCCGACGGACGACCCGACGATCGCCACGCTGCGCGGCCGCCAGCAACGCAACATGCTCGCCACGATGCTGCTCTCGCAGGGCGTGCCGATGATCCTGCACGGCGACGAGCTCGGCCGCACCCAGCACGGCAACAACAACACCTACGCGCAGGACAACGAGATCAGCTGGGTGCACTGGGACCAGGCGGACCAGCCGCTCGCGGAGTTCACCGCCAGCGTCGTGCGCCTCCGGAAGGAGCACCCGACCTTCCGGCGCGGGCGCTTCTTCGACGGCCGGCCCGTGCGCCGCGGCGAGGGCGAGCCGCTCCCCGACATCGTGTGGCTCGACGCCGACGCCACGCCGATGGTCGACGACGACTGGGAGTCCGGCCTCCGCGCCATCGGCATGTTCCTCAACGGCAACGGCATCCGCGGACGCGACCGCCGCGGCGAGGACATCTACGACACCCACTTCCTCCTCTACTTCAACGCCCACGACGAGCCGGTGTCCTTCACGCTCCCGTCGGACGAGTACGCGGACGCGTGGGAGACCGTGATCGACACCGCGGGCGTCGGAGCCGACTCGACGGCCCTCCGCGCGAGTAGCGTCGTGGATGTGGCGGCCAAGGCGCTCGTGGTGCTGCGCGCCTACACCGAGCCCGAGGTGGAGCCCGACCACTCGGTCGCGGCGAGCCTCGCCGTCCTCACCCACTCGCAGGCCGACCGGCCCGCCGCAGATCCAAGGAGCGACATCAGTTGAGAACCCCCATCTCCACCTACCGGTTCCAGGTGCGGGAGTCGTTCGACCTCGCCGCCGTGGCCGAGCAGCTGCCCTACGTGAAGGACCTCGGCGCGGACTGGGTGTACCTCAGCCCGATCCTCACCGCCGAGCCCGGATCCGACCACGGCTACGACGTCGTCGACCACTCGCAGGTCGACCCGACGCGCGGCGGTGCCGCGGGCCTGAAGGCCGTCGCCGACCGGGCCCACGAGCTGGGGATGGGCGTGCTCGTCGACATCGTCCCGAACCACGTCGGCGTCGCCACGCCCGCGGAGAGCCTGTGGTGGTGGGACCTCCTCACGCACGGCACCGCGAGCCGCTACGCGGACGCCTTCGACATCGACTGGGACTTCGGCGGCGGCAAGGTGCGGATCCCCGTGCTCGGCGACGACGAGCTCGACCAGCTCACGCTGGTCCGCGGCGACGACGGCACGGTCGAGCTCCGCTACTACGACCAGCGGTTCCCGGTCGCGCCCGGCACGGCCGAGGACGCGGCGGACGCCCGCGCGGTGCACGAGCGCCAGTCCTACGAGCTGGTCAACTGGCGCCGTGCCGACGCCGAGCTCAACTACCGCCGCTTCTTCGCGGTGAACACGCTCGCGGGCATCCGCGTCGAGCTGCCGCGGGTCTTCGAGGAGTCGCACGAGGAGATCTCCCGCTGGTTCCGCGAGGGCCTCGCCGACGGCCTCCGCGTCGACCACCCGGACGGCCTGCTCGACCCGAAGGGCTACCTCGACGACCTGGCGCGGATCACGGGCGGCGCGTACGTGCTCGTGGAGAAGATCCTCGAGCCCGGCGAGACGCTGCCCACCGACTGGGCGACCGCCGGCACCACCGGCTACGACGCGCTCGCGGAGATCGACCGCGTGCTCGTCGACCCCGACGGCCAGGTCGAGCTCGACCACCTCGACGCCGCGCTCCGCGGCCTGCCCCAGGGGGAGCTCGCGAGCTGGGCCGACATGATCCGCGGCACGAAGCGCGGCATCGCCGACGGCATCCTCCGCAGCGAGGTGCTCCGCCTCGAGCGCCTCGTGGAGGACGCGCCCGCCGACGCCGCCGACGCGATCGCCGAGCTGCTCGCCACCTTCCCCGTCTACCGCAGCTACCTGCCCGGCGGGATCGAGCACCTGGAGCAGGCCGCCGACGCCGCGCGCCTCAGCCGACCCGACCTCGTCGCGACCATCGACGCGCTCATGCCGCAGCTGTCCGACCCGACGACGCTCGTGGCCCAGCGCTTCCAGCAGACGAGCGGCATGGTGATGGCGAAGGGCGTCGAGGACACGGCGTTCTACCGCTACTCGCGCCTCGTCTCGCTGAACGAGGTCGGCGCCGACCCGTCGATCTTCGCCATCGACGTCGACGACTTCCACGCGCGCCAGCAGGAGCGCCAGCGCATCGCGCCGCACGCGATGACCACGCTCTCCACGCACGACACCAAGCGCGGCGAGGACGTGCGCGCCCGCATCGACGTGCTCTCCGAGACGCCCGAGGCCTGGCGCGAGGCGCTCGGCCAGCTGCGCGAGGTCGCCCCCACCGGCGACGGCCCGTTCGAGAACCTGCTCTGGCAGACGCTCGTCGGCACGTGGCCCGCCTCACGTGAGCGCCTGCACGCCTACGCCGAGAAGGCCTCCCGCGAGGCCGGCGACTCGACGACGTGGACCGCGCCCGACGAGGCCTTCGAGGAGCGGATGCACGCCCTCGTCGACGCCGCCTTCGACGACCCGCGCGCCCGCACCATCGTCGCGGGCCTCTACGACCGGCTCTCCGGTCCCGGCTGGTCGAACGCGCTGGCGGCGAAGGCCATCCAGCTCACGGCCCCGGGCATGCCCGACGTGTACCAGGGCAGCGAGCTGTGGGAGACGAGCCTCGTGGATCCCGACAACCGCCGCGCGGTCGATTTCGGCATGCGCCGATCCGCCCTCGACGCCGTGCGGAAGGGCGCCGAGCCCGCCATCGACGAGACCGGCGCCGCGAAGCTCCTGGTCACCGCGCGGGCGCTCCGCCTCCGCCGCGACCACCCGGAGCTGTTCACCGGCTACGAGCCCGTGCACGCGACCGGCGACGCCGCGTCCCACGTGATCGCCTTCGACCGGGGCGGCGCGATCACGGTCGCGACCCGCCTCCCCGTGGGCCTCGAGACCGGCGGCGGATGGGGCACCACGACCCTGACGCTGCCCGAGGGCGAGCTCGTCGACCACGTCAGCGGACGCCGCATCGACGGCGGCCGCGTGTCCGTCGCCGCCCTCCTCGCCGACTACCCGGTCGCGATCCTCGCGCCCGCCTCCACCGCCGCCGACCTCACCCCCGGGAGCTGAGCATGACCGACGACCGCTTCGACATCTGGGCCCCCAAGGCCCGCACCCTCGCCCTGTCCGTGGGCGACGAGCGCCTGCCCCTCTCGCCCGTGGGCGACGGCTGGTGGACCCTCGACGCCGGCCGCGCCGAGGCCCTGCCCTCGGGCGACCTCGACTACGGCTACCTCGTGGACGACTCCGACACCGCGCTGCCGGATCCGCGCTCGCGCCGCCAGCCCGAGGGCGTCCACGGCCGCTCGCGCACCTACGACCCGTCGTCCTTCGCGTGGACCGACCAGGCGTGGACCGGCCGCCAGCTCGCGGGCGCCGTCATCTACGAGATGCACATCGGCACGTTCACGCCCGAGGGCACGCTCGACTCCGCCATCGACCGGCTCGACCACCTGGTCGCGCTCGGGATCGACCTGGTGGAGGTCCTGCCCGTCAACGGCTTCAACGGGACGCACAACTGGGGCTACGACGGCGTCCTCTGGTACGCCGTGCAGGAGACCTACGGCGGACCCGAGGCGTACCAGCGCTTCGTCGACGCCTGCCACGCACGCGGCCTCGGCGTCGTGCAGGACGTCGTCTACAACCACCTCGGGCCCTCCGGCAACTACCTGCCCGAGTTCGGGCCGTACCTCCACGAGGCGTCGGCGAACACGTGGGGCTCCAGCCTCAACCTCGACGGCGAGGACTCCGGCCCCGTCCGCGAGTACATCATCGACAACGCCCTCATGTGGCTCGGCGACTACCACGTCGACGCCCTCCGGCTGGACGCGGTGCACGCCCTCGTCGACCACACGGCCACGCACCTCCTCGAGGAGCTGGCGGTCCAGGTCGACGTGCTGTCCGCGCACGTGGGACGCCCGCTCACGCTCATCGCGGAGTCCGACCTCAACGACCCGAAGCTCATCACGTCGCGCGAGGCGCACGGCTACGGGCTCGACGCGCAGTGGAGCGACGACTTCCATCACGCGGTCCACGTCGCGCTCACGGGCGAGACGACGGGCTACTACGCGGACTTCGCCTCGCTCGGGGCGCTCGCAAAGGTGATCACGCGCGGATACTTCCACGACGGCACCTGGTCGTCGTTCCGCGGGCGCGTGCACGGGCGCCCGCTCGACACCGAGCGGATCCCGGCGCACCGCCTGGTCGTCGCCAACCAGAACCACGACCAGATCGGCAACCGCGCCACGGGCGACCGCCTCACCGCGACGCTCGACGAGGGCGGGCTCGCGCTGGCCGCGGTCCTCACGCTCACGTCGCCCTTCACCCCGATGCTCTTCATGGGCGAGGAGTGGGGCGCGACCACGCCGTGGCAGTTCTTCACGTCGCACCCGGAGCACGACCTCGGCGAGGCGACCGCGAAGGGCCGCATCGAGGAGTTCGCGAAGATGGGCTGGGACGAGTCGATCGTGCCGAACCCGCAGGACCTGTCGACGTTCCAGGACTCGAAGCTCGACTGGTCGGAGCTGTACGGCGACGACGACTCGTCGCATGCGCGCCTGTTCGCCCTCTACTCCGAGCTGATCCGCCTCCGCCGCGCGCACCCCGACCTCACCGACCCCCGGTTCGCCGAGGTCGAGGTCGAGGTGCACGAGGAGGCGCGCCTGCTCGTGATGGACCGCGGCGAGCTCTCGATCGTCATGAACCTGTCCGACGAGGAGCGCCGCGTGCCCGTCGTGGGCGAGCGTCCCGCCCTGCTGCTCCGGACCGCGACCGGCGTCGCGCTGGGAGACGACGAGGTCGTGCTGCCCGCGCGAACGGCTGCGATCCTCGGCCCGGTGACGGACGCCGCGGAGGCGCTGCTGGCCTGATCCACGGCACCCGGGGCGGGGTCCGACGCGGCGCACGAGCGCTCGTCGGGCCCCGCCCCTGGCGCGTCACATCCACGTGATACGGTGCCCACGCCCCGGCCCGGCGACCGCATCACCGGTCGTTCGGCGGCCGTCCGGCGGCCCTCCCCCACGACGCGAAGGACTCCCCGTGCGCATCTCCGTCATCGGCTGCGGCTACCTCGGCACCGTGCACGCCGCGTGCATGAGCCGCCTCGGGCACGACGTGGTGGCGATCGACGTGGACGCCGCGAAGATCGCCTCCCTGCAGGAGGGTGTCGCCCCCTTCTTCGAGCCCGGGCTCCCCGAGCTCCTCACCGAGCAGCTCGCCACGGGGCGGCTCCGCTTCACCACGGACCCGGCCGCAGCCCAGGGGGCGCGCGTGCACTTCATCGCCGTCGGCACGCCGCAGAAGCGCGGGGAGAACGCGGCCGACCTGACCTACGTCGACGCCGCGGTCGACGCCCTCCTCCCCCACCTCGCCCCCGGCGACGTCGTCGCGGGCAAGTCCACCGTGCCCGTGGGCACCGCCCGCCGGCTCGCGGAGCGCATCGAGGACCGGGCCCCCGGCGCGGCGCTCATGTGGAACCCCGAGTTCCTGCGCGAGGGCTTCGCCGTCGAGGACACCCTCGCGCCCGACCGCTTCGTCTACGGCCTACCCGCGGGCGACGCGGGCGAGGCCGCCCGCGCGGCGCTCGACGAGGTCTACGCCGCGGCCCTCGCCACGGGGACGGCGCGCGTCACGACCGACTACGAGACCGCGGAGCTCGTCAAGGTCTCGGCCAACGCGTTCCTCGCCACGAAGATCTCCTTCATCAACGCCATGGCCGAGGTGTGCGAGGCGACCGGTGCCGACGTCACGCAGCTCGCGGACGCCATCGGGTACGACGACCGCATCGGCCGCCGGTTCCTGAACGCCGGCATCGGCTTCGGCGGCGGCTGCCTGCCGAAGGACATCCGCGCGTTCATGGCGCGCGCGGGCGAGCTGGGGGCCGACCAGGCGCTCACCTTCCTCCGCGAGGTGGACTCCATTAACATGCGGCGCCGGGTGCGCGCCGTGGACGTGGCACGCGAGGTGTGCGGCGGGTCCCTGCTCGGCCGCAACATCGCGGTCCTCGGGCTCGCCTTCAAGCCGGAGTCGGACGACGTGCGCGACTCCCCCGCGCTCAGCATCTCCGCGCAGCTGCAGCTGCAGGGCGCGCGCGTGCTGGCCACGGATCCCTACGCGAACGAGAACTCGCGCCGCCGGTTCCCGGAGCTCACCTACGTCGACACCTGGCAGGAGGCGGCGCGCGACGCCGACGCGGTCATGCTGCTCACCGAGTGGAAGCAGTACCGCGCCATCGACCCCGCGGAGCTGAAGGCCATCGTCGCCACGCCCGTGATCGTCGACGGGCGCAACTGCCTCGACTCCGTCGCCTGGCGCGCCGCCGGGTGGCGCTACCGGGGCATGGGCCGGCCCTAGGGCGATCCGGGCGCCGCCCTCCGGTCAGCGGCCGCTCGTGGCGGCGACGGCCGTCACGGTCGTGCCCGCGGCCAGGAGGAACAGGATCACCGCCACCGGGATCAGCAGCAGGAGGCCGTTGAGCACGAGCCCCGTGATCGCGAAGCCGCGGCCCGCCGGCTCCCTGCGCACGCCCACGATGCCGAGGACGAGCCCGACGATCGGGCACACGAGAGTCCAGAAAAGGGCCAGCGAGACGAAGCCCAGCACCATCGACGCGATGCTGAGGCCCCGGGGCGACGCGGCCGCACGCGGCGATCCCGGTACCCGTGGTCCCTCCTCCCCGGACGGATGGGAAGGGGCGGGCGCAGCGGGATCGATCACGGTGGTCCTCGTCAGTCGGGCGGATGTCCCGGGACGGTACCGCGCGACGTCGGCTCCGAGCGCGGATCCGACACGGTGGCCCGCTTCGCGCCTGGACGGCGGAGGAGCGACGCCGGGCCGATGGCGCCGCGGCCGAAGCGCTCCGCCGCCTGGTCGACCGTCCGCTCGGCCTCGCGCCAGCCCTCGTCGGCGTCCCACAGGGCCACCGCGCGGTTGTCGGCGTCGTCGAGCTGCTCGGCGCGCACGCCCACCAGCCGGATGCGGTCGCCGGGCCGCGCGACGTGGTCGTACACGTCGCGGATCTCGTCGTAGATGCGGCGCGCCACGTCGGTGGGCTCGGACAGCGTGCGCGAGCGCGTGATGGTGCGGAAGTCGGAGTAGCGGAGCTTGAGCGAGACCGTGCGGGCGGTGAGCCCGGCGCGCCGCAGCCGCTCGGCCACGCGCGTGGCCTGGCCGAGGAGCTCGCGGCGGACGATGCCAGGATCCGTCACGTCGTCGTGGAACGTGTTCTCGTGGCCCATGCTCTTCTCCTCCCGGTGGGTGCTGACCCGGCGCGGGTCGCGCCCCCAGGAGAGGTCGTGCAGCCGCGCGCCCGCGGACTCGCCGAGCATGGACTGCAGCGTGGGCAGGGGCGTGTCCGCGATGTCCGCCACCGTGCGGAGACCGCGGCGGAGGAGCGACTCCTCCGTCGTCTTCCCGACGCCCCACAACGCGCCCACCGGCAGCGCGTGGAGGAAGGGCAGCGTCTCCGCCGCGGGGATGACGAGCAGGCCGTCCGGCTTGCACCGCGTGCTCGCGAGCTTGGCCACGAACTTCGTGGACGCCGCGCCGACCGAGCAGGTGAGGCCCGTCTCGGCATGCACGCGACGGCGGATCATGGCGCCGATCTCGGCCGGCGATCCGAAGAGCCCGCGCGCCCCGGCCACGTCGAGGAACGCCTCGTCGATGCTGAGCGGCTCGACGAGCGGCGTGACGTCGCGGAAGACGCCCATGACGACCTTCGACCAGTGCGCGTACTTCTCCATGTGCCCGCCGATGACCGTGGCCTGCGGGCAGAGCCGCAGCGCCTGCGCCATGGGCATGGCCGAGCGGACGCCGAAGCGCCGCGCCTCGTAGGTCGCGCTCGTGACGACACCGCGGCCCGACGAGCCGCCCACGATGACGGGCGTGCCGCGGAGCTCCGGGCGCTCGAGCAGCTCGACGGCCGCGAAGAACGCGTCCATGTCGACGTGCAGGATGGTGGCCTCGGAGTCGTCGGCGCTCGCGTCGGACGTGCGCCTCGTGGATCCGTCCTGCCTGCTCATGTCGTGTCCACGCTAGCCCGCGCCGCCGACATCGCCTGCCCGGGCGCGGGAGACGGCAGGACGCGCCAGGCCGCCGGCGCAGGCGCCCGGCTCAGCCCGCCGGCTCAGGCGCCCGGCTCAGCCCGCCGGCTCAGGCGGCCGGCTCAGGCGGCCGGTCGCGCGCGGTGCTCGGCGCCGCCGGGGTCGCGACGGGGGCGCGGGTCGACCGTCGCGTCCGTCACGGGCTCGCCCCGCAGCCGCGCGATGCGCTTGAGCGCCGCCTCGTGGCTCGTCGACTGCTCGCCCATCACGCGGCCGGCGACGCCGAGCATGACGCGCGTCGACGCGAGCGCCGGCAGCGGGAACGGGCCGAACGACGCCTTGTCGAGGCCGAGCATCTCGCGGTAGCGCGGCTCGAGCGAGGCGACGGCGCCCGCGAAGAGCACGCGGTACGCCGGCAGCATCGAGGCCCGCAGCGGCGGCTCGCGGAGGAAGGAGATCGTCTCGCGGGTTCGCTCGTCGGCCCGGAGGAGGCCTTGGTCGTGGAAGGCGTCGATCTGGGCGTGCAGCTCGGCGTGCGAGCGCGGCGGCGCCTCGACCCCCATCAGCTCGCCGGCCTTGGCCCACTCGGCGACGTAGCGGTCCGGCCCGCCGGGGATGGGCGACCCCCACTGCAGGTGGGTGCTGAGGAAGGCGTCCGTGAACACGATGTGCACCCAGCTCAGCAGGTCGGGGTCGTTGGCGCTGTAGGGGCGCTCGACGCCGCGGCCGTCGACGAACGTGCCCTGCACCTTGCGGTGGTAGCCGCGGACGCGTCGGCTCACGTCGACGGCGGTGTCGCGGTCGCCGAACGAGGTCGTGACGACCCAGCGCACCGTGCCGGCGAGGCGGCCGAGCGGGTCCTCGCGGTAGCGGGACCAGTCGTGGACGCCGGCCATGGCGCCCGGGTGCAGCGTCTGCATGAGGAGGGCGCGGATCCCGGCGACGAGCGACGGCATGCCGCCGTGCACGGCCCACACCGCGGAGCCGGGACCGAACCAGCCCTCGTCCTCGCCCTTCTCCAGGTCCTGGATCCACTGGGGCCGCCCCTCGGCATCCGCGGAGAACGTCTCCAGGATGTGGGACTTCCAGCGGTCCGCGAATCTGCTCACGTGCACGAACCTATCCCCCCGTCCGCGCCGTGAGGAGGCCCCCGCGCCCGGGATCGGGCACGGGGGCGTGACGGCTGGCTGAGGTCACCCCCGTGCGGGGGGCACGTCGCGACGGGCGATGCGCAGGCCGGACCGTCACACGTCGAGCAGGGCGACGAGGGCGGCCACCGTGCGGGCGTTCCGCGCCGTCACGGATGCGCCGAGCCCCCGCCAGAAGGCCGGCGGCACGCGCGAGGCGGAGACGCCGTCCGGGTGCCACGAGTACACGGCGCCGTCCCCCACCGCGACGAGGTCCGGGGCGATCTCCGCGGCGGGCGGCGGGGCGGGCACCGGATCCAGCGGGCGGTCGAGGAAGGACACGAGCAGGCGCGAGGGGTCGTCCGCGACCGGGCCGAACGGGATGCCGGCCGCGATCCGGCGGAAGTCGTCCGCCGCCACGAGCTGGACGTCGGCCGTGACGCCCGTGGCGAGCCGCACGGCGTCCTCGATCGCCACCGCGGCCCCGCGTCCGCTCGGGCGGTCGTGGTCGACGACGGCGTTGCCGCTCCGCAGGTGGGTGCGGACGCCGCGGTAGCCGAGCCCCTCGAGCGCCGCCGTGAGGGCGGCCATGGGGACCTGCTTCGCGCGACCGACGTTGATCCCCCGCAGCAGCACGACCGACCGCTCCACCTGCCACCCGCTCCCCGGCGGCGCCGTCGCCGTCCGCACCAGTGTGGCGCGGTCCGGACGCGAGCGGTACCGCCGGGGCGCGAGCGGATGACGAGGCCGCGCCTCAGTCCCCGGACGGGCCGAACTGCTCGATGCGGATCGCGTCGCGGTCGACCCCCGCGTCGAGGAGGAGGCGCGTGGCCCCGCCCGCGAAGGCGGTGGATCCGCAGACGAACGCGACGCCGGCGCCCGCGGCCAGTCCCGCCACCTCCTCGACCCGGAGCCGCCCGAAGCCGCGCGCGCCGTGCCGCTCGCGCGTCGTCGCCACGAGCGCCCCCGCGGTCTCGAGCTCCGCGCGGCACGGGACGTCGGCCGCCGTGCGCGCCGAGACGGCCGCCCGGACGAGGTGCGGGACGCCGAGGTGCCGGGCGTGCCGGACCATGGACACGAGCGGCACCGCGCCGGTCCCCCCGCCGAGCGCGACGGCGGGGGTCGCGCCGTCCCAGACGAAGAAGCCCCCGATGGGCAGCCGCATCTCGATCTCGTCGCCCACCTCCGCGATGTCCGCGAAGAACCCGCTGACCTCGCCGTCCTCGTAGCGCTCGATCAGCAGCTCGACGCCCGGCTCGTGCGGCGCGGAGAGGATCGAGTACGAGCGCTGGGCCGTGTAGCCGTCCTCCGCGCGCAGCCGGACGACGCAGTGCTGTCCGGGCAGGTGCGGGATCCGGTCGGGCACGTCGAAGCGCACCAGGACCGTCATGGGCGTCGGGTGCTCGAGCGCCGCGATGGTCGCCGTCCGCCACTCGCCCCCGACCGAGGCGGGGACCGCGGGCACGGGCACGGGCACGGGCGCGCTCAGCGGTCGCCCTGGTAGCGCTGCTCGCGCCAGGGGTCGCCGCGGTCGTGGTAGCCGTTGCGCTCCCAGAAGCCCTGCTGGTCGTGGTCGAGGAGCGTGAGGCGGGCGATCCACTTCGCGCTCTTCCAGAAGTAGAGGTGCGGCACGAGGAGGCGGGCGGGACCGCCGTGGTCCGCGGCGAGGGGCCGCCCGTCGGCCTCGAACGCGATCCAGGCGCGGCCGCCGCGGACGTCGTCGAGCGGGAGGTTCGTGGTGTAGCCCGAGTGCGAGGTCGCGAGCACGAAGCGCGCCTCGGGCAGCGGTCCGGCCGCGTCGAGGAGGGTGTCGACGCTGACGCCGGCGAAGCGCGTGTCGAGCCGGGTCCAGGTGGTGACGCAGTGGATGTCGCCCGCGTACTCGGACCGGGGCAGCGCGTGCGCCTCGTCCCAGTCCCACGCGGTGGGGCGCTCCACGAGGCCGTCGACCGCGATCGACCAGCGCGACGCGGGGAGGTTCGGCACGGCCTCGGCCGTGAGGACGGGCCAGCCGCCCTCGGTGTCGTACTGGCCGGGCGGCAGACGGTCGGCCGCGCCCTTGCCGGGGGCGGCCGACGAAGCCGCGGGTGATGCCGGTCATGGGCGCCTCCTGCTGGGGCGGATCGGGGACGGGGGTCGCGTCCATCATGCCGCGCGGGTCAGCCGACGGACGGGTCGGACACGGACGCGACCGCGGGGGCCGACATCATCGCGACCGCGTGCAGGCCGTCGTCGTCGACCAGCTCCCCGACCCGGGCGAAGCCGAGCCTCACGTGGAAGGCGAGCGACCCCGGGTTGGGCGGCAGCGTGTTGACCTCGCACGTGACGGCGGCGCGGCCGGTGCGGCGGGCCTCCGCGAACACGCGGGCGTAGAGCACCTGGCCGAGCCGGAGCCCGCGGTGCCCGTCCGCGACGACGATGCGGTCGACGTACAGGCCGTCGGCGCCGCGCTCCTCGAACCAGCGGTAGTTGGCGCTGTCGTACGCGCCGCCCGGCTGCATCGCGAGGAGCATGCCGAGGGGCGCGGCGTCCGGCGCGTCGGCGTCGACCACGGCGATCGCGAGGTCGGCGTGCGCGAGCACCGCGCCGAGCGACGCGGCGTCCATGGGCGGGACCGCGGGCACGGCGGCGTTGTTGAGCGGCACCATCCAGTCGAGGTCGGCGGGCACGAGGTCGCGGGTGGCGGGGGTCACGGATCGAGGGTACGGGAGCCGCGTACCGTGGGAGGCGTGACCGCATCGCTCGTGCTCCTCAGCGACACCCACCTCCCGAAGCGGGCCCGGGACCTGCCGCAGGCGCTCTGGCGCGCGATCGACGCGGCCGACGTCGTGGTGCACGCGGGCGACTGGGTCGACGAGCCCGCCCTCGATGCGCTCGAGGCCCGCTCCGCCCGGCTCCTCGCGTGCTGGGGCAACAACGATCCGGCGGGGCTGCGGGCGCGGCTGCCGGAGACGGCGCGCGCGACGATCGAGGGGATCCGGTTCGCCGTCACGCACGAGACGGGTGCGTCGACGGGCCGCGAGCGGCGGATGGACGGGGCGTTCCCCGCGACCGACGTGCTGGTCTTCGGGCACAGCCACATCCCCTGGGACACCGTGACGCCCGAGGGCCTGCGGCTCCTCAACCCCGGCTCCCCCACCGACCGGCGCCGCCAGCCCGACTTCACCTGGATGACCGCGACGGCCGACGCGGGGCGGCTCGACGTGGAGCTGCACCGCTCGGCCACGCGCGACTAGCCGCTACGCGGCGGGCGCTCCCGGCACCGGACCGTCGGCGCGGCCGCAGAAGTCGAGGATCGCGCCCTCGAGCACGTCGGCGAGCCGCCGGATGGAGGCGACCTCGGCCCACTCCTCGTCCGCGTGCGCCCCGCCGCCCGTGACGCCGAGGAGGATGCACGGGATCCCGGCCTCCTGCACGAGGCCGGCGTCGGTCCAGAAGGGCTCCCCGCGGTGCGCGACGGGTGCGCCCGTGATCCGCGCGCCGCTGTCGAGCACGGCGCGCGCCAGCGGACCCTCGACGTCGGCCTCGAAGGCCGCCCGGGCCACGAGGACCACGAGCTCGGCGTCCATGTCAGGGGTGCGGGCCGCGACGGCGTCGAGCGCGGCGCGGAGGCCCGCCTCCACGGCGGCGGGCGACTCGCCCGGCAGGAAGCGCCGCTCGACCGTGAGCACGCAGGAGTCGGCCACGGTCGCCGCGTCCGACCCGCCGTGGATCCGGGACACGCGCACCGCGCCCGACCCGAGGAGCGGGTGGAGGGGCCCCGCGGCGAGGCGCTCGGCGAGCGCGTCCAGCTCGCGGAGCACCAGGACCGCGTGCGCGACGGCGTCCACGCCCTGCTCCGGCATGGACCCGTGCGCCGCGCGCCCGCGCAGCCGGATCTCGTACCAGCCGAACCCGCGGTGGGCGACGATCGCCTCCGACTGGCTGGGCTCGGAGATCACGGCGCCGTCGACGCGCGTGCCGTCGGCGGCCAGGGCGCGCAGCGCCTCCTCGGTGCCGATGCTCCCGAACTCCTCGTCGGCGACGAGGGCGAGCACGACGTCGCCGCGCGTCCCCGTGCGCCCGGGCCCGGTCGGCGGCGACCATCATCGCGGCGAGGCCCGCCTTCATGTCGAATGAACCGCGGCCGAGGAGCCGGCCGTCCTCGACGCGGGGCCGCAGGCCGCCGCGCTCCGGGTCGCCGGGCGGGACGGTGTCGAGGTGGCCGTCGAGGAGGATCGTGCGGCCTCCGCCCGTGCCGCGCGCCGTCGCGAGCACGGTCGGGCGGCCGGGGGACGTCTCCAGCACGCGCACCTCGAAGCCGCGGGCACGGAGCCAGGCGGCGGCGTGCGCGGCGATCGCGGCCTCCCCCGCGGCGCCCGGCACCAGGTCGGGGTTGGTCGAGTCGATGCGGATCAGCTCCGCGGCGAGGTCGACGGGGTCCACGAGCCCGGCGGGGTCGGCGAGGACGTCCTCGGCGGCGGGCTCGAGGTCCAGGCCGCTCACGCGCGCGGCGGGAGGTCGTCGGCGGGCAGCACGGGGACGGGCCCGTCGGCGTCGTCGAGGAGGCGGAGCGCGCTCTGCGGCACCACGACCCGGCGGCCGGCCGTGCCGTCGTCGACGTCGTCGTCCGAGCCGAGCTCCACCACCCAGGCGCGGCCGCGCGCGGTCGGCGCCGGGCTCACGCTGCGCAGGCCGTCGGAGGCGGAGGCGACCACGAGGCCCACGGGCTCGCCGTCGAGCGCGGGGTCGCCCGTCGCAGCGGCGCCGTCGAGGATCACGACCACGGCCCCGACCCCGATCGCGTGCGACTCCGCGCCGCCCCGGTCGTCCTCGGATCCGTCCCGGCCGCGTCTCATCCACATGCCCCCATCGTCCCATCGGGCGCCCCCGCGGCGGCTCCGACGCGCGGCCCGCGACGCCGACCGCGGATGCGCCCCTGCCGCCCGGTGCCGCCCGCCGCACGGCCGACGCCCGGTCGACGTCGCTAGCGTGGGGATCCCACCGACAAGGAGTCCGCGTGCCCCGTCCCACCGACATCATCATCAGCCCGCTCGACGGGAAGCGCGCCGTCGTCACCGGCGGGCAACAGCGGCCTCGGCCTCGAGACCGCGCGGCGTCTGGCGGCGGCCGGCGCGTCCGTGGTCCTCACGTCGCGCGACCCGGAGCGCGGCGAGGACGCGGCCGGCGCCATCCGCGACCGCCACCCCGGGGTGCACGTGGAGGTCGGATCCCTCGACCTCGCCGACCTCGCCTCCGTGCGCGCCTTCGCCGACCGGGAGGTCGCGCGCGGGCCGATCGACATCCTGGTCGACAACGCGGGCGTCATGGCGCCGCCGGACCGACGCGAGACGCGCGACGGCTTCGAGATCCAGCTCGGCACGAACCACCTCGGCCACTTCGCGCTGACCGGCCTGCTCCTGCCGGCGCTGCGCGCGGCCGAGGCGCCCCGCGTCGTCGTCGTCTCGAGCCTCGCGCACTGGATGGGCCGCATCGCGTTCGGCGACCTGCAGTCCGAGCGTCGCTACAGCCCCTGGGCGGCCTACGGGCAGGCGAAGCTCGCGAACCTCCTCTTCATGCGCCGCCTGCAGTCGCTCTCCGACGAGCGGGGCTGGGGACTCACGGCCGCGGCCGCGCACCCCGGCGTCACCTCCACGAACCTCGCGAAGAACGGACCCGGATCGGGTCCCCGGGGCGTCGCCAGCGACCTGGCCGCCAGGTTCGGCCCGGCGGCCATGGGCCAGGACGTGCGCGTGGGCGCCCTCCCGCAGATCCAGGCCGCGACCGGCCTCGGCGTGCACCCGGGCGACTACTACGGCCCCGCGGGCCCCGGCGGCATGAGCGGCATGCCGCACCTCGCGGCGTCGAGCCCGTGGTCGAGGGACCCGGAGCTCGCCCGCCGCCTCTGGGACGCGTCCGAGCAGCTGACCGGGGTCGTCTACCCCGCCTAGCCCGCGACCGACGCGGGGCCGATGCGCCCGGGTCGCACCCGGGCGCATTCCCTATGGTGGGGGCATGAGCATCGACGCCGACCGCCCCTGGGTACGCAGCTACGCGGACGGGGTGTCGGCCGACATCCCTCCCGTCATCGGATCCCTCGTCGACATGGTCGAGCGCTCCATCCAGCGGCACTCCCGGGCCGTCGCCCTCGAGTTCTTCGGCCGCGAGACGACCTACCGCGAGATGGGCGACCAGATCGCCCGCGCCGCCGAGGGCCTGCGCGGGCTGGGCGTGCGGAAGGGCGACCGCGTCGCGCTCGTCCTGCCGAACTGCCCGCAGCACATCGTAGCGTTCTACGCGGTGCTCCGGCTCGGCGCGATCGTCGTGGAGCACAACCCGCTCTACACGCCGCGCGAGCTCCGCCACCAGTTCGAGGACCACGGCGCGCGCGTCGTGATCGCGTGGAACACGGTCGTCGGCACCATCCAGGACATGCCGCGCGACGTGCCCGTCGACACCGTCGTCTCCGTCGATCTGACCGCCGCGATGCCGCTCGCGACCCGCCTGAAGCTGCGCCTGCCGATCCCCGCCGCGCGCCGCGCCCGCGCGGCCATCACGGCGCCCGTCTCCGGCACGGTCACCTGGGAGGAGCTCGTCTCCCACCGCCGCATCGCCTCCTCGCGCCCTCGTCCCGAGCTCGACGACACGGCGATCCTCCAGTACACGAGCGGCACGACCGCCACTCCCAAGGGCGCGATCCTCACCCACCGCAACCTGCACGCCAACGCCATGCAGGGCCGCGCGTGGGTGCCGGGCCTCGCGGACGGCGGCGAGACCGTCTACGGCGTCCTCCCCATGTTCCACGCCTACGGCCTCACGCTCTGCCTCACCTTCGCCATGGCCATCGGCGCGCGCCTCGTGCTCTTCCCCAAGTTCGACGTGGACCTCGTCCTCGCCGCCGCCCGGAAGCACCCGCCGACGTTCCTGCCCGCCGTCCCGCCCATCTACGAGCGGCTCGCGCGCGGCGCGAAGGAGAAGGGGGTCGACCTCACGGGCGTCCGGTTCTCCATCTCCGGCGCCATGAACCTGCCCGTCTCCACCGTCCAGCTGTGGGAGGACCTCACGGGCGGCTACCTCGTGGAGGGCTACGGCCTCACCGAGACCTCGCCGGTCGCGCTCGGCAACCCCATCGGCCCGTCGCGCCGACCGGGCACGGTCGGCGTCCCGTTCCCGAGCACCGAGGTGCGCGTGGTGGACCCCGAGGACCCGACGGTCGACCGGGCCGCCGGCGAGGAGGGCGAGCTGCTCATCCGCGGGCCGCAGGTGTTCCAGGGCTACTGGCGCCGCCCCGACGAGACGCGCGCGGCGCTCCTCGACGGCGGCTGGTTCCGGACGGGCGACATCGTGCGCGTCGACGCCGACGGCTTCACCACCATCGTCGACCGGATGAAGGAGCTCATCATCACGGGCGGCTTCAACGTCTCCCCCAGCGAGGTGGAGGACGCGGTCCGTGACGCCCCCGGCGTCCAGTCCGTCGCGGTCGTCGGCCTGCCGTCCGCGAACGGCGGCGAGGACGTGACCGCCGCGGTCGTCCTGGAGCCCGGCGCGACGCTCGACGAGGCCGCCATCCGCGAGTACTGCCGCACCCATCTCGCCGCCTACAAGGTGCCGCGCCGCGTCGTGCAGGTGGACGCCCTGCCCACGTCGCTCATCGGCAAGGTCCTCCGCCGCCAGGTGCGCGAGGACCTCCAGCGCGAAGGCTGACCGCCGCCTGGCAGGTCGCGCCGTCGGGCGGCCCGGCGGGGCGCGGCGGCCCTACGGTGGAGGAGCACGTTTCGTGCACCAACCATCGAAGGAGCGCCATGACCCGAGGCATCGCCGTCGTCACCGGAGGAACCGCAGGACTCGGACGGGCCACCGTCCGGGAGCTCGCCGACCGGGGCTGGGACGTGGCCGTGCTGGCCCGCGGCGAGGACGGGCTCGCCGGTGCCGTCGCGGACATCGAGGCCCGCGGCCGCCGCGGACTCGGCATCCCCACCGACGTCGCCGACCGCCTCGCCGTCGAGGCCGCGGCCGACCGCGTCGAGGACGAGCTCGGCCCCATCGACCTCTGGGTCAACGACGCCATGGTCGGCGTCTTCGGCGAGTTCCTCACGACCGACCCGGCCGACTTCGAGCGCGCCACGGCCGTCAACTACTTCGGCTTCGTCAACGGCACGCGCGCCGCGCTGTCCCGCATGGTGCCGCGCGACCGCGGGCACGTGATCCAGGTGGGCTCCGCGCTCGCCCACCGCGGGATCCCGCTGCAGGCCGCCTACTGCGCCGCCAAGCACGCCGTGCAGGGCTTCACCGAGTCGGTGACGACCGAGCTGATCCACAACGGGAGCAAGGTCGTCATCTCCACCGTCGACATGCCCGCGCTCAACACCATCCAGTTCAACTGGGTCAAGTCGCAGCTGCCGCACCACCCGCAGCCCGTGCCCCCGATCTTCGAGCCCGAGGTGGGCGCGCAGGCCATCGCCGCGGTCGCCGACAAGCCGAAGCGCCGCAACTGGGTGGGTGAGCCGACGGTCAAGACCGTCCTCGGCAACCGGTTCGTCGCGAACTGGCTCGACGGCTACCTCGCGAAGGTCGGCTACTCGGGTCAGCAGGCGGCCGACAAGACCCAGCCCATGCTGCCGACGAACCTCTACACGCCCACCCCGGGCGACCACGGCGCGCGCGGGATCTTCAGCGACCGGGCCCGCACGATGAGCCCGCAGATCTGGATCGTCCGCAACCGGGCGAAGACCGTCGCCATCGGCGCGGGCGCGCTGCTCTCGGGCGTCGTCGCCGGTGCCGCCGCGCTCCGACGCCGATAGCCTCGACGCATGGGTGACATCGACGCGATCGTGGTCGGCTCCGGACCGAACGGGCTGGCCGCGGCCGTGACGATGGCGCGGGCCGGACTCCGCGTCGAGGTGCACGAGCGAGCGGACACGATCGGCGGCGGCAGCCGCACGGCCGAGGTCACGCTGCCCGGCTTCCACCACGACGTCTGCTCCGCCGTGCACCCGATGGCGCTCGCGTCCGGGTTCTTCCGGGCCTTCCAGCTCGACCGGCGGATCGACCTCGCCGTCCCCGAGATCTCCTACGCGCACCCGCTCGACGGGGGTCGCTCCGGCATCGCCTACCGGGACATCGAGCGCACGGCCGACGCGCTCGGCGTCGACGGCCGCGCCTGGCGGAGCCTCATGGGTCCGCTCGCGGCGTCCGCGGACCGCGTGGCCCAGTTCACGAACGGTCCCCTGCTCCAGGTGCCGCGCCACCCGCCGACGGCCGTCCGGCTGGGGCTCCGCGCGCTCGAGCAGGGATCGCCGCTGTGGAACGCGCGCTTCCGCGGCGACGTCGCGCCCGCCATGTTCACGGGCGTCGCGGCGCACGCGATCCAGACCATGCCGAGCGTCTCGACCGCCGCGGCCGCGCTGTCCCTCGGCGCCTACGCCCACGCGCGCGGCTGGCCGGTGCCGGTCGGCGGCAGCCAGGCCATCGTCGACGCGATGGTCGACGACCTCCGGGCGCACGGCGGCGAGGTCGTCACGGGTTCCGAGGTGCGGACGCTCCGCGAGCTGCCCCGCGCCCGCGCCGTCCTCCTCGACACGAGCGCCCGCGCCCTCGCCCGCATCGCCGAGGACCGCCTCCCCGCGCGCTACCTCCGCGCGATCCGCCGCTTCCGCTACGGGAACGCCGCCAGCAAGGTCGACTTCGCGCTGTCCGGCCCCGTGCCGTGGACGGATCCCGAGCTCCACCGCGCCGGCACGCTGCACGTCGGCGGCACGCGCGCCGAGATCCAGCGCGCCGAGCACGACGTGGCCGCGGGCCGCCACAGCGACGACCCGTACGTGCTGGTCGCGCAGCCGTCCCTCGCGGACCCCGGCCGCGCACCCGAGGGGAAGCACGTGCTGTGGGCCTACACGCACGTGCCCGCGGGATCCACGGTCGACCAGACCGAGGCGATCACCCGCCAGATCGAGCGATTCGCCCCCGGCTTCCGCGACCTGATCCTCGCCTCCTCGAGCATGGACGCCGTCGGCATGGAGGAGCACGACCCCAACTACATCGGCGGCGACATCGCGGCGGGCGCCGCGAGCGTGTGGCAGCTCCTCGCGCGGCCGGTGCTCTCGCCGGATCCGTGGCGGACGCCGGCCGCGGGCGTGTACCTCGCGTCGAGCTCGGCCACCCCCGGCCCCGGCGTGCACGGCATGGCCGGCTACCAGGCGGCCCGGAGCGCGCTGCGGCACGAGTTCGGGATCGAGCGCGGACCCGACCTGTCGCTGTAGCCGGGTCCGAGGAGCCGGACGCGCCCCCGCTGGATTACCGGAGCCTGGACGCGGACGGCAGACTGGGGGCATGTCCGTCACCCGCCGCCGCATGAAGTGCTCCCCCTCCGACGTCGCCGAGGTCATCTCGGACGGCTGGCTGTTCCCCGCGTGGGTCGTCGGCGCGTCCCGGATGCGCGCGGTCGACGACGCCTGGCCCGCGGTCGGCGCGAAGCTCCACCACTCCTTCGGCTCCTGGCCCGTCCTCCTCGATGACGCCACCACCATGCTCGAGTGGGACGCCCCGCGCCGCATGGTGATGCAGCCGAAGGGCTGGCCGATCGGCGAGGCGCGCGTCACGCTCGAGGTGCGGACCCTCCCGGACGGCTGCGAGGTGCGCATGACCGAGGAGGCCGTGCGCGGACCCGGCCGCCTCGTGCCGGCCCCGCTCATGGACCTGATGCTGCACGCCCGCAACGTCGAGACGCTGCGCCGCCTCGCGTTCCTCGCCGAGGGTCGGCACGCCGGCCGCGCCTGATCCCCGCGGGGCGCTCCCGCCGTCGCTCCCGCCGTCCCGATGGCGGGGCCCGGCTCGCGCCCCCGCGCGTCGCCCCGCGCCGTCGCCTCCCCGTCACCGGCCCGGCGACCCCCGCGCCCTAGGGTGGGAGGGGTGAGCACCCCCACCGACCAGCCCTGGCTGGCCAGCTACGCGCCCGACGTCCCGCACGAGATCGACCTGCCGCAGGGATCGCTCGTCGACATCGTCGACCAGTCGGTGCTCCGCTTCCCCGGCGGGACGGCCCTCGACTTCCTCGGCGAGGAGACCAGCTACCGCGAGCTCGGCGAGCTGATCGCCCGAGCCGCGCAGGGCCTCCACGACGCGGGCGTGCGTGCAGGGGATCCGGTCGCGATCGTGCTGCCGAACTGCCCGCAGCACGTCGTCGCCTTCTACGCGGTGCTGCGCCTCGGCGCGGTGGTCGTCGAGCACAACCCGCTCTACACGCCGCGCGAGCTGCAGCACCAGTTCGAGGACCACGGCGCCCGCGCCGTGATCGCGTGGGACAAGTCGGTCGCGACCATCCAGGCGCTGCCGGACGGCGTGCGGCCCGAGCGCATCGTCTCCGTCGACGTCACGCGCGCCATGCCGCTGCGCACGCGCCTCCTCCTCCGCCTGCCGATCCCGAAGGCGCGGGCGGCGCGGGCGGCCATCGCCGCGAAGGTGACCGGCACCACCACGTGGGAGCGGATCGCCGCCGCCGCGCCCCTCCCCGCCGAGCACCCCCGGCCCGAGGCCTCCGACCTCGCGGTGATCCAGTACACGAGCGGCACCACGGGCACGCCGAAGGGCGCCGAGCTCACGCACCTCAACCTCAGCGCGAACGCCGCCCAGTCCCGCGCGTGGGTGCCCACGGTCCCGCGCGGGACGAGCGTCGTCTACGCGGTGCTGCCCATGTTCCACGCCTACGGGCTGACGCTCTGCCTCACCTTCGCGATGAGCATGGGCTCGCGGCTCGTGCTCTTCCCGCGCTTCGAGCCCGACCTCGTGCTGCAGGCCATCCGCCGCCACCCGCCGACGTTCCTCCCCGCCGTGCCGCCCATCTACGCGCGGCTCCGCGAGGCCGCGGCGGCGGAGGGCGTCTCGCTCGCGGGCATCTCGATCTCCATCTCCGGCGCGATGGCGCTGCCCGAGTCGGTCGTGGTGCCCTGGGAGGAGCAGACCGGCGGCTGGCTCGTCGAGGGCTACGGCCTCTCCGAGTGCTCCCCCGTGCTCATGGCCAACCCCGTCGGCGACACGCGGCGCGCGGGGACCGTCGGCCTCCCCCTGCCCAACACCGAGGTGCGGGTCGTGGATCCCGAGGACCCGTCCGTCGACCGCCCGGCGGGCGAGCCGGGCGAGCTGCTGGTGCGCGGCCCGCAGGTGTTCCGCGGCTACCACGGCCGACCCGACGAGACCGCCGCCGTCCTCCTCGAGGGCGGCTGGTTCCGTACGGGCGACGTGGTGACGATCGACGCGGACGGCTTCGTGCGCATCGCCGACCGGATCAAGGAGCTCATCATTACGGGCGGCTTCAACGTCTCGCCATCCGAGGTGGAGGAGGCCGTGCGGGAGCTGGACGGGGTGCGCGACGCGGCCGTCGTGGGCATCCCCCGCGAGGGCGGCGACGAGGAGGTCGTCGCGGCCGTCGTGCTCGAGGAGGGCGCGACCCTCGACGAGCAGGCCGCACGCGCGACGCTGCGCGGCGAGCTCGCGGGCTACAAGGTGCCGCGGCGGATCGTGGTGCTCGACGAGCTGCCCACGTCGCTCCTCGGCAAGGTGCTGCGCCGGAAGGTGCGCGAGGGGATCGTCGAGGCGGGGTGACGGTGACGGCCGGCCGCCGAGGAGACCCCCTGCGGCCGATCCCGGGCTAGAAGAAGTCGCCGCCGCCGAAGTCGCCACCGCCGCCGCCGAAGTCGCCGCCGCCGCCGAAGTCGCCACCGCCGCCGAGGTCACCGCTGCCGAGGTCGCCGCTGCCGAAGTCGCCGGCACCCGCGTCGGCGCCCGCGTCGCCGCCCTCGGCTCCCGCGTCCGCCCCGGCGTCGCCGCCGTCCGCGCCCGCCTGGTCCTGGCCGACCGCGTCGGGGATGAGCGCCTGCGCGATGGCCGAGCCGACCACGACGCCCGCGATGGTGCCGAGCATGGATCCGGCGATCATGCCGCCCATGCCCATGCCGCCTGCACCGCCGCCCGCGAGCCCGCCGCGCGGGCCGAGCGTGCGCTCGAGCGTGCCGGGCGCGCGCACCTCCGATCGGGTGGCCGAGCGCGCGAGCGACTCCGGGCGGTCGTCGACGGGGGCGTCGCCGTCGGCCGGCGTCCGCGCTCAGCTGGCGGAAGAGGATCTCGCGCTGCTCGGGCGTGAGCTTCCGGAAGGCCTCGAGGTGCACCTCCTCGATCCTCTCCGGCGGCGCCGTGCGGAGGAGGTAGCGGTACCGCTCGACGGCGACCTCGTCCGCGCTGCGCTCCCGCGGGGCGTCGCCCGCGGCACGGCCGGGTCGGTCGGCGGGCTGCTCGTCGCGGCCCAGGAGCCTGTCCAGGAATCCCATGGTGGTGCCTCTCTGAGGGGCCGGATCGGCGGGAGTCGCCGATCGCATCAGCCGGGCGTCACGCTATCCGGCGCGCCAGGGAGACCCGTGGGAGACCCGCGGACGACGCCCGGGCGGCCGTCGGGCGGGCGGAGCGCTCAGCCGGCGTCGCGCCCCCTCTGAACGCGACGGCGGAGGGCGCGGCCGACGAGCAGCACGAGGAGGATCCCGACGACGGCGTACACCGCGTAGTCGAGGTACTGGGCGTACCGGTCGATGAGCTCGTACTGGCTGCCGAGGGCGGCGCCGAGGCCGATGAGGGCGCCGTTCCAGAGCCCGCTCCCGGCGATCGTGTAGAAGCTGAAGGTGCCGAGCGGCATGCCGCCGGCACCCGCGGGCAGCGAGATGAGGCTGCGGACGCCCGGCACGAGCCGGCCGAAGAAGACCGCGGACCGACCGTGCCGGTGGAACCAGGAAGCGGCCACCTCGAAGTCGTGGCGCTCGACGAGCGGCAGCCTCGAGAGCACCCGGATGGTCCGCTCCTCCCCCGCCTTCCGCCCGAGCCAGTACAGCAGGAGCGCGCCGAGGTACGCGCCCAGGGTGCTCGCGACGATCACGAGCACGAGGTCCATCCGCCCGGTCGCGGCCACGAAGCCCGCGAGGGGCAGGACCACCTCGCTGGGGATGGGCGGGAACACCGTCTCGACGAAGGTCATCGCGCCGACGCCCGCCTCGCCGAGCGCCTCGATCACGCGGGCCGCGACGCCCACGAGCCCGTCGAGGCCGGCGAGCGGATCCTCGGCCGAGGCGGCGGGACGGAGCCCCGCCGGCGTCGTGGTCGTCAGCAGGGTCGGCGTCAGGGCGGTCACCCGTCCACGGTACCCGGACGGTCGCGGTGGAGCCGGGCCCGGGGCGCCCAGCGGACGGGGAGGGGGACGGGCTCGTCCGCGCGGGGCGGCGGGACCGCCCGCGTCGGCCGGCGTCCCGTACCGTGGTCGGGTGCCGTCCCCGATCCGCCTCCCCCGGTCCCTCCGTGCCTCCCTCTCCGTGATCGCCGCCGCCGGCCTCGCCGTCGGCCTCGGCGCCTGCACCGCCGAGGATCGCGCCCCCGAGGTGGCGCGTCCCGTGACCGCCGCCCCCGACGCCCCGCTCACCGTGGTGGGCGAGGCCGACGACGCGGGCGCCTCCGTGGCGATGAGCGGCCGCCTCTTCCGGTCCGCGCCCGTCGCGGTGCTGGCCCCGGCCGGCGACCCGGCCGCGCAGGAGCTCGGCGCGGAGGCGGCCGTCGCCGCTCGGCGCCCCGCTGATCGTCGCGGGCTCCGGCGCGCTGCCCGAGATCGCGCGCCTCGGGTCCTCCGGCGTGCTGGCCGTCGGCGACCTCGCGGAGGACACCACCGCCGGCCTCCCCGACACGACCACGGTCGTGCGCGCCGACCGCGCGGCCGACGTGGCCCGCGCGACGGGCATCGACGTCGCGGATGCCGCGGATGCCGACCCCGCCGCGGCCGTGGCGCGCGTGGCCGGGCTGGCCGTGCCCGCCTCCGGGTCCTCCCCCCGCCCGTCGCCCTCGGGATCCGACGGCGGCGCCCTCCCGCCCACCGCGCCGGCCGACGCCCTCGCGGGCACGCACGCCCTCGCGACCGACGCCGCGTCCTCGATCGCCGCGGTCGCCACGGCGCGCGCGGCCGGCGTCGGCGTCACGGTCGTGCCCGACGCCGCCCCGGATCCCCGCGCCTCCGCCGACGCGGTCGCCGCGCTGCATGAGGCGGGCGCCACGCGCACCATCGCCGTCGGCGCCGCCTACGCGGACGACGCCTCCCTCGAGGGACGCATCCGCACCGCCTCCACCGGCGACCAGCTGCCCGGCGGCGGCCAGCTCGTCCTCCCCGGCAAGCGCTACGTGGCGCTCTACGGCGCCGCGGGCACGGGCGCCCTCGGGGTCCTGGGCGAGCAGGGCCCCGCGGACGCCGTGGCGCGCGCGCAGGCGCAGGCCGCCGCGTACCAGCCGTTCTCCGACGAGCCGGTGATCCCCATGTTCGAGCTGATCGCGACGGTCGCCGCGGGCTCGGCGGGCGCGGACGGCGACTACTCCTCGGAGATCCCCGTCGAGACCCTGCAGCCGTGGATCGACGCGGCGCGGGACGCGGGCGTCTACGTCGTCATCGACCTGCAGCCCGGCCGCACCGACTTCCTCACGCAGGCGAAGCGCTACGAGTCCGTGCTCGCGCAGCCGGGCGTGGGCCTCGCCCTCGACCCCGAGTGGCGGCTCGGCCCCGACCAGGTGCCGCTGAAGCAGATCGGCAGCGTGTCGGCCGCCGAGGTCGACGCGACCACCGACTGGCTCGCCGGGCTCGTGCGCGACCGCGGGCTCCCGCAGAAGATGCTCGTGCTGCACCAGTTCCGCCTGAGCATGATCCAGGATCGCGGCGCGCTCGACACCGCCCACCCCGAGCTCGCCATGCTCGTGCACGCGGACGGCCAGGGCGGCCAGCCCGACAAGCAGGCCACCTGGCGCGCGCTGCAGGCGGACGCGCCGGCGGGCCTCGCCTGGGGCTGGAAGAACTTCATCGACGAGGACACGCCCATGCTGACGCCCGAGCAGACGATGCGCGACGTGTCCCCCGTGCCCGACCTCGTCACCTACCAGTAGGGGCGCGGCCGGGCGGCCCGGTCACGACTCGGTGACGCGGCCCGCCTCGACGTGCCAGTGCCGGTCGAGGCGCACGGCGTCGAGCATCCGCCGGTCGTGCGTCACGAGCAGCAGCGTGCCGTCGTAGGAGTCGAGCGCCTGCTCGAGCTGCTCGATGGCGGGCAGGTCGAGGTGGTTGGTGGGCTCGTCGAGCACGAGCAGGTTGACGCCGCGCGCCTGCAGCAGCGCGAGTCCCGCGCGCGTCCGCTCGCCCGGCGACAGGCCGTCCACGGCGCGCGTCACGTGGTCGGCGCGCAGGCCGAACTTCGCGAGCAGCGTGCGGACCTCGGCGGGCGCCATGTCCGGCACCTGCGCGGCGAACGACTCGGCGAGGGGCAGGTCGCCCCGCAGCGACGCGCGCGCCTGGTCGATCTCGCCGACCTGGACGCTGCGCCCGGGGGACGCCTCGCCGCCGTCGGGCGCGAGGCGGCCGAGGATGAGGCCGAGGAGCGTGGACTTGCCCGCGCCGTTGGGCCCCGTGATCCCGATCCGGTCGCCGCCGTCGACCTGCAGCGACACGGGGCCGAGGGTGAAGCCGCCGCGGGTCACGGTCGCCTGGCGGAGCGTCGCGACGACGGCGCTCGACCGCGGCGCCTGCCCGATCGTGAAGGCGAGCTCCCACTCCTTGCGCGGCTCCTCGACCTCCTCGAGGCGGGCGATGCGGCTCTCCATCTGGCGGACCTTCTGGCCCTGCTTCTCGCTGGACTCGGCCGAGGCCTTCCGGCGGATCTTGTCGTTGTCGGGCGCTTTGCGCATCGCGTTCCGGACGCCCTGCGACGACCACTCGCGCTGCGTGCGGGCACGCGCGACGAGGTCGGCCTTCGTGTCCGCGAACTGCTCGTACGCCTCCCGCGCGTGGCGGCGGGCGACCTGGCGCTCCTCGAGGAACGCGTCGTAGCCGCCCTCGTACACGCGGACGCTGTCCTGCGCGAGGTCGAGCTCGACGACCGTGGTGACGCAGCGCGCCAGGAACTCCCGGTCGTGCGACACGAGCACGACGCCGCCGCGGAGGCCGCGCACGAAGGCCTCGAGGCGCGCGAGCCCGTCGAGGTCGAGGTCGTTGGTGGGCTCGTCGAGGAGCACGACGTCGAAGCGGCTGAGGAGGAGCGCGGCGAGGGCGACGCGGGCGGCCTGGCCGCCGGAGAGGCCCGCGGTCGGCAGCGCCGGATCGAGGTCGAGCCCCAGCTCCGCGAGCGTCGCCGGGAGGCGCTCGTCCAGGTCGGCCGCGCCGCTCGCCATCCAGCGGTCGAGGGCCGTGCCGTACGCGTCGTCGGCGCCGGGCAGGCCCTCGCCGAGGGCCGTGGCCGTGCGGTCGAGCTCGGCGGAGGCCTCGGCGCACCCCGTGCGGCGGGCGACGTAGCCCGCGACGGTCTCCCCCGGGATCCGCTCGTGCTCCTGCGGCAGCCAGCCGATGAACGCGTCGGCGGGCGAGAGCAGCACGCGGCCGTCCTGCGGCGCGTCGACGCCGGCGAGGAGGCGCAGCAGCGTGCTCTTGCCGGCGCCGTTCGCGCCGACGAGCCCGACGACGTCCCCGGGCGCGACCGTGAGGTCGAGCCCGGAGAACAGCGTGCGGTGCCCGTGGCCTCCGGCGAGGCCGCGGGCGACGAGGGTGGCGGTCACGAGGCCTGCGCGCGCTCCAGCACGAGCTCGCGGACGCGGGCCGCGTCCGCCTGGCCGCGCATGGCCTTCATCACGGCGCCGATGACGGCGCCGGCGGCCTGCACCTTGCCGTCGCGGATCTTCGCGAGCACGTCGGGCTGCGCCTGGAGCGCCGCATCGATCGCCTCGATCAGCGGGCCGTCGTCGGAGACGACCGCGAGGCCGCGGGCGTCCACGACCTCCTGGGCCGTGCCCTCGCCGTCGATGACGCCCTCGATCACGTCGCGCGCGAGGCGGTTGGTGAGCGTGCCGGCCTCGACCAGCTCGATGACGGACGCGACCTGCTCCGGCGTGATGAGCGTCGCCGCGTCCACGCCGCGGGCGTTCGCGATGCGGGCGATCTCGCCCGTCCACCACTTGCGCGCCGCCTGCGGGGCGGCGCCCGCCTCCACCGTGCCGACCAGCTCGGTGAGGAGCCCGGAGTTCACGACGTCCTGGAACTCCAGGTCGGTGAAGCCCCACTCGGCCTTCAGCCGGCGGCGGCGGATCGCGGGCGACTCGGGGAGCGCGGCCCGCAGCTCCTCGATCAGCTCGGCGCTCGGCTGCACGGGCAGCAGGTCGGGCTCCGGGAAGTAGCGGTAGTCGTCGGCGTCGCTCTTCGGGCGCCCGGCGGAGGTGCGGCCGGTGTCCTCGTGCCAGTGCCGCGTCTCCTGCGTTATGGTGCCGCCGGAGGCGAGGATGGCCGCCTGGCGCTGGATCTCGTAGCGGATGGCGCGCTCGACGGAGCGGAGCGAGTTGACGTTCTTCGTCTCCGTGCGGGTGCCGAGCTTCCCGGATCCGCGCGGGCTCAGCGAGATGTTCGCGTCGCAGCGGAGGTTGCCGCGCTCCATCTTCGCGTCCGAGATGCCGAGGGCCACGACGATGTCGCGGATGGTCGAGACGTACGCCTTCGCGAGCTCGGGGGCCTGGCCCTCCGCCCCGTAGATGATGTCCGTGACGATCTCGACGAGCGGCACGCCGGCGCGGTTGTAGTCGACCAGCGAGTGGTCGGCGCCCTGGATGCGGCCCGTCGCGCCGCCCACATGCGTGAGCTTCCCGGCGTCCTCCTCCATGTGCGCGCGCTCGATCGGCACCGTGACGATGCGCCCGTCGGGCATCTCCACCTCGACCGAGCCGCGGAAGGCGATGGGCTCGTCGAACTGG
The DNA here is from genome assembly GCF_030816895.1 of Clavibacter sp. B3I6. Taxonomy (NCBI): domain Bacteria; kingdom Bacillati; phylum Actinomycetota; class Actinomycetes; order Micrococcales; family Microbacteriaceae; genus Clavibacter; species Clavibacter sp. B3I6. The sequence continues at coordinate 731,207 of NZ_JAUSYL010000001.1, forward strand.
CTGATCTGGTAGTTCTTCGCGAGGTCCGGGTAGAAGTAGTTCTTCCGGGCGAAGCGGGAGCTCGGCGCGATCTCGCAGCCGAGCGCGAGGCCCAGGCTGATCGAGTACCGCACGGCCTGCTCGTTCACGACGGGCAGGGAGCCCGGCAGCCCGAGGTCCACGGGCGTGATGTTCGTGTTGGGCTCGCCGCCGAAGAAGTTCGGCGCGTCGGAGAACATCTTCGTGCGCGTGTTGAGCTCCACGTGCACCTCGAACCCGAGCACGGGCTCGAACATCTCGATGGCCTTCTCGTAGTCCATCAACTCGGCCTTGGCCATCAGTGCGTGTCTCCGTCCGTGGTGCGGCGCGCGGCGCGCGCGAGCTCGGGTGCCTGGGCGAGCAGGGGCCCGCCCCACTGCCGCTCGAGGATCTGCTCGAGGGCGGCGCCGACCGTGTAGAGGCGCGCGTCCTCGCGGGCGGGCGCCATGAACTGGATCCCGACGGGCAGCCCGTCCTCGGGCGCGAGCCCGATGGGGAGGCCGATGCCGGGGACGCCCGCGAGGTTCGCGGGGATCGTCGTGAGGTCGTTGAGGTACATGGCCAGCGGGTCGTCGAGCTTCTCGCCCAGCTTGAACGCCGTCGTGGGCGCGCTCGGGGTGACGAGCACGTCGACCTGCTGGAACGCGGCGTCGAAGTCGCGCTGGATGAGCGTGCGGACCTTCTGCGCGCTGCCGTAGTAGGCGTCGTAGTAGCCGGCGCTCAGGGCGTAGGTGCCGAGGATGATGCGGCGCTTGACCTCCGGACCGAAGCCGGCCTCGCGGGTCGCGGCCATGACGTCCTCGACCGTGCCGCCGCCGGGCGGGTTCACCCGGAGGCCGAAGCGCACCGAGTCGTACTTCGCGAGGTTGCTCGACGCCTCCGCCGGGAGGATCAGGTAGTAGGCGGCGATGGCGTGCTCGAAGTTCGGGGCGGACACCTCGACGATCTCGGCGCCGGCCTGCTCGAGGAGCGCGAGCGCCTCGCGGAAGCGCTGCGTGACGCCGGCCTGGAAGCCCTCGCCGTCGAGCTGCTTCACGACGCCGATGCGGAGGCCCTTCACGGATCCCTCGCGCTGGCCGGCGCGGGCGGCCTCCGCGAACGACGGCCAGGCGTCGGTGAGCGACGTGGAGTCGCGCGGGTCGTGCCCGCCGATGACGTCGTGCACGAGCGCCGAGTCGAGCACCGTGCGCGACACGGGGCCGACCTGGTCGAGGCTCGAGGCGAGCGCGATCGCGCCGTAGCGGCTCACGCCGCCGTAGGTGGGCTTGACGCCCACGGAGCCCGTGACGGCGGCCGGCTGGCGGATGGATCCGCCCGTGTCGGAGCCGAGCGCGACCGGCGCCTCGAACGCGGCGACCGCGGCCGCGGATCCGCCGCCCGAGCCGCCGGGGATGCGGTCGAGGTCCCACGGGTTGTGCGTGGCGCCGAACGCGGAGTGCTCGGTGGAGGAGCCCATCGCGAACTCGTCCATGTTGGTCTTGCCGAGGGGCACCAGGCCCGCGGCGCGGAGGCGCTGCACGACGGTGGCGTCGTAGGGCGGGGTCCAGCCCTCGAGCATGCGCGAGCCCGCGGTGGAGGGCATGTCGATCGTGCAGAGCACGTCCTTGATGGCGATGGGGACGCCGGCGAGCGGGCCGAGCGCGGCCCCCTCGGCGCGCTGCGCGTCGATCTCGGCGGCGCGCCCGAGGGCGGCCTCGCCGGAGACGTGCAGGAACGCGTGGACGTCGCCGTCGACGTGGTCGATGCGGTCGAGGTGCGCGCGCACGGCGTCGACGCTCGACACGTCGCCGGCGGCGAGGCGGTCGGCGAGGGCGGAGGCGCTGAGGCGCGTGAGGTCGTCGGTCATGGTGCTCCTACTGCTCTTCGCCGAGGATCGCCGACACCTTGAAGCGGCTGCCGTCGTGCTCGGGCGCGCCGGCGAGGGCCTGCGCGGTGGTCAGGGTCTCGCCGGGCACGTCGGGCCGGTAGACGTTGACCAGCGGGATCGGGTGGCTCGTGGCGGGGACGTCGGGCGTCGCGACCGCGGTGACCTTCGCGACCGACTCGACGATGAGGCCGAGCTCGGTCGTGAGGGTGTCGATCTCCTCGTCGCTCAGGCGGATCCGGGCGAGGCCGGCGAGGTGCTGCACCTGCTCCCGGCTGATCTGCTCCGTGGGGGTCGTCGCCTGGGGGGTCTCGTCCCCGCTGGTCGCGTCGGCGGGCTCGGGCCGGGTGTCGGGCATGCGTCTCCAAAGGACTGTGTGCGGGGGTACCGGGAGATTCTATTGGCGTCACCCCCGTGCCCACCGCAGCCCGGATCCCCGCCCGACGCCGATCCGGCCGCCCCCGCGTCCTGCCGCTCGTCGCCGGGACGGACGCGGCGGGCGACCTCGGGGTGGGCGACGCGCTGGTCACGATGCGCGTCGGCGGCGGCGCGATCAGCGGACGCGGCCCCTGCGACGACTACCGCGGCCCGATCGGCGACACCGGCGACGGGATGCTCGCCGGCGTGGCCCCGGGCACGCTCCCCTGCGGCGACCACGGGCGGGAGGCGCGCTGCCTCCGGGACCTCGTGCAGGTCTCCTCGCTCGAGGTCGAGGACGGCCACCTGGTCGCGAGCGGCGGCGACGGGGTCCGGCTGGAGTACGCGGAGCGCAGCCGCCGCTGACGCCGGGCGCGCCGTCGCGGGCGCTAGCGTCCGATCGCCGCCGTGGTCACGTCGTCGAGCACCTGACGGCCGATGCCGATGAGCGCGAGGTTCCGGAAGGACTCGGTGCCGTGGTCGAAGTAGCTGTTGTGCCCGACGACGCCCTGCAGGCCGCCCTCGGCCGAGACGCCCGCGGATCCGGGCGTGCCGCCCACGTCGAAGCCCTCCGCGCCGAAGCGCGGGCTGCCGGGGTCCGAGCCGAACCAGCTCGACCCGACCACCGGATCCCACGGCGCCTGGCCGACGAACACGCGGCCGGCGGGCACCGCCAGCTGGGACGCCGTGCGCACGCCGCCGCCCGGCGAGCCGACGACGGCCAGCGCGTCCACGGCGGCCCGGCCGCTCGACAGCGCGAGCAACGCCGCCGTCGAGCCGTAGGAGTGCGCGATGACGGCGAGGTGCGGCGGATCCTCGCGGCGGAGGCCCTGGATCCCCTGGATCGCGCCCTCCAGGTACGCCGCCCCCTCCTCGGCGAGGTCCAGCGTGCCGATGCCGAGGAGGTCGGGCGTGCGGTAGCCGATCCAGGCGACGGAGGCCGCACCCGTGCCGCTGCCGCTGCCGCTGCCGCTGCCGAGCAGCGTCGCCTGCTGCTGCTGGAGGCGCGCGGCGACATCCGTCCAGTCGACGAGGCGGTCGGACACCGAGTAGTACATGCCGGGCACGACGATGTCGACGTAGGACGCGGTCGCGAGGTCGCCCATCACGACGCCGGCGCGGCCCGGCCACGCCGCGTCCAACGCGAGGAGGGAGCGCGCGGGACCGCCGGGCTGGGGCTCGAGCGCCTCCCGCACCTGCGCGAGCAGCCGGAGGTCCCGCCCGAGCGCGCGCTGCGCCCCGCGCCCCGGCGTGGCCGCCGCCGTCGCGTGCAGCTCGCGCTCCCGCTGGTCGAGGTAGCGGCGGTTCGCCGCGTCGCGCTCGGCGAACGGGACCCCCTCGAGGTTCCCGACCAGCTCGGGCATGCCCTCGGCGAGGGCACGGCGCTCGGCGGGCGCGAGGGCCGACCACCAGGCGACGACGCCGGACACCGAGGGCGGGCGGCGGATGAGCTCGCGCACGGTGTCGGGGATCGCCCGGGCCAGGCGGCGCAGGTCGGGGACGTCGAGCGCCGGGAGCGCGCCGAGGAGGGCGACCGGCGAGGTGCCGCGGAGCGCCGCGTCGGACACGCCGGCGTCGCGGAGCTGCGCCACCACGCGGGCCGAGCTCGGCAGGTGCGCGCCCGTCGCGGGATCCGCCGCGTCCGGACCCGCGAGCACCGCGGGCGGACCGGGTGCCGCCGCCGCCGGAGCGGCGGGCACGACGACGGACCCGACCAGCCCGCAGGCGATGGCCGAGGCGATGAGCATCACGCGGACGCGAGACGACACGGTTCGAGAGCCCCCAGTGACCCGGCGCGGGCGGACCGGCGCCGGAGGGTGGCGGGCCCTGCGCCGACGCGCTCCCCCATGCTATCGGCGCGGGGAGCGCCTCGGGAGGCCGGATCAGGCGGGGTCGGCTCTGCCGCCCGCCGCCTCGTCCGGAGCGACCGTCGCGGACCGGTCGGCTTCCGCGTCGAGGTCGGGGTCGGTGCCGCCCGAGGCCGCATCGCCGTCCGCCGTCTCCGGTACGGCGTCCGCCGGAGCCTTCCGCTTCCGCGCGCGCTTCGGCTTCGGCTCGGCCGTCGCGTCGGCGTCGTCCGCCGCCGCCGTCGCGGGATCCGCCGGCTCGGCCTCGGGCAGCGCGATGGCATCCGGCCCCTGCTCCACGAGCAGGCGGAACTCGGCGGCGTCGATGATGCGGACGCCGAGCGCCTCGGCCTTGCCGAGCTTCGAGCCCGCGCCGGGGCCGGCGGCGACGTAGTGCGTCTTCTTGCTGACGCTGGACCCGGCCTTGCCGCCGGCCGCCATGATCGCCTCGAGCGCGCCCTCGCGGGTGTACCCCTCGAGCGATCCGGTGGCGACGACCGTGAGGCCCGCGAGCACGCCGCCCGCGGCCGCCGCGGCACCCGGCCCCGGGTGCCCGGGGACGGCGGTGACGACGCCGGCCCCCTCCCAGCGCTCCACGATCTCCCGGTGCCAGTCGACCTCGAACCAGTCGAGCAGGGCGTCGGCGATGATGCCGCCCACGCCGTCGACGGCCGCGAGCTCCTCGCGGCTGGCGGCGCGGATCGCGTCGAGCGAGCCGAACCAGCCGGCCAGCGCGCGCGCGGCGACCGGGCCGACGTGGCGGATGCTGAGCGCGACGAGGATGCGCCAGAGGTCCTGCGTCTTCGCCTTCTCGAGGTTCTCGAGCAGCACCTCGGCCGACTTCGACGGCACGCTGTCCGCGTCGCCCCACGGCGCGGCCGGGTCGAACGCGCCGTCGCGCTTCTGCCGGCGGCGCCGGAACGGGGTGACCCGCTTCGCCTCGCCCGTCCTCTCGTCGACCTTGACCATGCCGGTCTCGGCGTCGCGGACGACGACCGTGATGGGGACGAGGTCGGCCATGGTCAGCTCGAAGAGGCCCGCCTCGGTCTCCAGCGGCGGGTCCTCCGGCTCGAGCGGCTGCGTGAGGGCGGCCGCCGCGACCTCGCCGAGGCCCTCGATGTCGAGCGCGCCGCGGGAGGCCACGTGCTCGACCCGTCCGCGCACCTGCGCCGGGCAGCTGCGCGCGTTGGGGCAGCGCAGGTCGATGTCGCCCTCCTTGGCGGGGCGGAGCGGCGTGGAGCACTCGGGGCAGAGCGTCGGCATGACGAACTCGCGCTCGGTGCCGTCGCGGAGCTCCACGACCGGGCCGAGCACCTCGGGGATGACGTCGCCCGCCTTGCGGAGCACGACCGTGTCGCCGATGAGGACGCCCTTGGCCTTGACGACCTGCTGGTTGTGCAGCGTGGCCTGGCGCACCTCGGATCCGGCGACCTCGACCTTCTCCATGACGGCGAACGGCGTGGCCCGGCCGGTGCGGCCGACGCTCACGACGATGTCGAGGAGCGTGGTGTTGACCTCCTCGGGCGGGTACTTGTACGCGGTGGCCCAGCGCGGCGCGCGGCTGGTGGCGCCGAGCTCCTCGTGGAGCCCGAGGTCGTCGACCTTGATGACGATGCCGTCGATCTGGTGCTCAACCTCGGCGCGGTGCGCCCCGTGGCGGCGCACGAACGCCACGACGTCGGTCATGTCGTCAAAGACGCGGAAGTGCGTGGAGATGGGCAGGCCCCAGCCGGCCAACAGACCGTAGACCTCGGACTGCGCGGACACGTGCGCGTCGCGCTCGAGCTCCCGGACGGGCCACGCGCCGATGCCGTGCACGAGCATGCGGAGGCGGCGGATGCGCGCGTGCATGAGCTCGAGGCGCGCGGCGGTCTTGCCCTCCTCCTTCTGCCGGAGGGACCCGGCGGCGGCGTTGCGGGGGTTCGCGAAGACGCGCTCGCCCACCTCCAGCTGCCGGGCGTTGAGCTCGTCGAACTCGGCGACGGGGAAGAAGATCTCGCCGCGCACCTCGACGAGCGGCGGGTGGCCGGTGCCGGCGAGGCGCTCGGGGACGGTGCCCATGGTGAGGACGTTCTGCGTGACGTCCTCCCCGACGACGCCGTCGCCGCGCGTGGCCGCCGTGACGAGGACGCCGTGCTCGTAGCGCAGGTTGATGGCGAGCCCGTCGATCTTGAGCTCGCTGAGGTAGCGCACGCGGCCGCTCCCGGCGTCGCGCTCGACCTTCGCCGCCCACTCGGCGAGCTCCTCCTCGCTGAACACGTTGTCGAGGCTGAGCATGCGCTCGGCGTGCGTGACGGGCGCGAAGAGCGTGGTCTCCGCGCGGCCGCCGACCCGCTGGGTGGGGCTGTCCTGGCTGCGGAGCCCGGGGTGCGCTTCCTCGAGCGCCTCGAGCTCGTGCACGAGCGCGTCGTACTCGGCGTCGCTGACGGTGCTCGCGTTGCCCTCGTAGTACTCGTCGCGGTGGCGCTCGATCTCGGCGCGCAGCTCGTCGACGCGCGCGGACGCGGCCGCGACGTCGGGTGGCGTGGTGGCGGGGACGGCGTCGTCCGCGGCGGCGGCGGCGGATCCGGTCGTGGTGGCGTCGCTCATGGCCCCGTCACTCCCCCGCCGTCGCGCCGACGAGCTCGGATCGCGCGGGCGGCCGCGCGTCGGCGACGGCGCTCACGGTGCGGTCGATGGTGACCTGGCCGAGCACGCGCGTGCCGGCGTAGACCACGGCGGTCTGCCCGGGGGCGACGCCGAGCAGGTGCTCTCGCGGGGTGATCACGAGCTCCACGATGCCGTCGACCACCGACACCGCGGCGCGCGCGGGGACGGGGTCGGCGTGGGCGCGGATCTGCACGTCGCAGTCGAACGGCTGGTCCGGGCGCGTGGGCGGCGTCCCCGCCCAGGTGAACGCGGACCCGGCGATCTCGCGGATGGCGAGCGCCTCCTGCGGCCCCACGACCACCGTGTTGTCCTTCGGCCGGATCTCCAGCACGAACCGCGGGCGCCCGTCGGCGGCGGGCGTGCCGATCGCGAGTCCCTTGCGCTGCCCGACCGTGAAGGCAGCGGCGCCGGCGTGCGTGCCGATCACCGCCCCCGCGCTGTCGAGGATGTCCCCCTGCTCCGCCCCCACGCGGTCGGCGAGCCAGCCTCGGGTGTCGCCGTCGGGGATGAAGCAGATGTCGTGGCTGTCGGGCTTCTGCGCGACCTGGATCCCGCGCGCCGCCGCCTCCGCGCGCACCTCCGCCTTCGAGGGCGTCGACCCGAGCGGGAAGTACGAGTGCGCGATCTGCTCGGCCGTCAGGACGCCGAGGACGTACGACTGGTCCTTCGCCCAGGCGGCCGCGCGGTGCAGCTCGGGCTCGCCGTCGGGTCCCGGGAGGACGTCGGCGTAGTGGCCCGTGCAGACGGCGTCGAAGCCGAGGTCGAGCGCCTTCTCCAGGAGCGCGGCGAACTTGATCCGCTCGTTGCAGCGCATGCAGGGGTTGGGCGTGCGGCCCGCCTGGTACTCGGCGACGAAGTCGTCCACGACGTCGGCGGCGAAGCGCTCGGAGAAGTCCCACACGTAGAAGGGGATCCCGAGCAGGTCGGCGGTGCGGCGCGCGTCCATCGAGTCCTCGATCGTGCAGCAGCCGCGGGATCCGGTGCGGAGCGTGCCCGGCATCCGGCTGAGCGCGAGGTGCACGCCCGTCACGTCGTGCCCGGCGTCGACGGCGCGGGCGGCGGCCACGGCGGAGTCGACTCCGCCACTCATCGCTGCGAGGATCTTCACCCCGTGAGCCTACGCGCCGCCCGGCCCGCGAGGCCCGCCCGCGCGGCGCGCGCGACGGCGTCCGGCAGGGCCGCGAGGAGCGCGTCGACGTCGGCGTCGGTGGTCGTGCGGCCGAGCGTGAAGCGGAGCGCGCCGCGGGCCTCGTCCTCGGGGACGCCCATGCCGAGGAGCACGTGCGAGACCTCGGGCACGCCGGCCTGGCACGCGGATCCGGTGCTCACCGAGACGCCCGCCATGTCGAGGAGGAGGAGGAGCGAGTCGCCCTGGCAGCCGGCGAAGGTGAGGTGGGCGTTGCCGGGGAGGCGGCCGGCGGGATCCGGGTCGCCGCGGAGCACCGCGCCCGGGACGTCGCGCAGCGCGGTCTCCACGAGCCGGTCGCGGAGGGCCCGGAGCCGGACGCGCTCGGCGTCGAGCTCGGCGACGGCGAGCGTGACGGCCACGGCGAACGCGACGGCGGAGGCGGCGTCCTGCGTCCCCGAGCGGACCTGCCGCTGCTGGCCGCCGCCGTGGATCTGGGCGTCCACCCGGGCCTGCCGCGCGAGCACGAGCGCGCCCACGCCCACCGGGCCGCCGACCTTGTGCGCCGAGACGCTCACCGCGGAGACGCCCGCGTCGCGCCAGCGGCGGAAGGGGACGGGCATGTGCCCGAGGGCCGCGACCGCGTCGACGTGCACGGGGACGCCGTGCGCGCGGGCGAGCGCCGCCAGCTCCTCGACGGGCTGGATCGTGCCGACCTCGTTGCTCGCGGCCAGGAAGGTGAGCAGGGAGACCGACGCGGGGTCCGCGGCGAGCGCGGCGCGCACGGCGCCCACCTCGATGCGTCCGAGCGCGTCGATCGGCAGCCGCTCCACGACAGCGCCGCGGCGCTCGAGCCACGCGACCGTGTCGACCGTGGCGTGGTGCTCGCCGTCCGGCACGAGGATCCGGGTGCGCCGGGGGGGATTCTCCGCCGCGCGCGCGCCGTGCAGGCCCTTGATCCCGAGGTTCACCGCCTCCGTGCCGCCGGAGGTGAGCACGACCTCGACAGGATCCGCGTCCAGCGCCCGCGCGATCTGCTCCCGCGCCTCCTCGAGCACGCGCCGCGCCTCCTGGCCGTGCGAGTGGATGGAGGACGGGTTCCCCACCAGCGTGAGCGCCCCGGCGAGCGCGGCGATCGCCTCCGGCCGCATCGGGGTGGTCGCGGCGTGGTCGAGGTAGACCGTCATGCCCCTACCCTAGGTCGCATGCCGCGCCCCGGATCGCCCGAGCCCCTGGGGCTGACGCTCTCCGACCAGGGCGGCACGCTGCGCCTCGTCAGCCACGGCGCGTCCGCCGTGGAGCTCACCGTCTCGGCCGTCGACGACCCCCGGCGGGTGGTCGAGGCCGTCGCCATGGAGCGCGGGGACGGCGGCGTGTGGACGGGGTCCAGCGCGCGGCTCGTCCCGGGCACGGCGTACTCGGTGCGCGTCGACGGCGACCCCGCGCCCGGCGACTCCTTCGACCCGACGAGGCACCTCCTCGACCCGTACGCGCGCGGCCTCGTGCAGGTCGGCCCCGCCGCCTGGCGCTCGGTCGTCACGAGCGACGTGCCCGCTGCGGAGCGGGCCGCCCGCCGGGCCGCGCGACCCGACGTCCCGCGGGACCGGCAGGTGCTCTACGAGCTGCACGTCCGCGGGTTCAGCAAGCTCGACGAGCGGCTCCCGGAGGAGCTCCGCGGCACGTACGCGGGCCTCGGGCACGAGGCGTCCGTCGCGCGCCTGGTCGACCTCGGGATCACGACGGTCGAGCTCCTGCCCGTGCACGCCTCCACGAGCGAGGAGCGGCTGCGCGCGCAGGGCCGGATCAACCACTGGGGCTACAACACGCTCGCCTACCTGGCGCCGCACGCGCCCTACGCGACCCGGCGTGCGCGCGATGCGGGGGCGGATGCCGTCGCGGCCGAGTTCCGCGGCATGGTCGACGCGCTGCACGCGGCCGGGATCCAGGTCGTGCTCGACGTCGTCTACAACCACACGGCCGAGGAGGGCGCGGACGGGCCCGTCACGAGCCTCCGCGGCATCGACGGCTCCCGCTACTACCGGCACGCGCCCGACGGCACGCCCATCGACGTGACCGGCTGCGGCAACACGGTCGACCTGTCCCGGCCGGACGCGCAGCGCCTCGTGCTCGACTCGCTCGAGCACTGGTCCGACGTGATGGGCGTGGACGGCTTCCGGTTCGACCTCGCCGTGACCCTCGGCCGCGACGAGCACGTCGACTTCGACCCCGACCACCCGCTCCTCCGCGCCATCGTCGAGGACGAGGCGCTCCAGGGCCTCCTCATGATCGCCGAGCCGTGGGACGTCGGCATGGGCGGGTGGCGCACCGGCGGGTTCGGATCCGGGTGGAGCGAGTGGAACGACGGCTACCGCGACCGCGTCCGCGACTTCTGGCTCACCGACGTCGGGGAGGCCCGCCGCCAGGGGCGCGCGCCGAACGGCGTCGGGGCGCTCGCCTCGTGCCTGGCCGGATCCTCGGGCACGTTCACCGCCGACCGCGGGCCGCTGGCGTCGGTGTCCTTCGTCACGGCCCACGACGGGTTCACCCTCGCCGACCTCACCTCGTACGACCGCAAGCACAACAGCGGCAACGGCGAGTCGAACCGCGACGGGACGGACGCGAACCGCTCCTGGAACCACGGGGTGGAGGGCCCGACGCACGACGCCGCCGTCCTGGCCGCCCGCCGCCGGACCTCGCGCAACCTCATCGCGACGCTGCTGGTGTCGGCCGGGATCCCCATGCTCACGATGGGCGACGAGCGCGGCCGCACCCAGCGCGGGAACAACAACGGCTACTGCCTCGACAACGAGGCCACGTGGCTGCACTGGGACGAGGACGCGTGGCGGCTCGACCTGCACGCGACCACGCGGCACCTCCTCCGCATCCGCCGCGAGAACCCGGCGCTCCGGCCCGTGCGCTACGCCTCCCCCGACGCGCTCGTGCCGAGCGCGTCCGTGCTCGCCTGGCGGGACGCGGACGGCGCGCCCATGACGGACGCCGCGTGGGAGTGGACGGCCACGCGCACATTGCAGTGGATCTCCACCTCCACCCCCGAGACCGAGGAGCCGAGCACCGTGCTCGTCGTGGTGCACGGCCTCGAGACCCGCCAGGCCGTGACGCTGCCCGCGCACGACGGCGTGACCGCCTGGCGGCTGCTGTGGACGAGCGAGTGGGAGCGGCCCGAGGTCGCGACCGCGGACGACGCGCCCGGGGACCGGGTCGAGGTCGACGGGCCGGCGCTGCGGATCTACCGCGCCGGCTGAGGGCGCTCGCCCGGGATCCCGGGCCGGCCGCGGCCGTGGCGGGCGTCCGCCGGTCCCGGCGCCCCCGGCCGAGGCCGGCGCGGTTGGCGTCGTCCGCCTCCCGTGTGCTCTGCTAGTGGGACCGCACGATCCGTCGCGCCCCCCGCGCTCGAGAACGAGGACGCCGCCCGTGACCGAAGACTCCCCCGCCCCCCGCGCCGACCACGACCGCCGCCCCACGACGCCTGCCGGACCCGGGCGCCGGCGCACGCTGACCCGACGCGCGCTGGTCGCGGGCGGCGGCCTCGCCGCGCTGACCGCGGTGGCCGCCGTCGCGGGCTGCACGACGACCCCGCGCCCCGCGCCCCCCGCTCCGCGCCCCTCGGGAGGAGCCGCGGCCCCCGGCGTCGCGGCCTCCGCGGTGGCCATCACGGAGTCCGGCGGCCCCGCCATCGAGCCGATGACGTACGCCCCGGACGACGCGCTCGCGGGCTTCTACGCCCTGCGCGACCGCGTCGGCGAGCGCCGCCTCACGATCGGCGTGCTGGGCGACAGCATCGCCGAGGGCCAGGGCGCCTCCTCGATCCAGCACGCGTACTCGGCCCAGCTCCGCGAGCGCCTGCGGGTCGCGTACCCCCCCCCCTCCGGCGCGCGCGGAGGCCTCGACTACATCGCCTCCCGGCACCAGATCACGGTGCCCGCCGACCAGGGCTTCGCCTTCGCGGGCACGCCGACCGCCGGCGCCCGGCACGGCTGGGGCCGCCGCGTGATCCTGCTCTCGGAGGACACGGGCCCCGGGTCCTACACGGCGCGCTTCACCTCCGCCCGCGTCTGCTGGTGGGCGCCGTCGCTCGAGGCCGCGATCACCGTGTCCATCGACGGGGGCGCACCCGAGACCGTCCGCGCCCAGGCGCCCGGCTCGCTCACGTGGACGAGCCCGCAGCTGGAGTCCGCGGAGCACACCGTGACCGTGGAATGGGCGGGCGGGAGCCCCGAGCTCGAGGGCGCATGGCTCTTCGACGGCGACGAGGACCGCGGCGTGCACGTCATCGACGGCGGCAACTCGGGGTCGCAGCTGTGGCAGCTGTCCGAGAAGGCCCGGCCGGACGGCGTGAGCACGTGGATCTTCTCCGCGAAGCGGTTCGAGCTGGACCTGTGGATGCCGGAGCACCTGATCAACGACGTGGTCGTCCGCACGCCCGAGGAGGTGCGGTCGGACGCGGCCGTGCTGATCGAGCTGATCCGGTCGAAGAGCGAGGCGCCGATCCTGTTCACCCCTCCGTACGAGCGCACGACGATGCCCGTCGCGGGCACGACCTGGCAGGACTACATCGCCGCGCTGCGCGACGCCGCGTCGGAGGACCCGCTCGCCGACGTGTTCGAGATCGGCGCCCACATCCCGCGGCTCGTGGGCGAGGGCGCCTCGGACCCGTACGGCTGGTTGGGACCGGACAACCACCCGAACGACAAGGGCTACGCGCGCTTCGCCGAGGTCCTCGCCGCCAAGCTGTCCGCCACCCCGGCGTGAGCCGCGGCGGGCCGACCGGCGGCGCGCGGGATGTCCCGCGCGCCGCCGGTCGCCGTCGGCGTCACGCTCAGCTCGCGACCGCGACCAGCCCCGGCTCCGCGCTCGACGCCAGCAGCTCGTGCCGCGGGACCACGCGCACGGTGTAGCCGAAGGGACCGGCGCTCGCGAGCGGGACGGTGCCGACGTACTCCTGCTGTCCGCCGGATCCGCCGACGGGAGCGAGCGCGTGGCGCACGACGTCCGTGAGCACGTCGCCCTCGCCCGTCCGCCCGTGGACGACCTCGACCGTGACGTCGTCGACGTCGAGCCCGCCGAGCGCGATCCAGGCGCGGACCCGCAGCTCGTCGCCCACCTGCGCCTGCTGCGCGACGCCCTCCGACTCGACGTGCGCGACCTGCACGGACGGCCAGGCCGCCGCCACGCGTCCCCGCCACGCGGCGAGCTCCCGGGCCCGCGCGTGGTCGTCAGCCGCGACGATCCGCTGCGCCCGGCCCGCCGGCACGTACAGCCGCTCGACGTACTCGCGCACCATGCGGTCGGCGCTGAGCTCGGGCGAGAGCGTCCGGAGCGTGTGCCGGATGTCGTGCACCCAGCCCGTAGGCACCCCGTCGGCGTCGCGCTCGTAGAAGCGCGGCGCGATGCGGTTCTCGATGAGGTCGTAGAGCGCCGTCGCCTCCATCGCGTCGCGCTCGGCGCCGTCATGGGCCCGGTCGGCGGAGGGGATCGCCCAGCCGTTGACGCCGTCGTAGTACTCGTCCCACCAGCCGTCGAGGATCGACAGGTTGAGCGCGCCGTTGAGCGCCGCCTTCATGCCGGACGTGCCGCAGGCCTCGAGCGGCCGCAGCGGGTTGTTGAGCCACACGTCGGTGCCCGGGTAGAGCAGCTGCGCCATGCCGATGTCGTAGTCGGGCAGGAACACGAGCCGGCCGCGGATCTCCGGCTCGCCCGCGAACCGCACGAGCTCCTGGATGAGGCGCTTGCCCTCGTCGTCCGCCGGGTGCGACTTGCCCGCGACGACGATCTGCACGGGCCGGTCCGGGTCGGTGAGGATCCGGCGGAGGCGCTCCCGGTCGTGGAGCATGAGGGTCAGGCGCTTGTACGTGGGCACGCGGCGGGCGAAGCCGATGGTGAGCACCTCGGGGTCGAGCACGTCCTCCAGCCACGCCGGCTCGACCGCGCCCGGGTTCTGCTCGCGCCAGGCGCGCGTGACGCGCCGTCGGGCGTCGGCGACGAGCTGGCGGCGCATGCGCCCGCGCACGTCCCACAGGTCGCCGTCCGTCACCGTGGGATCCGACCAGTCGGCCTCGGTGGTGTCCCACGTGCCGAGCCGCTCGCGGGCGAGCGACATGAGCATCGGATCCGTCCACGTGGGCGCGTGGACGCCGTTGGTGACGCTCGTGATCGGCACCTCCTCGGTGTCGAAGCCCGGCCAGAGGCCCGAGAACATGCCCCGGCTGACCTCGCCGTGCAGCTGCGAGACGCCGTTGGCGCGCTGCGCCAGGCGGAGGCCCATGAGCGCCATGTTGAACACGCCCGGGTCGCCGCCGTCGTGCGCCTCCGCGCCGAGCTCCAGGACCCGGTCGGCGGGCACGCCCGGCAGGAGCGCGTCCGTCACGTGCGCGCGGACGAGCCCGACGTCGAACCTGTCGATGCCCGCGGGCACCGGCGTGTGCGTCGTGAAGACCGTGCCGGCGCGCACCACCTGCAGCGCCTCGTCGAAGTCCAGGCCGTCGGCCATGAGAGCCTGGACCCGCTCGAGCCCGAGGAAGCCCGCGTGGCCCTCGTTGGTGTGGAACACGCGCGGCACCGGGGATCCGGTGACGCGGGAGTGCGCCGCGATGGCGCGGACCCCGCCGATGCCGAGCAGCAGCTCCTGGTGCAGCCGGTGCTCGCCGCCGCCGCCGTAGAGGCGGTCGGTGACGCCGCGGAGGTCGTCGTCGTTCTCGGGCACGTCCGTGTCGAGGAGCAGCAGCGGGATCCGCCCGACCCGCGCGGTCCAGACGCGCGCGTGCAGCGTGCGGCCGGCGGGCAGGCCCAGTTCGACGTGCACGGGCGCGCCGTCGGCGTCGCGCAGCACCTGGAGCGGCAGGCCGTCGGGGTCGAAGACGGGGTACGTCTCCTGCTGCCAGCCGTCGGAGGAGATCCCCTGGCGGAAGTAGCCGGAGCGGTAGAAGAGGCCGACGCCCACGAGCGGGACGCCGAGGTCGGAGGCGCTCTTCAGGTGGTCGCCCGCGAGGATGCCGAGGCCCCCCGAGTACTGCGGCAGCGCGGCGGCGATCCCGAACTCGGGCGAGAAGTAGCCGATCGCCTCGGGCACGTCCCCCTCGAGGGACTGGTACCAGCGGGGCTCCCGCACGTAGGCGCGGAGGTCGGCGCGCTGCTCCTCCGCCCACGCGACGAAGCCCGCATCGGCGGCGAGCTCGCGGAGCCGGTCCTGGTCGACGGCGCCGAGCAGCGCGACGGGATCGTGTCCGGTCCCCTCCCAGAGCTCCGGGCTCACGTGCGCGAACACGCGGCGGGTGGGCTCGTACCAGGACCACCTCAGGTTGCCGGCGAGCTCGTCCAGGGCGGACAGCTCCTCCGGGAGGACGGCGCGGACGGTGAACCTGCGGATGGCCTTCACGGGACTCCCTCGGACCGGAATGCGGCGGGCGGACCCGCGCGGATGCGACCCGAGCCTAGGGGCGCGGGGTGCGCGGCACCAGGGCCCTGGAGCCGGACGGCATCCGGCCGGACAGGCGGCGTCGGACGGGCGGCGGTCGTCCGAACGGCGTCCGTCGCCGCCGCGTCGAGCGACAGCCGCCGGGCGCACGGGCTACGGTCGAACAGTGACCACACCCCAGGACGGACCCGATCCCCTCCCCCGCCCGGTGCGCGGCCGTGCAGCCCGCAAGCTCGCCAAGGCCCAGAAGCTCCAGGACGCCCAGAAGCCGCCCGAGCCGCGGCCCCCGCTGATCCCCGAGGCCCCCGCGCAGGAGGCGCCGGCACCCCAGGCGCCCGCCGCGCCTCAGCCGCCCGTGGCCCAGCCGCCCGTGGCGCAGCCCGCCGCGCCGGAGGCGGCTGCCAGCCCCGCGGCCCCGCCCGCCCCGCGCCATGCCGCGCCGGACGCCGAGGTCGACGCGAAGCCGGCCGTCGTCGAGCACGCCGCCCCTGCCGTGCACGCGGCCGCGCCCGACGGGGCCGCCCCG
This sequence comes from Clavibacter sp. B3I6, assembly GCF_030816895.1. NCBI lineage: Bacteria > Bacillati > Actinomycetota > Actinomycetes > Micrococcales > Microbacteriaceae > Clavibacter > Clavibacter sp. B3I6. The sequence goes on from NZ_JAUSYL010000001.1 coordinate 747,086, forward strand.
TCGTCCGCCGCGGACGACGACTACCTGCCCGTCATCGGCCGCATCCCGATCCTGTCGCTCACCCCGCAGATCGAGGACGACCTCTGGCCCGCCAAGAGCTTCGTCCACGACGTCGTGCCCTTCGGCGCCACCGTCTTCCGCGAGGGCCACGACCTCATCGGCGCCGACGTCGAGCTGACCGACCCGTCGGGCGCCGTCACGTCGCACCGCATGGCGCTCGACCTGACGAAGCCCGGCCTCGACCGCTGGACCACCGCGGTCCAGCTCGAGACGCAGGGCGTCTGGACCTGGCGCGTCAGCGCGTGGTCCGACGACTTCGGCACGTGGCTGCACAACGCCGAGATCAAGGTCCCCGCGGGCCTCGACGTCGACGTGATGCTGGCCCTCGGCGCCGAGGTGCTCGAGCGCGCCGCCGCCGACGACGCCCGCGGCGACGACGACCGGAGCGTGCTCCGCGCGGCCCTCGCGGGCCTCGCCGACACCGCCGGCACCGCCGAGGAGCGCCTCGCCGCCGCCACCTCCCCCGAGGTGCTCGCCGCGATCGAGCGCGTGCCCGTCCGCAGCCTGGTGACCCCCTCGCCCGAGCGCACCATCGTCGTCGAGCGCGAGCGCGCGGCCGTCGGCTCCTGGTACGAGTTCTTCCCCCGCTCCGAGGGCGCCGTCGAGCACGAGGACGGCTCCTGGACGAGCGGCACGTTCGCCACCGCCGCCCGCCGCCTCCCCGCCATCCGCGACATGGGCTTCGACGTCGTCTACATCCCGCCGGTGCACCCGATCGGCCGCACCAACCGCAAGGGCCCGAACAACACGCTCACCGCGGGACCCCACGACCCGGGTTCGCCGTACGGCATCGGCTCCGAGGACGGCGGGCACGACTCCGTCCACCCCGAGCTCGGCACCGTCGCCGACTTCCGCGAGTTCGTCCGCGCGGTCGCCGACCACGGCATGGAGCTCGCGATCGACATCGCGCTGCAGGCCTCGCCCGACCACCCGTGGGTCACCACGCACCCGGAGCTCTTCACGACGCTCCCCGACGGGTCCATCGCCTTCGCCGAGAACCCGCCGAAGAAGTACCAGGACATCTACCCGCTGAACTTCGACAACGACCCCGAAGGCAGCTACCGGGAGATGCTCCGCGTCATGCGGGTGTGGCTCGGCCTCGGCGTCAAGATCTTCCGCGTCGACAACCCGCACACCAAGCCGCTCGTGTTCTGGGAGCGCCTCATCCGCCAGGTGATGCGCGACGAGCCCGACGCGATCTTCCTCAGCGAGGCGTTCACCCGCCCCGCGATGATGCGCACGCTCGCCAAGATCGGCTTCCAGCAGTCGTACACGTACTTCACCTGGCGGAACACGAAGAAGGAGCTCGAGGAGTACCTCACCGAGGTCAGCCACGAGACGAGCGACTACCTGCGCCCGAACTTCTTCGCGAACACGCACGACATCCTCACGCCCTACCTGCAGTTCGGCGGGCGGGCCGCGTACCGGATCCGGGCCGCCATCGCCGCGACCGCGTCGCCGTCGTGGGGCATCTACTCGGGCTACGAGCTGATCGAGAACGTCGCGCGCCCCGGCGCCGAGGAGAACATCGACAACGAGAAGTACGAGTACAAGCCGCGCGACTGGGCCCGCCAGGAGGAGCTCGGCGGATCCATCGCGCCGGAGATCACGCGCCTCAACGAGATCCGCCGCCAGCACCCCGCGCTCCGCCAGCTGCGGAACCTCGACGTGCACTGGAGCGACGACGACTCGATCCTCGTGTACTCCAAGCACCTCGCGGCCGAGCACACCGGCACGGGCGAGGCCGACACGATCCTCGTGGTCGCGAACGTCGACCCGCACTCCGCGCGCGAGACGCAGGTGTACATCGATCCCACGCGCTTCGGCCTCGCCGAGGACGCCGTGTTCGAGGTCGAGGACCTCCTCACGGGCGACGTCTACACCTGGTCCACCTCCAACTTCGTCCGGCTCGACGCGTTCACGCACCCCGTGCACGTGTTCCGGGTGCACCCGACCGCATCGAAGGGATGACGGACATGACCGACACCACCCCCCAGCAGGACCCCCGCGACGACATCGCCGCGGACACCCGGGACGGCGCCGACGTGGTCGTGCCGCCCGCCGCCGAGGCCCGCCCCGAGGCCGGCGCCGACGTCGTCGTGACCCCGGCCGGGGATCCGTCCCCGGAGGCCGACGCGCCCGCCCGCTCCGACGACCCCGTCCGCCTCCCCGAGGTGGCCGACCACGACCTGCGCGCCGTCGCCGAGGGCGTCCACTCGGGCCCGCACGCGATCCTCGGCCAGCACCCCGTCGCGATCGACGGCGTGAGCGACGACCTCGTCGTCGTCCGGGCGCTGCGCCCGCTCGCCGACGGCGTCACCGTGATCCTCTCCACCGGCGCCCGCGTCGAGCTCGCCCACCTCGGTCACGGCGTCTGGCAGGGCGCGCACGTGCTCGGCCTGCAGGACTACCAGGTGGAGGCGCGCTACGGCGACGGCGGCACCTGGACCGCCGAGGACCCCTACCGATTCCTCCCCACCGTCGGCGACCTCGACCTCTACCTCTTCGGCGAGGGCCGCCACGAGCGCCTGTGGGACGTCCTCGGCGCCCAGCACCGCGAGCACTGGGGCGTCGCGCGCACCTACGTGGGCGTCTCCTTCGCCGTGTGGGCGCCGCATGCGCGGGCCGTCCGCGTCATCGGCGGCTTCAACGGCTGGTACGGCGTGCAGCACGCGATGCGCCGCCTCGACGCGAACGGCGTCTGGGAGCTGTTCGTCCCGGGCGTCGAGCCCGGCGTCTCGTACAAGTTCGAGATCCTCACGCAGGACGGCCGCTGGATCGAGAAGGCGGACCCCATGGCCCGCATGACCGAGGTCCCGCCCGCGACCGCGTCGCGCGTCGAGACGAGCGACCACACGTGGGACGACGGCGCGTGGCTCGAGCAGCGCGCGGCCCGCGACCCGCACGACTCCCCCATGAGCGTCTACGAGATGCACCTGGGATCCTGGCGGCCCGGCCTCGGCTACCGCGAGGTCGCCGGCGAGCTCGTCGCCTACCTGCAGGAGCTGGCGTACACCCACGTCGAGTTCCTGCCGCTCGCCGAGCACCCCTTCGGCGGCTCGTGGGGCTACCAGGTGTCCGGCTACTACGCGCCCACCTCGCGCTTCGGCAGCCCGGACGACCTCAAGCACCTCATCGACACGCTGCACCAGGCCGGCATCGGCGTCATCGTCGACTGGGTCCCCGCCCACTTCCCCAAGGACGTGTTCGCGCTCGCGCAGTTCGACGGCCAGCCGCTCTACGAGCACACCGACCCGCGCCGCGGCGAGCAGCAGGACTGGGGCACCCTGGTCTTCGACTTCGGCCACTCGCAGGTCCGCAACTTCCTCGTCGCGAACGCCCTGTACTGGTTCGAGGAGTTCCACATCGACGGCCTCCGGGTCGACGCCGTGGCCTCGATGCTCTACCTCGACTACTCGCGCGAGGAGGGCCAGTGGCTGCCGAACGTCCACGGCGGCCGCGAGAACCTCGAGGCGATCAGCTTCCTGCAGGAGGTCAACGCCACGGCGTACCGCACCCACCCCGGCATCGTGATGATCGCGGAGGAGTCCACGAGCTTCCCCGGCGTCACGCGCCCCACGAGCGAGGGCGGCCTCGGCTTCGGCCTGAAGTGGAACATGGGCTGGATGCACGACACGCTCGACTACTCGGCCGTCGACCCCATGTACCGCGCCTACCACCACGGCCAGATCACCTTCTCGATGGTCTACGCGTACACGGAGAACTTCCTCCTCCCCATCAGCCACGACGAGGTCGTGCACGGGAAGGGCTCGCTCGTCGGCAAGATGCCGGGCGACCACTGGCAGAAGCTCGCCAACGTCCGCGCCTACCTGTCGTTCATGTGGTCGCACCCGGGCAAGCAGCTGCTGTTCATGGGTCAGGAGTTCGGGCAGCCGTCCGAGTGGAGCGAGGAGCGCGGACTCGACTGGTGGATCCTCGACCAGCCCGTGCACCGCGCCCTCTTCGACCTCGTGGGCGCCCTCAACCGCACTTACGTCGACACGCCCGCCCTCTGGGCCCTCGACAACGATCCGGCGGGCTTCGAGTGGATCGACGCCGGGGACGCGGCGCAGAACGTCCTCGCGTTCCTCCGCCGCGACCGCGAGGGCAACCAGGTCGCCGTCGTGCACAACTTCTCCGGCGCGCCCATCTCGGGCTACCGGCTGGGGCTGCCGCAGGCGGGCGTGTGGGAGGAGATCCTCAACACCGACGCCGAGCAGTTCGGCGGATCGGGCGTGGGCAACCTCGGCGCCGTGCACGCGGGCGACGAGGGCTGGCACGGGCGTCCCGCCTCCGCGGAGCTCACGCTCCCGCCGCTCGCCGGCCTCTGGCTGCGTCTGCGCCAGGACCCGGCCGACCTCACGCCCGTCGAGGCTCCCGCGCACGCGGCACCGGATGCGGACGAGTCGCGCGTCGACGGAACGCCGTTCGGCGACGCCACCGACGCGGCCGACGTGCCCGTCCTGCCGCAGTCCGCGGAGGCGCAGCCGCCCGTCGAGGGCCTGTCGGCGACGGACGACGCCCTGGCCTCGGACGACGGCACCCCGCGGGTGCCGACGGTCTGACCGACCGCGACCGCGGACGACGACGGCGCCGCATCCCCTCGGGGGTGCGGCGCCGTCGTCGTCGGTCGTGCGGGGGGCGTCAGTAGAGCAGGCGCGTGAGGCGGCGTCGTGCCACGGCCACCCGCGGGTCCTCGAGCCCCACGACCTCGAAGTGCTCGAGGAGGCGCTGGCGCACGGCCTCGCGACCCTCGGCGTCGAGGCCCGGGAAGAGCGTCAGGAGCCGGTCGAACGCGTCCTCGACGTGCCCGCCGGAGAGGTCGAGGTCGGCGACGAGGAGCTGCGCGTCGACGTCGTCCGGCGCGGCCGCAGCAGCGCCGCGGATCTCGTCCGCAGCCGTCCCGTCGAGCCGGTGCAGGAGGCTGACCTGCGCGAGCCCCGCGACCGCGAGGGCGTCGCGCGGGTTCTGCGCGATCGCGGTGCGGTACTCCGCGGCGGCGGCGGCGTAGTCGCCCTGCTCGATTAACGCGTAGGCCTCGGCGTGGTGCGGCGGCAGCGGCTCCTCCACCGGGGCGGCGGGGGCGGCGGATCCCTCGGGCGCGACGGCCGTGCCGGTGACGCCGTTCTGCTGCGCGAGCTCCAGCACCTGCTGGATGACGTCGCGCACCTGGTCCTCGGGGATCACGCCGGCGAAGAGGCCGACGGGCCGTCCGCCGATGAGGGCCGCGACCGTGGGCACCGTCTGCGCCTGGAACGCCTGGCCGAGCTGCGGGCTCTGGTCGACGTCGATGCGCACGAGGAGCACGCGGCCGGCCTGCTCGGTGACGACGCGCTCGAGCACGGGTGACAGCTCGCGGCTCGAGGCGAGGCCGGTCGAGACCAGCTCCACGATGACCGGCACGATGCCGGAGATGTCCAGGAACTGCGTGAAGGTCGCGTCGTCCGCGGCCAGCACGAGACCGGGGACGTCGACGGTCTGCGGGGCGCCGGTCGCACCCGCCGGACCCGTCGGGGCGCCGGCCGCCGGGGCACCGGGAGCACCGGCCGCTGCAGCCGGGGCCTGCGCGCGGTTCACGAGCGAGGACAGGTCGACGGCGCCGCGGAGGCTCGCGGCGGAGGGGGGCACGTTCGTCATGGGAGCTCCTTGGCCGAGGTGATGTGGGTGCTGGACGCGTAGAGGCGGATCTTCTCGCCCGAGTTCACCGGGGGGACGTACATGAGCATCTGGGCCGTGCGCACGGTGTCGAAGCCCTTGGCCGAGTCGGTGAGTCCGGTGATCGCCTGGACCTCCGGGTTCGCGTTGACCTTCGCGCCCTCGGTGGTGGGCTTCGCCACGATGCCGAGCTGCACGGTCACGCTCACCAGCGCGCCGGACTCGACCGTGGACATCGCGACGGGCGTCGTCGTGTCCGCGGTGGCCGCGAACTCGACCGAGCCCGTCTCGCCGATGGACGCCGGGAAGTCGACCTTCCGCTTCGCGTCCTGCGCGCGCACGCCGTCGTCCGTCGGGTCGAACAGCCCGGCGTACTCGCTGGCGTCGCCCTTGTTCAGCACGTCCGCGTAGGCGGCCGAGAGCTGGTCGGGCTGCACGGTCAGGAGCTTCACGTCCGGTGCCAGGCGCGCGGCGCCGATGGCGGCCGGGGCCACGTCCGGGAGGGCGGCGGTGGTGGAGACGGGCATGGCGTAGAGCACGCGGTAGTTCTCCCGCGGGCTCTCCTGCACGAGCGTGAGCGACAGGGTCGGCGCGTCCTCGGTGTCGGGGTCCTTCACGACGGCGGCGATGGTGCGCGGCCAGGCGATCGTCGCCTGCGGCAGCGTCAGCTGGAGATCGCCCGCGGGGATGGCGGGGACCGCCGCGATGTCGGGCTTGGCCTTCCGCACCTGGTAGTCGGAGGTGCGCTCCTGCAGGGCGGGACCCGCGAACCGGGGCGCCAGCGTCGCGGCGTCGAGCGACTGGTCGGCCGCCGTGGCGACCTCGGAGACGCGGGAGACGATGCGCTCCGCCTGGTCCTCGGTGACGACGGGCGGATCCGCGTCCTCCGCCTCGCGGGCGGCGTCGAGGGACGAGGTGGGCGTCGGCGTGGCGGTGGTGCCCGCGCCGGCCGTGAGGTCCGCGGGGGCGCCCTGCGCGGTGCAGCCGCTCAGCGCGAGGCCGGTGACCACGAGGACGGGGAGGGCGACGAGGCTGCGGCGACCGCGTGCGCGCGGGGCGGGCGCGGATCCGGTGCCGGCGGTGAGCGCGGCACGTCGCGCGGCCGGGCCGATGCGCGGGATGCGCGGGCCGCCGCGCGGCGGGAGGTTGCGGCGCGGACCGCGGCTCCGGCGCAGGTGGCGGAGCGCGAGGAGGTAGAGGACGAGCCCCACGACCAGGAGCACGATGCCCCCGACCACCAGCGGGATCACCCAGGGCGACTCGCCCTCGGACGGCCACGAGACGGCGACGTCGGCGGGGGCCGGAGCCTGGCCGTCGGTCGCGAGGAGGACGCTGACGTCGTCCGGCAGCTTCGTGCTGAGGGACAGCTCGCCCTGGCCGGTCTGCTCGGAGAGCCAGAGGTCGGATCCACGGGGGTCGGTCACCGTGGACGTCGCCGCGGCGTCGGTGCCGGACCCCTCCGCGGGCGCGCTCGGGGTGGGCGTGGGGCTGGGCGCGGGCGTGGTCGCCTCGGGCTCGACGAGCTCGCTCGTCAGCGCGCCCTCGTCGTCCATCCCGATGCGCGTGTACGGGCTGCTGCCGACCCACGCGTCGACGTCGGTCGAGGGGGCGTAGGCGGCGAACAGCTCGCCTTCGCCGCGGACGACGGTGTCCTGCAGGCCCGGGTGCGCGTTGAGCGTCTTCCCGTCGAGGACCGTGTACGCGGCGCCGCCGGCGGAGGACGTGGCCGCGGTGATGCGGTCGGGTCCCGCCAGGAACGTGTGCTGGGCGATCCCCAGCCCGATCATGAGGGCCGCGACCACGAAGGTCGCGATCGCCAGGACGAATCGCACGGGTGTCTCCTCTCGTGTCGTCGCGCGCGGCCGCGTGGGTGGCGGTCGGGGTGCCGACCGCGCCGGCCGGCGAGCACGGGTGCTCGCGCGACGTTCCGCCGTGCTGCGGGCGGACCGGCGGCGGACGACGACATCGAAGGATACCGGACGACGCTGGGAGCGCCTCCCGGACGGCATCCCCGCGCCCGGGGCCGCGAGCGGCGACTCGGTAGGATCGGCACCTGCCGCGCCCCGCCCGGCGTCGGCGAGCCGCCCCGCGAAGGAGTCCCCGTGCCCCACGACGACACGCCGTTCAGCCCCGCCATGCGCGGCTACAACCGCGACGAGGTCGACCGGGCCGTCGGCGACCTGCGTCGCGAGCTCATCCGGTCGAACCAGCAGGGCGCCGAGCTGCGGGCCGAGGTCGAGCGCCTCCGCCGCAGCGAGCAGGAGCTGCGCGACGAGCTCGAGGAGGTCGGCAGCCCGACGTTCGCCGGACTCGGGAGCCGGCTCGAGGCGACCCTCCGCGTCGCCGAGGAGCAGTCCACGCGCCTCGTCGCCCAGGCCGACGCCGACGCCGCCCGGCTCCGCCGCTCCACCCAGGAGGAGACGGACGCGCAGCGGGCCGAGGCCGAGGCGACCGCGCGTCACCTCGTCGACTCCGCCCGCGCGCAGGCCGCGCAGATCCTCGACGCCGCGCGCCGCGAGGCCGACGACCTGCGCGAGCGCGCCGACGACCGGGCCGAGGGGCTCCGCAGCGACGCCGAGCGCGAGGCCGCGGCGCTCCTCCTGCGCACGCGCACCGAGGTCGCCGACCTCCGGGCCACCGCCGAGCGCGAGACCGACGCCCTGCGGGCCGAGGCCGCCCGCGAGGTCGCCGAGCTCCGCGCCCGCGTCGACCGCGAGACCGACGAGGCCCGACGCGACGCCGCCGACCTCGCCCGCGCGACCGCCCTCGGCCGCGGCGCCCTCGAGCGCGAGCTCGCCGACGCCCGGGCCCGGCACGACGAGGCCGTCGCCGAGGAGCGGGCCGACCTCGACCGCGACGTGCGGGAGACCGAGGAGCGGCTCCGCCTCGACGAGGAGACGCAGCGCTCCGCCCTGGCCCTGCTCGACGAGCAGACCCGCGCCGACCTCGACGGCGAGATCGAGCAGGCTCGCACCGACTGGGACCGCCAGCTGCAGGCGTCGCGCGACGACTTCGACCGCCGGATCCACGCCGAGCGCACCGCCTTCGACCGCGACGTGGAGGAGACACGTGCGGCCCTCGAGCGCGAGATCGCGGAGACGCGGGAGGCCCTCGAGCTGGAGGTGGCGACCATCCGCGGCGACCTCGCCCGCGATGTCGAGGAGGCGCGCACGGACCTCGCGCGCGACATCGCGCAGGGGACGGAGGCGCTCGACCGCGAGACGCGCGCGACGCGCGCCCAGCTGGAGCTCGAGGCGATCACCGCGCGCGCCGCCCTGGAGCGCGAGGTCGCCGACGCGGAGGCCCTCGAGGCCGACCGCCGCGAGGCCGAGCGTCTGCGCCTGGAGCGCGAGGCCGCCGCGGTGCGCCGCGAGCTCTCCGCGGAGGCCGAGGAGGCGCGCCTGCGCCTCAGCCGCGAGATCGAGCAGGGCCACCTCGACCTCGACGCCGAGATCACCGCGCGCCGCGACCACGACGCGCGCGACGCGGCCGAGCGCCAGCGCGACGCCGCCGAGCGCACGGCCGCCTACCTCGGGGAGGCGGAGGCACGGCTGCAGGAGGTCACGGCGCTCCTGGCGTCCACGCGCGAGGAGGCCGAGACGCTCGCGGTCGAGAGCCGCGAGGCCGCGCGGAAGGTCCGGGACGACGCCGACCACGACGCGCGCGCCGCCCTCGCCGACGCCGAGCGCCGCGCGCGCGAGTCGGTGGCGGACGCGGAGCGCCGTGCGCGCGAGACGGTCGCCGACGCGGAGGAGCGCCTGGACCGCATTAGGATCGAGCGCGAGGCGGTCGCCGCGTACCTCGAGAACGTCCGCGGCGTGCTGACCCAGGCCGACGACGCCTCCTCCTCCGACGATTCCCGCACCGTGCGCTGAGCGCGCTCCGACTCGGAGGCCCCGACGTGAAGATCCAGAACCCCTACCGCCTCGGCCTCCTCGCCGGCCTCGGCGTGCTCACCGCGCTGGTCATCGGCGGCGCGCTGGTCTCGCTCGGCACGGTGCTCACCTACGTCGGCACGGCGATCTTCCTGGCGCTCGGCATCGACCCCCTCGTCACGTTCCTCGAGCGCAAGGGCGTGCCCCGCCCGCTCGCGATCCTCGTCATCTTCCTGGTGCTCCTCGGGTCCCTCGCCGGGATCCTGCTCGCGGTGATCCCCGTCGTCGTCAACCAGGCGAGCGCGCTCGTCACCCAGATCGTGCAGTACGCGCAGAGCGTCAGCGGCGACCAGTTCATCGAGAACCTGCAGTCGTTCGTCCCGCGGGAGGTCTTCGACGTGCAGAGCGGCGCGGACCAGCTCATCGAGTACCTCTCGAACGCGTCCAACGTCGCGACCATCACCGGCAACGTCCTCACGGTGGCGTTCACCATCGGCAACGCCCTCTTCGGCATGGTCGTCATCGTGATCCTCACCATGTACTTCACGGCCTCGCTGAACTCCTTCAAGAGCGGCCTCTACAAGCTGGTCCCGGCCACCCGGCGCGCGCGCTTCGCCGACATCGCCGAGCAGATCACGCAGTCGGTCGGGCGCTACGTCACCGGGCAGGTCGGGCTCGCGCTCGTGAACGGCGTCCTCAGCTTCATCTACCTCAGCATCGTGGGCGCCTCGCTGCCCGCCGTGTGGGCGTTCATCGCGTTCCTGTTCTCGCTGCTGCCCCTCGTGGGCACGATCACGGGCTCCGCGCTCATCGTGCTGGGCCAGATCGTGCTGCTGCCCGAGTCGGTGAACACGTGGATCGCCGTGGCGGTCTACTACCTCGTGTACATGCAGATCGAGGCGTACGTGCTCAGCCCGAACATCATGAACCGCGCCGTCAAGGTGCCCGGCGTCGTCGTGGTCATCGCGGCGCTCACGGGCGGCACGCTGCTCGGCGTGCTGGGCGCGCTCATCGCCGTGCCGGTCGCCGCCGCGGTGCTGCTCATCATCCGGCAGGTCGCGATCCCGCTGCAGAACGAGCGCTGAGCGCGGCGGTCCGGGACGCGGCCTCCGGGCCGCGGGCCCCGCGGCGTCCGGCGGCTCGTTGGACGTCGAGCGGGAGCGTCAGCGGGCGAGCGGCCACTCGGTCGCGAGCGGGAGCGCCGCCGGGTTCACGGTGCGCACGATCTCGGTGAGGACGCGCGCCACCTGCGCCTCCCCCACCCACAGGTGCTTGGCGCCGTCCACGGCGAAGAGCTCCGCCTCGGGCACGGACGCGAATCGCTCACGCGCCTCCGCGGGCTGCAGGAAGTCGTCGTGCTCGGGGACGAGGATCACGAGGCGGCGCGGATCACCGTGCCAGGCGGCCACCTCGTCGGCCGTGGCGCGGTGCAGCGGCGGCGAGAGCAGGATCGCTCCCTCCACGGGGTGGGCGCGCCCGTGCTTCAGGGCGACCTCCGTGCCGAAGGACCAGCCGACGATCCACGGTGCCGGGAGCCCGCGCGCGGCCACGAGGTCCATGGCGGCCGCCAGGTCGTGCCGCTCGCCGTCGCCGCCGTCGAACGCGCCGTCGCTCGTGCCGCGGGCCGACGTGGTGCCGCGCGTGTTGAAGCGCAGCACGGCCAGGTCGGCCAGGGCGGGCAGCCGGAGTGCGGCCTTGCGCAGGACGTGGGAGTCCATGAAGCCGCCGGCCGTGGGCAGCGGGTGGAGCGTGACGAGCGTCGCGACCGGATCCCGGCCGGCGGGCAGCGCCAGCTCCCCCACGAGCCGCAGCCCGTCGGCGGTGACCAGCTCGACGTCCTCACGGCGGGCCGGCAGCTCGGTGGAGCTCGTGATGGGGCGGGGCGCGGTGTCCGTCATGAGACCTTCCAGCAGTGGGTGTGCCAGTGGCGGCGGGCGGCGAGGTCGCTCTCCTCGCCCATCATGCCGTCGGCGCGCCAGGCCACGACGTGCGCGTGGCCGGGCTCGATGTCGAGGGTGCAGCCGGGGCAGCGGTAGACCTTGAGCGCGCGCGCCGCCGAGACGGGCTGCACCTTCCACACGCGTCCCCGCCGGGTCTCCGTGCGCTGCGAGCCGCTGAGGAGCCGCGTGAGCACGTCCTCGTCCTCGTCCACCGGGCGGCGTCTCCCCCGGGGTCGGTTGCTGCGCGGCATGATCCGATCCTAGGCCGCACGCGGGACACCTCCCGCAGCCGGCCCCGGAGCAGGACGTCCGGACGCATGTGCGCCGGACGTCCGACCGTCAGCGCCAGTTCGCGATCAGTACCAGTTCTTGAGGACGCTGTGCGCCTTCGCGCCGCACGGGGAGCCGTAGCGCGCGTCGATGTACTGCAGGCCCCAGGTGATCTGCGTGGCCGGGTTCGTCTGCCAGTCGGCTCCGGCGGACGCCATCTTGCTGCCGGGCAGGGCCTGCGGGATGCCGTAGGCGCCGCTCGGGTTGTAGGCGTTGACGCGCCAGCCCGACTCCTTGGTCCACAGGTAGTCGAGGCAGGCGTACTGGTCGTCGCCCATGCCCTGCGACGCGAGGATGCTGCGGGCGATGCCCTTGGCGCTGCCGGGATCCGGGATCGCGACGGCGCCGCCGCCGCCACCGCCGGTGGACGGCTTCGCGCCGCCGGACGCCTTCGCGCCCGAGCCGGTGGCCGGCGCGGGCGTGGCCACGGGAGGCGGCGGGGGCGGGGGCGGCGGCGCGATCGACTTGAAGCCGGGCTCGATCTCGACGGCGGTGTCGACGCTGGCGACCTGCAGGGTCTGGGCGTCGGCGCGGGCGAGCTGCGCGACGGTGGTCTGGTACTCCTGGTACTGCGGGTTCGCGACGGCGCCGGACGTGGGATCCACCACGTTGACGAGCATGAACGCGGCCGCGGCCCCGAACGCGATCGTCGGGGCGACGACCCGCGAGAACGCGCTGCGTCGTCGCGGGACGGGCCTCGCGGCGGCGGTGAGCGGCGGACGAGGAGCGGGGACGTTCGTGTGGCTACCCATGACTCCGCCCGACTCTACCCAACCGCCACCCGATCGGCGAGTCCCTGTCCGGATCGGGGGCGTGCTGCCAGGGGCGGGTGACGGGGAGGGCGGGCCGCACGGCCTCAGCGGACCGCGTTCATGACGTCGACGACCGCGTCCAGCAGCAGGTCGACCTGGGCCTCGCGGTACCCGCCGCGGCGGGGATGGAACGCCACCGTGCGGACGTCGTCGACGCTCATCGGCTTGGTGCCGCGGAAGTACTTGGCGACCCGGTCGGCGAAGCGGTCGACCTCGCGCCGGTCGTACCCGGTGGTGAGGAGGCCCGCGCGGTCGAACCGCTCCCCCGACGGCCGGCTGACCCGGTCGAGGATCTCCTGCGCGGCACGACGGGCCTCCGCGTTCCAGGCCTCGGCACCCACGCGCGCGACCGTGCGGTCGCGCTCGCGCACGGCGAAGGCGTCCTCCAGGCGCTCGAGGACCCGGTCCACCGCGGCGGCCGAGTAGCCCCCGCGGCGCATGTCGAAGGACACCCGGCGGATGGCCTCCGAGGTCAGCGACCGGTCGGCCTCGTCGTCGTAGCAGCGGCGCGCGTCGCGCAGGAAGGAGTCGACCTGGTCCGGGTCGTAGCCGCGCTCGCGGCGGCCCGCGCTCGGGAAGGTGGTGGTCATCCGGGACATCCTACGAGGTACCGCCCGTGACGATGAGGAACAGCGCATAGGCCGCGGCAGCCGACGGCAGCACCGAGTCCAGCCGGTCCAGGAAGCCGCCGTGGCCGGGGAGCCAGGAGCTGATGTCCTTGACGCCGAGGTCGCGCTTCATCAACGACTCGGCGAGGTCGCCGAGCGTCGCGGTCACCACGATGACGAGCCCGAGCACGATCCCGAACCACCAGGCTTCGTGGATCATGAACACCGACAGGAGGATGCCCGCGATGACGGCGGCGGCGACCGCTCCGGCGAACCCCTCCCACGTCTTCTTCGGGCTGATGGTCGGCGCCATGGGGTGCTTGCCGAAGTTGAGGCCGGCGACGTAGGCCCCCGTGTCGCAGCAGACCACGAGGATGAGGAACGCCAGCGTCCACCACTCGCCGCCGTCACCCGCGGTGAGCAGCACCGCGAACGAGCCGAGGAGCCCCACGTAGGCGAGCAGGAAGACGCTCGAGCCGATGTCGCCCAGGAGCGCCCGGCGGGACGTGCGCCGGGCAGGCACCGCCTGCTCGACGACGCGCCAGATCGCGAGGAACGCCATGCCGCCGAGCAGCCCCAGCCACTGGCCGTCGGGCTGCCCGTAGTATGTGATCGGCACGAGCGCGACGACCGCGATGACGGACCCGACGCGCGGCACCCGGCGCCCCGCCTGGCGGAGCGCCGTGGCGAGCTCGTACGCGGTGAACGCCACGAGAGCGATCCCGATGAGCAGGAAGAGCTGCTTGACGACCACGAGGCTGACGAGCACGACGCCGCCGAGCAGGAGCCCGACCGACACCGCGAACAGCAGGTTGCGGCCGGTCCGCGCGTTGATGCGGTCGTTGGTCGCCTCGAGCGACGCACGGGTCGCCCGCACCTGGGCGGTGAGGTCGGCGCGCGTCGCCTGCACCTGCGCCTCGAACTCGGCGCGGGTCACGCGGCCGCGATGGCGGCGGATCCGCGAGCCTCCATCGGGACCCGCGGCGGGCGGCACGACGGGCGCCCGTCCGACGGGATCCTCGGGGCTGGCCACCTAGACCTCGAGGAGTTCGGTCTCTTTGCGCTTCAGCGCGTCGTCGACCTGGTCGGTGTGCGTCTTGGTGAGGGCCTCGAGCTCCTTCTCGCCGCGCGCGACCTCGTCGTCGCCGACCTCGCCCTTGAGCGCGTCCAGCTCGTCCTTCGAGCGACGGCGGACGTTGCGGACGCTGACGCGCCCCTCCTCGGCCTTGCCGCGGACGATCTTCACGAACTCCTTGCGGCGGTCCTCCGTGAGCTCGGGGAGCGTGAGGCGCACCATCTCGCCGTCGTTGCCGACGGTGGCGCTGAGGTTCGGGACGTTGACGAGGGCCTTCTCGATCTCCTTGAGGGCCGTCTTGTCGTAGGGCGTGACGATGAGCGTGCGCGCCTCGGGGTTGTTCATGCTCGCGAGCTGGCCGAGCGGCGTGGGGCTGCCGTAGTACTCGACCATGACCTTCTGGAAGAGGGCGGGGTTGGCACGGCCCGTGCGCACGGTGCCGAAGTCCTCCTTCACCGACTCGACGGCCTTGCCCATCCGGTCTCGGGCATCTGCGAGGACTTCGGCGACGGTCACGGGATCTCCTTCGGTAGCGCGGGCGCGATGGGCGCCCGATCGATCTTAACGCGGATGGGGAGGCGCTCCGCCCGCGGCGGCCCGTCCGGGCCCTCCGCGCGCCGAGCGCCGGACGTCAGTTGGAGACGATGGTCCCGATGCGCTCGCCCCGGATGGCGCGGGTGACGTTGCCCCCGGGCTCCATGCCGAAGACGACCATCTTCATGTCGTTGTCCATGCAGAGGCTGAAGGCGGTCGAGTCGACGACCTTGAGCCCGCGCTGCAGGGCGTCCTGGTAGGTGAGGGTGTCGAGCAGGGTGGCGGAGGAGTCCGTGCGGGGGTCCCCCGTGTAGACCCCGTCGACGCCGTTCTTCGCGACGAGGACCTCGGTGGCCGAGATCTCGAGGGCGCGCTGCGCGGCGACGGTGTCGGTCGAGAAGTACGGCAGGCCGGCGCCGGCGCCGAAGATGACGATGCGGCCCTTCTCCAGGTGGCGCACGGCGCGACGCGGGATGTAGGGTTCGGCGACCTGGGTCATCGAGATGGCGGACTGCACGCGCGTGGCGGCGCCCGCCTGCTCGAGGAAGTCCTGCAGGGCGAGGGCGTTCATCACGGTGCCGAGCATGCCCATGTAGTCGGCGCGGCCGCGGTCCATGCCGCGCTGCGAGAGCTGCGCGCCGCGGAAGAAGTTGCCGCCGCCGACGACGATGGCGACCTCGACGGTCTTCGCCGCCTCCGCGATCTCGCGGGCCAGCGCGCTGACGACGTCCGGGTCCACGCCCATCTGGCCGCCGCCGAAGGACTCCCCCGAGAGCTTCAGGAGGACGCGGCGGGTGGTGGTCTGATCGGTCATGGTGCTGTTCCCGTCCTTGCGTTCCGGTCGCCGGATCCGGCTCCGGTCCCAATGTACTGTGACGCCCCGCCGGCACCCGCGGCCGAACGCGCCGCCGGGTCGGCCCGGACATGGAGAAGGGAGCCCGGGTCGAAGACGACCCGGGCTCCCCGTGGTGGTGCTAGGCGCCGACCTTGAAGCGGGCGAAGCCCGTGACCGTGAGGCCCGCGGCCTCGACGACCTTCTTGACCGACTGCTTGTTGTCCTTCGCGTAGTCCTGCTCGAGGAGCGCGACCTGCTTGAAGTAGCCCGTGAGGCGACCCTCGATGATCTTCGGCAGGGCGGCCTCGGGCTTGCCCTCGTTGCGCGAGATCTCGGTGACGATCGCACGCTCGGCCTCGACCTTGTCGGTCGGGACGTCCTCGCGGGCGAGGTACTCCGGGTTCGCGAAGGCGATGTGCTGGGCGATGCTGCGCGCGGTCTCGGCGTCCGTGCCCGAGTAGTCGACGACGACGCCGACCTGGGGCGGGAGGTCCTTCGACGTGCGGTGGAGGTAGATCTCCTGGTGCTCGCCGGTGAGGCGCGCGACGCGGCGGAGGGCGATCCTCTCGCCGAGGATCGCAGCCTGGTCGCTGATCAGCTGGTCGACGGTCTGCTCGCCGGCGGGGGCCTGGAGCGCCTCCTCGACGGTGGACGCGCCGGCCGCGACGACGGCGGCGAGGACGGACTCGGACAGCGCGATGAACTTGTCGTTCTTGGCGACGAAGTCGGTCTCGCACGCGAGCTCGATGAGGGTGGCGGCGCCGTCCTTCTCGGACGCGGCGACGAGGCCCTCGGCGGTGGAGCGGTCGCCGCGCTTGGCGTTGCCCTTCTGGCCCTTGAGGCGAAGGATCTCGATGGCCTTCTCGATGTCGCCGTCGGCCTCGACCAGCGCGTTCTTGCTGTCCATCATGCCGGCGCCGAGGCGGTCGCGCAGCTCTTTGACGTCAGCGGCAGTGAAGTTCGCCATGCTCGTGGACTCCTTCTGTAGGTGATGATCCGGGATCGTCCCGGGGGTGAGTGCCCGACGGGCGGACGCGGTTCCCCGCGCCCGCCCGTCGGGATGGTGCGTGTGCTCGGACTACTCCGAGACAGGAGCCTTCTCGGCCTCGGTCGCCTCGGCCTCGATCTTCGCCTCGGCGGCCTCGTCGGACTCGGGGGCGTGCACGGGGGCGGGGACCTCGTCCTCGGACTTCGCCTCGTTCTTGGCGGAGACCTCGGCGTCGACATCGTTCTCCTCGACGGGGAGCGCGGCCTTCGCGGCGTCGCCCTGCTCGAGGAGCTCGCGCTCCCAGTCGGCCAGCGGCTCGGAGGGCGCGGAGCCCTCGGCGTCGGGCTTCTGGTGGCGCTGGATGAGGCCCTCGGCGGCGGCGTCGGCGATGATGCGCGTCAGCAGCGCGACGGAGCGGATCGCGTCGTCGTTGCCCGGGATCGGGTACTGGACCTCGTCCGGGTCGCAGTTGGTGTCGAGGATGCCGATGACGGGGATGCCGAGCTTGCGCGCCTCGTCGATGGCGAGGTGCTCCTTCTTGGTGTCCACGACCCACATCGCCGACGGCGTCTTGGTCAGGTTCCGGATGCCGCCGAGGCTCTTCTCCAGCTTGTCGCGCTCGCGACGCTGGATGAGGAGCTCCTTCTTCGTGAAGCCGCGCGTCGTGTCGTCGAAGTCGACGAGGTCGAGCTCCTTGAGGCGGTTGAGGCGCTTGTGCACGGTCTGGAAGTTGGTCAGCAGACCACCCAGCCAGCGCTGGTTCACGTAGGGCTGGCCGACGCGCTGCGCCTGCTCGGCGATGGACTCCTGCGCCTGCTTCTTGGTGCCGACGAAGAGGATGGTGCCGCCGTGGGCGACGGTCTCCTTGACGAAGTCGTAGGCCTTGTCGATGAGGGCCAGCGACTGCTGGAGGTCGATGATGTAGATGCCGGAGCGCTCGGTGAAGATGAAGCGCTTCATCTTCGGGTTCCAGCGCGTCTTCGGGTGACCGAAGTGGACGCCGCAGTCGAGCAGCTGGCGGATGGTGACGACGGCCATGGCCGTACTCCTGTTCCGGCGCGCGCTCGCGCGGCGCGCCTCGTCGGTTCGCTCGGCGGTCGGGACGACCGCTGATCCTGGTGCCCGGCACGCATCCGCTCCTCGGGCGACAGTGTTCATCGCCGTAGGGAGACCGAGTGGATGCGGAGGCCTGATGGGCACGCGTAGTCACCCGACCTGGATCGGGTGCTGGTCGATGGTACCACCCGACGGGCGGCCCGCCGGATCAGGCGCGCGCGGCGTCCTTGCGCTTCTTGGGCTTGTCGACGAACAGGGTCTCGGCCTCCTCGAGCGACATGCCGTTCGTCTCCGGGATCTTCATGAGGACGAACACGAACGACAGGGCGGCGAAGGCGGCGTACATGCCGTAGGTGAAGGGCAGCGAGAACGCGGAGAGCGCGGGGAACGAGACGGTGATGACGAAGTTCGCGATCCACTGGGCCATCGCGGCGACGCCGAGGGCCTTCGCGCGGATCCGGTTGGGGAATATCTCCCCGAGCAGCACCCAGACGAGCGGTCCCCAGGAGGCGCCGAAGCCGATGACGAAGACGTTGGCGGCGATGATCGCGATGACGCCGAACGGCTGCGGCAGCGAGACCTCGCCGCCCTCGGTGGAGGACTGGCTGAAGCAGATGGCCATGACGGCCAGGGACACGGCCATCGCGAGGGAGCCCGTCAGCAGGATCGGGCGGCGGCCGATGCGGTCGACCAGCGCGATGGCGATGAAGGTGACGGCGACGTTCGTGACGGCCGTGATGACGGAGGTGGTGAGCGACTGGGACTCGTCGAAGCCGACCGCCTGCCAGAGCGTCGTCGAGTAGTAGAAGATCACGTTGATGCCGACGAACTGCTGGAACACGGACAGGATGATGCCGATCCAGACGATGCCCTGGAGGCCGAGCTTGCTGCCGCGGAGGGTCCCGGTGCGCTTGGCGACGCGGTCCTCCTCGATCTGGCGCTCGAGGTCGCGGCTCGCGCGGTCGATGTCCTCCTGCTTCCACACGCTCGCGAGGATGGCCTGCGCCTCCTCCTTGCGGCCCTTCTCCACGAGGTAGCGCGGGGACTCCGGGAGGCGGAAGGCGAGGACGCCGTAGATCACCGCGGGGACGGCGCAGACGATGAGCATCCAGCGCCACGCCTCGAGGCCGAACCAGAAGTCCTCCGACGCGCCGCCCGCGGCGCCGGCGAAGACCGCGTCGGAGAGGAGAGCCGTGAAGATGCCGAGCGTGATCGCGAGCTGCTGCAGCGACGCGAGGCGGCCGCGGAGGAGCTTCGGCGAGATCTCCGCGATGTACGCGGGGGCGACGACCGACGCGATGCCGATGCCGAGGCCGCCGACGACGCGCCAGATGGTGAGGTCCCAGACGCTGAACGCGAAGCCGGAGCCGAACGCGCTGACGAAGAAGAGGACGGCGCCGACGATCATGGTCCACCGGCGTCCGAAGCGGTCCGCGATGCGACCGGCCAGGTAGGCGCCCAGCGCGCAGCCGAGCAGCGCGCTCGCCACCGCGAGGCCGATGAGCGTCTCGCTCAGCTCGAAGCGGCCCTGGATCGCGGAGACCGCGCCGTTGATGACCGAGGAGTCGAACCCGAAGAGGAAGCCCCCCACCGCGGCCGAGACGGCCAGCCCGATCGCGCGTCGCTGGAGCTTCTTCTCATCCCGGGGGGTCGTCGTCTCGTCCACAACGGACCACTCTGCCACTTCTGCGCGACCCGGGGGACCGCGGCGGAGGCCGCCGTCGAGGACGGCACCATGCCCGGCGGGCGACCGGGACGGATCGCCCCGGGACGGAGGCGCGGATGCACGGCGGGGATGCGGCACGGAGGGCGTGCGCGGTCGCGCTGGCGGCGGGGCTCGTGGTGGGAGGAGCGTCGCCCGGGTCGCTCCCCGGTGCGGGGACGGCGGCGGCGACCGTCGGTGCTGCGTCGTCGGGTGCTGCGGCGCCGGATCCTGCGGCGTCGGGTGCCGCAGCGCCGCCTGTCGTCGCTCCTCGGTGGAGGTGGCCCATCGATCCCCCGCACATAGTGACGCGCCCCTTCGAGGCTCCGACCACCGCGTACGGCCCGGGGCACCGCGGCATCGACATCGCCGTAGAACCGGGCGCCGAGGTGCGCGCTCCCGCGGACGGGACGGTGTCCTTCGCGGGCGTGGTCGTCGACCGGCCCGTCGTGAGCATCCGACACGCGGACGGACTCGTGTCGTCGGTCGAGCCGGTCGTCCCCGTGGTGTCCGCGGGCGACGCGGTGGTCGCCGGCCAGGTCGTCGGCACGGTCGCCGCGGAGCCGCGCCACGAACCCGACGGCGGGATCCACCTGGGGGCGCGGCTGCACGGCGAGTACGTGGATCCAGCCCTGCTGCTGGCCGCGCTGCGCCACGCGGTGCTGCTGCCGTTGGACCCCTGAGGGGCCCGGGGTCCGGGGTCCGGGGTCCGGGGTCCGGCACGGGTCAGGGCTCCGGGGTCCGGGGCCGAGCTGTCGGACGGCCCGGTCGACGGATCAGCCCGCGGCCGGAGGCCCGGACGGATGCGGCCGTCGTCGGCCGTCAGGCGCGCGGATGCGCACCCTCGTAGCTGCGGCGCAGCCGGTCGATGGAGACGTGCGTGTAGATCTGGGTCGTGCCGAGGCTCGCGTGGCCGAGCATCTCCTGCACGGTGCGAAGGTCCGCTCCCCCGTCCAGCAGGTGCGTGGCCGCCGTGTGGCGGAGCGCATGCGGACCCTGCGGCCCGGAGCCCGGGATGTCCGCGAGCAGGGACGCGACGAGCCCGTAGACCGCCCGCGAGCCGAGCCGCCCTCCGCGCGCGCCGAGGAACAGCGCCGTCCCCGTCCGGGCGGAGACCAGGCGCGGCCGACCGCGGGTCGCGTACGCGTCGAGGGCGTCGGCGGCGGGGACGCCGAACGGGACCACGCGCTCGCGGTCGCCCTTGCCGATCACGCGCACCGTGAGGCGCGAGGCGTCCACGTCGCCGAGCTGGAGTCCGGTGAGCTCCGACACCCGCAGCGCCGATGCGTACAGCAGTTCGATCACGGCGAGGTCGCGGAGGGCGGCGGGGTCGTCGTCCGCGACGCGCTCCGCCAGGCCGCCCAGCAGCGCGCTCATCTGCTCGCGGGCCAGCACGCGCGGCAGGTGCGATCCGGGGCGTGGGGCCTTGAGCCGCACGGCGGGATCGGCCTCGACCCGGCCCGAGCGCAGGAGCCATGCCCCGAAGCCGCGCGCGGCTGCGGAGCGCCGAGCCAACGTGGCGGGGGCGAGCCGCGCCTGGGATCCCCGCCACATCCAGTCGCGGAGCACCTCGAGATCGAGGCCCGCGGAGGTCGTGATGCCCGAGCGGGCGGCATGCGCGGCGAGGTCGCGCAGGTCGGACGAGTAGGCCCGCACCGTCTGCTCGGCGCTCCCCCGCTCCCGGCTCATGGAGGTCGCGAAGCCCGTGATGTCCGCCTCCAGCGGCGAGGCGTCCGGGGACCGGGGCGCCGACGAGGCGCGCTCGGCGTCGGCTGACGTCGTCGCACCCGCCGTCCGCATCGTGTCCATCCCGGAAGGCTACGGGTAGCGGATCGTCACGACGTCTCCCCCGCGGCGTGGCACGGGCGGGAGGACGGGACCGGAGGACGCCCCGCGCGATGGGGCGGCGCGGCACGCGGCGCTCACGCCTCGCCCGCAGCCGTCACCGGCCAGGTGCTCGTGCCGTGTCAGCGCGACGCGGGACGCCGCACCCAGCCGCCGTCCGGTCGCGCGACCGCGCCCTCGAGCTCGAGCAGTCCCAGCACGGACGAGGTCTCCGCGACGCCGAGCCCGGCGCGTGCCGCGACGTCCCCGGTGTCCCGCCCGCGCCGCACGGCCAGCGCGTCGAGCACGCGCGCGATGCGTGGATCTGCCTGGCCGGCCGTGCCTGCGCGGGCGGACGCGGTCGCGCTCCCGCCCGGCGCATCGCGCGCATCTTCGACAGGCTCCGGCCGGATGAGGCCGCCCCACGCGGGGACCAGGTCCATCACGTCGTCGGCGGAGGTGATGCACACCGCCCCCGACTCCCGCAGGAGCCGATGGCAGCCGGACGACGAGACGCTGGTCACGGGTCCGGGCACCGCGCCGAGGGGCCGCTCGAGGGCGAGCGCGTGGTTCGCGGTGTTCAGGGAGCCGCTGCGCGCTCCCGCCTCGACGACCACCGTGGCCGCGCTGACCGCTGCGATGAGGCGGTTCCGCAGCAGGAAAGATACGTTGCATACATGACGACCGTCGCGATCTACGCCCGCCAGTCCGAGGACGTGTCCGAGGGCATTGAGCGTCAGCTCGCGCGCTGCCGTGCGCTCATCCAAGCGCGGGGGTACGACCTCGTGCGCGAGTACCGCGACAACGACACCAGCGCAGCGAAGGAGCGGGGCGTCGGCACGGCGTGGGCCACGATGCTCGAGGAGCTCGCGAACGGGGTTGCCGAAGTGGTCGTCGCGGTTGACCTCGACCGGCTGCTCAGGGACACGCGTGATCTGTTCCGACTCATCGACGCCGGCGCGCGCGTGCTCACCGTGGACGGCGAGCTGGATCTCACGACGGCGGATGGCGAGTTCAGGGCAACGATGCTCGCCGGAATCGCTCGCTTCGAGATCCGTCGCAAGAGCGAGCGCCAGCTCCGGGCGAACCTCGATCGAGCAAGCCGCGGAGAACCGACGGCGGGCCGCCGTCGGTTCGGATACGAGACCGACGCGGTCACTCCCCGCGAGACCGAAGCCATCGTGGTACGGCGAATGTTCCAGCACGTCGCCGACGGCGGCTCCCTCCGCTCGCTTGCGCAGCAGCTCAATGACGAGGGCGTGGACCCGGCGCCCGGCCGCGCCGCGTGGCGCCCACTCCGCCTGCGGCACATCCTCACGAACCCGCACTACGCCGGCAGCGTCACCCACCTCGGCCGGGTCACCCCCTCCGATACGGTGACGCCGATCGTCACGCCGGAGCTCGCCGCCGAGGTGCAGGCGATCCTCGCCGATGCAGCGCGCCGGACCAGCCCGGGCCCCGGCCGGCGCTACCTCATGTCCGGGCTGGCGCGCTGCGGAGTCTGCGGCGCCGGCATGCACTTCATGCGCGACTACCGATGCAGCGCGTCGACGAGCCACCCGTCGATCACGCGCGACCGCCTCGAGGGGCGCGTCCGCGAGGAGATCGCCCGCGCGCTCCTCGGCGGCGGCTCGAGCCTCTTCCCCGCGCGCAGCGAGACGAGCACCTTCGCGGCCCTCATGGCCGAGCACCGCCGCAACTCGGACGCCGTCGCCGCGCTCCTCGCCGACCGCGACGAGGGCCTCGTACCGCCGGCTGCCGCGCGCTCGCGCCTGCTCGCACTGCGTGAGGAGCGTGAGGGCCTCGAGCGTCAGCTCGACGAGGCGCGAGTCTCGAAGAGCGCGGCGTCGGCGCTTGTGGACGCCGCGCAGACTCTCCTCGCCGAGCTTCCGGCCGAAGGCGCC
The DNA here is from genome assembly GCF_030816895.1 of Clavibacter sp. B3I6. Taxonomy (NCBI): domain Bacteria; kingdom Bacillati; phylum Actinomycetota; class Actinomycetes; order Micrococcales; family Microbacteriaceae; genus Clavibacter; species Clavibacter sp. B3I6. Next base: position 770,284 of record NZ_JAUSYL010000001.1, read on the forward strand.
CCGTACGACGACGTCGCAGCGGCGCTGCTCGCGCGTTTCGACGAGCTGGACCTCGACCGCCAGCGCGAGATCGTGTCGGCGCTCCTCTACGTGGAGGTGGCGCCGGGGCGCGACCCGCGCCGCGTGCGCGTCGAGCACCTGCTGGCGCCGGGCCTGAACCCGTGGGAGCACGTCGACGCCGACGACTGACGCCGGCGAGGGCGGTCCGCGGGGTGCGCGGGCACGGCCCGGAGGGCCTCTTCGGCGTGCTGAGCGTGCCGCAGCGTGGTAATTGGGGTGACGAAGTGACGAAACGAACGTCACTTCTACTTCCCCCCTCGAGAGAGAGAGCTCTCTACGAGGGAAGGGGAAGTGACGTTCGTTTCGTCATCTCGTCACTCTGAGGCCTTCCGAGGCCCTCCTCGTCACCTCCACGACACGCCCGAGCCGCACCCCTTCAAACCGTCTTCGCGCCAGTCCGCGCATTCATCCCGCGCACCGCGCGCACCGCGCACCGAATCCCGCCGTCTGGGCGGCCCGCCGCCTCGGCGAGCGCCGGCGATCCCGGATCCCTGGCGCTCTCTTCTAGTGAGGCCAGTAGTCCGCGCTCAGCGCGGCTCTGGATGGGCGTCAGGCGCCGCGCGCGATCCCAAGGATTCCGCGCGGCGTGCGCCTCTCCCCCTCGACCCGCGCCGGCCACGTGCCGGCGCCTCTCTCGTGCCCAATATCCGTCTCTGCTAGATCGGAGCCCCATGGCCCCCACCCACGCCCGCACGCGCGAGCACACCTGCGTCCAGTGCGGCCAGACCTTCGACGCCGTCCGCTTCGACGCGCGCATGTGCAGCGGCGCGTGCCGACAGGCCCGCTACCGCGAGCGCGACCGCGAGACCGTCCGCGATCTCACCGTCGCCGTCCGCGCACTCCAGCAGCACGCCTCCTGATCTCCCTTCTCCTCCGAGCCGTGACCGGCTCGGCCCGCCTCTACTGGAAGAACCCCTCATGACTGACACCAGCTACTCGAAGTACGCATACGCCTCGTCTGGCCCTGTGCCCGACTACCTCATCGACGCGACTCCCGGCGCTCCAGCGGCGCACGCAACTTTCGCGACCGCGCGCGACGCTCACCTCGCCGCCTCTGCCGTCAAGGGCGCCGCCGACAGCCGCTTCTCAAGGGCGAAGTACGAGGCCGAGCTCGGCATCGGCACGACGCAGACCCAGGACGACGCCCTCGTCGAGTCACGCACGGCGTCAACCGCTGCGGCGAGCGCCGAGCGCGACTTCAAGGCGGCGCAGGCGAAGCTCGAGGACCTCCTCAGCGGCAAGTCGCTGAGCGACAGCCAGCTCGCCGCGCGTCAGAGTGTCATCGCCGGCGTCGTCCTCGACACGCACGACGAGGCAGTCGACGCCCTCGCGGCCCTTCGCCAGGCGCTCACCGACCGACGACGAGCTCATCGCTACGACGGCGTCGGCGCCGGCAGCTACTCCCCCGAGGTCGAGCTCCTGCTCGAGTGCCGCCGCGCCGGCCTTGATGACGCGGCGACCGACGCGCGCTTCCGCGAGGCCGGCTACAACCCGCCCCGCGGCGGCCAGGTCACCGAGCGCATCGAGCATGGCGGCCGGAAGGACGTGACCCTCGACGAGGCCCTCGACGTCGTCGCTCGCAGCCTCGCCCAGATCCCGCTCCGCCAGCTGCGCGCCGTGCGCGACGGCGCCGCCCAGTGAAGCGCGAGGACCTCGAGGCCCTCGTCCGCGACGTCGTAGCGGCCTCACCCGAGGGGCCGCTCGAAGATCAGCACCCCGGCTTCCAGCGCATGGTCGCGAGGTGGGCTGCCGAGGAGTCCGAGCGGACCGGCCGAGAGGTCACACCCGAGGACTACTACGCCCGAGGACGTGCGGCACACGACGCCGAGGTCGGCACGCCCGAGGACGCCGAGGCGACTGATGCGATCGTCGCGGCAGCCCGACGTGGCTGACGCCGAGGCCACGCACGGCACCGTCGGCGACGGCGCGCAGCGCGTCCACTTCGTCGCAGCCGTCCTCGCCGACGGCACGCAGCGTGAGGGCGTCGGCGACCTCCTCCCCTGGGTTGACGCCGCCGACGTCCCCGCGCCGCGCGCTCCGGCGGCGCCGCAGCCACGTCGTCGAGCTCGCGGGTTCTGACCGACACCGAGCAGGGCGCCCCTCGCGGCGCTCTTCACAGGTGAGCGCGACCTCGACGAGGTCGCGCATGCACACGACTGGCGCCCGGGCGACACCCGCGCGCTGCCGCCCAGGAAGCGGCTCATCATGTTCCAGAGCATCCCCGAGGACCCTCGCACCCACAGCGACCCGCGAGCGTCGCTGACACCGACCGAGCTGGCTGCCGCCCGCGGCCGTGCAGCTGTGGCGGTCAACGGCCACCTCGTCGCCTTCACAGCGGACCCGCCCACCGGGCACCCGGGCAACGTGCCCCGGGGGCTCCTCTGGGGCGTGACGCTGAGCGAGTACAAGGCCCTCACTCCGCTCGGGCGCGCCGCCGCCCTGCGTGAGCGCGTCGAGATCCAGGAGGCCGAACGCATCCTCGAGCGGCGGCGCCCCGCAACCCTTGCTCCGGCGCCGAAGAGCCCTGCCGTCGATGAGCCTCCCGCGCGTGCGACCACGACACCCGCCGTTGTCCGCGGCGTGCGCTGGTTCGTGTCCTGCGCCCGTGGCTGCGGCACGATGGTGCCGACCAATGGCCCTAGGCCCGTGATCCGCAAGTGCGCCGGCGGCAGCTGCATCCCGAAGGCAGCGAAGAAGTGACCGCGCTCGACAGTCCCGCGGCTGCCGTCGCCGCAGCTGCGGCGGAGTACGACGACGGCGAGGGCCTGCTCACGGCCGCCGCGCTCGAGCGCCTCGCCGCGTGGCAGGCGACGGCCGGGAAGGCGTGTCTCCTCTGCGAGCGCACGCTCCCGGCCTCGGCGTACGGCGCCGACGGGCGCGCCGCTGACGGCCTCGAGACCCGATGCCGTGAGTGCCTGGCCCAGCGCCGCCGCGAGCAGCGCCGGGCGGTGGCCTCGTGAGCGGCCCGCTGGCGGGTACCCCCGTCCTCGAGCGCTTCGTGACAGCGGCCCTGTCGCTCGCTGCCGTGCGAGAGGGCGCCTCGGTCATCCAGTGGCAGGCCTCACCTCGCGTGCAGTCGGTGAACCTCGGCGTGCAGGTGTCGGGCATTCCGGACCCTGTCTTCGCGACGGTCGCGGACGAGCGCCGCCTCGCGCTTCGAGAGCAGATGGTCGAGAGCGACCGCCTGCTCGAGCAGGCAGTCGACCTCCTCGTCGCGTCGCGTCTCGTCCTGCGGGACGCGATGGGGCACGAGTACGAGGGCGAGTAGCCCGACGCCCTTCGAAGGGCTCCACGCTCGGATGCTTCGCCAACGCGGGCACCCCCACTCCGGCCGGTCGCCCCGCTGCGTCGCGGCCGGGGTGGGGCATACCCCTTAAAGGGGGCATCGCCCTCGCCCGAGACGGCATAGCGCCTCTCTGTGCGCGCAAGTCTGAGGGTTTGAACAAACAACGAGCATCTTTCCTCCTCTCGGCCCTCTCCGCACTCGCGGAGGCGGCCTTCGTCATTTAAGGACCCCTCCTCATGCCCCAGATCACCCACGCCGGCGTCTCCTACGCGCTCCGCCCGGACGCCGAGTGGCGCTCCGACGCCGACGGCTACGCCCGCCTGACCCTGGAGGCCTGACCAATGGCAGCTACCGACCTGTCCGCCGTTCGCCTCATCACCCCCGAGCAGGTTGCAGAGCGCCACCCGACGCGCACCGAGCTCGCTTCGGCGCTCGGTGCAAAGGCCGACGTGTCGGCGCTGACGGCTGCTTTAGGCCTCGTCCCGAAGCTCGATGCAGCCGGCAAGATCCAGCCGCAGTACCTCTCGAGCGAGCCGGGAAAGGCGACGGCCGGCGTCGCCTGCTTCGGCGACTCGATGACCCGCGGTCTCGGCGGGACCGCGTCGACGTACCCCGCCACCCTCGACAGCCTCATCCCCGTCGACGTCCTCAACTACGGGGTCGACAGCCAGTTCACGTCCGAGATCGCCCTCCGCAACGGCGGGCTCGACGTGTTCGTGACCGTCGAGGGGGCAGCATCCCCGCGTCCGGATCCGTGGCCGTCACCGTCCTCGCGGGAAGCCCGTGGCGCAACGGATCCGTCTGGACGTTCCCCGGCTCGCTCGCGGGCATCAAGGGGGTGCTCACGAAGAGCGCCGCCGACGCTTGGACGTTCGCGCGGACCACGGCCGGGACGGCGACCGTCGTGCCGGCGGAGACGAAGTTCGTGTCGGCGCAGCAGGCGGGCGCCGGCGTGGGTCGCATCATCTGGGCCGGCCGGAACAACCCGACACTGCCCCGCCCCGCGGCGGACGTCCGCGCCATGGCGGCCGAGGCGCAGCGCGTCGGCGCCCCGTACATGATCTTCCCGATCTTCAACACCCGAGCCGAGGTCGCAGGCAGCGCCGGGTACGCCAACGTCATGGCGACCAACGCGGAGTACGCGAAGGACCCGAACTTCTACGACATGCGCGGGTACATCATCCGGAACGGCCTGGCGGACGCGGGCCTGACAGCAACGGCCGCCGACACGGCCGCCATTGCGGAGGACTGCATCCCGCCGTCCCTCTCGTCCGACGGGACCCACATGAACGCGGCCGGCTACGCCGTGATCGGTAAGCGTGCGGCGGCAGTCAGCGCCGCCCGCGGCTGGTACGCCGCCGCGGTGGTCACGCCCGCACCCATCCCGGTCGTCGGGCCCGCCCGACCCGCGGATGCACTCCGGCGCTACATCGCAGCGTCCACAACGGGCGGAGATGGCGCCTCCGTCACGACCGTCGCCAACGAAGGGACCGCGACCGGCGCGGCCGTCTCCCAGAGCGGCGCGCCGACCAAGCGCGTAACCCCGACGCGGACGTACCTCGAGTTCGACGGCGTCGACGACTGGATGCGACCCGTCGAGAGCGACGCGGCCATTGGCACCGGCGCGTTCACGATCTACGGCGTGGCCCGGTTCCGAGGTGTCCCGACCACGGGGAATTGGCCCGTGGTCGCCGGCAACTTCGGTGGGCAGGCCGCGCTCTCCGTGTCGCCGACGCCCGCGCTCGTGGCGTTCCGCGACACGTTCCTCATCGCGGACGCCCTCGTCCCCGGCACCACGTGGCACGCGTTCGTCGCCGTGTTCGACGGGGCATCGACCGTGATTCGCATGGACAACCTTGCGGAGAAGACCGGGACCACCGGCACGGCGGCGCCCGCCCGCATGGAGGTCGGACGCAACACCAACTCATCGGGGTTCGCGCAGATCGACCTCGCGGAGTGGGGCTCCTACAGTCGGGCGCTCACTGCGGCGGAGCGTGCTGAGCTCGTGACGGCTCTCACGTTCGCGCACAAGCTCGGCGCCGCCTGAGCCGGCATGTGAACGGCCCCCTGAGCGTCCCCATTGCGGGGCACCCAGGGGGCCTAGTCGACTATCTCGGCGTCCTCAAGGGCAACCACCCGCAGCCTAGAAACCAGCGTCGGTGAGTGAGCTGATCATGACGTCAGCCCACACCCGGTATCCGTCCGCGTTCGGGTGGATCATGGTCGGCTCATCCATGAGCGGGTCGACGTTCCCCGTCGCCTGGATCGCATCGAAGACCGGAATCGACGCGAAGTTGTGGTTGCCCGCCCACGTCGCCATCGCCTTCACGTTCTCGACCTGAGTCGCCTTCAGCGGCGATCGTGAGTGGTCAGGGTTCTGCTTCAGGTACACGACGGCCGCGTTCGGGTACTGCGCGGCGGCGTCCTCCATGAACGAGCCGACGTTGGGCACGATCGCGCCCCGCTTCTCGGTGTGTCCGAAGTTCACGAACACGATGTCGACGGTCGCCGGGTCGATAGGTGCCATCGCTGCCTGGTGCTCGCGAGCGAACGCGACATCGCGGCCCGGAGACGAAGCGTTCCACACGGTGACGGGCGCGGAGTCCCCATCGCGCAACTCCCAAACGCCTGCGTACTGGGTAGCGTCGCGATCCCAGGGGTGCAGCACAACCGGGCGATCGTGCTGCTCACCAAGCCACTGCGGGACCAGAACCTGCCATCCAGCCGCGGACACCCCCGTGGAATCTCCGAAGACGAGCACCGTGAACTCACGGCCCGAGTCAGCAAGGCGCGGTGCAATTTCGGCGAGCTGGCGCTGCGGTGGCGCTGGCGGCGGAGGTGTGCGTGTCGGCCACGGCTTCGGCTCGTACGACGCCGCAGCCTGCGGGTCGGTCCGTGTCTGCTGGAGCGCCGTCACGCTGAGTACGATCGCGGCGATCGCCACCACGGCGACCACGGCTCCGACGATCCAGCCGCGCCGGCCAAGTTGTCCCCGCGACTTCGTCCTGCGTCTGCTCACGAGCGCTGAGCCTATAGCCGAGCGGCGACCATGCCCCCTGAGCCCCCCATGACGGGGGTGCCCGGGGGGCTATTCGTCGTGTTCGGCCCAGTCCTCGTCGATGCCGGGCGGCCACGACTCGCGCCGCCACGGCGTCCACGTCGACTCCGGCATCGTGTCGCGGTGCTCAGCCCACCACGCGTACGCAGCATCGGGGGGAGGGGAACGGGCCGTACGAGCTCCGCGGGGTGTTCACCGACGAGTTCCACCCCCTCGATATGCAGCGTCATCGTGGTGAGGTTCCGCTTCGAGCGGAGCGTTCGCGCATCGTCGCGGATGGCGGCGCTCCCGCGGGTCTAAAACGTCCGGTGGACAACCTGCTTATCACCAGCATCTAGGACACGGCCTCGACGGGCCGTGCCCCGCCTCCGCGACCCGCGCCACTGGCGCCGTCGTCATGCCGCACGACGTTATCGGCATCGTCCGCGCCGCGGAGTCGGCAACGCAGCGCGATGCTCGAGCCATCACTCGAACGCATCCTCCGCGCCGCTGAAGGGCCCGTGCGATCCATCGACGAGCCGCGGCTGCCGCCACGCGCGCCGCGTCGTCGACGGGCCAGCCGTAGATCCCGGCCGAGACCGCGGGGAAGGCCACGCTGCGGACACCGAGGCCGGCCGTAGCCCGCCGTACGCTTGGCTAGCATTCAGCCATGCTTTCCGACCTCATCTTCGGCCCGGCGACCACCACGGCGCCAGGGGACTATCGGCATTACGGAACGGCGATTCGTGGCCGTGTCATCGACATGGAAGCCGTCCATGAGGCGATTGCGGCGGTGGGTCAGCGGGGGGCAGCGAACGACGGCAATGTCGGGCCCGAGCTACACCCGCGCGTGACTGTTCAGGTCACCACGCGGAGGGACGACCACAACATTGCGCGCGAGGATCTCGATGGCCTAGACCGCGTCGATAGGCAAAACCTGACGATTCACGTCTCCCTACCGGAAGGATCCCCTCACCCCTACCAGGACGGAGTCGGTGTCTCGATTTACATGGTTCAGGGGCGGCGCACCATCGTGATGGTCTCGCCGCAGAGGGCGGGCGCGCAGACCGACACCTCCGCGGTTCGCGCTCGCGTAATCGCCGCCCTGACGAAGGACGGCACCAACATCGTCCCCTGGAAGCAGCTCAGCCGGCACTTCGTGTTCCTGCCTCTGGCCGTGATGCTCGGTTGCTGGCTCATGGTCCTCGGCTCCGGCGACCTTTCAGCGCCAGGAATCGTCATGGGCTGGACGCTCTTGGCGACAGTCGCCGCGGGCTCCGTCGGAGTCGACCGGTACCTCGCAGAGAAGTACGCCCTCCTATGGCCCGGTGTGGTCCCTCGCCAGGAATCGCGGGCCCAGACAGCGGCACGACGCGCCGACCACAAGCGCGACGCATGGGTAGCCGCACTCGGCGTCGTGGGTGGCCTGGTACTTGCCGTATTGGCGCGTGCACTGGGTATCGGCTCCTGATCTGCCTCCTAGTGCCGTAGCGCGCTCAGCCGTCCTCCGCACGCCCAGGCGGCCAGTCGTCGCCCAGCAGCCGCGCGCGCTGCGGCTCCGGCAGCGCCCGACGGTGCTCCGACCACCAGGCAGCTGCCGCCTCCGCGCTGCCGAAGGGCCCGTAGGAGCCGACGTTGCGGACCGTGAGGGTCCAGCCTCGGAAGTCGTGGACCAGCGACGCGAGCTGACGTTGCCCCGGCAGTGGCCGGGACTCGTCGCGAATGGCCGCCATGCCCGGCGAACGGAACACGAGCACCGGGCCGGTGGTACCCGGATCGCGCGGACGGTCAGACTCGGGACTGCGGACCTTGTTCGACATGCGCCGCACGCTACGGGCGGCCGGCGACACGGCCGCCTCTAGGGTTCGGGCATGACCGTCCTCCTGATCGCCCTGAACGTCCTCGCGCTCGTCCTGCCGGCGATCGGGTTCCTGCGGCTCCTCACGAGCGCCCACCGCGCGCTCCGCGCCCTCGAGGCCAAGCAGGAGGCCCGCGGCTTCCGGCAGATGACCCGCGGGGAGCTCAGCCATCAGGACCCAGCCGAGGGACTACGAGCGCAGGTGCTCTCGCTGCGGTGGGACGTCCTCTTCGTCCTGATGGGCCTGCTCTGTGGCGCCGCGGCGAACCTCATCCCGCTCGTCGAACAGCTACTGAGCCCAGCGGCGACCGGATGCCCCTGACAATCCACAGCAATCCCGCTCGCGCCCGAACACCCGAGGCCCGTCCTGCAACCGCAGGGCGGGCCTTCTCGTCGTTGTGCGGGGCTCAGGCGGCCGTGAGCTGCTGGACGCCGTCGACGATCATCGGGCGGCAGCGGAAGTACGACCCGTCGGCGAAGAGGGCCACGAAGAGGCCCGGCTCGCCTTCGATGGGCAAGAGCTCGGGAGCTGTGTCGTCCGCAGCGTCCTCGCGCCAAGGGGCATCCCAGCCATCGAGGTCGGGGACGGACAGGTCGGCGGGCTGGGCAGTCATGGTGCGCTCCTCATCGTGTGCGGGCTGCTCCCGCTCAAGGTGACGTTAACACACAAGCGGATCGAATGTGCCGCTGATCAGGACTCGCGTAAGGCGTCATACGCGGGCAGTAGTTCACATTCTAAATTGTTCGTTCCGAGATCGCGACTTCCAGTAGATGCGCCGTGCCGGCACTAGAACGCTCTTCGGCGCCCTGTCATCCCACGGATCGCCTAGCTCCCACGAACCCTGCTCCTTGGCGCGCTCCCTCAAAATCGTGCCAAACAGCCGGATCTCGTGGATCTCCTCCACGTCGGAGTCCCGCGGACCAATGTGCCGAACAGTCACCTTGGTGAACTCGCTCCACTTGCTGAGAGCTCCAGGCGTCTCGTCGGGTGCGTTCTTCGCGAGCGCAACCCAGGACGCCACGCTCCGTGCAATCCTCATCTTGAACTGCCGCGTCTCGCCCGGTCCGAGAACGCGAGACGCCCCTTCTTCAACCGGCGTGGCGAGCGGTTCGATCAAGAGGCTGACGGATCCGGGCCCGTCATTCCGAACTTCGAAGAAAAAGGGAATCGAGAGCGTGACCTCCTCGTCCCGAGGAAGCTTGAACTCGTCTTCACGCTGAACTGGCTGGAAGTCAACGAAACCCTCGGAGCGCATAACCGGATGCGCTACCACGTAGGCCTGCGCCGACACGAAGACTCGAGGCACCTGCGACTCGAGCCGCGCGAGCTGACTCTCACGCAACGAGGACTCTGCGACGGCCACGGTGTCGCGCGAGGCCTGCACAGCGCTGCGAGTCAATATGGCCTGCCATGCGATGACCACCGACGAGATGATTGCGACAGCGAGGGTGACGTAGTCAAGCCACGTCGGGACGTCGACGGCCTCAAGGGTAATCATGAGACGACCCTACTGACGAGAAGCAGGCGCGGGCGCCACGTATTCGACTCGACATTGCGGAGCAGGAAGCGCCAGCGGGTGGGCGATGCTCCGCACGGCAGCTCCGAGATCACCGCGCCGTCGCGCCGCATGCGCGCGAAGAGCTCGGTGTGCCCTGACGGGTAGAGGCGATCGACGCCGCCGGCCAGGAACGCCACGGTGCAGCCGCCGGATCCCACCGCCGCCCGGTGCGCGGCGCCGTCGACCCCGTACGCGCCGCCGGACACCACCGTGACACTGCGCTCGACGAGCCCCGCGGCGAGCTCCGCGGTCACGTGCTCGCCGTATCCGGTCGCGGCGCGCGCGCCCACGACGGCCACCGACCGGGAGAGCGCGGCGAGCGCGTCCGCGGATCCCGTGCACCAGAGCACGAGCGGGGCGTGGGGACCCAGGTCGTCGACGCCGGACGGCCAGAGCGGGTCGCCCGGGACGAGCACGTCCGCGCCGACGATGCGTGCGGCGTGCAGGCGCGCCAGGGCCTCGCTGCGCACCACGCGAGGCCGCCATCGTTCGAGCGCCGCGGCCACCTCCCCCACGAGAGCGCTGCGCCCGTCCTCCTCGAGGTCGAGGCCGGCACGGAGCATGGCCCCGACCACGGCGTCGGCCGGTGCGCCGTCGACCACGGCGGCGAGGGCGGCGCAGGAGCCGAGCACCCCGATCACCGCGCCCGCGACCCGGTCGCCGGGCTCCGCGATGCCGGACCACGTACAGCGCGCCGCTGCGTCCTCCGCGCTCGGCTCCCACTCGTCGCCCGCGCCGTCGGGGTCCCGGGACGCGGGGCGGAGCGCCGCCATCAGCTCGCGGAGCTCCCGCGGGGGCAGCCCGAGACGTGCGACGTCCCGCGCGCGCACCGAGTCGCGCTCCCTGACCGTCCTCCTCGGCTCATCGGCATGCCGCCCCCGACCGCTGGTGGACGGAACCGGCTCCTCATGCACCTGGACCCGTCGCTCCTCGGGGTCGATGCCCTGGCGGCGCGGACCCGCACCCTCTCCCGCGATCACGAGGCGCCTCGCAGCAGGAGCGCGCGCCCGAGGTGGTCCGCGTCGGGGCTCGTCGCGCCGTCCAGGTCCGCGAGCGTCCAGCCGAGGCGGAGCACCCGGTCGTAGCCGCGCATCGTGAGGAGGCCGCGATCGAGGGCCCGGTCGAGCGCGGCCGTCGCGCCCCGGGCGACCCGCGCCTCCCGGCGGAGCCAGGTGCCCGCCACATGGGCGTTGGTGCGCCAGGGCGTCGGCGCCCACCGCTCAGCCGCCGCCGCACGGGCCCCGGCGACGCGCATGCGAGCTGATGCCGTCGTCACCCGGGATGCGTCGTCGGCCGCGCGGTGCACCGCGGTGGTCACGCGCCGCACGCCGAGGCGGATGTCCATCCGGTCCATGAGCGGCCCGGACAGGCGCGCGAGGTACCGCCGACGCGCCTGGGGCGGACAGGAGCAGTCCGACCCGGCGACGCCGAACGCGCCGCACGGGCAGGGGTTGGCGGCCATGACCAGCTGGAAGCGGCCCGGGAAGTGGGCCACGCCGTTGGCGCGGTGGATGCTGATGACGCCCGACTCGAGCGGCTGCCGCAGGCAGTCGAGCACCGCTCCCGCGAACTCCGGCGCCTCGTCGAGGAAGAGGACCCCGCCGCTGGCCCGCACCGCGGCGCCGGGGCGGATGCGCCCGCTGCCGCCCCCGACGATGCCCGCCGCGCTCGCCGTGTGGTGCGGCGCCTCCAGGGGCGGGCGCACGGACAGCTCGGGACCGAGGCGCTCACCGCACAGCGACCGGATGCAGCCCACCTCCAGCGCCGCCTCCTCGTCGAGGTCGGGAAGGAGCCCGGGGAGCCGCTGCGCGAGCATGGTCTTGCCCGCACCCGGCGGGCCCAGGAGGAACATGTGGTGGCCGCCCGCGGCGGCGACGACGAGCGCCTCGACCGCCTCCTCGTTGCCGACCACGTCGCCCAGGCACGGATCCCCGGACCGCTCCCCCGGCAAGCCGTGCGGCGCCTCGCCGCCCGGGACGGCGATCACGGGCCCGAGCACCTCGTCGGGCTCCGGCTCGAGCTCGGCGCCGTGGTGGATCGCCGCGTCCCGGAGGCCCGCGACGGCGATGACGCGCATGTCCGGCACGAGGGAGGCCTCTTCCTCGTGGCATCGGGGCACCATGACCCGGCGGATCCCCGCTCGACGCGCCGCGAGCACGGCGGGCAGGATGCCGTGCGTCGGCCGCAGTCGACCGTCGAGCCCGAGCTCTCCCAGATGCACCGTGCCGGCGACCGACTCGGCCGACACCGTCCCGCCCGCCGCCAGCACCGCGAGCGCGATGGCGAGGTCGAAGCCCGACCCGTGCTTGGGGAGGACGGCGGGCGAGAGGTTCACGGTGACGCGGCGGACCGGGAACTCGCACCCGGCGTTGCCGGTCGCCGCGCGCACCCGCTCGCGGGCCTGGCTCAGCGCGGCGTCCGGCAGCCCTATGAGGACGAACCCGGGGAGCTGGCTCGTGATGTCGGCCTCCACGTCGACGAGGGCCCCGTCGAGGCCGGAGAGCGCGACGGCCAGGGTGCGGCCCACGGCCATCAGCAGGCGCTCCGGACGACGTCGACCGGGGGCGTCCCGCCTCGCGGCCACACGACGCCGACAACGTCGATGCGCACCGGTCCGCGCCGCTCCGGGTGCGCTTCACGCCAGAGCCCTGCCAGGACCCGCAGCCGCGCCGCCTTCGCGCGGGTGACCGCCTCGAGCGGATGCCCGTAGGCGAGGCCCGCACGCGTCTTGACCTCCACGAGCACGGTCGTGCCCGCGTGCGTCATCACGAGGTCGATCTCGCCCTCGCGGCATCGCCAGTTGCGCTCCACGAGCGCGTAGCCCCGCTCGGTCAGATGCCGTGCGGCGAGCTCCTCGCCGCGTCGTCCCAGATCCTGCTCGCGTGTCATGCGCACCTCCGCGAGGAGGATGCGTCACGACGGGCACGCCGGTGGATGCGCCGGACGGCGCCGTGGGCTCCAGGTCGACGGAGCGCCTGGGGAGGGGCCGAAGGGCGCCCTACTCGTCGATGGCGAGCTCCTTGGGGAGCTCGAACTCCTTCGCGGACAGCTCCTCGACGTTGACGTCCTTGAAGGTGAGCACGCGCACCGACTTCACGAACCGGTCGGAGCGGTAGACGTCCCAGACCCACACGTCGGTCATGCTGAGCTCGAAGTAGAAGTCGTGCTCCGTGTCCCGGCGCACCAGCTCGACCTCGTTCGCGAGGTAGAAGCGCCGCTCGGTCTCGACCACGTACTTGAACTGGGACACGATGTCCCGGTACTCCCGGTAGAGCGCCAGCTCCACCTCGCGGTCGTAGTCCTCGAACTCGTCGTCATCCATGGTCCGTCGATCCTAACCGCCACGGGAGCCGCTCTCCGCCGGGGCGCCGTCGCCGCGGCCGGCGGCACCCCGTCCCCCGGGATCCCGCCGGAGGCCCCGTCAGGTCGCGGGCGACGCGAGGACGCCGGAGAGCCAGGTGCGCCGGTGGATGCGGGACGCCCCGCTCGTGCGGATCGCGTCGAGGTGCGCCGGACTGCCGTAGCCCTTGTTGCCCGCCCAGCCGTACTCGGGCGCCTCCTCGTGCCACGCGGCCATGAGCCGGTCGCGGTGCACCTTGGCGAGGACGGACGCCGCGGCGACGGACGCGCAGTCCCGATCGGCCTTGATCCGCAGCCGCACCGGGACCGGGTGGGCGAGCGCGGGCGTGAGCCAGTCATGCGATCCGTCGAGGAGCACGACGCTGTCGAGGAGCGGGACCCCCAGGTGGTGGAGCTCCACGAGCGCGCGACGGCCGGCGAGGCCGAGGCACGCCGTGATGCCGAGCTCGTCGACCTCCTGCGCGGAGGCCATGCCGACGGCCGAGTGCCTGACCCACGCGGACACCTCGGGGTGGAGCGCCTCGCGGCGCTTCTCGCTGAGCATCTTGGAGTCGCGGAGGCCGGCGGGGAACGCCGGGGCGTCCGACCCGAGCGCGGCCATGCCGACAGCGACCGGGCCGGCCAGCGCACCGCGGCCGACCTCGTCGCAGCCGATGACGAGCGAGGCGCCCGCGGTGAGGAGCTCGCGTTCCAGCTCGAGGGTGGGATCCGCGACCGGCATCAGCCCGCGGGGGCGGGATCGGGCACGTCGCCGAACGTCCCGGGGCGGTCGCTGATGATCGACCAGCGGTCGATGGGCCACGTGATGACGAAAGCTCTACCGACCACGTGGTCGATGGGGACGAAGCCGTGCGTGGGGCCCGACTGGTTGTAGCGGGAGTCCGCGGAGTTCCCGCGGTTGTCGCCCATGACCCAGAGGGAGTCCGCGGGGACGGTGACGTCGAACGGGTCGTCGGATGCGCTCGTGTCGCCGGGGACGAGCTTGATGTACGGCTCGTCGAGGGGGACGTCGTTGACGCTCATCTGGCCGAGGGAGTTGCAGCAGACGACGTGGTCGCCCGGCAGGCCGATGAGGCGCTTGATGAGGTGGTCGTTGCTGTCCGACGCGGACAGGCCGACGGTGGTGAGCGCCCAGTCGACGGCGGCCGCGAGCGGCGGCTTGTCGACGGCGGGCGACGGGAGCAGCCAGCCGCCCGGGTCGCGGAACACGACGACGTCGCCGCGCTGCAGGGGCATGAGGTCGGGCGTGAGCTGGTTCACCACGATCCGGTCGTTGATCTGCAGCGTGTCCTCCATGGACGCGGAGGGGATGTAGAACGACCGGATCAGGAACGCCTTGATCAGGACCGAGACGAGGAGGGCCACCACGAAGATGACGAGGACGTCCCGGAGGAACGTCTTCCATCCCCGCGACGTGCTGCCGCTGTGCTTGCCCGAGGATCTCGTCTCCACGGGCGCCGTGCTGTCTGTCATTTAACCGCCTGAGCTCCCGGCAAGTGTAGATGCCGGGAGCTCGGTGGGATGACAGCTGTGGACGCGCTAGGAGCGCTTCTCCTTGATCTTCGCCTTCTTGCCGCGCAGGTCGCGCAGGAAGTACAGCTTGGCGCGGCGCACGTCGCCGCGCGTCACGACCTCGATGTGGTCGATGACCGGGGAGTGCACCGGGAAGGTGCGCTCGACGCCGACCTGGAAGCTGACCTTGCGGACGCAGAACGTCTCGCGGACGCCCTCGCCCTGGCGGCCGATGACGATGCCCTGGAACACCTGGATGCGCGAGCGGCTGCCCTCGACGATGTTGACGTGGACCTTGACCGTGTCGCCGGCGCGGAAGTCGGGGATGTCCGACCGCAGCGACGCCTTGTCGACGGAATCGAGGATGTGCATGGTGTACCGCTCTCTGCAACCGCCACGGGTCGACTGCGCATCAATGTCTGGATGGGGAACGGCCCGCATGGATGGCCGACTCCCCCGTGGCAGGGTCGGCGGCAGGCACGATCGCCCATTCTGTCACCTCGGGCGCGTCAAGCGCAAAGCGCCGGGGGTCGGGCTCGCCCGGGTCACTCCAGGCGGATGGTGCGCCCGGCGTCCGGGCCCTCCGCGGCCGCCCATCCGGGCGGCCTCGGCTGGGCGTCCCGCTCGATCACGGCGATGACCTCCTGCATGCGCTGCCGCGTCTCCGCGACGAGCTGCCGGACGGCCAGTGCGACGAGCGCGACGGCGGCGAGGACCGCGATCACCGCGCACCACGTGCTGACGACCGAGTAGGTGCCGGTGCCGAGGACCGCCAGGGTCAGCGCGCCCATCGCGACGGCGTCCGTCGGCGAGACCGCGCGGGACGTGCGCACCGAACGCCGTGCGAGCACCAGGCCGAGGGCCGCGAGGAGGGCGATCCCGAGCGCGGCCGCCGAGAGCATCACGAGGAGCAGCTCCCACCCGCCGGACCCGAACGCCGCCCAGCCCACGAGGAGCCAGGCGGGGAGCACGACGACCGCGGCGAACTGCCAGCGGTAGAGCGCGCGGCGGAGGCCGAGGACCGGATGCTGCTGCATGCGCCCATGCTACGAGCGGATCCTGGACGCACCGGGTGGGGCCCGCCGGACGCCGCTCGCGTAGGCTCGTCTCCCGTGATGGAACTGCGAACGCCCGCCGAGATGGACCAGATGCGACCCGCCGGGGAGTTCGTGGCCCACGTGCTCACGACCCTGGCCGCGCGGGCCGACGTCGGCGTCAACCTGCTCGACCTCGACCGCACCGCGCACCGCCTGATCCGCGAGCGCGGGGCGGAGTCCTGCTACATCGACTACCACCCGTCGTTCGGGGCGATGCCGTTCGGCAAGGTCCTCTGCACCTCGGTGAACGACGGCGTCCTGCACGGGCTCCCCCACGACTACCGGCTCCAGGACGGCGACCTCCTGAGCCTCGACTTCGCCGCGTCCGTCGACGGCTGGGTCAGCGACTCCGCCGTGAGCGTCATCGTCGGCACGCCCCGCGCGGAGGACGTGCGCCTCATCGAGGTCACGACCGCGGCGCTCGAGGCCGGCATCCGCGCCGCGCAGCCCGGCGGGCGCACGGGCGACATCTCGGCCGCCATCGGCGCCGTCGCCACGGAGGCCGGGTACTCCGTCAACACCGACTTCGGCGGCCACGGCGTCGGCCGCACCATGCACGGCGACCCGCACATCGCGAACCAGGGTCGCCCGAACCGCGGCGTGCCGCTGCGTCCCGGCCTCGTCATCGCGATCGAGCCGTGGTTCCTGCAGAGCACCGACGAGATCTACACGGACGAGGACGGCTGGACCCTCCGCAGCGCCGACGGCTCGCGCGGGGCGCACATGGAGCACACGGTCGCGATCACCGAGTCCGGCCCGCTCATCCTCACCGCGCGCGGATGACGTCGGAGCCGGGCAGGCCGCAGGCGGGCTAGTCCGGCAGGAGGTCGGGGCGGACGCGACGCGTGCGCTCGAGCTGCTGCTCGCGCCGCCACGCCGCGATGGCGCCGTGGTTGCCGCTCCGCAGCACGTCGGGCACCGCGAGCCCGCGCCACTCCTGCGGCTTGGTGTAGCTCGGGTGCTCGAGCAGGCCGTCCGAGTGGCTCTCCTCCACGAGGCTCGCGGGGTTCCCGACGACGCCGGGCACGAGCCGCCCGATCGCCTCGATCATGGCCATGACCGCGACCTCGCCGCCGTTCAGCACGTAGTCGCCGAGGCTGACGAGCCGGACCCGGGCGCGGGCTGCCGTGTGGTCGACCACGCGCTGGTCGATGCCCTCGTAGCGCCCGCAGCCGAACGCCAGGTGCGGCTCGTGGGACAGCTCCTGCGCCATGGCCTGCGTGAAGACGTCGCCGGCGGGCGACGGGAAGATGACGACCGGGTCCGCGTCGTCGGTGAGCACCTCGTCCAGGGCCTCGCCCCACGGCTCGGGCTTCATGACCATGCCGGCGCCGCCGCCGTAGGGCGTGTCGTCGACGGTGCGGTGCCGGTCGTGCGCGTAGGAGCGAAGGTCGTGCACGCGGAGGTCGATGAGGCCGGACTGGCGGGCCCGGCCGAGCAGGGAGATGTCGAGCACCCCGAAGAACTCCGGGAAGATCGAGACGATGTCGATCCGCATGTCAGCGGGCGTCGTCGCCTTGGGGGGCGGGATCGGCGTCATCGGCGTCCGGGGCCTCGGGGGCCTCGGGAGCCTCGTGGGTCTCGGGGCGGTCGTCCGGGATCTCCTCGAAGAGGCCGAAGGGCGGGGTCACGACGAGCGTGCCGGCCTCGACGTCCACCGAGGGGACGATCGCCTGGACGAACGGCACCAGCACGGTGCCGGACGGCGTGTCCACGTGCAGCAGGTCCTGGGCCGGGAAGTGGTCGACGAGGGAGACGGTGCCCACCTCGACGCCGTCGCGGAGGACCTTGAGGCCCACCAGCTGGTGGTCGTACCAGGCGTCGGGCTCGGCGGGCTCGTCCGCGGGCGGCGTCATCCAGAGGATGGCCTTGGCCAGCGACTCGGCGGCCGTGCGGTCGTCGACGCCCTCGAAGAAGCCGACGGGATGGCTGTTGTACCAGCGGAGCTCGGTGAGCGTGAGGGTGCGGCCGTGCCAAGGGGACGACTCCGGGACCTGCAGGGTGAACTCGGCACCGGGGACGAACCGCCTGTCGGGGTCGTCCGTGAACAGCTCGAGCTTCACGGCTCCCTTGAGCCCGTGCGCCTTGGTGAGCCGGCCCACGCGGAATGCGGACGGGTCGCGGCCCTCGTCCTCAGGAATCGGTGTCCACCACATCGACGCGGACGCGCTGGCCGTCGGCGAGAGCCGAGACGAGCGTCCGGAGGGCCTTGGCGGTGCGACCCGCGCGGCCGATGACGCGGCCGAGGTCCTCGGGGTGCACGCGCACCTCGAGGACCTCGCCGCGGGGGGATCCCTTGCTCGTCACGGAGACATCATCCGGGTGCTCGACGATGCCCTTGACCAGGTGCGCGAGCGCGGGAGCGAGCATGGGCTAGGCCTGCTCCTCGGTCGCCTCGGCCGGGGCCTCGGCGGCCTCGGGCGCGGGGGCGGCCTTCTCGGTCTTGGGCTTGAGGACCGGCTTCTTCTTCTCGTCCGCGACGTAGGCGGGCTTCGGCTCGCGGGTGCGGACGGTGGAGACGGCGTCCTTGTCGCCCTTGAAGCGACCCCAGTCGCCCGTGAGCTTGAGGAGGGCCTCGACCTGCTCGGTGGGCTGGGCGCCCACGGACAGCCAGTACTGCGCCCGGTCCGACTGGACCTCGATGAACGAGGGCTCCTCGGTGGGGTGGTACTTGCCGATCTCCTCGATGACGCGGCCGTCGCGCTTGGTGCGCGAGTCGGCGACGACGATGCGGTAGTACGGCGCGCGGATCTTGCCCAGGCGCTTCAGACGGATCTTGACAGCCACAATTCTCCTGAATTTCTTTGTGTGGGGTGAACTGACGGCCGTGAGCGTGGGGGCACACTCGGCATAGGTTCGATGGGGTCTCGCGGCGCCTGATTAGAGGGTCGGACGATCTCGGACTCGACAGATCATTATGGCAGACGCCGGGCCGCGCCGGGACCCCTCGCGTCGGCGCGCCGCACGGCGTCATCGCCCGGCCGTCCCTCGGGGTGCGTGGCATGATCGGACGACACCCGGCGCATGCGCCCCGAGACCCCGTGGACGGCAGGACCCGCATGCAGATCGACTTCGCCCGCCAGCCGCCCTCCCGCGTCGGGATCGAGTGGGAGCTCGCGTGCGTCGACCGCGGCACCGGGGAGCTCGCCGGGGCGGCCCCCGCGATCCTCCGCTCCTTCCCGCCCACCGACGCGCACCCGCACGTGACGGGCGAGTTCCTCACCAACACGGTCGAGGTCGTGAGCGCTCCGCACGCGCGCGTGGGCTCCGCGGTCGACGACCTGACGCGCCTCATCGAGCGCGTGGTCGACGTCGCCGACCCGCTCGGGATCGACCTCATGTGCGCCGGCACCCACCCGTTCAGCGTGTGGCCCGACCAGGAGGTCACGCCCGGCAACGAGCGGTACGCGACGCTGCTCGACCGCACCAGGTGGTGGGGGCGCCAGATGATGATCTGGGGCGTGCACGTGCACGTCGGGATCGACGACGCGTCGAAGGCGCTCCCCATCCTCAACGCGCTCCTCGTGCACCTCCCCCGCTTCCAGGCGCTCAGCGCGTCGAGCCCCTACTGGTCCGGGCAGGAGACGGGGTACGCGTCGAACCGCGCCCTCATGTTCCAGCAGCTGCCCACCGCCGGGCTGCCGCCGGACCTCGGCACGTGGGCGGACTACGAGCGCCTCGTCGGCGACATGACGCACGTCGGGGTCATCGACCACCACAGCGAGCTGCGCTGGGACATCCGGCCGGCGCCGAAGTGGGGCACGCTCGAGACGCGCGTGTTCGACGGGGTCTCCACGCTGCGGGAGATCGCCTCGCTCGCGGCCCTGGTGCAGTGCCTCGTGCACGACATGTCCGCCGCCCTCGACCGCGGCGAGGAGCTGCCCCGGATGCAGCCGTGGTTCGTGCGCGAGAACAAGTGGCGCGCGGCCCGCTACGGCATGGACGCGATCATCATCCAGGACGCGGCGGGCGACGAGGCCCTCGTGGGCGACGACACCCGCGCGCTCGTGGAGCGCCTCTCCCCCACCGCCGACGCCCTCGGGTGCGAGGCGGAGCTGCGCGGGATCCTCGACATCGTCGACGGCGGCGCCAGCTACCAGCGTCAGCTGCGGGTGGCCGAGGACAACCAGGGCGCGCTCGCCCCCGTCGTCACGCACCTCGTGGAGGAGCTCCGCTCAGGCTTGGGCCGGTGACGCGGGGCAGACTGGGCAGGTGAGCCCCGCCGTCGACATCGTGATCCTCGTCGTCGCCGTGCTCGCGGCGGTCGCCGGGTGGCGTCGCGGCGCCATCGTGACGATCGCCGGGCTCGCCGGCATCGTCCTCGGCGTGGGCCTGGCGCTCGCGATCACGCCCGCGTTCCTGGCGCTCCTCGACCAGTTCGGGGTGGCGGACGGGATCCAGCGCACCTTCGCCGCCGCGATGCTCATGCTCGTGACGACCTCGCTCGTCAGCGGCATCCTCGCGCAGGTCGCGAGCCTCCTCACGCGCCTGCTCCGCCCCCGCGGCGCCGCGCGCGGACTCGACCGCGGCGTCGGGGCGGTCGCCGGGCTCGCCGCGTGGGCCGTGTCGGTCTGGTTCATCGGCGGCTTCCTCGGCTCGAGCGGCGTGATCGCCGCGGTGCAGGTGTCCTCGTCGTCCCGCATCGTGCAGGCGCTCGACCGCGTGAGCCCGATCTCGAGCTCCACCGCCCTGTCCGCCCTCGACGACGCCCTGCACGACGTGGGCTACCCGCGCGTCTTCGCGAACGGCGAGGAGGCGATCGCCGACACGGCCGCGCCCGACGGGGACGTGCCGGAGGCCGTGCGCCGCCAGGCCGCGGGCGTCGTGAAGGTCCTCTCGTCGGCACCCGCGTGCGGGACGTCCTCCTCCGGCAGCGGGTGGGTCGTGCAGGACGGCCGCATCGTCACGAACGCGCACGTGGTGGCGGGATCCGACGAGCTCTACGTCCAGCAGGGCGGCACCGGCGAGCTCCTGCCGGCGGAGCTCGTGGTGTTCGATCCCGCCCGCGACGTCGCGGTCCTCGCCGTCCCCGACCTCACCGCCGCCCCGCTCCCGCTCGGGAGCGAGCTCGCCGCGTCGGACGAGGCGGTCGTCGCCGGCTACCCCGGCGGCGGGCCGTATCAGGCGACGGGCGCGCGCATCCGCGAGGTCGTCGCCGCCCTCGGCACCGACATCCAGCACGAGCAGCCCGTGACGCGCGAGGTCTACTCGGTGCGCGGCACGGTGCGCCCGGGCGACTCGGGCGGCGCGCTCTTCGACCCGCAGGGCCGCGTGGTCGGCCTGGTCTTCGCGACGTCGTCCGTCGACTCCCAGACGGGCTACGCGATGACGCTGGACGAGATCGCGCCCGTCCTCCAGGAGGCGGGGGCGAGCGCGCCCGTCGACTCGGGGCGCTGCGGGGTCTGAGCCGGGCGGATCACACCGCGACGACCGACAGGACGTTGCCGGCCGGGTCGCGGAACCACGCGATGTCGGGGCCGTTCCCGCGCATGATCCCCCGGGCGTCGACGGGCATCCCCGGGAAGACCGCCGTCAGGACGCCCCGCGCGTCCAGCTCGGCGACCGCCGCGTCCACGTCGTCGACGGCGAGGTTCAGGATCGTGAAGTCCGCGGGCACGTGGTCGGCCTTCGGGTAGACGAGCACGCGGGCGCCGGAGCCGGGGAGCACGAGACGCAGCATGCCCATCTCCGGGACCTCCTCGACCTCAAGGCCGAGCGTGTCGCGGTAGAACGCGAGGGCGGCGGGGACGTCGTCCACGCTGAATCCGCTGAACGCGGTGACGGGTTCGAACACGCGATGCTCCTGACGGCGGGGACCGCGGACGGCCGCCGCGATGCTGCCCCCACGCTGGCACGGCTCGGGCCGCGCGTCGAGGGCCTCGCCCCGACCACGCGGAGCAGGGGCCCTCCCGCGTACGCGGGAGGGCCCCTGCGGGGGATCCGGGGATCCGGTGTCAGCGGGTCAGCGCCCGAGGAACTTCTGGAGCGAGGCGAGCTCCTCCTCGCTCGGGGCGCCGTTCGCGCCGCCCTTCGCGGCGCCGGCCAGGCCGAAGCCGGATCCGGTGGGAGCCACGGAGCCGCTGATGCGCTGGCCGGACGCGAGCGCCGCGTTCTCCTGCGCGCGCTTGGCCGGGTTCCCCGACTTCGAGCCCTTCTTCTTCTGCTGCACGGGCTTCCGGCTCGAGTGCGCACCCGGCATCGGGCCCATGCCGGGGATCTGCGGCATGCCGCCG
The DNA here is from genome assembly GCF_030816895.1 of Clavibacter sp. B3I6. NCBI lineage: Bacteria > Bacillati > Actinomycetota > Actinomycetes > Micrococcales > Microbacteriaceae > Clavibacter > Clavibacter sp. B3I6. The sequence continues at coordinate 792,286 of NZ_JAUSYL010000001.1, forward strand.
CGGGCGACCGTGCGCATCATCTTCGAGGCCTGCTCGAAGCGCTGCACGAGGCCGTTGACGTCGGTGACGGTCATGCCGGAGCCGCGGGCGATGCGGAGGCGGCGCGAGCCGTTGAGGAGCTTGGGATTCTGCCGCTCGGCCTTCGTCATCGACTGGATGATCGCCTCGGTGCGGACGATCTCCTTCTCGTCGAAGTTCTCCAGCTGCTCCTTCATGGCGCCCATGCCGGGGAGCATGCCCATCATCTTCTTGAGGGAGCCCTTGCCGCGGAGCTGCTGCATCTGCTTGAGGAAGTCGTCGAGCGTGAAGTCGTCGTTCGCGAGCTTCTGCGCGACCTCCATCGCCTCCTCCTCGTCGAAGGCCTGCTGGGCCTGCTCGATGAGGGTGAGGATGTCGCCGAGGTCGAGGATCCGGCTCGCCATGCGGTCGGGGTGGAAGGGCTCGAAGTCGTCGAGGCCCTCGCCCGTGGAGGCGAACATGATCGGGCGGCCGGTGACGGAGGCGACCGAGAGCGCCGCGCCGCCGCGTGCGTCGCCGTCGAGCTTCGAGAGCACGACGCCCGTGAAGTCGACGCCGTCCTGGAACGCCTTGGCGGTCGCGACCGCGTCCTGGCCGATCATCGCGTCGATGACGAAGAGGACCTCGTCGGGGTCGGTGGCCTTGCGGATGTCCGCGGCCTGGCGCATGAGCTCCTGGTCGACGCCGAGGCGGCCGGCCGTGTCGATGATGACGACGCTGTACTGCTTGTCGACCGCGTGCTTCATCGCGTCCTTGGCGACGCGCACGGGGTTGCCACGGCCGTTGCCGGGCTCGGGCGCGAACACGGGGACCCCCGCCTGCTCGCCCACGACCTGGAGCTGCTGCACGGCGTTGGGACGCTGGAGGTCCGCCGCGACGAGCATGGGCGTGTGCCCGTCCTTCGCGAGCCACTTGCCGAGCTTGCCCGCGAGCGTGGTCTTGCCCGCGCCCTGGAGGCCGGCGAGCATGATGACCGTCGGCGGCCTCTTGGCGAACTGGATGCGGCGCTGCTCGCCGCCGAGGATGGCGACGAGCTCCTCGTTGACGATCTGGACGACCTGCTGGGCGGGGTTCAGCGCCTGGCTGACCTCGCCGCCGAGGGCGCGCTCGCGGACGGACGCGGTGAAGGCCTTGACGACCTCGAGCGCGACGTCGGCCTCGAGGAGCGCCCGGCGGATCTCGCGGACGGTGCCGTCGACGTCCGCGGCGCTGAGCTTGCCCTTGCCGCGCAGGTTCTTGAAGGTCTCGGCGAGGCGGTCCGAGAGTGTTCCGAAGGTAGCCATGGTGGATCCAGCTTAACCGCCGCCGGAGCGGGGTCGGGCCAGCGCCCGGTTCGCGCCCGGGTCAGCCGACCAGGTTCTGCGCGAAGACGTGGGGCCGTATGGGGCCAGCGCCCGGACGAGCCCGGGTCAGCCGACCAGGTTCTGCGCGAAGACGTGGGGAGTGAAGCCCGTCAGGTCGCCGATGCCCTCGCCCTGGCCGATGAGCTTGATGGGGATCCCCGTGCGCTCCTGCACGTTGAGGATGAACCCGCCCTTGGCGGATCCGTCGAGCTTCGTGATGACGAGGCCCGTGACGCCGCCGTGCTCGATGAAGGCCTGCGCCTGCGCGAGGCCGTTCTGCCCGGTCGTCGCGTCGAGCACGAGGAGGACCTCCGCGATGGGCGACTGCTTCTCGACCACGCGCCGGATCTTCGACAGCTCGTCCATGAGCCCGCCCTTGGTGTGCAGGCGGCCGGCGGTGTCGATGATGACCATCTCCGTGCCCGTGCGCATCGCGTGCTCGACGGTCTGGAAGGCGACGCTCGCGGGGTCCTGGCCGGGCTGCTGCGGGCGGACGATGTCGGCGCCCGCGCGGTCGGCCCAGGTGGCGAGCTGGTCGACGGCCGCGGCGCGGAAGGTGTCGGCCGCGCCGACGACCACGGTGCGGCCGTAGTTGCGGAGGAACTTCGCGAACTTGCCGATGGTGGTGGTCTTGCCGACGCCGTTGACGCCGACCACGAGGATCACGGCGGGGCGGGCGCTGAGCTTCAGCGTGGGATCGTGCTTGGCGAGGCGCTCCTCGATGCTCTCCCGGAGCATGCGCTGGAGGTCGCGGGGGTCGGTCGTGCGGTAGCGGCCGACCTTCTCGCGGAGGTCCTCGATGGTGGCCTCCGTGATGTCGGGGCCGAAGTCCGCGGTGATGAGGGCGGTCTCGAGGTCGTCCCACGTGGTCTCGTCGATCGTGGGCTTCGCGAACATGCCGCGCAGCGCGCCGGAGAGGGACCAGGGGGTGCGTGCCATGTGCCCAGCGTAGCCGCGCGTCAGGAGGCGGCCCGCTCCTCGCGGTCGGGCTCGGCGGCCTCGCCGGGGATGGCGTCCGCCGCGGCATCGACCGCCCGGTCCCCCGCTCCCCCCGCGTCGGCGGGGATCCGCGCGGGACGTGCGTCCCGGTTGACCCGCTGGCCGACCACGGCGCTCACGCCGTCCTGCCGCATCGAGACGCCGTAGAGCGCGTCGGCGATCTCCATCGTGCGCTTCTGGTGCGTGATGACGATGAGCTGCGACGTGTCGCGGAGCTGCTCGAGGATCGTGAGCAGGCGGCCGAGGTTGGCGTCGTCGAGCGCGGCCTCCACCTCGTCCATGATGTAGAACGGGCTCGGCCGGGCGGTGAAGATCGCGATGAGCAGGGCCACGGCCGCGAGCGACCGCTCCCCGCCGGAGAGCAGGGACAGGCGCTCGATGCGCTTGCCGGCCGGGCGCACGCTCACCTCGATGCCCGTCGTCAGCAGCTGCTCGGGATCCGTGAGGTGGATGCTGCCCGTGCCGCCCGGGAACAGGATCGGGAACACCCGGTCGAAGGCCTTCCGGGTGTCCTCGAAGGCGTCGGCGAAGACGCCCTGCATGGTGCGGTCGATGTCGTCGATGATCGTGAGGAGGTCCGCGCGCGTCGCGGTGAGGTCGGCGAGCTGCTCCGTGAGGAAGAGGTGCCGCTGCTCGAGCGCCGCGAACTCCTCGAGCGCGAGCGGGTTGACCCGGCCCAGCTGCGCGAGCTTCCGCTCCGCCGCCTGGAGGCGGGCGCGCTGCTCCTCGCGGTCGAAGGGGCGCGTGGGGCCGGCCTCATCGGCCGGGTCCGCGTCGCCGTCCTCCGGCGCATCCGCGTCCGCGGGGTCGGGGTCCGCGCCGGACGACCGACCGTCGTCGTCTCCGTCGTCGGAGCCGGCCTCCCCCGCCGGATCCTCCTCCGAGACGCGCGCACGCTGCCGGGGCGGGAGCGGCGCCTCCTCGGGCACGGGCACGTCGGGGCCGTACTCCGCGACGAGCACGCCCTCGCCGAGCCCCAGCTCGCTCGCGGCGCGCTCGAGGAGCTGCGACACCTGCAGGCGCTTCTCGTAGATCTGCAGCTCGAGGCCGTGCACGTCCTCGGTGATCCCGTGGAGGCGGGCGCGGAGGTCGGCCTCCTCGCGGCGGAGGGCGGCGAGCTCGGCGTTGCGGCCGGCGCGGGACTCCTCCGCGCGCGCCAGCACCAGGCGCGCCTCGGCGGTGCTGCGGTCGGCGGCGCGGACGACCGCCGGCAGGGCGTCGGCGACGGAGGCGGCGCGCGCGATCTGCCGGCGGCGGATCACCTGACGGCGGGCGGCCTCCTCGGCGGCGGCGCGCTCCGCGGCGAGGCGGCGCTCGAGCGCGACCGTGCGCTCCTGCTCGGCCCGGACCCGCTCCCGCGCGGTCTCGACCTGGAGGCGCGCCTCGATCTCGGCCTCGCGCGCGGCCTCCCACTCGGCGACGAGGCCGTCGCGGCCGCTCGCGTCGAGGACGGGGCGCGGGCGGGAGCGGGCCTCGTCGAGCGTGCGGCGGGCGGAGTCCGAGGCGGCGACGGCGTCGTCGACGGAGGCGCTCGCGAGGTCGAGGCCGCGCTGGACGCGCTGGAGCTCGGCGGCGGCGGACTCGGCCTGCGCGCGCGAGCGGCTGAGGCGCTCGGCGTGGGCCGCGAGGCGGGCGTCGGCCTCCCGCAGGCCGCCGAGGGCGGCGGCCGCCCGCTCGCGGGCGACGCGGAGCCGCTCCCGGCCGGCGGCGAGGTCGACCCGGAGGTCGTCGATGCGGGCCCGGACGCCCGTGAGGGTCGCGGCCGCGGCGTCGCGCGCGGCCACGAGCTCGAGCTTGGAGCGCGTGGCACCGGATCCGCCCCGCAGCACGTGCGCGGAGACGACGTCGCCGCCGCGGGTGACGACCGTCGCGGGAGCGCCGGGGCCGCGCGCCAGGTCGACCGCCCGGGCGAGGTCGTCGACGACGACGACGTCCGCGAGGATCCGCCGGACGCCGTCGGGCGCGTCCACCACGGCGGAGACCCGTACCGGGCCCGTCCCCTCGGCCGCGGGCGGCCCGCCAGGGGCCCCCGAGGATCCCGCGACGACCACCTCGACGCGCCCCAGGTCGTCGTCCACCGCGCGGCGGAGCGCGGCCACGGCGTCGTCGTGCGTCTCCGCGAGCACCGCGTCGGCGAGGGTGCCGAGCGCGGCCGCGACGGCGGCCTCGTAGCCGGGGCGGACGTGCACGTGCTCCGCGAGGAGGCCGCGCACGCCGGGGAGGCCGGCAGCCACGAGGTCGCTCGATCCGTCACGCTGGTCGAGCGCGCTCGCGAGGGCCTCGTCGCGCGCGGCCAGGGCGTCCCGCTCCCGCTCGCGCGCGTGCAGCTCCTCGCGCACGGCCTCGATCGCGGACTCCTCGGCGGCGACGTCGGCCTGGGCGTCCTCGTAGGCGCGCGTGAGCTCGGATCCGCCCTGCTCGTCGGCCTCGCCCTCCGCCTCGCCGCGCTCCCGCTCCGCCTCGGCCGCCTGCAGCCGGGCGCGGGCGGCGTCGAGCGCGTTCTGCTGCCGGAGGACCTCGCCGCGCACCGCCGCGAGCCGGGAGCCCGCCGTCTCGGCGCGCCCCGTGAGGCCCGCGATCTCGAGGTCGTGCCGCGAGACGAGCGCGCTCTGCGCCTGGATCTCCTCGTCGAGCGCGTCGAGCGCCTGGCGCGCCCGGGCCGTGGCCTGGCGCGCGGCCGCCCAGCCCGCCTCGGCCTCGCCGATGAGCCCGGTGAGCCGCTCGGCCTCGTCGCGGGACGCCTGCACCTGCGCCGGCGTGATGCCGACGGCGGCCTCGGGGGCGTCGTCCGCGGATCCGAGGAGCGCGAGCCGCTGCTGCGCGAGCGAGAGCAGATTGCGGAGCCGCTCCTGCACCTGCTCGAGCGCGAACGCCGTGCGGCGCGCGCCGTCCACCTCGTCGCCCTCCTGCTCCTCGACGATGCGCTCGGAGCGGAGGACGGCGCGGTCGAGCTTCTCCTGCAGCACCATGCGCTCGGTGGTGCGCTCCTCCTCGGTGCGCGTGTGCTCGGCGAGGGCGCGCCGGAGGCCGACGACCTCGTCGGCGACGAGGCGCGCCCGCGCATCCCGCACCACGGCGGCGACCGTCTGCGCCTGGCGCGCGACCTCCGCCTGCCGGCCGAGCGGCTTCAGCTGGCGTCGGATCTCCCCCGCCAGGTCGCTCAGGCGCGTGAGGTTCGCCTGCATGCCCTCGAGCTTCCGGAGCGTGCGCTCCTTGCGGCGGCGGTGCTTGAGGATCCCCGCGGCCTCCTCGATGAAGCCGCGCCGCTCCTCGGGAGTCGCCCGGAGGACGTTGTCGAGCCGGCCCTGGCCGACGATGACGTGCATCTCCCGACCGAGCCCGGAGTCGCTGAGGAGCTCCTGCACGTCGAGGAGCCGGCAGGACGTGCCGTTGATGGCGTACTCGCTGCCGCCGTTGCGGAAGAGCGTGCGGCGGATCGCGACCTCGGTGTAGTCGATGGGGAGGGCGCCGTCGGCGTTGTCGATCGTGAGCGTGACCTCCGCGCGACCGAGCGGCCCGCGGGTGGAGGTGCCGGCGAAGATGACGTCCTCCATCTTGCCGCCGCGGAGGGTCTTCGCGCCCTGCTCGCCCATGACCCAGGCGAGGGCGTCGACGACGTTCGACTTGCCGGACCCGTTCGGCCCGACGACACACGTGACGCCCTGCTCGAACTGGAACGTGGTCGGCTGCGCGAACGACTTGAACCCCTTGAGGGTCAGGCTCTTCAGGTGCACGCCCGCCGCCCTCCTCGCCTCATGGTCTCGATCACGGTACCGGACGGGGTGCGCCCGCCCGGGAGCCGCGCGCGGGCGGCCCGCGCGTCCCGCCGCCGCTACCGTGGGGTGACGCCGGGCCGACGGGGGCCGCGCCGACGAGGGAGCCGACCATGCCGCACGCCGACGCCGACCGCGCCCTCGTCGTGGAGGAGGTCCCGCCGCCCACCGCCGTCGGCGGCGCGAGCTGGGACGACTTCGTCGCGGTGACCGACGTGGTCAACCGGGCGCAGTCGCACGACCTCGGCCATGACGCCTTCATCTGGCTGCCGCAGGAGCTGATCGCCGACTACGCCGACGTCGCCCACGTCCGGAAGCGCCTGCTCGCCGCGCGCGTCGACGGCCGGATCGTCGGCCGCGGGCTCCTCAGCACGTGGCTGTCCGACCCGACGACCTCCGACGTGGCGGTGGCCGTGGACCCCGGGCACCGGGGCCGCGGCATCGGTCGCGCCCTCCGGGAGCGCGTGGAGCGGATCGCGCTCGACGAGGGCTGCCGGATCCTCACGGCCGCCACGATGCACCGTCCGGATCCGTCGGGGACGCCCATCCCCTCGCCCACGGGGACCGGCGCGGTCGGGTCCGACGACCCCGCGTCGCGCTTCGCCGTGGCCTCCGGCTACCGCCTCGGGCAGACGGCGCGCACGAGCTCCCTCGACACGACCGAGGTCGCGCCCTCGCTCCCCGCCCGCCTCGCCCGCGCCCGGGAGGCCGCGGGCGACGCGTACCGGGTCGTCTCCTGGGTGGACGCGACGCCCGCGCACCTGCTCGACGACATGGCCGTGCTGCACACCCGCATGTCCACCGACGCGCCGCCCGGCGACCTGCCGCAGGTCGAGGACGTCTTCGACGCCGACCGGGTCCGCGCGGCCGAGGCGCGCCGGGCGTCGTCGGGCCACGTCGGGCTGACGACGGCGGTCGAGCACGTCGCCTCGGGGCGCCTGGCGGGCTTCACCGAGATCGCCGTCTCCCCCAGCGGCCGCCGCTCCGACGACCACGCGTACACGTACCAGCAGGACACGATCGTGCTGCGCAAGCACCGGGGCCACCGCCTCGGCATGCTCCTCAAGGTCGAGAACCTGCTGCTCCTGGCGCGCGAGGCCCCCGAGGCCGACCGGGTCGTCACCTGGAACGCCGACGAGAACCGGCCGATGCTCGCCGTGAACGAGGAGCTCGGCTTCCGCCACGTCGCCACGAGCGGGAGCTGGATGCGCGAGGTCGGCGCGGCGCGCTGAGCGGTCCGCCGCGCGTCGGCCGGGGACGTGCACGGCCGGCGGGCCCTCAGGATCAGGCGGCCGCGGAGTCCGGATCCGGCAGCGCCTGGCAGCGCGGGCAGTAGTGGCTCGAGCGGTTCATGAACGCCTCGCGCACGATCGGGGTGCCGCACCGCGGGCACGGCTTCCCCTGCTGACCGTAGGCGTTGAGCGAGTGCGAGAAGTAGCCGGACGCGCCGTTCACGTTGACGTACTGCGCGTCGAAGCTCGTGCCGCCCTCGGCCAGGGCCCGGGCGAGCACGTGCCGCACCTCCGCGAGGAGGCGGAGCGCGCGCCCGCGGCCGAGCGCGTCGGTGGGGTGCGCGTAGTGGATGCGGGCAGCCCACAGGGCCTCGTCGGCGTAGATGTTGCCGATGCCGCTCACGAGCGTCTGGTCGAGCAGGGCCCGCTTGATCCCGGTGCGCCGACGCGCGAGCCGGGCGAGGAGCTCCTCGTCGTCGAAGGCCGGGTCGAGCGCGTCGCGCGCGATGTGGGCGACCTGCGTGGGGACGAGGGCGGCGTCGGATCCGCGCCCGCCCGCATGCCCGTCGGGCGTGGCGACGAGGCGGTCGACGGCCATGGAGCCGAAGATCCGCTGGTCGACGAAGGCCACCACGAGCTCACCGTGCGCGGGGTGCTCGATGCCCATGCGGATCCGGAGGAGGCCGTCCGGGTCGGAGCCGGGCTCGCGGAGCAGCACCTGGCCGCTCATGCCGAGGTGGGTGACGAGGGCGCGCGGCCCGATCCCGTCACGTGCGGCGTCGGGTGCGAGCGGCAGCCACAGGAACTTGCCCCGGCGGACGGCCGAGGTGATCACGCGGCCGACGAGCAGGTCGACGAACGCGCCCTCGAGGGGGTCGTGCCGCTTGAGGGAACGGGCGTCGAGGATCTCGACGCCCGTGATGCGGGCGCCCGTCACGGCCGGCTCCAGGCCGGCACGGACGACCTCGACCTCGGGGAGCTCGGGCACCGCGGGTCAGGCCGTGGTGCGCGCCTCGAGGCGCGTCCACGCCTCGAGCGCGGCCGTCATCTCGGCCTGCTTCTTGCTGGATCCCTCGCCCGTGGTGCGGACGGCGCCGCCCACCGAGACGACGGCGTGGAAGCGCTTGCTGTGGTCGGGGCCGCTGTCGCTCACCTCGTAGACCGGCGCGGGCAGGCCCTGGCGCGCGGCGCTCTCCTGGAGCGCGGTCTTCGGGTCCATGGCGGCGCCGAAGCGCGCGGGGTCCTCGAGGAGCGGCGCGATGAGGCGGAGCACGAGGCCGGTCGCGGCCTCTCCCCCGGCGTCGAGGTAGCAGGCGCCGATGATGGCCTCGACCGTGTCGGCGAGGATCGACGACTTGGCGCGGCCGCCCGTGAGCTCCTCGCCGCGACCGAGCAGCAGGTGCTCGCCCAGGCCGATGCCGATGGCGACCTCCGCGAGGGCGACGCTCGAGACGAGGCTGGCGCGCCGCTTGGCGAGCTCGCCCTCGTCGAGGTCGGGGTTCTCCAGGTAGAGCATGACCGTGACGGCCTGCCCGAGGATGGAGTCGCCGAGGAACTCGAGGCGCTCGTTGTGCGGGATGCCGCCGTGCTCGTACGCGTACGAGCGGTGGGTGAGCGCGAGCTCGAGGAGCTCGGGGCTCACGTCCACGGCGAGGAGGCGCCGGAGCGCGTCGCGGTCGCCGTGGACGCGGGAACCCGGGGTGTCGGTCATGTCCGACGTACCGTGCGGGTCGCGACTAGACGTCGGCGACCTTGCGGCCCTTGTACTCCATGTACAGGGGCGTGCCGGCGGCGTCCTCGATCACGCGCGCGCGGTGCGGCATGGAGTAGACGACCTTGCCGTTCTCGATGGTCTTGACGAGCGTGGGAGCCTCGGCCTTCCACTGCGAGCGACGCGCACGCGTGTTGGATCGGGACATCTTTCTCTTGGGAACAGCCATGGCTAACTCTCATCTCTCTGCGTTTCGATGTCGGCGTCTTCACGCGCCGCATCGCTGTCTTCGGAAGCTCGGAAGCCGGACAGGGCCGCCCAGCGCTGATCGATCACGGGCTCCGGGTCGGAGTCCGCCAGGACCAGGCTGATGCCGGGACCCAGATCGACATCCAGGTCCTCGCCCGGCAGTTCGGGCTGGAACGGCAGTGAAAGGACCACCGCATCCCGGATGACCGGCTCCAGGTCCACGTGCTCGTCCTGGACCTGGTAGTCGAAAGCTTCATCAAGAGAGTACGCGAACATCTCCGCGAAATCGACCTGGACACGCTCCTGCATGTCGGCGAGGGTCCGCGCGGACTGCCCGTCGGCCACGGTGTCGACGTCCCCGGTGACCAGGATCCCGTCGTGGAGGGACTCCAGCCGGACGTTCACGAGCATCTCGCGGCCCTCGGGGACGCTGATGAGGCCCTCGCCCATGCGCTCCGGGAGGGTGATGGTCAGCTCGAGCTCGCGCATCTCGCCGGGGCGGTGCACGATGTCGTGGACGTTGACCGTGAATGGGGTCTTCTGGAACCGGGACACCCGTACATGGTACGGGTCGTCAGCGGTCCCGTCGGACGGCCAGGGCATCGGCGACGGCCGCCGGGACGTACGGGGCGACGTCGCCGCCGAGCGCCTCGACCTGGCGGACGAGCGAGCTGGAGACGTGGGCGTGCGCGGGATCGGGCAGGAGCAGCACGGTCTCGATGCCGGCGAGGTCGCGGTTCACGAGCGCCATGGGCGTCTCGTAGGCCACGTCGAGCTGCGACCGGACGCCCTTGACGAGCACGGTCGCGCCGACCTGCCGGCAGTAGTCCACGAGGAGGCCGGCGCCCCAGGAGTCGACGCGAACCGAGGCGGGGAGGCCGGCGTCGCGGATCACGCGCTCGAGGAGGGCGACGCGCTCCTCGAGCGGGAGCATGGGCGTCTTGCCGGGGTTGTGCACGACGAGCACGACGAGCTCGTCGTAGAGGCGGGCGGCCCGGCGGACGATGTCGAGGTGGCCGAGCGTGACGGGGTCGAAGGATCCGGGGACGACGGCGATCCGCTGCATCCGGCCAGCCTAGGCCCGGACCCGCGTCAGTTCTTGTCGAGGAACGCGCGCTCCTCGTCGTCCAGCCGGCGGGCGAGAGCGCGGGCGAGCGCCGGGTGACCGGCGAGGTCCGGCGACGCCTCCAGCACGTCGTGCGCGTGCTCGCGCGCGGACTCGATGAGGTCGCCGTCCTGGGCCACGCGCAGCAGCCGGAGGGACGAGCGGCCGCCGGACTGGTTCGTGCCGAGCACGTTCCCCTCGCGCCGGAGCTCCAGGTCGACGCGGGCGAGCTCGAACCCGTCGAGCGTCGCCGCGACCGCGTCCACGCGCTCGCGCGCGACGGTCTCGGGCTCGGCGTGCGTGACCATGAGGCAGAGGCCCGGCACGCCGCCGCGGCCGACGCGGCCGCGCAGCTGGTGCAGCTGGGAGACGCCGAAGCGGTCGGCGTCGAGGATCACCATGGTCGAGGCGTTGGGCACGTCGACGCCGACCTCGATGACCGTGGTGGCGACGATGAGGTCGATGTCGCCCGCGGAGAAGGCGCGCATGACGCGGTCCTTCTCCTCCCCCGACATGCGGCCGTGCAGCAGGGCGCGGCGCACGGATCCGAGGCGCGGGTGGGCGGCGAGGAGCGCGTCCACCTCGGTGACGGTCGCGAGCGCGGGGCGCGCGGGCGCGCCGTCCTCGCCGTCCGCCGCGGCGTCCTCGTCCTCCGCGTCGGGGTCCTGCGGGTCGATCGCGGGGCACACGACGAACGCCTGGCGCCCCTTCTGGACCTCCTCCGCCGTGCGCTCCCAGACCCGCTCGACCCATCCCGGGTGCTCGTGCAGCGGGACCACGAACGACGCGATGGGCTGGCGGCCGCTCGGCAGCTCGGCGATGGTCGACACGTCGAGGTCGCCGAACACCGTCATGGCGACCGTGCGCGGGATGGGCGTGGCGGTGAGCACGAGGACGTGCGGCGGCGTGCCGCCCTTCCGGCGGAGCGCCTCGCGCTGGTCGACGCCGAACCGGTGCTGCTCGTCGACCACGACGAGGCCGAGGTCGAGGAACTCGACGCGATCGCCGAGCAGCGCGTGCGTGCCGACGACGATGCGCGCCTGCCCGCTCACGATGCGGAGGAGCGCCCGCTTCCGGTCGGCGGTCGACAGCTGCCCGGTGAGGAGGGTCGGCATCAGCTCGGCCGCGAGGTCGGGGCCGAGGGATGCGGTGAGCGAGCGGAGGTGCTGGCTGGCGAGCACCTCGGTGGGCGCGAGGAGCGCGGACTGGCCGCCGGAGTCGGCGACCGCGAGCATCGCCCGGAGCGCGACGAGCGTCTTGCCGGAGCCGACCTCGCCCTGCACGAGCCGGTTCATGGGCCAGGTGCGGGACATGTCCGCCGCGATCTCCTCCCCCACGAGCCGCTGGTCGCCCGTGAGCTCGAAGGGCAGCTGCGCGTCGAGGCGGGAGAGGCGGCCGCCGGGCGACGGGACGCGCGGGGTGGCCGGCAGCGCGCGCGCCGCCTGCCTCCGCTGCAGCAGCGCCGTCTGGAGGACGAACGCCTCCTGGAAGCGGAGGGCGTCGCGGCCGCGCTTCCAGTCGACGTCCCTCTCCGGCCGGTGCACGCCCTCGAGCGCCGCGCGGAACGGCACGAGGCCGCGCTCGGTCCGGACGTCGGCCGGCACCGGGTCCTCGAGGTCGTCGACCGCGTCGAGCGCGAGCGCCACGGACTTCGCGACCTGCCAGCTCGCCATCGACGCGGTGGCCGGGTAGATGGGGATGGGCATCTCGGCCCAGCGCCGCGCCGCGGCGTCGGGCTCGCCGCCGGAGAGCTCCGGGCCCTCGTGCGCGTCGAACAGCTCGTAGTCGGGGTGGGCGAGCTGCAGGGCCCCGCGGTAGTCGCTGACCTTGCCCGCGAAGATCCCGCGGACGCCCGGCACGAGGTCCTTGGCGCGCCACGCCTGGTTGAAGAAGGTGAGGGTGAGGAAGCCGCGGCCGTCGGTGATCCGCACCTCGAGGATGCTGCCGCGCCGGGCGCGCATGGGGCGCTCGCGGACCTCCCGGACCTCGGCGACGATGGTGGCTTGCTGGTCGACCGGCAGCTCGGCGAGGGCGGTGAGCTCGCCCCGGCGCGCGTACCGGCGCGGCAGGTGCTCGAGGAGGTCGGCGACGGTGCGCAGCCCGAAGGCCTTCTGCAGCACGCCGGCGGTGCGGCCGCCCACGACGCCCGCGAGCGCGGCGTCGGATCCCGTCATCCTCCGAGTGTACGAGGGGCGTCCGACGCCGGGCGTCCCGCGGCCGTCGCCTGAGCCCCGTCTCCCGGCGCCTCGTCGTCGCCGCGGGGGCGTCGGCGGACGAGCGAGCGCGGGGCCGCGAGCGCGAGGACGCGGTCGAGGCGGCCCGCGCGGGCGCGGAGCGCGTCGCCCAGCGCGACGAGGGCACCCGCCTGCGCGGCGCCGGATGCGCGGTCGACCGGCACGCCGGTCCGGGCGAAGCGCTCACGCTCGCGGACGCCGACCAGCAGGGCGACGGGGTCGGCGAGCGACGCGTCGTCCGCGGCCAGGCGACGGCCCAGCTCGCGCGGCGACTCGGTGTCGGGGACGCGGATCCCGAGGTCGACCGCCCGGTCCTCCGCCTCGCGCCAGGCGGTGCCGGCCGGCGCGTCCCCGGCCTCGAGCGCGCGGAGGCGACCGCGGCGGCGCGCCCGACGGACGAGCGCCGGGGTCGCGAGCAGGGCCAGGACGAGGAGGACGAGGGCGGCGGTGCCGAGCGCGGCCCACGGGATCCGGACGGCGGTCGCGCCGCTCGCGCCGGGGGCTGCCGACGCGGTCGGGGCCGGCGTGGCCGTCGCGGTCGGCTCCGCCGCGGGGGTGGGCGAGGCCGACGGGGTGGGCGCGGCGGTCGGGGCGGCGGAGGGCTGCGCGTACGGCGCGGCCTGGCCGCGGCCGGGGGTGGGCTCGAACGCGATCCAGCCGACGCCGGCGAAGTACAGCTCCGGCCAGGAGTGGAGGTCGTGGGATCCGACGCGGTAGGTGATGAGGTCGCCGTCGCGCGCCACCTGGTCGCCCGGGAGGTAGCCCACGGCCACGCGCGAGGGGATGCCCGCCTCGCGCGCCATGATCGCCATGGCCGAGGCGAAGTGCACGCAGTAGCCGGACCTCACCCGCAGGAACTCCCCCACGACGTCCACGCCGCTGCCGTCGTAGCCCTGCTGGACGGGCGCCTCCTCCGAGTAGAGGAACTGACCTCCCCGGAAGAACTCCTGGAGGGCGATGGCCTGGTCGTACGGCGCGTCGAGCCCGGCGAGCACGTCGGCCGTCGTCGACGCGATGACCTCCGGGGTGCCGTCGGGGATCTGCAGGAACGGGCGCAGCTCGTCGTCCGTCGCCGGCGCCACGTCCTCGAGCTGCTCGCGCGTGGGGCGCGGCAGCTCGGAGCGGACCGTGTAGCTCTGCCGGCGGCTGTCGGAGTCGGACGAGCGGATCGCGAGGCCCTGCTCCGACCAGCGCCAGGATCCCTCGAGCCCGTCGACGCTCCGCGGCGCGTACGGCACCGGCAGCCAGGCGCTCGAGGAGCCCTCCACCTGCACGCGCGTCTCGACGTCCTCGACCGGGACGTCGGATCCCGCCCCGAGGTCGGGGCCGATCGCGTCGACCGTGTTGCCGTCCGGCGGGCGCAGCGGCGACGGCGCCCACTCCTCGCCCTCGAAGCGCGAGAGCGTCGTGACCTTGAAGTAGAGCTCCGTGGGCGACTCGGTGGTGTACCGGAGCGCCTCGACGTCGACAGGGCGGCGGAGGTCGTCGCCGAGGTCCAGGATCGGGTTGACGATGCGCGAGCCGCCCGAGCCCGACCCGGAGGCCGACGGGAACGTGGCGGACGTGAGACCCGGGACGATCGCGGGGACGACGAGCGAGAGCACGACGGCGCCGCCCGCGAGCGCGCCCGCCGAGGCGAGCGCCGTGCGCGCGGAGGCGGCGGGGCGCCCGGACGAGGACCGCGCGCGCGGCACGGGGTCGGGGCGCGGACCGCCGAGGAGGCTGGATCCCCGCCACCCGCCCTCGCGGTCGGCGTCGCGCGCGTCGGCCGCGAGCACCGCGAACCAGGCGAGGACCGTGGCCGCGAAGGACGCGAGGGAGAACTCGCCCACGAGGACGGCGCCGGGCACGGAGACGAGCACGAGCAGCGGCAGTCCGGTGACCGCGGGCAGGCGGAGCGCGTGCGCGAGCACGTCGAGCACGACCGCCAGGGCGCCCACCGACCCGACGACCACGAAGACGATGGACGCGATCGGCGGGACGGGCGCGGAGCGGCGGTAGATCTCCTCCCCCGCCTGCTGCCCCACCGCGACGAGCGTGCGCAGGGTCTCCGGGGTGGGGATCACGCCGAGCACGGCGGTGCCCCCGGCGAACACGAGCGTCACCAGGAGCACCAGGACCACGAGCCCGCCCGCCGAGGCGAGGAGGCGGGGCAGGCCTGCGGCGCGGAGGAGGGCGGAGGATGCGAGGACGGCCGCGACGAGCACGACGCAGATGACGAACCAGGGGCCCGGCTCGACGAGGAGGTGGAGGCTCGCGGCCGCGGACAGGAGGGCCACGCCGAGCGCGGCGGTGAGCGGCCAGCGGGCGGCGGCGCGACCGGTGCCCGGCGTCCGGCGGCCCGGACCCGCGCCGGATCCGCTCGCGTCGCGCCTCGGCGCGCCGGGCCCGCCCGCGCGCTCGCCCGGGAGGGGGCGCGGCTCGACGGACCAGCGCTCGCGTCCGCCCAGGCCCACGGCGTCCAGGTCGGTCATCGGGCCATCTCCTCGGTCCGCGCGGCGCGCCACGCGTCGGCGGGGGTCGTGTCCTCGTCGAGGACGACGGTGCGCCAGCCGGCCTCGCGGAGGATCCGGACGGCCTCCCGGTCGTCCCGCCCGTCGACGCGCCCGGCGTGCGCGAGGAACGCGACCGCGGGGCGGCAGGCGGCGCCGAAGCCCGCGAGGCGACGGGCCTCCCGCTCGTCGAGGTGGCCGAGGACGGCGTGCATCGGCACGGCCCGGCGGCTGCGGCGGATCTCCGACAGGGCGTCCTGCACGCCGTCGCGCGCCGGATCGGCGGCGGCCGGCCGCACCTCGGCCAGGTGCAGGAGCAGCTCGGCCTCGGCCGCGGCGCCGTCGCCGGGGCGGGTGGCCGCGGCGCCGGATCCGCCCGCGGTCTCGACGAGCTGCACCGCGTACCCGCCGCGCTGCAGGTGCACGCCGACGGACGCCGCGAAGGCGACCGCGCGCTCGAAGGCGCGGTCGGAGTCGCCGTCGTCGTCCGCGTGCAGGGGGAAGCCCGCGGCACGCGTGTCGAGCAGGACCAGGGAGCGGGGGCTCGAGCGCTGCTCCTCCTGGCGCACCATGAGCTCGCCGTGCCGCGCCGTCGCGCGCCAGTGCACGCGGCGCATGGGGTCGCCCGCGCGGTACTCGCGCGTGCCGAGGTCGTCCTCGCCGCCGTCGGAGCGGCGCTGCACGCGCTCGGACTCGCCCTCCGAGGCGACCTGCCCGCCGGGCTCGGCCGCGAGGTCCGCGAGCCGGGGCGTGACCACCAGACGCGACGTGGCGCCCGCGACGTGCCGGAGCCCCATCAGGCGGAACGGGTCGTGCTCCTCGACGGCGAGCGGACCCACCTCGTGGATCCCGCGGCGCTCGGGCGTGAGGTCGTAGCGGAGCACGGGCCGGGCTGACGACCGGCGGGTCCCGCGCGCGAGGCCCCGCAGGGACGGCAGCTCCGCAGGCGGCGTCGCCCCCTCCGCGCCCGGCACGAGGTCGAGCACCCAGGAGCGCGGCGTCGGCATGGGGCCGACGTTCGCGACGGACACCGTGACGGTCGTCGGCGTGCCGGCCTCCACCACGGTCGACGTGAAGGAGCGCGCGACGTGCAGCCGCACGCGCGCGACGACGAGCCACGCGGCGGCGAGCAGCGGCAGGGCGAGGACGGCCACGCCGATGAAGACGAACTCGCGCCGGCCCGCGATGAACGCGCCCGCGAACGCGGCCACGCCGGCGGCGAGCAGGGCGATGCCGCGGAGGGTCGGATGCGGGACGGCCTCGATGCCGATCCGGCGCATCAGGCGCGCGAGGGGCGGCACGGGCTCAGCGCGTCCGTCCCGCGGCGCTCAGCGGCACGGAGGTGGAGGCGACGATGCGCTCGAGGATCTCGACGACCGCGGCCTGCCCGCGACCGCCCTGCCCGAGGGCGCGGCCGGTCGCGACGAGCCGGTGCCCGAGCACGGGCGCCGCGAGCGCGTCGATGTCGTCGGGCAGCACGAAGTCGCGCCCGTCGAGCGCCGCGCGGGTCTTGGCGGCGCGGATGAGCTGGAGGGTGGCGCGGGGGCTCGCGCCGAGGCGGATCTCCTCGTGGCCGCGCGTGGCCTGCACGATCGCGACGGCGTAGCGCGACACGGGGTCGGACACGTAGACGCCGCGGGCCGCGTGCATCATCGCGTCGAGCTCGTCCGCGTCGACCACGGGCCGCAGCTCGTCGAGCGGGCTGACGGTGTCGCGGTCGCGGAGCATCGCGAGCTCGGCGGCGGCGTCCGGGTAGCCCATCGAGATGCGGGCCATGAAGCGGTCGCGCTGCGCCTCGGGCAGCGCGTACGTGCCCTCCATCTCCACCGGGTTCTGCGTGGCGACCACGGTGAAGGGCTGCTGGAGGCCGTGCGTGACGCCGTCGACCGTGACCTGGCCCTCCTCCATGCACTCGAGGAGCGCGGACTGCGTCTTGGGGCTCGCGCGGTTGATCTCGTCGCCGATGACGATGTTCGCGAACACGGCGCCCGGCTGGAACTCGAAGCGGTGGTCCGCCTGGCTGTAGACGGAGACGCCCGTGACGTCCGACGGGAGCAGGTCGGGCGTGAACTGGATCCGGTTGACCGTGCAGTCGACGCTCCGCGCGAGGGCCTTCGCGAGCATGGTCTTGCCGACGCCCGGCACGTCCTCGATGAGGAGGTGGCCGCCGGAGAGGAACACCGTGAGCGCCATGCGCGTGGCCTCGTGCTTGCCGGAGAGGACCGCGTCGACGTTCGCGAGGATGAGGTCGGCGAGCCGGCGCACCTCCGCGAGCGGCATGGCGTGGGCGGAGGATGCCGGGGCCCGGCGCGCGGCGGAGCGGATGCGGGCGGGGTGCGGGCCCGATCCGGCGTGCAGGGGAACGGACTCGGACTCGGGGCTCGTCACGCAGATCCTCCAGCGTCGTGGGCGTGCTTGGAGCATACGTCAGGGATCCGGGAGCGTCCGGGGCGGAGCTGGCCGCGGACAGGGCGGGTAGCGTGGGGGCCCGTGAGCTCCGCCCCGAACGCCGCCTCCCCACGCCCGCGCGCATGACCCGCATCGTCGCCGGCTACGCCGGGTCCCTCGTCCTGCGCGTGCCCAGAACCGGCACCCGACCCACGAGCGACCGCGTGCGCGAGGCCCTCTTCTCCGGGCTCGAGGCCCGGGACGCGCTCGACGGCGCGCGCGTGCTCGACCTGTACGCCGGCTCCGGCGCCCTGGGCCTCGAGGCCGCCAGCCGCGGCGCGAGCGAGGTCGTCCTCGTGGAGCGCGCCGTGCCCGCGGCGGCCGTGTGCCGGTCGAACGCGCTGCTGATCGAGCGGGCCGCGCCCCGCGACGCCGTCCCGCGGATCCGCGTGGCCGCCCAGAGCGTGCACGCCTTCCTCGCGGGCGACCGCGGCGCGTACGACGTCGCGTTCCTCGACCCGCCCTACGAGGTGGGCGACGCGGAGCTGGCGGACGAGCTGGCGGCGCTGGTCCCCCGCCTCGTCGGCGGCGCGGTCGTCATGGTGGAGCGCAGCGCGCGGTCGGCCGAGCCGGCGTGGCCCGCGGGGATCGCGCGCGACCGCCGGAAGGCGTACGGCGACACGGTCGTGTGGTGGGCGGTCGCGGCGGCGGCGGCGCCCGCGGACGGCGAGCCGGCCGAGCGCCCCGACGCGGACGACGGCACGGAGCCCGCGGGCGCCTAGCGCGCGCCGTCCCAGTCGGCGTACGGGTCCCAGCCGCCGAGCGGCGTGCGCGGACCGGCGTACGGCACGCCGTCGACCGTGACCGCCGGTCCCCCGGCGGCGGGCTCGGTGACGAGGCCGATCGCCCGGAACGGCGCGGGCAGCTCCGCGTCCGCGGGGAACGCCGCGACGAGCGCGTGGTCCTCTCCCCCGGTGAGCACGAGGTCGAGCGCGACGGGCGGCAGGGACGGGTGGGCGGCGGCGACGCGGCGCGCGTCCTCGGCGAGGGCGGCCGAACCGAGGTCGATCGCCGCGCCGCTCGCGCGTGCCATCCGGGCGAGGTCGAGGAGCAGGCCGTCGGACACGTCGAGCATGGCGGTCGCCCCGGCCCGCGCGGCGTCCGCGCCGGCCCCGAGGGGCGCGACGGGAGCGAGCTGCGCCTCCACCGCGGCCGGGTGCGCGGCGCGCAGGGCGCGGGCGAGGCCGGCGTCGGGCACGGGCTCCCCGCCCGCCCGGGTGCTCCGCGCGTGGTCGAAGAGGAGGCGGACGCCGGCCGCGGCCATCCCGAGGGTCCCGGCCACGGCGATCACGTCGCCGGGGCGGGCGCCGGAGCGGAGCACGGGGTCGCGCCCCTCGAGGTCGCCCGTGGCCGTCACCGTGATCGCCAGCGCGTCCGAGACGGACAGGTCGCCGCCCACGACGCCGCAGCCCGGCGCCTGCAGCCGGCAGCCCTCGCGGAGGCCGTCGGCGAGGGCCTCGAGGTCGGCGACGCGCGTGCCGGCGGGCGCCGCGATCGCCACGAGGAGCGCCGACGGCCGCGCGCCCATGGCGGCGACGTCGGCGAGGTTCGAGGTCGCGGCGCGCCGACCGAGGTCGTGGAAGGACGACCAGGCCAGGCGGAAGTCGGGTCCCTCGATCATCATGTCGGTCGTGATCACGAAGCGGCCGTCGGGCGCCCGCACGACCGCGCAGTCGTCGCCGGGTCCCACGTCCGCGGCGTCGGCGGCCGGCAGGTGCGGCAGGATCCGCGCCAGGGTCGCGAGCTCGCCCGCGCTCCCGAGCGTCGCGGCGTCCGCCGCGTCCGCGGGGCCCGCGGCGCCCCCGTCGGTCGGATGCGCGGCGGAGGGCGTCCCAGGAGTCGTCACGACTGCCACGGTAGCCTGACCGCGATGAGTCCCCGCCGCCCCGCCCGCGCCCTCCGCGCCGCCGCCGTCGCCGTCGCCGCGTGCGGCATCGCCCTCGCCGTCGCCGGGTGCGCCCCCACCGTCTCGCTCGAGGCCGCCCCGGGCGCGACGGATCCGCTCTGCGCCGACGTGGTCGTCCACCTCCCCGCCGTGCTCGGCACCGCCCCGCTCCGCGAGACCGACGCGCAGGGCACGGCCGCGTGGGGCGACCCGCAGAGCACGGTCATCCTCCGCTGCGGCGTCGCGACGCCCGGCCCCACGACCGACGCGTGCATCAGCTACGACGACGTCGACTGGGTCGAGGACGACTCGGGCGCGCCGAACATCCGCTACACGACCTTCGGCCGCACGCCCGCCGTGGAGGTCGTCATCGACTCCACGCAGGCGAGCTACACGGCGCTCACCGACCTCAGCGGGGTCGTCTCGGTCATCCCGCAGACCGCCGCCTGCGTCAGCGCGCAGGACCTGGGCGACGCGCCGCCTCCCGGGAGCTGACCGGCAGTGGTCCCGTCGCGGGCGGCACCGGATCCCCGGGGCCCGCCTCGTCGGATGCGTCCCGCCGCGCCGTCCCGCCCACCCGGCCGCGCCGCGCGTCCCGCCCGTCGAGCGCGAGGCGTCCCACCCGCCGCCAGCGCTGCCACGGCGCGTCGTCCGGCCAGTGCAGCGTGAGCGAGGTCACGCCCCTGCTCATCCGCAGCGGCAGGGTCGACGGCCGGGTGAGCGGCCGCATGCTGATCCCCATCCCGAGGCGCGGGTCGAGCACGATGCGCCGCTCCGGCCCGAGGTGGACGGACAGGTCGATGTCGTCGTGCAGGTGCGTGCCCGCGCGGTGCACGTCGGTGCGCACCTCGAGCCAGGCGTCGCGACGCAACGCGAAGTTGGACCCGAACAGCGGCGGGTGCCCGAGCGCGAGCGTGACCGAGGCGAAGTAGGCGCCGAGGTAGGCGACCGCCGCGACCCGGCGGAGGGCGCGCGGCCCGTCCAGGAAGCGCGCCGCGCCCGTGACGGCGACGACGTCGGGGCGCGCGGCGAGCACGTCGCCGAGCCGCTCGATCCAGTCGACGGGCGGCACGCAGTCCGCGTCGAGCCGCGCGATCACCTCGTGCCGCGCCGCGTCGTAGCCGGCGGACGCCGCCGCGGGGATCCCCACGACCGGCTCGTGCACCACGCGGGCGCCCGCCGCCCGCGCGACCGCGGCGCTGTCGTCGCGCGACGCGTTGTCGACCACCACGACCTCGTCGGGCGCGACGCTCTGGCCGGCGAGGGCCGCGAGGCACGCGCGGAGGTGCCCGGCGTCGTCGCGCACGGGGATGACCACGGACACCGTCGGGCGGGCCGCCGGCATGCCGGGACGACGGCCGCCTGCCCGGACGAGCGGCGCGGACCGGGCGTCGGGATGGAGGCGGGGCCGGGCGACGGATCGTCCTACGAGCATGCGCCCGAGCCTAGGCGCATCGTCGCGCGGCGACCGGGCCGCGGCGACGCGGACGGTCCACGGCCTCAGGCGCGGGCGCCATCCGCCTCCCACGCGAGCGCCACGTCGAGCAGCCGCGAGATGAGGTCCGGGTACGCGAGGCCCGACGCCTGCCAGCAGGCGGGGAACATCGAGATGGGCGTGAAGCCCGGCATCGTGTTGACCTCGTTGAGCACGAAGCCGTCGGCCGTGAGGAAGAAGTCCACGCGCGCGAGCCCGCGGCCGTCGACCGCCCGGAACGCCCGGACCGACAGCTCCTGCATCTCGGCGAGCTCCGCCTCGGTCACGTCCGCCGGGCACACCAGGTCGATGCCGTCGGCACCGAGGTACTTGGCCTCGAAGTCGTAGAAGTCGCGCCCGGAGACGACGATCTCGCCCGCGACGGACGCGCGCGGCGCGCGGCCGGGCCCGTCGTCGAGGATGGCGCACTCCACCTCGCGGCCGACGAGGCCCGCCTCGACGAGCACGCGGTCGTCCTCGCGGAACGCGATCTCGAGCGCGGCGTCGAGCGCGCCCGGCTCCGCGACCCGGCTGACGCCCACGCTGGATCCCGCGCGCGCGGGCTTCACGAAGGCCGGCAGCGCGAGCTCCGCGGCGCGCGCCCGGACGCCCGCGGGATCCGCCTGCCACTCGTGGCGCGACACCGTGATCCACGGGGCGACCCGGATGCCGGCCGCCTGCAGCACGGTCTTGGCGAAGTGCTTGTCCATGCCGAGCGCCGAGGCGAGCACGCCCGATCCGACGTAGGGCAGCCCGGCGAGCTCGAGCATGCCCTGGACCGTGCCGTCCTCGCCCTGCGTGCCGTGCAGGATCGGGAGCACGACGTCGACGCGGCCGAGCGACCGCTCCGCGCCGTCCGCGTCCCGGACCCGGAGCTCGCGCGAGGACGCGTCCTCGGGCCAGCGCACGCGCGTGCCGTTGTCGGCGACCTCGGGCAGCGCCCGGGCGTCGAGCGCGAACGCCGCCGCGTCGTCCTCCTGCAGCGTGAAGGCGCCGCGCGGCGTGATCCCGACGGGGACCACCTCGAAGCGCTCGCGGTCGATGGCGCCGAGCACCCCGCTCGCGGTGGCGCAGCTGATGGAGTGCTCGCTGGAGGTGCCGCCGAACAGCAGCACCACCCGGATGCGGTCGGTCATGGTCACTCTCCCTGGGGGGTGTCGTCGTCGGTGGTGAGGTGCGGGGCGATGTCGCGCGGCGACAGGGTGCCCGCGAGGACCTGCTCCACCTGCTCGACGATCGGCATGAGGACGCCCCGCTGGCGCGCGAGCTCGAGCACGGGCGCGACGGAGGACAGGCCCTCGGCCGTCTGCTGCATGCTCGTGACGACGTCGGTGAAGCTGTACCCCTGGCCGAGCAGGCGGCCCGCGGTGTTGTTCCGGGACAGCGACGACTCGCACGTGGCGATGAGGTCGCCGAGGCCCGCGAGCCCCGCGAGCGTCTCGGCCCGGGCGCCGTACGCCACGGAGAAGGCGGTCATCTCGGCGAGGCCGCGCGTGATGATCGACGCCTTCGTGTTCTCGCCGTACCCGACGCCGTCGACGATGCCGACCGCCACCGCGATGAGGTTCTTGAGGACCCCGCCGAACTCCGTGCCGATGACGTCGGTGTTGACGAACGAGCGGAAGTAGGGGCTGCGGGCGATCTTCGCGATCCGCTCGGCCGTCGCCTGGTCCGCGGAGGACACGACGACCGCGGTCGGCTGCTCGCGCGCGATCTCGAGCGCGAGGTTCGGGCCCGAGGCCACGGCGATCCGCTCGGGCCCGATGCCGAGCACCTCCTGGATCACCTCGCTCATCCGGAGGCCCGTGCCCTTCTCGACGCCCTTCATGAGGCTGACGACCACGGC
Source organism: Clavibacter sp. B3I6 (assembly GCF_030816895.1). NCBI lineage: Bacteria > Bacillati > Actinomycetota > Actinomycetes > Micrococcales > Microbacteriaceae > Clavibacter > Clavibacter sp. B3I6. Next base: position 815,095 of record NZ_JAUSYL010000001.1, read on the forward strand.
GTCGGACGGGATGAGGTCGCGCGCGGCCTCGAGGTTGGCGCGCAGCGTCTGGCTCGGCACGGAGACGAACACGTCGGTGGCGCCCGCGAGCACGCGCTCGAGCGAGGCGTCGGCGGTGAGGCGCCGGGGCAGGTTGACGCCCGGCAGGTAGTCGCTGTTGCGCTTCGCCTCGGTGATCTCCCGGGCGAGCTCGGGCCGGCGGGCCCACATGACGACGTCGGCGCCGCCGTCCGCCATGACCTTCGCGAAGGTGGTGCCCCAGCTGCCGGCGCCGAGGACGACGATGCGGCGCCGCTCGCCGTGCACGGCGTCGGGGCCCGGGGCGGGGTCGGTGCGGGCGCTCGCGGTCGCGTCACTCAAAACGGCCGGTCTCCTTCTGGTTCTTGGAGCGGGGATCCCACCGCTCGGCGGGCGCGGTCTCGCCGCGCAGCTCCTCCACGAGCTGCGTGATGGCCGCCATGACGACGGCGGTCGCCTCGGTGAGGGTCGCGGAGTCGAGGCTCCGGTCGCGGAAGCGCGAGAGGTCGACGGGCTCGCCGATGACGACGTGGATCGTCTTTCGCCGGAACAGCCGCACGCGCTTCGAGTAGCGGCCCATGAGCTCCTGCGTGCCCCAGTGGGCCGCGGGGATCACGGGGATGCCGGCCTGCAGCGCGAGGCGGACGGCGCCGGTCTTCCCGCGCATGGGCCAGAGGTCGGGGTCGCGCGTGAGCGTCCCCTCGGGGTAGACGACGACGATGCGGCCGTCGCGCGCCAGCTCCGCGGCCGACTCGAGGGCCTGGCCGCCGCGGACGCCGCCGTCGCGCTGCACGGGGATCTGCCCGGAGCGGCGGAGGAACCAGCCCACCACGGGCACGTCGAAGAGCGAGGCCTTGGCGAGGAAGCGGGGCAGGCGGCCGAGCTTCCACGCGACCGCGCCCATGACGACGGGGTCGATCTCGCTGTAGTGGTTCGGGGCGAGCACGTAGGAACCGGTGCGCGGCAGGCGCTCGGGGTTCCGGATGTCGAACCGGACGGACGCGTTCAGCACCGGCAGCACGAGCGCCGCGAGCACCCAGAAGATGGACGGTCGGGCCTTCTCGTTCGCCATGGCGTCTCCAGTCCGGTCGCGGTCGTCGTCGGTCGCCCGTCGGGCGTCATCCGCCCGGCGGAGGACCGGGCGCGTCCGGAGGGACGCGCCCGGTCGGCGGAGGCGGCGCGGGCGCCGCCGGCGAGGCTATCCCTCGTAGGAGAAGTCCGCGCCGAGCTGGCGCAGCTTCCCGATGAAGTCCTCGTAGCCGCGGGAGATGATCCCGACGTTGCTGACGGTGGACCGGCCCTCGGCCGTGAGCGCGGCGATGAGGTGGCTGAACCCGCCGCGGAGGTCGGGCACCGTGATGTCCGCGCCGTGGAGGTGCGTCGGCCCCGTGATGACCGCGGCCTGCTCGAAGTCGCGACGCGCCACGCGGCGCTCGTGGCCCTCGAGGCCCTCCTTGTGCACGACGATGTCGGCGCCCATCTCGTTGAGCGCGTCCGTGAAGCCGAAGCGGTTCTCGTACACGGTCTCGTGGATGATCGAGACGCCGGGCGCCTGCGTGAGGGCCACGACGAGCGGCTGCTGCCAGTCGGTCATGAAGCCGGGGTGCACGTCGGTCTCGATGACCACGGGCTTGAGGTCGCCGCCCGGGTGGTAGAACCGGATGCCGTCCTCCTCGATGTCGAACGCGCCGCCGACCTTCCGGAACACGTTGAGGAACGTCATCATCTCGGCCTGGCGCACGCCGCCGACGAAGATGTCGCCCTGCGTGGCGAGCGCCGCCGAAGCCCAGCTCGCGGCCTCGTTGCGGTCGAAGAGCGCGCGGTGCGTGTAGCCCTCGAGGCGGTCGACGCCCTCGATGAGGATCACGCGGTTGGGCTCGACGGAGATGATCGCGCCCATCTTCTGCAGGATCGCGATGAGGTCCATGATCTCGGGCTCGATCGCCGCGTTCTTCAGCTCCGTGATGCCCTTCGCGCGGACGCCCGTGAGGAGCACCTGCTCCGTCGCGCCGACGCTCGGGTACGGCAGCTCGACGTTGGCGCCGGTCAGCCCGTTCGGCGCCGTGAGGCGGATGCCGCTCGGGAGCTTCTCGACGACGGCGCCGAAGGCGCGCAGGGCGTCCAGGTGGAAGTCGATGGGGCGGTCGCCGATGCGGCAGCCGCCGAGGTCGGGGATGAACGCCTCGCCCAGCCGGTGCAGCAGCGGGCCGCAGAAGAGGATCGGGATGCGCGAGCTGCCCGCGTGGGCGTCGATGTCCGCCATGTGGGCGCTCTCGACGTCCTTCGGGTCGAGGATGAGGTCGCCCTCCTGCTCGCCCTTGCGGAGCGTGACGCCGTGCACCTCGAGGAGGCCGGAGACGACGCGCACGTCGCTGATGTCGGGCACCGAGCGCAGGAGGCTGGGGCTCTCGCCCAGGAGGGACGCGACCATGGCCTTCGTGGCCAGGTTCTTGGCCCCGCGGACCTCGATGCGGCCGCGCAGCGGGATGCCGCCGTTGATGACGATGGAGTCGGACAGGAGACCCACCCGCTCTCCCGCCTTCTTGGCGTCGCTGACTAGTGAGTTCATTCAGTTCTCCAGAGCTGCCGGCCGGGCCGGCAAGGTGCGCGGGCGCCATGAGGCCCGGTTGTGTTCGAAGGTGGTGATGGCGTCCTCGTCCCGGAGGGTGAGGGCGATGTCGTCGAGCCCCTCGAGGAGCCGCCACCGAGTGTATTCGTCGATCTCGAAGGGGACCGTCAGGCCGGGTGCCGAGGCGACCCGCTCGACGAGATCGACGGTGAGGTCGAGCCCGGGCTCCGCGTCCATCGCGGCCCACAGCCTCTTCACGTCGTCCTCGCTCACGATCCCCGTGAGGAGGCCCTGCTTCCCCGAGTTGCCGCGGAAGATGTCGCCGAACCTCGGGCTGAGCACGGCCCGGAAGCCGTAGTCGCGCAGCGCCCACACGGCGTGCTCGCGGGACGAGCCCGTGCCGAAGTCCGGTCCGGTCACGAGCACCGTGGCGCCCTGGTAGACCGGCTGGTTGATGAAGAAGTCGGGGTCCTGGCGCCACTGGAAGAACAGGGCGTCCTCGAAGCCGGTCTTGGTGACCCGCTTGAGGAACTGCGCCGGGATGATCTGATCCGTGTCGACGTTCGAGCGCTTGAGGGGGACGGCGGTCCCGGAGACGCGGCTGACGGGCTCCATGCTCAGGCCCCCTGTCCGACGGCGGCGGCCTGGCGGATCGACGCGGCGTCCACCACGCCCTCCTCCTGCAGGTCCCACGGGCTCGAGAGCGTGCCGCGGATGGCGGTGGCCGCCGCGACGAGCGGCGAGACCAGGTGCGTGCGGCCGCCCTTGCCCTGCCGACCCTCGAAGTTGCGGTTGCTGGTGGAGGCGCAGCGCTCCCCCGGCGCGAGCTGGTCGGGGTTCATGCCGAGGCACATGGAGCAGCCGGCGAAGCGCCACTCGGCGCCGAAGTCGGTGAAGACCTTGTCGATGCCCTCCGCCTCCGCCTCGAGCCGCACGCGGGCGCTGCCCGGGACGACCATGACGCGGACGCCCTCGGCCTTGGTGCGACCGCGGACGATCTCGGCGGCGGCCCGCAGGTCCTCCACGCGGCTGTTCGTGCAGGAGCCGATGAACACGGTGTCGACCGCGATCTCCTTCATGGGCGTGCCCGGGGCGAGGTCCATGTAGGCGAGCGCGCGCTCGGCGGCGGCGCGCTCGTTCGGGTCGGCGACGTCGGCGGGATTCGGCACGGGCTCGCTGAGCGAGACCCCCTGGCCGGGGTTGGTGCCCCAGGTGACGAAGGGCTCGAGGGTGTCGGCGTCGAGGAAGACCTCGGCGTCGAAGACCGCGTCGTCGTCGGACGGCAGCGTGTCCCAGTACGCGACGGCCTCGTCCCAGTCGGCGCCCGTGGGCGCGTGCGCGCGGCCCTTCAGGTAGTCGTAGGTGGTCTGGTCGGGGGCGACCATGCCGGCGCGGGCGCCCGCCTCGATCGACATGTTGCAGATCGTCATGCGGCCCTCCATGGAGAGCGAGCGGATGGCGCTGCCGCGGTACTCGAGCACGTAGCCCTGCCCCCCGCCCGTGCCGATCTGCGCGATGACCGCGAGGATGATGTCCTTCGCCGTGACGCCGGGGCGCAGCGTGCCCTCGACCGTGACGGCCATGGTCTTGAAGGGCTGCAGCGGCAGGGTCTGCGTGGCCATGACGTGCTCGACCTCGCTCGTGCCGATGCCGAAGGCCATGGCGCCGAACGCGCCGTGCGTGGAGGTGTGCGAGTCGCCGCAGACGACGGTGATGCCCGGCATCGTGAGGCCGAGCTGGGGGCCCACGACGTGGACGATGCCCTGCTCGATGTCGCCCAGCGAGTGCAGCCGGATCCCGAACTCCTCGGCGTTCCTGCGGAGGGTGTGGATCTGCGTGCGGCTCGTGAGGTCGGCGATGGGCCGGTCGATCCCGATGGTCGGCGTGTTGTGGTCCTCGGTGGCGATCGTGAGGTCCGGGCGGCGCACGGGACGGCCGGCGAGCCGGAGGCCGTCGAACGCCTGGGGGCTCGTCACCTCGTGGACGAGGTGGAGGTCGATGTAGAGGAGGTCGGGGGTCCCGTCCTCGCCCTCGGCGACCAGGTGGTCGGCCCACACCTTCTCGGCCAGGGTCTTCGCAGGCTGCACGCGGCTCTCCTCATGGCAGGGGCGCGAGGGTGCCCTCGCGCATCATGGGAGTCTAACGCCGGGGGTTCCCGGCTATTCCTCACCCGACGGCGCGCCCGCGGACCCGTCTCCGGGCGATGCCTCCGCAGCCGCGTCCCGGGCGTGCGCCTCGATGACCACGACGGTCACGTTGTCGCGCCCGCCGGACGCCAGCGCCTGCGCCACCAGGGCGTCCGCGGCGCGGTCGACGCCGCCGCCGTCCGCGTGCGCGAGGTGCAGCACGGCGGCGATGGCCTCGTCGTCGAGCTCCTTCGTGAGCCCGTCGGAGCAGATGAGGAAGACCTGGTGGTCGGCGACGCGCAGCAGCCACTCGTCGGCGGCGACCTCGTCGTGGGATCCGACGGCGCGCGTGATGAGGTTCCGCACGGGGCTCCGCTCGGCCTCGGCGCGCGTCATGCGGCCCTGGTCCACGAGCTCCTGCACGGCCGAGTGGTCGACGGTGACCTGCTGCAGGCGCCCGTCGGTCCAGGCGTACACGCGGGAGTCGCCCACGTTGAAGACCATCCAGAGCGGCTCGCCCTCGTCGGAGCGCACCAGCGCGATGCCCGCGAGCGTCGTCCCGGCGACCGTGCCGGGCGGGTCGTCGCCCGTGATGAGGTCGCCGATGGCGTCGTTGGACGCGTCGACCGCCTCCACGATGAGGTCGCGCGTGACGGGGGCGTCGCCGGACAGGCTGCCGAAGGTCTCCACGAGCGTCGCGCTCGCGCGGTCGCCGAAGGCGTGGCCGCCCATGCCGTCGGCGACGAGCCAGACGGGAGGGTCGGCGAGGAGCCCGTCCTCGTTGACGGCGCGCACGCTGCCCACGTCGGTGCGGGCGGACCAGGACACGTCGATCCGGAGCCCGCCGAGGGCGATGGTGCGCACCTCGGTCACCGCCCGGGCCGCTCGTCGTCGCCGGTCTCGACGGAGGCGGGCGCCGCCTCGGCACCGGTGACGGGCGTCCCGTCGGCCCGCATCTTGATGAGGCTCGCGACCGTGGCCACCAGCATCGACGCGAGGATCACCACGAGGCTCACGACGGTGGGGATCTCCGGCGCCCACTCGATCCCCTCGCCGCCGTTGACGAACGGCAGCGTGTTCTCGTGCATGGCGTGCAGCACGAGCTTCACGCCGATGAAGAAGAGGATGAACGCGATCCCGTACTTGAGGTACACGAGCCGGTCGAGCAGCCCGCCGAGCAGGAAGTAGAGCTGGCGGAGGCCCCCATGAGGGCGAAGATGTTCGCGGTGAAGACGATGAACGGCGACTCGGTGATGCCGAAGATCGCGGGGATCGAGTCGAGCGCGAAGATCAGGTCGGTCGTGCCGATCGAGACGAACACGATCACCATCGGCGTCAGCACCTTGCGGCCGTCGATGACGGTGCGCACCTTCGAGCCGTCGAAGTCGGGCGCGATGTTGAGGCGCCGGCGGAGGAAGCGGATGAAGAGCGAGTCCTCGCTCTCCTCGTCCTCGTCGCCCACGGCCTGCTTGATCGCCGTGTAGAGCAGGAACGCGCCGAAGATGTAGAAGATCCAGCTGTAGCTCTCGATGAGCTCCGCGCCCAGCAGGATGAAGATCCCGCGCAGCACCAGCGCGATGATGATGCCCACCATGAGCACCTCCTGCTGGTACTTCCGGGGCACGCTGAACCGGCTCATGATGATGACGAACACGAACAGGTTGTCGATGCTGAGGCTGTACTCCGTCAGCCAGCCCGCCAGGAACTGGCCGGCGTGCTCGCCGCCCGCGACGAACAGCATGATCACCGCGAAGACCAGCGCGAGGCCGACGTAGAACGCGACCCAGAGGGCGGACTCCCTGGTCGACGGCACGTGCGGGCGGCGGTAGACGATCAGCAGGTCGGCGACGAGGACGAGGACGAGCACCGTCAGCGAGACGATCTCGAACGGGAGGGGGAGGACCAGGGGCACGCGGGAGCTTTCTGCAGCACGGGAGCGGCACGGACATGCCTCGTCGAAACTACATGGCGGCCGACGGGTTGTTCACAATTCCCCCGTCCGGGGCATCCGGCCGTCGGGCCCGCACTACGGTGGTCGCTCATGACACGAGAGGCACGCCCCATGGCCGCACTGGCGAACGAGCTCGATGCATCCGACCGCGGCGGGGACGACGCCTCCCCCCGCCGCCGCGGGCCCCGCACCTCGGGCGACGCGCGCGCCAGCATCATCGAGGCGGCGCGCATGCTCTTCATCGAGTCCGGCGCCGACCGCGTGAGCGCCCGCCGCATCGCCGCCGCGGCCGGCGTCGATCCGAGCCTCGTCCGCTACTACTTCGGCTCCCTCGAGGCCCTGCTCGAGGAGGCGCTCCGCCCCTCGGAGGACCTCGTCGCCCCCTACCTCCGGCTGCGCGAGCTGCCCGTCGAGGAGCGCGGCGCGGCCCTGGTGGACGCGGCGCTGCACACGTGGGAGCACCCGGTGGGCTCCACGATCATGCGCTGGGTCACCGTGAGCAGCGACCACGACAGCGGCGCGTACAAGCGCCTGGTCGAGGCGGCGCCGCAGCACTGGATGGGCGCGCTGCCCGAGTACACCCCGCCCGAGGAGGTGGACGTCCGCAACTCGCTCGTGGGGGCGGCGCTCGGCGGCATCGCCATCACCCGGTACATCTGGCGCAGCGAGCCCATCGCGAGCATGTCGCGGGAGACGGTCGTAGCGCTCCACGGGCCGGTCGTCCAGGGCTTCCTCACCGGTCCCCTCCCGGAGGTCCCGGCCGGGTCGTCCGCCGCCGCGTAGGCCGGATCCGGAGCGCGGCTCCCCGACGGCGGATCAGCCGCGGTCGGTGAGCTCCTCGCGCACGGCGAGCGGCTTCCGCGTCAGCTTGTGGGGCGCCGCCTGCGCGACGGGCTTCAGGGTCAGCAGGTCGACGTTCACGTGCGGCGGCAGCTCGACCGCGTGCACGATCGCCTCCGCGACGTCCTCGGCCGACAGCGGGCCCGGCACGCCCTCGTACACCGCGTCGGCCTTGGCCCGGTCCCCGCCGAAGCGCACGAGCGAGAACTCGTCCGTGCGCACCTGGCCCGGCGCGATCTCGATCACCCGGATCGGCTCCCCCGCGAGCTCGAGGCGCAGCACGCCGAGCATCGCGTGGGCGGCCGCCTTCGCGGCGTTGTAGCCGCCACCGCCCTCGTAGGGCACGTGCGCGGCGATCGAGGTCACGGTCACGACGTCGGCGCTGCCGCCCTCCGGCACGCCGGCGCGCAGCAGCGGGAGGAGCGCGCTCGTCACGCGCTGCACCGCGAGCACGTTGATCTCGTACATCCAGGCCCAGTCCTCCGCGGATCCGCCCTCGACCGTGTCCGTACCGACCGCTCCCCCGGCGTTGTTGACGAGCGCGTGCACGTCGCCCGTCTCCCGGAGGTGGTCGCGGAGCGCGTCGACGTCGGCCTGCACCGTGAGGTCGGCGACCGCGTACGTCGCGCCCGTCTCCTCGGCGAGCGCCCGGAGGCGGTCCTCGCGCCGGGCGACGCCCACGACGTCCCACCCCCGGCTCCGGAACAGGCGGACGGTGGCGGCGCCGATCCCCGAGCTCGCACCCGTGACGACGACCCTCTTGCTGCTGGACATGACCCCAGCGTAGGGAACCCGCGGCGCATCGGGTTACGTCCCGCGACGGGCCGCGTTGACCGCTCGACGACCGGGTTCCTACTGTCGAGGTGCGCCCGCACGGGCGGCACCGACGCACGAGGGAAGGCACGACGATGAGCGACCACGACGAGGACCGGGCTGCGGGCTGGCGCTTCGAGACGCAGCAGATCCACGCGGGAGCGGCGCCGGATCCCGTCACGAACGCGCGCGCCACGCCGATCTACCAGACCACCTCCTACGTCTTCAAGGACTCCGCGCACGCGCAGGACCTGTTCGCGCTGGCCGAGTTCGGCAACATCTACACGCGGATCCAGAACCCGACGCAGGCCGTCGTCGAGGAGCGGGTGGCGGCGCTCGAGGGCGGGACGGCGGCGCTCCTCGTGGCGTCGGGCCAATCGGCCTCCACGTTCGCCGTGCTCAACATCGCGCAGGCCGGCGACCACATCGTCTCGAGCTCGTCGATCTACGGCGGCACCTACAACCTCTTCAAGTACACGCTCGCGAAGCTCGGCATCGAGACGACGTTCGTGGAGGACCAGGACGACCCCGAGGCGTGGGCCCGGGCCGTCCGTCCCAACACCAAGCTCTTCTTCGCGGAGACCATCGGCAACCCGCGCATCAACATCCTCGACATCCGCGCCGTCGCGGACCGGGCGCACGCGGCGGGCGTCCCGCTCATCGTCGACAACACGATCGCGACGCCGTACCTCATCCGCCCCTTCGAGCACGGCGCGGACATCGTGGTGCACTCGGCCACCAAGTTCCTCGGCGGGCACGGCACGGTGATCGGCGGCCTGGTCGTCGACGGCGGGCGCTTCCCGTGGTCGGAGCACGCCGAGCGCTTCCCGGGCCTCACGACGCCCGACGCGTCCTACCACGGGGTGACCTACACCGAGGCGCTCGGCGACGGGATCGCCTACGTCATCAAGGCGCGGGTGCAGCTGCTCCGCGACCTCGGCGCGTCCATCGCCCCGGCGAGCGCGTGGCAGCTCATCCAGGGGATCGAGACGCTGAGCCTCCGCATCGAGCGCCACGTGCAGAACGCGCAGGCCGTCGCCGAGTGGCTGGACGCGCACGAGGACATCGCGAACGTCTACTACGCGGGCCTGCCGACGAGCCCCTGGTACGCGGCCGCGAACCGCTACGCGCCGCGCGGCGTCGGCGCCGTCCTGTCCTTCGAGCTCAAGGGAGGGGTGGATGCCGGGCGCGCGCTGGTCGACTCGCTGCAGCTCTTCAGCCACCTGGCGAACATCGGCGACGTGCGGAGCCTCGTCATCCACCCGGCGTCGACGACGCACGCGCAGCTGACGCCCGAGCAGCAGCTCACGGCGGGCGTCACGCCCGGGCTCGTGCGCCTCTCGGTCGGCCTCGAGAGCGTCGACGACATCATCGAGGACCTCGCGGCCGGCCTCCGCGCCGCGCGCGCCGTGAAGGACGCGGCCATCGACTCCTCGCTGCAGGGCGCGCTGACCGACGGAGCGTGACGGCGCGCGCGTCCGCGCCGGCACCCGGGACGTAACACTCGGGCGCCGGCGCGTCCCGGGTGCTTCACTGGGCGGGATGGACTGGCAGACACCCGAGGACACCGTCCCGTCGAGCCTCGTGACGGACGCGCAGATCCGCTCCCTGATCGGCCGCCCGCCCGCGTCGGGCGCGTGGCGCGAGGGCGACCCCGTCGCCGACCGCCTCTTCGCGTCGGTCGGCGGGATCGACCTCGAGGCGGGCGGGCGGATCCCGTCCGTGCGCGTCGCCTACGAGACCTTCGGCGAGCGCGACGCCGACGGGCGGAACGCCGTGCTCGTCCTGCACGCCCTCACCGGCGACAGCCACCTCCGCGGGCCGGCCGGCCCCGGGCAGCCCACGGGCGGCTGGTGGTCGGGGATCGTCGGGCCCGGCCTCGCGATCGACACCGACCGCTGGTTCGTGGTCGCGCCGAACATGCTGGGCGGCTGCCAGGGCACGACGGGCCCCGCGTCCCTCGCGCCCGACGGCGCGGAGTGGGCGGCGCGCTTCCCGTACGTCACCATCCGCGACCAGGTCGCCGTGCAGGTCGCCCTCGCGGACGCGCTCGGCATCGAGCGGTGGGCCGCCGTCGTGGGCGGATCCATGGGCGGCATGCAGGCGCTCGAGTGGGGCGTGGGCCACCCCGACCGCATGCGGCGGCTCGCGATCCTCGCGGCCCCCGCCATCTCCAGCGCCGACCAGATCGCGCTCAACTCCGTGCAGGCCGAGGCGATCCGGATGGACCCGGCGTACCGCGACGGCGGCTACCACGACGCCGCCGACGGGGACGGCCCGCACCGCGGCCTCGCCCTGGCGCGGCGGATGGCGCTCCTCAACTACCGCAGCCCCGACGAGCTCAACCAGCGCTTCGCCCGCTCGTGGCAGAGCGGCATCAGCCCGATGGGCGACGAGGGCCGGTACGCCGTGGAGTCGTACCTCGACTTCCACGGCAACAAGTTCACCCGGCGCTTCGACGCGACCAGCTACATCCGGCTCATCGACGCGATGAGCTCGCACGACGTCGGGCGCGACCGCGGCGGCGTGGAGGCGGCGCTCGGGCGGGTGCGGGCGGCGACGCTCGTGGTGGGCATCGACAGCGACCGCCTCTTCCCCGTCGCCGACCAGCGCCTCGTCGCCCGGCACGTCCCGGGGTCGATCGACGGCGGCGAGGTCGTCGTCATCTCCTCCGACTACGGCCACGACGGCTTCCTCATCGAGAGCGAGGCCGTGGGCCGCGAGCTCGCGCGCCTGCTCGCCGTCGACGCCTGACAGCGCCCCAGTCCGGGGGTGAGTTGGGCCCCTGCCGTCGCCCGGCGGATCATGCGTTCCTATGCTTCCCCTGGGAGCACGCCGACGCCCCCGGGCAGCGGCGTACGAGGGGAGCACCGATGAGCCGACGTCCGCTGCACGCGACGGGCCAGGGCCCGCGGGTCCGGGTGGCCCTCGTCGACGACCACGTCCTGCTGCTCGACGGGCTGAGCGCGCGCCTGTCCCGCCCGCGGACCGGCGTCGAGGTCGTGGCGACCTCCCCCACCTGGAGCGGGCTCGTCCACGACGAGCGCTTCCCCGACGCGTTCGACGTGGTGGTCCTCGACCTGGCGCTCCGCGACGACGTGCCCGTGGCGCAGAAGATCCGGACGCTCACGGGCGCCGGGCTCACCTCCGTCCTCCTGAGCACGCACGCCGACCCGTCGACCATCCACGGCGCGATGCGCGCGGGGGCCTCCGCCGTCGTCCCGAAGGCCGAGTCGTCGGAGGAGCTCATCGCGAGCATCCACGCCGCGGCCGACGGCACGCCCCGGCAGACCGCGCTCGTGCAGCAGGCGATGCAGGACTTCCACGCGGAGGAGGACCCGCGCCTCGGCCAGCAGGAGCAGCGCGCGCTCGTCCTGTACGCGGGGGGACGGTCGATCCGCGACGTGGCCGAGGCCATGAGCACCACCGAGGAGACCGTCAAGTCGTACATCAAGCGCGGGCGACGGAAGTACCTGCACGCGGGGACGGACCTCGGCACCAAGCTCCTGCTCCGGCGCCACGCCATCCGCCACGGCTGGATCGCCCCGGAGTAGCGGCGCCGCGACCCGGCGCCGGCGCCCGGCCGGCTGGCCGTCGTAGCACATGTGGATGATCCGAGCGGCGGATCCGCGGACGTGCGTGCTGCTCCGGGCACCCGCCTAGGATCGGAGGCACACCGAGCGCACACCACCGGCGTCGGCGCACTCCGAGCGGGGACCCTTTGGATCGCATGAAGCGCGAGCGCGAGCGCCTGCTGCAGCGCACGGCCCGGGTCTACGGGCTGAGCTTCACGGCCGTGGCGGTCGCGTGCATCGTGCTGCCGGGCGAGATCCCGCTCCCCGTCGCCGCCGCCAGCGTCGCGCTGCTGGCCGTGCTCGCCGTCGTCCAGTGGCGCCTCGGCACCGACCCGCGCCTGCCGTGGATGGTCGTCGCGGTCGCCACCGGGCTCGCCGCCATGGTCGTCGCGCAGCTCGGCGGGCGGAGCGCCTCCTCGCTCACGGCCCTCACGCACATCTCCGCGGGTGCCGTCGGCTCGCTCGCGCTGCTGGAGTCCATCCGGCCGGGACGCCTCCGGATCGTCGTGGCCGCCTTCGTGCTCACGAGCGTCGTGGCCGTCGGCGCGTCCTGGGCGACCCCGGCCTTCCCCTACGTCGTCCTGATCCACGTGTTCGGCTGGCTGCTCACCGCGATCCTCGGCTACTGGCTGAGCGTGGCCGTGCGCCGCGTCGGGCGCCGCATCACCGACATCGGCCGCGCCCACCGCGCCGAGCGCATGGCGAGCGAGCTCGAGGCGCAGCGCCGCCAGGGCGCCCGGCTCCTCCACGACACCGTCCTCGCCACGCTCACCCTCCTCGCCCACTCCGGCGTCGGCGTCACCCCGCAGGCCATGCGCCAGCAGGCGGCGGACGACGCGCGCCTCCTCCGCCAGCTGCGCCTCGGCGCGAACCCCACCCCGCAGGCGTCCGGCGGCTACACGCTGGAGCCCGTCGAGCAGTCGGTGCTCGGCAACACGCTGGAGTCGGTCAAGCAGCGCTTCGGCCGCATGGGGCTCGAGGTGAGCTGGCACGGCACCGGGCAGGTGCTCCTGCCGAGCGACATCCTCGACGCGTTCCTCCTCTCCCTCGCGGAGTGCCTGGAGAACGTCCGGCGGCACGCGGGCGTGACGGAGGCGCACGTGACCATCACCGACGACGACACGACCGTGCGGGCGATGGTCACCGACGCCGGCGTCGGCTTCGACCTCGCCCACGTCGACCAGGCGAAGCTCGGGTTCAAGGAGTCGGTCGTGGCACGGCTGGCCGACGTGGGCGGCAACGCGCGCCTGTTCTCCTCCCCCGGCTCCGGCACCACGGTCGTCCTCGAGGTGCCCAAGTGAGCCGCCCCGCGGAGGAGGCGCGCCCGCGGACGAGCCGGCGCATCCGCCTGCCCGCCGGCACTCCCGCGCAGCCCACCTCCATCGGCCTCGGCTACCTCGGCGCGGGATCCGCCGTCGTCTGCGGCATCGCCATGGTCTACGGCCTCATCCGCTTCGCGGTCGACTACCGGAGCCTGCCCGCGCCCGGGCTGACGACCACGGCGTGGATCCTCCTCGTCGCCCTCCTCGTCGTCGCGGTGGTCGCGGTGCGCGCCCTCCGCGACCGCATGCCCGGTGCGCTGATGGCGGTGTTCGTGGCGGGCCTCGGCGTCGTCGTCGCCCTCGACCTCGTCGCCGTGTGGCCCCTCGGCGACGTGATGCAGCACGCGACCGCCGGCGTCGCGGCGGGCGCCGCGCTCCTCACCACCGTCACCTACCGCCCCGCGCGGGAGGTGCTCGCCGTGGACGCGGCCCTCGGCGTCGTCCTGCTCCTGGTGTTCCTGCTCGGGGACCCCGTGCGGCCCGCCGACCTCGCGCCCGAGATCTCGGCCATCGCCCGCGCGGTCGTGCCCGCGGCCTTCGGCGTCGCGGTGGTCCGCGGCTTCCGGCGCGTGACGGAGATGGAGCTCGACCGCGTGCTCGTGCAGAGCACCGTGTCGGCCCCGCGCTACGCCGTCGGCATGCTGGCCTCCGAGGAGCTCGCCCGCCTCGACCTCGCGGCGGAGCAGCTGCTCGACGACGTCGCCAACGGCCGCGAGCCGCTCCCCCTGTCGCCGCTGGCCGCCTCCCGCGCGGCGTCGCTCGCGACCGAGCTGCGGCTGCACCTCATCGAGGGCCGGCGCGAGACCTGGCTGCACCACGCCATCACGGAGTCGGAGTTCCTCGGCCCGGACGTGACGCTCAGCGACCCCAGCGCCCTCGCGGGCCTGCTCGACCGCCGCCAGCGCGACGGCCTGCTCTCGGCGGTCTGGCTCCTCCTCACGTCGACGGAGCGGCGCAACGGCGTGCCCGGGGTCGCGGTGCAGCTCGCGCTCGGGCCCCTCCGCGGGCGCCCGCCCGGCGCGCAGCCCGTGCCCCTGCGTCGCGCCGTCGTGCCCATCGCGATCACGACGACGGGCCTGCCGCGGACGCGACTGGATCCCTCGACGTGGGATGCTGTCGACAAGGTCGGCACGCACACGGAGAGCACCCGGGGTGCCAGCCTCCTCATCACCATCGACTGCGTCGTGGACAACCCCGCCGACCGGTGAGGGCCCGCACTAGGACCGGAGAGCACGTGTCAGCTGAAGACCGACCGATCACCCTGGCCATCGTGGACGACCACCGGATGCTGCTCGGGGCCCTCACCGAGTGGATCCGCAACGCCGCGTCCGACATCGACATGGTCGCCGCCGTGTCCACCTGGCCGGAGCTCCTGACGCACCCGAACTTCCCGGTCGACGTCGTGCTCCTCGACCTCGACCTCAAGGACAACCTGCCGATCTCCCTCAAGCTCTCGACGCTGAAGACCACGGGCGTCAAGACCGTGCTCATGAGCACCTACTCCGAGCCGAACGTCGTGCGCGAGGCCCTCGCCTCCGGCGCCCTCGGCTACCTCGTGAAGAGCGAGGACGCCAGCATGATCGTCGACGCCATCCGCCTCGCGGCCGACGGCCAGTCGTACATCTCCTCGGAGCTCGACCTCGCGATCAACAGCACGGATGTCGGCGGCGTGCCCAAGCTCAGCGCGCAGGAGCGCCGGGTCATGGCGCTCTACGGCGGCGGCGAGCCCGTGAAGTCGGTGGCGTACAGCCTCGGCATCTCGGAGGAGACGGCGAAGTCGTACCTCAAGCGGATCCGCGAGAAGTACCGCGTCGCGGGCTTCGACGTGGGCACGAAGGTGGCGCTGCGGAAGCGCGCCATCCAGGACGGCATCCTGCTCCAGGGCGAGTAGCCCGGTCGGCCCGCCTCAGCCGCCGATGCCGATGGGCTGCGTGATGGGCCGCGGGCCGTCGACCGGCCGGCGCGCGCCGTGGCGGCGGCGGTCGAGCCCGAAGCTGGCCAGCGCGATGAGGAGCCCGGCGATGCTGAGCCCCACGCCGACGAGCGCGGGCGACGTGTAGCCGAGTCCCGCCGCCACCGTGACACCGCCGAGCGCCGCGCCGACGGCGTTCCCGGTGTTCAGCGCGGAGTGGTTGAGCGCGGCCGCGATCGACTGCGAGTCGTGGGCGACGTCCATCAGCCGGATCTGGATCCCGGGCGACAGCGCCGCCGCCGACCCGCCGATGAGGAACAGGAAGGCGAACAGGCCGACGGGGCTCGACGCCGTGAGGACCAGGCCGACCAGCGACGCGATGAGCAGGCCGAAGAGCGACAGCAGGGCGAGCTTCACATCCCGATCCGCCCACCAGCCGCCCGCGAGGTTGCCGACGGTCATGCCGAGGCCCACGACGACGAGCGCGAGCGGCACCGACCACTCGGGGAGGCCGGTCACCTCGGTGACCATGGGCGCGACGAACGTGTAGACGGCGAAGAAGCCGCCGAAGCCGATCGCGCCGATGAGGAGGGCCAGCCAGACCTGGAGCCGGGTGAACGCCCGGAGCTCGCGCCGGAGCGTCGCCTCCGGGTTCCCCGCCTGCGCCGGCACCGCGAGGAACACGGCGACGAAGGTGGCCGCGAAGATCGCGGCGACCACGAGGTAGGCGATGCGCCAGCCGGCGTTCTGGCCGATCCACGTGACGATGGGCACGCCGATCACGTTGGCGATGGTCAGCCCGGCGAGGACGAACGCGACGCCGCGGGCGCGCTTGCCCTCCCCCATCAGCTGCGCGGCGACGAGCGAGGCGATGCCGAAGTACGCGCCGTGCGGCAGGCCCGCGACGAAGCGGGCGAGGACGACGAGGCCGAAGCTCGGCAGCACGGCGCTCAGCACGGTGCCGAGCGTGAACGCCAGCAGCAGCCAGAGGAGGAGCTTCCGGCGCGGCGCCCGGGCGGACGCGGCGGCGATGGTCGGGGCGCCCACCACGACGCCCAGGGCGTACGCGCTGATCAGAGTGCCCGCCTGCGCGTTCGCGGCCTCCGTCGAGCGCGCGGCCACCTCGGGCAGCAGGTCGGCGGCGAGCTGCGGCAGCAGCCCCATCGCCACGAACTCGGTCGTGCCGATGGCGAACCCGCCCATCGCGAGGGCGAGCAGGGCGACGCGGACGCGGGCCGGCGACAGGGTCGCCCGCCCGGAGGAGGGGGGATTCACCCGACGAGCCTACCGGCGGGCCAGGAGCGCCCCGGCGGGCTCCCGGCGTCAGGCGTCGGTGCCGCGGGCCTCCAGCGCCTGCTCGAGGCGGTCGAGCTTGCCCGTCAGCTCGCCCTCGTAGCCCGGGCGGATGTCGGCCTTCAGCACGAGCGACACGCGGGTGCCGAAGGGCGCCACGGCGTCGGTCGCGCGGCGGACGACGTCGAGGCACTCGTCCCAGGTGCCCTCGATCGTGGTGAACATGGAGTCGGTGCGGTTCGGGAGGCCGGACGCGCGGACCACGGCGACCGCCGCGGCCACGGCGTCGTGCACGGAGGCGTCGGGCGCGTCGCCCCCGCTGGGGGCGACGGAGAAGGCGACGAGCATGGGGACCCCCGGAGGATCGACGGCGGCGGGGATCTGGGCGGCGCCCGGCCGCCGGCCGGCTGTGCGACCAGGCTACCGACGGCGGCGCCCCTGTGGACGGTCGCCCGCACGGGCCCGGCATACTCGCCAGACTCCTCGGGTACTTGAACTTTCAAAATACGGGTCCGCCGCCGCGCGGCGTCCCGCATCGCACTGGAGGAGCACGGCCATGGAGAAGAAGACGAAGATCATCATCGGGGTGGCGGGCGGCGTCGTCGTGCTCGCGGGCGCCTTCGCGGCGTTCGGCGGTCCCCTCTACAAGCAGCTCGCGGGCACGCCCGACGCGGCCCCGTCGCTCACGGCCACGGCGGGCACGGGGGGGGCGCTCACCGACCTGTCGGGCGACTGGACGGTCGGCGCGTCCTCCTACGCGGGCTACCGCGTGAACGAGGTGCTGAACGGCACGCCCGTCACCGTGAACGGCCGCACGAGCGACGTCACGGGCACCGTGACGGTCGAGGGGTCCCAGGTGACGGCGGGCAGCATCGACGTCGACGTCACCACCATCGCCACGGACCAGCCGCCCCGCGACGCGTACTTCCAGAACGAGGCGATGGACACGAAGGGCTTCCCGCGGGCCACCTTCACGCTCACGCAGCCGATCGCCGCGAACGGCGTCGAGGCGGGCGTGCCGCAGACCTACGAGGTGGCGGGCGACCTGACCCTGCACGGCGTGACCAAGCCGGTGACGGCGGAGGTCCAGGCGTCCTTCACCCAGGACGCGGGGCAGATCGTCGGATCCATCCCCATCACGTTCGAGGACTTCGGCGTCCAGGCCCCGAGCCTCGGCTTCGTCACGGTCGAGGACCAGGGCTCGGTCGAGTTCTCGCTCGACGTCACCCCGGCGGCCTAGCGCTCCGGCACCCCGGCGAGCACGTCCCGCACGGCCCTCGGCATCGCCTCGGCGACGTCGAGGGCCGTGATCGGGCCGCCGTCGGACGCGCGCTCCCCCGCCCGCCCGTGCAGCCACGCCGCCGCGGCGGCCACGCCCGCGAGCTCCGCGAGCGGATCCCGGGCGCCCGCCACACGCTCCGACGCCCCCGCGAGCAGCGCGCCCAGGACGCCGCCGAGCACGTCCCCCGACCCGGCCGTCGCGAGCCACGGCGTCCCCGCGCGGACCGCGATGCGCGCGGATCCCCCGACGACGAGCGTCGTCGCGCCCTTGAGCAGCACGCACACGCCGAGCTCCCGTGCCGCCCGCTCCGCCCAGCCCGCCGCGTCGGCGGCGATCTCCGCGGCCGACGCCGCGATGCCCGCGCCGTCCAGCAGCCGGGACAGCTCCCGGAAGTGCGGCGTGACGACCACCGGACCGGTCGCGCGGCCGACGAGGTCGAGCGCGCCCGCGTCGACGACCGACGGCAGGCCCTGCCCGAGGGCGGCGGCGATCGCGTCGGTCGCCGCGTCGTCCCGGTGCGCGGCGTCCATCCCGGAGCCCACGAGCCACGCCTGCACGCGACCGTCGGCCGTCACGACCTCGGGTCGCCGCCCGAGGACCGAGGCGGAGGCCCCGGCGGGCCCGAGGTAGCGGATCATGCCGACGCCGGTGCGCGCCGCGGCCTCGACGCCCAGCACCGCGGCCCCCGGGTAGCGGTCGGAGCCGGTGCGCACGCCGAGCACGCCGCGCGTGTACTTGTCGTCGTCGTCGCGCGGGAGGCGGATGGCCCGCCGGGTGCGCTCCCCGTCCTGCCGGATCCAGCCGTCGGGGACCTGGTCGTCCTGCGCGTCGCTCATCCCCTCACGATAGGCGCGCGGGAATACCGCGTCCGCGCGAGGCCTTCACGTCACGAGGCCGACGTCGCCCTCCGCCCGACCCCGCGCGCCGCGCCTCCGTCCCGACCGGGAGGTGCGCGGCCGCCCGCCTGGAAGGATCCCCATGACCACGTCCCCGCTCTTCGAGCCGATCACCGTCCGCGGCGTCATCGCGCGCAACCGCATCTGGGTGGCGCCGATGTGCCAGTACAGCATCGACGCGCGCGACGGCGTGCCGGGCGCCTGGCACCTCGCGCACCTGGGATCCTTCGCCCGCGGCGGCGCGGGCCTCGTGATGGCGGAGGCCACGGGCGTCAGCCCCGAGGCGCGCATCACGCCCGAGGACACCGGCATCTGGGACGACGCGCAGCGCGACGCATGGAAGCCCATCGTCGACTTCATCCACGAGATGGGCGCGGTCGCCGCGATCCAGCTCGCGCACGCCGGCCGCAAGGCCTCCACCTACTCGTTCTCGGGTCGGGGCACCATGCCCGCCGAGGAGGGCGGCTGGGAGACCGTCGCCCCGTCGGCGGACCCGTTCCCCGGGTACGGCACGCCCGTCGCGCTCGACGCCGACGGCATCCGGAAGGTCGTCGACGACTTCGCCGCGGCCGCACGCCGCTCGGTGGACGCCGGCTTCGACGTCCTGGAGATCCACGCGGCGCACGGCTACCTCATGCACCAGTTCCTCTCCCCGCTCAGCAACCACCGCGACGACGAGTTCGGCGGGAGCCTCGAGAACCGGGCGCGCCTGCTGCTCCAGGTGATCGACGCCGTGCGCGCCGAGGTCCCCGACGTGCCGCTCCTGGTGCGCTTCTCCGCCACCGACTGGGCGGGCGACGCGGGCTGGGACGAGGCGCAGACCGCGACCGTCGCCGGGTGGGCCGCCGAGCACGGCGCCGACTTCTTCGACATCTCCACGGGCGGCAACACGACGGGCGTCACGATCCCCGTCGGCCCCGGCTATCAGGTGCCCTTCGCCGAGTACGTGAAGGACCACGCGAAGGTCGCGCTCAACGCCGTCGGGCTCATCACCGAGCCCGCACAGGCCGAGGCGGTCGTCGCCGAGGGCCGCGCGGACGCCGTCATGCTGGGCCGCGAGATGCTCCGCGACCCGCACTTCGCGCTCCGCGCCGCGCACGAGCTGGGCGTCGAGATCGACTACTGGCCCAAGCAGTACGACCGCGCGCGCTGGGCCGCCTGACCGGGCGTCCCCTCCCCTACGCACGACGGCGCGGCACCCCTGGGGTGCCGCGCCGTCGTGGTCTCCGCAGGGTCAGGCGCGCCGGGTGGCGTCCTGCACCTCGCCGACGAGCTCCTCGATGATGTCCTCGAGGAACAGGACGCCCGTCGTCTCGCCCTCCTCGGTGAAGGCGCGGGCCAGGTGCGCGCCCGAGCGGCGCATCATCGCGAGCGCGTCCTCGAGCTCCGTGCCCTCGAAGACCGAGACGAGCTGGCGGACCCGCTTGGCCGGCACGGGCCGGACGAACTCGTCGGCCTCGTCGAGGTCGATCACGTCCTTGAGGTGCAGGTAGCCGGACGGCTCGCCCGCCTCGTCCACGAGCACGTAGCGCGAGAAGCCGTGACGGGCGACGGCCCGCTCGACGTCCGAGGGCGACGCGGTCTCGGGCAGGCTCACGAGCGCGCCGAGCGGGATCGCGATGTCCTGCACCTTCTTGCCCGTGAACTCGAAGGCCGCGGTGAGCGCGCCCGTCCGGTCCTCCAGGAGCCCCTCGCGCGTCGACTGGTCGACGATGCCCTGCACCTCGTCCAGCGTGAACGCGCTCGCGGCCTCGTCCTTCGGCTCCACCTTGAACAGCCGGAGCACGGCGTTGGAGATCGCGTTGAGCGCCACGATGAGCGGCTTCACCACGCGCGCGATCCCGACCAGCGGCGGCGCGAGCAGCAGCGCCGCCCGGTCCGGCACCGAGAACGAGATGTTCTTCGGCACCATCTCGCCGAGCACGACGTGCAGGAACGAGACGATCAGCAGCGCGATGACGAACGCGATCGTGGAGATCGCCTCCTCCGGCAGCCCCGTCGCGCCGAGCGGGATCTCCAGCAGGTGGTGGATCGCCGGCTCGGAGACGTTGAGGATCAGCAGCGAGCAGACGGTGATGCCGAGCTGCGTGGTCGCGAGCATGAGCGTCGCGTGCTCCATCGCGTAGAGCGTCACCCGGGCGGCGCGGCTGCCCTCCTCGGCGCGCGGCTCGATCTGCGACCGCTTCGCGGAGATGACCGCGAACTCGGCGCCGACGAAGAAGGCGTTGACGGCGAGCAGCACGACGAGCGCGATGATCCCCCCGGCGTACTCACCCACGGGACGGCCCCTTCCTGCTGGCGGCGCGTTCCGCGTCCGCCTGGCGGCCCGCCTCCCGATCGGCCTGACGCGCCTCCTGGCGGTCGGCCTGGCGCTCGGCGCGCGTGGTGCCCACCGCGGTGGCGATGGGCTCGGGGAACGGCGTGAAGCGGATCCGGTCGATCCGGCGGCCGTCGAGGCGCTCGACCCGCAGCGTCCCCGTCTCGAGGCCGAGCTCGTCGCCCACGACGGGCAGGCGGCCGAGCTCGCTCATGACGAAGCCGGCGGCGGTCTCGTAGGGACCCTCGTCGGGGATGCGGAGGCCGGTGCGCTCGACGAGCTCGTCCGGCCGGAGCATGCCCGGGAAGGTGAGCGAGTCGCGCGAGCGGACCACGCCCGCCCGCGTGCGGTCGTGCTCGTCGGCGAGCTCGCCGACCAGCTCCTCGACCAGGTCCTCGAGGGTCGCGACGCCGGCGGTGCCGCCGTACTCGTCCACCACGACCGCCATCTGGAAGCCGCGGCCGCGGAGCTCGCCGAGCAGGTCGTCGAGCTTCATGGTCTCGGGGACGCGGATCGCCTCGGACTGCAGCGCCGTGACGGGCACGAGCGACCGCTTCTCCCGCGGGACGGCCACGGCCTGCTTCACGTGCACGAGCCCGATGACGTCGTCGACGCCGTCGTCCGTGACGGGGAAGCGCGAGTACCCGGTGGTCATGGCCAGCTCGATCACCGTCTGCGCGCTGTCGGTGCGCTCGACCGACTTCACGCGGAGCCTGGGCGTCATGACGTCGGACGCGGTGAGGTCGGCGAAGCGCAGCGTGCGGCTGAGGAGCATCGCCGTGTCGTCCTCGAGGAGTCCCGCGAGCGCGGAGCGGCGGACGAGCGAGGAGAGCTCCTCGGCCGACCGGGCGCCCGACAGCTCCTCCTTGGGCTCGATGCCGACGAGCCGCAGGATCCCGTTGGCGCTGTTGTTGAGCAGCAGCACCGCGGGCTTGAACACGGTCGTGAACAGCGCCTGGAACGGGATCACGAGCTTGGCCGTCTCCCGCGGCAGCGCCAGCGCGAAGTTCTTGGGCACGAGCTCGCCGATGATCATCGACAGGAGCGTGGCCACGACGAGCGCGACGACGGTCGAGACCGGCGACACGAGCCCCTCGGCGAGGCCGGCCGCCGCCAGCGGGTCCGCGAGCAGGCGGCTGATCGCCGGCTCCATCGTGTAGCCGGTCAGCAGGGTCGTCAGGGTGATGCCGAGCTGGGCGCTCGAGAGGTGGGTGGAGGTGATGCGGAGCGCCCGGATGGGCGGGCCGAGCCGCTTCTCCCCGCGCTCCTGCCGCTTCTCGAGGTCGGAGCGGTCCAGGTTGACGAGCGCGAACTCGCTGGCCACGAAGAGGCCGGTGCCGAGGGTCAGCAGGAGACCGACGGCGAGGAGGAGCCATTCAGACACGGGAGCGGCCCCCGGGCGCCGGGCGCGCGGCCGGCCTCAGGTCGGGGGTCGCGCGGGAAGGGGGCGTATGAGCAGGAGGGGGGTCGTCCATCGTCCGTCGATCATATCGGGGCTCACCAGCCCACCGGCAGCGGCTTGCCCTCCTCGTAGCCCGCCGCCGACTGGATCCCGACGGCCGCCCGCTCCGCGAACTCGGCACGTGTGCGCGCCCCGGCGTAGGCGAAGGCGCTCCGCACGCCGGACGTGATCGTGTCGAGCAGGTCCTCGAGGCCCGGGCGCAGCGGGTCGATCCGGATCCGGCTCGTGGAGATCCCCTCGGCGAAGAGCGTCCGCCGGGCGAGCTCGAACGCCTCCCGCCGGCCGAAGCGCTCCTGCACCGCGCGCGTGGACGCCATGCCCCAGCTCTCCTTGGCGAGGCCGCCGTCGTCGTCCACGAGGATGCGCCCGGGCGACTCGATCGTGCCGGCGAACCAGGACCCGATCATCACGCTCGCGGCGCCCGCGGCCAGCGCGAGCGCGACGTCCCGCGGGTACCGCACTCCCCCGTCGGCCCAGACCAGCGCGCCGGCCGTGCGCGCCGCCTCCGCGGTGTCGAGCACGGCCGAGAACTGCGGGCGGCCGACGGCCGTCATCATGCGCGTGGTGCACATGGCACCCGGTCCCACGCCGACCTTGACGATGTCCGCGCCCGCCCGGACGAGGTCGCGCGCGCCCTCGGCCGTGACGACGTTGCCGGCCACGAGCGGAACGTGCGGGTCGAGGGCCCGCACGTCGCGGACGGCGCGCAGCATCGCCTCCTGGTGGCCGTGCGCCGTGTCCAGCACGAGCACGTCGACGCCGGCCGCGAGCAGCGCGCGGGCCCGGCCGACCGCATCCCCGTTGACCCCGACCGCCGCGCCCACCGCGAGCCGGCCGTGCGCGTCGACGGCGGGCGCGTAGACGGTGGAGCGGAGGGCGCTGCGCCGGCTCAGCGTCCCGACCAGCCGCCCGTGGGCGAGCACGGGCGCGAAGTCGATGCCCGCGGCGTGCATGAGCTCGAAGGCCGCACGGCCCGTGGGGACGTCGTCGGCGTCGAGGGAGGCCAGCGCGCCGTGGGGCAGGTCGCCGAGCCGCGTCCCGTCGGGCACGCCGGCGAGCTGGGTCCCCTCGAGGCACCCGAGCACGCCGCCCTCCGCGTCCCGCAGGACGATCCCGTGGCCAGGGAGGGGCGGCAGGAGCTCGCGCGCCTGGCCGACGGTCGCGTCGGCCGGCAGCTCGAGCGGCGAGTCGTAGGCGACGGGCTGGTCCTTGACCCGGTGGATGGCGGCGTCCAGCTCCTGCGGCCGGAGGTCCTGGGGCAGGATCCCGATGCCGCCGCGCCGGGCGAGCACGGCGGCGAGCCGGGGTCCCGTGACCGAGCCCATGTTGCTCGCGACGACCGGGATCGTGCACGGCGTCCCGTCCCCCGGGGCGAGGTCGACGTCCATGCGGCTGCCGACGTCGGACCGCCCCGGGCTCAGGAACACGTCCGAGTAGGTCAGGTCGTGCGCGGGAGCCTCTCCGGTGAACCTCATGCCCTGACGGTAGACCGCCGCCCGCGCGCGCACCAGGGCCGGGCGCGCCGGGCAGCATCCGGCGACGCGCCGCTCCGGTCGGGCCGACCGGGGGAAGGTTTAGGCTGGGTCATCGTGGACGCGCGGACGCGAACGGGCCGCGCGAGGCAGACGACCAACAGCAAGAGAGCGGGCGATCAACTGTGTCGAGCCAGGTGACTGGTACGGGGACCGATGACGGTTCCACGGGCGACTTCGGAGCCAACGAGTGGCTCGTCGACGAGATGTACGAGAGGTTCGTGGTCGACAAGGACTCGGTCGACCGCAGCTGGTGGCCGATCCTCGAGAACTACCACAGCACCGTGATCGAGGGCCGCGAGGAGACGCCGGCCACCGGCGACCAGACCGCGGAGCCGCAGATCCCGGAGTCGGACGAGACGTCGGCTCCCGCCGCGACCAACACGGGGACGCCGGCGCCGACGCCCGCCCCCGCGTCGGCCGGCCAGCCCGACGCGGCGGCGCAGCAGCCCGCGGCCGGCGGCCAGCCCGCCGCGCGCACCACGAGCATCGCCCCGAAGCAGCAGCCGATCCCCGCCCAGGCTCCGGCGAAGGCGCCGGCCAAGAAGGGCGCCGAGCCCACCCCGCCCGGCGAGGACGAGGTCACCCCGCTCCGCGGCATGGCCAAGAGCCTGGCGACGAACATGGACGCCTCGCTCACCATCCCGACCGCGACGAGCGTCCGCACGATCCCGGCGAAGCTGATGATCGACAACCGCATCGTCATCAACAACCACCTCACGCGGGCGCGCGGCGGCAAGGTCTCGTTCACGCACCTCATCGGCTGGGCGCTGATCCAGGCGCTCAAGGAGTTCCCGAGCCAGAACGTGCACTACGACGAGGTCGACGGGAAGCCGAGCGTCGTCTCCCCGGCGCACATCAACCTCGGCATCGCCATCGACATGCCGAAGCCGGACGGCACCCGCGCCCTCCTGGTGCCGAGCATCAAGGGCGCCGAGGCGATGACCTTCGGCGAGTTCCTCGTCGCGTACGAGGACCTGGTGAGGAAGGCGCGCGGCAACAAGCTCGCCGCGGGCGACTTCGCCGGCACCACCATCTCGCTCACGAACCCCGGGGGCATCGGCACGGTCCACTCCGTGCCGCGCCTCATGAAGGGCCAGGGCGCCATCATCGGCGCCGGCGCCCTCGAGTACCCGGCGGAGTTCCAGGGGTCCTCCCCCAAGACGCTCGTCGAGCTGGGCATCGGCAAGACGATCACGCTCACGAGCACGTACGACCACCGCGTCATCCAGGGCGCGGGCTCCGGCGAGTTCCTCAAGATCGTGCACGAGCGCCTCATCGGCCAGCACGGGTTCTACGAGGACATCTTCGCGGCGCTCCGCATCCCGTACGACCCCATCCAGTGGGCGACCGACATCAACGTCGACCTCTCCGAGCGGGTCTCCAAGACCAGCCGCGTGCAGGAGCTCATCAACTCCTACCGCGTGCGCGGCCACCTCATGGCCGACTGCGACCCGCTCGAGTACCAGCAGCGCACCCACCCGGACCTCGAGATCACCAACCACGGGCTCACCTTCTGGGACCTCGACCGCGAGTTCGTCACGGACGGGTTCGGCGGCCGCCGCCAGGCGCTCCTGCGCGAGATCCTCGGCATCCTGCGCGACTCGTACTGCCGCACGATCGGCATCGAGTACATGCACATCCAGCAGCCCGACGAGCGCCGCTGGATCCAGGGCAAGGTCGAGCAGCCCTACGCGAAGCCCACGCACGACGAGCAGATGCGCATCCTCTCGAAGCTCAACGAGTCCGAGGCCTTCGAGACCTTCCTGCAGACGAAGTACGTCGGGCAGAAGCGCTTCAGCCTCGAGGGCGGCGAGTCCACGATCTCGCTCCTCGACACGCTGCTCCAGGGCGCGGCCGACCACGGACTCGACGAGGTCGCGATCGGCATGGCCCACCGCGGCCGCCTCAACGTGCTCACCAACATCGCGGGCAAGAGCTACGGCCAGATCTTCCGCGAGTTCGAGGGCACGCAGGACCCGCGCACGGTCCAGGGCTCGGGCGACGTCAAGTACCACCTCGGCACCGAGGGCACCTTCCGGGGCGTCCACGGCGAGGAGATGCCCGTGTACCTCGCGGCGAACCCGTCGCACCTCGAGGCCGTCAACGGCGTGCTCGAGGGCATCGTCCGCGCGAAGCAGGACCGGAAGCCCATCGGGACCTACTCCGTCCTGCCGATCCTCGTGCACGGCGACGCGTCCATGGCCGGACAGGGCGTCGTGTTCGAGACGCTCCAGCTCTCGCAGCTGCGCGCCTACCGCACCGGCGGCACGGTCCACATCGTGATCAACAACCAGGTCGGCTTCACCACCCCGCCGTCGGAGTCCCGCTCGTCGGTGTACTCCACCGACGTGGCGAAGAGCATCCAGGCGCCGATCTTCCACGTCAACGGCGACGACCCCGAGGCCGTCGCGCGCGTCGCGCACCTGGCCTTCGAGTTCCGCCAGGAGTTCAAGAAGGACGTCGTCATCGACCTCGTCTGCTACCGCCGTCGCGGCCACAACGAGGGCGACGACCCGTCGATGACGCAGCCCCTCATGTACAACCTCATCGAGGCGAAGCGCTCCGTGCGGAAGCTGTACACGGAGGCGCTCGTCGGCCGCGGGGACATCACGCAGGAGGAGTACGACGGGGCGCAGAAGGACTTCCAGGACCGCCTGGAGCGCGCCTTCGCCGAGACGCACGCCGCGCAGACCTCGTCGATCCCCATCCAGACGGACGACGACGGGGCGGTGTCCGACCTCGAGCGCCCCGACTCCCAGCAGGACGACGGCCACGGCGAGCCCGAGACGACCGGCGTGTCCGAGTCCGTCATCCAGGCGATCGGCGACGCGCACGACAACCCGCCGCAGGGCTTCTCGGTCCACCCGAAGCTGCAGGCGCTCATGCGCAAGCGGCTGGAG
This sequence comes from Clavibacter sp. B3I6, assembly GCF_030816895.1. Lineage (NCBI taxonomy): Bacteria > Bacillati > Actinomycetota > Actinomycetes > Micrococcales > Microbacteriaceae > Clavibacter > Clavibacter sp. B3I6. The sequence goes on from NZ_JAUSYL010000001.1 coordinate 841,906, forward strand.
ATGAGCCGGAGCGGATCCATCGACTGGGCCTTCGGCGAGCTCCTCGCCATCGGCTCGCTGCTGCTGGAGAACACCCCCGTCCGCCTCGCCGGGCAGGACTCGCGCCGCGGCACGTTCGTGCAGCGCCACGCGGTCCTGCACGACCGGGACAACGGCCAGGAGTGGCTGCCACTCGCGAACCTCAGCGACCGCCAGGCGCGGTTCTGGATCTACGACACGCTGCTCAGCGAGTACGCGGCGATGGGCTTCGAGTACGGGTACTCCGTAGAGCGGCCCGACGCGCTGGTGCTCTGGGAGGCCCAGTTCGGCGACTTCGCGAACGGCGCGCAGATCGTCATCGACGAGTTCATCTCCTCGGCCGAGCAGAAGTGGGGCCAGCGCTCGAGCGTCGTGCTGCTGCTGCCGCACGGCTACGAGGGCCAGGGACCCGACCACTCGTCGGCGCGCATCGAGCGCTTCCTGCAGCTGTGCGCGGAGCAGAACATGACCGTCGCCCGGCCGTCGACGCCCGCGTCGTACTTCCACCTGCTGCGCCGCCAGGCGTACTCGCGCCCCCGCCGCCCGCTCGTGGTCTTCACGCCGAAGGCCATGCTGCGGCTGCGAGGCGCGACGAGCGACGTCGAGGCCTTCACCTCGGGCCGCTTCGAGCCGGTGATCGACGACGTCCGCATCCAGGACCGCGGCGCCGTCCGCCGCGTGCTCCTGCACTCGGGCAAGGTGCACTACGACCTGCTCGGCGAGCTGGAGAAGCGCCAGGACTCGTCCGTCGCGCTCGTGCGGCTCGAGCAGTTCTACCCGTTCCCCGAGGAGCAGGTGCGCCGCGTCGTCGCGTCCTACCCGGACGCCGAGGTGGTCTGGGTGCAGGACGAGCCCGAGAACCAGGGCGCCTGGCCGTTCGTGCACGTCGAGCTCAGCCGGGTCCTGCCCGACCGTCCCGTGCGCGTCGTGTCGCGCCCGGCCGCGGCCTCGCCCGCCGCGGGCTCGAGCAAGCGCCACGCGACCGAGCAGGCGGACCTGATCGCGCGGGCCACCGCCGAGTGACGCCCCCGGGCGCCCTGCCCGCATGACGAGAGGCCCGGTCCCCCAGGGGATCGGGCCTCTCCTCGTGCGCGCTCGGATCGCGGCGCTCGGGTCGCCGGCGTCAGCCGAGCTTCGAGTAGCGGATGCCGGACGCGTGGTACCCGCGGCGGGCGTAGAAGCGCGTGACGTTGTCGCGCGCGGCCGCCGACGTCGCGAGGAAGCGCGTGGCGCCGTGCTCGCGCGCCCACGCCTCGTAGTGGCGGATGAGGTCGGAGCCGATGCCGCCGGCCTGCCTGCCTGCGCGGACGACGAGGATGATCAGCTGCGCGATGGGCTCGTCGTCGGCGAGCCCCCACATGAGGTGGCCGCCCGCGAGCCCGGCGATCTCGCCCGCCTCGTCGCGCACCACCCACGTCTCGTGGCCGGCGGCGGCGGTCATCCGCGACAGCCGCGCCGCGACGCGCTCCTCGTCGACCTCGTAGTCGAGCAGCCGAAGCAGCTCGACGATGACGGTCAGGTCGGACGGGGAGGGCGTCCCGAGGGACTCGATGGCGTTGGTCACATGCCGAGATTACCGGCCGCGCCGACGCGCACCGGTCAGTGGGTGGCCTGGATGGCCCGGAGCTTCTGCATGACCTGCGTCCGGAGGTCCTCCGGCGCGGCCTCCGTGCACGCGCGGCGCACGGTGTCGCGGAGGACGACGCCGACGCGGTGCTCGCGCGCGCAGTCGGGGCAGTTCGCCATGTGCTCGCGGATGTCGGCGGCGTCCGCCTTGTCGAGCTCGTGGTGCAGGTACTCCTCGAGATCCTTCTTGGCCTTGTCGCAGCCGCAGTCGCTCATTTGGTCGCTCCAGTGAGGTGCGCGGTGGAGATGCCCCGCTCGCGCGCGTAGTCGGAAAGGAGGCCCCGCAGCATCCGGCGGCCGCGGTGCAGGCGGCTCATGACGGTTCCCACGGGGGTCTTCATGATGTCGGCGATCTCCTGGTAGGAGAAGCCCTCGACGTCCGCGAAGTACACGGCCATCCGGAAGTCCTCCGGGATGGACTGCAGCGCGTCCTTGACGGTGCTGTCCGGGAGGTGGTCGATCGCCTCGGCCTCGGCGGAGCGCGTGGTGGTCGCGGTGGCGGAGGTGGCGCCGCCGAGCTGCCAGTCCTCGAGCTCGTCGATGGTGCCGTTGTACGGATCCCGCTGCTTCTTGCGGTAGTTGTTGATGAAGGTGTTCGTGAGGATCCGGTACAGCCAGGCCTTGAGGTTCGTGCCCTGCTTGAACTGGTGGAAGGCCGTGTAGGCCTTCACGAAGGTCTCCTGCACGAGGTCCTGGGCGTCGGCGGGGTTGCGCGTCATGCGCAGGCCCGCGGCGTACAGCTGGTCGATGAACGGGAGCGCCTGCTCCTCGAAGAGCTCGCGGTTGTCGCCGGGCTGGGCCGCACGCGGCTCCTCGGCCTCGGCGCGCTCCGCCTCCTGCTGGTCCGCGGCCTCCTCGGTGGAGAGCACGACGGCCTCCACGAGCTCCGCGGGCGCGGCCGACGCGACGGGGGCGTCGGCCCCGGCGGTGGGGGCCTGCGCGTCGTGACTGGTGTTCCCTGAATTGGCCATCAAGGCAGATTCTACGGCGCGCACGAGCTCGGCGGACGGGGCCGCCGGTGCTGTCCTCGTGATCACGGGTGTCCTTCCCGGCCCGGGATCCGGGCCTGCCGGACGCGTGCCCGGTACTCTGGTGAACCCATGGAGATCTTCAGGTATTCCGGTCCCACCTTCAGCCCGTACGACGACGACCGGACGACCCAGCCGGTGCCGACCGACGACGGCCCGTGGGTCGCGCCGATCGCCGAGGGTCCGCTGGACGCGACCGTGCCGCTCCCCGGATCCAAGAGCCTCACGAACCGCGAGCTCGTGCTCTCCGCCCTCGCCGACTCCCCCTCCATCCTCCGGAGGCCGCTGCGCTCCCGGGACACGCGCCTCATGGTCGAGGCGCTGCGGTCCCTCGGCACCGTGATCGAGGAGGTCGAGGGCGACGGCGCCTTCGGGCCCGACCTCCGGATCACGCCGGCCGAGCTGGCGGGCGGCATCACGATCGAGTGCGGCCTCGCGGGCACCGTCATGCGCTTCCTGCCGCCCGTCGCCGCGCTCGCGCTCGGCCCGGTCTCGTTCGACGGCGACCCGAGCGCCCGCCGGCGGCCCATGTCGGGCACCATCGAGGCGCTCCGCGCGCTCGGCGTCGACGTCAACGACGACGGCCGCAGCGCCCTCCCCTTCAGCCTCTACGGCACGGGCGAGGTGCCGGGCGGCGAGATCGCCATCGACGCGTCCGCGTCCAGCCAGTTCGTCTCCGGCCTCCTGCTCGCCGCGCCGCGGTTCGCCCGGGGGCTGCGGCTCCGGCACACGGGCGCGAGCCTGCCGAGCATGCCGCACATCGAGATGACCATCCGCACGCTGGCGGATCGGGGCGTCGTCGTGGAGAGCCCGGAGCCCGGCCTCTGGATCGTGCCGGCGACGCCCATCGCCGGCCGCGAGGTGCGCATCGAGCCCGACCTCTCCAACGCCGCGCCGTTCCTCTGCGCCGCGATCGTCGCCGGCGGCCGCGTCGCCGTCCCGGGCTGGCCCGCGGAGACGACCCAGGTGGGCGCCGACCTCGCGCACCTGCTGCCGAGGTTCGGCGCGATCGTCACGCGCGAGGGCGACGCCCTCGTCGTCGACGGGGGCCCCGGGCTCCGGGCGGGCGGGCGGATCCCCGGGGTCGACCTCGACCTCAGCACGGGCGGGGAGCTCGCTCCCGCTCTCGTCGCGCTCGCCGCCCTCGCCGACGGGCCGAGCCGCATCACGGGGATCGGGCACCTCCGGGGCCACGAGACCGACCGCCTGGCCGCGCTGGCGGCGGAGATCACCGCGCTCGGCGGATCCGTCACCGAGCTGCCGGACGGGCTCGCGATCGAGCCGGCCCCCCTGCACGGCGGCCCGTGGCGCGCCTACGAGGACCACCGCATGGCGACCGCCGGGGCCATCATCGGGCTCGCCGTGCCGGGCGTCGAGATCGACGACATCGGGACCACGGCGAAGACGCTGCCCGAGTTCCCGGAGCTCTGGATCGGCGCCCTCCTCGGGCGCGCGCCCCGCGCCGCCGTCGACCCGCTCGCCCTCGGCGGCCTCACCGGCCCCGGCGCGCCCGGCGGCCTCGGCGGGCTCCTGTGAGCTGGCTCGCGGATCCCGAGGAGGACGACGGCGTCTGGGACGCCTACGACGAGTCCTCCGTGCGGGTGCGCCCGAACCCCAAGGGCAACAAGCCGCGCAGCAAGCAGCGGCCCGGGCACACGGACGCCGTCGAGGGACGCGTGCTCAATGTGGACCGGGGCCGCTTCGGCGTGCTCGTCGGCGAGGACACGCCCGAGGAGCACACGCTCACCGCGACGCGCGCCCGCGAGCTCGGCAAGAAGGCCGTCGTCACCAACGACCGGGTGGACATCGTGGGCGACACCTCGGGCGACGAGGGCAGCCTCTCCCGCATCGTCCGCATCGCGCCGCGCCGCACGCTGCTGCGTCGGAGCGCCGACGACTCCGACGCCGTGGAGCGCGTCATCGTCGCGAACGCCGACCAGATGCTCATCGTCGTGGCGGCCGCCGAGCCCGAACCCCGCGCGCGCCTCGTGGACCGGTACCTCGTCGCGGCGTTCGACGCGGGGATCCAGCCGATCCTCTGCATCACGAAGGCCGACGTCGCCGACCCCGCGCCCTTCGCCGCCCACTTCCGCGTGCTCGACGTGCCGATCGTGCTGAGCCGCTCCGACGACGTCCCGCTGGACGAGCTGCGCGCCCTCCTCGCCGACCGCACGACCGTCGCGGTCGGCCACTCGGGCGTCGGCAAGTCCACCCTCGTCAACGCGCTCGTGCCCGCCGCCAAGCGGGCCACCGGCGTCGTCAACCAGGTCACGGGCCGCGGCCGCCACACCTCCAGCTCCACGGTGTCGATGCGGGTGGAGACGGGCGAGGGCCGGCACGGCTGGATCATCGACACCCCGGGCGTGCGCTCCTTCGGCCTCGGCCACGTGGATCCTGCGAACATCCTCCGCTCGTTCGCCAGCTACGCGCACCTGCCGGAGGGCGAGCCGCCGGGCGGGATCCCGCTGACGGAGGCGCACGACTGGGAGATCGTCGACCGCGTGGAGGCGGGCGAGCTGGGCGACGCCGGGCGCGAGCGCCTGCACTCCCTGCAGCACCTGGTGAGCAACCGGTCGGACGCCGGCAAGGGCGAGTGACGGGCGGCCCGAGGGCCCATCGCTAGGCTCGACCCCGTGGCCTCCGAACCCCTGCACTCGCTCCCGTCCGACCTGCGGCTCGCGCGGGAGCTGGCCGACATGGCCGACGCGATCTCGCTCGACCGCTTCCGCTCCGCCGACCTCGCCGTCGAGACGAAGGCGGACTCCAGCTGGGTCACCGACGCGGACCGCTCCGTCGAGCGGGCGATCCGCGCGGGCATCGCCGAGAGCCGCCCGCACGACAGCGTGCTCGGCGAGGAGTACGGCACGTCGGGGTCGTCGTCGAGGCAGTGGATCGTCGACCCGATCGACGGCACCTCCAACTACGCGCGCGGCGTCCCCGTGTGGGGCACGCTCATCGCGCTCGCGATCGACGGCGTCCCCGTGGTGGGCGTCGTGAGCGCGCCCGCCCTCGGACGCCGGTGGTGGGGCGCCACGGGCCTCGGCGCGTACGTCGACGACACCCTCGGGCAGGCGACGACGTCCCAGGAGCGGCGGATCCGCGTGTCCGACGTCGCCCGGCTCGAGGACGCCTCGATGAGCGTCGCGGGCGTGCAGCGCTGGCGCGACGCCGACCGCCTCGACGAGCTGCTGGACCTGTCCGCGCGAGTGAAGCGCTCGCGGGACTTCGGCGACATGTGGGCCTACATGCTGCTCGCGGAGGGGCTCCTCGACATCGCGGGCGAGCACGACCTCAAGCCCTACGACATGGCCGCGCTGATCCCCGTGATCGAGGAGGCCGGCGGCCGCTTCACCTCGATCGACGGCGAGGCGGGGCCGTGGCACGGGTCGGCGCTGGCCACCAACAGCCACCTGCACGACGCCGTGCTGGCGGTCGTCGCGCGCTAGCCGCGCCGCGCGCTAGCCGCGCGGCGCCGCGCCGTCCGGGTGCCGCGGCTCAGGCGGTAGCGGTGCGCTGCCGGCGGCGCTGCCGGAGGTCGACGAGCCCGAGCGCGAGCGCCACGGCGACCAGGGCGATCGTCACGAGGAAGCCGTTCCGGAACCCGTCGTGGTAGACCGCGAGGCCCGCGTCGGTGTCGCCCGCGGCCTCCGCGTAGAGCGTGCTGAAGAACATCGCCGAGGCGGCCGCGACGCCCACCGCGGTGCCGACGCGCTGGCCGACCTGGGCCATGGAGCCGGCCACGCCGCCCTCGGTGACGGGGATCTCGGCGAGCGTCAGCGTCTGGTTCGGCGAGATGACGAATCCCGCGCCGACGCCCGCCACGAGCATCGCCGCGGCCATCGCCCAGGGGGTCGCCTCACGCGGCGTGAGGATCGCCGCGAGGAGCAGCAGCGTGATGCCGACCGCCACGATCGCCAGGCCGATCACCACGAGCTGGCGACCGAGCCGGGAGACGAGGCGTCCGCCGATCCACGCGGTCACGGCGGAGGACAGCGCGAACGGGATGCCGACCATGCCGGCGAAGACGGGAGCGAGGCCGAGGCCCTGCTGCAGGTAGAGCGTCGTGAGGAGGAACACCGCGGGGATCGCGGCGAAGTAGGCCGTGGCGATGAGGATCCCGTTGCGGTACGAGGACAGCCGGAAGAGGTCGAAGTGGACGACGGGCGAGCGTCCGCCAGCCGCGTAGCGCCGCTCCCATGCGACGAAGAGACCGGCCGCGACGGCCGCGACCGCGAGCGACAGCCAGCGTCGCGGGTCGTCGTCCGGGCCGCCCGTGGTGAGCACGAAGGGCAGCATGAGCGCGAAGGTGGCGACGCCGAGGAGCACGACGCCAACGGGATCGAGCCCCACCTTGCCCGCAGGCCGCGCTTGCCGGCGCGGCAGCAGCTTGAGCGCGAAGAGGATGGCCGCGATGCCGAGCGGGATGTTCATCCAGAACAGCAGGCGCCAGCCGTCCTCGGGCCCGCCGAGCTGGATGAGGAGCCCGCCGACCGTGGGGCCGAACGCGGTGGAGACGCCGACGACCGCGCCGAACAGGCCGAACGCGCGCGCCCGCTCCTCCCCCTGGAAGAGCTGCTGGATGAGGCCGAGCACCTGCGGCATCTGGATGCCGGCTGCCACACCCTGGAGGATCCGCGCCACCACGAGCGTCCTCACGTCGGGCGCGACGGCGCAGAGCGCGCTCGCGAGCGTGAAGGCGCTGAGGCCGATCACGAACATGAGCCGGCGGCTGCGGATGTCGCCGAGCCGGCCCGCGGGCACGAGCGCGAGGCCGAACGCGAGCGCGTAGCCCGCGACGATGAGCTGCAGGTCGGTGGATCCCGCGCCGAGCGACTCCTCGATCGACGGCAGGCCGACGTTGACCTTCGAGAGGTCGAGGATCGTGAGGGCGGCGACGCCGACGCAGACCCAGAAGGCCTGCCAGCGCGTGCGGTCCTCGTCGGCGGTCGGGGTCGGGCCCGTGGCGGTGCGTCCGGTCATGCGGTATCGAATCCCATACACGGGCTATGTATTCCCGCTCCCGCGAGCGGGGGCGACCTGCCCTCGACCAGCCTCCTCCTCATCCGGGGAAACGGCGTCGGTGTCCCTATGCTGAACAGCGAGCCAACAGCGACCGCCGGGTCCGGTGGCCGGGGTCCCCGCTCATAGGGTGGGGAATTCGTGCCGGAACGGTGCGAACGCCCGCGAGCACACCGACGTGCTCCCTCCGAGAGGACACCATGAAGAACCGCTCCCGCCGTCTCACCGCCTCCCTCGCCGCTGCCGTCGCGGCCGGGCTCGTCCTCGCCGGGTGCGGGTCGTCGGCCGACAGCGGCCCCGCGGAGCCCGCCGCGTCGCCCGCCTCCGGGGACACCCTCATCGTCTACACGAACTCCAACGGCGACGGCCGCGGCGACTGGGTCACGGCCGAGGCGGCCGAGGCGGGCTTCGACATCCAGATCGTCGGGCTCGGCGGCGCCGACCTCGCCAACCGCATCGTGGCGGAGAAGAACAACCCCGTGGGCGACGTGGTGTTCGGCCTCAACAACATGTACTTCGAGAACCTCAAGGCGGAGGACGCCATCACGGCCTACACGCCCGCATGGTCCGGCGAGGTCGACGAGGCCGCCGGCGACCCGGAGGACGGCGCGTACTGGCCGCTCGTGGAGCAGGCCATCGTCACCGTGCACGACGCGAAGCAGACCTCGGGCGGCGACGTGCCGAATGACGCCACCGACCTCTACTCCTCCGAGTACGAGGGGAAGTACGAGGTGAACACGCGCCTCGGCGAGGCGACCCCGCAGCTCATCCTCGCGGGACTCCTCGCGCCGTACGAGGACACGGACGGCGACCTCGGCATCAGCGACGAGGGATGGAAGGTCGTCGAGGAGTACTTCGCGAACGGCTCCCCCTCCGTCGAGGGCACCGACCTCTACGCGCGCCTGTCGCGCGGCGAGGTCGCCTTCGGCACCCTGCCCTCCAGCGGCATCGCCGCCCGCGACGAGCAGTACGGCACCACCACCGAGGTCGTCCCGTCGAAGGACGGCGTCCCGTTCGTGACCGAGCAGATCGCGGAGATCGCCGGCACGAAGAAGGAGGAGCGCGCCCGCGCCTTCATCGACTGGTTCGGCGGCGCCGACGTGCAGGGCGCCTTCGCCGAGCAGTTCTCGAGCTACCCCGTCAACACCACCGCCCGCGAGAAGGCGCTCCCCGCCGTGACCGAGCTCATCGAGTCGCTGGAGAAGCAGGACGTCGACTACGGGTTCGTGCGCGAGCACATCGCCGACTGGGTCGAGAAGACCGAGCTGGAGTACCTGCCCTGATGATCCGCTTCGATGACGTCGAGGTGCGCTTCGGCGACCAGGTGGCGATCCCGGGGCTCGACCTGGAGATCCACGAGGGCGAGTTCTTCACCCTCCTCGGACCCTCCGGATGCGGCAAGACGACGGCGCTGCGGACCCTCGCCGGCTTCGTCGAGCCGAGCCGCGGCGACATCGTGATCGACGGGCAGGTGGCCACCCGGCTGCCGAGCGAGAAGCGCCGCGTCGGGATGGTGTTCCAGAACTACGCGCTCTTCCCGAGCATGTCGGTGCGGCAGAACATCGCGTTCGGCCTCACCGTGCGGAAGGCCGGCAAGGCGGAGACCGACCGGCTGGTGCGCGCGATGGCCGACCAGGTCGAGCTGAGCGACGCGCAGCTGGACAAGAACGTGGCGGAGCTCTCGGGTGGCCAGCAGCAGCGCGTGGCCATCGCGCGCGCGCTCGTGCTCGAGCCGCGGATCCTCCTGCTCGACGAGCCGCTGTCGAACCTCGACGCGAAGCTCCGCGTGCAGCTGCGCGAGCAGCTGAAGGGGCTGCAGTCGCGGCTCGGGATCACGACGGTCTACGTCACGCACGACCAGGAGGAGGCGCTGACGATGAGCGACCGCATCGCCGTCTTCGACGCGGGGCGGATCGAGCAGGTCGGCACCCCGGAGGACATCTACGACCGGTCCGCGTCCGAGTTCGTCGCGACCTTCGTCGGCGCGATCAACGCCCTCGGCACCTCGACCGTGGCGCGCCTGCGCGCGGCCGGCGCATCCGGCCTCGACTCCTCCGACCGCGCCTACGTGCGGCTCGAGCGCGTCTCCGTGCAGCCGCGCGACGCCGTCCCCGTCGACGCGGGCCGCGTGCGGCTCGACGGCGTGGTCGCCGAGCGCTCGTATCACGGCTCGTACAGCACCTACCGGGTCGACCTCGGGGACGATGCCGTCGACGCGCTCGTCGCCGAGACGGGCGCGCCGCCGCTCGCCCCCGGGACCGAGGTCGCCGTGGGCATCGACCCGTCCGCGATCCTCCGGTACCGGTCGTAGCCGTGCGCACCCCCGTCCGCGCGCTGCTGCGCTCCCCCCTCGGCGTCGTGGTGCTCATCGCCGCGCTGTGGTTCATCGTCACGTTCCTCGTCTTCCCGAACGCGAACCTCCTCGTCACCACGTTCTTCCCCGACGGGTCGTTCAGCGGCCGGGCGCTGGAGAAGCTCGTGAGCTCCGACCGGGCCATGCGCAGCGTCGGCAACAGCCTGCTGCTGGCCGTCACGCTCGCCGTCACGGTGAACGTCGTCGGCATCTTCATCGTGCTGGTCACCGAGTACTTCGTGGTGCGCGGATCCCGCGTGCTCTGGCTCGGCTACGCCACCACGCTCATCTACGGCGGCATCGTGCTGGCCGCCGGCTACAACTTCATCTACGGGCGGTACGGGTTCGTCACGGCGATCGCGCAGCGGGCGTTCCCCGACCTCGACCCCGACTGGTTCAGCGGCTACTTCGCGGTCGTCATCGTGATGACCTTCGCGACCACCACGAACCACATGCTGTTCCTCCGCTCCTCCCTCGCGGCCATCGACCACCAGACCATCGAGGCGGCCCGCAGCATGGGCGCGGGCACCGGCCGCATCCTCTTCCGCATCGTGCTGCCGGCGCTGCGCCCCATGATCTTCGCGGTCACGGTGCTCACGTTCCTCACCGGCCTCGGGGCGCTCACCGCTCCCCTGGTCCTCGGGGGCACGGGATTCCAGACGGTCGCGCCCATGATCGTCACCTTCTCCAAGAGCTCGAGCTCCCGGGACCTCGCGGCGCTGCTCGCGATCGTGCTGGGCGTCGCGACCATCGTGCTGCTCGCGATCATGAACCGCGTCGAGAAGTCGGGCGTGTACTTCTCCGTGGCCAAGGTCGCGACGCCGCTGCAGAAGCAGCGCATCCGGAACCCCGTGGTCAACGCCGTCGTGCACGTGGTCGCGTACGCGCTGTTCGTGGTCTACGCGCTGCCCGTGCTCCTCATCGTGCTGTTCTCGTTCCTCGACTCGAAGAGCGTCCAGACGGGGACGATCACGCTCGACTCGTTCACTCTCGGGAACTACGCGACCGTGCTCGGCTCCCCGGACGTGCTCCGGCCGTTCATCGTGAGCCTCGTCTACAGCGCGCTGGCCGCCGTGATCGTCGTGGCGGGGCTCCTGTTCGTGGCGCGGCTCGTGCAGCGGAACCGCAACTGGGCCACCGCGACGATCGAGTACCTGCTGCACATCCCGTGGATCCTGCCGACGATCCTCATCGCGCTCGCGCTCCTGCAGACCTTCGACCGGCCGCAGCCGCTCATCGGCGGGCAGGTGCTCACGGGCACGACCTGGCTGCTGCTCGTGGCGTACATCATCGTCAAGGTGCCCTTCACGCTCCGGCTCCTGAAGGCCGCGTTCGCGAGCGTGCCGCAGTCGCTCGAGGACGCCGCGCGCATCCTCGGCGCCCGGTCGCTCACGACGTTCCGGCGCGTGCTGGTGCCGCTCGTGATCCCGACGGTGGCGGCGATCACGGCGCTCAACTTCAACAGCCTGCTCGACGACTACGACGCGGCGGTGTTCCTCTACCAGCCGCTGTACGAGCCGCTCGGCATCGCGATCAAGGCGAGCACGGAGGGCGAGGCGAACCTCGACTCGATGAGCATCACGTTCGTCTACACGGTGCTGCTCATGATCATCATGGGCCTCACGATGTACCTCGTGTACGGGCGGTCGGGTGGCCGCAAGCGGCGACGCCGGCCGACGGGATCACCCGCGCTGGAGACGACGGCGCCGGCCCTCGCGGCGTCGGACCCGGGCGCCCCCGCCCCGGCCGCGCCGCGCGCACCGGTCGGCTGACCCCGGACGGAGGAGAGGCCCCGTCCTGATGGACGGGGCCTCTCCTCGGCCGGACGGATCCGGCCTCTCGACGAGCGTGGGACATGCGACGCGATGGTGGAGATGCGGGGAATCGAACCCCGGTCCACTGCTGTAAGCCTGCGCCTTCTACGGGTGTATCCAGGAAAGACGTCCTGCTCGGCCCCGGAACTTGCTCCTGGCGTCTGATCCGACGGGCCCAGCCTCAGTTCGAGTCCCGCGCGGCCCTGAGGCACGACCGCGCAGCGAGCTCCCTAATCTGACGCCGACTTACCGGATAGAGAGCATCACCGGGTCGACGGTCCTGTTAGTGCGCTCGCTTAGGCAGCGAGAGCGAAGGACGACTGCTTGTTATTGGCAGTTGTATTTTGCAGAGAGCGTTTACGAGATAGCCCTGCATCCTCGACCCGCTTCTCGCAGTTTTGCAGGCAATGTCGAAACCGATCATCCCCATGCACGACCGTGCACCTGCTGGTGCCCGAGCCGGGTCGCATGTTCCACGCTGTCGAGTTGTCAATCGCGGCCGGAGCGAACCCCGACCAGCCCTCAATGATAGCCGATGGGAGCCGGCCGCACCACCGGCCAGGACCGGCAGGTGCCTACTCGCCGAGGCGGCGGTGCGACGACATGGCGCGGTCCGCCTCGCGCTTGTCCTGGCGCTCGCGGAGCGTCTGGCGCTTGTCGTACTCCTTCTTGCCCTTCGCGATGGCGAGCTCGACCTTGGCCCGGCCGTCCACGAAGTAGAGCTGGAGCGGGACGACCGTGTAGCCGCCCTCCTTCACCTTGGAGTGGATCTTGAGGATCTGCTCCTTGTGCAGGAGGAGCTTCCGCTTCCGCCGAACCGGGTGGTTGTTCCAGGTGCCCTGGTTGTACTCGGGGATGTGCACAGCGTCGAGCCAGGCCTCGCCCGCGTCGACGAAGGCGTAGCCGTCGACGAGCGACGCACGGCCCTGGCGGAGCGACTTGACCTCGGTGCCGGTGAGCACGAGGCCGGCCTCGTAGGTCGACTCGATGGTGTAGTCGTGGCGCGCCTTGCGGTTGGTCGCCACCACCTTCTCGCCACGTTCCCTGGGCACGGTGGACTCCTCGATGATCGGGGTGGAGCGCCCGGAACCGGGCAGCCCATCAGCCTACCGGAGGATCAGATCCGCAGGTAGCGGCTGATGGCGAAGTTCGCCGAGACCGCCGCCAGCACGACGCCGACCCCCAGCAGGATGGGCACGACGAGCAGCGCGTCGTCCATGTTCACGAGCGATATCGACGTGAGCCGGGAGCTCAGGAAGCCCTGCACGAAGAACCGCACCAGCGCAACAGTCGCCGCGCTCGCGAGCACCGACCCGATGAGGGCCGCGAACACGCCCTCGAGGATGAACGGGGTCTGGATGAAGCGGTTCGACGCCCCGACCAGCCTCATGATGCCCAGCTCCCGTCTCCGCGAGAACGCGGACAGCCGGATGGTGGTGGCGATGAGGAGCGCGGCGGCCACGAGCATGAGCCCCGCGATGCCGACGGCGGTGAGGCTGGCGGCGTTGAGGATCGAGAAGATCTGGTCGAGGTACTGGCGCTGGTCCGTCACGTTCTCGACGCCCGCGAGCCCCGAGAGGCTGTCGCTGAGGATGTCGGACTTCGACGGGTCCTTGAGGTTCACCCAGAACGCCTCGTTGAGGAACTCCGGCTGCACCAGCTCGGTGACCGGATCGCCCTGGAACTGCTCCTGGAAGTTCGCGTACGCGGTGTCCTGGTCCTCGAAGTAGTACTTGTCGATGAACGGGGCGAGCGTGTCGCTGTCGAGGCGCTCCTCGACCGCGTCGATCTGCTCCTGGGTGGCCTTGCCGTTGACGCACGTCTCGCTCGGCACCGAGGTGTCGGTGCAGAAGTCGATCGCGACCTGCGCGCGGTCGTACCAGTAGTTCTTCATCTGGCCGATCTGCATCTGCAACAGGACGGCGGCGCCCACGAACGTGAGCGAGATGAAGGTGACGAGCACGACCGAGACGACCATGCTGACGTTCCGACGGAGGCCGTGGCCGACCTCGGAGAGGACGAGTCCGAGTCTCATCGCGTGGGCCCCACATCCTGTGCACCGGTGTCGTCCGGTGACTCGCCGCGGCCGCGGAGGCCCAGCTTCTCGGCCAGTCCGAGCTCGGCGAGCTCGGCGTCGTCGCGTCCGTCCGCGGGCGCGTCGCCGCCCTGCCCGTCGGACAGGTCGGGGAGGCGGATCACGCCGGTGCCCTCGGGGAGCCGCCGGATGGATCCGGTGCTCGGGGCCGAGGGGGCCGCTCCTCCTCCGTTGCGCCGGCTCGGCGGCGTCGGCGGGGCCGGTGGGGCGTCGTCGACGACGGGCGCCTCGGCCTCGACGGGTGCCTCATCCCGGATCACGGGGATCATGCGGGACGGCGCCTGCTCGACCGACTCCCGGCGGACGGGTTCCGGACGACCGCGCTGCGGGCGGTCCTCGAGGGCCGGCACGGGGCGGTCGGCCCCGCGCTCGGGTGCGGGCGCGGGTGCCGGTGCGGGATCCACGCGCGCGGCCTCCGCGAAGGCCGACGGCGCATAGGCCGGAGCGTCCTCACGCGGTGCGCGCGTCGGCTCGTCGTCCCGGGGCGTCGGCGCATCGGATGCGGGTTCCGCCTGCCGGTCGGACGCGGTGGCGGGGACGAGCGGCGCGGACTCCGACTCCGACGCGGCGGGCGCGGACGGCGTCACGGGCGCGGCGACGGCGGGAGCCGCGGTGGCCTCCGCGGGCTTCCGCGGCGCCTTCCGGGCGGCCTTGGCGGCGGCGGCCTCGCGGGCCGCTGCCTCCTTCGCGCGCGCCTTCTCGTCGGCGCGACGCTGCTTGTCCCGTCGGGCCTGCTCGCGGCGCTCCGCTCCGGAGGCGGGCTCCGCGGGGGCGGTGGACCGCGCGGGTGCCGGCAGCGGGGCCGCGGGCACGAAGACCGGCGTCGGCGCGGCGACGGGCGGGTGCTCCGGGTTCACGCCGACCGGGTTCTCCGCCGTGCGGGGCAGGTCGATAGCGGACGTCTGGTACTGGCCGCCGAGCTCGTCGCGGACGACCTCGCCGCCGATCAGCTCGATGACGCGCTTCTGCATCTGGTCGACGATGCCGGAGTCGTGGGTGGCCATGATGACCGTGGTGCCGTTGGCGTTGATCCGCTCCAGCACCTGCATGATGCCCGCGCTCGTGAGCGGGTCCAGGTTGCCGGTCGGCTCGTCGGCGAGGAGCACGGCGGGCTTGTTGACCACGGCGCGCGCGATCGCGACGCGCTGCTGCTCGCCGCCGGAGAGCTCGTGCGGGAGGCGCTGCTCCTTGCCCTGCAGGCCCACCATGGCGAGGACGTCGGGGACGGCCTCCTGGATGAAGCCGCGCGACTTGCCGATCACCTGGAGGGTGAAGGCGACGTTGTCGAACACCGACTTGTTGGGGAGCAGCCGGAAGTCCTGGAACACCACCCCCAGGCTGCGCCGGTAGTACGGGACCTTGCGGCTCGACAGCTGGTTCAGCTGCTGGCCCAGGACGTGGATCGTGCCCTGGGTGGGCCGGTCCTCCTTGAGCACGAGACGCAGGAAGCTGGACTTGCCGGACCCGGAGGCGCCGACGAGGAAGACGAACTCCCCCCGCAGGATCTCGAGGTCGACGGAGCTCAGCGCCGGTCGGGGGTTGCCGGGATACACCTTGGATACGTGGTCGAACCTGATCATGTCGGTACGACCCTAGGCACGGGACCGGTCAATCGCCGCATCGACTCACCGCGGGGAGCGGTCCGCGCGGAGTCTCTCAGGCGCGCTCGGGCGACTTCCGCCAGCGGATCCCCGCGGAGATGAAGCCGTCGAGGTCGCCGTCGAAGACGTTCGACGGGTTGTTGACCTCGTGCTCCGTGCGGAGGTCCTTGACCATCTGGTACGGCGCCAGCACGTAGCTGCGCATCTGGTCGCCCCAGCTCGCCGTGATGTTGCCGGCGAGCTCCTTCTTGGTGGCAGCCTCCTGCTCGCGCTGCACGAGGAGCAGGCGCGACTGCAGCACGCGGAGGGCGGCGGCGCGGTTCTGGATCTGGCTCTTCTCGTTCTGGCAGGTGACGACGATGCCCGTGGGCAGGTGGGTGATGCGCACCGCGGAGTCGGTCGTGTTGACCGACTGTCCGCCGGGGCCGGAGGAGCGGAAGACGTCGACCCGCATGTCGTTCTCGGGGATCTCGATCGACTCGGTCTGCTCGATGAGCGGCACGACCTCGACGGCCGCGAACGACGTCTGGCGCTTGCCCGCCGAGTTGAAGGGGCTCATGCGCACGAGGCGGTGCGTGCCGGCCTCGACCGACAGCGTGCCGAAGGCGTAGGGCGCGTCGATCTCGAAGGTCGCCGACTTGATGCCCGCCTCCTCCGCGTAGGACGTGTCGAGCACGGTGGCGCGGTAGTCGTGCTGCTCGGCCCAGCGCAGGTACATGCGCATGAGCATCTCGGCGAAGTCGGCCGCGTCGACGCCGCCGGCACCCGCGCGGATGGTGACGACCGCAGGGCGCGGGTCGAACTCGCCGTTGAGGAGCGTCTGCACCTCGAGCTCGTCCATGATCTTCGTGATGCCGTCGAGCTCGACGACCGCCTCCTCGGCGGACTCCTCGTCGTCCTTGGCCATCTCCACGAGCACGTCGAGGTCGTCCAGGCGGCGCTGCAGCTCGTCGATGCGCTTCAGCTCGGTCTGGCGGTGGCTCAGGTCGCTCGTGACCTTCTGCGCCTTCTCGGTGTCGTCCCAGAGGTCCGGCTCCCCCGCCTGGGCGCTCAGCTCCTCGACCTCCTGCTGCAGGCGCTCGACGCCGACGACGGAGCGGATGTTGGAGTAAGTGTCGCGCAATTCTGTGATCCGCGAAGAGAAGTCCTGGTCGATCATGGTGCCGCCCAGCCTACCGTCCGGGTCGTCGGCGACGTCCGGGGACGAGCGCGCCCGCGCGTAGGCTCGGACACGATGTCGACCCCCGAGACCCCCTTCTCCCTGCGCGCGGTCGCGCTCCCGGCGCTGCTCCCCGCGCTCCTGTTCTCCATCGGGGAGGGGGCGATCATCCCCATCATCCCGATCGTGGCCGGCAGCCTCGGCGCCTCGCTCGCGATCGCCGCGTTCATCGGCGGCATGATCATGCTCGGCGAGCTGGTGGGCGACATCCCCAGCGGCTCCGTGGTGAGCCGGATCGGCGAGCGGACCGCGATGATCGGCGCGGCCTTCGTCTCCATCGGCGGCCTGCTGCTCTGCCTCCTCGCGCCGAACCCGCTCGTGCTCGGCGTGGGCGTCTTCCTGATCGGCGTCTCGACGGCCGTCTTCGCGCTCGCCCGGCACGCCTTCATGACGAGCTTCGTGCCCCAGGCGTACCGCGCCCGGGCCCTGTCGACGCTCGGCGGCACGTTCCGCGCCGGCTACTTCGTGGGTCCGTTCCTCGCCGCCGCGGTGATCCACCTGACGGGGGCGTCGCAGTCGGCGTTCGCGATCCACATCGTCGCGTGCCTCGCGGCCGCCGTGACGCTCCTGGTGCTGCCCGACCCGATGGAGGTCGTGCGCCGCAACCGCGCGGCCGACCTGCAGAGCGCGGCGCCCGCGACCTCCGGCGAGCCGCAGGACGACGAGTCCGTCGCCGCGGCCGCCGGTACCGCTCCCGCTGCGGCGGCCAAGCGCTCCGCGGGCCTCGGCCGGACGCTCTGGCGCTTCAAGGGCGTGCTCGTGAAGCTCGGCTCGGGCGCGGCCCTCATCGGCGCGATGCGCGCGGGCCGCGGCGTGCTCCTCCCCCTCTGGGCCGTGAGCATCGGCATCTCGGACGCGAACACGGCGCTCATCATCGGCATCGCGGGAGGCGTGGACTTCGCCCTCTTCTACGCCAGCGGCCAGATCATGGACCGCTTCGGCCGCCTCTGGAGCGCCGTGCCGTCGATGGTGGGGCTCGGCATCGGCTACCTCGCGCTCGCGCTCACGCCCGACCTGCCGACGAGCGTGCAGTGGTTCATCGGCGTCGCCATGTTCATGTCGGTCGCGAACGGCATCGGCTCCGGGATCCTCATGACCCTCGGCTCCGACCTCGCGCCGAAGGACGACCCGGCGCCCTTCCTCGGCGCGTGGCGGTTCACGGGCGACGCCGGGAGCGCCGCCTCCCCGCTCCTCATCGCGGCGATCACCGCGGCCGCGTCGCTCACGATCGCGAGCGGCGTGATGGGGGTGCTCGGGCTCATCGGCGCCGGGATCCTCCTGCGGTACGTGCCGCGGTACGTGCCGCGGAAGCCACGACCCGCTCTCTGACGTACCCGGTCACGCGAGCGCGGATCAACCGCCGCCGGCCGGACCCGCCGGCGCGCCTCCCGGCCCGACCAGCACGCTGCGGGCCGTGCTGGTGACGTCGATGCGCACGCCCTCCGGGGCGAGCAGCGACGCGACCGGCGGGATCCAGGTGGCGGACAGCGTGACGCGGGCGCTCCGGCCGTCGGGCGTGTCAGCGCGGTCCAGGTGGAGGTCGTGGAGGCCGTCGGTCGGCTCGTCGGCCAGGAAGCCCGCGACCGCGGCGGCGACGCCGTCGTCCGTCAGGGGTGGGAGCGCGATCCTGCCGCCATCCGCGTTACCCGCCGCCGGGCGGCCGTCGAGGTCCACGTCGAAGGACTCCGCGCCCGCCAGCGCGGCGGCGTCCGCGAGGGAGAAGAGCCGCACGCGCTCGAGGTAGAGCGACGACGCCGCCGACACCATCAGGATCACGGCCAGGCCGAGCGCGCAGGACGCGATGACCAGCGGCAGGATCGAGCCATCGTCCGCGGATCCCGCCCACCCGCATGCCGTGGGGACGGCCGGGTGTCGCCCGCGGTGCGCGGACGTCATCGCGCCGACCGCGCGAAGACGGAGATCCGCTCGTCGGCGGTGCCGCGGACCGTCACCGCGCCCGGCGCGTCCGGGCCCACGACGGACGGAGCCAGCGGCAGCGCGGCCGCGACCCGTACGGAGACGCGCACGAGCGAGCGGGGCGCGTGGCATCGCCGAGGATCCGGGGTGCAGGTGATGTCGAGCACGATGCCGTCGGGCGCCACGCCCTGGTCGGCGAGCGCGACGTCGACGGCCGCGCGGGCCTCCCGCCGCCCGGACGCGTCGTCGTCGGCCCGGACGTAGACGCGAGCCGCCTGGCGGGCCGCGCCCTCCGTCGCGAGCGCGGCACCCTGGATGGCCGAGAGGGCGACGACGAGGTAGACGAGCGGCACGAGCAGGAGCACGCCCGCGGTGATGAGCTCGAGCGACGCGGACCCCCGATCGTCAGCCCAGCCGCTCGACAGCCGCATGCCCCGTCACCTCCAGCCCGCGGTCGACGCCGAGGAGGCCCACGAGCGGAAGCGTCGTGCGGACCGTCACGCTCACGACCGCGTGCCCGAGCACGGCGCCCGTGCTCGCGGTCACGTCCTCCGCGTACCGCTCCCCCACAGCCGTCGTGATGAGATCCCGCGTGCGATCGACGCCGTCGGCACGCGTCGCCCCGGCGAGCGCCGCGGTGCGCGCGCCCTCGGCGGCCGCGTCCAGCACGGTCGTCCGCACGTGCAGGGCCAGGGCGAGCTGGACCACCGAGAGCGCGAGGACCACGAGCAGCGCCCCGACCATGACGAACTCGGCGGGGGCCGAGCCGCGGTCGTCGCGCATCAGAACGACGTGACCCGGTCGATGGCCTGCGTGAACACGTGCTGCAGCAGGGGTCCGGCGACGCCCCACAGGATGACGACGAGCCCGGCCGTCATGAGCGTGATGAGCACCCAGCCGGGCACGTCCCCCCCGGTCGTCGTCCCATGCGGCGCCGGGCGTCCGCGTCCACGTCGGGATCCCTCGTTCGTCGGTCATGTCGTGCCTCTCGGTCGATGGTCGGTGATGGTGGGCGTCCGCCTACAGCCCGAGCTGCAGGACGACGACGCCGGGGAACAGGGCGAAGACGATGGTGAGCGGGAGGATCAGGAACACCAGGGGCACGAGCATCCCCACCTCCTTGCGTCCCGCGCTCTCGAGCAGCTCGCGCTTGGCGACCTCGCGCGCGTCCTGCGCCTGGGCGCGGAGGACCTCCGCGAGCGGCGTGCCGCGTTCGAGGGATCCGGCCAGCTGGTCCACGAGGCGGGACACGGACGGCAGGGCCAGGCGCCGGGCGAGGTCGTCGAAGGCGCGTGTGACCGGGATGCCCGTGCCGACGTCGGCGACGACGCGGCCCAATTCCCCCGCGAGCTCCCCGGACCCCACGCGGGCGACGCGGCGGAGCGCGTCGAGCAGCCCCTCCCCCGCCGCGAGGCTGAGCGCGAGGAACTCCAGCACCGTGGGCAGCTCCGCGGAGATCCGCGCGATGCGGCGGGTGGCCCGTCGCTCGAGCTCCGAGTCGCACGCGACGAGCCCCGCGACGGCGGCCACGAGGGGGATCCCGACCAGCTGCGTCTGCGGGACGGACCCGGCGACGAGGACCGCGCCCCCGGTGAGCGCGGCGGCGACGGCTCCCGCGGCCGCCCCGAGCACGAGCCCCACGAGCTGGCGCGACCGGTGGCGCTCGACGTCCTCGGCGGCGCCGGCCTGACCCAGCAGCCGCTCGATCCGCTCCGTCCCGCCCAGCACGCGCGCGAGGCCGCGACGCAGCGGGACGACCACCGGAGCGCCGAGCGTGCCGAGCACGGGCAGGGGGTGCACGGTGGTGAGCGCGAGGTGCCGACGCGCGCCCTCGGACACGTCGAGCACGTGCGGGGCCACGCGGTCGAGCAGGCGCGCCCGGCGCAGGCGCGGGATCGCGCCCATCATCGACCAGAGGCCGAGGCCCGCCAGCAACCCGAGCACGGCGCCCCAGGACTCCGCTCCCGTCACGCGAACCACCTCCGGTCCTCCGGCAGGCGCCCGAGGGCGAGCATCAGGCGGTAGGCGACCGCCGAGACGGCGAGGCCGATCACGATGACCACGGTGCCGGCGGTCGTGTCGTAGGCGGCAGCGGCCTCGGGTCGGGTCGACAGCAGCGCCAGGATGATCCACGGCGCGGCGACCCCGAGCTTGGCCGCGTTCACCACCCACGACTGCCGCGCCTCGGCCTCGCTGCGGATGGCCGCCTCCTCGCGGAGGAAGCGGGCGAGGCCGCGGAGGACGTCGGGGAGCTGGGTGCCGCCCACCTCGCGCGCCATCCGCAGCGTCTCGAGGATGCGGTCGGCGGTGGGGTCCGCCAGCCGATCCTTCAGCTCGTCGAGCGCGACGGCGAAGCTGCCGGTCGTGCGGTGCACGGACGCGAAGTCCCGGAACGCCGGCCGGAGGACGGTCGGACCGGCGACGGCGAGCGAGGCCACGGCGTCCGGGAGACCCAGGCCCGCCCGCACCGCGCTCACGAGGTGGTCGACCACGTCCGGCCAGACGGCGCGCTGCGCCCGACGCCGGGCCGTGGAACGCGCGCCCACCACGACCCACGGGAGGAGGAGCCCCGCGATGCCGGCGGCCAGCGCCGCGGCGTCCACGCGGAGGAGGGCCTCCACCAGCAGGGCGGCCGCGAGCCCGACGAGGGCGGAGATCGCGAGGAACGAGCTGACGGACACCCGCTCCAGCCCGGCGTGCGTGAGGCGGTCGTGCACCGCGGCCGCCACACCGCGACCCCGACCTGCGGCACCCCCTGCCGCCGGCCAGATCCACGGCGCGAGGAGGAGGACGAGGCCCGCGCCGAGGGCGAGGCCGAGGGCGGCGCTCACGGCGCCCCCACCAGGATCCGGAGCGGGTCGAGCCCCGCCGACCGGTACTTGCCGAGGTGCGCCGGCTGTCCGCCCGTCGCGGTCAGCATCCCGTCCTCCAGCGCGAAGACCGAGCTCGCCTCGATGACCATGCCGGAGTGCCGGCCGCCGGGCGCGAGGATCTCGACCACGCGGCGGGCGCCCGACGGCAGCACCTCGAGGTGCACGACGAGGTCGACCGACGTCGCGACGGTGGGGACCACGAAGGCGGCGTCGATGTTGCGCCCCGCGAGCAGCGGCAGCGTGCACAGCTTGACGAGCGCCTCGCGCGCGCTGTTCGCGTGGATCGAGCACATGCCCGGCACGCCGGAGTTGAGCGCGATGAGGAGGTCGAGGCACTCCGCCTCGCGCACCTCGCCGACCACGAGCCGGTCGGGCCGCATCCGCAGCGCCTCCTTGATGAGGCGGCGCAGCGTGATCTCGCCGGAGCCCTCGAGGCTCGGTTGCCGGCACTGCATGGCCACGACGTCGCGGCCCGCGGGATCGAGCTCGAACGTCTCCTCCACCGTGACGATGCGGTCGGACGCGCGGGCCGAGGCGAGGAGCGCGTCGATCATGGTGGTCTTGCCGGTGTGGGTCGCACCGCTCACCACGATGGACAGGCCCGCGCGCACGCTCATCCGGAGGAACTCCGCGGCCTGCAGCGGCAGGCTGCTGAGCGCCACGAGGTGGTCGAGGTCGCGGATCCGCCGGGAGAACTTGCGGATGTTGACGGCCCAGTGGCGCCGTGTGACGTCCGGAATGACCACGTGCAGGCGCGACCCGTCGGGCAGCGACGCGTCCACGAACGGCGTCGACAGGTCGACCCGTCGCCCGGACGACTGCAGCATCCGCTCGACCAGGTCGCGCACCTCCGCGTCGGAGAGGACGAGCGAGGTCAGCTCGGGGACGCCGGCCCGCGCCACGAACACGCGCGTGGGGGCGTTGATCCAGATCTCCTCGATCGCGTCGTCGTCGAGGAGCGGCTGCAGCGCCCCGAAGCCCGTGATGCGCGCGAGCACCTGCCGCTCGGTGGCCGCCTCGTCGTCGACGAGCCGGGTGTCGGATCCGAGCGCCTGCTCCGCGAAGCGCCGGACCTCCTCGCGCACCACGGCCGCCGTGCCCGCCGGGTCGGGCGCCGATCCGTCGTCCCGCAGGCGCTCCCGCACGCGGCCGGCGATGGTGTCGAGGGGCGTCCGCGTCTGCACCCGCACAGGATGCTGATCAGGCGGCGATCCCGCCGGGGCCGTCCACAGGCCGGCGCGTCAGCGCCGGCCCGCGGACCTCAGTACCCCAGCTCCGCCTTCGCCGCCGCGTACGCCGCGCGCACCGCGGGCACGCCCGGCGCGTCGAAGACCTCGTCACCCGCGAGGGGCCACGCAGGCACGCTGCCCGTGAGGATCCACGCGGCCTGCTTCGCGGCGCCGTCGGCGACGAACTCGCCCGCGTCCGGCACGTGGATGGGGACGCCGAAGATCGTCGGCGCGATCTCGCACACGGCCCGGCTCTTCGCTCCGCCGCCGATGAGGAGCACGCGCTCCACGCGCACGCCCTGGCGCGTGATCGCGTCGAGGCCGTCGGCCAGGCCGCACAGCATGCCCTCGACGTGCGCGCGGGCCATGGTCGCCGGCGTGCTGTTGCGGAGGGTCATGCCGTGCAGCGACGCGGTCGCGTCGGGGAGGTTCGGCGTGCGCTCGCCCTCGAAGTACGGGAGGAGCACGAGGCCGTCGGATCCCGCGGGGGCCTCGAGCGCCAGCTCGGACAGCCGCGCGTGGTCGACGCCCAGGAGGCGCGCACCGCCGTCGAGCACGCGGGCGGCGTTGAGGGTCGCAATGAGCGGGAGGAAGTTGCCCGTGGCGTCGGCGAAGCCCGCGACCGTGCCGGAGGCGTCGGTGATCGGGTCGGCCGTGACCGCGAAGACCGTGCCGGAGGTGCCGATGGAGACGACCACGTCGCCCGGCACCGCGCCGAGGCCGAGCGCGGCGGCGGCGTTGTCGCCGGCGCCGGGCCCGACGGGGATGCCCGCGGGGACGCCGGGGATGCCGTCCGCCGTGACGCCCGCGGACTCGAAGGGGCCGAGCACGCGCGGCAGGCCGACGACGCGGCCGAGAGCGCGCTCCAGCAGGTCGAGGCGGTACTCCCCCAACACGCTCGACCAGTACGCCGTGCCGCTCGCGTCGGAGCGGTCGGTGGCGAGGGCGGCGAGGTCCGGGGACCCGACGCCGTGGCCGAGGAGGCGCCAGGTCAGCCAGTCGTGCGGGAGGGCGACGGCAGCGACACGGGCTGCGTTCTCGGGCTCGGCGTCGCGGAGCCAGCGGAGCTTGGTGGCGGTGAAGGACGCGACGGGGACGACGCCGGTGGCGCTCGCCCAGGTGTCGGCGCCCAGCTCGTCGCGGAGGTCGGCGGCGGCCTGCGCGGAACGGGTGTCGTTCCAGAGGAGCGCGTCGCGGACGACCGCGCCCGACTCGTCGAGGCAGACCATGCCGTGCTGCTGGCCGCCGACGGAGATGGCCGCGACGTCGTCGAGCCCGCCCGCGTCGGCGACGGCCGCGAGGAGGGCGTCCCACCATCGGGCCGGATCCACCTCCGTGCCGTCGGGGTGGGACGCGCGGCCGGAGCGCACCAGGGCGCCCGTGTCGAGGTCGCGGACGACCACCTTGCAGCTCTGCGTGGAGGAGTCGATGCCTGCTACGAGTGTCTTCGTTGTCACGTTCAACATATTAGGGGTCGTCCTAAGCTGGTCGGGCACCCGCGGGAGTGGTGGAATCGGTAGACACGCAGGATTTAGGTTCCTGTGCTTTCGAGCGTGAGGGTTCAAGTCCCTTCTCCCGCACGAGGGCGAGGGCCGCCGGAACGCGGGATCCGCCCTACGGCGGCGCTCCGACCCGAACGAGGAGCAGCCCGTGGACGACCGCATCCGCCTCTGGACCGAGCCGACGCCCGTGCACCCGGTCCCCCGGCTGGCCGAGGCGCTCGGCCTCCACCCCGAGCGGCTCCTGATGAAGCGCGACGACCTCATCGGCTGGGGCGGCGGCGGCAACAAGGCCCGGAAGCTCGAGCGCTCGCTCGGCCGGGCCCTCGCGCGCGGGGCGACGACAGTCGTCACCACGGGCGCCGCGCAGAGCAACCACGCGCGCATGACCGCGGCCGCGGGCGCGACGCTGGGGCTCGACGTGGTGCTCGTCCTCGAGGGGCACGAGGTCGCTCCGCGCGGCAACGTCCTGCTCGACGGGCTGTACGGCGCGCGCATCGAGTGGTCGGGCGACGAGGGCGCCGGGTCGCGCGCCGGGTCCGTCGTGGCGGAGCTGGAGGCGGCGGGCACGCGCGTGCACCGCGTGGCGTTCGGCGGATCCGACGCGCACTCCGTGCAGGGGTTCGTCGACGCGGGGCACGAGCTCCGCGATCAGGTCGGCGACGTCGACCACGTGGTGGTCGCGCTCGGCTCGGGCGGCACCATGGCGGGGCTCGTCGAGGCGCTGGGACCGGAGCGCGTGCTCGGCGTCCACTGCGGGGCGGTGGAGGCGCCGCGGACGGTGGTCGCCGGGTTCCTCGAGGAGCGCGGCACGGGCATCGGCGCCGACCGCCTCCGCATCGACGAGGACCGGGTGGGCGCCGGGTACGCCCACCTCACGGACGAGGCGCGTTCCGCGCTCGTGCTCGTCGCGCGGACGACCGGGATCCTCCTCGACCCGACGTACACCGCACGCGCGGCGGCGGGCCTCGCGGCCGCGGCACGCAGCGGATCCATCGGCGCTGACGACCGGATCGTGCTCTGGCACTCAGGCGGCGTCCCCGGGCTCTTCGGCCACGCCGAGCTCGGCGCCTGACGCCCCGTCGCACCCCTCGACCGGGGGCGTCCCGGTCACGGCGCGCTCGCGGCCGCTCCCGATAACCTGTGCTCTGCCGCCGGTCGCCACGACCGTCGAAGCACCACGACTGGAGCCCCACGTGCATCCCCTGCTCTTCGACTTCCTCGACTCGACGACGCTCATCGAGTCGTTCGGGGGATTCGCCCTCATCGGGATCTGCCTCATCATCTTCGCCGAGACGGGACTGCTCTTCGGCTTCCTCTTCCCCGGCGACACGCTCCTCGTCATCGCGGGGCTGACGCTCCCCGGCATCACCGGCATCGACATCTGGTGGGTGTGCCTCGCCATCGCCTTCTCGGCCTTCGCGGGCGGCGAGGTCGGCTACCTCATCGGCCACAAGGCGGGCCCGAAGGTGTTCGAGCGCAAGGACTCCGGCATCTTCAGCCGCCAGAACGTCGTCCGCACGAACGCGTTCTTCGCCCGCTTCGGCGGCCTCGCGGTCATCGCGGCGCGCTTCGTGCCGATCGTCCGCACCTTCGCGCCCATCGCGGCCGGCGTCGGCCACATGGACTACCGCAAGTACTCCTTCTACAACGCCGTCGGCGCCATCATCTGGGGCGCGGGGCTGACCTGGCTCGGGCACCTCCTCAACGGCTTCCCGCCCATCCGCGACTTCGTCACGCACTACATCGACTACGTCCTGCTCGGCGCGGTCGTCGTCACGCTCGTCCCCACCGCGATCCACTTCCTCCGCGCCCGCAAGCACGCGCGCGACGAGGAGCAGGCCGGCATCGCGCACGACGGCGAGGACCTCGCGCTCGCGCCCGAGTACTTCGACCAGGACCCCTCGAACGACCCGCGCCGCTGAGACGGCGGTGAGCACGAGCGCTCCGCGGGCTCCGAGCCGCGGATGCGCCTTCGCCCGCTGAGGACGGACCCGACCGCGGGTCAGACGTGGTGCCGGTGCTCGTGCCCGGCGTGCTCCTCGGGCTCCAGCTGGAACGTGCTGTGCTCGACGTCGAAGTGGTCGTCGAGGCAGCCGGCCAGCCGGTCGAGAAGCTCCCCCGTGCGTCCCTCGCGGAACACCTCCTGCTCCACCACGACGTGCGCGGTGAAGACGGGCGATCCCGAGGTGATGGCCCACACGTGGACGTCGTGCACGGCCGTGACGCCGGGGGTCTCGAGCAGATGGGCGCGGATCCGCTCGGGCTCGGTGCCCACGGGCGTGGACTCGGTGAGCACGCGCACCACGTCCCGCAGCAGCACCGCTGCGCGCGGCACGATGAGCGCCGCGATGACGAGCGACGCGATCGCGTCGGCGCGGCCGAAGCCCGTGAGCGCGATGACGACGCCCGCGACGATGGCGGCGACGGACCCGAACGCGTCGCCGAGCACCTCGAGGTAGGCGCCGCGCAGGCCGATCGAGCGGCCCGCTCCCCCGCGCAGCACGACGAGCGCCGCGATGTTGGCGACCAGGCCGATGCCGGCGGCGAGCAGCATGACGCCGCCGTCCACCTCCGGACTCTCCGGCGCCAGCAGCCGCTGGACGCCCTGCACCGCGACGTACACCCCGACGACCGCGAGGATCAGGCCGTTCACGAGCGCGCCGAGCACCTCGCCGCGCTGGAAGCCGAACGTGTGCCGGTCGGTCGCGGGACGCGCGGCGACGACCGTGGCCACCAGGGCGATGCCGAGGCCGAGCAGGTCGCTCGTCATGTGACCGGCGTCCGCGAGGAGCGCCAGGGAGCCGGAGACGAGGGCGCCGATCACCTCCACGACGAGCACCGACGCGGTGATGGCGATCGCGACGACGAGGCGGCGGCGGTCGGTGACGGCCGCGCCGTGGTCGTGCGATCCGGAACCCATGCCCCCACCGTACGGGCGCGCGAGCGGGCGGATCCGACCGGCACCGCAGTCGGGAACGACTCCCGCTCTCAGGAGGGCGGACGGGCGTCAGCCGCGACCGAGGAGCTCCTGCCGGACCACCGGCATGATCGCGTCGAAGGCCAGGGCGCGGTGGCTCACGCGGTTCTTCTCGTCAGCGCTCAGGGCCGCCGCGCTCGCGCCGCCGGTCGACGGTCGGAAGATCGGGTCATAGCCGAAGCCGCCCTCCCCCTCGACCGCGCGGAGCACGGATCCCTCCCAGACGCCGACCGCCGTGCGCTCGACGAGGCCGTCGTCGGTCGGCACGACGAGGGCGGCCGCGCAGGTGAAGCGCGCGCCGCGGTGGGCGTCCGGCACGTCGCCCAGCTGCCACAGCAGGAGCTCGAGGTTCTCCCGGCTGTCGCGGGCGGGGCCCGACCAGCGCGCCGAGAAGATGCCGGGCGATCCGCCGAGGACGTCGACGCCGATGCCGGAGTCGTCGGCCAGCGCCGCGCAGCCCGTGTGGAGGGCGGCCGCGCGGGCCTTGATGAGGGCGTTCTCCTCGAAGGTCGTGCCGTCCTCCACGGGCTCCGGTCCGTCGTAGGCGGCCAGATCGATGCCGTCGAGGCGCGCGCCGAGGATCCGGCGGAGCTCCTCGACCTTGTGGGCGTTGTGCGTGGCGAGGACGAGCGGGATCACGGGGTCGGCCTCAGCGTCCGAGCGCCTGCGCCTGCAGTGCGGTGAGCGTGACCCCGCCGCCGAGAGCGAGGTCGAGCAGCGCGTCGAGCTCGGCGCGGTCGAAGGGCGCACCCTCGGCCGTGCCCTGCACCTCGACGAACGAGCCGCTGCCCGTCATGACGACGTTCATGTCGGTCTCGGCACGCACGTCCTCGACGTACGCGAGGTCGAGGAGCGGCCTCTGGTCGACGATGCCCACCGAGACGGCGGCGACGCTGTCCTTCAGCGGCGTGGCCCGCTGGGCGATGAACTTCCGCTCGCGACCCCACTCGAGCGCGTCGGCGAGCGCGACGTACGCGCCCGTGATCGCGGCGGTGCGCGTGCCGCCGTCGGCCTGGAGCACGTCGCAGTCGATGACGATCGTGTTCTCGCCGAGCGCCTTCATGTCGACGACGGCGCGGAGGCTCCGGCCGATGAGGCGCGAGATCTCGTGCGTGCGGCCGCCGACCTTGCCCTTCACGGCCTCGCGGTCCATGCGCTCGTTCGTGGCGCGCGGCAGCATGGCGTACTCGGCGGTGACCCAGCCCTGCCCGCTCCCGGCCTTCCAGCGCGGCACGCGGTTGGTGAAGGACGCCGTGCAGAGGACGCGGGTGCGCCCGAAGGAGATGAGGGCGGATCCCTCGGCCTGCTCGCTCCAGTTCCGCTCGATGCTGATCTCGCGCAGCTGGTCGGCGGCGCGTCCGTCGTGGCGGGTGGTCTCGTCGGTCATGTGCGGCCTCGGCTCTGCTCGGGGATGGAGGGGGTGCCGGACGCGGACGACGCGACGGACGCGTCCTCGCGGATCCGGCGGGGAAGGGAGATGGCGCCCGTCTCGACCAGCTCGACGTGCGTGACGCCGGTGCCGAGCATGCGGTGCGCGAGGTCCTCGAAGTCGGAGGCCCGGCCGCCGGTCGCCTCGTACCGGATCACCGGCGGGGCGTCGGAGCGGCGCTCGATGCCCGCGGAGACGAGCTCGCGGTAGACGTCCTTGGCGGTCTCGGTGTCGCTCGAGACGAGCGTGACTAGCGGACCCATGATCAGCGAGATGGCGCCCTCGAGGAACGGGTAGTGGGTGCAGCCGAGCACGAGCGTGTCGACGCCGGCGTCCTGCAGCGGCGCGAGGTATCGCTCGGCCGCGGCCATGAGCTCGGGGCCCGAGGTGATGCCGCGCTCGACGAAGCCGACGAAGTCGGGTGCCTCCGCGGAGGTGAGCGCGAGGTGCGGCGCCGCGGCGAACGCGTCGTCGTAGGCCCGGCTCGTGACGGTGGCATGCGTGGCGATCACGCCGACGCGGTGGTTGCGGGTGACGCTCACGGCGGTGCGCACGGCGGGCTGGATCACCTCGACCACGGGGATGTCGTAGCGCTCGCGGGCGTCGCGCAGCATGGCGGCGGAGGCGGTGTTGCAGGCGATGACGAGCATCTTGACGCCCCGGTCGACCAGGTCGTCGAGGACCGCGAGGGCGTAGCGGCGGACGTCCGCGATGGGCTTGTCGCCGTAGGGCGTGTGAGCCGTGTCGCCGATGTAGACGATGGACTCACGCGGCAGGAGGGTCGCCACCGCCCGGGCCACCGTGAGGCCGCCGACGCCGGAGTCGAAGATCCCGATCGGCGCGTCGCTCATCCCGCCAGCCTACCGGCGGGTGCGACGGCCGCCGGAGCCCGGCCCCGCGGATGCGGACCTGCGCCGCGGCTCACAGCGACGTCCGCGCGTCCTCCTGCGCGACGAGCTCCGGCAGGTCCTTGAGTCGCGAGAGGCCCGCCAGCGGCTGGTTCATCCGCGCGTTGCCGCGCAGCCGCTCCTGGTGCCGCTCGAGGAACCGCCAGTAGCCGGCCGTGTACGGGCACGCGGTGGGCCCGACCCGGACCTTCGGGTCGAAGGGGCAGCCGCCGCAGTGATCGCTCATGCGGTCGATGTAGGCGCCTCCCGCCGCGTAGGGCTTGGTCGCCATCCGGCCGCCGTCGGCGTGCAGCGCCATCCCCACCACGTTCGCCGGCATGACCCAGGGCGTGCCGTCGACGAAGGAGTCGATGAACCAGTCGTTCATGGCGCGCGGGTCGTAGCCGCGCTGGAGCGCGAGGTTGCCGAGGATCATCAGCCGCTCGATGTGGTGCGCCCAGCCGTGTGTGCGGACCTTGTCGACGACGTGGGCGAGGCAGGCCGCCTCGATGCCCGACGGGTCGAGCGCCTGCAGCGCGGTGGGGACGCCGCGACGCGCCTCGAGCCGGTTCTGGGAGGTGTAGTCGTCCTCGAACGCCCAGTAGAGGTGCCAGACGTAGTCGCGCCAGCCCATGATCTGCCGCACGATGCCCTCGACGCTCTGGATGGGAGCGCGCCCGGCGGCGTGCTCCGCCGTGATGCGCTCGATGACGTCGGCGGGATCCAGCACGCCCATGTTCATGGTGGCGCTCAGCAGCGAGTGCGCCATGGTCCAGTCGCCGCGCAGGGAGGCGTCCTCGAAGGGCCCGAAGTCGTTGAGGCGGCTGGCCACGAAGTCGTCGAGCGATCGGCGGCCCTCCTCGGGCGTGACCGCGAAGCGGCGCGGCCCGTCCTCGCCGACGAAGCGCATGAGGCCCTTCCGCTCCCACTCGTCGAGGTCGGCGCGCACCTCGGCGTCGATCTCGTCCTCCTCCGGCCACCAGGGCTCCGGGAGCCCGAGGCTCGCGGCGCCGCGGGGCGGCCGCTCGCGGTTGTCGTGGTCGTAGTTCCAGCGGCCGCCGACCGGGCTGTCGCCGTCCATGAGGATGCCGGTGCGCGCGCGGGACCACCGGTAGAAGTCCTCCATCACCAGGCGGTTGGAGGTGCGGCCCGCCATCCACTCGGCGAACTCCTGCTCGCTCGTGACGAAGCCGCGGCTCGGCAGCACCTCCGCCCCGATCTCGGCCACGAGCCGACGGAGCCCCCGCGAGGTGGGGTCGATGACCTCGAGGTCGCGCCGACCCTCCACGACCTCGCGGTAGTGGTCCACCTGGTGGAACTCCACGCGGTCGCCCAGGGCGCGGGCCCGGTGCCGGATGCCGGACAGGATGAGGTGCGCCTTCGCGCGGTGGTACGGCCGACGCGCGAGCAGGCCGCGCGACTCGATGAGCAGCATGGGCCCGCCGTCGTCGAAGTGGTCGCCCAGCTGGTCGGCGAGGATCCATCGCGTGCGCTCCATGGCACGAACCTAGGCGGGACCCCCGTCATCGCGACCGCGCGTGCGCCAGGCGGATCGGCCCGACGCCGGGGCACCGTCCTAGGCTGGGCGCGTGCACCAGGCGACCTCCCTCCTCACCGACCGGTACGAGCTGACGATGCTCGACGCAGCGCTCAAGGCCGGCACCCACGACCGCGAGTGCGTGTTCGAGTGCTTCGCCCGGCGGCTGCCCACCGGCCGCCGCTTCGGCGTCGTCGCGGGCACGGGGCGTCTGCTCGAGCTGATCCGCGACTTCCGCTTCGGCGACGCCGAGCTCGAGTACCTCCGCTCCGAGCGGGTGGTGGGCGAGGAGGCGCTCGCGTGGCTCGCCGACTACCGCTTCCGCGGCCGCATCACGGGCTACCGCGAGGGCGAGGCGTACTTCCCCGGGTCACCGCTCCTCACCGTGGAGGCGCCCTTCGCCGACGGCGTGATCCTGGAGACGCTCGTCCTCAGTGTCCTCAACTACGACTCGGCCGTGGCCAGCGCCGCCGCCCGCATGGTGCAGGTCGCCGGCGGGCGGCCGCTCGCCGAGATGGGATCGCGCCGCACGGGCGAGCGCTCCGCCGTCGCCGCTGCCCGCGCCGCCTTCATCGCGGGCTTCAGCGCCACCTCGAACCTCGAGGCCGGACGCACCTGGGGCGTCCCGACCATGGGGACGGCCGCGCACTCCTTCACGCTCCTGCACGACACCGAGGAGCAGGCCTTCCGCGCGCAGGTCGATGCGCTGGGCGCCGGGACGACCCTCCTCGTCGACACCTACGACGTCCGGCAGGGCGTGGAGACCGCCGTCCGCGTCGCCGGCACGGGCCTCGGCGCCGTGCGGCTCGACTCCGGTGACCTCCCGGTCCTCGTCGGCGAGGTGCGCGCGCAGCTCGACGCGCTGGGGGCCACGGGCACCCGGATCACCGTCACCAACGACCTCGACGAGCACGGCATCGCGGGCCTCGCGGCTTCGCCCGTCGACTCCTACGGCGTCGGCACGTCGCTCGTCACGGGATCCGGCGCCCCCGCGGCCGGCATGGTCTTCAAGCTCGTCGCCCACCGTCCCGCCGGCGGGGGCGAGTGGGTCCCCGTCGCGAAGCGGTCGACGGGCAAGCAGAGCCGCGGCGGCCTCAAGGGCGCCCTGCGCCGGCACGACGCGGCTGGCGTCGCGACGTCCGAGCTCGTCACGGTCGGGCCGCATCCGGCGCCGCTCCCGGGCGACCGCGACCTCATCGTCACGCTCGTCGAGGACGGCGAGCCGGATCCGCGGTGGCTCGGCCCCGCGGGCACCGCGGCGGCACGCGAGCACCACGCCCGGGTCGTGCGCGACCTGCCGGTGCAGGCGTTCCGCCTGCGCGCGGGCGATCCGGCGATCCCCACCGAGGACGGCGCCACCGCCTGAGGCCGCCCCGGACGGCGGCGGACCACCCGGCCGGGCTACTCCGGCTTCATGCCCTCGTAGATGCGCTTGCAGTCGGGGCAGACGGGGAACTTCTCGGGGTCGCGGCCGGGCAGCCACTTCTTGCCGCAGAGCGCCTTGACGGGCTTGCCGCTGATGGCGGACTCCAGGATCTTGTCCTTCTTCACGTAGTGCGAGAAGCGCTCGTGATCTCCGGGTTCGATCGTCTCCTGCTCGAGGAGCTCCTCGAGCTCGCGGTCGAGGGTGTCGGTGCCGCCGCCCTGCGTGGGCCGGCCGGGGTCCTGTTCGATGCTGAGGATGACCATGGCCCCAGTCTACTTTTCCCGCGCGGGGGATCCGGCGGCGGCGCCGTCGGGGTCCGCGCTAGTGCCGCTGGGCGAACGCGAGGAGCTCCGGGCCGCGCCGCTCGAACACGCGGCCGCCGCCGACGAGTCCCGCGACCAGCGTCAGCACGCCGATCCCGATGCCCACGACCAGCGACCACGCCGGGTACGCGCCGCCGTGGACGAGGCCCATCCAGCCCAGCCACGCGGACGGGAGGGCCAGCACGACCGTGGCCAGGAAAGTGAGGGTCGGGACGGTGGATCCCCCCGCGCCAGCGGACTGCGGCGCGTGGAACGGGCTGTCCCCCGGCCGCGACGCCGGGTAGGGGAAGCGCGCGGAGAAGAGCGACGACAGCCCGACGCCGACGAGCAGGACCCCGCCGCTGACGCCGACGACCGACGGCAGGACCGACGCGTCGCCGAAGCCGAGCGCGCTGAGAGGCGCGCCAATCGCCACGAGCGGGACGCCGATGGCGAGGACCGGCACGATGCGGCCGACACGGTCGGCGACGCCCCGGATCCCCGAGACCACGTGCAGCCAGACGGCCGTGTGGTCGTGCGCGGTGTCGTTGTGCACGCTCCAGCCGAGGAACAGGGCCATGACGGGCAGCGGCACGAGCGCGAGCACGTGCGCGTCCACGTCGACGATGACGAGCGGGACGAGGAGGACGAGCGGGAGCACGGGGATGAGGACGAGCGTGGCGCGGTAGCGCGGATCGCGGATCCAGTACGTGACGCTGCGGGCGGCCACCGCCCCCGCCGGCGACGCCCCGAAGCGGCCGAACCAGCCGAGGCCGGTCTGCGCGCGGCCGCCGCCGGCGCGGTCGGGTGCGGTGAGCGCCCACGGCACGACGCGGATCCAGACGAGGACGAGGAGGGCCGCCGAGGCGATGGCCACGAGCAGCATGCCGACCGCGGCGCCCGCGTCGCCGGCGACGGCCGCGGCGGGGGCGGCCCAGGCGGCGCCGAGCGGCGTCCAGGCGAGGACGTCGAGCAGGCCGCGCGCGGGGCGGAGCCCGTCGTCGAGGAGGTCCGCCTGCGCGAGGGCGACGACGGCCGGCACGAGCAGCACGGCGACGAGGCCTGCCAGGAGGCCGGTCGCCTCGCGCGCCCGCCGCGTGCTGAGCAGGATCGAGGCGAGCACGGTGCTGATGCGGGCGACGAGCACGCTGGTGACGACGGCGGAGACGGCCCCCAGCACGGCGACGAGGGTCGTGAGCGGGTCGCGGGCCCAGGTGACGACGGTGGTCAGCGCGACGACGACGAGGATCACGCCGGGCACGCTGACGAGCGCGGCCACGCCGAGCGCGAGCGCCAGCCGTCGGGACGGGATGCCGTAGAGCGCGAAGCGCCGCGGATCCAGGGCGTCATCGGATCCGAGGACGAGCGGCACGACCAGGGCGCCGAGGACGACGAGCGCGCCCCCGGCCACGACGACGTCCCGCGCGGCCGGCACGTCCGCGTCGCGGAGACCCGCGAGCGCCCCCACGGCCAGCACCGTGACGAGGATCCCGTAGACGCCTGCCGCGACCAGGCCGAGCACCTGCCAGGGACTGCGGCGGAACGCGTTGGCGAGGAGGGCCAGCCTCAGTCGGAGAACGAGTGCAACCACGAGAACCCCTCCGCCGTGCGTCGGCCGCCGGCCAGGGCGACGAAGCGCTCCTCCAGCGAGCGGCCCGCACGGACGTCGTCCATGGTGCCCGAGGCGAGCACGCGGCCGTTGACGATGATCGCGACGTGGTCGCAGATGCGCTGGATGAAGTCCATGCCGTGGCTCGACAGCACGACGGTGCCCCCGTGCGCGACGTAGTCCTGGAGGATCTCGACGACGTTCGCCGCCGACACCGGGTCGACCGACTCGAACGGCTCGTCGAGCACGAGCATGCGCGGCGAGTGGATCATGGCGCAGGCCAGCGCGACCTTCTTGGTCATGCCCGCGGAGTAGTCGGTGACGAGGCGCCCGACGGCGTCCTCGAGCCCGAAGGCCTGGATCAGGTCGGCCGACCGGCTGCGGATCTGCGCGTCGTCGAGACCCCGGAGCGCACCCGAGTAGTGCAGGAGCTGCGCGCCCGTGAGGCGGTCGAACAGGCGGAGGCGGTCGGGGAGGACGCCGATGCTGCGCTTGGCGGTGAGCGGGTCGCGCCAGACGTCGATGCCGTTCACGGTGACGGTGCCGGCGTCGGGCCGGAGGAGCCCGGTGACCATGGACATGGTGGTGGTCTTGCCGGCGCCGTTCGGGCCGACGATCCCGTAGAAGGATCCCGCGCGCACCGTGAGCGCGACGTCGTCGACCGCGACCTTCTCATCGAACCGCTTGGTGAGCCCCTCGATCACGAGGACGTCGTCCCCGAGCTCGGGGGCGGCGGCGCGCTCCCCGCGCACCGACGGCGTGAGGGCGGTCTCCCCCACTCCGGGCAGGCCGGGGCGGGTCGAGCGCGGCGAGGTGAGGCTGTCGGTGCGCACGGTCACGGCGCGCGCAGGAGCTGCGGCGGTCGGTTCGGGCTCGGCTTCCGGCTCGGCCTGAGGTTCCGACTCCGGCTCGGGCTCGGGCTCGGGCTCGGGCTCGGGCTCGGGCTCGTCCGCCGAATCGGGCTGCGGCTGGGGCGCCTTCTCGGTCTCCGACGCAGTCGACGCGGCGACGTCGCCGCCCGCCGGCTCCCGGTCATCCGCGACCTCCGCCGCGGAGCCGTCTGCGTCAGAGGCGTCGTCGATCGCGGTCACGCCCTCGCCGGGTGCGACATCGTCCGTGCCGCTCGCGCCGTCCACGTGCGTCGAGTCCGCCCCGTGGTCCGCGTCCTCGTGCGGCGCGGCGTCATCCGGGGCCGCCGAGCCTCGCGGCTCCGCGGCGGCCGCGGCGTCGGGAGTGCCGGCGTCGGCGTCGGCACCGACGGCACTCCCGGCGCTCCCGGCCGGGCGCTGGACGCGCGTTCGGCGTCGCACGCGCGGCGGGCGCGGGGGCATCGCATCGCCCTCGGCACCGGTGTCCGCGACCGCACCCGTCCGTGCCGTCGACGCGACGACGGAGGCGGACTTCACGCGAGGCGGGGTGGGTGACACGACGACGGCGGGCGCGGTGCGCGGGGACGGCGCCGTGGCACGACGCGGCACCCGCTGCCCCGGACGCGGCGGACGCGGGACGGCCGCGGGGGCGCCGGTGCTCGAGGAGTCGGTCGCGACCTCGGGACCGACGGCGGTACCTGCGTCGGCGGCCGACGCGACGCTGTCCGACGCGCCCTCCCGCGGCTGCGCACCGGTGTCGGACGTGGCGTCGGGGGAGGTCGTCTCGTCGGGGGCGTCGGTCACGCGCCCACGTTAGCAAGGCACCCCTCCGCGCCCGCCGCACCGTCCTCGATGCCGCGCCGGTGCCCCTCGCGGGAAGTGGTGAGGCACGCGGCGCCACCGTCCCCGCGGCTGGCCACATCACGAAAGGGACACGACAGCACGCGGGATCCCGCCTATTTCCCCGCCTGCGGCCTACGATGGAGGAGGCATGACGGAGTGTCGAACAGGAAACCCGCGGGTGAAGTCGCGGCGAACCCTCGACGCCCGAGGGTCCCGGCCGCTCTCGGCACCCGCATCGAACGGAGAACACATGACCACGCAGGTAGTCATCCTGGCGGCAGGCATGGGCAGCCGTCTCGGACGCAGCCTCCCCAAGCCCCTCACCGAGCTGAGCGACGGCCGCACCATCATGGGCCAGCAGTTCGACAACATCCGCTTCGGCCTCGGCGACGACGCCAAGGTGAGCATCGTCGTCGGCTACAAGCTCGACCACATCATCGACGCCTTCCCGGACGCCGACTACATCTACAACGAGCAGTACGACCAGACGAACACGTCCAAGAGCCTGCTCCGCGCCCTCCGCGCCTCGGGCCCCGGCGGCGTCCTCTGGATGAACGGCGACGTGGTCTTCGACCCGATGATCCTCCGCCGCGCCGCCGCGATGATCGCGCGCGACCAGTCCTTCGTCACCGTGAACACCTCCCGCGTCTCGGACGAGGAGGTCAAGTACACGACCAGCCCCGAGGGCTACATCCGCGAGCTGTCGAAGACCGTGAAGGGCGGCCTCGGCGAGGCCGTCGGCATCAACTACGTCTCCAAGGCGGACAAGCCGGTGCTCATCCGCCAGCTCGCCCGCGTCGGCGACCAGGACTACTTCGAGCGTGGAATAGAGTTGGCGATCGAGCAGGACTCCCTGCTCGTCGAACCGGTAGACATCTCCGACCTGTACGCGGTCGAGGTCGACTTCGCGGAGGACCTCGAGAGGGCCAACCTCTTCGTCTAGACCGCCTCGGGGATGCTGACGCAGAGGATCCCCGCCGTGCCCGATGCCGCTCCCGGCCGTGCCTCCCGCACCCCCGCCGCCCGGTACCGTCGCTCGCTCTGGCTCCTCACGACGCGCGACCTCAAGGTCCGCTACTCGACGAGCGCCCTCGGCTGGTTCTGGTCGATCCTCGACCCGCTCGTCATGTCGGGGATCTACTGGTTCGTCTTCACGGTCGTGTTCTCCCGCGACGTCGGCCAGGAGCCGTACATCGTGTTCCTCCTGGCCGCGCTCCTGCCGTGGATGTGGTTCACGGGCGCGACCAGCGACTTAACTAAGGCCTTCAGCTCGCAGGCGAAGCTCGTCCGCTCGACGCGCATCCCCCGCACCATCTGGGTGCTCCGGCTGGTCTTCGCGAAGGGGTTCGAGTTCCTGGCGAGCCTCCCGGTGCTCGCCGTCTTCGCGGTGGTCGCGGGCGCCCGCCTCGACGTGCACGTGCTCCTGTTCCCGCTGGCCGCGATCCTGCAGGCGGCGCTGCTGCTGGGGATCGGGCTGATCATCGCCCCGCTCGTCGTGTTCTTCCGCGACCTCGAGCGCGCCGTCAAGCTCGTGCTGCGCTTCCTCTTCTACGCGTCCCCCATCGTCTACTCGGCGCGGGACCTCCCGCCGGAGCTGCAGCCGTGGGCGGCGCTCAACCCGCTCACCGGCATCTTCGGCCTCTACCGGTCCGCCTTCTTCCCCGCGGAGCTCGACTGGTACGCCGTGGGAGTGTCCGCCGCGATCTCCGCCGCGCTGCTCCTCGTCGGCGCGCTCGTGTTCCGTCGCTCGCTCCCGGCCGTGCTGAAGGAGATCTGATGGCCGCACCGCACGAGCACCCGTCCGGACGCCCGGTCATCACGGTCGAGGACGCGGGCATCCGCTTCCGCCGCAACCGCAAGGCCCGTCGGAGCTTCAAGGACCTCTTCGCGGGATCTGCGCGACGCTCGCGCCCGGGCGAGTTCTGGGCCCTGCGCCACGTCTCGTTCGAGGTCCGTGCGGGCGAGGCGATCGGCGTCGTGGGCCGCAACGGCCAGGGCAAGTCGACCCTCCTCAAGCTCGTCGCCGAGGTCCTCATCGCCGACGAGGGGACAATCGGCGTGCACGCGGGGGTCGCGCCGCTCATCGAGATCACGGGCGGGTTCGTCAACGACCTGACGGTGCGCGACAACATCTACCTCACGGCCGGGCTGCACGGGATGTCGAAGGCGGAGATCGACGCGCAGTTCGACGAGATCATCGCGTTCGCGGAGATCCCCGAGTTCGTGGACACGCCCTACAAGCACCTCTCGAGCGGCATGAAGGTGCGCATCGCCTTCGCCGTCATCTCGCGCCTCGACGAGCCGGTGCTCCTCGTGGACGAGGTCCTGGCCGTCGGCGACAAGGCGTTCCGCGAGAAGTGCTACCACCGCATCGAGGAGATGCTGGCGGAGGGACGCACGCTCTTCCTCGTCTCGCACAACGAGCGGGACCTCCGCCGCTTCTGCACGCGCGGCCTCTACCTCGACAAGGGCGCGCTCGTGCTGGACGGGCCCATCGACCGGGTCGTCGACGCCTACAACGCCGACCACCATCCGCCTGCCGCGGCGGGCCCGACGGCGGGCTGAACGCCCCTCCTCCCCAGCACGCCCCTTCCACAGGCCCACTCCCCCGCACGTCGCACGCCGCCCCTACCGTGCACGCATGCTGCGACCCGTCCCGCCCCTGCCCGTCCGTCCGGATCCCGAGCCCGCGTACCGCGTGCCCTGGCACTTCGACCGCACGCTGGAGCGCCCGCGCTTCGCCCTGGTCAACGTCGGGGACGAGGTGCTGCACGCCATCTCGCTGCACCTGCTCGGCTCCGGCACGATGCTGTCGCGCGCTCCCGTCACCGTCCGACCCGGGGAGCGCCTGTCGACCACCATCCGCGGCGACGACCTCGCGCTCGACACGATCCTCGTGGTGCGCTGGTTCCGACCGGACGGGGGCGAGTACCTGTGGCGCGTCAGCTTCTGACGGGCGTGGTGCCGCGCCGGTCGCGCTCGCGCTCGAGGCGGATGAGGTCGGCGGGTGAGTCCCCGTCGTCCTGCGGCAGCATGTCGGCGGTGAGCCCGGTCACGAGCAGCCCGGCGTCCACGTCGAGGCCGCTCGCGATCT
This sequence comes from Clavibacter sp. B3I6, assembly GCF_030816895.1. Taxonomy (NCBI): domain Bacteria; kingdom Bacillati; phylum Actinomycetota; class Actinomycetes; order Micrococcales; family Microbacteriaceae; genus Clavibacter; species Clavibacter sp. B3I6. Next base: position 881,173 of record NZ_JAUSYL010000001.1, read on the forward strand.
TGATGATGTTGCGGAGGCTCGGGTTCCGCTGGCCGCGCTCGATCTTGCCGAGGGCGGTCCAGTGGATGCCGGAGAGCTCCGCGAGCGTCTCCTGGCTGATGCCGATGCGCTGGCGCTGCTCGCGCACGCGGGAACCGAACTCGGCAGCGGCGTCGGAGACGGTGGTGACCATCCCCCATGCCTATCCGCCACGTGGGGGAAAGACCAGAGCGCACACGGCCCAAGCGTCCATGCCCGATGCTCAGAGGATAGGCCGGGCAGGTGGCAGTCCGGTCGACGAGGCGCGCGCGATCCCGACGGCCCCCGCGCGTAGGCTCGGAGCATGAAGGACGCTCCCGACCTCGACCCGACCGTGGCCACCGGCATAGATCGTCTCCTGTCCGTGCAGCGGCCCGTCGTGCTCGCTCACATCCGGTCGATCCGCGCACGCCACCCCGAGGCCTCCCCCGACCGCATCATCGCCATCCTCGAGAGCCGCTTCCTCGCCGCCGTCACGGCGGGGGGCGCGGCGGTGGGCGCCAGCGCGGTCATCCCCGGTGTCGGCACGGGCATCTCGCTCGCCCTCACCGGCGTGGAGACGGCCGGCTTCCTCGAGGCCAGCGCCCTCTTCGCCCAGTCCATCACCGAGGTGCACGGCATCACCGTCGAGGATCCGGCGCGCGCCCGTGCGCTCGTCATGACCATGATGCTCGGCGCGCCCGGCGCGCAGGTCATCCAGCAGTTCACCGGCCAGTTCCAGGGCCAGCCCGTCGACCGCAACGCGAACTGGGGACGCGCCATCACGTCGGGCCTGCCCTCCTTCGCCATCGGCCCCATCGCCGACCGGATCAAGCACGCGTTCGTCAAGCGCTTCATCGTGAACCAGGGTGCGAGCGCCATCGGGCGCGCGGTCCCCTTCGGCATCGGCGCCGTCATCGGCGGCACCGGCAACCGGATGCTCGGCCGCAAGATCGTGGCCAGCTCGCGGCAGGCCTTCGGCCCCGCGCCCGCCGACTTCCCGGCGGAGCTCGCGGTGCCGGAGAGGAAGCCCCGCGTCATCCGCATCGCGGAGAAGAGAGCCGCGAAGCGCTAGCTCCGCGTCGGCGCTCTCGTCGGCGCGACCGGGTCCCGACGGTCAGGACTCCTCGTCCTCGTCGTCGATCTGCTCGTCGGCGGGTGCAGCCGCCCCATCCCGGGCATGGAGCGCGGCATGCCGGTCCCACTCCCCCATCAGGCGCTCGATCGCCGCGTGGAAGCGCGCGGTCGCCGCACCGGGGGCGGTGTCGCCGAAGTAGTGCTGCACCCATGCGGCGAGTCGACGGTCCGCCGCGTCGTCGTGCTGCAGCGCGTCCAGGCGCGCGACGATGTCCTGCGCATCCTCCGCGGTCAGCCACTCGCAGTCGGAGAGGTAGCCGTCGGTGTCGATCTGCGCCTCGTCGCGCACGGGCCGCGTCACCATGAGCGGCCGCCCGGCCGCGAGGCGGTCGTAGACCATCGCGGAGATGTCGACGATGGCGAGGTCCGCGGCGGACAGCTGCCACGCGAGCTCGCGCGAGCGGTCCACGACGTGCTGCGCCGACGGATCCTGCGCGTTCGCCCGATCCAGCATGGCCGCGATCTCGCGGTTGGCCCGCGCGTACTCGGGGTCGACGACCCCGGAGCGGGGATGCGGCCGGTAGACGACGCGGTGCCGCCCGGTGGCGATGAGGTCCCGCACCAGGGGCACGCCGTGCGAGGCGATGGACCCGTACGCGGCGGCCGCGCGGTCCCCCTCCCAGGTCGGCGCGTACAGCACGACGGTCCGGTCGTCCGGTGCGTACGGCAGCTCGCCCGAGTAGTGGTCGGCCTGCGGGCGGCCGATGGGGATCGCCCGGCGGTCGAGGTCGTAGTCCCAGAGCACCTTGCCCAGCCGGGCGCGGGCGGCGTCGCCGGCGATGAGGCTGTAGTCGTAGGCCTTGAACTGGTTGGTCGTCATGTACATCTTGTCGGACTCGCCGTGGTTGACGAAGACGTGCCACCGGCGCCCGTACCGCATCATCTGGAAGTTGCGCGTGTTCTGGTTGACGTAGAGCACGATGCGGATGTCCTGCTCCGCGATGACCCGCTCGAGGTCGGCGACGCGGCGCACGTACTCGACCGGCAGCGGGCTCTCGTCGAGGAGCGCGGCCGCTCCGCTCGGGTGCCGGCTGAGGATCACGACCGGGTGCGTGCGGGCGAGCTCGAGGAGCGGCCGGTACCACTGGCGGATCTGGTACATGTTCACCGCCGAGTCCGCGAAGTACACGGCGATCCGGTACTCGCCGTGCGGCGACGGGGCCCGGAGCGCGAGCTTGCGCTGCAGGGAGCCGCGTGCACGGCGCTGCTGCACCAGAGAGCGGACAGCGCGTGCGCCCAGGCGAGCGTCGTTCAGGAGACCCATGCATCCACCGTAGCCAGCGCTCGGAGCGCCTCCGGACGAGCCCCGCTCGGGGGCGCGGAACGGTGTGGGATCGTGACCGACCGATGCCGGGTCACGATCAGATGACGGGCGGTCTGCCCGCGCGCGCCATGCGGACGACGGTGCTCCAGGACATGGGTCGGCGCACGCCGGGCGACGTCGACCAGCCCTCGCGCCAGCCCCGGATCCAGGTGCCCAGCCCGTCGCGGTTCCGTGCGCTGCGGATCAGCTGCACGGCCGTCCACGACGCGACGTACACGGGCACGAGCGGCAGCGGGAGGTTGCGTCGGGCCAACCAGACGCGGTTCCGCGCGTTGAGGCGGTGGTACTCCGCGTGGCGGGTGGGCGCGACGGCGGGGTGGTGGGCGACGAGGTCGCCGGCGTACCAGGCGCGGAGGCCCTGGTCCCACACGCGCCACGCCAGCTCGATGCCCTCGTGCGCGTAGAAGAACTCGCCCGCCCAGCCGCCGGCCGCCTCGAAGGCGTGGCGACGCACGACGACCGCGCCCTCGAGCACGGAGAGGACCGCGCTCGACCGGGCGGGATCGCCCTTGCGGATGCGCGGGATCCAGCGGCGGGGCGTGGCCGCTCCCGTCGGGTCGACGATGCGCGGCTGGATGAGCGCCACGTCGCCGATGCGGCGCATGAGGGAGAGGCAGTCGTCGAGGAAGGTCGCGCTCGGCACGGTCTCGTCGTCGTCGAGGAAGAACAGCGTCTCCCCCGCCACGTGCGGGACGCCGGCGTTGCGTCCCGCCGGGATGCCGAGGTTCTCCGGCAGGTGCAGGCCGCGGACGCCCGCGGGGAGCCCCTCGGGATCCCAGCCGTTGCCGGCCACGACCACGTCGACGACCACCCCCTCCTGCCGGAGCACGGAGGCGAGCGACGCCGCCAGCCCCTCGGGTCGTCGCCCCTGGCTGAGGACGACCACGCCGACGCGGGGCAGGCCGTCCGTCACGCGGAGGTCAGTCGACGGGAGGTGACGATCATGACGAAGTGGCCGACGAGCGCGAGCACGGCCAGCGGCACGAGCGCGACGAGCAGGACCCGGTCCGTCGCGGGCTGCCCCGCCACGAGGCCGACGAGCGCGACGGCGAAGACGACGATGGTGAGCTCGACCGAGTGGAACATGCGGTGGAACGGGAGGAAGCGCACGGCCCGTCGCGCGACGGCGATGAGCGACTGCTGCGAGGCGACGGTGCTCGCGCCGACGGGCGCCTTGGGCAGGTCGGCGGATGCGCGGGCGACCCGCACCATGTCGTTCAGGGCCTTGTTCAGCACCATCACCAGCGCCAGCGCGAAGGCGAGCGTCGTCCACGGCAGGTCGCCGGGCGCCTCGAACGGGTAGGCGGCGGCGCGGATCCCGAGCGCGAGGGCGATCAGGGTCTCCGTCGAGTAGTGGCCCACGGCGTCGAGGAAGTGCCCGACCGGGGACGAGGTGCGGCGCCAGCGGGCGACCTCCCCGTCGCAGCAGTCCACGAGCATCTGCAGCTGGCCGAGCACGAGCGCGAGCGCCGCACCCCCGATGCCGGGGATGAGCAGCGCCGCGGCCGCCGCCCAGCCGGTGAGGATCATGACCACCGTGACGCCGTTCGCGCTGATCCGGGTGCGCAGCAGCAGCCACGTGAGGTACGGCGAGAGGTCGCGCAGGTAGAGGTGCGCCGTCCAGTGCTCGGCGTTGGCGCGGAGCCGCACCTCGGGGGGCTGCGTCACCCGCCGCAGCTCGGCGATGGAGGTGGGCAGGCCGCGGTCGCCGGTGCCGGAGGAGGTGCTCATCTGCCCGTGTGCCCGTCGAGGTCGTCGGTGAGCTCGAGGAAGCCGAGCACGAAGCCGGTGCCCCAGCTGAAGTGGATGGACGGGAGGACCGCCGCGAAGCGCAGCATCGTCGCGGCGCCGTCCCGCGACGCGACCGTGACGGTGCTCACCAGGACGAAGCCGGCGTAGACGCCGGGCACGACGAACGCGGCGACGAGCCGACGGAGGCCGGGCACGCCGACGGCCGGGCCGACCAGGCCCGCGATCCCAAGGACGAGGCCCGCGGCGACCCCGGCCACCGCGACGGGCGGCACGAAGTAGCGCACGGAGTTCTGCCGCGTGTAGCGCCGCGCGAGCTCCCCGCGCCAGAGGCCCGTGGCGAAGAACTGGCGGATCAGCGCGCGGAAGGTGGAGCGCGGGCGGTACGTGACCTTCATCCGCGGGGTGAACCAGACGAGGCCGCCGGTCTGCCGAAGGCGCCGGTTGAGCTCCCAGTCCTGGCCGCGGCGGACGCCCTCGTCGAACAGGCCGACCTCCAGCAGGCGGTCGCGGCGGAACGCGCCGAGGTACGCGGTCTCCGCGGGCCCCTCCTTGCCGCCCACGTGGTGCGCGGTGCCTCCGAGCCCGACGCGTGCGCCGTATGCCCGGGCCACGGCCTTCTCGAACGGGGTGCGCCCCTCGGCCGACATGAGCCCGCCGACGTTGTCGGCGCCCGTCGCTTGGAGCGTCTCGACGGCGATGCGCGTGTAGTCCCTCGGCAGCAGCGAGTGCGCGTCGACGCGGATCACGATGGGGTGCCGCGTCGCGCGGATGGCCGCGTTGAGGCCACCGGGCGTGGATCCCGTGGGGTTGTCGACGCTGGTGATGCGCGGATCCGCTCGGGCCATCTCTCGGACGACCTCCGTGGTGCCGTCGGTGCTCGGCCCCAGGGCCAGCACCACCTCGACGTCGCCCGCGTAGTCCTGCTGCATCATGCTCTCGACCGCGGCGCGGACATGGGCCGCCTCGTTGAGGATCGGCATGACGTACGAGACGGCGGGCAGTCCGCCGGTGCTGCCGGCGACGGGTTCGCGTCGCGGGAGGTGCGCCATCTGTGCCGATCTCGTGAGGGAGGTGCGGCCGGGGCCTGTCAGCGGCCGAGCCTCGCAGCACTTTACCAGCCTCCTCGTCCGCCCTCGCCCACGACGACGAGGGGCGGACCGGCACCTGCCGATCCGCCCCTCGTGATGCGCGCGCCTACTGCTGCAGCGTGCCGAGCTCCACGTCGACCTGCTGCTTCTGACCGCCGCGGATCACGGTCAGCTCCACGTCGCTGCCGCCCGCGAGAGCGCGGACCTGCGCCGTGAGGTCGCTCGCCTTGCTGATCGGGATGCTGCCGAACGCGGTGACGATGTCGCCCTGCCTCAGCCCCGCGGAGGCCGCGGCACCGCCGCTCTGGACCTCGGCGATGAAGGCCCCGCCGACCGGGGTCGTGGAGTCGCCCGTGGCGACGTCGCGGACGCTCGCCCCGAGGAGCCCGTGGGAGGCGCTGCCGCTCTGGATGATCTCCTCGCCGACCCGCTTGGCGAGGTTGGACGGGATGGCGAAGCCGACGCCGATGCTGCCCGCGGTGGAGCTGGTGCCGCCCGCGTTCGCGATGGCCACGTTGACGCCGATGAGCTTGCCCTCGCCGTCGAGGAGGGCCCCGCCGGAGTTGCCGGGGTTGATCGCCGCATCCGTCTGGATGACCGCGAGGTTGATCGTCGCCGCCGCCTGACCCTGGGCGCCGGAGCCGCCCTGGCCACCGGATCCGCCCTGGCCCTCGTTGCCGAAGGGCCAGAAGTTGAACGGCGTCTCGTCGCTCTGGCTGCCGTCGCCCGGCGTCTCGGGAGCGGCGGAGGACGCGACCTGGATGCTGCGGTCGAGCGCACTGACGATGCCGTCGGTCACGGTGCCGGAGAGCCCGAGCGGAGCTCCGATGGCGATGGCCGTGTCGCCGACGTTGAGCTTCGAGGAGTCGGCGAACTCGATGGGCGTGAGGCCGGTCGCCCCGTCCAGCTTGATGACGGCGAGGTCGACGACGGGGTCCGTGCCGATGAGCTTCGCCGTGTACAGGGCGCCATCCGCGGTCTTGACCTGGATGGTCGCGTCACCCGTCTGGCCGTCGAGCGTGACCACGTGCGTGTTCGTGAGGATGTAGCCGTCGCTGGAGAGGATGACCCCGGATCCGGTGCCTCCGCCCTGCGCACCCGCGACCTCGATGGTCACGACGGAGCCGGACACCTTCGCGGCGACGGCGGTGATCGGAGTCGCATCGTCCGGGTCGTTGACGGTGATGTTGGCGGGCGACTGGCTGACCGACTCCGTGGAGTCCTCGTCCTGGGCGACGGTCCAGGCCGTGAGCCCGCCCGCAGCACCGCCGATGAGCGCGCCCACGGCGAGCATGGCGACGAGGGGCAGCGCCTTCGCGGTCCTGTTCCGGCGCGGAGGAGCGGCGGTCGTGGCGCCGTCGGCACCGGTACCGGGGTCGGCGGTGGGGGTCGTCGCCGCGGTCACGTGGTCGGAGGAGGGCTGCGCGGCCGGGCCGGAGCCGTAGACAAGCGTGTCGCGCTGATCAGGGCCGGCAGGAGCGGGATGGGCTGCAGCTGCGGGGCCGGAGGGTGCGGGCCAGGCTGCTGCCTCGCCTGACGACGGAGCGGGACTCGATGCCGGGCCGTCCGAGGACCCGTCGGCGCTGCCGTCGATGTCTCGGCGGCCCTCGTGCTCGTCTGCCCCGTGGGTTCTGTCGGTCATCGGTGGTGCTCCTCTCAGGTCCTGCCAGCATTCCGGGCGAGTCTGGGCGTTCTCTATGGCTGCCCTGACAGCGGGCCCTCCTTACCCGGCGGAGGATCCGCCGGTTCCCAGGACGAGGCCCGCATGACCCGGTTGCTGGTGTTGAGCGTACGCGTCGCGTCGGACGAGAGGGCCGAGCGCAGGGGGCTTGACCTGCCCTCGCTCCTCCGTCAACACCCGGGGCCGGCATGGGCCGATCCGCACGCCCCGCCGACCAGGACCGTGGACCCCTGCAGCACATGGATCACCACCGGACCGACCAGCACCGGGAGCGTGCCCGGGATCCGCTGCCACCCGCCCCCGTCGAACCGGTAGGACGGCGCATACGCGATCGTGAGGGAGATCTGCCGGTCCCCGACGCTCGCATAGACATGGCTCGTGTCCGTGGGGGTGAAGTCCTGCTGACCGAGCTGCTTCCACGACGCCCCCGGACCCTCGACCGTCGTGGCGGTGCCGTCGCCGTGATCCCAGGTGAACGACACCGGCACGAACCGCACCTGCGCCGGCCTTCCCAGCAGCGTCCCGTCGACCACATGCGCGGACGCGTCCGTGAGCAGGTTCACCGGCGCCCCGACCAACGCCCACCCGTTCGGCTGCGACCGGATCGATGCCGACCGCGGGACGAACTGCGCCACGTCCTCCAACATCACCCCCGGATCCGCGGGCGCGGCCGGTCCCGGATCGGCGGGCTTCACGGGTGGCTTCGCGGGCGGGAGGAACGCGTGCTGCCCGTCGAGGCAGGCGCCTCTCCCCGGCCGGCACGCCGTGTCGACGTCCGCGGCCAGGCGGTCCTGCCGGGGCACCGGATGCGGCACCACCGGGGCGCTCCGAGCTGGTCCCTCACCAGAGCGCACAGGATCCTCGACCGAAGATCCTTGTGGGCCCACAGGCCCTGTGGACACTTCCGCGTGCACTTGTACTGTCCCGTCGCCCACGGCACCCGAAGAACACGAAGGTGCTCGGGCGTAGCCGAGACCGCAGTAGCCGTCGACAGCGTCACTGGGAGCGGCGACCCATAACGAGCAGAACACGAGTCCGCACGACATTGCCGCTGCAGTCCTCAGTCGCATGCGTGCGTCTCCTCGTTCCTCACGGAGTCGCTGATGCGCCACGTGCCGTCGGCGATCCTCACTGCCTTGAGCTGCAGAGCCACCGCGTCAGTCCGAGCCGGAGTCACATCCTGACCGTCGGCATCCAATGTCCTGGTGCCGCTGATGTCTAAGCATGCTTGTGCCGTCATGTACTGGGTGCCTTGGCTGTCGGTGCCGCGGTCCGTGACAAGGAAGCCGCGAGCCATCGCTTTCCCGATCACCGTCTGATGGTGGTCCGTGCTGTATTCGATCGAGTCCAACTCCCCTTGGAGAGCGGATCCTGTCAACAATGGGGTGAGCTGGTTGGCTGATTCAGTACCGAGGTCGATCGACACGTATGTCGTGAACAGGACCTCGAATGCCTGATCGTCTTGCTGGTCCTGAGTCATGGTGGCCGAGGGCGCAGGTGCCGGCGAGACTGACGCGCCCTCCGCACATCCCGACAGCGAGACGGTCGCCAGCAGCAGGGCGACCGCGCATGTCAATGATGTCCTGCCACGCCCTCGTGCCCCCGAGTCGTACTGCCGCTTGTGCAAACCATGTCCTATCTGCCTCGGACCCGCGGTGGATTGGGGATGGTGAGGTAGCCGCAAGTGCAGGAAAAATAGCTCAGGCGGGCGCCGCACAGCATGCATCGCTCCACATCCCTCGGGACCTCATGTGCAGGCAAGGGCTGTGGAGGCCTCGCCCGCGTCTGACTGAGACGACAGGACCGCTGCGACGGCGACCGCGCCATGATGGGCGCATGACGATTCCCGGCGCGTGGGTGCGCGCGGCCCGCGGGGCCATGCTGCTGGCGCCGGACGGAACGCCCGGCACGACCGTGTTCGCGGAGATGAGCGCGCTGGCCGCGGCGACCGGGGCGATCAACCTGGGGCAGGGCTTCCCGGACGAGGACGGGCCGAGCGAGGTGCTCGAGGCCGCGCGCGCCGCGATATCCGCCGGCATGAACCAGTACCCGCCCGGCCGGGGGACGCCGGAGCTGCGCGAGGCGATCGCCGCGCACCAGGCGCGCTTCTACGGCCTCGCCGTGGATCCCGCCACGGAGGTGCTCGTCACCGCGGGAGCGACAGAGGCGATCGCAGCCACGCTGCTGGCCCTCGTGGAGGAGGGCGACGAGGTCGTCACGCTCGAGCCGTTCTACGACGCGTACGGCGCCCTCATCTCGCTCGCTCGCGGGATCCACCGCACGGTGCCGCTGCACGCGCCCGACTTCCAGCCGCACCCCGACGACCTGCGCCGCGCTATCTCGGACCGCACCCGCGTGATCCTGCTCAACGACCCGCACAACCCGACCGGCACGGTGCTCAGCCCCGAGATGCGCGCGCTCGTCGTGGAGCTCGCCGTCGCGCACGACGCCGTCATCGTGACGGACGAGGTCTACGAGCACCTGGTCTTCGACGCGCCGCACGTGCCCGTCGCGACCCTGCCCGGGGCGCGGGAGCGGACCGTGACGATCTCCTCCGGCGGCAAGACGTTCCGGACCACCGGGTGGAAGATCGGCTGGCTGACCGCCCCGGCTCCCCTCGTGACGGCCATCCTCGCGGTGAAGCAGTTCCTCACGTTCGTCAACGGCGCGCCGTTCCAGCCGGCCATCGCGACGGGGCTGGCCCTGCCGGACGCCGTCTTCGAGGGGATCGCCGCCGACCTGCGCCGCAAGCGCGACATCCTCGCGGCGGGCCTGACGGCGGCGGGCTTCCGCGTCCACCTGCCGGCGGCGGGCTACTTCGTCGTCGCCGACGCCGCTCCCCTGGGCTTCCGCGACGCCCGCGAGCTGTGCCTGCGGCTGCCGGAGCTGGTCGGCGTCGTCGGGGTGCCGCTGTCGGCGTTCTGCCGACCGCCGCTCGCCGAGGAGCACGCCTCGCTCGTGCGGTTCGCGTTCTGCAAGCGGACCGACGTGCTGGAGGAGGCGGCGAAGCGCCTCGCCTCCCTCGGGGACAGGACCGGCTGAGCCCGGCACCCTGGTACCACCGCCGCGCCGCGCCGGGGGCCGGAGGGGGGACGCCGCCCCGGGGACCCCGCACCTAACGTTGCTCACGCGGGCGCTGGGTCCGCGCAACCACCCTGAGGAGGCAGCGCGCATGATCGTCGCTGAGAACCTGACCAAGCGCTACGGCGCGAAGACCGCCGTGGACGGCGTGAGCTTCACCGTCCAGCCGGGCATGGTGACCGGATTTCTCGGCCCGAACGGCGCCGGCAAGTCCACCACGATGCGCATGATCGTCGGCCTCGACAGCCCCACCTCCGGCTCCGTCACCGTCAACGGCCGCCGCTACCGCGACCTCCAGGCGCCGCTCCACGAGGTCGGCGCGCTCCTCGACGCCAAGGCCGTGCACACGGGCCGGAGCGCCTACAACCACCTGCTCGCGATGGCCGCCACGCACGGGATCCCCCGCACCCGGGTGGACGAGGTCATCGAGATGACGGGCCTCCAGCCCGTCGCGAGGAAGCGCGTCGGCGGGTTCTCCCTCGGCATGGGGCAGCGGCTCGGCATCGCCGTGGCGCTCCTCGGGGACCCGCGCACGCTGATCCTCGACGAGCCCGTCAACGGCCTCGACCCCGAGGGCGTGCTCTGGGTGCGCAACATCACGCGCTACCTCGCCGGCCAGGGCCGCACCGTCCTCCTCTCCTCGCACCTCATGAGCGAGATGGCGCAGACGGCCGACCACCTCATCGTCCTCGGCCGCGGCCGGGTGCTCGCGGACGCTCCGGTCGCCGCGGTGGTGGCCGGCGCCACGAGCGGCCTCGTCCGCGTCCGGTCCCCGCACGCGGACCGGCTCGGCCAGGCGGTGGCGCGGCCCGACGTCGTGGTCACGAGCGTCGAGCGCGACGTCATCGAGATCACCGGGCTCACGGCCGCGCAGGTCGGCGACGCGGCCCTGTCCGCGGGCGTCGTGCTGCACGAGCTGACGCCCGTCACCGCGTCCCTCGAGGACGCCTACCTGTCGCTCACGCAGGGCGACGTCGAGTACCACAGCGCCGCGATCGGCACGACGGAGCAGGAGACCGCACGATGAGCACCACGACCTACGCCCCCGCCCCGGTGACCTCGGGCCGTCCGACCCTCGCGCGCCTCATGCGCTCCGAGTGGATCAAGCTCCGCACCCTGCGCTCGACCATCTGGTGCTTCGCGCTCGTCTTCCTCCTCCTCGCCGGCTTCTCCGCGCTGTTCACGCCGTTCGTGGTGGACCAGCTGCGGGAGCAGCTGTCCCTGCCGGGCGTGCCGGCGTCGGACCTGCTGGTCCAGGTCGCCCTCAGCGGCATCACGCTCGCGATGCTCGTCGCGGGCGTGCTCGGCGTCCTCGTCATCAGCGGCGAGTACTCGACCGGCATGATCCGCTCGTCCTTCAGCGCGGCGCCCCGTCGGCTCGGCGTCATCGCGGCCAAGGCGATCGTCTACACGGTCGTCACGTTCGTCGTCACGGCCGTCGCGGTCGCCGCCGCGCTCGTCATCGCCCGCGGGTACTTCGGAGCCGCCGGCGCCGACGTCGACCTCCTGTCGGGGGACCTCCTGCTCGCCGCGCTCGGCGGCGTGCTCTTCGTCGTGCTGATCGGCCTCATGGGCTTCGGCTTCGGCCTGCTGCTGCGCAACGGCGCGGCGGGCATCGGCGCCCTGGTCGGCCTCGTGCTGGTCGTCCCGATCGTGGGTTCGCTGCTCGGCGGCGTGCTCGACTGGGTCGCGGATCTCGAGCCGTACTTCCCGCTCAGCGCGGGCAACCGGCTCTACGCCACCGGCACCGCCGCGCCCGGCTCGCTGGAGTTCTGGCAGGCGCTGCTCGTCATGGTCGGCTGGGTCGCGGTGATCCTCGTCCCCGCTCTCGTGCTCGCCCGCAAGCGGGACGCCTGATCGACGCGGGCAGGAGGGCGCCGTCGGGCGCGGCGGACGTCGCCGCGCTCGACGGCGTCCGCCTGCCCACCCCGCCCGGCGCGATCCGCGGCTGGATGGCGCGGCACCCCCGCGTCGTCGACGCGGCCATCGCGCTCCTGTCCACGTGGGGCTCCATCGCGACCGGCGTCGCCCTCGGCAGCCGGTCGACCGTGCCCTCCGCGGGGATCGTGCTCGTCCTGCTGGCCCTCCTCATGGGAGCCGCGCTCATGTTCCGCCGCAGCCGCCCGGTGACCGTCCTCTCGGTCAGCGCCGCCTGCGCCGTCGCCGCCGCGATCATCTCCGGCACCTGGGACGGCGGCGCGATCCCCTTCGCTCTGTACGCGGTCGCCGTGCACGGGTCCTCACGGCGCGCCTGGATCGGCCTGGGCGGCGCGGCCCTCCTCGCCACGGTGATCGTGCCCCTGACGGCGGGCACCGGGCCCCTCGACCTGTCGGCCGCGACCCTGCTGATCGCCAGCCTGATCCCCATGCTCATCGCCACGCTCATCGGCACCAACGTGGGCGGCCGGAAGCGCTACGTCCAGGCGCTCCGCGACCTCGCCGTCCAGCTCGCCCGGGAGCGCGACCAGCAGGCGCGGCTCGCGACGGCGGCCGAGCGCACGCGCATCGCGCGGGAGATCCACGACATCGTCGCCCACGGGATCACCGTCATGGTCACGCTCGCGGACGGCGCCAGCGCCAGCGCCGTGGCCCGGCCGGAGCTGGCGCGCGACGCCATGCGCGAGGTCGCCGACACCGGCCGCACCTCCCTCTCCGAGATGCGCAGGATGCTCGGCGTGCTCGCGGAGGAACCCGGCGACGTCCCCGCCGACGCCCCGTCGCTCCGCGCGCCGCAGCCCGGCCACGCCGACCTCGCCGCGCTCGTCGACTCGTTCCGGTCGACCGGCCTGCCGGTGCGCTTCACCAGCACGGGCACCCCGCCGGACGACCCGGGCCGTCAGCTCGCCGTCTTCCGCGTCGTGCAGGAGTCGCTGACCAACGTCCTCCGGTACGCGCCCAACGCCGACCGCGTCGAGGTCCGCGTCGACCACCGGCCCGACGAGATCGTGGTCGAGGTGACCGACGACGACGTGACCGGCCCGGTCGTGCCGCCCGTCCCCGGCAGCGGGCGCGGGCTGGTCGGCGTCTCCGAGCGCATGGCCGTGTACGGCGGCACGGCGTCCGCCGGCCGCCGCGAGAACGGCGGCTGGCGCGTGCACGCGCGGCTCCCCGGCGGGCTGCACGACGTGCGGCCGGGCGACGCGACCCGATCCCCCACCGCCCCCGCCGACGCCCGCCCCCGCATCCAGGAGGACCGATGACCGACAGCAGCACCCCCGTCCGCGTGCTCATCGTGGACGACCAGGCGCTCGTGCGCATGGGCTTCCGCATGGTGCTCGACGCGGAGCCCGGGATCGACGTGGTGGGCGAGGCCGCCGACGGACGCGCCGCGGTGTCGCGGACGGATGAGCTCCGGCCGGACGTCGTGCTGATGGACGTGCGCATGCCGGGCATGGACGGGATCGAGGCCACCACGGAGATCGTGGCGCGGCACCCCGCGACCCGCGTGATCGTCCTGACCACTTTCGACCTCGACGAGTACGCGTTCGCAGGGCTGCGCGCGGGCGCGAGCGGCTTCCTCGTCAAGGACACGCGTCCCGAGCACCTGATGCAGGCGATCCACGCGGTGGCCGACGGCGACGCCGCCATCTCCCCCCGGGTCACGCGCCGCATGATCGAGCTGCTCGGCACCGCGATGCCCGCTGCCGGCGCGGCGGCCGGGACCGGCGAGGGGGCGGGGGACCCGCGCCTGCGACCCCTCACCGCCCGCGAGCTGGAGGTGCTCACGGCGCTGGCCGAGGGGCTCACCAACCAGGAGATCGCGGGCCGGCTGTACCTGTCCGAGTCGACCGTGAAGACGCACGTGGGCCGGGTGCTCGCGAAGCTCGACGTGCGCGATCGCGTCCAGGCCGTGATCCTCGCGTACGACTGCGGGCTCGTGCGGCCCGGTGCGTGAGGGCGCGCGGGCCGGGTCGCCGGGGTCCCGCGCGGCGGGAGAGGATGGTCCCGCCGGCCGCACGCCGGGACGGACCCACAGGAGCGCGATGACCACGACCGCCCAGGACGCGCGCGTCCCCCTCCCCCGGGCGCGACGCGCCGCCGATCCGCCCGCGGGCGATCCGGGAGCGGGGACGAGCACCGGCGCCGACACCGGCCTCCTCGAGCGCGCGTCGACCCCGCCGGTCTGGAGCTGCGTCGTGTGGAACGACCCCGTGAACCTCATGACCTACGTCTCGTACGTGTTCCGCAGCTACTTCGGCTTCCCGCGCGAGCGCGCCGACGAGCTCATGCTCCGGGTGCACGAGGACGGCCGGGCGGTCGTGGCCACCGGCATCCGCGAGGAGATCGAGCGCCACGTGCTCGCCATGCACGGCTACGGCCTCTGGGCCACGCTCGAGCGGGTCGACGCGTGAGGGCCTTCCGCGCGCGGCCCGACGGCACCGTCGCCGCCCACGTCGAGCCGCACGAGGTCGCGATGCTGCGGGGACTGCTCGACGAGCTCCGCGGGATCCTCGACGAGGGGGCCGTGGGCGACGGCGCCCCCTCCCCCGTCGCCGGGCGGCTCCTGCCCGACGCGTACCCGGGCGACGCCGAGGCGTCCGCCGAGTTCCGCCGCTTCACCGCATCCGACCTCGCCGCGGGGAAGGCCGCGGACGCGACCGCGGTCGAGGCGACCCTCGCGGAGGCCGACGCCCGCGGGGCCGGACGCCGCGGGCTGCTGGTGGTGCTGGATCCGGCGGGCGCGCAGGCATGGCTCCGCACCCTCAACGACCTCCGGCTCGCGATCTCCGTGCCGCTGCGGATCGACGAGGCCGACGGATGGCGCGACCGCGCACCGCGGGAGAGCGCGAGCCTGTACGACTGGCTGACCTTCGCGCAGGGGTCGCTCATCGACGCCGTCGACCGCTGACCCGGCCCCTCCGCAGGCGCGGCGAGCATGATGGAGGGGACCCGCGGACCCGCCGGCCCGATGGGCCGTGTCCGCAGGAGAGGAGCAGCATGCGCGTCGTCGTCATCGGAGCGACCGGGAACCTCGGGACCGGGGTGCTCCGGCGCCTCCACGCCGCCGAGGCGGACATCGTGGGGGTCGCGCGGCGCATGCCCGACGCCTCCCTCGAGCCGTACTCCGGCGTCACCTGGCGGCTCGCCGACATCGGGGCCGCCGGCGCCGTCTCCGGGCTCGCAGCGACCATGCGCGGCGCGGACGCCGTGATCCACCTCGGCTGGGCCCTGCAGCCGAACCACCGCGAGCGCGTGATGCACCGCACCAACGTCGTCGGCACCGCGCACGTGCTCGAGGCCGTCGCGCAGGCGGGCGTGCCCCAGGTGGTCGTCGCGTCCTCCGTCGGCGCGTACAGCGCGGCGCCCAAGGACCGGCCGCGGGACGAGTCGTGGCCGACCGGCGGGATCCACACCTCCCACTACTCCCGCCACAAGGCCGAGAACGAGCGCGCGATGGACGCGTTCGAAGCCGCGCACCCCGAGGTCGTGGTGACGCGCATGCGGCCGGGCCTCGTGATGCACGACGAGGCCGCGGCCGAGATCGCCCGCCTGTTCCTCGGGCGCCGGATCCCCACCCGCTGGCTCGGCCTCGCCACCCGCACCCCGGTGCTGCCGCTCCCCCGCCAGCTCGTGTCCCAGGTCGTGCACAACGAGGACGTCGCGGACGCGTTCTGGCGCGCGGTCGAGCGGCGCGCGCCCGGCGCGTTCAACATCGCGGCCGACCCCGTCGTCGATCCGGCCCTCGTCGGGCGCCTCCTCGACGCCCGCGTCGTGACCGTCCCCCTCCCGGTGCTCCGGGCGCTTGTGTCGGCGAGCTGGCGGCTTCGCGTGCAGCGGACCGACCCGGGCTGGATCGACATCGCCGCGAACGCGCCCGTCATGTCGACCGAGCGCGCCCGCGAGGTGCTGGGCTGGGCGCCGACGCACCGCGCGGAGGACGTCCTCGCCGAGTTCGGCCGCGCCTTCGTCCACCGCACCGGCCGCGAGGGCTCGGCGCCGCTCGCCGGATGACCGGGGACGCCGACTTCGTCGCGACCGCGCTCGAGCGCGAGGGCGACGGGTACCGCGCGGAGGCGGAGCGGGAGCGGCTGCGGTCGGACCTGGAGTTCGTCGGCGCGTCCGTCGGCGCCGTCCGCGGCACCGTGCGGGACCTCGGACGACGCCATCCCGGCATGACCCGGGACGAGGCGGTCGCGCTCGCGTCCGAGCTCTGGCGCTCACGGGTCTACGAGCGCCGGCTCGCGGCGGTCGTGCTGCTGCAGGCCCACGTCCACGGGCTCGACAACGGCGACCTGACGCGGATCGAGGGGTTCGTGCGGGACGCGCGGCTGCGGGCGCTCGTGGATCCGCTCGCCCTGGACGTCATCGGCCCGCTGGTGGAGCGCCTGGCCGGGCCGTCGCGGGCGAAGGCCGACGCCGCGCTCGACCGCTGGGCGGGCGAGGAGGATGTGTGGCTCCGTCGGGCCGCCCTGCTCGCGCCGTCCCGGCCGCTCCGCGCGGGCGGCGGCGACTGGGACGGGTTCCTCCGCCGCGCCCGGGCGGCGCAGGGAGCGCCGCGCGGCGGGCACGACGTCGTGCGGGAGGCCGTGGACCGCGTGCGCGAGATCGTGCGCGACGCGCGCCCCGACCTCGCCGCGGATCCCGTCCCCGGCGGCTGAGCGTCGGCGGCCGCGGTGCGTGGCCGCCCGCGGTGGCTGGCCGCCCGCGGCGCCGGGCCGGACGTCCCGCCCGCCCGCCGGTACGGTCGGGACATGACCTTCGACGACGACGCCCGCATCGACAGCAGCAAGGTCACGCGTCGCCGTGGCCGGGGACGCACCACCGGCATCGCCGCGGGCGGCGGCGGGCTCCTCGTCGTGGTCGCCGTCGTGCTCGTGCAGCAGTTCACGGGCGTCGACATCTCCGGCCTCGTCGGGGGCGCGGGCGGCGGCGGGGGCGGATCCTCCCAGCAGCAGGACGAGGCGCTGACGGGCTGCGACACCGGAGCCGACGCCAACGCCGACATCCAGTGCCGGATGGCCGGCGCCGCCGACTCCCTCGACACGTACTGGGCCGCGACCGCGCCCGACGTGGGCATCGCCGACTACGGCACGCCCGGCTTCGTGCTCTTCGACGCCGCGACGACCACGGCGTGCGGCGACGCCACGAGCGCGACCGGGCCCTTCTACTGCCCGCCCGACCGCAGCCTCTACATGGACACCACGTTCTTCGACGAGCTGCGAACCCGCTTCGGCGCGTCCGGCGGCCCGCTCGCGCAGATGTACGTCGTGGGCCACGAGTGGGGCCACCACATCCAGCAGCTGTCGGGCGCCTTCGACCGCGCCGACCGCACGGGCACCGGCCCCGAGTCCGACTCCGTGCGGCTCGAGGTCCAGGCCGACTGCTACGCGGGCGCGTGGGTGGGCGCAGCCTCCGAGATCCGGGACGACGGCGGCACGGCGTTCCTCGAGCCGGTCACGCCGACCGAGATCGCCGACGCGCTGGACGCGGCGGCCGCGGTGGGCGACGACCGGATCCAGGAGGCGAGCGGCGCCGAGGTCGACCCGCACACCTGGACCCACGGATCCGCCGAGCAGCGCCAGCGCTGGTTCGAGGCGGGTCGCGCGGGCGGCCCCGCGGCGTGCGACACCTTCGCGGTGCCGGCCGGGCGCCTCTGACGCCCGGCCGGCACCGGATGCCGCGCCGGCGTCAGCCCTCGGCGGGCGCGGGCGGAACCGTGCGGAAGCCGACCAGCCGGTGCGTGCCGTCGCAGTAGGGCTTGATCGAGGACACGCCGCAGCGGCAGAGCGCGACCGTGCTGCGGGTGCGCGGCACGGGCCGGCCCTCGGGATCCACGATCTCGAACTCCCCGCGCACGAGCAGCGGGCCGTCCGGGTACGCGATGATGCGCGGCGGCTCCGCGGCGGGCGACCGCACGGGTGCGGGCGGCGCGGGACGGGCCGGCCGGTCGTCGTCCGCCGGCAGCGCGGTCACGCGGCGCTCGGCGCGACGTCGTCCCGGACGGCCGTCGAGCCCGCCCGCAGGGACGAGAGCCCGGACGTCCAGCTCGACAGGACGTGCGCGCCGACCCAGCCCTCGACCTCGAGGCAGGCGGCCGCGCCGAACAGCACGTCGTCGAGGAGGTGCGGCTCGGACTCGACGAGCCCGCCCGCGAGGTCGTGGGCCGCGATCTGCTCGTGGACGGCGTCGGCCTCCACGTGCTCGTCGTAGTACCAGGCGACGTCGTCGCCGAAGCCGAGGCGGCGGATCCCGCTCGCGTAGAGGCGGCTCGGCACGCTCGAGGTCATCTCGAACGCGGCGAGGTGGCCGACGATCGCGCCGCGGAGGCGGCGGTGCAGGCCGAACAGGGACATCGTGTTCGACGACGTGAGCGTGATCGCGGGGACGTCGTCGAGGTAGGCGCCGTAGCGGTCGTCGAGGCCGACGCCGCGGAGGGTCGCGCCGAAGATCGTCGCGTGGACGCGCTCGGGGCGCCCGCCGCCGTACTCGTCGGCCTGGATCTCCACGAGCGCCGCCTTCGCGCGTCCGCGGAGCCGCGGGATCGCCCAGGAGTGCGGGTCGGCCTCGCCGAGCGTGTAGATCGAGCGCTGCACCAGGAGCTCGCGGAGCTGCGCGACGCTGGCCTTCCGGGCGACGAACCTGGAGAGGGACGGGCCGGAGTCCGCCGAGGTGAGGGCGAAGAGCGCGGCGGCGACGCCGGCGGAGGTGGGCTCGGGGAGCTCGGGGACGGTGACGCGCTCGCGGAGGGCGGCCTCGACGGCGCGCTCGAGGATCCCGCGGACCGCGAGGAGGCGGGGGTCCCACTCGCGGTCATCGTCCACGCCCTCGAGGCCCGCGTGGTGGAGCTCGTACAGGCAGAACAGCGCCAGCTGGACGTCGTCGTCGCGCATCACGTCGTCCGTCGCGGCGAGCGCCTGCATCGCGAGCGCGGCGAGGTCGGGGCCGGCCGCGATGGCGAGCGCGTCGGCGGCGGTGCCGACCCCGGTGCCCGGCGCGGCGTCGGCGCCGACGAGGTCGGCGAGGAGCGCGGCGCTGAGCGGGCCGCGCGCGGCGGGGAGGGGGGACGGACGGGTGCGGACCGCCTCGTGGGCGGTCTCGAGCAGATCGGTCATGGGTCCACCCTGCCTCGACCCCCCATGGCGGGGTCGGGCGTGTCGGCGTCACCCCCGGTGAGCGGTAAGGAGGAGCCCGCGCGGAAGCGAGGCGGCGCGACCGGGCCCGCGCATCCGGGATACTGCCGGGAGGCCCGCGCGCGACGGGCGACGCCGGCGCGAGGAGGTGCCCCATGCGACGCGGCACGAACCTGCCCGCCATCGGCGGCTACAACCGCACGGTCGTCCTCGACGCCGTGCGCCGCGCGGCCGAGGGGGCCAGCCGTTCCGAGATCGCCGAGCGCACGGGCCTCAGCGCGCAGACCGTCACCAACGTGTCGCGCCGCCTCATCGACGAGGGCCTCGTGCGCGAGGGGGGCACCGTGATCCGCGGCCCCGGCAAGCCCCGCACCCTCCTGCACCTCGTGGCCGACGGGCGCTTCGCGGTGGGCGTGCACGTGGATCCCGCGGTCATCACCTCCGTGCTCCTCGACCTCGAGGGCACGGTCCTCCGACACGTCAGCAGCCCGACGCCGTCCGCGTCGCGGCCCGACGAGGTGGTCGCGCTCGTGGCCCGGCTCGTCGACGGGCTCATCGCCGACGCGGGGGTCGACCGGGCGGCCGTCCTGGGCGTCGGCCTCGCCGCGCCGGGGCCCATCGACGTGGGGGCGGGCCTGGTGGTGGACCCGCCGATGCTCCCCCGCTGGCGGCACGTCCCGCTGCGCTCCGCGCTCAGCACCGCGACGGGCCTGCCCGTGCTCCTGGAGAAGGACGTGACCGCGGCCGCCGTCGCCGAGCTGTGGTTCGGCACCGGGGACCGCCGGCACCTCGCGTTCGTCTACTACGGCACGGGCTTCGGCACCGGGCTCGTGCTCGGCGGCGAGCCCGTGCGCGGCGCGAGCTCCAACGCCGGGGACTCCGGCCACATCATGGTCGCGTCACGCGGGACGCGCTGCACGTGCGGGCGCGTCGGCTGCGTGGGCGAGCTCATCACGCCGCACGCGCTCGTGCGGCAGGCGGTCGAGGGCGGCGTGCTCACCTCGGGCGACGTGTCGGACGCCGCGCTGGCGGAGGCCGCGGCGAGCGGCGACGCCGTCGACATGCGGCTCATCGGCGAGGCCTTCCACGCGCTCGCGGCGCGCGCGGACGCGGAGGACGGCCCGGCCCGGCGCATCGTGGAGGCCGCGGCCCGGCACCTGGCCCGCGCCATCGTGATCCAGGTGAACCTGCTCGACCTCGACGAGGTCGTCTGCGGCGGCCCGTTCTGGCCGCCGATCGCGCGCCTCGTGCTGGCGACCCTGCAGGAGGAGGTGCGCCGGTCCCCCGCCCTCATCGCGAAGCACCCCGTGCGCGTGGTCGAGTCGGCGGTCGGCGCGGACGTCGCGGCCGTGGGCGCCGCGTGCCTCGTGCTCGACAACGCGTTCTCCCCGCGTCCGTCGGCGATGCTCATCCGGGGCTGACCCGCGGGGGCACGCGGCGGGCACGGCCGGGGCCGCGTCCGCTGTCCGGAGGGCACCACCGTCACCGGATCGTCACCGACGATGTCTTGACATGGATTAGTCCATACGTTTGGCTAACCCCGACGAGCCGCGACGATGCCGCTCGTCCGATCCAGTGGAGCAAGGGAGCACCATGACGAACCACCTGCCGCACCGCAGGACGCGAGCCCGCGTCCTCTCCATCACGGCGGCGTCCGTCGCCGCCCTCCTCCTCGCGACCGGCTGCTCGGGCGGCGCGGGCGGCGGGGACGGGAAGACCCTCAAGGTCGCGTACCAGAAGTTCGGCACGTTCACGCAGATGGACGCGCACATGAAGGAGACCGCGGAGTCCTTCGAGGCCGCGAACCCAGGGATGAAGGTGGAGCTCGTGCCCATCGCCGCGCAGAACGACGACTACTTCACGAAGCTCGCGCTGATGAACCGCTCGGCGTCGACCGCCCCCGACGTGATGTACGAGGACACCTTCAAGGTGAAGTCCGACGCCGCCGCCGGCTACCTCCTCCCCCTCGACGACCAGGTCGCCGGCTGGGAGGACTGGGACATGTTCTTCGACTCCGCCAAGGAGGCGGGCGTCGGCGAGGACGGCAAGGTCTATGGGATCCCGATGGGCACCGACACGCGCGCCCTCTGGTACAACAAGGACCTCTTCGCGCAGGCCGGCCTGCCCGTGCCGTGGGAGCCGAGGACGTGGGACGACGTGCTCGACGCGGCGAAGACGGTCAAGGAGAAGCTGCCGGACGTCGTGCCCATCAACGTCTACTCCGGGAAGCCGCAGGGCGAGGGCGCCACGATGCAGGGCTTCGAGATGCTGCACTACGGCACCCCCACCGGCACCCTGTTCGACGACGCGAGCGGCAAGTGGCTCACCGGCTCGCAGGGCTTCATCGACTCGCTCGGCTTCATCGAGGACGTCTACCAGGGCGGCATCGGCCCGAAGCCCGAGGAGGCGCTCGACACGAACATCTCCACCATCGTGGGCGGCGAGTGGCTGCCGGCCGGGAAGCTCGCCATCGACCTCGACGGATCCTGGCTGAGCGGCACGTGGCTCGAGACCGGCACGAACCCCTGGCCCGAGTGGAGCGACGTGATGGGCCAGGCGCCCATGCCCACGCAGGACGGCGCCGCCCCCGGCGCGGTCAGCATGTCCGGCGGCTGGACCCTCGCGGTCGGCGCGAAGACGAAGGCCCCCGACAAGGCGTTCGAGTTCATCGCGGACGCGCTGGACAAGGACGGCTCCAAGGCCTACGACATCGCCGCCAGCCAGATCGCGGTGCGGAGCGACGTGGCCGACGACCCCGAGTACGTCTCCTCGAACCCGACCTTCGAGTTCTTCTCCTCCATCGTCGACGTCACGCACTTCCGCCCGGCGACCACCGACTACAGCCGCATCTCCAACGCCATCACGGTGGCGATGGAGTCGGTGATGACCGGCCAGCAGTCGCCCGAGGAGGCGGCGGCCGCGTACGACGAGGCGCTCGTCGGGATCGTCGGCGAGGACGGGACCCAGAAGGCCGAGGACTGATCCGTGGCGACCATCGCCCCCGTCCCGGTCGGCCGCGAGGCCGGCCGGTGGGGCACCGCGGGCCCGGGTGACGGGCCCGGGTCGGGCGGGCCGTCGCCGGTCCGCCCGGGCCGGGCCCGCGCCCGCGCGCTCCGCACCGGCGCGCGCACCATCCCGCTGCTGCCCTCGATCGTCCTGCTCGCCCTGTTCCTCCTCGGTCCCGTGATCTCGAGCCTCTACGGCTCCTTCACCGACGCGTCCCTCACCGGGTACGCGGCCGGCGGGGCGCAGTTCATCGGCTTCGACAACTACACGGCGCTGTTCGCGGATCCGGACTTCCCGAAGTCGGTGCTCCTCACGCTGGCGTTCGTGTTCTTCTCCGCGGTCGTCGGCCAGAACGTCGTGGGGCTCGGCCTGGCGCTCCTCATGCGGCAGGGCAACCGGGTCGTCCGCGCGGTCGTCGGCACCTTCGTCATCGCGGCGTGGGTGCTGCCGGAGATCGTCGCCGCGTTCGCCGCGTACGCGTTCTTCAACGACTCGGGGACGCTCAACACGATGCTCGCCGCCGTCGGCATCGAGGGCGCGAACTGGCTCTACGGCCTGCCGCTGCTCTCGGTGATCCTCGCGAACGTGTGGCGCGGATCCGCCTTCTCGATGCTCGTCTACTCGGCGGCCGTCCAGGAGGTGCCGCCCGAGATCACCGAGTCGGCCGAGGTGGACGGGGCGACCGGCTGGCAGCGGCTCGTCTTCATCACGCTGCCGGTGATCCGCCGCAGCATCTCGACGAACCTCATGCTCACCACGCTGCAGACGCTCTCGGTCTTCACCCTCATCTTCGTGATGACGGGCGGCGGCCCCGGCACCAGCAGCTCGACCCTGCCGATCCTCGCCTACCAGGAGGCGTTCCAGTTCTCCCAGCTGGGCTTCGGCACCGCGATCGCCACGATCATGCTCCTCGTGGGAGCCGTGTTCTCGGTGATCTACATCAGGGCCCTGCGCCCGGAGGTGGACTGACCATGGCCGTGACCACGACGGCGCCGGCACCCGCCCGCGCCTCCCGCCCCCGCCGCGCGGACCGCCGCGCCGCCCGCCCGTCCGGGACCCGCATGACCTCCCCGAGCGGGCGCGTGATGCGCGTCGTCGCGAACGGCGTGCTCGTCGTCGTCGCCCTGTGCTTCGCCGTGCCGCTCGTCTGGCTCGTGCTCGCGTCGGTCGACCGGTCGGCGACGCTGTCCGCCCGGATCCCGGAGGAGTTCACGCTCGACAACTTCACGGCCGTGCTCACGCCGGAGATCTCGTTCATCCCGCTGATGAACAGCCTCGTGCTCTCGGGCGGCTGCGCGATCGTGACCGTGGTGGTCGCGATCCTCGCCGCCTACCCGCTGTCCCGGTACCGGATGCGGATCAACAAGCCGTTCCTCTACGGGATCCTGTTCGGCACGTGCCTCCCCATCACCGCGATGATGGTGCCCGTCTACAGCCTCTTCGTCACGCTCGACCTCATCGACTCGATCGGCGGCACGGTCTTCTTCCTCGCCGCCACGAGCCTGCCGATGGCCATCTGGATGGCGAAGAACTTCATGGACTCGGTCCCGATCTCCCTCGAGGAGGCCGCCTGGACCGACGGCGCGTCGATGATGCGCACGCTCACCCACATCGTCGTGCCGCTCATGCGGCCGGGGATCGCGGTGGTGTTCATCTTCGTGTTCATCCAGGCGTGGGGGAACTTCTTCGTGCCCTTCATCCTGCTGCTGAGCCCGGACAAGCAGCCGGCCGCCGTGAGCATCTTCAACTTCTTCGGGCAGTACGGCTCGGTCGCCTACGGGCAGCTCGCGGCGTTCTCGCTCGTCTACTCGGTGCCCGTCATCGCGCTGTACGTGCTCGTCTCGCGCACGCTCGGCGGGTCGAACGCCCTGGCCGGCGCCGTGAAGGGCTGATCCGCAGGCGGCCGCCGGTGCGCCGGCGGCCGCCATCCGCACGACCGCACCATCCGCACGACCGCACCATCCGCACGACCCGCACCGCCGATCCACCCGCCCGCGGCCCGCCCGCGCCATCGACTGGAGATGACCATGCCCCCCACCACCGCGCTCGCCGAGGCCCGCATCGCCCGCTTCGTGCAGGACCGCCTCCTCCCCCACGTCCACCGCCGTCGGCTGCCGCTCGCCATCGAGGCGTGGGACGCGCCGGGCGAGCCCGTGCCGTTCGCCGAGGCCGTGCGACAGGAGCTCCGGCCCTTCGCGGTGGGCACGCCGTGGAGCCGGGCGTGGGGCACCACGTGGTTCCACGTCATGGGCGAGGTGCCCGCGGACGGCGCGCTGGAGGGCACGGCGCTCGAGGTGCTCGTCGACCTCGGCTTCAGCGACCGCCAGCCCGGGTTCCAGGCCGAGGGCCTCGTGCACCGGCCCGACGGCAGCGTCGTGAAGGCCATCGAGCCGTACAACGGCTACGTGCCGCTCGCGGCGATCGGCGCGGGCACGGCACCCGGCACGCGCATCGACCTCTGGATCGAGGCGGCGTCGAACCCCGACATCGGCGGCGACACCTTCCACGGCGAGACGCCGCTCGGCGACCTGGCGACCGCCGGCGACGAGCCCATCTACCGGCTGCGCACCATGGACCTGGCCTGGCGCGACGAGACCGTGTGGGAGCTCGACCGCGACGTCTGGACGCTGCGCGGGCTGATGGGCCAGCTGGATCCGGCCTCGTCCCGGCGCGCGGAGATCCTCGCGGCGCTCGAGCGCATGTGCGACGCGGTAGACCCCGACGACGTCGCCGGCACCGCCGCCGCGGGCCGCCGGGAGCTCGAGGCCGTCCTGGCGGCACCCGCTCACGCGAGCGCGCACCGCGTGACCGCGGTCGGCCACGCGCACATCGACTCCGCGTGGCTGTGGCCCGTGCGGGAGACCCGCCGCAAGGTCGCGCGCACGTTCTCGAACGTGCTCGCGCTCATGGACGAGGATCCCGACTTCGTGTTCGCCGCCTCCAGCGCCCAGCAGTACGCGTGGCTCAAGGAGGACCACCCGGAGCTGTTCGAGAGGCTGCGGCAGCGCGTCGCCGAGGGCCGGTTCGTGCCGGTCGGCGGGATGTGGGTCGAGTCGGACACGAACATGCCGGGCGGCGAGGCGCTCGTCCGCCAGCTCGTGCAGGGCAAGCGGTTCTTCCTCGAGGAGTTCGGGATCGACGCCCGCGAGGTGTGGCTGCCCGACTCGTTCGGCTACTCGGGCGCGCTCCCGCAGATCGTGCGCGGCGCGGGCGCCGAGTACTTCTTCACGCAGAAGCAGTCGTGGAACGAGACGAACACGATGCCGCACCACACGTTCCTCTGGGAGGGCATCGACGGCAGCCGCGTCTTCACGCACTTCCCGCCCGTGGACTCCTACAACTCCGACCTCTCCGGCGAGGACCTCGCGCGCGCCGAGCGGCAGCACGCCGAGAAGGCCGTGGCCAACGCGTCGATCGTCCCGTTCGGCTGGGGCGACGGCGGCGGCGGCCCGACCCGGGAGATGACGGCCGCCGCGCACCGCACGCGTGACCTCGAGGGGTCGCCGCGCGTGACCCTCGGCAGCCCGCTCGACTTCTTCGACGCCGCGAAGGCGGAGCTCCGGGATCCGCACGTGTGGTCGGGCGAGATGTACCTCGAGTTCCACCGCGGCACCTACACGTCGCAGGCGCGCACGAAGCAGGGCAACCGGCGGAGCGAGCACCTGCTGCGCGAGGCCGAGCTGTGGCTGGCGACCGCCGCCGTGCGGGGCCACGTGGAGTACCCGCACGACGAGCTCGACGCGCTGTGGCGCACCGTGCTCCTGCTGCAGTTCCACGACATCCTGCCGGGCACCTCGATCGCGTGGGTGCACCAGGAGGCGGAGCGCGAGCACGCGCGGGTGCAGGGCCGGCTGCGCGAGCTCGTCGCCGAGGCGCAGAGCGCGCTCGCGGGCGCGGGCGACCGGCGGATCGCGTTCAACGCGGCGCCGGTGGACGCGGTGGGCGTCGCCGCGCTGTCGGCCGCCGCCGTGGATCCCGCGGACGGCTGCCCCGCGCCCGTCGCGGACGGCGACGGCTGGGTCCTCGACAACGGCCTCGTCCGCGCGCGGTTCTCGGCCGACGGCACCGTCTCCTCGCTCGTGGACGCCGCGTCCGGCCGCGACCTCGTCGCCCCGGGCCAGCGCCTCGGCCTCCTCCAGCTGTTCCGCGACACCCCGAACCAGTGGGACGCGTGGGACATCGACGACGCGTACCGCCGCAACCGCACCGACCTCACCGACGTGGCCGACATCCGGATCGACGGCGCGTCGCTCGTGGTCGAGCGCGCGTTCGGCGCCTCGCGCGTCACCCAGACGTGGACCCTGCCCGCCGGCGAGCCGGAGCTGCAGGTGGTCACCGACGTCGACTGGCACGAGCGGCAGAAGCTCCTCAAGCTCGCGTTCCCGCTCGACGTGCACGCCGACCGCGCCGCCTCCGAGGTGCAGTTCGGGCACGTGCAGCGGGTGACGCACGCCAACACGTCGTGGGAGACGGCGCGGTTCGAGACGGTCGCGCACCGCTGGGTGCACGTGGGCGAGCCGGGCTTCGGCGTGGCGGTCGCGAACGACGCGACGTACGGGCACGACATGACGCGGATCCCCCGCCCCGACGGCGGCAGCGCGACCCTCGTGCGCCAGTCGCTCCTGCGGGCGCCCGTGTTCCCCGACCCGCACGCCGACCAGGGCCGGCACGTGCTGCGCTCCGCGGTCCGGGTCGCGCCCGACGTGCTCGACGCGGCCGACGCCGGCTACCGGCTCAACCTGCCGGTGCGCGAGGTGGCGGGCGACCACGGCGTCGCGTCGCTCGTGACGTCGTCGTCGCCGGCCGTGGTGATCGAGGCCGTGAAGCTCGCCGAGGACCGCTCGGGCGACCTCGTCGTGCGGCTCTACGAGGCGCGGGGCGGCCGCGAGGCGACCGTGGTGCGCGTGGATCCGGACGCGGGCCTCGGCGCCGCCCGCCGCACGGACCTGCTGGAGCGGACCCTCGAGGGCCACGACGTCGTCCCCGCCGGGGAGGGCGTGCCGATCACGCTGCGGCCGTTCGAGATCGCGACCCTGCGGTTCGCGCGCGGCTGACCCGCGACGACGGGGCGGGGCGCTGCGGGACAGGGCGCCCGCCCCGCGGCGGTCAGGTGTCAGGCGGACGCGGCGCCCGGCCCCCGCGGCGCGATCGGCTCCCCGCCCCGCGTGAAGTACGAGCGGGCGTCCCGCGGCCGGATGTCCGCGACCGCGTCCTGGAAGAGCCGCATCGGGTGCGGCGTGAACGGGTGCTCCGCGATGGCGTCGAGGTCGAGCTCGATGCCGAGGCCCACGCCCTCGGGGATCATCACGTCCCCCTCCGCCGTGAGCTCGAGCCGCTCGTCCGAGATGTCGGACCGCCACGGCACGTCCACCGCCATGATCTCGAGGTACCGGAAGTTCGGCAGCGTCGCGCCGAGCTGCAGCGTCGCCGCCGTCGACAGCGGGCCGCTCGGGTTGTGCGGCGCGAACGGCACGTGGTGGTGCGCGGCGAGCGTGGAGATGAAGGACAGCTCCATCAGCCCGCCGGCGTGCGTCACGTCGGGCTGCACGAAGTCGACGGCCCCGCGCGCGAGCGGACCGACGAACCCCTGCCGGCCGTACCAGCGCTCCCCCGCGGCGATCGCGACGGGCGACTTCGACCGGATCTCGATCATCGCGTCCACGCCCTCCGGCGGGCACGGCTCCTCGAGGAACACCGGGTCGTAGCGCTCGAGGCGCCGGGCGATGCGGATCGCGGTGGGCACGTCGAAGCGCCCGTGCCCCTCGATGAAGAGCTCGACGTCGCCGCCGACGGCGTCGCGCACGGCGGCGACGGACTCGAGCATGCGGTCGATGTCGCGATCCGTCGCGTGCCGCTCGGCCGCCTCGAACGGGTCCCACTTGAGGCCGCGGAAGCCGGTCGCGACGGTCGCCACCGCGGCGGCCGCGAGGTCCTCGGGCGCGCTGATCCCGGAGAACCAGCCGTTCGCGTAGGCCCGGACCCGGTCGCGCACCTGGCCGCCGAGCATCCGGTGCACGGGCACGCCGAGCTCGCGGGCGGAGATGTCCCAGAGCGCCGTCTCGAGGGCGCTGAGCGCCGTGCCCGTCACGGGACCGCCGCGCCAGTACGCGTCGCGGGAGACCTCGTGCACGGTCTCGGCGATGCGCCGCGGATCACGGCCGAGCACCGCCCGCTCGAGCACCTGCACGGCGCCCTGCACCGCGTGCTCCTGTCCCTCGAGCGTCGCCTCGGCGACGCCCGTGAGGCCCTCGTCGGTCTCGACCCGCAGGAAGACGAGGTTGGTGCGGTAGAAGTCGACGACGACCGTGCTCACGCGCGTGACCCTCACGGGGTGCCCTGCTCTCCGGTAGCGGTGGCGACGGAGGTGTCGGGGTCCGTGTCGGTGCCGCCGGTCACGCGGATCCGCTCCCCGCCAGGTGCCGCAGGAGCGCGCGCACGCCGAAGGTCCAGGGCGCGCAGTCCTCGGCGGCGCGCACGCGGTTCTCCAACGTGCCGAGCCGCGGCGACGAGATGCGGACGACGTCGTCCACGTGGTGCGTGAAGCCGCGGCCCGGGGCGTCGCGGTCCTCCGTGGGCGCGAACATCGTGCCGAGCATCAGCAGCGCGCCGTCGGGGTACGCGTGGTGCGGGCCGATCAGCTGGCGCACGAGGTCGAGCGGGTCGCGCGAGATGAGCGACATGTCGGACACGGCCCGGAGCGCGAACCCGTCGGCGCCGTCCACCCGCAGCGACACCCGGAGCGCGCGCACGTCGTCCATGCCGAAGGAGTCGTCGAGCAGCCGGATGAAGGGGCCCACCGCGCCGGACGCGTTGGCGTCCTTCGCGCGGCCGAGCAGCAGGGCGCTCCGGCCCTCCACGTCGCGGAGGTTCACGTCATTCGCCAGCGTCGCGCCGACGACCCTCCCCGCCGACGAGACGACCAGCGCGACCTCGGGCTCGGGGTTGTTCCACGCGCTCGCCGCGAGCACGCCCACGTCCTCGCCCGTGCCCACGGTCGACAGCGGCTGCCCCTTCGTGAAGATCTCGGCGTCCGTGCCGAGGCCCACCTCGAGGTACGGGCTCCAGGTGCCCGCCGCGAGCATGGCGTCCCGGAGGCGGAGGGCCGCCAGGGATCCGGGCACGACGTCGCGGATCTCCGCGCCGAGCATCAGGGTGAGCTCCTCGCGCACGGCCGCGGCCGCCGTCGGGTCTCCCCCGGCGCGCTCCTCGATGACGCGCTCCAGGAGCGACGCCGCGAACGTCACACCCGCGGCCTTGACCGCCTGGAGGTCGACGGGCGAGAGGATCCACGGGCGCGCGGGGTCCCGGCCGTCCGGCCGCGCGTTCGCGATGACCTCGTCGACCGTGCCCAGCGGACGCGCGGGGGCCTCCTGGACGAGGGCGACCGGATCCGGCGCGTCGGCCAGCTCGCTGACGGTGGCGACGACCCTGCTGAGGTCGTGCACGACGCCGTCGCGGACGACCACGGGCGACGGCCCGCCCGTGCGCGGATCCCAGACCCGGCCGACGAGGACGGCCCGCTCGGCGTCCTCGGGCAGCGTGCTCGGCGCCGCGCCCGGCTGCATGTGCGCGTGCTCCTGCATGGCGACCGCTCCGTCCCGCGGCGTGCGGGCGGATCGCCGGCGCATCGTCGCTGGGACGACCTTGGCCCACCCCGCCGCCGCGGTCCACGAGTTTGCGCGAAAATGGGGCCATGCACGACGACGAGGACGAGGACCGTACGGAGCGGGGCGGCCCGACGACCCTCGCCGACGTCGCCCTCCGCGCCGGCGTCTCCGTCTCGAGCGCCTCGCGCGTGCTGGGCGGCCGCGGCGAGGTGCGGGCGGAGACGCGCGCCCGGATCCTGCGCGCCGCCGCCGACCTGGGCTACCGCCGGGCGGGCACCCGTCGCGGCCGGCCGGCGCTGCACGAGCCCCGCCTCATCGAGCTCGTCGTCGGGCGCTTCGGCAACCCGTGGACGCGGACGGTCGCCGAGGCCGCCCGCGATCGCGCCGCCGCCCTCGGCTACGACCTCGCCCTCACGGTGGAGCGCGCGGATCCCGCCGACGACTGGTGCGCGCGCGTCGTCGCCCGCCGCTCCTCCGGCGTGATCCTCGGCGTCACCACCCCCACGGCCGCCGAGCGCGACGCCCTCCGCGACCTCCGCATCCCGCTCGTGCTGCTCGATCCCCGCGCCGAGGTCCCCCGGGGCACGACGTCCGTCGGCACCACGGACCGCGCGGGCGGCCAGGACGCGGGCGCCCACCTCGCCGAGCGCGGCGCGACCGCCTTCCTCGTGGTCGCGGGCGCGCCGCGCTTCCGCTTCGGCCGGGCGCGCGAGGCCGGCTTCCGCGACGCCGTGCGGGCCGCCCGTCCCGACGCTCCCCTGCACCGGATCACGACGGGCTGGTCCGCGGACGAGGTGGTCGACCCCGCCGCGCTCGCCCGCGCCGCCGCCGACGCCGCGGACGCGGGCGGACCCCTCGGCGTCTTCGCGGTCACGGACGACATGGCCTTCGCCGTGTGCCGCGCCGCCGCCGTGGCGGGCCTCCGCATCCCGGGGGACCTCCTGGTGGTGGGCTTCGACGACGAGCCGCGCGCCGCCGTCGCCCGTCCCCCGCTGACGACCGTCCGTCAGCCGCTCGCCGCCATGGCCGCCCGGGCCGTCGACCTCGTGCACGCGGCCCGCACCGGATCCCCGGCCGACGCGCACGTGGAGCTCCCGACGCGCCTCGTGGTGCGCGCGTCCACGGGCGGCTGAGGAGTGGTGTCGCCCGGACAGGGGGCCCGGCGCGACGCTGGGCGAGGCGCGGCGGACGGCAGGATGGACGCGGGCGGGAGCCCCGAGGAGAGGGCCGCATGACCGCCGACGACACCACCGCCGACCGCGACGCGGCACCCGCCGACCCCGGCCGCGAGAACCGCGAGCTGCTGCGCATCGGATGGGACGCCCTCATGACGTGGATCGCCCACGTCCTCACGCCGCGACGCCGCCTCACGGCGCTCGTCGTGGGGATCGCCACCGGCGTCGTCGTGACCCTGCTGCTGCGCGCCCTGCTCCTGCACGCGGACGACTCCGACGGGGACGAGACCGTGCTCGCCGCCGCCCTCGGCCTCGTGATCGGTGCCGTCGCGGGCGCCGTCCCCCTGACGACGTGGCTCTCGCGTGCGTCCCGCCGCATCCGCTCCGCGACGGGTGCGCATCCGCACTGGCGAGATGCCGCGCTCCTCGATCGGTCGGTGGATGCACGTGGCCGCGTGGTCCTCGCCCCGGGGACCGCCGAGCGGATCGCGGTGGAGTCCCGCCGCGCGATCGCGTCGTCCGCGGTCGGGGTGCCCGGCGCGCTCATCCTCCTGGTCACCGTGCTGATCGCCACGCCCGTCGTGCTGCTGCAGGGGACGGTGAGCCTGCAGATGCTCATCGTGCCGCTCTACGTCGTGACGAGCGCCTCCACGCTGTACACGATGGCCCGCGCCGCCGGCCCACTGGCCCTCCTCCGCGACGCCGCCGACGCCGAGCTCGCCCTCCCCGAGTCCGAGCGCCCGGTGCCGCCGCCCGTCGATCCCCCGCGCGGCAGCCGCCTGCCCTGATCCGTGCGGCACCCAGCAGGTTCCCCCACTTGGGGAATACCGTGGGACGCATGAAGGCGCTCCAGTACACCCGCATCGGATCCCAGCCCGAGGTCGTCGAGATCGAGAGGCCGACCCCCGGCCCCGGTCAGGTCCTCCTCCGCGTCACCGCCGCCGGCGTGTGCCACTCGGACGAGTACGTCATGGGCCTGTCGGAGGAGGAGTACCGCGCCGCCGGCTATCCCCTCCCCCTCACGCTCGGCCACGAGGGCGCGGGCGTCGTCGAGGAGCTGGGCGCGGGCGTCGAGCACCTCGCCGTCGGGGACGCCGTCGCCGTGTACGGCCCGTGGGGCTGCGGCCGCTGCCACGCGTGCGCCGAGGGGCGGGAGAACTACTGCGAGAACGCCGCCGCCGAGGGGATCCAGCCTCCCGGGCTCGGGGCCCCCGGTGCGATGGCGGAGTACATGATCGTCGACGACCCGCGCCACCTGGTCCCGCTCGGCGACCTCGACCCGGTCGAGAACGTGTCGCTCACCGACGCGGGCCTGACGCCGTACCACGCCATCAAGACCTCCCTGCCGAAGCTCGGCGCGGGCACGTTCGCGGTCGTCATCGGCACGGGCGGACTCGGCCACGTGGGGATCCAGATCCTCCGCGCCCTGAGCGGGGCCACGGTCATCGCCCTCGACGTGAACGAGGAGAAGCTGGAGCTCGCCCGCCACGTCGGCGCGCACCACACGGTCATCAGCGACGCAGCTGCGGCCGACGGCATCCGGGCGATCACGGGCGGGCGCGGCGTGCAGGCCGTGTTCGACTTCGTCGGCGCCACGCCGACCATGGCGACGGCCGTCCAGGTCGTCGAGCCGGGCGGCGACGTCACCGTCGTCGGCATCGGCGGCGGCACGGTCGAGGTCGGGTTCGGGCGCATCGCGTTCGACGCCGCCCTCCGGATCCCCTACTGGGGCAGCCGGTCCGAGCTCATCGAGGTGCTGGACCTGGCGCGCTCCGGGCAGGTGACGGTCGAGACGCAGCGCTACTCCCTCGACCAGGCTCCCGACGCCTACGCGGCCCTCGCGACAGGTGCCGTCCGGGGTCGCGCGGTCATCGTGCCCTAGCCGCCCAGCAGCCCGTAATCCGCGGAGCGGCGCGGCGGTGTCGCCCATCGACAGCGACACGCCGCCCGCGCTGTGAGTCTCCCTGGTGCGACGCGCCCGTCCCTATGGGAGTGTTGGTCGTGGTTGCCCCAGAATCCCGGCCGCCTGCGTCATGTGCCCACGTGACGTCGACAGACAGCGGCTCGCCACGGCGGCCCGCTCCACCTGGCCGAGAGGCCACGGACGAACGAGCTGACCATGACTGACACCACCGCAGCACCTCGCATCGTGCTCACCCGACCCAAGCGCGGCGGCGGAGCCAACCCCACCACCGAGTACTCGGGCCTCCTCAACACGGTCCGCGACGCCGGCCTCCTGAACCGCCGCGTCGGGTTCTACGTGCTGATGTTCTCCGGCATCACCGCGGCCCTCGTCGGCCTCGGCGCCGGCTTCGTGCTCCTCGGGGACAGCTGGTTCCAGCTGCTCATCGCGGCGGGGCTCGGCATCATCTTCACCCAGTTCGCGTTCCTCGCCCATGAGGCCTCGCATCGCCAGGTGTTCGAGTCCGGCAAGGCCAACGACATCGCCGGCCGCACGCTCGCGAACCTGTTCGTCGGCATCAGCTACTCGTGGTGGATGACGAAGCATTCCCGTCACCACGCCAACCCGAACGTCCTCGGCAAGGATCCGGACATCGAGCGCGACGTCATCTCCTTCACCCCGGAGGACGCCGCCCGCGCCAAGGGCGTCTACGGCTGGTTCACGCGCCACCAGGGCTACGCGTTCTTCCCGATCCTCATGTTCGAGGGCCTCAACCTCCACGTGCACGGCTTCCGCACGGTGTTCGGTCGCGGCAAGGTCGACAAGCGCTGGCTGGAGATCTCGATGCTCTCCACCCGCATCATCGCCTACCTCGCCGTCGTCTTCTTCTTCCTCCCCCTCGGCATGGCGTTCGCGTTCGTCGGTGTCCAGCTCGCGGTGTTCGGCGTCTACATGGGCGCCTCGTTCGCCCCGAACCACAAGGGCATGCCCGTCCTCCCGAAGGACTCCAAGGTCGACTTCCTCCGCCGCCAGGTCCTCACCAGCCGCAACATCAAGAGCACCTGGTTGACCGACATCTACATGGGCGGCCTCAACTACCAGATCGAGCACCACCTCTTCCCCAACATGCCCCGCCCGGCCCTGAAGAAGGCCCAGGTCATCGCCAAGGAGTACTGCGCGACCCACTCGATCCCGTACACCGAGACCACCCTCCTGGCCTCGTACGGCATCGTCGTCGCCTACCTCAACCGGGTCGGCCTCTCCGCCGGCGGCGACCCGTTCGACTGCCCCGCGTCCGCGTCCTTCGGACGCTGATCCCCGGCGGCCAATCCGCCGCACCCGCATCACCCGACGCCTCCCGCTCGCCGCCCTCCGGGCCGCGACCGGGAGGCGTCGTCGTGCGTGCGACGCCCGGCGGTCCGGATGCCGCCGCCCCCGAGGCGGACTAGCGCCTGCCCCAGTCCCAGGACGGCGTGCTGAGCAGCCCCTGCCCGCGGAGGGTCGTCTCGCCGAGCGGCTTCTCGAGCACGAGCTCCCCCGCCTCGGCGTGCGTCGAGATCGCGGCCGCGAGGCCCGGCGCGTGCGTGACCACGAGGATCTGGATCCGCTGCGACGCCTCCGCGATCAGCTCGCCGAGCGCGGGCAGGAGGTCCTGGTGGAGGCTCGTCTCCGGCTCGTTGAGCACCATGAGCTCGGGCGTCTCCGTGGTGAGGAGCGCGGCCGTGAGCATGAGCATCCGGAGCGTGCCGTCCGAGAGCTCGGCCGCGTCGAGCACGCGCAGCACGCCGGGCTGCTCGAGGCCGAGCGTGAGGATGCCGTCCTGCGAGCGGATGACGACGCGCGATCCCGGGAAGGCCCGGTCGACCAGGGCGTCGAGGGCGTCACCGCGCCCCCACTCGCGGATGGTCTGCACGGCCGCCGCGAGGTCCGACCCGTCGCTCGCGAGGACTGGGGTGCGCGTGCCCACCCGCGGCCGTCGGGCCGGCGCATCGGCGTCCGTGCGCAGGTGGTCGTAGAAGCGCCAGCCGCCCATCCGCCGCCGGAGGATCATCGCCTCGGGGCTCGTGACCGCGTCGGCCACCTCGCTGAGCACGCTGAGGTGCGGCGGCACCAGGGCGGGCACGCGCATCCACCCGTCGGCCTCGTCGCGCACGCGCACGTCCTGCCAGCGGCGCTCCAGCACGAGGGACCGCGGCCGGGCCACGGGACCGCTGAAGACCAGCTCGCGCTTGATCTCCGGGTCCCGCCCGAACATGGTCGGCGGCCGGGCCGACGGGTCGCTCTGCGGAATGCCGAGGTCGACGAGGTAGCCCAGGTCGTCGCCCGCGAAGCCCAGCCGCAGCGCGACGGGGCCCTTCCGCATGGTGCCCTGCACCGCGTGCTCCCCGTCGCGCATCGCGCGGGACAGGCCCTCGGGTCCCGCCCACAGGACGGCCTCGAGGCCGCCCTCGCGGGCGAGCGCGCCGACCGCCCCACCCTGCGCCATGTCGGCGATGAGGCGGAGCGCCCGGTAGACGTTGGACTTGCCGCTGCCGTTGGCGCCGGTGACGACGTCGAGGCCGGTGAGCGGGAGCGCCAGGTCGCGGACGGAGCGGTAGCCGGAGACGGCGAGGGTGCGGATCATGCCGCGACCCTCCCACGGGCCGACGACACCCGTCGTCCCCCCGGGGTCGCGACGGCGGCGCGACCCCTGCGCCCCAGGTCGCTGACGGGAGCCGCGGGACGGGCAGCCGGGGGCCGCGGGTCAGGCGTCCTGCGGCACCCGCACCGTGAGGCCGCCGGGCAGCACCTGGATCTTGAAGCCGACGGCGCGGCCGAACGGGTCGCCGTCGAGCTCGATGTCCTCCTCCTTCTCGAGGCGGACGACGACCTCCTCGGCCGTCCGGTACTCGAGCGCGCGGACCTCCTTCTCGGGGCCCATGAGGCGGCGCCCCGCGGCGGTGCGGCGGACGACGCCGTTCTCCCACGCGACCTTGACCCAGATCTGGATCCAGCCGAAGATCCCCTCCGGTCGCATGAGCACCACGTCGAGGATGCCGTCGTCGACCGCGGCGTCCGGCAGCAGCAGGATGTTGGCCGGCAGCGAGCCGCAGTTGCCGACGATCAGGGTGTGCGCGCGGCGGCGGTGCGTGCTGCGGCCGTCGAGGCGGTAGCGCAGGCGCAGCTGGTCGCGGTCGCGGAGGGCCTTGAAGATCGCGTCGACGTAGGCGAGCCAGCCGACCTTCTTCTTCAGCTCCGAGTCGGTGTTGGCGAGCATCTTGGCGTCGATGCCGACGCCGGCCATGACGACGAACACGTGCTTGTCGCGCGTCTCGTCCTGGCGGAGGATCTCGATGGCCGCGAGGTCGACCTTCCGGTCGTGGCCGGAGAACGCGGCCTCGAGCGAGTGCTCCACGTCGTTGAGGGTGAGCTTGAGGTTGCGGGCCAGCAGGTTGCCGGTGCCGGAGGGCAGGAGGCCGAGCGCGACGCCGGATCCGGACATGCCCTCGGCGACGGCGCGGACGGTGCCGTCGCCGCCGGCCGCGATGACCATGTCGACGTCGTGGGACAACGCCTCCTGAGCGGCGCCCTTGCCCGGGTCGTCCTCGCTGGTCTCGAACCAGAGGGTCTCCTCCCAGCCCGCGGTGCCGGCGGCCTGCGCCACCTTCGCCTTCAGGGACTCGAGGTCGACCTTGATGGGGTTGTAGACGACGGCGGCACGGCGACCCGACCCGTCGGTGGGCGATGGTGCGGGAGCGGAGGCGGGGGTGGAGGTCGTCATCATGGTCACCCTACCGACGCGCGCGGCCGCCGAGGAGTGACGGGGCCGCCCGGATGCCGGGCGGCCGGCTGGCCCGTGGACGACGATGCCGACCCGCGCGCGGGGCGCGGGTCGGCATCGTCGGCGTCAGCGGCGCGTCAGGAGCGCCGGGCCTCGTCCTCGTCGCCGAGGGGCTCGCGGATCTCCGCGTCCTCCGGGTCGATGGGGTCGACCGAGAGCTGGAAGTGGTCGCCGTGCTGCTCGACGCCGTTGACGACGGCGTCGCGCATCATCTCGACCGCGACCTGGCGGCGCACGATGAGCGGATCCGTGCGCAGCTCCTTCCAGAGGGCGTAGCAGGCGACGAGCATCACGATCACGAACGGCAGCGAGGCCACGACCGTGAGGTTCTGCAGGCCCGTGAGGGCCTCGGTGCCTCCGCCGCCGATGGCCAGCATGATCGCCGCGACCGCGCCCATGACGACGCCCCAGAAGACGACCACCTTGCGGCTCGGGTGCAGGGCGCCGCGCTGCGAGAGCGTCCCCATCACGATCGACGCGGAGTCCGCGCCGGAGACGAAGAAGATGCCCACGAGCAGCATCACGAGGACGGTGCTGACGCTGGCCAGCGGGTAGTGGTTCAGCAGCTGGAACAGCGTGTTGTCGGACACCACGGCGCCGTCGACGGTCATGTCGCCGTCGACCTGCTGCGCGTGGATCGCGGAGCCGCCGAAGATCGAGAACCAGATGAGGGCCACCAGGCTCGGCGCGAGGAGCACGCCGACCACGAACTCGCGGATGGTGCGGCCGCGGCTGATGCGCGCGATGAACATGCCGACGAACGGCGTCCACGAGATCCACCAGGCCCAGTAGAAGACGGTCCAGCTGGAGAGCCAGGCGCTCATCTCGTCGCCGCCGGTCGCCGCCGTGCGCGACGCCATCTCGGTCATGTCGCCGAGGTAGGCGCCGAGGGTGGCGGGGATGAGGTTGAGGATCAGCAGCGTCGGGCCGACGACGAACACGAAGACGGCGAGCACGACGGCCAGCACCATGTTGATGTTCGACAGCCACTGGATGCCGCGGGCGATGCCCGAGACGGCCGAGAAGATGAACGCGATCGTGAGCACGACGATGATGCCGATGAGCAGCGGGGCCGTGGCCTCGTCCACCCAGCCGTTGAACTCGAGGCCGGCGCCGATCTGCGTGGCGCCGATGCCGAGCGAGGCCGCCGAGCCGAAGAGCGTGGCGAAGATCGCGAGCATGTCGATGACGCGGCCCGCCCAGCCCTCGGTGCGCTTCGTGCCGAGCAGCGGCTGGAAGATGGAGGAGAAGAGCTGCTTGCGGCCCTTCCGGAAGGTGCCGTAGCCGATCGCGATGCCGGCGACCGCGTAGATGGCCCAGGGGTGGAGGCCCCAGTGGAACATCGCGGTGGCCATGGCGGTGCGGATGGCCGCCTCCGACTCCGGCTGCGTGGTGCCGGGCGGCGGGGAGACGAAGAAGCTGAGCGGCTCGGCGGCGCCGAAGAACATCAGGCCGATGCCCATGCCCGCGCTGAACATCATCGCGATCCACGAGACGGTCTTGAACTGCGGCTTCTCGTCGTCGGCGCCCAGCTTGATGCGGCCGTAGCGGCTCGCGGCCAGCCAGATGACGAAGATCACGAAGAAGCTCGCGGCGAGCACGAACAGCCAGCCCGTCTTCTCGATGACCCAGCTCTGCGCGGCGCCCGACACCGAGGCGAGGCCGTCGGTGCTCACGATGCCCCACACCACGAAGCCGACCGCGAGGACCGCCGTGATGCCGAAGACGAGGCGGTCGATCTTGGGGTGCTCGGGCTCGTAGAGGTCGACCGAGCCGGTGAACCGGGCCTCGAGGAGGCGGTGGTCGGAGTGGTCGCGGCGGCTGGGCCGTGTCCCGTCGGGCCCGGATCTGCGCTTCGGGACGAGACGGTCGAGGAGGCGTTCTGCGGACGTGCGCGTGGAGGTCATGGAGGGGATGGGCTCCTGAGGGCTGGAGGGCATGGGCATCGCCCGCAGGGGTCCCACGAGCGACCGGCCGAGTCTAGGCGGACCGCGCGCGGAGGGCCGATTCGCGCTCCGGCCTTGCCATCCGCTATGAGGAGCGGTAGTGGGCGGGCTCGCGCGGGACCGCCGGGAGGGTGGCGACGACGCGCGTCCCGTGGCCGAGGCGGCTGGCGATCCGCAGCGTCCCGCCGTGCGCGACGACCGTGCGCTCGGCGATGGACAGGCCGAGGCCGAGGCCCGGGACGGCGCCGTCGCGCGCCGCCTGCGCCCGGAAGAAGCGGTCGAATACATGGCGCTGGTCCTCCTCGCTGAGGCCCACGCCCGTGTCGGCCACCGCGAGGACCGCGTCGTCCCCGTCGCGTCCGAGGTCGACGTCGATGCGGCCGGACGGGGTGAAGGCGATCGCGTTGGCGACCAGCGCCTCGACCACCTGCGCGAGCCGGTCGGCGTCGCCGTCGAGCAGCACCCCGGGCTCGAGGCGCGCCTGCAGCTCCAGCCCGCGCTCGGCGGCCCGGTCGGCGGCGGCGCGGACGACGGCGTCCACGCGGGCGGTCAGGTCGAGGGGTCCGCGCGTGAGGGCCGGGCCCTGGTCCGCGCCCGCGAGGAGCGAGCCGATGATGCCGGACAGCTGGTCGACGTTCCGCTGGATGACCGCGAGCTCGCCCGCGATGCCGAGCGCCTCGGGGTCGTGCAGCTCGCCGATGAGGTCGAGGTAGCCGACGATGCTGGTGAGCGGCGTCCGCAGCTCGTGCGACACGGTGGCGAGGAACTCGTCGCGCACCTGCACGGCCTGCGCGAGGTCGGTGACGTCGTAGGCCGCGAGCACCGTGCCCGTGCGCGGGCCGGGGCCGCGGCCGATGGCCCGCACGGAGAGCACCAGGGCGCGCTGGTTGCCCGGCTCGCCCACCCAGTAGACGGGGCCGTGGACCTTGTCGGCGTACAGGGCCTCGAGCAGGACCTTGCCGTCGCGGGCCACGGGCGTCACGCGGTCGGATCCGTAGACGGCCGTGGCCCGGCCGCTCACGGGGTCGTACCCCGCGATCTGGAGGAGCTCGCGGACCGCGGAGTTGCGGAGGACGGGCCGGTCCTCGGCGTCGAAGAAGACGATGCCCACGTCGACGGCGTCGGCGACGTCCCGGAACGTCGCGGTCAGCTCGCGCGACTCGTGGAGGAGGCGCGCCTGCGCCTCCGTCGCCTCGGCGAGCTCGCGCCGGTCCCGCCGCTGGGTCGCCGCCGCCTGCGCGGCCGCGGTGACCAGCAGGGTCATGAGGAGGAGCCCGCCGCCGAGGTCCGCCCAGGCCGTGGTCGTCGCGGGAAGGGCGCCGTCGCGGAGCAGGGGGAGGAGGGTGATGGCGAGCGCACCCGCGACGGCCACGGCGACGCCGCCCGCGGGGAACGCGAAGACGAGCCAGAGGAGCGGGATGACCACGAGGAGGGTGGCCGCCGGCAGGGTGGCGGAGGTGGCGTCGCGGAGCACCGCGACCGCGAGCAGGTCGACCGCCGGCACGGCGATGAGGAGGGCCGAGGGAGCGCGGCCGATCGCGAGGACGGCGGCGAGGACCGAGGCGAGCGCCACCACGGCGAGCGCGGACAGGTACCACGCGTCGGCCTGCACCTCGGGCTCGACCACGGCGACGAGGACCGCCACGACCACGCAGCTGAGGACGAACGGCACCTGAGCGCGGGCGGACCGCCGCCGCCGCTCGTCCGCGGGTGACCGCACGGGGAGCGCGGCTGCGGACATGCGGTGCCCCTCCTCGGTCGACCGGCGGTGCACGCCGTGGCCCGAGCCTAGACCGGACGGCGTGAGCGGGATCGGGGACGCGCGTGAGGTGGAGCTGGGACGCGCTTGAGGTGGAGCCGCAGACGGCTTGAGGCAAAGCTCGGCGGGACTTGCAGAAGCCCAGCGGGTCGCTTGAGGCCGCTCCGTCAGAGTGGTGTTCGTCGAAGGAACACCGGGACGACACCGCAGGAGCGCCGACCAGGCGCCGACGGAGCACCGGAGACGACCGGCAGGACCCCACCCGCCGCCTCCCCCACGAACATGCGCGGCACACCGCGCGAGAGAACAGGAAACCCCATGAACAAGATCGTCTCCGGTGCCGTCGCAGGTGCCGCTGGAATCGTCCTCCTCCTCGGCGGCGCCGGCAGCTTCGCGCTGTGGAACGCCAACGCCACGGTCGCGGCCTCGAGCGTCTCCGCCGGCAACCTGGCCCTCGCCGCCGACACCACGGGCGTCTGGACCGACATCACCAACGCCAGCACCCCCAAGGTCATCGACCCCGCGACCTACCGCATCGTCCCCGGCAACGTCCTCCAGTACAAGAGCGCCCTCACGGTCACCGCGACCGGCGACGCGCTGGCCGCCGACCTCACGTACAACCCCCTCTCCATCAGCGGCGACGCCGCCCTCAAGGCCGCCGTCACCACCAAGCTCGACGTCACCTCGACCGACGCGAGCATCACCGCCGGCACCGCCGCGAACACCTTCACGGTCAAGCCCTCGACCGCCGCCTCCAAGGTCAACGTCGTCCTCACGGTCACGTTCCCCTCCACCGCGACCACCGGCCAGAACGGCACGCTCTCCTTCGACAAGCTCGCCTTCACGCTCACCCAGCGCGCGATCTAGTCCCCCGCTCCCCTCCTCGCGGTGACGTCACCCGCGGGGAGGGGGCTCCACGTGCGAGGCCGACTCCCCCCGGTGATCCGGCGGCCTCGCACGGCAGCACCGCAGCACCGCACGACCCGCATCCCCACCCGAAGCACGGACAGGAAGTGACCACCATGAGCAGGAAGCCGGCATCCGCCCCGCGTCCCGCCCACGGTCGTCGCTCCACCCGACCGGTCGCGCGCCGCAGCCCGCTGCGCGCGGCCTGGCTGACCACCGGCCTCCTCGCCGCCGTGCTCGTCGCGTCCCTCGCCGCGACCGGCGGCAGCTACGCCCTGTGGAACGGCTCCGCCAGCGCGGTCGCCGCCCCCGTCACCAGCGGCACGAGCGGCCTCGTCGTCACCCAGCAGTCCGCGCTCGACGTGCAGGCGCTCCTCCCCGGCCAGGGCGTCCTCGGCACCTTCACGGCCAGGAACACCGGGACGGTAGCCTTGGACGTGGCCATCTCGGTGCAAGGCACCTCCTCCAACGCCGCCTTCCCGGGCGAGCTGTCGGTGCGCCTCGGATCCGTGTCCTCCACGGGCGCCTGCGTCGCCGGGGCCACCACCTGGTCCGGCCGGCCCGGCCAGCTCGCGACCACGAACGCGTTCGCCCGGGTGCAGCCCGGTGCCTCCTCCATCACGTGCGTGCAGGTCGTCCTCGACGCCGACGCCCCCCAGACCGTCCAGGGCGCCACCGCGCAGCTCACCTTCACCCTCGTCGGCACGCAGGTGCAGCCGTGAGCCGTGCCCGTCGGGCGCAGCCCCGCCATCGGGCCGCCCTCCTCGTCGGCTTCACGGTCCTCCTCCTGGGCGCGGGCGCGACCGCCGGGCATGCGCTCTGGGCGTCCACCGCCACCACCGCGACGAACGTCCGCTCCGCCAGCGTCGCCGTGACCGAGGCCGGGTTCGACAGGCTGGCCGGCGAGCTCACCGCCCAGGCCCCCGCGCGCACCACCGCGGTCGTCGTCGCCAACACCGGATCCACCGCCGGCGCGTGGAAGGGCACGATCACGACCGCCCCGACCAACGACGCGGACCGCGCCCTCGCCTCCGGCACGATGGTCACCGCCTGGGCGTCGACCACCGGCACCTGCGCCGCCAGCACCTCCCCCGCGGCCGGCGCCGTCACGGGATCCTGGGCCTCCCCGCCCGCCCTCTCCGGCTCGCTCGCGGCCGGCGCCAGCGCCACCTGGTGCGTGCGCGCGGTCGGCAACCTGTCGAAGCCCGCCACCGCCAAGGTCGACGCCACCCTCACGACCGTGCTCGGCACGGGCGCCTGGACCGGCCGCGACACCTCGCGCGCCGTGCAGACCACCACCGGGCCCGTCGTCACCGGCGGCTTCCGGTGCACGCCCACGGACGGCGACTGGTACGTCTTCGTGTCGTGGGACGCCTCCACGGCCGCGCAGTCCGAGTCCTACGGCGTCATGGTGAACGGCACCCGCATCGCCACGACGACGGGGTACTACCCCATGACCGGCATCACCCGGGATCAGGTCCCCGCGACCCTCGCCCCCGACGGCACCGTCAAGGTGACGGTCGACCTCCTGCGGAACGGCGTGAGCGTCCGCCAGGTCGCGAGCGGCACCATCGTGGCCTTCAACAACAACGGCACGCGCGGCTTCCGCTGCAACTGAGCCCTCACCCCCACGGAACGACATCACCATGGCCCGCCTCCTCTCCCGTCGCCGCGCTCGTCATGCCACCGCCGGCGAGCGCCCCGCGGACGACATGGCCCGCGTCGACCCCGACGAGGGCACGCCGGCCCGCGGTCCCGTCCGCCAGATCCTCAGCGCGGCGGGCGTCGGCCTGAGCGTCGGGATCCTCCTCGTCGTCATCGGGCTGGCGGCCGTGCTGCTCGTCGTGCCGAAGGTCTCCGGATCCGTGCCGCTCACGATCCTCACGCAGTCGATGGAGCCGACCCTCCCGCCCGGCACCCTGATCGTGGTGCGCCCGGTCGACACGGACGACCTGCAGGTGGGCGACGTCGCGACGTACCAGATCCGGTCGGGCGAGCCCGCGGTCATCACCCACCGCATCACGGCCATCGCGTCGGAGTCCGACGGCACGCGCTCCTTCATGTTCCAGGGCGACAACAACGCCGAGCCGGACTCGAAGGCCGTGACGCCCGCGCAGGTCCAGGGCGAGGTCTGGTACTCCGTGCCGCTCGTCGGCTGGGCGAACCAGGCGGTCAACGGGCAGGCGCGCGGCTGGATCATCCCCGCCGCGGCGGTGGCGCTCCTCGTCTACGCGGCCGTCACGATCCTGACGGGCGCCGTGCAGGCGCGCCGGAAGCGGGCGGCGGCCGCCGTGCCCGGGACGACCACGAGCGCAGACCCCGCCCCGGCCCCGACCCGCGGACGCCACCGCCGCTGAGCGCACGACGACGGCCCGGCCGCTCCCCGAGGGGGCGGCCGGGCCGTCGTCGATGAGGCGTGCCGGGGTCAGCGCCCCGAGCGCCGCTTGCTGTACACGTCGAAGGCGACCGCGAGCAGCAGCACGAGGCCCTTGATGACCTGCTGCCATGCCGCGTCGACCGACAGGATCGACAGGCCCTGGTTGAGCACGCCCATCACGAGGCCGCCGATGACCGCGCCGACGACCGTGCCGACGCCGCCCTGCACGGCCGCGCCGCCGATGAACACCGCGGCGATGGCGTCGAGCTCGAAGCTCCCGCCGGCCGAGGCCACCGCGCTGCCGGCGCGCGCCGTGCTGACGACGCCCGCGAGGCCGGCGAGGAGGCCCATGTTCACGAAGATGAAGAAGTTGACCCACTGGGTCTTGACGCCCGACATCATCGCCGCGAACAGGTTGCCTCCCATCGCGTACACGTGCCGTCCGAACACCGTGCGGGTGAGGAGGAACGAGTAGAGCAGCACCAGGGTCGCCAGGATGATCAGGATGATCGGCGTCCCGCGGTTGTACGCGAGCAGGTAGCAGAGGTACATGATCGCGAAGACGGCGATCGCCGTGCGGATCCAGAACGAGACGGCCCGCTCGCGCGGCAGCTCCAGCTTGCGGAGCGTCGCGCGGGTGCGCAGCTGCTGCGCCACGAGCGCGATCGACACGAGCGCGCCGATCCCGAGCGTGATGAGGTCGGGGGCGTGCCCGTGGTGGGCAGGTTGCCGCTGCCGATGGAGTTGAACTCCGCCGGGAGGCCCGAGATGGTGCCACCCGTGAGGAGCACGAGCGCCACGCCGCGGAACACGAGCATGCCGGCGAGCGTCACGATGAACGCCGGGATGCCGACGAACGCGACCCAGAAGCCCTGCCAGGCGCCGATGAGCGCGCCGACGACGAGCGACAGCGCCACGGCGGCACCCCACGGCAGGCCCCACTCGTTCATGCTGAGCGCGGCGACGGCGCCGACGGTCGCGACGACCGAGCCCACCGACAGGTCGATGTGGCCCGCGATGATCACGATGACCATGCCCATCGCGAGGATCAGCACGTACGCGTTCTGCTGGATGAGGTTCGCCACGTTGCCCGGGTAGAGCAGGCGCCCCTCGGTGAGGACCTGGAACAGCAGGATGATCACGGCG
This sequence comes from Clavibacter sp. B3I6, assembly GCF_030816895.1. Lineage (NCBI taxonomy): Bacteria > Bacillati > Actinomycetota > Actinomycetes > Micrococcales > Microbacteriaceae > Clavibacter > Clavibacter sp. B3I6. Next base: position 925,949 of record NZ_JAUSYL010000001.1, read on the forward strand.
AGGGCCGCGAGGATCCCGTACTGCCGGAGGTCGATCCGGCGGCGGGGGCGCTTCTTGATCCCGTCCGGCGTGGGCACGTTCGGCGCGGTGGCCTGCTCGGGCATGACGGTCACTTCTGCGCTCCTGACTTCCGGCTGGCGGTCATGTGCCGCATCAGCTCCTCCTGTGTCGCGTCGGCCCGGGCGACCTCCGCGGTGAGCCGGCCCTCGGCGATCGTGTAGATCCGGTCCGAGAGGCCGATGAGCTCGGGCAGCTCGGAGGAGATGACGATGACCGCCTTCCCCTCGGCCGCGAGCTGGTTGATGATCCCGTAGATCTCGTACTTCGCCCCGACGTCGATGCCGCGGGTGGGCTCGTCGAGGATCAGGACGTCGGGACCGGAGTAGATCCACTTGCTGAGGACGACCTTCTGCTGGTTGCCGCCGGACAGCTTGCCGACCACCCCCGAGACGTCGGGCGTCTTGATGTTCATCCTCTTGCGGTAGTCGTCGGCGACCGCGTACTCGCGGTGCCGGTCGATGACGCCGAGCTTGACGAGCTTCGACAGCGCGGCGGCGGACACGTTGACCGTGATGCTGCCGATGAGGTTGAGGCCGTACCGCTTGCGGTCCTCCGTCGCGTAGGCGATGCCGTTCTTGATGGCCTCGCTCACGGTGCGGGTGCGGATCTCCTTGCCGTCCTTGTAGATCCGGCCGCTGATGCCGGAGCCGTAGGAGCGGCCGAAGATGCTCATGGCGAGCTCCGTGCGGCCGGCGCCCATGAGGCCGGCGAACCCGACGACCTCGCCCGCGCGGACGGTGAAGGACGCGTTGTCGACCACGACGCGGTCGACGTCCACCGGGTGGTGCACCGTCCAGTCCTCGACGCGGAGCTTCTCCGCGCCGATGTGCGGGTCGCGCGGCGGGAACTGCGCGTCGAGCGGGCGGCCGACCATCGCGCGGATGATGCGCGTCTCGATCTCGTCGGTGTCGGTGACCGGGAACGTCTCGATGGTGCGGCCGTCGCGGATGACGGTGACCTCGTCCGCGATGGCGCGGATCTCGTTGAGCTTGTGGCTGATGATGATGCTCGTGATGCCCTGGTCGCGCAGCTGGCCGATGAGGCCGAGCAGGTGCGCCGAGTCGTCGTCGTTGAGGGCGGCGGTCGGCTCGTCGAGGATCAGCAGCTTCACCTCCTTGGAGAGCGCCTTCGCGATCTCCACCAGCTGCTGCTTGCCCACGCCGAGCTCGAGCACGCGCGTGGCCGGGTTCTCGTCGAGGCCCACGCGCTTCAGCAGCTTGACGGCCTCGAGGTTGGTCCTGTTCCAGTCGATGACGCCGCCGCGCGACATCTCGTTGCCGAGGAAGATGTTCTCCGCGATGGAGAGGTAGGGGCTGAGCGCGAGCTCCTGGTGGATGATGACCACCCCGTCGCGCTCGCTGTCGTTGATGGATCCGTAGCGGACCTCGCGGCCGTCGATCGTGATGGTGCCCTCGTACGAGCCGTGCGGGTAGACGCCGCTGAGCACCTTCATCAGCGTCGACTTGCCCGCGCCGTTCTCGCCGCAGACGGCGTGGACCTGGCCGCGGCGGACGGTGACGTCCACGCCGTCCAGGGCGCGCACGCCGGTGAACTCCTTGACGATGCCGGTCATCTGCAGGATGACGTCGTTCATTCCTGTGGCTCCTGGTTCCCGTTCGGGTCGGTGGCGCGCGCCGGGTCGGCGCGCGCCGGGTGGAGACGGATGCGCGGCCGACGGGCGCCCGGCGTGGTGCCGGGCGCCCGTCGACCGCGGGGGGTCCTACAGTCCGACGTCGGAGGCCTTGAGGAAGTCGGAGTCGATGAGGACCGACTGCACGTCGTCCTTCACGACGACCTGCGGGTCGAGGAGGAACGACGGGACGACCTTCTCGCCGTTGTCGTACGTCTCGGTGTCGTTCACGGTGACGTCGTCACCGGCGACGATCTCGCCGATCATCTTCTGGACCTGGTCGCCGAGGGCGCGGGTGTCCTTCCAGACGGTCATGGACTGCTTGTCCTCGAGGATCGCCTGCACGTTGGCCTTGTCCGCGTCCTGGCCGGTGATGACGGGCCAGTCGGCGCCGGGCGCGTAGCCGGCGCTCGCGAGCGACGCCTCGATGCCGAGCGCGAGGCTGTCGTTGGGCGAGAGGACGACCTGGACCTTCTGGCCGCCCGTGTAGAACGACTGCAGGCGGTTGTCCATCTCGGCCTGCGCGTCGTCGGATCCCCAGCCGAGGATGCCGATGGCCTGCCAGTCCGCGCTCGTGGCGGGCGACTTGCCCGAGGGCACGGTCAGCTTGCCCTCCTCGACGTAGGGCTGGAGGACGTCCCACGCGCCGCCGAAGAAGAAGCCGGCGTTGTTGTCGTCGGGGCTGCCGGCGAAGGGCTCGAGGGCGAAGGGGCCGGCGGCGTTGTCGAGGTCGAGCTGCTCCTTGATGAACTCGCCCTGGAGCTGGCCCACCTTGTAGTTGTCGAACGTCGCGTAGTAGTCGACGGCCTCGGTGCCGTTGATGAGGCGGTCGTAGGCGATGACGGTGACGCCCTGGCTCTTCGCGTCCTCGAGGGCCGGGCCCAGCGTCTTGCCGTCGACGGCCGCGACCACGAGGATCTTGGCGCCGCCGGCGACCTGGTTCTGGATCTGGCTGATCTGCGCGTCGGTCTTGTTGTCGGCGTACTGGAGGTCGACGGTGCAGTCGTCGCCCTCGAGCTTGCTCTTCAGGCCCTCGCCGTCGTTGATCCAGCGCTCGAGGCTGCGGGTCGGCATGGAGATGCCGACGTTGCACTCGGTGCCGGAGTCGTCGCCGCCTCCGGCGGAGCCGGTGTTCGTCGCCCCCTGGGGCGCGCACGCGGTCATGCCGACGGCGACGCCGGCGAGGAGGAGGAGGGAGCTGATCTTTCGTGCGTTGCGTCCGGATGCCATGTGGGGCGGGTCCTCTCGGGTGACCCGATCGGCTCGTGCGGGCACCCGGGCGGTCGCGTCCTCGCGAGGGCCGTGCGGTGCGCCGACGCGACCTCGAGTCGGGTGCTGCTGTGGTGGTGTGCTGGGAGTGGAGTGCGGCGACGGGGGTCGGATCGGCGCGTGGGCGGGGATCCGTGCTTAAGTCGTCGGTCAGAACATATCCATTTCCGCAGTCGCCGATGAGGCTTCCGGGAGACGTTATCCAAGCGTTACCGGCGGGTCGCGGGCGGCAGCAGGCCGAGCTCCATCGCGAGCGTGACCGCGCGGGTCCGGTCGCCGACGCCGAGCTTCTCGAACACGTGCAGCAGGTGCGTCTTCACGGTCGCGGGCGTCACGTGCAGCTCGAGCGCGATGCGGGCGTTCGTGCGGCCGGCGGCGACGAGCGCGAGCACCTCGGTCTCGCGCGGGCTCAGCGTCGGCGCGGGCGGGAGCGGATCCGGTGCGGGGCGCGCGACCTGCCGCACGAGCAGCGCGGCGATGGCCGGCGCGAGGGCGACCTCGCCGCGGGCGACCGCGCGGACGCCCGCGAGGATCTCCTCCTCGGGCGCCGCCTTCAGCAGGTAGCCGCTCGCGCCGGCCTCGATGGCGGTGAGGATGCTCGCGTCGGTCTCGTACGTCGTGAGCACCAGGACGCGCACGTCCGGCACCTCGTCGCGGATGCGCGCGGTCGCGCCGACGCCGTCGAGGACGGGCATGCGGAGGTCCATGAGCACGACGTCCGGACGCTCCGCACGCGCCAAGGCCACCGCGGCCTCGCCGTCGGGCGCCTGGCCGACGACCTCGATGTCGGGCGCGGAGGCGAGGAGGGCGGCGAGGCCGGCGCGGACGACGGGGTGGTCGTCGACGACGACGACGCGGATCGGCGCGGCGGTCATGCTCGCGCCGTCGCGGTGATCGACGCGGCGGGCAGGGGTGCTGCCGCCGGCAGCGGCGCGCGGCCGGGGAGCCGCGCCGTGAGGGTCGTGCCGTCGGGCCCGCTCGCGATGTCGAGGCGGCCGCCCGCCTCGCCCAGGCGTCGGCGCATGCCCTCCAGGCCGTAGCCGGCGGAGGCGAATGACGGGTCGAAGCCGCGGCCGTCGTCGCGGATCCGCAGCACCGCGTCCGCGCCGTCCGGCGCGAGCGACAGCCCGACCGAGCTCGCGTCGGCGTGGCGGCGGACGTTCGCGAGGCCCTCCTGGGCGCAGCGCAGCAGGATCACCTCGGCGTCGCGGTCGAGCGGCGCGGTGCCGTCGGCGTCCACCTCGACCGGCAGGCCCGTCTCGCGGGAGAAGCGGGCGCCGAGCCGCGCGAGGGCGGGGCCCACCCCGTCGTCGAGCTGCACGGGGGCGGTCGCCGCGACGATCGCGCGCGTCTCGGTGAGGGCATCGCGCGCCCCGGCCTCGAGCGCGTCGAGCGTCCCCGCGGCGCGCTCCTCGTCGCCCGCGCGCAGCTCGCGGCGGCCGCGCTGGGCGAGCATCACGAGGGCCGTGAGGTCCTGCGCGACGGTGTCGTGCAGATCCGCCGAGAGCCGCGCCCGCTCGCGCGCCGCGCCGGCCTCGCGACCGAGGTCCTCGACCTGCGCCTGCGCGGCCCGCAGGCCCTCGAGGAGCTCGAGCCGCTCGCGGCTGAGCTGCTCGATGCGCGTGATCCAGAGGCCGAGCGCGATGCTCCCGGCGAGGCTGAGCCCCTGCGACACGACCACGGTCGTCAGCGACGTCGGCCCGGTGCCGAAGCCGAGGAGGAACCCCGCGGCGACGGATCCGGTGAGCACGAGGGTGCCGACCACCGCATCGCGGGTCCGCGGCATGAGCAGCCAGACGAGCGGGCAGAGCACGCACTGGACGATCGCGAGCGACGGCAGGAGCGCCACCGCCCAGGCCGCGGCGGGGATCGCGACCGCGAGGAAGACGAGGGCGAGCGGGACCGGACGGCCCGGCGCGTCCGCCACGGCTTCGGCGGCGTCCGTGTCCGCGAGTGCCCGGCGGCCGATCAGGACGTAGGCGGCCGCGAGGAGCGCGACGGACGCGAGAGCGGGTCCCGCGTCCGCGCCGCGCACGATGACGGACAGCACGGCCAGCAGCGCCATGGTCACCGCGTAGGCGACGTGCACCCACCGCGCGGAGATCATGACCCGAGCCTGCCAGGCGCCCGCCGGTCGCGCACGCTCAGGAGTCCCGGCGGATCCAGCGGAAGGTCGCCATCGCGGCGATCGTCCCGCCCACCAGCCAGATCGCGAGCACGGCCAGCACGCCGCCGAGGTCCCACGAGCCGCCGCGCTCCACGGCGGCGAGCGCGTCGGGCAGGAACACGGCGCGCATGCCCTGCGCCATCCACTTCAGCGGCAGGAAGGAGGCCACGTCCTGCAGCCAGGTCGGCAGCATCGTGAACGCCAGGTAGACGCCGCTGATGAACTGGAGCACCAGCACGATCGGCGTGATGACCGCGGTGGCCGAGGCGCCCGAGCGCGGGATCCGCGACAGGGCGATGCCGAGGACGGCCGAGGTCGTGATCCCGAGGCCGTACACCCAGGCGAACGTCGCCCAGCGGCCGGCGTCCGTGGGGAGCTCGACCCCGAAGGCGAAGCGGGCGACGAGGAGGAGCACGAGCACCTGCAGCACGGAGGTGGCGATCACCTGCCCGGCCTTGCCGATGAAGTAGGACAGCACGGGCAGCGGGGATCCGGCGAGGCGCTTGAGGGTCCCGTCGCTCCGCTCCATCGCGATGTCGACCGCGAGGTTCTGCACGCCGCTGAGGAGGATGCCCGCGGCGATCATGCCGGGCAGGTAGTACGCCGCGGCGCTCACGCCGCCCGAGCCGTCGGGCGCCGTGCCGAGGTTGCCGGCCGAGCCGAAGGCGACCGAGAAGATCGACAGCATGATGACCGGGAACAGGAACGTGAAGATGACCGTGTCCGACTGGCGGAAGTAGCGGCGCACCTCGTAGCGGATGCGGTGGATCCCGAGCGGGAGGACGCCGGGGAGCGCGGGCGCGACGGGAGCCGCGGCGGCGACGGAGCCGGTCGCCGTCGGGCGCACGGCGCTCACGCGGCGGCCCCCTCGACCACGGCGGCGGACGCGGACGTCGACGCACCGGCGCCCGGTCCGGGCGGATCCGCCACCGCCCCGGCCTCGGCGAGGAGGCCCAGGTACACGTCCTCGAGGCTCGGCCGGACGATGCGGAGGTCGCGCGGCTCGCCGCCGGGGGTGGCCGCGGAGAGGCGTGCCACGAAGTCCCCGGGCGTCCGGGTCCGCTCGTCGTGCGGTCCGTCGTCGTCGCGCCAGAGCACGCGCGGCACGCGGGCCTCCTCTCCCCCGATCTCGTCGAGCGCGCCGATCGCGACCAGGCGCCCGCCCGCGATGACGGCGGCCCGGTCGCCGAGCTGCGCGGCCTCGTCGAGGTAGTGCGTGGTGAGGAGGATCGTCGTGCCCTCGGCCTTGAGCTCGCGGACGAGGTCCCAGAACCGGTGCCGGGCCTCCGGGTCGAAGCCGGTGGTGGGCTCGTCCAGGAAGAGCAGCTCCGGGCGGCCGATGATCCCGAGGGCCACGTCCACCCGCCGCCGCTGGCCGCCCGAGAGCGCGCGCAGCAGGGTGCCCGCCTTCTCGGTGAGGCCGACGGCCGCGATCGTGGCGTCGACGTCCCGCGGCCGCGGGTACATCCGGGCGAAGTGCGCGACCTGCTCCCGCACGGTCATGGCGCCGCTCTCGGAGCTCGACTGCAGCACCATGCCGATGCGGGCGCGCCAGGCCCGGCCGCCCTTCGCGGGGTCGACGCCGAGCACGCTCGCGGACCCGCCGCTGCGCAGCCGGTACCCCTCGAGGATCTCAATGGTCGTGGACTTCCCGGCGCCGTTCGGGCCGAGGAGGGCGAACGTCTCGCCGCGGTGGATGTCGAAGGTGACGCCCGCGAGGGCGGTGGTCGTGCCGTAGGTCTTCGCGAGGTCGCGCACGCGGACGTGCTCCTCGACGGCTGCTGTGGTCATGGGTCCAGCGTGGCGGCCGGGCGCGCGGAGGGGAACGGCCGAGCGGTCGATCCCCGGCATCGGCCGATCGGTGGATGCGGCGCTCGCGGCGGGCGCTGGCACCGCGCCGATCCGGCGGGCAGGCTGGGCGCGTGACCCCGAGCCCCGACTCCCCCGCCCCCGTCGCCTACGTCCCGCCCGTCGCGGCCGCCGAGCGCATGCTCGCGCCGGACCTCCTCCGCGGGATCGCGCTGCTCGGGATCGCGCTCGCGAACTCCGTCTACTTCATCGCCGACCGGCCGCTCGGGCCGCTCGCCCGCCCGACGGACGGGACCGCCCTCGACCACGTCGCCGACGCCCTCGTGGGCACGCTCGTCGACAACCGCGCCTTCCCGCTGTTCACGATGCTGTTCGCGTACGGGTTCACCGTGATCCTCCGCCGCCAGGCCGCCGCGGGCGTCGACGGCCCCCGCGCCCGGCGCCTGCTCCTCCGCCGGAGCCTCGGGCTGATGCTGTTCGGCGCGCTGCACGTGATCCTGCTGTTCGAGGGCGACATCCTCCTCGGCTACGGGATCCTCGGCCTCGCGCTCGCCGCCCTGTACCGGGCACCCGACCGCGCGTACCGGACCCTCGCCTGGAGCACGGCGGTCGTCTTCCTCCTCGTCGCCGGGACCGACGGCCTCACGGCGGACGCGGGCACCGGCTCCGTCCTGCCGGGCGACGGCAGCACGTTCCTCGGCGACCTCGCCGGCCGGGCCGTGACGCTCGGCGTCGTCGTCGTCGGAACCCCGGTGCTCGTGGGCGCGCTGGTGCCGCTCGCCGCGATCGGCGTGCTCCTCGGGCGGCGGGGCGTGCTCGAGGACCCGGTCGGGAACCTGCCGCTCCTGCGTCGCCTCGCGCTCGCCGGGATGCCCGTCAGCGTGCTCGGCGCCCTGCCGCTCGTGGTCGTCACCGTGGGCGCGATCGACGCCGATCCCGTGACGCTGTACCTGCTCGCCGTGCTGCACGGCGCGACCGGGCTGGGTGGCGCGCTCGGGCTGCTCGGCCTCGTGGGGTGGGTCGTCGCCGCGCGCATCCGCCGCGGGGATCCGGCGCGCGGCCCCGTGCTCGGCGCGCTCGTGGCCGTGGGCCGGCGCTCGATGACCTGCTACCTGCTCCAGTCGCTGCTGTTCGCGATCCTGCTGGAGCCGTGGTCGCTCGGGCTCGGCGTCGGCGCGGGCACGGGCCGCATCGCGCTGATCGCCGTCGGGGTGTGGCTCGTCACGGTCGCGGTGGCCGTGGCGCTCGCGCGCCGGGATCTCCCGGGTCCCGCGGAATGGGCGATCCGCCGCCTCGCGTACGGCCGCCCGGCCTGCGGACCCGTCGCGCCGGTCAGCGCGGGATGAGCCCCTCGGCGCGGTAGCGCTCGAACAGCCCCAGGAAGCTGTCGAGCGTGCGGTGGTGCGTCGTGAACCCCGCGAGGCGGCTCTTGCTGATGTCGGTGACGACCTCGATGTCCCGGCCGAGGTCGGCGTCCGTGTGCCACCAGGAGGCGAGGCGGCTGAGGTCCGGCTCCACGAGGCCGGCGTCGCGCGCGATGCGCGCCCACTCGCCCTCGTAGCCCGCCATCTGCTGCTCGAGGGGCCGCGGCGCGTCCTCGAAGCCGACGGCCTCGACGCCGAAGTGCGCGGCGAGGCGCGGCCACATCCAGCGCCAGCGGAAGACGTCGCCGTTGACCACGTTGAACGCCTCGTCGCGGCCCGCCTCCGCGGTGGACGCCCAGACCATCTGGTCGGCGAGCACGGTGGCGTCGGTCACGTCGGTGAGCCCGTCCCACTGCGTGGCGCTCCCCGGGAAGACGAACGGCAGGCCCAGGTCGCGGCAGATGGAGGCGTAGACGGCGAGGGTCAGGCCCATGTTCATCTGGTTGCCGACCGCGTGCCCGATGACCGTGTGCGAGCGGTGCACCGACCAGGTGAACCCCTGACGCGCGGCGGCCGCGAACAGCTCGTCCTCCTGCGCGTAGTAGAAGTTCGGGGCGTCGAGGCGCGGCTCGTCCTCGTGGAACGGGGTGTCGGGCATGGATCCCTGGCCGTACGCCTCGAACGGGCCGAGGTAGTGCTTGAGACCGGTGACCAGGGCCGCGTGCTCGACGGGCGCGCCGTCGAGGGCCGCGAGGAGGTCGCGGACCATGCCGCCGTTGACGTCGATGTTCTCCTGCTCGGTGGCCTGACGCGACCAGGCCGTGAAGAACACGTGGGTGGGCCGCTCGGGCGCGAGGACGCGGCGGAGGTCGGCGGCGGAGCGGAGGTCGGCGCTGATCCCGCGGACGCCCGGGCGGTCGGCGCCGGCGCGGCGGCTGAGCGCCAGGACGTCCCAGCCCTCGGCGGTCAGCTGGTCGACCAGGGCGGATCCGCTGATGCCGGTGGCGCCGACGACGAGGGCCGTGCGGCCGGTCCCGTCGGATCGCGGTGCGGCGGCGGGCGCGGGGACGCGGGCGGTGGGCGTGCGGACGGGGGTCTCTCGCGTGTCGGTCATCCCCTGCCCCAACGACGAGGAGCCGCCCGGGCATTCCGGGCGGCTCCTCGCGGGCGTGTCGATCAGGGGCGGTTCGGGTGCGTGCCGTCGGTCGTGGCCTCGGCCTCGCCGTCGACGCCGTCGCGGCCGGTGGAGATGGTCTGGGTGGCCGACGGGTCGGCGTCCTCGTCGCCGAGGCCGGCGTCGGCGGTGCGGCGGTCGAGGTCCGCGGCCATGGCCTCGGATCCGCTCTCGCGGTGGTCGTACGCGACCTGCTCGGCGAGCCCGGCGCGCTTCTCCTCCTGGGAGGCCTCGACGGCGCCGTCCATGATGGGCTGGTCCTGCTCGTTGGTGCTCATGGTCCGACGGTACGCCGTCCGGCCGTGCGGCGGATCCGCGCCCCGGTTGTCCGCCCGCCGCGGGCGTGTCACGCTCCAGGTGCACCACGACGCGAGGAGCGGACATGACCGACGGCGGATTCTCGAAGGACGAGCGCGAGGCGATGAAGCAGCGCGCCCGCGAGCTGCGCGAGGAGGCCAAGCGGCAGAAGGCGACCGACAAGGCCGCCGCCGCGCTCCAGGGCGTGCTCGACGCGTTCGCGGCGATGCCGCCGGAGGAGCGCGCCATCGCCGAGTGGCTGCACGCGCTCGTGCTGCGGCACGCCCCCGACCTCGCGCCCAAGACCTGGTACGGCTTCCCCGCCTACGCCGACGCCGACGGCAAGCCCGTCGTGTTCTTCCAGCCGGGCTCGAAGTTCGGCACCCGGTACTCGACGCTCGGCTTCCAGGATCCGGCGCAGCTCGACGAGGGCACCCTGTGGCCGACGTCCTACGCGCTCACCGCCGTCGACCCGGCGAACGAGGAGCGCGTCGCGGAGCTGCTGCGGCGGTCCGTCGGCGCCTGATCCGCCGCGTGGAGCGCGCGGCGGCCGCGCGCTGACGCGACCGGCGCGCCTCAGCGCCCGTCGACGATCGACATGAAGCCGGCGAAGGCGAAGACCGCGGGCACGAAGACGAGCAGGAAGCGGAACGCGTTCCACGCGAGCCAGCCGAGGACGGCGAGCCCGCCCGTGCGGCGGTCGTGGACGTCGAGACGGCGGCCGTCGGCGGCGATGCGCGGGGCGCGCGGATCCGGCGGCTGCTCGTCGAGGTCGGCGCGGAGCGGCGCGGGCGGACCCCCGTCGCCGAGGAGCACGCGCTCGTCCCGGTACCGGAGCGCCCGCCGACGGATGCGCGCGGCCACCCCGTCGAGGATCCGCCCGACCGCGATCCACGGCTCCGGCTCGGCGTAGTCGGCGAGCTCCCGGCGGAAGAACACGAGCGTGTCGTCGACCATCTCCACGTCGAAGTCGCGGGCGTCGTCCACGAGCGCGGCCATGACGTCGGGCGTCAGCAGGTAGAGGGCGTCGCGCTCGTACTCGGCGGGCGCGTACAGGCGGAAGGACCGGTCGAAGTCGCCCTCGAGCGACAGGCGCTGGGCGCCGCGGATGCGGGCCGGCAGGTCGCGGCCGTGCCGGTCGTCCGCCGTCGCGTCGAGCACGAGGTGGGGCAGCGGCACCGGCAGCGTGACGGCGACGTAGGTCCATCCCCCGCGGCGCGCGCGCCGGCGGCGGACGATGCCGAACTCGACGCCGGAGGCACGGAAGCGCGGCTGGTGGACGACGCCCCCGACCTCCTCGGTGATGAGCGCCCGGAACGTGCGGCCTCCGCTCGGCTGCGGGTCGAAGCCGTTCGCGAGCGCCGTGAGGTGCTGCCGCCACTCCCGCCCGCGGGCGCGCGGCGACGGGGGCCGGGCGGCCCAGCGGTGGAGGAGGAGGGATCCGCCGAGCCACGCCGCGAGGACGGCAGCGGCGCCGGCGAGCCCCGCGACGATCGCGGGCGTGACGGTGCCGTCACCCCGGTCGTCCGTGACGATGCCCCAGTACATGAGGACGAGGCAGACGTACCAGAGGATGAGCGAGTCGTTCACCCGCGCCAGCACCTCCCGCCGCGACGGCACCCAGGACGGCCGGCCGCTGGTGCGCACGGCGCGCATCGCCTCCGCGACCTCGTCGTCGGGCGCGGTCAGCCAGCGCAGGTCCATCGGCGTCCCCCTCGTCGATCCAGGGTAGGGGCAGGCCGGCGCGCGGCCGCGCCGGGAGACGGCCCCCGCCGCGCAGCGCCCGCGAAAGGGGGGCGGTCGATGCGCGCGCATGATGTGAAGCTCGACCCATGAGCACCCCCGAGCAGCCCGGGTCCCCGCCCGAGGACAGGAACCCGACTCCCTCCGACGGTCCCTCCGGGCCACCCGTCGGTCCCTACGGCCCACCCGCCGGTGCCTTCAGCCCGCCCGCCGGTCCCTACGACCCGCCCGCCGGCCCCGACGACGCTCCCCCTCCCTACGGTCCACCCGCTCCCGGAGCGACCGCGACCATGCCGCCCCGGCCGGGAGCCGTTCAGCCGAAGGGCCTCGCCATCGCCGCGCTCGTGGTCGGCATCGTCGCGTTCCTGTCCGGGCTCGTCCCCGTGTTCGGCCTGATCGCCGGCGCCGCGGCGGTCGTCCTCGGCATCCTCGCCCTGCGACGCGCGCAGAGCAAGGGCATGGCGATCACCGGCCTGTCCCTGGGGGCCGTGGCCGCGCTCACGTCGCTCATCGTCACCATCGCGTTCGCCGCGGCGATCGGCACGGCGGGCACGTCCTCCGGTGCCGCCCCGGACATCGAGACGTCGTCCGAGGCCGAGGCCGCTCCCACGCCGACGCCCGAGGAGACGGATCCTGTCGTCGAGGAGACGACCGCCGCCGCCGAGCCCGCAGCCCCCGCCGAGCCCGCCGCCCCGGCGGTCCCGGCCGAGCACGCCACCGCGCTCATCAAGGCGGGGACGTACGCGAACTCCCTCGACATGAGCAAGGCCGGTCTCTACGACCAGCTCACGAGCGAGTACGGGGAGCAGTTCACGCCCGAGGCGGCGCAGTACGCGATCGACAATGTGCAGGCCGACTGGAACGCCAACGCCCTGGCCAAGGCCAAGACGTATCGCGAGATGGCCGCCATGTCGCCCGCGGCGATCCGCGACCAGCTGACCAGCGAGTACGGCGAGAAGTTCACCGCCGAGGAGGCGGACTTCGCCATCCAGCACCTGGACGACTGAGGCCGCACCCGGCGCCGCCCGTCAGCAGCGCCGCGCCACCCGGAGCAGGGCGGCGCCGGAGACCGCCGTCGTCACGAGCATGACCGCCGAGAACGCGGTCAGCACGACGACCGGGGCGACCCAGCCGAGGGCGACGCCCGCGATCACGGCCGGGATCGCCATGCCCGCGTAGGCGACGAGGAACACCGCGGCCAGCACCTCGCCGCGCTGCGCGGGCGCGACGAGCGACGCGGCCGTCGCGAGCGCGTTGCGGAAGGACAGCCCGACACCCGCCGCCGCGATCACGCCGCCCGCCACGAACAGGAGGAGCGACGCCAGGATCCCGCCCGCCGCGAGCATGACCAGCCCGGCGGGCAGGAGCGCCAGCGACAGCGCGACCTGCCGTTCCCGGCCGACGCGCGCGAACACGATCGGGGAGACGGCCGCCGCGGCGAACACGGCGAAGGACACGGATCCCGCGACGAGCCGGTCGGTCTGGCCGAGCGTGGCCGCGAGGAAGGTCGGGGTGAGCGAGGAGAAGAGGCCGAAGACGGCGAACGCCGCGAAGGCGGCGGCCGCCGCCGCTCCGAAGTCCCGGCGCGCCGACGCGGGGACGGACACGCGCTGCGGGCGGTACGGGCGCCGGAGGGCGGGCTCGCGGACGGTCTCGGGCACGAGCGCGACGGCGATCAGCGTGAGGACGAGCAGCACGAGGAAGACGGCGTGCGGGAGGACGAGCGGGGCCGGCAGGTACTCGGCGAAGAGGCCGCCCGCGAGCGGGCCGAGCGCCAGTCCGCCGATGTTGGCGACGCCCGAGACGGTGGCGGGGCGCTGCGGACCGGCGTCCGGCCGGGCCGCCGCGTGCAGCTCGCCGAGGTGCGCCGTGGCCGTCGCCGTCAGCATCCCGACCCCCACGCCGTTGACGAGGCGCGCGACGACGAGCCCCGGCACCTCCGGGAAGAAGAGGAACAGCACGGCGGAGAACACCTCGACGCCGACGGCGAGCAGCGTCAGGCGCCGACGGCCCACCTGGTCGCTGAGGTGGCCGACGAGGAACAGGCTCGCCACGACGCCGACGGCGTAGGCCGCGAAGACGATCGTGAGGACCCAGGTCGGGAAGCCGTCGCGCTGCTGGTACAGCGCGTAGAGCGGGGTCGGCACGGTGGCGTAGGCCATCACGACGGCGAAGGCGACGGCGGTGGTCCAGAAGCCGGCCGCGTGCGGGAGGCGGTGGCGCGCGGCGGACGGCGCGGGGGGCGAGGCGAGGAGCTCGGTGGTCATGGTCCGAGGCTCCACCCGCGCGCCCATCGTGTCCAACGGATAATATCGGTGTCACCCATCCCCATGGGCGATGATGGGCCCATGGAGACCCGCCAGCTCGAGTACCTCGTCGCCGTCGCGGAGGAGCGCGGCTTCACGCGCGCCGCGCACCGCCTGCACGCCACGCAGTCCACCGTGTCCGCCTCCGTCCAGGCGCTCGAGCGGTCGCTCGGCACGCTGCTGCTCGACCGCTCGACCTCGCCCGTCTCGCTCACGGCCGCGGGTGAGCGCCTCCTCCCGCTGGCCCGCGCGGCCGTGGCGGCGGCCGTCCGGCTCGAGTCGGAGGCGCGGGAGACGGGGCACGAGCTGCGCGGCCGCGTGCGCCTGGGCGTGTTCGCCAACATCGACCTGGTCGACCTCCCCCGCGTCCTCGGCGCATTCCACGCCGCGCATCCGGCCGTCGACCTGCAGCTCGTCACGAGCCCGCGGGGCACGCGCGGCCTCGCCGACGACCTCGCGGCAGGGCGCCTCGACATCGCCTTCGTGGGGCTGCCGCCCGGCGACCTCCCGCGGCTCCGGCTCGAGACCGTGCTGGAGGTGCCGACCGTGCTGCTCCTGCCGCCCGGGCACCGGCTCGCCGCCAGGTCCCGGATCCAGGCGCGCGACCTCACCGACGAGGTGTTCGTCGACACGCCCGCGGGCTTCGGCAACCGCGTGCACGCCGACCGCCTGCTGGCGGCGCGCGACGTCGGTCGGCGCGTCGGCATCGAGGTCGCCGACCTCACGGCGATCCCCCGCTACGTCGAGGCCGGCCTCGGCGTCGCCCTCGTGCCGCTCTTCGCCGACCCCGGCCGATGCGCCGTGCACCGCGTCGCGGGGCTCGACGCCCCGTGGCGGCTGTCGATGGCGGTGCGGCGCGACGCGGTCCTGGAGGCAGCGACGCGCGCGCTGCTCGACGACCTGCGCGAGGCCCACCGCGGCGTCCGCGCGGTGCGAGAATGATCCCGCGTCCCATGCGTTTGCATGGACATGGCCCGATCGGGCCGCGCGAAGGGAGCGCCTCATGACCGCCACCACCCAGGGACTGCACCACGTGACCGCCATCGGCGGCGACCCGCAGCGGAACGTCGACTTCTACGTCCGCGCGATGGGCCTCCGGCTCGTGAAGCGCACCGTCAACTTCGACAGCCCCGGCACGTACCACCTCTACTACGGCGACGCCGAGGGCCGCCCCGGCTCGCTCCTCACCTTCTTCCCCTGGCAGGGCGTGCCCGCGGGACGCGTCGGCGCCGGCCAGTCCACGACCACCGCGTTCTCCGTGCCCGCCGGGAGCCTCGGCTGGTGGACCGAGCACCTCGCCGGCCTCGGCGTCGCGTCCTCGACAAGCACGACCTCCTCGGAGGAGGAGCGCCTCTCGCTCCGCGACCCCGACGGCCTCGGGATCGACCTCGTCGCGTCCTCCGTGGCCGACCCCCGCGCACCCTGGGACTCCGCCGACGTCCCGGCCGAGCACGCGATCCGCGGCCAGCACTCCTCCGTGCTGACCGTCCGGGATCCCGCGGGCACCGCCGCCGTCCTCACCGACGACCTGGGGCTCCGGCTCGTCGACGAGCGGGACGGCCGCTTCCGCTTCGCCGCGGGCGACGGCGGCCCCGGCGCGATCGTCGACGTCGTCGCGGAGCCCGGTGCGCCGCAGGGCCTCACGGCGGGCGGCACCGTGCACCACGTCGCCTTCCGCGTGCCCGACCGCGCGACGCAGCAGGCGTGGCGCGACGAGCTGGCCGACCGCGGGCACCACGTGACCCAGATCCTCGACCGGCAGTACTTCACCTCCGTCTACTTCCGCGAGCCCGGCGGCGTGCTGTTCGAGATCGCGACGGACACCCCCGGGTTCGACATCGACGAGCCGCTGCTGGAGCTCGGCCGCAGCCTCCGCCTCCCGCCGTGGCTGGAGCCCAGCCGCACCGACATCGAGGCCGCCGTGCCGCCGCTGCGCCTGCCCGACGAGGAGCGCGCGCCCGTCGCGGGCGACGTCGAGGACGCCCCCGCGGGATCCGTGGCGTGAGCGGGATCCTCGACCGCACGCCGCACGTGCTGCAGCCGGGCGCGGAGGACGGCCCGGTGATCCTCGGCCTCCACGGCACGGGCGCCGACGAGCGGCAGGGCCTCGAGCTCGCGCGGCTCGTGGCGCCCGGACAGCCCGTGCTGGCGCCGCGCGGGAGCGTGCGCGAGGGGTCCGCGGCCCGATGGTTCCGGCGCCACGCGGAGGGCGTCTTCGACGTCGACGACGTGGTCGCGCGCGCGGCCGAGCTCGCCGACCTGGTCGCCGAGGCCCGGGCGGCCTACGATCTCCAGGGGCGCGCGATCGTCGCGGTCGGGTTCTCGAACGGGGCGAACATGGCGCTGGCCACCACCCTGCTGCATCCTGCGGCCGTGCCGGAGAGCGTCGCGTTCTCCGCACGGTGGCCGCTCGGCGACCGCGTGCCGGCGACGGACCTCGCGGGGACGCGGATCACCCTGCTCAACGGCGACGCGGACGCGATGGCGCCGCTCGTCGACGTGGAGCGGACCGTCCGCGAGGCCGCCGCCCGCGGCGCCGACGTCGTCGCGCACGTGCGCCCCGGCGGCCACGGGCTCGACGTGCGGGACCTCGACGCGGCCCGCGCGCGGATCCGCGCCGACTGACGACCGCACCGCCCCGCACGCCCTCCCCTCGCCCCTCCCGCCCCTGACGAACGGACACCGCATGCCCGAGATCATCGCCTGGGTCGTCTCCTTCGTCGTCGTCACCGTGGCGGTGTCCGGCATCGCCGGTCGCGCGGGCTGGTCGGCTCCCGTCACGCTGGTGGCGGTGGGGGCGGTCGCGTCGTTCGTGCCCGGGGTGCCGCAGATCGAGATCGAGCCGGACGCCGTGCTCTACGGGCTGCTGCCGCCGCTCCTGTTCGCCGCGGCCATCCGCACGCCGCTCGCGGACATCCGGGCCCGGCGCGACAGCATCGTGGTGCTCTCGGTGGGCGTCGTCGTGGTGACCCTCGTCGTGTTCGGGCTCGCGCTGTGGGCGCTCGTGCCCGCGGTCGGGCTGGCGGCGGCGCTCGCGCTGGGCGCGGTCGTGGCGCCCACGGACGCGGTCGCGGTGTCGGCCGTGGCGGGACGCGTGCGGCTCCCGCGGCGCGTGATGTCGATCCTCGAGACCGAGAGCCTCCTCAACGACGCGACCGCGCTCGTCGCCCTCAACACGGCCATCGCCGCGATCGTCGGCATCGTGCACCCGGTCGACGTCGCGGGCGGGTTCGCGGTCGCCGTGCTGCTGGGCGTCGCCGTGGGCCTCGCCGTCGCGTTCCTGTTCTCCGCGGTCCGCCGGTTCCTCCGCTCCGCCGTGCTCGACACGAGCCTCTCGCTCGCGATCCCGTACGTCGCGTTCATCCCCGCGCAGGAGCTCGGCGGATCCGGCGTGCTCGCGGTCGTCGCCGCGGGCCTCGTGCTCGGGTACCGCGCGCCGCTGATCCAGTCGGCCGAGGCGCGGATCGCCGAGTCGGTGAACTGGCGGACGATCCAGTTCCTGCTCGAGAACGCGGTCTTCCTGCTCATCGGGCTGAGCCTCGCCGGCATCGTGCGGGGGCTGCCCGAGTCGAGCCTCGACGGCTGGGCCATCGCCGGGGTGTCGATCCTGCTGCTCGCGGTGCTCACCGCCGCGCGCTTCGCCTCCGTGGCGCTCGCCAAGGTGCTCTTCGACCACGGTCCGGCCCGGATGCGGGCGCGCACCTGGACCTGGCGGACGGTCACGGCCGTCTCCTCCGCCGGGGTGCGCGGCGTGGTGACGCTCGCCGCCGCGTTCCTCCTGCCCGCGGAGACGCCCGAGCGGGAGCTCCTCCAGTTCCTCGCCTTCGTGATGGTGGCGGGCACGCTCCTGGGCGGGCTCGCGCTGCCGTCGATCATCCGCCGTCTCCGCCTCGGCCACTCCGCCGACGACCAGGAGCGCTCCGACCGCGACCGCCTCCTCGACGAGGCCCGCGGGGCGGGGCTCGCGGCGCGCGACGAGGCGCTGCGCGAGGGCGACGACGGCCCGGGCGACGACGCGCTGCCCGAGACGACCGCCGAGCGGCTCACCCACGACCGGGTGCGGCGCCGCATGATCGACGCCGAGCGGACCGCCGTGCTCGTCGCCCGGCGCGAGGGCCGCTACCCGGAGATCGCGGTGCGCGCCGTGCTCGGGATGATCGACGCGGAGGACGTGGCGCTCGGCCGGCGCGAGGCGGACGACGCGCGCTGACCGGATCCCGGCCTCACGCGGCGGAGCACGCCCTGAGAGGTCGCGGCAACGCGGCGACGCGCCCCGCGCAACGCGCCGGAAACGCCGAGGCGATAGCGTCAGCCGGGAACCGATGACCACCCGGACCCCGGGCGCACCAGGCCGGAGGACCCATGAGCGGAGCAGCGCTCGACCTGCGCGCCGAGCCCGAGCTCCCGGCCGCGCTCGCGGCAGCGCTCCCGGCCGCCCGCGCGCCGGGCGACCCGCTCCTCGCCGCCGACACGGCCGCCGTGGTGCTCGCCGGCGGCCGGGCGAGCCGGCTCGGCGGCATCGACAAGACCGCGCTCGCGCGCGACGGGGCCGCAGCCGGCGCCTCGCTGCTCGCGGAGGCCGTCCGCGCCGCGTCCGGGTGCGCGCGCACCGTCGTCGTCGGTCTGGGCAACCGACCGGGCGGCGCGACGGACGCGCAGCGCCGAGCCGCCGGATCCGCGCGGCTCGTGGACGAGCAGCCCGCGCACGGCGGGCCCGCCGCGGCCCTCGCCGCCGGGGTCCGGGACCTGTCGGGCGCCGCCCCGACCGCGTGGATCCTCGTCCTCGCCGCCGACCTCGCCCGCGCCCCCGAGGCGGCCGCCGCGCTCCTGCCGCTCCGGCGCGACGCGGTGCACGCCGCCGGGCGCGACGCGATCCTCGCCCGCGACCCCGACGGGCGCGCCCAGCCGCTCCTCGCCCTCTACCGCGCGACGTCGCTCCGGGCGGCACTCGCCGCGGTCGACGCGGACGCGGGCCTCGACGGCGCGTCCGTCCGCCGCGTGCTCGCCGCCCTCGACGCGGACCGCATCGCGTACGCCGACCTCCCCGCCCGGCTCTGCGCCGACGTGGACACGCCCGCCGACGCGCTCGCGCACGGGCTCCGCCTCCCCGACGACAGGATCCCCGATGACCGCTGACGCCTCCCCCGCCGCCGCGTCGACCGCCGCCGCCGGGTCGACCGCCGCCGCGCCCGTGACCCCCGCGCCCGCGGACCCGGCCGTCCTCGACGGCTGGGTCGACCCGCGTGGCCGCGCTCCTCGAGCTGCCCGCGCAGGAGGTCGACGTCGCCCTCGTGCTCGACCTGGCGCGCGACGCCGCGCACGGGATCGCCCGGCCGGCCGCGCCGCTCACCACCTTCCTGCTGGGGCTCGCGGTCGGCCGCGCGGGAGGCGGGGCGGCGGACGCGCGCCGGCTCGCGGCGGAGATCACGGCCGAGATCGACCACATGCGGGATCCGGTCGGCCCGGTCGCCGCCGACGGCGGGGCGGCGCTCGTCGACGACCTGCTGCGCGCCGACCAGGCGCCGCCCGTGCCCGAGTCCGACCTGGGCGGCCGCGCGTGACGCCGGGCCGCGCGACCGGCACGGCGAGCACCGGGACGGCGAGTACCGGCACGGACCCCGCCGGTACGGACCCCGCCGGCACGGCCCCCGCGCGCGCGACCGCTCCGCCGACCGCCCTCCGGGACGCGTCGTGGGACGACGCCCGCGCGGCGGCCCGCCGGCTCGGCGCGCGCATGGCCGGGTGCCTCCCCGCCGCCCCCGAGCTCGTGCCGCTGGACGCCGCGGGCGGGCGGATCCTCGCCCACGACCTCCGCGCCCGCGCGGACCTCCCCGCGACGGCGGTGTCCGCGATGGACGGCTGGGCCGTCGGATCCCCCGGGTCCGGCCCGTGGCGCGTCGGCGCGGCCGTGCTCGCGGGGCACGCCCCCTCCGCCGTCCCCCTCGGCCCACGCGACGCGCGGCCCATCGCGACCGGCGCGCCCGTCCCGCCCGCGACCGCGGGCGTCCTCCGCAGCGAGCACGGCGACGTCGCCGGAGGCGTCCTCCGCCCCAACGCGCTCGCGCCCGTCGGCGGCGCGCGGGCCGGCGCGGAGATCCGGCCGGCGGGCGAGGAGGCGCGGCGCGACGACGTCCTGCTCCCTGCGGGCACCCGGCTGACGGCGGTGCGCCTCGGCCTCGCGGCCGCCGCGGGCCACGACGTCCTGCCGGCGGTCGCGCCGTGCCCGGCCGACGTGGTCCACCTCGGCGACGAGGTCGTCGCGCGCGGCGTCCCCGCGCCGGGTCGCGTGCGCGACGCCATCGGCCCCGCGCTGCCCGCGCTCCTCGCCGCCTGCGGGCTCGCGGCCGGATCCGCGACCCGCGTCCCCGACGACGCCCGCGCGACGCGCGACGCGATCGCCCGCGGCACCGCGCCGCTCGTCGTGACGACGGGCGGCAGCTCCCGCGGCCCCGCCGACCACGTGCGCGCCGCCCTCGACTCCCTGCGCGCGCGCCTCGTCATCGACGCCGTGCGCATGCGGCCGGGCCACCCCGTGATGCTCGCCGAGCTCCCCGACGGGCGCGCCGTGCTCTGCCTCCCCGGCAACCCGCTCGCCGCCGTCGCGTGCCTGCTCTCGCTCGCCCCGCCGCTCGCGGACGGCCTCGCCGGGCGCGTCGCCCCCGCGCTGCCGCGGTGGACGGCGGGCGCCGACCTGCCGGGGGGCGGATCCACGACCCGGCTCGTCGCGTGCGCCCTCGACGCGGACGGCCGGCTCGTGCCCGTCGCCGCGCAGGGACCGGGGATGCTCCGGGGCCTCGCCGCCGCGGACGCGCTGGCGGTCGTGCCGTCGGCCGGGGCGCGCGCGGGCGACGCCGTGCGCGCGATCCCGCTGCCCGGCTGACCCGCGCCCGCCCTCACATCAGCGCCGCCGCCCGGCCGCCCGCCGACGCGAGGACCTCCTGGATCCGCCCCCGGCACGTGCCGCAGCCGGTGCCCGCGCGCGTGCACGCGCCGATCTCCTCGACCGTCCCGGCGCCGCCCGCGGCGGCCTCCGCGATGGTCCCCGCCGTGACGCCGTTGCACCAGCAGACGGTCGCGTCGGGCGCGAGCGGATCGCCGGCCGGCAGGGCCCCGGCGTCGGCGGCGTCGAGGCGGAGGAGCACGGACCGGTCAGCGGGGAGCTCGCCGCGGCGCTCGAAGAGGAGGGTGAGCTCGGCGCCCGCGCGGGGCATGCCGACGGAGACGAAGCCCACGAGGATCCCGTCGCGCGTCACGGTCTTGACGTAGGCGCCGCGTGCCGGGTCGGTCCACACGGCCACCTCGCGCGGGGACGGCGCGTCCGCGTCGGGCGCCTCCGCCCCGCAGGACGCGGCATGCGCGCGACCGGGACGCCGGCGCCGCGCGGGCGGGTCGTCCCACGGCTCGGCGGCGACGTCGCCGCCCGCGACCACGTCGACCCCCTCGGCCTTGAGCATCACGACGGGAGGGCGACCGGTGTCGCCCGGGAGGGCGGGGGTCGGGGCCGCCGCGCTCGTGCGCCCGCCCGCCGATCCCGCCGCCCGTCCGGACGCCGCCTCCGCCTCGGCGGCCAGCAGCCCGGCGAGCGCGTCGGCCTGCCGCCAGCCCGGCCCGATGAGGCCGGACGGCCCGCCCGCGACCTGCCCGTCGGCCCGCGCGGATCCCGGTGCCGCGACGTGCGCGCAGTCCCCGATCGCGTGCACGGCCGGGTCGGTCCAGCTCCGGAGCTCCGCGTCCACGAGCACGCCGCGCCCCACGGCGAGTCCCGCGGCGGTGGCGAGCTCGTCGCGCGCCGTGACGCCGCAGGACAGCACGAGGAGGTCGCCGTCGATCCGCCCGCCGTCGGCCAGCAGGAGCGCCTGGAAGCGCTCGTCGTCGGTCCCGCGGTCGTGCAGCAGCACGCCCTCGGCCCGCGCGTGCGCCGCCACCGCCACGCCCGCCGCGTCGGCCGCGTGGCTGAGCGTCCGGCCGCCGCCGCGGTCGAGGTTCCGCGCCATCGGGACGTCGCCGTGGTGCACGGCCACGACGTCGGCGCCCTGCTCGGCCGCGGCGAGCGCGAGCTCCATGCCCAGCACCCCCGCGCCGAGCACGACGATGCGCCGCCCGGCCCTGACGGCGGCGAGCACGGCGCGCGCGTCCTTCAAGTCGCGGAGCGCGACGACGCCCGCGGGGAGCGGGTGCCGCCCGTGGTCGAGCGCGTCCGGATCCCGCGGGGCGTCGCCGCGGACGTGCCGGGACGCGTCGAGCCCGTCCATCGGCGGCACGTGCGCGCGGGCGCCCGTGGCGAGGACGAGCCGGTCCCAGGGCAGGACCTCGCCGGTGTGCAGGGTCGCGGTCCGCTCTGCGCGGTCGACCCCGACCACCGCGCCGTGCCGGATCACTCGCACGCCCGCGGCCTCGGCGGCCGCCGTGTCGGCCACCTCGAGGCGCGCCCGGTCGGCGCGCCCCACGGCGTGCTCCGCGACGAGCACGCGGTTGTACGGGTCCTCGTCCTCGGCGCCTGCGACGACGACGCGGAGGATCCCCGCGCGCACCGCCGGCAGCAGCCCCTCGACCAGCCGCGCGGCGACGGGTCCGTGGCCGACGACCAGCACGCGCGTCGCGCCGCCGTCCCCGTCAGCCACGCGCCGCCTCCTCGGCCGTCGCGAGGGCGCGGACGGTCACGGGCGTGCGCTTGAACTCGGGCATGGCGGAGACGGGGTCGACGGCCGCGGCCGTGAGCAGGTTCGCGCACTCGGATCCCGCGTAGTGGAAGGGCAGGAACACCGTGTCGTGCCGGATCCCCGCCGTCACCTCCGCGACCGCCCGCACCTCCCCGCGCGCGTTGGCCACCGCGACCGGCGCGCCGTGCACGATCCCCAGCCGCACGGCCGCCGACGGGTGGATCTGCAGCCGCGCCACGGGCTGCGCGCCCTGCAGCTCCGGCACCCGCCGCGTCTGCGCGCCCGACTGGTAGTGCTCGAGCAGCCGTCCGGTGACGAGCGTGAGCGCGCCGCCGACGGGCGCGGGATCCCCCGCCGTCACGTCCCGCGGCGTCACCGCGACGAGCCGCGCGCGGCCGTCCGGGTGCGCGAACCGGTCGGCGAAGAGGCGGGGCGTGCCCGTGGATCCGACGGGGTACGGCCAGAAGGCCTCCACCGCGTCGTCGTCGAGGAGCGCATGGCTGAGGCCGGAGTAGTCGGCGATGCCGCCCGCGGAGGCGCGCGCGAGCTCGTCGAACACGACGGCGGGGTCGGTCGGCCAGGTTGAGGGGGCGTGGAGCCTGCGGGCCAGCTCGGCCAGCACCTCGAGCTCGCCGCGCACCTCCGGCGGCGGGGCGACGGCGCGACGCCGGCGGATCACGCGGCCCTCGAGCGAGGTCGTCGTGCCCTCCTCCTCGGCCCACTGCGTGACGGGCAGCACCACGTCGGCGAGCGCGGCGGTCTCCGAGAGCACGAGGTCGCACACGACGAGCAGGTCGAGGCGCGCGAGGCCGCGCCGCACGGCGGTCACGTCGGGCGCGGAGACGACCACGTTCGAGCCGTGGACGAGGAGGCAGCGGATCCCTCCCGGCTCCCCCAGCTCGCCGAGGAGCTCCACCGCGGGGACGCCCGGCCCGGGGATCGCCTCGGGCTCCACGCCCCACACCGCGGCGACGTGCGCGCGGGCGACCGGGTCGCCGATGCGCCGGTAGCCGGGCAGCTGGTCGCACTTCTGCCCGTGCTCGCGCCCGCCCTGCCCGTTGCCCTGGCCGGTGAGGGTGCCGTAGCCGGATCCGCGCCGGCCCGGCAGCCCGAGCAGGAGCGCGAGGTCGATCGCGGCGGTCGCGGTGTCGGTGCCGTCGACGTGCTGCTCGACGCCGCGGCCCGTGAGGATGAAGGTGCCGCGCCCGTCCGCGAGCCGCCGGGCGACCCGGCGCAGCTCCGCGACCGGCACGCCCGTCACGGACTGCACGCGCTCGGGCCACCAGGCGTTGGCGCTCCGGCGGACGGCGTCGACGCCCGTGGTCCTTGCCGCGACGTAGGCGTCGTCGGCGAGGCCCTCCGCGAGCACGACGTGGATGAGCCCGAGCAGCAGCACGAGGTCGGTCCCGGGCGCGGGCTGCAGGTGGATCCCCTGGCCGTCGTCCGCGAGGTGCGCGGTGGCCGAGCGGCGCGGATCCACCACCACGAGCCCGCCCGCGGCCCGCGCGCCGCCGAGGTGGCCGATGAAGGGCGGCATGGTGGCGGCGACGTTCGAGCCGAGCAGCAGGATCGTGGATGCGCCGTCGAGGTCCGCCACCGGGAACGGCAGGCCGCGGTCGACGCCGAAGGCGCGGTTGCCGGCGGCCGCCGCGGACGACATGCAGAACCGGCCGTTGTAGTCGATGCGCGAGGTGCCGAGCGCGATCCGGGCGAACTTGCCGAGCTGGTACGCCTTCTCGTTGGTGAGGCCGCCGCCGCCGAAGACGCCCACGGAGTCCGCGCCGAAGCGCGCGCGGCTGTCGCGGAGCCGGTCGGCGACGAGGTCGAGCGCGTCGTCCCAGGTCGCGCGGACGAGCTCGCCGGACGCGTCCCGCACGAGCGGGTGCGTGAGCCGCCCTGCCGCCGTGAGCACCTCGGCGCTGGTCCAGCCCTTGCGGCAGAGGCCGCCGCGGTTCGTGGGGAAGTCGCGGCCGGCGATCGCGATCGGCGGGTCGGCGGGCGCCGCGGCGGCCCCCGTGGGCGTCATGGTCATGGCGCACTGCAGCGCGCAGTACGGGCAATGCCCCCGGGTGCCCGCGCCCGCGCCCTGCTCGGCGACCGCCGGCATCAGACGCGCGCGCCGGCGTCGGTCCCGCGGCGGATCCCGCCCGCCCGCAGGTAGACGAACCCGGTCACCGCGAGCATCACCGCGTACGCGACGACGAAGCCGCCGAGGCCGGTCGTGTAGCCGCCGGTCTCGGTCTTCGAGAGGCTGAGTACCTGCGGGATGATGAAGCCGCCGTACGCGCCGAGCCCGGAGATGAGCCCGAGCGCCGCCGCGGTCTTCCGCTGCGTGCCCACGTCGCCCGAGCCGCGGCCGGCGCGCGCCGTGCCCGAGCGCAGGGCGAAGACCGCCGGGATCATGCGGTAGGTCGCGCCGTTGCCCATGCCGCTCGCCGTGAAGAGCACGAGGAACAGCGCGAGGAAGAGCGGGAAGCTGCCGAGCGGCAGGGTGGCGATCACCGCGACCACGGCGAGGCCCATCACGACGAACGCGCCCATGGTGACGGCAGCGCCGCCGTGCCGGTCCGCGAGGCGGCCGCCGAGGGGCCGGGCGATCGATCCCATCAGCGAGCCGAGGAACGCGAGCGACAGCGTGGCCGAGCCGACGGCGAACGTCGAGAGCTCCGGGAACTCGTCCGAGATGAGCTTCGGGAAGACGCCCGCGAAGCCGATGAACGAGCCGAACGTGCCGACGTAGAGGAACGCGAGGATCCACAGGTGCGGCTCCCGGAGGGCCGCGAGCGACGCCGTGAGGTCCGCCTTCGCGTGCGACAGGTTGTCCATCCGCCGCCACGCGCCGAACGCCGCGACGAGGATGAGCGGCACCCAGACCCAGCCGGCGAGCGGCAGGTCGAGCGTCGCCGCCGCGCCCACCGTGATCACGAGCGGCACGACGAGCTGCGCCACCGACGCCCCGAGGTTGCCGCCCGCGGCGTTGAGCCCGAGCGCCCAGCCCTTGCGGCTCTGCGGGTAGAAGTAGGTGATGTTCGACATGGAGCTCGCGAAGTTGCCGCCGCCGAGGCCCGCGAGCGCCGCGACGAGGAGCAGCACGCCGAACGGCGTCTCCGGGTTCCCGACGCACAGGGCGAGCGCGATCGTCGGGATGAGGAGCAGGAGCGCCGAGACCACCGTCCAGTTGCGGCCGCCGAAGCGCGGGACCATGAACGTGTAGGGGAAGCGGAGCGTCGCGCCCACGAGGCTCGGCATCGAGATGAGCCAGAACACCTCGCCCGTGGACAGATCGAAGCCGGCGGCGGGGAGCTGCACCACCACGATCGACCACAGCTGCCAGACGACGAAGCCGAGGAACTCGGCGAGGATCGACCAGCGGAGGTTCCGGCCCGCGATGCGCGCGCCGCCGCCCTCCCACTGGCGGGCGTCCTCCGGGTCCCAGCCGTCGATCACGGAGCCGTCACGGAAGGTGAGGCCGGGGGCGGACGCACCGTGCGCGTCGACGGTGCGGGCCCCGGGCGCGGGGGCGCTGGGCGCGTCGACGGCGGGCGGCGCGGTCGGGCGCTCGGGAGCGGGGGCGGTGCGCCCGGTCGCGGGCGGGAGGAGTTCGGTCATGGCGGGTCTCCTGGTGGGTGAGGTGCGGTGCAGTCGGGGGGCCGCGGGCGCGGCGGGAGGGCCGCGCCCGGGATGCGGGCGCGGAGGTGGCGGGCCGGGCGCGGGTCAGCGCACGGGCACGGCCGCCGAGGCGTGCAGCTCGACGACGATGTCGACGAGCTCGGAGGGCGGCGCCTCGCCGTCGACGAGGAGCGGGGCGCTCGTGGCGTCCCCTCCCGCGCGCTCGGCGAGGGTGGCGAAGTAGCCGGGGGCGAGGAGGTAGGTGGCGACGACGACGCGGGATCCGGGGTGGGCCTCCCGCTCGGCGCGGACGGCGGCGGGCACGCGCGGCCGGGCGGCGGAGATGAACGACGTGACGACCTCGCGGCCGAGCTCCGCCTGCAGCAGGGCGCCCACCGCGTGGCAGTCGGCGACGGCGCCGGCGTCGCTGGATCCGGCGGCCGCGAGCACGACGCGGTCGCCGTCCCGGAGGCCGGCCTCGCGGAGGCGGCGGGCGAGGACGACGGCGAGGCGCGGATCCGGCCCGAGCGCCCCCGTGACCCGCACCTCGCGGGGCGCGGCGTCCGCGGCGGCCTCGGCGAGGTCGACGTGCACGTGGTAGCCGGCGCTCAGGAGGAGCGGCACGACGACCACCGCGCGGTCCGGGTCGTCGAGGCCGTCCATGGCGGCGGGCACGTCGGGCTGCTGCACGTCCACGTGCGCGTCCGCGACGCGGAGGTCGGGCCGGGCCTCCCGCACGGCCTGCACGAGGGCGGCGACGGCCCGGCGGCCGGCGGGATCCGAGGTGCCGTGCGACGCCGCGACGAGCGCCGCCGGGCGGGCCACCTCCACCACGCCGTCGCGCACGCGGCTCCGCCACACCGGCAGGCGCAGCGACGGCGTCGTGAGGCACTCCCCCGTGTCGAGGTCGAAGACGTCCTTGTGCAGCGGCGAGGCGATGGTGGTGCGGCCGCCGCGCGATCCGACGATGCCGCGGGCCATGACGAAGGCGCCGGTGGCGGGATCCGCGTGGCCGACGGCCCGCACGCTGTCGTCGGGCAGGCGGAGGAGCGCGACCTGCTCCCCGCCGACGAGCGCGGCCTCGCCCCACAGCGGCTCCAGCTGGTCGAGCCGGCACACGGCGAGCCAGGGGCCCGTCGACGTCGTGCCGGGCGCGGACGCGGCGACCTCGGTCATGGTCATGCGGTCTCCTCGCGGTCGGATGCGGGGTGGAGCGGCGGATGGTGCGGCCGTCCCGGGATCCGGGCGGCTCGTGTCGGCCACGCTAGGGAGGCGGTGTTTCCGTCTCCGACCGCCGCCGTGACGGCGGCGTAACGAAGACCTCTCGGCTGTGCGGGATCGGCGTGAGGCGCGCGTCACACGGCGTGACACGGGGGCAACGACGCCGAAACGGGCCGTGCCTACCGTGGGAGGACACCCGAGGAGGAGGCCAGCCATGAGCGCATCCGGTGCCACGACGCCCGACCTGCACGCCGTCCCGACGGGCGCGTCCGCGGCGCCCACGACCGGCCCCGACGGGGTCCGCCGCGTCGTCGTCGTGGGCGGCGGTCCCGCGGCCCACCGCCTCGCCGATTCCCTCGCCTCCCGCGTGGACGCGTCGACGCCCGCCCTCCGGATCACGGTGGTCGGCGACGAGCCGCACCTCCCCTACGACCGCGTGCAGCTCTCGAAGCGCCTGCACGGCGACGTGGACCTGACCCTCGGCCAGGCCGCGTTCTGGGACCACGTGGCCCTCGACTGCCGGCCCGGCCGCCTCGCCACGCGCATCGACCCGGTCGCCCGCACGGTCGCCCTCGACGACGGCGACGTCCTCCCCTACGACGAGCTCGTGCTCGCGACGGGATCGCGCGCGACCGTGCCGCCCATCGCGGGCGCCGAGCACGGCCGCGTGTACCGGACGCTCGGGGACGTCGCCGACCTCGTGGCCGAGATCACGGAGCTCCGCGAGCGCCGGGGCCGGCCGGTGGACGTCGTCACGGTCGGCGGCGGGCTCCTCGGGCTCGAGGCCGCGGGCGGCGTGCACGCGCTCGGCGCCCGCTCCGCCGTCGTGCACTCGGGCCGCTGGCTCATGTCGTCCCAGCTCGACGAGGGCGCCGGGCAGGCGCTCGGCCGCATCGTCCACGGCCGCGGCGTGGAGCTGCACCTCGGCGTCCGGCCCACCGAGGTCCTCACGACGCCGACCGGCCGGGTCATCGGCGTCGCCCTCACGGACGGGCGGACCATCCCGGCGGACGTCGTCGTCTTCTCCATCGGGATCACGCCGCGCGACGAGCTCGCGCGCGACGCCGGGCTCGAGCTCGGCCCGCGCGGCGGCGTCGCGATCGACGCGGCCTGCCGCACGTCCGCCCCGCACGTCTGGGCGATCGGCGAGGTCGCCGCGGTCGACGGCGTGTGCGTCGGCCTGGTCGCGCCCGCGAACGCGATGGCGGAGACCGTCGCCGACCGGATCACGGGCGGCGAGGCCGTGTTCCCTGGGATCGACGACGCGACGAAGCTCAAGCTCGCGGGCGTCGAGGTGGCGTCCTTCGGCGACGCGATGGGCCGCTCGGAGGGCGCGCTCGAGGTCGTCTACGCGGATCCCGCCCGCGGGCTGTACCAGAAGATCGTGATGAGCGACGACGCGCGGACCCTCCTCGGCGGCGTCTTCGTCGGCGACGCGGGGCCGTACAGCGCGCTCCGCCCCCTGCTCGGCCGCGAGCTCGGATCCGAGCCCGGCGCCTACCTCTCCGCGGCCGGCGCCGAGCCGCCCGCCGCCACCGACCTGCCCGACGACGTGCAGGTCTGCTCCTGCAACGACGTGAGCGCGGGCGACGTCCGCCATGCGGTCCGCGGCGCCGACGGCGTCCCCGGCTGCACCGACCTCGCGGAGCTCAAGGCCTGCAGCCGCGCCGGCACCCAGTGCGGGTCGTGCGTGCCGCTCGTGAAGAAGATCCTCGACACCGAGCTCGAGGCGGCGGGCGTCGAGGTGTCGCGGGCGCTCTGCGAGCACTTCGCCGTGAGCCGCAGCGAGCTCTTCGAGACCGTGCGGATCCTCGGCCTCACCTCCGCCGCGCAGGTGTTCGACCGCCTCGGGTCGGGCCTCGGCTGCGACGTCTGCAAGCCCGTCGTCGCCTCCGTGCTCGCCACCCAGACCAAGGGCTACATCCTCGACGCCGGCCAGGGCCCGCTGCAGGACACCAACGACCGCGCCCTCGCCAACATGCAGAAGGACGGCACGTACTCGGTGGTCCCGCGCATCCCCGGCGGCGAGATCACGCCGGCGAAGCTCAAGGTCATCGCCGAGGTGGCGGAGCGGTACGACCTCTACACGAAGATCACGGGCGGCCAGCGCATCGACATGTTCGGCGCGCGGCTGGAGCAGCTGCCCGAGATCTGGCGGATCCTCGTCGACGCCGGGTTCGAGTCGGGCCAGGCGTACGGCAAGGCGCTCCGGAACGTGAAGTCGTGCGTCGGATCCACGTGGTGCCGCTACGGCGTGCAGGACGCCGTCGCCATGGCCGTGCACCTGGAGCTCCGCTACCGCGGCGTGCGCTCGCCGCACAAGTTCAAGATGGGCGTCTCCGGCTGCGCGCGCGAGTGCGCCGAGGCCCGCGCGAAGGACATCGGCGTGATCGCGACGGAGACCGGCTGGAACCTCTACGTCGGCGGCAACGGCGGCTTCACGCCCGCGCACGCGCAGCTGCTCGCGAAGGACCTCGACGACGAGACCCTCATCCGCTACATCGACCGCTACCTCATGTACTACGTGCGGACGGCCGAGCGTCTGCAGCGCACCGCGCGCTGGCAGGAGGAGCTGGAGGGCGGCCTCGAGCACGTGCACCGGGTCGTCGTGGAGGACTCGCTCGGCATCGCCGCGGAGCTCGAGGCGGCCATGGCGCTGCAGATCGACGGCTACGAGGACGAGTGGGCAGCCACCCTCGCCGACCCCGACCGGCTCCGCCGCTTCCGCTCGTTCGTCAACGCGCCCGCCACGCCCGACCCGTCGCTCGCCCGGGTCGAGGAGCGCGGCCAGCGGCGGCCCGCCTTCCCGGAGGAGCGCGACGGATCCGTCATGCTGTCGGGACCGTCCATCCCCGTCCGGAAGGTGTGAGCCGTGCCGATCCCCCTCGATGTCCAGGGCCGCCGCGTCGTGGTGGTCGGCGGACCGGCCGCCACCCGCCGGATCACGGCCTCGCTCGCCGCGGACGGCGCCGACGTGGAGCTCGTGCCCGACCACGCGGCCGGCGCCGCGCTCGACGCCGCGCTCGACCGCGAGCTTCCGGACCGCGCGCTCCCGGACCTCGTCCTGTGGGTGGAGGGCGACCCCGTCCGCCGCGCCGCGGTGGCCGAGGCCTGCCGGGCCGAGCGCGTCTGGTTCCAGGCGCTCGAGGGCACCGCGCCCACGCCGCTCGGGCACGTGACCCTCGTGGGCGGCGGCCCCGGGGATCCCGCCCTCATGACCGTCGGCGCGCGCACCGCCCTGGCCGAGGCCGACGTCGTGCTGCACGACCGCCTCGGCCCCACCGACGACCTGGCCGCCTTCGCCCCCGGCGCCGAGCTGATCGACGTCGGCAAGACCCCCGGCCACCACGCCGTGCCGCAGCGCCGGATCGAGGAGCTGCTCGTGGAGCACGCCTCCCGCGGCCTCCGCGTCGTGCGCCTCAAGGGCGGCGACCCGTTCGTCTTCGGGCGCGGCGGCGAGGAGGTCATCGCGTGCCGCGCCGCGGGCGTGCCCGTGACCGTC
Source organism: Clavibacter sp. B3I6 (assembly GCF_030816895.1). Classification (NCBI taxonomy): domain Bacteria; kingdom Bacillati; phylum Actinomycetota; class Actinomycetes; order Micrococcales; family Microbacteriaceae; genus Clavibacter; species Clavibacter sp. B3I6. The sequence continues at coordinate 956,760 of NZ_JAUSYL010000001.1, forward strand.
GTCCCCGGCGTCACGAGCGCGATCGCGGTGCCCGCCGCGGCCGGGATCCCCGTGACCCACCGCGAGGTCAGCCGCGCGTTCACCGTCGTCTCCGGCCACGTGCCGTTCAGCGAGGACGAGCTGTCGCACCTCGTCGGCCTCGGCGGCACGCTCGTCGTGCTGATGGGCGTCGGCACGCTGCCGCACCTCGTCGCCGGGCTCCAGCGGCACGGGATGCGCGCCGACATGCCGCTCGCGATCGTCGAGCGCGGCTACGCGATCGACCAGCGCACCACCGTCACCACGGTCTCCGGCGTGGCCGGGCTCCTCGGAACGGTCGCGCCCCGCTCGCCCGCGGTCATCGTCGTCGGCGAGGTCGTGCGCGTGCCGGGCTGGGCCGAGGAGGCCGCGGCCGCCGGGCACGCCCCGTGGGAGGATGGCCGCCGGGCACGGGCGACGCCGTGACCGCCGAGGGAGCGCCCGCCATGACCGGATCCGACGCCGAGCCCGGCTTCCGGCCCGACCAGCTCGAGGGCTTCCGCATCGCCGTGACCTCCGACCGGCGCTCCGAGGACCTCATCGCGGCGTTCGAGCGCCGCGGCGCCGACGTGGTGCACGCCCCCACCATCCGGATGACGGGCGTCAGCGACGACTCCGCGCTCGAGGCCGAGACCCGCGCGATCATCCGCGATCGGCCCGGGATCCTCCTCGCGACGACGTCCTACGGAATCCGCCGCTGGTTCGAGGCGGCCGACGCCGCCGGCATCGGCGACGAGCTCACCGAGGTCCTCGCCGGCGCGCGCATCCTCGTCCGCGGCCCGAAGGCCCGCGGCGCCATCCGCGCCGCCAGCCTCGACGACCACGGCATGAGCGAGCGCGAGACCACCACGTCCCTCGTCGACCTGGTGCTCCGCGGGGACGTCGCCGGCGTCACCGTGGCGGTGCAGCTGCACGGCTTCACGGATCCGGTGCAGCTCGCGCGCCTCGAGGCGGCCGGGGCCCGGGTGCTCACGGTCGCGCCCTACCGCTGGACCGTGCACGAGGACTCGGCGCGCGTGCTGCGGCTCGTCGAGGCGCTCTGCACGGGCGGGATCGACGCGGTCACGTTCACGAGCGCCCCCGCGGTCGAGGCGCTGTTCACCACGGCGGACGCGGCCGGCCGGCTCGAGGACCTGCAGGAGGCGCTGCGGACGATGGTGGTCGCGGCGGCTGTCGGCCCGGTGACCGCGGCGCCGCTCGTCGAGGCGGGCATCCTGCCGATCACGCCCGACCGCTTCCGCATGGGCGCGCTCATCCGGCTCGTGTGCGCCCACCTCGAGGAGTCGGGCGTGGCCCGCGTCGCGACCGGCCACGGCACGGTCGAGCTCCGCGGGCGGCTCGTGGTGATCGACGGCGAGCGCCTCACCCTGAGCCCCGTGCCGCTCGCGCTGTTCCGCGCGCTCGTCGCCGCCGAGGGCGCGACCGTGCCCCGCCGGGTGCTCGCCCGCGCGACCCCGGAGGTGCTCGACGACCACGCGGTCGACGTCGCGATCTCCCGGCTGCGGAGGTCGCTGCCCGACGCCGGGATCATCCAGACCGTCATCAAGCGCGGGTACCGGCTCACCACCGCCTGACCGCGGGTGGTCCTCCGGGCCCCGCGCATCTCCTGCCGCGGGAGGAGGGGCGGGGGCCATGAGGAGGACGCGCGCCGTGACGGGGTCCGGGAGCCTGGGGTCACCGCCCGCCCGGGTGGCCGATCAGGAGGATCCCGTGCCCGTGTCCGTCGCTCCCACCGCCCCGTCCGCCCCCGCCGTCCCCGTGTCCGCCGCGCAGGCGCCCGCGCCGCGCCCGGGCGATCCCGCCTGCGTCGCGTTCTCCTCCACCGGCGCGTTCCGCCACGCGGGCACGTCGACCCTCGAGGTCGACCTCGCCCCGGCGCGCGCCGCGGCCGCGCTGCTCGCCGCCTGACCCGCGTCGCGCCCGCGTCGGCTTCGCGGCACGATCCGCGGCGTCGAGCACCGGATCGTGCCGTCCGCCGCGGACGCGCCTAGCGTCGAGGCATGAGCGCGACGACGAGCGGCACGACCGCCTCCCCCTCCCGCGACGACGAGCGGATGCCCGGCCGGAACCTCGTCGCGGGCCTCCTGCTCGGCGTCGGCACGGCGACCTTCGTGGACGAGACCGTCTTCCACCAGCTGCTGCGCTGGCACCACTTCTACGACCGCTCCACCACCGACGTCGGGCTGATCTCGGACGGGATCCTCCACGCCGTCGGCTGGTTCGCCGCGATCGGCGCGATGTTCCTGTTCGCCGACCTCCGCCGACGCCGCGCGCTCAGCTGGCCGCGCTGGACGGGCGGCCTGCTCGCGGGCGCGGGCGGGTTCCAGCTGTACGACGGCACGATCCAGCACAAGGTCATGGGGCTGCACGAGATCCGCTACGGCGTCGACCTCCTCGCCTACGACCTCGTCTGGAACGGCGTCGGCGCGGTCCTGCTCCTGGCGGGCCTCGTGCTGATCTGGCGCACGCGCGCCTCGGCACGACGCGCCTCCGCGGGATCCGCCCCCGACGGGCGCGGCGGCGGGCGGACCCCCGATGCATGAGCACGGGGCCGGATCCGCCGGCATCCTCGCCCTGGCGCCCGCGGCGCTCGCGCTCCTGCTCGCGGTGTCCTACGCGTCCGCCGCCTGGCGCGACCGGCGACGACGCGCGTGGCCCGCGCACCGCACCGCCCTGTGGATCCTCGGCCTCGGCGCCGCGGTCGCCGCGGTCACCGGGCCCCTCGCCGACGCGGGCCACGACGACCTCGTCGCCCACATGGTCGGCCACCTGCTCCTCGGGATGCTCGCCCCGCTGCTCCTCGTGCGCGCCGCTCCCATGACCCTCGCGCTCCGGAGCCTCGACGTCGTGCCCGCCCGACGGCTCACGGCGCTCCTGCGTGCGCGGCCAGTGCGGATCCTGTCGCAGCCGATCCCCGCGGCCGTCCTGAACGTGGGCGGCATGTGGGCGGTCTACGGCACGCCGGTGCTCACGCGCATGCACGAGGATCCGCTGCTCGCCGCCGCCGTGCAGGTCCACGTCCTCGCCGCCGGGTGCCTCTTCACGCACGCGATCGTGGGCGTCGACCCCTCACCGCACCGGGCATCGCCCGCGCACCGCGCGCTGGTCCTGGTCGGGGCGATGGCCGCGCACGGGATCCTCGCGAAGTCGCTCTACGCGGTCCCGCCGGCCGGGGTGCCGCGCGCGGAGGCCGAGCTCGCCGCGCAGGTGATGTACCGCGGCGGCGACGCGGTGGACGCGGTCCTCGTCCTCCTCCTCTGCGCCGGCTGGTACCGCGCGACGCGTCCGCGGCCCGCCCGCGGTGCCGCGGCCGTCGTCGGATCCCGGGCCCCGGCGACGACCGCCTGACGGGCTCCGCCGACGCGCGCCGCGGGCCGACACCTCCGCGCATCGCCGGCGACCCGCGCCCCTGATGGGGGGTGCCCGACCCGTCCGCGCGCCGCGCGCGGGCTTCCCGCGCACCGCGGTCCCGCCTAGCCTGGGGGCACGGAGACTTTTCTCCACCTGAGGAGCCTGATGTCGTCGACCCCGCCGCCCGCCTCCCCGACGTCGGTCACCCCGTCGTCCGACGAGCCCGGCTGGTTCGGCGACGGCGAGGGCAACCAGCGCTTCTGGGACGGAAGCCGCTGGACCGCGCTCGTGTCCAGCCGCCGCGTCTTCCCGGGGCGGGCGTCGTCGACGCCCGAGCCCCGCCTCGTGAGCGAGTCGCCGCTGCCCGCCGACTACGCGCCCGGGGCCGCGGGTGCGGCAGGTGCGGGTGCCGCGTCCGCCGCCTCGCCCGCCGGGTCCACCGCCGCCGCCGCGGACGCACCGCCCGCCGACCTGCCGCTGGCGCCGCCCACCGGATCGCCCGTGGCCCCGCCCGCCGGCTACCCGCTCGCGCCGCCGACCGGAGCGCCCGTCGCGCCTCCCACCGGAGCACCCGTCGCGCCTCCCACCGGAGCACCCGTCGCGCCTCCCGCCGGCCCGCCCGCGGACGCGCCCGTCCCGGCTCCGCGCCCGACCTCGGTCGCCGGCACCTTCGCGCCGACGTCCGCCGTGCCGGCCCCGCCGCGCGCCGCGACCACCGCCGCCTCCGCGCCCACCGCGCGCAGCACCGGCACCGCGCCCGCGCTCCGCGGCCGCAGCACCTGGCCGTGGGCCGCGCTCGCGGTCGCCGCGGTGCTCGTCGTCGCGGCCGCCGTCATCGCCGGGATCCCGGGCCTCCTCATCGCCCTCGGCGTCGTGGCGCTCGTCGCCGGGCTCGTCCCGCTGATCCGCGCCGGATCCGCGTGGATCCCCGGCATCCGCAGCCGCACCACCGGCGGCATCGCGGCCGCCCTGGCGCTCGTGCTCATCGCGGGCGGCGCGTTCGCCTCCTCGGTCCCGGCGCCCCGCGAGGACGTCGCCGATCCGGAGGCCCTCGAGATCTCGGACCCCCGCCCCGTGCCCCAGGCCACGGATCCCGCGAACCCGCTCCCGGTGTCGGCCGACGGCCTGGTCGAGATGGTCGACGTGACCCGCATGAGCGGCGCCGACGCGGGCGACACCCTCGCCGCGGCCGGCTTCGGCATCGCCTTCGCGGACGCCGCGGGCGGCGCGCTCGTCCGCCAGGACGTGTGGATCGTCGCGCGCCAGGACCCCGCGGCCGGCACGCGCGTGGCCCCCGGCACCACCGTGACCCTCACGCTCTCCGCCCCCGCTCCCGAGCGCATCGCGCTGCCGGTCGTCCCCAAGGCCCCGGACGTCCCGTCCCGGCCGGGCACGCGTCCCGGTACCCAGCAGCCGGGCGCTCCGGCGGACCCCGGCACGGGGAACGGCGGGGGCGGCGGCTCGCCGGCCGGCCCCGGCCCGACGACGCCGGGTGACCCCGCGCCGCAGCCCACCACGGATCCGCCGACCGAGCCGATCCCCGACCCGGTGCCGACGACGGATCCGCCGGTCGAGCCCACGACGCCGCCGGTCGACCCGCCCGTCGAGCCCCCGGTGGATCCGCCCGTCGATCCCCCCGTGGAGCCGACGACGCCGCCGGAGGTCCCCGGCACGGGCGGCGACCCGGTGCCCGAGCTGCCGCCGGTCCTGGGCTAGTCCGCCCGGTCCTCCGGCGCCGCGTCGTCCGCAGCGGCGGCGGCCCCGCCGGTCGTGCGGAGGTGCGCGCGCTCCCCGTCCCGGTCGAGGATGGTCAGCACCTCCGTGACCCCGCGGTGCGCGCTGATCGCGTGCGGCACCATCGTCGAGAACTCGGCCGCGTCGCCCGCCTCGACGAGGATCGTCCGCTCCCCCAGCTGCAGGCGCGCGGTCCCCGAGAGCACCGTGAACCAGTCGCGGCCGGGGTGCACGCCCAGCTGGTCGACGGGGAACGGCCGCGTCGGCGTCATGCGCATCTTCGCGACGAAGACGCCCGATCCGCTCGCCCCGCCGCGCGAGAGGATCCACGTCGTCCGGCCCGCCTGCTCGTCCCGCTGCGGCCGGATGACCACGTCCGCGTCGTCGCCCGACTCGATGAGCGCGTCGAGCGAGGTCTCGAGGGCCTGCGCGATCGGCACCAGCTGGTCGAGGGCGATGCGGCGGTGCCCGGTCTCGATCCGGCTGAGGGTCGACGGGCTGAGGAAGCAACGGGCCGCGAGCACGTCGAGCGACCAGCCGCGCGCCTCGCGGAGGCTCCGGATGCGCTGGCGGACGAGGGCGTCGAGATCCGTGTCTTGCGTCATGGGCAAGAGCGTATGCGCGCACAGCAGGGACGCGCGACCATGGGTGCATGCCGCCACTGCCCGCCCGTCCCCTCGTCCACCCCGACGCCCGCCGCCCCGCGCCGCCCCGCGGCCACGGTCACGGCCACGCGCACGGGACCGGTGACGCCCAACCGCACGGCACGGCCGACGCCCCTCTCGCCGCCATGCTCGACCTCGACGCCCGCATCCTGCACCGCCACCAGCTCGAGCTGACCACCTGGATCCGCCGCCTCGCCCGCGACACGGCCAGCCGGGTCGTCGTCGACCTCGGCGCGGGGACGGGCACCGGCACGGTCGCGCTCGCGCGGCGGTTCGACGCCGCCCAGGTCATCGCGGTGGACGCGAGCGCACCCATGCTCGCCCGCGTCGCCGAGCGCGCGGTCGTCGACGGGCTCGCCGGCCGCATCCGCACGGTGCGCGCGGACCTCGACGCGGGCTGGCCCGCGCTGCCGCCCGCCGACCTCGTGTGGGCCTCGCTGATGCTGCACGAGGTCGCGGATCCCGCGCGCCTCCTCGGCCGCGCCCGCGACGGCCTCGCTCCGGGCGGCATCCTGGCCGTCGTCGAGATGGACGGGCCGCCCCGCTTCCTCCCCGACGAGCTCGATCCCGCACTCGGGCGCCCGGGCCTGGCGGACCGCCTCGACGACGCGGTCACGCACGGCGGGACCGGCGGCCCGTCGCACCCGGACTGGGCGCCGTGGCTCGAGGCGGCGGGGCTCGTGGACGTCGAGACGCACACCTGGCGCATCGATCCCGACCCGGCGGATCCGGTCGCCGCGGCCGCGACGCTCCCCTACGCCCGCGCCTGGCTGTCCCGCGTCCGCGACCGCTCCGCCGACCGCCTCGACGCGGACGACCGCGCGGCGCTCGACGCCCTCCTCGCCCCGGACGGCCCGCACGCCCTCGCCCGGATCCCGGACCTGCGCCTCCGCGGCACCCGCACCGCGTACGTGGGCCGGCGCCCGCGCTGACCGCGCCTCGCGTCATCCGCTGTTCACCGGGCGCGCGCGACGTTCGCCCGGCGCCGTCGCGCCCGCGCCGCGACCCGGTGATGCTGGGAGCGTGACGGACGCCGACCGCACTCCCCCGCCCCTCCGCGGCGGCCGCGTCCGCGCGGTCGGCGCGCGCCTGGTCGCCGCCCTCCTCCTCGCCGCGTCCGCCGCCCTGCAGGTCGACGCCTCGCTCCAGCGCTGGGTCACGGCGCGGAGCGCGCTGCCGGTCTCCCGGCGCGACGCGATCGAGTCGCACGAGTTCGACCACGGAACCCCGACCGCGGGCTGGGTGCCGATCGGCGACGCCGCGGAGCGACACGGGGTCGGCATGATCCTGCTGGCCCTCGCCGTGGTGGCGCTCGCGGTCGCCGTGGGCGCGGGCGGATGGACGGGCGCGCTCGTGACGCTGGCCGTGGCCGGGCCCTTCGCCCTCGCGGGGGCCCACGCACTGCGGTCGGGGCTCGCGGGCGCGCCCTCGCCCCTCGCCGGGGTGCTGCTCCTCCCCGCGCTCCTCGGCCTCGCGGGGCTGGTGGCGGTCGCCGTCATCCGGCCGGGCCGGGCGCACGCCTCCCTCCTCGACGCCGTCGCGCTCGTGCTCCTGACCGCGCCCGCGCTGCCCGGCTACCTATTCGCGGCCTTCCTCATCGCGCCCCTGATCCACGGGGACACCTCCTACGACACGACGCCGTGGACGGAGACGGTCATCGGCGCCGAGGTCGGCCTCGGGGCCCTCGTGCTGCTCGTCGCCGCCGCCGCGGCCGCCCTGTCCCGCGGCGCGGCGCGTCCGCGGATGCATCGCCGATCCGCCCGCGGTGGGGCCCGCGGCGCCGCCGACCCCCTACCGTTGGAGGATGAGCACTGACGACACCGCATCCACCCCCGACGCGGACGCCGCCCCCCGCACGACCTTCAGCGACCTCGGCCTCTCCGACCAGGTCCTCAAGGCCCTCAAGGACGTGGGCTACGAGACGCCCTCCGCGATCCAGGCGGCCACCATCCCCTCCCTCCTCTCCGGCCGCGACGTCCTCGGCGTCGCCCAGACCGGCACCGGCAAGACGGCCGCGTTCGCGCTGCCGATCCTCAGCAACCTCGACGTGTCGCAGAAGACGCCGCAGGCCCTCGTGCTCGCGCCCACCCGCGAGCTCGCGCTCCAGGTGTGCGAGGCGTTCGAGCGCTACGCGTCCGGCATGCGCGGCGTGCACGTGCTCCCCGTCTACGGCGGCCAGGGCTACGGCGTGCAGCTGTCGGCCCTCCGCCGCGGCGTGCACGTGGTCGTCGGCACCCCCGGCCGCATCATGGACCACCTCGACAAGGGCACCCTCGACCTGTCGCAGCTGAAGTTCCTCGTGCTCGACGAGGCCGACGAGATGCTCAAGATGGGCTTCGCGGAGGACGTGGAGACGATCCTCGCGGACACCCCGAAGTCGAAGCAGATCGCGCTGTTCTCGGCCACGATGCCGGCGCAGATCCGCCGCATCTCGGGCAAGTACCTGCAGGACCCCGAGGAGATCACGGTCAAGAACAAGACCACGACCTCCGCGAACACCTCGCAGCGCTACCTCATGGTGTCGTACCCGCAGAAGGTCGACGCCCTCACGCGCATCCTCGAGACCGAGAACTTCGAGGGGATGATCGTGTTCGTCCGCACGAAGAACGAGACCGAGACGCTCGCCGAGAAGCTGCGGGCCCGCGGGTACGCGGCGGCGGCCATCTCGGGCGACGTCGCGCAGGCGCAGCGCGAGCGCACGGTCGAGCAGCTGAAGTCCGGCAAGCTCGACATCCTCGTCGCCACCGACGTCGCGGCCCGCGGCCTCGACGTGGAGCGCATCAGCCACGTCGTCAACTACGACATCCCCATCGACACCGAGTCGTACGTGCACCGCATCGGCCGCACGGGTCGCGCGGGACGCAGCGGCGCGGCGATCAGCTTCGTCACGCCCCGCGAGCGCCGCCTCCTCACCGCCATCGAGAAGGCCACGCGCCAGCCGCTCACCGAGATGCGCATGCCGAGCGCGGAGGACGTCAACGTCACGCGCCTCACCCGCTTCGACGACGCCATCACCCAGGCGCTCCAGGACCGCGAGCGCCTCGATGCGTTCCGCGACATCGTGGGCCACTACGTCAACCACCACGACGTCGTCGAGTCCGACGTGGCCGCCGCGCTCGCCATCGTCGCGCAGGGCGACACCCCGCTCCTCCTCTCGGCGGACGACCTCCGCCCGCCGCGCGTCGAGCGCGAGCGCCGGGACGACCGTCCGGGACGCGACGGCGACGACCGCGGCGAGCGCCGGGCCCGTCCCGCGCGCGGCAGCGGCAACATGGCGACGTACCGCATCGACGTCGGCCGCCGTCACCGCGTGGAGCCCCGCCAGATCGTGGGCGCGCTCGCCAACGAGGGCGGCTTCAGCCGCGAGGACTTCGGCCACATCGACATCCGCCCGGACTTCTCGCTCGTCGAGCTGCCCGCCGGCCTCGACCAGGACAAGCTCGACCGCCTGTCGGGCACGCAGATCAACGGCCGGCCGATCGACATCCGCCCCGACCGCGGCGGTCCCCGTGCCGCCGAGCGCGGCGCCGCCCCCGAGCGCCGGGGACGCAAGCCCCGCGACTGATCCGCGTCCGCGCCCTCGACGGCCCGTCCCCATGCACGTGGGGACGGGCCGTCGTCGCGTCCGGGGCGGCCCTGCCCCGCCGATAGCGTGGCCCGATGGATCCCGTCACCCTTCGCACCGCGCGCCTGACGCTCCGCCCGCCCGTGCCCGGCGACGTCGACGCGATCGCGGCCGCCTGCCAGGACCCGGCGATCCAGCGCTACGTGCCCGTCCCCGTGCCGTACACCCGTGATGACGCCGACTCCTACGTGGCGGACTTCTGCGCGGACGGCTGGGCGTCCGGCGAGCGCCTCACCTGGGCCGCGGTCGAGGGAGGGCGGCCCGTCGGCACGGTCGGCCTGCACGCCATCGCGGACGGCGCCGCGGAGATCGGGTACTGGCTCGCTCCCGGTGCGCGCGGCCGCGGGATCATGCGCGAGGCGGCCGCGGCGGTCGTCGACCACGCATTCGACACCGGATCCGGCCTCGGCCTCGCCCGCATCGGCTGGCGCGCCTACGCCGGCAACACCGGATCCGCCGCCGTCGCCCGCGCCCTCGGCTTCCGCTTCGAGGGCGTCGCCCGGCTCGGGGCGCTCGGCCGCGACGGCCGCGAGGACGACTGGCTCGCTGCCCTCCTCGCGACGGACGACCGCGCCCCGCGGCCGTGGGCGGTGCTCCGGTGAGCGGCGACTCGGGTCAGCGTCCCGGCAGCATCGACAGCGCGGCCGTGCGCCGCTGCAGGAGCTCGGCGTACGTGCCGTCGCGCTCGGCGTGCCGGAGGTGGCGCGCGGCCTCCACCACGATCTCGCGCGGCGCGGGCTCGGTCGTGAGGAGGCTGACCACCTCGTCGAGGTAGGCGTCGAGCGGGAGCGCGGCCGGGTTCACCCGCTCCTGCCCGCTCGTCGCCACCGCCGGCGGGATCAGCTCGGTGACCCCGACGCCCGTCCCCGCGAGCTGCGCCCGGAGCGCCTCGGTGTACGCATGGACGCCGGCCTTCGACGCCCCGTAGGACGGCATGGGCGGGAACGGCAGGAAGGCGATGCCCGAGGACACGGTGATGACGTCCCCGTCGCCGCGACCGACCAGGTGCGGGGTGAACGCGTCGATCACGCGGATCGTGCCGAGGAGGTTCACCTGCATCGTCGTCTCCGTGGCGGCGAAGTGGGCGGGGTCGCGGAGGTCCTCCATGAGGAGCACGCCCGCCATCGTCACCACGAGGTCGAGGTCGGGATGCGCCGCGATGACCTCGTCCCGGGCGCGGAGGACGGAGTCCGGGTCCGTCACGTCGATGCGCACCGAGGCGAGTCCCTCCACCACCCCCGCCGTGCGTCCGCCGACGATCACGGTGCTGCCGGCGGCGGCGAGGCGGCGGGCGAGGCCGAGCCCGATGCCCGTGGTACCGCCGACGATGAGGGCGGTGCGGTGCGCGATGTCCATGGTGTCTCCCTGGTGTCCGGTGATGGGTGCGAGTCGAGGATCGCGTGCTGCCCGCGGCACGGGCAGGTCCCCCGTGATCCGGGGTGCGGCGGGGCCCCTCTCCCGTGCTCGGCTCGGGATAGCGTCGAGGCCATGGATCCGACGACGAGGGACGACGGCGCGGGGAACCGCCTCGGCGAGTACCTCCGAGCGCGCCGCGGCCTCGTGTCCCCGGACAGCGTCGGCATGCCCGCGGGCGCGCGGCGGCGCGTTCCCGGCCTCCGGAGGGAGGAGGTCGCGATGCTCGCCGGCATCAGCCCCGACTACTACCTCCGACTCGAGCGCGGGCGCGACCGGCACCCGTCGGCGCAGGTCCTCACCGCCCTCGCGCGCGTCCTCCAGCTCGACGAGGTCGAGGCCGCGTACCTCGCCGAGCTGGCGGTGCCCCCGGCGCGCAACCGCCGCGTCCGCCGCACGGAGCACGTGCCCGCGCGACTGCACCACCTCCTGGCCGCGCTCGACGTGCCGGCCTTCGTCGAGGGCCGTGCGTTCGACGTGCTGGCCGCGAACCCCCTCGCCGTCGCCTTCTCGCCCCGGCTGCGCATCGGCGAGAACCGGCTGCGGTCGCTCCTGCTGGATCCCGAGGAGCGCGCCTTCCACGACGACTGGGAGGGCGCCGTGGCGGGCTTCGTCGCGATGGCCCGCCGCTCCCTGGGTGATGACGTGACGGATCCGCGCGCGGTCGAGCTGGTGGGCGAGCTGTCACTCGCGAGCGCCCGCTTCCGCACCCTCTGGGCCCGGCAGGACGTGCGGGACGTGGTGGGCGGGACCACCACCGTCCATCATCCGGCCGTCGGCACGATGCGGCTGCATCGCGAGAAGCTGCCGGTCGAGGACGTGGTGCTCGTCGCCTACTACGCGGACGCCGGCAGCGAGGACGCCGACCGCCTGCGCCTGCTCGGCGCGCTGGCGCGGACCTCGGAGGACCAGGCGGACGCCGCACGGCACGCGGAGACGCCGCACCGGGCGTGAGCCAGCCGGTCGGCGAGGGCCGACCCCCGCGGTCCGCCTAGGCGAGCCCGGCCTGCAGCCGCAGGCCTGCCAGGAGCAGGTCGAGTCCGGAGCGGAAGACGTCGAGGTCGTCGTGCGTGGCCATCTCGTCGGCGGCGTGGTGCGCGAAGGGGAACTCCTCCGGGTCGAGGGCGCGCCAGCGGTCGGCGTACATGCCCAGGAACTCCGACCGGTCCAGCCCGCTCTCCAGGAACTCCCGCGGCGGCGGCTCCACCAGGTCGGCGGCGACCCCGACGACGTAGCTGATGATCGAGGACACGGCGTGGAACCGCTGTCGGGGGCTCAGGTCCAACCCCATGAGCTGCTGCCCGAGGCGCTCGTACATCGCCATGGAGTTGGGCTGCAGCCCGTTGTTGCGGAGCATGTACTGGCCGAACCACGGCCGACGGACGAACTCGTCGAAGAGCGCCAGGGCCACGGCGCGCACGTTGTCCACCGGGTCGGGCCCGTGGGTGAGGGGCTCGCTCTCGGCGAGGACCCGGCCCATGACCTCCTCGGTGGCGCGCTCGAGCAGCTCGTCGCGGCTCGCCACGTACCAGTAGATGCTCGCCACCCCGCCGCCGAGGCGCGCCGCGAGCGCGCGGAAGGTCAGCCCCCGCTCCCCCGACTCGTCGAGGATCGCGATGGCCTCCCCCAGCACCGTGTCGAGCGAGTGCGACGCCCGCTGGCGACCGCGGGCGCGGGCGGGCGGCGTCGAGGAGGCCACGGGCTTCGTCGGGTGATCGGCAGGCATGCCTTGCATCTTACCGAACGACGTTCCATACTGTCGAACGCCGTCCGATACTCGTACGGCGTTCGATAGAGAGGTCCACGATGACCACGGTGCTGACCACCCCCACCCCACTCCGCCCCTACACCTCGATCCGCGCGGCGGCCCTCCCGCTGGCCGCCCTCTGCCTGGCCTTCTTCGTCGAGATGGTGGACAACACGCTGCTCTCGATCGCCCTGCCCACGATCGGCCGCTCGCTCGACAGCGGCACGACGGGGCTCCAGTGGGTGACGGGCGCCTACTCCCTCACCTTCGGCGGACTGCTGCTGACCGCGGGGTCCGCCGCCGACCGCTTCGGGCGCCGTCGGGTGCTGCTGGCCGGCCTCGCGGCCTTCGGCCTCATCAGCCTCGCCGTCCTCCTGGTCACCGACATCGGCCAGCTCATCGCCCTGCGCGCGGCGCTCGGGTGCGCGGCCGCGGCCATGGCGCCCGTGACGATGTCGCTGGTCTTCCGCCTCTTCGACGACCAGCGGCTGCGCATGCGCGCGATCACGATCCTCATGGTCGTCGGCATGTCCGGCATGGTGCTCGGGCCGCTCCTCGGCGGATCGGTCCTCAGCGCGTTCAGCTGGCAGTGGCTGCTCGTCGTCAACGCGCCCATCGCGCTGCTCGTCTTCTTCGGCGTCCGCGCCGGGGTCCCCGCCGACCGTCGCGAGGACCTCACCTCGGAGCGCCTCGACCTGCCCGGCACGGTCCTCACCGTCGCCGCGATCGGGCTCGGCTGCTACACCCTCACCAGCGGCGTGGAGCACGGCTGGCTCTCGTCCGTCACGCTCGCCTGCGGCCTCGGCACCGTGGCGGCCGTCGCCGGCTTCGTCCTCCGCGAACGGAGCGCGGCCGCGCCCATGATCGACCTCGCGCTCTTCCGGAGCGGACCCGTGCGAGGTGCAGCGCTCACGCAGCTCGGGGCGTCGGTCGCCTTCGCCAGCGTCCTCTTCGGCCTGATCCTGCACTTCCAGTACGCCTACGGCTGGAGCCCGATGCGCGCCGGGCTCGCGAACCTGCCCGTCATCGCGACGATGATCGCGGCCACGCCCGCCGCCGAGCAGCTCGCCGCCCGCCTCGGCCACCGCCTGGCCTGCCTCGTCGGCACCGGGCTCCTGGTGGCCTCGCTGCTCGGCATGGCCTGGGCGGTGGAGCACGGCTACCTCGCGATCGCCGCGATGATGGTCCTGATGACGATCGGGCTGCGGATCATCATGACCATCTGCGCGGTCGCCCTCGTCGAGGCGATGCCGGCGAACCGGACCTCGATCGGCGCCGCCCTCAACGACACGTCCCAGGAGCTCGGCACCAGCCTCGGGACGGCCGTCGTCGGCACCCTCATCGCCGCCCTCGTCACGAGCGCCCTCCCCGCGGGCGCCTGGGGCCCGGATCTCGTCCAGGCGTTCTTCACGGGCGAGCGGATCAGCTACCTGGCCGTCGCCGTCCTGGTGGGCGTGATCGCGACGATCGGCTCGCTCTCCCTCACCGACTCCCGCGCCACGGAGGAGCCCGCGCGATCCGACGCCGAGCACGCCGCGGTGTGAGCGACGGGCCGCGACGGCGGCCACCGGGACCCCGGATCGCCGCGATCGATCCGGTCCCGCACGGGATACGTCCACGTGGTCGGGAACGCGGACGAGCTCCGGCACCTGCAGGCGCTCCCCCGCGACGCGCACCGCTGACGCGGGCTGCCGCTCAGCCCGCGACGCGCCGCAGCTCCAGCACCCCCGGCACGACCTGCCGCGTCGGGTTCCGCCCGCGCGCGAAGTCGCCCCACACCTGCCGCATCCGGCGGGCGTCGCGCTGGATCCCCTCCCACGGCGCGCCCGCGAGGAGCCCGGCACCGCGCCACGCCTCCTCGTCGCCGAAGAGCAGCGGCAGGTCGGCGGTGTGCGCGGCGCCAAACGGGCTGCCGGGCGCGGACCAGCGGATGACGTAGCGGTGGGCCGTGCCGCCGGCGCGCGCGTGCCGCCGGGCGAAGCGGCGGGCGGGACGTCCGTAGACGATGGCCGTCACGGCGGCCACGGCCGCGCGGCGGACGAGCGGCCCGAGGACGGGGACGCGCGTCACGCGCGCGAGCCACGGGATCCCCGGCAGGAACAGCCGCGCCTCCTCCGCGGTGGTGCCGATGAGCAGGTCGACGGCGGGCGCGGCGCGGTCCCATGCGGCGTCGAGACGCGACTCGGGCGGCAGCGGCGCGTGCCCGTACTGGGTGCCGAACGGCATCGCGCCGAGGAGGCCGTACGGCGCCGCGGCGCGCTCGACCTCGCGCTGACGCGCGAGCACGTCCTCGACGGGCATCCCGGCGGTGAGCCCGCGGGAGGCGCGCGCCATCGCCGCGTTCATCCGCCGCCGGCCGCGGGAGATCCCGAGGGGCGCGCTCTGGATGATCGCCCTCCCGAACAGGCCCGCGGCCTCCGGCACGGCCATCAGGTGCGCGACCGCGTCGCCGCCCGCGGACTGCCCGAACGCGGTCACGCGATCCGGGTCGCCGCCGAACGCGCGGATGTTGCGCGCGACCCAGCGCAGCGCCTCCAACTGGTCGAGGAGGCCGAGGTTCGCGGGTCGGCCGCCGCCGTCGCCGAGGTAGCCGAGCAGCCCGAGCCGGTAGGTGACCGTGACCACCACCACGCGCTGCTCCGCGACGAGGGGCGCCGGATCCATGATCGGCACGTCCCCGGCCCCCGAGACGTAGGAGCCGCCGTGGATCCACACCATCACCGGCAGCCCCTCGTCCGCCCGCGCGTCGCGCGGCATCGTCACGGACACGCGCAGGCAGTCCTCGTCGACGGCGAGGTGGGCGAAGCTCCCGAGCACGTCGTCGAGCTCGGGGAGGGGCCGCTGCGGGCACGCGGGCGCCCAGGCGAGCGCGTCCCGCGGCGTCGACCAGTCCGGGTGCGCGACGGGCGGGGCGAAGCGGGCGGCGGTCGCGTAGGGGATGCCGGTCGCGCGGACGACGTCGCCGTCGGCCCAGCCGACGACGGGTCCGCAGGGCGGCGAGCAGGCGCTCATCCGATCGACGCTACCGTTCGGGGAGCGTTCGCCGGCACGCCCGCGGACCGCCGGGACCGCGGTGCTACCGTGACGCCATGCCCCGCCTGATCGACCACGCCCGCCGCGAGGAGGAGCTCGCCGAGGCGGTGTGGCGGGTCATCCGGCGCGAGGGCGCGAGCGGCGTCTCCGTCCGCACGGTCGCCGCCGAGGCGGGCCTGAGCACCGGGTCCCTCCGGCACAGCTTCCCCAGCCGCATCGACCTCGTCGCGCACGCGACGGCGCTGGTGGCGGAGCGCATCGACGGGCGCATCCGGAGCCGCCGCACCGACCCGGATCCGCGGCGGCGGGCCGTCCGGATCCTCGCCGAGCGCCTGCCCCTGGACGACGCACGGCGCGCCGAGGCGGAGGTCACGACGGCGCTCCTCGCCGACGCGGCGTCGCACCCGCGCCTCCGCGAGGTGCGGACGCGGGCGCACGCGGCGGCCCGCGAGACCTGCCTCGCGCAGCTCGCGCAGCTGCGGGCCGCGGGACTGCTGCGCCCCGACGCCGATCCCGACCTCGAGGCCGACCACCTGCAGGCGCTCCTCGCGGGGCTCGCCCTGCAGCTGCTCGTGGCGGAGCCGGATCCGGCGCGGGCCGCCCGCGCGCTCGGCGTGCTCGAGCGGCACGTGGACGCGCTCGTGGCGCGACGGGCGGGACCGCCCTGACCGTCCCGACCGCCCTACGCGCGTCGACGCCTAGCCCGCGGCGGGCGCTCCCCCGCCGAGCCGCCCGCGCAGCTCCTCGACGCGTGCCCGGATGTCGTCCCGCACGAGCCGCATCCGCTCCATGCCGTCGATGCCGCGCTCCGACGGCTCGTCCGTGATCCAGGTCTCGACCGCGACGCCCCGGTCGCCGTCCACGTGGGCCTCGGCACCGAGGACCACCACGAGGTCGGCCGCGCGCACCATGTCGTCGGTGAGGGGCTTGGGGCGCTCGTCGCCCACCTCGATGCCGAGCTCGGCCAGCGACTCCACGGCGAGCGCGTTGAGCGAGGTCCCGGGATCCGTGCCGGCGGAGGCGACCGTGACAGCGTCGCCGGCGTCGTGGCGCATGAGCGCCGCCGCGAGCTGGGACTTGCCGCCGTTGCGGGCGCAGACGAAGACGACGTGCGGGGCGTGGTCGGGCATGGATCCTCCGGGGCTCGGGTGCGCGCCGCGGTTCGGCGCGACGGTCCGATCCTGCCATCCGCCGGGCGGGGAGCCGGTGATCCGGGAGCAGCTCGCGTTCCCCGCCCGCCCCGACCGAACGAAGGACGGGACCCGGTCGCGGCGACAGGGGATCCTTCCCATCCGCCTCCACCCGAAGAAGACGCCTCGCAGCGGACCCGCTCTCGGCGGCACACGCCCCGCCCTTCGCGGCTCATCATCCGCGCACCATCCCCCGAGCATCAGGGGCTTGACAGTGACCCCCTCCTCGGGGCCCGGACGACGAGCTGCCGAGGCGGCCGGCGGCCTGATGCGCCTCCCACGCGAGAGGGCACGACGGTACAGCGCATGCTGTACCGTCGTGGCATGACCCTGCTCGCCTCGCGTCTCGACGCCATGACCCGGCTCGGCCGGGCGCTCGCGGATCGCACGCGCTCCCGCATCCTCGTCGAGCTCCTCGACGGCCCCGCCTACCCGGCGCTCCTCGCGGAGTCGCTCGGCCTGACCCGGCAGAACGTGTCGAACCACCTGAGCTGCCTTCGCGGCTGCGGGATCGTCCGCACCGTGCCCGAGGGCCGCAGCACGCGCTACGAGATCGCCGACGCGCGCATCGCCCGCGGCCTCGGCGCGCTCGTGGAGGTCGTGCTCGCGGTCGACGAGGAGCGGATGTGCGCGGATCCCGCCCTCTGCGACCCGGGCTGCTGCGAGGTCCACGCGTGACCGCCGCGTCCGGCGCCGCGGGGTCGCCCGCGCCGGCGGCCCCCGCGCTCACCACCGCCCGCCGCGACCTGCTACGCCGCCGCATCCGGTGGATCGTCGCCGGCACCATCGCGTGGAACACCGTCGAGGCCGTCGTCGCCCTGTCCGCCGGCGCCATCGCGTCATCGACGGCCCTCGTGGCGTTCGGGCTCGACTCCATCGTGGAGGTGCTCGCCGCCTCCGCCGTCGCCTGGCAGTTCTCCGCGCCGGATCCCGAGCGCCGCGAGCGCACGGCCCTCCGGCTCATCGCGGTGTCGTTCCTCGGCCTCGCCGCCTACGTGAGCGTCGACGCCGTGCTCGCGCTCGTCGGCGGATCCGAGGCCCGGCCGAGCGCCACGGGCATCGTCCTCGCCGCCCTCAGCCTCGCCGTCATGCCCGTGCTCAGCCTGCTGGAGCGCCGGACGGGCACCGAGCTCGGCTCCGCCAGCGCGGTCGCCGACTCGCGGCAGACCCTCGTCTGCGCCTGGCTCTCGGCGGCGCTCCTCGTCGGGCTGCTGCTCGACGCGGGGCTCGGCTGGTGGTGGGCGGATCCCGTGGCGGGCCTCGCCATCGCCGCGTTCGCCGTCCGCGAGGGGCTCGAGGCGTGGCGCGGCGATGCGTGCGCCGTCCCCGTCGCGGCCCTCACGGGCGAGCGCGCGGCGGACGCGCACGACGACCGCTCCTGCTGCTGAGCGCGGCCGGGATCGCCCGGCCGCGCTCCCGCCGCCCTACCTCGTGAGCTGCACCGCGCCGGTGGCCCGCTGGTAGGCGGCGAAGTACCGGGCGCCCATCGCGCGCGCCCCGGCGGCCGTGTAGTGGATGGAGTCCTCGCTGCGGCTGTAGCCCGCGGCCCCGGGGATGTAGGACACGTTCGGTCGCAGCGCGGGCATGCCCTGGTGCGCGACGTCGATGGCCCGACCGAGCGGCGTCCCGCCGAGCCACTCGGGGACCATCCCGCCGATGAGGAACGGCACCGTGCCGTAGCGCGCGTCCAGCCGGTCGACGAGGTCGAGCAGCATCGTCCGGTACCCCGCCGTGGTCGTGCGCGTCGCGTCGGACTCGCCCTGGGCCCACACGACCGCGACGAGGCGGTTGTCGGGGTCCTGCGCGAGCGCCTGGTCGATCTGCCCGAGCGCGCGGGTGAACAGGTTGGTCCGGGAGCGCGTGTCCGACGGGTTCCAGGCGTAGGTCCCGTCGCCCGTCATCGAGGTGGACGCCATCGCCGCGGGGACGAGCAGCACCTTCCGGCCCGGGCGCGCGTCGGCGAGCATGCGCCGGCCGAGCTCCATCCCGGGGCCCACCGCCTGCACGCCGCCGGTGAAGACCCACGTGGTCACGTGGTGGAGCGAGTCCTGAGCGGGCACGATCCGCCCGGCCTGGGCGCCGCTGCCGGCGAGCTGGTCGAGGCCGGGGACGCTCACGTCGACGGACGGGTCCCAGCCGGTGCCGACGCCCTGCGCGTTCGACTGCCCGAGCACCACGACGACGTCGTAGCCCTCCCCGGTCGAGGCGATGGCGCGGGGCGCGGAGGTGCGGGAGGCGGGCGCGTACCCGTCGGCCCGTCCGGTGACGGTCACGGTGACCTGCGCCCCGGCGTCGCGCGGCGCCGGCACGTAGGTCGAGGCGGTGCGGCCCGGCACGACGATCCCGTCGCGCTTCCAGACGTAGGAGAGCCCGGTGGCCTCGGGCGTCCAGGCGGGCGTCTCGGCGGTGAGGGTCGATCCCACGGCGGGCGTCCCCGCGATGCTCGGGGTGGGAGCGGCTGCGAACGGCTCGTCGCCGGGAGCCGGGGCGGGCTGCGCGGGCGGCACGTCGAGCACGTCCACGACGGCTGCCGTCGGCGCGCTCGTGCGGCTGGCGTCCACGTAGCCGGTGCGCGAGCCGGTCACGGTCACCGTGATCCGCGATGCGGCGTCCGCCCGGCGCACCGCGTACGTCGCGTCGGTCGCGCCGAGCACGGTCACGCCGTCACGGGCCCACGCGTAGGAGTAGGTCGTCACCGCGGGCGTCCAGGCCGGCGTCGCGGCGCGCAGGGTGGTCCCGGCGACGGGCGGTCCCTGGATCGCGGGCGCCGCCGTCGCCTCGAAGGGCACGGGCGGCGCGGGCGGCGGCGGGGTGACGGGCGTCGCGACGATCTCGACGGCGGCGCTGGTCGCCGTCCGCGTGACGTAGCCCGTCCGGGTGCCGGTGACGGCGACCGCGATGCGCGTGCCCACGTCCCCCGCGACCACGCGGTAGCTCGCGCCGGTCTGGTCGGGGATCGGGACGCCGTCGCGCACCCACGCGTAGGAGAAGGACGGCGACGGGCTCCAGGTGCCGGACCGGGCGGTGAGCGTCTGGTCCACGCGGGCCGTGCCCGCGACGGACGGCGTGCCGGTGACCGCGAAGGCGACGTCGGGGATCGGGGTCGGCGCGGGTGCGGGCGCCGTCGGCACCGGGGTCGGCGCCGGGGTGCTCGCAGCGGGGACCCGGATCCCGGCGCTCGGCTGGGACCGCGTCGCGTAGCCGGTCTTCGTGCCGGTGACGACGACGGCCAGGCGCGATCCCGCGTCCCCCGCCTGCACGCGGTAGGACACGCCGGTCTGCCCGGCGATCGCGACGCCGTCGCGGAGCCACGCGTAGGAGAACGTCGGCCACGGGGTCCAGACGCCGGCGCGCGCGATGAGGGTGGTGCCGACGCGGCCCGTGCCCGCGAGGGTGGGCGTGGCCGCCGCGACGAACGGGATCGTCGCGGGCGTCGTCGGCGCGGGGGCCGGGGCGGTGGTGGGCGCCGGGGTCGGGGCGGTCGTGGGCGCGGGGGTCGGTGCCGGGACGGGCGGCGTGGGCGCCGCGGTCGGCACCGTCACCGCGTCGCTGGTGACGGTGGTCGTCGCGTACCCGGTCCTCGTCCCGGTCACCGTCACGGCGAGCGCCCCGCCGCGATCGGCCTCGGTGACGCGGTGGGCCGCCCCGGTCTGCCCGGCGATGACGACGCCGTCGCGGGTCCACGCGTAGGAGAAGGTCGGCTGCGGGGTCCAGGTGCCGGGTCGCGCGGTGAGCGTGGACCCGACCTGGGCGGAGCCCGTCATCGTCGGCTTCGGCGCCGCCGTGAAGGTCGGGACGACGGGCGTCGGCACGGCCGCGGTCGGCGCGCTGGTCTGCGTGGAGGGGTCGTACCCGGTGCGGCTGCCGGTGACGGCGACCGTGACGACCGATCCCGCGTCGGCGGCGCGCACGGTGTAGGCCATGGTGGTCTGCCCGCTCACCGGCACCCCGTCGACGAGCCAGGCGTACCTGCTGGTCGTCGCGGCGGGGGTCCAGCGCGCGGTGGTGGCCAGGAGGCGCCGGCCGACGACGGCCGTGCCCGTGATGACGGGTGCGGGCGTCGCGGTGAACGACGCGGCCGTCGCGGTGACCTGCAGCAGGCGCAGCATCGAGGCGGTCGACGGCCGCCCGTCGGTCGCGGCCGGCGGCACGACGCTCGTGCCGGCGGCGACGCGCGTCGCGGCGGCGGTAGTCGTCGCGGCGGTGGTCGTCGCCGCGGCGGTCATCGCGGCCTCGGCCGGCGCGGCGGTCGGCTCGACCGCGACGAGCAGCGAGACCCCGAGGCTGAGCCCCGTGACGGCGGCGACGAGACGTGCGCGTGCGGATGCGGTGCGCGTCCCCCGTGTCGAGGCACGGCGGACGGCAGAGTGGTGCTCCCCCAATTGATCCCCCCAGATCGTCGAGGTGATCGCTCACCTCATGTCCAGATGCTCTCATACGCGGAGGGTGATGCGTGACACGTGTCCGTCCAGGGCCCCCAACGGTGCGCCCAGCTCCCGTTCGACGCCGCCGCGTACCCTGGGCACGACCTGACCGCCCGTCGATCCCGCGAGGATCCCCCGCCCCGGAAGGCCCCATGACGAACGCCCCGCATCCCGACGCCGCCCGCCCCGCCGAGTCCGGAGCGCGTCGCGCGGGGTCGTCCCCCGCAGCGGCGCCGCCGTCCGGCTTCGCGGCGCTCGTGCGCGGCACGCGCGCCCGGTCCGACCAGCCCTCGCGCCTCGGCCGTCTCTTCGCCGTCGTCGCGATCGTCGAGGCGGTCACGTGGACCGGCCTCCTCGTCGGCATGTTCCTCAAGTACGTGACCGAGACGACCGAGCTCGGCGTCTTCGTCTTCGGCCGCCTGCACGGCGCCGCGTTCGTGCTCTACGTGATCGTCACGGCCGTCGCGGCGATCCGCCTGCGCTGGGGCTGGAAGCCGGCGCTCCTCGCGGGTGCCGCCGCCATCCCGCCGCTCGCGACGCTGCCGCTCGAGGTCGGGCTGCGGCGTCGCGGCTACCTGCGCCGGCCGGCCGCCGTGTCCGACGGCGCCGTGGATCACACGCCGGTGTAGCGCCCCGGCCGGTGGTTGAGCGCGAGCACGAGGTTGAGCAGCACCGCGCCGACCGCCGACCACACGACGGACACGACGGACACGACGGTGAGGCCGAGCAGGATCACGGTCACGTCGAGGATCATCTGCGCGTACCCGGCCCGGAACCCGAACCGCTCCTGCACGACGAGCGCCACGATGTTGAAGCCGCCGAGGCTCGACCCGTGGCGGAACACCACGAGCAGCCCGATCCCGACGAGCAGGTTCCCCGCGAGCACCCCGTACACGGGCTGCAGCTCGAGCCCCGTCACCATCGCGGGGTGCAGGGTCGAGAACAGCGACACGAGCGCGACCGAGATGGCCGTGCGGATCGTGAACCGCCACCCCTTCTTCCACACGGCGAGCGCGAAGAACGGCGCGTTCACGACGAAGAACAGCACCCCGAACGGCAGCGCGCCCGTGTAGCTCAGCAGCAGCGCGAGCCCGGCGGTGCCGCCCGTGACGGCGCCGCTGTCCCGCAGCAGGAACAGCCCGAACGACGCGACGAACGTGCCGGTGAGGATCCCCAGCACGTCCTCGATCACGGAGTGCGGGATCCCCGCGGTCGTCGCCTCACCGGGGGCGACGGAGGGCGGGACGGGCAGGGGCTCGGACGCGGACGCGGTCATGGCGGTCTCCGGGGTGGGGGGACGGGATCGCGCGGGCGGTCGTGCCGCGTGCCGCGCAGGGACCAGCATGGCGGATGCGCGGGGTGGCGGCGGACGCGACCGGGCCCCGCACCTACGCGAAGATCGCCCCCACCGGCTCGCGCTTCTCGGCCTGGAAGCGGTCCTCGGCGCGGCCGAGCGCCCAGTAGGCCGAGAGCGACAGCGCCCGCCGGTCGATGCCCCAGCCGTCCTGCAGGATCGCCCGCAGCTCCTTCATCGCGCCGCGCTCGCCGTGCGCGAAGACCTCGACCTCGGCGTCCGGCCGGTCGAGGGCGCGCACGGCGTCGACGAGGGGCGCGCCCGGGACGGCGTCGGGCGTCCGCGACCGGTGGATCCACCGCACCTCGACGCCCGCAGGGTGCGCGAGCGGCAGCTCGTCGCCCGCGCCGTCGACCTCGATCAGCGCGACGCCGCGCGCGTCCGCGGGCATCGCGGCGAGCGCGGCGGCGATGGCGGGGACGGCCGAGTCGTCGCCGACCACGAGGCGCGCGAGGCCGGGGTCCGCGCTCGGCTGGAACAGCCCGCCGGGGCCGCTGGCCGCGAGCAGGTCGCCCGGCCGCGCGGTCGCCGCCCAGGGGCCCGCGAGCCCCTCGTCGCCGTGCACGACGAAGTCGATCGCCGCCGTGCCCGTCGCCGGATCCGCGTGCCGCAGCGTGTAGGTCCGCACCGCGGGCAGCGCCTCGGGCGGCAGGGTCGCGCGCAGCGCGGGCAGGTCGAACGGCGGGACGATCCCGGATCCGGGCTGCGGCAGCATCAGCTTCACGTACGCATCGGTCGACGCGAGCCGCTCCGGGTCCGCCTCCGCGAGGAGCGCGCGGGTGCCCGCCCCGCCGAGGTGCACGCGCACGAGGTGCGGGGACAGCCGCTCGGTGCGGATCACCTCCAGGACGTGCTGCGCCCTGGGGGCGCGGGCGGGACGGTCGGGGACGGCGGGTGCGGCGGAGTCGGTCATCGAGGACGATCCTCCGCTCCCCGCCTCCCCCTCGCAACGTGACGGTCCGGCGCGGGCCCTCGCCCGGTCGGGCATGGCGCACCTACACTGACCCCGTGGTCGACATCGTCGTCACGGGGCTAAGCGCCAACTCCGTGCCGTACATCGAGGCCCTCGAGCGGCAGCGTGCCTTGCACGCCGCCGTCGTCGCGGGCCGGGCGCAGGACACCGTCATCCTCCTCGAGCACCCCTCGGTCTACACCGCGGGGAGGCGCACGGAGCCGGACGACAGGCCGCGCGACGGCACGCCGGTCGTCGACGTCGACCGCGGCGGCCGCATCACGTGGCACGGGCCGGGCCAGCTCGTCGGCTACCCCATCGTGCGGCTGCCGGAGCCCCTCGACGTCGTAGCCCACGTGCGCCGGCTCGAGGACGCGCTCCTCGGGCTGCTCGGCGACCTCGGCATCGCGTCGTGCCGGGTCGACGGCCGCTCAGGCGTCTGGATCCGCGGCACGGGCCCCGGCGCCCGCGTCGAGAAGATCGCCGCCATCGGCGTGCGCGTCGCCGAGCGCGTCACGATGCACGGCTTCGCCCTCAACTGCAGCAACGCGTTCGACGCCTACGACCGCATCGTCCCCTGCGGGATCCGCGACGCCGGCGTCACCTCGATCAGCCGTGTCCTCGGCCGCACCGTCACGCCCGCCGACGTGGTCCCCCTCCTCCGCCCGCACCTCCTCCGCGCCCTCGCACCGAACGGATCCGCCATGACCTCCACCGCTCCCCTCCTCCCCTCCGCCGGGGCCCGCGCATGAGCGCCGTCGCCGCATCCGTGCTCGCGCCCGCCGCCGGGGCCCGCGCATGAGCGCCGCGCCGGACGGCCGCCGCATGCTCCGCCTCGAGGTGCGGAACGCCGAGACGCCCATCGAGCGGAAGCCCCCGTGGATCAAGACGACGGCCCGCATGGGGCCGGAGTACCAGGCGCTGCAGCAGCTGGTGAAGACGGAGGACCTGCACACCGTCTGCCAGGAGGCCGCGTGCCCGAACATCTACGAGTGCTGGGAGGACCGCGAGGCCACGTTCCTCATCGGCGGATCCCAGTGCACGCGCCGCTGCGACTTCTGCCAGATCGACACCGGCAAGCCCGCCGACTACGACACCGACGAGCCGCGCCGCGTCGCCGACTCGGTGCGCCGCATGGGCCTCCGCTACGCGACCGTCACGGGCGTCGCGCGCGACGACCTGCCCGACGAGGGCGCGTGGCTGCACGCGGAGACCGTGCGGCGGATCCACGCCGACAACCCCGGCACGGGCGTCGAGATCCTCGCCACCGACTTCTCCGGGAACCCGGACCTCCTCGCGGAGGTCTTCTCGTCGCGCCCCGAGGTCTTCGCGCACAACGTGGAGACGGTGCCGCGCATCTTCAAGCGGATCCGCCCGGCCTTCCGGTACGAGCGCTCCCTCGACGTGATCACCCAGGCGCGCGACGCCGACCTCATCACGAAGTCGAACCTCATCCTCGGCATGGGCGAGACGCGGGAGGAGGTGTCGGAGGCGCTCCGCGACCTGCACGACGCGGGCTGCGACATCATCACCGTCACGCAGTACCTGCGCCCGTCGCCGCGGCACCTGCCCGTCGCGCGGTGGGTGCGGCCGGACGAGTTCGTGGAGATCAAGGCGGAGGCGGAGGCAGTCGGGTTCCTCGGCGTGCTCGCCGGGCCGCTCGTCCGCTCCTCGTACCGGGCCGGGCGCCTGTGGGCGCAGTCGATGAGCGCCAAGGGCCGGCCGCTCCCCGCCGGCCTCGACCACCTCGCGGATCCGTCGCGGGGCTTCGCGCAGGCGGTCGGCTGACCCGCCGGCCCCTCCCCGGGCCGCGGACCTGTCGGCTCGCTGACGAACCTGCCGCTCCCGGGTCCGCGGCCAGGTGCGCGCCCTATCGTCGGAGGCACCGCGCACGTCCCACAGCTAGGAGCTCGTCATGGCCGCATCGTCCCCGACCTCAGGATCCCCGTTCGGAGACGCCGCCGATGGCGTGTGGCAGGCGATGGAGAGCCTCCGGGCGCGCTGGGAGAAGCGCGACGGCGGCAGCGCGGGCAGCGACGCCGGCACCGGATCCGCTCCCGGCGAGGGCCACCACGACGTCCGCCGGGCCGTGCTCGCCCTCCTCGCCGAGGAGCCCATGCACGGCTACCGCATCATCCACGAGATCGAGGAGCGCACCCGCGGCGCGTGGACCCCGACCGCAGGCTCCGTCTACCCCACCCTCCAGCTCCTCGCCGACGAGGGCCTCATCGCCGCCGAGACCACGGACGGCCGCAGGGTCCACGCGCTGACGGAGGCCGGTCGGGCCGCAGTGGCGCGCGACGGCATCACCGCGCCGTGGGCGGACGCCTCCGACGGACACGGCCACGACGCTCACGACCGGCGCGACCGCTCCACCCTCCCGAAGGCCGGCCTCGCGCTGGCGCAGGCGGCCGCGCAGGTGCAGCGCACCGGCACGTCCGAGCAGGTGGCCGAGGCCGCGGCCGAGCTCGACGCGGTCCGACGCCGCCTCTACGCGATCCTCGCCCGGGAGTGACCGCGGCCACGGCCGTCGCCGCGCCCGGGGCGGGGCCCGAGGGCGACGCCCCGGGCACGCGCGCCCGCTACCGCCGCATCCTCCGCTTCGCCGCGTGGAACCTCGCGGTCACGTGGTGGTACGAGCTCTTCCTCCCCCGCGTCGGCCTCCGCCGCATCGCCGACCGCACGCGCACCCGGCGCATGCAGCGCTTCGCCCGGCGCTTCCGGGTGCTGGCCGTCGAGCTCGGCGGGCTCATGATCAAGGTGGGCCAGTTCATGTCGTCGCGCCTCGACGTGCTGCCGCCCGAGATCACGGCCGAGCTCGAGGACCTGCAGGACGAGGTGCCGGCGGTCCCCTTCCCCGAGATCCGCGCGCTCGCCGAGCGCGAGCTGGGCATGCCCCTCACGGAGGCCTTCGCCTGGGTCGACGAGACGCCCGTGGCCGCCGCGTCGCTCGGCCAGGCGCACCGGGCCGTGCTCGGGCCCCTCGACGCCGGTGACACGGGCCTCACGGGCGCCGTCATCAAGGTGCAGCGGCCGGGCATCGACGACATCGTGCGCGTCGACCTCGCTGCGCTCCGCCGCATCGGCGGCTGGCTCACGCACGTGCGGCTCGTGTCCGACCGCGTCGACGCGCCCGCCCTCGTCGAGGAGTTCGCCGAGACGAGCCTCGAGGAGATCGACTACCTGCACGAGGCGCGCAGCTCCGCCCGCTTCCAGGAGATGTTCGCCGACGACGCGCGCGTCGCCGTGCCCGAGATCGTCTGGGAGCGCAGCACCCGGCGGGTGCTCACGCTCGAGGACGTCACGGCCATCAAGATCACGGACCACGCCGGGCTACTGGCCGCCGGCATCGACCCGGTGGACGTCGCCCCCGTGTTCGCCGCGGTGATGTTCGACCAGCTCTTCGCCGACGGCTTCTTCCACGCGGACCCCCACCCCGGCAACGTCTTCGTCACGCCCGTCGCGGACGGCTCGGTCGAGCAGGGCTGGACGCTCACCTTCATCGACTTCGGGATGATGGGCGAGGTGCCGCCGAGCACCCGCCGGGGCCTCCGGAAGATGCTCATCGCCGCGGCCTCCCGCGACGGGAAGGGCCTCGTCGACGCGGCCCGCGACATCGGCGTGCTGCTGCCGTCCGCCGACACCACGCAGCTCGAGCTCGCCATGACGCGCCTCTTCGCCCGATTCGGCGGCCTCGGGTTCGCGGAGCTGCGCGAGGTGGATCCGCGGGAGTTCCGCGCCTTCGCCGAGGAGTTCCAGGAGGTCGTGCGCACGCTCCCGTTCCAGCTGCCGGACGACTTCCTGCTCATCATCCGCGCCATGTCGCTCACCTCGGGCGTGTGCAGCGCGCTGGATCCCCTGTTCAACCTCTGGGACTCCGTCGAGCCGTACGCGCAGCGCCTCATCCGCGAGGAGCGCGGCAACGTCGTGCGCGACCTCGGCACGCGGGTCGCCGACACCGCGGGCACGCTGGCGCGCCTGCCCGGACGGGTCGACGCGCTGCTCAGCCGCATCGACGAGGGCTCGCTGCCCATCAGCGACCCGACCCTCGAGCGCCGCGTCGGCTCCCTCGAGCGCACCATCCGGCGCGCCGTCTCGGCGCTCGTCTTCGGCGGCCTCCTCGCGGGCGGCGTGCTCCTCCGCCCGGACGACGAGGTGCTCGGCACGGTGCTGCTCGTGGTCGCCGTGGTGCCGCTCGCGCAGGCGCTGCTCCCCGGCCGTCGCCGCTGATCCCGCCCGGCGCCGGGGCGTCGGCCACGACCGCCTGTCCGCTGGGTGTCGGTCGTGACGCCGTGTGACGGCCGTCCCGCGTCCCTCCCGGATCGCCCGCCTACGGTGAGCGCACCGACCCGACGGACCGAGGAGACACCATGACCGACACCAGCATCCAGGCGCAGATCGCCGACTTCGACCGCGGCTTCGCCGAGCAGATCGGCCCGGAGCTCTCGGCCGTCTTCGCCGCGGAGCAGCAGGCCCTGCGCGCGGACGGCGTCCCGTCCGGCGCGGTCTCCCCCGGCGCCGCCCTGCCCGCGGCGACCCTGGTGGATCCCGACGGTGCGCAGGTCGACCTGCACGCGACCCTCGGCGACGGCCCCGCCGTCATCGTGCTGTACCGCGGCGCCTGGTGCCCGTACTGCAACCTCACGCTCCGCCAGTACCAGGCGGAGCTCCTGCCCGCGCTGCAGGAGCGCGGCGCGACGCTCGTGGCCGTGAGCCCGCAGACGCCCGAGGGCAGCGCGCAGGCGGTCGCGGGCGGCGGCCTGGACTTCGCCGTGCTGTCGGATCCCTCCAACGCGTTCGTGCGCGCGCTCGGCCTCGTCACCGAGCCGACCCCCGAGGCGCGGGCCGCGCACGCGCAGCTCGGCTTCGACGTGGCCGACGGCAACGCCGACGGCACGGGCGACATCCCGTTCCCGACCGTGATCGTCGTGGACGCCGACCGGCGGGTGACCTTCGCCGACGTGCACGTCGACTACACGACCCGTACCGAGGTGCCGGAGATCCTCGCCGCGGTCGACGCCCTCGACGCGCGGTAGCCGCTCCGCCGGGCCGCCGGGCCGCCGGGGAACGCAGCCCCGGGGAACGCAGAAGGCCCGGTCTCCAGGAGACCGGGCCTTCATCTTGTTGCGGGGGCAGGATTTGAACCTACGACCTCTGGGTTATGAGCCCAGCGAGCTACCGAACTGCTCCACCCCGCGCTACGAGGAATACATTACCAGACGTCTCGGGTGCTCATGACCACATCGGCGGCTCCCGCCCGAGACGCGTCCCCCGACGAGGACGGCCCCGGCGGCACCCGCATCGCGGGGCCGTCGGGGCCGTCCTGGTGACGAGCCGGACGCTACTGCTGCTGGCTCAGCTCGTACGCGCGCTGGACCGCCTCGGTGAACCGCTGATCCGCCTGCGCCGCGGCGACCAGGTCGCCGGACGCGTACGCGGCCTGCCGCTCCTGGAGCGCCGTGTTGGCCGCGTCGAGCGCCGCCTGCACATCCTGCGCGGGAGCCGCGGGCGCGGTGGTCGGCGCGGGCGTCGGGGTGGTCCCGTCCTCGCCGTCGGTCGCGCCCTCGTCCGTGCCGCCGTCCGCGGGCGTCGTGGGCACGACGTCCTCGTCACCGGCGGTGGCGCCCGAGTCGCCCCCGAAGATGCTGTCGAGGGCCGCGTCCAGCGTGTCCTCGAACGCGATCTTGTCGCCGAACGCCACGAGCACCTTGCGGAGCAGCGGGTAGCTCGTGTCGCCCGTCGAGCGGACGTACACGGGCTGCACGTAGAGCAGTCCGCCGCCGACCGGGAGGGTCAGCAGGTTGCCGCGCACCACCGAGGTGCGGCCGCCGCGCTCCAGCAGGTTGAGCTGGTTCGCCACGTTCGTGTCGGAGTTGAAGTTGTTCTGGATCTGCGTCGGCGCCGGGATGGTGTCGTCGTTCGGCAGCGTCAGCAGGCGCAGCTTCCCGTAGTCCGACGCCTTCTCGCCCGCCGTGCTGCCCGCGTCCGAGTCGACCCCGAGGTAGCCCGTGAGCACGCTCCGGGCGGTGTCCTGCGTGGCCGGCGGGATGAAGGTCGAGTACAGCGAGAACCGCGGGGCGTCCTGACCGGGCATCTGCATGGTCAGGTAGTACGGCGGCTGGAGGCTCGTCGGCGTGCCCGCGTCCGTGGACTGGGTCGGGTCGTTCGGCGTGGTCCAGAGGTCCTGGTTCGAGTAGATCGAGCCGGGGTCCGTGACGTGGTACTTGCCGAGGACGGCGCGCTGCACCTTGAACATGTCGGCCGGGAAGCGCAGGTGGCTCATGAGCTCGCCCGAGATGTCCGCGATCGGCTTGAGGGTCGAGGGGAACACCTTCTGCCAGGTCTTGAGGATCGGGTCCTCGGTGTCCCACGCGTAGAGCGTGACCTTGCCGTCGTACGCGTCGACCGTCGCCTTGACCGAGTTGCGGATGTAGTTGATCCGGTCCGTCGGCACGAGCGGCTGCGTCTGCTGCGAGTCCGCGATGAGGCGGCTCATGTCGTTGCGCTCCGAGTACGGGTACTGGTCGCTCGTCGTGTAGCCGTCGACGATCCACACCACGCGGCCGTCGACCACGCTGGGGTACGGGTCCTTGTCGACCGTGAGGTACGGCGCGACCTTGCCGACGCGCTCCGCCGGGTCGCGGTCGTAGAGGATCTGCGACTGGTCGTTGATCTGGTTGGCCAGGAAGATCTGCTCCGACTGGAACTTCAGCGCGTAGATGAGGCGCTTGAAGACGTTGTCGACCTTCGGCCCGCCGTTGCCCTGGAACGTCGTGTACGTCTCGTCCGCGCCGTCCTCGCCGGACGGGTAGTCGAGCTCGACCTTGTCGCCGGACTCGGGTCCGCCGACGATCGAGTAGTCGGGCGAGTTCTCGCCGAAGTACACGCGCGGCTCGAAGTCGCCGAGGTCGCCCGAGGCCGGGATGCCGGACTCGAGGAACACGGGCTGGCCGTCGGAGGTCCGCTGCGTGCCGTACGCCGCGACGAGGGAGTAGCCGTGCGTGTAGACGAGGTGCTGGTTGACCCACGACGTGCCCGTGTTGGTCGGGCTCAGCTCGCGGACCGCGACCACCGTGTCCTGCACGCGGCCGTCGATGTCGTACCGGTCGACGTCGAGGTTGTCGCCGAACTGGTAGTACTGCCGGAACTGCTGCAGCTGGCTGAACGCGTCGCCCACGACCGCGGGGTCGAGGATGCGGATGTTGGCCGTGGTGGCGGCGTCCTCGCGGAGCGCGCCGGGCGTGGTGTCCGTGGTCGCGTCGTAGGGGATCTCCTCGATGTCCGCCAGGCCGTAGGCCTCGCGCGTCGCCTCGATGTTGCGCTCGTAGAACTGCGCCTCGAGCGCGCGCTCGTTCGGCTCCACCTGGAAGCGCTGGACGATGGCCGGGTAGGCCGTGCCGATGAGGATGCTGGCCACGACGAGCCCCGCCGTGCCGATGATGGGCAGGCGCCAGCGGCCGATGGCCGCGGTGATGAGGAACAGCACCGCGACGACGGCCGCGATGCCCGCGAGGATCGTGCGGCCGGGGATGACCGCGTTCACGTCGGAGAACGCGGCACCGGTGAACAGGCCGCCGTTGGCCATGTTGACGACGGAGGAGTACTGGTCGAGCCAGATGCTGACGCCCTGGAGCAGGAAGTAGACGCCCGCCGTGATGGCGATCTGGATGCGCGAGCTCTTCGAGATCCGCACCTCGCGGCCGGTGAAGCGCACGGCGCCGTAGAGGTAGCTGGTGGCGAGCACGCCG
Source organism: Clavibacter sp. B3I6 (assembly GCF_030816895.1). Lineage (NCBI taxonomy): Bacteria > Bacillati > Actinomycetota > Actinomycetes > Micrococcales > Microbacteriaceae > Clavibacter > Clavibacter sp. B3I6. The sequence goes on from NZ_JAUSYL010000001.1 coordinate 988,014, forward strand.
AGCATCGAGATGATGACGACGGCCGAGGCGAAGCCGACGACCGCGTGGTAGAAGGGCAGCTCGAACATGTAGAACGAGGTGTCCAGCCCGAACTGCGGGTCCGTGTTCCCCGAGGGCGTGCGGTTCAGCCACAGCAGCGTGCGCTGCCAGCCGCTCGACGCGGAGACGCCGGCGAACAGGCCGAACACCGCCGGGATCGCGAACATCGCGAGGCGCCGGAGCGGCTCGATGACCTGCTGGTAGCGGTCGAGCTGCGAGTTGAGCTTCGCGTACACCGGCCGGGAGCGGTAGGCCACCTGGATGCTGAAGAACACCGGGATCGCCATGGCGAGGAACCCGATGAGGAACAGCGCGATGCCCGCGCCCCACTGCGTGAGCAGCACTCCCAGGTAGCCCAGCTGGTCGTACCAGAGGACGTCGGCGTAGAAGCCGGCGAAGATGAAGAACGCGATCACGAGCGCGGCGATGATGGCCGCCGTGATGGCGAGGGGGGCTCGGCTCCGTCTGGCGGGCCGGGCGGATGTGCTTGTCACGTGTGTGCCTCAGAGTCGGGGACAGCGGAGTCCTCATCCTAGGCGGGCACCTTGCCAGGGACCTGCGAGGGTCCGGGTGCCCCGACCGGGTGAGGGGACCCTCTCGTCCGGGGCCCGCCGATCCTCCGCGGGCGCGCGTCAGCAGGTCGGCAGCGCGTCCTGGTCGCCGCCGGAGGAGACCGCCCCGAGCGCCGCGAGCGCGTCGTCGAGGGTCGACACGGCGAACACCCGGAGGCCGTCGGGGACGTGGCCGCGTACCTCGCCGCAGTTGTCGGCCGGGGCGAGGAAGTACTCGGCCCCCGCGCGGTCGGCGCCCACGAGCTTCTGCCGGATCCCGCCGATGGGGCCGACCGTGCCGCCCGCGTCGATGGTGCCGGTGCCCGCGATGGCCTTCCCGCCGGTGAGCGAGCCCTCCTCGAGCTTGTCCATGATCCCGAGCGCGAACATCATGCCGGCGCTCGGTCCGCCGACGTCGTCGAGCTGGATGTCGACCTCGAACGGGAACTGGTAGGACGTGGAGGTGACGACGCCGATGACCGGGCGCCCCTCGCGCTCGGCGGGCGTGACCTCGGCCGTGGTCTCCTGGCCGTCGCGCGTGATCCCGAACGACAGCGGCGTCGTCGTGCCGGCCGCCGCGACCCGCGCCTGCAGGTCGGCGAGGTCGACCAGGGCGGTGCCGTCGACGGTGCGGATCGCGTCGCCCGTGCGCAGGGGTCCGTCGGCGGGCGACCCCGCGAGGACGCTCTGCACCTGCAGCGTGCGCGGCACGTCGATCCCGAGCTCCGTGAGGGCGGCGGCGACGGCGTCCTGCTGGGAGTCCGTCATCTGCACCTGGTTCTGGGCGTCGCGCTCCTCGGCGGTCTGGTCGGCCGGGAACACCGCCTCCATGGGGACGACGCTGCGGCTCGGGTCGAGCCACGCGGAGACGACCGAGTACCAGTCCGGGCGCTGGGCGGGGGTTCCCGACGACGCTGACGGTGAGCATGTCGAGCCGCCCGTCGGTCGGGTACGTCGGCTGGTCCGGGATGGAGATGAGGGGCCGGTCCGTGCCCTCGTGGTCGCTCGTGCCGAGCGTGTCGAAGACGGGGCCGGGCTGCTCGATGACGTACGGGGACGGCAGGAGGCCGAGCGCGAGGGCGAGCACGGCACCCGATCCGGCGAGCGCGCGGCCGACGCGACGGCGGCGCGACGGCCGGGGCGCGCGGGGGGCGTGCTGGGCGAACAGGCTCATCCGGGGTCCTCGCGGTCGGGTGGCGCGACGGGCCGGGATGCGGCCGCCGGGCGGGTGACGGGCGGCCCGCGGGCCGCTGTTCGCGGCGGGCGGAAGCCGCGACGGCCCAGCCTAGGCGAATGCGGATGGGTTTCCCGTGGGCGCGGGCTAGCGTGGTTCCACCGCCCGCGGCACCGCGGTCCGGCCCCTCCAGACCCACCGGGAGACCCTCCATGGCCGACGAGCCCACCCCGAATCCCGAGGACGAGTTCCGTCGCATGCTGGAGCGCTTCCTCGGCGCCGACGGGCAGATCGACCCGGACAAGCTCGCGGGCGCCGCGGGCCTCCCGCAGGACCCGGAGATGGTCCGCCAGCTCCTCGCGCAGCTGCAGGGAGCGCTCCGCAGCACGGGCGACGGCGTCGACTGGAAGGTCGCCCGCGAGGGTGCGAGGCAGCTGGCCGCGGCCGAGCAGACCCAGGTCACGCCCGCATCCTCCGCGCCCCTCGACCAGGCCTTCCAGGTCGCGGCGCTCTGGCTCGACGAGGTCACGTACGTCAGCCAGCTCACGGTCTCGCCGCGCCTCATCACCCGCGCGCAGTGGACCGAGCTCACCATGCCCGTCTGGACGCAGCTCGCCGAGCCCGTGGCCCTCAGCATCGCCGACTCGCTCACCGAGGTGCTCCAGCAGAACGCCCCCGAGGAGATGCAGGGCATGGTCGCCGGCGCCGGCCGCATGATGCGGAACCTCGGCGGCACGCTCTTCGCGATGCAGCTCGGCCAGGTGGTCGGGCAGCTGTCCACCGAGGTCGTCTCGGGCGGCGACGTCGGCATCCCGCTCCTCGACGACCAGCAGGCCGCGCTCCTGCCGCAGAACGTGGCGGCGTTCGGATCCGGCCTCGACGTCCCCGAGGACCAGGTGCAGATCTACCTCGCCGTCCGCGAGCTCGCCCACGCCCGGCTGTTCCGCCACGCCCGCTGGCTGCGGCTGCAGCTCATCACCTCCATCACGGAGTTCGCGAAGGGCGTGCACATCGACACCGAGCGGCTCGAGTCGCTCGCCGAGGGCTTCGACCCGTCGAATCCCGAGGAGCTCCGCCAGGCCATGGTCGACGGATCCCTCATCCCGCCGAAGACCGACGCGCAGCTCGCGGCGCTCGCCCGGCTCGAGACCATGCTCGCGCTCATCGAGGGCTGGGTGGACGTCGTCACGGCGGCCGCCACCGTGCGCCTCCCGCGCGCGTCGGCCATCGCCGAGACCGTCCGCCGCCGACGCGCCACGGGCGGACCCGCCGAGTCCGCCTTCGCCACGCTCGTGGGCCTCGAGCTCCGGCCCCGCCGCCTCCGCGAGGCCGCGGCCATGTGGCAGGCCGTGTCCGACGGCGTCGGCGCCGAGCAGCGCGACGCCCTGTGGTCGCACCCCGACGTGCTGCCCACCTCCGAGGACATCGACGCCCCGCACGCGCTCGTCGCGCGGCTCACGCAGGGCGAGCCCGAGCCCGACGAGGTCGACCAGGCCCTCGAGGACCTGCTGAGCGGATCCGACGCCGGTCGTCCCGTGGAGGACGGCCAGGGCCGGGCGACCGAGCCCGGTGAGCCGACCGACGAGGGGACCGGCGACGACCGGGGCGAGGACCCGCGTCCGGTCTGACCCGCGTCCCGCACCATCGCCGGGGGCCGGCGCCGCACCCGCGGCGCCGGCCTCCCGCATGCGGGCCCCGTGCGCCGGACCTCCCGGGACCGGCACCGCGGCGGACCTGTGGACGCGCGCCGCGCGGACGGCGCCGGTCGGGCACCCTCCGCGCCCATGGCCATCCGACTCGATCCCCGTCTCCCGCTCGTCTGGCGCACACCGGACTCCCTCCAGCTCGGCGTCGACCGCCCGCCCGTGGTGCTCACGGCCGTGTCGCGGCTCGACGAGCGCCTCCTCGACGCGCTGCGCCACGGCATCAGCCGCGGCGGGCTCGACATGATCGCGGCGACCGAGGGGGCGACGCCCGCCCAGGTCACGCAGCTGCTCGACCTGGTGCGGCCGGCGCTCCTCCCGCCCCGCGAGCCCGTGGCCTCGGTGACCCCGGCGACGGAGCAGCCGCCGCAGGACGAGCGCGCACCCCTCCCCCGGTCGCCGCGCCGCGGGCCCGTCGCCGTGCTGGGCGGCGGCCCGACGGCCGAGCGCATCGCGGACGCCCTGGCCCGCGCCGGGCACGACGTGCGGATGCGGCGCCTCGCCGACGACGCGGATCCGCACGCGGCCCTCGCCGTCCTCGTCGCGCACTTCGCCATCGCCCCGGCCGTCTACGGGCGCTGGGCCCGGGAGGACGTGCCGCACCTGCCGGTGGTGATCGGCGACCGGCACGCGGCGGTCGGGCCGCTCGTCGAGCCGGGCCGCACGGCGTGCTGCTACTGCCTGGATCTCCATCGCGTCGACGCGGATCCCGCGTGGCCCGCCATCGCGACGCAGCTGCTCGGCCGCGACAGCGGATCCGAGGCGGGACTCGCGCCCGCCGAGCTCGCGGGCCTCGCCGCCCGGCCCGCCCACGTCCTCGTCAGCACGGGCGGCAACGCGCTCGCCTCGCACCAGGCGGTGCTCGACGTGCGCACGGGGCGCGTCACGCGCCGCGCGTCGCGCCCCCACCCGCGATGCGGGTGTCGAGCTCTGCCAGGAACCGCGACGGCTCCCGCTGACCCGACCGCTGCGGTCCGCTCCGGCTCCAGGAGAGCCGCAGCCCGGATCGGGCGCGCGTGATCCCCACGTAGAGGAGGCGCCGCTCCTCGTCCACGGCCTCGAGCGTCTGCGCGTAGCTGATCGGCACCAGCCCCTCGCTGAGCCCCATCAGGTACACGTGCTCCCACTCGAGGCCCTTGGCGGAGTGCAGCGTCGCGAGCGTGACGGCGGAGACGGTCGGCTCGTGCTGCCCGGCCTGGCGCTCGAGCAGCTCGTCGGTGAAGGCGCGGAACGTGCTGCCCGCGGGCATGCGCTCCGCGAGGCCCATGATCGCGTCGAGGGATTCCCAGCGGTCGCGCACGGCGCCCGGCTGCTCGGGCGGCTGCTGGCTCCAGCCGAGGCCGCGGAGCACGTCGCTCACCGACTTGAAGAGGGGCTCGCCGGAGATCGAGACGGAGGCGCCGCGGAGCGCGAGGAGCGCCTGCTTGATCTCCGGCCGGTCGAAGAAGCGCTGGGATCCGCGCACCTGGTAGCTCACGCCCGCGTCACCGAGCGCCTGCTCGAGCACGGCCGACTGGCCGTTCATCCGGTACAGCACCGCGATGTCCTCGGGCGCGATGCCGGAGGCGATCTGCTGCGCGACGGCCCCCGCGATCGCCCGCGCCTCCGCGCCGTCGGACGGGAACGCGCTCACCTGGGGCGCGCGGAAGCCCTCGCCGCGACCGGGCACGGCGGCGGATCCGCGCCCCGAGCGGACGGCGCCCGTGCCGTCGCCGTCGGGGTCCGCGTCCGCCGAGACGAGCGTGAGGGCCCCCGGGCGGCCGCGCATCAGCCGGTTCGCGGCCTCCGTGATGCCGGACGTCGACCGGTAGTTCCGCTCCAGCCGCACCACGGTCGCCTCGGGGAAGCGCGACGCGAAGTCGAGGAGGTAGGCGCTCTTCGCGCCCGCGAACGAGTAGATGGTCTGGCTGGCGTCGCCGACCACGCAGAGGTCGCGGCGGTCGCCCATCCAGAGGTCGAGGATCGTCTGCTGCAGCGGCGAGACGTCCTGGTACTCGTCGACCACGAAGAAGCGGTACTGCTCGCGCACCTGCTGCGCGACCCACGGCTCCGCCTCGATCATGCCGGCCGTCGCGAGCAGCACGTCCTCGAAGTCGAGCTGGCGGCGCTGGTCCTTGATGTCCTCGTAGGCCTGGAGGAGCGCGACGGCCTGGTCGGGGTCGAGCTTCGGCGGCAGCGTGCGGGTGGTGCGCGCGGCGAGCCCGTACTGCTCGATCGAGATCATCGAGACCTTGCGCCACTCGACCTCGGCGGCCATGTCGCGGAGGGCCGCCGTGTCGAGGCGGAGGCGGAGGGACTCGGCGGCGTGGCCGAGCATCCGCCCCTTGCTCTCGATGAGTCGGGGCATGGTGCCGCCGACCACCTGCGGCCAGAAGAAGTTGAGCTGCTTGAGGGCGGCGGCGTGGAACGTGCGGGCGGCGACGGGTCCCGCGCCGAGCTCCCGCAGGCGTCCGCGCAGCTCCGCCGCGGCGCGCGAGGTGAAGGTCAGCGCCATCACCCGATTGGGCGGGTAGACGCCCGCCTGTATCCCGTACGCGATCCGGTGCGTGATGGCGCGCGTCTTGCCCGTGCCGGCGCCCGCGAGGACGACGACGGGCCCGAGGAGCGCCTGCGCGGCGAGCCGCTGCTGGTCGTCGAGCGCCTCGAGGAGGGTCTCGGCGGTAGGCCCCTCCTCCGTGGCCTCGACGGGGACGAGGGGCGCGAGGCCCGCGGTCCCCGGCACGGAGCCGGCGGCGGATCCGCCCGGTGCGCGCGATCCGTAGGGGTCGGGCCCGGGCGTCCCGGGGACGAGCTGGTCGGTCACGATCGCCGGGTCACCACTCCCGCTCGCCGTCCTCGAGGGGACCGCCGTACCACTCCTCGATGATGGCGCGCGCGATGGACGACGGGCCGGGCAGCGCGATCTCGCCGAGCGACGCCCGCAGCTCCTCGCGGCTGAACCAGCGCAGGTCGATGATCTCGGTGCCGTCCGGCGTGGCGGGTCCGCTCGAGGCGGCGACGCGCGCGAGGAAGCCGACCATCACGGAGGCCGGGAACGGCCACGGCTGGCTGCCGAGGTAGCGCGGGTCCTCGACGGTGACGCCGGACTCCTCGAGCACCTCGCGCTTCACGGCGGCCTCGAACGACTCCCCCGGCTCGACGAAGCCGGCGAGCAGCGAGTAGCGGTCGCCGCCCCACATGGCGTTGGCGCCGAGGAGCAGGCGGTCGTCCTGGTCGACGACGCCCATGATGACGGCGGCGTCGGTGCGCGGGAAGACCTGCGAGCCGTCGGACGGCGCGCGGCGCACCCAGCCGCCCTGCTCGACGACGGTCGGCTCGCCCGTCTTCGGGGAGAAGGGGTGCGACGCGTGCCAGTTCGCGGTGGCGAGCGCGCTCGTGAAGAGCGCCGCGTCGCGGTCGTCGAGCTGGACGGCGGTGACCCGCAGCTCCAGCCAGCGCTCCTCCGCGGGCTCGAGCGCGAGCGCGGCGGCGTCGCTGAGGACCGCGGCGACGACGGGCGTGCCGACGGGCTCGCCCTCGTGCGCGACCGTGGTGCGGCCGAGGTAGATGCGGATGGCCGCCGACGTCACGCGGTCCACCGGGAGGAGGTCGAGCGCGGCGCGGCCGTCCGCCGCGGATCCCAGCGCGCGGTGGCCGTGCAGGGCGAGGACGCGCGTGGCGGGATCCGCCCAGAGCTCGTCGAACAGGGCCGGCGAGTCGCGGCGCAGGCCGTCGCGGTCGACGCCCTCGCGGGACAGGGGCAGGCGGGAGAGGAAGCTGTCGAGCACGGGTGACCAATCGACTTCGGGGGCGACGGGCCGAGGGGCGCCGACGGCGGGAGCTGCGGTCCGCCCACGGTGTCCGTGTGCGGCCGGAAGCGCGTGGCGCGGTGAGACGGAGGGCTCCCGGCGACCTAACCTGTAGGGCATGGCCAGATCCCACCTCACTCTAGCCGCGTTGGCGACCTCGGCCGTCGCGGGGCTCGACGTGGTCCGCAGCTCCCCGTTCACGGCCGGCGGCGCGGGCGACTTCGACTCCGCGCTGGTCACCACGAAGGACCAGCGCGAGCTCCTCGTGCGCGTCCCGACCACGCAGGCGGCCGAGTCCGAGCAGTCCGCGGATCTCGTGGCGCTCCGGGCGCTGAGCACCGGGATCCGCTCGCGCCTGCCGTTCCGGGTGCCCGAGTTCCTGGGGCAGGCGCCCATCAAGCCCACGCGCGGCTTCGTCTACGGCCATGTGCCCGGCCGGGTCATCTCGCTCGACGAGATCCCCGCGGGCGACGGCCTCGCGCGCTCCATCGGCGCGGCCGTCTCGGCCGTGCACAGCCTGCCGACCGGGTTCGTCGCCGACGCCGGGCTCCCCGTGCTCTCGGCCGCCGAGATCCACAGCCAGACCGCCGCCCTCATCGACCGGGCCGCGGCCACCGCGCTCGTGCCGAGCCTCCTGCTCACCCGGTGGGAGGAGGCCCTCGACGACGCGTCGCTGTGGCAGTTCCAGCCGACGGTCGTCAACGGCGCCGTGCAGGCCTCCTCGTTCCTCGTCGAGGGCGACGACGTGACGGGGATGATCGGCTGGTCGGAGCTCCGCGTGGCCGACCCCGCCCACGACCTGCACTGGGTGCTGGGCGCGCGCGCCGAGCACGTCGCGGAGAGCGTGTTCCGGGCGTACAACGCCGCGCACCACGTGACGGTCGACCGCCAGCTCAAGCAGCGCGCGCTGCTCTACGCCGAGCTCGAGATCGCCCGCTGGCTGCTGCACGGCACCGAGAGCCGCAACCAGGGCATCATCGACGACGCCGTGAACATGCTCAGCGCGCTCGTCGACACGGTGCGCGCCGACGAGGGGCACCGCATCGCCCACGAGACGCTGCCCGTGATGGACGTCGACCAGGTCGAGGAGATGCTCGACTCCCGACCTCAGCCCACCATCGGCCCCGACGGCCCGCGCGACCCCTCCGGCGTCCGCGCGCCCGACCACAGCGCCACGAGGTCCTCCTCGGAGTAGAGCCGCTCCGGCTTCAGCGACCGGTCCTCGGCCACGAAGTAGAACTCCGCGTCGATGAGATCCGGGTCGATGCCCCGCCACTTCGCGAAGGCGAGGCGGTAGAGCGCGAGCTGCAGCTGCTTGAGCTCGAGGTCGGCCGCGTCCTTCGGGGTGCGCCCCGTCTTCCAGTCGACGACGCGGTAGCGGCCGTCGATGAGGAACACGGCGTCGATCTTGCAGATGACCACCTGGCCGGCGAGCTCCATGTGGATCTCGACCTCGACCTCCTCCGGCTTCCGGCTCGCCCACTCGCTCGCCTCGAAGACGGCGCGGAGCCGGTCGAGGTCCTCCTGCTCCACGGGCGGCTCGGTCGGGTCCTGGTCGAGCTCGATGCCGGACGCGTCGATGACGTCGCCCGTGCCCGCGGGGCCGTAGCGCGCCTCGACCCAGCCGTGGAAGAGCGTGCCGAGGCGGGTCTGCCGGTACGGGCGCTCCGGCATCGGGCGGCGGAGCCGGGCGGCGACGCCCGCGGGGTCGCTCACGAAGTCCTTGAAGCGGGATGCGGGGATGCGCGTGGGCAGGTCGACGAGCTCGGCGTCCCGTGCACGGGCGTCGCGCTCGGCGAGGAGGAGGTCGATGTCGCGCGTCCAGACGGTCTCGGCCCCCGGGTCGGCGACGGCCACGGCCTCGGCGGCCGCGCGCACCCGGGCCTCGCGGGGGCCGAGCGGCGGGAGCGGCCAGGCGACGCGGGCGCTCCCCGGCTCGAGCGGGTTCTCCTCGAGCTCGGGCGCCTCGGGCAGCGCGTCCGCGGCGATCAGCCCGACCTCCTGGATCTCGCGCAGGAACGTCCCGGGCCCCCGCGGCTTCTGCTGCGTGGACCAGAACGACCCGGTGAGGAGCAGGTCGGAGCGCGTGCGCGTGATGGCGACGTACGCGAGCCGCCGCTGCTCGGCGGCGTTGCGCTCCTCGAGCTCCTCGCCGAACGCCTCCATGGCCTCGGCGAACTCCTTCTGCGTCTCGGCCCCGCGCCAGGCGAGCGACGGCAGCTCCGCGGAGTCGCCGCGGAACTCGAACGGCAGGGCGCCAAAAGCGACCCAGCCCCGCTTCTCCCGCAGCGTGCCGGGCAGCTCGCCGTCGACCATGCGCGGGACCGCGACCACGTCCCACTCGAGCCCCTTGGAGCCGTGGATGGTGAGGATCTGCACCGTGCCGGGCTCCGGCTCCTCGGTGCGCGGCGCGAGGTTGTCGCGCCGCTCCGCCTCGGCGAGCCAGGCGAGGAAGGGGCCGAGCGTGCCGGCGGAGTCGCCCTGGAGGTAGCCGGCCACCTGCTCGGTGAAGGCCTCCAAGCTCGCGCGGCCGAGCGGATCCGTCTCGTTCGCGGCGACCTCGATGTCGAGCAGCAGCTCCTGCTGCACGACCGTGACGAGGTCGACCAGGTCGAGCCCGACGCGGGACCGGAGCACCTGCAGCTGGCGGCCGCAGGCGCGGAGCCGGGAGAGCCCCTCGACGCTGAACGCCTCGAGCGCGCGGTGGCCCTCGGGGGCGCCGGCGACGAAGTCGAGCGCGTCGACGACGGAGCCGACCTCGTCCGGGACGACGGACGCGCGGAGGCCCTTCCGCACGTCCTCGGCCAGCTCCTTCTGCGCGTGGTCCCGGGACATCAGCCACGAGGCGACGCGGGACAGCGCGTGCACGTCCCTGGTGCCGACGCGCCAGCGCGCGCCCGTGAGGAGGCGCACGAGCTCGCTGCCCGCGGTGGGGTCGTGCAGCACGCGGAGGACGCACACGAGGTCGACGACGGCCGGCTGGTCGAGGAGGCCGCCGAGGCCCAGCACGCGGAACGGCACGCCGCGGTCGGCGAGGGCCGTGGTGAACGGCTCGATGGTCTTGAGCGAGCGGCACAGCATCGCGGCCGAGCGGGGGCGGCCGTCGGATCCCGCCTGCCGGAGCCGGTCGGCGAACCACGCGGCCGTCGCCGCGGCCTCGTCGGCGATGGTCTCCTCGTAGGCCACGTCGAGGCGCCCGTCGCCCGCGTCAGGGCGGGGCTCCAGGCGCGCGAACCGGGATCCGGGACGCGGCCGTGAGCGGCTCGACGATGCGGTTCGCCGCGCCGAGCACGGAGCCGGGGTTCCGCCAGCTGGTGGAGAGCGCGTAGACGGGCACGTCCGCGCCGGACGCCCCCTCGGGTGCGAAGTCGGCGCCGAAGCGCGCGAGGTTGGCCGCGCTCGCGCCGCGCCAGCCGTAGATGGACTGGTGCGGATCCCCCACCGCCATGACGGGCGTGCCGCCGAAGAGCGTGGCGAGGAGCCGGGTCTGCACGACGGAGGTGTCCTGGTACTCGTCGAGCAGGACGACGCGGAAGCGCGCGCGGTGCTCGGCGACGACCTGCGGCACCCGCTCGCAGATCGCGAGCGCGAAGGCGACCTGGTCGCTGTACTCCACGAGCCCGCGCCGGGTCTTCTCCTCCTGGAACCGCACGGCGAGGTCGACGAGCGGCGGGAGCGCGCCCACCGCGGCGACGGCCTCGGCCGCGGGCGCCTTCCGGATGCGCGCGGATCCGAACGGCAGCTCCTCGAGGCGCGCGAACGCCCCGGCCAGGCGCACGACCTCGCCCGGGTCGGCGACGTTCTCGCTCATCGCCCGGCTGAGGGAGATGACGGCCTGCGTGATGGGATCGACGCCGCGTCCGAGCTCGAGGAGCCGGGGGTCGGTGCTCTCGACGACGAGTCGGCGCGCGAGCTGCCACGCGGACGCCTCCGTGAGCACGACGGACTCCGACTCGCGGCCGATGAGCGTCGCGCTGTCGCGGAAGATGCCGTTCGCGAAGGCGTTGTAGGTCTGGACGGTGGGCGTGGCGAACGCGTCGGCCGGCGCGGCCGCGAGCCCGGCCTGCTGCAGCTGCTCGATGCGCGCGCGGATCCGCACCCCCAGCTCCCCCGCGGCCTTGCGCGTGAAGGTGAGGCCGAGGATCTCCTCGACGCCCACGTGCCCGTTCGCGAGGAGCCACACCACGCGGCTCGCCATGGTCTCGGTCTTGCCGCTGCCGGCGCCCGCGACGACGAGGCCCGGCTCGAGCGGCGACTCGATGACGCGCCGCTGCTGCTCGGTGGGGCTCGGCAGGCCGAGCGTCTCCGCGATGCGTCGGGCGCTGATGGGGCCGGCGGCCGCCGCGCCCGCGTCCCGGACCGCGTCCACGCCGCTCACGCCGACACCGCCCGCACGAGGTGGATCCGGTACCGCCGGGCCGATCCCGGGTCCCGCTCCCCCAGGTCCGGCGTGCCGTCGAAGGTCGCTCCCGCCATGCCCTGGGCGGCGTCCGCGATGCGGGTGCGGAAGCCGTCGAGCTCCTCGCGCGTGAGCGGCTCCTGCGGCAGCTCGCGGTACGGCCGGCCGCCGGTGCCGCCCGAGACGTAGAGCAGCTTGGCACCGCCCGACGGCGCGTCGACGGGCACCTGCTCGAGCGAGCCCTCGACGAAGGCCAGCTGGTAGGAGCCGAGCTGCGCGTGCGCGGGGATCTCGCCCCGCGTCGGGTAGCGCCGCCCGGTCTTGAGGTCGACGATGACCACCTGGCCCTCCTTCGTCAGCTCGATGCGGTCGATCATGCCGCGGAGGCGCGCGACGCCCACCTCGAGCTCGAAGGAGCCCTCGGCCGCGAGCATGCGCCCGCCGTCCGCCTGGAAGTCGCGGAGGTATCCGCTGACGCCTGCGATGAGCTCGCCAGCCTGCCGCCGCTCGCGCTCCCCCACCCAGGGCGACTCGAAGGGCAGCTCGCCCCAGCGCTCGTCGAGGCGGGCCTCGAGGGCGGGCGGGCGGAGGTCGGCGTCGGGGTCGAGGCTCGCCTCCTCCATCACCGCGTGCACGATGGTGCCGATGCCCATGGCCGTGCTCGTGGATCCCCCGGACGCCTGGTCGATGAACCAGTTGAGCGGCGAGCGCTCGAAGGCCTCGAGCCGCGACGGCGACACGGGCACGCGCGCCTCGGGGTCGGAGAGGTCGACGACGGGTTCCGTGGTGGAGGGCTCGCGCAGGCCGTACCACTCCGCGGGATCGGCGCCCGTCACGCCCTCCGCGGCCAGCCGGGCCAGCGCGGACGCGGCGGCGAGGCCGCGCTCCCGGGTGGCGTCCGCCGGACGCCGGGCCGTGCGGTCGCCGGAGACGACCCGGCCGTCGTCGAGCAGCACGGCGTCGCGGTGCACGACCGCGAGCTCGCGACGGAGCGCGCCGACGAGGCCCCGGAGCGACAGCGGGTGGTCGGGCCGGATCCGCAGGGCGGCGGGCGCGTCCTGCGCCACGCGGCCGGCCTCGGCGCCCGCCTCCGCCTCGGCGAGCCCGGGTGCGGGCGGCACGAGCCGGAGGAACGGCGACGGCGCCTCCTCGTCGTTCGCGGTGGCGCTGAGGACGACGAGGCGCGACGCCCGCGACACGGCGAGCGCGAGCATCCTCAGCTCGTCGCCGAGGACCTCGGCCCGCTCGTCGACGTCGGCGCGGTCGAGCCCGCGCGCGACGGCCGAGAGGCGCTGGGGGTGCAGGAGGGATCCGCGGAGACGCAGGTTCGGCCAGGACGCCCTCCTGCAGCGCGGCGACCGCCACGACCTCGTACCCGGCGCCGACGACGGCGGAGGGCGTGGCGACCAGCACGGTGTCGGCGAGCGGCTGCGGCGACAGCGTGTCCTCGGGGACCTCGGCGCCGAGCAGCTCCTCGACGAAGTCGGACGCGGGCCGCCCCGGGTTCCGCTCCACGAAGCGCCGGGCGGCCGTGAAGAGCGCGACGACCCCGTCGAGGTCGCGGTTGGCCTGGTCGGCGACGATGCCGGTCTGCAGCGCCTGCTCGAACCACTGCGGCGCGAGGCGCGAGCCCTCCCACAGGTGCCAGAGCAGCTCCTCGATGGTGCCGTCGGCGGCCGCGAGCTCGCGCCCGGCCTGCAGCGAGCGGGCGAGGCGCGCGAGGCGACGGGCGGGAGCGAGGTCGAGCGTGTCGAAGAGCCCGGGCGCGGCGAGCGCCTCCACGAGCAGCTCGTCGCTCGACCGGTGGCCGTCGCCCGCGAGCTCCTCCTGGCGGAGCGCGAGGCGGAGGCGGCGGAGCGCGACCCCGTCGAGGCCGCCGAGCGGGCCCGTGGCGAGCTCGGCCGCGATGTCGGGCGTGAGCGGCACGCGCCCGAGCACAACGTCGACGGCGCGGATGAGCGCGAGCGCGGCGAGGTCGTCGCGGAGGGCGCGCCCGGCGACGGCCGTCCGCGTGGGCACCTCGGCGGTCGCGAGGCTGCGCGCGACCTGCGGCACGAGGGATCCGGAGCGCACGAGCACGACCATCCGCGCCCACGGCACGCCGCCGAGCAGGTGCTCCTCGCGCAGCCGGCGCGCGAGGCGGGCGAGCTCGATCGCGCGCGTGGGCGCCTCGATGACCTGGATCGGGTCGCGGTCGTCGACCAGCCCGGGAGCGGATCCCGCCTGCCGCTGCCGCCCCGCGCCCGCCGCGCCGATGCGCGCCGTCACCGCGGACGTGAGCGCCCGGAGCGCGGGCGGCTGCCGGTGCACGCGGTCGAGGACGAGCGTGCGGAGGTCCGGCAGCCCGAGCACGGTGGACAGGCGGCCGAGCGCCGGGGCCTCCGCCCCGCGGAAGGTGGCGGCCGCGACGTCGGGGTCGCCGAACGCGACCACGTCGGCGCCGCGCGCCGCGAGCGCCTGGAGGAGGGACAGCGTGGCGACGGTGGCCTCGTGCAGGTCGTCGGCGACGACCAGCCGGATCCCGGTGAGCGCCTCCCCGCGGGACACGAGCAGCACGGCCTCCGCGAGCAGCTCCGCGCTGTCGAGGTGGTCGCCGCGGAAGGAGTCGACCACGTCCTCGTACTCGCGCGCGAAGGCGGCCGCGGCGATCCACTCGGGGACGCCGTGCGCGCGCCCGAGCGCCGCGAGCGCATCCGGCCGCACGCGCTCCTCGGTGGCGCGCATGAGCAGCTCGCGGAGCTCCGTGCGGAAGGCGCGGAGCCGCCGGACCTCCACGCCGAGCGGGTCGGGCCACGCGGGTCCGATGCCGAGCTCCTCGTGCCCGGCGAGGAGGTCGGCGATGATCTGGTCCTGCTCGGCGCCCGTGAGCAGCCGCGGCGGCTCGGTGCCGGTCTCGGCGGCGCGGCGGGCGAGCACCTCGAACGCGACCGAGGTGGCGGTGCGCGCGAGCGGCCCCAGCGTGGGCACGCCGACCCGCAGCGCCAGCTCGTCGCGGAGGCGGGTGGCGGCGGCGCGGGACGGCGCGAGCACCAGGACCTCGGCGGGGTCGAGCCCCTGCGCGAGGATCCGCTCGGCCACGAGCTCCTTCAGCGTGGTGGTGCGGCCGGAGCCCGGCGCGCCGAGGACCGCCGCGCTCACCCCGACGGGCAGCTCGACGACCGCGCGCTGCGACGGGTCCAGCTCGACCGCGGGGCCCCCGTCGCCGGCGGAGGCGGGCGGCTGGCGGAATCCCCTGATGGTCACGCGCCCACGCTACCGGCGGCCCCCGACGTCGCCGGATCCGCGGACCGCCCCGCCCACGGCCACGGCGGACGCCCGCGGCGGGCGCCCGCGACGCACGGCGACGCCCGCCGCGTCCGCCCTCAGTGAACGCCGCGGGACCGCGCGGGAAGGTGCCCTAACCTCAGGGGAGCACCGTCGCATCCGACGCATCGAAAGGCACCTCCCGTGGAAATCCGTATCGGCCTCGTCAACACCGCCCGCGAGCTCTCCTTCACCAGCAAGCAGACGCCCGAGGAGGTCCAGGAGACCGTCACCGCGGCCGTCCGCGACGGCGCGCCCTTCATCTCCTTCACCGACGAGAAGGGCGCCACCCACCTCGCGGTCACCGCCCACCTCGCCTACGTGGAGCTCGGCAGCGCCGACGCCCCGCGCATCGGCTTCGTCCGCTAGCCCGACCCCGTGGAGCTCCTGTTCGTCGCGCTCCTCGGCGCCCTCATCGGGCTCGTCGCGCGCTACGCGCTCCCCCGCCGTGCCACGCACGGCGTGCTGCTGGCGCCCGCGGTCGGCTCGGCCGCCGCGATGGCCGCCTGGGTCGCGCTCACGTGGGCGGGGCTCCGCTGGGACCAGGGCGTCATCTGGTTCGCCGCGCTCGCGATCTCGGCGCTCGTCGCGGCCGGCGTCGACCTCGTGGTCGGACGCCGCCGCTCCGCCGCCGACGCGCGCGACCTGGCGGCCATCGGCGCCTGAACCGGCGCCTGGACCGCCTGCACGACACGACGCCCGGCCCCTCGTGGGGCCGGGCGTCCGTCGTCCGGGAGTCCGGGCGGCGAGAGCCGGGCCCGATCGCGCGGGACCGGTCAGGCCGTGAGCCCGAGCGCGTCCATCCGCCGGGTGTGCGCCGTGATGATGCCGGCGAACACGGGCTCGAGGTGCACGCGCGCGTCGTCCGGGTCGGCGAGCGACGCGCGCATGGCCGTGCCCGCGACGAGGAGCGTGTCGCCCACGAGGCGCCGGCCCCACATGGCGAGGCGGGAGGCGAGACGGGGATCGCGCCGGATGCCGGCGCGCACGGCGTCGACGATCCCCTGCTGGCCCACGCCCGAGGAGAGCAGCACGACCACGCGGTGCCGCTGGTCCGACGGCAGGCCCGAGGCGAGCCGCACGAAGAAGTCGTCGAGCAGCCCGGTGGTGATGTAGGAGGAGAGCAGGCTCTCGTACCAGTCGCCGCCGGCGACGGTGGCGGTGAAGCGGTCGAAGGCGCCCCGGTGGGGCTCCATGACGATGCTCGGGTCGCCGTCCAGCCGCTTGATCTCCGCGGCGAGCGCCTGGTGCTTCCCCAGCGCGATGCCGGCGGCGGTCGAGACCGCCTCCTTGCCCGCGAGGTCGGGCGCCTCGGTGACGGCGCGCGACAGGGCCTCGAAGACGGTCAGCTGCAGGTAGGCGACCGCGCCGAGGAAGCGGAGGGTGTCGGGCGAGAAGTCGTCGACGCTCACGGTCGGCGCGGAGGAGCGGCGCTTCGACTCGCCGCGGGACCTGACCCGGGGCGCGTCGATCGTCGTCGACCGGCGTCCGAACATCTTGAGCACGTGGCCAGCGTATAGGGAGCGGGAGGCGGCGTCCGGGCCCCCGCCCGCTAAACTCGCCCGTGGTCCCTCAACGGAAGGGCCCCATCGCGCCCGCAGAGAAGCAGTCCGGGCGTGGACCGCACCGCTAGACAGGGCACAACGTGACTTTCACCGAACTGAACATCGACGAGGACATGGTCCAGGCGCTCGCCGACCACGGGATCCTCGAACCCTTCCCCATCCAGGAGCAGACGATCCCCCTGGCCCTCTCCGGCCAGGACATCATCGGCCAGGCCAAGACGGGCACCGGCAAGACCTTCGGCTTCGGCCTCCCGCTCATCCAGCGGCTCGGCCTCACCCCGGAGCCCGGCGTGCAGGCCCTCGTGGTCGTGCCGACCCGCGAGCTGGCGGTCCAGGTGACCGAGGACCTCCAGGTCGCCACCGCGAACCGCGCCACCACCGTCGTCTCCATCTACGGCGGCAAGGCCTACGAGGGCCAGATCGAGCAGCTGAAGGCTGGCGCCCAGATCGTCGTCGGCACCCCGGGCCGCCTCCTCGACCTCGTGGGCCAGCGCCTCCTCTCGCTGAAGGACGTGCGCGAGATGGTGCTCGACGAGGCCGACAAGATGCTCGACCTCGGCTTCCTCTCCGACATCGAGAAGCTCTTCGCGCAGACCCCGGCGGTCCGCCACACCATGCTGTTCTCGGCCACCATGCCGGGCCCGATCGTGGCGCTCGCCCGCCGCTTCATGACGAAGCCGATCCACATCCGCGCGACGGATCCCGACGAGGGCCTCATGCAGGCCAACATCCGCCACCTCGTCTACCGTGCGCACAACATGGACAAGGACGAGGTCATCGGCCGCATCCTCCAGGCCGAGGGCCGCGGCAAGACCGTGATCTTCACGCGCACCAAGCGCGCCGCCGCCCGCCTCGTCGAGGAGCTCAACGACCGCGGCTTCAACGCCGCGGCCGTGCACGGCGACCTCAACCAGGAGCAGCGCGAGCGCGCGATGGCCGCCTTCAAGGCCGGCAAGAAGGACATCCTCATCGCCACGGACGTTGCGGCGCGCGGCATCGACGTGCTCGACGTCACCCACGTGATCAACCACACCATCCCCGAGGACGACAAGGCGTACCTGCACCGCGTCGGCCGCACGGGCCGCGCGGGCAAGACGGGCATCGCGGTCACGTTCGTCGACTGGGACGACCTGCACAAGTGGGCGCTCATCAACCGCGCTCTCGAGTTCGGCCAGCCGGAGCCGACCGAGACGTACTCGTCGTCGCCGCACCTGTTCACCGACCTCGACATCCCCGCCGGATCCAAGGGCCGCCTCCGCGCGACCCCCACCGTCAACCCCGACGGCACCCCGCGCGAGCGTCCCGGCAGCCGCGGCTCCGACGGCGGTCGTGACGGCGGCCGCTCGGGCGGACGCGACGGCGGACGCGGCGGCGACCGTGGCGGCGACCGTGGCGGCGACCGCTCCGGCGGACGGGGCGGCGAGCGCTCGCGCACCCGCAGCTCCGCTCCCGCCGCGACGTCGCCCGCCGAGGCGACCGCGGCCATCGGCAGCGAGCAGCCGGCGACCGCGGGCGGCCACGACGCGCCCCACGCCGACGGCCAGACGCGCCCCCGCTCGCGCAACCGCCGCCGTCGCTCCGGCGGCGAGCACCCGACCGCCACGGCCTAGCGCCGCGCGCACGGAACGCAGGAGAGGGGCCGCATCCATCGGATGCGGCCCCTCGGCATCAGGAGGGCTGGCTGCTACTTGGGGAGACGCAGCCTCACCCGGAACCGGCCCTCCAGCGCCTCCTGCAGGTCGTACATGAGCTGGACGCCTTCGACGTCGTACCAACGGCGCCGCTCCTCCGAGCCGAAGAGGCCGGTCTCCCAGTCGACGTGCGCGTTAAAGAACGCCGCCCATGCGACCAACCGGTCGCGCAGCTCCTGCGAGATGAGGGTGTCCCAGTCCAGCGGAGGGCCAGGCCACATGATGTCGTCGAGCGGCCAGTCCTGCAGATAGTCGACCGACAAGACGATGTCCCGAATCGGATGGGGATCAACCACAGCGGTCCACGCGAGTCGGGTACGACGTGATGATCCTCTTGTTGTTCTCGGAGACGAGGACGGTCGGGTTGTACGTGTCCACGACGTTCCCATCCGCGTCCTTGATGAGGATGGGCGCTGAGTAGCAGAGTTTGCCAGCACCGGCATCCTTCGGGAAACCGGGAGCAGGCGAAGCGACTATGGATCCGGTCGCGAAGACCATGAAGTCGTCCCACTCGGCTCCCCCACCCGCGCCGTCCACGACGGTCTGCCAGTCGACTTGATGGTCCGTCCGGATGTGGACGTACCCGGAACGGTCATCGCCGCAGAACAGATCCACATGACCGATGCCGGTGTCCCAGGAGGCGACGCTCACATCGCCGAAGCCCGCGTTGCACAGGCCTATGGTCCCCGGGTCCAAGAGCACGCTTCGACTCCGCTCGTCGGGGCCTGCTGGTGAGGGCTGTAGGTGATGGTCGCCGCTTCGGCGGGGCCCGCGGACAGGGAAGCTGCGAGTACGAGGCCGGATGCGGAGGCACAAGCCGCCAGGATCCGCCCGGCGCGGGATCGAACATGGGTCATGGAATGCTCTCCTCTTCGAGATGATGATCGGTCGTGCAATGCGACCGTTTGCTCACGCGAGCTGACGCAGACGCTATGCGGGAGCCGCGACCGGGAAGTAACGCATCCACAGGACGGACGGGTGCATGTCAGGCCGTGGGCCGATGCTGACCGACGACCTCCACGGCCTCGTCTGCCGGTGCGTCAGACGGCATCAGGGGGACCTGTGTCCTGCGATGACATCCGCCCATGTTGCGGGGACCGATGCGACCCGACTCCTTCGACCAGACCGCCCGGCCGGTGCACGGCTCGATCAGGCGGCGCGGACCGGCACGACCGGCGCCCAGCCCGTCGCGCGCTCGACGATGCGCGCGAGCACGGCGGGCTCCGTGGAGTTCTCCGCGAGCCGGTTGGGCTTGCCCGTGCCGTGGTAGTCGCTGGATCCCGTGACCTCGAGCCCGAAGCGCTCCGCGAGCTCCGTGAGGCGCAGGCGCGAGGCCGACGGGTTGTCGCGGTGCCGCACCTCGAGGCCGAAGAGCCCCGCCGCGACGAGCGCGGTCATGCGCGAGTCCGACAGCACGCGCTCGGGACCCCGGGCGCCCGGGTGGGCGAGGACGGCGAGGCCGCCGGCGGCCGTGATCAGCTCGACGCCGAGGATGGGGTCCGGCGCGTAGTGCGGCCGGTAGTAGCCACCCTGCCAGTGGAGGATGCTCTCGAACGCGGCCGTGCGGGTCGCGACGTGGCCGCGCGCCACGAGCGCGTCGGCGATGTGGGGCCGGCCGATGGTGCTGCCGGGCGTGGTCTGGGCGAGCACGTCGTCCCAGGTGAGCGCGTAGTCACGGCCGATGCGGCCGACCATGGCCTCCGCGCGGGTCATCCGCTCGCCGCGCACGCGCGCGGTCATCGCCGCGAGGTCGGCGTCCGCGGGGTCGAACAGGTAGGCGAGGACGTGCACGCTCGCGTACTCGAGCTGCGTGCTCATCTCCATGCCGGGGACGAGCGTGATCCCGTGCGCGAGCGCCGCGGCGGACGCGTCGGCCCAGCCCGCCGTGGAGTCGTGGTCGGTGAGCGCGACGGCCGAGAGACCCTGGCGGGCGGCCTGCGCGACGAGCTCGGCGGGCGTCTCGGTGCCGTCGGAGACGGAGCTGTGCGTGTGCAGGTCGATGGGACCCCGCTGCTGCTCCGGCATCCCCCCATCCTAGGCGGCGGGTCGCGGAGCCCCGGCCGCGCGCGAGGCGCGAGGGCGCTCTCCCAGAGAGCCGCCATAGTGTGGGGCGCGTCATGGGTCGGGTCGTCGGAGCAGCAGTCATCCTCATCACCGGGGTCGGTCTCCTCGTCATCACCTGGCCGCAGCTCCTCGGTCTCGAGCAGTCCTACCTCGTCGCGCACGCCGTGGCCATCCGCGGCGGTCTCGTCGCCGCGGCCGCCGCCGTCCTCCTGCTGACCCTCGTGCTGTGCGTCGCCATCCGGCCCGGCCGACGGCTCCTCGGCAGCCTCGCCGCGCTGCTGGCGGTCTTCATCGGCGCCAACTGCGCCGTCCTCGCCACGCGCGGGCTCGGCGACACCGCCTTCGCCGAGCCGCGGGACGCGGACGTCACCGTGCTCTCCTGGAACACGCTCGGTGGGGCCACCGGCGCGCGCGCCGTCGCCGACCTCGCCATCGAGTCCGGCGCGGACGTGGTCACCCTGCCCGAGACGCGCGAGGAGACGGGCGCCGAGATCGCCGTGCTCATGCGCGAGGCGGGCCGGCCGATGTGGGTCCGCACGGTGGCCTTCGACGACGTGGCGGCCGCGCGCTCCACCACCATCCTCATCAGCGCGGCCTACGGCGACTACCGGCTCGACGAGTCGCGCGGCACCACGGCCGTGCTGCCCACCGTGATCATGGAGCCGGTGGACGGCGTCGGGCCGACCATCATGGCCGTGCACCCCGTCTCCCCCCATCCCCGAGCAGATGGAGAACTGGCGGGCGGACCTCGCCTGGCTCGGGCAGCGCTGCGACGAGGGCAACGTCATCATCGCGGGCGACTTCAACGCCACGCTCGACCACATGAGCCGCTACGGCGGCACGCCCACCGAGCGCGACCAGGTCACGGACCTCGGCCAGTGCGTCGACGCGGCGCGCGCCTCCGGCAACGCCGCCGTCGGGACGTGGCCGACGGACATCCCCGCGCTCCTCGGCACGCCGATCGACCACATCATGGCGACGCCCGGCTGGGCCGTCACGGGCTTCCGCGTCGTCGAGGACCGCGACGGGGCCGGCAGCGACCACCGGCCGATCGTGGCCCAGCTCACGCCGCTGCGCTGACCCGCGTTCCCGCCCGCGGGGCGGCCGGGCCAGGTGGGATGATCGACGGATGGCCGAGAACACCGACACCGCGTCCGAGACCACCCCCGACGACATCGCCGCCGACCCGGCCGCGCCGCTCGCCACGACCGAGACCGCGTCCCCGGCGGTCGCCCCCGCGGGCGCCCCCGCTCCCGGATCCGGCGACGCCCCCGTCCCCCGCGCGACCTCGAACCGCAGCACGACCCCGGCGAGCACGGCGTTCAGCGACTTCGTGTCCGCGCACTGGGCCGACCGCGAGGAGGTCGACCCGCCCGCGCGCGAGCAGGCGCCCTTCGCCGCCGACCGCCGCCGCCGGCTGTCGGCGCAGCACGTCGGCACGCGCCTCGTGATCCCCGCGGGCCGCCTCAAGCAGCGCAGCAACGACACCGACCACCCGTTCCGCGCCCACTCCGCCTTCGCGCACCTCACCGGCTGGGGTGCCGACAGCGAGCCCGGCGCCGTGCTCGTCCTCGAGCCCGCGACCGGGGGATCCGCCGCCGACGGCTCCGCGCACGAGGCCACCCTCTACTTCCGCGAGCGCGCCGGTCGCGACAGCGACGAGTTCTACGCCAACGCCGAGATCGGCGAGTTCTGGATCGGGCCGCGCCCGTCGCTCCGCCAGGTCGCGGCCGACCTCGGGCTCGCGACCGCGCCCCTGGCCGACGTCGACGCCGCGATCGCCGCCCCCGGCGCCGCCCGCGTGATCCGCGAGGCCGACCCCCAGCTCGCCGCCCGCGTCGACGAGGCCCGCGCGGCCTCCGACGCCGACGCCGGCGCGGACCACGTCGACGGCGACGCCCTCCTCGCCCGCGACGCCTCCGAGCTGCGCCTCGTGAAGGACGCGTACGAGATCCGGCAGATGCGCGAGGCCGTCGACACGACGGGCCGCGGCTTCTCGGACGTCATCGCCGACATGCCCGCCGTCACGGCGCACGCACGCGGCGAGCGCGTCGTCGAGGGCGTCTTCAACGCGCGCGCACGGGCGGACGGCAACACGGTGGGCTACGACACCATCGCGGCATCCGGCCCGCACGCCTGCATCCTGCACTGGACGCGGAACGACGGACGCGTCGTGCCGGGCGACCTGATCCTCATCGACGCGGGCGTCGAGCTCGACAGCTACTACACGGCCGACATCACGCGCACGCTCCCCGTGTCCGGCACGTTCACCGACGTGCAGCGCGAGGTCTACGAGGCCGTGCGCGAGGCGGCCGACGCCGCCCTCGCGATCGTGCGGCCCGGCATCCGCTTCCGCGAGGTGCACGCCGCGGCGATGGAGGTCATCGCGCGCCGGGTCGCCGGCTGGGGCATGCTGCCCGTGACCGCCGAGGAGGCGCTCCAGGCCGACAACCAGCACCACCGCCGCTACATGGTGCACGGCACGAGCCACCACCTCGGCCTCGACGTGCACGACTGCGCGCAGGCCCGGCGGGACATGTACATCGACGGGATCGTGGAGGCCGGCATGGTCTTCACCATCGAGCCGGGCCTCTACTTCCAGCCGGACGACCTCACCGTCCCAGAGCGCTTCCGCGGCATCGGCGTGCGCATCGAGGACGACATCCTCGTGACGCGCGACGGCGCCGAGAACCTGTCGGCGGGCATCCCCCGCACGGCCGACGAGGTCGAGGCGTGGATGGCCGGTCGGGCCTAGCCGCGGAGGCGGGGCCGGCTGCGGGACCGGGCCGGTCGCGCGGGGATCAGGCCCCGGTCGCGCCCTGCTCGCCCACGGGCCGGTCGGTCGACGTGGGCGGCGCGGTCGGCTCGGGGGCGGCGGACCCGCCCTGCTCCGGCACGCGCTCCCCGTAGGGGCCCGCGGGACGTGCGGCGGGCTCCGCGACGGGCGGGGCCGCGACGACGGGCTCGCCGTACACGGACGTGCCCGCGCCGCCGATGCCGAGCACGTTCCGCGCGCGGTGCATGGAGTCGGGCTCGACGACCACCGAGTAGCTGGTGGCGGTCACCTGCATCACCGACGTGAAGTCCCGGCGGCGGCGCGTGATGCTGTAGCTGACGATGCCGTAGATGGCGCCGAACCCGACGCCGATGATCACCGCGCCGACCACCGACGACACGTTCGGCACGGGCGAGAACAGGAAGGTCACGAGGCCGAGGAAGAGGCCGAGCCAGGCGCCGCTCGCCGCTCCGGCCGCCGCGGCCCGGGCGGAGGTGAGCTTGCCGGTGACGCGTTCGACGCTCGTCAGCTCGTTGCCCACGATGCTCACCTGCGTGACGGGGAAGTCGGCCTCGGCGAGGGTGACGACGGCCTTCTGCGCCTCGTCGTAGGTCTCGTAGGTGGCCACCGGCTCGCCCTTCGGCAGCTTCGGCATGCGGGTGCGGGCGGTGCGTCCGAGGAGGGGGTTGGTCACCCGTCCAGTGTTCCACGCGGTGCCGGGCGGCGGCTGGGCGAGCGACTAGATTGACTCTGTGAGCGCCTCCCGAGTCTTCGTCGCCCGGCTCGCCGGGTGCAGCGTGTTCGACCCCGCGGGCGACCGGGTCGGGCGCGTGCGCGACGTGCTCGTCGTCTACCGCAAGGACGATCCGCCGCGCGTCGTGGGCCTCATCGTCGAGATCCCGGGCAAGCGCCGCGTGTTCCTCTCCATCGGCCGCGTCACGAGCATCGGCTCCGGGCAGATCATCACCACCGGCCTCATCAACCTCCGCCGCTTCGAGCAGCGCGGCGGCGAGGTGCGCGTCATCGCCGAGATCCTCGGCCGGCGCGTGAAGCTGCGCGACGGATCCGGCACCGCCGTCATCGAGGACGTCGCGATCGAGGAGTCCGGCCAGGCCGAGTGGGAGGTGTCGCAGCTCTTCTGCCGCCGACCCCGCACCAGCCCCTCCCCCTTCGCCA
Organism: Clavibacter sp. B3I6; assembly: GCF_030816895.1. Taxonomy (NCBI): domain Bacteria; kingdom Bacillati; phylum Actinomycetota; class Actinomycetes; order Micrococcales; family Microbacteriaceae; genus Clavibacter; species Clavibacter sp. B3I6. The sequence goes on from NZ_JAUSYL010000001.1 coordinate 1,012,243, forward strand.
AGGGCGCCACGCTCTTCGCCACCTGGGACGAGGTCGCCGAGCTGCAGGACGAGGGCGTCGCGCAGTCGGCGTCGCAGTTCCTCGCCGCCTACTCCGACCTCCTCCCCGCCGACCTCGCCAACACCCTGCTCGACCTGCCGCAGGCCCGCCGCCTCGAGGTCGCCGAGGAGCTGCCGGACGCGCGCCTCGCCGACGTGCTCGAGGAGATGCCGGAGTCGGAGCAGGTGCAGATCATGGCCACCCTCGACGACGACCGCGCCGCCGACGTGCTCGACCAGATGCAGCCGGACGACGCCGCCGACCTCATCGCGCAGCTCTCCGAGGAGCGCGGCGAGGCCCTGCTCGAGCTCATGCAGCCGGAGGAGGCGGACGACGTCCGCATGCTCCTCAGCTACGCGCCGGACACCGCGGGCGGCCTCATGACGACCGATCCCGTCATCGTCTCCGGCGACGCGACCGTCGCGGAGGGCCTCGCCCTCATCCGCCGCCCCGAGCTCGCGCCCACGCTCGGCGCCGCGGTGTGCGTCACGCTGCCGCCGTACGAGCCGCCGACCGGCCGCTTCCTCGGCATGGTGCACTTCCAGCGGATGTTGCGCTACCCGCCGCACGAGCGCCTCGGGACCCTGCTCGACCAGGGCCTCGAGCCCGTGCGGGCCGACACGAGCGCCGCCGAGGTGTCCCGCATCATGGCGAGCTACAACCTCGTCTCGGTGCCCGTCGTGGACGAGAACCACCGCCTCGTCGGCGTGGTCACGATCGACGACGTGCTCGACCACCTGCTGCCGGACGACTGGCGCAGCGCCGACGCGGAACGCGAGACGCGCAAGCGCGCGACCGCCCGCTTCCACGGCACGGCCACGGCCGCCATCCCCACCGCAGGACCCAGACGAGGACGGAGGATCCCCCGTGGCACGGCAGAGTAACCGCGACGTCCGCCTGGACGCGCCCAAGGGCCTCCGCACGACGGTCCTCCCGCTGCGCAACCGCGCCAGCCGCGACCGCTTCGGCCGCTTCACGGAGTCCATCGCGCGCGGCATGGGCACCCCGTGGTTCCTCATGGGCCTCACGCTCTTCTGCGTGGCCTGGATCCTGTACAACACCTACGGCCCCGAGTCCGCGCGCTTCGACTCGGCGGCGCTCGGCTTCACGGCGCTCACGCTGATCCTGTCGCTGCAGGCCTCGTACGCGGCGCCGCTCATCCTGCTCGCGCAGAACCGGCAGGACGACCGCGACCGCGTGCAGATCGAGCAGGACCGCCAGCGCACCGAGCGCAACGTGGCGGACGTCGAGTACCTGGCCCGCGAGGTCGTCTCGCTCCGGCTGCAGATGAAGGACGTCGCCTCGAAGGACTTCATCCGCGCCGAGCTGCGCCAGCTCCTCGAGGAGCTCGACCGCCGCGACGACCCCGAGGGGGACGACGCCGAGGGCGCCGGCAGCGCCGGCAGCCGCAGGGCGCATGGCCGCTGAGGCACCCGGCGGGGCCCCGCTGACGGCGGAGGCGGTGGGGCGCGCGCTCGCGGGCGTCGTGGATCCCGAGATCCGCCGCCCCATCACCGAGCTCGACATGGTGTCCGACGTGCGCGTCGAGGACGGCGGCGTGGCCCACGTCGACATCGCGCTGACCATCGTCGGCTGCCCCGCCGCCACGTCCATCGAGCGCGACGTGCGCGCGGCGGTCCGGGCCGTCCCGGGCGTCGCGCAGCTCGAGCTCACGGTCGGCGTGATGAGCCGGGAGCGGCGGCGCGCGCTCACCGAGCGCCTGCGCGGTCCGGCGGCGAAGCGCGGCATCCCGTTCGGGCCGGAGAGCCTCACGCGCGTCTACGCCGTCACGAGCGGGAAGGGCGGCGTCGGCAAGTCCACGCTCACGGCCAACCTCGCGGTGGCGCTCGCGGCGAAGGGGCTGGCGGTCGGCCTCGTGGACGCCGACGTGCACGGCTTCTCCATCCCCGGGATCCTCGGCCTCGTCGACGCGGACGGGCGCACCGCGCAGCCCACCCGAGTCGGCGACATGATCCTGCCGCCCGTCGCGCATGGCGTGAAGGTCATCTCCATCGGCATGTTCCTCGATCCCGACGCCACGGGCGGCACAGCGGTCTCCTGGCGCGGGCCCATGCTGCACCGCACCATCCAGCAGTTCCTCACCGACGTCTTCTTCGGCGACCTGGACGTGCTGCTGCTCGACCTGCCCCCCGGCACGGGCGATGTGGCCATCACCGTGGGCCAGCTCCTGCCGGACGCGGAGGTCCTCGTCGTGACGACGCCGCAGCCGGCCGCGGCCGACGTGGCGGAGCGCAGCGGGCTCGTCGCGCGGCAGACGGGTCAGCGCGTGGCGGGCGTCGTCGAGAACATGGCCGGGTTCGTCCAGCCCGACGGATCCGTGCTGGAGCTCTTCGGGGCGGGCGGCGGCGCGGAGGTCGCGCGTCGGCTCTCGGCCGGGCAGGACGCGCCCGTGCCGCTCCTCGCGAGCGTGCCGCTCAGCGTGGCGCTGCGCGAGGGCGGCGACTCCGGGGCGCCGCTCGTGCTGGCCGCGCCCGAGGATCCGGCGGCGGTGCAGATCCTGCGCGTGGCGGACCACCTGGCGACACGCGGCCGCGGGCTCGCGGGCCGGAAGCTCGGGCTCTCGGTCTCCTAGATCGCCCTCACCGGACCGCGATCCGGTCCGGATGCACGAGAGGACGGCAGCCCGCGGGCTGCCGTCCTCTCCTCTTCACGCGCGCGGCGCGCGACGCCTAGACGTGGCTGCGGTGCGTGAGCGTCGGCACGGCGCGGTAGCCGTCACGCGCGGTGACGACGAGCGTGCCGGCGACGGCGGAGACGGAGAGGGCGGCGACGGCGATGAGGAAGACGGTCATGGTGGTGCTCCTGCGGGAAGGCGGATGGCGGCGCACTCCGCCGCATGACCATGAGACCACCCGGGACCGTTCAGGACAAGCTCATAGTCCTTGCCTCGTTGTGTAGCCTGGCTTCATGGACATCCGCCGCCTCGAGCTCCTCCGCGAGCTCGCCGACCGCGGCAGCGTGGGCGCCGTCGCGCGCGCTGCCGGCCGCACGCCGTCGGCGGTCTCGCAGCAGCTGAAGGTGCTGGAGCGGGAGGCCGGCGTGCCCCTCACCGAGCGCTCGGGCCGCGGGATCGTGCTGACGGACGCGGGCCGGGCGCTCGCCCGCACCGCGACCGACATCGCCGTCGCCGTGGCCCGCGCGGAGGCCCTGTGGGAGGACTTCCGGCACCAGCCCTCCGGCGAGGTCACGCTCGCGACGTTCCCCACCGCCGCGCAGATGCTGCTGCCGGGGCTCCTCGACCGCGTCGCCGCGATCCCCGACCTCACCGTCCGCGCCAGCGACCGGGACCCGGCGTCGCGGGCCTTCGCGGACCTCACCGCCGACTTCGACGTCGTCCTCGCGCACTCGCTCGCCGGGGCCGGCACCTGGCGCGGGCTCGGCCTCGTCATCGTGCCGCTCATGGTGGAGCCGCTCGACGTCGCGATGCCGGCCGACCACCGCCTCGCGGGCCGGGCGTCGGTCAGTCCGGCCGACCTCAGCGGCGAGCCGTGGATCGGCGTGCCGCAGGGCCTCCCGTTCGACCGGATCCTCCTCGACATCGAGCAGGCCGTCGGCGCGCCCGCGCGCGTGGTGCAGCGGTTCAGCGACACGCGCATCACGGAGTCGCTGGTGGCGTCGGGCCACGGGATCGCGCTGCTGCCGCGCTACACGGCGGGCGAGCACGACGGCGTGGTCGTCAAGCGCCTGTCCGGCGTCGCCTCGAAGCGGCACCTGCACGTGCTGCTGCGACCTGACCGGGCGGAGCGGCCGTCGGTGCGTGCCGTGGTGGACGCCCTCCGCGAGGAGGCGCGTGCGGTGGACGCGCGCTTCAGCGGCAGCGCGTGAGGCTGAAGCACGAGCGGGTCAGCGGCGGCACCTGAGCGCCGGCGGGGATCCGGGTCAGGTGGCCTCGGCGTCGAAGGGGGCGGGCTGCGCCGACGCGGCGGCGGCCTCGCGCTCCAGGCGCTGGCGTCGGGCGACGGTGGTCTCGACGGGGACGCGCGGCTTGGTGACCACGGGCTCGTCCTCGAACAGCGCCTCCTTGATGATGCGGCGCGGGTCGTACTGGCGCGGGTCGAGCTTCTTCCAGTCGACCTCGTCGAACTCCGGACCCAGCTCGTCGCGCATGCGCTCGCGCGCCCCGGTGGCCATGCGGCGGGCCGCCTTCACCAGATCCGCGAGCTTCTGGGTGTAGATCGGCAGCCGCTCGGGGCCGAGCAGGAACACGGCGATGATGCCGATGAGCATCAGCTTCTCGAACGTCAGGCCGAACATGATCACAGGCTAGCCGGTCGGTGCCCGATCTCCGCCCGATCTCCGTCGGCGCGCAGGCTACCGTCAGCCGCGACCCCCGTCCGGTGCCTGCGCGGACAGGGCGTCGGTCGGGTGCGCGGCCGCGGGCCGATACCCTGGGGACCCGGAAGAGGGAGGTGCCGCGTGTCCGACCAGGAGACCGGGTGGAAGTTCGCCGAGGACGTCGTCGTCGAGGACGAGCACATCGCCCTGGCCCGCCAGCACTCCCGCGAGCTCGGCATCGAGGCCGTCTCCCCCGCCGTCGGCGCCCAGCTCTCGCTCCTGGCCGTGGCGACGCGCGCCACCAGCGTCATCGAGATCGGGACGGGCGCCGGCGTGTCCGGCCTCTGCATCTTCCGCGGCGCACCGCGGGCCGTCCTCACGAGCATCGACGTGGAGTTCGACCACCAGCAGGCCGCGCGGGAGATCCTCGCCGACGCGGAGGTGCCCGCGAACCGCGTGCGCCTCATCACGGGCCGCGCGCTCGACGTGCTGCCGCGCATGAGCGACGCGAGCTACGACCTCGTCCTGGTGGACGCGGATCCCGCCCAGGTCATCGAGTACGTGGAGCACGGGCTGCGGCTCGCGCGCACGGGCGGACTCGTCCTCGTGCCGCACGGGCTCTGGCGGGGCCGCGTGCAGAACCCCGCGGCGCGCGACGCGCAGACCGCCGCGTTCCGCACGCTGGTGCAGGAGACGGCCGGGTCGGGCGCCGTCGTCGCCGCCCTGTCCCCCGCGGGCGACGGCCTGCTGCAGATCGCGAAGACCGGCCGCTGATCCCCGCAGCTCCCCGCCCGTACGCGACACCGCCCGCCCCGTCGTCGACGGAGCGGGCGGTGTCGCGTGATGCGCTCGACTAGCTCGCGCTGGTCACCGCGGCGAGGGCATCGTGAAGCTCCTTCGCTTCGGCGTCGTTGACGGAGACGACGAGTCGTCCGCCTCCCTCCAAGGGCACGCGCACGATGATGAGCCTGCCCTCCTTCACGGCCTCCATCGGTCCGTCGCCGGTCCTGGGCTTCATGGCTGCCATTCGGCTCCCCTTTCGTGGATGTGCGTCCATTATCCCGCATGGACGCGCTCTCCGATGAACGCGCGGCTCCGTGCTACGCCCGCCGCGCCCCCGTCGGGGTGAGGAGGGGGCGCGACGGGAGGCCGGGAGCCGGGTCACGGGGGCGTCCAGTCGCCCGCGGTGGCGCGCCAGACGAGGTCGATCCAGATCCACTGGCCGGCGATCATGGCCACCACCACGGCGGCGCGGTAGGCGCGGGACCGGGGCACCGCCAGCGCGCCGGCCAGCGGGATCATCGGCAGGAGCAGGCGGAAGAGGCTCGACTGCGGGAAGAACACGGCCAGGAGGTAGAGCCCGTAGGAGGCGACCCAGATGCGCAGCTCGGGGCCGAGCGCGCGGACGGACGGACGCGTGAGCACGACGACGAACGCCGCGACGACGGCGAGGACCGCGACCGTGCCGAGGGGACCGCCGATCCAGAAGCCGCCGGCGTCGAACCACGCCTCGAAGGGCACCAGGTGCCGGTAGCCGACGTAGGACGCCCGCCAGGAGAGCTCCGTGTCCGTGTAGGCCGTGAGCGAGCCGGTGCCGATCCACGCGATGACCGGCCACGCCGCGCCCGCTGCGGCGGCCGAGGTCGTCGCGAGGACCAGCCGGGCGCGCTCGGCCGGGGGGAACGGATCGCGCGCGGCCGTGGCGAGCCGGTGGACGCCGTGCAGCAGGAGCGCGAGCGCGAAGGCCAGGCCGAGCGGCCGGGTGAGGGCGAGGAGCACGACGACGGGGGCGAGCAGGGCGTAGCGCCGTTCGACGAGGAGGAGCAGCGCCGTGAGGAGCAGGAGCGTCTGGAGGCTCTCGGCGTACGCGATCTGGAACAGCGGCGACACGGGGGCCACGCACACGATCACGACGGCGAGGAGGGTCGACGAGGGCGACAGCGAGCGCGACAGCAGCCGGTGCAGCACCAGCACGGCGCCAGCTCCGGCCACCACGGACACCGCGACGCCGACGAGCTCGAAGGACGCGCCCATGGCGTCCTGGATTGCGCGCACGAGGGCCGGGTACAGCGGCATGAACGCCCAGGGGTTCGACTGCACGTGCCCCGCGGCGTCGACGGGCAGGACCGCGGGGTAGCCGTACGTCGCGATCTCGCGGTACCAGCCCGCGTCCCAGAACGCGGCGAACCGCAGGTAGGACGGCGACGCGTCCGCCCACGGCGTGCGGATCTGGCTGCGGGCGGAGAGCAGCATCATCCCGGTGGTGAGGACGCGGCTCGCCAGGTAGACGCCGAGGACCGCCGCCCACCAGGGCCAGCGGGAGGAGGGCCGGGCGAGGGGCAGGAGACCCGGCCCGGGGCGTCGGGCGGGCCGGGCGGCCGGCCGGGTCAGCGCGCCGTCAGCCACGCCCGCAGGCCGCGCTCGCACGAGGTGATCTGGGCGACGTCGACGCGCTCGTCGTCGTGGTGCGCGAGGAGCGGGTCCCCGGGGCCGTAGTTGACGGCCGGCACGCCCAGCGCGCTGAACCGGGCCACGTCGGTCCAGCCGTACTTGGGCTTGGCCTCCCCGCCGACGGCGGCGAGGAACGGCTGCGCGATCGCGGCGTCGAGGCCGGGGCGCGCGCCCTCCGCGAGGTCGACGACCGTGATCTCGAAGCCCGGGAACAGGCTCGTCACGTGCGCGACGGCCTCGGCCCCCGAGCGGCTCGGCGCGAAGCGGTAGTTGACGTGGACCATCGCCTCGTCCGGGATCACGTTGCCCGCGATGCCGCCGGACACCCCGACCGCGTTGAGGCCCTCGCGGTAGACGAGGCCGTCGACCTCGACCTCGCGCGCCTCGTACGCGGCGAGCGTGGCGAGCACGGGCGCGATGCGGTGGATCGCGTTCTCGCCGACCCAGGAGCGGGCCGAGTGCGAGCGCCTGCCGAACGCGCGCACCTCGACGCGCAGGTTGCCGTTGCAGCCGCCCTCGATCTCGGCGCGCGTCGGCTCGCCGAGGATGGCGAAGTCGCCCTCGAGGAGCTCGGGGCGGGTGCGGGCCAGGCGGCCGAGGCCGTTGAGGCTGTCGGACACCTCCTCGTGGTCGTACCAGATCCAGGTGATGTCGTACGCGGGATCCGCGAGCTCGGCTGCGAGGACCAGCTGCACGGCGACGCCCGCCTTCATGTCGACGGTGCCGCGGCCCCAGAGGTACTCGACGCCGTCCTCGTGCTCGGTGCGGGTGGGCAGGTTGCGGTTGAGCGGCACGGTGTCGATGTGGCCGGCGATGACGACCCGGCGGTCGCGCCCGAGGCGCGTGCGGGCGACGACCGCGTCGCCGTCGCGCTCCACCTCGAGGTGCGCGCAGCCCGCGAGGGCGCGCTCGATGGCGTCGGCGAGCGTCGCCTCGTCCCCCGAGACGGATTCGACGTCGCAGATCGCGCGGGTGAGCGCCACGCTCCCGGCGGTGAGGTCGAGCTCGGGCACGGCGGGCGTCTCGGTCGGCATGCGAGACATCCTAGGTCGGCGGCGGCACGCGGCCCTGGGCAGGACCCGGACGGCGGGGTGGCGGACGGCGATCGGTACGCTGGCCGCATGGCCTCCCCCGCTCCGACCCCGTCCGCCGCGCCCGCCACCGGATCCGCCTGGGGCTACGGCCTCGCGACCGTGGCCTCCGACGGCACCGTGCTCGACACCTGGTTCCCCGCCCCCGAGCTGGGCTCCCTGCCCGCGGGACGCGACCGCTGGATCGCGCCGGCCTGGGTCGAGGAGCTCGCCGTCGCCGACCCGCGCCGCGGCGTCACGGTCGACATCGTCACGGTGGAGATCGACCTGGAGGCGCCGCCCGCCTCCACGCCCGACGCCTACCTCCGCCTGCACCTGCTGAGCCACCTGCTCGTGCAGCCGAACGCGCTCTCGCTCGACGGGATCTTCGCGCACCTCCCCATCGTCGTGTGGACCAACGCCGGCCCCGTGCACCCCGACGACTTCGACCGGCTCCGCCCCTCCCTCCAGCGCGCCGGCATCGCCGCGCACGGCGTCGACAAGTTCCCGCGCCTCCTCGACTACGTCACCCCCGACCGCGTGCGCATCGCCGACGCGTCGCGCGTGCGCCTCGGCGCCCACCTCGCGCCCGGCACGACCGTCATGCACGAGGGCTTCGTGAACTTCAACGCCGGCACCCTCGGCGCCTCCATGGTCGAGGGACGCATCTCGCAGGGCGTGGTCGTCGGCGACGGCTCGGACGTGGGCGGCGGCGCCTCCATCATGGGCACGCTCTCGGGGGGCGGCACGGAGCGCGTCGTCATCGGCGAGCGGGCCCTCCTCGGCGCCAACTCCGGCGTGGGGATCTCGATCGGCGACGACAGCGTCGTGGAGGCCGGCCTCTACGTGACCGCGGGCACCAAGGTGCGCCTCGCGGGCCAGGCGCCGGGACCCGACGGCACCGTGCCCCAGGTGAAGGCCGTCGAGCTGTCGGGCCGCCCGGGGATCCTGTTCCGCCGCAACTCGCTCACGGGCGCCGTCGAGGCCGTGCCGCGTCGCGGCGGCGGGCAGATCCTGAACGAAGCGCTGCACGCGTAGCGGCGGCCCGGCGGATCAGCGGCGGAAGCCCCGGCGGCGGGGCGGGGCGGTCGCCTCGGCCGGCGGGTCGATCCTCAGCACGTCGACCACGACGGCCGTGACGTTGTCGCGCCCGCCGTTCTCCAGCGCGTGCGCGACGAGGGCGCGGACGGCCGTGCCGGCGTCGTCGGCGCGCAGCAGGTGCCCGCGGATCTCGGCGTCCGCCAGCTCCTTGGTCAGGCCGTCGGAGCAGACGAGCAGTCGCAGCCGCGCCGTGACGGGCAGGAGCCAGTAGTCGACCTCCGCCGCGTCGCCCACGCCCACCGCGCGCGTGATGATGTTGCCGTCCGGATGGCGGTCGGCCTGCGCCCGCGTGAGGCGGCCCGCGTCCACCATCTCCTGCACGACGGAGTGGTCGACGGTCACCTGCTCGAGCACGTCGCCGCGCAGCTGGTAGACGCGCGAGTCGCCCACGTTGAAGACCGCCCAGTACGGGCGGTCGGACACGAGCGTGAGGCAGGCGCCGGTGAGGGTGGTCCCCGCGTGCAGCTCCAGGTCGCCGGTCTCCTCGCGGATGTCGTCGACCGCGCGCTCGAGGGCGGGCTCCACGCCCTCGGGATCCGCGAAGCCGCCCTCGGCGCGGCCCTGCTCCTCCGCGAGGCGGCGGATGACGGCGTCGCTCGCCACGTCGCCGGCCGCGTGGCCGCCCATGCCGTCGGCGACCGCGAAGTACGGGACCGCCGCGAGGACGCTGTCCTCGTTGTGGTCGCGCCGGAGGCCGCGGTCGGTCGCGGAGGCCCAGCCGAGCACGAGCCGGCGCCCGTCGGGCAGGACGAGGGCGGTCTCGGTGACGTCGACTCCGATGGCGGTCATCGGGCGGACAGGATCTCGAGGACGACGCCGTCGCCGATGTCCACGCGGGTCCCCGGCACGACCACGAGCGACTCGCCGGGGCGGAGCGCGAGGCGCTCGACGCCGGGCGCGAGCACGACGGTGCCGTTCGTGGAGTCGAGGTCGGTCACCACGATCGCACCGGACTCCTGCCGGAGCGCCACGTGCGTGCCGGAGATCTCGCCGAGCGGGGAGGGCACCGTGACCAGTCGCGGCGCCGGGCCCCGCACGACGCGCGGCGGGCGGGGACGGCGGCCCACGATGACGGGGACGTCGAGCGGGATGCGCTCGGGATCCGGGTGCCCCGTCCCGGCGGCGAGCGGCACCCCGTCGCGCATGATGCGGACGGCGTGCACGATGCGGATCGCGTCGGCGTCGGCGTCGGCCTCGGGCGTCGTCGCGATGGCGACCGTGGGGACGCCTGCCGAGCGGGCCCGGGCGGCCGCCTCATCGTCCGCGGCGGGGTCGCCCAGGGCGGAGGCTGACCGATCCGCGACAGGGGCCGCCGGGACGGACGAGGAGGCGGAGGCGGCGGGCGGATCGGCCGGCGCGAAGGCCTCCCCCGAGGGCGCGTCGAGGACCGTCGAGACGAGGCCCGGGTCGACGGGCGCGGACGCCCGGTGCGCGCCGCCCCCGGCCCGGCGGCCGCTCCCGCCCGCGGATCCGGATGCGCGCTCGTCGGACGCCCGTGCGTCGACGCGCCACGCGATGGCGTCCGCGACGACCGCCCCGGCCACGACGGGCAGGCCGTCGGCCACGACGGCCGAGAGGGGCGCGGACGCGCTCCCCAGGCGGTAGGCCCGCACGCGGTCGAGCGTCGCGAGGTAGAAGGGGAGCGCCTGGCGCGCGTCGACGCGACGCGGGGCGAGGTCGGCGGGGGGCGCGGACTCGTCGTACCCGCCGTCGACGTCGACCACGGCGTCGCCCCGCAGCACGACCTGGAGGCGGGCGGCGTCGGGGGCCCCGGCCTCGTGCACGACCACGGCGAAGGACGCGACCTCGTCGGGGCCGCGCAGCGGGAGCACCGCGACGATCGACTCGGCGGCGACCTGCGGCTGCGCGAGGATCCGCCAGAGGTCGTCCACGAGGCGCGTGGACGCGCCGTCGGGCAGGAGCACGACCGCCTGCGGCGTGACCACCGCGACGCCGGCGGATCCCGCGGCGGCGGGAGAGGATCGGTGGGAGCCCTCGCTCACGTCATGGGCTCCATCGAGGGTCGGCGCCCGGTCGGGCGGTCGGCGACGGGCCTCGGGCGGCCGGACGCGCTGGGATGGATCCTACCGCGTGGGCGACCCCCGGCCGAGGGGTGCGCGGACGTCGGCCCTCGGGCCCCGAGGAGGGGCATCCGCACCGCCGGAGGGTCCGCGCACCGCGGATCCGGTTGCCCGGCCCCCGTCGGGCTGTCATGCTCGGACGATGAGCACGCCGCCGCGCCCCTCCGCCCGCGGGCTCCCCGTCGACGCGATCTCCCGCTCCATCGTCGACCAGCTGCGGGAGGACGGCCGCCGGTCGTACGCGGAGATCGGCAAGGCGGTCGGGTTGAGCGAGGCCGCCGTGCGCCAGCGGGTGCAGAAGCTCACCGACGCCGGCGTGATCCGCATCGTGGCGCTCACCGACCCGCAGCAGCTCGGGCTCACGCGCCAGGCCATGATCGGCGTGACGGTGAGCGGCGACGTGCGCGTCGTGGCCGACGCCCTCGCGGCCATCCCCGCGGTCGACTACGTCGTGATGACGGCGGGCACGTTCGACCTGCTCGCCGAGGTGGTGTGCGAGGACGACGAGGAGCTCGTCGAGCTCCTGAACGCCCGCATCCGCGGGCTCGAGGGCGTCGTGAGCACGGAGACGTTCGTGTACCTCAAGGTCCACACGCAGGACGGGCACGGGCGCTCCCGGTGACGCCGGCACGGCCGCCCCTCCCCCGACGCGGCTCCGCCGGTCCGTCCCCCGCCCGCGCCGTGACGGTCCGGCTTCGCGGCACCCGCCCTAGCCTCGCCGCATGACGCCCTCCCCCGCTCCCGTCCTCGCTCCCCCGCGCCCACCGAGTGCTCCCGGCACGAGCGCCGCCGCGCCGTCACGCGATCCCGGCGGTCGGCTCCCACCGGCACCCGGCGCGCTGCCCCCGGGGGCTTCTCTCCTGCGCGTGCCGTCGCCCGTGGGGCGGCTCGAGCTCGTGTCCGAGGGCGACCGGATCACCTCCCTCACCATCGCGACCGGCGGTCTCCTGCCGCTCGACCACCTCGACGACCGCCCGAGCCCCGTCCTCCGGGAGGCCGCCCGGCAGTTCAAGGAGTGGTCCGCGGGGCGCCGGCAGGCCTTCGACGTCCCGGTGCGCCTCGCCGGCACGCCGTTCCAGGTCGCGGTATGGGAGGCGCTCCTGCGGATCCCGCACGGCGGCGTCACGACGTACGGCGCCCTGGCGCAGGCCGCCGGCCGGCCGGGCGGGGCACGGGCGGTGGGCGGTGCCGTGGGCGCCAACCGGCTGTGCATCCTGGTGCCCTGCCACCGCGTCCTCGGCGCGGACGGGCGCGTCACGGGCTTCAGCGCGGGCGACGGCGTCGCCACGAAGGTGCGGCTGCTGGCGCTCGAGGGATCGGTGCTGGCGTCGTGACACGGGAGTCGGTCGTCGTCGGCGACGACGGCGTCGCACGCTGCGCCTGGTCCGCCGCCGACCCGGAGTACCGCAGGTACCACGACGAGGAGTGGGGGCGGCCGCTCCACGGTGACCGGCCGCTCTTCGAGAAGCTGTGCCTCGAGGGGTTCCAAGCGGGACTGTCCTGGATCACCATCCTCCGCAAGCGCCCCCGGTTCCGGGAGGTCTTCCACGGCTTCGACATCGACGCCGTGGCCGCCATGGACGAGGACGACGTCGAGCGGCTCATGGGTGACGCCGGGATCATCCGCAACCGCGCGAAGATCCTCGCCGCCTCCGGCAACGCACGGGCTGTGCGCGCGCTCCTGGGCGAGCGCGGGGACGGCGCGCTCGACCGCCTGGTCTGGGCGCACGCGTCCGACCCGTCGTCCCGGCCGCGGCCCGCCACCGCCGACGACATCCCCGCGATCACCCCCGAGTCCACCGCGCTCAGCCGGGAGCTCAAGGTGCACGGGCTCCGCTTCGTCGGGCCGACGACCGTGTACGCCCTCATGCAGTCCTCGGGACTGGTGGACGACCACGTCGTCGGGTGCCACCGGGCAGTCTGATCGGCGCGTCGTCCCCGTCCCGCCGGCCCGGCGTGGAGGCGCGTCCTGCGCGCGCGACGGCGGCGTGGCCGGATCCGCCCGATGAGCGCAGCCGGATCAGTGCGGCGCGGCCACCAGAACGAGGTCGCCGGATCCGCCGCGCGTGAGCTCGACGCCGGCCTCGGCGGCCCACTCGAGCAGCTCGTCGACGGAGGCGAGGTCGCGACCGGCGAGGACCAGGGCCCGCACCAGGTCGCCCTTGGCCTTCTTGTTGAAGTGGTTGAGCGCGCGCACCGTCCCGTCCTCGCCGCGGGCGACGACGCGCACGACGGTCGAGTCGGCGTGATCCGGCCGCGGCCCGAGCGCGGCGTAGCCGTCGGAGCGGAGGTCGAGGACGAGGCCCGGGATGGCCTCGAGAACGCGGCGGACGGAGGCCATCCAGTGCGCCTTCATCCGGAGGCCCGGCACCCGGCTGTCGTGGGAGAGCCGGTACGCGGGGATCGGGTCGGTGGCCATGACGGGCCCGAACAGGGCCGAGTGCACGGCGACGTGGCGGCCGGCGAACGCCAGCTGCGCGTCGTCCAGGGCGTCGGCGCCGATGGGGTCGTAGAGGACGCCGGTGTAGCGCCGGAGCGCCGGCATGGTGGGCGAGGACTCCACGAGCCGGTCGCGTTCCACCTCGCCCGCCTGGCGCGGACCCAGCTTGAGGGCCCGCGCCGCCGCCTCGGGGTCCCGCGCGAGGTCCGCGACGGCCCGGATGATCGTCCGCCGCTCCGCCGTCAGCTCGGGGAAGGAGAGCCGCCCGAGGTCCAGGCGGGATCCGTCGTCCCCGCCGTCGCGCTTCGTCTCGGACGGGGGCAGCAGGACGAGCACGGGACCTCCGGGTGGGGCGGCGGGACGGGACGGGGGTGCGAGCTGGGATGGAGGTGCGGCGACGGGAGGCCGGAGCGGCGCGACCCACCGCCCCTGGACGCACGAAGGCGGACGGCCCCCGAGGGGACCGCCCGCCGTCGGACGGAGGTGGCGCTACGCGACCAGGGAGGCCTGGCGCGCGACCACGGTCACGTTGTCGTTCTCCACCGAGAGGAAGCCCTCGTCGGCGTCGGCCGTGATCACGGATCCGCCGTCCTGCGTGATGCGGACGTTGCCGGTCGCGAGGATCGCCAGCAGCGGCTCGTGACCGGCGAGGATGCCGATCTCGCCCTCGCTGGTGCGCGCGACGACCATGGACGCCTGCCCCGACCAGACCTGCTGGTCGGCGGACACCACGGTCACCGTGAGATCAGCGCGCGCCATGTCAGCCGTTCTCCTTCTGGATCTCGGACCAGCGGCGCTCGACGTCGTCGAGGTCGCCGACGTTGAAGAACGCCTGCTCGGCGACGTGGTCGTAGTCGCCGTCGGCGATCTTCGAGAACGACTCGATGGTGTTCTTCAGCGGCACGGTGGACCCCTCGACGCCCGTGAACTTCTTCGCCATGTACGTGTTCTGCGAGAGGAACTGCTGGATGCGGCGGGCACGGGAGACCGTGACCTTGTCCTCCTCGGAGAGCTCGTCGACGCCGAGGATCGCGATGATCTCCTGGAGCTCCTTGTTCTTCTGCAGGATCGCCTTGACGCGGGTGGCCGTGTCGTAGTGCGCCTGGCCCAGGTACCGCGGGTCGAGGATGCGGCTGGTGGACGTCAGCGGGTCGACGGCCGGGTAGAGGCCGCGCGAGGCGATCTCGCGGCTGAGCTCCGTGGTCGCGTCGAGGTGCGCGAACGTGGTGGCCGGTGCCGGGTCGGTGTAGTCGTCCGCGGGGACGTAGATGGCCTGCAGCGACGTGATGCTGTGGCCGCGGGTCGACGTGATGCGCTCCTGGAGCACGCCCATCTCGTCCGCGAGGTTCGGCTGGTAGCCCACCGCGGACGGCATGCGGCCGAGCAGCGTGGAGACCTCGGATCCGGCCTGCGTGAAGCGGAAGATGTTGTCGATGAAGAGCAGCACGTCCTGGTTCTTCACGTCGCGGAAGTACTCCGCCATCGTGAGCGCGGACAGGGCCACGCGCAGGCGCGTTCCCGGCGGCTCGTCCATCTGGCCGAAGACCAACGCGGTCTTGTCGAAGACGCCGGCCTCCTCCATCTCCATGATGAGGTCGTTGCCCTCACGCGTGCGCTCGCCGACGCCGGCGAACACGGACACGCCGCCGTGGTCCTGCGCGACGCGCTGGATCATCTCCTGGATGAGGACGGTCTTGCCGACGCCCGCGCCGCCGAACAGGCCGATCTTGCCGCCCTGCACGTACGGGGTGAGGAGGTCGATGACCTTGATGCCGGTCTCGAACAGCTGCGTCTTGGACTCGAGCTGGTCGAACATCGGGGGCTTGCGGTGGATGGGCCAGCGCTCGGTGATCTCGATCGGCTCGCCGCCGACGTTGTTGAGGATGTCGCCGGTGACGTTGAAGACCTTGCCCTTGGTGATGTCGCCGACGGGCACCGAGATGGCGGCACCCGTGTCGCGCACCTCCTGGCCGCGGACGAGGCCGTCCGTGGGCTTCAGGGCGATCGCGCGCACGACGTCGTCGCCGAGGTGCAGGGCGATCTCGAGCGTGATCTCCGTCGACTCCTCGCCGAGGGTGATCGTGGTCTTCAGGGCGTTGTAGACCGGGGGGATCGAGTCGTGCGGGAACTCGATGTCCACGACCGGGCCGGTGACGCGGACGATGCGTCCGACGCCGGCCACGCTGTCGCTGGCGACCGGCGCAGTGGCGGTGTCAGTCATTGATGTCTCTCTTCTTCATTCGTGGAGCGTGGGAGTTACTTGCTGGAGGCGAGCGCGTCCGCGCCGCCGACGATCTCGGAGATCTGCTGCGTGATCTCAGTCTGACGCGCGTTGTTGCGCAGCCGCGTGTACGTGATCACGAGCTTGTCGGCGTTGTCGCTCGCCGACTTCATGGCCTTCTGGCGCGCGGCGTGCTCCGAGGCGGCCGACTGCAGCATGGCGTTGAAGATGCGGCTCTCGATGTAGACGGGCAGCAGCGCGTCGAGCACGTCGCCCACCTCGGGCTCGAACTCGTAGAGCGGCAGGAC
This sequence comes from Clavibacter sp. B3I6, assembly GCF_030816895.1. NCBI lineage: Bacteria > Bacillati > Actinomycetota > Actinomycetes > Micrococcales > Microbacteriaceae > Clavibacter > Clavibacter sp. B3I6. The sequence goes on from NZ_JAUSYL010000001.1 coordinate 1,028,250, forward strand.
GGCGCCGTCACCGGGAGCCTCCACCCCCTCGACGACCTCGAGCGGCAGCAGCCGGACGACCTCGGGCTTCTGCGTGGCGATGGACACGAAGCGGTTGAAGACGATGTGGATCTCGTCCACGCCGCCCTCGGACGCCTCCGTCACGAACTTCTCGACGAGCGCATCGCCGATGGACTTCGCGGTCTCGAACTCCGGCTTCTCCGTGCTCCCCGTCCAGATGCGCTCCGAGGAGCGCTTGCGGAACTTGAAGTACCCGACGGCCTTCCGGCCCACCAGGTAGTACACGATCTCCTTGCCCTGCGAGCGGAGCAGCTCGGCGAGCTGCTCGGACTCCTTCAGGACGCTGGAGCTGAACGCCCCGGCGAGGCCGCGGTCGGAGGCGAAGACGACGATCGCCGCCCGCTCCACCTTCTCGGGCTCGGTCGTGAGGATGTGGTCGACGTTGGAGAACGTCGCCACCGCCGAGACCGCGCGCGTGACGGCACGGCTGTACGGCGCGGACGCCGCCATCCGCTGCTGCGCCTTCTGGATGCGCGACGCGGAGATCAGCTCCATCGCGCGGGTGATCTTCTTCGTCGTCTGCGCGGACTTGATCTTCTGCGTGTAGACCCGGAGTTGCGCTCCCATGAGTCTCCCTATCGGTCTCGGTCGGTGGCGGATCGGTGAGGCGAGCGCGTCAGCGCTTGCCCTTGACGATCTGCTCCTGGTTGACGTCCTCGGCCTTGGCGGGCTCGAACCTCTCGGATCCCACGGATGCGAGCGGCTTGCCCTCGCCCGTCTGGAACTCGAGCTTGAACCGGTCCACGGCCGCATCCAGCGCGTCGGTGATGTCGTCGGTGAGGACGTTCTTCTCCTTCAGCTGCGACAGGACCTCCGTGTTGCGGTGGAGGTGGTCGAGCAGCTCGCGCTCGAAGCGCAGGATGTCCTCGACCGGGACCTCGTCGAGCTTGCCCTTCGTGCCCGCCCAGATCGAGACGACCTGCTCCTCGATGGGGAACGGCGAGTACTGGGGCTGCTTGAGCAGCTCGGTGAGGCGCGCGCCGCGGGCGAGCTGGCGACGGCTGGCCGCGTCGAGGTCGGACGCGAAGATCGCGAACGCCTCGAGGGAGCGGTACTGCGCGAGCTCGAGCTTGAGCGTGCCGGAGACCTTCTTGATGCTCTTCACCTGGGCGTCGCCGCCGACGCGGGACACCGAGATGCCGACGTCCACCGCGGGACGCTGGTTCGCGTTGAACAGGTCCGACTGGAGGAAGATCTGGCCGTCGGTGATCGAGATCACGTTGGTCGGGATGTACGCCGAGACGTCGTTCGCCTTCGTCTCGATGATGGGCAGGCCCGTCATCGATCCGGCGCCCAGCTCGTCCGAGAGCTTGGCGCAGCGCTCGAGCAGGCGGGAGTGCAGGTAGAACACGTCGCCGGGGTACGCCTCGCGTCCCGGCGGGCGGCGCAGGAGGAGCGAGACGGCGCGGTAGGCCTCGGCCTGCTTCGACAGGTCGTCGAAGATGATGAGGACGTGCTTGCCGCCGTACATCCAGTGCTGGCCGATGGCCGAGCCGGTGTAGGGCGCCAGGTACTTGAAGCCGGCGGGGTCGGACGCGGGGGACGCGACGATGGTCGTGTACTCCATGGCGCCGGCCTCCTCGAGGGCGCCGCGCACGGAGGCGATGGTCGAGCCCTTCTGGCCGATGGCGACGTAGATGCAGCGCACCTGCTTGTTCGTGTCGCCGGACTCCCAGTTGGCCTTCTGGTTGATGATCGTGTCGATCGCGATGGCCGTCTTGCCGGTCTGGCGGTCGCCGATGATGAGCTGGCGCTGGCCGCGGCCGATCGGGATCATGGCGTCGATGGCCTTGATGCCGGTCTGCATGGGCTCGTGCACGCTCTTGCGCTGCATGACGCCGGGCGCCTGGAGCTCGAGGGCGCGACGGCCCTCGCTCGCGATCTCGCCCTGGCCGTCGATGGGGTTGCCCAGCGGGTCCACGACGCGGCCGAGGTAGCCGTCGCCGACGGGGACGGAGAGCACCTCGCCGGTGCGGCGCACCTCCATGCCCTCCTCGATGCCGGCGAACTCGCCGAGCACGATGACGCCGATCTCGCTCTCCTCCAGGTTCTGGGCGAGGCCCAGGGTCCCGTCGGCGAACGTGATGAGCTCGTTGGCCATGACGCCGGGCAGGCCCTGCACGTGGGCGATTCCGTCGCCCGCGTCGAGCACGTAGCCGACCTCGGTGGTCGAGGCCTTGCCGGGCTCGTAGGACTGCACGAAGTCCTTGAGCGCGTCCCGGATCTCGTCGGGGCTGATCGAAAGTTCTGCCATCTTCTTTCCCTTTGCATTCACGGGAGCCGACGGCTCCCGAGGTGACGCCCGCCGGTCAGGCGAACTGGAGTCTCAAATCGTTGATCCTGGTGGCGACGCTGCCGTCGATGACGTCGTCGCCGATCTGGACGCGGAGGCCGCCGACGAGGTCGCGGTCCACGACCTGGTTCAGCTCGACCCGCCGGGAGTACCGGCGGCTCAGTGCCTGCGCGAGGCGCTCCGACTGCTCGGGCGACAGGGGCGAGGCGACGCTGACCGTGGCGATGGTGAGGCCCGCCTGGTCGGCCACGAGGGTGGCGGCGTGGCGGACGAGCTCCCCGATGCGGCGGCCGCGGGGCTGCTGCACGAGCTGCTCGACGATGACGACCGTCTGCTCCGATGCCCGGCCGTCGAGGAGACGGTGGACGAGCGTCGACTTGGCTTCGGGATCGCCCAGCTTGTCGCCGAACGCGAGCTCGAGGCGGTCATCGGTGGACACGGCCCGCCCGAACGTGAACAGCTCGGACTCGACGGGCGTCCCCGCGGGCGCCGAGATCGCCACGGCACGGATGCCCAGCTCCTCGATGCCCGCCAGCAGCTCGTCGTGCGACGACCAGCGGCCGTCGACGACCGCGCGGATGACGCGCAGCGCCGGCTCCTGCACGGTGGAGCCGAAGACCCGGCCCACGATGCTGTGCTTGACCTCCGGCGCGATGCCGGTGTCCGCCAGGGCGGAGAGCAGGTGCGTGGATCCGCCGATGGCACGGCCGGCTCCGAGGAGCTGACCGGCCGTCGACAGGTCGACGCCCCCGAGCTCCGCGAGGACGCGGCGAGCCGCGTCCAGCGATGCGCGCGATGCACTGCCCATCAGTTGGCGGATCCCGTCCTGCCGGCGGTCTCGCTGGCCTCCAGGTCGGCGAGGAACCGGTCGACGAGCGCGGTGGAGCGCTGGTCGTCCGTGAGGCTCTGGCCGATGACGCCCGACGCGAGGTCGATCGCGAGCGAGCCGACCTCCGATCGGAGCGAGACGACCGCCTGCTGGCGCTCGGCCTCGATCTGCTGCTGCGCGCTGGCGGTGATCCGGGCGGCGTCGGCCGTGGCCTGCTCCTTGATCTCCGCGGCGATCGCCGTGGCGTCGACGCGGGCCTGCTCGCGGATGCGACCGGCCTCGGCGCGTGCCTCGGCCAGCTGCGCGGTGAGCTCGGCCTTCGCGGCGTCGGCCTCGGCCTGCGCGCGCTCGGCCTTCTCGATGCCGCCGGCGATGGCCTCGGTGCGACCGTCGAGCATGGCGTAGACGCGCGGGAGCGCGTACTTCCAGACGACGACCAGGAGGACGACGAACACGACCGCCGACCACACGATGTCGTAGACCGCGGGAAGGAGGATGCTCGGCGCTTCTTCACCTGCCGCCATCACGTTGTGGGGCGTGAGCATGTGCGTCTCCCCTAGTTGGTGAAGATGAAGTAGGTCGCGAGGCCGATGAGCGCGAGCGCCTCGGAGAACGCGATGCCGAGGAACATCGTGGTGCGGAGGCTGCCGGCCATCTCGGGCTGGCGGGCCATGGCCTCGACGGTCTTGCCCGCGACGATGCCGACACCGATGCCGGGGCCGATCGCTGCGAGGCCGTAGCCGACGGTCGCGATGTTGCCGTTGATCTCGGCGAGAATGATGGGGTCCACTGGGGTTTCCTTCCGGTTGGGTGATCTCGTGGGTGGACGAGATCGCTTAGTGCTCCTCCGCCACGGCCATCTGGATGTAGACGGCGGTGAGGAGGGCGAAGATGTAGGCCTGCAGGACGGCGACGAGCAGCTCGAAGAGCGTGAACGCGAACCCGAGGACGAGGGTGCCGGCGCCCAGGATCTTGAACGCGCCCTCCGCCTCGAAGAGGAAGAACCACGTCGCGGAGAAGCAGAGCACCAGCAGGAGGTGCCCCACGACCATGTTCATGAGGAGTCGCAGCGTGAGCGCGACGGGCCGGATGATGAAGGTCGAGAGGAACTCGATGGGCGTCAGCAGGATGTAGACCAGCTTGGGCGCCCCAGGCGGGAAGAGCGTGTTCTTGAAGAACCCGACCCCGCGGTCCTTGATGCCGGCGTAGATGAACGTGACGTACGCCACGGCCGCCAGCAAGAGCGGCAGGCCGATCACCGAGGTGCCGGCGATATTGAGGAAGGGGATGACGCCCGTGAGGTTCATGCCGAGGACCAGGAAGAAGATGGTCATCAGGATCGGCAGGAAGCGACGCGCGTCCTTCTTGCCGAGGATGTCCTCCGCGATGTTGACGCGGACGAAGTCGACGCCCATCTCCACGAGGTTCTGGCCGCGACCCGGGACGAGCGCGAGCTTGCGCGTGCCGACGACGAACAGGACGACGAGGACCGCGAGCACCAGGAGCCTGATGAGCATGATGCGGTTGAGGTCGAAGCCGGTGCCCTCGAAGAAGGCGATGGGCGGGAAGAACTCCGACAGCGTGGGAGCGTGGAACCCCTCACCCGAGTCTTCAGCGGCGAGGGTGATGATGCTGGGTGCAGCGGTGGCTAACAGCGCTATCTCCTGTTTCGGGGCGTGGAGCGCGAGCTCTCGCGGCGACGAACGGATGGGGTGAGAAGACGCCGGCGTGAGGTGGATCTGGGCACGGCCCGACGGGAATCGTCACGAGAGAGACTATCAACAATGAGGGTGCCCTGACTAATCGCGTCCCCCCTGCCGACGGCCGGGCGGCGCGCGCCTAGCGTCCGGGCAGCTGCGCGTCGCTGACGTAGCCGACGCGGGCCTTGGTGATCACGATCATGTCCATCACCAGCGCGCCCACGACCCCCACGATCACGGTCACGAACAGCACGACCAGGTTGATCCACGGCTGCTCCTTGAGCGCCAGGGCGATGGCGAGGAAGACCACGAACTTCAGCAGCCACGCCCCGAGCACGACGGAGAAGAAGATCGTCGGGTAGATGGGCGACGACTGGTACCGGTTGGCGAAGAGGATGCTGCCGGCCGTGAGCCCGAGGAACACGAGCGCCATCGCGCTGCCGATGACGGCGCTGAGGAGGCCGCGGCCCCCGTCGACCGCGAAGCCCACGATGCCGCCGACCACCGCGATGGCGAGGGCGAGCAGGGCGCCGCCGAGGAGGATGCGCGCGAACACGTCCTTCTTCGCGGGACGCTCGGCGGGGGCGGGGGCGCTCGGGCTGTCGGTCATGCTGTCTCCTTGCTGGTCCCGCCGTGCGGGAGGTCGGTCGGTCGGGTCGCGGCGGCTCCGGCGGCGAGGTCGGCGTGCTCGCGCTCGACGGCCTCCAGTTCGGCGTCCGTGAGGCGCGCGAGCGGTCGGTCGACGGCGGCCTCGTCGAGCGGGTCGTAGGCGGCGGCGTCCTCGGACTCCGCGTCGGCGGGCACGAGCTGCGCGGCGGCCTCGAGGCGCTTGCGGCGGCTGAGCGGCGCGAGCGTGAGGACGGCGCAGACCACACCATGCCGACGGCGATGAAGGCCACGCCCCACGCGTAGGGCTGCACCACGAACATGAGCAGGCAGCCGGCCGAGACGACGCCCGTCCACGCGTAGAAGATGAGCGTCGCATGCAGGCGCGAGTGCCCCATGTCCAGCAGGCGGTGGTGGAGGTGCTTCCGGTCCGCGCTGAACGGGGACTTGCCCGCCTTCAGGCGCCGGAAGACGGCGAGGGCGAAGTCGAGCAGCGGCACGATGAGGATCGCGAAGGGCAGGAGGATCGGCAGGAACGCGGGCAGCAGCTGCGAGCGGCCGAAGGTCTCCGGGTTCGGGTCGATCTCGCCCGTGACGGCGATGGCGCTCGTGGCCATGAGGAGCCCGACGAGGAGCGCGCCGGCGTCGCCCATGAAGAGCTTCGCGGGGTGCCAGTTGAAGGGGAGGAAGCCGAGGCACGCGCCGATCAGGATCGCGCTGATGAGCGAGGCGAGGTTGAACCGCTCCGTCTGGCCGGTGTCCGTGTCCGAGAGCAGGAAGCTGTAGAGGAAGAACGTGCCGTTGGCGATGATGGCGACGCCCGCCACGAGGCCGTCGAGCCCGTCGATGAAGTTGATGGCGTTCATGACGAGGACGATCGCGAAGATCGTCAGCATGATCGACATCTGCGAGGAGCCGACCGTGAGGCCCCCGATGGGGAGCGAGGAGATGGCGACGCCCTGCCAGGCGAGGAGGCCCGCGGCGAGGATCTGGCCGGCCAGCTTGATCATCCAGTCGAGGTCGTAGATGTCGTCGAGGACGCCGATGACCACGATCATGAGCGCGGCGCCGAGGATCGCGATGACGGGGCCGGGCCGCTCGAACACCAGCCCGAACCAGGAAACCTGCGAGGCGATGGCGAAGGCCACGAGGATCCCGGCGAACATCGCCACGCCGCCGAGGCGCGGCGTCGGGCGCGTGTGCACGTCACGTGCGCGGATCGCCGGGTAGAGCCGGTAGCGGTAGCCGAGCTTCATCACGATCATCGAGAGGACGAGCGTGATGACCCCCGAGACGACCGCCATGGCGGCGTAGTAGGTCACCGGGGGTGCGCGGGCGGATCCGCGGGGGGCTCGGTCGCGGACGGGGCGGCGGGCGCGGCCTCGGGCTCGACGAACTCGGGGTAGGTCGGGCCGGCCTCGGGCGACGGGTCCGCGGGCGGCGCGTCGGCGGGCGGCGCGTCGGCGGGCGGCGCGTCGGCGGGCACGGGCACGGCGGCCGGGTCCGCGTCGGGCTCCGCCGGATCGGACGGCGCGGGATCGGGCTCCCCCGGCTCGGCCGGCGCGGCCGGCGCGGCGACCACCGGCTCGAGCTGGTCGCCGATGAGCTGCTGGATCTGCGCGCGCGAGATGGCGCCCTCGCGGACGATGCGGACGCGGCCGCCCGCCGCGGTGACGCGCGACGCGTCGACGATGGTCGAGGCCGATCCGCCGGCGGAGCCGCCGTCGAGGAAGATGTCGACGGACCCGCCCAGCTGCTCGGCGGCGTCCTGCGCGGTCGCGGCGGCGGGCTGGCCCGTCCTGTTGGCGGACGAGACCGCGAGCGGGCCCGTCTCGGCGAGGAGCTCGAGCGCGAAGGAGTTCGCGGGCATGCGGAGCGCGACGGTGCCGCGAGTCTCGCCGAGGTCCCAGACGAGGGACGGCTGCGCCACGAGGATCACCGTGAGGCCGCCCGGCCAGAACTCGTCCACCAGGCGGCGGACGACGTCGGGCACGTAGTCGGCCAGCGCGTCGAGCGTGGACTCGCCGGGGATGAGGACGGGCGGCGGGGCGTCGCGCCCGCGGCCCTTCGCGTCGAGGAGCCGCTGCACCGCGTCGGGGTTGAACGCGTCGGCGGCGATCCCGTACACGGTGTCCGTGGGGATGACGACGACCTCGCCGCGGCCCACCGCCTGTCGGGCGAGTCTCATGCCGGTGAGGAGGTCGGTGTCGACTGAGCAGTCGTAGATGCGCGCCATGTCGTCGCTCATCGTAGCCGAGCGCGTCGCCCCGGCCCTGAGCGGCGGATCCGCGCCGCGCCGACGCCCGCATACTGGGTCGGGTGACGTCCCGGCCCTCCTCCCCCGCCCCCGACGGGCTCCTCTTCGTCTTCGACATGGACGACGTGCTGTACGACCACGACTGGCGGGGGCCCGCCGACCGGATCACCGCGGCCACGGGTCACGACCTCGCGGAGCTGCGCCGCCGCTGGTACAACGACGACGGCGAGTGGGCCGCGGAGGCGGGGCGCTTCGACGCCGACTCCTACCTCGACGCGTTCTGCGCGGCCGTGGGCGTCGACATCGACGAGGACGAGTGGGTGCGCCGGCGTCGCGCGTCGATGGTCGTGCGGCCGTCGGCGCTCGAGGCCGTGGCGCGCGCCCGGGAGGCCGGGCGGATCACGCTGCTGACCAACAACAACGCCCTCGCCGCCCGGCACCTCCCCGCGCTCGCGCCCGAGCTCGTGCCGCTCTTCGGCGTGGAGCACCTCCGGACGTCGAGCGGGTACGGGGCCAGGAAGCCGGACCCGGCGGTGTTCCGCGGCGTGCTCGCCGCGTACGGGCAGCCGGCCGAGCGCACGTTCTTCGCGGACGACCGTCTGGACAACGTCGCCGCGGCGCGCGGGCTCGGGATCACCGGGCACCACGTGCGGGGGCCCGGCGACCTGCTGCCCGCGGTCGAGGGGTTCATCCGGGCGCAGGCACGCCGGGGCTGATCCTGCGGGCGGCTCCGCGGCGCATCCGGCTCAGCGCAGCGCGGTGGTCGCGCGGTCGCGGCGCGTGAGGTCCTGGTGCGTCGCGGTGGCGCGCCAGCCGTCGGCGTCGAGGAGCGCGCGGATCGCGTCGCCCTGCAGCTCCCCGTGCTCGATCACGAGCGCGCCGCCCGGGTGCAGCAGGCGCCGGGCCGTCGTCGAGACGAGGCGGACGACGTCGAGGCCGTCCGTGCCGCCGTAGAGCGCGAGCGCGGGATCGTGCAGGCGCACCTCCGGGTCGCGCGGCACGGCGTCGACCGGGATGTAAGGCGGGTTGGACACGACGACGGACACGGTGCCGTCGAGCTCCGGGAACGCGTCGGAGAGGTCGCCGAGCACGAGGTCGACGTCGGGCGCGAGGCGCGCGACGTTCCGGGCCGTCCACGCGTGCGCCGCGGGCGAGACCTCGATCGCGTGCACGCGCGCGTGCGGCACCTCGGTGGCGAGCGCCAGCGCGAGGGCGCCGGATCCGGTGCCGAGGTCGACCGCCACGGGCGCCTCGCCGGGAGCGGCGCCCAGGGCGTCGATCGCCAGCTGCGCCACGTGCTCCGTCTCGGGCCGCGGCACGAAGACGCCGGGACCCACGAGGAGCTCGAGCGAGCGGAAGTGCGCCACGCCCGTGATGTGCTGGAGCGGCTCGCGGCGGGCGCGGCGCGCGGTGAGCGCGAGGACGCGCTCGGCGTCCGCGGCGACGACGGGCGCGCGCGTGATCGCGCGCGACTGCACCTGCCCGCGGGAGAGGCCGAGGACGTGCCCGATGAGGAGCTCCGCGTCGACCGCGGGATCCTCGACGCCCGCCGCGGCGAGCGTCGAGCCGACGCGCATGCGGAGGGCGTCCACGGTGACCGGGACGCCCTCGCCGTCAGCCACGCGCGAGCGGGCGTCGCGCGGTGACCCGTCGGATCACGCGTCGCCCCCGAGCGCGTCGAGCCGCGCCTCCTCGTCGGCCTGGATGCAGGACTCCACGACCGGGTCGAGGGCTCCGTCCATCACGGCGTCGAGGTTGTACGCCTTGTATCCCGTGCGGTGGTCCGCGATGCGGTTCTCCGGGAAGTTGTACGTGCGGATGCGCTCGGACCGGTCCATGGTGCGGATCTGGCTCCGGCGCACGGCCGAGGCCTCCGCGTCGATCTCCTCCTGCTGCTTCGCGAGGACGCGCGCCCGGAGGACGCGCATGCCGGCCTCGCGGTTCTGCAGCTGGCTCTTCTCGTTCTGCATGGCGACCACGATGCCCGTGGGCAGGTGGGTGATGCGGACGGCGGAGTCGGTCGTGTTCACCGACTGGCCGCCGGGGCCGGACGAGCGGTACACATCGATCTTGAGGTCGTTGGGGTCGATCGCGACCTCCTCGACCTCCTCGACCTCGGGGATCACGAGCACGCCCGCGGCCGAGGTGTGGATGCGGCCCTGCGACTCGGTCGCCGGCACGCGCTGCACGCGGTGCACGCCGCCCTCGTACTTGAGGTGCGCCCACACGCCGAGCGCCGGGTCGTCGGACGTTCCCTTGATGGCGACCTGGACGTCCTTGTAGCCGCCGAGATCGCTCTGCGTCTGGCTGAGGATCTCGGTCTTCCAGCGACGCGACTCCGCGTAGTGCAGGTACATCCGGAGGAGGTCGGCGGCGAACAGCGCGGACTCCGCGCCGCCCTCCCCCATCTTGATCTCCATGATGACGTCGCGCGCGTCGTCGGGGTCACGCGGGATCAGGAGCCGCCGGAGCTTCTCCTGGGCCTGGTCGACCTCCTGCTCGAGGCCCGGGATCTCGTCGGCGAACGCCGCGTCCTCCTGGGCGAGCTCCCGCGCCGCGGCGAGGTCGTCGGTCAGCTGCGTCCACTCGGCGTGGGCCGCGACGATCCGGCTGAGCTCCGCGTAGCGGCGGTTGACCTTGCGCGAGCGCGACGCGTCGGCGTGCAGCTCGGGGTCGCCCAGCTGCTGCTGGAGCTCCTCGTGCTCCTCCAGCAGCTGGACGACGGACTGGAACACGCGTCAGCCCTTCTCGTGCGCGCCGTGCCCGTGGCTCTGGTGGGACTGGCCGTTCGCGGTGTTGGGCATGGACGCCTGGACCTTCATGAGGAACTCGACGTTGGACGTCGTCTCCTTCAGGCGGCTGAGGACGATCTCGAGGGCCTGCTGCTGCTCGAGCCCGGCGAGGGCGCGGCGCAGCTTCCAGGTGACCTTGACCTCGTCGGCGCCCATGAGCATCTCCTCGCGGCGCGTGCCGGAGGCGTTGACGTCGACGGCCGGGAAGATCCGCTTGTCGGCGAGGGCGCGGGAGAGGCGGAGCTCCATGTTGCCGGTGCCCTTGAACTCCTCGAAGATCACCTCGTCCATCTTGGAGCCGGTCTCCACGAGCGCCGTGGCGAGGATCGTGAGCGATCCCCCGTGCTCGATGTTGCGCGCGGCGCCGAAGAAGCGCTTCGGCGGGTAGAGCGCCGACGAGTCGACGCCGCCCGAGAGGATCCGGCCGGACGCCGGGGCCGCGAGGTTGTACGCGCGACCGAGGCGGGTGATGGAGTCGAGCAGCACGACCACGTCGTGGCCGAGCTCCACGAGGCGCTTGGCGCGCTCGATGGCGAGCTCGGCGACCGTGGTGTGGTCCTCGGCGGGACGGTCGAAGGTGGAGGCGATGACCTCGCCCTTCACCGTGCGCTGCATGTCGGTGACCTCCTCGGGACGCTCGTCGACCAGCACGACCATGAGGTGGACCTCGGGGTTGTTGGTGGCGATGGCGTTCGCGATGGCCTGGAGCACGAGCGTCTTGCCGGCCTTGGGCGGCGAGACGATGAGTCCGCGCTGGCCCTTGCCGATCGGCGACACGAGGTCGATGATCCGCGTGGTCAGCTTGTTGGGCTCGGTCTCGAGGCTCAGGCGGTCCTGCGGGTAGAGCGGCGTGAGCTTGCCGAACTCGACGCGGTTCGCGGCCTCCTCGGGCGGCAGGCCGTTGACCGAGTCGATCTTCACGATCGCGTTGTACTTCTGGCGGCTCTGGCTGTCGTCGCCACGCGGCTGGCGGATGGCGCCGACGATCGCGTCGCCCTTGCGCAGCGAGTGCTTCTTGACCTGGCCGAGCGAGACGTAGACGTCGTTCGTGCCGGGCAGGTAGCCGCTCGTGCGGACGAAGGCGTAGTTGTCGAGGACGTCCAGGATGCCCGCGACGGGCAGGAGGACGTCGTCCTCGGTCACCTCGGGCTCGAACTCGTCGCCGCCCTGGCTGCGGCCGCGCTTGCGGTCGCGGTACCGGCTGCGGCCGCCGCGGTCCTCGTCGCGTCCGAGGTCGGCGCGGGCCTGGTCGGCGCGCACGTCCTGCGTGCGGTCGCCCTGGCCGCGGCCGTTCTGGCGTCCGCGGCCGGTGCGGGCCTCCTCCTGCGCCTCGTCGTCGGCGTCGGGCTCGCGCGGGGCCTGCTCGCGCGGGGCCTGCTCGCGGGGCGCCTGGTCGCGGCCGCCCTGCTGCTCGTCCTGGTCGCGTCCGCGGTCGCGGTTCCGGCGGTTGCGGCTGCGGTTGCGGCCGCCCTCGCGACCCTCGCGGCCGTCGCGGCCGCCCTGGTCGTCGGAGTCGCGGTCGCGGTCGTCGCCGGCGGCCTGCGCGTCGGAGGCGGCGGGCGCCTCCTCGGCGGCGGCCTCGACCGGCGCGTCCTGCGCGGGGGCCTCCTGGGCGTCGCGTCCGCCGCGGCGGCGGCCGCGTCCGGAGCGCTGCGCGGGGGCCTGCTCGTCGGTCGACGCCTCGGCGGCGGGCGCCTCGGCCTCGGCCGGGACGAGCTGGTCGGCCGTCTGGCCGCTGTTGACGTGCTGGGCGGCCTGGCGCGGGGCCTCGATCGCGGGGTCCACGACGCCGGCGCTGCTGGCGCGGCGCGATCCGCGGCGGCCGGCGGGGGCCTCGGTGCGGGGCGCGTCGGCGCGGGGCGCCGAGGTGTCGGCGGCGACACGGTCGCCGGTGGCCTGCGCGATGCGGGCCTCGAGGCCGGTGCTCGCGGGCTCGGCGACGGCGGGCGCCTCGACGGGCTCGGCGATGCGCTCCGGCACGATGCGGGCGGTGCTGGCGCGGCGGGATCCGCGGCCGGAGCGCGCGGGCTGCTCGGCGGCGGGCGCCTGCTCGGCTGCCGGGGCCTCGGCGACGGGCGCCTCGGCGGAGGCGGTCGTGTCGGCGGAGGCGGTCGCGTCGGCGACGGGCGCCTCGTCCGCGACCGGGGCCTCGTCCGCGACCGGGGCCTCGTCCGCGACCGGGGCCTCGTCCGCGACCGGGGCGGCGTCGACGACGACGGGCTCCGAGGCGGGCGCGTCCTCGACGACGGGGGCGGTCGCGGCGTCCACGGCCTCGGGGGTCGCGTCGCCGGCGTCGGCGAGCACGTCGGAGGCGGGGATCGCCTCGTCGGCGGGGACGACGAGTCCCCGGGCGGCCCGGATCTCGGAGATCGCCGTGACGAGCTCGCCCTTCCGGAGCTTGGAGCCGCCCGGGATCCCGAGCTCGGAGGCGATGGCCTGGAGCTGGGAGACGCGGAGCGTGCTCAGGTCCGCGTCAGTGGCGCGGGTGTCGACATCTGTCATGTGCGTGGGTCCTTTCCCCGGTCCGCCGGGACGAAGCCCGTGCGGGGGAGAGCCGATCGCGTGCGTCTCTGCCGAGCGGCGGGCGGTCTGATTCCGTCCGGAGCTGCTGTCGGGCACGAAGGCACGGGATCTTGCAGAGACGACAGCGGATGAGTGGTGAGAACGACCACCGGGACCGGATCTCCGACGCGCATGCGTGGATCCGTTGATCTCGAGGTCGTGAGGAGCCTAGCACCCGGCGCCCGATCCGCGGAGGAGCGGCGCGCCGGATGCGGACCGATGACGGTCGCGACTCAGGTGGAGGAGGCGGATCCCTCGTCGACGACCTGCACCTGGCAGCCCTTGACGTCGACGGCGAGCATGAGCGCCTGCCACGGGGTCGCGCTGTGCGCGGCCACGAGCTCGGCAGCCGTCAGCCGCTGGCCCGGGTCGCTGCCGAGGACGAGGAGCGACGGGCCGGCGCCGGACACGACGGCCGCGAAGCCGCGCTCGCGCAGCAGGTGGATGAGGGAGTTCGTCTCCGGCATCGCGGCGGCGCGGTAGTCCTGGTGCAGGCGGTCCTCCGTCGCCGCGAGCAGCAGCTCGGGGCTCTGGATCAGCGCCGCGATGAGGAGCGCCGAGCGCGACACGTTGAAGATCGCGTCCTCGTGCGGGACGGACTCCGGCTGCAGGCTCCGCGCGAGCGCGGTGGACATGGTCGCGACGGGCACGAGCACGAGCGGCGAGACGCCGCGGTGCACCGCGAGCTTCTTGTGCTGGGGACCCGTGCCGTCGACCCACGCGATGGTGAGGCCGCCGAAGAGGGCGGGCGCCACGTTGTCCGGGTGGCCCTCCATCTCGGTGGCGAGGCGGAGGAGCGCGTCGGCGTCGATCTCGACCGTGCCGGCGAGGAGGCCCTGGGCCGCCTTGATGCCGGACACGATGGCCGCGCCCGACGAGCCGAGGCCGCGGCCGTGCGGGATCCGGTTCTCCGCGACGAGGTCGAGGCCGGGCATCGGCTGGTCGAACGCGGCGAAGGAGTGGGCGATGGCCGTGACCACGAGGTTGGTCGCGTCGGTCGGGACCTCGCCCGCGCCGACGCCGCGGACGTCGACCGTGGCGCCGGGCTCGTCGCGGACCGTGACCGTGAGGTCGTCGTACAGCGCCAGGGCGAGGCCGAGCGTGTCGAAGCCGGGGCCGAGGTTGGCGCTCGTCGCGGGCACGCGCACCTGGACGCGCCGCCCGACGGGCAGCGCCGAGTGCATCGGGCCGTCGGTCACGACGCGACCAGGTCGAGCACGCCCGCGATCTCGGCGATGTCGACGCCCACGCTCGTGGGGGCGACGTCGGAGCCGTCCGCGGTGCGGAGGGCCCACTGCGGGTCCTTCAGGCCGTGGCCCGTGACCGTGAGGACGACGCGCGCGCCCTTCGGGATCTGCCCGGCCTCCGCGCGCTCGAGGAGACCGGCGACGCTGATGGCCGACGCGGGCTCGACGAAGATGCCGACCTCGGCCGAGAGGATGCGGTGCGCCTCGAGGATCTTGGCGTCCGAGATGGCGCCGAAGTAGCCGTCGGTGAGCAGCTGCGCCTCGAGGGCCAGCTTCCACGACGCGGGGTTGCCGATGCGGATCGCGCTGGCGATGGTGTCGGGGTCCTTGACGATCGCGCCGTCGACGATGGGCGCGCTGCCGGCGGCCTGGAAGCCGAACATGCGGGGCAGCCTCGTGGCGTTGCCGGCCTCGAGGTCCTCGCGGTAGCCGCGCGTGTAGGCGGTGTAGTTGCCGGCGTTGCCGACGGGGATGAAGTGGAAGTCCGGGGCGTCGCCGAGCACCTCGACGACCTCGAACGCGCCCGTCTTCTGGCCCTCGATGCGGTCGTTGTTGACCGAGTTGACGAGGTGCACCGGGTAGTTCGCGCTGAGCTCCCGCGCGATGTCGAGGCAGTCGTCGAAGTTGCCGCGCACCTGGAGGAGCTGCGCGTCGTGCGCGACGGCCTGGCTGAGCTTGCCCATCGCGATCTTGCCCTCGGGCACGAGCACGGCGGCCGTGATGCCCGCGTGCGCCGCGTAGGCGGCGGCCGACGCGGACGTGTTGCCGGTGCTCGCGCAGATGACCGCCTTGGCGCCGTGCTCGACGGCCTTCGAGATCGCCATGGTCATGCCGCGGTCCTTGAAGGACCCGGTGGGGTTCATGCCCTCGTACTTGACCCAGACGTCGGCGCCCGTGCGGGCGGACAGCGCGGGCGCGGGGATGAGGGGCGTGCCGCCCTCGCCGAGCGTGATGATCGGGGTGGCGTCCGTGACGTCGAGGCGGTCGGCGTATTCGCGGAGCAGTCCGCGCCATTGGTGGGCCATCAGGCTCCTTCTACTCGGAGGACGCTCGCGACTGCCGTCACCGCGTCGAGGTTCGACACCGCGTCGACGGTGGCCCGGAGGGCCGCGTCGGTGGCGCGGTGCGTGCCGATCACCAGGCTAGCGGTGGGCCGGTCGCCCGCCCCTCCCGCCACGGGCGCCTGGTGCGTGGTCTGCTCGAGCGTCTCCACGGAGACGCCGTGCTCGCTGAACAGGTGGGCGATGCGGGCGAGGACGCCCGGCTCGTCGGCCACCTGGAGCGTGATCTGGTACTGGGTCGTGATCGCGCCGACCGGCAGCGTCTCGAGGTCGGCGTGGGTCGACTCGGCGACGCCCGGCCCGCCGACGACGTGGCGGCGCGCGGCCGAGACGACGTCGCCGAGGACGGCGGACGCGGTCTGCACTCCCCCGGCGCCCGCGCCGTAGAACATGAGGTCGCCGGCGGCCTCGGCCTCGACGAACACCGCGTTGTTCGCGCCGTGGACGGCGGCGAGCGGGTGGTCCCGCGGCACGAGCGCGGGGTACACGCGCGCGGAGACGCCGTCGCGGCCGGTCGCGGGATCCGTGAGGCGCTCGCAGATCGCGAGGAGCTTGATCACGTAGCCGGCCTTGCGGGCCGACTCGAACTGGGCGGACGAGAGGCCCGTGATGCCCTCGCGGTGCACGGCCTCGACGGGGACGCGCGTGTGGAAGGCGAGGCTCGCGAGGATCGCGGCCTTCTGGGCGGCGTCGTAGCCCTCGATGTCGGCCGTCGGGTCCGCCTCCGCGTAGCCGAGCTCGGTGGCGGTCGCGAGGGCCTCGTCGAAGCCGAGCCCGTGCGCGTCCATCTGGTCGAGGATGTAGTTCGTCGTGCCGTTGACGATGCCGAGGATCCGCTGGACCCGGTCGCCCGCGAGGCTGTCGCGCAGCGGCCGGATGATGGGGATCGCGCCCGCGACGGCGGCCTCGTAGTAGAGCTGCGCGCCGACCTGCTCGGCCGCCTCGAAGAGCTCCGGGCCGTGCGTCGCGAGCAGCGCCTTGTTGGCCGTGACGACGTCGGCGCCGGAGGAGATGGCCGCGAGGATGTGCGTGCGCGCGGGCTCGATGCCGCCCATCAGCTCGATGACGATGTCGGCCCCGAGGATCAGGGACTCGGCGTCGGTGGTGAGGAGCTCGCGCGGCACCGACGGGTCGCGGGGCGCGTCGGCGTCCCGCACCGCGATGCCGACGAGCTCGAGCCGGGCGCCCACGCGCTGCGCCAGCTCGTCGCCGTGCTCCCGCATCAGGCGCGCCACCTGGGTGCCGACCGAGCCGCAGCCCAGCAGGGCCACGCGCAGGTTCCGGTACTCGATCATCGTGCTCCGTCCACGTCGGGGGATGCGGCGACGGGCGTGCCCGCGTCGCGCGCCAGGAGGTCGTCCACGGTCTCGCCGCGCACGATGACCCGCGCCCGGCCGTCCCGCACGGCCACGACCGGGGGCCGGCCGATCCAGTTGTAGTTGCTCGCCAGGGACCAGCAGTACGCGCCGGTGGCGGGCACCGCGACGAGGTCGTCGGGTCGCACGTCGCCGGGCAGGTAGTCGGCGAGGACGACGAGGTCGCCGCTCTCGCAGTGCCCGCCGGCGACGCGGACGAGCGCGGGCTCCGCGTCGGAGGCGCGGCCGGCGAGGCGCACGCCGTAGTCGGCGCCGTAGAGGGCGGGCCGCGCGTTGTCGCTCATCCCGCCGTCGACGCTGACGTAGCGGCGGACCGCCGTCTCCGCCTCCTCGGCGATCCGCGGGTCCTCGACGTCGCCCGTCGCGGACTCCGCCTCGGCGACCTCGCCGTCGACGCCGCCGACCGTGACGAGCACGTCCTTGACGGTGCCGACCGTGTAGAGGGTCGAGGTGGAGGGGCCGACGATGCTGCGGCCGGGCTCGACCGCGATGACGGGCACCGCGATCCCCCGCCGCGCGCACTCGTCGGCCACGATCCGCGTGAGCCGCCGGGCGATCTCCGCCACGGGCACCGGGCGGTCGACCGACGTGTACGCGATGCCGAAGCCGCCGCCGAGGTTCAGCTCCGCCACGGATCCCCCGCCGAGGAGCCGCTCGTGCAGGTCGAGCAGGCGGCGGGCGGACTCGACGAAGGCGTCGGTCTCGAAGATCTGGCTGCCGATGTGCGCATGCAGGCCCGTGAAGGAGAGGGAGGCGTGCGACCGGATGCGCGCGACGACGCCGGGCGCGTCCGCGATCGTGATGCCGAACTTCTGGTCCTCGCGCGCCGTGGCGAGGTACTCGTGCGTGTGGGCGTGCACGCCGCTGTTCACGCGCAGGCGCACCGCCTGCACGCGCCCGTGCGCCGCGGCCGCGGCGGCGACGCGCTCCACCTCGATCTCGCTGTCGATGACGATCTGCCCGATGCCGGCGCCCACGGCGCGGTCGATGTCGGCGACCGACTTGTTGTTGCCGTGGAAGCCGAGGCGGGCGGGATCCGCGCGGGCGGCGAGCGCGACGACCAGCTCGCCCCCGGAGCACACGTCGATGTGGAGGCCCTCCTCGACCATCCAGCGCGCCATCTCGATGCTGAGGAACGCCTTGCCCGCGTAGTAGACCCGCGCGGTCGTGCCGACGGCGGCGGCCTCGCGCTCGAACGCGGCGAGCGTCTCGGCGGCGCGGCCGCGGACGTCGTCCTCGTCCATCACGTAGACCGGGGTGCCGAAGCGCGCGGCCAGCTCGGTGGCGGGGACGCCGGCCACCCGGATCACGCCGTCCTCGTCCCGGGACGTGCCGCGCGACCAGACCGCGGGGTCCAGCGCGTTCGCGTCGTCGGGCGGGAGCAGCCAGGACGGGGCCAGCGGGTTCGCGGTCACGAGATCACCTGTTCGTACGCGGGGCGGACGTGCGGGATGGCGAGCGGACCCGGTGTGGTCCCTGAAGCCGGAGGGGGCGGTGACAGCATCCTACCGACGCCGTGCGGGGCCCCCGGTGCATGTGACGGCGCCCCGCGGGCGTCGGCGTCGGGCGGCTAGCCGCAGCTGCCGGTGACCCCGAGCGACTCGCGCGTGAGCCTCAGGTCGGACGTCTCCACCGTCATCGACGCGCGCGCGTCGGTCACCGTCACGTCCTGCACGACGACGCCGGCCGGGAGGTACTGCGCGATGCACACGGGGTACGTGACGTCGCGGATCCCCTGGATCGTCTGCGCGAGGTCGACCTGGAACGAGCCCGCCTGGAGCTCCACCTCCGCGGGCGTGATGACGACGGTCGAGCCGTCGCGCAGCACGGGCTCCGCCGCGACCGTGTAGCCGAACGTGATGCCGAGGACGCGGGTCGACCCCGCGTAGCCGAGGGTGCCGTCGCCGAAGCGCAGGTCCGGCGGCGTCCCGGCCGTCCTCGCGAGCAGCGCGCTCGCGGGCGCCTCGTCCATCGACACGGTCGCGACCACGTTCCCGACCGTGCGCTCCTGGTCGGTGGGCACGTCGGTGGCGACGATGCGCGCCTGGAACGGCGTGCCGTCCGCCTGCAGGTTCGGGCCGTCGAGCACCACGCGGTCGAGCGTGCCGCGGATCAGCTGCGGGATCACCCACTCGCCCTCGATCGACACGTTCACGCGCCCGGTGACCTGGCCCGGGAGCTGGTCCGCGATCCGCGTCTCCGCCTGGTCCTCGGCGACGCCGCGCACGGTCTGGTCGACGATCCGGAGGCCGAACGCGAGGCCCACGCCGATGACCGCGAGGACGATCAGCCAGATGACGACGGTGCCGCCGCGGGGCCCGCGGCGGCGTCGGCGGGCCTCCCGCGGATCGCGCCGCTCGGGCGCCTCGAAGACCTCGGTGCCCAGGAAGCGCCCCGCCATGATCCGCTCCCCTACATGCGCTCGGGGGCGGAGACGCCCACGAGGTCCAGGCCGTTCGCGACGACCTGCCGGACCGCGTCGTTCAGCCACAGGCGCGTGCGGTGCAGGTCGGTGACCTCCTCGTCGCCCCGCGGGACCACGCGGCAGCTGTCGTACCAGCGGTGGTAGGAGCCCGCGAGCTCCTCGACGTAGCGGGCGACCCGGTGGGGCTCGCGGAGCTCGGCGGCCTGCGCGACGATCCGCGGGAACTCCTGCAGGAGCCCGAGGAGCGCCGACTCGGTCGGGTGCGTGAGCAGCTCCGGCGCGAAGGCGCTGCGGTCGACGCCCGAGCCCGCGGCGTTCCGGTCCACGGCGCAGGTGCGCGCGTGGGCGTACTGCACGTAGAAGACCGGGTTGTCGTTGGTGCGCTTGCCGAGGACCGCGAGGTCGATGTCGAGGTTCTGGTCGGCCGAGGAGCGGACGAGCGAGTAGCGGCCCGCGTCCACGCCCACGGCGTCGACGAGGTCGTCGAGCGTGACGATGGTGCCCGCGCGCTTGCTCATCTTCACCGGCTCGCCGTCCTGCAGCAGGTTGACCATCTGGCCGATCAGGATCTGCAGGTTCACGCCGGGGGTGTCGCCGAACGCCTGCACCATCGCCATCATGCGGCCGACGTAGCCGTGGTGGTCGGCGCCCAGCATGATGATGTTCTGCTCGAAGCCGCGCTCGCGCTTGTCGAGGTAGTAGCCGAGGTCGCCCGAGATGTAGGCGGGCTCGCCGGACGAGCGGATGACGACGCGGTCGCGGTCGTCCCCGAACGTGGTGGTGCGGAGCCAGACGGCGCCGTCCTCCTCGAAGACGTGGCCGAGCTCCTTGAGGCGCGCGACGGCGCGGTCGACGGCGCCGGACTCGTGCAGCGAGTCCTCGTGGAAGAACACGTCGAAGTCGACGCCGAAGTCGTGCAGCTTCTGCTTGATCTCGCCGAACATCAGCTCGGTGCCGGCGCTCCGGAAGACCTCCTGCTGCGCCTCGCGCGGCAGGGCGTCGAGGTCGCCGTCGTAGCCCTCGACGACGCGCGCCGCGATCTCGCCGATGTAGGCGCCGCCGTAGCCGTCCTCGGGCGTGTCCTCGCCGAGGTGGCTGGCGAGCAGGCTGCGGGCGAACCGGTCGATCTGCGAGCCGTGGTCGTTGAAGTAGTACTCCCGCGTGACGTCGGCGCCCTCGGCCTGGAGGATCCGCGCGAGGCTGTCGCCGACGGCCGCCCAGCGGACGCCGCCGAGGTGGATGGGACCGGTCGGGTTCGCGGACACGAACTCGAGGTTGATCCGGATCCCCTCGAGGGTCGTGCCCCGCCCGTACGCCGGTCCGGCGTCGACGATGGTGCGCGCGAGGGCACCCGCGGCCGCCGCCTCGAGCGTGATGTTGATGAAGCCGGGTCCCGCCACGTCGACGCGCGCGACCTGCGGCAGGGCGTCGAGCGCCTCGGCGATCTCGGCGGCCAGCACGCGGGGGCTCTCCCCCAGCGGCTTGGCGATCCGCATGGCGATGTTGGTGGCCCAGTCGCCGTGGTCGCGGTTGCGCGGGCGCTCGAGCACGACCATGTCCGGGCTGATCGCGAGGGCGTCGCCGCCCGGTCGTCGCCCGACCGTCCCGGCCACGATGTCGAAGAGGGCACCGGTCAGGTCAGGGGTCGTCATGGGGATCGATCCTACCGGCGCGGTCGACGGCGTCCGGCTCCCGGGCAGCCCGCCCGGCCCTCCGCGCCGCCGCCCGGTCACGGCCGTGGAGCGTCCCAGCGCGGCGTCGCCCGGGGTCGGTACAGTGGCGGATCCCGCCCCCGCTCGCGGCTCGCCGCCGCGCGTCGAGCGTCGCACCCCGCGGCGCGCCCGGATCCGAAGGAGCACCACCATGCCCGTCCGCCTCCCCGCGCCCGCCCGCTCCCGCCGCGCGCGCACCGCTCCTGCGGCGGCGGCCGCCGGCCTCGCCGTGGCCCTGCTCCTCACGGGCTGCTCGAACCCCGCCCCGCTCCAGCCCTCGACCCCCGACCCCTCGGCGAGCGCCGGCGGCGGGCAGGCGGCGGGCGGCGGATCCGGCACCCGACCCACGGCCTCCCCCACGCCCGCACCGCCCCAGGGCACGCCGGTCACCACCACGTGCGACCAGCTGCTGCCGGACCTCGCCTCGTTCGCGCCCGGCTTCGCCACCGAGACGCTCCCCGCCGACACCGCCACCGACGGCGCGCGGGAGGACGTGCTCGCGATGCAGGGCATCGCGTGCGCCTTCCGGTCGGCGGACGGCACCGTCGTCGAGATCGACGTGGCCCAGCCCGTCGCGGCGGAGCTCCGGACCCGACGTGACGCCGCCATCCTGCAGACCGACCCCATCGCGGGCTACCCGGCGGGCGTCGAGGCCTACTTCGAGCTGCAGGACGAGATGGGCGTCGCGACCATCTACTCGTCGGAGCACATGGTGGTCATGCGCTCCGCGGCGTTCTACGAGCCCGGCGACCACGCCGAGCTCGGCAACGCGGTCCTGAGGAGGGTCGGCGGCTGATCCGGCGCGCGGCCCGTCAGCCGAGGCGGACGGGCGCGGCCACGTCGTCGAGCGGGAGCTCGTCGACCGTGGCGAGCACCTCCATCCGGGAGATGGTGACGAGGCTCCGCGTGTTGCTGAGGAACGCCGTGTCGGACGCGTCGCGGCCCGTCGAGATGCGCAGCAGGCTCTGCCGCGGCGCGAGCCCGGTGGCGTCGACCACGTGCCATGCGCCCTCGACCCACGCCTCGGCGACCGCGTGGAAGTCCATGGGGCTGAGGCCCGGCGCGTAGACGGCCGCGAGGCGCGCGGGCACGTCGAGCGCCCGCAGCATCGCGATGACGAGGTGCGCGTAGTCGCGGCACACGCCCCGGCGTGCGAGGAGGGTGCGGACGGCGCCGTCGGTGGGGAGGCTTGATCCGGGCGCGTAGCGCAGCGATCCGGCGACGAAGGCGCGCACGGCGTCGAGGAGCGGCAGGCCGTCGAGGCCGCGGAACTCGCCGCGGGCCGTGGGGAAGAGGGTGTCCGACTCGCAGTACCGGCTGGGGCGGCGGTAGATCCAGAGGTCGACGTCGTCGACGGGCACGGGGTCGCGGCGGCCCGTGACGGTGGCGCGGTACTCCATCGTGAGGACGCCGGCGCCGACGCCGAGGACGTGCAGGCGTGTGTCGTGCCGGTCGACCACCTCGGTCGCCGGGACGGGCACGCCGTCGAGGGCGAAGGCGAGGTGCTCGGAGGCGATGTCGGCGCCGCGGGCGACGGCGACCGCGAAGGCCATCTCGCTCTCGCCGGAGACCTGCAGCTCGAGGGAGGAGGAGACGTCGCGGCGCATGCGTACATCGTGGCACCGGAACCGCGTCGGCATCGCCGCCCGGGGCGGCGGACACGTGCGGGCTCGTGTGCCCCGCGCGGGTGCGGCCGCGGGTGCTGCCGGCTCAGGCGGCCGCGGGTGCTGCCGGCTCAGGCGGCCGCGGGTGCTGCCGGCTCAGGCGGCCGCGGTGCCCGCCGGGTCGGCGGTCTCGCGTCGCGCGCACGCGTCGGCGAGCGCGCCGAGGAGGGCGGGCAGCTGGTCCCGCGCGGCCCCCGCGTCCTCCGGGTGCCACTGCACGCCGATGACGGGCGCGGTCTCGTGCTCCACCGCCTCCGGCACGCCGTCGGGCGCGACCGCGACGACGCGGAGGCCCGCTCCCGGGCGGTCGACGGCCTGGTGGTGGGCGCTGCGCACCGACAGCGCGGTGGATCCGAGCACGCCGGCCAGGCGGCTGCCCGGCGCGACGCGCACGTCGTGGTCGCGCATGACGGCCGTGATCTCCACCGCGTCGTTGCGGTGCTCCCCCACGCCCTCGATGTGCTGCTGCAGGGTGCCGCCGAGCGCGACGTTGACGATCTGGGCGCCGCGGCAGATGCCGAGCAGCGGCGTGCCCTCGGCGACGGCGCGGCGCACGAGCGCGATCTGGCCCGCGTCGGCGACCTCGCGGTGCGTCGACCGGCCCTCGTACTCGGCCGGTCCGCCGTAGAAGCGCGGCGCGACGTCCTCGCCGCCCATGATGACGACCGCGTCCGCGTCGCGCGTGCGGGCGAGGAGCGCGTCCACGCCCACGTCCTCCGCCGCGAGGTTCTCGACCTGCCAGCCGGCGTCGCCCGCGACCTCGGCCACCCGCATGTTGAAGCCCTGCACCAGCGCCTGGTAGGCGGCGGCCTCGGGGCGGGAGCGGGTCACCTGCACGACGGCGAGGCGGCGGGGGGAAGCGGGCATGGGTCCAGTCTGCGTGCCGCACCTGGGCGCCGCACGCCGGTCGTCATGTTCCGCAACACGGGACGGGCACCGCGCCCCCGTGCCGTCCCGTCCCGCACCGCACGCCGCGTCCCGCGCGGACGTCCGCGTCAGGGCCAGACGAGCGTGTGCGACCAGGCGCCGTCGGGCCCGGACCGGTACATGATCCGCAGCTGCCCGTGGTCCTCCGTGGCCTGCCAGAACTCGACGACGGTCGGCTGCAGCACGTACGCCTGCCACGACTCCGCCACGAGGTCCGGATCCGCCTCGACGGCCTCGCGCGCCCGGGCGACGCGCGCGTCCCGCTCCTCGGCGTCCGGCATCGGCTCGCTCTGGTCGCCGGCGATGACCTCGGCGCGCGAGGACGGGTGCCGGGCGAGGAAGTCGCGCTCGCTCACCTCCCGGTCGCCGTGGAAGACGGGACCGGTCGCGCGGATCTGGCGGCCCCGCTCCCGCCAGTACGCGACGAGGGCCGCGCGCGGGTTCGCCTCGAGGTCGCGGCCCTTGGGGCTGTCGGCGAGGGAGGAGAACCAGAGGGCGCCGGGCTCGTCGTCGACCGTGGGCGTCACGTCCTTGAGCAGCAGGGTGCGCGCGCTCGGGCGGCCCTCCGCGTCCGCCGTCGCGAGGACGACCGCGTTCGGCTCGGCGGCGTCGTGCGCGACGGCGTCGCGGACCCACGCGATGACGAGGTCGATCGGGTCGTCCGGCAGGTGCGCGGGGTCGAGCTCGGGGAACTCGTGGGGCTTCGGCTTCGCGCCCTTCAGGAGGTCGCGGACCGGGGTGGAGTCGTCGTCGTCTGCCATGCGCCGAGCCTAGGCCGCGCGGCCGGGGAGTCCGCGGGCGGGGGCCGCCGGAGGACGGGACGCCCCGCGCGGGGGCGCTCTTCGAGGCCGCGTCGGGATCGGATTGGTCCGGATCCCACTGGGTTTTTCCAGTACCGGCGGACTTGGCTGCCCGCCGCGGGCGTCGCTACATTCATCACCAGGCCCGCTCCCCCAGTTGGGCCCAGCACCACGCGGTGGGCGCCCGAGACCCGTCTCGGGCCCCGCCGCGTGTGTTCTCCGCATCCTCCGCACCGCCTGAGCGCGTGCGTCGAGGCGATGATGCGGATCGCGACGGGACGGCGCAGTCGCCCGGCCGACGTCGTGGCCAGCGCGTCCGATCGGTCCGACGCGCGCATCCCGGGCCCGGACGCACGAGAGGCCGGCCCCGCGGACAGGACCGGCCTCTCACCGCACCAACACGGGATATGGGAAGGTGTGCCCCCAGGAGGATTCGAACCTCCGCCCCTGCCTCCGGAGGGCAGTGCTCTATCCCCTGAGCTATGGGGGCCAGGGTGCGCGTGAGCGCGGGTCCCAGGGTAGCACCGGCCCGGAGGATCCCCGCGCCGCCCCCGCGACCCGGGCCGCCGACGTGGTTCCCCCTCCCGAGGAGACTCCCCGCTCCAGCACAGCCGCGACCCGCCAGGATGGAGGGAGGACGACCGCCGCGCCGCCCGGGCGCGGCACCGAAGACCATCCCCACGAGGAGCGAATCCGTGAAGCTGTCCCGCATCGCCGCCGCCGCCACCGGCTTCCTGCGCACGTCCAAGGGCCAGGACGTCGGCCGCACCGCCATCGACAAGGTGTCGGGCATCGCCGACAAGGCCACCGGCAGCAAGCACGCCGACAAGATCCAGAAGGCGCGCGAGGCCGCCGACCGACAGCTGCGGAACCTCGGCCCCGACGGCGGCCGCGGCCAGGGCCCCACGCCGCCCTCGACACCGCCCCGCCCCTGAGCGCCGGCAGCCTCGAGCTCACGCTGGACGCGGCGTCCGACGCCGCCGTCCGCGCCTCCTGGCGCGCCCTCGCAGACGCCGGGCTGCCGAGCCTCGCCGACCACGCGAGCGACACCAACCGCCCGCACGTGACGCTGCTCGCGGCCGAGGGGCTCGGCGGATCCGCCGACGCGGACGTGCGGGCGACGGCCGCGTCGGGTCCCCTCCCCGTGCTCCGTCTCGGCGGCCTCGTCGTGTTCGGCGTGCCGCCCCGCGGCCTCGTGCTCGCGCGGCAGGTCGTGGTCGACGCGGCGCTGCTCGACCTGCACGCCCGGGTCCACGCCGCGGTCGACCGCGCGACCGACGAGGCCCGCGCCGTGGACCCGGATGCCGGCCCCGCCCCCGGGGTCATCCCCCACACGCGCCCCGGCTCCTGGACGCCGCACGTCTCCCTGGCGCTGCGGCTCACCGCCGAGCAGCTCGGGGCGGCCGTGGCGGCCCTCGGGCGGATCGAGCCGCTCGACGCGCCGCGGCGGCGGGGCTCCGCCGCTGGGATCCGCGCGACCGCACGACGACGGAGCTCGCGTGACCCGGATGCGGGCCGTCCGCACGGCTCCGGCACGCACCTGCGCCACTAGCCTGGAGGGAGCACGACCTTGAGACGACGGAGGAGTCGCATGCCGCGGTCCGCGAGATTGCTGGGGGCCGCGCTCGCGCTCGGCCTGTTCGGGGCCCTGGTGCCCACCGCCGCGCAGGCGACGGGGCCGGTCGACTTCGGCGGGGCGTCGATCCTCGACCAGGTCGACGCGGTCAGCCCGGCGCAGGAGCAGCAGATCCAGCAGGCGATCGACCAGCTGCAGGAGCAGGCCGGCGTGACCATGCACGTGGCGTACGTCGACACGTTCACGGGAGCCTCGGACCAGGCCGCCTGGGGTCAGGCGACGAAGGACGCGAACGGCTTCGGCGCGAACGACGCGATCCTCGCGGTCGCCATCGACGGGCGCCAGTACACCCTCGGCGTCCCCGACAGCGTCTCCGTCGCCCAGCGCACGCAGCTCACCGATCAGGTGGTCGAGCCGCGCCTCGGCCAGGAGGACTGGTCCGGCGCCGCCGTCGACGCCGCCCAGGGGATCCAGTCCATCGCGCAGTCCGGCACGGTCGCCGAGACCGGCACCGGATCCACCCCCTCTGCCGGGAACGAGTCGGGCGTGGACTTCGGCGCCGTCCTCCTCTACGTGCTCGGCGCGATCCTGCTCGCGGCCGTGGTGACCACGCTCGTCGGCCGCCGCAGGAAGCGGAAGGCCGTGGCCGCGAAGCGCCAGGCGGCGCTGAAGGAGATGCAGTCCGCCGAGCAGCGCGCGGGCAGCATGCTCGTGCAGCTCGACGACGCGCTCGAGACCAGCGAGCAGGAGGTCGGATTCGCGGAGGCGGAGTTCGGATCCGGCGCCGTGGGGCCGTACCGCGAGGTGCTCGCGTCCGCCGGCGGCAAGGTCCGCGAGGCGTTCGCCCTCAAGCAGAAGCTCGACGACGCCATCGAGGACACCGACGAGGAGCGCCGCACCTGGACGGCCCGCATCGTCGAGCTGTGCGAGGAGGCCCGCGCCGAGCTCGACGCGCAGGCGCAGTCGTTCGAGGAGCTGCGGGCGCTGGAGAAGAACGCGCCGCAGACGCTCGCCGCGATCGTCACCGACGCGGAGGCGCTGCAGACCCGCATCGAGCGCACGCAGGAGGCCGTCGGCCTCCTCGGCCGCCGCTACGCGGGCCCGTCGATGACGACCGTCACCGGCAACGTCGACCAGGCGCGCTCGCTCCTCTCCTTCGCGACCGACACCGCGCAGGACGCGGCGGGCGCGATCCGCGGGGCCGACCGCGCGGCGACCGGCGAGATCGCCGTCAAGGTGCGCGCGGCGCAGCAGGCCGTCGGCCAGGCCGGCAAGCTCCTCGACGTCGTCGACCGCGTCTCGTCCGACCTCGAGCACGCGTCCACGCGCGTGCAGGAGGAGATCGCCGACGTCCGCAGCGACATCCAGGACGCCCGCGCCGCCCAGCGCGGCGGGCGCATGCCGGAGCTCACGCGGCTCGTGCAGGCGGCCGAGCAGGCCATCGCCGACGCGAAGCCGCTGCAGGGCCGGCTCGCGGATCCGCTCACGAGCGTCACGCTCCTGCAGGAGGCGGAGGCGCGCCTCGACGAGGCGCTCGCGCCCGTGCGGGAGCAGCAGGAGCAGGTGGAGCGCGCGATCGGCTACCTGCCCCGCGCGCTGTCCACCGCCGAGAGCCAGGTCGCCACGGCCCGCGACTTCATCTCCACCCGCCGCGGTGCGGTGGGAGAGGAGGCGCGCACGCGCCTCGCCCACGCCCAGCGCGCCCTCGACGACGCGCATGAGGCCGCGCCCCGCGATCCCGTGCGCGCGGTCGCCGCAGCGCAGGCCGCCACCGCCTACTCGGCGCAGGCCATCGAGGCCGCGCAGCGCGACCTCGACCAGGGCGGCGGGTACGGCGGCTACGGCGGCGGCGGCATGATGGGCGGCCGCGGTGGGGGCGGCGACGCCTTCGGCGGCGCCATCATGGGCGGCATCATCGGCGGCCTCCTCAGCGGAGGCGGCGGGGGCGGCTGGGGTGGCGGCGGCGGCGGCTTCAGCGGAGGCGGCTTCGGCGGCGGAGGGGGCGGCGGCTTCGGCGGCGGCGACTTCGGCGGAGGCGGCGGCTTCGGCGGCGG
Source organism: Clavibacter sp. B3I6 (assembly GCF_030816895.1). Taxonomy (NCBI): domain Bacteria; kingdom Bacillati; phylum Actinomycetota; class Actinomycetes; order Micrococcales; family Microbacteriaceae; genus Clavibacter; species Clavibacter sp. B3I6. The sequence goes on from NZ_JAUSYL010000001.1 coordinate 1,056,191, forward strand.
CGACTTCTAGCGGCGGCCCGCCCGCGCACGACCAGCACGACGACGAGAACGAGAGCGACCCATGATCAACCCATTCCGACGATCCACACGACGAGTAGGAGCAGCACCCATGTCCAAGCAGTCCATCCTCGGCCGCATCGCCCAGCTCGCGAAGGCCAACATCAACAACCTCATCGACCAGGCCGAGGACCCGCAGCTCATGCTGGACCAGATGGTCCGCGACTACACGGAGAGCATCCGCGAGGCCGAGAGCGCCGTCGCGCAGACCATCGGCAACCTCCGCATGATCGAGGAGGACCACCGCGAGGACGTCCAGGCGGCCGGCGACTGGGGTCGCAAGGCCCTCGCCGCGAGCCAGAAGGCGGACGAGTACCGCAACTCGGGCAACACCGCGAACGCCGACAAGTTCGACGCGCTCGCCCGCGTCGCGCTGCAGCGCCAGATGCAGTCGGAGAGCGAGGCGAAGGGCGCCGAGCCGACCATCGCGTCGCAGACCGAGGTCGTCGAGAAGCTCAAGCAGGGCCTCGACACCATGCGGAACAAGCTCCAGGAGCTGTCCTCCAAGCGGAACGAGCTCAACGCCCGCCAGAAGACGGTCCAGGCGCAGGCGCAGGTCCAGGACGCCATGAAGAGCATCGACATCATGGACCCGACCAGCGAGGTCAGCCGCTTCGAGCAGAAGATCCGCCGCGAGGAGGCCCGCGTCCGCGGCGCCGAGGAGCTGCAGGCCTCGAGCCTCGACGCGCAGTTCGAGGAGCTCGAGGACCTCGGCGAGCTCACCGAGGTCGAGGCCCGCCTCGCCGCGCTGAAGTCCGGCGGATCCGCGCCGAAGCAGGTCACGTCGGGCGAGTAGAACTTCCGGTCCGATCCACGGGCGCCGTCCTCCGGGGCGGCGCCCGTCGTCGTCCGCGGGGGAATGCCGTCCCCGCGGATCCCGTTCCCCTCCCCATGACCACCATCGGAATCATCGGCGCCGGGCTCATCGGCAGCCAGCTCGCCCGCCTGTCCACCTCCACCGGCCACGACGTCGTCATCGCGAACTCCCGCGGCCCGGAGACCCTCACCGACCTGATCGACGAGCTGGGCGACCGCGCCCGGGCCGCCACCGTCGAGGAGGTCGCCGAGGCCGGCGAGATCGTCGTCGTGACGATCCCGCTGAAGGCCATCGACACCGTGCCGGTCGCGCCCCTCGCCGGCAAGATCGTGATCGACACCGACAACTACTACCCGGAGCGCGACGGCCACATCGCCGAGCTCGACGACGAGACCACGACCACCGCGGAGATGCTGCAGAGCCGCCTCCCCGAGTCGAAGGTCGTCAAGGCGTTCAACCACATCTACGCGGCCGACCTCGTCGAGCACGGCCAGGCCGCCGGCACGCCCGGCCGGCGCGCGCTCGTGATCGCGGGCGACGACGCCGACGCCAAGGCGACGGTCACCGCGCTCATCGACTCGTTCGGCTACGACGTCGTCGACGCCGGCCCGCTCGCGGAGGGCTGGCGCATCCAGCGCGACACCCCCGGCTACGGCCCGCGCCTCGACGCGGACGGCCTCCGCACCGCCCTCGCGGAGGCGAAGCGCTACCGCGACATGCCGTAGCGGGCCCCGCGTCCCCTCCTCCCCACGGCGATGCCCGCCCTCCCCGCTCCGGCGGCGACGGCGGGCATCGCCATGTCCGGCGGCGCACGGGATACTGGGGACGTGCCCGCCTCCTTCGTCGTCGTCCCCCAATGGCAGGGCTCGGGCTCGTCCCGCGCCATGAGGCTCGCGGACGGGGCGGAGGCGATCCGGGGAGACCTGCCCGCGTCCGCCACGCGCGTCGTCGAGGTGCCCGTCGAGGCGGGCGAGTCGCTCGGCACGGGGATCGACCGCTTCGCGTCGCTGCTGGCCGTGCGCACGCGTCAGGCGGCGGCGCTCGAGGCGGCCTCCGCGTCCGCGACCGGGACGATCGTGACCATCGGCGGCGACTGCGGCGTGGAGCTCGCCTCCATCGCCCACGCGGCGCGCGCGCATCCGGGCCTCGCGGTGGTCTGGCTCGACGCGCACGCCGACCTCAACACCCCCGCGAGCTCGCCGTCCGGCGCCTTCCACGGCATGGTGCTCCGCGCCGTCCTCGGCGAGGGCGTCGACGGGCTCGTGCTGCCGGTCGGCACGGTCACGGCCGACCGCGTCGTGCTCGCCGGGGTGCGCGCGCTCGACGACGCGGAGTCCGACCACGCCGACGCGCAGGGCATCGCCCGGCTGGGCGTCGACGCCGTGGGGCCGGACGCGCTCGTCGCCGCCGTCCGGGCGACCGGGGCGACCGACGTCTACGTGCACGTGGACCTCGACGTGCTCGACCCGGGAGGCATGTCCGGCGTCGGCTACCCGGAGCCGTTCGGGCTCGAGGTTCAGGCGGTGACGGAGTCGATCAAGGCGCTGCGCCGGTCCTTCGAGCTCGCGGGCGCGGGTGTCACCGAGTTCGCGCCCTCCTCCCCCGGTGCCGCGGTGGAGGACATGGGCACGATCCTGCGCATCATCGGGGCGCTGACCGGCCCGGTCTGATCCCCGCCGTGCACGGCTCCCGCGCCTCCCGCGCCTTCCGTTCAGGGTCGCGCCGGGCGCGCCGCCCTGGGAGGCTGGGACGGACCCACGAGGAGACCGCTGTGACCGACGACGCCCGCACCGCATCCGCCCCCGATCCCGCCGTCCCGGCCGCCGACGGCGACGCGCCGCGCGTGCGCGTCGAGCGCCGGGGCCACCTGCTGCTCATCGGCCTCGACCGGCCCGCCAAGCGCAACGCCGCCGACATGCGGATGCTCCGCGAGCTCGCGAGCGCCTACGGCCTGCTCGCGCGCGACCCGGAGCTGCGCGTCGGCGTCGTGCACGCGATCGGCGACCACTTCACGGGCGGGCTCGACCTCGCCGACGTCGCGCCGCACATCGGCCGGGGTCCCGGCGGCGGCCTCGACGCGGTGCCGGAGGACGGCGTCGACCCGTGGCAGATGAGCGGGCCCGCGGTCGGCAAGCCGGTCGTCCTCGCCGTGCAGGGCACGTGCCTCACGCTCGGCGTCGAGCTGGCGCTCGCGAGCGACGTCGTCGTGGCGGCCGCGGGCACGCGCTTCGGGCAGATCGAGGTCGCGCGCGGGATCCTGCCCTTCGGCGGCGCGACCCTCCGCTTCCCCGCGACAGCCGGCTGGGGCGACGCCATGCGGTGGATGCTCACGGGCGACCTCTTCGACGCCGAGGAGGCCAGGCGGATGCGCATCGTGCAGGTCGTCGTGCCCGACGGCGAGCAGCTCGAGGCCGCCGTCGGGATCGCCGAGCGCATCGCCGCGCAGGCGCCGCTCGCCGTCCAGGCGACCCTCCGGAACGCCCGCGCCGCCCTCCGCGAGGGGCACGACGCCGCGGCCGCCGCGCTCCCCGCGGAGCTCGTGCGGCTGGCCGGATCCGAGGACGCGGCCCGCGGCATGCGCGCGGCGGCGACGCGCGCGCCGGCGGAGTTCGTCGGCCGCTGACCCGCACGCCGCCGACCGGCCGGTGACGGCCGCCTCGGAGCGCCCCTCCGACGGGCCGGCGCGTCGGGGGCCGCCGGTAGGGTCAGGACCATGACCTCCTACGACCTCATCGTCATCGGTGCCGGCCCCGTCGGCGAGAACGTCGCCGACCGCGCGAAGCAGGGCGGGCTCTCGGTGCTCGTCGTCGAGTCCGAGCTCGTCGGGGGCGAGTGCTCCTACTGGGCCTGCATGCCCAGCAAGGCGCTGCTCCGCTCCGGCAGCGCCCTCCGCGCGGCGCGCGCCGTCGCCGGATCCCGGGAGGCGGTCACGGGCGAGCTCGACGTCGCCGCGGTGCTGAAGCGCCGCGACTCCTTCACGAGCTCCTGGTCCGACGAGGGGCAGGTGAGCTGGCTCGAGGGCATCGGCATCGACCTCGCGCGCGGGCACGGGCGCATCTCCGGGCCGCGCCGGGTCACCGTCACCGCGCCCGACGGATCCGTCACCGAGCACGAGGCGACCCACGCCGTCGCCGTGAGCACCGGCACCGCGGCGCTCCTCCCCGACATCCCCGGCCTCGCCGAGGCCGAGCCCTGGACCAGCCGCGAGGCGACCAGCGCCGAGATCGTGCCCGCCTCGCTCGTCGTCATCGGCGGCGGCGTCGTCGCCGCCGAGATGGCCACCGCCTACGCGTCGCTCGGCAGCGCCGTCACCCTCGTCGCCCGCAGCGGACTCCTCGGCGGGCAGGAGCCCTTCGCGGGCGAGCTCGTCGGCGACGGCCTCCGCGGGATGGGCGTCGACGTGCGCCTGGGCGCCTCGCCCTCCCGGGTCACACGCGACGGCGACGAGGTGACCGTGGAGCTGTCCGACGGATCCTCCGTCACGGCCGCCGAGGTGCTCGTCGCGACCGGCCGCACCCCGCGCACCGACGACCTGGGGCTCGAGACGGTGGGCCTCGAGCCCGGGGCCTACCTCGACGTGGACGACACCCTGCTCGTCACCGGCGCCGTGAACGCCGAGACGCCGTGGCTGTACAGCGTCGGCGACGTCAACCACCGCGCGCTCCTCACGCACCAGGGCAAGTACCAGGCCCGCGCGGCCGGCGAGGTCATCGCCGCGCGCGCGACCGGCGGCACCGTGGACGACGCGCCCTGGGGTGTCCACGTCGCCACCGCCGACCACCGGGCCGTCCCGCAGGTCACCTTCACGGATCCGGAGGTCGCGAGCGTCGGCCTCACCGCGAAGGCGGCCGAGGACGCCGGGCTCCGCACGCGCGTGGTCGACTACGACCTCGGCGCGGTCGCGGGCTCCAGCCTCCACGCGGACGGCTACGCGGGCCAGGCGCGCATGGTGGTGGACGAGGACCGCGGCGTCATCGTCGGCGCCACCTTCGTCGGCCCGGACGTGGCCGAGCTCCTGCACTCCGCGACCATCGCGGTCGTCGGCGAGGTGCCGCTGACGCGCCTCTGGCACGCGGTCCCCTCCTACCCCACCATCAGCGAGGTGTGGCTCCGCCTGCTCGAGACGTACGGGCGGCCGACCGCGTGATGCGCGCGGGTCTCGGCGCCGTCGCGGGCGCCGTCCGCGGCGTCCTCCTGGACTCCCCCGTCTCGCGCGCTGGCAGCGGCGTCGCGACCGCGGTGGGCCTCGCGATCGGCCTGCCGCTCAGCACGGGCGAGGTGCGCCGCCACGGCCATCTCATCGTGCTGACGGGCCTGCCGTCGTGGGTGTTCGGCCGCGGCGGCACGTGCGTCGGCCGCGTGTACCTCACCCGCGACAACGCGGGTCCCGACGTGCTCGAGCACGAGGCCGTCCACGTCGTCCAGTGGCGGCGGTACGGGCTCCTCATGCCGCTGCTGTACTGGTGGGCGGGGCGGGATCCGCTCCGCAACCGGTTCGAGATCGAGGCGGGGCTGGAGAAGGGCGGGTACCGGTGACGGGTCCGCTCGACGGCCGTACGGTCGTCATCACGGGCGCGAGCTCCGGGATCGGCCGCGTCGCCGCCCGGGAGCTGCACGAGCGCGGGGCCGACGTCGTCGTCGTGGGCCGCGACCCGGAGCGCACGCGCGGCATCGCCGCCGAGCTGGGGGCGCGGCACGTGCTCGCCGACATGGACCGGCTCGCCGACGTGCGCGCCCTCGCGGCGACCCTGCTCGCGACGTGCCCGCGGATCCACGTGCTGGCGCTCAACGCCGGCAGCCTGGTGCCGCGGCGCGCGACCACGGTCGACGGCCACGAGACCACGTTCCAGCGCAACGTCCTCGCGCCGTTCCTCCTCACGCACCTGCTCCTGCCCCGGCTGGAGGAGACGCAGGACGCGCTCAGCGCGGGCGAGAGCCCGGTGCGGGTCATCGGCACCGCGAGCCGGGCGAACCTCTGGGGCCGTGTGCGCCTCGACGACCTCGACTGGCGGAAGCGCCCGTGGCTCGGCGGCTGGCAGGCGTACGGCACCTCGAAGGCGATGATGATCCTCATGATGCGCACCCTCGCCGAGCGCGTCGGGCCGCGCGGCATCGAGGCGCTCTCGTTCCACCCGGGGCTCGTGCGCACGTCGTTCGGGTCCGACAGCACCGTGATGCGGGCGATGCTCGCGCTCTCGATGGGCGCCTACGGCATCTCCGCCGAGGCGGGCGCCGTGCCGCTCGTGCAACTCGCCTCCGTGCCGGACGTCGGGGCGCCGAACGGCACCTACTTCGACCAGCTCACGCCCGACGGGCGGACCACCGCGCAGGCGGCCGACCGTCGGCTCGGCCGGGACCTGTGGGCCGCGCTGGAGCTCGCCGCCGGCATGGACGGATCCGCCCGCCTCTGAGCCAGGACGTCGGGCGTCTCGGCCGCGACCACCCGCTGATCAGGGACGCGGCGACAGCGTCAACGACGGCGTCAGCGCGTCGCGAGCAGGTGCAGCAGGTCGTCGTGGCCGCCGACGTGTCCGTCGAGGAGCACGCTGACCTCGGTGACCGGGTGCTCGTCGGAGATCGGGGCCGTGAACACCATCATCTCGCTGGCCCATGCCCCGACCGCGCGGGCCACCGCGGCCATGGGCGCGGCCGGCTCGCCGTCGACCCCGCGGCCGTCGCGCGCGATCACGGTGACGACCATGCGCGGCGGGTGGATCAGCTCGACCGCGACGGACGCGTCGGGCACCTCCACGAAGACGCTGCCGCGCGTGCACAGGGGCAGCGCCGCGAGAGCGGCCTGCGTCGCGACGAGGCCCGTCTCGTCGGTGACGAGGAGGACCTGGCGCGTGGTGCGCCGACGGGTGCGGGTCGCTCCGGCCATGGTCAGGACCCCTCGGCCGCGCCGGCGCGCCAGTAGCCCATGAAGGCGACCTGGCGGCGGTCGATCCCGGTGTCGCGCACGAGGAAGCGGCGCATGGCCTTGATGCAGCCGGACTCCCCCGCGAGCCACGCGTAGAGCGTCGAGCCCTCGTGGACGACGGGCGCGTCCCAGACGATGGCCTCGGCGTCGTCCTCGGCGAGCGGCTGCGCCTCGTCGGCGAGCGCGACCTCGGGCTCCGCGGCGTCGGGCGCGGCGAGGGCGCCGACCTTCACGTGGCAGTCGACCCAGCGGCGCACGGCCTCCTCGAGGCGGGAGCCGTTCGGGCGGCCGTCGCGCGGCAGCCAGGTGAGGTTCACGCCCTTCGGCACGCGGACGTCGAGGCGGTCGCCCGTGACGGGCACCTCGATGAAGGCGCAGCCGACGGCGTCGTCCGGGAGCGAGGAGAGGATGTTGCAGATGGCGGGGGCGGCGGTCTCGTCGCCCGCGAGGAGCAGCGAGCGGGCGTGACCCGGGTGCCACTCGATGCCGAGGCCGCGCGCGGGGCTCAGGGCGTCGGGGCCGATGACGACGATGTCGTCGCCGACCTGCGCGGCGCCGGCCCAGCGGGAGGCGGGCCCCATGTCGCCGTGGAGCGCGAAGTCGATGTCCAGCTCGCCGAGCTCGCGGCGGACGGCGCGCGACGTGTAGGTGCGGAGCGGGTTGCGCTCGGCGTCGGGGAGGGCGCGCCACCAGGCGAACCAGTCGTCGCCGCCCACGCCGGTGAGGTCGGGCAGGCCGTGCTCGGCCACGGGCAGCAGCAGCTTGATCCGCTGGTCGAGGCACTCGTCGCCGAAGTCGCGGAGGTCGTCGCTCTGGAACGTGATGCGCAGGAACGTGGGGCTGAGGCGCTGGGTGCGCGCGACCCGGGCCGCGAACGGCCGGTACGCCGGGCGCTCCGCCTCGGGGGCCTGGACCGCGGGTTGCTCCTCGACCACGGCCTCGACGGCTGCCGTGCTGCTGGCGAGGGTCGCGGTAGAGGTAAGCACAACCTAAGTATGGCATGCCTTACCTCAGCGGTCGAGGGCGGGCGGGGCTTCCGGGCCGGGATCCACGGGAGGATGTCAGGGTGATCGCCCCCGTCCTCGTCGCCGTGTTCGTGGGCGCCGTGGCGCAGCGGGTCACGGGCCTCGGCTTCGCGCTCGTCGTGGCGCCCGTGCTCGTGATCCTGCTCGGGCCCTTCGACGGGGTGATGATCGTCAACCTCTGCAGCGTGCTCTCGGCGTCGCTGGTCCTCTCGGCCGTGTGGCGGGACGTGGAGTGGCGGCGCTACCGGCTGCTCGCGGGGCCCGCGGTCGTCGGCATCGTGCCGGGCGCGCTGCTCGCCTACCTGCTGCCGGAGCCGGCCCTCGAGATCGGGATCGGCGGCCTGCTGGTCGCCGCGCTCACGACCTCGCTGGCGCTCCGGCGGACGACCCGGGTGATCGACGGCCCCGGCGTGATGGCGGGCTTCGGCTTCTCGGCGGGCGTGATGAACGCGGCGGCCGGCATCGGCGGCCCGAGCGTGAGCGTCTACGCGGTCGTCAGCCGGTGGGAGCAGCGCGGCTTCGCGGCGACGCTGCAGCCGTTCTTCCTCACCACGGGTGCCGTGTCGCTCCTCACGAAGCTCGTGCTGGCGCCGGACCGCTGGCCCGACCTCGGCACGGCGGCCTGGGTCGGCATCGTCGTGACGCTGGTCGCCGGGGTCGGCGCGGGGACGTGGCTGTCGCCTCGGATCCCGACGCGCGGCGCCCGGGCCGCGGTCCTGGTCATCTCGTTCGCCGGCGCGGTCACCGCGATCGTCAAGGGCGTCGACGGGCTCCTCTAGCGGATCCGCCGCGCCTCACCACTGCGGCGGGTGCCGCCGCTGCCAGTGCAGCCGCCGCTCGAGCTGCCGCCCGATGGCGAGGAGCGTCGCCTCCCCGCCCGGCCGGCCGACGAGCTGCACGCCCATCGGCAGGCCGTCGTCGGTGAGGTGCACCGGGAGCGTGATGGCGGGGAGCCCCGTGACGTTGGCGAACGACGTGTAGGGCGTGTACTGCACCTGCTGCGCGAAGTTCCGCTCGCCGTCCTCGGCGTCGTACCAGCCGACCGGCCGTGGCTCGAGGGCCAGCGCGGGCGTGAGCACGGCGTCGACGTGCGCGAACTGCGCGATCACGCTCCGCTCGTAGGCGGCCAGCTGCGCGAGCGCGCGGGCGAGGTTGCGCGCGGAGAGGGCCCGGCCGCGCTCGACGAGCCAGCGCGTGAGCGGCTCGAGGAGCTCGAGGTCGGCGCCCTCGGCGGGGATGCCGGCGGCGCCCGCCTGCCAGATGGTGCGGAACGCGGGCGCGTAGGTGGGGTCGGGGCGGAGCGCGAGGTCCTCGAGGCCGTGGCCCACGGCGGCGAGCTCGCGCACGGCGATCGCGAGCGCCGCGTCCGCGGACGGGTCCCGGACGATCTCGTAGGCGTCGTCCCAGGGCGAGGTCGTCATCACGCCGATCTGGAAGCGCCCCTCCCCGCGGACGGCCGCGCCGAGCAGGTCGCCGTCGGCGTCCTCCGGGGCGCGCAGCGTGAAGCGGTGCGGGATGCGGCCGTTGACCCGGCCGATCATCGCGTCGAGCAGCATCGCCGCGTCCGCCACGCTGCGGGCGAGCGGACCCGGCACGACGAGGCCCGCGAGCGACTCCTGGCCGGATCCCGCGGGCACGAGCCCACGCGACGGCTTGAGGCCGACGAGGCCGGTGGCCGCGGCGGGGATGCGTACGGACCCGCCGCCGTCGGAACCGGGCGCGAACGGCAGGAGCCCCGCGGCGACCGCCACGGCCGCGCCCCCGCTCGATCCGCCGGCGCCGCGCGTGGTGTCCCACGGCGTCCGGGCGGGCGGGGCGACGAGGCTCTCGGTGTACGACGGCAGGCCGAACTCGGGAGCGCTCGTCTTGCCGAGGCTGATCCCGCCGGCGTCGTCGAGCGCCTGCGGCATCGGGTCGGTGCGGTCGGAGACGTGGTCGCGGAAGAGGCGCGAGCCGAACGTGGTGCGGACGCCCGCGCGCTCGGACAGGTCCTTGTCGCCGAACGGGAGGCCCCAGAGCGGCGCGGTGCGGGGCACCTCGCGCTCGACGTGCCGGGCGCGGTCGAGGGCGCGGTCGGCGGTGACGGTCGTGAAGGCGCCGAGGCCCGGATCCAGCCGCTCGATGCGCTCGAGGTAGTGGGTCACGAGCTCGGTCGGGGTGACCTCGCCGCGCTGCAGCTGGTCCCACTGCTCCTGGGCGCTGAGGTGGTGGAGTTCGAACACCGCCCCAGCGTAGGCCGGGCGGATGAGCACGAGGAGCCGTCCGCGGCGCCGGTGGTCGTCGGCGGAGGACGGCCGGGCGTCGTAGCCTGCAATGCCACCGTCCGCTCCGAAGAGAGAGCTCCCCCACCATGGTCCTCCGTGAGACCCAGCTCGTCGAGACGTTCGTCACCCTGACGGACACGCTCGTCGCCGACTACGACACCGCCGACGTCCTCCACACGCTCGTGCACCGGGCCGTCGAGCTGTTCGACGCCGCAGCCGGCGCGATCCACCTCTACGACGGGCAGGACGCGCTGCAGGTCGTCGCCTCGACGAGCCACCGGAGCGAGTTCATCGGCCTCTCGCAGCTCAACGCGGGAGAGGGCCCGTGCCTCGACGCCTGCACCACCGGCCGGCTCGTGACGGTGGAGGACAGCGCGCAGATGCGGCGCCGCTGGCCGCGCTTCACCGCGGCGTCCCGCGAGTCGGGGTACGCCGGGGTCCATGCCATCCCCCTGCGCCTCCGCGACGAGGTCGTGGGGTCGCTGAACCTGTTCCGGGAGACGGAGGGCCCGCTGAACGGCGCGGACGCGCGCGCCGCGCAGGCCCTGGCGGACGTCGCGACGATCAGCGTCCTGCAGCAGCGCACCCTCGACGAGGCGAACTCGGGGCGGCAGCAGCTGCAGCGGGCCCTCGACAGCCGCGTGGTGATCGAGCAGGCGAAGGGCTTCATCGCGCAGGCCCAGGGCATCGACGTGGGTGAGGCCTTCGAGAGGATCCGCGAGCACTCGCGGTCCCACGCGACGAAGATGACGGACGTCGCCCGCTCGATCGTAGACGGGGGCCTCGTGCTCGACGCCCCCGGGGCCCGCACCCTCAGCTGAGCGCGGCCCGCCGCTCCTCGATCCGGAGCACGTCGACGGACGGGGCGGGCACCGGTGGTCCCGGTGCCCGACCCGTCCGCGTCGCGCGGTGTGCTGCGTCCGCCCGGCGTCAGCGGCGCGCGGTCGCCGACGCGCGACGGCGCAGGGCGACGAGCGCGAGGCCGGCGAGCAGCGCCGCGAGCGACGTCCCGAGGACGGGGGCCGTCTCGGATCCGGTGGCCGCCAGGGTCGGCTCCGTGCTCGGCGCGGGCACCACGCCCGTGCCCGACGGGACGACGGAACCGGCGGCCGTGTCGAGCGCGTAGAGCACCGACGCGCCCGTGCTCGGCAGCAGGAACGCGAGCTGGTGCGATCCCGCGGCGAGGTCCGCCGGGACGGTGAAGCGGACGCTCGCGCGGCCCTGCTCGTCGGTGGTGTCGACCACGGCGGCGTCGATCGGCGTGCGCGCGACCTCCTGGCCGTCGATCATCGTCACGACCTCGGTGTCCTGCACGGGCGCGTTCGAGACGAGCAGCGAGGAGAGCTCGTAGGAGCGCTCCTGGCCGGCGCGCGGCGCGGCGCCCGTGGTGTCGACGATCCCGATGGAGCGCGTCGCGGAGTCCGGGTCGACGGGCGAGAACTCGGTGATGTAGTCCACGAAGGCCGTGAGGTCGATGCGGCCCGAGTCGCTCTGCTCGGTCGTGTTGGCGAGCTCCGTGAAGTTGTCGCCGCCCTCCGCGAGGAAGCTGTTCGCGACCATCGTGAAGACGCGCGCGGGATCCACCGGCTCGCCCTGGAAGAACACGCCCGTGATCCGCTCGCCGCGCGCGGCCGTCGGGTCGTACGTGTAGGTCAGGTCGCGCGACAGGCCGAGCTTCAGGAACGGCCGCGACGAGCCCTCGGGCTGCCACTGCTGCTCGAGCACCGCCTTGACGCCCGCGCCGGTGATCTTGGCGGTCGTGAGCGTGTTGGCGAACGGCTGCACGATGGCGGCCTCCTTGTAGGTCACCTCGCCCTCGGCGTCGCCCGCGCCGGAGGACGCGAGGGTGAGGTCCTGGCGGATGCCGCCCGGGTTCATGAAGGCGATCTCGGTGCCGAGGTCCGCCTGCGTGGCCCACAGCTGCGCGTCGGCGACGAGGTTGCCGATGGTGGACTCGCCGCCGCGGTTCTCGGAGCCGTCCGTCTGGCGGGCGCGCGTGATGTCGCCCGAGACCTCGCCGACCGTGCGGCTGCCGATGACCTCGGCCTTCGCGACCGCGTCGTCGACGATGCGCTGCACCGCGGGATCCGCCGGGAACGCCGGCTTCCCCTCCGCCGTGAGGAGCGGCACGAGCTCGGAGGAGATGGAGGTGAGCGCCTTGGTGGCGGGGTCGACCGTGAGCGACAGGTGCCCGAGGTTCGTGCCGTAGCTGCCGGTCTGGAGGACCGGGAGCGGCAGGTCCCTGCCCGCGACGGGCAGCTCGTAGTCGTAGCCGAGGTGCGTGTGGCCGGAGATCACGGCGTCGACGTCGGCCTGCACGCCCGTGACGATGCGGCCGAAGACCGAGTCGTCGGTGAGCGAGGACTCGTCGGAGGTGGACGCGCCCTCGTGCACGACGAGCACCACCACGTCGGCCTCGCCGTTGGCGTCGTCACCGTCGCGGAGCGCGCGGGCGGTCGCGGTGGACGCGTCGACGACGCTGCCCACGTCGATCGTGGCGAGGCCGGCCGGGCTCACGAGCTCGGGCAGGGACTCGGTGGTCGCGCCGACGAAGGCGACGCGCACGCCGCCGATGTCCTGCACGTCGTAGGCCGCGTAGGCGTGCTCCGTCGTGCCCTTCTCGTAGAGGTTCGCGGAGATGTAGGGGAAGTCGGAGGCGGGCACGACGCGGTCGTCGACGTCGTCGCGGCCCTGGTCGAACTCGTGGTTGCCGAGCGTGGACACCGAGACGCCCATGGCGTTCAGCGCATCGAGCGTGGGCTCATCGGCTTGCGACAGCGACGTGAAGGTGCTCGCGCCGATGTTGTCGCCCGCGGAGATCAGGGTGCTGTTCGGGTTCTCGGCCTTCGCCTGCTGGAACGCGCCCGAGATGACGGCGGCGCCCGCGGTCGACGACGTGGTCTCGAGGCGGCCGTGGAAGTCGTTGATCGAGTAGACGTCGATCGCGACGTCCCCCTCGGCGGCGGACGCGGGGGCGGCGCCGAGGCCGAGGACCGCGGTGGCGGAGAGCCCCGCCACGAGGGCGATGGCGCCGTAGCGCGCGGCTCCGGACGGGTGGCGGTGGGCGGCAGGGCGCATGCGGGGACATCCTCGTTCGGGCGGGCGGCGGTGCTCAACACCTTACGGACCTGAGGTTTCCATGGGGTTAACTCCCGCATCCCGCACGGGGCCCGTCGTCGCCGTCAGGCCGCGTCAGCCGCGCACGAGGCCCGCGAGCTCCGCGCGGGTGGAGGCGCCCATCTTCCGCAGCAGGTTCGCGACGTGGAACTTCACGGTGTTCTCGCTGATCCCGAGCGACCCGGCGATGGCGCGGTTGCGGGATCCGCCGGCCACGAGCGCGAGCACCTCCCGCTCGCGGGCGCTGAGGCCCGCCTCCCCCGCGGCGTCGAGGCCCGCGGCGGGCGCGTCGAGCGGCAGCCGCACGGCGATCTCGGACCCCCAGCCGGGCGTCGCCGACACGTCGAGGGTCCCGTCGAGCGCGGCCACGCGGTCGGTGAGGCGGCGGAGCGCGTCGAGGTCGGCGGTGGTGGATCCCGCGCCGTCGTCGCGGATCCCGACGAGGAGGTTGCTGCCGTCGCAGTCCCACTGGATGCGGACGCGCGTCACGTCCGGCTGCTCCACGAGCGCGAGCACGGCGCCGCGGACGATGGCCCGGCCCGCGTGCGCGACCTCGCCGGGCAGCGCGCGGCCGTCCACGGGCGGCTCGACGAACTGCACGTCGAGGTCGCGGAACCGCACGAGCGGGCGGAGGTCGTCGCGGAGCCGGGCGAAGGCGCGGGCGACGGGCTCCTCGCCGAGCGAGCGGTCGCGGTCGCTCGCGGCGCGGAGCTCGACCATGGCGTTGGCCGCGAGGTCGGCGGCGGTCTGGCGGGCGGCCGCGTCGCCCGTGCGGGAGGAGCGCAGCACCGCGAGGAGCGACTCGAGGGTCGCGGCGTGCGCGTCGCCGAGCTCCGCGACGACGCGAGCGCGCTCGGAGGAGACGGCGCGGGCCTCGGCGAGGTAGGCGGGCGGCGCCGCGGCGACCTGCTGTCGGATCCCGTGGGCGACGCTCCGCCACAGCGCCCGGACGAGCGCGCGGGCGGCGGGCACGTCGTCGTGCGCGGCGACGGGATCCACCAGCACGAGGAGCGCGCCCGTGTCGGCCCGCCAGGCGGCGACGGTCCGCGGACGCCCGCCGACGGGGTGCGCGACGGCCCACGCGGTGCCCGTGCCGGCACTCGGCCCGTCGGCGTCGTCGTCGGCGTCGAGGTCGGCGACGTCGAGGCTCGCGAGGATCCGGTCGAGCTCCGCGATGGTCACGTTCTCGACCACCTCGGCCTCGCCCGCCTTCTTGCGCGGGCGGCCGGTGCAGTCCTCGGTGAAGATCACGAGGGCGCGGTGCGCGACCACCGGCTGCAGCAGGCCGGACAGCGCTCCGGCCACCTCCTGCAGGGGCGCGGCGAGCACGTCGTGCAGGCCGTCGAGCAGCGCGACGGGGTCCGCGGCCGGGGAGGCGGCGAACGCGGTCGGACGGGCAGCAGGACGGGCGGAGGGATCGACGGGGTGGGTCCGTGAGGGCATCCTGCCACGGTACGCCCACCCGCTGGCACCCCCGGGAGGCGGGCCGCCCCCTCGGACGGGTAGGCGGATCCACCCGTCGGGTGGGCGACGCCGGGCGCCCGGGAGGAGCACGATCGTCAGGTGACGAACCCGACGCCCGACCCCCGCCCGACCGGCGACGCCCCCGTCGACGTGGCCGCCGCCCTCACGCTCATCTCCGACGAGAACGCCCGCGTCGCCCGCGCGCTCACCTCCCCTGACCTCGCGGCGCGCCTCGACGAGGCCGCCCGCGTGATCCGCGACGGCCGCCGGGTCTTCGCGCTCGGCGCCGGCCGCTCCGGCCTCGCCCTGCGCATGACCGCCATGCGGTTCATGCACCTCGGGCTCGACGCGCACGTCGTCGGCGAGGCCACCTCGCCCGCGATCGAGGAGGGCGACGTCCTCCTGGTCGCGAGCGGATCCGGCACCACGGCCGGCATCGTCGCCGCGGCGGAGACGGCCCACGGCGTCGGCGCCCGCATAGTCGCGCTCACCACGGCCGACGGCTCGCCGCTCGCCGACCTCGCGGACGTGACCGTCCTGATCCCCGCGGCCGCCAAGCAGGACCGCGGCGGCCAGGTCTCGCACCAGTACGCCGGCGGGCTCTTCGAGCTCTCGGTCGCGCTGGTCGGCGACGCCGTGTTCCACGCGCTCTGGCAGGCGTCCGGCCTCTCGGCGGACGAGCTGTGGCCGCGCCACGCGAACCTCGAGTGACCGACGGTCACCCGATCCCCCACCACCACGACACGCATCACGACAGGAAGAGGAACAGCATGAAGCTCCAGGTAGCCATGGACGTGCTCACCACCGCCGACGCTCTCGAGCTGGCCGGCAAGGCCGCGCCGCACGTCGACATCATCGAGCTGGGCACCCCGCTCATCAAGGCCGAGGGCCTCTCCGCGATCACCGCGATCAAGGAGGCGCACCCCGACAAGATCGTCTTCGCCGACCTCAAGACGATGGACGCCGGCGAGCTCGAGGCCGACATCGCGTTCTCCGCGGGCGCCGACCTCGTCACCGTCCTCGGCGTCGCGGGCGACAGCACCATCGCAGGCGCCGTCAAGGCCGCCAAGAAGCACGGCAAGGGCATCGTCGTCGACCTCATCGGCGTCCCCGACAAGGCGAAGCGCGCGAAGGAGGTCACCGAGCTCGGTGCCGAGTTCGTGGAGATGCACGCGGGCCTCGACGAGCAGGCGGAAGACGGCTACACGTTCGGCCACCTGCTCGAGGCCGGCAAGGCGTCCGGCGTGGCGTTCTCCGTCGCGGGCGGCGTGAAGCCCGGCACCATCGGCGACGTGCAGGACGCGGGCGCCGTGGTCGCCGTCGCGGGCGGCGCGATCTACTCCGCCGACGACCCGGCCGCCGCCGCGGCCGAGCTGCGGGCAGCGATCCGCTGACCCACCGCACCACCCGAGCGCCGCGCACCCATCCCCGGACGGTGCGCGGCGCTCGTGCGTGCGAGGACGTCCGCGACGGGCGAGGTCAGGCCCGGCCGCCGAGCGAGGCCAGGACCTCGAGCTCCTCGTCGCGCGTGAGGCCGGCGCGGCGCGGCCGGTCGAGGCCGCGGGCCCGCTCGTCCGCCAGCACGTCGCGCATGGTCGCGGCGAGGGGCCGCCGTCGGGCGCCCAGCGCACGGATCCCCGCGTCGCTCCGGGACGCGAACCCGGCCGCCTCGCGCGGCAGCCACAGCGGCAGCGAGCGCGGGCCCGCCCAGTGCCGCACGTCCGCGTCGGCCAGCTGCCCGTCGGACGCGGCGACGCGCTCGCCCGTGGATCCGGCCGCCTCCGCCGCGAGGTCCAGCACCTCCGCCAGCGGCACGCTCTCCCCCACCGCGTCGACCACCCCGTCGAGCCCGCGCACGCCGACGTCGACCACCAGGTCGGCGAGGTCGCGCGCGTCGACGACCTGCGCGCGGAGCCCCGTCGCATCGGGGACGAGCACGGGCCCGTCGCCCGCGAGCGCGAACCGCGCCGGCCAGTGGCCGAAGCGGTCGCTGTCGTCTCCCGGACCGACCACGAGCCCGGGGCGGACGATCATCCGCCGCCCGGCGAGCGCCGCGGTGACCGCCCGCTCGGCCGCGACCTTGGCCTGCCCGTACTGCGTGAGGTCCACCGGATCCACGAGCGCCGCGGTCTCGTCGTCGCCCGGCCGCTCGACGGACGCGTAGACGGAGACGGTGCTCACGAAGGTCCAGTGGCGGGCACGATCGGCGAGCGCCGCGACGGCGGAGCGCGCGTGCTCCGCGGAGGAGGTGAGGTCGACGACCTCGTCCCAGTCGGATCCCGCGACGGCGGCGTAGGCGTCTGACCGGTCGCGGTCGGCGGCCACGAAGCGCGTGCCGTCCGGCACGGATCCCCCGGTGCCGCGGGCGAGGCACGTCACCCGGTCGCCGCGGGCCGTCAGCCGCTCGGCGACGAGCCGGCCGATCCAGGCGGTGCCGCCGAGCACGAGAACGTCCCGGGGCGGCGTGCCGCCGTCCTCCGTCATCAGGAGTCGCGCGTCGGCGTGGGCTTCCCGGGCCGGACGGCGGCGCTGTCGGCCACGTCGATCCGGGTCACGCCGTGCTCCCGCTCGCTGACGTCGATGCGCGGGTCCGCGTCCGACTCCACCGCCTTCGGGGCCGTCGTCAGCTGCTCGTGCCGCTTCGCGTCGAAGTCGCGGGCCTGGTCGTCGTCCTGCTGCATGGGATGCGCCTCTCGTCCCCTCCACCGTACGCGGGCCGCGAGGCGCTCCCGGCCCGCACCGCGTCGTCCTCCGGCCGGCCTCCGCCCTCCGGTGGATCCTCAGGTCGGCCCGGCCCGCGTACCGTGGCGGCATGAGCGCACCGGAGCCGACCTCCCCCGACACTCCCCCGACGCCCCCGCCCGCCGCGGGGCCGCCCGCCGCCCCGCCGGTGGCTCCGCCCGTCGCGCCGCCGGTCGCCCCGCCCGTCGCGCCCGGCGGCCCCGCCCTCGGCGCGCCGCCCGCATCCGTCCCCGCGCTCCCGCCGCTCCCCGAGCGCCCGCCCGTCCCCTACCACCACGGCCTCCGCGACACGGGCGGCCCCTGGCGCGGCATCGTGGCGATCGTGCTCGGCGTCGTCGCGTTCCTCGTGCTGTCCCTCGTCTTCGGCGGCGCGGCCATCCTCATCGAGGTCCTCGCCGGCCGCATGGATCCGGCGGACGAGCAGTCGCTCACGACCATGACGCCGGTCCTCCTGCTGGCCACGAACCTGTCGCTGGCCGCGCTGATCCCCGTCTCGATGCTCCTGCAGCGGTGGTTGTTCGGCGTCCGGATGGGCACGCTGTCCTCCATCGCGGGCCGCTTCCGCTGGCGCTGGCTCGGCCGGGTGGCGATCGTGATGGTCCCCGTCTTCCTCCTCTACATCGGCGTGACCTTCGCGCTCGACCCCACGGGCGAGATCCGGTTCGACGGCGAGGTCGTGCTGTACCTGGCGATCGTGCTGCTCACCACGCCCCTGCAGTCGGCCGGCGAGGAGTACGGCTTCCGCGGTCTCGTGGCGCGCTCCGCCGGATCCTGGTTCCGCGACACGCGCGTCGCCCTCGTGGTCGGCACGGTCGTCTCCAGCGCGCTCTTCGCGCTCGCCCACCTCGCGGGCGACCCGTGGCTCATCGCCTACTACTTCGTCTTCGGGGTCTCGGCGACCATCTCCGCGCGGCTCACCGGCGGCCTCGAGGCGCCCGTCCTGATCCACGCGCTCAACAACACGCTGCTGTTCATCCCCACCGTGCTCCTCGGCCAAATGTCGGAGAGCTTCGACCGCAGCGCCGGCACGGGCGGGCCGTTCATGCTCCTGCCGATGGCCGTCGTGCTGGGCTCCGCGCTCCTCACCGGCTGGTGGGCCCGCCGTCACCGGGTGGCGACGACCGCGCCCCGTCCGCTCACCGCAAAGGAGGAGCGCCGGGAGCGGGAGCGGGCGTGGTGGGACGCGGAGCGTCGGCGCCAGGAGACGCTCGCCGCATGGCCCGCGCCCACCGGCCCGGGGATTCCGCCGGCTTGAGCGTGAGCTGCATCGTGACGGTGCCGAGCCAGCGCCCGAACTTCCAGCCCACGCGGCCCATGCGCCCGCTCTCGGTGAACCCGAGCGACGCGTGCAGCCGGATGCTGGCGTCGGCGCCCTGGTCGGCGATGACCGCGATCACCTCGCGCAGCCGCGCCTCGCGGCACGCGTCGAGGAGGGCCTCCAGGAGCGCCCGGCCGAGCCCCTTGCCCGTGGACGCGGCGCCGAGGTAGATCGAGTCCTCCACCGTGGTGCGCGACGACCGCCGGTTCCCCACGGGCTCCACGAGCGCGTAGCCGAGCACCTGACCGGACGGCGAGACGGCGACGAGGAAGGGCATCCCCATCCGCTCGAGCTGGCCGAAGCGGCCCCGCCAGCGGGCGAGGGTCATGCGCGTCTCGTCGAAGGTGACGGTGCTGTTCATGACGTAGTGGTTGTAGATCTCGCGGATGTCCGGGAGATCGGATGACGTGGCCCGGCGGATCTCGTAGGAGAAGACGGGCACGGGCGGTGCGGGCTTCCGGAGGTGCGCCGGCAGGCGTCGGCGGGTCTGGTATTCCTCCTCGAGCATGCCGCGATCCTACGGGGAGCGCGGGGCGCGGCGACGGATCGGGCGGGCTGCGTCAGAGGCGCCAGTCGACCGGATCCGCGCCCTGCTCCGCGAGCAGCGCGTCGGCCCGGCTGAAGGGCCGGGACCCGAAGAACCCGCGCGACGCGGACAGGGGGCTCGGGTGCACGGACGTGATGGACGGCACGGGCGCGAGCATCGGCGCGAGGGACCCCGCGTCCTTGCCCCAGAGGATCGCGACGAGCGGCCCGCCGCGCTCGGCGAGCACGCGGATGGCTCGCTCGGTCACGGCCTCCCAGCCCTTCCCGCGGTGCGAGGCGGGCGTGCCCGGTCGCACGGTGAGCACGCGGTTGAGCAGCAGGACGCCGCTCCGGGTCCAGGCGGTGAGGTCGCCGTGCTCGGGCGTCGGGATGCCGAGGTCGTCCCGGAGCTCCCGGTGGATGTTGACGAGGCTCCGCGGCACGGGCCGCACGTCCGGCTCCACCGAGAACGAGAGGCCGACCGGGTGGCCGGGCGTGGGGTACGGATCCTGCCCGACGATGAGCACGCGCACGTCGGCGAGCGGCTGCTGGAACGCGCGCAGCACGCGGTCCCCCGCGGGCAGGTAGGGGCGGCCGGCGGCGACCTCGGCGCGCAGCCACTCCCCCATCCGCGCGATGTCGTCGGCGACCGGCGCGAGGGCCTCGGCCCAGCCGGCGTCCATGAGCCCGCGCTCGACGAGCTCGGGTAGGGTCAGCGCCACGCGCGGCGGATCAGGAGGCGCCGGCGGAGCTGACGGTGACGCCGGTCTCCGAGCCGATGACCGACCAGACGCTGCCGCGCCCCTGCACGACGAGCTGGCCCTCGCCCACGATGAGCACGGTCCCCTCGTCGATGGCGACGCCGCCCTCGACGAGCCCCGCCTCGGTGGCGGCGATGAGCCGGGTGAGGGTGCCCCACTGGGCGGCGTGCACGTCGACCGCGACGTCGATGAGGCCGATGCCCTGCTCGACGGTGACCTCGTCGAGGTCCTCGCTCGCGGACTCCTGCACCACCTCGACGTCGCCGATGCGCCAGCCGCCGACGAGGGCGGTCTCGGCGGCCACGGGCCGCGCCGGCGGAGAAGCCGAGGTACGGGACGCCCGCGGTGACCTGGCGGCGGATCTCGCCGAAGACGGGCTCGAGCGCGAGGCGGTACGCGGGGGTGAGGCCGCCGCCGACGACGATGCCGTCGACGTCCTGCAGCTGCGCGACCTGGACGGATCCGCCCTCGGGCACGAGCACGGCGACGGGGTCGCAGGCGCCCGCGGCACGGAGCGCGGCGGCGTACCGGTCGAACTCCTCGGCGCCGAGGCCGTCGTGGACGAGGACCACGGCGATGCGCGCCGGCTCCAACCGGGCGGCATCGGTCGCCCTCGTCGTCGCCTCGGACAGGAACCGCGCGAGGAGGGGGGTGTCGTCATCCGACAGGCCGCCTCCGACCAGGTGCACACTCACCCCTCGACGGTACAGGGCCGGGCCGTCGACGCGGGCCGCGGACGGACGGGAAGGACGAGGTGCCGGAGATGGAAAGGGGCGGGGAAACAGGAAAGCCCGGCACCTCCGTGAGGAGCTGCCGGGCTGTCCGTTCACTGCGTCTGTGACCCCAACCGGATTCGAACCGGTGTTACCGCCGTGAGAGGGCGGTGTCCTAGGCCGCTAAACGATGGGGCCGTTTTTGCAACTCGTCGAGTATGCCACAGCGCGTGCAGCCGGACCAAATCGAGCCCCGACCGGGCCGGATCCGCCCCTCCGCGCCGCCGCCGGCGCCCCCGCAGGCCGCCGCACCGCGCCCCCGCGCGCCCGGTTTGCTCCGCCCGCCCGGACGGTGTTGGCTCCTCTCATGCGATTGACGAAGCTCGAGCACGCCGCCCTGGTCCTGGAACTCAACGGACGGAAGCTCTTCATCGACCCGGGCTCGTTCACCACCCCGATCACGGAGGCGATGAACGCGGACGCCATCGTCATCACGCACGAGCACCCCGACCACTGGACCCCCGAGCAGCTGAAGCGCATCCTCGACAAGAACGAGGGCGTGCCCATCTACGCACCCGAGGGCGTGGCCGCCGCCGCGACCGACTTCGACGTCACGGTCGTGCACGCCGGCGACGCGATCGAGGTCGGCCCCTTCGCGCTCCGCTTCTTCGGCGGCACGCACGCGGTGATCCACGAGTCGATCCCCGTGGTCGACAACCTCGGCGTGCTGGTCAACGGCACGCTCTACTACGCAGGGGACTCGTTCGCGGTCCCCGAGGGCATCGAGGTCGACCTGCTCGCGGCGCCCGCCGGCGCGCCCTGGATGAAGATCAGCGAGTCGATCGACTACGTGCTCGCGGTGAAGCCCCGCCGCGCGTTCCCGACGCACGAGATGGTGCTGTCCGCCGCCGGCAAGGCCATGTCGAACGGCCGCCTGCAGTGGGCGACGGAGCAGGGCGGCGGCGAGTTCCACGCCCTCGAGCCCGGCGATAGCATCGACCTCTAGGCCCTGTTCGGGCTCTCGACGAGCGGACGCGGGGTCAACGGCATGGACGGACTCGGCGCGGTGTCGCTCATCGTGGAGTTCCTCACGTGGATCGCGCTGGTGCCCGGCATCGCCCTGTACGTCGCCGGGCTCTCGGTGCGGGTCGTCGGCCGCCGCTGGACCCCGACGGAGGGCCTCGTCGCGGACGGGACCGCGCGCGGTGACGGCGACGCGCCTCCCTCGCGCGTCCTCCGCTGGTTCGACGGCGACGGCGACGTGCACGAGGCGACCGCCGACACCCCCGAGACCCGCGACCTCCCCGCCGGATCCGACGTGCGCGTGTGGTTCGCGCCGCGCGCCCCGTGGCGGGTCCGCACCCACGCGCCCGAGCTCGACGGCCGCGCGCTCCGCGTGACCGGGCTCGTGCTCATCGGCATCGGCGCCGTGGCGGCCGTCGCCGGGATCGTGCTGCTCTTCCTCGAGTAGCCGTCCCGCCCGGCGCCTGGGCATCCGCCCGCGTGGTCGGGACCGGTCCATGCAGCCGTATAGGGTGATGTCTCGAAGGGGAGTACTCCCGTCCGGCGGTCGTGTCGTCAGTACGGTCGGACCACTCCGACCCGTGCGACCGGTTCCGCGGACATCGTCCGCGGGGTGGAGGAGACCTTCAGTACCCCACCGGACCCCGCAGCGGGTCCGAGTACTGGAGAACCCCGAAAATGGATGTCCCCTTCTGGCTCTGGGCCGCGACCATCGGCGCCGTCCTCGGCCTGCTCGTCTTCGACTTCTTCGCGCACGTCCGCAAGGCGCATGAGCCGACCCTCAAGGAGTCCGCCACCTGGTCGGTCGTCTACATCGTCATCGCGCTCGTCTTCGGCGTCGGGATCGGCGTCTTCTCGAACTGGACCTTCGGCGGCGAGTACTTCGCCGGCTACGTGACGGAGAAGGCGCTGAGCGTCGACAACCTCTTCGTCTTCCTAATCATCATGTCGAGCTTCGCCGTGCCGCGGGCCTTCCAGCAGAAGGTGCTGCTCGTCGGCATCGCGATCGCACTGGTGATGCGCGGCCTCTTCATCGCGGCCGGCTCCGCCATCATCGACAACTTCTCCTGGGTCTTCTACATCTTCGGCGCGCTGCTGCTCGTCATGGCGTACAAGCAGATGAAGGAGACGCACGACGAGAGCGAGTCCGACTCGAAGCTCATCCGGGCCCTCCGCCGCGTCATCCCCACCTCCGAGCACTACGACGGCGACAAGCTCACGACCCGCATCGACGGCAAGCGCCTCTTCACGCCGATGTTCCTGGTGATGCTCGCCATCGGCCTCACGGACGTGCTGTTCGCGCTCGACTCCATCCCCGCGATCTTCGGCCTGACGCAGGAGGCGTACATCGTCTTCACCGCCAACGCCTTCGCGCTGCTCGGCCTCCGTCAGCTCTACTTCCTGATCTCCGGCCTCCTCGAGCGCCTCGTGTACCTCTCGCAGGGCCTCGCGGTGATCCTCGGCTTCATCGCCGTGAAGCTCGTGCTGCACGCGCTGCACGTCAACGAGGTGCCGTTCATCAACGGGGGCGAGCACGTGGAGTGGGCGCCCGAGATCCCGATCTGGTTCTCGCTCTCGTTCATCCTGCTCACCATCACCGTGGCGACCATCGCGAGCCTGGCGAAGACGAAGCGCGACGCGACCGCCGTGGAGGGCACCGACTCCGCGACGGCCGTCGCGGGCGAGAAGGCCCCCGCCGACGCGGACGACGACGCGGCGGACGGCTCCGGCCGCAGCGTCGACGCGGCCCGCGACGTGGACGCGCGCCGCTAGCTCTCCCCGGCACCACGACGACGCCCGCTCCCGGATCCGGGGGCGGGCGTCGTCGCGTGCGGGCCCGGAGCGGGGTCCGGGCGCGGGTCAGGACAGCGGGCCCTCGGGGATCATGCCCTCGGCGGTGAGCTCGGCCCACAGCTCCTCGGGCACCAGCCGCGTCGCCCGGGTGACGCCCTCGCGCACCTCGTCGGCGGAGGCCATGCCGAGCGCGACGGTCGTGACGGCCGGGTGGCGCAGCGGGAAGCGGATGGCGGCCTGCGGCAGCTCGACGTCGTAGCCCGCGCAGATCTCGGCGATGCGCCGGGCTCGCGCCAGGACCTCCTCGGACGCCGGCCCGTACTCGTAGGTGGCGTCGTCGGCGGGCGAGTCGGTCGCGGTGAGGCCGCTGTTGAAGACGCTGACCGCCACGACGCGCGTGCGCGTCTCCTCGGCGGCCGGCAGCACCTCGTGCAGGGCGGACTGGTCGAGCAGCGTGTAGCGGCCGGCGACCATGGCGACGTCGAGCGCGCCGGTGCCGATGAGCGCGGCGAGCGAGCGCGGGGTGCCGGATCCGACGCCGATGGCCCCCACGACGCCCTCGTCGCGCAGCCGCACGAGCGCGGGGACGGCCTCGCGGACCGCCTGGTCGAGGTGCTCGTCGGGGTCGTGGATCAGCAGCACGTCGACGCGGTCGAGCCCGAGCCGCGCGAGGGAGTCGTCGAGCGAGCGGCGCACCCCGTCGGCGCTGAAGTCCCAGCGGCGGACGTGGTCGCCCGGCACGTCGAAGATGTCGTCGTCGCGTCGGCCGTGCGCGTCGACCGGCTCGAGGACCCGCCCGATCTTCGTGGAGACGACGTACTCGTCCCGCGGGTGCTCCCGGAGCGCCCGCCCGAGCCGGCGCTCGGCGAGGCCGAGGCCGTAGTGCGGCGCGGTGTCGAAGTAGCGGAGTCCCGCGTCCCACGACGCCTGCACGACGCCGTGGGCCTGCTCGTCGTCCATGGAGCGGTAGAGGTTGCCGAGGGGCGCGGTGCCGAGGCCGAGCTCGGGCAGATCGATGCGGCTCATGGATCCAGCATGCTCCGACCGGGCCGCGTCGCCCGGGCCGCGACGCCCGCGCAGGGTCGGCGGCGGACGACGCGGTCGAGGTCCGCCGGTCAGCCGAGGCGGGTGCTGGTGATCCCGCCGTCGACGTCGAGCCGAGCGCCGTGCACGAACGCGGCCTCATCCGACACCAGGAAGCGCACCGCGTACGCGATGTCGACGGATCGCACCGGCACGCCCGCCACGGTGGTCGCGGTCATCGCCGCGAGCACGTCGGCGGAGTCCGCGTTGCCGGGGGTCGAGGTCGCGCCCGGCGCCACGGTGTTCACGCGCACGCCGCGCGGCCCGTACTCCGCGGCCCACGTGCGGGTCATCTGCTCGACGGCCGCCTTCGACGCGGTGTACGCCGCGCCGAAGGGCACGCCGACGCGCGACATCCAGGATCCGATGCCGACGATCGCCCCGGATCCGCGCCCGGCCATGGCGGGGGCGAGCTCCGCGACGAGCACGTGGGGCGCGCGGACGTTGATCGCGAGCACGGCGTCGAGGTCGTCATCGGGGAGCGCGGCCGTGGGCCCGACCGGGTAGACGCCGGCGTTGTTGACGAGGATGTCGACCCGGCCGCCGAGGGCGGCGGTCGCCTCGCGGGCGAAGCGGCGGACCTCCTCGGGGGCGGCGCCGAGGTCGACCGTGACGGCGTGCGCCCGGCCTCCGCTCGCGGTGATGGCGTCGACGACGGCGGCGGCGCGCTCGGCGCTGCGTCCGCTGACGACGACCTCGGCGCCGGATGCGGCGAGCACGCGGGCGATCGCCTCGCCGATGCCGCTGGTGGATCCGGTGACGACGGCCGTACGGCCGGCGAGCCGGGTGTCGGGGGTGAGGGACTGGAGGATCTCGGTGTTGGACTGCATGGTCCAATGAATAGCACGGATTGGACCGAATGGTCCAGGAAGGTAGGATCGGAGCATGGCGGAGTCGGGGATCACGGAGCGCGGCCGACGCACGCGCCAGCGGATCATCGAGGCGACGGGCGAGCAGATCCTCGCCTCGGGCATCGGCGGCACGACGCTCGACGACGTGCGCGCCGCCACCCTCACGAGCAAGAGCCAGCTCTTCCACTACTTCCCCGGCGGGAAGCTCGAGCTGGTGCGCGAGGTCGCCGCGTGGGAGGGGCAGCAGCTCCTCGAGGCGCAGGAGCCGCACATCCACGACCTGGGCTCCTGGGAGTCGTGGGAGGCCTGGCGCTCCGCGCTCGTCGACTACTACATCGGCCGCGGGCGGTGGGCGTGCCCCATCGGCTCGCTCGCCACGCAGGCCGCCGCCACCGACCCGGAGCTCGAGCGCAGCATCGCGGAGGGCATGCGGGCCTGGCGCGCCTTCCTCGCCCGCGGGGTCGAGCGGATGCGCGAGGCGGGGTTCGTGGCCGCGTCGGCGGATCCGCAGCGCACCGCCACGGTGATCCTCGCGGCCATCCAGGGCGGCCTCGTGCTCAGCCAGCCCGAGCGCTCCGCCTGGCCGCTCGAGGCCGCGCTCGACACGGCGCTCGCGCCGCTGCACGTGGCCGGCTCCCGCGCGGCCTGATCGGCCCGACGCCCGACGCCCGTCGCCCGTCGCCCGTCGCCCGTCGCACACTTTCGTGGGAGCCGGTCCACGAGCCCGGCGTACGGTCGGAGCATGGAATTCAGATACCTCGGCAACTCCGGCTTCAAGATCTCCGAGATCACCTACGGCAACTGGCTCACCCACGGATCGCAGGTCGAGAACGACACCGCGACCGCGTGCGTGAAGGCGGCGCTCGAGGCGGGGATCACCACCTTCGACACCGCGGACGTCTACGCCAACACCAAGGCGGAGACCGTGCTCGGCGAGGCGCTCAAGGACGAGCGGCGTGCCTCGATCGAGATCTTCACCAAGGTCTTCGGCCCCACCGGGCCCAAGGGGCACAACGATACGGGCCTCTCGCGGAAGCACATCATGGACTCGGTCGACGCGTCGCTCACGCGCCTGCAGACCGACTACATCGACCTCTACCAGGCGCACCGGTTCGACTACGAGACCCCGCTCGAGGAGACCATGCAGGCGTTCGCCGACGTCGTCCGCCAGGGCAAGGCCCTCTACATCGGCGTGAGCGAGTGGACGAGCGACCAGCTGCGCGCCGGTCACGCGCTCGCGACCGACCTCGGCTTCCAGCTGATCTCGAACCAGCCGCAGTACTCCGCCCTCTGGCGCGTCATCGAGGAGGAGGTCGTGCCGACCTCCCAGGAGCTCGGCATCTCGCAGATCGTCTGGTCGCCCATCGCCCAGGGCGTGCTCACGGGCAAGTACAAGCCCGGCCAGGAGCTGCCGTCCGGCTCGCGCGCGACCGACGACAAGGGCGGCGCGAACATGATCAAGCGCTTCATGAACGACGACACCCTCTCCCGCGTGCAGGAGCTGCAGCCCGTGGCCGACGAGCTGGACCTGTCGCTCGCGCAGCTGGCCGTCGCGTGGGTGCTGCAGAACGAGAACGTGGCGTCCGCCATCATCGGCGCCTCCCGTCCCGAGCAGGTCCACGAGAACGTGAAGGCGTCCGGCGTGACGATCCCCGCGGAGCTGCTGACCCGCATCGACGACGCCCTCGGCGACATCGTCGAGAAGGACCCGCGGAAGACCGACGAGAGCTCGCCGAAGACCCGCGAGGCCTGATCCGCGATCCCTCCCGCACGACCCGCGGCCCCGCTCGAGATCCTCGGGCGGGGCCGCTCGTGCACCTCCCGGTCACCGCGCGGACAGCGCGCGCCCGGGGTCGCCCCGCGCATGCGGCGTAGGGTCGGGACATGGAATTCCGCTACCTAGGCAACTCAGGCTTCAAGATCTCCGAGATCACGTACGGCAACTGGCTGACCCACGGGTCGCAGGTCGAGAACGACACGGCGACCGCGTGCGTGAAGGCGGCCCTCGAGGCCGGCATCACCACGTTCGACACCGCGGACGGCTATGCGAACACCGTCGCCGAGAAGGTCCTCGGCGACGCGCTGAAGAGCGAGGACCGCGACGGCCTCGAGATCTTCACGAAGGTCTACTTCCCCACCGGCGCCAAGGGCCACAACGACACCGGCCTCTCGCGCAAGCACATCATGGCGTCCATCGACGGCTCGCTCGGCCGCCTCCAGACCGACCACGTCGACCTGTACCAGGCGCACCGCTACGACTACGAGACCCCGCTCGAGGAGACGATGCAGGCCTTCGCCGACGTCGTCCGCCAGGGCAAGGCGCTGTACATCGGCGTCAGCGAGTGGACCCCCGCGCAGCTCCGCGAGGCGCACGCCCTCTCGCGCGAGCTCGGCTTCCAGCTGATCTCGAACCAGCCGCAGTACTCGGCCCTCTGGCGCGTCATCGAGGAGGAGATCGTCCCGACCTCCGCCGAGCTCGGCATCTCCCAGATCGTCTGGTCCCCCATCGCCCAGGGCGTCCTCACTGGCAAGTACAAGCCCGGCCAGGACCTCCCCCAGGGCTCGCGCGCCACGGATGACAAGGGCGGCGCCGACATGATCAAGCGCTACATGAACGACGACGTCCTGTCGCGCGTGCAGGAGCTGCAGCCTGTCGCCGACGAGCTGGACCTGTCGCTCGCCCAGCTCGCCGTCGCCTGGGTCCTCCAGAACGACAACGTCGCGTCCGCCATCATCGGTGCCTCGCGTCCCGAGCAGGTCCACGAGAACGTGAAGGCCTCGGGCGTCACGATCCCCGCGGAGCTCCTCACCCGCATCGACGACGCCCTCGGCGACGTCGTGGAGAAGGACCCGTCGAAGACCAGCGAGAGCTCGCCCACGACGCGCCTATCCTGATCCGCACGCGCTGAACGCGCCGACGGCCCCGCCCGAGCAGACGCTCGGGCGGGGCCGTCGTCATGTCCGCGGGAAGAGGGCGAGCAGGAAAAGGAAAAGGCCCGGAGAACCGGGCCTGTCATTTCCTGCGTATTCAGTGCTGGGGTACCTGGACTCGAACCAAGAACAAAAGAATCAGAATCTTCCGTGTTGCCAATTACACCATACCCCAAGGCCCCGATGCGCGATCGGGCCTCGTCGAGTGTAGCCCATCAGCCGGATCCGCGCCAAACCGGCGCCCGCCCGACGGACCCACGACGCGTCAGATCACGGGCAGCAGGTCCCAGTTGATCGCGCTGGCCGCGCGCGCGCCGAAGCCGGCCGCGATGATCAGCTGCTGCGGGCCCGGCTGCGAGCTGTCGCCCGCCGCGTAGACGCCCGCGTGCGACGTGCGGCCCTCCGCGTCGACGGCGATGTGGCCGTCGTCGTCGGTGTCGAGGTCGAGACCCGCGAGGAAGTCGAGCGCGGTCGAGTAGCGCGGGCGCACGAAGCCGCCCGTGCGCGGGACGACGGAGCCGTCCTGCATCCGGATGCCCGTGACGGCCGCGCGCTCGCCCTCGATGTCGGCGACGGGCCGCCGGTCGACGCGGATGCCGAGGGACGCGAGTCCGCGCTCCCCCGCCTCGTCGATGCGGGCGACGCCGTTGGTGAAGACGATGATGTCGCGCGACCACTGCGAGAGCAGCAGCGCGCGCTCCACGAGATCGTCGGTCTCGCCGATGAGGGCGAGCGGCTCGTCGCGCTTCTCGTAGCCGTCGCACTCCATGCAGCTGTGCACGGCGGTGCCGTAGTACGCGCGGATGCTCGGCAGGTCGGGCAGCGTCTCCACGAGGCCCGTGGCGATGAGGATCCGGCGCGCATGCACCTCGCGGTCGGGCGCGCGGCGCACGCCCTTCGCGCGGACCGTGAAGCCGCCCTCGGCGGGCTCCGCCGACTGCACGACGGCGAGCTGGAACTCGCCCTCGTCGTAGGACTCCACCTCGGCCTGACCGAGCTTGCGGAGCTCGAGCGGGGAGATCCCGTCGCGGGTGACGAAGCCGTGCGACATGAGCGTCGCGGCGTTCCGCGGGCGGCTGCTGTCGAGCACGAGGGTGCGGCGCCGGGCACGCACGAGGTTCAGGGCGGCGGAGAGGCCCGCGGGTCCCGCGCCGATGACGACGACGTCGTAGGAGTCGCCGGTCGCGGTGGAGCCGGCACCGGTCGCGGCGGCACCGGTCGCCCCGGCACCCGCGGCGTCAGGCACCGAGCATCCCCGCGAGGCGATCGAGGCGCGCGATGGTCTCGTCCTTGCCGAGCAGCACCATCGACTCGAACAGCGGCGGGGAGATCCGACGTCCGGAGACGGCGACCCGGAGCGGCCCGTACGCGAGGCGCGGCTTCATGCCCATGCCGGTGATCAGGGTGTTCTGCAGCACCTCCTGCACCAGGTCGATGTCCCACTGCGTGTGCGGCACGCCGTCGAGCGCGCCGCGCGACGCCGCGAGCACCTCGGGGGCATCCTCCTTGAGGGCCTGGACCGCGGCGTCGTCGTAGGGCAGCTCGTCGGCCGTGGTGAAGAGGAACGACAGGAGGTCCGGCGCCTCGCCGAGCAGCTGCATGCGCTCCTGCACGAGCGGGGCGGCGGCGGCGAGCATCCGTCGCTCCTCGTGCGTGGGCTCCGCGCCGATGACGCCGGCGGCCTGCAGGTACGGGACGAGCCGGCCCGCGAAGTCGTCGAGCGCGAGCAGGCGGATGTGGTCGCCGTTGAGCGACTCCGCCTTCTTGAGGTCGAAGCGGGCAGGCGCGGGCGTGACGTCGGCCACGTCGAACGCGGTGATCATCTCCATCCGCGAGAACACGTCGCGGTCGTGCGTGAGCGACCAGCCGAGGAGCGCCAGGTAGTTGATGAGGCCCTCGGGGATGAAGCCGCGGTCGCGGTGGTGGAACAGGTTCGACTCGGGGTCGCGCTTGGACAGCTTCTTGTTGCCCTCCCCCATCACGTAGGGCAGGTGGCCGAAGCGCGGGATGGCGTCGGCCACGCCGATGTCGATGAGCGCGTGGTACAGCGCGATCTGGCGGGGCGTGGACGAGAGCAGGTCCTCGCCGCGGAGCACGTGCGTGATCCCCATGAGCGCGTCGTCCACGGGGTTCACGAGCGTGTAGAGGGGCGCGCCGTTGGGCCGCACGAGCACGAAGTCGGGGAAGGACCCGGCCGGGAACGTGACCGTGCCGCGCACGAGGTCGTCGAAGGAGAGGTCGGTGTCCGGCACACGGAGGCGGAGGGCGGGCGAGCGGCCCTCGTCGCGGAACGCCTGGCGCTCCTCCTCGGTGAGGTCGCGCTCGAAGTTGTCGTAGCCCATCTTCGGGTCGCGGCCGGCGGCGCGGTTGCGCGCCTCGATCTCCTCCGCGGTCGCGTAGCTCTCGTAGAGGTGACCGGATGCCGTGAGCTTCTCGATCACGTCGAGGTAGAGGTCGGTGCGCTGGGACTGGCGGTACGGCGCGTGCGGTCCGCCGACGCCCTCGCCCTCGTCCCAGTCGATCTCGAGCCAGCGGAGCGCCTCGATCAGCTGCTCGTAGCTCTCCTCGCTGTCGCGAGCGGCGTCCGTGTCCTCGACGCGGAAGACGAGCTTCCCGCCCGTGTGGCGCGCATACGCCCAGTTGAACAGGGCCGTGCGGATGAGCCCCACGTGCGGCGTCCCGGTCGGGGACGGGCAGAACCGGACGCGGACGTCGGTCCCGATAGCGGTGGTCACGGGGTGCGCGGTTGTCTCAGTCATCCTGCATCCGATCCTAGGGCTCGGGCTGCCGCTCCCCCGCGGCGGGCGCCGCCTCGTCCGCGCAGTACGGCTCGAGGAGGTCCCACCGGTCGTACTGGTCGCCGGGCGGCACGCCGCACTCGAGGAGGACGGCGCCGGCCGCGCGCGTCGGATCCGTGCCGGCGAGCGTCCCGGCGGACCGGAAGGCGCCGTCGCAGCCCGTGACGGTGAAGCGCGCACCCTGCGACGTGCCCAGGTACCCGATGACGTACCGCGCCTCGCGGTCGAGGACCGGCTCGAACGACGTGATCTGCAGCGGACGCCCGAAGCGCGGACCGACGAGGTCGCGGTCCCGCAGGTCGTCCCGGAGCGCCTCGGACCAGGAGTCCGTCGGCGTCAGCGGATCCGGCGGGGTCCGGGTCCCCTCGCCGCTCGCGTCCACGACGAGGTCGAGCGCCGGGACGAGCACGGTGTCGGTGCGCGTCACCGCCTGGGGCGTGGATCCGAGTCCCACCTGCTCCCCCGCGCTCGGGACGCGCACCTGCATCACGCGCACGGCGAGCAGCTCGTCGGCGGGCCCGGCGACCGGCTCCGCCCAGTCGATCGCGAGGTCGGTCGGCACGCAGCCGTCGGGCAGGTCGAGCGGGGGCGGCGCGTCCACGGTCGGCGTGGCCGTGGGCGAGCCGTCGGCCGAATCGGGGGTCGACGTGGCGAGCCCGTAGTCGGACACGTCGTAGACGCAGCCGGAGAGGAGCGCGACCGCCGCGGCCGCCAGCGCGACGCGCGCCGGACGGCCGAGGCGGGCCACGGTCAGGCGCGGGCGCGCGCGGGGTTCGAGAGCGTGCCGATCCCCTCGATCGACACCTCGACGACCTGCCCGTCGGTGAAGGGACCGACGCCCGCGGGCGTGCCCGTGAGGATCACGTCGCCGGGCAGCAGGGTCCAGACGCGCGAGGCGAACGCGATGAGCTCGGGCACGCTGTGCACCATCTCGCTCGTGCGCCCGGACTGGCGGAGCTCGCCGTCGACGCGCGTCTCGATGAGCGCGTCCTCGAACGAGCCCTCGGTCTCGATCACGGGGCCGAGCGGGCAGAAGGTGTCGTAGCCCTTGGCGCGGGCCCACTGGCTCTCGGAGTGCTGGATGTCCCGGGCCGTCACGTCGTTGCCGATGGTGAAGCCGAAGATCGACCGGTGCGCGTCCTCGACCGACACGTCGCGCGTGATCCGCCCGATGACCACCGCGAGCTCGCCCTCGTGCTCGACCTGCCGGCTGTCGGCGGGGAGGCGGATCGCGTCGTCGGGCCCCACGACCGAGGTGTTGGGCTTCAGGAAGATGAGCGGCGTGGTGGGCGCCTCGCTGCCGTGCTCCGCAGCGTGCGCGCGGTAGTTGCGGCCGACGGCCACGACCTTGGAGCGCGGGATCACGGGCGCGAGCAGCCGCGCGTCGGCGAGCGGCACGCGCTCCCCCGTGGTCTGGTACCCGCTGAACATGGGATCCCCGGAGAGGACGACGAGGTGGTCCTCCTCCTCGTCGAGGATGCCGAAGCGGGGGTCGGAGCCGGTGCTGAATCGCGCGATCTTCACGCTCTCGACCCTAGCCGTGCGGCGGCGTCGGCAGCCCCGGTCCGGCCGTGGCGATCCGGAGGAGCGCATCCGCGACGACGTCGCCCGTCCCCCGGTCGACCCCGTACCCGGAGAGGTCGTTCGTCGCCGTCGCCGGCCCCCACGCCGCCCGCAGCAGCGCGAGGCCCGCGTCCGTGAGCGTCACGGGGTTCCGGCGACCCCGCCCGCGCTCGGCCGATCGGGACACCAGCCCCCGCGCCTCGAGCCCGGCCAGCAGCGGATCCATGCTCTGCGGGCGGACGGCCACCTCGCGGGCGAGCGCCGCCTGCGTGATCGACGGCCGCACCGCCAGGTGGACGAGCACGCCGAACTGCACGGGCGTGAGGTCGTGTTTCGCGAGGACCTCGGTGAGCCTCCGCTCGAGCTGCCGGGCCGCGCGCACGGCGCTCCAGGTGATGACGCTCCCGAGGTCGGCCTCGGTGAACTCGTGCGGCGACGTCATGCGGCCAGCCTAGATGGTAGCGTCGTCAGTATCAGGCATCTGATACTGACGACGGAGGCAGCATGGACGGGTCGAGGATCCTCGTGACCGGGGCGACGGGCGGGGTGGCGGGCCGCGTGGTCGCGCTGCTCGCCGAACGGGGCGAGCCGGTCCGGGCGCTCTGCCGCCGCCCTGACCAGGTGGAGGCGTTCCGGGCGCGCGGCATCGACGCGGTCCTCGGCGACCTGGGCCGGCCGGAGACGCTCGGCGACGCCCTGGAGGGCTGCGACCGCATGTTCCTCCTCACGCCCGTGACGCCCCGGCAGGCGGAGCTCGGCCGGAACGCGGTCGAGGCGGCCGAGGCAGCGGGCATCCGACAGGTGGTGCACCTCTCCGGCGGCGACGCGACCCTCGACTCGCGGCTGCCGTGGGCGCGGGCGTGCGCGGAGACGGACGCGCTCCTCCGCGCGTCGACGCTCGGGTGGACGCTGCTCCGGCCGTCCGCGTTCATGCAGAACGTCCTGCAGTCCGCGCCCGCCATCCGCCGGGGCCTCTACCCGCAGACGACCGGGACGAGCGCGATCGGCTGGATCGACGCGGCCGACATCGCGCGCGTCGCCGCGCAGGTGCTCGTGGAGGACGGGCACGTCGGCCGGGATCACGTGCTGACGGGGCCGGAGGCGCTCACCTCGCGGCAGATCGCGGAGCAGCTGTCCACGGCGCTCGGGCGGCGGATCCGCTACGTGCATCTCCCCGGGCCGGTGTTCGGCCTGGCCCTGCGTGCGGGAGGCGCGGACGCGTGGCTCGCGCGCGGGCTGGTGCGGCAGTACGCCGAGGTGGTGCGCGAGGGCCTCGACGACGTGCAGGCGATGTCCGACGCCGTGACGCGGATCACGGGCACGCCGCCGCGGTCGTTCCTCGACTTCGCGCGCGCGCATGCAGCCGCATTCGGCCGCGCCTGACCCGTCCGCGGCACGCGTCGGAGCGACGACGACGGCCGGCCCGGGAAGGGCCGGCCGTCGTCGTCGATGCGGGAGCGCGCTACGCGTCGAGCCGCGTGAGCCAGCCGTGGCGGTCCGGGATCCGGCCGTACTGGATGTCGGTGAGCTCCTGGCGCAGCGACATCGTGAGCTCGCCCGCGGGCGCGTCGGGGTCGCCGACCGCGAGGCCCTCGCCCAGCAGGCGGCCGATGGGCGTGATGACCGCCGCGGTGCCGCACGCGAACACCTCGGTGATCTCGCCTGACTCGACACCCTCGACCCACTCCGACAGCTCCACGCGCCGCTTCTCGACCGTGAGGCCGCGGTCGCGCGCGAGCTCGAGGATGGAGTCGCGGGTGATGCCCTCGAGGATGCTGTCGGAGTCCGGCGTGACGATGCGGCCGTCCTTGTAGACCAGCACGATGTTCATGCCGCCGAGCTCCTCGAGGTAGCGGCCCTCCTGCGAGTCGAGGAAGAGCACCTGCGCGCAGCCGTGCGACGCGGCCTCGGCCTGCGGGAGGAGCGACGCGGCGTAGTTGCCGCCGGTCTTCGCCGCTCCGGTCCCGCCCTTGCCCGCGCGCGAGTAGTCGCGGGACAGCCAGATGGAGACGGGGGCCACGCCGCCCGTGAAGTAGGCGCCCGCGGGACTCGCGATGACGTAGTAGCCCACGCGCTGGGCGGCGCGGACGCCGAGGAAGCTCTCGTTGGCGATCATGAACGGGCGGAGGTACAGGCTCTGCTCCGCGGCGCGCGGCACCCAGCCGATGTCCGCGCGGACGAGCTGGCGCACCGACTCGACGAAGTCCTCGGTCGAGAGCTCCGGCAGCGCGAGACGGCGGGCCGAGCGCTGGAGGCGCGCGGCGTTGCGGTC
Source organism: Clavibacter sp. B3I6 (assembly GCF_030816895.1). Lineage (NCBI taxonomy): Bacteria > Bacillati > Actinomycetota > Actinomycetes > Micrococcales > Microbacteriaceae > Clavibacter > Clavibacter sp. B3I6. Next base: position 1,091,229 of record NZ_JAUSYL010000001.1, read on the forward strand.
GGGGCGGAAGGTCCAGACGGACCCGTCGGCGTGGGCGTACGCCTTCATCCCCTCGAAGATCTCCTGCGCGTAGTGCAGGACGCTCGCCGCGGGATCGAGCTGGAGGGGGCCGTACGGGACGACGCGGGCGTCCTGCCACCCGGCGTCGAGGGTCCAGTCGATCTGGACCATGTGGTCCGTGAAGTGCTTGCCGAAGCCGGGGTCCGCGAGGATCGCCTCCCGCTCGGCGTCGGCGCGGGCGGACTCCGACGGGGTCAGCTCGAAGGAGAGGGGGAAGGCGGCGTCGGTGCTGGTGGTGCTCATGGGGTCCTTCAGCGGGTCGTGGAGAGGGCGCGGATGACGGCGTCGCCGACCTCCGACGTGGATCGGGGTGCCGCGTCGCCCGCCGCGCGGGCGGCGAGGTCGGCCGCGACGGCGCGGGTGACGTGCGCGGCCTGGTCGGAGAGGCCGAGGTGGTCGAGGAGGAGCGCGACCGAGAGGATCGCCGCGGTCGGGTCGGCCTTCTGCTGGCCGGCGATGTCGGGCGCGGATCCGTGCACCGGCTCGAACATGCTCGGGAACGCGCCCGTGGGGTTCACGTTGCCGGACGCCGCGAGGCCGATGCCGCCGCTTATGGCCGCTGCGAGGTCGGTGATGATGTCGCCGAACAGGTTGTCGGAGACGATGACGTCGAAGCGGGACGGGTCGGTGACCAGGAAGATCATCGTGGCGTCGACGTGCAGGTAGTCGACGGCGATGCCGGGGTGCTCGGCGGCGACGCGGTCGACGGTGCGCTGCCACAGGGATCCGGCGAAGGTGAGCACGTTCGTCTTGTGGACGAGGGTGACGCGCTTCCGCTCCCGCTTCTCGGCGAGCTCGAACGCGAACCGCACCACGCGCTCCACGCCGTGCGCCGTGTTGACGGACACCTCGGTGGCGATCTCGTGCTCGGTGCCGCGGCGGAGGACGCCGCCGTTGCCGGCGTACGGGCCCTCGGTGCCCTCGCGGACGACGACGAAGTCGACGTCGCCGGGGGCGGCGAGCGGGCTGGTCACGCCCGGCAGCAGCGTGGTCGGCCGCAGGTTGACGAAGTGGTCGAACGCGAAGCGCAGCTTCAGCAGCAGGCCGCGCTCGATGATGCCGCCGGCGAGGCGCGCGTCCCGGGGGTCGCCGCCGACGGCGCCCAGGAGGATCGCGTCGTGCTGGGCGAGCGCGGCGAGGTCGGCGTCGGTGAGGATCTCCCCCGTCTCGAGGTAGTGCCCGGCGCCGAACGGGTACTGGACGGTGTCGAGCGCGACGTCCGCGGGCACCGCCTCCCGGAGCACGCGCAGGGCCTCGTGGACGACCTCCGGGCCGATGCCGTCCCCGGGGACGACGGCGAGCGAGATGGTGCGGGGCATGGTTCCTCCCGGAGCTCGTGGGGTGTCGGGACAGGTTACCCGTCCGTCGCGCGCACCCGCGCGCTACGGTGGACCGGTCCGACACCCGGCGGGCACGACACAAGGAGCACTCCCATGAGCATCGGCCTCGGCATCTTCCTCGTGGTCGTCGGCGCGATCCTCGCGTTCGCCGTCGACCTCACCGTCCCCGGCGTCGACCTGCAGCTGGTCGGCTACATCCTGATGGGCGGCGGTGCCCTCGTGATCATCATCGGCATCGCGCTCCTCGCCCGCCGCCGCACGGCCGTCAGCGAGACGCGCACGCGCATCGACCCGGCCACCGGCCAGCGCATCACGCGCAGCGAGCGCTCGGACGACAACCTCGTCTGATCCGCTCTACGGCACGCATCGGGCCCGTCACCTCGCGAGGTGACGGGCCCGTTCCGCGTCCGGGGGGCCGCGCACCCGCGCGGCTCCCGGGATCAGTCGTGCGAGCTCGCGCGGCGGAGGCTCGTGAGCGAGATGACGATGGCGCCCACCATCAGCACGGCGCCGATGATCGAGGTCGTCACCACTCCCCCGTCGAACGCGGTGTGCGCCGACGCGAGCAGCGCCTGGCCCACGTCCGACGGCACGCGCTCGGACACCGCCACCGCGCCGCCCAGGGTCTCGCGGGCCGCGACGGCGTCGCCCTCCGACAGGCCCGCCGGCAGGACGAGGCCCGTGCGGTAGCTCGCGGTGAGGATGCTGCCGAGCACCGCCGTGCCGAGCACCGCGCCCACCTCGTACGCCGTCTCCGACACGGCCGACGCGGCGCCGGCCTTCGCGGGCGGCACGGCCGCGATGATCAGGTCGTTCGAGATCGTCTGCGACGCGCCGATGCCCGCGCCCAGGAGGCAGAACGCCACCACGAGCAGCGCGACGGAGGCGCCCTTCCCGGTGACCGCGAGGATCACGTACGCCACGGCGGAGAACGCCAGCGCGATCGCGACCACGCGCGACGGGCGGGCCCGCGCGACGATCGGCACGATCACGAGACCCGAGACGATGACCACCACCGACCCCGGGATCAGCGCGATGCCGGCCGCGAGCGGGTCGAGCCCCGCGACGAGCTGCAGGTGCTGCGTGACGAAGAAGAGGAAGCCGACCAGCGAGACGACGCTCAGCAGGTTCACGAGCACGGCGCCCGTGAACACGGGCTCGCGGAACAGCGCCACGTCGAGCATCGGGTTCCGGGTCCGCGACATGCGCCGCACGAAGAGGATCCCCGCCACGACGCCGACGACGGGCGCCGCGATGGCGAGCGGCGTCACGCCCTCCGTCGCGAAGGTCTTGATGGCGTAGACGATCGGCGCGACCGTGGCGAGCGACAGCAGGATCGCCACCACGTCGATGGGCCCGGGCGCCGGGTCCTTCGACTCGGGCACGAGCGCGGGCGTGAGGATCAGCAGGGGCAGCATCACGGGCACGGCGATGAGGAACACGGACCCCCACCAGAAGTGCTCGAGGAGCACTCCGCCGACGAGCGGGCCGAGGGCCGATCCCCCGGAGAAGCCGGACGCCCAGATCGCGATGGCGAGGCGGCGCTGCCGGCGGTCGGTGAAGACCGAGCGGAGGAGCGAGAGGGTGGAGGGCATGAGCATCGCGCCGAAGAAGCCGAGGGCGGCGCGGGCGGCGATGAGCTGCGACGCGTCGGTCGCGAACGCGGCGAGGGCCGAGACGAGGCCGAAGCCGGCGGCGCCGATCATGAGCATGCGGCGGCGGCCGTAGCGGTCCCCCATGTTGCCCATCGCCACGAGGAGGCCCGCGAGCACGAGCGGGTACGCGTCGATGATCCAGAGCTGGGCCGCGCCAGACGGCTCGAGGTCGCGCGCGATCGACGGCATCGCGAAGCTGAGCACGGTGTTGTCGATGGACACGAGCAGCACCGGGAGCATGAGCACCACGAGCGCCGCCCACTGGCGCCGGCCGGCCCGGGCGGGGGCGGCGGTCGCGGGGCCGGAGACGGTGCGGGGCGTGGACATGACGGGACTTCCTGACGTCGGGGGCGACGGCGCGGGGCGCGCGGACGGGGCCGCCTGCGCGGCCGAGATCACTGTACCGTCCGGTCGGTACAGTCGGCAAGCCGCGACTACGCTGGGACCATGCCCGACGGATCGCCCGACCTCCCCGCACCCGACGCCCCCGCGGCCGGTGCGACCGCCACCGCCCGCGACCGCATCCTCGACGCGTTCGAGGAGCTCCTCGTGCAGCAGGGCGAGCGCGGGACGACCCTCGAGGCGGTCGCCCAGGCGGCGGGCGTCTCCAAGGGCGGCCTGCTCTACCACTTCGGCGGCAAGGAGGCCCTCGTCGACGGGCTGCTCGCGCGCATGGCGGCCTTCGCCCGCGAGGACGTCGAGCGGCTGCGGCAGGCGGAGCGCGGGCCGGTCGACCGCTGGATCCGCGGCTCGCTCTCCACCGCCACGCCCTTCGACCGCGCCTACGTCGCGACCTCCCGCCTCGCGCAGGGGAACCACCCGCGCGCCCGGGACGCGCTGACCCACCTGCAGGACGAGTGGGCGGCGGTGATCCTCGAGGCGGTCGGCGACCCGGCCGTCGCCCGCGCGGTGCTGCTCATCGGCGACGGCCTCTACTACAACTCGGCGCTGCAGCCGTGGCTCGGCGGATCCGCCCCCGCCGACGACGCGCTCGACGCGCTGATCCGCGTGGTCGACGACCTCGTGCGGCTCCGCTCACCGCGCGGCTGACCCGCCCCGGACGACGCAGGAGGGCGGCCGCCGGAGCGACTGCCCTCCCGGGCGCTGCGTGCCGACGCGTCAGTCGGCGATGTCGATCTCGCGCAGCGACGTGGCCCGGATCGCCAGGCGCACGTTCTCCAGCACGCCGTCGGGGACGGGCGAGTCGACGCTCAGCACGCTGAGCGCGCGGCCGCCGGCCTCCTGGCGGGCGATCTGCATGCCGGCGATGTTGACCTGGGCGTCGCCGAACTCCTTGCCGTAGACCGCGACGATGCCGGGGCGGTCCTCGTACTTCATGACGATGAGGTGGCGGCTGAACGGCACCTCGACGTCGTACCCGTCGATCTCGACGAGCTTCTCGATCTGCTTCGTGCCGGTGAGCGTGCCCGAGACCGACACCTGCGTGCCGTCCGAGAGCGCGCCGCGGATGCTGAGGAGGTTGCGGTACTCCTCGGAGACCGCGTCCGTGATGAGGCGCACCTCGAGCCCGCGCTGCTCGGCGAGGAGCGGCGCGTTGACGTAGGAGACGTTCTCGCTCACCACGTTCGTGAAGACGCCCTTGAGCGCCGCGAGCTTGAGGACGCTGACGTCGTAGCCGGCGAGCTCGCCGCGGACGACCACGTCGATGCTGGTGAGCGCCTCGTGGGCGAGGCCGGCGAACACCTGGCCGAGCTTCTCCATCAGCGGGATGCCGGGGCGCACGTACGGGTCGATGACGCCGCCGGCGACGTTGACCGCGTCCGGCACGAGCTCGCCGCCGAGGGCGAGGCGCACGCTCCGCGCGACCGAGACGCCCGCCTTCTCCTGGGCCTCGTCCGTGGAGGCGCCGAGGTGCGGCGTGACGATGATGTTGTCGAGCCCGAGCAGCGGCGAGCCCGTGGGCGGCTCGCTGACGAACACGTCGAGCCCGGCGCCGGCGATCCGCTTCGACTTGAGCGCCGTGTAGAGCGCGTCCTCGTCGATGATGCCGCCGCGGCTGGCGTTCACGATGCGCAGGCTCGTCTTCGCGAGCGCGAACTGCTCCGTGGAGATGAGGCCCGTGGTGTCGGGCGTCTTCGGGATGTGGATGGTGATGAAGTCGGAGACGCGCATCAGCTCGTCGAGCGGGAGGAGCTGCACGCCGAGCTGCTGCGCGCGGGCCGGCGTGACGTAGGGGTCGTACGCGACGAGCGTTGCGCCGAAGCCGGCGAGGCGCTGGGCGACGAGCGTGCCGATGCGGCCGAGCCCGACGATGCCGATGGTCTTCTCGTAGAGCTCCACGCCCGTGAAGGACGACCGCTTCCACAGGCCCTGCTTGAGCGACGCGCTCGCGTCCGGGATGAAGCGGGCGAGCGAGAGGATGTGGCCGATGGCGAGCTCGGCGGCCGAGATGACGTTCGAGGTCGGCGCGTTGACGACCATGACGCCCGCGGTGGTCGCGGCCTTGATGTCGACGTTGTCGAGGCCCACGCCCGCGCGCGCCACGACCTGGAGGCGCGGGGCGGCCGCGATGGCCTCCGCGTCGATCCGGGTGGCGGAGCGGACGAGCACCGCGTCCGCATCCGCGAGGGCCGCGAGCAGCGCCGGACGGTCGGTGCCGTCGACGGATCGGACGTCGAAGTCGGGCCCCAGGGCGTCGACGGTGGCGGGCGAGAGTTCTTCGGCGATCACGACGACGGGCTTGGTCAAGAGCGGTCCTTCGGGCGGGGGCGGCTGGGACCCTCACATGCTAGTGGCCCCATGATGGGGCGATGAGCGATGTGACGTGGGGCGCGATCCAGCTCGCCGTGCGGATCCTGCTGGCCCTCGTGTTCATCGGGATGGGCGTGAACCACTTCGTCCCGCGGGCCGCGCGCACCATGGCGGCGATCATCCCGCCGTCGTTCCGGCGGCCTGGCGTGCCCTCTCCCCTGGCGCTCGTGCGGATCACGGGCGTGTGCGAGATCGCCGGCGGCATCGGCCTGCTGGTCGAGCCCGTGCGCCTCGCCGCGGGCATCGCGCTGGCCGTGTTCCTCGTCGCCGTGTTCCCCGCGAACGCCTTCGCGGCCCGGCATCCCGAGCGCTTCGGCCGCATCGCGATCCCGCTGGTGCCGCGCCTCGTGGCGCAGCTCGCGCTGATCGCGCTCGTGCTCTTCGCGGGCTGGCCGCTCTAGCCGCGCGCCGCTAGACCAGCGGCAGCAGGGCGGCGAGGCCGACCGTGAGCGCGCTCGCGGCCGCGAGCCCGGCGAGCATCACGAGGACGCGCGCGGCGACGGGACGGCCGCGCGTGGCGCGCGCCGCGAGGACGAACGCGACGACGGGCACGAGGATCGCCGCGACGAGCGCCGCCAGGGTGCCCGGGCGGAGCGCCCCGCCGAACGCGGTGGCGATGTCGCGGAACGCCGTGTACTGGTCGACCGCCTGCCACACGAGGATCCCGTGGGCGACGGCGCCGACGAGGCCCACGACCCAGCCCGCACGCGTCGGGCGGCCGCGCCCGGTGCGGCCGGTGCGACCGGGGACGGAGGCGGCGTCCATGCGCTCGGCGCTCACCGGGTCACCAGCCAGGGCCACGGGAAGAGGACGACGGCCCCGGCGGCCAGCACGGCCGTCCGGCGGCCGAGGCGCATGCCGCGTCCGGCGACGACCACGGCGGCGAGCCACAGCGGCGGCGCGAGCACCGTGAGCGCCTCGGTGGCCTGCGCGACGGCGACCGCGAACGCGGATCCCGCGCTCGACGGGTTGTCGCGCACGACGAAGAACCAGGCGATGGCCTCGAGGATCGCGACGGCGCCGAAGAAGGCGAGCACCACGACCTCGGGAGACGCCTCGGGCGCGGCCGTGTCGGGGACGTCGTCGACCAGGCGCTCGCGCGGGGCGCCGGCGCGACGCGCGGCGGTCGCGCCGAGGGCGGATCCGCGTCCCGTGCCGTCGGCCGGGGTCCGTGGTGCCGCGCGCTGGGGCTCGGGCGAGCGGGCGAGGGTGGGATCCGCCTCCTCGCCGGCCCAGCTGAGGGCGTCGTCGTCGGGGGTGCGGGGCATCCCCCGATGGTACGTGCTCGCGTCCGGACGACCGCCGCGCGCTCCGGGTCCGAGATACGGCGCCCGGGATCCGAAGACGGCCGCGTGCGGACGCGCGGACGCCCGGCCGCACGAGGCGACCGGGCGTCCGGTGATGCGGGGCGGCGGCTAGCGGGCGACCGAGCCGTCCGTGTAGTCGTCGTCGGCCTTGTTCCACGCGAAGAGCTTGCGCAGCTCGCGACCGGTCGACTCGATCGGGTGCTCCTCGCCCTTCTTGCGGAGCGCGAGGAACTCGGGCGCGCCGGCGTCCTGGTCCTCGATGAAGCGCTTGGCGAACGCGCCGGACTGGATGTCGGCGAGGACGGCCTTCATGTTCTCCTTGACGTCCGGCGAGATGACGCGCGGGCCGGAGACGTAGTCGCCGTACTCGGCGGTGTCGGAGATGCTCCAGCGCTGCTTCGCGATGCCGCCCTCCCACATCAGGTCGACGATGAGCTTCAGCTCGTGCAGGACCTCGAAGTAGGCGATCTGCGGCTGGTAGCCCGCCTCGATCAGCGTCTCGAAGCCGTACTGGACCAGCTGCGAGGTGCCGCCGCAGAGCACGGCCTGCTCGCCGAACAGGTCGGTCTCGGTCTCCTCGGTGAAGGTGGTGCGGATGCCGCCGGCGCGGAGGCCGCCGATGCCCTTGGCGTACGACCAGGCGAGGTCCCACGCCTTGCCGGTCGCGTCGACCTCGACGGCGACGATGACGGGGACGCCGCGGCCGGCCTCGAACTCGCGGCGGACCGTGTGGCCCGGGCCCTTGGGGGCGACGAGGACGACGTCGACGCCCTCGGGCGCCTCGATGTAGCCGAAGCGGATGTTGAAGCCGTGCGCGAAGACGAGCGTCTTGCCCTCGGTGAGGTTGTCGCGGACGCTGTCGGCGTAGAGGCCGCGCTGGTGCTGGTCGGGCGCGAGGATGACGATGACGTCGGCCCACGCGGACGCCTCGGCCGGCGTGTGCACGGTGAAGCCCTGCTCCTCGGCCTTGGCGCGGCTGGGCGAGCCCTCCTTGAGGCCGATGACGACCTCGACGCCGGAGTCGCGGAGGTTCAGCGCGTGCGCGTGGCCCTGCGAGCCGTAGCCGATGACGGCGACCTTGCGACCCTGGATGAGCGAGAGGTCGGCGTCCTTGTCGTAGACGATGTCAGTCACGTGATGGATCTCCTTGTTCTGTCGTCCCCGCGGGAAGGGCGAGGGGCGGTCGTGCCGAGGCGCCGCGCTCGCGCGGGGCGTGGGTCGTGGATCGTGCGGTGCGTGCGGCGCGCGGGGAGCCTGTCGACTGGCCCGCGCGCCCCGGGTGGTCCTAGGCGGTGCGGAAGACGCGGTCGGTGATGGACTTCGAGCCGCGCCCCATGGCGAGGAGCCCCGACTGCGCGAGCTCCTTGATGCCGAAGGGCTCGAGCACGCGGAGGAGGGCCTGGACCTTCCCCGAGTCGCCGGTGACCTCGATGATGAGGGCGTCGGTGGCCACGTCGACCACGCGCGCGCGGAAGAGGTTCACGGCCTCGAGCACCTGCGATCGGGTCGTGTTGTCGACGCGCACCTTCACGAGGAGGTGCTCGCGCTCGACCGCCTGGCCGGGATCGAGCTCCACGATCTTGATGACGTTGATGAGCTTGTTCAGCTGCTTCGTCACCTGCTCGAGCGGCAGCGCCTCCACGTCGACGACGACGGTGATGCGCGACAGCCCCTCGATCTCGCTCGCGCCGACGGCGAGCGACTCGATGTTGAACCCGCGGCGGGCGAACAGCCCCGCCACGCGCGTGAGGAGGCCCGGCTTGTCCTCCACCAGGAGGCTCAGGATGTGGCTCACTTCTCGGTCCGTCCGGTCTCGGCGAGGTCGTCGTCCCAGCTGGGGGCGTGGTCGCGGGCGTACTGGACCGCGCTGTTGCTGAGGCCCTGCGGCACCATCGGCCACACCATCGCGTCGCGGCTGACCACGAAGTCGATCACGACGGGGCGGTCGTTGGTCGCGAGCGCCAGGCGGATCGCGTCGTCCACCTCCTCGGGCTTCGTCACGCGGATCCCGAGGGCGCCGTAGGCGTCGGCCATCTTCACGAAGTCGGGCACCATGCGGGACCCGCCGCCCGTGTTCAGGTCGGTGTTGGAGTAGCGGCCCTCGTAGAAGAGGGTCTGCCACTGGCGCACCATGCCGAGCGACGAGTTGTTGATGATCGCGACCTTGATCGGGATGTCGTTGATCGTGCAGGTGGCGAGCTCCTGGTTGGTCATCTGGAAGCAGCCGTCGCCGTCGATCGCCCAGACGTGGCGGTCGGGCTGGGCGACCTTGGCGCCCATCGCGGCGGGCACCGAGTAGCCCATGGTGCCCGCGCCGCCGGAGTTGAGCCAGGAGTTCGGGCGCTCGTACTTGATGAACTGCGCGGCCCACATCTGGTGCTGGCCGACGCCGGATGCGAAGACGCCCTCCGGACCCGTGATCTCGCCGATGCGCTGGATGACGTACTGCGGCGCGAGCTGGCCGTCGGCCGGCGGGGTGTAGCCGAGCGGGAACTCCTCGCGGAGCCCGTCGAGGTACGTCCACCAGTCGGCGATGTCCTGCTCGACCGAGGAGGCCGCCTTCGCGTCGCGGAACGCGACCACGAGGTCGGCGATGACGTCCTTCGCGTCGCCCACGATCGGGACGTCCGCGATGCGGATCTTGGAGATCTCGGCCGGGTCGACGTCGACGTGGACCACCTTGGCGTGCGGCGCGAACAGCGACGCCTTGCCGGTCACGCGGTCGTCGAAGCGCGCGCCGAGGGACACGAGCAGGTCGGCCTCCTGGAGCGCGAGCACCGCGGGCACCGTGCCGTGCATGCCGGGCATGCCGAGCTGCTGGCGGTGCGAGTCGGGGAACGCGCCGCGTGCCATGAGCGTGGTGACGACGGGCGCGCCGACGGCCTCGGCCAGCGCGAGGAGCTCCTCGTGCGCCTTCGCGCGGATCACGCCGCCGCCGACGTAGAGGACGGGCTTCTTCGCCTCGACCAGCAGCTGCGCCGCGGCCTGGATCTGCTTGCCGTGCGCCTTGACGACGGGACGGTAGCCGGGCAGGTCGATCTTCGGCGGCCAGTGGAACGGCGCCTCGAGCTGCTGGGCGTCCTTGGTGATGTCGACGAGGACCGGACCCGGGCGCCCCGTGGAGGCGATGTGGTACGCCGCCGCGATCGTGGACGGGATGTCCTCGGGCTTCGTGACCAGGAAGCTGTGCTTCGTGATGGGCATCGTGATGCCCACGATGTCGGCCTCCTGGAACGCGTCCGTGCCCATGAGGGTCGAGAAGACCTGGCCGGTGATGGCGAGGAGCGGCACCGAGTCCATGTAGGCGTCGGCGATGGCGGTCACGAGGTTCGTGGCGCCGGGGCCGGACGTGGCGATGCAGACGCCGGTGCGTCCGCTCGAGGACGCGTAGCCCTCGGCGGCGTGGCCGGCGCCCTGCTCGTGGCGGACGAGGATGTGGCGCAGCTTCGTCGAGTCCATGAGCGGGTCGTAGGTCGGGAGGATGGCGCCGCCCGGCAGGCCGAAGATGTCGTCGACCCCGAGGAGCTCGAGCGTGCGGACGACGGCCTCGGCTCCCGTGAGGATCTCGTCGCCCTGGTGGGCGGTCGGGGCCTGCGGCATGGGGGGCGGGGTGGGCAGAGCTGGCATGGGTGCGCGATTCCTGGAAGAGGGTGCGGAAGGTGAGGAGGGGGTCATCCCGTGATCGCGCCCTCGGCGGCCGAGTGCACGAGCTTGGCGTACTTGGCGAGGACTCCGCGCGTGTAGCGCGGCGGGAGAGGTGCCCACCCCTCACGGCGGGCGGCGAGCTCGGCCTCGTCGACCAGTAGGTCGAGCGTGCGAGCGGCGATGTCGACGCGGATCCGGTCTCCATCGCGCACGAAGGCGACGGGACCTGCGTCCACCGCTTCGGGAGCCATGTGGCCGATGCACAGTCCGGTTGTGCCGCCTGAGAATCGACCGTCCGTCAAGAGTAGTACATCCTTGCCGAGGCCAGCGCCCTTGATGGCGCCGGTGATGGCGAGCATCTCGCGCATGCCGGGGCCGCCCTTCGGGCCCTCGTAGCGGATGACCACCACGTCGCCCGCGGAGATGCGGCCCTCGGTGAGCGCGTCCATCGCGGCGCGCTCGCGCTCGAAGACGCGGGCGGGGCCCTCGAACACGTCGAGGTCGAAGCCGGCGGTCTTGACGACCGCGCCCTCGGGGGCGAGCGAGCCGTGCAGCACGCTGATGCCGCCCGTCGCGTGGATCGGGTCGTCCATCTTCCGGATGACCGTGCCGTCGAGGTCCGCGAGGTCCATCGACTCGAGGTTCTCGCGCATGGTGCGGCCGGTGACCGTCATGACGTCGCCGTGCAGGAGGCCCGCGTCGAGCAGCGCCTTCATGACGACGGGGACGCCGCCGACGCGGTCGACGTCGTTCATGACGAAGCGGCCGAACGGCTTGAGGTCGCCGAGGTGCGGCACGCGGTCGGCGATGCGGTTGAAGTCGGAGAGCTGCAGGTCGACCTCGGCCTCGCGCGCGATGGCGAGGAGGTGGAGGACCGCGTTGGTGGATCCGCCGAACGCCATGACGACGGAGATGGCGTTCTCGAACGCCTCCTTGGTCATGATGTCGCGCGCGGTGATGCCCTTCGCGATGAGGTTGACGACGGCCTCACCGGAGCGGTGCGCGAAGTAGTCGCGGCGGCGGTCGGCGCTCGGCGGGGCCGCGGATCCGGGGAGGCTCATGCCGAGGGCCTCGGCGACGCTCGCCATGGTGTTCGCCGTGTACATGCCGCCGCAGGCGCCCTCGCCCGGGCAGATGGCCTTCTCGATGCGGGTGAGGTCCTCCTGGCTCATCGTGCCGGCCTTGCACGCGCCGACGGCCTCGAAGGCGTCGATGATCGTGACCTCCTTCTCGGTGCCGTCCGAGAGCTTGACCCAGCCGGGCGCGATGGATCCCGCGTAGAGGAAGACGGAGGAGAGGTCGAGCCGGGCGGCCGCCATGAGCATGCCGGGCAGCGACTTGTCGCAGCCGGCGAGGAGGACGGACCCGTCGAGGCGCTCAGCCATCATGACCGTCTCGACGCTGTCGGCGATGACCTCGCGGGAGACGAGCGAGAAGTGCATGCCCTCGTGGCCCATGGAGATGCCGTCGCTGACGGAGATGGTGCCGAACTGCAGCGGGTAGCCGCCGCCCGCGTGCACGCCCTCCTTCGACGCCTGCGCGAGGCGGTCGAGGCTCAGGTTGCAGGGGGTGACCTCGCTCCAGGAGCTGGCGACGCCGATCTGGGGCTTCACCCAGTCCTCGTCGCCCATGCCGACGGCGCGGAGCATGCCGCGCGCCGCGGTGGCCTCGATCCCGTCCGTGACGTCGCGGCTCCGGGGCTTCATGTCTATCTCAGGCATGGCACGAGTTTAGGTCCTCGGAGGGAGCAGTCCGGCGTCCGCCGCCGGGCGCACGGGCCGGATGAGCCGCCGCACGGGTCGGCGGCGGTGCGGATCAGCCGACGCCCGGGGGCAGCCGGCCCTCGCCGCGGTCGTCCGCGTGCGGGTCCTCGGCCACGGGCGCGGTGAGGTGCGTCTCGGCGTCGCGCGGCCCGGCGCCGCCGGCGACGTGGCCGGCCTCCTCCGCCGCGATGTTCTCCGCGGACCCGACGGGGAGCGAGGACGCGTCGACCTCGTCGGCCGCCCGCAGCTCGTCGTGGGCGCGGTCGATGGCCTCCTCGAGCTCGTCGACGAGGAGGTCCTCGCGCAGGAAGTGGCGGAGCCGGTAGCCGGCGCGGCCGACCATGTGGGCGGAGATCGGGGCCGTGAGCATCTGGAACAGGAGGACGGGCACGAGGATCGCCGCGGTGCTGAGGCTCTGCGACTGGAGGGCGAGCGCGAGGAGGACGAGGATCACGCCGAGGATCTGCGGCTTGGTCGCGGCGTGCATGCGCGCCAGCGGGTCCGGGAAGCGGAGGAGGCCGACGCCCGCGGCGACCGAGAGCACGCCGCCGAGGATCAGGAGCACGAGGCTCACGAGGTCGAGGGCGTCGGCCAGGGGGCCGGACGCGAGCACGCCGTTCACGAGGGGTCCTGCTTCGAGACGTAGCGGGCGACGGCCACGGTCGCGAGGAACGCCGTCATGGCGAGCACGAGCATCACCGGGACCGTGCGGGTGTGCCCGTTGTGGATCATCTCGGCGCCGAGCACGCAGATGAGGGTGGTGAGCAGCACGTCGGACGCGATGATCCGGTCGAGGATGCTCGGGCCGCGCACGATGCGCACGAGCGCCATCGCGGCGGCCGAGAAGAACAGCGCGCCGACGATGACGTAGCCGACCTGCATGACGATGCTCACGCGAGCTCCTCCCCCGTGGTCGAGATGAGACCGGCCTCGAGGTCGCGGTCGCGCATCAGCTCGTGCGCGCGCTGCTTCCGGCTCTGCAGGAGCGGCTCCCGGCCGGACTCGCGGCGCTCGCGGTTGACGCGCCAGATGTCGTCGGCGGTGCCGAGCGTGAAGACGATCCGGCTCTCCACCTGCAGCGTCGCCTGCCGGACGTGCTCCACCTGCTCCGGCGTGGACGTGCCGAGCGCGTGCAGGTACAGGATCGAGCGCTCGCGGTCGGCCTCGACCACGATCGAGCCGGGGACGAGCGAGACGAGCTCGGCCGTGAGGGTCATGACGAAGTCGCTGCGCGTGTGCAGGTGCACCGCGATGACCGAGTTGACCGGGACCCCGCGCCAGTCGAACGCCTGCACCGCCACCTGGTACGACGCGCGGACGAGGTCGACCGCGAAGTGCGCGAGGAGGATCGCCGCCCACCGGATGTCGAACCGGCCCGACAGCTCCACGGGCGGCAGGTAGAAGACGCGCGTCACGAGCAGCGCGAGCACGACGCCGGTGAGCACCGAGATGACCGTGACGTGGCCCCAGAGGAGGAGCCAGAGGATCACGAGCCAGACGAGGAGCGGCAGCTGCACCAGCAGGGACAGGCGCTCCGCCCGGGCGCGGGCGCGGCGCGGGCTCACCGGACGCCTCCCGGGAACACGGTCTCCACGTAGCCCTGCTCGCCGGAGCCGACGCCGGACCCGGGGCCCGTGAGGCTCTCGCCCGCGCGCTCCGAGAGGGCGTAGACGGGACCCGCGAACACCGTGAGCGCCACGCTGACCACCACCATGCCGGCCGTCGCGCCGGTCATGAGCACGGGCGTCTTCCGCACGGTCGTGGTGGCCTCGCCGCCCGGGCGCTCGGAGAGCTGGTCGAGCAGGGGCGACTCGTAGTCCTCGACCTCCTCGGCACCGCGCCAGAACGCCATGTTCCAGACGCGCGCGAGGGCGTAGAGCGTGAGGAGGCTCGTGGCCGCGCCCGCCGCGATGACGGCGTAGGTGAGCCAGCCGCCGACCTCGGCGCCCGCGCCGAACAGCGCGACCTTGCCGATGAAGCCGGAGAAGGGCGGGATGCCGCCGAGGTTGAGCGCGGGGATGAAGAAGAGGATCGCCATGACCGGCGCGGCCTTCAGCAGCCCGCCCAGCCGGTTGATCGAGGTGCTGCCGCCCGTGCGCTCGATGAGCCCGGAGGCGAGGAAGAGCGTCGTCTGCACCACGATGTGGTGGATCACGTAGTAGATGGTCGCCGTCATGCCGGCCACGGTGTTGAGCGCGATGCCGAAGACCATGTAGCCGATGTGGCTGACGAGCGTGAACGACAGCAGCCGCTTGATGTCGGCCTGCGCGACCGCGCCGAGGATGCCGATCACCATCGTGAGCGCCGCCACCACCATGAGCGCCGTGGACAGCTGGTCGGTCGGGAACATGACCGTCTCGGTGCGGAGGATCGCGTAGACGCCGACCTTGGTGAGGAGCCCCGCGAACACCGCGGTGACGGGCGCGGGCGCCGTCGGGTAGGAGTCCGGCAGCCAGAACGACAGCGGGAAGACGGCCGCCTTGATGCCGAACGCGACGAGCAGCATGATGTGCAGGATCAGCTGCACGTCCGGCGGGATCTCGTCGAGCCGCACCGAGATCTGCGCGATGTTCACGGTGCCGAGCGCGCCGTAGATCATGGCGATGGACGCGAGGAACAGCATCGACGAGACGAGGCTCACGACGATGTATGTGACCCCCGCGCGGATGCGCGCCTCGGTGCCGCCGAGGGTCAGCAGCACGTAGCTCGCCACGAGGAGGATCTCGAACCCGACGTAGAGGTTGAAGAGGTCGCCCGCGACGAAGGCGTTGAAGACGCCGGCCGCGAGGATCAGGTACGTCGGGTTGAAGATCGACACGGGCGTCTCGCCGTCGCCGTCCTCGAGGCCCTGGCCGATCGAGAACATGAGGACCGCGAGCAGCACGATCGACGAGATCAGCAGCATGAGGGCCGACAGCCGGTCGACGACGAGGACGATGCCGAACGGCGCCGCCCACCCGCCGACCTCGACGGACTGGCCGCCCTGCTGGTCCACCAGCACGAGCAGCACGGCGCTGATCGCGACCACGATGACGAGCGCCAGCACCGAGACGGCGACCTGCAGGCGACGCTGGCGCGCGGCCACGAGCGCGGCGGCCGCGCCGAGGAGCGGCACGAGCACGACGAGCGGGATGAGGGACTGGAAGATCGTCACCGGTCGTCCTCCTTCCCCTGCTCGGCGTTCCCCTGCTCGGCGCGCCTCGTGCGGAAGTCGCGGTCGTCGTCGTCGTCGGCCGAGTCGTCGATGGCCTCCTCCAGGTCGGAGCGGTTGTCGCGGAGCTTCCGGGCGGAGGCGATCGCGGCCTCGGCGTTGGTGCCGAACTCGGTGTCGTCGTCGTCGGGGACGGTCGGCTCCTCGCCGAGGCCCGTGCGGGGGCCGCGCATCGCGAGGTCGTCCTCGTCGTCCGTGACGACGTCGGCGTTCGCCAGGCGCCAGGAGCGGTAGATGAGGGCCATGAGGAAGGCGGAGACGCCGAAGGTGATCACGATGGCCGTGAGGATGAGCGCCTGCGGCAGCGGGTCGGCGTACTCCGACGGGTCGACGTCCGGGTCGTAGATGGGGGCGAGGCCCACGCGCCCGGACATGATGAGGATGAGGATGTTGGTGGCGTTGCCGACGAGCAGGAACCCGAGGAGCACGCGCGTCATGCTGCGTTCGAGCATGAGGTAGATGCCCGTCGCGTACAGCGAGGCCATGATCACGATGAGGGTGAGGGAGACGCTCATACGCGCACCCCCTGCTCGGTCTCCATGCCGTCCGCCTCCTGCTCGACCGTGCGGTCGCTCTCCTCCTGGCGGTCGACCTCGGCGCCGAGGCTCCGCAGGACATCGAGCGTCAGGCCGACGACTACGAGGTAGACGCCGACGTCGAAGAAGGTGCTGGTGACGAACTCGACGTGCCCCAGGAACGGGACCTCGGTGTCGATCCACGTGGAGGTCAGCGCGTCGGCGCCGATCACCAGCGGCAGCGCCGCCGTGCCGACCGCGAAGACGAGGCCCGTGCCGAGCACCCGTCCCGCGTCCACCGGGGCCGCGGCGCCGAGCTCGTAGCGCCCGCCGGCGAGGTAGCGCGCGACGAGGGCCATGCCCGCGAGGAGGCCGCCCGCGAAGCCGCCGCCCGGCAGGTTGTGGCCGGCGAACAGCAGGTAGACGGACACGACGATGAGGCTGTGGAAGAGGAGCCGGACCACGACCTCGAGGAGGATCGAG
The DNA here is from genome assembly GCF_030816895.1 of Clavibacter sp. B3I6. NCBI lineage: Bacteria > Bacillati > Actinomycetota > Actinomycetes > Micrococcales > Microbacteriaceae > Clavibacter > Clavibacter sp. B3I6. The sequence goes on from NZ_JAUSYL010000001.1 coordinate 1,107,980, forward strand.
CGGTTCTGCGGCGCGAGCGTGCGGCCGGCGAGGAGCCAGGGGCTGCGCTCCTCGCGACGGGCGTCCTTGATGGCCTCGCGCGCGTCCATGCGCGGCCCGTCGAGGCCGTGCTCGACTTCGAGCGCAGCGCCGGCCGAGGCGTCCGACGGCGCGCGTCGCCCGGACAGCCGCGCGAGGAGGCTGCGTCGCGACGGCGCGGTGAGGCGCGGCAGGTTGTCCGTGCGGCGGTTGAGGAAGATGAGGCTCGCGACGCCCGTGGCCGCGACGATGAGCACCGAGATCTCGCCCATGGTGTCCCAGCCGCGGAGGTCCACGAGCGTGACGTTGACGACGTTGCTGCCATGGCCCTGCTCGTAGGCGAGGCGCGGGAACTCCAGGGAGATGGGATCCGCGACCCGGGCCCCGAGGGCGACGACCGCGACGGTGGACATGAGGGCCGCGACCGCGATCCCGATGGCCGCGCGCCACACCGGGTGCACCGAGCGGTTCCGCTCCCCCAGCCGCACGGGCAGGCGGCGGAGCACCAGGACGAAGGCGACCAGCGTGATCGTCTCGATGAGGACCTGGGTGAGCGCGAGGTCGGGCGCGCCGTGCAGGGCGAAGAGGGCGGCCATGCCGTAGCCGGTGACGCCCACGAGCACGACGGCCTGGAAGCGCTTGCCGGCGCGGGCGGCGGCCGCGGCGGCCACGATCATCACGACGCCGATCACGGGCTGCGCGGGGTGGTCGAAGGGCACGGCGGTGGTGGGCCACGAGCGGTTGAGCGCGAGCGCGGACCCCACCGAGCCGATGAGCACGAGCAGGATCACGCCGAGGTAGAACGGCAGCGAGCCGCGCTGCGTGGTGGCCGTGGTGCGCGCCGCGACCCGGTCGATGAGGCGCATGGACGCCCAGTAGATGCGGGCCGCGTCGATCCAGGCCGGGACCCGCGACTGCAGCGCGAAGACCCCCTCGCGGAGGCGGAACAGGGCGAGGCCGACGACGAGCGTGCCGGCGGAGATGAGCAGTGCGGGCTCCAGGCCGTGCCAGAGCGCGAGGTGGTACGTGTGGTCCGGCTCGCCCGAGGCCCCGGAGCTCACGGCCGGGAGGGTGTCGGCGTAGCCGGCGATCCAGCCGTCGACGCTCGACGCGAGGAACCCGAGCACGAGGCCGGCGGCGGCCAGCACGGCCGGCGGCACGAGGAAGTCGAGGTGCTCGTGCACGGGCTGGACCTCGTCCACGCCGCGCTTGCGGGCGAAGGCGCCCCACATGAAGCGGGCGCTGTAGGCGACGGTGAGGCACGAGCCGAGCGAGACGCCGACGAGCGCGACCCAGCCGAGTCCCCCGCCGAGCTCGGCGTCGAGGAGCAGAGCCGACAGCACGGCCTCCTTGGCCACGAAGCCGAGGAAGGGCGGCAGGCCCGCCATCGACGCGAGCGCCAGGGCCGTGATGACCGCGAGCACGGGCGCCTTCCGCCCGAGTCCGCTGATCTTGCGGAGGTCGCGCGTGCCCGCCCGGTGGTCCACGACGCCGACCACGAGGAAGAGCGTCGCCTTGAAGAGCGCGTGCGCGAGGAGGAGCGCGACGCCCGCGAGCGCGGCGTCGCGCGTGCCGTAGCCGACGACGACGGTCAGGAACCCGAGCTGGCTCACCGTCCCGTAGGCGAGGACGAGCTTCAGGTCCATCTGCTTGAGCGCGCGCCAGCCGCCCACGAGCATCGTCGCGACGCCGAGGGAGACGAGGAGCACGCGCCACCCGGGCACGTCCGCGTAGCCGGGCGCGAGGCGGGCGATGAGGTAGATGCCGGCCTTCACCATCGCTGCGGCGTGCAGGTACGCGCTCACCGGGGTCGGCGCGGCCATGGCGGCCGGCAGCCAGAAGTGGAAGGGGACGAGGGCGGACTTCGAGAGCGCGCCGAGGAGGACCAGGACGACCGCGACGGGGATGAGCGGGCCGCCGGGCGGGTCCGCCACGAGCGCGGCGAGGCTCGTCGTGCCGCCCGCCGCCGCGAGGATCACGAGGCCGACCAGCATCGCCAGCCCGCCCGCCGTCGTGACGAGGAGAGCCTGCAGCGCGGCGCCGCGGCTGGCCTTCCGACCCGTGTAGTGGCCGATCAGCAGGTACGAGAGGACGCTCGTGGCCTCCCAGAAGGTGAAGAGGACGAACACGTCGTCGGCGAGGACGAGGCCGTACATGACGCCCGCGAAGGCGAGCAGCAGGCCCGCGAACCGGCCGAGCCCCTCCTCGCTGGAGCGGAAGTAGCGCGCGCAGTAGAGGAGGACGAGGGCGCCGACGCCCGTGACGACGAGCGACAGGATCCAGGACAGGGCGTCCATGCGCATGTCGAGGGTGATGCCGAGCGACGGGATCCACTCGAGGCGCTCGACGACCTCGCCGTCGGGCAGCACGGCCGGCCCCTGCGCGACCGTGTACGCGAAGGCCGCGGCGGGCACGAGGGCGGCGACCACGAACGCGCGGACGCCCATGACCCGGGCGAGGAGCGGGAGGACGACGGAGGCGACCAGGAACACCGCGAGGAGGACGATCACGTGCGGTCTCCTCTCGCGAGTCGGCTATCCCCCCAGTCTACCTGGGCCCTCCCTGAGAGGTCCGGGCGGGGCGTCGGGTTCAGTCCGGGCGGACGACCGGCTCGGCGCGGAGGTCCGCGAGCACCTGCAGCACGCGGGCGACGTCGTGCGGTCCGTCGACGCGGAAGTCGGCCGCCGTCGCGCCCGACCCGCTCTTGAGGCCGAGGTCGCCGGCCTGGAGCGCGGCGAACGCGTCCTCGTCGGTGACGTCGTCGCCCGCGTAGAAGACCGCAGTCGCCTCGGCGTACCGGCGCAGGTGCTCGACCGCCTCGCCCTTGGTGGCCTGGCGGATGCTGAACTCGAGCACGTCCTTGCCCGAGCGCACCTTGAGGCCGTCGACCTCCGCGTGCGCCTCCTGCGTCGCGACGAGGTGCGCGATGCGGCTGTGCTTCTCGGTGGCGAGGCGCGTGTGCAGGGCGAAGCCCGCGGGCTTCTCCTCGATCCAGACCTCGTCGAGCGAGTCGGCGACCTGGCCGAGCACGTCGGAGAGGACCCCGCGCTGCGCGAGCTCGCCCTCGTCGAGCACGAGCTCGACGTCGTCGCTGTCGAGGCGGATCTCCACGCCGTGCGATCCGACGAGCAGCACCTCGTCCGGCAGGTCGGCCACGGCCTCGAGGCTCCGGAGCGCCCGGCCCGAGACCAGCGCGACGCGCGTCTCCGGCAGGGCCAGCAGCGCGAGCACGGCCGCGCGGGCCTCGGGGACCGCGCGCGCCTTCTCGGGGTCGTCGACCTCGGGCGCGAGCGTGCCGTCGAAGTCGAGCGCCACCAGCAGGCGCGGGGTGCGCGCGAGCTCGGTGAGCGCCTCGAACAGCCGCCCCGGGAAGCCGCGGCCGCCCTTCGCCTGGATGTCGGTGGTGAGCTCGGCCACGCGGTCTACCAGCCCTCGTCCATGAGCGGCTCGACGACCTCTTCGTCGGGCCCCTCGTGGATCGAGGCGGCGTGCGTGCGGCCGAGGTCGGCGAGGAACGCGCTCGACCAGGCCGCGACGTCGTTCTCGAAGACGCGCTTGCGGAGCGAGCGCATGCGCTTGCGCTGCTCGGCCCTCGGCATCTCGATGGCGCGGAGGATCGCCTCCTTGAGGCCCTCGATGTCGTGCGGGTTGACGAGGAGCGCGGCCTTCAGCTCGTCCGCGGCGCCCGCGAACTCGCTCAGCACGAGCACGCCCTCGTTCGAGTGCTTCGTGGCGACGTACTCCTTGGCGACCAGGTTCATGCCGTCGCGGAGGGCGGTGACGAGCATCACGTCGGCCGCGAGGCACAGCGCGACCATCTCCTCCTTCGGGTACCCGTGGTGCAGGTAGCTGATGGCGGTGTGGCTGATGGAGCCGTAGTCGCCGTTGATGCGGCCGACCGTGAGCTCGATCTCGTCCCGCAGCTGGCGGTACGTCTCGACGCGCTCCCGGCTGGGGCTCGCGACCTGCACGAGCGTCGCGTCCTCCACCTTCACGCGGCCCTCGGCGAGGAGCTCGCCGAACGCCTTCAGACGGTGGCCGATGCCCTTCGTGTAGTCGAGCCGGTCGACCCCCAGGAGGATCGTCTCCGGGTCGCCGAGGTCGGCGCGGATCTGGCGGGCGCGCTCCTGGACGGCCGGGTCCTTGGCCATCTCCTCGTAGCTGCGCGCGTCGATGGAGATCGGGTAGTGCTTGGCCACGACCGGGCGCGTGCGGAGCTCGCGCACGGGCTTCGACGGCTTGGTGCCGGGGACGGTGAGCGCGATGCCGCCGCGCACGGGCACGTCGACGGTGGTCCCGCGCGTCGTGTACCCGAAGAGCCGGCGGACGGCGCGCGTGAAGTTGCCGGCGTCGGCGACCCGCTGGAAGCCGATGACGTCGGCGCCGAGGAGGCCCTCGATGATCTGCGTGCGCCACGGCAGCTGCGAGTAGATGCCGTAGGGCGGGAACGGGATGTGGTTGAAGAAGCCGATGGTGAGGTCGGGCCGCTGCTCGCGGAGCATCTTCGGCACGAGCTGCAGCTGGTAGTCCTGTACCCAGACGGTGGCGCCGGGAGCCGCGGCCTTCGCGGCCGCGTCGGCGAACCGCTGGTTGACCTTGACGTAGGTGTCCCACCACTCCCGGTGGTAGCTCGGCTGCGCGATGACGTCGTGGTAGAGCGGCCACAGCGTGTCGTTCGAGAAGCCCTCGTAGTACTCGGCGAGGTCCTGCTCGCTGAGCGTGACGGGGATGATCGAGATGCCGTCGTCGACGAAGGGCTCGACGTCGTGGTCGGCGATGCCCGGCCAGCCGACCCACGCGCCCTCGTTGGCGCGCATGACGGGCTCGAGGGCCGTGACCAGGCCGCCCGGCGAGTGCCGCCAGGAGGTGGAGCCGTCGGCGGCGACCACGCGGTCGACGGGGAGGCGGTTGGAGACGACGACCAGGTCGTAGGCGCCGGGCTCGACGTCGGGGACGCCGCTCGCGTCGGCGGTCGTCGGCTCGGTCGCGGAGGGCGTGGATGAGGGTGGCGGAGTCACGGTTCCCGTCTCGGTTGCGCAGAGCTCTGTCGTACCTGCTCGGTGGGTCGAGGCTACCAGTCCGCCGGTGCCGCGACCGGGGGCGGCGGGACCCCCGGCGTCACATGCGGAGGACGGCCCGCGCCGCGTCGTGCAGCGCGTCGCCGTAGGACGGGCCGTGCGACGCGGCGTGCACGGCGAGCGGATGCAGCTGGTGAAGCGGCACGCGGACCTGCCAGCCGGGCGCGAGGGAGCCGGTCTCCGCGTAGGCGCCGAGGATCAGGTCGAGGCCCGGGCAGCCGAAGAGCGCGAGCATGGCGAGGTCGGTCTCCCGGTGGCCGCCGTGCGCGGCCGGGTCGATGAGGACCGCCCCGTCGGCCGTCCACTGCACGTTGCCGGACCACAGGTCGCCGTGGATCCGCGCGGGCGGCGCGTCGTCGTCGAACCGGCCGTCGGCGGCGGCCGCGCACGCGCGCTCCACGTCGGCGGCCTGCGCGGGCGTCGCGTGGCCGGCGTCGACCGCCCGGCGCAGGTACGGCAGCACGCGCTCGCGGGCGTACCAGGCACCCCACCCCTCTTCCGGGTCGCCGTCGCCCGCGCCCCGGACCGACAGCGGCTGCCGCCCGATGAACGCGGGTCCGTCGAGGCCGGCGGGCGGGGATCCGAACGCGGGAGCGCCGGCGGCGTGCGTCGCGGCGAGCGCCGTGCCGAACGCCCGGGCCGCCTCGCGCGTGGGCCGCGCGGGGACCAGGCGCTCGAGGTCGATGCGGCCGGGCGCGACCGCGCGCACGCGGACCACGCGCGCTCCCCCGGCCAGCTCCGCCTCGGCCAGCCAGGCGAGGCCCGCGGCCTCGGCCTCGAAGAACCCGCGCGGGGCGTCCGCGCGCTCCTTCCGGTACGCATCCCCGCCGTCGTGCCCGCCCGATGCCGCAGCCGTCATGCCCGTGCCCCTCCCGTCGCGGTCGGCGCGCCGCCGTCCCGTCGCCTCCACCCTGCCTCCCCGCGGCCGGGCCGCTGTCCGCGTCGCGCATCCGACACGCGCCGGACCGCCCGCGTACCCCGTGCGCTCAGCGGCGCCGGGTACGCTCGCCGACGTGATCCGTGTCGGAATGAGCACGACCTGCGTATACCCCCAGCCCGTCGCCGCCGCCTTCTCCATGGCGAGGCGCGCGGGCTTCGACGGCGTCGAGATCATGGTGACGAACGACGAGGTCACCCAGGACGCCGCGGCCCTCCGCGCGCTGTCGGAGGAGCACGGGCTGCCGATCCTCTCCATCCACGCGCCGGTCCTGCTGCTCACGCACTTCGTGTGGGGGCGGGATCCGCAGGTGAAGCTGGAGAGGTCCGCCGAGCTCGCGCACGCGGTCGGCGCGCCCGCCGTCGTCGTCCACCCGCCGTTCCGCTGGCAGGCCGGGTACGCCGAGTCGTTCCTCGACATCGTGCGCTCCATCCAGACGTCGACCGGCGTCGAGATCGCCGTCGAGAACATGTTCCCGTGGCAGGTCGCCGGACGCAGCATGAAGGCGTACGCGCCCGGCTGGGATCCCACCGCCATGGACTGCGACGCCACGACGCTCGACTTCTCCCACGCCTCGCTCTCCGGCCAGGACGCCCTCGAGATGGCCAAGGCCCTCGGCCCGCGCCTGCGCCACGTGCACCTGTGCGACGGATCCGGCTCGCAGGACGACGGCCGCGTCTTCGACGAGCACCTCCTCCCGGGCCGCGGCACGCAGCCCGTCGCGGAGACGCTCCGCTGGCTCGCCGAGCAGGGCTGGCAGGGGGGCGTCGTCGCCGAGGTCAACACCCGCAAGGCCAAGACCGAGGAGCAGCGGCTCGCCATGCTCATCGAGACCCGCGAGTTCGCGCAGCGGCAGCTCCGGCTCGACACCGCGCCGGAGAGGACGCCCGTGGCGCCGCCCGCGGTCTCCGGGTACCAGCGGCTCCGGACGGCTCTGCGTCGCGAGCGGTGACCCGCGCCCCAGGCGCACGCGGTTGGATGGGCGGAGGGGAACGCCCCCGCACATGATCGACGTCGCGCGAGGCCCCGCCCGCCCGGCGTCGGGACCGGAGACACCATGAGCACCACCGTGCACCTCGAGATCCAGGTCGACGGGAGCCGCCTCGGCGACGTCGCCGACGTCCTCGCCGAGACCCTGCAGGCCACCCGCGCCTTCGCGGGCAACGAGGGCCTCGAGGTCCTCGTCGACGACGCCGACCCCGCCCGCATGATCGTCGTCGAGCAGTGGGCGTCCACCGCCGACCACGACGCCTACGTCGCCTGGCGCGCCACCCCGGAGGGCGCGGCGCGCCTCGGCGAGGTGCTCGCGGCACCGCCCGTGACCCGCGTCTTCAGCGGCCGCATCGCGCTCGCGCTGTAGCGCGCCGCCGGACGCACGACGAGGGCCGCCCGGATCACCGGGCGGCCCTCGTCGTCGATGCGGTCGTCCCGCGGGTCACACGGCGACGGCCACCGACGACGGCGCCGCGCCGGGCACCAGCCCGAGGCTCCGCGCCCGGCGCGAGCGACGGGTCACGAGGTACGACACCGCGAGGCTCAGCAGCAGGAACACCGCGAGGACTCCCGCCGACCCCCAGGCGACGCCCGGGGCGCCGCCCGCGATGATCGCCTGCATGCCCGCGACCGCGTGGGTCAGCGGCAGGAACGGGCTGATGGCCTGGAACGGCCCGGCCACCAGCTGGAGCGGGATCACGCCGCCCATGGCCGCCGCCTGCAGGGCCAGCAGGATCAGCGACACCACGAGGCCCGTGCGCCCGAGCGCCTGCCGGAGCAGGTAGTGGATCGCCGTGAAGGCCGCCGCGGTCACCGCCGCGAAGCCGAGGGTGGCGGGCAGCAGCGCGAGCGACAGCCCGAGCGCCGCGTGCACCAGCGCGACGAGGAGCACGACCTGCGCGAGGGCGATCAGGCCGGCGCGCGCGAGCACGCGGCCCATCACGCGGCCCGTCGCGGCCGAGGACGCGAGCAGCCGGCGCGCGGCCGGACGCAGTACGAGGAACGTCGCGAAGGCGCCGAGCCACAGGCCGACGGGCACGAAGATCGCCGCGACGGCGTCGCCCGGACTGCCGATCTCGTTCTCGCGCTCGACCGTGAGGCCGACCGGGTCGGCGACGACGCCCGAGGCGGAGGAGGCCTGGTCGGCGTCGAGCGACGGGATCTGCTCCGCCCCCTGCGTGAGGCCGGTGCCGAGCTCGGTCGCGCCCGAGGAGAGCGCGTCGGCGCCCGTGGCGAGGTCGCCCGCGCCGGTGGCCGCGCCGGTCGCGCCGGCGCGGAGCTGGCCGAGGCCGTCGCCCAGCTGGCGCGCGCCGGAGACGAGGGCGCCGCCGTTCGCCGCGAGCTGCGACGCGCCGGACGCGCTCTGGCCGATGCCCTGCTGCACGCCCTGGATCCCGGCCGCGGCCTGCGTCGCGAGGGTCCTGCCCTGCGCGGCGTACTGGTCGAGGCCCTGCTCGAGCGGCTGGAGCTGCGCGGCGAGCGGCGCGGTCTGCGGGTCGGCGGCGAGCTGCTGCCGGATCCCCGCGACCTGCTGGGCGATCTGCCCGGCCCCGCCCGCGTACTGCCCGACCCCGTCGGACACCTGCGACAGCCCGGCGGCCCCCTCCTGCAGCCGGTCGAGCCCGGAGGAGAGCTGCCCGACGCCGCCCGTGTACGTGCCGAGGCCGTCGGCGAGCTGCGACGCGCCCTGCTCGGACTGGCCGAGGCCGTCGCCGAGCTGCGTGATCCCGTCGCCGAGCTGCGTCGCGCCTGAGGAGAGCTGGGTCGCGCCGTCGGCGAGCTGGTCGGCGCCCGCGCCGGCATCGGTGAGCGAGCCCTTGAGGCTGCCGAAGGTCGTGTAGATGCCGGAGACGAACTGGGACGTGATCGCGTTGCCGAAGACGCTCGTCATGCCGACGCCCACGGCCTGCGTCGCCGCGCCCGTCAGGTAGCCGTGCGCGTCGTCGGTCTCCACGGTGATCTGCGCCCGCTCGGGCGCGTCCGTCGACAGCGACACGATCGACGCGGAGAAGTCCTCCGGCACGGTCAGCACCGCGTAGACCTCGCCGTCGTCGAGCATGCGCCGCGCCTCGTCCGCGTTCGTGATGGTCCAGTCGAAGGCCTGGTTGTCGTCGGAGGTCAGCTGCGTGACGAGCAGGCGGCCGGCGAGGACGGGCGACTCGGTGCCGTCCGGCGCCGTCTGCTGGACCATCTCGTCCTGGTTGACGATGGCGGCCGGCACCCGCTCGACGCCCGTCGCGACGTCGGAGAGGGAGCCGATGAAGAGGCCGGCGACCGCGAGGGGCACGATCGCCACGAGGGCGACGGCGAGCCGGCGGCGTACGGAGCGGGTGGTCATCGGCGGGTCTCCTTGCCGGTCGTCATGGGCTGGTCGGTGTCGGTGTCGGGGGCGGCGTCGTCCGCGCCGAGGCGGAGGCGCACGGTGGGGCGGCCCGGGATCCCGTGGTCGTCCGGGAACCACGGCGCGCCCAGCAGGACGGTCGTGCTCTCGTGGACGAGCGCGGGCAGGGCCCGGAGGAACGCCCGCTCGGCGGCGGCGTCCGGGAACGGGTCCACCACGTCGAGCACGAGCACGGGGGCCCGGCCGGACGCGGCGACCGCGGTGAGGGCGATGGCGCGCTCCAGCGGCAGGAGCGATCCGACGGGGTCGTCGGCGTCGATGCGCCGCGCTCCCGCCGCGTCGGCCGCCGCGTCGATGCGCGCGAGCCACTCGGCCTGCCGCGCGCGGGCGCCGCGACGGCGGCCCATCGGCTCCGACAGGTCGATGCGCTCGGCGAGGAGGTCCCCCACCGTGACGCCGGAGTCGACGCGGTCGACGCGGCCGAGGTCGGCCATCGCGACGCTCGTGAGGACGCGGCCGGCCTCGGAGGCGAGCGGGTGGCCGGCGACGTGCGCGCGGCCGGACAGCGGCGCGAGCCGGGCCCCGAGCGTGGCGCCGAGGAGCCGGCGGTCGGCGACGTCGCCCTCCACGAGCACGAGGGATCCGGCCGGCGCGACGAGGTCGACCGGCGCGAGCCGGCGCCCGGGCACGCCGACGACGAGCCGCTCGGCCGCGACGGCGGTGCCCGACGCGCGCGCCCAGTCGACGTCGTCCTGGTGCTCGCGGAGGCCCTCGCCCTCGATGTCGACGTCGGGGAGGATCCGGTCGAGCCAGCGCGGGATCCACCACGCGCGCTTCCCGAGCAGCGCCATGGCGGCGGGCACGAGGGTCATGCGCACGAGGAACGCGTCGAAGAAGATGCCGACGGCGAGCCCGAGCGCGATGGTCTTGATCACGCCCGCGCCCTCGGGCACGAAGGCCGCGAAGACGAAGAACATGATGAGCGCGGCCGCCGTGACCACGCGGGCGGCGCCCGAGAAGCCCGTGACGATGGCGCGCCGCGCGTCGCCGTGGTGCACGAAGTCCTCGCGCATGCCCGAGACGAGGAAGACCTCGTAGTCCATGGCGAGCCCGAACAGGATCGCCATGAGCAGGATCGGCATGAAGCTGAGGATGGGGCCGGGCGTCACGCCGAGGACGTCCGCGAACAGGCCGTCCTGGAAGATCAGGACGACCGTCCCGAACGAGACGATGACGCTCAGCAGGAAGCCGACCGCGGCCTTCACCGGGACGAAGACCGACCGGAACACGATCATCAGCAGGATGATCGACAGCCCCACGACCACGACGCCGAACGGCACGAGGGCCTGGTCGAGCCGCTGCGAGATGTCGTTCTGCACGGCGGTCGTGCCCGTGACGGAGACGCGCGTGTCGTAGCGGTCGTCCAGGCCCGGCGCGAGGTCGCGGATCGACTGCATGAGGGCCGTGGTCGCCGCCGACTCGGGCGGGCTGTCCGGCACGACCTGGATGATCGCGGTGTCCACGGAGGGGTTCGGCGTGCCGGCGCCCACGAACGCGACGTCGTCGAGCCCGCGGATCTCGTCCCCGATGTCCCCCAGCACCCCGATCGGGTCAGTGGTCTGCGTGATGTCGACGAGGACGACGAGCGGGCCGTTGTGGGCCGGGGCCGAACGCGTCCGAGACGGTGTCGTACGCGACGCGGCTGGTGGATCCCTCGGGGTCGGTCGCGCCGCTCGGCAGCCCGAGCTGCAGCTGCGAGGCGGGCACGGCGAGCAGCCCGGCGATGCCGATGACGATCACGACGGGGATGATCGGCACCTTCGTGACGATCGCGACCCAGCGCGCCCCGAGGGTCCGCTGCGTCCCGGCGGCCTGCGCGGTCGCGCGGCGGGCGGCACGCGAGCCCTCCTTCGGCCGCAGGCGCTCGCCCGCGAAGCCGAGCATCGCGGGCAGCAGCGTCGTCGCGACGCCCATGGCGAGCAGCACGGCGAACGCGGCGCCGAGGCCCATGACGGTGAGGAACGGGATCTGCACCACGAGGAGACCGAGCAGCGCGATGATCACCGTGACGCCCGCGAAGATGACGGCGCTGCCGGCGGTCGCGACCGCGGTCGCCGCCGAGCGCTCCACCGGCATGCCGTTCGCGAGCTGGGTGCGGTTGCCGCATGAGGATGAAGAGGGCGTAGTCGATGCCGACCGCGAGGCCGATCATCACGGCGAGCAGCGGCGACGCGCTCGACACCGTGACGAAGCGGGCCGCCGCGAGCAGGGCCCCCGCCGACGCCGCGACGCCCACGAGCGCGCCGATGAGAGGCAGGCCCGCCGCGAGCAGCGACCCGAAGGTGAGCACGAGCACGAGGCCCGCGAAGAGCACGCCGAACGCCTCCGTGACCGTCACGCCGTAGTGGATGTCCTGGAACACCTGCCCGCCGAACGACACCGTCAGCCCGGCGTCGGTCGCCGCCTGCGCGGACTCCCTGAGCGCGTCGAGCGTGGCTTCCGTCACCTGGTCGCTCTGCCCCGAGAACTGCACGGTCGTGATCGCCACGGCGCCGTCCTCGGAGACCGCGTCGGTCGCGTACTCGGAGAAGGGCGACAGCGCCGTCTCCACGCCCGGGACCTCGCCGGCGGCCGTCGCGGTCGCCTCGATGGCGGCCCGCTCGGCCTCGTCGCCCACCTGGGAACCGGACGGCGCCTCGGTCACGATCTGCGCGCTCGCGCCCGCGGCCTGCGGGAACACGGCGGCGAGCCGGTCGATGGCCTCCTGCGACTCCGTGCCGGGGATGGCGAACGCCTCCTGCGTCTTCCCGCCGAGCGCGAGGCCGCCGCCGAGCAGGATGCCGAGGACGAGGATCCACGCGGCGACGACGCGCCACGGGTGCAGGAACGAGATCCGGCCGAGCCGGTACAGAAGCGTTGCCATGGGCGGGGGCTCTCCTTGCGAGGGGGATTGCGGGGTCAGGCGGTGCGGGTGCCGAGGGGAGCGAGCAGCTCCCCCACGACCACGACGAGAGCGGCCCTGATCTCGTCGTCGGGGAGGGGCTCGTTGGTGGACCAGTCGTCGCTGGCGGCGAGGATGTACGCCGCCCCGCCGAGCGCCACGCCGAAGCGCAGCTGGTCGAGGGTGCTGTCCAGCGCGCCGGCGGTCTCGCCGAGCCGGCGGACGAGGTCGTTGGCCCGCTCGATCACGGCGAGGTGCCCGAGCGAGCGGCCCTGCGTGATGAAGAGCGCGACCTCGTGCCGGTGCAGCAGCAGGAAGTCGATGAAGCGCTCGACGAACGCGCGTCGCGCCCCGGCGTCGCCGCGGATGGAGTCGGCCTGCTCGATGACCTCGGCGAGCGCGTCGATCGTCGGCTCGAGGAGGGCGTCGAGCAGCGCCTCCTTGGAGGCGAAGTGGTAGAGCACGCTCGACTTCGAGTAGCCGGCCTCGTCCGCGATCTGCTGCAGCGAGGTCGCCTGGAACCCGTCCCGGGCGAAGCGGGCCGCCGCGATGGGGCGCAGCTCGGCGCCGGCGGATGCGCGGGGGGTCCTGGTCACGGATGGAGCCTACGCTGACCGAGCGGTCAGTACCTGACTGATCGGTCAGATGCCCGGGGGCTTGACAGGGAGGGGCTCCGCGGTCACCGCGTGAGCACGAACGCGAGCATCGCGAGGCCGACCGTGAGCGGGGCCACCACGAGGCCGAGCAGCACGTAGCGCGACCACCTGATGTGCACCCCCATGCTCACGAGCCGCTCGTGCCAGAGCAGCGTCGCGAGCGACGCCCACGGCGTGATGAGCGGGCCGGCGTTGACGCCCACGAGGATCGCGACGAGCCGCTCCGGGGATCCCGCCACCGGTTCGAGCGCCAGGTACGCCGGGAGGTTGTCGACCGCGTTGGCGCTCAGCGTCGCGACGCCGGCGAGGCGGAACAGCGCCTGGGCGTCCTGTCCCTGGCCCGACACCGCGGCCATGACGGCGGTGAGCCCGAGCGACTGCGCGGCCTCCATGACGACGAACAGGCCCGACGCGAACACCACGAGCTGCCACGGCAGGAGCCCGAGCCGGAGCACGCGCGGGCGCCGGACGGCCGTCAGGACCGCGAGGACCACGGCCGCGGCGAGCGCCGGGATCCACACCTCGACGCCCGAGACGAGCGCCGGCACCAGGAGGCCCACCACCACGGCGCTGCCGACGAGCAGCACGCGGTCCGTGGGCGCGGTGGGCGCCCCGACCTCGTAGCGCGTGAAGAGGTCCTTCCGGTGGATCACGAGGATCGCGAGCATGGGCACCGCGATGGCGACGAGCGCCGGGGCGACCGTGAGCGCCGCGAACCCGGCCGGGCCCAGCCCGCCGAGCTCGTGCTCCGCGAGCAGGTTCGTGAGGTTCGAGACGGGGAGGAGGAGCGACGCCGTGTTCGCGAGCCACACCGTGGTCAGCGCGAACGGGAGCGGCGGCAGACCGCAGTGCCGCGCGAGCACGACGACCACGGGCGTGAGCAGCACCGCCGTGGTGTCGAGCGACAGGAACACGGTGCAGAGGCACGCGAGCAGGACGGTCGCGAGCCAGAGGGCCCAGGTGCGCCCGCGGCCGAGGCCGGCCGCCCGCTCGGCGATCCAGGTGAACAGGCCCGCCTCGCTGGCGAGCTCGGTGACCACCGTGATGGCGACCACGAAGAGGAGGATCGGCCAGACCCGCTCGCACAGCACCCCGAGGTCGTCGAGCGGGAGGGCTCCGGTGGCCACGGCGACGGCGCCGACGACGAGGAGCACCGCCCCGATGAGGGCTGTGCGCACGGGCGCCTCCTGTCTGATCCGCGATCACTGTACTCATCGCCCGCCGGGAGCCCGCGCCGACGACGGATGGCGACGCGGCGGGCCTCCCGGCGGCCGGGCGCGGCGGTCGCGGCCCGCGGATCCCGGTACCGTGGAGGCACACTGGGAGGTGTCATGCGCAAGTACATCCTGAACGGCAGCGTCCTCAGCGCCCTCATCGGCGGCTGGAGCACGCTCCAGACCACCCGACGCGGACCGCGCGACTGGAAGCTCGGCCTCATGTGGCTCAGCTGGGGCATCACGGTGGCCATCGCCGTCGGCACCGTCATCGAGGACTCGCGCGACGGGCGGATCGGCAACTAGCCGTCCCTCCCCTCGCGACGCGCGCATCCCACGGGTGCGCGCGTCCTCTGTGCGTGCCCGCGTCCTCTGCGCGTGCCCGTCAGTCGTGCGTGCGCCACCTCGAGCCGTCGACCTCCAGGTCGATGCGCTCCTCGGCGGGCACGGTCGAGATCGGCCCCGTGAACAGGCCCGCGCGCGTGTCGCCCTGGGCCGTCCCCGAGAACAGGCCCGTCGGCTCGGCCTCCGCGGCGCGTCGTCCCGGCCGGGGCGCGTCGTCGCGCGCATGCGGGTCCACCATCTGCACGCGCGTGCGCGGAAGCGACTGCGGGCTGTGCTCGTGCAGGAACGCCACGAGGCGCTCGCGCACCAGGCAGCGCAGGTCGAAGAGCGTCGGCGCGTCGACGGCCGAGACGAGCACCCGGATCCGGACGTAGCCGCCCACCGCGTCGGTCACCTGCAGCACCGCGACGCGGCCGTCCCAGAGGTCGGTGCCCGCGAGCACGCGGTCGAGCTCCTCGCGCATGCTGGCCGGGGTCGCCCGCCAGTCGAGGTCGAGCTCCACCGCGCCGAGCAGCTCCGACTTGGTGCGGGTCCAGTTCTGGAACGGCGTGGTCGTGAAGTACGTGGACGGCAGCACCATGCGCCGGTCGTCCCAGATGTGCACGACGACGTAGGTGAGGGTGATCTCCTCGACGCGCCCCCACTCCGTCTCGACGATCATGACGTCGTCCACGCGGATCGCGTCGCTGAAGGCGAGCTGCATCCCGGCGAACACGTTGGCGAGCGTCGACTGCGCGGCGAGGCCGGCCACGATCGACACGAGGCCGGCGGAGGCGAGGACGCTCGCGCCGGCGGCCTGCGCGCCCGGGAAGGTCAGGAGCACCGCTCCGATCGCGACCACGACGATCGCGACGACCGTGAGCCGCCGGATGATGAGCACCTGCGTGCGCACCCGGCGCGCGACCCGGTTGTCGGCGACGTCCACCCGGTAGCGGCTGAGCCCCAGGTCCTCGAAGAAGATGGCGAGCGCGCACACCAGCCAGGCGGAGGCGACGATCGTGACGACGTGCAGCAGGTGGTCGATGCCGTCGCGCACCTCCCCCGGCGCCATCGAGGACCGGAGGGCGATCCACACCGCCACCACCACGAGCAGCACGCGGAACGGGCGACGGGCGCGCCGGACGAGGCGCGCCGCCCACTCGCGGCGGCGCGCGACGAGGCGCACGACGAGGGCGACGACGGCGGTGACGACGAGGGCGGCCGCCACGGCGGCGAGCACCGTGACGATCACGGCCACGGCGGGCACGGCGAGCAGGGCGGGCAGGTCCACGGATCCTCCTGGGGGTCGGGCGGACCGCGCTGTCCCGGGCCCCCAGTGTCGCAGGCGCTCCTCCGCGTGCGCCGTCGACGGCCGTCGCGTCGCCGCCGGGAGGGCGCGGGCCGGCGCCCCACCCGCGGGATCCTCGGCGTGTCGCGGGTGAGCCCGGGCGTGTCGCGCACGATGATGGTCCCGATCGTCACCGTCGCGATCGGGGAGGCCGTGGACCATGTTCCGGTGGCGCAGAGGCAAGTCCGTCCCGACCGGGGTCGCGCCCGCCGCGTCCGATCCGGGCCGCCCCGAGGGACGTCCGGCCCCGACCGATGAAGGCCCCGCGCCCGCCCTCGCCGTCTCGCTCGCCACGGGCGAGCTCGCCGCCATCGCCGCGCGCCTGCACGGCGGGCCCGTGCGTCCGGCGCACGTCCCCGCGCACAAGGCCGAGCCGGCGGGCGCCGGCGCTCCCCCGGCCCACGACGCCGAGGCGGACGCGGCTCCCGCTCCGGCCGCGGCGGCCGCCGAGCCCGACCTGCGGCCGCTCGCCCTCGTCGTCCAGGCCGCGCTCGCCCACCACTTCGGACCCGACGGCGCCTGGGCGCTCGTGCGCCGCACGCCCGACACGACCGCGGGCTTCTTCGACGAGATGATGACGGCGCACATCGCGCGCGACGTCGCCCTCGCGCTCGGCGCCTCCCCCGCCACCGCCGCCCTGCCGCTCGAGGACGCCCGGGCGTCGGGGCGCACCGGGGACGACGTGACCGCCCGACGGGACGCCGTCGCGCGCGAGCTCGCGGTGTTCGACGAGGATCCGCTCGACGGCTCCCTCGCGGAGCTCGCCGGCGACCCGGGCCGGGTGCCCGCGGTGCTCCGCGCCGTCCGCAGCGCCTAGGGGCACCGGCCGCGCGGCGAGCGGGGCTCGCCGCCCCGGGCCCGCCCCGCGTCAGCGCTTCGGTGCCACCTGCGGGCCGTCCCAGGGTCCGGCGGATCCGGCCGGGTACTCCTCGAGCGGCACCTCGCCCGCGCGCCACGCGGCGATGACCGGCTCGACGATGCGCCAGCACTCCTCCGCCGTGTCACCGCGCACCGAGAGGCTCTCGTCCTGGGAGATGATGCCGTCGATCACCTGGCCGTACGGCGGCAGGTCGCCCGCGTCGAACGCGGTGACGAGCTCCGCGCGGTCGATGACGTCGGGGTCGGCCGGGCCGTTGACGTTGAGCTCCAGGTGCAGCTCGTCGGGCGCGAGGAGGATGCGGATCCGGTCCGGCTCCTGCGCTCCCGACAGGCCGGTGGGCACGTGCGGCGCCGGCTGGAAGGTCACGACGATCTCGCGCCGGTGGTCCTCCATCGCCTTGCCGGAGCGCAGCCGGAAGGGCACGCCCGCCCAGCGCCAGTTGGCGATCTCCACGGTCATCTCGGCGAGGGTCTCGGTGCCGCGCGCGGGATCCACGCCCTGCTCGTCGGCGTAGGCGGGGAGCTCGCGCCCCTCGACGGCGCCGGCCGTGTAGCGCGCGCGGCGGGAGGAGGCGACCGGGTCGCCGCCCCACGGCCGGGTCGCGCGGAGCACGAGGGCCTTCTGGTCGCGGATGTCCCGCGCGTCCGTCGTGGCGGGCGGCTCCATCGCGAACACCGCCATCACCTGCAGCAGGTGGCTCTGGATCATGTCGGCGAGCGCCCCCGCCTTGTCGTAGTAGCGGGCGCGTCCCTCGAGCGCGAGCTGCTCGTCGTAGACGATCTCGACGCTCGCGATGTGCTGCGCGTTCCAGACCGGCTCGAGCATCCGGTTCGCGAAGCGGAGGCCGAGGAGGTTCCGCACGGTCGAGCGGCCGAGGAAGTGGTCCACCCGGTGCGTGCGCTCCTCGGGCACGAGCGTGGCGAGCAGCCGGTTGAGCGCCTGCGCGCTGGCGAGGTCCGTGCCGAACGGCTTCTCGAGGCACAGCGACGTGCCCTCGGGCAGCGCGATCCGCGTCATCGCCTCGCACGCGCGCTCCGTCACCGCGGGCGGCAGCGCGAAGTACACGGCCGGCGCGGCCTCGCAGACGGCGAGCAGGCCCTCGAGGTCCGCCTCCGCGGTGACGTCGGCGGAGCGGTACGTGGTGCCCGCGACCACGCGGTCGACCGCGGGCCCCTCCGCGCCGAGCGACGCGAAGGACGTGCGGACGACCTCGCGCCACCGCTCGTCGTCCCACTCCTCCGTCCCCGCGCCCACCAGCTGCAGGTCGAGGTCGGGGCGGTGGGCGAGGAGCTCGCCGAGGCCGGGGAGGAGGAGGCGCGCGGAGAGGTCGCCGCTGGCGCCGAGGATCAGGAGCGTGGAGGAGGCGGGCATGCGGCCAGGCTACGCGCGGTGGCGGGGATCGGCAGGCGGGCCGTGGGACCATGGCGCATGGCCATGCGCATCGAGGACTACGCACTCATCGGGGACTGCCACACGGGAGCGCTGGTCGGACGGGACGGCTCCATCGACTGGCTGTGCCTGCCGCGCTTCGACTCGGCGTCCATGTTCGGCGCGCTCCTCGGCACGGAGGAGCACGGCGCCTGGAAGCTCGCGCCCGACTCCCCCGACGCGACCGTCGCCCAGCGCACCTACCTCGGCAACACGTTCGTCCTCTGGACCCGGTGGGAGACGCCCGAGGGCGCCGTCGAGGTCACCGACTTCATGTCCATGGGCGACCGGCGGGCCGATGTCGTGCGCCGCGTCCGCGGGATCAGCGGCACCGTCCGGATGCAGGGCGACCTCCGCCTGCGCTTCGGCTACGCGACCGCCCTGCCGTGGATCCGCAAGCTCGACGGCGACGACCCGCGCCTCGTCGCCGTCGCGGGCCCCGACGCGGTCGTCGTCCGCGGCCCCGAGCTCACGGCGACGAACCACCACCACGGCGTGTCCTTCGAGGTCTCGGCCGGCGAGGCCGTCGACCTCGCGCTCACCTGGTACCCCTCGCACCGCAGCGAGCCGCCGGCGTTCGACGTCGACGCCGCGCTCGAGCACACGACCGAGTGGTGGGAGACCTGGGCGAGCTCCATCGAGCACTCCGGCCCCTACCAGGCGGCCGTCCGCCGGTCCCTGCTCGTGCTCCGCGCGCTCACGCATGAGGACACGGGCGGCATCGTCGCGGCCGCCACCACGAGCCTCCCCGAGCAGTTCGGCGGATCCCGCAACTGGGACTACCGCTACGTCTGGCTCCGCGACGCGTCGCTCACCCTCGAGGTGCTCCTCGCGCACGGCTTCGACGACGAGGCGGACGAGTGGCGCACGTGGCTCCTCCGCGCGATCGCCGGGGATCCGGGCGACGTGCAGATCATGTACGGCCTGAGCGGCGAGCGGTACCTCCCCGAGCGCGACCTCGACAGCCTGCCCGGCTACGGGGGGTCCGGTCCCGTGCGCGTCGGCAACGGCGCGTTCGAGCAGTACCAGGCCGACGTGATCGGCGAGGTGATGCTGGCGCTGCAGGCGGCGCGCGACGCGGGCGTCGGCGAGACCGAGTTCTCCTGGCCGCTGCAGCGGGCCCTCATCGGCTTCGTCGAGGAGAACTGGGAGCGGCAGGACAGCGGCATCTGGGAGATCCGCGGGGCCGAGCAGCACTTCACGCACTCGCGGGCCATGATCTGGGCGGCGCTCGACGCCGCCGTGCAGGGCGTGGAGCGGCACGGGCTCGACGGGCCGGTGGAGCAGTGGAAGGCGCTGCGCGACCGGGTGCGCGACGAGATCCTCGACCGGGGCGTCGACCCCGCGACCGGCGCCTTCCGCCAGCACTACGGGACGACCGAGGTGGACGCGTCGCTGCTGATCCTCGCCCAGGCCGGCTTCTGCGCCTACGACGACCCGCACATGCTCGCCACGGTCGAGGTGATGGAGCGGACCCTCATGCACGAGGGCTTCCTGCTCCGCTACGACACGAGCGCCGGCGTCGACGGCCTGCCCGCGGGCGAGTACCCCTTCCTCGCCTGCTCGTTCTGGCTCGTCGAGCAGTACGCCCGATCCGGCCGCGAGGCGGACGGCCGCGAGCTGATGGACCGGCTGGTGGGGCTCTCCAACGACGTCGGGCTGCTCTCCGAGGAGTACGACCCGGTCGGTCGACGCCAGGCCGGCAACGTGCCGCAGGCCCTGTCGCACCTCGCGCTCGTGCGGGCAGCGGATGCGCTGCAGGCCGCGGCCGCGGCGCAGCCGGACGATCTCGTCCGCGCGCACCGGCAGGGCGGCGCGGCGGCCGCGCACGCGCACGCGGCCCGGGCGCGGACGACGACGGTCTCCGCGGGCTGACCCGCGCGGCCCGGACGCGCGGGCGCGGCCCGGACGCGCGACGCGACCCGCACGAGGTCAGCGGGTCGCGAGGAACCGCTCGACCGCCGACAGGGCGTCCGGGTGCCGCGGGGTGCCCGCGTGGGTCGCCCCGTCGAGCTCGACGAGCGTCGCGTCCGGTCGCAGCGAGCGCACGTGGTGCGCGGCCCGCAGACGCTCGGCGTCCCGCGTGCCCGCGACGAGGAGCAGCGGCACGGCGGAGCCGGCGAGGACCGCGTCGGGCACGCCCCGGTCCCACTCCGACTCGCGCATGTACGCGGCGAGCGCCCGGGCGTCGTCGGCGAGGAACGCGCCGCGCGTCGCGGGGTCGACGGGCTCGCCGCTGTGCCGCTCCCACGCGTCGAGGAAGCCGGGCATGCCGCCGTCCTCGAGCGCCTGGATGCAGCCGGGGAAGAACACGCGGTCGAAGACGCCGACGCCGCTCCGGGGGGATCCCCCGAGGCTCGACGTCGAGAGCAGCCGGTCGGGGTGCGCGGCGGCGAGCGAGAACCCGACGCGGGCGCCGAGGCTGTAGCCCACGTGGTGGACGACCCGGGCGCCGACCGCGTCGAGCACGGCCACGACGTCGGCGACCATCAGGTCCATGGCGTAGGCGGCCGGCTCGTGCGGCGTCCCGCTGCGCCCGTGCCCGCGGAGGTCGAGGGTGATCACCGGCCGCGCGGGCGAGAGGGCGCGCACCCAGCCGAAGCCCCGCCAGATCGCCTGGGACAGCGCCGTGCCGTGCACCAGGACGACGGGCGCGTGGGCGGGGTCGCGCGGATCCTCGTCGTCGGGCCGGGCTCCGAACGCCCGGTAGGCGATGCCCGTGCCGTCGAGGGGGTTGGTCGCGGTGTCCACGGGGGTCCAGGGTACGCGGGCCCCGTGCCCGACCGACCGTCCGGCCGGCCGGGGCACGCGCGGGTCGGGCGGGCTAGGCGGACGCGCCGTCGCCGTCCTCGTCGGTGCGGTGCGGCGTGTCCTCCTCGGGCTCGAAGTGGTCGGATCCGCCGTCGTGGCCCGCCGCGACACCGGTCGCACCCGCCGGGATCGTGCCCTCGCCGCCGATCTTCGCGTCGTCGTCGCCGTGCGCGTCGGTCGTGCCGTCGTGGTGGGTCATGTCCGTGCCTCCTCGTCGTCGCACGGCGCGCGCGCCGCGTCGTCGCGGCGCACCGCGACCGGCGGTGTCCCCCCATCCTGCCCGCTCGCCCGCGCGGCGCCACTCCGCCTGTCCGTCGTCCGCCCGCTCGCAGGATCCCGTCACGGTCGCATGATCGTTAGCCCGACTAATGAGCTACCCTAATGACATGCCCGACGCCCCCGACCTCAGCCAGAGCCTGCGCGCGGGCGTCATGCGCCTCTCGCGCCGCCTGCGCGCCGAGAAGGCCGACCACGAGCTGAGCGACAGCCAGTTCGTCGTGCTCGCCCTCCTCCTCCGCGACGGGCCGACGAGCCCCGGGCGCCTCGCCGAGATCGAGCGCGTCACCGCGCCGAGCATGAACCGCACCGTCAACCAGCTGGTCGACGCGGGCTACGCCGGGCGCGCCCCCGCGCCGGACGACGGCCGTCGCGTCACCGTGTCCGTCACCGCGTCCGGCCGTCGCGTCGTGCAGGAGACCCGTCGCCGACGGAGCGCCTGGCTCTCCCTCCGCCTCGCCGAGCTCACCGCCGAGGAGCGCGCCACGCTCGCCGACGCCGCCGTCCTCCTCGACCGGATGGCCTCCGCGTGAGCGCCGTCTTCCGGAGCCTCCGCGCCCCGAACTACCGCATCTGGTTCGCCGGCGCCCTCGTGTCCAACGTCGGCACGTGGATGCAGCGCACGGCCCAGGACTGGATCGTCCTCACCGAGCTCACCCGCTACGACGCGACCGCCGTCGGCATCGTCATGGCCCTGCAGTTCGGCCCCATGCTGCTGCTGTCCCCCTACGCGGGCCTCATCGCGGACCGGTACGACAAGCGCCGCGTGCTGATGGTCACGCAGGGCGCCATGGCGGTCCTCGGCCTGGGTCTCGGGCTCGTCGTGCTCTCCGGCCACGCGAAGCTCTGGCACGTGTACGCCTTCGCGCTCCTGCTCGGCGTCGCATCCGCCCTCGACGCGCCCGCCCGGCAGTCGTTCGTGTCCGAGCTCGTCTCCGACGACGACCTCTCGAACGCGGTGGCGCTCAACTCCGCCTCCTTCAGCGCCGCGCGCATGATCGGGCCGGCCGTCGCGGGCGTGCTCATCGCGGGCGTCGGCACGGGCTGGGTCTTCCTCATCAACGCGGTGAGCTTCATCGCGGTGCTCGTGGCGCTCACCCGCCTCCGCGTGGGCGAGCTCCGCCGCCCGGAGCGCGTCTCCCGCTCGCGCGGCCAGCTGCGCGAGGGCTTCCGCTACATCGGCGGTCGGCCGGACATCATGGTGATCCTCGTCATCGTCTTCCTCGTCGGCGCCTTCGGCTACAACTTCCCGATCTTCACCTCCACCATGGCGAGCGTGGAGTTCGGCAAGGGCGCGACCGAGTTCGGCCTGCTCTCGTCGAGCCTCGCCGTAGGATCCGTGGCCGGCGCGCTCCTGTCCGCGCGCCGAGAGCGCCCCCGCATCCGCCTCGTCTTCGTGGGTGCCGCGCTCTTCGGGCTGGCCACCGCGCTGGCCGCGATCGCCCCCACGTACCTGCTGTTCGCCGGCGCGCTCGTCATCGTCGGCGTCGTCTCCCAGACCCTCATGACGAGCGCCAACAGCACCGTGCAGCTCACCGTCGAACCCCGCATGCGCGGCCGGGTCATGGCCGTCTACATGGCGATCTTCGTGGGCGGCACGCCGCTCGGCGCGCCGATCGTCGGCTGGATCGCCAACGAGTGGGGCCCGCGGGCGGCGCTCATGGTCGGCGCGGCGAGCGGGATCGCCTCCGCCCTCATCGCGATCGCCTGGCTGGTGCTGCACCGGCACCTGCGCGTGACGTACCGCATCCACCGGACGCCGCACCTGCTGGTGACCCACGACGGCGACGGACGCGACCGACGCGAGGACGCGCGCGAGGACATCGAGGCCGACGAGGCGGTCGCCCGCCGCGCCTGATGCGGCCACCGCCCCGGGCGGGGCAGCGCCGGTCGGTCCGGTGCTCGGGCGGCCCCGCCGGCGCGGCCCCTCCGGCTCAGGGCGCGGGCGGCGTCGCGGCGCTCGGGGGCGCGTAGCCCACGTCGTCGAGGCAGTAGTCGAGGAAGCCGTCGACCGCGCGGAGGTACTGCCCGGTGTCGAGCGAGGCCCCGTCGGTGTCGGCACCGGACCGGAGCGCGTCCAGCTCGTCCGCGATCCGCGAGAACGACTCCACGAGCGGCTGCATGCCCTCGGGCGCCATCTCGGCGAGGGACGCGTTCCCCTGGCGGACCCGCTCGAGGAGCGTCGGGTCCACGGCCTCGCCGTCGCCGAGCGCCTGCACGAGCCGCGTCGAGTCGGGCAGCACCTGCGCGAGCGTCGAGCAGGTCGCGAGCTCGTCCTCCGTGGGCGGACCGGGCGCGCGCGTGACCTCCGGCTCGAGCGCCGCGGACCCGCCGCCGTCGGCGGGCGCGCTCGAGTCGTCAGGCGCGCCGGCGGTCGGCGGCGCCGTCGTGGGGGCCGGCTGCCCCGGATCCGCGGTACACCCCGCCAGGACGAGCGCCCCCGCGACGGAGACGACGAGGGCCCCGGACAGGGCTCGGCGTGACGTCCTGCGCGTGCGCGGCAAGCGGGCCTCCTCGGCGCATATCACGGATGTCGCCGCCCGCGGAAGGCCGGCGACGCGGGTTCCGGGGCGCGTGCCCCGTGCCACTACCGTATGCGGATGACCCGAAGCGAGAGCGACCGCAGCGCCGTCCAGCCCGACCCCGGCTTCGTGGCGCAGGACTTCAGCCACGAGCAGGAGGGCTACCAGCACGGCCTCAAGCCCCGGCAGCTGCAGATGATCGCCATCGGCGGCGCGATCGGCACGGGCCTCTTCCTCGGTGCCGGCGGGCGCCTCGCCGCCGCGGGCCCCGCGCTCGCCATCGTGTTCCTGATCTGCGGCGTCTTCGCCTTCTTCATCCTCCGCGCGCTCGGCGAGCTGGTGCTGCACCGCCCGAGTTCCGGCTCCTTCATCTCCTACGCGCGCGAGTTCTTCGGCGAGAAGTTCGCCTACGCCGCCGGCTGGATGTACTTCCTCAACTGGGCGACCACCGCCATCGTCGACGTCACCGCGGTCGCGCTCTACATGCACTACTGGTCGGCGTTCACGGCCGCGCCGCAGTGGCTCCTCGCCCTCATCGCGCTCGCCATCGTGCTCGCGCTCAACCTGGTGGCCGTCAAGGTCTTCGGCGAGATGGAGTTCTGGTTCGCGCTCGTGAAGGTCGCGGCCCTCGTGGTGTTCCTCATCGTCGGCATCGTCTGGCTCGCCTGGAGCTTCCCCGTCACGGTCGGCGGTGCCGAGGTGCAGACCGGCTGGACCGTGCTGCAGGAGAACGGCGGCGTCTTCCCCACCGGCCTCGTGCCCGTGGTCCTCGTCGTGCAGGGCGTGGTCTTCGCGTACGCGGCCATCGAGCTCGTCGGCACCGCGAGCGGCGAGACCCAGGACGTGGAGAGGGTCATCCCGCGCGCCATCAACTCGGTCGTCTTCCGCATCGCGATCTTCTACGTCGGCTCCATCGTGCTGCTCTCGCTGCTGCTCCCGTACACGGCGTACAGCGCCGACCAGAGCCCGTTCGTCACGTTCTTCTCCAGCCTCGGCTCCCCCGAGGTCGGCGCGATCGCCGGATCCGTCATGAACTTCGTGGTGCTCACCGCCGCCATGTCGAGCCTCAACGCCGGCCTCTACAGCACCGGCCGCGTCCTGCACTCGATGGGCATGAACGGCTCGGCACCGCGCTTCACGACCGTCATGTCGAAGGGCGGCGTCCCCTTCGGCGGGATCCTGCTCACCGGCTCCATCACGCTCCTGGGCGTCGGCCTCAACGCGGTCGTCCCCGACCAGGCCTTCGAGATCGTCCTCAACGTGGCCGCGCTCGGCATCGTCGCGGGCTGGGCCACCATCATCCTGTGCCAGATGCGCCTGCGGACGTGGGCCAAGCAGGGCAAGGCGACGGAGCCCACGTTCCGCCTGCCCGGCGCGCCCGTCACCTCGTGGCTGACGCTGGCGTTCCTCGTGAGCGTGCTCGTGCTGATGGCGATCGACTGGCCCATCGGGACGCTCACGGTGGCGTCGCTCGTCGTGATCATCCCGCTGCTCGTCGTGGGCTGGTACCTGCAGCGCGATCGGATCCTCGAGATCGCGCGCGTGCGCGAGGGCATCACGGGCCCGTTCCCGGTCACGGGACGCGACGCGTCCGACCAGCGGAGGCGCTGAGCCACACCCGTCACCGCGATCCGCCGCCGCCGTCCTCCACCTCGGCGTCCGCGTCCCCGCCCGCGCCGTCCTGCCGGTTCCGTCCCGCCTCGCCGGAGCCGGCGGGGCTCGTCGGCCCGGGCGCCGCGGGCTGCGCGGGGTCCGGTCGGAGCCCGCGTCCGAAGGCGAGCATCTCGTCGCCGTGCTGCACGACCCACGCGACCGCCGCGTTGAGCGAGTCGCGCCGCGCGACCCAGACGCGCAGCCCGTCCGGTCCGAGCCCGCACGCGTACACCTCGTAGGTGAAGGGGTCGGCGAGGTCCGCCCGGTGGCGGAGCACCCACCCGAGCGCCGGCCCGTCGCCGACCCGCACGATCCACGCGCCTCGCACCGGATGCGCGTGCGGATGCCGCGGCACCGGGCTGATCGCGCCGGCGGCGTCGCCGCTCTGCTTGCTCCACATGCGGATCCCCTCCGGTCGTCCGACGCGGACTCCGTGCCCGCGCCGACGCCCGGCCGCGTCGCTCTCGAGCGTACGCGCGCGCACCGACGCCGCTCGGGGTGCGCCCGGCGCGGAGGCCGCCGTCCCCGATGGCGCCCGGGGCGCGCGGACGGTCACGCGCACGCTCCCAGCACGCGGTGGACGGCGGCGCGGTCCGCATCGCCCACGGCGAGGTCGTACCGGCTCACGACGAACGCGAAGCGCGTGACGTAGAGGCACCGGTAGGCCGCGTCCGGCGGGAGCCACGTGGCGGGTCCCTGATCCGACTTGTCCTGGTTCGTGGGTCCGTCGACGGCCTGGAGCTCGTCGACATCCGTCGCGAGCCGCTCGCGCCGCTCGTCCGACCACGCCCACGCGCCGTGGCGCCAGGCCCACGACAGCGGCACGAGGTGGTCGATCTGCACGGCGGCGCTCGTGCGGGCGCCGCGCGTGAAGTCGATGCCGCGCCCCGTGTAGGCGTCGTGCAGGTGCCCGGCGACCACCGTGCACCCCTCGTCGGCGGAGGAGCGGGTCTCGCCCGTCATGTCCCGGACCAGGACGTCGTCGCGCTGGTCGCAGCCGTTGCGGTCGGTGTCCGCCCATGCGGGTCCGAAGGCGTCGCGGTCGTATCGGGGGTACCGCTCGCGTCCGTCGGCCCGGATCCGGTCGGTCATGGTCCGGACGGCCGCCGTGTCGATCCGCCCGTCACGGACGAGCCCCGCATGCGCGAGCGCGTCAACCACCGCCCCGTCGGCGACCTCCGCGGTGAGCCCGGCGGTGTCGGCATCCGGTCCGAGCACCGCCTCCCGGGCCCCGACGACCACGGACACCGCCACGACCAGGACGGCGAGGGCCGCCAGGAGGACGCGCACGGCGTCGCGCCGACCCCCGCGGATCCCCGCGAGCGCCCGCCTGAGCCGGCACCAGGTCCACCGTCGTTCCGCACTCTCCCCCATCTCGCCCCCTCCCGAGGACAGGGGTACCGGATCGCCCGGACGCGGACGCCTCCGTCCGCGTCACCCGTGGCTCCGGGCACGCGAGACGGGCGTGGGGAGGGGACGTCGTGCGCGTCGCCCATCGGGCGAGCAGAACCTGGGAGGCGCCGTGAGCCGGGAACGGACGGTCGCGCTAGAGCAGGGAACGCGCCGCCAGGATCACGTCCGCGACGGCCCCGAGCGACGAGGGCCCGGGCGTGTTCTGCCCGGCGGAGGCCAGGCGGACGAGCGCGAAGGCGATCACGGCGATCACGACGAGCGCGGCGATGACGTAGATCCACACCTTCAGGCCACGACGCGCGGGCTGCAGGGGGTTCTGCTCGATGGGGCCGTCGTGGTCGGGTCGTTCGGGATGATCGCGCATGATCGCACCCTACGCCGGTCGCTCCACCGGTCGACGGGCGGCGGTCCGCCCTGCGCATGCGCCGACGGGCGGTTCCCCGGATCCGGGGAACCGCCCGTCGGCGGGACGCGTCGCGGGAACGCGCGCGGTGGGTCAGGCGGAGATGCTCTGCGCGAGGACGCCGTCGAGGACGACGGACGCCTCCTCGTCGGTGGACTTCTGCGCGAGCGCGAGCTCCGAGACGAGGATCTGCCGGGCCTTGGCCAGCATCCGCTTCTCGCCGGCGGAGACGCCCGAGTCCTGGTCGCGACGCCAGAGGTCGCGGACGACCTCGCTGACGCGGCGCACGTCGCCGGAGCCCATCTTCTCGGTGTTGGCCTTGAAGCGACGCGACCAGTTGCCGGCCTCCTCCTCGACGTCGCCGCGGAGGACGTCGAACACCGCCTCGACGCCGGAGCTGTCGATCACGTCGCGCAGCCCCACCAGCTCGGCGTTGTCGACGGGCACGTCGATGACCAGCTCGCTCTGGTGGATCTGGAGGGTGATGTACTTCTTGTCGACCCCCTTGATGGTGCGGGTCTTGACCGCGGTGATCGTGGCTGCGCCGTGGTGGGGGTACACGACGGTCTCCCCTACTTCGAAAATCATGTAGTGCTGTCCTTCGATCCCTCGAGATGTGTGCCGGAGATGTCGCGCACGCGCATGCACAGCCGCGTGGGCGCCGGCGTCCCGCGCCACGACGCGCGCCGTGCGGCGTCGTCGTGGAGCGTGGCCGGTGCACCGAGATCACCGGCCGCCGCGGGGCTCCGCCAGGGGGCGTCCGCGGTGATGGTCCGACCGGTATTCTCTCACGGTTCGCCCCCGCCCACCGACGCGGTCGGCCGACGCGGACCGCGGGTGCTGAGGAGGGACCTCAGGTCGAGCTGCCCCGGATGCGGAGCGTGTGGTGCACCCCCTCGGACTTGAACCGAGAACCCACTGATTAAGAGTCAGTTGCTCTGCCAATTGAGCTAGAGGTGCAGGTGAGGACCCCGTCGAACGGGGTACCGGACCGAGAGATGACACTAGCACCACGTCGCGGGCCGGCGCCAATCGAGGCCCAGGAGCACGCGCTCGGCCCCTCCCGCCCGGCCTAGCATGGAGGTCGATCCCGCCGACCGAGAGGCTCCCCCATGACCGAGACCGCCCGCCTCGAGAAGGGGCAGCCCGCCCCCGACTTCACCCTCCCGGACCAGGACGGCGCCCCCGTCACCCTGTCCGACCTCCGCGGCCAGGACGTCATCGTGTACTTCTACCCGGCGGCCGGCACCCCGGGGTGCACCACGCAGGCGTGCGACTTCCGGGACAGCATGGACTCGCTCCAGCGCGCGGGCTACCGCGTGCTCGGCGTCTCGAAGGACCCGCAGGAGGACCTGGCGCGCTTCCGCGAGGAGCAGGGGCTCGGCTTCACGCTCCTGTCCGACCCCGACCTCGAGGTGCACCGCGCGTACGCCGCGTACGGCGAGAAGTCGCTCTACGGCAAGACGGTCACCGGCGTGATCCGCTCCACGATCGTGGTGGACGGCGAGGGCCGCGTCGCGCTCCCCCTCTACAACGTCAAGGCGACGGGGCACGTCGCGTCGCTGCGGAAGAAGCTCGGCGTCGACGCCTGACGCCCGAGGGCGGCGCGGCCGGAGGCCCGGGCGGTACCGCCCGAGGCCGGGAGGCTCCCGGTACCCCGGTCTCAGTCGCGACGGCCCGTGGCGAGCAGCACGGAGCGCGTGAAGAGCAGCACCAGCACGAGCACCGAGGGGACGATGATGCCCCAGCCGAGGTCCTGGCGCGCGTCGGTCCCCTGGAGGCTGCCGAAGCCGACCGCGATCTGCAGCACCTGCCAGGTGAAGGCGGCCGGCCGGATCCAGCTGCGGCCGCGCAGGATGCCCCGGACGACGGCACCGAGGAAGACGGCGGCGAGGGCGGCGAGGGCGATCAGCGCGACGGCGCCGGCCAGCGACGCGGGCGACGACGTCAGCAGGTCGACCACGAGGAGGGCCGCGACCCCGGCCATGAGCGCCGCCTCGAGCCCGACGAGGACCGCGAGGAGGACGACCGCGGGCGATCGGCGCGATCCCCGGGGGACGTCGCGCGGATCGAGGGCATCACCGGTTCCGGTCACAGCACGTTCCCATACAAAGCTATTGATTGATCGTTGGCTCTATGCGACGATATTCGAGGTCGAGTTCGTTCACAGGGTGGTGAGCAGATCCGGAACCGAGCTTACAAGGGACGCATTCCCGAAGCTGAGCATCTCACGAGGAGGGGCACGTGCCCCGTCCCGATGCGGTTCCCGGACGCCTCGCCCCATCCCCACCCGCGGCATTCCGCCGTGCAACGAGTAACGACCTGAGGAGCACCCCTATGGATTGGCGTGACAAGGCAGCCTGCCTGACTGTGGACCCCGAGCTGTTCTTCCCCGTGGGGAACACGGGCCCGGCCGTCGACCAGATCGACAAGGCGAAGGCCGTCTGCGGCCGCTGCTCCGTCACCGAGATGTGCCTGCAGTACGCCCTCGAGACCGGACAGGACTCGGGCGTCTGGGGCGGCCTCAGCGAGGACGAGCGCCGCGCGCTCAAGCGCCGCGCAGCCCGCGCCCGTCGCGCCAGCTGACGTCGCGCCGCACCACAGCACCACCGACGAGAGCCGGGCAGCCCCCAGGGCGGCCCGGCTCTCGTCGTCCCCGGCACCCGACGGCGCCGCCGTCCTGGCCGGATCACGTCGCCGTGCCTCAGGCGGTGACGGGCGCCAACCAGCGCAGGGGCACCTCGATGGTCACCTCGGTGCCGCTGCCCATGAGCGTGTGCCAGTCGATGGTCCCGCCGAGCTCCCCCTGGATGAGCGTGCGGACGATCTGCGTGCCCAGCCCGCTGCCGACCTTCCCCTCGGGCAGACCCACTCCGTCGTCGCGCACGCTGACGGTGAGCGTCTCCTCCGTGCGGGCCGCCTCGATGGCCACCTCGCCCGAGCGCCCTGCCAGGCCGTGCTCGACCGCATTGGTGACGAGCTCGGTCAGCGCGAGGGCGAGCGGGGTCGCGTAGGCGCTCGGCAGCACGCCGAAGCTGCCCAGGATCTTCGGGTGCACGCGGGTGTTGTGCGCCGACGCCACCTCGGCGATGAGAAGCAGGACTCGGTCGAACACCGCGTCGAAGTCCACGTTCTGGTTGAGGCCCTCGCTCAGCGTGTCGTGCACCACGGCGATGGCGCCGACGCGGCGCTGCGCGTGGCCGAGGGCCTCGCGGGCCTCCTCGGTGTGCGAACGCCGGGCCTGGATGCGCAGGAGGCTCGCGACGGTCTGCAGGTTGTTCTTCACCCGGTGGTGGATCTCGCGGATCGTCGCGTCCTTCGTGATGAGCTCGCGCTCCTGGTGCCGGAGCTCGGTCACGTCGCGGCAGAGCACGACGGCGCCGACGCGCTCCCCGTGGCTGCGGATCGGGATGGCCCGCAGCGAGACGGTGACGCCGCGGGACTCGATGTCGGTGCGCCACGGAGCGCGCCCGGCGACGATGAGCGGCAGCGACTCGTCGACCGTGAGCCGCTTGCCGGTGAGCAGGCTCGAGGTGGCCTCGGCGAGGGACTCCCCCTCGAGCTCCTCGGAGAAGCCCATGCGGTTGAAGGCGCTGAGGGCGTTGGGGCTGGCGAACGTGGTGATGCCGTCGACGTCGAGCCGCAGCAGCCCGTCGGAGGCCCGCGGGGCACCGCGGCGGGGTCCCGTCGGCGAACCGAGGTCGGGGAAGTCGCCATCCGCGATCATGGCGAACAGGTCGTTCGCGCATTCGTTGAACGTGAGCTCCTGGCGGCTCGGAGTGCGGGTCTCGCTGAGGTTCGTATGCCGGGTGATCACGGCGATCGGGGTGTCGGTCACCTCGGGGCTGCCCTGCGCGAGGCGCCGGAGGACGGGCACCGCGCGCACGCGCGTCGGGGTCTCCTCGTACCAGTCGGGCGCGGACGAGTCGATGATGCGCGCGGTCTCGTGCGCATCGGTGACCTGCTTCCGCCACTCGGCCTTGATGGGCTGGCCGACGAAGTCGCGGTAGAAGAGCGTGGCCGAGCTCGACGGACGGGCGTGGGCGACCGCGACGAAGCTGCCGCTCACCGTCGGCACCCACAGGACGATGTCGGCGAAGGCCAGGTCCGCGAGGAGCTGCCAGTCGCCGACGAGGAGGTGCAGCCATTCGACATCCGCGTCGGAGGACAGACCCTGGGCATGCACGAGATCGCTGAGCGTGGACACGCCTACAGCCTAGGCGCGCCGCGCACGCTCCTCCCCCGCCCCGGCGGCACCCGGGCGCCGGGGCGCTCCGGAGCGCTCGGCGCGCCGCATCCTCCGGGTCGCGTCCTCCGCGGGCAGGAGGGTCGCCCGCGTGAACCGCGACCACTCCAGGAGGGCCGGTGACCGCGGGGCGACGTCACGCAGGGTCGCTCCGGCGAGCACCGCGGCGTCGAGCGCCTCGTGATCCTCGGGCACGTAGGCAGCCGCCTCCACGCTGCCGAACCGGACGAGGGTGCGGCGGACCTGACCGGCCGCGTCCCATCCCCCGGCACTCGGCCGCACGCGGTTGACGAGCACGGAGACACGTGACGGATCCACGATCTCGAGCAGCTGCACGTAGGCGCGGAAGAAGCGCGACAGGCCGACGGTGTCCGCCGAGACGACGGCGACCACGTGGTCCGCTCCGCGCAGCACCGCGTGCGTGGCCGCGTTGCGACGGGGCGCGAACATGTCGCTCGAGATCTCCTCGTCGTCCTCCAGGTTGAAGGAGGCGTCGACCACGGTGCAGTCCCGCCACGCGCGGCACGCCTGCAGCACCGCCGAGACGCGTCCCTCGGCGAGCTCCGGCCATCTGTCCGCGCGCGAGATGCCCGTGAGCACCGAGAACCCGGGTGCCCGGGTCGACGGGTGGTCCTGCGCGATGCGATCGAGCTCCTCCACCGTGAGGCTGTCGGCCGCCGCGAGACGGCACGCCGCAGCGAACCCGGGTGCCTCGTCCAGGAGCCCCAGGGTGGCGGCGACCGTGCCGCCGTGGACGTCGGCGTCCACGAGGACGGCCGAATGCCCCGCCGCCGCCACCTCGCCGACGACGGCCAGCGCTGTCGCCGTGCGACCGGGCGCGCCCTGCGGGCCCCACACCGCGATGACCCGCCCCGACGGTCGGTCGTCGTCGCCGGCCTCGTCCCGGTCCCGGACCACAGGAGCGGGCACGCGCGGACGCCTCACGAGGCCGAGCCGCGCGCGCAGGGGCCACCCCGGCTCCCGCTTCCGCCGCGTCGGGGACACGCCGACCCGGTCGGCCCGCGGCTCCACCTCGACAGCGGCGCCGCGCGCGGATCGTCGTGTGCGCGGCGGCGCGTCGCCGAGCCGGGGCCGGTCGGGCCGATCTCCCTCTCCGAGGGGCGCAACGGCGCTCGACTCGAGGTGGCCGGCGACGGCGTCCGCACGGCGGACACCGGACGCGGATCCCCCGATCGACCCGAGCGGACGCACCGTGAGCAGCAGCTCCTCGATCTCGCGCCAGGTGGCGCCCTCGTCCACCACCTCGTGGTGCCCGAGCGCGTGGGCGTTGCGCCGGTCGGCTTCGCTCGAGGCGATCGCGACCGCTCGCGCTCCCCGCTCGTCGAGCACCGCGAGCACGTCGCGGTCGAGCGTCGTGGGAGACGCCGCGATGACCAGGTGCAGGGGATCCGCCTCCGCGGCGCGCACGGAGGCGACGACCTCGGCCGCCCCCGTCACCCGCGCGAGAACGACGTGCCCGGCACCGACGACGTCGCGGAGCAGGGCGTCCTCCACGCGGGGCGGGAGGGCGAGGATGAGGGACGCCACGCTCACGCCCCCGCGTCGCCGACGGGCACGAGCGTGATCTGGTCGCGCGCGTCGGTCGAGGCGAGGACCGCCGCGATGTCCTGCCGCGGGACCGTCAGCTCCACCTGCGTGCGTTCCTGGTCGGCGACGAAGCCCTGGGCCGGGATCACCTCCGCGACGGTCGCGCCCGACACGATCACCCGCGGAGGGTCGTACGCGTTGGTGCCGCTCCCCTTCGCCGCCGCCGCCCAGACGTCGACCACGGTGCCGGGCGCGACGAGGTGGTCGGCACCCGAGGTCGCGGGCACGACGACGGAGGCGGTCGTGCGCGTGTCGGCCGACGACAGGGAGGACCGCGGGACCAGCTCGCCCGCTCCCACGAACCGGGTGACGACGAGGCCGTCCACGGAGTCCGGAGATGCGTAGAGGCCGGCGTCCCCTTCGATGCGCACCCGCACCGGCACCAGGTCGGACGCGTGGACGGTGCTGCCGGCGTCGAGCGGGGAGGCGGCGGCCATGACGACGACGGACGAGTCAGCCGAGCGCAGGAGCGCGACGACCCCGCCCGTGGACGCGAGCACCAGGACGAGCCCGGCCACGAAGCGGGGATCCAACCAGACGGGACGGCGCGCCGGACGCGCGGGACGAGGGGTGGGGGGCATGCCGGTCAATGTCGGGGACGGCGTGCCGAGGCGTCGCGCGTTGTCCACATGCCGGCTCACACCCGCACGAGCACGATCGCCGCGAGCGGCACGAGCCGGTAGCCGGAGACCGAGGACTCCCGTCGCGGCGTGCCGGCCTCGTGCACGGCCACGTCGACGTGATCCCGTGCGACGCGATCCAGCGTGCCCCCGACGACCGTGTCGCGCAGCCGCAGCTCGACGCGCGCGCGACGTCGGCAGAGATCGCGCAGGACGAACGGCAGGCCGATGCGGTCGACGATGCCCCGCTCGGGTGGCAGCTCCGCCACCGGCGCGAGGCTCGACCTGACCTGCTCGCGATCGAGGGCGAGCGCGTGGACGGAGGCGAGCGGCAGGATGCAGGCCCGCTCCTCCCGACCCGAGCTCGCCTCACCCGGCACGACGAGGTCACCGGACAACCAGTCGCGACCGAGCACCTTCGCACGGAGGTCGATCCACGTCCCGTCGGACAGGGACAGCCGCAGCGGCCTCGCGCCGGCGGATGCGGTGAGTGCACGGAGCCGGTCGCGCAGGACGGTGCGGGCGACGCGCATCCGCTCCTCCTCGGCGCGCTGGTCGCGCTCCTCCGCGAGTCGCGCCGTCTCCCACTGGCCCTCCAGGTCGTCGAAGAGGTTCTCCCACCTCATCGGGTGCCGTCCGCGGCGACGGGGAGGGCACGGAGCGGCGGCGGTGACTGCTCGGACATCCGGGCCACCTTGGGTCGCTTCCTTGAGATCCGCTCTCAGTTCTCCACATGTTCCGGCCTGGGCGTGCGCGCAGCCTCCCGCGCTGTCAGAGTTGCACGGTCATCGTGGTCCCCCGACCGGGGGGAGCACCGGGATGGGAGTGACGCATGAGTGAAGCAGTGCCACGGGAGGAGCTCCCCGAGCGCGGGAGCACCGTCGCCGGCAGCGCCGACGGAGCATCCACGCGCCGAACCGGTGCGCGGAAGCCGCCTCCCCCCGCCGCCGCCGGTGCGGCCCCTTCGGCGTCCGGCCGCGCATCGAGCGCCACGGCGCCGGCCACCACGGCGGTCCGCGGCACCATCCGCAAGCGGTTCGACGTCGACGACTTCTTCGGGCGGCAGCCGTGCAGCAGCCAGGACCTCCCGCCGTCCGGGCCGCTCCTCGAGAACCTCACCCGGTGCGTCATCGAGATCCTCGCGGGAGCCCGTGAGCTCGACCAGATCGCGCGCTGGGTCAGCGACGACGTCTACCGCCATCTCCTCAAGCGCGTGGTGCTCAGCGCCCGGGCTCGCCGGACCAAGGGGCAGTCGGTGACCCGCCCGGTCTTCACGATCGGCACGGTCACGTCCTTCTCGCCCCGCGACGGCGTGATCGAGGCCGTCATCGTGGTCCACGGGCGCGCCCGTGCCCGGGCCGTCGCCATCCGACTCGAGGGGCTCGACCGCCGCTGGCGGGCCACGGCCATCAACGTCCTCTAGCCGCCGGACGCATGAGAAGGGCGCACCTCCCGCGGGAGGTGCGCCCTTCTCTTGTGCCGGCGCCTGACGCGCCGGGTCGCCGTGCGTCGGCAGCGGAGCCGCCGACGCACGTCGGGATCACTTGCGGCGATCGGCCTTGCGGCGCTCCTCGCGGTTCTGCGGAGCGGACGCCGCACCCGCGGTGCGCTGCCCGAAGGCACCGCGCGCCGGCGGGCCCTGGGGCTCCTCGGGCTCGTCCTCGCCGACCAGCACGGCGTCCTCCGCCTCCTGGTCCTTCTGCGCCTTCGCGGTGGCGGCCTTCTCGATCTGGCCGCGCTGGTTGCGGACCTCGACACCGCCGTCGTCCGTCGGCGCGGTGTAGCGGAGCTTGTCGGCCGTGGCCTGGTTGGCGGCGAGTCCCTTGGCCTGGATGCGCGGGCCCACGGACTCGGCATCGGCCGGAGCCTGCACCTCGACGTCCAGGTTGAAGAGGAAGCCGACCGTCTCCTCGCGGATGGCGCCCATCATCTGCTGGAAGAGCGCGAAGCCCTCGCGCTGGTACTCGACCAGCGGATCGCGCTGCGCCATCGCGCGCAGGCCGATGCCGTCCTTCAGGTAGTCCATCTCGTAGAGGTGCTCGCGCCAGCGGCGGTCGATGACCGACAGCACGACGCGGCGCTCGAGCTCCCGCATGGCGGCCTCGCCGAGCTGCTCCTCGCGCTTCGAGTACGCGAGCTTGGCGTCGGAGAGGATCTCGCGGCGGACGAAGTCGCGGTTGACGCGGCCCTTGCTGCCCGCCTCGGTGATGACCTCGTCGATGGTGATGGAGATGGGGTAGAGCGTCCGGAGCTCGGTCCAGAGGGCGTCGAAGTCCCAGTCGTCGCCGTTGCCCTCGCCGATGTGCGAGTCGAGCACGTCGTCGATGACGGCCTCGAGGAAGCGCTGCGAGCGCTCCTGCAGGTCGTCGCCCTCGAGGATGTGGCGGCGGTCGCCGTAGATGGCCTCGCGCTGGCGGTTGAGGACGTCGTCGTACTTGAGGACGTTCTTCCGGATCTCGGCGTTGCGCGCCTCGACCTGGCCCTGCGCGCTGCGGATGGCGCGGCTCACGACCTTCGACTCGATGGCCACGTCGTCCGGCACGCCGTCGCGGCCCATGAGGCTCGCAGCGGCGCCGTTGTTGAATAGGC
Source organism: Clavibacter sp. B3I6 (assembly GCF_030816895.1). Taxonomy (NCBI): domain Bacteria; kingdom Bacillati; phylum Actinomycetota; class Actinomycetes; order Micrococcales; family Microbacteriaceae; genus Clavibacter; species Clavibacter sp. B3I6. The sequence goes on from NZ_JAUSYL010000001.1 coordinate 1,144,279, forward strand.
GCATGAGGTCGTCCGTCAGCGACAGGTAGAAGCGGCTCTCGCCCGGGTCGCCCTGGCGGCCGGAGCGACCGCGCAGCTGGTTGTCGATGCGGCGCGACTCGTGGCGCTCGGTCCCGAGCACGTAGAGGCCGCCGGCCTCGATGACCTTCTCGGCCTCCTGGTCGACCTCGGCCTTGACGGCCGCGAACACGTCGTCCCACTCGGTCTCGTACTGCTCCGGGGTCTCGACCGGGCTGAGGCCGCGCGCGTTCATGGCGGCGACGGCCAGGAACTCGGCGTTGCCGCCGAGCATGATGTCGGTGCCGCGGCCGGCCATGTTCGTGGCGACCGTGACGGATCCGAGGCGGCCGGCCTGGGCGACGATGGCTGCCTCGCGCGCGTGGTTCTTCGCGTTGAGGACCTCGTGGCGGACGCCCTTCTTGGCGAGGAGCTTGGAGAGGTACTCGCTCTTCTCGACGCTCGTGGTGCCGACGAGGACGGGCTGTCCGGAGGCGTGGCGCTCGGCGATGTCCTCGACGACCTGCTCGAACTTCGCCTTCTCGTTCTTGTAGATGAGGTCGGACTGGTCCTTGCGCTGCATGGGCCGGTTCGTGGGGATCGGGACGACTCCGAGCTTGTAGGTGCTCATGAACTCGGCGGCCTCGGTCTCGGCCGTGCCGGTCATGCCGGAGAGCTTCTTGTACAGGCGGAAGTAGTTCTGCAGCGTGACGGTCGCGAGGGTCTGGTTCTCGGCCTTGACCGCGACGCCCTCCTTGGCCTCGATGGCCTGGTGGATGCCCTCGTTGTAGCGGCGCCCCATGAGGATGCGGCCGGTGTGCTCGTCGACGATGAGGACCTCGCCGTTCATGACGACGTAGTCCTTGTCCTTCTTGAACAGGGCCTTGGCCTTGATCGAGTTGTTCAGGAAGGAGATGAGCGGGGTGTTCGCGGACTCGTAGAGGTTGTCGATGCCGAGGTGGTCCTCGACCTTCTCGATGCCGGCCTCGAGCACGCCCACGGTGCGCTTCTTCTCGTCGACCTCGTAGTCGACGTCCGGGATGAGGCGCTTGGCGACGGTCGCGAACTCGGTGAACCAGCGGTTCGCGTCGCCGGCGGAGGGGCCCGAGATGATGAGCGGCGTGCGGGCCTCGTCGATGAGGATCGAGTCGACCTCGTCGACGACCGCGAAGAAGTGGCCGCGCTGGACCATGTCGGCCGCCTGCCACGCCATGTTGTCGCGGAGGTAGTCGAAGCCGAACTCGTTGTTCGTGCCGTACGTGATGTCGGCCGCGTACTGCTCGCGGCGCTGCTGCGGGGTCTGGCCCGCGAGGATCACGCCGGTGGTCATGCCGAGGGCGCGGAAGACGCGGCCCATGAGCTCGCTCTGGTAGCTGGCGAGGTAGTCGTTGACCGTGATGACGTGGACGCCGCGCGAGGCGATGGCGTTGAGGTACGCGGGGAGGGTGGCGACGAGCGTCTTGCCCTCGCCCGTCTTCATCTCGGCGATGTTGCCGAGGTGGAGGGCGGCACCGCCCATGATCTGGACGTCGAAGTGGCGGAGGCCGAGCGTGCGGCGGGACGCCTCGCGGACGGCGGCGAAGGCCTCGGGCAGCAGGTCGTCGAGGGACTCGCCGTTGGCGTGGCGCTCGCGCAGCTCGACGGTCTCGTTCTTGAGCTCCTCGTCGGTGAGGTGCGTGAAGTCCTCCTCGAGCTGGTTCACCGCCTTCGCGTAGTTCTGCAGCTTGCGGAGCGTACGCCCCTCGCCGACGCGAAGGACCTTCTCGAGTACTGAGGCCATCGGTGTCTCCCTGCGTAGATGGGCGGGCGTCGGATGACGACGACCACCGTGACGGCGCGCGGATGTCGCCGCCGACGAGCATCGCCATAGTACCGACTCGTCCGGGCCTCTTCCCGGGAGCGCCCTGACCCCGTGCAGACCACCGACGCACGAGGCCCCGTGCGCCGGAGCGCACGGGGCCTCGTGGACCGTGGGAGGGATCAGCGCCGGAGGGAGCGGGATCCGGCGCCGGCCCCCGCGAGCTCCTGCTCGCCGTCGGCCAGGCCGATGACGCCGTAGTCCCAGCCCTTGCGGCGGTAGACGACGCTCGGGCGGTCCGTCTCCGCGTCGATGAAGAGGAAGAAGTCGTGGCCGACGAGCTCCATGTGCTCCAGCGCCTGGTCGACCGTCATCGACTGCGACGGGAAGACCTTGGTGCGGATGACCACCGGGCAGTAGTCGTCCTCCTCCACCGGCTGGTCGGCAGGCGCGACGCTCCTCCCGTTGACGCGCTCGATGAGCTCGGCGTCGGCGGGGTCGAGGTCGATGCCGGCGAAGCCCTCGGTGGTCGCCTCCTGGAGGGACACGGGACGGTGGTTGCCGCGGTGGATCTTCTTCTTGTCCTTCGCGCGGCGCAGGCGCTCGAGCATCCGGCCGAGGGCCAGGTCGAAGGCCGCGAACTTGTCGGCGGCGCTGCTCTCCGCGCGGATCACGGGGCCGGGGCCCACGAGCGTGATCTCCACGCGGTCGTCGCCGGCGGAGCCGCCGGACTTCTCGCTGTGCCGCGAGACCCTGATGTCGAGCGAGATGGACTTCTCGGCGAGCTGGGCGATCTTGTCGACCTTCTCGGTGGCGTACACGCGGAACCGGTCCGTGATCTCGGCGTTGCGGCCGGTGATGTTGATGTCCATGACGTACCTCCAGATCATGACGCGCCGCCCGCTGGAAGAGGGCGATCACTTTCACGCCTTTCGGGCGAGCCTAGACCCGGTCCTCCTCCCGGTGCGAGGCATCCGGCGGGTGGACCGCGAGGGCATCGGAGATGCACAGGGAGCGACGCGCGGGTCCCATCGGTCGCGCCGCGCGGCGTCGCGGATGGTCGGGGACGGCGGTGAGCACCGCGCAGGCGACGACCTCGCCGCCCGCCGCGCGGACGGCACGGCACGTCTCGCGGAGGGTGGCGCCGGTGGTGAGCACGTCGTCGACCACGAGGATCCGGCGGCCCGCGAGGTCGACGCGGGCGCGGAGGCACCCGTCGACGTTGGCCGCCCGGGCGGCGACCCCGAGGCCCGCCTGGTCGGCCGGGCGACGCGCGAAGCCGAGCGGGTGGCGCCGGAGGCCGGGGACGCCCCCGAGGCGCAGGGAACGGAGGCCGGCGCGGGCGAGCACGACCTCGACCGGCGCGTAGCCGCGACGCCGGAGGGAGGCGCGGGGGGACGGGACGTCGAGCACGTGGATCGTGCCCGGCCCGATGGGCGGGCGCTCGGGCGCGGGCGGTCCCTCGGGGTCCGCGGAGCGCTCGGCGGCGGCGACGGCCGCGCCGACGGCCCGGGCGAGCGATGCCGCCATGGCGCGCGCGGCGTCCGTGCGGCCCTCCTCCTTGAGCGCGGACAGGAGCGCCGGCCACGGGGGCGCGTAGGAGCTGCCGCAGCCCACGGGGACGACGCGGGCCGGGATGCGCCCGCCCGCGCCGTCCACCGCGGGCAGCGCGAGCGGGCGCACGAGGGGCACGGAGCGGAGCGCGGCCGCGCAGGCGGCGCAGACGGCCCGGTCGGGCGCGCCGCATCCGGCGCAGGCGACGGGGAGCACCACGGCCAGCGCGTCGAGCAGGGCCGCGCGGACGGCGGGGTGGACGTGGGATGGCGGGGACGGGGAGACGGGTGGCGGCGAGGCGGGGATCACGCGCGCAGGGTCGCAGGCGACCGGAGCGGGTGGGGCGGCCGGGACGGATCCGTGGAGGGCGTCAGCGCTTCGTCGCGATGAAGGAGACGCCGGTGGCCGTCTGCTGCCACGTGCTGCCCCGCGGCGTGAGCAGGGCCCCCGCGCCCGTGAGGACGCGCAGGCCGCTCTCGTCGTTCGCCCCCGCGATGGCGACGCCGTCCGCGGCGGATCCGATGTCCTTCGACGGGCCGCCGACCTGGTGCAGCGTGATCGGGCGCTCGCCGTCGGGCGCGAGCGTGAGCGTGGCGACGTCGAGCTCGTCCACCCACGTCGCGTCGAGGGGCGTGCCGGGCGTCGCGAGGAGCTCGAGCGGCGTCGCGGTGAGGGACGTCGGGACGCCGTCGTCGCGCACGATCGACGAGACCAGCAGCTGCGGCCCGGCTCCGGTCTCGAGCTGCACGAGCACGCGGGCGCCGTCGCGCGCGACCTCGAGGGAGACGACGCGGCCGGTGCCGGTCCAGCTCACGGCGACGGGGTGGCCGACGCCGTCCGGGCCCCAGGCGACGAGCCCCCGCGGATCCGCGGCCGGGATCGACCAGACGTAGCCCTGCGCGTCGAGCGACGGCGCCACGAGGCCCGGGCGGGTGTCGAGGAGGACCGCGTCCGGATCGCCGTCGCCCACCGCCCACACGCCGGACGCGTTCCGCACCGCGGCCTGGCGGCCGTCGGCGCTGAGGGTCGCGGCGTCCGCGGCGAGGGCGGACACGCGCGTGCCGAGCGTCCCGAGCGGGGCCACCTCTCCCCCGCCCAGGTAGCCGAACGCGCCCTGCGCGAGCACGAGCGGACGCGACTCCGCCTGCGGGTCCTTCACGGGGGCGCGCCCGCCGAGGTCGGGGACGGTGAGGGGCGTGCCGTCGACGAGGACCCGGACGTCGAGCACGGAGGGGATGGCGGACAGGCTCTGCCGGAGCTGGAGCTCCATCCGCTGCTGCGTCACGCCGTCGGCCGCGCGCGCCTCCGTCGAGAGGTCCACCTGCGGCGTGCCGGACGCCGTCGTGACGGCCGAGGACGCCAGGCGGGTTCCCTCCGGGAAGGCCGTGACGACCGCCGGCTGCGACAGCCACGGCGACGGTCCCTGCAGGAGCGACTTCACGATGCGCGTGCTGACGCTCTGCGATGCCCGCGTCACGAAGAACCGCAGGTCGGGGACGAGGTAGGAGAACGTCGGGTCGAAGAAGTACAGGGCGTGGGCGCTGAAGATCTCGCGGAAGTAGGTCGATCGGAGCGCGATACCGTCCGGCGCCTTCGCGATGCGCCACTGCCCGCGCTCCTGCACGAGCTGGAAGGACAGGCGCGTCTCCTGGTCGCTGCCCACCTCGCGGTAATGGCCCTGGCCGTCGACCGTGGCGATGGTCGTGACCGAGTAGCTGAAGGTGCCGTCGACCTCCTCGGAGGTCCGCGCCTGGCCCTCCCACACGACGACGCTCGCGAACGGGTCCCAGCGGGAGGCGAAGTCGGAGGAGAGGAACTGACGGGCGACGCCGTACTGGTCCGCGGAGCTGGTGGCGGCGTCGACGAAGCCCGCGACGACGTCGTCCGGGCCGTCGCCGTCCTGCGGGCCGTCGGGCTGGTAGCTGACGCCGGACTCGTCCGCGACGACGGCCGGGCCGCCCGCGGCGACCGGACCGCCGGAGGGGATGGAGACGCAGCCCGTGAGGAGGATCGCGCAGGCGGCGACGAGGGCGACGGCGGCGGGGCGCGCGGGGCGGCGCACGCGGCGGGGACGCGGATCAGGGCTGGTGGGCACGGGTGCGCTCCTCGTCGGCGTGGTCGGCCGCGGGATCGTCCGCGGGGTCGTCGGGCGGCAGCGCGACGGGCGAGCTCTCCAGGGGGACGTCGGGGCGGCGGGGCAGGGTCAGCCGGAAGCAGGATCCCTCGCCCGGCCGCGACCACAGCTGCAGCCAGCCGTGGTGCAGGTTCGCGTCCTCCAGGGAGATCGCGAGGCCGAGGCCCGTGCCGCCCGTGCTGCGCTGGCGCGACGGGTCCGCGCGCCAGAACCGGTCGAAGACGTGGCCCATCTCCTCGTGCGTCATGCCGACGCCGTAGTCGCGCACCGCGAGGGCGACGGCGTCGCGGTCGCTGTCCACCGTGATCACGATGGGCCGGCCCTCGCCGTGGTCGACCGCGTTGCCGACGAGGTTCGTGACGATGCGGCGGACCCGGCGGGCGTCCATCTCGGCGTCGAAGTAGCCGCCGGGGGCGACCAGCCGGAGCTCCGACCCCTTCTGCGCCGCGAGGCCCTCGAACTCGTCGATGGAGTCCTCGACGAGCCGGACCAGGTTGGTGGGCTCGGTGACGAGGTCCACGGCGCCCGCGTCGAAGCGGCTGATCTCCAGCAGGTCGGCGAGCAGCGTCTCGAACCGCTCCACCTGCGTGTGCAGCAGCTCGGCGCTGCGCGCGGCCGGCGGGCTGAAGTCCTCGCGCAGGTCGTAGAGCACGCCGCCCGCGAGCCGGATGGTCGTGAGCGGGGTCCGCAGCTCGTGCGAGACGTCGGAGACGAAGCGCTGCTGCAGCTGCGAGAGGTCGGCGAGCTGCGTGATCTGCGACTGCAGCGAGTCCGCCATGCCGTTGAACGAGCGGGCCAGGGTCGCGATCACGTCCTCGCCCTTCACGGGCAGCCGCTCCTCGAGCTGCCCCGCCGCGAGCTTCTGGCTCGTGTCGGCGGCGACGCGGATGGGCGCGACGACCAGGCGCACCACCAGCCACGCGATCGCGCCGATGAGGACCACGAGGAGGAGGAACGCGAGGAGGATCGTGCCGGCCACGAAGTCGAGGGTCTGCTGGATGTCGCCCAGGTCGTAGACGAGGTAGAGCTCGTACCGGCCGGCCGACGGGATGTCGACGCTCGAGCCGACGACGATGCCGGGGTTCGTGCCGCCCTGCTCGTCGGGGATCGCGACCGACTGCCACTGCTGCGTCCCCGTGCCCTCGCCCACGGCGCGGCGGAGGTCGGCGCTCAGGAGGCTGTCGACGTAGTCGGCGGTCGACGCGTTCTGCAGGACGTTCCGCGCCTCCGTGCCGGGCGTGCGGCGGAACGCGAAGTCGGAGAGGTTGATGGCGCTGCCGCGGAGCTCGTCGAACACCTGCGTGCGCAGCTGCTCGAGCTCGGTCTGGTCGGAGGCGTCCGAGGACGTGAACTGCTCCTGCATCCGGCTCGTCGCGCTGTTCGACTGCTGCAGCACGGTGTCGAGGCGCTGGCGGAAGAGGTCGCTCGAGATGCTCTGCGTCATGAGCACGCCGATGAGGAGGACGGTGGCGCCCGAGAGCGCGACGGTGATGAGGACGGTGCGGAACTGGAGGGACACCGCCCAGATCCGGACGAGGCGGCGCGGCCACGACCTCCAGTCGACGAGCCACGCGGGCAGGGGGCGCATGGGCTAGGCCGCGGCCCCCGCGCGGTAGCCGACGCCGCGGACGGTCATGACGATCCGCGGGTTGTCCGGGTCGTCCTCCACCTTGGCCCGGAGGCGCTGCACGTGGACGTTGACGAGGCGCGTGTCGGCCTTGTACTGGTAGCCCCACACCTGCTCGAGCAGCATCTCGCGGGTGAAGACCTGCTGCGGGCGGCTGGCGAGCGCGTGCAGGAGGTCGAACTCGAGGGGCGTGAGGTTGATGCGCTCGTCGCCGCGGCGGACCTCGTGGCCCTCGACGTCGACCACGAGGTCGCCGACCTGCAGGAGGCCGGGCGACGCGGCGGCCGCGGGGCGCAGGCGCGTGCGGATGCGCGCGACGAGCTCCTTCGGGTTGAAGGGCTTGACGATGTAGTCGTCGGCGCCGGACTCGAGGCCCTTCACGACGTCGGCTGTGTCGGACTTCGCCGTGAGCATGATGATGGGCACGCCGGACTCGGCGCGGATGAGGTCGCACACCTGGATGCCGTCGAGGCCGGGGAGCATGAGGTCGAGCAGCACGAGGTCGGGCTTGCCCTCGTGGAAGGCGGCGAGCGCCTGGCCGCCGTCCCCGCAGAAGGAGGGCTCGAAGCCCTCGGTGCGGAGGACGATGCCGATCATCTCGGCGAGCGCGGTGTCGTCGTCGACCACCAGGATCCGTGCTGTCATCTGCCCTGTGTTCCCTGTCCTCGGAACCCCCAGGGTAGCCGGTGGATCCCGGGGATCGCGGGGGCGCGCGCGGGCCGGCGGACGCGGGACTTCGCGGGGCGCCTGTGGGAGGCTGGGCGACTGTGAGCGATGACCAGAGCTGGCAGGCCCCGGGCGGCGCGTCGTCCGGGCAGGGCGGATCCCCGGATCCCGACGGACGGGGCGCCGACGCCGGACCCGCGGTCCCGCCGGCTCCCGCTCCCGGCTACGCGCCGCCTCCCTCTCCCGGCTACGCGCCGGCTCCCGGACACGCCGCCGCACCCGGCTCCGCGCCCGCCCCCGGCTACGCGCCGCCTCCCGCGTGGGGCGCCGCCCCCGGTTGGACGCCGCCGCCGAAGCCCGGGCTCCTGCCGCTCCGGCCGCTCGGCCTCGGCGCGATCCTCGCCAGCTCGTTCCAGACGCTCCGCCGGAACCCCGGCCCGACGGTCGGCAGCGCACTGCTGATCCAGGGGCTCGTCGGGGTCGTGACGCTCCTGATCGTGGGCGGCGTGACGGGCGTCGTCGTCACGCGCGTCCTGTCCGCCCGCGAGGCGGACCAGGGGCCGCTCATCGCGGGCGGCGTCGCGGCCGTCGTGATCGCGGCGGTCGTCACCCTCGTGCTGTCGCTGGTCGCGTCGGCCTTCCTGCAGGGCGTGGTCGCGAGCGAGGTCGCGCGCGGCACGCTCGGCGAGCGCCTCCGGATGCGCGCGCTCTGGCGCCTCGCCCGACCGCGCCTCGGCGCGCTCGTGCTGTGGAGCCTCCTCCTCACCGGCGCGTGGACCCTGGCGTTCGCGGTGCTCGCGGGCGTCGTCGCGCTGCTGGTGCTCGCGGGCGGTGCGGGCATCGCGGTGGGGATCATCGTGGGCGTCCTCGGGATCATGGGCCTCGTGGTGGTCGCGGCGTGGGTGTCGACCCGCCTGTCCCTCGTGCCGAGCGCCATCGTGATCGAGCAGCTGCGGCCGTTCGCGGCGGCCCGACGGTCGTGGTCGCTCACGATCGGGTCGTTCTGGCGCGTGCTCGGGATCCTGCTGCTGACCGGAGTGATCGTGTCCGCCGCCGCGAACGTCGTCACCGTGCCGCTGACGCTCCTCACCTCGATCCTGCAGACGCTGCTCTTCCCGACCGGCGAGCTCGACTTCCAGTCCTTCGACGCCTCCGTCGTGTTCTACCTCGCGACGCAGCTGCTCACGATCGTCGTGAGCGTGGTGGTCGGCAGCATCGGCGCGGTCGTCACGTCGGCGAACGCGGCCATCCTCTACATCGACCTGCGCATGCGGCGCGAGGGGCTCGACCTCGAGCTCGCGCGCTTCGTCGAGGAGCGCGCGGCGGGCGCGGGGTCGGCCACCGGCCCCGACGCCCGGGACCCGTACGCCGCGCCCGCGCCCGCGCCGGGACCCGCGTGACCGGCTCCGCCCTCCCCGCGGCGGTCGCGCGCGCGGCCGCCGTGCCGCTCGATCCCGACGCCGACGACGCGCGCCGGCTCCTCCTCGACGAGCTCGGGAGGCCCGAGTACGAGGCCGCCCGGCCGAACGCGCTCGACCTCGCGGCGCAGGCGGTCGGCGACTGGCTCGCCGGGCTGCTCGACGGCGCGGGCGGCGGGCTCGCGGGGCTCGCGCCCGTCGTGATCGGCGTGCTCGTGCTCGCAGCGGTCGTCGTCGCGTTCCTCGCGTACGGGGCCCCGCGGCGCGACCGGCGGAGCGGCGCATCCGGCGGCGACGGGCTGTTCGGATCCGACGACCGGCGCTCCGCGGACGAGCTGCGCCGCGCGGCCGAGGCCGCGCGCCGGGCCGGGGACCTCACGTCGGCCGTCTCGGACCTCTTCCGCGCCATCGCGCGCGAGCAGGCGGAGCGCACGATCGTCGCGGTGGATCCGGGCACCACGGCCCGCGGGTTCGCCCGGCGTACGGGATCCGCCCACCCCGACCACGCCGCGCGCCTCGCGGCCGCCGCGGACGACTTCGACGCCGTCCGCTACCTGGGCCGCGTGGGCACCGAGGAGATGGTCGACCGGCTCGCCGCGCTCGATCGGGACCTGCGCACGGCCGCGCCCGTCCTCCGCGAGCCCGTGGGCGCGAGGCCGGTGTGAGCGCGCCCGCTCCCGCCTCCGTCCGCGCGGACGCCGACGCCGACATCGCCCCCGCCGAGACGCGCACGCCCGGGCAGGCGCTCCGGCGGGCCGGGACGTGGATCGCCCTGGCCGCGCTCGCCGTCCTCGTCGCGCTGGCCTCGCTCGCGATCGGCGGGGCAGCGCGGCAGGGCGAGCCGCTCGCGCCGGACAACCCGGCGCCCGGCGGCACGCAGGCGCTCGCGCGCGTGCTCGCGGCCCAGGGCGTGGACGTCACGCTCGCGACGACCCTCGCCGAGGCGCGGGCGGCCGTCGGGAACGGGGACGGCGTGACCCTCGTGCTCGGCCCGACCTCCGACCGCCTCGACGACGACCGGCTCGCGGAGGTCGGCCGCCTCGCCACGCGCACGGTCCTCCTCGCCCCCGACTTCCGCACCCTGCGGGCGATCGCGCCCGGCGTCGCGGCGGGCGGGACGGCCGAGTCGGCCGACCGAGCCCTCGACGCCGCGTGCGCGCTGCCCGCCGCCCGCGCCGCGGGATCCGTGCCGGACGACGCCCCCGTGTTCCGCGCGATCGGCGACGACGCGTCCGCCGCGGTGACCTGCTTCCCCGACGACACCGGCGACGCGTACGCCCTCCTCGAGGTGCCGGCGACCCTCGCGCCCGGCGGCACCGTGACCGTCCTCGGGGCGGACCCGATCCTCACCAACGACCGCATCGCGGAGCAGGGATCCGCCGCCCTCGCGCTCGGCGTGCTCGGCGAGCGGCCCCGGCTCGTCTGGTACACGCCGTCGCCCGACGACGCCGCCGGCGACGCCCCGCCCACGCTCGGCGAGCTCACGCCCGGGTGGGTGACCCCGGCGATCCTGCTGCTCGGCACGGCCGCCCTCGCGGCCGCCGTCTGGCGCGGCCGCCGTCTCGGCCCGCTCGTGGTGGAGCGGCTGCCCGTCGTGGTGCGCGCCGACGAGACCGCGGAGGGACGCGCGCGCCTGTACCAGCGGGCCGACGCGCGCGGCCACGCCCTCGACGCGCTGCGCGTCGGCACCGTCGACCGGCTGGCCGGGATGCTCGCGCTCGGCCGCCTCGCCTCCGTCGACGACGTGGCCGCCGCGACCGCCGCGGCCCTCGGCGAGGATCCCGCGGGCGTCCGCGCCCTGCTCCTCGACCAACGGCCCCGCACCGACCGCGACCTCGTCGACCTCGCCGGGCGCCTCGCCGCGCTCGAGCGCCGGGTCGCCCGGGCCGTCGACCCCGCCTAGGAGAATGGACCCATGACCGACGACCTCCGCACCAGCCTGCTCGCCGTCCGGACCGAGGTCGGGAAGGCCGTCGTCGGCCAGGACGGCGCCGTGACCGGCATGATCATCGCCCTCCTCGCCCGCGGCCACGTGCTCCTCGAGGGCGTCCCCGGCGTCGCGAAGACGCTGCTCGTCCGCTCGCTCAGCCAGGCCCTCCGCCTCGACACGGCGCGCGTGCAGTTCACGCCCGACCTGATGCCGGGCGACATCACCGGGTCGCTCGTGTACGACTCCCGCGAGGGCGCGTTCTCGTTCCGCCGCGGGCCGGTGTTCACGAGCATCCTGCTGGCCGACGAGATCAACCGCACGCCGCCGAAGACGCAGTCGGCCCTGCTCGAGGCCATGGAGGAGCGCCAGGTCACGGTCGACGGCGAGAGCCACCCGCTGCCCGACCCGTTCCTGGTCGCGGCCACGCAGAACCCCGTCGAGTACGAGGGCACCTACACGCTGCCCGAGGCCCAGCTCGACCGCTTCCTGCTGAAGCTCGTGCTCGACCTCCCCGAGCGCGACGCCGAGGTCGAGGTGCTCCGCCGCCACGCGGCCGGCTTCGACCCGCGCGACCTCCGCGCCGCGGGCGTGCAGCCCGTCCTCGACGCGGACGGGCTCCGCCTGGCCCAGGCGGCCGTCCGCGAGGTGGGCGTCGGCGCCGACGTGCTCGCGTACATGGTCGACCTCGCCCGCGCGACCCGCCGCTCGCCGTCCGTGCAGCTCGGGGTGTCGCCGCGCGGATCCACGAGCCTCCTCGCCGCGAGCCGCGCCTGGGCGTGGCTGAGCGGCTTCGACGCCGTGACGCCCGACCACGTGCAGGAGATGGTGCTGCCCGTGCTCCGCCACCGCATCGCGCTCCGGCCCGAGGCGGAGCTCGAGGGCGTGTCCGTCGACGCCGTGCTCCGCGGCGTCATGTCGCAGGTGCAGGTGCCGATCTAGATGGCGCGCCGCTAGATGGCCCTCTCCGGCCGCACCGTCGCGCTGCTCCTCGCGGGGCTCGTGCCGCTCGTCGCGCTCGGCGACGGGTCGGACGCGGCGTACGCGCTCCTCGCGGGGTGGATCCTCCTGGTCGCCCTCCTCGTGTCGCTCGACCTGGCGCTGGCCGCGAGCCCTCGCGCCGTGGTGCTCGAGCGGAGCCTGCCCGCGCGGATCCGCCTGGACGAGACGGGCGAGAGCGTGCTGCTGGTCACGAACCGCGGGTCCCGCACGCTGCGCGCGCTCGTCCGCGACGCCTGGCAGCCCTCCGCCGGAGCATCCTCCACGCGCGACCGGGTGCGGATCCCCGCGGGCGAGCGCCGCGCCGTCCGCCTCCGCCTCACGCCCACCCGCCGCGGCGAGCGCCGCACGGAGCGCGTCACGATCCGCTCGGCGGGCCCGCTCGGCCTCGCCGCCCGGCAGGCGACCCTGCTCTCCCCCGGCGCCGTCCGCGTCCTGCCGCCGTTCCGCTCGCGCCGCCACCTGCCGTCCCGCCTCGCCCGCATGCGCGAGCTCGACGGCCGGACCGCGCTCATGGTGCGCGGCCCGGGCACCGAGTTCGACAGCCTGCGCGACTACGTGCGCGGCGACGACGTGCGCTCCATCGACTGGCGCGCGACCGCCCGCCGGCAGGACGTGGTCGTCCGCACCTGGCGGCCGGAGCGCGACCGGCGCGTGGTGCTCGTGCTCGACACGGGACGCACGGCGGCCGGGCGGATCCAGGACGAGACGCGCCTCGACACCGCGTTCGAGGCCTCGCTGCTCCTCGCGGCGCTCGCCACCCGATCCGGCGACCGGGTGGACCTCGTGGCGCACGATCGCCGCGTCCGCGCCCGGGTGCGGGCGGGATCCGGCGGCGACGTCGTCGCGCGCATGGTCGACGCGCTCGCGCCCGTGGACCCGGAGCTCCTCGAGACGGACTGGACGGCCGTGCCCGCGCTCGTGCGCCGCATCGTGTCGCAGCGCTCGCTCGTGGTGCTCCTGACCGCCATCGACTCCCCCGGCAGCTCGCGCGCGCTCCTGCAGGTGCTGCCGCAGCTGACGCGCACGCACCACGTGCTGGTCGCCGCGGTCGTGGATCCGGGCCTCGTCGCGCGGGCCGCCGACCGCTCCGGACGCGCCGCCGTCTACCGCGCTGCCGCCGCCGAGCGCGCGCTCCTCGACGTGGCGCGCGTCGAGGCGGCCGTGCGCCGGCTCGGGGCCGACGTCGTCACGGGCGCGCCGGCCGACCTGCCTCCGGCGCTCGCCGACCGCTACATCCGGCTGAAGGCCACCGGGCGGCTCTGAGGCCGCCGCGCACGCAGCGGGGCCGCGGCCGGGTCAGGCCCGCGGCCGGGTCAGGCGCGCGCCGTCGCCGGATCGGCGGCCGGCACGGGGAGCGCCCCGCCGCTGAGCGCGCGGATCGACCGCTCGAGCGCGTCGCGCATGTCGATGTCCGGGCGGTAGCTCCACTGCAGCTGCAGGCCGTCGCTCACGGCGACCGCGATGCGGGCGAAGGAGTCCGGGTCGAGCCCCGCGGGCAGCTCGACGCCGAGCGCGCGGACCTGGTCGGCGACCGCGCCCACGACGCGCGCGTACCGGCCCGCGATGTACGCGTGCGCCGGGTGCTCGACGCCCGCCGCGTCCACCACGAGCCGCGAGTAGAGGGCGACGAGGCCGGGCGTCTCGGCGTTGCGGGCGCTGGCGCGCAGCAGCATGCCGACCATGTCCGCCGGATCCCCGTCGGGGACGGCCGCGCGGTAGTCGGCCTCCGAGTGCGCGTCGCGCTCCTCGAGGACGGCGGTGATCAGCGCCTCGCGCGACTCGAAGTAGTGCAGGACGCCGGCCTTGCTGATCCCCACGGCGTCGGCGATCTCCTGGAGCGACGACGCCGAGTACCCCCGCTCGGCGATGAGCGCGAGCGCCGCCTCGAGGATCTCGCGGCGCCGGGTCGTCCCCTTGGCGTACCGCCGCGGACCCTCTGCCCCTGCCATCCCTCGACCCTAGCGATCGGCGGGGCTCAGCCCGCGACGATCCGCCGGCCGCCCGCCTCGAACTCGTCCAGGTCGCCCGTCGCGCCCGCGCGCACGGCCCGGCCGCCGACCACCACCATGTAGAGGAGGAACGCCCCGAGCGCGACGGCGCCGATCGCGATCTTGAGCGGCACGGGCCACGGCTGCGGCGTGACGAAGCCCTCGATGATCCCCGACACCAGCAGCACGAGCACGAGACCCATCGCGACCGTGATGAGCGCCCGGCCGTCCTCCGCGAGCGCCTGGCCGCGCGTGCGGGGGCCGGGCGCGATCCACGACCACGAGATGCGCAGGCCCGCGGCGGCCGCGACGAAGATCGCCGTCAGCTCCAGCAGGCCGTGCGGGAGGATGTAGGAGAAGAAGGTGCCGCCCTCGCCGTAGGAGAACATGACCGCGGTCGTGGTCCCGAGGCCCTGCGCGTTCTGCAGGATCACGAACGGCACCCACAGCCCCGTGATCCCAAAGGCCACGCACTGCGCGGCGATCCACGCGTTGTTCGTCCAGACCTGGCCCGTGAACGAGGCGGCCGGGTTCGAGCTGTAGTAGTCGATGAAGTCGTCCTCGACGTACCTCCGGAGGTCGGCGTCGCTGCCGAGGCTCGCGATCATGGCCGGGTCGCGGAGGATCCACGTGGCGTAGAGCGCGACGACGCCGACGGTGACGAGCGCGACCGCGAGCGTCAGCCAGCGGATCCGGTAGAGCGCCGCGGGCAGGTCGACCGCGAAGAAGGCGGGGATCCGCGACGCGACGTTCGTGCTCTGCCCGGTGAAGCGCATCCGCGCCCGCGAGAGGGAGACGGAGAGCCGGTCGCCCTGCGCGGTGGATCCGGCCGCGGCCTGGATGGCGGACAGCTCGGCCGCGCCCGCCTGGTACCGGTCGACGAGCTCGTCGGCCTCGGGTCCGGTGAGCCGGCGCCGGCCCGCGAGGCGGGCGAGCCGGTCCCACGCGTCCCGGTGCGCGGCGGTGTAGGCGTCGAGGTCCATCTGCTTGACTATATGCATGGCGGCCGCCGACGCGCACGACCCGACCCTCTCGGACGGCCCCGACGCGCTCGTGGTGGGCGAGGCCGTCGCCCTGGACGTCCGCCCCGCGGGGTTCGTGCTCCGGGCCGCGGGCGCCGTGATCGACGTGGTCGCCTCCCTCGTCGTGGGCCTCCTGCTCCTGCTCCTCATCGGGCGCCTCGCCGCCGACGGCGTCCTCGACGGGGCGTCGGGCGCGGCGGCCGGCATCGCCGCCGTGGTGCTCGCGATCGTCGTGTTCCCCGTGGCCGTGGAGGTCCTGTCGCGCGGCCGGTCGCTCGGCCGCTGGGCCGTGGGCGCCCGCATCGTGCGCGCGGACGGCGGCGGCATCGGCCTCCGGCACGCGGTCGCCCGCGCGCTCGTCGGGATCCTCGAGCTGTACCTCACGCTCGGCGGGCTGGCCGCGCTGGTGGGCCTCCTGACGCCGCGGGCCCAGCGCCTCGGCGACCTCGTGGCCGGCACCCGGTCGCAGCACGAGCGCGTGCCCGCGTACCCCGCTCCCCTGCCGCCCGTGCCGCCGCACCTCGTCGCGTGGGCGTCCGAGGCCGACGTCGGCCGCCTGCCCGACGCGCTCGGCCGCCGGCTCGCGCGCTTTCCTCGCGCAGCGCGACCGCCTGACGCCGGCGTCCCGCGCGCGCCTGGCCGCCCAGCTCGCCGACGAGGCCGCGGTGCACGTGTCGCCGCTGCCCGCGACGGATCCCGAGTCGTTCGTCACGGCCGTGGGCGCCGTCCGCCGCGAGCGCGAGCACCGCGCGCTGATGCTCGAGCGCGACCGCATGGCCGCGCTCGAGCCGGTCCTCGCGGGACTGCCGCACGGGTTCCCCCGGCGCGACGGATCCGCCCCGGCCGCCTGAGGGCGCGCCCGCCCGGAGGACCGCACCGCCTCCCCCGCACGCGACGACGCCGCCCGCCCCGAGGGGACGGACGGCGTCGGACGGGACCCCGCGGATCAGTACCGGTAGTGGTCGACCTTGTACGGGCCCTCGACGGCGACGCCGATGTAGGCGGCCTGCTCGGGACGGAGCTCGGTGAGCTCCACGCCGAGCGCGTCGAGGTGCAGGCGCGCGACCTTCTCGTCGAGGTGCTTCGGCAGCACGTACACGCCGATCGGGTACTGGTCGTTCCGGGCGTAGAGCTCGATCTGCGCGAGCACCTGGTTCGTGAACGAGTTGCTCATCACGAACGACGGGTGGCCCGTGGCGTTGCCGAGGTTCATGAGGCGGCCCTCGGACAGGACGAGCACGCTGCGGCCGGACGGCAGGCGCCACTCGTGCACCTGCGGCTTGATCTCGACCTTCTCGACGCCCGGGAGGCGCTCGAGGCCGGCCATGTCGATCTCGTTGTCGAAGTGGCCGACGTTGGCGATGATCGCCTGGTGCTTCATCCGCTCGATGTGCTCCACGCGGACGACGTCGACGTTGCCCGTGCCGGTGACGAGGATGTCGACGTGCTCGATGACAGACTCGAGGCGCGCGACCTGGTACCCGTCCATCGCGGCCTGCAGCGCGCAGATCGGGTCGACCTCGGAGACGATGACGCGCGCGCCCTGGCCGCGCAGGGCCTCGGCCGCGCCCTTGCCCACATCGCCGTAGCCGACGACGAACGCGACCTTGCCGCCGATGAGCGTGTCGGTGGCGCGGTTGAGGCCGTCGGGCAGCGAGTGGCGGATGCCGTACTTGTTGTCGAACTTGCTCTTCGTGACCGAGTCGTTGACGTTGATGGCCGGGAACAGCAGCTCGCCGTCGCGCGCCAGCTCGTACAGGCGGTGGACGCCCGTGGTGGTCTCCTCGGTGACGCCCTGGATGTCGGCGGCGCGGCGGGTCCAGCGGTCGCCGGACGCGGCGAGGCTGCGGCGCAGCGTGTCGAGGATGACGCGGTACTCGTGGCTCGCGTCAGCGGGGGTCTCCGGCACGGCCTGCGCGAGCTCGTACTCGCGGCCCTTGTGCACCAGGAGCGAGGCGTCGCCGCCGTCGTCGAGGATCATGTTCGGGCCCGTCCAGTCGGCGTCGACGGCCTGCGCCTCGCCCGACCAGTCGAAGATCTGCTCGGTGCACCACCAGTACTCCTCGAGCGTCTCGCCCTTCCAGGCGAAGACCGGCACGCCCGCGGGCGCCTCCGGCGTTCCCGCGCCGACGGCGACCGCCGCGGCGGCCTCGTCCTGCGTGGAGAAGATGTTGCAGCTCGCCCAGCGCACCTGCGCGCCGAGGGCGGTGAGGGTCTCGATGAGCACGGCCGTCTGCACGGTCATGTGGATGGATCCGGCGATGCGCGCGCCCGCGAGCGGCTGCGACGCGCCGAACTCCTCACGGAGGGCCATGAGGCCGGGCATCTCGTTCTCGGCGAGGCGGATCTGGTGGCGGCCGGACTCCGCGAGGGAGAGGTCGGCGACGCGGAAGGGCAGAGCGGTGGAGGTGGCGTCCGGGAGCAGGGTCATGCCACCAGTCTCGCATCCGCCGCGTGACGCCCGCCCGTGCGTGACGGGCGGGCGTCGGGCGGCTAGCGGAAGGACCGCAGGCGCAGGCTGTTCGTGACGACGAACACCGAGGAGAGCGCCATGGCGAGCCCCGCGACGAGCGGGTTGAGGAGGCCCAGCATGGCGACGGGGATCGCGGCGGCGTTGTAGGCGAAGGCCCAGAACAGGTTGCCGCGGATCGTGCCGAGGGTGCGGCGCGCGAGGCGCACGGCGTCGGCGACCAGCACGAGGTCGCCGCGGACGATCGTGATGTCGCCCGCCTCGATGGCCGCGTCGGTGCCCGTGCCCATCGCGATGCCGAGGTCGGCCTGCGCGAGCGCGGCGGCGTCGTTCACGCCGTCGCCGACCATCGCGACGACGCGCCCCTCGGACTGGAGCCGGCGTACCGCGTCGAGCTTGCCCTCGGGCAGGACGCCCGCGATGACCTCGTCGATCCCGACCTCGTCGGCGACGCGGCGGGCGGCCCCCGCGGTGTCGCCCGTGAGGAGGACCGGGCGGAGACCGAGCGCCAGGATCCGGCGGACGGCCTCGGCGCTCGTGGGCTTCACGGTGTCCGCGACCTGGAGGATCCCGCGCACCGCGCCGTCCCACGCGACGGCGACCACGGTGGATCCCTCGGCCTCGGCCGCGCGCAGCGCCTCGGCGAGCGTCGCGTCGGGCTCCGCGGCCCACTGCTCCGCGAGCCAGGCCGGGCGGCCGATCGCAACGGCATGGCCGTCGACCACGCCGTGGACGCCGAGGCCCGCCGTGGCGACGAAGCCCTCGACGGCGGGCAGGGATCCGGCCCCCGCCGCCTCGACGACGGCGCGCGCCACCGGGTGCTCGCTCCGCGCCTCGAGGGCGGCGGCGATACGCACGAGCTCGTCGGCGTCGACGCCCGCCGCGGGCACGGCCCGGACGAGCGACATGACGCCCGTGGTCACGGTGCCCGTCTTGTCGAGCAGCACGGTGTCGATCCGCCGGGTCGACTCGAGCACCTGCGGGCCGGTGATGAGGATCCCGAGCTGCGCGCCGCGTCCCGTGCCCACGAGGAGCGCGGTCGGGGTCGCGAGCCCGAGGGCGCACGGGCAGGCGATGATGAGCGTCGCCACGGCCGCGGTGAACGCGGCCTCGGGCGGGAAGCCGAGCAGCAGCCAGCCGACGAGGGTGCCGAGCGCGAGCACGAGCACGACCGGCACGAAGACGGCCGAAACGCGGTCGGCGAGGCGCTGGATCCGGGCCTTGCCGGTCTGCGCCTCCTCCACGAGGGCGGCCATGCGCGCGAGGCGGGTCTCCTCCCCCACGCGGGTGGCGCGCACGAGCAGGCGGCCGCCGGCGTTGAGGGTCGCGCCCGTGACATCGTCCCCGGGACAGACCTCCTCGGGCAGCGACTCGCCCGTGAGGAGGGACCGGTCGACCGCGCTCGCGCCGTCGACGACCACGCCGTCGGTGGCGATGCGCTCGCCGGGCCGCACGACGAACTCCTCGCCGACGCGGAGCGCGCCGATGGGGATCCGCCGCTCGACGCCGTCGCGCACGACGGCCACGTCCTTCGCGGCGAGGTCGAGGAGCGCGGCGAGGGCGGCGCCGGACGCGCGCGCGGCCCGCGCCTCGAGGTAGCGCCCGCCCAGGAGGAAGACGGTGACGGCGGCGGCGACCTCGAGGTAGATGTCCCCGGATCCTCCGCCGGGCTCGCCGACGAGGCTCATGGTCATGCGCATGCCGGGCGCCCCGGCGTCGCCGAGGAAGAGGGCGTACAGCGACCACAGGAAGGCGGCCGCGACGCCGATGCTCACCAGCGTGTCCATGCCGACGCCGCCGTGCCGCGCGCTGACGGCCGCGGCGCGGTGGAACGGCCAGGCGCCCCAGACAGCGACGGGCGCCGCGAGCGCGAGGGACAGCCACTGCCAGTCGTCGAACTGGAGCGCGGGGACCATCGCCATGAGGAACACGGGCACCGTGAGCGCGGTCGAGACGACGAGCCGCTGCCGGAGCGCGAGCTCGTCGGCGTCGGGGCGGCGCGCGGCCACCGCGTCGCCTGCGGCGGGAGCCGGGGAGGCGGGTGCCGCGGCTGCGCGGTCGGCGGCGGGAGCGTCGGCCGGTGCCGCGGACTCCGCGGGAGCCGCCGGGGTCGGGTCGAGGACAGGCGCGTCGAGCGCCGCCTCCGCCCCGCTCCCCCACGCCGCCCGCTCGGACGCGCGGTAGCCGGTCCGCTCGATGGTGCGGATCGCGTCCTCGACGCTCGTGCCCGCGGGCAGCTGCACGCGCGCGCGGTGGGTGGCGTAGTTCACGGCGGCCTCGACCCCGGGCATCCGCCCGAGCTTCCGCTCGATGCGCATGGCGCACGATGCGCACGTCATGCCCTGCACGTCGAGGTCGACGCGCGTGAGCACGGCGCCCTCCTCGGCGGCAGGCCCGTCAGGCGCGGCGGCGGCCGACGCCGTCGACGCGGTCACGGGGTCGGCCATGTCAGATCCCCGCGACGTAGCCGGCCTCGTCCACCGCGGCGCGGACGGCCGCGGGGTCGAGGGGGCCGTCGCTCTCGACGGTGACGGTGGAGGCGCCGCCGACGACGAGGTCGACGGCGACGGACGCGACGCCCGGCAGCTCGCCGACCTCCTCGGTGACGCTCGCGACGCAGTGCGCGCAGGTCATGCCGGTGACGGGGAATGCGGTGGTGGTCATGGGGTCTCCTTGTCGGTGGATGCGGGTGCGGCGGCGGGTCGGATCAGGACCGGACGAGCCGCGCGATGGCCGCGGAGGCCTCGCGCACCTTGTCGTCCGCGACCTGGCCGCCCTCGCGCGCGGCCTCGGCGAGGCAGTGGGCGAGGTGGTCGTCGAGCAGCTTGAGGGCGACGGTCTCCATGGCGCGCGTGACGGCCGAGACCTGCGTGAGCACGTCGATGCAGTACGTGTCGGACTCGACCATGCGCTCGATGCCGCGCACCTGGCCCTCCGCCCGACGGAGCCTCCGCAGGATGTCGTCCTTGCCCTCGCTGTACCCGACCATGGCGGCCACCTCCCTCTCGCGTCCATGGTACCCCCTGGGGGTATACGTGTACACCCCCGGGGGGTATCCGAGTCGGACCGGCGGGCGCACGACGACGCCGCGCCCCTCGAGGAGGGACGCGGCGTCGGCGGTGGTGCGGGCCTGCGGTCGGCCGGGGCGGTCAGCCCTGGCGGATCAGCCCCAGCAGCTCGTCGCGGAGGGCGGCCATGCGCTCCTCGGTGGAGGCCTCGACGTTCAGGCGCAGGAGGGGCTCGGTGTTGGACGGGCGGACGCTGAACCACCAGAAGGCGCCGTCGGCGCCCACGGGACCGTCGACCGTGAGGCCGTCGAGCTCGTCGAACTCGCCGCGGCCGCGGAACGCCTCGACGATGCGCTCGTACGCGGCGGGCACGTCGTCGACCGTGCTGTTGATCTCGCCCGACAGCGCGTACGGCGTGTAGCGCGCGGACAGGTCCGACATGAGGCCCTCGCTCTGGCCGAACTCGGCGAGGAGGTGCATGGCGGCGAGCATGCCGTTGTCGGCGCCCCAGAAGTCGCGGAAGTAGTAGTGCGCGGAGTGCTCGCCGCCGAAGACGGCGCCCGTGGCGGCCATCTGGTCCTTGATGAGCGAGTGGCCGACGCGCGTGCGGACCGCCGTGGCGCCCGCCGCCTCGATCGTCTCGGGCACGATGCGCGAGGTGATGAGGTTGTGCAGCACGGTGACCTCGTCGTCGGGCGACTGGGCCTTCACGCGCGAGATCTCGCGGAGCGCGACGATGGCGGCGACGGCGCTGGGCGTGACCGCCTGGCCCTCCTCGTCCACCACGAAGCAGCGGTCGGCGTCGCCGTCGAAGGCGAGCCCGAGGTCGGCGCCGTGCTCGACGACGGCCTTCTGCAGGTCGACGAGGTTCGCGGGCTCCAGCGGGTTCGCCTCGTGGTTGGGGAAGGTGCCGTCGAGCTCGAAGTAGAGCGGGATGATCTCGATGGGCAGCTCGGGGAGGCCGGCCGCCGTGCCGAGCACGGCGGGGACGGTCATGCCGCCCATGCCGTTGCCCGCGTCGACGACGACGCGGAGCGGGCGGATGCCGGAGAGGTCGACGAGCTGGCGCAGGTAGCCCGCGTAGTCGGCGAGGACGTCGCGCTCGCGCACCTCGCCCGCGGGCTCGACGGCGGCGATGCCGTCCGCCAGGAAGCCGATGGCGCGATCGCGGATGGCGGCGAGGCCCGTGTCGAGGCTGATGCCCTGCGCGCCCGCGCGGGAGAACTTGAGGCCGTTGTACGTGGCCGGGTTGTGGCTGGCGGTGAACATGACGGCGGGGGCGTGCAGGGATCCGGAGGCGTAGTACGTCTCGTCCGTGGAGCAGAGCCCGATGAGCAGCACGTGCGCGCCGCGGGCCGTGGCGCCCCGGGCGAAGGCCTGCGCGAAGGACGGCGAGGAGTCGCGCATGTCGTGGCCGACGACGATCTCGCTGCCGGCGGCGCCCAGCTCGTCGACGAAGCCGGCGCCGAGGGCCGTGACGAGCTCCTCCGTCAGCTGGCTGCCGACGAGACCTCTCACGTCGTAGGTCTTCACTATGGCGGTCAGCGTCTCGGCGGCAGAGGTCGTCATGCTCAGGAACCTACCTCACCGAGTACGCCGTGCCGGACGATCTGCCAGCCCTGCGGCGCCGACAGCCGCGCCGCGTGGCGGTCGCACAGGTCGTAGCTGTGGGGCTCGGAGTCGTGGCTGAGGGGACCGAGCACGGCCATGGAATCCGCGTACACGTACGTGAGGGTGGTCGTGGCGCCGCCGGTGCAGCCGACGCGGGAGCAGGGCCTGTTCGTCATGTCGGGCCCACACTACCGCCGACGCCGGGGCCGTACGATGGGGCCATGCCACGATCGCGCCGCCGGGGAGGCCACGTCTCCATCCGCGCATCCTGGCGGGATCGGCACGGCCGCGGCCTCCGCTCCCCCGTCACCGGGCCGGAGCTGCCCGTCCTCCGCACGCGGGCCGACCTGTTCGACGACATCGTCGCCTCCACCGCCGAGTACCTGCGCGGCCTCTGGCCGGACGAGCTCGAGCGCGTGTCCTTCGAGGTCGCCGCGCTGCCCGCCGAGAACAGCGAGCGGGACGGCATCGACCGCTGGACGGTGCTGCCGGACGAGCGCCGGGTCGTCTTCTACCGGCTGCCCATCGAGCGCCTGTCGCACCTGCACGAGGACGACGAGCACCACCAGCGCGCGCTCGTCGAGGGCTGCGTGTTCCGCGCGGTCGCCGAGCTGCTCGGCAAGGACCCGTGGGACCTCGCGCCCGACCGGTACGACCCGCACTAGCCGCGCGTCGCCTGCGCCGACCGCGGATCCCGAACGGGCGTCGGGCTTCGGGGCCCCGCCGCAGGACGGTGCGCTCCCGCGCGCGACCGCTCAGGGGTGGACGCGCAGCGGATCCGCGGCCGGCAGCACCGGCACCACGGGCAGCGCCGCCGAGCGCCCCGGCTCGGCGAGGGTCACGGTCGCCGTGAGCCCCGTCGCGCCCTCGAGCAGGTAGGTGCGGCCCTCCGTCACGGCCACGGAGGCGGCGGATCCGGCGGGCACCTCGATCGCGACCGGCTCGGAGCCGTCGGTCGGCCGCGCCGTGACGGAGGCCGCGGCGTCCCCCGCGTTCCGCAGGTGCAGCAGGGGCGCGGGTCCCGCGGGCACCGACACGAGGGCGTCGCGCGTGAGCGGCTCCGCCGACGGCAGCCAGGCGAAGTCCGTCGTGCCGCCCTCGGCCGCGCCGGACACGCTGCGCACGGCGGCGGTGACGGGCACCGAGCTCTGCACCGTGACCGCGTAGCGGCCGTCCGGCAGGTCGGCGACGGGCAGGTCGGTGGTCCGGCCGGCGTCGACCTGCACCGTGAAGGTGGTGCCGGTGCCGTCGGTGCCGTCCTCCGGGGCGACGCTCACGCTCACGTCCGCGTCGTCGGTCCCGGGGACGAGGACGCGCACGGCGGTCTCGCGGTCGGGGTCGGTCCCGGGGTCCGATCCCGCACCGGGCGCGGATCCGCCGTCCTCCGCGGGAGCGGGCTCGCCCTCGACGGGCGCGACGGGCGCGGAATCCGAGTCGATGCGGAGGCCGGTCATCGTGAGGGCGGTGGCGGGGGCGGCGGCCGGTCCGATCCAGTCGACGCCGCCCGCGAGGAGGCCGCGGACCGTGCTCTGCTCGAGCCGCGCGACGATCTGGCCGCCGCGGCTCCGCACGTGCACGGCGGGCGAGGCGAGGTCGGGCGCGAGGCCGGCGAGGCTGAGCACGCGGCGCGTGCCGGCGGGCACCGTGATGCCGCTCGCCCCGGGGGCGCTCACGGCGCCCTCCTCGCCGGAGATGGCGAGGTCGACGGTGGAGGAGACGCCCGACGGGTTGTCGAGCACGACGAAGGTGGTGCGGCCCGTGGTGGTGGCGCCGCCCACCAGCCAGGACTCCGCGGTGGCCTCGGCGCAGGACGCCGCGGCGAGCCCCGCGAGGTCGACCTCCGCGGTGGTCTGGGACGTGGCGCCGGCGAGGTCCGTGGGCACGCCGTCGACCGCGCCGGCGGCGGCGAGGACGGACGGCTCGGTGGAGGTCCCGCCCTCGACGTCGGGGGCTTGGACGCGGGAGGCGCGGATGTCGGGGCCGCCGGTCGCGGCGTCGGCGGTGGCGGATCCGCTCGTGGTCGCGGCGCCGCCCACGGCGACGGCGACGGTGGTGGACGCGGCGTCGGCCTCCGGCGGGCGGAGGACCGCGCCCGCGCAGACGCGCTGCTGGTCGGTGGCGACGGGGGTCACGAGCACGGAGGGCGCGCTCCGGTCGGCCGGCGCGGGCGGGAGGAGGAGCGCGCCGGTCACGACCGCGCCGAGCACGGCGACGCCGGCGATCCCGGTGGTCACGCGCGTCGCGATGCGCACGGCGTCACGCCTGGCCATCTGTCCTCCTGCGGTCGTCGTGGCTGCTGCGGTCGTCCGCGCCGCGGCCGTCGGCGCGGCCGTCGTCCGCGGGCGCGGTCACGACCGCGTCGTCGTCGCCCGGGCGGCGCTCGCCCGCCTGCGGGATGTCGCCGAAGGCCGCCTCCTCCACGCTCGAGCCGGTGGCCTCGTCGAGGTAGGCGGGGGTGCCCCGGTCGTCGTGCTCGGGGCGCGGCTCGTCGGCGTCCGCCGGCCGGGCGTCGGACGCGACGGCGGGCTCGCGGTAGGCGGGCAGCGGGCGGCTCCGCGCGGCCAGGCCGCCGGTCGGGATCGCGAGCAGCAGCGTGAGGGCGAAGACGAGCGCCTGGGCCGCGAGCACGGCGGCGCGGGCCGGGTCGTCGAGGTTGCCGGGCGCGGGGACCTCAGCGGCCAGGTCGTCGCTGCCGACGAAGCGCCAGAGGAGCCCGGCCTCGGTCTGCCCGACCGCGGTGAACACGGGGTCGTCGTCGAGGGCGGAGCGCGCGCGGTCGTGGACGGCCGCGTCCCGCGTGCCGACGGGCGGCGCCAGGAGGACGTAGCTGATCCCGAGGCGCCGCAGGTCGTCGGTGGCGTCGAGGCCGGACCGCGAGGAGACGTTGCCGGCGAGCTCCGCGACGCGGGTCTGCGTGGCGGTGAGGGGCCCGGTGGCGGTGTCGACGGTCGAGACCTGCTCGAGCGTGCGGCCGGCGCCGCGCTCGACGTCGGCCGCGAGCGATCCGTCGTCCCCCGCGCGGAGCACGAGCGTCCCGACGGCGGGATCCGTCGCCGCCTCCGCCACGACGAGGCCGGGCAGCGAGCTGTCGCCGCCGGCGCGCACCGCCGTGACGCCGGCGACGGCGGCCGAGACGAGCGGGAGCGCGAGGACCACGAGGGTCGCCGTCGCCACGAGCCCGGGGACCACCGACCGGCGCCCGAGGGTGGCGAAGCAGAGGACGAGCGCGCCGGCGAGGCCGAGCCAGAGCAGGCTGAGGCCCGATCCCGGCCACACGGCCACCGCCACCGCCCCGGTGGACTGCACCACGGTGCGCGCGGCCAGGACCGCGGTCGCGAAGCCGAGCACCGTCACGCCGAGCGCGAGGGCGGCCCGGTGCGACCCGCGGAGGAAGAGCGCCGCGACGGCGCCGAGCACGAGCGGCGCGACCAGCACCGCGACGACGACCAGGGGCACCGACGCGGGCAGCCCGAGCCCGAGGCCCTCGACGAAGGAGGTCCAGCCGCCGAGCCCGGAGGTCGGGAAGCCGAGCGCGAGGCCCGGCACGTCGGCCGGGGTGAAGGCCGCCGGCACGGCCGGGTCGGCGAGGAGGGCGAGCGGCTGGCCCTGCATCACGCGGTGCACGACGAGCGGCGCGACGAGCGCGAGGAGCGGCACCGGGATCGTGACGAGGCGTCCCGCGCGGCGGCCGGCTCGGATCGTCGCGACGAGCCAGAGCACCAGCAGGGCGGGCACGAGCGACGGCGCGCACGCGCCGACCGCGGCCAGCAGGATCCCCGCCACGGCGGAGGCCGACCACGAGCGCGGCGCCCGCAGCACGGCGAGCGCCAGCCACGGCAGGAGGAGGTGCGCGAGCACGGCCGGCAGGCGCCCGTCGCCGAGCGCGACGAGGAGGGTGGGCGCGAGGGTCCAGACGAGGGCCGCGAGGGCGCGGAGCCAGGCGTTGCGCGTGAGCTGCGCGGCGCAGAGCCACGCGGCGAGGGCCGCGAGCGGGAGGGCCGCCACGAACAGGCCGAGCACGGCGAGGGACGGCTCCCACGCGGTGACGCTGCCGAGCACGGCGAGCACGTACGCGAAGGGGTCGGAGGGCGCGACGGGTCCGGCACCCGATCCGCGCACGCCGATGCCCACCTGCGCCCACAGCGCGCCCGCGCTCGGGCCGAGCGGCAGGAGCTGCCCGCCCGTCAGCGCGGTGCCGGCGAGGCGCGGGAGCCACATGGCGGCGGCCACCAGGAGCGCCGCGAGGACCGTCCAGCCGCCGCCCGTGGCGAGGAACTCGACGCCGTCGGAGACGCCCATGTGCTCGACGCGGTACTGCTCGCGGGCGAGCGAGCGCCGCCGCCGGCCGACCGCGAGGGGCTGGCGGAGGGACGCGATGCTCGACCACGGCGCCGTCCGGGCGGCCGCGAGGCGGCGACGGCTGGCCCGGATCCGGCCGGGCGCGACGGCGACCCGCACGGCGGCGCCGATCTCGCCGGGCGCGGCGGTCGGGCGCTTGCGGAGCAGCTGCAGCAGCGCGCGGAGGATCGCGAGCGGCACGAGCGAGAGCCAGTGGACGGGGACGGCGGCCGGCGGCGCGTAGGCGAGCCGGCGGTGCAGCTGGGCCTGCCGGCGGAGCCGACGACGGCGACGCCGCGGCGTGCGCCGGCCGAGGAACGCGGTGCCGGGGGCGGCGTCGCCCGCGGAGGCCACGCGCGCGGCCGGCACGACCACGACGCGGTGGCCGGCGAGGCGGGCGCGGACGCAGAGGTCGAGCGCGTCGTCGATCACCGGCAGCGCGTCGTCGAAGCCGCCGAGCTCGTCCCACAGGCGGTGCCTTACGAGCATGCCGCCCGCGGCCACGCCGAGGACGTCGCTCATCTCGTCGTACTGGGCCTGGTCGAGCTCGACGTCGACGACGGGCACGGCCGCGCCGAGCGTGGTGAGCGTGCGGCCGAGCTCGTGGATGTAGCCCGGGTGGTCCCACTCCATGAGCTTGGGGCCGGCCACCGCGACGCTCGGCGACGCCTCGACGGCGGCGAGCAGCCGTTCGAGCGCGTCGGGCGCGGGCGCGTTGTCGGCCGAGAGCAGCCAGAGGAGCTCGTGGTCGCCCCCGGGCGCGGGGATCACGCGGACGGCCTGGTCGACGGCCTGCCCGAAGGTCATCCGCGCAGGCGCCTGCACCATGCGGGTGGGCTCGGAGGCGGCGAGGAGGGCGGCGGACGCGTCGCGGGAGCCGAGGTCGACCGCGACCACCTGGTCCGGCCGCCGGGTCTGGGCGGCGAGCGCCTGGAGGGTCCGGTCGAGGAACTCCGCGCCCTCGTGGGCGACGAGGATCGCGGTTACTCGTGGCTGCATGACAGGGGAGACCCTACGTGGTGGGCGGTGGGGATCCGTCGCAGGCCGACGGCGCGGCGGAAGGCCGGGGCCGGGGCCGGGGGTCGGCCGCGCGGGCAGGCGGCCGGGTCAGACCGCGCGCTTGCGGAGCTTGCGGCGCTCGCGCTCGGAGAGGCCGCCCCAGATGCCGAAGCGCTCGTCGTTCTCCAGCGCGTACTCGAGGCACTCGCTGCGCACCTCGCACGAGCCGCAGATCTTCTTGGCGTCGCGGGTGGATCCGCCCTTCTCCGGGAAGAAGGCCTCGGGGTCGGTCTGCGCGCAGAGCGAGTCGGCCTGCCAGGCGAGCGGGTTGCCGTCGTCGACGGTGCGGACGCCCGGGACCCCGAGTCGGACGGGGTCGACGAACCAGTCGTCGGGGACTCCGGCGTGGTACTCAGGTAGTGCCATGTCACGATCTCCCCACGCGGCCGAGGCGCCCGGCCGGCCCCAGCTCATCGTCATAATTACACCGGTGTAACTCCACCGAGTCAAGCTGCGGAGGGTAAACCCTCAGCCCCTCCTCGAGGGTTGCGACGCGCCGCCGCTCGCCGTGGGCGCTAGTCCGCGACGCCGGCCTGGCGGGCCGTCCACGCGCTCGTCACCATGTCGTCCAGGGTGTGGCGCATGGCCCAGTCGATGTCGCGCGCGGCGAGCTCGCCGGAGGCGACGATGCGGGCCGGGTCGCCCGGTCGGCGGTCGTGCAGCTCCGGCTCGAACGCGATGCCGGTGGCCGACGCGATGGCCGTCATGATCTCGCGGACGCTGACCCCCGCGCCGCTGCCGAGGCAGTAGACGGGCTCGACGGGCTCCCCCGCCTCGAGCCGGCGGGCGGCCGCGACGTGCGAGGCGGCCAGGTCGACGACGTGGATGTAGTCCCGCACGCAGGTGCCGTCGGGCGTCGGGTAGTCGCCGCCGTTGATCCGGGGCGTGCGGCCGTCGCGCAGCGCCTCGAAGACGAGCGGGAAGAGGTTGTGGGGGCTGGTGTCGAAGTAGCCCTCCTCGCCGGATCCGACGACGTTGAAGTAGCGGAGCGACGCGTGGCGGAGGCCCGCGGCCACGCCCTGGTCGCGCAGCAGCCACTCGCCGATGAGCTTGGACTCGCCGTAGGGGGACTCGGGCGCCTTGGGCGTCCGCTCGTCCACGAGGTCGACGTCGGGCGTGCCGTAGACGGCGGCGGACGACGAGAACACGATGCTGTCGACGCCGGCCCGCTGCATCTCCTCGAGGAGCACGGCCGTCGCGGTGACGTTCTGCTCGTAGGTGTGGAGGGGCCGCTGCACGGAGACCCCGGCGTACTTGTAGCCCGCCACGTGCACGACGCCGCGGATGTCGCCCGAGCCGAGGATGCGCGCGAGGAGCTCCCGGTCGAGCACGGATCCGCGGTGGAACGGCACGTCCTCGGGCACGAACGACGCATGGCCGCTCGAGAGGTCGTCCAGCACGACGGTGTCGATCCCGGCCCGGGCGAACGCGGAGACGATGTGCGAACCGATGTAGCCGGCGCCGCCGGTGACCAACCATGTCATGCGGCAACCCTATCGACGGCTCCGGCGCCGCCCGTCACGCGCCGGCGCCGCCGTCCTCGTCGTCGACGTCGGCGGCGGACGGCGCGGGCGTCGTCGCGAGGAACGCCTCGCCCTCCCCCGTGACGACGAGCCGGCCCTCGTCCGGCGTGACGAACACGGCGTCGCCGCGCACGAGGTCGACCGAGGAGGACCGGCCGCGGATCGCGACGGCGCCCGCGGTGCAGAGCACGATGGCGGGGCCGTCGACCACGACGACGCTCGCGCCGGCGTCGTCCGGGGTCGCCTCGCGGGTCGCGGGGGCGATGCGCGCGAGCAGGAAGTCGGGGACGTCGGGCCGGTACAGCTCGACGCCCGGCGCCGCGTGCTCGGGCTCGAGGTACGGCACGGGCAGCGCCTGGAACTCGAGCACGTCGAGCAGCTCGGGGACGTCCACGTGCTTGGGCGTGAGACCGCCGCGCAGCACGTTGTCGGACGCGGCCATCAGCTCGATCCCGAGGCCGTCGAGGTAGGCGTGGATGTTGCCCGCGGGGAGGTAGAGCGCCTCGCCGCGGCGGAGGGTCACGCGGTTGAGGAGGAGCGACGTGACGATGCCGGCGTCGCCGGGGTAGGCCGCGGCGAGCTCGCGGACGGTGCGCATCTCGGTCGAGAACTCGCGGCACTGCCGGTCGGAGGCGAGGCTCGCGAGCAGCGTGACGCGGTCGACGAGGCGGCGCACCTCGGATCCGCCGCCCATCAGGAACGCGAAGACGTCGCGCAGCACGTCCGCCTCGGAGCCCGTGAGGCGGGAGAGGACGGCGCGGATGACGCCCGGGTCCGAGTCGGGGCCCGACGCGTCGAGCGTGAGCAGCAGCGTGAAGACCTGCCGGACCTCCGCGAGCGGCCGGAAGCCGCAGAGCGCGTGGAACTCGTCGCTGAGGGCGTAGATCAGCTCGGGCTTGTGCAGCGGGTCCTTGTAGTTGCGGTGCGGGGCGTCGATCGGGACCCCGCGCTCCTCCTCCTCGCGGAAGCCGCGGCGGGCCCGGTGCAGGTCGGGGTGCGCCTGGAGGGAGAGGGGCCCGCCCGCGGCGAGCACCTTGAGGAGGAACGGGAGGCCCGGGCCGTCGCCCGGCCGGAGGCCGTCGGCGAGCGGGCCGAGCGTGGTGGCCGGGTCCGCCTGGATCCAGTCGGCGAGCGTCGCCGCGCCGCCCGCGGTCGCCGGGTCGACGACGCGCGTCGGGGACCCGCCGTGCGCGCCCAGCCACAGCTCGGCCTCCGGTCCCCCGGACGGCTCGCGGCCGAGGAGCTCGGCGATGGCGGTGCGGGAACCCCAGGCGTAGTCGCGGGGGGTGTTGGCGAGGGACGTGAACACGGCTGATCCTGTCGGGCTTGGCGGCTACCTACAACGCCCGAGCGGGCGCGTCCTGTCCGGACGCGACCAAAGTACCAACCGATGCGGGCCCCTCCGGGACGCGGCCTACGCTCGGCGGCAGGCGCCCGGCCCCGCGGGTGCCGACGAGACGCAATGGAGCGAACGTGTCCCTCACCCCTCTCATCGGCGACTTCTACGGCTACGAGTCCCGGCTCGGCGACCGGGAGCGGGAGTCGCTCGCGGAGCTGCGCGCGTACCTCGAGGAGGAGGTGCGGCCCCGGGTCAACGGGCTCTGGGCGCGCGCCGAGTTCCCGCGGGACGTGGTCGGCGGCCTCGCCCGGCTCGGCGTGTTCGGCATGGCGTTCCCCGAGACGCGCCCCTTCGAGAACTCGGCCGTCTTCCGCGGCTGGGCGGCGCTCGAGCTCGGGCGCGTCGACGCGAGCATGGCCACCCTCGTCGGGATGCAGAGCGGCCTGGTGATGGGCAGCGTCGCGGTCACCGGGTCCCCCGAGCAGCGCGCCGAGTGGCTGCCCCGCCTCGCGTCGGGCGAGGTCCTCGGCTCCTTCGGCCTCACCGAGCCGCTGTCCGGATCCGACTCCGCGCGCGGGCTGCGCACCGTCGCGACCCGCCGCGGCGACGAGTGGAGCATCACGGGCGCCAAGCGCTGGATCGGCAACGGCACCATCAGCGACGTCACCGTGATCTGGGCCAAGGACGCCGACGACGGCCAGGTGAAGGGCTTCCTCGTCCCCAACGACTCCCCCGGCTTCCGGGCGACCCGCATCGAGGACAAGCAGGCGCTCCGCATCGTGCAGAACGCCGACATCGAGCTCGACGGCGTCATCGTGCCCGAGCGGAACCGCCTGCAGGGCGCGCGCTCCTTCGCCGACACCGCCAAGGTGCTGCGCCTCACGCGCGCGGAGGTGGCGTGGGCCGCCGTCGGGATCTCGGTCGGCGCCTACGAGGCCGCCGTCGCGTACACGGGCGAGCGGCACCAGTTCGGCAAGCCGCTCGGCGCGCACCAGCTGATCCAGGACCTCCTGGTCCGCAGCCTCGGCAACATCACGGCGTCCATCGGGCTGGTGACGCGCGCGTCGGAGATGGTGGACGAGGGCACGCAGTCCGACGAGCACTCCGCGCTCGCGAAGGCGTACGCGACGAGCCGCATGCGCGAGACGGTCGCGTGGTGCCGCGAGGCGTTCGGCGGCAACGGCATCGTGCTCGACTACGACGTGGCGCGCTTCTTCGCCGACGCGGAGGCCATCTACTCCTACGAGGGCACGCGCGAGATGAACACGCTGATCGTCGGCCGAGCCATCACCGGGCACGCCGCCTTCGTCTGAGGGACACCGGTCGGGCGCCGGAGCGGGCGGCGCGCCGGCCGTCCGGGGGGCGTCCGCGACCGGTCCCCCTCAGGCGGCGGGCGAGTCGGGCGAGGCCGGATACCCTGATGGGCATGCCCACCGACAGCCGCCGAGCCCTCCGAGGCTTCGCGACCTTCGTCCTCGTCACGACGTTCGCCGGTGACATGTGGCGCAACGGCCTGAGCTGGTGGGGCTTCGGCGCCGTCGCGCTCGCGATCCTCGTGACGTGCGTCACCCTGCTGGTCCGCTCCCGGCCCCTGCCGCGCCTGCGCGTCGTGCCGATCCCCCTGCTCGCGTTCACGGGGGTCGCGGTGCTGTCGATCGCGTGGTCGGAGTACCGGCCGGAGTCGGCCATCGGCGTGGCGATCCAGCTGTCCACCACCATCGCCGCGCTGACGATCGTCGTGCTGCTGTCGTGGGCGGAGATCGTGCAGGCGCTCGGGCGGGCGTTCCGCGTCGTCCTCGGGGTGTCGCTCGCCTTCGAGCTGGGGGTCGCCGTCCTCGTGCGGCAGCCGGTCATGCCGTTCTTCACCGACTACGGCCCCGATGCGCCCGCGGCCTTCGCGTGGTCCCGCGGCGAGCTGCTCAGCGGCGGCCGGATCCAGGGCGTCGTGGGCAACGCGAACCTGCTCGCGATGGTGGCGCTCCTCGGGCTCATCGTCTTCACGCTGCAGTACGCGGCGCGCACCGTCAGCCGCCGTCGCGCCGGCGCCTGGATCGCGGTGGCCCTCCTCGCGCTCGCCCTCACGGGCAGCTCCACGGTCCTCGTCGCGCTCGTCATGACGGGCGTGGTCGCGGCGCTCGCCCTGGTGGCGCGGCGGGTGGGCCTCCGCGGCCGGCTCGTGCTGGCGAGCGGCGTCGTCGTGGCCGCGGTGGTCGCCGCGGGCATCATGGTCACGCGCACGGCCGAGGTCTTCGAGCTCCTCGGCCGCTCCCCCGACCTCACCGGCCGGTTCGAGATCTGGGAGTCGGTGCTCCGTCTCGCCGGGCAGCATCCCGTCCTCGGGTGGGGCTGGATCGGCTACTGGGCACCGTGGGTGCACCCCTTCGAGGGCCTCGCGGTCCGCAGCGGCGTCACGTACCTGCAGGCGCACGACGCGTACCTCGACGTCCTGCTGCAGGTGGGCGCCGTGGGCCTCCTGGTCTTCGCCTGCTTCATCGTCACCACCTACGTCCGCTCCTGGTGGGCCGCCATCGACCGCCCGCAGCACCGCCGCGACCGCGTCGAGCCGTACTCCGTGCTCGCGCTGGCGCCGCTGCTGCTGATGACCGCCCTCGTCGTGCAGAGCCTCGCGGAGAGCCGGCTCCTCTACGAGGGCAACTGGCTGCTGCTGGTGGTCGTCGCCGTCGCCACCCGCACGCGCATGGTCGAGCGCGAGGACGTGCCCGGCCCGGTCGACTCGCGCCGCGCCGCGGTCCTGCCCGCGCGGGCGGGCACCCCCGTCGCGCATCTGCCCTCGCCCCTCGTGGGCGCGGCGCCCGCGGGGCCCACCCGCTCCGCGTCCCCGGCCGCAGCGCCGGATACCGCCCCCGCCCCGACGCGCACCGCGCCCGCCGATCCCGGCGTCGCCTGAGCCCGGCGGCCACCAGGTGCCCCGCCGACCGCGCGTGATCCCCGGCGCATGACGCTCCCCGCCCGCCTCCCGCTGCCGGAGCGCCTCCCCGACCTCCTCGGGTCGGCGCGCTTCTCCGCCGCGCTCACCCACTGCATCCTCGGCACGGCCGTCCTGTCGCACGCCATCCGGGCCACGGTCGGCTGGGCGGGGCTGATCGCGATCGTGACCGCGCTGGTCGCCATGGCCGCGGGATCGCTCGCGGCGAAGCGCGGCGACTGGGAGTGGCGCGGCCTGCTGCCCATCTCGCTGCTGCTGCTCGTCGGCTGGTGCGCCGCGACCCTGCTCTGGACGGCCTACCAGCCGGACGCCGTCGGCGGCGTGCTGCACCTCGCGGCCTCCGCCTTCCTCGCGGTGTACGTCGGCGTCGTGCGCGACCTCATCCAGATCGTGCGCGCCGCCGGCGACGTCCTCCGCCTGGTGCTCGTGTCCTCCCTCGCCCTCGAGGTGCTGGCCGGGCTGCTCATCGACGGCCCGATCCCCTTCCTCGGCATCCGCGGGGCGCTCGATCGCCTGGGCCCGGTCCAGGGGCTGCTCGGCGAGCGGAACGCCCTCGGGATCCTCGCGCTCGTCGCCGCCGTGACCTTCGCCGTCGAGCTGCTCACGCGGTCCGTGTCGCGCGGGCGCGGGGCCTTCTCGCTCGCGACGGCGCTCCTGGTGGCCTCGCTCACGCGCTCGTCGGTGATCCTCGGCACGTTCCTCGTCCTGGGCGTCGCCGCCCTCGCGATCCTCGGCCTCCGCCACCTCGCCCGCCAGGCCCGGCCGCTCGCCAACAGCGCGGTCCTCGTGCTCGCGGCGGTGGCGGCCGTGCTCGTCGTGGCGTTCCGCTCCCCCGTCCTGCAGATCCTGCAGGCGCGCCCGGACTACCTGCAGCGGGTCGCCCTGTGGCGCGAGATGCTCCGCCTCATCGACCTCAACACCATCGAGGGCTGGGGGTTCGTCGGCTTCTGGCGGCGCGACGCCTACCCGTACACGGCCCTCGACCTCGTGAGCCGGGGCGCGCAGGAATCGGGCCGCAACGCCTACCTCGACCTCTACCTGCAGGCCGGCCTCGTCGGCCTGGCGCTGTTCGCGGCGTTCTGCGCCCTCGCGCTCGGGCGCTCCTGGGTCCTCGCGACCACCAAGCGCGGGCTCGGCCACGTGTGGACGGCCCTCGTGCTCGTCGTGCTCCTCGTCGCGTCCCTCGCCGAGAGCGTCACGCTCGTGGAGTGGGGCTGGGTGCTGCTCGTCATCTGCGCGGTCAAGGCCGCCCAGGGCCGGAGCTGGCGGCACGGCCTGCCCGAGCACCGCCAGGTCGAGTGACGCGCGTCGGGCGATCGCCCGGCGGAGTGATCAGCGCACGGCCTCGTCGCGCGGTCGACGGAACGAGAAGAACTTGTGGCCCGTGTAGGTGGCCACGGTGATCACGATGGTCACGAGCACCTGCGCCACGATCGGCTCGAGCGGCGTGGTCTCGACCACGAGCGGCAGGAGCAGCATGTTGGCGAACAGCGGCATGAGGTTCACGAGCGTGTAGCGGGAGAAGTCGGGGATCAGGTTGCCGCTGACCTTGAACACCAGCTTCCGGTGCAGCGTGAACGCGATCGGCAGCTGCACCGCCCACGCGATGACCAGCACGAGCGGGTACGGGACCGCGTGGCCCCACAGCAGGTAGAACAGCGCGAACCAGGCGGTGCCGAGCACGGTGTTGAAGCCGCCGACGAGCAGGAACGCGACGCGCTCGTCCTTGATCAGCCGGAGGAGGAGGCCGGGAGCCGGCGCCTCCTCGCGGGGTGCCTCGACGCCGTCCGTGCCCTGCTCCATGTGCTCTCCTCGCCGCCCGGCGGACGCGACGGACGGCCGACGGGCCGCGCCGTGGTCGTCCGGTGCGGCCCCCACTGTATCCGTCGTCGGCTCGACGTCCGGCCCGGGGCGCCTCAGGCGGCCGCGCCGACCGGGATGCGCGCGAGAGCGCCGTCGCCGAGCGTGGTGATGGTCGGCGAGGCCGTCCCGGCCAGGGCGACCAGCCGCGCCCACGTGGTCACCGGACGCGCCTGCCCGCCCTGGAGGAGGAAGACCGAGGAGTCGGACGCGCTCTTGACGAACACGGATCCCTGGACCGTGCGGCCCACGGGGTCGAGCGCGCGGCACGTGGTGGGCACGAGGTCGCTGACGGGGAGGCCGGTGGATCCGGGGGCGGCCAGGGCGACGATCCCGCCCTGCGTCGCCAGGGACGTGACGCCGCCGCAGCGCACGAGCAGGGACAGGTTCTGCGCGGAGCGCGCGTACCCGTCCAGCGTCTGCTGCGGCACGACCGCGAACGACTCGCCGAGCCCGAGCTCCCGCGTGACGGCGAAGGACGGGACCCCCGCCTTCCGGTCGAGGCCGTCGATGAGGAACACGTCGGCTCCCGCCGGCGACTTCGCCAGCGTGCCCGGCTCGAGCGCCGTGTGCCCCACCGCGTACCTGCTCCCGACGTTCGCCCGCATGGTCGCGACGAACGGCGCGGCACCCGCGTTGAGGGCGACCAGCGCGGACCAGCTCGACACCGGGTGCTTGACGCCGCCGTCGAGGAGGTACGCGGTGCCGCTGCCGGGCAGGACGAAGAAGGCGGACATGTTCCCCGCCTGCGGGACGGCCGCCAGCTGCCTCGGATCCAGGTTCACGGCGTCGCCGCACCCGAATCCGTAGGACGCGACCAGCGCGCAGGACGTGAAGGCGTGCCGCCGATCGCCCTGCACGAGGCTGACGGTGCCGTCCGCGGGATCGCGCACGAGCTCGGACGCCGTGTTGCCCGTGGGCAGGGCGTCGAGGTACGACCGGGCGACGGTGCTGATCCCGCCCAGCGCCGACAGCGTCCGGTACACGCCGAAGTCGGTGACCGGGTGCTTCTGCCCGCCGCTGATGAGGTAGACGCTGTCGTCGGTGGCGGTCTTCGCGAACGCCGACACGGGTCCGTCCGACGTGCTCCCGAACCAGTCCGTGTACAGGCGCCAGAAGTTGCGGTTGCCGTACGCGGAGCAGGAGTCGCCCGTGCCGTAGAGGTTCGCGAGCGCGGCGCCGTTGGGGCGGTACGGCGTGTAGATGTAGAGGCCCGCCGTCGCCTGGTTGCGGATGGTCACCTGCGAGGACCCGCAGGACGCGTTGGGGTGCCAGAGGATGGTGTTGGCCCGACCCGCCTGGTAGTTCCAGCGCGTCGGCGTGGCCTGGTACACCTTGAACTGCCGTGCCGCGTTGTAGACCTGGTTGAAGAAGCCGTAGTAGGTCGAGTCGCAGTCCGCGGTGTCCGGGCAGCCGTAGCCGGTGGCGCTGCGGAACTGGCGGGCCGACGGGGTGCTGTCCGTGACGAGGCCCTGCTCCTTCTCGAGGAGCACGAGGAGGGCCGCCTGGCTGACCCCGCACGCGCGTCCCACCCAGTAGACGATGTCGGCGGCGCTGAGCCGGGAGGCCTGGAGGCTGGAGCACCGGGTGTCCCCGGAGCGGGAGGGGGTGTCCTCGACGTAGTTCGTGAGGCACACGTAGCCGGACGCGCATCGCGGCACCCGCGCCTGGAGGAACCCGGCGACGTCGGCACGCGACATGGCGCCGCCGTCGAAGAACTTCGCATCGCTGATGATCATGCCCGGATCGAAGTCGGCACCGGAGGCGGCTCGGGCGGGCTCCGCCGGCCCCCCGAGAGCGCCGGCCCCGACGAGCCCCGCGCCCAGGGCCAGCGCCCAGGCGGCCAGGCAGGCGATCAGCCGCGCTCGACGGCGCGCGCGCCGGTGGTCCACCCCGTTGTCGTCCACTGACATCCCCTCGCGTACTGCCGTGTGCTGCGATTCTCACACACGGGAGACGCCGGACGGACACCGGGAGGTGCCGGCCGCCGGCACGGGACCCCGGCGGGGCCCCGTGCCGATCCGGCGGTGGCTAGCGCTTCGTCCGCTTCCCCTCGGGCTGGTCGACGCCGAACGTCCGCGCCCAGGCCTCGGGGCTGGTGATCGTGGGCAGCGCCGCGCGGTACGCCGCCTTGAGCTGCGGCCACCTGCTCAGGATGCGCCAGCGGAGCACGACGCTCGTCCACAGCATGCGCCGGAACATCGCGGGATCCCGCCGGTGCAGGAGCGCGGCGGAGCCCTCCGCGTTGGACACGAGCACGCTGTCGAACTCGGGCACCACCCACCACCTGGCGTCCTCGAACGCGAGGTGGGCCTCGGGTGCGCGGCTGGCGGACGCGCTCAACGGGGAGAGCGCGTGACGCGCCACCGTCCGCGCGAGCCAGGCGAGCCGGACGATGCCCGCGGGCGCCGCGCTGCTGACCCGCCCGTGCGGCTTCTCGGGTGCCACGATCTCGGGGAGCGCGGCGCGGTCCCGGATGGGCACCCCGTCGCTGAAGCCCTGCGCGAGCTCGCGGGTGCGGGCGAGGCGCGTGACCATGTCCTGGTGCAGGCCGCGCGGCCCGCGGAGG
Organism: Clavibacter sp. B3I6; assembly: GCF_030816895.1. Taxonomy (NCBI): domain Bacteria; kingdom Bacillati; phylum Actinomycetota; class Actinomycetes; order Micrococcales; family Microbacteriaceae; genus Clavibacter; species Clavibacter sp. B3I6. The sequence goes on from NZ_JAUSYL010000001.1 coordinate 1,182,136, forward strand.
ATGTTCCGGTACGCCTCGTGCCGCGCGGCGAGCGCGAAGTACTGCATCGAGACGAGGTGCCGGACGTCCGTGGCGAGGTTGGCCGTGAGGAACCGGCCGCCGCGCTCGTACGGGGAGTGCAGCAGCGCCGCGATGAGGCGGTTGCGCGCGTGGAAGAAGGCCTGCCAGTCCTGCGAGTCGTCCTTGTCGACCCACGAGACGTGCCAGACGGCGGCGCCCGGGAGGGTGACGGTCGGCACGCCGACCTCCTTGGCGCGGAGCGCGTACTCCGCGTCGTCCCACTTGATGAAGACGGGCAGCGAGAGCCCGATCTCCTTGATGGTGGAGACGGGGATGAGGCACATCCACCAGCCGTTGTACTCGGCGTCGACGCGGCGGTGCATCCACCGGGTCTGGCGGAGGTTGGACGCGCTGAAGTCGTGGCGGGTCGGCGTGACGGGACCCCACATGAAGTTCCACATGTCGAAGCCCTCGGCGTACGCGTGGAGCTTGCTCTTGTCGTACATGTCGAACATGTGGCCGCCGACGATCGTGGGCGTGCGCGCGTAGTCCGCGAACTTCACCGCGCGGCGGATGCTCTCGGGCTCGAGCGTGATGTCGTCGTCCATGACGAGGACGTAGTCGCTCGCGCCCTCCTTGAGCGTCTCGTACATGCCGCGGGAGAAGCCGCCGGACCCGCCCAGGTTCGCCTGGTCGATGACCCGCAGCTTGTCGCCGAGCAGCTCCTGCGCACGGGGGAAGGCCGGCTGGTCCGCGACCTTCTGCGTTCCCTGGTCGGTGACGTAGACGTGGTCGAGGAGCGCCGCGACGTCGGGCTTCCCGCCGATGTCGGTGAGGAGCTTCACGCAGTACTCGGCGCGGTTGAGCGTCGTGATGGCGATGCTGACCGAGCCGGTGGCGCCCGATGTGGGCGCGGAGCCCGCGGGCGCGTACCAGCCGGCCTCGACGAGCGCGAAGTCGGCCTCCTCGCCCATGAGGTCGAACCAGTACCAGCCGCCGTCGGCGAAGTAGGTGAAGGGGAGCTCGAAACGCGAGGTGGCGGATCCGGAGACGGCGGCGCCGTCGACCTTCTGGATGACGCCGCGCGCGTTGGAGCGGTACACGATGACCTGGCCCTCGCCGCTGGTCTCGACCTCGAGCACGACGCCGTCGAGCGTGGTGCTCGCCCGCCAGTAGGAGGCGGGGAACGCGTTGAAGTACGTGCCGAACGAGACCTTGCGGCGGTGGGGCACCTGGAAGCCGCGGTCGCCCCGGATGGCGCTGATGATGCCCATGTCGCTGAGCCGCACGACCGCGTTGTGCGTGTCCGAGTCGACGACGCGCAGCGGCGAGCGGCGGCGCTTCTCGGGAGCGACGGGGATGCTCGTCCAGTAGTCGGCGTCCACGTAGAGCGGGACGATGTCCGGGTCGTGCTCGGACGGCAGGATGACGCGCTGGATGAGGTCGAGCTCGGCGGGAGCGCCCGCGAGGTCGGCGGCCATCAGGAGGCGTCCTTCGCGAGGACGGGCTTCAGCTTGTTCTCGTACATCGAGAGGGCCGCTCCGATCGCCATGTGCATGTCGAGGTACTGGTACGTGCCGAGGCGGCCGCCGAAGAAGACGCCCTCCTCCTGCTTCGCCAGCTCGCGGTACTTGAGCAGGCCCTCCCGGTCGGCCGCCGTGTTGACGGGGTAGTACGGCTCGTCGTCGCCCTCGGCGAAGCGCGAGTACTCGCGCATGATCACCGTCTTGTCGGCCGGGGCGTCGCGCTCCGGGTGGAAGTGGCGGAACTCGTGGATGCGCGTGTACGGCACGTCCGAGTCGGCGTAGTTCATGACGGGCGTGCCCTGGAAGTCGCCGACCGGGAGCACCTCGCGCTCGAAGTCGAGCGTGCGCCAGGAGAGGGCGCCCTCCGAGTAGCCGAAGTAGCGGTCGATGGCGCCCGTGTAGACGACGGGCACCGTGCCGACGACCGAGGCCCGGTTGACCTCCTGGGTCTCGTCGAAGAAGTCGGTCTCGAGGCGGACCTCGATGTTCGGGTGGTCGGCCATGCGCTCGAGCCACGCCGTGTAGCCCTGGACCGGCAGGCCCTCGTGGGTGTCGTTGAAGTAGCGGTTGTCGTACGTGTAGCGCACGGGGAGGCGGCTGATGACCTCGGCCGGCAGGTCCGTGGGATCCGTCTGCCACTGCTTCGCGGTGTAGTCGCGGATGAACGCCTCGTAGAGCGGGCGCCCGATGAGGGAGACGCCCTTCTCCTCGAGGTTCCGCGCCTCGCCGGCGTCGAGCTCGGAGGCCTGCTCGGCGATGAGGTCGCGCGCCGCCTGCGGGCCGTGCGCCGAGCGGAAGAACTGGTTGATCGTGCCGAGGTTGATCGGCAGCGGGAAGACCTCCCCGCGGTGCTCGGTGTAGACGCGGTGCACGTAGGGCGTGAAGTCCGTGAAGCGGTTGACGTACTCCCACACCGTCTCGTTGGAGGTGTGGAAGAGGTGGGCCCCGTAGCGGTGCACCTCGATGCCGGTCTCCGGGTCCTTCTCGCTGTACGCGTTGCCGCCGATGTGGTCGCGGCGATCGATGACGAGGACCTTGAGACCCAGCTCCTCGGCGACGCGCTCCGCGATCGTGAGTCCGAAGAAACCGGATCCGACCACTACGAGATCAGGGCTCATGGCACATTCCTTTGCTGGGGTGGCGCCCGACGGGCGCTCGAGGGGACTGGTCAAGGGTAACGGGGATCAGGCGCGGGCCCGCTGGACCGTCCGGTCGCGCGTGATGAGGCGGCGGTACAGCCCGCGGCGCACGGCCTCGGGGATGAGGCGGTAGCTGCCGCGCACCAGGACGTTGCGCAGCGCCTGCGAGAGGGACGTGAACCGGCGACGGCGGAACTCCCGCTGGAGGCGGAGCTCGGCGCGCAGCTGGGCGACGCCGCCGCGCCGGGCGTAGGCGCCCGCGCTGACGCGGTACATGACGAGCGGGTCCGGGAGGTTCTCCACGCGCGCGCCCGACTGGATCATGCGGGCGAAGAGGTAGTAGTCCTCCATCAGGCCGAGCGGGAGGTAGCCGCCCGCGCGCTTCACCGCCGCGCGCCGGTACACGACGGTGGGGTGGTTGAAGGGGTCGTGGAAGCGCGCGTAGCGCGAGATGGCGTCGGCGCCGACGGGCGGGGTGCGGCGGCCGGCGATGGTCCCCACGTCGTCCGCGAACTCGTACATGCCGGTGCCCACCAGGTCGAGGCCGCCGGAGATGAGCGCCAGCTGGCGGGCGAAGCGCTCGGGGAGGCTGATGTCGTCGGCGTCCATCCGCGCGACGACGTCGTGCGCGCAGGCCTCGAGGCCGCGCTCGAGGGCGTAGGCGAGGCCCATGTTGCGCTCCAGCTCGACCGTGACGACGGGGACGGGCGACGCCTCGGCGAGCTCCGCCATGGTGCGGGCGAGGTCCGCCGACACCGGTCCGTCGCGCACGACGACGACCTCGTCCGGCCGGAGGGTCTGGTCGTCCACGCTGCTGCGGAACGCCCGGCGGAGGAACTCGGGGCGGTCGCCGCGGTAGACGGGCAGGAGGAGGGAGAAGGGCTCGACGGGCATGCGCGTCCCTCCTGCTGCATGGGCAGCGTCGCGTGTGACGGTGGCCGGACGCGACCGAGCTGGGATCGGGCGTCGAGCGGCCCAGTGTACCCGCCGGTCGTGCGGCGGCCGCCGTGGCGCGCGGGCGCCGCCGCCCGGACCGGACGGCCGCCTGCCCCGGGGAGCCCGCTCGCCGCTGGTAGCATCGGCCCCCGTGCCCTCCCCCCGTACCCCTGCCCGGATCGCGCGGCGGGTTACGCCCTCGCGCCTGATCTCCGCGCTGTCCGTGGCGACCGCCGTCGTGCTCTTCCTCCTCACCCAGGTGGGGATGCTCGTGCACCGCGCGCCCAGCGTCGTCACGACGTTCCGGGACTACTTCGTCTACGACCAGCTCTCCTACCTCTCCATGGTGGTCAACTTCGCGCGCGGCGACTTCTCGTCCGTCGAGCCGTTCACGGAGACGGGCCGGAACACGTACCCGCACCTCTACTACGTGGTGCTCGGCGCCGTCGGCCACCTCACCGGCCTCGGGCCGGTCGCCGCGTGGAACGTCGTCGGCACGGTGATCCAGGCCGGGCTCGTCGCCGCCATCGCCGTCGCGTGCATCCGGGTCACGGGCCGCGCGTGGACCGGTGCGCTCGGCTTCACGCCGCTCCTGCTGGGGACGTTCGCGTGGACGCAGGGCCCGGGCACGTGGTTCTGGCAGATGAGCTCGCACGCCGTCCTCTGGGGTCCGTTCGGGGTGCTGTTCACGCTGAACGGCGAGGCCGCCGCGCTCTCCGTCGCCGGCATCGCGTTCCTCGCCGCCCTCGTGCCGGCCCTGCGCGGATCCTCCCGCCGGATGCGCTTCGCCGGGCTCGTCCTGGTGGGCGTGGTGGTCGGCGGCCTGCTCAACGTGCACGTCTACGCCTTCCTCTCGACCGTCTTCCTCTCCTTCTACGTGGTCGCCGCGTACGCCGTGCTCGAGCGACCCCGGCGCCGGCTCCTGGTGCTGTCCGCGGTGCTCGTGCCGGTCTCCCTCGCCCTCGCGGTCGTCGTCGCCGGGACGGTCGGGCCCCTGCCCGCCTTCGTCGTCGGCCTGGTGCCCACGGTCCCGGGGCTCCTCGCGACCATCGGACGCACCCGCGGTCTCGCGCTCGTGCCCATGGGCGCCGCGCTCCTCGCGACGATGCCGCAGATCGTGACGACCGTGCTCGCGTCGGCGGCGGGCGACCCGTTCCTCTCCTACCGGGTGGCGTCGAGCAAGGACCTGGGCGTGGACCTCCCGCTCGGTCCCCTCGCGGGCGCCGCGCTGATCCTGCCGCTCGTCGTGATCCTCGTGGCCGGCATCCGCGCCCGGCGCACCATCTGGATCGCGTACGCGTCCGGGGCGATGCTCGCCTGGGCCATGACGTCGACCAACGACCTGTGGCGCGCGAACCAGGAGCCGTACCGGCTCTGGATCGACTCCTTCCTCCTCATCGCCGTGACGATCGTGCCGGTGCTGCTCGACGTGGCGGTGCGGACGCTCCGCGCGCACCAGGAGGACGGCGCCGACCGGCCGGCTCCGCGCCGTACCCGCGTCGTCGTCGCGGCGGCCGCGGTCGCCGTCGTCGCGGTCGGCGCCGCGAGCGCCGTGGACTGGGCGCGCTTCTTCGTCGCCGGCCGGGGCATCGGGCAGATCACGTTCCAGCAGCCCGCGGACCGGGCCATCCGCGACGTGACCGCCGACGCCACCGAGGGCGCCATCGTCGCCGGATCATGCCTCGACCCCCAGATCGTCAAGATCGACTCCGGCCGATCCGTCGCGCACTACAACCTCGGCATGGCCTGGCCCGAGGACCGGGACGCGGTCGACGACGCGCGCGGGGCGCTGGCGTCGGGTCGCGTCGACGCGCGGGCGACCGAGGCCGCGGGGATCCGCTGGTACCTCGCCCTCTCGGACTGCGCCGACGGGGTCGACCCCGCCGATGTGCCGGGTCTCGTGGAGGTCGCGCGCAGCGTCTTCGACCCGTCGACCGGCGCGGCGGCCGTGCTCTACCGCATCGACATAGGCTGAGCCGCGCACCCGGTCGGCGTCCCGTCAGGCCGGGACGCCGACAACGACCCGCTTCCGACGAGGGACTCCCGCACGTGACAGCAGACCAGCACAAGACGCCCGCGCCGCTCGTGAGCTTCATCCTCCCCACCTTCAACGAGGAGGGGAGCATCGACCTGTTCTCGCGCACCCTCCACGAGGAGCTGGACGCGGCGCGACTCGGCATGCGCTTCGAGTTCATCTACGTGAACGACGGATCGGCCGACGCGTCCCTCGAGCGCCTGCACGCCCTGGCGGCCGCGGACGACCGCGTCCAGGTCATCGACTTCTCCCGCAACTTCGGGCACCAGATCGCGGTCACGGCCGGCCTCGACCACGCGACGGGCGACGCGGCGGTCATCATGGACACCGACCTGCAGGATCCGCCGCGCGTCGCCGTCGAGCTCATCCGCCGCTGGCAGGAGGGCTTCAACGTCGTCTACGCGCAGCGCCGCACGCGCAAGGACTCCCTGTTCAAGAGGACCACCGCCGGCGCGTTCTACCGCACGCTCGCGCTCGTCGCCGAGATCGACATCCCGCGCGACACCGGGGACTTCCGGCTCATCGACCGCAAGGTGATCGACGCCGTCAAGCGCTTCCCGGAGCGGAACCGCTTCCTCCGCGGGATGGTCTCCTACGTCGGCTTCCGCCAGACGAGCGTGCAGTTCGACCGCGATGAGCGCCACGCCGGGGTCACCGGCTACCCGCTGCGCAAGATGATCAAGTTCGCCGCGGACGGCATCCTCGGCTTCTCGACGTTCCCGCTCAAGCTGATCCAGCTCGTCGGCCTCGTGGTGTCGGCGCTCAGCGCGCTGGCGGTCGTCTACGTGCTGGTGAGCCGCGCCATCGACCCGTCGAGCGTCGTGCCCGGGTGGACGTTCACCGTGATCGCCATCCTCTTCGTGGGCGGCGTGCAGATCACCATGCTCAGCGTGCTGGGGAGCTACCTCGGGCGGGTGTACGCCGAGGTGCAGAACAGGCCGCTCTACCTGGTGGCCTCGCACGTCGGCCGCCCGACGGATCCGGCGGCCGGCACCGTGCTGACGGCGTCGTCCGAGGTGCCCTACCGCCGCGACTGAGCCGGGCGCGGCGTCATCGGCCGGCGGACCGCTCGATGCGCCGGACCCCCGCGGTGATGTCGCCGAGCCCGTCGAGGACCTCGTGCGCAGGTCGCGGGGGGCGGCTGAGCCCCTGGCGCGCGCCGTCGACCAGGCCGCGGACGAGGAGCCCCTTGTCGCCGGAGCGCCGGATGGTGCGGGTCCAGCTGACGATCGCGGCCCCGGCGTAGAGGACCCGCTCGGCGGGCGACAGCGCGCGGGAGCGCAGCAGCATCCAGATCTTGTTGCGCACCTCGAAGACGAACCGCGCGCCCGGGTCCACGTCCGTCGACCCGAAGGTGCGCGTGCGGTGCTCGACCGTGCTGCCGTGGACCAGGTACCCGCGGCCGTGCCGGAGCAGGCGGGCCGAGTACTCGAAGTCGTCGTTCCAGAGGAAGTAGTCGGCCATCGGCAGCCCGTGCGCGCGGACGGCGTCGGCCTCGATCATCATGGACACGAACGACGCGGTGCGGACGGGCGTGCAGCCGTGCTCGGCGGCGCGGGCGATGCTCCGGCGGCGCGCCGAGGGCCGTGTGCGCGGCGTGTTCATGGGGTGCGGGCGACCGTCGGTCCAGCGCACCGCGGACGCGAGCACGACGGTGCCGCGGGGGGCCACGGCGCGGGCGCGCAGCAGCTCGTCGAGCGCGGAGGGATCCGGCACCGTGTCGTCGTCCATGAGCCAGACGAGCTCGGCGTCGTGCGCGGTGAGCGCGCGCTCGATGCCCGCGGTGAAGCCGCCCGCCCCACCGGTGTTCGTCGGCAGCGTCGTGAGCGCGACCTCCGGAAAGCGCGCGCGGATGACGTCGGCGGAGCCGTCCGTCGACGCGTTGTCGATGACGACGACCGCGTGCAGCGGCACGGTCTGGGCGTCGAGCGCGGCGAGGGTCTCCACCACCAGGTCGCGCCGGTTCCAGGCCACGACGACCGCGACGACGCGCTGAGGCGCGCTCATTCGCTCCTCCTCCCCCGCCGGCGGAGGACCGCCCACTGGGCCACGAGGACGACCATGAGGAGCCCGGATCCCAGCTGCACCTGCCATCCGGGGCTCCAGAAGGAGACCGTGACGGTGCGGCCCTCGTCCGCGGCGGTCACGTCGACGCCGAGGAGCATGCCGTCGACGGGGTCCTCGGCCAGCGTGGCGCCGTCGACGCGATAGCCCGGCCACGGGATGAGGGAGAGCGCGACCCGCCCGCCGTCGGCGGGCACGGAGTCGATGCGGAACGTGGTGCCCATCGGGTCCTGGTGGACGACCGTCGCCGAGGTGCCCGCCGAGGTCCAGGCGATGCCGCCGGCCCCGTCGACCGGCTGGTCGCGCACGATGAGGCGCGTGTGCGGGGTGTCCTGGGCGACGTGCCACCCCTCCGGCACGACCTTCCAGTCGGCGGAGGGCACCGCGCGGGACGCATCGAGGCCGCGCTGGATCTTGACGACCTGCACGGTGCTGACGCCGAGCAGGTCGACGAGGTCGGTCCCCGTGTCCGAGCCCTTCACCGGCTGGAAGAGCTGCTCGTAGAGCTGGCCGCAGGTGAAGCCGTTGTACTGCATGCAGACGGCCTTCGAGTAGCCGGGGTAGTAGACCGACGAGTACGCGTTCTGGACGGGCTTGCCCGTGATGTACCAGGAGTTGCCGACGAGCGACTCGTCGAAGAAGTCGTCGTCCGTCCACCCGACCACGAGGACGTCGCCGCGGGATCCGGGGAGTTGGCTCGAGTACTCGACGACGTCGGAGGGCAGCCAGTAGCTGCTGAGCGGCGACGCCGGGGAGAAGGCGTGCTGCGGGACGAGCGCGACGAGCGTCCCGGCCACGGCCATCACGGCGAGGGCCCGCGTCGCCCCTCCCGCGTCCCGGGTGCGCACGACGCGGCGGACCAGGGGGAGGCCGGACGCCCGCCCCAGCCGCGCACCGGCGACGCCCATCGCCACCGCCACGAGCACGGCCGACACGACCATGCCGACGACGACGGCCTTCCACTCGAGGGGCGCCTGCAGGACCATCAGCCCGCCGGTGGCGACGACGATGAGCAGGGCCGCCGTGAGGTGCCGTCGCGTGACGACGGTGCGTCGTGCACGGGACAGGCCGAGCGCGAGGATCAGGAGGACGGAGCCCGCCACGTACGGCAGGACCCGCACGGGGAACCGCAGCGGCCCGATCTGGGACGGCGCGCTCACGGCGACGAGCGCGACGACCGCGATGACGACGAGGCTGGGACGGGAGCGCAGCAGGCGGGCCAGCTCGCGGGGGCGGATGAGCACGACCAGCGGGAGCAGCCACGAGATGTAGGTGAGCGGGGAGCCGGGGTACTGGCTCCCGTACGTCTCCATGAACGGCCCGCCGGTCGGCACCGCCGAGATGGCCAGGTCGGTGAGGTCGACGCCGAGGAAGCCCGTGTTGAGGACTCCCTCGTCCCGGCCGGACACCGATGCGGTCAGGAGACCGGGCAGGTGCACCACGATCGTGAAGAGGCCGGCGACGGTCGACGCGGCGAGGGCACGCCAGATGGCACCCCGGTCGCGGCGGAGCACGGCCTCGAGCAGGATGGCGGCGAGCGCCGCCGCGAGCATCAGGGTCGTGGAGACGTACCCGATCCCGACGAGGAGGAGCGACGCCGCGATGCCGCCATAGGGGGTGCGGTTGAGCAGCACGCTCCGGCGGGTCAGGCCCACGGCGAGGGGCCCACCAGCACCAGGCCATCAGCCCGTTCACCCAGGAGGGCGCGTCGTAGTAGAGGGTGAAGCCGGCGAGCGGCGCGGCCACGGCGACGACCGCGGACCAGGCGCGGGGGATGCCGTAGCTGCGGGCGAGGACGAAGAAGCCCGCGGATCCGATCGCGAGGCAGGCGAGCTTCACGATCGTGGAGTACAGGGCGGCGTCGAACAGGACGTGCGAGCCGAGCCCGATCAGCCAGATGAAGGGGCTGTAGATGCCCCACGCGCCCTCCGCCTGGTAGTTGCCCGACTGCCACACCGTCGTGTTGAGCAGCGACCAGTCGCCCCGGAGGATCCGGTCCCCGATCTCCCACCACTGGCCGAAGGCCCCCGCCTCCGTGTCGTTCACGAAGTAGTACCGGCGGAAGAAGAGCATCGGGATCATCGCGCCCACCACCGTGGCGGCGACGGCGGCCGTCGGCCACAGGAGCTTGCTGCGCATGTTGAGGAATGTCCGTTCGTCGTGTTCCGCCCGGACCGCCTCGGACGGTCGGGCGGGACTCACCCTAACGCCTGGCTCCCCGGCACCCCGTGAGGACCGGACCCGCTGCGGGCGGGCGCCTCCCCGGTCCGGCTGGGGCCCCGTGAGAGGATGGCCCCCGTCCGAACGCGCTCCGCGGTCGCCCGCCGCCTCCATCGCCCGTCGCACGCCGACGCGCGACGCAGGGTCGCCGGCCCGGTCGCGTCCCCTCCTGCCTCGCCGAAGGAGAGCCTCGTGGCCCCACGCGTCTCGATCGTCATCCCCGCCTACAACAACGCCGACTACCTCCAGGAGACGGTCGACTCCGTGCTGGCGCAGACGTTCACCGACTTCGAGGTCGTGATCGCGGACCACTCCTCCACCGACGGCACGTGGGACGTCATGCAGCGCTACGCCGACGAGCCGCGCGTCCGCCTGCTCCGCACCGAGGCGGGCGGCGGGGCCCTCCGCAACTGGAACCGCGTGAGCCAGGAGGCGCGCGGCGAGCTGATCAAGCTCGTCTGCGGCGACGACCTCCTCTACCCCACCATCCTGGAGCGCCAGGTGGCCGAGCTGGACGCGTCGCCCTCCGTCGTGCTCGTCGCCTCCCCGCGGGACATCGTCGACGCCGACAGCCGGCCGGTCGTGCGCGACCACGGCGTCTCCGGGGCGCGCCTCGCGATGTCCGGCGCCCAGGCCGTCCGCCGCACGATCCGCTCCGGCACCAACATCTTCGGCGAGCCGGGCTGCGTGCTCATGCGCCGGGCCGACCTGGAGGCGGTCGGCTGGTGGGACTCCCGCTGGCCGTACCTCATCGACGAGACCACGTACGCCAAGGTGCTGCTCCGCGGCGACTTCGCGTCCGTGGGGCCGAAGGCCCTCGCGGGCTTCCGGATCTCCGACTCCCAGTGGAGCGTGCGCCTCGCCGGCGAGCAGGCGAGCGCCGCCGCCGGCTTCCACCACTGGGTCCTCGAGGACCACCCGCACGTCGTGTCCCGGGCCGACGTCCGTCTCGGCGACCTGATGGCCCGCGCCAAGGCCCTCTCGCGTCGACTCGTGTACCTCTACCTCGGCCGGCGCATGTCGCGCGGGGCCGGGAGCGCCGCGTGAGCGCTCTCGAGGAGCAGGGCGCGACCGAGCCCGTGCTGCCGCCCGACCACTCCGTCTCCGTCGTCATCCCCGTCTACCAGGGCGAGCTGACGCTCGAGGCCCTGCTCGCGGAGATCGAGCCCTTCACGCAGCCGCAGATCTCGCGCGACGGCCACAGCTACGCCGTCACCGAGGTCCTCCTCGTCTTCGACAACGGGCGCGACGGCTCCCCCCGGGTCATCCGCGAGCTGAAGCGCCTCCACCCCTTCGTCCGGCCGATCTGGCTGAGCCGCAACTTCGGCCAGCACGCGGCCACGCTCGCGGGCATGGCGTCCTCCGGCGGCGACTGGATCGTCACGCTCGACGAGGACGGGCAGCACGATCCCGGCTTCATCCCCGACATGCTCGACGTCGCGATGCGCGACCTGGCCTCCGTGGTCTACGCGAAGCCCACGAACTCGCCGTCCCACGGTCTCCTGCGGAACGTCGCCTCCCGCGGCGCCAAGGTGGTGCTGAACGCCATGTCGTCCGACCAGGACGCCGAGCAGTTCCAGAGCTACCGGCTGATGCTCGGATCCGTCGGCCGCAGCGTCGCCGCGTACGCGGGCTCCGGCGTGTACCTCGACATCGCCCTCGGCTGGGTCGCGAACCGCGTGTCCAGCTGCCCCATCACGCTCCGCGACGAGGGCGAGCGCCAGTCCGGCTACTCGTCGCGCCGCCTGTTCTCGCACTTCTGGCGCATGGTGCTCTCCAGCGGCACCCGCGGCCTGCGCGCCGTGAGCGTCCTCGGGGTGCTCTTCCTCGCGGTCGCGCTGGTCTTCGTGATCGTGATCGTCGTCAGCCGCCTCACCGACAACTCGGTGCCCGCGGGCTGGGCGTCGACCATCGTCACGATCCTCGCGTCGAGCGGCATCATCCTGTTCTCGCTGGGGATCATCGCGGAGTACGTGGGCGTCGCGGTGGGCATGGCGCAGGGACGGCCGGCCTACCTCATCGTGCGCGACCCCCTCGACGGACCGCACGGCCGACCGCCGCGCGGGCACGTGTGACCGCGCCCGTCCCCGTCTGGGTCATCGGCGCCCGGGGGCTCCTCGGCGCCTCGCTCGTCGACGCGCTGACGGCGGATCCCCGCTGGGCGCCGGTCGCCGTGGACCCGCTCCCCTGGTCGACCCCGGACGAGCGCGTGATGCGCCGGGCCGCGCGCACCGGCGCGGAGCGGCTCCTCGAGGCCGGTCGCGTCGCCGGTGCGTGGGCCGTCATGTGGTGCGCGGGAGCGGCCGTCACGGGCAGCACCCGGGAGCAGCTGGAGCACGAGCTCCAGCAGCTGGAGGCGGTGCTCGACGAGATCGCCGGCGCCGCGACGGCCGTGCCCGCGCCGGGCGGCGCGCTGTTCTACTCGTCGTCCGCGGGCGGCGTGTACGCGGGCGCCGCGCGCCCGCCGTTCACGGAGGCGACCGAGCCCCGCCCCCTCGCGCCCTACGGCGAGGCGAAGCTCCGGGCCGAGGGCCTCGTGCGGGCGTTCGGCGAGCACGCCGGGGTCAGCACCCTCATCGGCCGCATCGCGAACCTCTACGGGCCGGGCCAGGCCGTCGGCAAGCCGCAGGGCCTCATCACCCAGCTCGCGCGCGCGAACCTCTCCCCCACGCCGGCGTCCATCTACGTGCCGCTCGAGACGGTCCGCGACTACCTCTACGCCGACGACTGCGCGGGGCTCGTGCGGGACGCGACCGCGCGGCTGCTGGCTCTGCCCCCGGGGTCGCACGTCACGAAGATCCTGGCCTCCGGGCAGCCGGTCACGATCAGCGCGCTCCTCGGGCACTTCACCGCGCTCGGCAAGGCGCGCCCCCACGTCATGCTCGGGCTGTCGCCGCTCGCGGGCTACCAGGCGGTGGACCTGCGCCTCGAGAGCGTCGTCTGGCCGGACCTCGACGCGCGGGACACGATGCCGCTGCCCGCGGGGATCCACATCACCGCGCAGGCGCTCATCGCCGGCATGCAATCCGGCGAGCTCACCCCGCGCTGACGCGGTGCGGCCCGCCGGCCTCGGGGACGCTACGCGTCGAGCAGCGTGACGAGGTAGCGGCCGTAGCCGCTCTTGATGAGGGGACGGGCGAGCGCCTCGAGGGCGTCGCGGTCGATCCAGCCGGCGCGGAACGCGATCTCCTCGATGCAGCCGATCTTGAATCCCTGGCGGTCCTCGATGACCTTCACGTACTCGGACGCCTGCATCATGCTCTCGAACGTGCCCGTGTCGAGCCAGGCGGTGCCGCGGTCGAGGACCTGCACGCGGAGGCGGCCGGCCTGCAGGTAGTGGTCGTTGACCGCCGTGATCTCGAGCTCCCCGCGCTCGCTCGGCTGGATGCCCTTGGCGATCTCCACCACGTCGTTGTCGAAGAAGTAGAGGCCGGGGACGGCGTACGCGCTCTTCGGCTCCGCGGGCTTCTCCTCGATGGAGACGGCCGTGAAGTCGTCGTCGAACTCGACGACGCCGTAGGCCGTGGGATCGGCCACGTGGTACGCGAAGATCAGCGCGCCGTCGATCTCGGTGTTCCTCCGCAGGCTGGTGCCGAGGCCGGCGCCGTGGAAGATGTTGTCGCCGAGGACGAGGGCCACCGAGTCGTCGCCGATGAACTCCTCGCCGATGACGAACGCCTGCGCGAGGCCGTCGGGCGAGGGCTGCACGGCGTACTCGATGCGCATGCCGAGGTGCGAGCCGTCGCCGAGCAGGGCCCGGAACTGGTCGTTGTACTCGGGCGTCGTGATGATGAGCACCTCGCGGATGTCCGCCATCATCAGCGTCGACAGGGGGTAGTAGATCATCGGCTTGTCGTAGATGGGCATCAGCTGCTTGCTGATGCCCTTCGTGATCGGCCAGAGGCGGGTGCCGGAGCCGCCGGCCAGGATGATGCCCTTCATGGCTCAGCTCACCTTCTGCGAGTCGTGGAAGGCGCGCATGTCCGACCAGGTGGGGAGGAGACCGGCGGCCGCCGCCTCCGCGAGCGTGGGGGCCTCGAGGTCCTTCGGGGAGAGCAGCGCCTCGCCCGCCTCCTCGGGGAAGCGGAGGTCGAGGTCGGGATCGAGCGGCGTGATGCCGTGCTCGGCGGAGGGGTTGTAGACGTCGCTCACGAGGTAGGTGACGGCGGCGTCGTCGGTCAGCGCGACGAAGCAGTGGCCGAGGCCCTCGGAGATGTAGACGGCCTTGTGGGTGTCGGTGTCGAGCCGCACGCTGTCCCACTGGCCGAAGGTCAGGGATCCCACGCGGATGTCGACGATGAAGTCGAGCACGGCGCCGGAGACGGCCTTCACGTGCTTGGCCTGGCCGCGCGGCACGTCGGCGAAGTGGACGCCGCGGACGACCCCGCGCTTGGAGACGCTCATGTTCGCCTGGCGGAGGTCGAGGGGGTGCCCGACCGCCTCCTGGATCTCGTCGAACCGGTACCACTCGAGGAACACGCCCCGGTCGTCGGTGCGCTGGACGGGGGTGAGCTCGTACGCGTCGGGTACGGCGAGTTCGCGGATCTGCACGGGTCGGAGTCTAGCAACGGGCCGATCAGCGGCCGGGGCCGCCGCCGCCCCGCGGACGCCGGAACGAGAACCAGCGGTGGCCGACGTAGCTGATGAGCGTGATCGCGACCACGATGAGCGCCTGCGCGACGAGGCGCGGGACGCCGACCGCGACGAGCAGCGGGAGCGCGACGGCGTTGAGCGAGATGGAGACGACGTAGACGGAGACGAAGCGCGCGAGGTCGCGCAGCACGTGGCCCCGCACGCGGAACACGAGGCGGCGGTACAGGACGAAGGCGACGAGCACGGCGACCGCGTAGCTCCCGGCGAGCGGCACGAGGGATCCGAGCACGGGCCGGCCCGCCGCGTCGAGCGCCGCGCCGGCCGTGGCCGCGAGCCCCGCGAAGAGGAGGAACGCGAAGGCGGTGTTGAAGCCGCCGACGAGGAGGAACGCCACGCGCTCGTCGCGGAGGAGCGCGCGGATGCGGGAGGCGGCCATGCACGCATCCTGCCGCGTCGCGCCCGGACGTCCGCCCGGCGACCTGCGCCTCCCCCGCACGGGGACGTGGCCCGGCGGGCCGTCGCCGGTACACTCGCAGGCGGTCCGCACCCCGATCAGCGCGGACACTCCCCCGACGTCGGCCCACCCGCCCGGCGTCTCGACGACAGGACAGACCCCATGAGGATCCTCGTGACCGGCGGCGCCGGCTTCATCGGCTCGAACTTCGTGCGCCACGCGCTCTCGGACGACTACGCCGGGCTCGAGGGCGCCGACGTCGTCGTGCTCGACGCGCTCACGTACTCCGGCAACCTCGAGAACCTGGCGGCCGTCAGCGACTCGCCGCGGTACACGTTCGTGGAGGGCGACATCCGCGACGACGCCGTCCTCGACGAGTGGATCCCCCGGGTCGACGCGGTCGTGCACTTCGCCGCCGAGAGCCACGTCGACCGCTCGGTCCGCGACGCGAGCATCTTCGTCGAGACCAACGTGCTCGGCACGCAGAAGCTCCTCGACGCCGCCCTCCGCCACGACCTGAAGCGCTTCGTGCACGTCTCCACCGACGAGGTCTACGGATCCATCGCCGAGGGCTCGTGGGACGAGTCGCGGCCGCTCGAGCCCAACTCCCCCTACTCCGCCTCCAAGGCCGGCAGCGACCTGCTCGCCCGCTCGTACCACCGCACGCACGGGCTGAACGTGTCGATCACGCGCTGCTCCAACAACTACGGGCCCTACCACTTCCCCGAGAAGGTCATCCCGCTGTTCGTCACGAACCTCATCGACGACAAGCACGTGCCGCTCTACGGCGAGGGCCTCAACATCCGCGACTGGCTGCACGTCGACGACCACTGCCGCGGCATCGCGCTCGTGCTCGTGCAGGGCGCGCCCGGCGAGATCTACAACATCGGCGGCGGCACCGAGCTCACCAACCGGGAGCTCACGCAGCTGCTGCTCGACGCGACCGGCCGCGACTGGTCGTACGTCGACCGGGTCGAGGACCGCAAGGGCCACGACCTCCGCTACTCCGTCGACATCTCGAAGATCCAGCGGGAGCTGGGCTACGCGCCGCAGGTGCCGTTCGAGCAGGGCCTCGCCGACGTCGTGCAGTGGTACCGGGACAACCGCTCCTGGTGGGAGCCGCTGAAGCAGCGCGCCGAGCTGCCCGCGTGAGCCGCGTCCTCGTCGCCGGCGGCCGCGGCATGCTCGGGCAGGACCTCCTGCCCGCGCTCGCCGCGCACGACGTGACCGCGCCCGCGCGCGCCGAGCTCGACATCACCGACGAGGCCGCGGTCCGCCGGGCCGTCGCCGGGCACGACGTCGTCGTCAACCTCGCCGCCTACACCGCGGTGGACGCGGCCGAGGAGCACGAGGACGAGGCGCGGGCGATCAACGCGACGGGCGCCGGCGTGCTCGCGCGCGCCGCGGCCGAGGCGGGCGCCCGCATCGTGCACGTCTCCACCGACTACGTCTTCGACGGATCCGCCTCCTCCCCCTACCCGGAGGACGCGCCCCACGCGCCCGTCTCCGCCTACGGCCGCACCAAGGCCGAGGGCGAGCGGCTCGTGCTCGACGGCCACCCGGAGGGCGCGAGCATCGTCCGCACCGCGTGGCTGTACGGCGCCGGCGGCCCCTCCTTCCCCGCGACGATGCTGCGGCTCCAGGCGACGCACGACACGGTCTCGGTGGTCGACGACCAGCGCGGCCAGCCGACCTGGACCGTCGACCTCGCAGCGCGCATCGTGGAGCTCGTCGACGCGGGCGCGCCCGCCGGCGTGTTCCACGGCACGGCCTCGGGCGAGACCACGTGGCACGGCCTCGCGCGCGCCGTCTTCCAGGAGGCGGGGCTGGATCCCGCGCGCGTGCTGCCGACCGACAGCGCGGCCTTCGTGCGTCCCGCGCCGCGCCCCGCGTACTCCGTCCTCGGCCACGACGGCTGGGCGCGAGTCGGGCTGGCGCCGCTGCGCGACTGGCGCGAGGCGCTGGCGGACGCCGGCCGGCACGGCGTCCTCCGGGCACGCTGACGGCTACACTCGTGTCCGGTCCGATCCCGGACGCCTCCGCCGCCTCCGCTCCGCGCCCCGCGCGAGCCCCACGCAGTCCGAAGGGCACCACCGACGTGTCGAGCATGACGAGTTCCGAGTCGCGGGAGTTCTCGAGGCCCGGCACGGGCGCGGGGCTGCTCGACGTCTACCGCCGCCGCTACCTCCTCTCCCTGCTCGTGCGCAAGGAGGTGCAGGTCCGGTACCGCGGATCGGTGCTCGGCTGGCTGTGGTCGTACGTCAAGCCCGCCGCGCAGTTCGCGGTCTTCTTCATCGCGATGGGCGTGTTCCTGCGTCTCAACCAGAACCAGGTCAACTACCCGATCTACCTGTTCTCGGGCATCATCCTCATCAACTTCTACACGGAGGCGTTCTCCAACTCCACGAAGTCCCTGGTGGACAACGGCGCGCTCATCAAGAAGATCTACCTGCCGCGGGAGCTCTTCCCCGTCTCCAGCACCTTCGTGGCGCTCGTGAACTTCCTGCCGCAGCTGGTGATCCTGCTCGTCGTCTGCCTCTTCGTGGGCTGGGCGCCGACCCCGGTGCAGGTGCTCGGGATCCTGCTCGGCGTCGCCATCATCGGCACGCTGGCCATCGGCCTCGGCATGCTGTTCGGCGCCGCGAACGTGTCGTTCCGCGACTCGCAGAACTTCGTCGAGCTGATCGTCATGGTCGTGGTGTGGGCGTCGCCCGTCCTCTACCCCTTCGCGCAGGTGCGCGACGTGCTGCCCGACTGGCTGCTCGTGGTCTACCAGCTCAACCCCGTGACGGCCGCCGTCGAGCTCTTCCACGCGGGCTTCTGGTACCCCACCACGGGCGGCACCGGCGACCTCCCCGAGAACCTCTGGATGTACGGGTTCATCGCCCTCGGCGTCTCGCTCCTGAGCCTCCTGCTCGGGCAGCTCGTCTTCAAGAAGCTGGAGGGGCGCTTTGCCCAGGACCTCTGAGTCGGACGCGCTCCCGCGCATCATCGTGGAGAACGTGCGCAAGTCGTTCCTCCTCCGCCACACGCACTCCATCAAGGAGACGGTCATCGCGGCCGTCCGCCGGAAGCCGCTCGCCAGCACCTTCGACGCGCTGGAGGACGTCAGCTTCTCCGTGCGCCCCGGCGAGTCGGTGGCGCTCCTCGGCTTCAACGGATCCGGCAAGTCGACGCTGCTGAAGCTCATCTCCGGCGTCTACCAGCCCGACAGCGGCGAGGTGCTCGCCCGCGGGCGCATCGCCGGCCTCATCGAGGTGGGCGCGGGCTTCCACCCCGACCTCTCGGGCCGCGAGAACATCTACCTCAACGCCGCGATCCTCGGCATGGAGCAGCACGAGATCGACGCCCGCTTCGACCAGATCGTGGCGTTCAGCGAGATCGAGAAGTTCATCGACACCGAGGTCAAGCACTACTCCTCGGGCATGTTCCTCCGGCTCGCCTTCTCGGTCGCCATCCACACCGAGGTCGACATCCTGCTGGTCGACGAGATCCTCTCCGTCGGCGACGAGCCGTTCCAGCGCAAGTGCCTGGCGAAGATCCGCGAGCTGCACGACCAGGGCAAGACGCTCGTCGTCGTCAGCCACGACCTCGACATGGTGTCGGACCTCTGCGAGCGCGGGATCCTCATCCAGTCGGGCCGGGTCGCGTTCGACGGGCCGTCCAAGGACGCCGTCGAGCGGATGCGCCAGGGCTGACGCCGCCGGGCGCTCCTCCCGCCTCCCGCGGCAGGTCGCCGGTACGATGGTCCTCCCGCGGGCCGACCCGACACCCGCGCGATGGAGGACCGTGACCACCACGCTGCGCGTGATCATCGACCAGCTGACCGGCCCGACGCCCGGCGGCATGGGCCGCTACGCCGAGGACCTGACGAGCGCCATCGTCGCCGCCACCCCGAGCGGGTGCGAGGTCGAGGGCGTGGTCTCCGCGATCACGCCCGAGCAGACGGCCGACCTGGAGGAGCGCCTCCCCGGGCTCGCCCGGATCACGCGCGTGCCGCTCCCCCGCCGCGAGCTGTCGCGCGCGTGGCAGCTGGGCCTGCCGACGCCCGGCACGACGGGCATGGTGCACGCACCGGGCCTCCTCGCGCCGCTGCGCCGCCACGACCGCGTCAACACGCACGACCAGATCGTCGCGACCGTCCACGACGTCAACGCGTGGACGCACCCGGAGAGCATGACCAGCGCGTCCGTCTCCTGGACGAAGGCCATGGCCAAGCGCGCCCGCAAGCACGCCGACGCCGTGGTCGTGCCGTCGCACGCGCTGGCCGAGGAGCTCGCCCGCTACGTCGACCTCGGCGACCGCGTGCGCGTGATCGGCGGAGCGGTCAGCCCGAGGATCGCGCTGCCCGCGGATCCCGCCGCCCGCGCCGCCGAGCTCGGGCTCCCGGCCGACTACCTGCTCACGGTGGGCAGCCTCGAGCCGCGCAAGGGCGTGCAGGCGCTCGTGCAGGCGCTCGCCCGGCCCGAGACCGGCGACCTGCCGCTCCTCATCGTGGGCCCCGCCACCTGGGGCGACGTCGAGCTGGCGCAGGTGGCGGACGAGGCGGGCGTCGACCCGTCGCGCGTCCGCAGCCTCGGCTCCCTGTCGGACGCCGACCTCGCGGTCGCCCTCGACCGCGCCACCGTCTTCGTGCATCCCAGCCTCTCGGAGGGCTTCGGTCTGCCGGTCGTCGAGGCGCTGTCGTTCGGCACGCCCGTCGTCCATTCGGACGCGCCCGCCCTCCTCGAGGTCGCGGCCGACGCGGGCGTCGTCGTGCCCCGCGAGGACCCGGACGGGTACCCCGAGCGCCTCGCGCACGCCATCGGCGGGCTGCTCTCCGACACCGCGGCGCGCGAGCGCCTGTCCGTCGTGGGCCAGGACCGCGCCCGCGCCTTCAGCTGGCGCGACTCCGCCGAGAAGGTCTGGCAGCTGCACGCCGACCTCTAGGGGCCGGTGCGCGGGCCGCGGATCAGCCCGCGGACCCCGCGGCGAACTGCTGCTGGATCGCCTCGCGGATCGCCGGGAAGTCCGGCTCCTGCGAGTCGAAGCGCGGCGGCACGATCTCCAGGTCGTCCATCGGCTGGCCCTTCGTCTTCAGCGCGAGCTGCGTGAAGTAGCCGAGCATGCCGCGCGGGATGTCGGTCTTGACCACCTGCTGGCCGGCCTCGGCGATCGCATCGAACTTGGTGAGGACGTTGGCCGGGTCGAACTGCTGCAGCACGGCCTGCTGGACCTCGCGCTGGCGCGCCATGCGGTCGTAGTCGGTGGTCTGGTAGCGGGATCGCGCGTACCAGAGCGCGTGGTACCCGTCGAGCTTCTGCTGGCCGGGCTCGATCCACTCGGGGATCGGGACCGGGTTGAACTTCTCGTCGTGCCCGGAGCCCATGCCGATGCGGCGCTTCACGTCGACGTCGATGCCGCCGAGCGCGTCGACCATGTCGGAGAAGCCCTGCATGTCGATGAGGGCGTAGTACTGGATCGTCAGGCCGGTGATGCCCTCCACGGCCTCGCGCATCGCCTCGATCCCCGGGAGGCTCCCCTCCTCCTTCGCGTCGGGGTAGAGGTCCTGCTTGTAGACCTCGACCTCGGTGTAGATGGAGTTGAGCATGCACGCGTCGACGTCGCAGCGCTGGTAGCCGTTCGGGTAGCGCTCCTGCAGCGGCGACCCGTCGGAGAACGGCACCTTCTCCATGTCGCGCGGGAGCCCGACCATGGTGGCCCGGCCCGTGGCGGCGTCGACGCTGACCACGGTGATGCTGTCGGGGCGGAGGCCCGCGCGGTCGGTGCCCGCGTCGCCGCCGAGCAGCATGATGTTGTACCGGCCGTCGACGGGCGCCTCGGTGGCGTAGTCGCCGAAGATGCCGCCGAGGGCGCCGCGGCCCACGCCGACGATGTAGGCCGCGTAGCCCGCCGATCCCGCCGTGCCCACCATCAGCAGCACCGACAGGGCCGCGATGACCGGGCGGGCCCGGGGCGCGACGCGGATGATGCGCGCGAGCCGGAGCGTGTCGAGCGCGAGCACGACCCAGAGCACGGCGTACGCGGCGAGCGCCGCCTGCAGGAGGACGAGCAGCCACTCCTGCGACACCAGCTGGATCAGGGCGCCGCGCGCGAAGAGCGCGAGGCCGCCGATCACGACGGCGAGTGCCCACACGACGAGCGTGGAGGCGAGGCCCACGCGGCCGAGGCGGCGGTTCCCCGCGAGGACCTGCGCGGATCCGGGGATGAGGACGTTGAGCACGACGAGCCACCAGGCGCGCGTGGTCATGATGCGCGGCGACCGGCTGTCCGGGTGCCGGATGGGCTGCGTGAGGCTCACGTGCGCGACGAGACCTTCTGCTGCAGCGCGACGTTCTTGCGCTCCACGAGCTCGGCCAGCTCGGCGCGGTGGCGTGCGAGGGCGTCGGCGATGCGGTCGTCGGAGGTGGAGAGGATCCGCGCGGCGAGGAGCCCCGCGTTCTCCGCGCCGCCGATGGACACCGTCGCGACGGGCACGCCCGCGGGCATCTGCACGATCGAGAGCAGGGAGTCGAGGCCGTCGAGCGTCCGCAGCGGCACGGGCACGCCGATGACGGGGAGGGTCGTGACGGAGGCGATCATGCCGGGCAGGTGCGCGGCGCCGCCGGCGCCAGCGACGATGACGCGGATGCCCCGCTCGCGCGCCGACTGCCCGTAGGCGATCATCCGCTCGGGCGTGCGGTGCGCGGAGAGCACCTCGACCTCGTGGGGGATGCCGAGGGCGTCGAGCGCGTCGGCGGCCTTCTCCATCACGTTCCAGTCGGAGTCGGAGCCCATGACGAGGCCGACGAGTGCAGGGGTGTCGGGATTCACGGGCTCCATGCTAGGTGCCGCGCTCCGCACGCCCGGCCCGCCGCGCCACGCAGGCCGCGCGGGGACCGGGCGGGACGCGACGGCGCGCGGGTCAGCCCCGGAAGAACGCGGCGGCCGCGCGCGCCCGGTACGCGGTCTCGTCGAGGTCGTCGCCGACCACGGTCACGTGCCCGACCTTGCGACCCGGGCGCGGGTCCTTGCCGTAGAGGTGGAAGCGGGCCTCGGGCTGGTCGGCGAACGCCGTCGGGTACCGGTCGGCGAGGGCGCCCTCCTCGGGGCCGCCGAGGACGTTGATCATGACCGACCACGGCGCGAGCGGGCGGGTGGATCCGAGGGGCAGGTCGAGCACGGCCCGCAGGTGCTGCTCGAACTGGCCCGTGACGGCGCCGTCCATCGACCAGTGGCCCGTGTTGTGCGGGCGCATGGCCAGCTCGTTGACGAGGAGGCGGCCGTCGACGGTCTCGAACAGCTCGACCGCGAGCACGCCCGTGACGCCGAGCCCCTCCGCGATCCCGCGGGCCATCTCCTCCGCCGCCTGGCGCAGGCGCGGGCTGGCGCCGTGCGCGGGCGCGATGACCTCGGCGCACACCCCGTCGCGCTGGATGGACTCCACGACGGGCCACGCCGCGATCTCCCCCGAGGGGCGCCGCGCGACGGACTGCGCGAGCTCCCGCGCGTAGTCGACCAGCTCCTCGGCGAGCAGCGCGTCGCCCGTGCCGAGCCCCTGGAACCAGTCGTCGGCCTCGTCCGCGGACCGGACGACCCGCACGCCCTTGCCGTCGTAGCCGCCGCGCGGCGTCTTCACGACCGCGACGCCGCCGTTGTCGGCGAGGAACGCGGCGAGCTCGTCCCGGTCGGCGACGCGCGCCCAGACGGGGACCGGCACGCCGAGCGCCTCGAGGCGCTCGCGCATGAGGAGCTTGTCCTGCGCGACCAGCAGGGCGTCGGGGCCCGGGTGCACGGCGACGCCCTCGGCGACGAGCGCGCGCAGGACGTGCTGCGGGACGTGCTCGTGGTCGAAGGTGATGACGTCGACCTCGCGCGCGAAGGCGCGGACGACGTCGAGGTCGCGGTAGTCCCCGACGGCGGTGGCGGCGAGCCCCGCGGACATGCCGTCCGCCTCCGCGAGCACGCGGATCCCGATGCCGAGCTCCACGGCGGGGGCGATCATCATCCGGGCGAGCTGGCCGCCTCCGACGACTCCGACGGTGGGCGTCATGGTGTCCTCTTCCTCCAGGTGGGTGGGCCCGCAGGCGCCTGCGGGCGGCGGCGCGTCGGCCGGCGGCCGGTGACGACCGGTGCCAGCCGGTATCGTGGTCCGTCGCGCCACCCGCCATCCTCCCCCATCCCGGACGGACCCCGCCCATGTCCCCACGCCGCTCCCTGGCGTCGCTCGGCATGCAGGTCGCCCGCTTCGGCCTCGTCGGCGGCCTCGGGTTCCTCGTGGACCTCGGCGTCTTCAACCTCCTGCGCGCGACCGTGCTGCACCCCGACGCCCTCGAGGCGGGGCCGCTGATCGCCAAGGTCGCGTCGACCGTCGCCGCCATCGCCGTCAACTGGGTGGGCAACCGCTACTGGACCTTCGGCGACCAGCGCACCACGCGCCGCGGCCGGGAGGCGCTCGAGTTCCTCGCCGTGAGCCTCCTCGGCATGGTCATCGGCCTGGCGTGCCTCTACGTGTCGCACTACGTGCTCGGCCTGACCTCGTCGCTCGCGGACAACGTCTCGGCCAACGTCATCGGCCTCGGGCTCGGATCCGCCGTGCGCTTCGTGCTCTACCGCCAGTGGGTCTACTCCCCGGCGCGGCGGCACGCGGCTCCGGCCGCGTCCGCGGAGCCGGGGCGCGTGCCGGATCGGGAGCGCGTCCCCGCCTTTTGACGTCCGCGGGGGCGGGCCGCGCCGGGCGTCGGCACCGAGCGCCGCCGGGTCAGGCGCGCTGCCAGGGCTGGGTGTCGTCCGGCCGCGCGTCCGGGTTCCCCCACGCGGGACCCCCGGGCCGTCCGCGCCGCGACTCCTCCTGGCGGCGGCGCTCGGCCACCATGTTGGCGTTCTCCTCCATGAGGTCCTGGAGCGCCTGCACGACGAGCACGGCCGACGGCACGTCGCGGAGGACCACGGGCGACTCGAGCCCCGCGTTGATGGTCACGTGGCCGCTCCGGTGCAGGTGCTGCAGGGGCCCGCGGCGCAGCGTGACGTCGTAGCCGCGCGAGTGCAGCAGCTCCTGGCGGGTGCGCACGAAGAAGCCGTGCGAGACGATGAGCCGGCGGGTGGTCACCGTGTAGCGGCGGTTCAGCCACACGAGCACGGGCAGCAGCGTGACGAAGACCGCGACGCCCGCGAGCGCCACCAGCAGCAGCGCGTTCTCCCAGGGCTCGGGGAACCAGGCGCCGAAGTAGCCGGCGGTCAGGCAGGTCGCGATGAGCAGCAGCATCGGGAGGGTGAGGGCGCGGCCGTGCGGGCGGAGGCGCACGAGGACGCGCTCGGGGTCGGTGGACGCGATCTGCTGCGCGGGCGCGGCCGGCGGGGCGACGGGGCGGCCGAGACGCGGATCCACGTCGTGCGACGACGTGAGGCGGCCGGCCTCGTCCTCGGCGACGCGGCGGCGCTCGTCCTTCTCGGCCCGGCGACGGGCCCGGCGTCCGCCTCGGACGGGGAGCGCCCGTCCGCCTTCGCCGGGTGCGTACCGCTGCGTGTCACCCGTGTGCGCCATGCCTCATTGATACCGCAGATGCGTCACGTCCCCCGCGGCGACAGACGTCACGGCCGGATCCCCGGCGGACTCCACGGTGAGCCGCCCGTCGTCGTCCACCCCCGTCGCGCGGCCGAGGAGCTCCCCGCCGCCCGGCAGCTCGACGCGCACGTCGCGCCCGATGGTCGCGCACGTCCGTCGCAGCTCGTCGACGAGGCCGGCCGCGCGCGCATCCCCGTCGGCGTCGACCCACGACCGGTAGCGCGCGCGGAACGCGGCCAGGTAGGCGGCGAGGATCGCGTCCACGTCCGGCTCGACCACGCCCGCCAGCCGCAGCGAGGTGGATGTGGCCGTGGGCAGCTCCGCCTCCGCGAGCGTGAGGTTGAGGCCCGTCCCGACGACGAGCCGGCCGGGCGCGACGAGCTCGCCGAGGATCCCCGACGCCTTGCGCCCGTCGACGTGCACGTCGTTCGGCCACTTGAGCGTGACCTCGGCGGGTGCGGGCACGACCTCGCGCAGGGTCGCGACGAGCGCGAGCCCCGCGATGAGCGGCAGCCAGCCGGGGTCGAGGTCCGCGCGGCCGGGCGCGCACAGCACGCTCACCGCGAGGGTCCGCCCGGGCGGTGCGATCCACGCGCGGCCCCGGCGCCCGCGCCCCGCGGTCTGGTCGAGGGTCAGCAGGACCGAGCCGTCGGGCCACGCGGCGGGATCCGCGGACGCCCGCCTCGCCAGCTCGTCGTTGGTCGAGCCGACGGTCTCCAGGGCGACGAGGCGCGGGGCGGCGAGGCGGCTGAGCGGGAGGTCCATGCCGTCACCGTACCGAGCGGATCAGGAGGACATGGCACCCGGGACGCCCCCTCTTCTGTGCGTGGTCCACAACGGCGGCGCCGATGGCCGCCGGTACAGTGAGGCGGGTGACTGCACACGAGCCAGACGAGGACGCCGGCGCCCCGGACATGTACACGACCGCCGGGAAGCTCGCCGACCTGAAGAGGCGCTACCACGAGGCGGTCACGGCGAGCGGCGAGGCCGCCAT
This sequence comes from Clavibacter sp. B3I6, assembly GCF_030816895.1. Lineage (NCBI taxonomy): Bacteria > Bacillati > Actinomycetota > Actinomycetes > Micrococcales > Microbacteriaceae > Clavibacter > Clavibacter sp. B3I6. Next base: position 1,207,641 of record NZ_JAUSYL010000001.1, read on the forward strand.
CGAGAAGCAGCACGCGCGCGGCAAGATGACCGCTCGCGAGCGCATCGACCAGCTACTCGACCACGGGTCCTTCGTGGAGCTCGACGAGTTCGTGCGCCACCGCACGCACGCCTTCGGCATGGACGCGAAGCGGCCCTACGGCGACTCCGTCGTCACCGGGACGGGCACGGTCAACGGCCGCCAGGTGGCCGTCTACTCGCAGGACTTCACGATCTTCGGCGGCTCGCTCGGCGAGGTCGCGGGCGAGAAGATCATCAAGGTCATGGAGCTCGCCATCAAGACGGGCGTCCCCATCATCGGCATCCTCGACTCGGGCGGCGCCCGCATCCAGGAGGGCGTGGTCGCGCTCGGCAAGTACGGCGAGATCTTCCGCCTCAACACACGCGCGTCGGGCGTCATCCCGCAGATCTCGCTCATCATGGGCCCGGCCGCGGGCGGTGCCGTGTACTCCCCCGCGCTCACCGACTTCGTGATCATGGTCGACAAGACCAGCCACATGTTCGTCACCGGGCCCGACGTCATCAAGACCGTGACGGGCGAGGAGGTCGGCTTCGAGGAGCTCGGCGGCGCGCTCACCCACAACCGGGTCTCGGGCGTCTCGCACTACCTCGCGAGCGACGAGGACGACGCGCTCGACTACGCGCGCACGCTCCTCGGCTTCCTGCCGGACAACAACCTCGCCGAGCTGCCGGAGTTCCCGCGCACGGCCGACCTCGAGATCACCGCGCAGGACCTGCGGCTCGACACGATCATCCCGGACAGCCCGAACCAGCCGTACGACATGCGGACGATCATCGAGCTCATCGTCGACGACGGCGAGTTCCTCGAGACGCAGCCGCTGTTCGCGCCGAACATCATCGTGGGCTTCGCGCGCGTCGAGGGCCGCTCGGTCGGCATCGTCGCGAACCAGCCGAACGCGATGGCCGGGACGCTCAACATCGAGGCGGGCGAGAAGGCCAGCCGGTTCGTGCGGTTCTGCGACGCGTTCTCCATCCCGATCCTCACGCTCGTGGACGTGCCGGGCTACCTGCCCGGCACCGACCAGGAGTGGACGGGCGTCATCCGCCGCGGCGCGAAGCTGCTGTACGCGTACGCCGAGGCCACCGTGCCGCTCGTCACGGTCATCACGCGCAAGGCCTACGGCGGCGCGTACATCGTCATGGGCTCCAAGCAGCTGGGCGCCGACATCAACCTCGCGTGGCCGACGGCCGAGATCGCGGTGATGGGCGGCCAGGGCGCCGTCAACATCCTCTACCGAGGCGAGATCAAGCGCGCCGAGGCCGCGGGCGAGGACGTCGCGGCCGTGCGCACGCGGCTCGCCAACGAGTACACGTACAACGTGGCGAGCCCGTTCCTCGCGGCGGAGCGGGGCGAGCTCGACAACGTGATCCAGCCGGCGGCCACGCGCGCGTCGGTCGTCAAGGCGCTGCGGGCGCTGCGCACGAAGCGCGCCAGCCTGCCGCCGAAGAAGCACGGGAACATCCCGCTGTGAGCGACGCGCAGCCGGTGCCCGGCATCCGCGTGCTCGGCGGCGCCCCCACCGAGGAGGAGCTCGCCGCGGCGACCGCGGTGATCGCCGCCCTGGCGGCCCAGCCCGTCGTCGAGCGGTCCGTGCGCCGCGCTCCGGACGCGTGGGAGCGCTCGCAGCGGGCCGTGCGCGGCACGCTCGTGCCGGGGCCCGGACGCTGGCGCGGCTTCTCGGCCTGATCCCCCGCGCGAGGCGTCGGGGCGGCGTCGGCCACAGCCTGTGTCCTCCCAAATGACGACTTGGCCGGCACGTCCGGCTCCGTGAGACTCGTCCTGCTGGGGGGCCCGCATCGCGGGTCAGTCAACACGGCGTCGTCCAACTGTGGTGAGCAGACGACGCCGGGGGGCGGATCATCCTGGTGCTCGGGTCACCGGGATGACCGGAGAGGCGCGGGGCGGACGGTGCAGGCACCGGCCCCGCGCCTCTCAGCACCGCACGCCACGTCCCGCCGCTCGCCCCGACGCTCGCCGGTCAGGTGCGGGGCCGCGGGATCTCCAGCCACAGGTCGACCTCGTCGTCCAGGTCGTCGCTGCCCAGCAGGCTGGCGCTGCCGTCGCCGGCCACGCTGAGGCCCACGACCGTGATCGCCGTGTCGGAGCCCTCGGGCACCGTGCGGGCGATGATCTTGTCCGCGTGCGTGTCGCGCACGGCCTCCGCCAGGCGGTCGAGGACGACGTCCCGCGTGGCGTCGTCGAGGTCGTCGATGCCGCCCTCGTCGAGGAGCGTCACGACCGTCCCGCGTCGGCGGGCGGCCATCACCTGCTCCCGCACGGCGTCGTTGAGGAGCGTCCGGCCGCGGATCTCGTCGCGGATCGCACCCTCGAGGTAGAGGCACTCCTGCCGCTCCTCCGGCGACAGGTCGCCGCCCGTCTCCACGATGCGGCGGAGCATGGGGACGGCCATGCGGCTCGTCTGCCGGAGCCTGAACTGGCGCTCGTAGAGGTGCGCCTCCTGCGCGGCCTGCCAGTCGGCCGCCTCGCGCTCGGCGCGGTGGAACTGCCGGGCGTCGCGCGCGGCCTTGGCGAGGGCGTGCGCGAGCACGTGCGAGACGGCGACCCAGAGCGCGCTGCCCGTCACGCCGTAGGCGACGAGACCCGTCGGGCCCGCCCACAGCACGGTCTGCACGGCGAGGATCACGATGCCCGACCAGGCGAAGCCCTGCCGCCGTCGGGCCGACGTGATGGTCATCAGCGTCCCGACGGCCGCGATGTGCCAGGTGGAGAAGGGCCGGGTCGCCCCGGCGGTGAGCTGGCTCGTGACCAGCACGGGCACGACGATCGCGACGGCCAGGTTGAAGGACGCGAGCCACACGGGCATCACCGTCGGGCTCGTCGGCCACAGGCTCATGACCGTGGCGACGAGGTAGAGGACCACCGCGACGAGCGTGACGGCGGGGTCCGCGGGCGCCGCGATCGAGACGAGGGCCAGCACCACGTGGTACGCGGAGAACAGCGCCGCGAGGCCGAGGATGATGGAGCGCGGGACGACGATCACCGGTCGCCCCCGCGGTCGTCGGACGTCGCGGTCAGGGCGTCCGCGTCGGCGTCGATGGGCCGGGCACCCGCGCCGCCGTCGCCGTCGGCGGGCGCCGGCCAGCGGATCCGCACGGCGGTCCCCTCGCCCGGCGCCGAGTCGATCGTCACGAGGCCGCCGGCCTGCGCCACCCGCTCCTTGATGGACACGCGGAGGCCGAGGCGCTCGGTGGGGATGCGGCGCTGGTCGAAGCCGGCGCCGTCGTCCACCACGTCGATGGCCACGCCCTCGTCGCCATGGCCCGCGATCACGAGCCGGCGGGTGATGGTCTCGGCCGAGGTGCCGGCGTGCTGGAGGCTGTTCATCATCGCCTGCACGGCCGCCGAGTAGACGGCCTCGGCCGTGGCGACGGGGACCGTGCGCGTCCCCAGGTCGCGGGTCTCGAGCACGAACGGGGCGGACAGGGCCGACGCGGCGTCGACGATGCGCTTCGCGACGGCACGGAGCGGGACCGACGCGTCGTCGTCCGTGCCCTGCTCGGCCGCGGCGAGATGGCCCATGGCGTTGGCGGCCATCGTGGCCGCCAGGGCGCGGCCGGGCGGATCCGCGGTGCGCGCCGCTGAGAGCAGCGTCGTGAGCACGCTGTCGTGCACGATCGCGTCGACCTGCACGCGCTCGACCTCGGTGGCGTGCTGGCGCACCGCGTGCGAGTAGCGGGTGAGCGCCGTGCCCTGCGCCCAGTCGACGCCGAGGGCCGCCTGGCGGAGCACGGTGACGATCATGAGCACGGACCCGCCGAGGATGATCGAGTAGAGCACCTGGAGGAAGGAGTCCAGCGGCGTGATGACGCCCTGGCGCACCAGCACCTCGAGGGCGCCGAGGAGGAGCGGCACGGCGACCGTGTAGATCACGGCGATCCAGAGCCGGAACGCCATGGCGGCGCACGTCGTCGCGACCGTGAGCTCCTGGTAGAGGAACGGCTGCGGCGTGGTCGCGCGGGCCGCGGGCTCGATGGCGAACGGCCACGTCGCGAGCGCGAGGACGAAGATCACCGCGACGGTCGCGTGCGCGGGCACCACGCCGCGGCGGAGGATGCCGGCGATGCAGGTCCAGACGAGGCCGCCGAAGAAGAGCACGAGGAACGCGAGGTTCCAGGCGGGACGCATGCCGCTCAGCTGCTCGCTGATGACCTGCACCGACTGCAGCGCGAAGAGCAGCCCGAAGGCACCGGCGCCGCGGCCGAGGATCGTCTCGATGCGGGCGAGGCTGATGGGGTTGCCGGGGGTGCGCGGCGGGGCCCCGGCGAGGGCGCGCGTGACGGGTGCCGCCGTCGGCGGCGGGCTGGCCGGTGGCCTACCGGGCATCGCCGCCGTCCTGGTCCAGCCCCGGGAGGATGCCGTCCTCCACCGCGCGGCGGAGGAGGTCGACCTTGGTGGGCGCCGGTCGGCCGACCTCCACGTACTTCACGCGGATCCGGTCGAGGTACTCGCGGGCCGTGCTGTTCGCGATGCCGAGCTGCTGCGCGACGAGCTTGAGCGGCAGGCCGGACGCGTACAGGTGGAGCACGTCGCGCTCCCGGCGGCCGAGCTGGGCCTTGGCGAAGTCGCGGTCGGCGTCGATGGCGGTGGCCCACTCGAGGTTGTTGAGGACGTCGCCGCGGGCGACGGTGGCCACGGCCGCCATGACGGTCTGCGTGGCGGACGACTTCGGGATGACGCCCGCGGCGCCTGCGGCGAGCGCCTCGCGGACGCTGGCGACGCGGTCGGCGATGCTGTGGACGAGCACCGCGGCGCCCGTGCCCTGCGCTGCCTTGACGTTGTCGGTGACGGACGAGCCGTCGCCGAGCGAGAGGTCGAGGACGACGACGTCGCACTCGCGGCCGACGAGGCCCTCGACGAGCTCGCGGGCGTTCGCGGCGGCGAGGATGAACTCGTACCCGGCGTCGATGCACGCGGCCTTGAGGCCGAGGCGCACCGACTCGTGGTCGTCGACCACGGCCACGCGGACGGGCGGTCGGGCCTCGGCTGCCGGATCGGATCCCTGCGTGGTCTCGGTCATCCGGATCCCCCTCGTCTCGTGCTGCCGTCGATCGCCGACGGTCCCCTCGCACACTGTATCTCCCGGCGGACCCGCGCCCGGGCGGCGGCGCCCCTCCCCCGGGGCGTCCGACCGCCTCCCGGTCAGGAGGCGGCGGGCACCAGCACGGCGACGCTCTCGACGTGGTGTGTGTGCGGGAACAGGTCGAACGAGCGGACGGACCGCAGCTCGTAGCCCCGCTCGGCGAAGAGCGCGACGTCGCGGGCGAGCGCCACCGGGTCGCACGCCACGTAGACGACCTGAGCGGGGTGCAGCTCGGCGAGCGCGTCGACGACGGGCTTCTTGGCGCCCGCGCGCGGCGGGTCGAGCACGACGGTGGCGCCCTGGAGGCGTCGGCGCTCGGCGGGGCTCGCGTCGCGGACCAGCTGCTGCAGGTAGCGGTCGACGCGCGCGGTGAGCGACGCGGCGCCCACCCACTCGGCGAGGTTGTCGCCCGCGAACTCGGTGGCGACCTCGTCGCTCTCGACGCTCGTGATGCGGACGGTGTCGCCGAAGCGGTCGCCCACCGCGGCGGCGAGCAGCCCGACGCCGCCGTAGAGGTCGAGGTTCGCGGCGCGCGGGTCGAACAGGGCCTCGTCGATGGAGGACTGGACGGCGTCGTAGAGCGTCTCGGCCGCGCGGCGGTGCACCTGCCAGAAGCCGCCCGCCTCGAGCCGGAACTCGCGGTCGCGGACGCGCTCCGTGATCGTGTCGCGGCGCTGCGGCTTGCCGTCGATGAGGAGCATGCGCACGTGGCCGTCGGCGGGCGCGACCAGGTCGATGCCCTCGACGCCCGGGAAGCGCTGGCCGAAAGGCGCGGCGCCGTTGACGCCGGCGGTGGCGAGGGGCAGCGACTCGACGGGGATCACGCGGTGCGAGCGGGAGGCGTACGGGCCGACGAGCCCGTCGTCGCCGACGTGGAGACTGACGCGGGTGCGCCAGCCGAGGCCGTCCGCCTCGTCGTCGCCGGGGAGCGCCTGGACCTCGACCTCGCGGTCGACGCGCGCCATGCGGGACAGCGAGTCGACGACGACCTGCCGCTTGAGCTCGCGCTGATGCGCCAGGTCGATGTGGCCGAGCTCGGCGCCGCCGACGCGGTCCTCCGGGGCGCGGTCGACGGAGGCCTCGGCCCACACGTGCGGCCGGCGGTGCGGCGACGCGTCGATGACCTCGACCGTGTCGGCGCGCCAGAACGACTTCTTCTGGTCGTCCGTGATGCGCGCGCGCACCCGCTCGCCGGGGATCGCGTCCGAGACGAAGATCACCCGGCCGTCGTGCCGCGCCACGGAGACTCCCCCGTGCGCGATGTTGGTCACGTCCACCTCGACCTCGCGGCCCACCTGCTCACCCATCCCGCAACCCTGACACACGCGGGGGCGGCCGGGGGACGCGCGCATCCGCCGACGCGCGTGCCACCATGGCCGCGTGACCACGCGCCTCCACCTCGCCTCCACGTCCCCCGCCCGCCTGGCCCTCCTGCGATCCGCGGGCATCGAGCCCGTCGTGCTCCCCTCCGACGTCGACGAGCCCGCCGCGGTCGCCGCCGCCGAGGCGCGCCAGGGGCCGCTCGGACCCGAGGACATGGTGCAGCTGCTCGCGCGCGCCAAGGCCGAGGCGGTCGTGGGGCAGCTCGTCGCGGGCGCGCCGCTCACGGGCCTCGTGCTCGGCGGCGACTCGGCCTTCGAGATCGACGGCGTCGTGCACGGCAAGCCGCACACCCCGGAGCGCGCGACGGAGCGCTGGCGGGCGCAGCGGGGCCGGGAGGGCCGGCTGCACTCGGGGCAACTGGCTGATCGAGGTGGCCGACGGCCGCATCGTGCGCGGCATCGGTCGCGCCGCCGTCGCCGACGTGCGCTTCCGCGCCGACATCACGGACGCCGAGATCGACGCCTACGTCGCCACGGGCGAGCCGCTCCTCGTCGCCGGGTCCTTCACCATCGACAGCCTCGGGGCGGCCTTCATCGAGCGGATCCAGGGCGACCCGAGCACGGTCGTCGGCCTGTCGCTCCCCACCCTGCGCGGTCTCGTCCGCGAGCTGGGCACGGAGTGGACCGACCTGTGGAACCGGCAGGGCGCGGTCGAGGCGCGCCTGCTCTGAGCGGCGCCGGGGCGAGCGGGCCTCAGCCCATCCCGAGGACCTCGATGCGGTCGGCGAGGTAGGCGGCGAGCGCCCGCGTCTCGTGCGCGGCCGGTCCCCACTGCACGCGCAGCTCGCGGCCGCGCAGGGACAGCGGGCCGGATCCGCGGGCGAGCGACTCCGCGTCGAGCGCGATGGGCTCCCAGTCGTAGTCGACCGCGTCGCCCTCCGCGAAGGCCCGCACCGCCTGGCGCCTGGCCTCCTTGCGGGCCTCCACGCCGGAGTCGAGGCCCTGCGACCGCGTGGGCTCGACGGCGCGCGTGATGCTCCCGGTGCGGCGCAGGGATCCGTCGGCCGACAGGAGCAGCACGCCGAGCCGCCACGCGCGCCCCACCGGCACCATCGCGGGCTGCCGCTTGATGGGCCCGAACGACCGCTTGGCGCGGACCTCGGCGAGCGCCTCGTCGGGCGCGCGGCGCGCCTGCAGCTCGGCGACCGTGCGGGCCAGGAGGTCGGCGAGCTCGGCCGCCGCCGCTTGCGCGTCGTCGTCGCCGCCGGAGCCGGGTGCCGTCATCCCCCGATCATGCCAGGGCCGCGCCGCGCGCGGCCCTTTGTGGACGCGCGTACCCGTCGGGCCCGCATGTCTGTGCCGACCCTCCGAAGGCGGGTGCGATCCAGACCCTAGGCTGGGGTCCCATGACGCGTGTGAACAAGGTCCTCATCGCCAACCGGGGCGAGATCGCCGTCCGCATCATCCGGGCGGCGAGGGATGCGGGGATCGGCTCGGTCGCCGTCTACGCCGACCAGGACCGCGACGCGCTGCACGTGACGCTCGCCGACGAGGCGTACGCGCTCGACGGGCGGACGAGCGCCGACACCTACCTCGTCATCGCGAAGATCCTCTCGATCGCCCGCCGCTCCGGCGCCGACGCGGTGCACCCGGGCTACGGCTTCCTCGCCGAGAACGCGGACTTCGCCCAGCAGGTCATCGACGCCGGGCTCGTCTGGATCGGGCCCTCGCCGAGCGCCATCGAGCAGCTCGGCGACAAGGTCACCGCGCGGCACGTGGCCGAGCGCGTGGGCGCGCCGCTCGCGCCCGGCACCCTCAACCCCGTCTCCGGCGCCGACGAGGTCCTCGACTTCGTCGACGTGCACGGCCTCCCCGTCGCCATCAAGGCGGCTTTCGGCGGCGGCGGCCGCGGCCTCAAGGTCGCCCGCACCCGCGAGGAGGTCCCGGAGCTCTTCGAGTCCGCCACCCGCGAGGCCGTCGCGGCGTTCGGCCGCGGCGAGTGCTTCGTCGAGAAGTACCTCGACCGCCCGCGCCACGTCGAGACCCAGTGCCTCGCCGACGCCGCCGGCAACGTCGTCGTGATCTCCACGCGCGACTGCTCCCTCCAGCGCCGCCACCAGAAGCTCGTCGAGGAGGCGCCCGCGCCCTTCCTCACCGAGGAGCAGAACGCGCAGCTCTACGCCGCGTCCAAGGCGATCCTCCGCGAGGTCGGCTACGTGGGAGCCGGCACGTGCGAGTTCCTCGTCGCGCAGGACGGCACCATCTCCTTCCTCGAGGTGAACACGCGCCTCCAGGTCGAGCACCCCGTCTCCGAGGAGGTGACGGGCATCGACCTCGTCCGCGAGCAGTTCCGCATCGCCGCGGGCGGCCTCATCGACTACGACGACCCGGCGCCGCGCGGCCACTCGTTCGAGTTCCGCATCAACGGCGAGGACCCGGGCCGCGGCTTCTTCCCCGCGCCCGGACCCGTGCACGTGTTCCAGGCGCCCGGCGGCCCCGGCGTGCGCGTCGACTCCGGCGTGCGCGCGGGCGACGAGGTCTCGGGCGCGTTCGACTCCCTGCTCGCGAAGCTCATCGTCACCGGATCCAGCCGGGAGGACGCGCTCGAGCGCTCGCGCCGGGCGCTCGACGAGTTCGAGGTGCAGGGTCTGCCGACCGTCCTGCCCTTCCACCGCGCGATCGTGCGCGATCCCGCCTTCGCGCCCGCCGACGGCGCGCCCTTCTCCGTCTACACGCGCTGGATCGAGACCGAGTTCGACAACACCATCGAGCCGTGGTCCGGCGTTCTCGGCGACGCGGCCGAGGCGCCCGCGCGGCGCACGGTCGTGGTCGAGGTCGGCGGCAAGCGCATCGAGGTGAGCCTCCCCGAGGACCTCGCGCCGGCAGGCGGCGGCGCCGCGACCCGCCGCGGCGCCGCCGCTCCCGCGCGCCGCACGCAGGGCGGCCCCGTCGACACCTCGGGCGGCGGATCCGTCACCTCGCCCATGCAGGCCACCGTCGTCAAGCTCGCCGTCGAGGAGGGCCAGCAGGTCGTCAAGGGCGACCTCCTCGTGGTCCTCGAGGCCATGAAGATGGAGCAGCCGCTCACGGCGCACCGCGACGGCGCCGTCACCGGGCTCGCGGCCGAGGTCGGCCAGACCGTCCCCTCGGGCCACCGCCTGCTCGACATCGTCTGATCCCTCCGCACCACGCGACGACGGCCGGTCCCCTCGGGGCCGGCCGTCGTCGCGTGCGCGCCGCGCGGGCGGCCGACAGCGTCAGAGCACGATGTGCATGGCGCGCGCCGCGTCGGAGATGCTCCCCGAGAGCGACGGGTAGACCGTGAACGCGCGTGCCACGTCGTCGACCGTGAGCCGGTGCTCGACCGCCAGGGCGAGCGGGAAGATCAGCTCGCTGGCCTTCGGCGCGACGATGACGCCGCCGATGACCGTGCCCGAGCCGGTGCGCGCGAACAGCTTCACGAAGCCGTCCTTGACGTTCTGCATCTTGGCGCGGGGGTTCTGCGCGAGCGGCAGCTTGTAGATGTCGCCCTGCGCGAGCCCCTCCTCGATCTGCTTCTGCGACCAGCCGACGGTCGCGATCTCGGGCTGCGTGAAGATGTTCGACGTCACGTTGCGCAGCTCGGTCGGGTTCACCGCGTCGCCCATCGCGTGGTAGACCGCCGTGCGGCCCTGCATCGACGCGACCGACGCGAGCGGGAGGAACGTCGTGCAGTCGCCGGCCGCGTAGACGCTCGGCACCGAGGTGCGGGCGACGCGGTTGACGCGGATGTGGCCGGAGTCGCTGAGCTGCACCCCCGCCTCCTCGAGGCCGATCCCCGCGGTGTTCGGCACGGAGCCGACCGCCATGAGGCAGTGGCTGCCCTCCACGACGCGGCCGTCGCTGAGGGTCGCGACCACGCCGTCGCCCTGACGGACGACCGACTCGGCGCGCGACTTCGAGAGCACGGTCATGCCGTTGCGCGTGAACACGTCCTCGATGACGCGGGCGGCGTCGGCGTCCTCGCCGGGCAGCACCTGGTCGCGGGAGGAGATGAGCGTGACCTTCGCGCCGAGCGCCGTGTAGGCCGACGCGAACTCGGCGCCCGTGACTCCGGATCCGACGACGATGAGGTGCTCGGGGACGGTGTCCATCGTGTAGAGCTGGGTCCACGTGAGGATCCGCTCGCCGTCGGGCTTCGCCGTCTCGAGGATGCGGGGGCTGGAGCCCGTGGAGATGACGGTGGTGTCGCAGTCGATCTCGTCGAAGTCGGTGCCGCGGCGGCCGCGGCCGGTGGAGACGACGATGCGGTTCGGCCCGTCGAGCCGGCCCTCGCCCTGGACGATGCGGACGCCCGCGCGGATGAGGCTGGACTTCATGTCCTCCGACTGCTGGCGCGCGAGCCGCATCAGCCGGTCGTTGACGGCCTGCAGGTTCACGACCACCTCGGGCCGGACGGGGCGACGGGATCCCTCGCCGCGGGAGTAGAACTGCACGCCGAGGTCCGCGGCCTCCCCGAGGGCGTTGGTGGCCTCGGCGGTGGCGATGAGGGTCTTCGACGGGACGACGTCGGTCATGACGGCGGAGCCGCCGATGCCGATGCGCTCCACGAGCGTCACCTCGGCGCCGAGCTGGGCTCCGGCGATGGCCGCCTCGTATCCGCCCGGGCCCCCTCCGAGAACGGCGATCCTCTGGTTGGCCTCGAACTCGTATCCCATGCGCACATCATCGCGCAGGCCCGGGCCCCGCGCGAACCCGCGGGCAGCCGCCGTGGTGGCCGGGGCGGCGCCGCTGCGCGCATTTAGGATCGGGGCATGACCTACAGCAACCCCCTCGAGTCGCCCGACGCCGATCCGCGGGAGATCGCACGGCAGGCGGCCCGGCAGATCGCCGAGCTGACGGGCGTCGAGCGCCACGACATCGCCCTCACGCTCGGCAGCGGATGGGGCCGCGCGGCGGACCTCATCGGCGAGACCACCGCGACCATCCCGGCCACCGAGGTCGTCGGCTTCTCGAAGCCCGCGCTCGAGGGCCACGTCGGCTCGCTGCGGAGCGTCCTGCTGCCCTCCGGCCGCCGCGCCCTCGTCATCGGCGCGCGCACCCACTACTACGAGGGCCACGGCGTCCGCCGGGTCGTGCACAGCGTGCGGACCGCGGCCGCGACCGGGGCGACGACGATGATCCTCACCAACGGCGCGGGCGGGATCACGGAGCACTGGACGCCGGGGACGCCCGTCCTCATCAGCGACCACATCAACCTCACCGCGGACTCGCCGCTCGAGGGCGCGACCTTCGTCGACCTCACCGACCTCTACTCCGCGCGGCTCCGCGCCATCGCCCACGACGTCGAGCCCGACCTCGACGAGGGCGTCTACTGCCAGTTCCGCGGGCCGCACTACGAGACCCCGGCGGAGGTGCGGATGGCGCGGGCCATCGGCGGCGACATCGTCGGCATGTCGACCGCGCTCGAGGCCATCGCGGCGCGCGAGGCCGGCATGGAGGTGCTCGGCATGTCGCTCATCACGAACCTGGCCGCCGGGATCCAGCAGACGCCCCTCAGCCACGAGGAGGTCATCGAGGCCGGTCGCGCCGCCGAGGGCCGCATCGGCGGCATGCTCGCCCGCATCGTGGGCGCCCTGTGAGCCGGGAGGAGACCGCGGCGCTCGCGGCCGCCGCGCGCGCCTGGCAGGCGCAGGACCCGGATCCCGTCACGCGCGCCGAGGTCGACGCCCTGCTCGCGCGCGTCGAGGGCACCGGTCCCGGCGCGGACCGCGAGGCCGCCGCGGACGACCTCCGCGACCGCTTCCAGACCCGCCTGCAGTTCGGCACCGCGGGCCTCCGGGGGGAGCTCGGCGCAGGCTCCAACCGCATGAACCGGGTGCTCGTGTCGCAGGCCGCGGCCGGGTTCGCCGACTACCTGCGCAGCCGCAGCCCCCGGCCGAGCATCGTCATCGGGTACGACGGGCGGCACAACTCCCGCGTCTTCGCGGTGGACACCGCGCGCATCATGGCGGGCGCCGGCGTCCGCACCGTGCTCCTCCCCCGCGCCCTGCCCACCCCCGTGCTCGCCTTCGCGGTGAAGCACCTCGCGGTGAGCGCCGGCGTCATGGTCACGGCCTCGCACAACCCCGCGCGCGACAACGGCTACAAGGTCTACCTCGGCGACGAGGACCACGGCTCGCAGATCGTCAGCCCCGCCGACCGCGACATCGCCGCCTTCATCCACAAGGCGGCCGGGGAGCGCACCGTGCAGCAGCTGCCCGTGGCGGACGACTACGAGACGGCGCCCGAGTCGGTGATCGACTCCTACGTGGAGCAGACGGCGGACCTCTTCGCGGCGCCGCTCTCCCCGCTCACCTGGGTCTACACGCCCCTGCACGGCGTGGGCTGGGAGACGGCGGCCCGCGTGTTCGACGCGGTCGGCGTCGACCGGCCGGTGCTCGTCGCCGAGCAGGTGGATCCCGACCCCGACTTCCCCACGGTCGCCTTCCCCAACCCGGAGGAGCCCGGCGCCCTGGACCTCGCGTTCCAGGCCGCCGTCGCCTCGGACGCGGAGCTGATCATCGCCAACGATCCCGACGCGGACCGCCTCGCGGTCGCCCTCGCGGACGAGCACGGCGCCTGGCGCCGCCTGTCGGGCAACGAGGTCGGCATCCTCCTCGGCCTCGGGATCGCCGAGCGCTACGCCGCCGAGGGCAAGACGGGGACGTTCGCCTCGAGCCTCGTCTCCTCCCCGGCGCTCGAGGTCGTGGCCCGCGAGCTCGGCTTCGGCTACCGCGAGACGCTCACGGGCTTCAAGTGGATCTCCCGCGCCCCCGACCTCATCTACGGCTACGAGGAGGCCCTGGGCTACCTCGTGGCGCCGTGGCTCACGAGCGACAAGGACGGCATCTCGGCGGCCGTGGCGGTGCTGCACGGCGTCATGCTGCTCAAGTCCCGCGGCCAGACCATCGACGACTACGACCGCGCGTTCGCCGAGCGGTTCGGCTCGTTCGCGAGCGACCAGATCTCGGTGCGCGTGACCGACCTCGCCGTCATCCCGCGCATCATGGCGAAGCTCCGCCAGGCGCCGCCCTCCTCGATCGGGTCGCGACGCGTGGAGCGCATGGACGACCTGGCCGAGGGCTTCGGCGACCTGCCGCCGAGCGACGTGCTGCGGTTCCACCTGGGCGACGGCGCGCGCCTCATCGTGCGGCCGAGCGGCACGGAGCCGAAGGTCAAGGTCTACCTCGACGCGCAGAGCACCGAGGGCACCGTCGCCGAGCGGCGGGACGCGGCGCGGGCCATCGTCGCCGACCTGGCGCAGGCGGTCCCGGCGCTGCTCGAGGTCTGACGGGAGGATCCGCGGGTCGCGCGACGGCCCGTGGACCCGTCGCGCTCATCACTGGTAGTGGCGTTATCAGTGTACTAGCCTCGCGGCATGCGCATCGCCGAGCTCGCCGACGCCACCGGCGTCGCCCCCGCCACCGTCAAGTACTACGTCCGCGAGGGCCTCCTGCCCGCGGGCGAGCGCATCAGCGACAACCGCACGGAGTACGACGACGAGCACGTCCGGCGGGTCCGGCTGATCCGGGCGCTCATCGACGTCGGCCGGCTGCCCGTCGCCCGGGCCCGCGAGGTGCTCGCGGTGCTCGACGACGACGCGCGGCAGGTGCAGGACGTGTTCGCCGTCGCGCAGGACGCGCTGACGCCCGGGCCCCCGCCGACGGATCCGCCCGCCGCGGACGCGCTCGCCCGCGTGGACGCGGCGACGGCGGAGGCGGGCTGGTGCGTGCTCGACGGGCACGCCGGGCGTGCCCAGGCGGCACGGGCGGTGGACGCGTTCGACCGCTCGGGGCACCGGATCGACGACGACTACCTCGCCAGGTACGCGGAGGCGGCGGGGATCCAGGCGGACGCCGACCTCGCCGCGGTGCGCGGTCGACCGGACCGCACCGCGATGGCCGAGCTGATGGTGGTGGGCACGGTCCTCGGCGACCAGCTGGCCGCGGGGCTACGGCGCATCGCGCAGGCCACCGTCTCGATGCCGGCCGGTCCCGCCGCCACGGGCGGTGCCCGGTGATCCGCCGCGCCTTCTCCTGGCACCGGCCGCTCATGACCGTGGCCGCGCTCATGGTCGTGGTCGCGCTCGTGTGCGTCGTCGGCCGCCTGGTCGACGACCGGATGGTGACGGGAGCGCCCGTGTGGGACAAGCCCGCGAAGTTCTCGCTGTCGATCCTCGTCTACGCCGTGTCCTGGGCGTGGCTCATCGCGCACCTCCCCCGCTTCCGACGCACCGCGCACCGGCTCGGCACCGTCGTCGCCGTCGCGCTCGTGGTCGAGCAGGCCGTGATCGTCGGCGCCGCGGCCGCCGGCACCGCGAGCCACTTCCAGGTGGCGACCCCGCTGGCCGCGGCCCTGTGGGGCGTGATGGCCGTGTCGATCACCGTCCTGTACGTCTGCACGTTCGTCACGAGCCTCGCCGTGCTGCGCCTGCGGCTGCCCGATCCGGCGCTCACGCTCGGGATCCGCGCGGGCGCGCTCCTCGCGCTCGTCGGCATGGGCCTCGCGTACCTCATGACATCGCCGACCGCGGCGCAGCTCGCGGACTTCCACGGCGTCTCGGGCGCGCGCGGTGGGCGCCCGAGACGGCGGGCCCGGGCTGCCCGTGCTCGGCTGGAGCACGACCGCGGGCGACCTGCGGATCCCCCACTTCGTCGGCATGCACGCGCTGCAGCTGCTGCCGATCGCGGCCCTGCTCCTCGGTGCGGCCGGGCGGCGGATCCCCGCACTGGCGCCCGACCGCGTGCGCGTGCGGCTCACGGCGATCGCCGCGGCCGCGTACCTCGCCGTCGTCGGGCTCGTGACGGTGCAGGCGCTCGGGGGCGAGCCCGTGAGCGCGCCCTCGGCGGGCGTGGTGACCGCCGGCGCGGCGATCGCGGCGGCCGCCCTCGTCGCCGGGGTCGCGGCCGTCCTCCTCGGCGACCGGCGACGGGATCCGGGAGCCCCCGCCGTGCCCGCGGGCGGACGGACGCCGGATCAGCCGAGCGCGGCGTCGAGCTTGGCCGAGATCTCCTCGAGGTCGAAGTAGTTCTCGACCACGACGACGTCGGCGTACGTGGCGCCGATGCGGTCGACGAGCTCGGGCGACGTGAGGATGACCTGCGCGTCCTCGCCGAGGGACGCGACGCTCGCGAGGTCGGCCGCCGTGACGTCGGCGTCGATCCCCAGACGCGCGAGCGCCCGCTCCGCGTTGACCTTGAGGATGCCGGACGTGCCGATCCCCACGCCGCAGATGGCGACGACCTTCATGCGCTCTCCTCGCCGGCCATGATGCGCCGGACCTCGTCGACGGTGGTGGCGGCGCGCAGCCGCGGGATCGCGGTGGCGTCGTTGAAGATGTTGGCCATGTCGGCGACCGACGAGACGTGCCGGTCGACCGTGGTGACCGCGAGGCCGACGATGACGTCGACCGGGTCGTTGTGCGCGTGCCCGAAGGCGACGGGCTCCCGCAGCGTGACCACCGCGAGGCCGTCCGCGAGCGTCTCCGGCCCCGGGCGGGCGTGCGCGAGCGCGAGCCCCGGGGCGATGACCACGTACGCGCCGAACTCCTCGACGACGCGGATCATGGCCTCCGCGTAGTCGGCCGTCGCGGCCCCCGACCGGACGAGCGCGTCGCCGGCGAGGCGCACCGCCGCGCGCCAGTCGGCGGCCTCGGCGCCGAGCGTGACGGCGTCGTCCGGGAGCGGTGGGAGCACGGGAGCGGCCTCTCTGGGGGTGCGGGCGGGGACGGGCGGTGCGGGCGGGACGGCCGGGACGCCGACGACGGCGCGGCGCCGACGACGGCGCGGCGCCGACTACAGGCGGGCGAACCCGTCGGAGATGATGTCGGCGAGCGCCTCGCGCTCCTCCAGCGGCAGGAAGGCCGCGGCGGCCGCGTTCAGCTGGAAGGCCTCGTGGTCGTCGAGGTCGTAGGCGAACGCGTCCGTGAGCAGCGACAGCTCCCGGCTGATGGTGGTGCCGCTCATGAGGCGGTTGTCGGGGTTCACCGTGACGGCGAAGCCGAGCTGGTAGAGCAGGTCGAAGGGGTGGTCGCGCATCGCGTCGCCCCATGCCGCGATGGCGCCGGTCTGCAGGTTCGACGACGGGCTGAGCTCGAGCGGCACGCCGCGGTCCTTCACCCACCGGGCGAGCGGGCCGACCGTGACGAAGACGTCCTCGCCCTCCTCGCTGTCGATCTCGATGTCCTCGGCGATGCGCACGCCGTGTCCGAGGCGGAGCGCCCGGCCGTCGAGCAGCGCGCCGCGGATGGACTCGAGGCCGTCGGCCTCGCCCGCGTGGATGGTGCGCGGCATCCACTCGCGCGCCAGGAGGTCGAACGCACCCTGCAGGCGGGAGGGCGGGAAGCCGGCCTCGGGCCCGGCGATGTCGAAGCCGACGACGCCGCGGTCGCGGTGGCGGACGGCCAGCTCGGCGATCTCGGTGCCGCGGTCGAGGTGGCGCATGGCGCTGACGAGCTGGCCGACGCGGATGGATCCGCCCGCCTCCTCGACGCCGCGCACGCCCTCCTCGATGCCGGCCTGCACGGCCTCGACGACCGCGTCGAGCGCGAGGCCCGTCGTGAGGTGCTGCTCGGGCGCCCAGCGGATCTCGCCGTAGACGACGCCGTCCTCCGCGAGGTCCTCGACGAACTCCCGGGCGACGCGCGCCAGGTGCTCCTCGGTCTGCATGACGGCGATGGTGACGTCGAAGGTCTTCAGGTAGTCGACGAGCGATCCCGAGTCGGCGCTGGTGCGGAACCACTCGCCGAGCGCGTCCGCACCCGAGGCGGGGAGCTCGAGGCCGATCTCGTCCGCGATCTCGACGATGGAGCCGGGGCGGAGCCCGCCGTCGAGGTGGTCGTGGAGGGAGACCTTGGGGAGGTCGCGGAACGACCCTCCGCCGGGCAGCGTGGAGTCCTCGGGAGCGCGTGTCATGGGACGAATCTACTAGCCTCGACGAGGCCCGCGCCGTGGTCGTATGCGCACTGACCATCGGTGCTCGAGGCGTCCGCGGGTCGCGACCCGACCCGGAGGACACGTGCCCACCAAGATCCTGATCGACTGCGACCCGGGGCACGACGACGCCCTCGCCCTGATGCTCGCGCACGGCAGCCCCGAGATCGAGCTCGTCGGCATCACGACGGTCGCCGGCAACCAGACGCTCGAGAAGGTGACCCGGAACGCGCTCGCGGTCGCGACCGTCGCGGGGATCCACGGGGTGCCCATCGCGGCCGGCTGCGCGCGGCCGCTCGTGCGGCCCGGCATGACGGCGCCCGAGGTGCACGGCGAGTCCGGCCTCGACGGGCCCGAGCTGCCGGAGCCGGCCGTGGCGCTCGACCCGCGGCACGCGGTGGACCTCATCATCGAGACGGTCATGTCCCACGCCCCCGGCGAGATCACGCTGGTGCCCATCGGGGCGCTCACCAACATCGCCCTGGCCGTCCGCCGCGAGCCGCGCATCGTCGAGCGCGTGAAGGAGGTCGTGCTCATGGGCGGCGGCTACCACGTCGGCAACAGCACCCCCGTCGCGGAGTTCAACATCGCGGTCGACCCCGAGGCCGCGCACATCGTGTTCGGCGAGGCGTGGCCCGTGACGATGGTGGGACTCGACCTCACCTACCAGGCCACCGCGACGCCCGAGGTCCTGGCGCGCATCGCCGCCCTCGGCACGCCGGCCGCGCGGTTCGTCGTCGACTCCATGGAGTCGTACGGCCGGGCGTACCTCGACCGGCAGGACTTCCCGAGCCCGCCCGCGCACGACCCGTGCGCGGTCGCGCGCGTGATCGACCCGCGGATCGTCTCGGTGCGCCGCGCGCCCGTGACCGTCGAGCTCACCGGGACGCACACGCTCGGCATGACGGTGGCCGACCTCCGGCGCCCGGCGCCCGCGGACTGCACGACGCAGGTCGCGGTCGACCTCGACCACGCCGCGTTCTGGGACGTCGTGGTGGACGCGCTCGAGCGCATCGGCTGACGCGGGGGCGTCGACGGGATGGGGTCCGCCCGTCGTCACGTGGACGACGGGCGGATCCCGGCCTCGGCGGCTCAGCCCTCGGCGGTGATGCGCTCCCGCACGAGCGGGCCGCGCGCGACGTGCTCCTCCGGGTCGCCGACGCGGTAGGCGCCCTCGAGCGACTCGAGCGCCCGGGCGAACCGCTCCGGCTCGTCCGTCGACAGGGTGAAGAGCGGGTCGCCGCGACGCACGCGGTCCCCCGGCTTGGCGTGCAGGTCGACGCCCGCGGCGTGCTGCACGGCGTCGCCCTGGCGCGCGCGGCCCGCGCCGAGGCGCCAGGCGGCGATGCCGAACGGGAGCGCGTCCTGCTGCACGAGGACGCCGTCGCGCTCGGCGGTGACGACGTGGGTCTCGCGCGCCACCGGCATGGCGGCGTCCGGATCCCCGCCCTGCGCGCGCACGGTGGCCCGCCACGAGTCCATGGCGCGTCCGTCGCGGAGCGCGTCCTCGACGTCGGCGTCCGGGATCCCGACCGCGGCGAGCATCTCCCGCGCGAGCGCGAGCGTGAGCTCGACGACGTCCGCGGGCCCGCCGCCCGCGAGCACCTCGACCGACTCGCGCACCTCGTTGGCGTTGCCGATGGCGAGGCCGAGCGGCACGTCCATGTCGGTGAGGAGCGCGGTCGTGCGCACTCCCGCGTCCGTGCCGAGCTCGACCATGGTCCGCGCGAGCTCGCGCGACCGGTCGACGTCGGTCATGAAGGCGCCGGACCCGAACTTGACGTCGAGGACGAGCGCGCCGGTGCCCTCGGCGATCTTCTTGCTCATGATGCTCGACGCGATCAGCGGGATCGCCTCGACCGTCCCCGTGGTGTCGCGGAGCGCGTAGAGCCGCTTGTCGGCGGGGGCGAGGCCGCTGCCGGCCGCGCAGATGACGCCGCCGTGGTCCCGCATCTGCTGCACCATCTCCGCCGTGGAGAGGTCGGCGCGCCAGCCGGGGATCGACTCGAGCTTGTCGAGCGTGCCGCCCGTGTGGCCGAGGCCGCGGCCCGAGAGCTGCGGCACCGCGACGCCGTAGGAGGCGACGAGCGGCATCAGCGGGAGCGTGATCTTGTCGCCCACGCCGCCCGTGGAGTGCTTGTCGACCGTGGGCTTGCCGAGGCCCGAGAAGTCGAGGGTCTCGCCGCTCGCGATCATGGCGAGGGTGAGGTCGCGGATCTCCGTGCGGTCCATGCCGCGGAGGAGGATCGCCATCGCGAGCGCGGCCATCTGCTCGTCCGCCACGTAGCGGTCGGTGTACGCCGCGACGAGCCAGTCGATCTCGGCCGTGGAGAGCCGGCCGCCGTCGCGCTTGGTGCGGATCAGGTCGACGACGTCGAACGCGGCGCTCATGCGCGGTCCCCGTACGCGTTCAACGTGCTCGGCCCGAAGGCGTCCGGCAGGACCTCGTCGATCGTGCGGATGCCCGACACGGTCTCCAGCAGCATGCCCGGCACCGCATGCTCGAACAGCAGCTGCCGGCAGCGCCCGCACGGCATGAGGATGTTGCCGTCGCCGTCCACGCACGTGAAGGCGACGAGCTGTCCGCCGCCCGTGAGGTGCAGCACCGAGACGAGCGCGCACTCGGCGCAGAGGGTGAGGCCGTAGCTGGCGTTCTCGACGTTGCAGCCGGTGATCACCCGCCCGTCGGTCGCGATGGCCGCCACGCCCACCGGGAAGCGGGAGTACGGGACGTACGCGCGCTGCATGGCCTCGTGCGCCGCCTCGCGGAGCGATCCCCAGTCGATGCCGCCCGACTGCACGGGCTCCACGGCGCTCACGACTTCACGTAGGGCTTGCCGGCGGCGGCAGGTCCCCGCACCTGCCCCACCAGTCCGGCGACCGCGGCGATGGTCACGACGTACGGCAGCATCAGCATGAACTCGCTCGGCACGGGCGACCCGATGACGCCGAGGACGTTCTGCAGGTTGCTCGCGAAGCCGAACAGGAGGGCCGCGAGCGTCGCGCGCAGCGGATCCCACCGGCCGAAGATGACCGCCGCCAGCGCGATGAACCCCGCGCCCGCGGTCATCTCCTTGTTGAAGGCGCCGACGGAGCCGAGCGTGAAGAACGCGCCGCCGAGGCCCGCGATGGCGCCCGCGAGGGAGACGTTCCAGAACCGCGTGGAGGCGACCTTGATGCCCACCGTGTCGGCGGCCTGCGGGTGCTCGCCGACGGCGCGCAGGCGGAGGCCCCAGCGCGTGTGGAAGAGGCAGTACCAGACGAGGAACACGGCCGCGTACATGACGTAGACGATGATCGTCTGCCGGAAGAGCACGGGCCCGATGATGGGGATCTGGCCGAGCACGGGGATGTCGATGCGGTCGAAGCGCGGCGGGGAGTTGAGGCGCTCCGGGTCCGCCGAGAGCACCTGCGAGAACAGGAAGCTCGTGAGGCCCGTGACGAGCACGTTGAGCACGACGCCGACGATCACCTGGTCGACCAGGTACTTGATGGCGAACGCCGCGAGCACGAACGAGACGAGCATGCCGGCGACCATCGCGGCGGCGAGGCCGATGAGCGGCTGCCCCGTGAGGGACGCGACGACGGCGGAGACGAACGCGCCCGCGAGCAGCTGGCCCTCGATCGCGACGTTGACGACGCCGACGCGCTCCGAGAGCACGCCGCCGAGCGCGCCGAAGATGAGCGGCACGGACAGGCTCACGGTGCCGACGAGCAGGCCCGGCACCGGGATCGTCTGCCCCGCGGACGCCCAGGTGAGGAACGCGACGAGGAAGAGGACCGCGAACACGGCCGTGAACCACAGCGGCACCTTCGCGGATCGGCGCACCAGCAGCGCCGACAGGACCGTCATCGCGGCGAGGATCACCGTGACCACGATCCCGGTGGCCGCGGTCGGCAGCACGAGCGGCGCGAGCTGGATGAGGTCGGATCCCGTCGAGAGGCCGAACGTGCTCGACCCCTCGCGGCCGAGGAGCACGAACAGGACGAGCGAGATCGCCGTGAAGACGCCGAAGGCGACGGGCGCCTTCCAGCTCGTCGCGACGGCGCGCTCGAGGGCGACGGCCGCGGGGCCGTGGGGCGCCGCGGCGGGCGCCGGGGTGGGGGTGGTCACGGTCACGAGCTGAGCGCCGCCTTCCGGGTCCGGGTGGTGCGACGCGCCTGGCCCGGCGCGGGGAGGCGGAAGACCGCCCGCACGAGCGGGGGCGCCGCGATGAACAGGACGATGAGCGACTGGACGACCACGACGATGTCGATGGGCACGCCCTCGGCCGCCTGCATGGAGAAGCCGCCGGCCTTGAAGGCGCCGAACAGGATCCCCGCGACGAAGACGCCCCCGGGCCGGCTGCGGCCGAGCAGCGCCACGGTGATGGCGTCGAAGCCGATGCCCGCGTCGATCCCCGAGCTGAAGCCCGTGGTGACGGTGCCGAGCACCTGGCTCGCCCCGGCGAGGCCCGCGAGCCCGCCGGAGATGAGCATGGCGTAGAGGTAGGAGCTCTTGACGTCGATGCCCGCGACGCGCGCGGCGCTGGGGTTCTCGCCGACCGCGCGGAAGCGGAAGCCGAGGCCGGAGCGGTTGAGGAGGTACCAGACGAGGACCGTCGCGACCACGACCACGAGGAAGCCCGCGTGCAGCGAGTACCGCTCGCCGAGGAGCGGCGGGAAGACGGCGGAGTCGAGCATCGCCGGGGTCTTCGGGTTGTTGGACCCGGGTGCCTGCAGCAGGCCCGGGGTGCGCAGCAGGTAGGAGAGGAGGTAGAAGGCGACGTAGTTGAGCATGATCGTGACGATCACCTCGTGCGCGCCGGTGCGGGCCTTGAGGAGGCCGACGATCCCGCCCCAGAGCGCCCCGCCCAGGATCCCCGCGCCGACCGCGAGCACCAGGTGGAGGACGGGCGGCATCGCGAAGCTGAAGCCCACCCAGCCGGCGCACGCGGCGGCGATGAGCATCTGGCCGCGGGCGCCGATGTTGAACAGGCCCACGCGGAACGCGAGCGCGACGCCGAGTCCCGCCGCGATGAGCGGCGTCGCGAAGGTCAGCGTCTCGGTGAGCGGCTTGATGCCGTTCTCGAAGCCGGGCCGGCGGAAGTTGTAGACCGAGCCCTGGAAGAGGGCGGAGTAGGCGCCGGCCGCGGCGTCCCATCCGGCGCGGAGGGTGTCGAGCGGGCGGCTGAAGAAGTAGCCGGCGGCCTTCTGCGTCTCCTCGTCGGTGACCGCGATGAGCAGCGCGCCGACGACGAGCGAGAGCACGACCGCGAGCACGGACAGCAGCGCGCTGCCGCTCGCGATCTCGCGGAGGATCCGCCCGGCGCGCGAGCCGTCGGCGTCGCCGGGACGGGCGCCGTCGCCGGGCGCCGCGGTCGCGACGGCGGGGACGCCCGCGGGCGCCTCGGAGCGCGTCGGGTCGCCCACGGATCCGGCCTCGCGACCGGAGGCGGGCAGCTGCCCCGCGGACGGGTCCTGGGGGCCGTGGCCCTCGGGACGTCGGGTGTCGTCGGTCATGCGGTGCGCCCTCCGGCGGTCGTGGTGGTGGTGACGGATGCCGGGACCTCGCCGGCCATCATCAGGCCGAGCACGTCGCGCGGGGTGTCGCCCGGGACGATGCCGACGATGCCGCCGCGGTACATGACGGCGATGCGGTCGGCCAGCGCCGCGACCTCGTCGAGCTCCGTGGAGACGACGATGACGGGCAGGCCCCGGTCGCGCGTCTCGACGACGCGGGTGTGCACGAACTCGATGGACCCGACGTCGAGGCCGCGCGTGGGCTGCGCGGCGACGAACAGGCGGAGGTCGCGGCTGAGCTCGCGCGCCAGCACGACCTTCTGCGCGTTGCCGCCGGAGAGCCGGCCGACGTGCGTGTCGATGCCCTGCGTGCGGATGTCGAACTCGCGCACGCGGTCGCGCGCGAACTCGTCGAGGTAGCCGAGCTTGAGGGATCCGGCCACCACGAAGGGCGGGCTGTCGGACCGGTCGAGCATGAGGTTCTCGGCGATGGTGAACTCGGCGACGAGCCCGTCCTCGTTGCGGTCCTCGGGGACGAAGCCCACGCCGGCGTCGAGCACGCGGCGGACCGACCGGCCCGTGAGGCGGGTGCCGTCGAGGTCGATGGTGCCGGAGACGCGGGGCTGCAGCCCGAGGATCGCCTCCGTGAGCTCGGTCTGGCCGTTGCCCTGCACGCCCGCGATGGCGAGGATCTCCCCCGCGCGGACCTCGAAGCTGACGCCGTCGACGACGACCTGCCCGGACGCGTCGACGACCGTGAGGTCGCGCACCACGAGGGCGGCGGCGCCGGGCGTCGCCGGCGCCTTCTGCACGGTGAGCGAGACGCTCCGGCCGACCATGAGCGAGGCGAGCTCGGCGTTGCTGGCGGTGGGCTCGGCCTCGCCGACCACCTTGCCCAGCCGGATGACGGTGATGCGGTCCGCGACCTCGCGGACCTCGCGCAGCTTGTGGGTGATGAAGACGATGCCCGTGCCGGAGTCCCGCAGCTGCTTCATGATGACCATGAGCTCGTCGGTCTCCTGCGGCGTCAGCACCGCCGTCGGCTCGTCGAACACGAGCACCTCGGCGTCGCGCGACAGGGCCTTGATGATCTCGACGCGCTGCTGCACGCCGACGGGGAGGTCCGCGACGAGCGCGTCGGGGTCCACGTCGAAGCCGAACCGGGCGGAGATCTCGCGCACCTTCGCGCGGGCGCTCGCCAGGTCGAGCCGGCCGCCGGCCTTCGTCTCCTCGTGGCCGAGCATGACGTTCTCCGCGACCGTGAAGACGGGGATGAGCATGAAGTGCTGGTGGACCATGCCGATGCCGGCCGCCATGGCGTCGCCGGGTCCGGCGAAGCGCGCCACCCGGTCGTCGAGGAGGATCTCGCCCTCCTCCGCCTGGTACAGGCCGTAGAGCACGTTCATCAGCGTGGACTTGCCGGCGCCGTTCTCGCCCAGGAGGCAGTGGATCTCGCCCGGGTGGACGACGAGGTCGATGTGGTCGTTGGCCACCAGCGCGCCGAAGCGCTTGGTGATTCCCCGCAGTTCGAGCTTCATGGGATCAATCCGTTCGGTGGGTGGGGTGAGCACGCGGCGGGGGGACCGGCGCCTGCCGATCCCCCCGCGGTGCGTTCGATGCTACTTCGTCAGCGACGAGGGCGACTCGACGGTGATCGAGCCGTCGACGATGCCCGCCTTGATGGTCTCGATCTCGTCGGCCAGCTCGGCCGGGACCTTCGACTCGAAGTCGTGGAACGGGGCGATGTCGACGCCGCCGTTCTCCAGCGTGCCCACGTACGGCGTGGCGTCGAACTCGCCCTCGGCCGCCGTCGTCACGACGTCCTCGACGCCCGCGTCGATGCCCTTCAGCACCGAGGTGAGGAAGAGGTCCTTGAGGTCGGGCGCGGTCTCGTACGCGTCGGAGTCGACGCCGACGAGGGCGATCTCCTTGTCGCTGGAGTCGCGGATCGCCTCGCCGGCGCTGAGGAAGATCGGGCCGCCGACGGGCATGATGACGTCCGCGCCCTGGTCGATGAGCGTCTGGGCGCTGGTCTTCGCGGCGGGGTTCGCCTCGAAGCCGCCGGTGAACGAGCCGGTCTGGCTCGCGACGTCCCAGCCGATGGCCTTGACGTCCGTGCCCTTCTGCTCGTTGAAGTACTCGACGCCGTCCACGAAGCCGTCCATGAAGATCGTGACGGTCGGGATCTGCAGGCCGCCGAAGGTGCCGACGGTGCCGGTCTTGGAGTAGGCCGCAGCGGAGTAGCCCGCGAGGAACGCGGCCTCGCTCGTGTTGAAGGTGATGGGCTTCACGTTCGGGGCGTCGATGGACGCGTCGTCGATGATCGCGTAGTCGGTGTCCGGGTTGGCGGTCGCCGCCTCCTTGGTGGCGTCCGCGAGGAGGAAGCCGACCGTCACGATGAGGCCGCAGCCCTGGTCCGCGAGGTTGGTGAGGTTCGGGCCGAAGTCGGTCTCGGCGGCCGACTCGACCGTCTTGGGGGTCTCGAGGCCCGCGGCGGTGGCGCCCGCGGTGAGGCCCTCGAAGCCGAGCTGGTTGAACGACTTGTCGTCGAACCCGCCGGAGTCGGAGACCATGCAGGAGAGGAGGTCGCTGTTCGCCTCGCCGCCCGCACCTCCCGTCGTGGACTCGGGGGCGGCACCGCAGCCCGCGAGGAGCGCGGTGATGCCGACGGCGGCGAGACCGCCGAAGGCGGCCTTTCGGGTGGTGATGGTCACTGTGGCCTCCAGTTGCAGCCCGGGTCCGCCGGGCGATGTGGGTTCATGTTACCCATGCGCGGGAATGCCTCCCGCGCCCCGATCGGGGCGCAGGAGGCAAGCGTTACCGATCCGGGACGACCCCGAAACACCGCGGTAACGCGGGGCCTGCTACGGGGTCGAGACCGACTCCACCTCGACCTCGCCGGAGACGATCCGCGCCTCCAGCGCGTCGAGCTCCGCCTGCAGCTCGGCCGGCACCGAGGCGGCCAGGTCGTGGTACCCGGCGAGGCCCACGCCGCCGTTCGCGAGCGTCCCCACGTACGGCTCGGAGGAGAAGGTCCCGTCCTGGTCGTCGCCGACGATGTCGACGACGGCCTGGCCCGTGTCCTTGAGCACGCTCGTGAGCAGGAGCGGCCGGTACTCGGCCGGCAGGGTGTCGTAGCCGTCGTTGTCGACCCAGATGAGCTTGCCGCTGCCGTGCGCGAGGATCGCCGACGCGGCGCCCTCCCCCACCTGGCCCGCGACGGGCATGATCACGTCGGCGCCCTGGTCGAGCAGGTTCTGCGTGGTGTTCCGGCCCTTGGAGACGTCCTCGAAGTCGCCGGTGAAGGTGCCGTCCTGCGCGGCCGGGTCCCACCCGAGCGCGACGACCTGCGTGCCGTGCGCCTGGTTGTAGGCCGCGACGCCGTCGACGAAGCCGTCCATGAAGAGGGTGACGGGCGGCTGGTTGCCGCCGCCGAAGGTGCCGACCTTGCCGGTCTCGCTGACGCCCGCCGCGAGGTACCCCGCGAGGTAGGAGGCCTGGGCCGTGTCGAAGACGAGCGGCTTGACGTTGGGGGCGTCGACGACCTCGTCGACGATGGAGAAGTGCACGTCGGGGTTGTCGGCCGCGGCGGCGGCGGTCGCCTCCGCGAGCTCGTAGCCGACCGTGAGGATGAAGCCGCAGCCCGTCCCGACCGCCTGCTCGACGTTGGGGGCGAGGTCGGTCTCCGAGGTCGAGACGAGGACGTCGGCCTGGATCCCGAGCTCCTCCTCGGCCCGCTGCAGGCCCTCCCAGCTGGACTGGTTGAAGGAGCGGTCCTGCAGGCCGCCGGAGTTCGTGACCATGCGGGCGCAGTAGTCGGTCGCGGAGGCCGATCCGGTCGCGCCGGGTTCGGGGGCCGCGCCGCATCCCGCCAGGGACGCGGCGGCGAGGAGGGCGAGGGGCAGGGTGGCGATGCGGAGGACGCGCGGGGTGCGGGGCATCCCCGGAATCTAACCGCGCGGCTCCGGGCGCTCTCCGCCCGTGGAAACCCCCGAGGGGATCGTTGCCCCTTCGTTACAGGACGTCCGTCCCGCCGCTGAGCTTGAGGGCGTCAACGACGCTCTTCACGCGCTGCGCGTTCTCCTTGGTCGTGACGAGCAGCGCGTCGGGGGTGTCGACCACGACGATGTCGCGCACGCCGATGAGGCTGATGACGCGCTTGCTGTTCGCGACGACGATGCCGCTCGACGCGTCGGACAGCACGCGGGCGTCCTCGCCCAGGATCACGAGGTCGGACTTGCGGCCGCTCGAGTGCATCTTGGCGACGGAGGCGAAGTCGCCCACGTCATCCCAGGTGAAGCCGCCGGGGATCACGGCGAGCGCTCCCCGGGCGGCGGCCGGCTCGGCCACGGCGTAGTCGATGGCGATCTTCTTGAGGTTCGGCCAGACGCGGTCGACGACGACGCCGCGTTCCGCGGTGTCCCACGCCGCGGCGAGCTCCAGGACGCCCTTCAGCAGCTCGGGCTCCGTGCGGCCGAGCTCCTCGAGGAGGCGGTCGGCGCGCGCGATGAACATGCCCGCGTTCCAGAGGTGCGTGCCGCCCTTCACGTAGCCGCGGGCGACGCCGATGCTCGGCTTCTCCACGAAGGACGCGACCTCGAGGGCGTGCGGCGCGCCGTCGATGCTCAGCGCCTTGCCGGTGTGGATGTAGCCGAAGCCCGTCGCGGGCTCCGTGGGGGTGATGCCGATGGTGGTGATGTAGCCGGCGTCGGCCGCGATGACGGCCTCGCGGACCGTGTCGCGGAACCGGTCGGGGTCGGCGATGACGTGGTCGGCGGCGAACGAGCCGATGATGACGCCGGGCTCACGGCTTTCGAGGATGGCGGCGGCGAGAGCGATGGCCGCGGTGCTGTCGCGCCCCTCGCTCTCGAGGACGACGTTCGGGTCGGCGAGCTCGGGGAGCTGGGCCTCGACGGCGGCGCGGTGGGCGCGGCCGGTGACCACCATGATCCGGTCCTCGCCGGAGAGGGGCGCGAGCCGCTCCCACGTGTCGCGGAGGAGCGTGCGGCCGGAGCCCGTGAGGTCGTGCAGGAACTTGGGCGCGTCGGCGCGCGAGAGGGGCCAGAGCCTCGAGCCCACGCCTCCGGCGGGGATCACGCTGTAGAAACGGGAGATCGCGCTCGTCTGCTCGGTCATGCGCTCACCCTATCGGCAGCCTGGGAGGCGCCCGGATGCGCTGGACGCGCCGAGTTCACGCGACCGCAACAGGGCGTTCACGGCGCCGCGGCGCCCCCGACGACGCCGGTGCCTAGCGTCGTGGCCATGCGCGTAGCCGTCGTCAGCGAGAGCTTCCTCCCCACCGTCAACGGCGTCACCACGAGCGTCTGCCGGGTGCTCGAGCACCTGAGGGACCGCGGGCACGAGGTGCTGGTGATCGCCCCCGACGCGGGCGCCCCGTCCGAGTTCGCCGGCTTCCGCGTGCACGGCGTCCCGGCCATCGCCTACCGGCAGTTCCCCGTCGGGATCCCGAGCCCCCACGTCCTGCGCCTCCTCACCGACTTCGCGCCCGACGTGCTGCACGCGGCCTCCCCCCTCTTCCTCGGCGCGCAGGCCATCGCGGCCGCCACGCGCATCGACGTGCCCTCCGTGGCGGTGTTCCAGACCGACGTCGCGGGCTACGCGCGCCGCAACCGCCTGGCCGCGACCGCGCCCTACGTGTGGCGGCTCGTGCGCTGGATCCACCAGGGCGCGGACCTCACCCTCGCGCCCTCGAGCGCCGCCGCCGCCGACCTCGCGGCCGCGGGCGTCGAGCGCGTCGCCCGCTGGGGCCGGGGCGTCGACCTCGACCGCTACCACCCGCGCAACCGCGCCATGGACGACGCGGTCGCCCTGCGCCACCGCGTCGCGCCGGCCGGCGAGACGGTCGTCGGCTACGTCGGCCGCATCGCGCCCGAGAAGCAGCTCGAGCGCCTCCAGGCGCTCCGCGGGATGCCCGGCGTCCGGTTCCTGATCGCGGGCGACGGGCCCAGCCAGGGCTCGGCCCGCCGCGCGCTCGCCGGCATGCCCGTCACCTGGCTCGGACGGGTCGGCGGCCGTGAGCTCGCCGCCGCGTACGCCGCCATGGACGTCTTCGTCCACACCGGGACGGAGGAGACCTTCGGGCAGACCGTGCAGGAGGCCCACGCGTCCGGGCTCCCCGTCGTCGCGCCGCACGCGGGCGGACCCATCGACCTGGTCGACCACGGCACCGATGGCTTCCTCTTCGACCCCGCCTCACCGCGGGACGCGCACCTGCGGCGCCTCGTGGACGAGCTCGCGGCCGACGAGCCCCTGCGCCTGCGGATGGGCGAGGCCGGTCGCCGCGCGGTCCTCGGCCGCTCCTGGGCGACCATCGGCGACGAGCTCATCGGCCACTACGGACGCGCGGTCTCGGCCCGCCGCTCCGCGCTGCAGACGGCGGATCCCGCCAGCGCCGGCGCCGTCCCCGTCATCGCCTGAGCCGCTCCGCGACGGCCGCGGGAGCAGCCCCGGGACGACCCCTGCCGCTTAGGGTCCCCTAACGGGCGACCGCCGGAGGGCGACCGTAGACTCGGGGGGTCGCGCAACGTCGGCGCGAAGGGTCCCCGCCCACGGCGGCACCAGCATCAGGGAGGGTCGTTCCGTGTCCATCAAGTCGGCAGGAACCCGCGAACCGCACATCTCACGCGCACCGAAGGTCCCCGCCGGGACCCTCTACCGGGGCCGCGAGGGCATGTGGTCATGGGTGCTGCACCGCATCACCGGCGTGGCCATCTTCTTCTTCCTCCTCGTGCACGTGCTCGACACGAGCCTCATCCGGGTGAGCCCCGAGGCCTACAACGCGGTCATCGGCACGTACAAGAACCCGCTCATGGGCATCGGCGAGGTCGGCCTCGTCGGCGCCATCGGGTTCCACGCGCTCAACGGCCTGCGCATCGTGCTCATCGACTTCTGGCGCTACGGCGCCAAGCACCAGCGCCTCATGTTCTACGTGGTCATCGGCCTCTGGGTCGTGCTCATGGCGGGCTTCGTGCCCCGCCACCTGATGAACGTGTTCAGCGAAGCGGGATGGATCTGATCATGAGCGACATCGCACAGAAGGTCAGCGTCGAGCGGCCCCGCCAGGCACGGCAGCCCCGTGCGCAGGGCGGCGTGAACTGGGAGAAGTGGGGCTGGATCTACCAGCGCGCCTCGGGCGTCGTGCTCGTCGTGCTGATCTTCGGCCACCTCTACGTGAACCTCATCATGGGCGAGGGCATCAAGGCCATCGACTTCGCGTTCGTCGGCGGCAAGCTGTCGGACCCGTTCTGGAAGGTCTGGGACATCGCGCTGCTGTGGCTCGCGGTCATCCACGGCGCCAACGGCATGCGCACCATCGTCAACGACTACGCGGCCTCGCCGCTCACGCGGAAGGTCCTCAAGGGCGCGCTCGTCGCCTCCACCGTGGTCCTCATCGTACTCGGCACGCTCGTGGTCTTCACGTTCGACCCGTGCCCGGCCGGCCAGCCCGCGGACCTGCTGCCCTCCTTCTGCGGCGACCTGTAGCCCGCACCCCTTTACGCCTCGAGAAAGAAGCACGTGACCACTGACACCGCGAACCCCGGTTCCGAGCCCACCGCGAGCACCATCGTGGACGGCGTCCACTACCACCAGTTCGACATCGTGATCGTGGGTGCGGGCGGCGCCGGCATGCGCGCGGCGATCGAGGCGGGACCCCAGGCGAACACGGCCGTCATCTCCAAGCTCTACCCCACGCGCTCCCACACGGGCGCGGCGCAGGGCGGCATGGCCGCCGCGCTCGCGAACGTCGAGGAGGACAGCTGGGAGTGGCACACCTTCGACACCGTCAAGGGCGGCGACTACCTCGTGGACCAGGACGCGGCGGAGATCCTCGCGAAGGAGGCCATCGACGCGGTCATCGACCTCGAGAACATGGGCCTCCCCTTCAACCGCACGCCCGACGGCAAGATCGACCAGCGCCGCTTCGGCGGCCACACGGCCGACCACGGCAAGAGCCCCGTCCGCCGCTCCTGCTACGCGGCCGACCGCACGGGCCACATGATCCTGCAGACGCTGTACCAGAACTGCGTCAAGTTCGGCATCAACTTCTACAACGAGTTCTACGTGCTCGACCTGGTCATGGCCGAGGTCGACGGCAAGCAGCAGCCCGCGGGCGTCGTCGCCCTCGAGCTCTCCACCGGCGAGATCCACGTCTTCCAGGCCAAGGCCGTCATCTTCGCCACGGGCGGCTTCGGCAAGATCTACAAGACGACCTCGAACGCGCACACCCTCACGGGCGACGGCGTCGGCATCATCTGGCGGAAGGGCCTGCCGCTGGAGGACATGGAGTTTTTCCAGTTCCACCCGACCGGCCTCGCCGGCCTCGGCATCCTCCTGTCGGAGGCGGCCCGCGGCGAGGGCGCGATCCTCCGCAACAGCGAGGGCGAGCGCTTCATGGAGCGCTACGCCCCCACCATCAAGGACCTCGCGCCCCGCGACATCGTCGCGCGGTGCATGGCCACCGAGATCCGCGAGGGACGGGGAGCGGGCCCGAACAAGGACTACGTCTACCTCGACATCACGCACCTCGAGCCCGCCGTCATCGACGCGAAGCTCCCCGACATCACGGAGTTCGCGCGCACGTACCTCGGCGTCGAGCCCTACACGGAGCCCGTGCCCGTGCTGCCGACCGCGCACTACGCGATGGGCGGCATCCCCACGAACATCAAGGCCGAGGTCCTCTCCGACAACACGACCGTGGTGCCGGGCCTCTACGCGGCCGGCGAGTGCGCGTGCGTGTCCGTGCACGGATCCAACCGCCTGGGCACCAACTCGCTCCTCGACATCAACGTGTTCGGCAAGCGCGCGGGCAACTACGCGGCCGAGTACGTGAAGGGCGTCGACTTCACGCCGCTGCCCGCCGACGCGGCCGACTTCGTGAAGGGCCTCGTCGAGGGCGCGCGCAACTCCAACGGCACCGAGCGGATCTCGACCCTGCGTCGCGAGCTGCAGGAGTCGATGGACCGCAACGCCCAGGTGTTCCGCACCGAGGACACGCTGATCGAGGTCACCAAGGTGATCGCCGACCTGCGCGAGCGGTACACGAACATCCAGGTGCAGGACAAGGGACAGCGCTTCAACACCGACCTGCTCGAGGCCATCGAGCTCGGCTTCCTGCTCGACCTCGCGGAGGTCGTCGTCTACTCGGCGATGTACCGCAAGGAGAGCCGCGGCGGCCACTTCCGCGAGGACTTCCCGAAGCGGGACGACGAGAACTACATGGTCCACACCATGGCGTACCTCACCGGCGACGCCCACAGCACGGACGCCGGCGACCACATCAAGCTCAGCACCAAGCCCGTGGTCATCACGAACTACCAGCCGATGGAGCGGAAGTACTGATCCCTCGAGGATCAGCGCCGCCCCCCGCACCCGCAGCACCGAACGGATAGGACCGCACACGTGAGCACCGCAACCCTGGACGCACCCCCCGCGGGAGAGGCCTCGGCCATCCCGACCTTCACGGTCACCCTCATCATCCGCCGCTTCCTGCCCGGCCAGGACGCCGAGCCGCGCTGGGAGGACTTCGACGTCGAGGTCTACCCGACCGACCGGATCCTCGACGCCCTGCACAAGATCAAGTGGGAGCAGGACGGGTCGCTGACCTTCCGCCGCTCCTGCGCACACGGCGTGTGCGGATCCGACGCGATGCGCATCAACGGCCGCAACCGACTGGCCTGCAAGACGCTCATCAAGGACCTCGACATCGACCAGCCCATCTACGTGGAGGCCATCAAGGGCCTGCCGCTGGAGAAGGATCTGGTCGTCGACATGGAGCCGTTCTTCGAGTCGTTCCGCGACGTGCAGCCCTTCCTCATCTCGAACACGAAGCCGGAGAAGGGCAAGGAGCGGATCCAGTCCGCCGCCGAGCGCGCCCGCTTCGACGACACCACCAAGTGCATCCTCTGCGCCGCGTGCACGTCGTCGTGCCCCGTCTTCTGGACGGACGGCCAGTACTTCGGGCCCGCCGCCATCGTCAACGCGCACCGCTTCATCTTCGACTCGCGCGACGAGTCGAACGTGCGCCTCGACATCCTGAACGACAAGGAGGGCGTGTGGCGCTGCCGCACGACCTTCAACTGCTCCGAGGCGTGCCCGCGCGGCATCCAGGTGACGCAGGCGATCGCCGAGGTCAAGCAGGCGATCATGCGCGGCAAGGCGTAGCGCCTCCCGCCCGACACCACGACGGCCCCGCGGCTCCGAGAGGAGCGGCGGGGCCGTCGTCGTGCGCAGGAGGGATCTCCGTGCGGCGGATCAGCGGTCGGCGAGCACCCGCTCCGCGGCGGCGCGCGCCTCGGCCGCCGTGCGGCCCGTGAGCGCGGCCTCGGCGGCGGCACGGGCGTCGTCGAGGGTGCGGCGGCCGAGCTCGAGTCGGACGTCGGCGAGGGCGGCGGGCGTCATCGACAGGCTCGTGGCGCCGAGGCCGACGAGCACGACGGCGAGGCGCGGATCCGCTGCCGCCTCGCCGCAGATGCCGACCGGGGTCCCGGAGGCGCGGCCCGCGTCGCCGAGGGTGCGCACGAGGCGGAGCACGGCGGGGTGCCACGGGTCCTGGTAGGACGCGACCGAGCCGAGCAGCCGGTCGGCCGCCATCGTGTACTGCGTGAGGTCGTTGGTGCCGATGCTCACGAAGTCCGCGACCTCCACGACCTGGTCGGCGAGGATCGCGAGCGACGGCACCTCGGCCATCACGCCGACGGTCGTGAGGCCGAGCTCGCGGCCGAGCTGCACGAAGTAGAGCGTCTCCTCGGCGTCGCCGACCATGGGCGCCATGACCCAGAGGTCCGCGTCGGTCGCCGCGTCCGCCGCGGCCAGGGCCGTCAGCTGGTCGCGGAGGACGTCCTCGTGCGCCCGCAGCGCGCGGAGGCCCCGGAGCCCGAGGGCCGGGTTCTCCTCGTCGGCGTCGGTGAGGAAGGCGAGGGGCTTGTCGGCTCCCGCGTCCAGCGCGCGGACCACGACCTTGCGTCCCGGGAACGCCTGGAGGAGGCGCGTGTACTGCGAGGTCTGCTCCGCGACGGTGGGCGCGGTGGCGGCGTCCAGGAACAGGAACTCGGTGCGGAAGAGGCCGACGCCCTCGGCGCCGAGCTCGACGGCGCGCGCGGCCTCCGCGGGCGAGCCGAGGTTCGCGAGGAGCGGCACGGGCGTGCCGTCGGCGAGCGCGCCGTCCGTGAGGGGCGCGGCGAGCGCCTCCTCGCGGGCGCGGATCCGGTCGAGGGCGTCCTGGCGCTCGGCGTCGTCGGGATGCGCGATCACGACCCCGGCGGCGGCGTCCACCACGACCTCGACGCCCTCCGCGAGGTCCGCGGCGCCGACCGCGCCCACGATGGCGGGGATGGAGCGGCTGCGGGCGAGGATCGCGGTGTGGCTGGTGGGCCCGCCGTCGGTGGTGACGAGGGCGAGCACGCGGTCGAGCTCGAGGAGCGCGGTGTCGGCCGGCGCGAGGTCGCGCGCGACGAGGACGAACGGCGCGTCCGCGGTGGGGATGCCCGGCGCGGGCACGCCGCGGAGCCGGGCGATGACGCGCTGGGCGACGTCGGCGAGGTCGGCCGCGCGCTCGGCCATGTAGCCGCCCATGCCCGTCAAGAGCTCCTGGAAGGTGGCGAAGGCCTCGAACACGGCGCGCTCGCCCGAGCGGCCCTGGCCGACGAGGCGGCCCACCGAGTCGAGGAGCGCGGGGTCGCGCGCCATGAGCGACTGCGCGTCGAGCACGTCCTTCGCGTCGCCGCCGGCACGGGCGCCCCGCTCGGCGAGGTCGTCGGCGGTGGCGGCGAGGGCCCCGGCGACGCGGGCGACCTCGGCCCCGGCGTCGCCCGTGAAGCGCTCCGTGCCGGGCTCCGGCAACGGGTCGGGCATCCGCATCACGGGCCCGGTGGCCACTCCGTGTCCGACTCCGATACCGGTGATGCGCACAGGGACTCCCTCGCTCGGTGCATGCCGCGCGGACGATCGCCGTCCGCGCGGGTGGCCGTCCGGCCGGGCTGCCGGAACGGCCCGTCCACGCTAGCAGGGGCCCGGCGGCCCGTATCCTCGGGAGATGACCGCCCCCGAGACGCGCGGACGGCCCGACCGGCCGGCCGACGCGCCCTCCTCCCCCGCCGCCGGTGCCGCCGACGGGCCCGCGCCCACGGGAATCCCGGCGCTCGTCGCCCGCGTGATGGAGCTCCGGCCCGTGCGGGTGTTCCTCGCCTACGGGGCCGCGGGCGGGCCGATCCTCGCGGCCGGCATGTCGTACCAGGCGGTCTTCGCGGTGTTCGCCGCGCTCGCGGTCGGGTTCTCGGTGGCCGGATCCGTGCTGGCGGGCAACCCCGCGCTGCTCGACTCGCTGCTCGCGCTCATCCAGGGCGCGGTGCCCGGGCTCTTCGGGCCGGGTGGGGCCATCAAGGACCCGGAGGCGCTGCTCGCGTCGGACGCCGTGCGCGCGACCGGGCTCATCGGCTCCGTCGGCCTCCTCGTGACCGCGCTCGGCTGGCTGGCGTCCACGCGCGACTCGGTGCGCCGCATCTTCGACCTGCCGCCGCCCGCCACGTTCTTCCTGCTCCTCAAGGTGAAGGACCTCGGGCTCGCGCTCTGCTTCGCCCTCGCGATGCTGCTCTCAGCCGGCCTCTCGGTCGTGAGCACGGGGCTCCTCGGCGTCGCGTTCCGGCTGCTGCAGGTGGGCGAGGACTCGCTCCTCGCCATCGTCGTCGGCCGCACCGTGGGCCTCGCGCTCGTGCTGGCGCTCGACACGGCCGTGCTGGCCGGGGCGTACCGGATCCTGTCGGGCGTCCGGATCCCGCGGCCGCAGCTCCTGCAGGGCGCGCTCCTCGGCGGCGTCGCCATGGGCGTCCTCAAGGTGCTCGGCACGGCGCTGCTCGGCGGCGCGAGCCGGAACCCGCTGCTCGCGTCCTTCGCGGTGATCATCGGCCTCCTGATCTGGTTCAACCTCATCTGCCAGGTCATCCTCGTGTGCGCCTCGTGGATCGCCGTCGGCATGGCCGACCGCGGCATCGACGCCCGCGACCTCACCCCCGAGCAGCTCGAGAAGGAGCGGCTCGCGAAGCTCGACGAGGCGCGCCGGATCCTCGAGGAGGAGGAGCGCGCCCGGGAGCGGGAGCGGTACGCGCAGTCGCGCGGGCTCACGCGGGTCCTGCTCCGGTTCCGCCGGAGGCGCCGCCGTTAGGATCGATGCCATGCCCTCGAACCTCCGCGTCGCGTCCATCAACACGAACGGCATCCGGGCCGCGTTCCGCAAGGGCATGGGCGACTGGCTCGACACGCGTGACGTCGACATCCTGGCGATCCAGGAGGTGCGCGCCGAGACGACGGACATCGAGGACCTCCTCGGACCCGAGTGGAACGTGCTGCACGACGCCGCGACCGCCAAGGGCCGCGCCGGCGTCGCCCTCGCGAGCCGCCGCCGCGCGGAGATCCACCGCGTGGCCATCGGCGAGGAGGACTTCGACAGCGCGGGCCGCTGGCTCGAGGCCGACTACGACGTGGACGGCACCATCGTCACCGTCGTGAGCGCCTACGTGCACTCCGGCGAGGTCGGCACCGCCAAGCAGGACGAGAAGTGGCGCTTCCTCGACGGCATGGAACGGCGCCTGCCCGAGATCCAGGCCCACTCCGAGCTGGCGGTCGTCGTGGGCGACCTGAACGTCGGCCACCGGGAGCTCGACATCCGCAACTGGAAGGGCAACGTGAAGCGCGCCGGGTTCCTCCCGCGCGAGCGCGCCTACCTCGACCGCATCCTCGGCGCCCGCGGCGAGGACGTCACGGGCGTCGACGGATCCACCGGACCCGGCCTCGGCTGGGTCGACGTCGGGCGCCAGCAGGCCGGCGAGGTCGACGGCCCGTACACGTGGTGGAGCTGGCGCGGCAAGGCGTTCGACAACGACACCGGCTGGCGCATCGACTACCAGCTCGCGACCCCCGCGCTCGCGGAGAAGGTCGTCGGCTACGCGGTCGACCGCGCCGACGCCTACGACCAGCGATGGTCGGACCACACGCCCGTGGTCGTCGACTACGCGCTCTGACCCGCCGCCTCTCCCCTCCCCCGTCTCGCGCCCGACCGGCGCACCCGAGCGCCCCGCGCTCCGCACACGAAGGCCCTGCCATGACCGCACGTCCCGTCCTCTTCTCCGGCATGCAGCCGTCCGCCGACTCGCTGCAGATCGGCAACTACATCGGCGCGCTCCTGCAGTGGAAGGAGATGCAGACCACGCACGACGCCGTCTTCTGCGTCGTCGACCTGCACGCGATCACCGTGCCGCAGGATCCCGCGGCCCTCCGCGACTCCACCCGCCGCACCGCCGCCCAGTACATCGCCGCGGGCATCGATCCGGCCGTCTCGACGCTGTTCGTGCAGTCGCACGTCTCCGCGCACACCGAGCTGGCCTGGATCCTCAACACCCTCACCGGCTTCGGCGAGGCCAGCCGCATGACGCAGTTCAAGGACAAGTCGCAGAAGCAGGGCGCGGACGCCACGACGCTCGGGCTCTTCGCGTACCCGACCCTCATGGCGGCGGACATCCTGCTCTACGGCACCGAGGTCGTGCCCGTCGGCGACGACCAGAAGCAGCACGTGGAGCTCACCCGCGACCTCGCCAAGCGCTTCAACTCCCGGTTCGGCGACACGTTCACGATCCCCGAGCCGATGATCCAGAAGGACACCGCCCGCATCTACGACCTCCAGGACCCGACGTCGAAGATGAGCAAGTCCGCCGCCAGCGACGCGGGCGTGGTGTGGCTGCTCGACGAGCCCGCGCGGACCGCGAAGAAGATCCGCTCGGCCGTCACCGACACGGAGCGCGAGATCCGCTTCGACCGCGGCGGGAAGCCGGGCGTCTCGAACCTGCTGACGATCCTGTCGGCCTTCGAGGGGACGGCTGTGCCGGCGCTCGAGGAGCGCTACGCGGGCCGCGGCTACGGCGACCTCAAGAAGGACGTGGCCGAGACCGTCACGGGCGTCTTCGAGCCGATCCGGGCGCGGACGCTCGAGCTGCTCGACGACCCGGCCGAGCTCGACCGGGTTCTCGCCGGGAACGCGGCGCGCGCCGAGGAGCGGGCCGACGCGATGCTCGCCCGCGTGTACGACGCGGTCGGCCTCGTGCGGCGCGTCGGCCGGTGACCCTCCGGCTGGTCCTCCTCGACCTCGACGACACGCTGGTGGACCACCGCGGTGCCGTGGCCGACGGGATCACGGCGCACCTCGCCGCGAGCGGGCTGCTGGACGCGGCCGACACGGCGGCGGTCGACCGGGCCGTCGCGCTGTGGCGGGCGCTCGAGGAGGAGCACTACCACCGCTACCTCGCGGGCGAGCTCGACTACCAGGGGCAGCGGCGCGCGCGGGCGCGCGGCTTCCTCGCCGCCTGGGGCTCCGCTGATGCGGGGGCCCTCGCCGACGACGACGACGCGACGGACGCGTGGTTCGCCGGCTACCTGCGCGGCTACGAGGCGTCGTGGCGCACGCTGCCGGGCGCGCACGGGGCGCTCGACGAGATCGAGCGCCGCCACCCGGGCGTGCGCTTCGGCGTGGTGACCAACGGCGAGCGCAGCCAGCAGGAGCCGAAGATCGCCGCCGCGGGGCTCACCGCGCGGCTCGACCCCGTCGTCTGCTCCGGCGACCTGGGCTTCGCGAAGCCCGACCCGCGGATCTTCCTGCTCGCCTGCGCCGAGGCGGGCGTGGATCCGGCCGACGCCGTCATGGTGGGCGACCGGCTCCGCACCGACGCGCTCGGCGCGGCCGATGCAGGCCTGGCGGGCGGCGTGTGGCTCGACGCCGACGCGGGCACCGCGGATCCGGCGCGCGAGCCCGCGGGCGACCCCGAGCGCGGCTGGCCGGACGTGCCCGCGGAGGACCGCGCGCGGGCGGAGCGCGCCGGCATCGCGCGCATCACCGCGCTCGACGCGCTGGCTGACGCCGTGGACGCGTTGATCGGCGGCTGAGACCGCCCGGCACGTGCGCTCCGCGTCGCATCGCGTCATCCGCGGGCGGCCCTCCCAGCCGCGTGGGCTAATCTCGGGGGATACACGTGCTCCGGGGTCGGTGGAAATCCGAGCCGGCGGTGACAGTCCGCGAACGGACGATGCGCGACCGGGTCCCCGGGAGCCTCGTCCGCCGATCCGGTGGGATTCCGGGACCGACGGTTAAAGTCCGGATGGGAGGCAGCACGCGGCGCCAGCGACCCTGCCGGCGTCGAGGTCCGTCGACCGCGCCCGGAGTCCGTCCACGGACGAGGACACCATGCACGACGACCCGACGGCAGCCCCCGCGAACGCGCTCGCGCCCGCGGACGGCGACGCGCTCGAGCGCGCCATGCGCCGCGGCCTCGAGCTCGCCGCCGAGGGACCCTCCTGGGGCCCGAACCCGCGGGTCGGCTGCGTGATCCTCGACGCCCGCGGCCGGGTCATCGCCGAGGGCCGTCACCGCGGGGCAGGATCCGCCCACGCCGAGGTGGACGCCCCTCCGGCAGCTGCCCGCGGGCGGCGCACGCGGAGCCACCGCGGTGGTCACGCTCGAGCCGTGCAATCACACCGGCCGCACCGGTCCGTGCGCGGCCGCGCTGGTCGAGGCCGGCGTCGCCCGCGTCGCCTACGCGGTCGCCGACCCGGGCGCCCAGTCCTCCGGCGGGGCCGACCGGCTCCGCGCGGCGGGCGTCGAGGTCGTCCCCGGCGTGCTCGCCGACGAGGCCGGCGCGTTCCTGCGGGTGTGGCTCGGATCCGCCCGGCTCGGCCGCCCCTTCGTCACCGCGAAGTGGGCCTCCAGCCTGGACGGGCGCATCGCGGCCGCCGACGGCACGAGCCGCTGGATCACCGGGCCTGCCGCGCGCCACGACGTGCACCGCCGCCGCGCCGAGGCCGACGCGATCCTCGTGGGCACCGGCACCGTGCTCGCGGACGACCCCGCGCTCACCGCGCGCCGACCCGACGGCATCCCCTACCCGCACCAGCCCGCTCCCGTCGTGCTCGGCGACCGCGCGATCCCGGAGGACGCGGCCGTGCACCGGCACCCGCGGCGCCTGATCCGCCTCCCGGGCCACGAGCCGGCCGCAGCCCTCGAGGAGCTCGGCCGCCGCGGGATCCGGCACGTCTTCGTGGAGGGCGGCCCGACGGTCGTCTCCGCGCTCCTCGCCGCCGGTCTCGTGGACGAGGTGGTCGCGTACCTCGCGCCCGTCCTCCTCGGCGGCCCCCGCACCGCGACCGGCGACCTCGGCGTGCCGAGCATGCCGGACGCCCACCGACTCACCCTCATCAGCACGACGCGGCTCGGGGACGACCTCCTCGTGACCGCACGACCCACCATGGAAGGCCAGTGATGTTCACAGGGATCATCGAGGAGCGCGGACGCGTCCTCGCGCTCGACGCCGAGGGCGACTCCGCCCGGATCACGGTGGAGGCGCCGCTCGCGGTGTCCGACGCCCGGCACGGCGACTCCATCAGCGTCGACGGCGTGTGCCTCACGGTCGTCGCGCAGACGCCCGAGGGCTTCACCGCCGACGTGATGCGGCAGACGCTCGTGATGAGCTCGCTCGGCCGGCTCGCCGTCGGCGACCCCGTCAACCTCGAGCGCGCGGCGCGCGTCGGCGACCGGCTGGGCGGCCACATCGTCCAGGGCCACGTCGACGGCACCGGGCGCCTGCTGGCGACCACGCCGGGCGAGGCGTGGCGGATCCTCCGCTTCTCGCTGCCCGCGGACCTCGCGCCGCTCGTCGTCGACCGCGGATCCATCAC
This sequence comes from Clavibacter sp. B3I6, assembly GCF_030816895.1. Lineage (NCBI taxonomy): Bacteria > Bacillati > Actinomycetota > Actinomycetes > Micrococcales > Microbacteriaceae > Clavibacter > Clavibacter sp. B3I6. Next base: position 1,248,269 of record NZ_JAUSYL010000001.1, read on the forward strand.
CGTGCAGGGCGTGAGCCTCACGGTGAGCGCGGTCAGCCCCACCGACACGGCCGACGCGGACGCCTGGTTCGAGGTGTCGCTCATCCCCGAGACGCTGAGCGCCACCACGCTCGGCGCGCTCGAGGTCGGCGACGAGGTCAACCTCGAGACCGACGTGCTCGCGCGCCACGTGCAGCGGATGCTCGCGCTCGACGCGCGAGACCGCGACGACCGGGCGGGAGACCGCTCATGAGCCTCGCCGACATCCCCGCCGCGCTCCAGGAGCTGCGCGCCGGACGACCCGTGATCGTCGTCGACGACGAGAGCCGCGAGAACGAGGGCGACGTGCTGCTCGCCGCCGAGTCCGCCTCGCCGGAGTGGGTGGCGTGGCTGGTGAGGCACTCCTCCGGCTTCATCTGCGCGCCCATGACGAACGAGATCGCCGACCGGCTGGAGCTGCCGCTCATGGTGGCCGACAACCGGGACCCGCGCGGCACCGCGTACACGGTGAGCGTGGACGCGGCCGACCGGCTCTCCACGGGGATCAGCGCGTCCGACCGCGCCCACACCCTGCGCGTGCTGGCGGATCTCGGCAGCGTCCCGGCGAGCCTGCACCGGCCCGGCCACATCCTGCCGCTCCGCGCGGTGGAGGGCGGCGTGCGCGAGCGCGACGGCCACACCGAGGCCGCGGTCGACCTCCTCACGCTCGCGGGCCTCACGCCCGTCGGGGCGATCTCCGAGATCGTGCAGGACGACGGCGAGATGATGCGCCTCCCCGGCCTCCTCGAGCTCGGCGCCCGGGAGGGCGTGCTCGTCGTCACGATCGAGGCGCTGAAGGCGCACCTGGAGGAGTTCCACTGCGACCGGCCGCTCGAGCCCGCCGTGGAGATCCCCGAGGCCTCGCGCGTGATCTTCGAGGTCGAGACCACCGTCCCCACCACGCACGGCGACTTCCGCCTGCGCGCCTACCGCGACCGCACGACGGGCGCCGACCACGTGGCCGTCGTCGCGGGCGAGCCGCGCCCGCACAGGACCCTCGTGCGCGTGCACTCCGAGTGCCTGACGGGCGAGGCCCTCGGATCCCTCAAGTGCGAGTGCGGGCCGCAGCTCGACGCGGCGCTCGACGAGATCCAGCGCGAGGGCGGCGTCGTCGTCTACCTCCGCGGGCACGAGGGGCGCGGGATCGGGCTCATCAACAAGCTCCGCGCGTACCGGCTCCAGGAGGACGGGCTCGACACGCTCGACGCCAACATCGCGCTCGGGCTGCCGGCGGACGCGCGCGACTACGGCGCGGCGTCGGCGATCCTGCAGGACATGGGGATCCAGGACGTGCGCCTGCTCACCAACAACCCGGAGAAGGTGCGGCAGCTCGAGGCGCACGGGGTCGAGGTGACGGAGCGCGTGCCGCTCGTCGTCGGCGTCACCGCCGCGAACGCCGGCTACCTCGCGACCAAGCGCGACCGCATGGGGCACCGCCTGGTGCTCGACACCGACATGCCCATCGGCCCGGACGCCTACCCCGACGCCGAGGCGCCGGACGGGCTGCGCACCACCACCGCATCGACCACCACCATCCCCGAGGAGGAGACCGCATGAGCGGACACGGAGCACCCGAGATCGACCCCACCGCGCTCGACGGATCGGGGCTGGCCGTCACGGTCGTCGCCGGCCGCTGGCACGACGAGATCAGCGCGGGCCTCCTCGCCGGCGCGCAGCGCGTGCTCGACGCGGCGGGCGTCACCACCACGGTGATCCGCGTGCCGGGCAGCTTCGAGCTGCCCGTCGTCGCCCGCGCCGCCCTCGACGCGGGGGCCGACGCGGTCGTGGCGCTCGGCGTCATCATCCGCGGCGGCACCCCGCACTTCGAGTACGTCTCGGACGCGGCCACGTCGGGCCTCACGCAGGCGTCGCTGATGACGGGCAAGCCGATCGGCTTCGGGCTGCTCACGCTCGACGACGAGCAGCAGGGGCTCGACCGCGCGGGGCTCCCCGGCTCCAAGGAGGACAAGGGCGCCGAGGCGGCCGAGGCCGCGGTGACGACGGCGCTGCTGCTGCGGGGGATCCGCGGGGCCTGACCCGCGCTGCGCGGCCTGACCGGCCGGCCGGGCGTGGCGCGGAGCTATCGCGGGGCGTCCGGGCGGGGGCCTTGGGAGAGCCCGCCGTCCGCGTCCCAGGTGGGAGCGGCGTCCTGCTCCTCCTCCGTCGGCTCCTCGGCGAGGCGGGCGCGCTCCTCGAGCTCGTGGTGCGTCCAGCGGCGCAGCTGCAGCACGCAGAGGACGACGACCGCGGCGAACGGGATCGCGAGGTACCAGTAGCCGGTCGCGGCGGCGGCGAGCGCGCCGATGCCGCAGAGCTTGGCGAGCCCCGGCAGGATGGCGCGTCCGGTCTCGTGCTCCATGTGTCTCCTCGTCGTCTCGGCGTCCGCGGTCCCGCCGGCGCGGGATCCTGCATTGCCTCCCCCGACCCTACGGATCGCGGCGGCGGTCGGCCTCCCCCGCCGCCTGCCGCATCCCCCGGCGTGACCGTCCCGCGCGGACGCACCCGCGACCCCCGCCCCCGTTTTCCCAGCGGACTCCCCGCGGGCGTAGGCTCGTACGGCCATCACGAGTGGCCCCCTCGACTCCGCCGCACCCGGCGCCCGCGCCCGACCGGCGCGCCCGCCTCTCCGCGCGCCCCTGCCGCTCACGCCGCATCAGCCGAAAGCCGTCTCCCGCACCATGTCCTCCACCCGCGCGGCCAGCGCCGCCGTCCCGTCCACCGCCACCCCGCCCGCCGGGAACTCGCGCTCGCGCGTCATCATCGCGAGCCTCATCGGCACGTCGATCGAGTTCTACGACTTCTACGTCTACGCGACCGCGGCGGTGCTCGTCTTCCCCGCCCTCTTCTTCGCGAACGACGACCCGACGGTCGCGCAGCTCGCGTCCTTCGCGGTGTTCGGCGTCGCGTTCATCGCCCGGCCCATCGGATCCATCGTCTTCGGCCACTTCGGCGACCGCATCGGCCGGAAGGGCACGCTCGTCGCGTCGCTGCTCACGATGGGCGTCGCGACCGTCCTGATCGGCTGCCTGCCCACCGCGCTCACGCCCGGCTGGGAGGTCGCGGCCCCCGCGCTCCTCGTGATCATGCGCTTCGGCCAGGGCCTCGGCCTCGGCGGCGAGTGGAGCGGCGCCGCCCTCCTCGCGACCGAGAACGCGCCCGCGGGCAAGCGCGCCATCTACGGCACGTTCCCGCAGCTCGGCGCGCCCATCGGCTTCATCGTCGCCAACGGCGTGTTCCTCGCGCTCAGCCTCGGCCTCAGCCCGGAGCAGTTCCAGTCGTGGGGCTGGCGCGTGCCGTTCCTCGCGAGCGCCGTGCTCGTGATCGTCGGCCTCTACGTCCGCCTCAAGCTCATCGAGACGCCGGCCTTCCAGAAGGTCGTGGACGCGGGCGAGGTCGCCAAGCTGCCCGTCGCGCGCGTGTTCGTCTCGAGCTGGCGCCCGCTGATCCTCGGCACGTTCATCATGCTGGCGACCTACACGCTCTTCTACCTCATGACGACGTTCACGCTCACCTACGGCACCACGGCGCGCGACGCCGCCGCCGCCGAGGCCGCCGCGACCGCCGCCGGCAAGCCCTTCAACCCGGACACCTTCGCCGCGGGCCTCGGCTACGCGCGGAACGACTTCCTGCTCATGCTGATCGTCGGCGTCGTCTTCTTCGGCATCTTCACGATGGTCTCGGGTCCGCTGGCCGAGAGGTACGGCCGCCGCAAGATGCTCATCGCGACCACCGTCGGGATCCTGCTCTTCGGCCTGCTCTTCGTGCCGCTGTTCTCGGCCGGGTTCGTCGGCACGATGGCGCTGCTCATCATCGGGTTCACCCTGATGGGCCTCACCTTCGGCCCGATGGGCGCCGTGCTGCCGGAGCTCTTCCCGACGAACGTGCGCTACACGGGGTCCGCGATCAGCTACAACGTCGCGAGCATCCTCGGCGCGGCCGTCGCGCCCTTCATCGCCGTGGCCCTGTGGCAGCTGCTCGACGGGAACGTGTTCCTCGTGGGCGTCTACCTGAGCGCGATGGCGGCGATCACCCTGGTCGCGCTGATCATCAGCCGCGAGACGCGCGACGCGGACTACGCGGGGAACGTCAGCTGATCCCCTGCCCCACCTGATCGGCCCCGGCCGATCCCCCGGCCGCTCGTCGCGCGATGCGACGGGCGGCCGTCCGCATGCGGGCGCGCAGCGGTCGGACCCGGCTCACCACGCCCGGCGGATCCTCTCCGCCCGCGCGCGCATCGCGGCGGACCGCCCGTGCACCAGGAGGCCGACGCCGAGCGCCGCCGACGCCGCGACGACCAGCCCGGGGAACACGAGGAGCGGGAGGATCAGCGACGACCCGCCGTCGCCCGCCGCGAGCATCCCGATCACCGGCACGAGGAGCAGGTACGCACCCCAGGACAGGCCGAGCACCAGGAGCGGCACCCGGGCCGGCGGCTCGAGCAGCCTCCGCCGGAAGACGAGCAGCGCCAGGACCACGACGGCGGTGCCCTGCACCGCATCGAGCGCCGTGCTGAGCGCGGCGACCCCGGGCGGCACGATCCCGTCCGCCGACGCCGACGGGGCGACGAGCGTCCGCCACCCCGCGACCGCCGCGGTCGCGACCGCGGCGACGAGCGCGGCGGCCCCGGCCGCGCGTGACGCCCGGAGGAGGCCCGGCTCGCCGCGCATCCCGCAGGCGAGCACGACGGCGGCCACCAGCACGAGGAGCACCTGCGCCAGGTCGACCAGCGGCCCCTGCAGCACGAGGGTCGACTCGATGTCCGGCGTCGGCTGGATGCGGATGCCGCGGAGCACGGCCGGGTCGAGGAGCACAGTGCCCACGACGGCGAGGCCCGCGACCAGCGTCGTCGTGCGTGATCCGCTCATGGCCGTCGCGCGCATCGCGCCTCCCCCGTCGCCGTCGATGGTCCGACCGTAGCCGCGCGGCGGTGCGGGCGACAGGGCGCGCCCCCGTTGCGTTCCGGGGGTCGCCCGCGGGACCGCCGCGTCGCTATCGTCGCTGACATGCAGCCGTCCTCCCCGCCACGGGTCCTCGCGGTCGCGCGCGACGACGCCCACCGCTTCTCGAAGCCCGTCCGCACGTCGATCACGCTCCTCGCCGGCCTCGGGGTCGAGGGCGACGCGCACCTCGGCACCACGGTCCAGCACCTGTCCCGGAAGCGCCGCGACCCGGACGCGCCGAACCTGCGCCAGGTGCACCTCGTGCACGCCGAGCTGCACGAGGAGCTGGCCGGCAAGGGCTACGCGGTGGCCCCCGGCGACCTCGGCGAGAACGTCACGACCGCGGGCGTCCCCCTCCTCGACCTGCCCACGGGCACCCGCCTCCACCTGGGCGACGACGCCGTGGTGGAGCTGACGGGCCTCCGCAACCCCTGCATCCAGATCGACGTGCTCGGCGCGGGCGCGATGAAGGCTGTCCTCGACCGCGACGCCGACGGGAACGTCGTGCGGAAGTCCGGCGTGATGGGCGTCGTGATCACCGGCGGCGAGGTCCGCCCCGACGACGCCGTGCGCGTGGAGCTGCCGCAGGGCGAGCACCTGGCGCTGCAGCCGGTCTGATCGGGGCGGCATGCGGATCCTCGCGGCGGCCCTCGCCGGCATCGGCGCGCTCACCCTCGCGGTCGCGCTCGGCGCCGTGATGGGCGGGATCGCGGGCGAGGAGCCGTCCGGGATCGCGGTCGCGTGGTGGTTCAGCGCGGCCGGGGCCGCTCTCGTGCTGGCGGGGCTCGGCGTGGAGCTCGTCCGCCGCCGCGGCCTCCGCCGCTAGGAGGCGACGAAGCGCCCGGCGCGCCCCGAGGGGTCACGCCGGGCGCCGGGTGGTGCGGGTGGATCAGCGGCGGACGGTGCCGTCCGTCGTGCCATCGCCGTCCACGTCGATCTCCTCGTGGCGGACGTCCTCGGACACGGTGCGCTCGTCGGTCACCGTCTCGGTGCCGAGCTTGACGCGCTCGACGGGGACGGTCTCCTTGTCGACGACGGGACGCTCCTCGGTGAGGGTCACCTCGTGCTCCTCCTCGGAGAGGTCGGGGCCGGAGGTCGCCGCGCCGACGTTGCCCTCGGTGATGGGCTCGCGCTCGAGCCGCACCTCCTCGTGGCTCACGGGGACGGTCACGGTCTGCTGCTCGGTGACGACGTGCTTGCGGAGGCGCGCACGGCCGGTCTCGACGCGCTCGGTGCCCACGTGGAGCTGCTCCTCGGAGCGGGTCATGGCGTCATCCGTCGTGGGGCCCGAGGTGTCGTGGCCGACGACGCCGTCGGCGTCGCGGTCACGGTCGAGGCCCGAGCGGTCGTCCTGGTCGACGAAGCCGGCGGTGCCGGAGCCGGTGCCGGTGCCCGACGTCGTCGTGGACGCGGATCCGCCGCCGAGGCCGTAGTAGGAGTAGAGGCTGTCCTCCTCCTCCTCGCTGAGGGCGCCGTCGGCGTCCACGCGCGGGGCGTCCTTGACCTTCGCCTTGTCGTAGCCGACCGTGAGGGACTCGCGGTCCCAGGTGGCCTCCTGGAGCGGGACGAAGGACTCGGACGTGCCGAAGAGACCCGTCTTGACGGTCGCCCAGAGGGGCTTCTCGGTGTCCGGGTCGACGTAGACCTGGCCGACGGTGCCGATCTTGTCGCCGTCCGTGTCGTGCACGGTGGCGCCGACGATGCTGCCGATGTCGCGGGAGTCGATCACGATGTTCTCTCTTCCTGTGGTGGTGTCCGCCGGGGGTGGCGGTCGTTCCTTCTATCGGGTGCGCCGGGTGGCGCGGTGCGGCGGGGTCGTGCCCCGCCGGGTCGGTGGGGCGGTCAGCGACCGAGTCCGGCGCGGTCAACGCGGCGGTGGAAGCGCATGCCGGCGAGTCCGCCGAGGATGGCGCCGACGAGCGCGACGACCGCGACGAGGATCGCGGTGATGATGCTCGCGATGCCGAGGTCGCCCTCGTCGACCGGGATGCGCGGGAAGCCGTTAAGGTTACCGAGCACGTTGAACTGCGAGCCGGCGACCGCGGTCAGCACGGCCACGACGATCGCGATGACGATCGCCCACAGCCACACGGCGAAGCCCTGCTTGGCGCCGTCGAAGCGGGCCATGCGGCCCGCGACGTATCCGCCGCAGTAGTAGGCGATGAGGATCACGACGAGCACGGCGATGGCGCCGGCCCAGCCGATGGTGTCCGCGCTCTGCTGCGCGTCGGCGGCTGCCTGGCCGGCGTCGCCGCCGTTCGCGCCGAGGCCGATCGCGGCGCCCGTCGCGGCGACGAGCGCCGTGAGGATCACGGCGGTGCCGGTCGCGGCGAGCCAGCCGAAGAACGCGGAGCCGAACTTGATGCCGCCGAAGCGCTCCTTCTCGCGGGCGACCACGTCGTGCCGCAGGGAGGTGCTCTCGCCGGCCGGTACGGCCGCGGTGTCGCGGTCGTCGCGCGGGGTGTCGCGCGGGGTGTCCGAGGTGCTCATGGTGGGGCCTTCCGTGACGTCTGCATCGGGTCGGAGGTGCCCGTCCCGGTGTCCTTCGGACGCTACGCGCACACGATCCCTTTGAGCGCTAACTATCCGTTTCCGCATGGGATGCGCGTCCCGGGTGTTGCAAATCGGCCCGTCGTGCGTGGATCGCCACGAGACGCAACGATCGGCCGCGCCTCAGCAGGCAGACTCGGACGCGTCGGCCGACGAGCCGCGCGGACAGGACGGGACGGGGACGGACATGGGCGACCTGGTGGGCGTGCTCGGGATCGGGCGGATGGGCCTCGGCGTCGCCGCGCGCCTGCGGGAGCGCGGGTTCGCCGTCGAGGTGCACGACGTCGACGGTGCCGCGCGGGACCGCGCCGCCGCCGTCGGGCTCCCGGTGGCCGCCGACGCGGCCGCCCTCGCCGCCGGGTGCGACGTGCTCGTGACCGTGCTCCCCGGGCCCCCCGAGTGCCGGGACGCGCTGTCGGGGCCGGGCGGCGCGCTGGCGGCGATGCGCCCGGGCACCGCCTGGGTCGACCTCACGAGCGACGACCCCGCCGTCGTCGACGGCCTCGTCCGCGAGGCCGTCGCGCTCGGCGTCGCGGCGGTGGCGGCGCCCATGCGCGGAGGGCCCGCGGACGCCGGCCGCGGCACGCTGGGGTTCCACGTGGCCGGATCCGTCGCCGCCGTCGCCCGGGTCGGCCCGGTCCTCGAGGCGCTCGGCCACGACCACGCCACCCCTCGGATCGGCGACGATCCCGCGTCCGCCCACGTCGTGAAGCTGCTCGGGAACGCGCTGTGGTTCGGGCAGGTGGTGGCGGTGACGGAGGCGCTGCTGCTCGGGCGCTCGCTCGGCCTGGATCCGACGGCGCTGCGGTCCGCGCTCCTCACGGGCCCGGGCACGAGCGCGTTCCTCGAGCGGCACGCGCCCGCCCTGCTGGCGGGCGACCCGATGGCGGACTTCGGCATCGACCGCGTCGTGGAGGAGCTGGACGCCGTGACCCGCCTGGCCGCCGAGCGCGGCGTCCCCCACGAGCTCACCGCCCTGGTCGCGCGCCTGCACCGGGAGGCGCTCGACGCCCACGGACCGGTGGACGGGGAGCTCCTCGCGGGCCGCCTCCTCGAGGAGCGCGCGGGGCGACGGCTGCGCGACGGGGTCTGAGCCGCGGGCGCCGGGACCGGAGGGGCGGCGGGCGCCGCCACCGGAGGTATCCGGCACCCAGGAGTCAGTCGTCCGCCGGCTGCGCGCCCTGCCGCTGCACGACCACCGCGGCGGCGTCCGCGGCGACCACCAGGGCGGCCTCGCGGTCGGCGCCCGCGGCGAGCGCCGACGCCAGCGCGCCGCAGAACGCATCGCCGGCGCCGGTCGTGTCGACCACGCGGGAGACCCTCGACGCGGGGACCTCGACGTCGCCCCACATCGCGCCCTCGGCGCCCAGGGTGACGAGCAGGGACGCCGGTGCGGGGGTGCCCGACGCGCGGAGCAGCCCCGCCTCGTGCTCGTTGACGACCACCGGGTCGGCGAGCGCGAGCACGTCGTCCGGCAGCTCGGCGAAGGGGGCGAGGTTGAGCACGACGCGGGCGCCGGCGGCGTGCGCGCGGCGGACCCCGTCGGCGATCGCGTCGAGGGGCAGCTCGAGCGAGGCGAGCAGGACGTCGCCGGGTGCGAGCGCATCGAGCGGATCCAGGTGGGCCGCCTCCACGCGCGCGTTCGCGCCCGGCGCGACGATGATCGTGTTCTCGCCGTCGGCGTCCACCGCGATGATCGCGAGGCCCGTGGTCGCGCCCGCCACGGTCCGGAGGCCGGAGACGTCGATGCCGCGCGCCTCGAGGCGGGCGCGGTAGCCGGATCCGTCGGCGTCGTCGCCCACGGCCCCGACCATCGCGACCTCGCCGCCCGCGTCCGCCGCGGCGACCGCCTGGTTCGCGCCCTTGCCGCCCCAGAGCCGCTCGGGGTCGGATCCGATCAGGGTCTCCCCCGGCTGCGGGTGCCGCGCGACGCGCACCACCTGGTCGACGTTGAGCGATCCGAGCACCACGACGCGGCCCATGGGCACCTGCCTCCCCCGGCGCACGGCCGGCCGCGCCCGGGTGGCGCTCCCCGCCAGGGTACCGAGCGGATCCGGCCTCCCGGGCCGCCCGCGCGGCCCGACGGGGAGCCCGGCCGCACGCTCGTCGTCCTGGTCGCGACCGCCGTCAGTCGAGGAAGAGGACCCGCAGCCGCCGGGTCGTGAAGACCAGCCCGATCGCCGTCATCACCGCGAAGTAGAGCACGTGCCCGAGCACCGCGATCGAGATAGCCCCCGTCGTGAACCCGCGCACGAGCTCGACCGCGTGCCAGAGCGGCAGGGCCTGGATGACCGCCTGCGTCCACGCCGGGTAGACCGACAGCGGGTAGAAGGTCGCGGAGAACAGGAACATGGGCAGCATCACGAAGTTGATCCAGTCCATCTGCTGGAACGTCCTCATGTAGCTCGTGACGGCCATGCCGAAGCTCGCGAACGCCAGCGCGACGAGCACCACGGACGGCAGCGCGAGGATCGCCCACCACGACAGGTTGAGGCCGAGCAGCTGCATCACGACGAGGAAGCCCGACGAGTACACGACGCCGCGGAGGAGCGCCAGCGAGATCTCGCCGAACGCCACGTCGAGCGGGCCGAGCGAGGTCGCGAGCATCCCCTGGTACAGCTTCGAGTGGTTCATCTTGAAGAAGACGTTCCAGGTGGAGTCGTAGACGGCGCCGTTCATGGCGGAGACCGCGAGGAGCGCCGGCGCGATGTAGGCGGCGTACGGCACGGGCTGGCCGGTGCTCGTCGTCACGTCGCCCACGAGCGAGCCGAGGCCGATGCCCATCGCGAGGAGGTAGAAGACGGGCTCGAAGAACCCGGAGAGGACGACCGTCCAGTTGGTGCTGCGCGTCGCGAGGAGCCCGCGCGCGAGCACCGAGCGGGCGTTGCCGGCGTAGAGGGAGCGCGCGCCGCCGCTGCGACGGCGGACCGGGGCCCCCGTGGTGGATGCGCTCACTTCCGCAGCCTCCGCGTCGCGACCCGGCGGGCGAGGGTCCAGCCGACCGCGAGCCACAGCAGCAGGTACGCGACGTGCGCGACCGTCAGCCAGAGCGGCTCCTCGAGCCCGTACGTCGCGACGCGGCCGAGCTCGGTGCCGTGCCAGAGCGGCGAGATCCAGCCGATCCACTGCAGCCAGATCGGCAGCTGCGTGAGCGGGAAGAACGTGCCGGAGAACAGCGAGAGCGGCGTGAGGACGAAGCGCATGAGCATCGCGATCTGGCCGGTGTCCTGCTCGAGGGTGGCGACGTAGGCCATGACCATGACGCCGATCGCCATGCCCGTGAGCAGCGCGGCGAAGACGGCCAGGAACCCGGTCCCGAGCGGCACCGCGCCGAACAGCAGCATGAAGAGGAAGTAGGCGATGCAGGTCGGCGCCATGCGGATCGCCACGCCGATGACCTGGCCGTCGATGATCTGGCCCGGCGTGAGCGGCGACGCGTTCATCGCCTGGAACACGGGGTTCCACTTGAAGCCGCCGAAGATCGGGTAGGTGAACTCCTCGCTCGCGACCGTCATGGCGCTGGTCGCGAGGAGCGCCGGCGCGACGAACACCAGGAAGCTGATCCCGAGGGCCGCGTTCGCGTCCGTGCCGCGGTCCACGACCGAGGCGAGGCCCACGCCGAGCGCGTAGAGGTAGATGTACGGGCTGCCGATGGCGGTCGCGAGGGCGGTGCCGAGGTAGGCGCGGATCCCGAGGAGGCGGTGCTCGGCGGCGTACCAGGCGCCGAAGCGGCGGGGTCGCGCGCCGCCCGCGACGGCGGACCGCCGGGTGTCGAGGGCGCTCACTCGACCAGGCTCCGGCCGGTGAGGCGGAGGAAGACGTCCTCGAGGCTGGAGCGGCGGACGAGCGTCGTGATGGGCGTCAGGCCCTGCTCGAGGATCCGGCTCAGCACGGCCTCGCCGTCGGACGCGTAGACGAGCACGCGGTCGGGCAGCACCTCGACCCGGTCGCCGAGCCCCGCGATCTCGCGCGACGCCTCCTCGTTGCGGTCGGAGCCGAAGCGCACCTCGAGCACCTCGCGGCTGGAGTGGTCGCGGATGAGGGATGCGGGCGAGCCCTCGGCCATGATGCGGCCCTCGTCGACCACGATGATCCGGTCGCAGAGCTGCTCGGCCTCGTCCATGTAGTGCGTGGTGAGCACGAGCGTCGTGCCCTGCTCCTTGAGGCGGAACAGGCGGTCCCAGAGGATGTGGCGGGCCTGCGGGTCGAGGCCCGTCGTCGGCTCGTCGAGCAGCAGGATCCGCGGCTCGCTGATGAGGGCGCGCGCGATCGTGAGCCGCCGCTTCATGCCGCCGGAGAGGTCGTCGACCTTCGCGTTCGCGCGGTCGCTCAGCTGCGCGAACTCGAGCAGCTCGTCGGCGCGCGCCGCCACCTGCTTGCGCGGGAGGCCGAAGTAGCGGCCGTACACGATGAGGTTGTCGCGGGCCTTGAGCTCGAGGTCGAGGTTGTCGGCCTGCGGCACCACTCCCAGCTGCGAGCGGATCTCGGGGCCGTGCGTGTCGGGGTCGAGCCCGAGGATGTCGAGGGTGCCGCCGGTGCGCGAGGAGACCGCGCCGATCATGCGCATGGTCGTGGACTTGCCGGCGCCGTTCGGGCCGAGCAGCCCGAAGGACTCGCCGGGCGCGACCTCGAAGGAGAGGCCGTCGACGGCGACGTGGTCGCCGTACTTCTTCACGAGTCGGTCGGCGGTGATGACGGGGGTGGGCACGAGAAGCCAGCCTAGGGAGCGGGGCGGGTTTCCACCATGGGCGGAAATACGGCGTCGTGCGCGGCGGCAGGCGCCGGCCCGGCCCCGCGCGGCCCCCGGGTGCGAGCCCGCGGGGGCTCCCCGCCTCCGAGCGGATGCCCGGCAGGCGACGCGTAGAGTCCTCGTGGCGATGCGACGCGCCGCACCACCCGCCCCACCACCCGGGAGAACCCGCATGAGCACCGCCCGCCCCGACTCCCCCGCAGATCGCTCCCCCGCAGGTCGCTCCGACGGCGCCGCTCCCGCCGTCCCCACCGCGGCCGCCACCGCCGTCCCCACCGCGGCCGCCGTCCCCGCGGTGCCGACCGAGGCCGCGACCGCCGCGTCGCGCCCCCGCTCCCGCAACCCGTTCGCGCGCCGCGACGACGCCGCCGACGACGGCCCCCGCGCCCGGTTCTCGGAGCTGCTGCCGTACATCCTCGAGCAGCGCGGGCTGATGGCCTTCGTGGTCGTGCTCAGCGTGCTCGGCGCGGCCGCGAGCCTCGCCCAGCCGCTCCTCGTGCAGCGCGTGGTCGGCGTGGTGCAGGACGGCGGCGCGCTCGGCGCGCTCGTGTGGGCGCTGGTGGGCCTCGTCGTCGTGTCCGGGCTCCTCTCCGGCTACCAGCACTACCTCCTGCAGCGCATGGGCGAGGGCATCGTCCTGTCGTCGCGTCGTACGCTCGTGCGCCGGATCCTCCGCCTCCCCATCTCCGAGTTCGACACGCGCCGCACGGGCGACCTCGTCTCCCGCGTCGGCTCCGACACCACGCTCCTCCGCGCGGTCCTCACGCAGGGTCTCGTGGAGGCGATCGGCGGCGCGGTCACGTTCCTCGGCGCCATCGTCGCCATGTTCATCATCGATCCGGTGCTCCTCGGCCTCACCGTGCTGGTCGTCGCGGTGTCCGTCGTCGCGGTCGTGGGCCTCTCCGGCCGGATCCGCGTGGCCAGCCAGCGCGCGCAGCGCAAGGTCGGCGACCTGGCCGCGAGCGTCGAGCGGGCCATCGGCGCGATCCGCACCGTCCGCGCCAGCAACGCCACCGACCGCGAGATCCGCGCCATCGAGGCCGACGCCGAGGGCGCCTGGGAGATGGGGATCAAGGTCGCGAAGGCCTCGGCCGTCGTCGTGCCGATCGCGGGCATCGCGCTGCAGGCGTCGTTCCTCGTCGTGGTCGGCGTGGGCGGCTTCCGCGTCGCCTCGGGCGCCATCGCGGTCGGCGACCTGGTGGCGTTCATCCTGTTCCTCTTCCTCATGATCATGCCGCTCGGCCAGGCGTTCGGCGCCGTCACCGCGGTCAACCAGGCGCTCGGCGCGCTCGGGCGGATCCAGGAGATCGTGAAGCTGCCGGGTGAGACCGACGGCGACGCCGACCTCGCGGGCGGCCTGCAGGACGCCGGGCCCGTGGCCGAGGACCGCTCGGCGGCCGCCGCCGTCGAGCTCGTGGACGTGCGCTTCGCGTACCCGGCCGCTGCGGTGGCGGAGGTGTCCGATGGGTCCGCGCCCGCGCCCGCGTCGGCCGACGCCGTGGAGCCCCCGGCGGCCGACGACGCCCCCGGCGCCGACCGCACGGGCGGCGGCGTCCTCCAGGGCGTCAGCTTCCGCGCCGAGCGGGGCACGCGGATCGCGCTCGTCGGCCCGTCGGGTGCCGGCAAGAGCACGATCCTCGCCCTCATCGAGCGCTTCTACGACCCGACCTCGGGCGTCGTCCGCGTCGGCGGGCGCGACATCCGCACGCTGGACCGCGAGGACCTCCGCCGCCAGATCGGCTACGTCGAGCAGGACGCGCCCGTGCTCGCGGGCACGCTGCGCGACAACCTCACGCTCACGGCGTTCGACGCCAGCGACGAGGACTGCATCCAGGTGCTGCACGCCGTGAACCTCACCGAGGTGCTCGCGCGCAACGAGCTCGGCCTCGACGCGCCCGTCGGCGAGGACGGCATCATGCTCTCCGGCGGCGAGCGCCAGCGCCTCGCGATCGCGCGCACCCTGCTCTCCGCGCCCGCCGATCCTCCTGCTCGACGAGTCCACCTCGAGCCTCGACGGCCTCAACGAGCAGCTGCTCCGGAAGGCCATCGACGCCGTCGCCGAGCACCGCACGCTCATCGTCATCGCCCACCGGCTCTCGACCGTCGTCGACAGCGACCTCATCGTCGTCGTCGAGAAGGGCCGCGTCGTGGGCACGGGCACGCACGCGGAGCTCGTGGTGTCGACGCCGCTGTACCGCGACCTCGCGAAGCACCAGCTGCTCGTGTAGCGCGGGCCGGATGGGGCGGCGGATCCGCGGAGCGGATGCGGGGGCGCCGGCAGGTCCGGCTCGTCCGGCTCGTCCGACCTCCCGCGCTCAGGTGCCCGGCGTCGTACCCGTCGGCTCCGTTCGCGTCGCGGTCGCCAGGTGCATCTCGCGCACGGCGAGGAACAGCGGCAGGGCGAAGGCGAACGCCACGAGCGGCACGAGCAGCACGTGGATCCACACGCGGCGCATCCCGAGGCGCCGCCCCTCGACGATGATGAACACGACGCTCGCCACGGCGGCGATCAGCAGGTCCCACGACAGCGAGGAGACCGTCGGCCCGCCCGCGGCCAGGTCGGCCAGGAAGTCGCGGCCCTCCGTCATGACGCGGATGTTCGCCGTCCACGTCAGCACGAGGCCGGCCGCCGCGAGGACGAGGTAGACGACGGCGAGGCGCGTGGGGCGTCGGCGGGCTGGTCGCGAGCTCATGGGGACCCTTCCGGTGGATGGGGACAGGCTAGGCGCGCCGGGTCCCGGAACGCGGGGCGGCTCGCCGGCCCGGCCGGCGGTCGAGGCCGCGGCGACGTCACGGCGCCGTCAGGGCGCGCCGTCAGGGCGCCGTCAGGGCGCCGTCAGGGCGTACAGCGCGACCGCGCTGGCGGCCGCCACGTTGAGCGAGTCGATCCCGTGCGCCATGGGGATCCGGACGACCGTGTCCGCGGACCGGATCGCCTCCTCCGACAGCCCGGGCCCCTCCGAGCCGAGCACGATGGCGAGCCGTTCGTGCTCCTCGGGCCGGACGTCGCGGAGCGACACGGCGTCGGGCGTCAAGGCCAGCGCGGCGATGTGGAAGCCGGCCTCCGCGAGGGCGGCGCGCGTCTCCGGCCACTCCCCCGTGCGCGTCCACGGCACCTGCAGGACGGTGCCCATGCTCACGCGGATGGCGCGACGGTAGAACGGATCCGTGCAGCGCGGGGTGACCAGCACCGCGTCCGCGCCGATGGCCCCGACGGACCGGAAGATCGCGCCGACGTTCGTGGGGTCCACGACGTCCTCCAGCACGACCACCCGGCGCGCGCCCGCCAGCAGCGACGCGACCGAGGGCAGCGCGGGCCGGTCGAGCGACGCGACGACCCCGCGGTGCAGCACGTACCCGGTCAGCTCGGCGAGCAGCTCTCCCGGGCCGGTGAACACGGGCACGTCGCGGTCGCACACGAGCGCGAGCGCCTCCTCGACCGTGCCGCCGAGCGCCAGGACCGACCGCGGCACGTGGGCCCGCCCGGAGCGCCCGCTCCAGCACGAGCGCGGACTCGGCCAGGTAGATCCCGTGCCCCGCGCCCTCGGCCTTGCGGAGCGCGACGTCGGTGCGGTGGCTGTAGTCGGCGAGCCGCGGATCGCGTAGGTCCTCGACGGGGACGACGTGCGCCATTAGCCGGCGAACGGGTCGGGCGTCAGCGTGTACTTCGTGTTCAGGTACTCGTGGATCCCCTCGAGCCCGCCCTCACGGCCCAGCCCCGACTGCTTGACGCCGCCGAACGGCGCCGCGGCGTTGGAGATGACCCCCATGTTGAGGCCCGTCATGCCCGTCTCGAGCCGCTCGATCATGCGCTGGCCGCGCGCGAGGTCGCGCGTGAACACGTAGGAGACGAGGCCGTACTCGGTGTCGTTGGCGAGGCGGACGGCGTCGTCCTCGTCGGCGAACGGCACGATCGCGACGACGGGGCCGAAGATCTCCTCCCGCAGGATGTCGCTGCCCTCGGCGACGCCCGTGAGGAGCGTCGGCGGGTAGAAGTGCCCGGCTCCCGCACGCGGCTCGCCGCCCGCGCGCACCTCGGCGCCGCGCTCCACGGCGTCGCGCACGAGGCGGTCGGCCTTGTCGACGGCCCGGCCGTCGATGAGCGGCCCGACGGTGACGCCCTCCTCCGTGCCGCGCCCGATGCGCATCGCGTCGATGCGCTCCTGCAGGCGGTCCGCGAACGCGTCGGCGACGGAGGCCTGGACGATGAAGCGGTTCGCCGCGGTGCAGGCCTGCCCGACGTTGCGGAACTTGGCCGCCATGGCGCCGTCGACCGCCCGGTCGAGGTCGGCGTCCTCAAACACGACGAACGGCGCATTGCCCCCGAGCTCCAGCGACACGCGGAGCACGTTCTGGGCGGCCTGCGCGCCGAGCTGGCGGCCGACGGGGGTGGATCCGGTGAAGCTGAGCTTGCGGATCCGCGGGTCGGCGATCAGCGGGCCCGTGACCTCGGCGGCCGACGTGGTGGGGATCACGTTGAGCACGCCCGCGGGCAGCCCGGCTTCGGCCAGCAGCTCGGCGAAGCGGAGGGTCGTGAGCGGCGTGAGGTCGGCCGGCTTGATGACCACGGTGCAGCCCGCGGCGAGCGCCGGCGCGATCTTGCGGGTCGCCATCGCGAGCGGGAAGTTCCACGGCGTGATGAGGAGCACGGGGCCCACCGGGTGCTGCGAGACGATCATGCGGCCCGTGCCCTCGGGGTTCACGCCGTAGCGGCCCGTGATGCGCACGGCCTCCTCCGAGAACCAGCGCAGGAACTCGCCGCCGTACGTCACCTCGCCGAGCGACTCGGCCAGCGGCTTGCCCATCTCGAGCGTCATGAGGAGCGCGAACTCGTCCCGGCGCTCCTGCAGGAGGTCGAAGGCGCGACGCAGGATCTCGGCCCGCACGCGCGGCGCGGTCGCGGCCCAGTCGCCAGCGGCGTCGACCGCGGCGTCGAGGGCGCGCATGCCGTCGGCCGGGCTCGCATCGGCCACGTGCGCGATCACGGCGTCGGTCGCCGGATCCCGCACCTCGAAGGTCGCCCCGCCCTCCGCGTCGACGCGCGCGCCCCCCACCAGCAGCGTCGTGGGCGTCCCCGACAGGAGGTCGGTCTCGGTGGGTGCGGTCATTCTGTCCTCTTCTCCCGTGCTCGTGGTGCTGTTCGTGCTGGCGGTGCTGTTCGTGACGCCGCCGACGGCCGTCAGTCGGCGGGTCCCTCGACGATCTCCGCCCCGGCGTCGCGCAGGCGGTCGAGCGCCGCGACGCTCGTGGCCGGGGCCACGCCCGCGACGAGGTCGGCGAGCACGCGCACGCGGTGCCCCTGGTGCACGGCGTCGAGCGCGGAGGCGAGGACGCAGTAGTCCGTCGCGATGCCGACCACGTCGATGTCCGTGATGCCGTGCAGCACGAGCAGGTCCGCGAGCGGCACGCCGTCCTCGGTGGTGCCCTCGAAGATCGAGTACGCGGGGGCGCCCTGCCCCTTGCGGAGGTGGAAGTCGACGGCCGTGACGTCGAGGTCGGGGTGGTACTCCGCGCCGTGCGTGCCCTGCACGCAGTGCGCGGGCCAGGTGGTCGAGAAGTCGGGCACGGCGCCCGCCGCGGCGAAGTGGCCGCCGTTGTCGCCGGTCGCCTCGTGCCAGTCGCGCGAGGCGAGGACGTGGTCGTAGCGGTACGGCTCCGCTGCCAGGAGCCGGGTGATCCCGCGCGCGACGTCACCGCCGCCCGAGACGCCGAGCGCGCCGCCCTCCGTGAAGTCGTTCTGCACGTCGATGATGAACAGGGCCCGCGTCATGCGGCGCTCCTTCCCCGGGCCGCGCCCGGTGCCGTGGATCCGCTGCCCGGGACCGGGCCGCGCGTCACTCGTCCCCCAGGTCCGCGCCGCAGCGGTAGGCGCCCGCGGCGAGGGCGTCGAGGGCGATCTTCGCGTCCCCCGTCACGTTCCCGATGGCGTAGAACGCGAACGTGAGCTTCGCGCCGTCCGCCGCGTCGACGATGCCGGCGAGCGTGTAGCCGGTGTCGATCCAGCCGGTCTTGGCCACCACGTGCCCGCGGGCCACGGCGCTGTCGCCGGCGAAGCGGCTGGTGAGCGTGCCGGTGCGCCCCGCGACGGGCAGTCCGTCGTGCAGGTAGCCGAGCGCCTGCTGCCGCTGGTCGACCTGGATCATGAGCTGCGCGAGGAGCGACGGCGGCACGCGGTTGTCGGGGCTGAGCCCCTGGCCGTCGACGATGGTGAGCGCGGAGGTGTCGAGGCCGTAGGCCCCGAGCGCCTTCGGGATCCCGGTGGCGAGCGACTGCTGGGTGCTCCCCGCGCCGACCTGGATGGCGACGAGCCGGGCCAGCGACTCGGCGAGCACGTTGTCGGAGTTGATGAGCGCGGTCTGGATGAGCGACGACACGGGCTGCGACTCCACCGTGCCGAGGACGGCCGCTCCCGCGGGCGCCGTGCCCTGCGTGACCTCGGCCGACCCGCCGAGCATGGAGCGGAAGGTGCTGCCGACGCGCGCGAGGGGATCCTCGCTGCGAGCGGAGACGACGGCCGCGGGATCCGCCCGGTCGGCGTCGAGCTGCAGCGACGTCATGAAGCTCGAGTACCCGGCCTTCCGCTCGGTCGGCGCCCAGGACGGGATCCACGTCTCCCCCGAGAAGAGCGAGGTGTCGAGCACGATGCGGGTGATGGGCGTGCCCGCGGTGACGGGATCCGCGGCCCAGGCCGTGCGCACCTGCTGCGCGAGGTCGCTGAGGCGCGGCGCCCCCGGGTAGACGGAGCTGCCGGAGGTGAGGCGGGACAGCGTCGGGTCCCCGCCGCCGACCAGCACGACGGTACCGGGCTCGGAGCCGCGGACGACGGTGGTGGCGATGCGGCGGTCCGGGCCGAGGGCGGCCAGGGCCGCGGCCGACGTGACCACCTTCATGACGCTCGCCGTGCGCTCGGGGGTGTCGCCGTTGCGATCGAAGAGGACGCGTCCGGTCGCGGCGTCGCGGACCTGGCCCTCGAAGGTGGCGAGTCGCGGATCCTGCGCGAGGGACGCGATGGAGCACATGCGGAGGTCGCGGACCGCGACCCGATCGGCGGGGGCGGGACGCGCCGGATCGACCGTCGGCGTCGGGCTCGGCGCGGGCGGCGCCTCGGCGGTGGCGGCGACGCTGGCGGAGGCGCCGCCCGCGCGCCCGGTGACAGCCCCGGCACCGACAGCCCCCGCGGCGAGGAGCACGACCGCGGCCACGCCGGCCACGACGGCGCGTGCGCGACGGCGGTCGGCGGGGCGGGAGCGCAAGGCGAGGACGTCCCGGTCGCTGCGGCCGGCGCGCGCGTCATCGGGGCCGTCGACGGGGGATCGCATGGGGCCATGCTAGACGGCGTCCCCGTACGGGCGCCGGGCGCCCGAGGAGCTGGGGAGGGCCGTCCGCGACGGGTACCGGGGAGGGACGCGAGAATCCGCGTGACGGCCACGCCCACGGATCGGACCGAGGCGTGCGACGCGGATGGCGTGATGGAGCCGCCTGTCAGAATCGAACTGACGACCTTCTCATTACGAGTGAGATGCTCTACCGACTGAGCTAAGGCGGCCCGGCCCGGACTCGATGAGTACCGGGCACGAGTAGAGAGCAT
Source organism: Clavibacter sp. B3I6 (assembly GCF_030816895.1). Classification (NCBI taxonomy): domain Bacteria; kingdom Bacillati; phylum Actinomycetota; class Actinomycetes; order Micrococcales; family Microbacteriaceae; genus Clavibacter; species Clavibacter sp. B3I6. Next base: position 1,268,115 of record NZ_JAUSYL010000001.1, read on the forward strand.
ACCGGATGCGGAGGCCGCTCCCGCACACGTGCAGCCGCGCCCTCGCCATCGAGCACGAGGCCCACCGCCGTCGGGCTCCGCCCCTTCGCCCGCCGCCGCTAGCCGCAGCTGGTGCCGGCCGCCGGCGGATCCCCGCCGAGGAGGTACCCGTCGACCGCGGTCACGATGCACGGATCCCGCTCGTCGTACGCGATGTGCCCCTCGCCCTCGTAGGTGAGCAGCACGCCCGACGCGAGCTGGTCGGCGAGCGCCTGGGCCCACGAGTACGGCGTGGCCGGATCCCCCGTCGTCCCGACGACGACGATGGGCGCCGCGCCCTCCGCGGAGACGGGCGCGGGGGCCTGGCGTGCCGCATACGGCCAGTTGCCGCAGAGCGGATCCGTCTCGCCGTCGCGCGAGGTGTCGTCGTCGGCCAGCTCGCCGCCCGCCTCCCGGACCTCCGCCGCCTCCCGCACGAGCACCGCCGGATCCCGCTCCACGGGGTAGTCGATGCACTGGATGGCGAGGAACGCCTCGTAGAAGTTGCCGGCGTAGGTGCCGTCGGGGCTGCGCCCGAAGTAGGAGTCGGCGAGCGCGAACGCCGTGGCGGACTCGCCGCGCAGGGCCTCCGAGAACGCGGTCGTGAGAGCCGGCCACTGCTGCTCGCTGTAGAGCGCGGAGTCGATGGCGCTGCGCATGACCTGCCCGTCGAGCTCCCGCCCGTCCGCCGCGCGCAGGGGGCTCCGGTCGAGCTGGTCGAGGAGGGCGGCCGCGGTGCGCACGCCGTCGTCGACGGATCCGCGGAACGGGCATCCCTTCGCGGCCAGGCAGGCCGCCATGTACGCCTCGAAGGAGGTGCGGAAGCCCGCGGTCTGCGCGAGCACCACGTCGAAGGAGCTGGCCGACGGGTCCGTCGCGCCGTCGAGCACCATCCGGCCCACGTGCGCGGGGAAGTCCTGCGCGTACTGCGCGCCGATGCTCGTGCCGTACGAGTACCCGAGGTAGGCCAGCTGCGGGTCGCCGACGAGGGCGCGGAGCATGTCGAGGTCGTGCACGGTGCTCCGGGTGTCGATGAACTCGAGCAGCGGGCCGGACCGCTCTGCGCAGGACTCGGCGAACGACCGTGCCGCCTGCTCGAGCTCCTCGTCGTGCTGCGGCGTGCCGGGGGGCGCCTCCGTCTCCCCGTAGAGGAAGGAGTCGAGCTGCGCGTCGTCGACGCAGTCGACGGCCGTCGAGGCCCCGACGCCGCGGGGGTCCCAGCCGACGATGTCGTAGGCGTCCTGGAGCTCACGGGAGACCGCGTAGTCGACGCTGGCCTTCACGAAGTCGACGCCGGACGCGCCGGGGCCGCCGGGGTTGACGAAGAGGGACCCGCGCGGGCCGTCCGCACCGCGGGCCGCGTGCCGCGTGAGGGCGAGCTGGATGTCCGTGGCCGGATCGGGTGCGGACCAGTCGAGCGGCGCGGTGGCCGTGGCGCACTGGGCGCCGTCCTCGCACGGGGTCCAGGCGAGGACCTGCTCGTAGTAGCGGGCGAGGTCGGGCGCGATGTCCTCCGTCGTGGGGCTCGAGGTCGAGCTCCGCGGCTCCGGGGCGGAGAGGAGGCCGCAGCCGCTCAGCGCGACGGCCGCGGCGACGAGCGCCGCCCCTAGCGCGCCGGCCCGACGGATCCCCCGCGCGCCGCTCCCCCGGTGCCTCACGCGACCCCCGCGGATCGGGTGCGGGTGATCGAGATGAGCATCGCCTCCAGGGCGAGCGCCGGGGACACGTTGCCGTCGATCCGGCGCCGCGCGACCCCGACCGCGTCGAGGACCGCGAGCGACGCGGCGGCGGATCCCGCCTCGGCCGCCTCCTGGATGCGCGGCGCGATGGCCTCGTTGACCTGCGGCAGGTCCGCCCCGAGCTGGTGCAGCAGCACGTCGCGGTGCAGGGACATGAGGTCGACGAGGATCCGGTCGATCCCGTCGCGGAGGCTCCGCGTGGCGCGCCGCTTCTGGTCCTCCTCGAGCTGCCGGATCTGCGAGCGCAGCTGTGGCGGGATCGACCCGCCCTCCTGCACGCCGAGCGACCGCAGCGCGCGCTCGCGCTCGTCGGCGTCCCGTTGCACTGTGAACGCCTTGGCGTCCTGGCCGGCGAGCTCGAGCATCGCGGCGGCGGCGCGCACGGCGTCGCCGACGGTGCGGATCCCGAGCGCGAGCTCGAGGGTGCGGCTGCGGCGCTCGCGGGCCTCGGCGTCGGTCGCGAGACGGTGCGCCATGCCGATGTGGCTCTGCGCCTCGCGGGCCGCGCGGGTGGCGGTGGCCGCGTCGACGCCGTCGCGTCGCTGGATGAGCGCGGCCACGTCCTCGACCGACGGGATGCGCAGGCGCACGCTGCGGACGCGGGAGCGGATGGTGGGGATCAGGTCGGCCTCGCTAGGCGCGCAGAGGATCCAGATGGTGCGCTCCGGCGGCTCCTCGAGCGCCTTGAGCAGCAGGTTCGAGGTGCGCTCGGTCATCCGGTCGGCGTCCTCGACGACCATGACCCGGTAGCGCCCGACGGAGGGCGAGTACTGCGACGACGTGACGAGCGCCCGCACCTCGTCGATCGCGATGATGACCCGCTCCGTGGCGAGCACGCCCAGGTCGGGGTGGCTGCGGGCGGCGACCTGGCGCGCGGTGGCCGCGTCACCCTCCGGCGTCCCGTCGCTGAGGAGCGCCGTGGCGAACGCGTACGCGAGGTTCGAGCGCCCGGAGCCGGGAGGACCGGTGATGAGCCAGGAGTGCGCGAGAGCCGTGCCGGCGGCGTCACGGGCGGTGGCGCGCGGGCTGCTGGCCGCGGCGAGCAGGGCGACGGCCTCGGCCTGGCCCGTGAGCTCGTCCCAGATGGCCCGGCCGTCGGGGCTGCCCGGCACGGCGGTGCCCGCGCCGTCGGCTGCGTCGCTCATGCGCGTGCGCCGTCCGCCAAGAGCGCAGCGGCCCGCGTGCGGATCACGTGGGCGATCTCCTCGCGCGGACGTGCGGCGTCGACGACGAGGAAGCGGTCCGGCTCGGCGTCGGCCAGCCCGAGGAAGGCGTGGCGGACGCGCTCGTGGAACTCGCCGCGCTCGGCCTCGAGCCGGTCGAAGCGCGTGCGGGCGGCGTCGAGCCGGACGCGCGCGGACGCCTGGTCGAGGTCGAGCAGCACGGTCAGGTCGGGCAGGAGCCCCTGCGCCGCCCAGAGCGAGAGGTCGCGGATCTCGCCGGCGTCGAGCACGCGACCCGCGCCCTGGTACGCGACGGAGGAGTCGAGGTAGCGGTCCTGCAGCACGACGGCGCCGCGGTCGAGGGCCGGCCGGACTACCGTCTCGACGTGGTGCGCGCGATCAGCCGCGTAGAGCAGCGCCTCCGCGCGCGGGGCGATGTGCCCCCGGCGGTGCAGCACGATCTCCCGGATCTCCGCCCCGAGCTCGCTGCCGCCCGGCTCGCGGGTGACGATGACCTCGCGGCCCTGCCCCTCCAGCCACTCCCGGAGGAGCGCCGACTGCGTGGACTTGCCCACGCCGTCGCCGCCCTCCAGGGTGATGAAGACCCCGGTCACGTCGCGTCGGACGCCGTCGCCGTGGAAGCGGCGGCCTTCTTCGCCGCCGTCGTCTTGGCGGCCGTCGTCGTGGCCGCGGTCGTCTTCGCGGCCGTCGTCTTCGCCGCCGCGGTCTTCGCGGACGTCGTCTTCGCGGACATCGTCTTCGCGGACGTCGTCTTCGCAGACGTCGTCTTCGCGGCCGTCGTCTTCGCCGCCGTGGTGCGCGGCTTCGCGGGCGCCTTCGCCTTGGCCGGGGCCTTCGCCTTCGGCTTCGCCGGCCCCTTGGCCCGCTTGTCGGCGAGCAGCTCGACCGCGCGGTCGAAGTCGATGTCCTCGACGGACTCGCTCTTCGGGATCGTGGCGTTGGTCTCGCCGTCGGTGACGTACGGCCCGAAGCGGCCGTCCTTGACCTTGATGCCCTTGCCGCTCACGGGGTCCGCATCGAACTCCTTGAGCGCGCTGGACGGGCGTCGCGCGCCGTACTTCGGCTGCGCGAAGACCTCGAGGGCCCCCGGCAGGTCGATCTCGAAGATCTGCTCCTCGCTGGTCAGCGACCGCGAGTCCGTGCCCTTCTTCAGGTACGGGCCGTACTTGCCGTTCTGGGCGGTGATGGGCGTCGACGTCTCGGGGTCCTCGCCCACGACGCGCGGCAGGTCGAGGAGCCGGAGGGCGGTGTCGAGGTCGACCGTCGCGAGGTCCATCGACTTGAAGATGGACGCGGTGCGCGGCTTGACCGCGGCCGCCTTCTTCGCCGCGGGCTTCTTCGCGGGTGCCTTCTTCGCAGGCGCCGCCGTGGTCGTCGCGGATGCGGTCTCGAGCACCTCGCCCGTCACCGGGTCGACGCCGTCCGCGGCCGCGGCAGGTGCCTCCTCCGGCTCGGGGTCGAGCTCGGTGACGTACGGGCCGTAGCGGCCGTCCTTCGCGACGATCTGCTTGCCGTTGTCGGGGTTGATGCCGATGACGCGGTCCGTGACGACCGGAGCGTCGATGAGCTCGCGGGCCTTGGCCGCCGTCAGCTCGTCGGGCGCCAGGTCCTCCGGGAGGTTGACGCGACGGGGCGTCGCGTCCTCCGCGGCCCCCTCCTCGTGCACCTCGAGGTAGGGCCCGTACTTGCCGATGCGCAGCGTGATGTCGTCCGCGATGCGCAGCGAGTTGATCTCGCGCGCGTCGATCTCGCCGAGGTTGTCGATCGTGGGGCGGAGGCCCTTGTGGGCCTGGTTGCCGTAGTAGAAGCCCTTCAGCCAGTCGACCCGCTCCGCCGACCCGTCCGCGATGCGGTCCAGGTCGTTCTCCATGCCGGCCGTGAAGTCGTACTGCACCAGCTCGGTGAAGAACTCCTCGAGCAGCCGCACCACCGAGAACGCGATCCAGTTCGGGACGAGCGCGGTGCCGCGGGGCGTGACGTAGCCCCGGTCGACGATGGTCGAGATGATGGCGGCGTAGGTCGACGGACGCCCGATGCCGAGCTCCTCGAGCGTCTTCACGAGGCTCGCCTCCGTGTAGCGGGGCGGCGGGCTGGTCTCGTGGCCCTTCGCGTCGACGTCGACGAGACGCAGGTCCTGGCCCTTCTTGAGGTCGGGCAGCTTGGCCTCGCGCGGCTCGGCGGCGCCGTGGCGCTCCTCGTCGCGGCTCTCCTCGTAGGCGGCCAGGAAGCCGCGGAAGGTGATGACCGTGCCGGAGGCGGCGAACTCCGCCACCTCACCCGCGGGCGTGGGGCCCGCGGCGATGACGACCGACGCGGTCGACCCCTTCGCGTCCGCCATCTGCGACGCGATGGTGCGCTTCCAGATCAGGTCGTAGAGCTTGTGGTCGTTGCCCCGCAGCGTGGAGGCGAGCTGCTGCGGCGTGCGGAAGGTCTCGCCGGCAGGCCGGACGGCCTCGTGCGCCTCCTGCGCGTTCTTGCTCTTGCCGGAGTAGAGGCGCGGCTTGTCGGGCACCGTCTCGGGTCCGTACAGCTCGGCCGCCTGCTTGCGCGCCGCGTTGATCGCCTGCTGCGAGAGCGAGGGCGAGTCGGTGCGCATGTAGGTGATGTAGCCGTTCTCGTACAGCGACTGCGCCACGCTCATCGTCTGCCGCGCGGAGAAGCGGAGCTTGCGCGCCGCCTCCTGCTGCAGGGTCGACGTGGTGAAGGGCGCGGCGGGACGACGCGTGTACGGCTTCGACTCCACGCTCTGCACCGCGAGGGGCACGGACGGGTCGCGCAGCGCCTCGGCGAGCGACTCCGCCGTGCTGGCGTCGAGCGGGCGGGAGTCGTTCTTCAGGGTGCCCTTGTCGTCGAAGTCGCGACCTGTGGCGATGCGGGCGCCGTCGATCCGCACGAGGCGGGCGTCGAAGGGGAGCTCCTGCTCGAGGGGGGACAGCGACGCGGTGAGGTCCCAGTAGGTGGCGGTGACGAACGCGAGCCGCTCGCGCTCGCGGTCGACGACCAGCCGGGTGGCGGCGGACTGCACGCGGCCGGCCGACAGGCCCGGACCCACCTTGCGCCAGAGGACCGGCGACACCTCGTAGCCGTACAGGCGGTCGAGGATGCGGCGCGTCTCCTGCGCGTCGACGAGGGCCGTGTCGATGTCGCGCGTGCTGTCGCGGGCGCGCTCGATGGCCTCCTTGGTGATCTCGTGGAACACCATCCGCTTGACCGGCACCTTCGGCTTCAACACCTGGAGGAGGTGCCACGCGATGGCCTCGCCCTCGCGGTCCTCATCCGTCGCGAGGAAGAGCTCGTCGGCGTCCTTGAGTGCGCGCTTGAGGTCGGCGACCGTCTTCTTCTTCTGGTCGCTGACGACGTAGTAGGGCTCGAAGCCGTTCTCGACGTCGACGGAGAATTTGCCGAGCGTGCCCTTCTTGAGCTCGGGCGGCAGGTTCTTCGGCTCGATGAGGTCGCGGATGTGGCCGACCGAGGCCTGCACCTCGTATCCGCTGCCCAGGTACTGGGCGATCGTCTTGGCCTTGGCCGGCGACTCGACGATGACCAACTTCTTCGTGCCGGGCACGTGACTCCTTATATATGCGTTCATGGGGGCCGATGGCCGGCCCGTGTCCGGGATGCGTGCCCGCTCGGATGCGCTCCGGGGCGATGTGCGGCGGGGTCCCCGACAAGGCACACCATACACACGCGCACCGACCGGCCACCTAATCGCGGTGCCGCCCGGATGCGGCTCGGTGCGGCGTCCCCGCCGAGACGTCGACGTCGGTCCGCCGGGTCGCTCGCCGCTCATCCGGACGACGGATCCGGGGGCTGGCCCGCCCGCGCACGCGCCGTCACGGGCAGGCCGAGCCGATCGTCCCGGCTGCTCGCCTGCACGACCGCCGTCGTGCCGACGACGTCGCACCCCGTGAGCGTCGCGCCCGCGGCTTCGACGACCTCCTCGGCCGCCGCGCAGGGAGACCCCGTCGCGAAGCCGGCGGCGATGTCCGCCGCCGCGAGGGCCGCCGAGTCCGCCGCCCCCGCCGCGACGGCGCGTTCGACGAGCACCGACGACACGACCACCGTCGCGAGAGCCAGGGACGCGACCGCGCCCACGAGGCCGACCGCGAGCACCGTCCCCGAGCCGGCATCCCGCTCACTCCGCATCCGGCTCCTCCTGCCGGGCGCAGCCCCGGGCGGCGACGCGCAGGCCGACGGCACCCGCTGGTCGAAAGCTGCTGGGCGCGCTCAGCTCGACGCACACCGTGCGGCCCGACCGGTCCACCGCCATGGCCGCGCCACCCGCGGCGCCCGCGATGCGCGCTGTGGCCGTGGCCGCGTCCTCACCACGGCCGAGGCTCCGGGCCGCCTCGGCGGCAGCGGACGTGAGCATGACCTGCTGCCCCACCGTCTGCACGGCGCCCAGGCACAGGCCGAGGACGAGGACCACCGCGGGCAGCACCACGGCGAGCTCCGCGGCGGACGCGCCGCGGTCCGCGGACGCCTCGGAGCCGGGCCACGCCTCCGCCCGCGGATGCGGCCGCGGCGGCAACCGCATCACCGGTCGTACGTGAGAGCGCGCCGCACGAGGTCCAGCAGCATCCCCCGCACCTCGTCGCTCTGCAGGATGACCACGAGCAGGCCGGCGAACGCCACCGCGGCCATGGTCGCGATGGCGTACTCGGCCGTGGCCGCGCCGGCGTCACCGGAGCCGGCACCGGAACCGGAACCGCGACGATCGAGGACCCGGTGCACGGCCCGCACCGCGTGCCCGGGCCGGGAGGGCGCGACGCGGACGCAGCTCGCCGAGGGGCCACCCGCACCCGTGGATGCGCGGTCCCCGCAGGATCCCGCCGACTTCGCGTTGCCCCGCGACGACGCCGCCAGCGGCCAGACGGCCCGGCCCTGCGGCGCCACCGGGGCCCCCGTGCGGTCAGCCGCCGCGCCCCGGGCCGGCCTGCCCTCCGTGCAGCGCCCGCCCGCCTCGTCGGTCCGCTCCTCGAATCGCTCCATGTCCTCGTCCTCTCCCCTGGCGGGTGCTCCCCGCCGTGCTCGTCCCTGCCGACCGTCGGCCGGGACGTCACCATCCCCGACGTGGCCGTCGCGGATCCGCGGCGGATGGCGTCCCGTGGACGCGGTCATCCGCGGCCGAGTGTTGAGGACAGGACGGCCAGCAGCATCGGGACGACGCCCACGGCCAGGAAGGCCGGCAGGATGCACACGCCGAGCGGCAGCATCAGGCGCGCCGCGAGCCGCGCGGCAGCCCGCTCAGCCTGGGTGCCCGCGTCCCGACGGGCGCGTCCGGCCTCGCTGCGGAGCAGGACGGCGACGGGGGCGCCCGTCCGGGCGGCCACCTCCACGACGTCCGCCGCGGCCTCGAGCGGGGCCTCGGCGGGGAGGCCCGCGCGCTGGCACGCCCGCCGGACGACGGCGACCGCGCGGGGGACGGAGGCGCCTCCCGTCATCGCCGTGGCCACGAGGTCGAGTACCAGGCCGGGCGCCGGATCTCGAGGCATGGCCTGGCGCACCAGTCCGCGGTTCCAGCGCCAGCCGACCGCGACGAGCGAGGACCCGACCACCAGGCAGGCAGCGCCGGGCACGGTGGTGACGAGCACGCGCACCGGGTCGAAGCCGAGTCCCGCGGCCAGCAGGATCCCCGCCGCGGGCATGAGGAGCACCGTGCGCGCGGTCGCCACCGGGCCCGCGAGCGCCGTGCCCGCATCGCGACGGACGCGCGCGACGTCCACGAGGGTCTCGGCGAGGCGGACGAGCGACCGGGCGAGCGGCGCCCCGGTCCGGTCCGCCACCTCGAGGCCGACGGCGAGGGCGCGCCACGCTCCGGCCGCATCGCCGCCGGACCGGCCACCCGACCGACCGGCGGAGGCGGCAGCGGCCGTAGCAGCTGCCGCAGCGACGCGCACGGCGAGCGGATCCGTCCCGTCGCCCGCGGCGACCCGGCGCACCACGGGCGGGCACGGCGCTCTCCCCGCGCCGGGCCCGCCCGCCCGGCGGGGCCAGCTGCCGCCAGGCCCGCTCGGGGTGCAGACCCGCCTCGAGCAGCACCGCCATCCGCCGCACGAACGCCGCGATCTCCTCCGCCTGCTCGACGGCGGCCCCGTCACCCGCACCCCGCGCCCGCATCCGCGCGCCGACCGCTCCCCCGATCACGCCCGCCTCCCGGTGCCGTCGGGCACCGACGACGCGACGGCGGGTCGGTCCGGGGGCGCCGCTCCCGCGCTCCAGCGCACGGGCAGCACGCGCAGTCGACCGTCCTCTCCCGTCGTCAGACGGCCGGCAGCCGCGACCCGACGCCCCTCTGGCGTCCGGGCGAGGTGGATCACGAGGCCGACCGCGCTCACGGTCTGCCGCGCGGTGGTCACGGCGTCCATCCCGGCGAGCGCACCGAGCGCCTCGAGCCGTGCGGGGACGTCGGCGACGCCGTTGGCGTGCAGCGTGCCCGCTCCGCCGTCGTGCCCGGTGTTCAGCGCTCCCAGCAGCTCTCGGATCTCCGCGCCCCGGCACTCCCCCACGACCAGCCTGTCGGGCCGCATCCGCAGCGCCTCGCGGACCAGCCGCGGGAGCGGCAGCTCGCCGGCCCCCTCGATGTTCGCCTGCCGCGCCTCGAGCGACACGACGTGCGGGTGCCGCACGCGCAGCTCGGCGACGTCCTCGACGAGCACGATGCGCTCCCGGGGATCCGCCCGGGCGAGGAGCGCGCCGAGCAGGGTGGTCTTGCCGCTGCCGGCGGCGCCCGTGATGAGGAGGTTCGTGCGTCGGCGCACCGCCTCCTCGAGCAGCGCCCGGCAGCCCGGCGGGAACGCGCCGGCCGCATCGAGCACGTCGAGCGTGGGTCGGGCGCGGGAGGGCAGCCGGATCGACAGGAGCGTGCCGCGGGTCGAGACGGGCGGCAGCACGGCGTGGACGCGCACCCCGTCGCCCAGCCGCACGTCGACGCACGGCGCCGCCTCGTCGAGGTGCCGTCCGCCCTCGGCGGCGAGGCGCACGGCGAGGGCGCGCACGTCGGGCTCGCCGCCGAGGTCGACGTCCGGCCTCGGCTCGGGACCCGCCCCGCGGTCCGCCCACACCTCGCCATCACCGTTGACGAAGACGTCGGTGGTCCGCGGATCCCGCACCAGCTCCGCGAGCGCCCCGAGGGCCGCCGGCGCATGCCGGGGAGGGACGGCGGGGACGGCGACGGCGACGGCACCGGCCTCCGGCGACGCGGGACGGCAGGCGACGATGCGCCGCCCCTCGCCCCCGTCCGGATGGTCGACGCCGGCCGGCGCTCCCGACACCCGCATGCCGCGCGACCGCGGACGCGGGACGAACGCCACCGGAGGCGTCGGCGGCGGCAGCGGCGCCGCCGGCGGACGCCCACCTGATCCCGACCCGGGTCCCGCACCGCCCGAGGACGCGGTCGGGTGCCCCTCCCCCCTGCGGATGCCACGGCCGTCGACGGATGCCTGCCACTCGATCATGCGCGGAGGCTACGGACGGTGCCCCGCGTCCCGATCCCGGCACTCGACCGTGCGGACACCCGCGGTCCGGATCGGCATGGGGAGGAGCGGCCGGGTGGAGAGAGAGGGGCGGCGCCCATCGGGGGAACGGGCGCCGCCACGTGACGAAGGATCGGGGGAATCCAGGACTCGCCACACGCCGGGCTCAGCCCGACGCGTCGAGCATACGCCTCACTCCTCTCGTGACGGGAGGGTTGTGCGAGTTCTGGCCGTTCCCCCATCGGACTCCCGGTCTCGCCCGTCCCAGCGGTGACGGACGGCTGCCCCTCGCACCGGACGGACCACCCGCTAACGTGGGTCGCGGAGAGGATGACGATGTCCACGAACCCCGAATCGCCCGAGCCCGGATCCCGGAGCGCCGCCGCACGCGACCACGACGAGGAGGGTGCGACGAGCGCGTCCCGCCCGTCCGCGGCGCCCGATCCCGGCCCCGTCCACCCGCCGTCGGACGCGTTCCGCGCGACGCGCGTCGCCGACGAGTCCCTGGCCGAGGCCGCCGCCGCCGACCGCCTCGCGTTCTGGGCCGACCGGGCCCGCGAGCTCGTGACCTGGGAGACCCCGTTCGAGACGGTGCTCGACTGGTCGGACGCCCCCGTCGCGCGCTGGTTCCCCGAGGGACGCCTCAACGTCGCGTACAACTGCCTCGACCGGCATGTGCTGGCCGGGCACGGCGACCGCGTGGCGCTGCACTGGGAGGGCGAGCCGGGCGACACCCGCGACCTCACCTACGCCGAGCTCACGGCCGAGGTCAAGCGCGCCGCCAACGCCCTCCGAGACCTGGGCGTGGGCGCCGGCGATCGCGTCGCGATCTACCTCCCGATGATCCCCGAGGCGGTCGTCGCGATGCTGGCCGTCGCGCGCATCGGAGCCGTGCACTCGGTCGTCTTCGGCGGCTTCAGCGCGGAGAGCCTCCGCGCCCGCATCGACGACGCCGAGGCGCGCGTGGTCATCACGGCGGACGGCGGCTGGCGCAAGGGCAAGGTCTTCCCGCTGAAGCCCGCCGTCGACGCGGCGCTCGTCGGCTCGGCGGGGTCCGTCGAGCACGTCCTCGTCGTCAAGCGCGGCGAGAACGAGGTGGACTGGGACGACGCGCGCGACCTCTGGTGGCACGAGCGCGTCGCCGCGGCGGACGCGGAGCACGAGGCGGAGGCGTTCGAGGCCGAGCACCCCCTCTTCATCCTCTACACGAGCGGCACGACCGGGAAGCCGAAGGGGATCCTGCACACCTCCGGCGGGTACCTCACCCAGGTCGCCTACACGCACCGCAACGTCTTCGACCTGCACCCGGAGACCGACGTCTACTGGTGCACGGCCGACGTCGGCTGGGTCACCGGCCACAGCTACGTCGTCTACGGGCCGCTCGCGAACGGCGCCACGCAGGTGATCTACGAGGGCACGCCCGACACCCCGGAGCCCGGGCGCTGGTGGGACATCGTGGAGAAGCACGGGGTGACGATCCTCTACGCGGCCCCGACGGCGATCCGCTCCTTCATGAAGACGGGACGCGAGATCCCGGACGCCCGCGACCTCTCCTCCATCCGGCTGCTCGGCTCCGTCGGCGAGCCCATCAACCCGGAGGCCTGGCGCTGGTACCGCGACGTGATCGGCGGCGGCGACGTCCCCGTGGTCGACACGTGGTGGCAGACGGAGACCGGCGGCATCATGATCTCCGCCCTGCCGGGCGTCACGGCGACCAAGCCCGGATCCGCGCAGGCGCCGATCCCCGGCATCTCGGTCGCGGTGGTCGACGACCAGGGCGAGCCGGTGGCGCGCGGCGAGAGCGGCCTCCTGGTCGTGACGGAGCCCTGGCCCGGCATGCTGCGCGGCATCTGGGGCGACCCGGAGCGCTACCGCGAGACCTACTGGGACCGCTTCGGCGACCGCTACTTCGCGGGCGACGGCGCCCGGCTCGACGAGGACGGCGACATCTGGCTCCTCGGCCGCGTGGACGACGTGATGAACGTCTCCGGCCACCGCCTGTCCACCGCGGAGATCGAGTCGTCGCTCGTCGCGCACCCGTACGTGGCCGAGGCCGCCGTCGTGGGCGCCTCCGACGAGGCGACGGGGCAGGCCGTGGTGGCCTTCGTGATCCTCCGCACCGCCGAGGCGAGCGCGCTCGGCGACGAGGACCCGAACGAGGTGCTGCGCAAGCACGTATCCGACCAGATCGGCGCGATCGCGAAGCCGCGGCGCGTGTTCGTGGTGCAGGAGCTGCCCAAGACGCGCTCCGGGAAGATCATGCGCCGGCTCCTGCGCGACGTGGCGGAGGGGCGGGCCGTCGGCGACACCACCACGCTCGCGGACACGCAGGTGATGCAGGTCATCACGGAGCGGATGAGCGCCGGCTGACGCGGGACCGGCGGGAACGGCAGGAGGGCCGGGTGCATGCACCCGGCCCTCCTGCGTGCCCGCCGCGGCGGTCCGGTGCTAGTCGACCAGCGCCACCACGAGCTCGACCTCGACGGGAGAGCCGAGCGGGAGCTCCGCGACGCCCACGGCGGAGCGCGCGTGGATGCCGGCGTCGCCGAGGATCTCCCCCAGCACCTCGCTCGCGCCGTTGATCACGCCGGGCTGGCCGGTGAAGCCCTCGGCCGAGGCGACGAAGCCCGTGACCTTCACGACGCGGGCGATGCGGTCGATGCCGCCGGCCGCGGCCGCCGCTGCGGCGAGGCCGTTCAGGGCGCAGGTGCGGGCGTGCCCCTTCGCGTCCTCGGCCGACACCTCGGCGCCGACCTTGCCGGTCGCGGCGAGCGCGCCGTCGACGAAGGGCAGCTGGCCGCTCGTGTAGACGAGGCCGCCGTGCGCGACGGCGGGGACGTAGGCCGCGACGGGCGCCGCGACCGCGGGCAGCTCGATGCCGAGCTCGGCGAGGCGGTCGGAGATCGCGCCCATCAGGCGCCGTGCTCCGCGCCGGCGACGGGCCGCTTCATGTACGCGACGAGGCCGCCCTCGGGGGCCGGTCACGACCTGCACGAGCTCCCAGCCCTGCGATCCCCACGTGTTGAGGATGGCGGCCGTGTTGTGGATCATCAGCGGCGTGGTGAGGTACTCCCACTGCCCGGGCGTTGCGGTCATCTCGGCTCCTTGCCGGTCGGGTCTGGACGCGGGACGGGATGGGCGCGGGCTGCCGGCTCACAGGTCTCACGGGTTCCCATACACCCTTCCCGTACTCTGGAGTCTATGTCTGCTTCGAAGAACACGCCCGGCCGTGTCGCCGCCGCCCTCACGGGCGTCCTCGGCATGAGCGCCGTGGCCGGTGTCCTCGTCGCGGCGATGGTCACCCCGGCCATCGCCGTCACGAGCCTCGCGGCCAACAACACCATCGGGCTCTTCGAGGACCTGCCGGACTACCTGCAGATCGACAACCTGGCCCAGAAGACGGAGCTGTACGCGACGCAGGGCGGCCAGCCCGTCAAGTTCGCCGAGTTCTACGCGCAGAACCGCCAGGAGGTGAGCTGGGACGAGGTGTCCGACAACGCCAAGGCCGCGGCCGTCGACACGGAGGACCCCCGCTTCTACGAGCACGGCGGCGTGGACGTGCAGTCCACGTTCCGCGCGCTGGCGCAGAACGTCATCGGCGGCGGCGTCCAGTCGGGCGCCAGCACCATCACCATGCAGTACGTGAAGAACGTGCTCGTGCAGAAGGCGGAGACCCTCGCCGAGACGGATCCCGAGGCGGGCAAGAAGGCGTACGCCGAGGCGACCCAGGAGTCGACCGCGCGCAAGCTCAAGGAGATGCGCCTCGCCATCGGCCTGGAGAAGAAGTTCTCGAAGAACGACATCCTGCTCGGCTACCTCAACATCGCGAACTACGGCGGCACCGTCTACGGCATCGAGTCGGCCGCGAGGTACTACTACGGCGTGTCCGCGAAGGATCTCAGCATCGCCCAGGCGGCCAGCCTCGTCGCCACCGTGAACTACCCGACCGCGCTCCGCGTCGACGACCCCGACAACCTCGAGGCGAACAAGGAGCGGCGCGACGTCCTCATCGGCAACATGCTGAAGCACAACAGCATCACGCAGGAGCAGCACGACGAGGCGGTCGCCACGCCCGTGACCCCGGTCATCACGCCGTCGGTCAGCGGCTGCACCGCCGCGCAGCCGGCGAGCGCCGCCTACTTCTGCGACGCCGTCAAGTACACGGTCGAGAAGTCGAAGGAGTTCGGCGCGAACCCCGACGAGGCCCGCCGCAACCTCAACCGCAACGGCTACAGGATCTACACGACCCTGAACCTCGACCTGCAGGCCAAGGCCACGGACGACATGCGCAAGCAGATCCCCACCACCATGAACAGCATCGACGTGGGCTCGGCCATGACGAGCGTGGAGGCGAAGACCGGCCGCGTGATCGCGATGGTGCAGAACACCGACTACGGCAACGAGGGCGCGGGCGTGACCAGCGTCAACTACAACACCGACCAGGACATGGGCGGTTCCCGCGGCTTCCAGGTGGGCTCGACCTACAAGATCGTCACGCTCCTCGACTGGTTGAAGGAGGGGCACTCGGTGAACGAGGTCGTCCGGTCGTCCAACGGGACCTGGACGGGACGGGACTTCCGGAACTCCTGCGGCGGTGGCAACTCGGCCGGCGACTCCCTGACGGTCACCAACGACGGCGCGGCCCCGGGGCCCAACCGCACGGTCATGTCGGGCACGGCGAACTCCACCAACACGGCCTTCATGGCGATGGCCAGCGAGCTGGACCTGTGCGGGCTGGCGCAGACGGCCACGGACATCGGCATCCACAACGCCACGGGCAAGCCGCTGTCGAACCTCATCTCGGACATCATCGGCTCGGGTGGCAACACCATCGCGCCGCTGACCATGGCCTCGGCCTACGCGACCGTGGCCAACGACGGCACCACCTGCACCCCGATCCTGATCGACAAGGTCGTCCTCCCGGACGACACCGAGATCACGCCGCCCTCCGCCAACTGCCGCGAGGCCGTGAGCCCGGATGTCGCGCACACCGCCGCGTACGCGCTGGCCGGGGTCATGAGCGCCACGGGCGCCCCCGCGAACACGAACGACGGCACGCCGCTCATCGGCAAGACGGGCACCACCGACAAGGCCAAGGACACCTGGTTCGTCGGATCCAGCAGCGAGGTCACCACGGCGATCTGGGTGGGCAGCTCGTCGGGTCAGCAGATCCGCCAGCGGAACACCAAGCTCCCCGGCGGCCAGCTCATGTCGACCGCGCGCTTCGCCGTGTGGAAGCCGTTCATGCAGTCCGTGAACGCCGTCTACAAGGGCCAGGCGTTCCCCGGACCCGCCGCCGAGCTCACGAAGACGCCCACCGTGCAGGTGCCGGACGTGGAGGGCATGTCGCCCGCCGCCGCCCAGTCGGCCATCGAGGCCGCGGGCCTGAGCTTCGCCCAGGGCGGCGAGCGCTCCTCCTCGAGCGTCCCCGCCGGGCAGGTCAGCGGATCCGATCCGGGTGCCGGCGCGAACGCGGCCCGCGGATCCACCGTGACGGTGTTCACGAGCAGCGGCCCCGACCAGAGCCAGCAGCAGACCGAGCAGCAGCCGACCGCCGCGGGCATCGTCCCCGACGTCCGGGGCCAGAACATGGTCACCGCCCGCCAGGCGCTCCGCGCGGCCGGCTTCGACGTGACCTACGCGCAGGAGCAGGTGCAGGACAACTCGCAGATCGGCAAGGCCACCCGCACGGAGCCGGCCGCGGGCGAGCCGAGCAGCGGTCCCGTCACCCTGTTCGTGGGACGCACCTGATGGGCGTGCTCGGAACGCTCGCCCGCACCGCGGGCGGCGTCGTCGCCGCAGGGGCGGCGGTCTTCGCGTACGCGTCGTTCTACGAGCGGCGCCGCTTCACGCTCCGCGAGGTCACCGTCCCGGTGCTCCCCGTCGGCGCCGACCCCATCCGCGTGCTGCACCTGTCCGACATGCACATGGCGCCGTGGCAGCACAAGAAGCAGCGATGGGTGCGCGAGCTCGCGGCACTCCAGCCGGACCTCGTCGTCGACACGGGCGACAACACGGGTCACGAACAGGGCATCGCGGCCGTCGAGGAGACGCTCGAGGCGTTCCGCGGGATCCCCGGCGTCTTCGTGCACGGCTCGAACGACTACTACGGGCCGACGCCCAAGAACCCGTTCAAGTACTTCACCGCGGACACGCACGCCACCCAGCGCCCGGCGGACCTCGACCTCGCGCGCCTCGAGCGGCTCTACGCATCGCTCGGCTGGGTCGACCTCAACAACGCCGCGGGGGCGATCGAGGTCAACGGCACGCTGCTCGAGTTCTTCGGCGTCGACGACCCGCACCGCGACTTCGACCACCTCGAGGCGCTCCCGGGTGCGCTCGAGGCGCTGCGCGAGGACGGCGACGCCTACCAGGGATCCTCCGCCGCGCCCGTGGTCTCCGTCGGCGTCGCGCACGCTCCCTACCGCCGCGTCCTCGACTCCTTCGTCACCAACGGCGCCCGCATGATCTTCGCCGGTCACACGCACGGCGGGCAGGTCTGCGTGCCGGGCTACGGGGCGCTCGTCACCAACTGCGACATCCCCCGCCGGCAGGTGAAGGGCCTCAGCGTCTGGCCGCACGCCGACCGCGCCGCCTACCTGCACGTGAGCGCCGGCCTCGGCACCTCGATCTACTCGCCCGTGCGCTTCGCGTGCTTCCCCGAGGCCACGCTCCTCACGCTCACGGCGGTCTGACCGCGCGAGGCGTACTCGGGAGCCCGGATCATCGGGTATCGTAGAGCCCGGCCCTCGGGCCATCGGGGTGTGGCGCAGTTTGGTAGCGCGCTTCGTTCGGGACGAAGAGGTCGCAGGTTCAAATCCTGTTACCCCGACACACCGCCTCCTCGAGGCACAGCACGAAAGGCACCACGACGAAGGGCCGCTCCTCCGGGAGCGGCCCTTCGTCGTGCCGGACGCGCAGCTCCCCAGCAGGGCGGACGTCGCCGTGCGGCCTAGCGCGAGCCGGGCTTCAGCCGGAGCGCCGGCCGTTCGATGGCGTAGTACGTCGCCGCCGCGAGCACCAGGGTCACCGCGCCCACCACCAGCGTGTTGAGGGCGAAGCCGCCGAGCGTGTCCGGCAGGACCAGGCCCGCGCGGCGCAGGAAGCGGATCACCGGCAGGTGCCAGAGGTACACGCTGAACGAGATCGTGCCGAGCCACGCGATCCAGCGGAGCTCGAGGACGCGCGTGACCGGGCCGAGCGATCCCCCGCGCCGCGGCAGGGCCACGAGGAGCAGGAGCAGGGCGCACGACGCCGCCACGACGCTCTCCTCGAAGGCGCCCACGGGGACCACCGAGGCCACGATGACGAGGGCGGCGGCGACGATCCCGGCGGGCACGCGCCAGGCCGCCACGCGGTCGCGGAGGCGCTCGTCCGCGGACAGGGTCAGCAGGATCACGGCCGCCGCCATCCCGTAGGAGAACAGGTCGGCGTGCACGAGGATGCTGCGGTTGGCGACCGCCTCCCACGTGGCGCCCCACTCGCTGGCGAGGCGGCCGCGGTGCCCGAGCGGCGCCTGCGCGATGGTCGACCAGACCTTGCCGGCCACGCCGACGAGCAGCAGGGCCGCGGCGGGGGCGAGGGCGCGGATCCACGTCGCCCGCCCGCGGAGGAGGCGCGCCGCGAGGAGCGCCACGACGGGCAGCACGACGTAGAAGGACACCTCGACCGCCAGGGTCCAGGCGACCTCGATGCCGCTGCGGAGCGTCCGCGGCGTGTAGCCCTGCAGCAGCAGGGCGTTGAGGAGGGTGTCGACGGGGCCGAGGGCGCCCACCGCGATGCCGGCGTCGCGGGCCTCCCGCGGCAGGACCGCCACGCGGAGAACGAGGCTCACGAGGAGCAGCACGACGACGTAGCCGGGGAACACGCGCAGGGCCCGGTTGGCGGCGTAGCGCGAGAGCCGCGGCATCGGCCCGCCCTGCACGAGCGCGCGCGCGAACGGCAGGAACAGCAGGAAGCCGCTGAGGACGAAGAACAGCGTGACGCCGTGGCTGAAGAAGGCCACCTCGCCGACGAGGGGGATGTCGGTCGTCGGCCGGGCCAGCTGGCGCTGCACGTGGTACAGCAGCACCGCGACGGCCGCGATGCCGCGGAGGCCCTCGATGCCGGGCAGGAGCGTGCGCACGCGCGCGGGTGCGGACGTCGGGGTCCCGGTCATGGTGGCCTTCCCGGGTCGGTGGAGCGGCGGTCGTCCAGTCTACGAGGCGCCCCCGGGGACGCCGGAGGGCGGACAGCACGACGGCCGCCGCCCGGAGGCGACGGCCGTCGGCGCGCGC
This sequence comes from Clavibacter sp. B3I6, assembly GCF_030816895.1. NCBI lineage: Bacteria > Bacillati > Actinomycetota > Actinomycetes > Micrococcales > Microbacteriaceae > Clavibacter > Clavibacter sp. B3I6. The sequence goes on from NZ_JAUSYL010000001.1 coordinate 1,286,807, forward strand.
TCCCCATCGAGCGCGGGCTCAGCCCTCCGTGCCGGGCGCGGGCGCGGCCGGCGGGGCGGGAGCCGCCGGGGCTGCCGGTGCCGCGGGGGCGCTGGGCGCCGTCGGCGCGGCGGACTGCGTCGGCTTCGGCGCCGGGGCCACGTACGGCCGCTTCGTCAACGTGCTGGCCGGCGCGGGGAAGCCCTCGGCCGGGTAGCGGTCGTCGATGAAGGTCTGCAGCGGCTTGAAGATGCGGTGGCGGGCGGTGTCCGCGGCCGCGCCGTTGAGCACGTTGCGACGCATCGGAGCGAAGCCCTCCACGTTGCCGACCCAGACGGCGGTGGTGACCTCGGTGGACGACCCGACGAACCAGGTGTCCTTCGCGCGGTCCGTGGTTCCCGTCTTGCCCATGATCTCGGTGCCGTCGCGCGGGTTCGACGCGGCGCCCGTGCCGCCCATGACGGCCTTCAGGGCGAAGGCGGCCGTGTTGGCGACCTCGGGGCTCATGGCCTGGGCGCACTGGCTCTTCGGCGTGACGAGCTCGGAGTCGTCCGGGAGCACGACCTTGTCGATCGCGATCGGCGGGCACATCGTGCCCTGATTGGCGACGGAGGCGAACGCAGTAGCCATCTGGAGCGGCGCGACGGTGTTTCCGCCCGATCCGACGACGTCGGACGGGAAGCTCGACAGCTCCCGCTTGTCCGCGTTGTACGCGCCCATGTCCGTCGCCGTCTGGCTGATCTCGCACAGGTCCAGCTGGCTCGCCATCGCGACGAACGCGGAGTTGACGGAGGCGACCGTCGCGGCCAGCACGTTCTGGTTCGAGGTGGCACCGGTGTTGGTGTCGTTCGTGACCTTGTAGTCCGGGGACCCCGCGAGGTTGTCGCCGCACCGGGTGAACTCGCTGGCCGACCAGGTCGTCTTCGACGCGTTCACCGTCTGGTAGATCGACTTGCCGCTCTTCAGCCAGTCGACCAGCGTGAAGATCTTGTACGTCGACCCCACCTGGAAGCCGGCGGAGCCGCCGTGCGCCTTGTCGGCCCCGTAGTTGATCTCGGTCACCCCGGGCTGGTCCTGCGCGACCCCGTAGTCGGTGTTCTGCGCCATCGCGATGACGCGGCCGGTCTTCACCTCACGGGAGACGACGGATCCGCCGATCTTCGTGAAGCGCGCCGTGGTGGGCACCTGCTTGCGCATCTGCTCGGCGGCGTTCGCCTGGATGTCGAGGTCGAGGGTCGTGTACACCTGCAGGCCGCCGCGCTTCAGCAGCGCGTCGCGGTCGGCGGCGGTCTCGCCGAACTCGGCGTTGGTGAGGATCTCGTTCTTCACGTAGTCGCAGAAGTAGGCGGCCGAGATCGGGTTCGCCTGGATGCAGCCGCTCGTGGAGGGCGTGATCGTGGGCGTGACCGGCGCGGCGGCGGCCACGTCGTGCTGCTCCTGCGTGATCTTCTGCTCCTTGAGCATGTTGGCCAGCAGGAGGTCGCGACGCTCCTTGTTGCGCTCGAGGTTGTCCGGGTTGTCGATCTTGAAGATCTCGGGGGCGTTGACGGTCGCGATGAGGCTCGCGGCCTGCTCGAGGGTGAGGTCCGCCGCGGAGACGTTGAAGTAGTAGCGCGCCGCCGACTCGATGCCGTAGACCCGGCTGCCGAAGTTCGCGATGTTGAGGTAGGCGAGGAGGATCTCGTTCTTGGAGTACTTCTTCTCCACCCCGATCGCCATCCGCATCTCCTTGAGCTTGCGGGGCATGTCGGGCTGGGTCGCCTCGGTGAACGCCTTGCGACCCTCGGCCTGCGTGGCCTCGTCGGAGGAGTCGACCATGTTCTGGGCCTTCTGCACCAGGACGTTGCGGACGTACTGCATCGTGATGGTGGAGGCGCCCGACTGGACCTCCTTGTTGAGCACGTTCTGCGCGAGCGCGCGCGCGGCGGACAGCACGTCGACGCCGCCGTGCTCGTAGTAGCGGGGGTCCTCGGTCGCGATCGCGGCATCCTTCGCGAACGGTGAGACGGCCTCCCACGGCACCTCCTCGCGGTCCTGCGAGAAGAACTCGGCGAACGGCACCTGCTGGTCGCCCTGCTTGGCGTACAGGACCGTCTTCTGCGCGAGGTTGTCGATCTGCAGGTTGTCCGGGATGTCCTCGAACACGCCGATGGTGCTGTTGGCCGCGATGCCCGAGACGGCGATGGCAGGGGTGACCATGGCGGCGACGAGGACGCCGGCGATCGTGCTCATGCCGACGAGTCCGAGGAACGCGCCCAACCGGGTCGAGATGGTCAGGTCAGTTTTCCTCATGATACGAATCTAACCCGAGCTCGGAGGCGCCGCGTCCGCCTCAGGGAGGGTCTCAGCTGCCCGTGGCCGAAATGTGATGAGTGCACGTACGGTCAGGCGGCGCGGGCTGCAGAGGCCGCCAGGTCGCGCACCGTCTCGAGGGTCCGGATGCGGTGCTCGAGCGTCGTCGACGACGGCGCGACGATGAGCTCGTCCGCCCCCGTGCTGGTCAGCAGCCGCTCCAGCCCGATCCGCACGGCCTCGGGCGAGCCGATGGCCTGGCGTCGGTTCCGGGCGCCGATGATCTCGCGCTCCAGGTCGCTGAAGCGGTAGGCGGCGGCCTCCTCGGGATCCACCGGCTGCGGCTTCCCGCCCTGGCGCATGCGGAGGAACGTGATGCTGCCGGCCCGGGACTCCCGGTCGACGACCTCGGGGTCCTCGTCGGCGATGACGCTCACCGCGATGGCGCTGTGCGGCGAAGCGAGGTCGTCGCTCGGGCGGAACCGCTCGCGGTACGTCGCGAGGGCCTGCTCCGTGCGGTCGCCCGCGAAGTGGTGCGCGAACGCGAAGCGGATCCCGAGGGCGGCGGCGACCTGCGCGGAGTACCCGCTGGATCCGAGGAGCCATATCTGCGGCGCGTCGCCGAGCCCGGGGACCGCCGTGATGCCGCGCAGCGGGTTGTCGGCCGCCATGGCGCCCGTGAAGAAGCCCACCAGGTCGAGCAGCTGCTGCGGGAAGTCGTCGACCCCGAGGCCGGCCTCGCTGCGGCGGAGCGCCATCGCGGTCGCGCCGTCCGTGCCCGGCGCCCGGCCGACGCCGAGGTCGATCCGGTCGCCGTAGAGCGCGCGGAGCGTGCCGAACTGCTCGGCGACGACGAGCGGGGTGTGGTTCGGGAGCATGACGCCGCCGCTGCCAACCCGGATCGTGGAGGTGCGCGCGGCGATGCCCGCGATCAGCACGGCGGGCGCGGAGCTCGCGATCCCCGGCATGCCGTGGTGCTCCGCCACCCAGAAGCGCGAGTACCCGGCGGACTCGGCGGCCTGCGCGAGGCGGATGCTGCCCGCGACGGCGTCGGCGTTGGTGCCGCCGAAGGGGCGTGGGGCGAGGTCGAGGACGTCGAGCGGGACACGGTCGAGGTGGGTCACCCCGATGCAACGGGGCGTGTCGGGAGCGCATTCCCGCTTCCACGGCGCGTTGCTAGGCTGCGCCCGCCATGGACCCCGCCTCTCCCGCTCCCCCGTCGCGGCGTCCGCGGCAGGCCGCGTCGGATCAGGGCGTCCGCGCACCGTCCCCCTGGAGCGCACGCCGCGACCGTGCGCGGCGGAGGCTCCGCCGCCGACAGGCCGCGGCGCTCCTCGTGGCGTACCTCGCCCTCGTCGGGCTCGTCACGCTCACGCCCGACAGCGTCGACCGCGGCGCATACCCGTACCTGATGCGCGGCGTGCTCCTGGTGCAGCACCACGGGTTCCCGGGGTTCCGCTACTCGATGATCGAGGAGGTCGCCAACGTCGCCCTGTTCGCGCCGCTCGGCATGCTCGGCGTCCTGGCGGTGGGACCGCGCAGGTGGTGGTTCGTCGCGCTCACGGCCACCGGGCTGTCCGCAGGAGTCGAGCTGACCCAGGGCGCGCTCCTCCCGGCCCGCGTGGCCTCGGTCACGGACGTGGCGGCGAACGGCCTCGGGGCCGTGCTGGGCGCCGCGTTCGCCGCGGTCGTCGCCCTCCGGACGCGACGACGCGGGCGGCTCCGGTCGTGATCGGATCCGCCCGCGTCGGGGCTCATGCGGTGCCGGGGGTCAGGACGCGCGGCGACGACGGGCCGTCGCGATGCCCGCGGCAGCGGCGCCGGCGAGGAGCAGGCCGCCGCCGGTGATGGCGAGGCCGGTCGGCAGGGTGCCGCCCGTGATGGGGAGCGAGCCGCTCTCCGCGGCGGTGCGCGCGCTGGCGGGCACCACGGAGACGAGGCCGCACCAGTGGTCGCCGGACGCGGCGGTCTCATTGGCGCGCCACACGCCGGTGGCCGTCGTGGGCACGACGAGCGTGCCGGAGACCGAGCCGTCGGCCGCGGCGGTGGCGGACGCGGCCGGGTCGCCCGCGACGGCGGGCGCGCCGGTCGAGGCGGCCAGGCGGAGGGCGACGGTCTCCCCCGCCTGGAACGAGCCGGCGGCGCCGGTGATCGTGACGGACTCGCCGGGTGCGACGGCCGCGGGCGTGACGGTCATCCCGCCGCAGGCGATGGAGGAGTCCTTGGGGACGTAGTTCTCCGCCTGTGCGGCGAGAGGGGCGGAAACGGTGATCGCGAGCGCGACGAACGCGCCCGCCAGGGTCTTGGCGAGCATCTCGGGTGTGCCTTCACTTTTACGCCCGAGACGGACGTGCGGGGGCACGACGGGTATCGCCTCGGGGCGGTGGTGTCCGCGGCGCGCGATTTCGGGTCGGCGCCTTCAGGCAGACAGCGGGTCGGGTAAACCCACGAGGGCGATGCTAGCGGCGTACGAGGCCCGCACGAAGGCGCACGGGCGGGATGGACCCCGGACTGGGGTCACGGGACCCCGGAGACGGCGGAAGGCCCCGAGGCGTGAGCCTCGGGGCCTTCCGTCGCACCGCTCCGGAGGGAGTCAGGCGACGCGGGTCATGATGCGGATCAGACCGTGGTGCGCTGGCGACGGACCGTCGCGAGGACCGCGACGAGCGCGGCGCCGAGCAGCAGCAGGCCGCCACCCGTCCAGATCAGGACGACGGGGAGCTGGCCGCCGGTGACGGGCAGGCCCGCCGAGGCGTCCGTGGTCGAGCCGGAGCCGCCGGTCGCGGTGCCGGAGCCGGCGGCCGCGACGACCGAGATCGTGGTGGAGACGGTGTTGCCCTCGGTGTCGGTGCCGGTGAGGGCGTAGGAGCCCGACGCGGAACCGGCGGGCAGCGTGACGGTGACGCGGAGGCCGCCGGCGCTGGTCGAGTTTTTCGTGATGGAGTTGCTCGTCACGGCCATGGGGGCCGTGCGGAACGAGGCGAGCGTCGCGTTGGCCGCGTTCTCACCGGTGATGGTGATGCTGACCGGGACGCTGGGCGCGAAGGAGCCGTCCGCGAAGGACAGCACCGTGCTCTGGCCGGGCGCGACGGTCGGGTCGCTGACCGTGACGCCGCCCTCGGGCGTGTAGGGCGCAGCCGTGGCAGCGGTGGAGACGGTGAACGTCGCGGCGAGAGCGATGGCCGCTCCGGCGAGGATCTTCTTGAGCATGTGGTTCCCCCTGTATGAGTGTTTCTGGTGCACAGGGGCACGGAACGGACTCGGGTCCGCCGTCGATCATTCCCCCACGGGGAAGACTACTGGGACGTGTCGCAGGACAGCGAGCGGAATTGTGTTGCGATCGTGTTAATGACCGGGGTGGTGACGATGGAGAGCGGGGTGTCGGTCCTTTTGTCCCCCAGCGTGTCCACGGAGATGCGGACCTCCTGGCCGGGCGCCAGCGTGACCTCGACCTGCGCGACCGCGCGGCCGCCCACCACCTCGGGCTGGAACGGAGCGTCCTGGCCGTCGATCTCCACCCTCAGCGGCACCGTGCCGGGCGGCCCGTAGACCGCCACGCGCGTCTTGATGTCGCCGGGCGCGACGCCGTAGACGCCTCCACCCGTGACCAGGAACGGCAGCGTGGCCGCGTCGGCCGGGGCCGTGGACCCGAGGACGACCTCCGTGCGGTAGTCCGGGCGACCGTCGTCGCGGCACATCGCCATGGCCTGCGTGGTCGCGAGGGTGAGGAAGTAGTCCATCTTCGCGCCGGTCGCGTCGTTGAGGAACACGCCGAAGACCGTCGACTCGTCGTTGTCACCGGGCAGCGAGCCCTCGAACGTCGTGCCCGCGAGGGTCGCCTGCTCGTCGGGCCGCGAGTTCCAGATGAGGATGCGACGCTCCTCGGCGGCGTGGCCGAGCGCGGTGACCAGGGCGGCCGGGTCGACGTCGCCGGTCGAGATCCGGGAGAACACGGAGTCGGCCACGCTCGCGAACACGGCGTCCTGCATGTCCGGATCCGGGTAGCGGAGGTAGACGTCGTGCAGGAGCAGGTCCACCGCGTCCTCGGAGCGGAGCACGTCCCCGGTGGCGAGGGTGATGGGCCCCGTGGCCTCCAGCAGGTAGGCGAGCGCGACCGGATCGATGCTGATGACGCCGTCCACCGCCTCGCCGTACTTGAGCCGCCACATCTCCGCTGCGAGGGGCGCTGCCTGCGGATACTCGGGAGTCAGCGTGACGTCCTGCATGTAGCGGCCCGTGATGTTGCCGTACAGGCCGGCGGTCTGCGGATCCAACGGCAGCACCGGCTCCGCCAGCTTCGGGAACCCGCGGGCCGAGTCCTGCTGGGCGAGCGAGAAGGCCCCGTCGCCCGTGCGGATCAGTGCCAGGGCGCCCGGGATGCCGCCCGTGGAGCGGACCTCGGCGTTGTTCTGGAACATCATGAGGTAGCTGCGGTCCCCGTCGGCGCCGAGCATGGCGGGCGCCAGGTCGGTGACGTGGCGGACGACGGCGAGGGTCTCCGCCGCCTTGCCGACCGTCTCCCGGAGGCGCGACACCGCCTCGGCGACCGGGCGGACCGTGCCGCCGGTGTCGATGGCGGTCACGTCGGCGAGGGCGGCGTCGAGCGCGTCGTCGGCCTGCCGGACGGGCTCCTGCGCGGCGACGATCGGGTCGAGGTCGAGCCGCCCGTCCTTCGGCGTGAGGGCGCTGACGTCGAGCGACCCGGCGATCCCGACGACCGGCTCGAGGGCGTCGCCGCCGATGCGGTCGACGATCCCCGAGATCTCGCGGAAGGCCCGGAGGTTCGGGCCGAGCAGGGGTACGTGCTCGGTGACGGCCCAGACGGGATCGCCCGTCAGCGACACCGCGCGCCCCGAGTGCTCGCGGAGCTGGGCGACGCTCGATGCGGCGCCGGAGGAGTCGCCGGCGAGGAGGTCCCGCTGCACGGAGGACGCGAGCGGCACGGCCTGCTCGAGCTCGCCGCGGGCGAGGAGGGCCCGGGCGGCGATCCACACGATCCAGAGCAGCAGGAGGACGGCGACGACCGCGCCGGCGACCGTGAGGACGCGGCGACGGGTCCACGGGCGCCGCGGCGACCGTGCGACGTCGGTCACGGGGGTCACCAGGTGGCCCCTCCGTCGGTGGAGATGCTCACGGCGTCGCCGGTGAGGAGCCAGACGTCGTCACCGGCGGCCGAGATGGCCACGGATCCGCTCGTGGGGACGGCCGCCGCGCAGCCGAGGACGCTCACGTCGCCCGAGGCGGGGACGATGCGGCCGATGCTGGTGCCCGCGCACGACTCCGCGGTGCCGGCCGTGAGGATCCCGTCCGCGCCGAGCGCGACGGCGAGGGTGCCGGGCGCGTCGATGCGGCGGAAGTCGCCGCTGCCGGATCGGACGTGCAGCGCGCCCGAGCCGCAGAGGACCGCGGCCGCCTGGCCGCTCTCGACGGCCTGCACGGCGTCGTCGCAGGGCGCGTCCTGCTCGCCCTCCACGAGACGGACCGTGCCGGGCTCCTCCGGGTCGACGTAGGCGGTGGCCGCGGTCTGCGCGGGGGCGTCCCGCCAGAACTCGCCGCCGGTGAAGCTCTGCAGGGTGGTGCGGGAGCACGTGGCGGTGACGTCCGCGACGATGCCGCCGACGTCCGGGCTCTCCACCTGGAGGGCGAGGACGCGTCGGGCGTCGAACGTGCCCGTCGTGCGCGTGTCCCAGGTGCGTCCCTCGTCGATCGTGGTCTGGATGCGGGCGGGCTCGCCCGTGCAGGAACCGGCGGTCGTGCGCCAGGCGACCTCGGAGTTCCCTGCGGCCAGGAAGACCGTGGGCGCCGCGACGGTCGTGGCCGCGGGGGCGGACGGCGCGGGGGTCGGGGCGGGGGTCGGGGCGGGGGTCGGATCCGCGGCGGCGTCGGTGCTCGCGGAGGCGGACGGCGCCGGGGCGGAGGTGCTCGGTGCCGGTGATCCCTCCGTCCGGGTGACGGCGGCGGACACGAGGATCACGTCGATGACGAGGAACGCGACGGCGGCCGTGACGCCGACACCGGGGAGGAGGCGACCGAGCGGGCGGCGGCGGCGCGAGGCCCTGCCGGTGACCGCCATCGGCTTCCGGCCGTCGGGCGCGGTCCTAGCCACGCGCGGCTCCCCGGGCTCGGGGGTCGCGGGGGCCGGAGGGGCGTCCTCCGGAGCGGCGCGATCGCGCCTCGGCATGAGCCGACATGGTGTCTCCCGGGGTGGCGGGCATCATGCGGCACGCGGTCGGCCCTCCCTCGCGGGCGGCCGGGTCCGGTCCGCGCCCCGCCGACGAGCCGTGACCCGCTCCTGGGACGGAGCACGGGCCCGCGGTGCGCACGCGGGGTGATGCGGGGTCGAGCGGTGGTGTCACCCGGATCGTACAGGCCCGCGCACGACGGCCCCGGACGACACGGGGATGCCGCGGGTCAGGACGCGGCGGGCGTGGGGCGCTCCGCGCCCTCCGGGCGCACGTACGAGTAGCCGTACTGGCCGTACCCGTAGGCGTCCGGGCCCTTGGTCGGCAGCATCGTGAGGACGACGCCCAGCACCTCCGCGCCGACGCTGTGCAGCGACTCGATGGCCGCATGGACCTGGCCGCGGTGCGCGCGGCCGGAGGAGACCACGAGGATCGCCCCGCCCGCGCTCTTGGAGAGGACGGCGCTGTCGGTGACGGGCAGCAGCGGCGGCGCGTCGATGAGCACGGTGTCGAACTCGGCCTCGAGCTCCTTGAGCAGGGCGACCATGGTGCGCGACCCGAGCAGCTCGCTCGGGTTCGGCGGGATCTGCCCGGCGGGAAGCACGAACATGTTCCGGTTGCCCCAGGGCTGGAGGACGTCCTTCAGCTGCGCGCGGCCGATGAGCACGTCGGTGAGGCCGACGGCGCCCTCGAGCCCGAGGTAGGACGCGAGCTTGGGCCGGCGGAGGTCGGCGTCGATGACCGCGACCCGGGCGCCCGCGTCGCTCAGCGCGATGGCGAGGTTGGCGCTCGTCGTGGACTTGCCCTCGGACTCCACGGCGCTCGTGATGACGAAGCTGCGCGCGCGGCCGCCGAAGTCGAGGAACTGGAGGTTGGTGCGGAGGCTCCGGAAGGACTCGGCGCGCGGGCTGCGCGGGTCCGACTGGACGATGAGCGGGCGCTCCTTGGCCTTCGGGTCGAAGGCGATGCCGCCGAGGATGGGCGCCTGCGTGACGAGCCGCAGGTCGTGCTCGCCGCGGATGCGCGTGTCGAGCGTCGAGCGCAGCACGGACGCGGCGACGCCGAGGGCCAGGCCGATGAGCGCGCCGAGCGCCAGGTTGAGCGGCACGCGCGGCGACACGGGGGTCGCCGGGATGCGCGCCTCCTGCAGCGTCGTGATCTTCACCTGCGGTTGGCCGTTGGTGTCGAGCGGCGTGAGCTCGGCGACGACGTCCGTGAAGCTGCGGGCGACGGCATTGGCGATGGTGGCGGCCGACTCCGCCTGCTCGTCCTGGACGGCGATCTCGATGATGACCGTGTCGAGCGCCGCGGTGGCGGTGATGCGAGGTGCGAGCGACTCCGCGGTCGTGTCGAGCCCCAGCCGCGCGATGACGGGCTCCAGCACGACGGGCGTGGCCACCACGTCGGCGTAGCTCTTCACGGCCTGCTGCGTGAACGAGCTCCCCTGGCTGAGGTCCTGCACGGTGCCCGCCGACTGCGTCGAGACGAAGACCTTGGACGACGCCCGGTACTCCGGTGTCTGCACCAGCGAGTAGCCGGCTGCGGCACCCACGCCCAGGAGGAGCACCAGCAGGATGAGGATCCACGATCGTCGCAGGATCCGGATGTATTCACGCAGTTCCACAGGCGATCCCCCTCGTCGACGGCACGCCCCCCGGTGGCGTCCGTGCCCATGTTCCCACAGCCGCGGACCCTCTCCGGTTCCCCGGCACCGGGAACGACCTCCGGCGGACGGCGCCCCAGCATCTGGGGCGGCGGCGGGGTCGGACGGACCGGCTAGCGTGGGGCCGGGGATCGGCCACCCACCGCCCCTCTCGTGGAACACCGCCCGAACGCTCACCCGAAGAGAAGATCCGGACCCCCATGCCCGACGTCTGCGCCGCCCTCATGCCGCTCGCCACCCTGCTCATCACCGGCGCGCTGACCGCCTACGGCGTCCGCTTCCTGCGCGACTGACGTGCCGCGCGCCGGGCGTGTCCGGGGCGCCGCTCACGCGCGTCCCGCCTCCCGGCCCGCCCGCGGATCGGGTCAGGCGAAGTCCGCGTCGGGCCCCGCGGGGTAGCCGAACGCCGTCGCGCTCGTCTCCACGGGCCGACCGCTCGTGAGCGCTCCCCCGCTCTCGGCGAGGTAGCACGCGCCGCAGAGCGACATGTAGGTGACGTCCGCGCCGTCGATCGCGACCTGGTCGCCGTCGAAGATGAAGCGGTCCCCCACCTGGCGCGCGTTGAAGACGGCCTTGCGCCCGCAGCGGCAGATGGTCTTCATCTCCTCGAGGCTGTGCGCGATCTCGAGCAGGCGTCGGCTCCCGGGGAAGGCGACCGTCTGGAAGTCGGTGCGGATGCCGTACGCGATGACGGGCACGTCCTGCAGGATCGCGATGCGCAGGAGGTCGTCCACCTGGGACTCGCGGAGGAACTGCGCCTCGTCCACGAGGAGGCACGCGGTCGGCCCGCCCTTGTCCTGCAGCACCCGCTCGCGGTGGATCCCGAACTCCTGCCAGACGTCCGCCTCCGGCTCGAGCAGGAAGTCGACCGGCCGGCTGACGCCCAACCGGGAGACGATGTCGCGGTCGCCCTTGGTGTCGATGACGGGCTTCGTGAGCAGCACGTGCTGCCCGCGCTCCTCGTAGTTGTAGGCGGCCTGGAGCATCGACGTGCTCTTGCCGCTGTTCATCGCACCGAAACGGAAGTAGAGCTTGGCCATCTACCGAAGGTAGCCGTCCTCGGCGGCGCGCTCGATCAGGTCGGCTCGCCGCCCGGCGACCCGGCCCACCTCGCGGTACTTCGCCCGGGCGCGGCGCAGGTAGGTCTTCGCGGTCTCGTACTGCACGTTCATCGCCTGCGCCACGTCCTGCGTGGACCGGCCCGTGACGTACAGCCGGAGCGCCTGCTCCTCGCCCTGGCTGAGGCGCGGGCTGACGAAGGCGCGGGCGGCCTCGCGGGCCGCGTCGTCCGCGGCGACGTCGACCTGCCGGCGGCCCGAGCGCGCGCCCGCGGCGACCCCGCGGACGGCGGTCACGATGTCGCCCGCCGCCATCGGGCCCATGACCAGCGCGGCGACGCCCGCGTCGAGCAGTCGCCGTCGGACGGCCTCCGCACCCGAGCGCGACAGCACGACGACGGCCGCCCCGGCCGCGCGGCAGGAGCGGATGCGGCCCTCGATGCTCACGGCGTCCGGGAGGTCGTGGTCGACCACGACGATGTCGGTCGGGAACCGGGGCGACCTGATGAGCTGGAGCCAGCCCGTGGTGCTGACGACCACGTCGATCTCGGGCGCCCGTGCACGGAGGATCGCGCACACCTCGTCGAGCGCCGACTCGCTGCCCATGAGCACGCCGACGCGCACGGGCCGCGGCGCCTGGCGCCGGGCGGCGCCGAGCGGGCTCGCCCCGGGGTCGCGCAGCGTGGTCATGTCAGCACTGTAGCCAGGGGCCGGACGCGCGGGACACGCGGGTGCGTCCCCGGACACCCGACAGGCGACGACCGGGCGACCGGCCGGAGCCCGCTCAGAACAGCGTGGCCTGCGTGGCGGGGCCGGCCGGCAGCGCCGCGGTGACGAGCGGGCCGGGCGCGCGGGCCCCGGTCCAGCTGCCGCGACCACGGCTCGTGACCGCGCGGCTGTCGGCGCCCTCCTGGCTCCAGCCGGGACGCGGCCGGTCGGCGGGGGCGCGGCCCTCGAGGCCGGGCAGGTCCGCCCGGGACAGGACCCCGCCGGTGCGGGGATCCACCCGACCGCCGCCGAGCCCGTGCCGCCGCACCAGCGGGTCCATGCGCGCCTTCAGCCACTGCCGGTACGCCGCCGGTGCGTAGGCGCCGCGCGCGTACAGGTCGAGGTAGCGGCCCACGAGCTCCGGCCGCTCCCGCTCCAGCCACTCGAGGTACCACTCCCTGACGCCCGGCTTCAGGTACAGCGCCGAGTAGAGGACCCGCGTGCCGCCGGCCGCCCGGATGCGGGCGAGCGCGTGGTCGAGGTGCTCGACGGAGTCGGTGAGCATGGGGAGGATCGGCATCATGAAGACGGTGCAGTCGAGGCCCGCCTCCCGGATCGCCGTGACCGTGGCGAGGCGCGCGGCGGTCGTGGGCGTGCCCGGCTCCACCGACTGCTGCAGGTCGTCGTCGAGCACGGCGATGCTCATGGCCAGGTCGACGGGGACGGTCGCGGAGGCCTCCCGGAGCAGGGGCAGGTCGCGGCGGAGGAGCGTGCCCTTGGTGAGGATCGACAGCGGGGTGCCTGACGACGCGAGCGCGGCGATGATGCCCGGCATGAGGGCGTACCGGCCCTCCGCGCGCTGGTACGGGTCGGTGTTGGTGCCGAGGGCGACCGCGTCGCGCGTCCAGGTGGGCTTCGCGAGCTCCCGGGCGAGGACCTCCGCGACGTTGACCTTGACCACGATCTGGTCGTCGAAGTCGCGCCCGCCGTCGAGGTCGAGGTACTCGTGCGTGGGCCGCGCGAAGCAGTAGACGCAGGCGTGGGTGCACCCGCGGTAGGGGTTGATGGTCCAGCCGTACGGCATGACCTTCGACTCCCCCGGCACCCGGTTGAGCGCCGACTTCGCCAGCACCTCGTGGAACGTCACGCCCTGGAACTCCGGGGTGCGGACGCTCTGCACGAGGTTGCTGAGGCGCGCGAGCCCGGGGAGGGCGTCGGCACTCGCGTCGGACAGCCTCTGCGCGCTCCATCTCATGCGCTCATTCGAACACACTTTCGAACGGAGCGCGAGCGGGCGGGCGGGATGCGCCCACCCGCCCGTCCCGTCAGTGCTGGAGCTCGAGGACCTCGGCGGTCTCCGCGACGATCCGCGGCGTCTTCCGCGGGTCGGAGGCGACGAGCGTCCCGTAGTTCGGGATCATGCGGACGAGGGGCCTCCGCCATCCGTCCATGCGGTCCGGGAAGCAGCGCTCGAGGACGTCGAGCATGATCGGCACGGCCGTGGAGGCGCCCGGCGAGGCACCGAGGAGGCCCGCGATGCTGCCGTCGGCCGCGGCGACGACCTCGGTGCCGAACTGCAGCACGCCGCCCTTCTTGGCGTCCTTCTTCATGACCTGCACGCGCTGGCCCGCGGTGATCGGGTACCAGTCCTTCGGGTCCGCCGTGGGCATGAACTCCCGGAGCGCGTCGAACTTCGTCTCCTTGGAGGCGAGCAGCTGGCCGACGAGGTACTTGATGAGGCTCAGGTTGTCCTTCGCGACCGCCAGCATCGGGATGATGTTGTGCGGGCGGATCGACGTGAAGAGGTCGAGCAGCGAGCCCTTCTTGAGGAAGCGCGGGCTGAAGCCGGCGTAGGGGCCGAACAGCAGCGACGCCTGGCCGTCGACCACGCGGGTGTCGAGGTGCGGGACCGACATGGGCGGGGATCCGACGGCGGCCTTGCCGTAGACCTTCGCCTGGTGCTGCGCCACGATCGTCGGGTCGTCGGTGCGGAGGAACTCGCCGCTGATGGGGAAGCCGCCGAAGCCCTTGATCTCGGGGATGCCGGCCTTCTGCAGCAGGTGCAGGGCGCCGCCCCCCGCGCCGATGAAGACGAACTTCGCGTCGACGCGCACGGTCGAGCGGCCGACCTCCTTGCGGACGTCGAGGTGCCAGGTGCCGTCCGCGTTCCGCGAGATGCGGCGGACGTCGTGGTTGAGGTGCAGGGCCGCACCGTGCTCGGTGAGGTAGTCGACGAGCTTGTGGGTGAGCGCGCCGAAGTCGACGTCGGTGCCGCCCTCGAAGCGCGTGGCCGCGATGACCTCGGACTTGTCGCGCTGCAGCACGAGGAGCGGGGCCCAGGAGTGGATGACCGCGGGGTCCTCCGAGTACTCCATGTCCGCGAAGAGCGGGTGCGCCCGGAGCGCGTCGAACCGGCGGCGCAGGTACTCCGCGTTCTCCTGGCCGCGCACGAAGGTCATGTGCGGGGTGGGGTTGATGAACTCCTTGGGCTCCGGCACGGCGCCGGCCGTGACGAGGTGGGCCCAGAACTGGCGGGACAGCTGGAACTGCTCGTTGATGCGGGTCGCGGACCCGATCTCGATCCTCCCGTCCTTCTCCGGCGTGTAGTTCAGCTCGCAGAGGGCGGCGTGGCCCGTTCCCGCGTTGTTCCACGGGTTGCTGGACTCCATCGCCACCTCGCCGAGGCGCTCGAAGATCTGGATGGTCCAGTCGGGCTCGAGCTGCTTGATGAGGGTCCCGAGCGTCGCGCTCATGATCCCGCCGCCGACGAGGACGACGTCTACCGGTTCCGCTGATTCACTCACCGGATCAGTGTACGCCCGCCCTCCGAGGCCCCTCCGGAGCGGCCAGGGATGGTACGGGCACCCTTCCGTGCGCGGGCAGGGGAGGGATCAGCGACGGGCCGCGACGACCTCGGCGATCTGCACGGCGTTGAGCGCGGCGCCCTTGCGGAGGTTGTCGTTGCTGATGAACAGCGCGAGACCGCGGCCCTCCGGCGCGCCCTCGTCGGCGCGGATGCGGCCGACGTAGCTCGGATCGGTGCCGGCCGCCTGCAGCGGCGTGGGGATGTCGGAGAGCTCGACGCCGGGCGCCGTGGACAGCAGCTCGGTGGCCCGCGCGACGCTGAGCGGCGCGGCGAACTCGGCGTTGATTGACAGCGAGTGGCCGGTGAACACGGGCACGCGGACGCAGGTGCCGCTGACGAGGAGCTCCGGGAGGCCGAGGATCTTGCGGCTCTCGTTGCGGAGCTTCTTCTCCTCGTCCGTCTCGAACAGGCCGTCGTCGACGATGCTGCCGGCCAGCGGGATCACGTCGAACGCGATGGGGCGCTGGTACACGGCGGGCTCGGGCATCTCGACGGCGCGGCCGTCGTGAACGAGTCGGCGGAGCGTATCCGGCCCCTGCGCGATCGCGGCCTCCGTCTGGCCCGCGAGCTCCTCGGCGCCGACGAGGCCGGATCCGGAGACGGCCTGGTACGTGCTGACCACGAGGCGCGTGAGCCCGGCCTCCTCGTGCAGGACCTTGAGGACGGGCATCGCGGCCATGGTCGTGCAGTTGGGGTTCGCGATGATGCCGCGGCGGGCGTCGGCGATGGCCTCGGGGTTGACCTCGGAGACGACGAGCGGGACGTCGGGGTCCATGCGCCAGGCGCTCGAGTTGTCGATGACGAGCACGCCCGCCTCGGCGAAGCGCGGCGCCTGGGCCCGGGACGTGGTGGCGCCCGCGGAGAAGAGCGCGATGTCGAGGCCCGTGGGGTCGGCGGTGGCCGCGTCCTCCACGACGACGTCGCGCCCGGCGAACGGCAGCGTGGAGCCGGCGGACCGCGCGGAGGCGAAGAACCGGATCTCCGCGAGGGGGAACGCGCGCTCCTCGAGCAGGCGGCGCATGACGGCGCCGACCTGCCCGGTGGCGCCGACGACGCCGACGCGGAGGCCGGCTCCCTCGGCGGCGGGGGTGGCGGATCCGGTGGGGGCGGTGTCGGTCACGGGTGTCTCCTCCTGGCGGGCGTGCGGGTCAGCGGCCGGTGCCGGCGTGGACGACGGCGACGTCGTCCGCGTCGAGGCCGAAGGCGTGGTGGACGACGCGGACGGCCTCGTCGATGGTGTCGGCACGGGTGACCACGGAGATGCGGATCTCGCTGGTGGAGATCATCTCGATGTTGATGCCGGCGTCGGACAGCGCGGTGAACAGCTGCGCCGAGACGCCCGCGTTGGTGCGCATGCCGGCGCCGACGAGGGCGAGCTTGCCGATCTGGTCGTCGTGCTGGAGGCCCGTGAACCCGACCTCGTCCTTCTCCGCGGCGAGGACCGTGAGCACGCGCTGCGCCTCGGACTTCGGCAGGGTGAAGGAGATGTCGGTGAGGCTCGTGGCGGCGGCCGACACGTTCTGGACGATCATGTCGATGTTCGCGCCGGTCTTGGCGACGATGGTGAAGATCTGCGCGGCCTTGCCCGGGACGTCGGGGACGCCGACGATCGTGACCTTGGCCTCGCTGAGGTCGGCGGCGACGCCGACGATGACGGGCTCTTCCACATTCTCTCCATCCGTGGGGTTGTAGACGATGGTGCCCTCGTTGTGCGTGAACGAGGAGCGGACGTGCAGCAGGACGCCGTGCCGGCGGGCGTACTCGACGGCGCGGATGTAGAGGACCTTCGCGCCGGATGCCGCGAGCTCGAGCATCTCCTCGCTCGTGATCCGGTCGATCTTGCGGGCGAGCGGGACGACGCGCGGGTCGGCGGTGAAGATGCCGTCGACGTCGGTGTAGATCTCGCAGACGTCGGCGCCGAGGGCCGCGGCGAGGGCGACGGCCGTGGTGTCGGAACCGCCGCGGCCGAGCGTGGTGATGTCGCCGGTGCCGCGGTTGAAGCCCTGGAAGCCGGCGACGATGGCGATGGCGCCCTCGCCGAGCGCGTCGCGGACGCGGCCGGGGGTGACGTCGACGATGCGGGCCGCGCCGTGCTGGGCGTCGGTGATCATGCCGGCCTGGCTGCCGGTGAAGGAGCGGGCGTCGTAGCCCATGCTCTTGATGGCCATGGCCAGCAGCGCCATGGAGATGCGCTCGCCGGCGGTGAGGAGCATGTCGAGCTCGCGCGGAGCGGGGATGGGCGTGACCTCGTGCGCCAGGTCGAGCAGCTCGTCGGTCGAGTCGCCCATGGCTGAGACCGCGACGACCACGTCGTTGCCGGCCTTCCGCGTGGCGACGATGCGCTTCGCGACGCGCTTGATGCTCTCGGCATCGGCCACCGACGATCCGCCGAACTTCTGCACGATGAGGCTCACGGGCGACTCCTGGGTCTCGGGTGGGCGCGGGCGGCCCGGATGTCGATTCTAGGGCGGGGGTCACGGCGGGCCCGCCGTGTGACGGTGCGCGCCGGGCAGTGCGCGGGGCGACGTGCCGCCGGGGTCACTCCCCCACGAGGCGCCGGCCCTCGAAGGCGCGGCCGAGGGTGACCTCGTCGGCGTACTCGAGGTCGCCGCCGACCGGCAGGCCGGAGGCGAGGCGCGTGACGCGGATGTCGAAGGTGGAGAGCAGCCGCGAGAGGTACGTGGCGGTCGCCTCGCCCTCCAGGTTCGGGTCCGTGGCGATGATGACCTCGGTGACCGTGGCGTCCGCGAGGCGCTGCATGAGCTGGCGGATGCGGAGGTCGTCCGGTCCGATGCCGTCGATGGGGCTGATGGCCCCGCCGAGCACATGGTAGAGCCCGCGGAACTCCCGCGTGCGCTCGATGGCGACGACGTCCTTGGCCTCCTCGACCACGCAGATGGTCGCGGGGCTGCGGCGGGGATCGCGGCAGATGCCGCAGGTCTCCTGCTCGCTGACGTTGCCGCAGATGGCGCAGAAGCGCACCTTGTCGCGGACGACCGTGAGCACCTCCGCCAGGCGCGAGACGTCGAACGTCTCCGTCTGCAGGATGTGGAACGCGATGCGCTGGGCGGACTTCGGGCCGATGCCCGGCAGGCGGCCGAGCTCGTCGATCAGCTCCTGGACGATTCCCTCGTACATGCGGCGCTAGTCCTGACCTGTGGGGCGGATGGTGGGGCGGGCCTTGCGCTCGACGGGCTTCTCCTCGATGAAGCTCGCCTGCAGGATCTCGCGGACGACGGACTCGCCGTACCGCTGGGGTGCGGCGGCGGGCGCGGGCGTGGCCCGGGCGGGCGGAGCGGCGGGTGCGCGATCCGGACGGGCGGCCGGATCGGCGGCGGGGGCCGACTGCCGCTGGGGGGCCGGCGCGGGGCGCGACACCGGCGGGGCCGCGTCCGGGCTCGCCGCGCCCGTGGCCCAGCCGGGCTCGGCGGGACCGAACTCGTCGGGCTCGGGCTCCTCGAAGTCGGGGACGTGCGCGTCGGGGACCACGGCGGATCCGCGCGCGGGAGCGGCGGACGCGCGCGCCGGGGCGGGCGAGGCCGCGGCGGGAGCGGCAGCGGCAGCGGCAGGAGCGGACGCCGCGGGGGCCGCCGGGCGATCCGGGCGGGAGGCGGGCGCGCGCCGATCGGCGGGGGCCTCCGACGCGCCGGGATCGGAGGTGGGGATGGCCACGGTGGCCCATCCGCCACCGGCCGGTGCGGTCTTCGCCGGGGCCTTCGTGGCGGGCGCCGCGGGAGGTGCGGAGCCCGCGGTCGCCCGAGCCACGGGCGGCGCGGAGGGCGGGGCGGCGGCGGCGCTGGTGCGGGAGCCGCCCGCAGCCGGCCGCGAGGCCGGGGCACGGGAGGCGTCCGGCGGGGACGAGGCGGGGGCCGCGGGCGCGGATCCGCCGGTGGAGGCGGGGGCCGCGCTGCCGCCGTGCGGCTCGACGCGCGCGATGAACTTCACGCGGAGGCCGAGCACGTCGAGGATCGCGGTGCGCAGGATGTCGCTGACGCCCTGCCCGGGGGCGCCGCGCTCCTTGAACTTCTCGGCGTCGTTGGCGCTGATGAAGCCGAGCGTGAGCACGTCGCCCGCGAGAGCGCGCGGCATGGCCGTGACGGCGACGAGCCACGCGCTCCGCTTGGCCTTCTCGACGGCCTCGACGACCGACGGCCAGGAGTCCCGGAGCTGCTCGAACGTGACCGGCCCGACGGGCGACGCGGGGGTCGCGGGAGCGGAGGCGGCCGAGCGGGAGGGCGCGGCAGGCGGGGCGGCGGCCGGAGCCTCCGCGCGCGCGTCGGGCGTCGGCGCGGCAGATGCCGGAGCGGTGACGGCAGGCGCGGCGGCGGCGGCGGGAGCGGGCGCTGCGGCAGGAGCCGCCGCGCGGGCGACCGGGGCGGCGGGCGTCGGATCCGCTCCCGCGTCGGCCACGCCCACCCGGCGCTCGAGGCGCTCGACGCGCGCGAGGGCGCCGCGGTGCGTGTCGTCGCTGGCGGGCACGAGCACGCGGGCGACCAGGAGCTCGAGGTGGAGGCGCGGCGAGGTGGCGCCGGTCATCTCGGTGAGCGCGGCGTTGACGACGTCGGCCGCACGGGACAGCTCGACGGCGCCGAAGGCCACGGCCTGCGCGCGCATGCGCTCGAGCTCGTCCTCCGGGGTGCCGCGCAGGACGGCGGCCGCGCCCTCGGCGGAGGTCGCGCCCACGATGATGAGGTCGCGCAGGCGCTCGAGGAGGTCCTCCACGAAGCGGCGCGGATCCTGGCCGGTCTGGATGACCCGGTCGACGCCGGCGAACGCGGCGGCCGCGTCGTGCCGGGCGACCGCGTCGATGACCTCGTCGAGCAGGGCGGCGTGCGTGTAGCCGAGGAGCGCGACGGCGCGCTCGTACTCGACGCTCTCGTGCTCGGAGCCCGCGATGAGCTGGTCGAGGAGCGACAGGGTGTCGCGCACCGATCCCCCGCCGGCGCGCACGACGAGCGGCAGGACGCCCGGCGCGACCTGCACGTGCTCCTCCGTGGAGAGGTGCTCCACGTAGTCGAGCATCTGCGCGGGCGGCACGAGACGGAACGGGTAGTGGTGCGTGCGGGAGCGGATGGTGCCGATGACCTTGTCGGGCTCGGTCGTCGCGAAGATGAACTTCACGTGCTCCGGCGGCTCCTCCACGATCTTGAGCAGCGCGTTGAAGCCCTGCGGCGTGACCATGTGCGCCTCGTCGAGGATGAAGATCTTGTAGCGGTCGCGCGCCGGCGCGAAGACCGCGCGCTCGCGGATGTCGCGCGCGTCGTCGACGCCGTTGTGGCTGGCCGCGTCGATCTCGACGACGTCGAGCGACCCGCTGCCGTCGCGGCTGAGCTCGACGCAGCTCGGGCAGACGCCGCACGGGGTGTCGGTGGGGCCCTCGGCGCAGTTCAGGCAGCGCGCGAGGATGCGCGCCGACGTGGTCTTGCCGCAGCCGCGCGGACCGCTGAAGAGGTAGGCGTGGTTGACGCGGTTGGTGCGGAGCGCCGTGCGCAGCGGATCCGTCACCTGCGTCTGGCCGATGAGCTCGGCGAAGTTCTCTGGCCGATAACGGCGATACAGGGCGGTGACCACGATCCCGAGGATACCGGGCACCCCCGACCGTGCCGCCGCCTCGGGTCAGCCCTCGGTCGGGGCCGCGATCGCCGCGGCTGGGGAGGAGCGGCGGGCGCGCGTGTCGCGCAGGCCGCGGATCCGGTCGGGGGCGCCCCTGCGCCAGCGGCCGAGCAGCGCGAGCCCCTCGCGCCAGGTGGCGTCGCGCACGAACAGGAAGTCGAGCGCGATCATCGCGAGCGAGAACGGCCAGAGCCCGAGCAGGACCCCGATCATCACGTGCATGCCCGTGATGACCACGAGCGCGACGATGCGGGTGGGCCGCCAGAGGATCAGCAGCGGGAAGAGGCCCTGGAACACCACGGCGGCGAAGCTCGCGAGGACGACGCCGAGGCTCGCCTGCGCGAGGAGGTCGTTGATCCACGGCCAGGGGCGGTACCCGTCGATGACGAGCGAGTAGTAGGTGGCGGAGCCGTCCCGCCACTCCTCCCCCTGCAGCTTGAGGATGGCGGAGTTCACGTAGATGAGCATGATCTGGTACGCGCAGAGCACGAGTGCGGTGTTGTGCAGCAGCACCTTCAGGAGCCTCGGGATCCGCGCGGCGACGCGTCGGGCGGCGACGACGGCGGCGGCCGGACCGCGTGCTCCCGGCTCCGCCTCGCGACGGCGGCGGACGGCGTCGAGCGAGAAGTGACGGGACAGGTCCGCGAAGAGGGCGAAGAACAGCGTCAGGCGCATGACGGTATCGCCGCCGTTGGTCAGCAGCGTGCTGTTCGTGGACAGGCCGATCCAGAGGAGCAGGAGGAACGGCGTCACGATGCGCGTGCGCCAGCCGAGCGTGAAGAGGACCGCGAGCACGGCCAGCGCGAGGTACGCGAGGTCGAACAGCGTCGCGTCCGTCTTCGAGAAGAGGCCCGTGAAGAAGGGCGGCCAGGCGCGGCGGGTGGCCTCGGGGTCGATGAAGCGGGATCCGACACCCCAGAGGTAGTGCCGGTCGGCGAAGCACGTGACGAGCACGAGCAGGATCACGGAGCCGAGGGTGATGCGCAGCGCGGCGAAGCTGTAGGTCGCGTGCTCGCGCTCGGTCATCCAGGTGGCGACGCCGCGGGGCCAGCCCGCCGGATGACGGAGCACCCGGATCAGCTCGCGGTCCTGCATCACCTGCCGGACGCGGGCTGCCGCCTGGGCGCGGGGCCCGGGTCGCGCGGAGGCCGGGACGGGGCTGTCCACGGGCCGGGTGTCGTTCGTGCGGGTGCTCATCGTGCGTACCTCTCCACCACTCCCTGGTAGGCGCTGAGCGCCTGCGGATCGATGACGTCGTCGACGTGCCGCCACCCGAAGGTGCGGGCCGACGGCGTGTACTGGCGCTCCTCGTCGAGGCGGTGCTCGAAGTCGTTGGGCCGCGTCGTGACCACGCGCCAGCGGACCCGCTCGATGTCCCGGCCGAAGAAGGCCGTGCCCCAGTACGTCGTGAACTCCTTCATCACGTAGTCGTAGCGGA
The DNA here is from genome assembly GCF_030816895.1 of Clavibacter sp. B3I6. NCBI lineage: Bacteria > Bacillati > Actinomycetota > Actinomycetes > Micrococcales > Microbacteriaceae > Clavibacter > Clavibacter sp. B3I6. Next base: position 1,308,606 of record NZ_JAUSYL010000001.1, read on the forward strand.
GGAACGAGACGACCCGGCCGGTCGTGCCGTCGGCGAGGCCCGTGAGCTGCTCGACGAGGGCTGCGGGCGTCTTCGCCGCGAACCCGTCGTCGGTGCGGCGGATGAACGTGTCCTGCACCACGCGGCGCTGCTCCTCGCTGAGGGCCTGGAAGCGGGTGCTGTAGGTCTTCAGCAGGTTCGCGCTCTGCTTGTTGGTGCGCGACGCCTGGATGTCGCCGTCGCCGGACTCGTACTCGGCGTCGGTGATGTCCACCCACTCGCTCTTCACCAGGGCACCGGAGGAGTCGCGCCACTGCGCCTGCATCTGGAGGTAGCGGTTGGTCTTCTGGATCGAGGGGGCGAACACGTTCCACTGCTGACCGAAGTAGGGGCGGGCCGGGGCCGTGAGCGCACGTGTCGTGCTGCTCTGCGGGATGACCATGAGGATCGTGGTGGCGATGTAGACCGCGACGACGAGGGCGGCGACGGCCGACCCGATGCGGGCGCCGCGGGTCAGCGGCGGGCGCGCCGTCGGCTCGGTCGGAGCGGGAGGGACCGGCGGATCGCCCTGGGGATCCTGGAGGTCCGTCTCGGTGTCGTGCGGATGGATCGTGTCGGTCATGTTCGCCGTCCCCCTCGTGCGTCGGGTGGGTCCTGCTGGTGCGGGATGCGGGTGGTGCTCGGTGACGTCGTGACGAGCTGTCGTGCTGTGCGTGTCGTGCTGTGCGTGTCGTGCCGTCGTGCTGTCGTGCTGGTCCTGCGGGAGAGGACGGGGCGGGCGTCCCGGCAGCTGCCGGGGCGCCCGCCCGTCCTGTCATGCGCGGTGCGTCAAGCCCGACGGCTGCGGCCGCGGTGCAGGGCACCGGCGCCCGTCAGCATCATCAGGAGCGCGATGCCGCCGAGGAGGAGCGGACCGTCGGCCTCGCCGCCCGTCACCGGGAGGATCCCGCCGCCGTAGCCGCCGTTCCCGCCGCGGATCGGGGTGCCGGGCTGGCCGGCCGGGACCGTCTGCCCGATCACCGAGAACTGCGTGCTCGGGAGGTCGGCCGGTCCGGACTGGCTGCCCGTGACGTCCACCGAGTGCTGTCCGAGCTCGAAGTCCGCGCCGATCGGGAAGGTGAAGACCACCCGTCCGTCGGCCGGCGCGATCTGCGGCGTCAGCGGCATCGGCGTGGAGTTCACCGTGGCGGAGACCGTCTCGCCGGGCGTGAACCCGGTCGCGGTCACCTGCTGCACGACGCCCGTGCCGCGGACGATCTGCGTGAACAGGACCGTGGCCACGGTGAGCTGGTCGCCGCCGTCGGATCCGCCGTCGGCGTCTCCGTCGGTGCCGTCGGTGTCGACCGCGTCGGTGCCGTCAGCGTCGACCACGTCGGCACCGTCAGCGTCGACCACATCGGCACCGTCAGCGTCGACCACGTCGACCGCGTCCGTGCCGTCAGCATCGACCACGTCGACCACGTCGGCACCGTCAGCGTCGACCACGTCGGCACCGTCAGCGTCGACCACGTCGACCGCGTCCGTGCCATCAGCATCGACCACGTCGGTGCCGTCGGCGTCGACCACGTCGATCGCGTCCGTGCCATCGGCATCGACCACATCGGCGCCGTCAGCGTCGACCGCATCCGTGCCATCAGCATCGACCACGTCAGCACCATCAGCGTCGACCGCATCCGTGCCATCAGCATCGACCGCATCCGTGCCATCAGCATCGACCACGTCGGCACCGTCAGCGTCGACCACGTCGGCACCATCTACATCGACTGCGTCGCCCGCATCCGTGCCGTCAGCGTCGATCACATCGGCACCGTCAGCGTCCACCACGTCGACCGCATCCGTGCCGTCAGCATCGACCACGTCGGCACCATCAGCATCGACCACATCAGCATCGACCACATCGACCACATCAGCACCGTCAGCGTCGACCACGTCAGCACCATCGGCGTCCACGGTGTCGGTGTCGACCCCGTCGAGGTCGGTCGCGTCCACATCGAGGGCGTCCACCGCGTCGACCACGTCGGCGTCGAGCACATCCAGGTCCGCAGCGTCCGTGTCCAGCACGTCGACCGTGCCGTCCAGGTCCAGGACATCGGCGTCGGCGTCCACGAGGTCGGTGTCGACCCCGTCGAGGTCCGTCGCGTCCACGTCCAGCGCGTCCACGATGTCGACCACGTCCGCGTCCAGCACGTCCAGGTCGGCGGCGTCCACGTCGAGCACGTCCAGGCCGCCGTCGATGTCGAGGACATCACCGGCGTCGGCGACGTCCACGACCACGTCGGCACCGTCAGCGTCCACGAGGTCCGTGTCGATCCCGTCGAGGTCGGTCGCGTCCACGTCCAGCGCGTCCACGATGTCGACCACGTCCGCGTCCAGCACGTCCAGGTCGGCGGCGTCCACGTCGAGCACGTCCAGCGTGCCGTCCAGGTCCAGGACGTCAGCGTCGGCATCCACGAGATCGGTGTCGACCCCGTCGAGGTCCGTCGTGTCCACGTCCAGCGCGTCGACCACGTCGATGACGTCGGCGTCGAGGACGTCGAGGTCCGCGGCGTCCGTGTCGAGGATGTCGAGGCCGCCGTCGATGTCGAGGACATCACCGGCGTCCACCACGTCCGTCAGGTCCACGACGACGTCGGCGTCCGTGTCCACCGCGTCGGTGTCCAGTCCGTCGAGGTCGGTCGCGTCCACGTCCAGCGCGTCCACGGCGTCGACCACGTCGACATCCAGTGCGTCGAGGTCAGCAGCATCCACGTCGAGGACATCGAGCGTGCCGTCCAGGTCCAGGACGTCCGCGTCAGCATCCACGAGGTCGGTGTCGACCCCGTCGAGGTCCGTCGTGTCGACATCGAGCGCGTCGACTGCGTCGATCAGGTCGGTGTCGAGCGCGTCGAGGTCAGCAGCGTCCGCGTCGAGGATGTCCAGAGCACCGTCGATGTCGAGGACATCGCCGGCGTCGATCACATCAGCACCCGCGTCCACCACGACATCGGCCACGTCGACGACGTCCAGGACGTCGGCCCCGGTGTCGATCGTGTCCGCGTCCGTGCCGTCGAGGTCCGTCGTGTCGACATCCAGCGCGTCGACCGCGTCGATCACGTCGATGTCCAGGGCGTCCAGGTCAGCCGCGTCGGTATCGAGGATGTCGAGGCCGCCGTCGATGTCCAGGACATCACCGGCGTCCACGATCACGTCGACCGTGTCCGCGTCCGTGCCGTCCAGGTCCGTCGTGTCGACATCGAGCGCGTCGACCACGTCGACCACATCGATGTCGAGCGCGTCCAGGTCAGCAGCGTCCGTGTCCAGGATGTCGAGACCACCGTCGATGTCGAGGACATCGCCGGCGTCCACGATCACGTCGACCGTGTCCGCGTCCGTACCGTCGAGGTCCGTCGTGTCGACATCCAGCGCGTCGATCGCGTCGATCACGTCGATGTCGAGCGCGTCCAGGTCAGCGGCGTCGGTGTCGAGGATGTCAAGAGCACCGTCGATGTCCAGGACATCACCGGCGTCGATCACATCGGCACCGGCGTCGACCACGACATCGGCCACGTCGACGACGTCGAGGACGTCGGCCCCGGTGTCGATCGTGTCCGCGTCCGTGCCGTCCAGGTCCGTCGTGTCCACGTCCAGCGCGTCCACGGCATCGATCACGTCGATGTCCAGGGCGTCCAGGTCGGCCGCGTCGGTGTCGAGGATGTCAAGGCCACCGTCGATGTCGAGGACATCACCGGCGTCCACGATCACGTCGACCGTGTCCGCGTCCGTGCCGTCCAGGTCCGTCGTGTCCACGTCCAGCGCGTCCACGGCATCGATCACATCGATGTCCAGGGCGTCCAGGTCGGCCGCGTCGGTGTCGAGGATGTCCAGAGCACCGTCGATGTCCAGGACATCACCGGCGTCGATCACATCGGCACCCGCGTCGACCACGACATCGGCCACATCGACGACATCGAGGACGTCGGCCCCGGTGTCGATCGTGTCGGCGTCCGTGCCGTCGAGGTCCGTCGTGTCCACGTCCAGCGCGTCGACCGCGTCGATGACGTCGATGTCGAGCGCGTCCAGGTCAGCCGCGTCCGCGTCGAGGATGTCCAGAGCACCGTCGATGTCCAGGACATCACCCGCGTCGATCACATCCGCACCGGCGTCGACCACAACATCAGCCACATCGACGACATCGAGGACATCAGCCCCGGTGTCGATCGTGTCGGCGTCCGTGCCGTCCAGGTCCGTCGTGTCGACATCCAGCGCGTCGACCGCGTCGATCACGTCGATGTCGAGCGCGTCCAGGTCAGCGGCGTCCGCGTCGAGGATGTCCAGAGCACCGTCGATGTCCAGGACATCACCCGCGTCGATCACATCAGCACCCGCGTCGACCACAACATCAGCCACATCCACGACATCGAGGACATCAGCCCCGGTGTCGATCGTGTCGACATCCGTGCCGTCCAGGTCCGTCGTGTCGACATCCAGCGCGTCGACCGCGTCGATCACGTCGATGTCCAGCGCGTCCAGGTCAGCCGCGTCTGCGTCGAGGAGGTCCAGGCCACCGTCGATGAGGTCGAGGATGTCCGCGTCCGCCGTGTCCGCATCGGCTGCCGGAGCTGCGATGGAGAAGGTCACCGAGGTGGGGAGGCCGACCGCGGCTCCGTCGACCGTCTGCCGCGCGGTGGCGGAGAAGGTTCCGGACGGGAGGCCCGTGAAGGTGACCGAGTAGGCGCCCGTGCCCGCGTCCGCGGTGTCCGTGAGCGTCCGGTCGCCCGCGATCACGGTGACGAGGGCCCCCGGGGTCGCGGTGCCCGAGACCGCCACCGAGGTGGTGCCGGCCGGGAACGCCTGTCCCGGGGTGGGGGCGGTGATCACGACCTGCTGGTCGGGCTCCACGGCCGCGGCGTCCGCCCGGACGGTCGCGGTGGACAGGTCGAGCGTCGCTCCGTTCGCGAGCGGCAGGAGGGCCACGCGGATGGCGCTCACGGAGAAGGATCCGGCGTCGAGGCCCTCCGCGTCGGCGAAGTCGCCCGGGGTGGACTGCGCGTTGACCGTGAGGCGCACCACCGAGTCGACCGCGGCGAGGACCGGAGCGACCGCGGCGAGCACGCCGGCTGTCGCGTCGGTCAGGCCCGTCACGACCCCGGCCCGGGTGAGGACGTTGCTGTTGTCGGTGTCGAGCTGCGGGAGGAGACCCGAGGTGAGACCGCTGATCAGCGGCTGCGTGAGGTTCGCCAGGTCCAGCGTGAGGAGCTGCGTGCCCGCGAGGTCGATGACCGGCGTCGAGTTGCCCGGACCCGTGGGGCTCACCAGGTTGGCGAGCGTCGTGTCGAGGTTGATGACGACGGCGCCGAGGTTCACACCGGGGATCGCGGGGGTGAGCGGCGGGATGCCCGGGATGCCCGGCGTCCCGATGTTCGCCGTGATCTTCGCCTGCACGCGGGTGGAGTCGAGGACCGCCTCGAGGAGCCGGTCCGGGAGGACCTGCGTGAGGATCGCCGTGAGGGCTGCGTTGACCGCCTGCGTGAGCACGGCGGTCGTCAGGACGCGCGTGTTCGGCGCCTGGCCGTCGAGGGTCTGGATCGCGTCCAGGTCGAGCGTGATGGTGCCCGTCCGGATGTCGAGCGTGACCGGGCCGCTGACGAGCGGCGTCGCGATGGCCGCGTTCACCGCCGCCTGGGTGTCGACCGTGGCCGTGATGGTCTGCGTGGTCCCGGTGACGTCGAGGAGCGGCGTGCCGAGCACCCGCGTCAGGATCCCGTCGAGGAGACCGGTCGAGGTCGGCGAGATGTTCACGCCCGTCTGGATCCCGGGGACGAGGCCGTTCACCACTGTCGTGAGGTTCGTCGCGAGGCCGCTGACGGCCGGGCTGACGAGGCGCGCGCTGCCCTGGCCGACGCTGTACTCGGAGGTGGGGGTGCCCGCGCCGCCGTCCGTGGCCCTGGCGGCGATGGCGCCGAGCTCGAGGTCGAGGTCGGAGAGCACCGTGGAGACCCCGGCCGCCTGGAGCGTGGGGCCGAGGTCGAGGGTCGCGCCACGGCCCGTGCCGTTCCCGACCGACAGGGCGCCCGTGTCGGAGACGGCGCCGGCGGCGGCGGTCGCGCCCGCGGTGCCGCTCGAGGAGTACTGCTGCACGACGCCGACCTGCGCCGTCTGGTCCAGGCGGAGGATCTGACCGAGCTGCACGTTCCCGCCCACCTGGGCGGTGAGCAGCTGGGCGAGGACCGACGCCTCGAGCGGGCCGTCGAGGCTCGTCGGGTTCGGCGTGCCGCCGGGCGCGTACGCCGTGTAGGCGCCGCCCGTGTCGACGAGCGGTGCGAGGCCGGACAGCGTGATCAGACGCGCCTCCGCCTCGGACTGGTCCCCCACCGCGGCGTTCGCGGGCAGGGCGCCCCCGAACGTCACGAGGGCCGCGGTGAGCCCGAAGGCCGTCGCGGTCGCCAGGCTGCTTCTGCGCCTGGGCATGTGTAGTGCCATGTTGGATCCCCTCGATTGCATGGCCGGCCGGCGACGCCCGAAGGGCGTGCGGACGTGCGTCATCACCGAGAGGTGGCCCCCACCCGTCCCCCCGGACCTCACGAGCGTGTCATCCGCGTTCCGGGGCGACAACACTGCGGGGCACTGGTCTGCGGGTACGTGGGGACTGGGCGGCGGGACCAGTAGTCGCCCCAGTGGCACTACCGGGAGTCGTGCGCCGGAGGGCACGGCGGAGGGCACGGCGGAGGGCACGGCGGAGGGCACGGCGGAGGGCACGGCGGAGGGCACGGCGGAGGGCACGGCGGAGGGCACGGCGGAGGGCACGGCGGAGGGCACGGCGGAGGGCACGGCGGAGGGCACGGCGGAGGCCCGCGATCCGGGGGGATCACGGGCCTCGGGGAGCGGTGCCGTTCGGCTGCGGGGCGTCCGCGGAGGTGCGTGGGAGCCGCTCAGCCGGCCGTCGCCGCGAGCGACTGCCGGGCGATCTCGAGCTCCTCGTCCGTGGGGATCACGAGCACGGCGACGGGCGAGCCCTCGGGGCTCACGAAGCGCGGCTCGGACGAGATGAGCTCGTTGCGGTCGTCGTCGATCCCGATGCCCATGAACCCCAGGCCGGCGAGGGAGCGGCGGCGGACCAGCGGGTTGTTCTCGCCCACGCCCGCGGTGAACACGACCGCGTCCACGCCGCCGAGCTGGGCCGCGTACGCGCCGACGTAGTGGCGGATACGGTGGCGGTAGACCCCGAGCGCGGTCTGCGCGGCCTCGTCGCCGTCGGCCGCGGCGCGCTGCACGTCGCGCATGTCGCCCAGCCCGGTGAGGCCGAGGAGCCCGCTCCGCCGGTTGAGCAGCGTCTCGAGGTCGTCGAGCCCGAGGTCGGTGTGGCGGGCCAGGTGGAAGAGGATCGCGGGGTCGATGTCGCCGGAGCGCGTCCCCATCACGAGGCCCTCGAGCGGGGTGAGTCCCATGGACGTGTCGATGGATCGGCCGCCCTGCACGGCCGCGGCCGACGCCCCGTTGCCGAGGTGCAGCACGATGATCCGCGTCTCCTCGAGCGGCTTCCCGAGCAGTCGGGCGGCGGCCTCCGAGACGTACTTGTGGCTCGTGCCGTGGAACCCGTAGCGGCGGATGCGGTGCGCGGCCGCGAGCTCGCGGTCGATCGCGTACGTGTACGCCTCCGGGGGCAGCGTCTGGTGGAACGCGGTGTCGAACACGGCGACGTGCGGGACGTCGGGGAACGCGGTCTGCGCCGCCTCGATGCCCTGCAGCGCGCCGGGGTTGTGCAGCGGCGCGAGCGCGGAGAGGTCGTCGATGTCGGCCTTGACCCGGTCGGTGACCACGGTCGGCTCGACGAACACGTCCCCGCCGTGCACCACGCGGTGCCCGACCGCGACCGGCGGGTTCTCCTCGAGCGACGGCCCGTGCTCGGCGAACGCGTCCAGCATCGCCTGGAACCCGGCGGTGTGGTCGGCGATGGGCAGCTCGCGCACGGACGAGTCGCCGCCCGCCCTGTGGCGGGTGGCCCCGGTCCCCTCGCCGATGCGCTCCACGAGACCGGACGCGAGCACGGACTCGGTCTCCATCTCGATCAGCTGGTACTTGAAGGACGACGATCCGGAGTTGACGACGAGGACGACGGGCACGGGGGCTCCTGACGGGTGCGGCGGACGGGGAGGACGGCGGCGAGGACGGGACGGGCTCAGCCCGCCTGGATCCCCTCGGCCTGGATGGCGGTGATGGCGACGGTGTTGACGATGTCCTGCACGAGCGCGCCGCGCGAGAGGTCGTTGATGGGCTTCCGGAGTCCCTGCAGCACGGGCCCGATGGCCACGGCGCCGGCCGACCGCTGCACGGCCTTGTAGGTGTTGTTGCCCGTGTTGAGGTCGGGGAAGATGAACACCGTCGCGCGGCCCGCGACCAGCGAGTCGGGCATCTTCGTCGCCGCGACCGCCGCGTCCGCCGCCGCGTCGTACTGGATGGGGCCCTCGACCGCGAGGTCGGGGCGCAGCTCCCGCACGCGGGCCGTGGCCTGGCGGACCTTCTCGACGTCGGCGCCGGCACCGGACTCCCCCGTCGAGTACGACAGCATCGCGATGCGCGGCTCGATGCCGAACTGGGCCGCGGTGGCGGCCGACGAGATCGCGATGTCCGCCAGCTGGTCGGCCGTGGGATCCGGGTTCACGGCGCAGTCGCCGTAGACGAGCACGCGGTCGGCGAGCGCCATGAGGAACACGCTGGAGACGACGGAGACGCCGTCCATGGTCTTGATGATCTCGAAGCCCGGCCGGATGGTGTGCGCGGTCGTGTGCGCGGCGCCCGAGACCATGCCGTCGGCGAGCCCGAGCTGCACCATCATCGTGCCGAAGTAGGAGACGTCGGTGACGGTCTCGCGCGCGATGTCGAGCACCATGCCCTTGTGGGCGCGCAGGCGGACGTACTCCTCGGCGAACCGCTCGCGGAGCACCGCGTCGAACGGGCTGAGCACGGTCGCCCGGCCGATGTCGATGCCGAGGCCGATGGCGCGCGAGCGGACCTCGATCTCCTCGCCGAGGATCGTGACGTCGGCGATCCCGCGGCGGAGGATCGTGCCGGCGGCCCGCAGCACGCGGTCGTCGGTGCCCTCGGGCAGCACGATGCGCTTGCCCGCCTTCCGCGCGCGCTCGATGAGGCCGAACTCGAACATGAGCGGCGTGACCACGTCGGAGCGGCTGACGTCGAGGAGCTCCAGCAGCCGGGACGTGTCCACGTGCTGCTCGAACGCGGCGAGCGCCGTGTCCATCTTCCGGGCGGACTCGGGCGAGAGCCGGCCGCGGGTCTGCGTGATGCGCTTCGCGGTCTCGTAGGTGCCGAGCTCCGTGGAGATGATCGGCAGGGTCTGGTCGAGGCCGGAGACCAGCGTCTCGATGGTGGGCGACAGCGCGAAACCGCCGTTCAGCACGATGCCCGCGACCGTCGGGAAGGTCTCGGAGGCGTGGGCGGTGAGCACGCCGAGGAGGACCTCGCTGCGGTCGCCGGGGATCACGACGATGGCGCCCTCGGTGAGGCGCGCGAGGACGTTCTCCATCGACATGGCGGAGACGACGACGCCGAGCGCCTCGCGGCTGAGGAGCGCGGGGTCGCCCTTGACGAGCTCGCCGTCGACGGCCGCGAGCAGCTCGGCGACGGTGGGGGCGACGAGGAACGCGTCCTCCGGGATCGCCCACACGGGCACGTGCGGGTCCTGCGCCTGGAGGGAGACGGGCACCGCGGCGGGGATGGCGGCCGTGATCGCCTCGAGGGCGTCGGGGTCGGCCCGGTTCACGACGACGCCGAGGAGGCCCGCGTGCGCGGTGACGAGCTCGGGGATGGCGAGGTCGGCGATCTGGCGCATCTCGTCGGGGCTGCGGCCGCCGGACTCGTCGGTGCGCCGGCCGGTGAGCACGAGCAGCACGGGCGCGCCGAGGTTCGCCGCGATGCGCGCGTTGAAGGACAGCTCGGTGGGGCTGCCGACGTCGGTGTAGTCGCTGCCGACGATGACGACCGCGTCGCACTTCGCCTCGACGGCCTTGTAGCGCTCGACGATGCGGGAGAGGGCGGCCTCGGGATCCGCGTGCACGTCGTCGTAGGTGACGCCCACGCACTCGTCGTAGTCGAGGTCCACGCCGTCGTGCGAGAGCAGCGCCTCGAGCACGTAGTCGCGCTCCACGATGGAGCGGGCGATGGGACGGAACACGCCCACGCGCTGGATCTGATGGGTGAGGGTGTCGAGCACGCCCAGCGCGACCGTCGACTTGCCCGAGTGCCCTTCGGCGGACGTGATGTAGATGCTCCGAGCCATGCTCGCCAGCCTATGGGCGTCGCCTGCACGGCGGCCGGGTCCGGGCTGCACGGACGCGGGCTCGTGTGCGTGTTAAAAGGAGAAGACCCCTCGCGCACCTGCCAGAGCCCGGCTGCCCTTGCTGCGTCTCCGCCCTGGGGGAATTCACCTGGATGGCACCACGCGAGGAGCCGTCGCCCAGTGTACCCGACGCGCGGAGCCCGGCGGTCGGGGCGTCGCCGCCCAGGAGCCGGTCACGAAGCGCGCGTACCGTGGAGCGCATGCGCATAGTCATCGCCGGAGGACACGGCCAGATCGCCCGACTGCTCGAACGACGCCTCGCCGACGCGGGCCACCAGCCCGTCGGCATCGTCCGCAACCCCGACCACTCCGCCGACCTCGCCGAGGCGGGCGCGGAGGCCCTCGTGCTCGATCTCGAGAAGAGCGACGTGGGCCAGGTCGCCGAGGCGCTCCAGGGCGCCGACGCCGTGGTCTTCGCGGCGGGCGGCGGGCCCGACTCGGGCCCCGAGCGCAAGCTCACCATCGACCGCGACGGCGCCATCCTGCTGGCGGACGCGGCCCAGCGCGCGGGCGTCACCCGCTACGTCATGATCTCCGCCATGGCCGTCGACGGCTTCGACCCCGACAGCGACGACACCTACGAGATCTACCAGCGCGCCAAGTCCGAGGCCGACGCCGACCTCCGGGCACGCGACCTCGACTGGACCATCGTGCGCCCCGGGGGTCTCACGGACGAGCCGGGCACCGGCCGGATCCAGGTCGGCACCTCCACGGGCCGCGGCACCATCCCCCGCGCCGACGTCGCCGAGATCGTGGCGACCGCGCTCATCGACGGCACGGGCGTCCGCGTCCAGTTCGAGGCGGTCTCGGGCGAGGAGCCCGTCGCCGAGGCTCTCGCGGGACTCCGCTACTAGACCACCGCCCGAGCGCCGGGCGCTCGTCCTGATGACGGCCCCCTCCTCCCCGGAGGGGGCCGTCATCGCTTCCGGGCTGCTGAGGCACCCGGGTCGTGCCGCGGAGACGCCTCGGGCCGACGGCACCCGAAGCCGTCGTCCTCCCGCGCGTCACCGCATCGTGCGCCGTGCGCACCGTCCGGAGCATCCCCATGCCCGGACGTGACCCACGCTAGGAGCGTCGGGACGGGTCCCCCACAGTGCCGACTACTTATTTCCGCGGGGCTTCCGATAAGTAACAGGCAGTGTGCTGGCTCACTAGCCGATTTCCGCGCAAGATGGACGGAACACGGTCCGTGCCGCCTCGGGGGATGCAGCACGGCTCACCGCTTTCCGCGACGGGGGTCACCATGAAGCAGATGACGCGCGACCACAGTCGGGCGAGCATGCGCTCCCCGAGCACCGCTCCGGGACGCGGCAGCCGCGCGCGCGACCTGGAGACGCTGGAGCGCTGGCTCGCGCAGGGCACGAGCGCCGTCGTCACGGGCAGCGTCGGATCCGGCCGGAGCCACGTGGCCGGGCGCGTCGCGGACGCGCTGACCCGCGGCGGCCTCACCGTGATCCGGGCGCACGCGTCCACCCCCGACCTCGCGGACGTGCTCCGCCGCGTCATCGACCACGCGCCGGGGATGCGCCTGCCCCGCCCGCTCCCCGGATCGCGGCCCGTCGTGGTCATCGACGACGCCCACCTCATGCCGGCCGAGCTGCGCGCCGCGCTCCTCGACGCGCGCGCGGGCGAGCGCTGCACGCTGCTCGTGACCGTCGACGACGCCGATCGCGACGCCCGCCTCGTCCGGGCCCGGGAGGCCGACGGCGGAGGTGCGTCCCGCACGGCCCAGGCGTCGCACGAGATCCTCGGCCTCTGGCGGAACGGGTACGCGGAGCGGCTCGACCTCGCGCCGCTCGACCCGTCCGAGGTCGACGCCATGATCGACTCCCTCGCCGGATCCGTGGCGCTCGACCAGGCGACGCGCGTGCACATCCAGCGACGCAGCGCCGGTCGGCCGTTCCTCGTCCGCGAGCTCGCCTTCGAGGCGCTCGAGTCGGGCGGGACCGCGCGCACGGCGACCGGGTACGCGTTCCCCAGCCCGCATGCACCGCGCGCCCGGATCCTCGACCTCGTGTCCTCGCGCGTCTCCGTGCTCGGGGACGACGAGCGGAGCACGCTGATCCTCCTGGCGCGCCTCGACGGCGTGCCGTACCAGCGGGCCGCCCGCCTGTTCGGCGAGACGATCCTGCGCGTGCTCGGCGCCCGCGGGCTCGCGCGCGCGCAGGCACAGGGCGACATGATCCTCCGCGCCGACCTCCTCGAGGCCGAGGCGGCGCTCGCGCGCACGGACCCGGACGCCGTGGACGCCCTCACCCGCCGCGTCGTCCGCGCGCTCCTCCAGGAGGCCGCGCTCGGCGTGCCGCTCAGCCCGAAGGAGAGCCTGCTCATCGCGCGCACGCTCACGGACCAGGAGCGCCGCGAGGCCGTGGAGCGCTTCGGCGCGGGCACGCTCGCGGCCGTGCACCTGGTGGCCGCGCGCCTCGCCAACGACGTCGGCATGACGCACGACGCGCTGGCGTTCGCGGAGATCGCGGGCGACGGCGGATCCGCGGCCTACGCGGCCTGCGAACGCGCGCGTTCGCTCACCGTCCTGGGGAACCCGACCCGCGCGATGGAGCTGCTCGACGCGCTGGACCCCGCGGAGCTCACGCCGGCCGAGAGCGTGGAGACGCTGCACTGGCGCGTCCTGTCGACGCACGCCGCCCTGCCCGGGACCGGCCGCGTCGGCCGGCTGCTCGAGGCCGCCCTGGGCGGATCCGACCCCGACGTGCGCGCGCAGGCGGGAGTCGTCGGCGCCAGCATGTCGCTCGGGTCGATGGAGTGGGAGGCCGCACTCGCGTCCGCCCGGGACGCCGCCGCCCTCGCGACGAGCTGCGTGGTGCGCCTGCGGGCCCAGCGCGCGGTCGTCCTCGCGCTCGGCCACCTCGGCCGCGGCGCCGAGCTCGGCGACGCCGTCGACGCGGGCCTCGGCATGGTCAGCGGGCGCGTCGACCGTCTCGGCACCTACGACGACATCCTCCTCGAGGAGGCCCGGCTGGAGATGCTGTCGGCGAGCGCCTTCAGCCGGCGCCTCTGCCGCCTCGACCTGCCCGACCTCGAGCGCGAGCTCGACGCCTGGGTGGAGTCGGCGGTCGCGCAGGACGCGCAGTGGTTCATCCCGGTCCTCGGCGCCATCACCGGCGGCGTCGCCCTCGACCTCGGCCGGCTCGACCGGGCCGAGGCGGAGCTCACCCTCGCCGACGACCGCCTCATCGGCCCGGACATCGGCACCTGGCGGCTCTGGATCCGCATGCAGCGCGCCCGCGTGCTCGCGCTCCGCGGCCGCGCCGACGAGGCCGAGCGCATCGCCGCCGGCATCGTGCAGCGCGCCGACCCCCGCTACCCCTACCAGCGCATGCTCGCCGAGGGCGTGCGGGTCGAGATCCTCGTGGCCCGCGGGCGCCCGGACGAGGCCGCGACCCTCCTCCTCGACCTCGGCGACCTGAGCGGCGACGCCTACGCCCTCCGGGCCGGCGCGCTGTTCCGGGCGTGGATGCTCGGGTCCACGGACCCGCGCCTCGTCGACGTCGCCCGCCTCGTGCGCGAGCGGACGGACGTCCCCGCGCTGCACGGGATGGCCGAGGTCGTGGAGGGGTCCCGCACGGACGATCCCTGCCTCGTGGAGCAGGGCGCGCGCACCCTCGAGGAGGCCGGGCTGCACCAGCAGGCCCGCACCGCATGGGAGGACCTCGTGCGGATGCGGGCCGGCGACGAGTCCACGGGCGCCCTGGCGCACGCGCGGGCGGCCCTCGCCAGGATCCAGGCCCGCATCGACCGGGGCACGTCGGCGGCGCCGACCCCGGCCGTGATCCCGGTGGCGCCCGCGCTCGACGTGAGCTCGCTGACGCGCCGGGAGCTCGAGATCGGCGTGCTGGCGGCCCAGGGGCTGAGCAACCGGGAGATCGCCGGGCGCCTATTCCTGTCCGTCCGCACGGTGGAGTCGCACCTCTACCAGGCGCGCGCGAAGCTCGGCGCACCCTCCCGTCGGGCCCTCGCGGGGCTCCTCGACACCCCGGGTGCATCGAGCCTGCTCGCGGGCAGGTAGTATCGACGGGTGCCGCCGCGTTCCTGACGCCTGCGGCACGCGTCCTGGAGGATTCGCCTAGTGGCCTATGGCGCACGCTTGGAAAGCGTGTTGGGTGAAAGCCCTCAGGGGTTCGAATCCCCTATCCTCCGCCAGACACACGAGAGCCCCGACGGACCCCGGTCCGGCGGGGCTCTCCTCGTCCCCGCGTGTACCCCGGCCGCCGGGCAGGTGTCCCCCATAGCGCCCCTGCCCGGGGGTGCGCGGCGCGCCTAGGCTGGACCGGTCCTCCCGCACGCACCCGCGGCACCGCACGCCGCGCGACGCGGGCAGCGGAGGGGACGACGACCGGAGGCGACGTGCACCACGACGGCGATGCGCCCGGCGACGACGGGCGCGCGAGCGGGAGCACGATCATCCGCGCCCGCCCCGCCCTCCTGCGGCAGCTCGCCCTCGCGGCCCTCGCGCTCGTCGCGCCCCTCGGCGCCGCCCTCCTCGTGCTCGCCGTCCCCACCGGGAACGCGGCGGCCGTGATCCTCGGCGTCGGCGTCGTGGTCCTGCTCGGCGGCCTGCTCGCCGCCCTCTACGCCACCTCCTACGTGCGCATCTCGAACGCGACGGGCGACGTGGAGTCCCGGTTCCTGGGGCGGCGGACGCACGTCCGCCGCAGCGCCGTGCACGACCTCCTCGTGGTGCAGGTGTACCAGGGCCTCACGCTCGACACGCAGCCGCGCCTGTTCGTCCTCGACGCCGAGGGCCGGCTGCTCCTCCGCCTCAGCGGGCACGTCTACGACCTGGGGACCATGCGGTCCCTGGCGGCCGACCTCGACGTCCCCCTCACCGAGCAGACCACGGTCCTGACGATGGCGGAGCTCCGCGCGACCCGCCGCGGGATCCTGCCCTGGTACGAGCGGTCGCTCACGTCGCTCGCCGCGGTGCTCGTGCTCCTCGGGGTCGGTGCGGTCGGCGCGGTGGTGGGGATCATGGTCCTCACGGGCGTGCCGCTGGCCGTCCGGCTCTGATGGATCCCGCCGCCCGGCTCGCTCCGCTCCTCGCGCGGTGGGACCTGGACCCCGACGGGCCGCCGCTCGCGACGGCCAGCAGCGTGCTGGCGCCCGTGCGGCGCGACGGCGCGCGGCTGATGCTCAAGGTCCCGCTCGTGGAGGAGGAGCGGCGCGGGGGCCGGCTGATGGCGGCCTGGGCCGGGCGCGGCGCCGCGCCCGTGGTCGCCTCCGACCCCGACGGCGCGATCCTCATGGCGCGGGCCGACGACCCGGGGATCCTCTTGCGGGAGGCCTCGGCCGACGGCCCGGACGCGGATGCGCGCGACGACGCCGCCACGCGGATCCTGGCCCGCACGGCCCTGCGCCTCCACCGCGTCCCGCTGGATCCGCGGGCGGTCGCCGACGCCGTGCCCCTCGACGCGTGGTTCCGCGGGCTCCTCGAGCCCGCGCGACCGCTCCCCCGCTCCCTCGCGCGCAGCGCGGCCGTGGCCCGCGAGCTGCTCGCCCGCCCGGGCCCCCGCGTGGTGCTGCACGGCGACGTCCACCACGGCAACGTCCTCCGCTTCGCGGGCGCCCCCGACGACCGGCGGGCGGACCGGGACGACGGCGGCTGGCGCGCGATCGACCCGAAGGCGCTCGTGGGCGACCCCGGGTTCGACACCGCGAACGTCCTCTGCAACCCGAGCCCGGGGATCGCGCTCCGGCCCGGGCGCCTGGCCCGCCGCGCCCGCGTGGTCGCCGAGGAGACGAGGACGGACGTCGACGCCGTGCTCGCCTGGGCCGAGGCCTGGTGCGCGCTCTCGGCGGCGTGGGACGTCGGGGATCCTGCGCGGCGTGAGCGGGTCGCGGCGATGGGCCGGATCGGGGCGGCCGCCCGCGACGCCCGGAGCACGGCCGGCGGCGGCAGCGGCGGCGGCGGTCGGACCTAGCCCGCGATCGCGCGCTCGGGATCCCGGGAGCCGCTCCCCGAGCCGCGAGGCGCGAGGTCGGCCGCGCGTCCCGCGACGGCGCCGAGTGCGCGCTCGAGCGGACCGCGCCCGAGGATCCGCGTCCAGAGCAGGCAGAGCACGACCGTCACGACCGCGAACGCCAGGTACGCCCCGTCGTCCGCGATGAGGTCGCCCTCCGGCGCGATCAGGTCGATGAGCACGATGTGCGTCGCGTACACGGTGAGCGCGAGCGTCCCCACCGCCTCGAGGGGCACGAGGACCGAGGGCAGGAGCGCCGCGAGCCGGAGGCACAGGCCGATCACGGCGATCGCGAACCCGCCGGATCCGACGACCTCGAACGGCGACCCCTCGTGCGGCGTCGTCGAGAGGATGAACTCCCACCCGGGCGGCGGCGCGGCGACCGCGCCCTCGAGGAGGGCCGAGCCGCCGTACGCGAGCACGGCGAGGCCCGCGCCGACGGTCACGAGGAGCAGCTGGACGCGCGCCGACCCCAGTGCGAGGCGGCCGATCCCGAGCCCGGCGATCGCGAAGGCCACCCAGGTGAGCGCCGGGTAGTGGCCCGTGACCACGAGCACGACGAACGGGTCCGGGCGCATGGCCGCGCCGTCGAAGTGGATCGCGAGGGCGGTCGTCGCGACGGGCAGCCCGACGGCGGCGACCGCGGCGAGCGCGAGCAGCCGGGACGCCCGCCAGCGCAGCAGCGGCAGCACGGCGACGAACAGCACCGCGTAGACCTCGAGGATCACCGCGACGTACGTCTGCAGGGCCGCCAGCAGCCCGCCGAGGAGGAAGAGGCAGGAGGCGCGCACGAGGATCCTGAGCCGCACGCGCACGAGGTCGCTCCCGTCGACCGGCCGCTCGCGCCCGGACATCAGGGCGATGGACACCCCCGCGAGCGTCGCGAAGAGGATGGAGGAGCGGCCGTCCGTGATCGCGAGCCACGACGCCGGGTCCTCGAGCTCGAGGGTCCGCGGGACGGCGACGTGCGCGGCCATCATCCCGAGGACCGCGAGACCGCGCGCCGCGTCGATCCCCCGGAGGCGGCTCGGGGCGGGGGCGGGGCGCATGGCCTCACCCTACCCAGCCGTCCCCGCGGGTCCCGGAGCGTCAGTTGGTGAGCGCCGGCACCGTCCGCGGCTGCACGATGAGCCACATGGAGAGGATGGAGACGACGGCGCAGGCGCCCATGACGGAGGCCATCGGCACGCCCGACGTGATGCCGAGGACGCCCACGATGGGCGAGATCGCCCCGGCCAGGCCGAAGTTCACGGCGCCCAGCAGCGAGGCCGCCGTGCCCGCCTCGTGGCCGTGGTTCACGAGCCCGAGCACCTGCACGCAGGGGAAGCCGAAGCCGCAGGCGAGGATGAAGAAGAACAGCGGGATGAGCGTGCCGAGGAGCCCCGCGTCCGTGAACGTGCCGAGCAGCACGATCAGGGCGGAGGAGACGAACTGCACCACCACGACGCCGGCGAGGATCCACTGCGGCCCCACGAGCCGGGTCATGCGCGCCGCGACCTGGTTGCCGATCACGATGCCGAGCGAGTTCACGCCGAAGAGGATGCCGAACTGCTGCGCGTCGAACCCGTACACGTCCTGGAACAGGAACGACGAGCTCGAGAGGTAGGAGAAGAGGCCCGCAAACTGCATGCCGCCGATGATGGCGACGCCCACGAACACGCGGTCCCGGAGCACGTTGCGGTAGCGCCGGAGCAGCGCGCCCTTCTCCTCGACCACGAGGTCCTCGCGGGGCAGCGTCTCCACGATGAGGAACACGACGGCGACGACGACGGCGATGCCGTAGGCGGCGAGCGCGTAGAAGACGCCGCGCCAGTCGACGATGCGCAGCAGCTGCGAGCCGATGACCGGCGCGAGGATCGGCGCGAGCCCCGTGACGAGCGCGAGCCGCGACAGCATCCGCACGAGGGGGCGGCCGCCGAAGAGGTCGCGCACCATCGCCATCGCGACGACCGCGCCGGCCGCGGCGCCCGCGCCCTGGAGCACGCGGAAGACGAGCAGCATCGTGACGTCGGTGGAGAGCGCGGCGCCGAGCGACGCGAGGATGTGGCCGACGGACGCGACGATGAGCGGCAGGCGGCGGCCGACGCGGTCGCTCCACGGGCCGACCACGAGCTGGCCGAGCGCGAAGCCGATGGTCGTGCCCGTGAGCGTGAGCTGGATCGCCGCGTCCGAGACGCCGAACTCGTCCTTGAGGACCGGGAAGGCCGGCAGGTAGAGGTCGATCGTGAAGGGCCCGAGGCCGACGAGGGCGCCCAGCACGATGATGTAGACGATGCGCTCACGGCGGGAGAGGGCGTCTCCGGGATGGACGACGGCAGACGACACGGGGCGTTCCTTCGATGGGGCGTGGCGCGCGGGCGCGCCGAGGGCGGAGGGCGGGGCAGGCACGACCTGCCTGGAGGTCCAACGGACGCATCCCCGGCTTATTCCCAGGTGGAAGAATTTCGTTCCTCAGCCGCGGAGGGCCGTCACCACGCGCTCCACGTCGTCCTCGTCGTTCCACACGTGGAACGCGATCCGCGCGCGACCCGCCCGTCCGGACGCGACGATCCCGGCGGCTCCCAGGCGCGCCAGGTCCGTCCCGTCCGCGTCCGGCCACGTCACGATCGCCTGGCCGCGCTGCTCGATCCCGAGGCCGGCGCTCACGAGGTCGCCGAGCCCGGCGTTCCGGCGGTGCACGGCCTCGAGGTCGAGCCGCGCGAAGAGGGCGATCGCCGGGGCGGCGCCCACCCAGGCGCCGAAGGCGGGCGACACGTCGAACGCGCGCGCGTCCTCGGCGAGCACCATCGCGGGTCCGTAGCAGGACGCCCACACGTCGGCGCCCGCGTACCAGTTGGCCTGCACGGGCACGAGCGTCGCGCGGTAGCGGTCCGACAGCGTGAGGAACGCCGCGCCCCGGGGCGCGCAGAGCCACTTGTAGGCGTGGCAGGCGGTGGCGTCGAAGAGGCCCGCGTCGATCGGCATCGCCCCGGCCGCCTGGGTGGTGTCGCACAGGGTGAAGGCGTCGTGGATCCGGGCGGCCTCGCGGATGGCGGCCACGTCCGCGACCCGGCCGGAGGCCGACTGCACGAGGGAGAAGGCCACGAGGTGCGTGCGCGGGCCGATCTCGGCCGCCAGCTCCTCGAGGGGAACGTGGCGCACGACGACCCCGCGCGCCTCCGCGACGACGAACGGGTAGGTGAGCGAGCTGAAGTCGCCGGTCACGCACAGCACCTCCGCGCCCGCGGGGACGGCGGCGGCGAGCACGCTCACGAAGGAGGCGGTCTGCGAGCCGACGGCGACGGATCCGACGGGGACGCCCACGAGCGACGCGTACGACGCCCGCACCCCCTCGACGACGCCGCCGTAGCCGTGCGCGGTGGATCCGCCGGCCGACCAGGTCGTGAGGTCGGCGCGCAGGCGCTCCACCGTCTCGCGCGTGGGCAGCCCCATCGTGCAGGCCGAGAGGTACCCGGGCCCGGCCTCGAAGAGGTCGCGGAGGTCCGCGGGGAGCGGGGCGAGGTCGGGTGTCGCGGTCATGCGTCCAGCGTGACGACCGCGGGAGGGCGGAGCAACCCCCGGCCCGGCATGCGATGCATAAGCGCGCGTTATGCTCCGCGCATGACGGATGCACCGGGCACGGCCCGCGACCTCGACTCGGCGTCGCTCGCGGCGGTGCACGCGCTGTCCGTGCGCGGCTCGATCACCGCGGCCGCGGCGTCCCTCGGCGTCAGCCAGCCCGCGCTGTCGCAGACGCTGCGGCGGCTCGAGGCCCGGATCGGGGTGCCCGTGACGGCGCGCGCGGGTCGCGGCGTCGTGCTCACGGAGGCCGGCCGGGTGCTCGCGCGGCATGCGGAGACCGTGGTCCACGCCATCGACGCCGCCGCCGACGAGCTCGACGACCTGCGCGGCCTCCGCGCGGGGACCGTGCGGCTCGCCGCCTTCCCGTCCGCGTCGTCCACCGTCGTGCCGCGGCTGCTCGGCGGGCTCGCGGCCTCGCATCCGGGCCTCGCGTTCGGGTACCTCGAGGCCGAGCCGCCCGAGGCCGTCGCCGCGGTGCGCGCGCGCGAGGCCGACGTGTCCGTCACCTTCGCCTACCCGGACGACCCCGACGATCCCGCCGCCCGCGCCCTCGACGGGCTCGACGTGCGGCCCCTGTGGCGGGAGACGCTCTGGGCGGTCCTCCCCGAGGCCCGGGCGCTCCGGCACCGCGGCCCGCTCGCGCTCCGCGACCTCGCGGACGACCGCTGGATCGCGGGCTGCGTCCGGTGCCGCCGCCACCTCGTCAGCGCGTGCGCGCGCAGCGGCTTCGCGCCGGCGACGTCGTTCGAGACGGACAACGCGGCGGCGGCCGTCGGCATGGTGCAGGCGGGCCTCGGGGTGGCGCTGCTCCCGTCGCTCGCGCTCGCGACCGCGCCCCTCCCCCGCGGCGTCGTCCGGCGTCGGATCGCCGGGGTCGGCGAGCGCGTCGTCCACGTGGTGACCGCGCCCGGCGGGTCCGCATCGGCCGCCGTGCACGCCGCGGTCACGGCGCTCGGACGGCTGCGGGTGGGCGACTGGGAGCTCCGCCGGGCCTGACGCACGGGCGCCCGGCGGCGTGTCGCGGCACGCGCTCCTGGCGGATTGTCGGTCGAGATCCGTAGTGTCTGATGGGTATGCCTCCGGTGCCCGCCGGCGGCCCCCCGGACGCAGAAGGACGAGGACGCATGTCCGACCAGCACGGCGACGAGCTCCAGGACGAGCTCCAGGACGAGGTCCAGGCCTCCGGCGGATCCACGGAGCGCCTGAACCGCCACCTGCAGCGGAGCGGCTCCGAGCAGGCCAGGTACCTGGCCGCGTACTTCGGCTGGAGCCTCCACGGCGACCTCATCCGCTCCCAGGGCACGACGGTCGCGATGTTCGTCGAGGACCTGGCCGACGCCATGGTGGCGCTCGACTGGCTCGACGCCTCCGGCATCATCTGGAGCGCCGTCCCGGTGGACGCGGACAGCGCCGTCGCCGCCGTCCGCCGGCACCAGATGGAACAGGGCTGGATGCCGCCGGGCACGGAGTGATCGACCGACCCTCCGTGCCCGCTGTGCGTGCGGCCGAGCGTCGCGACGCTCCTCCATCTCGGGAGTAGCGTCCGAGGGGATCAGGGTGCCGGCGGACGAGTCCCGCAGGCAGCCGGGAGGACACATGACGGACCACGACGGAGCGCTGCTCGACCGCGACATGGGACTGCTGCTGGCAGCGGCGTCCCGAGCGGTGATCTCGCTCTACCGGCCGTTGCTGAAGCCCTACCACCTGACCCACCCGCAGTACCTCGTGATGCTCGCCCTGCACGAGCAGGACCCGCGTCGCGCCGGCGACCTGAGCGACGCCGTGCAGCTCACCCCCGGCACGCTGTCCCCGCTCTTCAAGCGCCTCGAGCTCCTCGGCTACGTCACGCGCCAGCGCGACCAGGCCGACGAGCGTCGCCTGCTCATCGCGCTGACCGACCGCGGGCGGGACATCCTGCCCGACCTCCTGCGCGTCGCCGAGCAGGTGCGCGACGACGTCGTCACCCGCAGCGGCACGGACTCGAGCGCGCAGGCGCGCCTGCGCAGCATGACGGACCTGCTGCTCGACGTCTGACGCACGCCACGCGCCGCCGTCGGCGCTGTCGTCGGACGCCTCAGGGCGCGCCGTCGACGACCCGCTGCCACAGCGTGTGGTCGCTCCACGCGCCGTCGATCCGGAGGTACGCGGGCGCGACGCCGATCGCGGTGAACCCGGCCCGCGTCAGCACCGCCTCGGATCCGCCGTTGCCCACGAGCGTCGACGCCTCCAGCCGGTGCAGCCCGGCGGCGCGGGCGATGCGGACCGCCTGCTGCGCCGCCGCCGTCGCGAGCCCCGCGCCCTGCCGCTCCCGGTCGATCCAGTAGCCGAGGCTCGCGCTCTGTGCCGCGCCCCGCTTCACCGCGAAGAGGTCGCAGCGGCCGATGATCCGGTCCCCCTCCACGACGAGGTACGGCAGTCCGGATCCGGCCGCGCGCTCGGCCACCCGCCCCGCGAGCTGCGCGCGCTGGCCGGCGGCTGTGAAGAACGCGTCGGTCCGCGCCGGCTCGAACGGGCGGAGGTGCTCACGGTTGGCGCGGTACGCCCGCCGCGAGCGCCGCCGCGTCCGTGATGCGCGCGGGCCGCATCACGACGCCGTCGGCGAGGACCGCGCGCTCGTCCGTGCCGGGGAGGGGTCCGCTCACGCCCCGGGGCGCACGTCGCGCTCGGGGCGGGCGTCGGGAGCCGGGATGACGCGGTCGGCGATGAGCCGCGCGTACCAGAGCGCGCTGTCCTTCGGCGTGCGCTCCTGGGTCTCGTAGTCGACGTGGACGATCCCGAACCGCTTCGAGTAGCCGAACGACCACTCGAAGTTGTCGAGCAGGGACCACACCTGGTACCCGCGGAGGTCGACGCCGCGCTCGATCGCCCGGTGCGCGGCCGCGAAGTGCCGCGTGAGGTAGTCGATCCGCTCGGGGTCGTGCACGGCGCGCGCGCCGTCCTCGCCGACCGTCACCTCGTCGTCGAAGGCGGCGCCGTTCTCGGTCACCATGAGCGGCAGGCCGGGGAACTCCTCGTGCAACGACACGAGCAGGTCCTCGAGGCCCTGGGGCTCGATGTTCCAGCCCATCGCCGTGTACGGGCCGGGCTGCTCCAGGAAGTCGACGTCGTCCGTGCCCGGGAAGGGCGTCGCGGCCACGTCGCCGTGGATGGAGGTGCCGCCGCCCGCGGAGGAGCCGTCGCGCATCCGCACGCGGCTGGTGTTGTAGTAGTTGACCCCGAGCAGGTCGAGCGGCTGGTGGATGAGCTCCGTGTCGCCGGGCAGCACGAACGACCAGTCGGTGATCGCCGCGGTGTCCTCGAGGACGTCCGCCGGGTACGTGCCGTGCAGCAGCGGGTCGAGGAACACGCGGTTGCCCACCCCGTCGACGCGGCGCACGGCCTCGGGGCCCGTCTCGCCCTCGCCGCGGATCACGTGCAGGTTGAGCGTGATGGAGAAGCGCGCGTCCGCGGGGACGACCTCCTTGAGCGCGGCGACCGCCAGGCCGTGCGCGAGGTTCAGGTGGTGCACCGCCCGGAAGGACTCCTCCGCGTCGGTGCGGCCAGGCGCGTGCACGCCGGCGGCGTGGCCGAGGTAGGCCGAGCACCACGGCTCGTTGAGGGTGGTCCAGGTGCCGATGCGGTCGCCGAGCGCCTCGCCCATGATCCGGGCGTAGTCGGCGAACGCGTACGCCGTCTCGCGGTTCGTCCAGCCGCCCTCGTCCTCGAGCGCCTGCGGCAGGTCCCAGTGGTACAGCGTCGCGATCGGCGTGATCCCCCGGGCCACCAGGCCGTCGACGAGCCGCCCGTAGAAGGCGAGCCCCTCGGCGTTCGCGGGTCCGCGACCGGTCGGCTGGATGCGCGGCCACGCGATCGAGAAGCGGTACGCCTCGAGGCCGAGCTCCTGCATCAGGTCGAGGTCGGACTCGAGCCGGTGGTAGTGGTCGTCGGCGACGTCGCCGGTGTCGCCGCCGAGCACCTTGCCGGGCGTGCGGCTGAAGGTGTCCCAGATGGAGGCGCCGCGCCCGCCCTCGTCGACCGCGCCCTCGATCTGGTACGAGGCGGTGGCGGAGCCGAACAGGAAGCCGGGCGGGAAGGCGAGCCCCGTGCCCCGGTCGTCGGCGGCGGGTGCGGGGCGTGCGTCAGACATGGCTGAGGGTGACCTTTCCGTCGGTGAGGGGGGTGAGGGGGCCGCCGTGCAGCCGCACCCGCAGGGGCACGTCCGGATCGGCGGTGACCTCGACGCCATCCTGGCCGTGCACGACGCGCACGTCCAGCCTGCGTCCGGTGGTGGGGCTGGTGACGGTCGTGGTGCGCGTGCCCGTCCCGCCGGGGTGGACGGTGAGGATCAGGCCGTCGAGGTGGTCGTGGTCGGGCCGGTCGACGCGCTCGGTGGTGGCGAGCACGGCGCCCGCGCGCACCCAGATCGGCATGCTCATGACGTCGTGGACCTCGCGGTGCCAGCCGCCGCCGGCGCGCACCTCGCCCGTGAGGAGGTTCGTCCACGTGCCCGCGGGCAGGAGGTACTCGACCCGTCCGTCGGCGCTCAGCACCGGCGCGACGAGGAGGTCCGCCCCGAGCATGTACTGCCGGTCGAGGTGCTGGACCGCGGGGTCGTCGGGGAACTCGAGCTGCATCGGCCGCATGAACGGGATGCCCGTCTCGTGCGCCTCGATGCCGACCTGGTGGAGGTACGGCATGAGCCCGAGCTTCAGGCGCGAGAAGCGGCGCGTGACGTCGACGGCCTCCTCGTCGAACGCCCACGGCACCCGGTAGCTGGTGGAGCCGTGCAGGCGCGAGTGGCTGCTCATCATGCCGAACGCCACCCAGCGCTTGAAGACCTCCGGGTCGGGCGTGCCCTCGAAGCCGCCGATGTCGTGGCTCCAGAAGCCGAAGCCGCTGAACGCGAGCGAGAGGCCGCCGCGGAGCGTCTCCGCCATCGACTCGAAGGACGACGAGTTGTCGCCGCCCCAGTGCACGGGCATCCGCTGCCCGCCCGTGGTGGCGCTGCGGGCGAACAGCACGGCGTCGCCCTCGCCGCGGTGCTGCTCGAGCACCTCGAACACGGCCTGGTTGTAGAGCTGCGTGTACCAGTTGTGCATGGCCTCGGGCGCGGTGCCGTCGGCCCAGACGACGTCGAGCGGGATCCGCTCGCCGAAGTCGGTCTTGAGCGCGTCGACGCCCTGGTCGAGGAGCCCGCGGAGCTTGTCCTGGAACCAGCGGGTCGCGGCCGGGCTCGTGAAGTCGACGAGCGCCATGCCCGCCTGCCAGAGGTCCCACTGCCACACGCCGCCGTCGGCCCGCTTCACGAGGTGCCCGAGCTCGCGGGCCTCCTCGAACAGCACCGAGCGCTGCGCGATGTAGGGGTTGATCCACGCGCTCACCTTGAGCCCGCGGTCGTGCAGGCGCCGCAGCATCCCCTCCGGGTCGGGGAACACGCGGGCGTCCCAGACGAGGTCGGTCCAGGTGAACTCGCGCATCCAGAAGCAGTCGAAGTGGAACACCGACATGGGCAGGTCGCGCTCGCGCATGCCCTCGATGAACCGCGTGACCGTCTCCTCGTCGTACTGCGTCGTGAACGAGGTGGAGAGCCACAGGCCGTACGACCAGGCGGGGACGCGCGCGGGACGGCCCGTGAGCTCCGTGTACCGGGCGAGCACGTCCTTGGGCGTCGGGCCGTCGAACACGAGGTACTCGATGGCCTCCCCCGCGGTGGAGAACTGGACGCGCTCCACCGTCTCGCTGCCGACCTCGAACGAGACGTGCTCGGGCTGGTTCACGAGCACGCCGTAGCCGCGGTTCGTCAGGTAGAAGGGGATGCTCTTGTACGACTGCTCGCTCGACGTGCCGCCGTCGGCGTTCCACACGTCGACCGTCTGCCCGTTCTTGACGAGCGGGCCGAAGCGCTCGCCGAGGCCGTAGACGAGCTCGCCGACGCCGAGGCTGAGCTGCTCGTGCACGTAGGTGCGGGAGGGCGCGAGGCCCGTGGTGGTGATGCCCGCGGTGCCCGCGGGCTCCGCGGCCACCGGAGCGCCGTCGGCCAGGGTGATGTACCCCACCGACTTGTGGCCGCTCGAGGTGAGGACGCGGCCGCCCGACTCGAAGGTCAGGTCCCAGGGCGCGCCCTTCGTGATGCGCGCGGTGAGGCCGCCGGTCGTGAGGGTGCCGCCGGTCTCGTCCGCGTGCGCGACGCCCTGGCCCTCGACGGCGCCGACGAGGTCGAACCCCGGGGACGGCGTGCCGCCCCGGTGGTGCTCGATCCGCACGCGCACCACGCCCTCGAGCGGCGACGACAGCGCCACGGAGAGCATCGGGCGGTTGAGGGTGTCCCCGCGGGTGGCGATCCGCTTGGTCGGCGCGTACGCCCGCAGCGTGTCGCCGTCGGCCTCGACGTCGTACGCCTCCTGGGCGTACTGCGCGTCGACGCCCGGCCGGACCTGCCAGAAGCCGTCGGTGAACCTCATCGTGCGTCCTCTCGGATGACGGCGACGGCGCCCGCCGCCACGGTGGTGCCGGCCGCGTGCCGCTCGCCCGTGACGAGGTCGAGCCCGTCGACGTCGAGCCGCAGGTCGCGGTCGGTGTGGTTGATCGCGAACAGCCAGGAGGCGTCGTCGCCGACGCGCCGCACCAGCTCGAGCCCGGCCGCGCCCTGGGCGACGGGGGTGACGCCGGCACGGCTGACGAGGTCGTCGACCAGTCGGCCCGCGCGCTCGCGGTCGAGGTGGGTGGAGACGTAGGTCGCGGTGCCGGCGCCGCGCCGGGCGCGGGTCACGGCGGGGAGCCCGGCGAGGTCGCCCGACGCGTAGGTCGCGACGACCTCCGCGTCGTCGGCGCGGAGGCGCTCCGTCCAGATGCGCACGCGGCCGGGCGGATCCAGCAGCACCTCCTCGTCCTGCAGCAGCGGCGCGAGCTCCTCGACGCGCACCCCGAGGAGGTCGCGGAGGAGCGCCGGGTAGCCGCCGTCGACGACGCGGTTGTGCCGGTCGACCATGCCGGAGAGGTAGGTGACGGCGAGGTGCCCGCCGCCCTCCACGAACGCGGTGAGCGACGCGGCCGCCTCGGGCGTGAGCGAGAACAGGGTCGGCGCGAGCGCGACCGCGTAGCCGTCGAGGTCGTCGTCCGGGTGGAGGACGTCGACGGCGATCCCGCGGGCCGTGAGCTCGCGGTGCAGCGTGAGGGGCGCGTCGAGGGCGGTGACGTCGACGCTCGGCTTCGGGCCGCAGCGGAGCGCCGTCCAGGCGGTGTGGTCCATGAGGATCGCGACGCGCGCCCGCTCGACGCGGCTGCCCGCCACCTCGCGGATGCGCCGGAGCAGCGCGCCGAGCGCCTCCACCTCCCGGTAGACGCGGCTGTCGGATCCGGCGTGCGGCACGACCGCCGAGTGGAACTGCTCGCTCCCGCCGGTCGACTGGCGCCACTGGAAGAACAGCGCGCCCTCGGCCCCGCGCGCGATGTGGGCGAGGCTGTTCCGGGCGAGCTCCCCCGGCGACTTGGCGCGGTTGCGCGGCTGCCAGTTGACGGCCGAGGTGCTGTGCTCGATGAGGAGCCACGGGTCGCCGTGCGCCATGCCGCGCACGCGGTCCGCGCTGAACGACAGCTCGCCGTGCCGCTCGGGGTCGGCGGCGATCGTGTAGTGGTCGTTCGAGACGAGGTCGACCTCCTCGGCCCAGCGCCGGTAGTCGGCGAGGCCGGGGTGGTTCTGCACCATGAAGTTGGTGGTCACGGGGATCCCGGGCGTGATCCGGCGGAGCACCTCCCGCTCGGCGAGGTGGTGGCCGAGCAGCGCGTCCGACGTGTACTGCTCGAACGCGAGCTGCAGGCCCGGGTTGTGGCTCGTGCCGGAGAAGCGCGGCGGGAGCACCTGGTCGAAGGACGTGTAGCGGTGCCCCCAGAAGGCCGTGCCCCACGCCTCGACGAGGTCCTCGATCGTCGCGAAGCGCGCCCGCAGCCAGTCCTGGAAGGCGGCGGCGGTCTCGTCGCCGTGGTCGTGCGCGTTCTCGTTGCCGAGCTCGTTGCTGATGTGCCACATGCGGAGCGCCGGGTGCTCCCCGTACCGCTCGGCAATGCGCTCGACGAGCCGCAGCGCGTAGCGGCGGAACACCGCCGAGGCGGGCGACCACGCGAGCCGGCCCCCCTGCGCGAGGCGGACGCCGGTGTCGGTCACGCACGCGATCTCCGGGTGCGCCCGCATCAGCCAGATGGGCGGCGCGGCGGTGGGGGTGGCGAGGTTCACGCCGATCCCGCCCGCGTGCAGCAGGTCCATGATCCGGTCGAGCCAGCCGAAGTCGAACTCGCCGTCGGCCACCTCGATGAGCCCCCACGAGAAGACGCCGAGGTTCACCGAGTTGACGCCGGCCCGGCGCATCAGCTCGACGTCCTCGACCCACACCTCCTCGGGCCACTGCTCGGGGCTGTAGTCGCCGCCGAGGGCGAAGCCGTCGGCGATGGGCGGGAAGGTCGTGCCCGCGGGGAGGTCGGAGGAGCGGGAGCGGATGCGTGTCATGTCGTCGCCTTCGGGGCGTGGGGGCCGCGAGCGGCCCGGATGGGATGGGGGCGGGGGCGGCGGACGGATCCGCCGCCCCCGGGATGCGGCCGGGTCAGCCCTTGAGCCCGCCGGACAGCAGGTCGAGCCGCCAGAAGCGCTGCAGGAACAGCATCAGCAGCACGAGGGGGATGATCGACACCGCCGCGCCCGCGATCGCGAGCGAGTACAGCGCGGGCGTGCCCGAGCCCTTCGACAGCAGCGTGTACAGCCCCACGGTCAGCGGGTAGCTGCCCTGGTCGCTGAGCATCACGAACGGCAGCAGGAAGTTGTTCCAGATGCCCACGAACTGCAGCATGAAGACCGTCACCATGCCCGGCAGCATCATCGGGATCGCGATGAGGCGGAAGATCCGCCACTCCCCCGCGCCGTCGAGCCGCGCGGCCTCGAGCGTGTCCTGCGGCACCGCCGACGCCGCGTAGACGCGCGACAGGTAGATGCCGAACGGGCTGATGATGAGCGGCAGCAGCACGGAGACGTACCCGCCCGCGAGCCCCAGCTGCGACAGCAGCAGGTACTGCGGGATCGCCAGCGTGATGCCCGGGATGAGCACGCCGCCGAGGATCGAGTAGAAGATGAGGCTCCGGCCGCGGAACTCGTACTTCGCCAGCGCGTACCCGCACATGGCCGAGACCACGGTCGAGAGCACGCCGCCGAGGCCCGCGTACAGGAGCGAGTTGAGCGCCCACATCCCGTACTGGCCGCCCCCGTAGGAGAACAGGTCGCGCAGGTTGTCGACGAGGCCGGTGCCGGGGGCGAACGAGAAGGTCGTGAAGAGCTCGCTCCGCCCCTTCGTGGTCGCGCTGAACACCCACGCCACGGGGATGAGGCAGTAGAGCGCGCCGATGAGGAGCACCGTCGTCGGGATGACCCGTCCGGCGAGCGAGCCCTTGGGGGGCTTCCGGCGGCTGGTCGTCGACCCACCGCGCGTCGGCTTCCGCCGGTCGGCGTCGAGCTCGGCGCGGCGCTCGGCCGTCACGGCGGTCACGAGACGGACCCGTCGGTGCGGCGGTTCGTGATCCACAGCACGAGCGCGGACACGAGGACCGTCCCGAGCGCGAGCACCACCGAGAGCGCGGCGGCGCCCGGCAGGTCGTCGGTGAGGAAGGCGTTGCGGTAGATGGTCATGAGGGGCACCCAGGTCTGGCTGATGACGTTGGTCAACGGCTTGAGCGTGGTCGGCTCGCCGTAGAGCTGCAGCGCGCCGATGAGGGAGAAGATGCCGGTGAGCACCAGGGCGGGGACCACCAGCGGGATCTTGATGCGGAGCGCGATCGCCAGCTCGCCGGCGCCGTCGATCCGCGCGGCCTCGTAGATCTCCGCCGGCACGCCGCGCAGCGACGTGTAGATGATGATCATGTTGAAGCCGACGCCGCCCCACACCGCGATGTTCGCGACGGAGGCGTAGATGGCGGGCTCGCCGAGGAACGGGATCACGCCGCCGCCGAGCGCCTCGGACACCGCGGAGAACGGGCTCGTGCCGGGCAGGTACATGAAGCCCCAGAGGAGCGCCGCGACCACGCCGGGCACGGCGTACGGGATGAAGATCGCCGTGCGGGCGAACCGCGTGGCGCGGGCCGCCGGCACGTCCAGCATGAGGGCGAACAGCAGGGCGAGGCCGAGGGTGATCGGCACCGAGATGATCCCGTAGATCGCGAGCCGGCCGAACCCGGCCACGAGCTCCGGGTCGGAGAGGACGGCGACGTAGTTGTCGAGGCCGGCGAAGACCTGCACGCGCGTGCCGAGGATGCCCCCGCCCTCGAGCCGGTAGGTCTGCAGGCTCAGCCAGGCCGCGTAGACGATCGGCACGAGCATGAAGACGACGAAGAGGATCACGGCGGGCGCGGCGAAGAGGTACGGCGCCCACGCCACGGGGCGGCGGCGGACGCCGCCCCGTGCGGGTGCGGGCGTCCCCGACCGGACCGCCTGCGCGGCGGCGACGGGCGTGGTGGTCACGCGCGCCCCCGTCAGTCGGCCACCGTGAAGCCGGACTTGGTCATGTCCGCCTCCACGGTCGCCTGCACCGACGTGAACGCGTCGCGCCACGGGGTGCCGTCGGAGATCGCCTTGTTGAGCGCGTCGGTCATCGCCGTCTCGGCGACGTTGACGTTCGGGCCCCACGTGACGGGGATCGTGTCGGACGAGATGTCGGCGGCGATCCGGTAGTAGTCGGTCTGCTGCGGCATGAGGGCCGGCGGGGCGCTCTCGGCGGCGGCCTCCTGGCCGCTGGTCGCGGCGGGGTAGCCGTTCTGCACGGTGAGCACGAGGCCCGCGCCCTCGTCGCTGGCGTTCAGCCACTTGGCGAACTCCGCGGCCTCCTCGGGGTGCTCGGATCCCTTCGTCACGATGACGCCGGATCCGCCCTGGTACGCGACGGCCTTCTCGCCGGGCGTCCACTCGGGCAGCGGGCTCATCGACCACTTCCCGATCGTGTCGGGCGCGACGCCCTCGATGACGCCGGGCGCCCAGAGCGCCGACGGCCAGGAGAGGAACTTGCCGGCGTTCGCCTTGGCGTTCCACTCCGGCGTGAGGATCGGGTCGGTGCTGATGAGGTCGCGGTCGGCGAGGTCCTGGAAGTAGTCGGCCACCTCGAGCGACGGCTCGTCGCCGATGCCGACGGACCAGGTGCTGCCGGAGACGTCCCACCAGGACGCGCCGGCCTGGGTGGCGACGCCCGCGAAGAAGCCGAACTGGTCGGCGGGGATGCTCGCGATGTACGCCTCGGGGTCGGCGTCGCGCACCTTCTGCGCGGCGTCGGCGAACTCGGCCCACGTGGTGGGCACCGGGATGCCGTACTGCTCGAGGAGGTCGCTGCGGTAGACGAGCGCCATCGGGCCGACGTCCTGCGGGAGCGCGAAGACGTGGTCGTCGAACGTGACCTGGTCCCACGTGCCCTGCGTGTAGGCGTCCTCGACGTCGGCGACCTGCTCGGTGATGTCGAGCGGCACGTCGGCGACGATGAGCGACGGCAGCGTCGTGTACTCGACCGCGGAGAGGTCGGGCGCGTTGCCGGCGCGGCTCGCGGTGAGGAGCTTCGCGGAGGAGTCGCGTCCGCCGCCCGCGTCCGTGTACTTCACCTGGACGTCGGGGTTCTGCTCGTTCCAGGTGTCGACGAGCTCCTGCGTGTTCGGCGCCCACGACCAGAAGTCGAGGGTGACCTTCCCGCCGGCGGCGGAGTCGCCGCCCCCGGAGGCGGAGCAGCCGCCGAGGAGGAGGGCGCCGACGCCGACGGCGGCGAGCGAGGTGAGGATCCTGCGTGAGTTCATTGCTTCTTCCTTGAGGCGATGCGTCGAAGCGTTTCGACGATGTGCGGTGTGGTGAGGGGACGTGCGGTTCGGGGGATGGGTCTAGGCCGCCACGGGGGCGTCGCGGGCCGGGGGCGCCGCGGTCGATCCGCGCGGCAGGTACGCCGGCGGGATGAGCTCGACGTGCGGCTCGCGTCGCCCGTCCAGCTGCTGCATGAGGAGCTCGACGGCGCGCCGCCCCTGCTCCTCGGCGGGCAGCGGGATGACGTCGAGCGCCGGCACGAGGTGGTCGGTGCTGAAGCTCGAGCAGGCCGACACGATCGAGAGGTCCTCGGGCACGCGCGTGCCGCGCTCGCGGAGCAGCTCCAGCAGGATCGCGTGCACGTTCTCGTTGCAGTTGAGCACGAGGGCGGTGAGGTCCGGGAGCTGGCGTCGCACGTCGTCGAGGGCGTCGGCCACGGCCTCGCGGGTCGCCTCGGTCGTGTGGAACGCCGTGGCCGTGCCCCGGGCCGCGCCCGCGGCGAGGAACCCGTCACGGAAGCGAGGGGCGAAGTTGGAGCCGCGGTCGTAGAGGTGCTGGGAGTGCCCGAGCAGGCCGATCGACCGGTGCCCGAGGTCGGCGAGCCGCTGCACGGCGAGGTCCGCGGCGGACTCGAAGTCGAGGTCGACGCACGTGAGGCCCGCGGTGTCGTGCGGGATGCCGATGAGGGCGGTCGGCAGGTCGAGGGCGCGGATCACGGGGAGGCGCTCGTCGTCGACGGCCACGTCCATCATCACGACGCCGTCCACGAGCGAGCTCGAGGAGACGCGGCCGAGGCCGGAGAGGCTGTCGCCCTGCGTGAGGAGCAGCACGTCGTAGTCGTAGGAGCGCGCCGCGGTGACCACCGCGAGCACGAACGACATGAGCGCCGGCGGGTGCGTGTCGCCGTGCATGGGCGCGGTGAGCGCGATGATGCTCGTGCGCGAGCCGGCCAGCATGCGCGCGCCGGCGTTGGGCCGGTAGCCGAGCTCCTGCACGGCACGGTCGACGCGGGCGCGCGTCGCGGCGGTGATGGTCCTCTTGCCGGAGAGCGCGTACGACACGGTGCTGATGGACACCCCGGCGACGCGCGCGACGTCGTGGATGGTGGCCATGCTGTGACTCCGTCGTCTAAGCGCTTCGATGATCCGAACAGGACCCACGCTAGGTCATCGAAGCGCTTCGCACAAGATCCGATCGCCCACGCCCCGAGCCGGGGCCCGGCTCCCCGCGTGGCGGCGCGTCAGCGCGCGTCGATCCACTCCCCCGGCGCCGGCCGCAGCTCCGCCAGCTCGGCCCACAGCTCGTCGGGCACCGTCACGGCCGCGAGCTCCATCGTCGCGGCGAGCCGGGCCGCCGACGAGATGCCGACCACCGTGGAGTGCACGCGGGAGTCGCGCATGCTCGCCTGCAGCGCCGCCGCCGCGAGGGGGACCCCGTGCCGGGCGCACGCCTCCCCCATGCGGCGCGCGGCCTCCGCGACCGCGGGCCGCGCGGGGCCGTAGCCGTAGGTCGACGCCTGCGCGGGGTCCCCCGTGAGGATGCCGCCGCCGTAGGGCGCTGCGTTCGTCACGCCCATGTCGCGCACGCCGGCCGCCTCGAGGAGCGCGTCGGCCGACCCGTCGAGGAGCGTGGCGCGGTTGTGGGTGATCAGGGCGTCGAACACGTCGAGCTCCACGAAGTGCTGGATGAGGTGCACGTCGCCGCCCGAGATGCCGATCGCGTCCGCCAGCCCCTCGTCGCGGATCGCGAGGAGCGCCTCGACGGGACCGCCCGGCGCGGTCGCGGCCTCGAACGTCGTGTTCTCGGGGTCGTGCAGCATCAGCACGGGCACGCGGTCGACGCCGAGCCGCGTCAGCGACTCCTCGATGCTCCGCCGCATCCGGTCGCCGGAGAAGTCGCCGGTGCGGCCGTCGCGGTCCACCTTGGTCTGGATCACGAGCCGCTCGGCGAGCGACCTCCCGTCGGCGAGCGGCCGGCCCACGAGCACCTCGGACTCCCCGCCGCCGTAGATGTTGGACGTGTCGAGGAAGCGGAGCGGGCCCGCCAGGATCGCCTCGGCGAGCTCCTGGATCCGCGCGTCGCGCGCCGCCTCGTCCTCGCCCGTCCGGGCGGGGCCCCAGCCGGAGGTGCCGATGCAGATCGCCGGCACCTCGATCCCGGTGCGGCCGTACCGCGTGGTCGCTGCTGCCGGATGGGTGGTCGCGCCGTCGAGGTCCATGCGCCGAGTCTGGCCCCGGCCGCATTGTGCGCGGGCGCGCCACGCTATAGGTTGTACAGAGCAACAAATCATCGACGACGCTGACAGGAGACACCATGGCGCTCACCCCCACCCGCGAGGACAAGTTCTCGTTCGGACTCTGGACCATCGGATACACCGGGGCCGACCCCTTCGGCGGACCCACCCGCGCCGACCTCGACGTCGTCGAGGCCGTCGAGCGCATCTCGGAGCTGGGCGCCTACGGCCTCACCTTCCACGACGACGACCTCTTCGCCTTCGGCTCCACCGACGCCGAGCGCCAGACGCAGATCGACCGCCTCAAGGGCGCGCTCAGCGACACCGGCATCGAGGTGCCGATGGTCACCACGAACCTCTTCTCGGCCCCCGTGTTCAAGGACGGCGGCTTCACCTCCAACGACCGCGCCGTCCGCCGGTTCGCGATCCGCAAGGTCCTCCGCAACATCGACCTCGCCGCCGAGCTCGGCGCGAAGACGTTCGTCATGTGGGGCGGCCGCGAGGGCGCCGAGTACGACTCGGCCAAGGACGTCCGCGGCGCGCTCGAGCGCTACCGCGAGGCCGTCAACCTCCTCGGCGACTACGTCACCGACAAGGGCTACGACATCCGCTTCGCGATCGAGCCGAAGCCCAACGAGCCCCGCGGCGACATCCTGCTGCCGACGCTCGGCCACGCGCTCGCCTTCATCGAGACCCTCGAGCGCCCCGAGCTGGTCGGCGTGAACCCCGAGGTCGGCCACGAGCAGATGGCGGGCCTCAACTTCACCGCCGGCATCATGCAGGCGCTGTACCAGGGCAAGCTCTTCCACATCGACCTCAACGGCCAGCGCGGCATCAAGTACGACCAGGACCTGGTCTTCGGCCACGGCGACCTGCAGAACGCGTTCTCGCTCGTCGACCTGCTGGAGAACGGCGGCGTGGGCGGCGGCCGCTCCTACGACGGCCCCCGTCACTTCGACTACAAGCCCAGCCGCACCGAGGACATCACGGGCGTGTGGGACTCCGCCGCCGCGAACATGCGCATGTACCTGCTCCTCAAGGAGCGCGCGCAGGCGTTCCGCGCCGACCCCGAGGTCCAGGAGGCGCTCGCCGCCGCCAAGGTCGCGGAGATCGACACCCCGACGCTCAACGAGGGCGAGTCCTACGACGACATCCTCGCCGACCGGTCCTCCTACGAGGACTTCCCGGCCGACGAGTACTTCGACGGCAAGGGCTTCGGCTTCGTCCGCCTCAACCAGCTGGCGCTCGAGCACCTGATGGGCGCGCGCTCCTAGCGCTCCCCCGCACGCTCGAAGGGCCCGGCATCCGCATGGATGCCGGGCCCTTCCGTCGTCCGCCTTCGCGCTCCGGGGGGGGGGACCAGGGGACGAGCGAGGGGCCCGGCATCTTCCTGGATGCCGGGCCCCTCGTCCGCGCCGGAGCGCAGGTGGTGCGGTGGATCAGCTCGCGGACTTGGACCCGCGGCTCTTGTTGAACACGTCGAACGCGACGGCCAGCAGGAGCACGAGGCCCTTGATGAGCGACTGGTACTCCGTGCCGAGGCCGAGCAGCGACATGCCGTTGTTGAGCACGCCCATGATCAGGCCGCCGATCATGGCGCCGATCACGGTGCCGATGCCGCCGGTGACGGCCGCGCCGCCGATGAACACCGCGGCGATGGCGTCGAGCTCGAACCCGTTGCCGGCGCCGGGGAGCGCCGAGTTGCTGCGGGCGGTGAAGGCGATGCCCGCGAGCGCCGCGAGGACGCCCATGTTCACGAAGAGCAGGAAGTCGACGCGCTTCGTGTTGATGCCGGACAGCTGCGCCGCGTTGAGGTTGCCGCCTCGGGCGTAGATGTGACGGCCGAAGATGCTGCGGTTCATCACCGCCGTGTAGACGAGCACCAGGACGGCGAGGATCACGAGCACGATCGGGGTGCCCTGGTAGCTCGCGAGCAGGTAGGTGATGCCGAGCACGAGGATGGCGATCGTCGCGAGCTTCGTGATGAACCAGGCGAACGGCTCGTCCTCGAGGTTCAGCCGCACGCGGGCACGGCGCTCGCGCAGCTGCTGGGCCACGAGGAACAGCGCCGCGAGCACGCCGAGCGTGACGGTGACCCACTCGAGGTAGGACGTGCCGCCGGAGGGGTCGGGCAGGAAGCCGGCGCCGACCGCGACGTAGCCCTCGGGGAACGGGGTGATGGGGCGGTTGTCGAGCACGATCTGGGCGAGGCCGCGGAACGTGAGCATGCCCGCGAGGGTCACGATGAACGCGGGGATCCCGACGTACGCCACCCAGAAGCCCTGCCACGCGCCGATGAGGCCGCCGACCACGAGGCTCGCGATGATGGACGCCCACCAGGGCCAGCCCCAGTTGACGGCGAACACGCCGGAGATGGCGCCGATGAGCGCGACGACCGATCCGACCGACAGGTCGATGTGACCGGCGATGATGATCATCACCATGCCGATCGCGAGGATCAGGATGTACGCGTTCTGGACGACGATGCTCGTGACGTTGCGGGGCTCGAGGAGCGTCCCGTCGGTGAGGATCTGGAACAGCACCACGATCGCGATCAGCGCGATGAAGATGCCGATCTGCCTGAGGCGACTGACGAGGAACCCCGCCACACTGCTGAGACTGGACATGGTGACTATTCCTTTTCCTTGGTCATGTAGGTCATGAGGCTCTCGGGGGTCGCCTCGGAGATCGGGAGCTGGCCCGTGATCCTGCCGGCCGAGAGGGCGTAGATGCGGTCGCAGATGCCGAGGAGCTCGGGCAGCTCGCTGGAGATGACGATGACCGCCTTCCCCTGCGCGGCGAGGGCGTTGATGATCGTGTAGATCTCGTACTTCGCGCCGACGTCGATGCCGCGCGTGGGCTCGTCGAGGATCAGCACGTCCGGGTCGGAGAACATCCACTTGGAGAGGACGACCTTCTGCTGGTTGCCGCCGGAGAGCTTCCCGGTGATGGCGCCCACGCTCGGGGCCTTGATGTTCATCGACTTGCGGTAGCCGTCGGCCACCACGTACTCCTGGTTGGCGTCGACCCAGCCGGCCTTCGCCAGCTTCTCGAGCGCGGCGCCGGAGACGTTGCGCTTGATGTCGTCGATGAGGTTCAGGCCGTAGTGCTTGCGGTCCTCGGTGGCGTAGGCGAGCCCGTTCTTGATGGCCTCGCCCACCGTGCGGGCGGTGATCTCCTTGCCGCGCTTGTACAGCCGGCCCGAGATGTTCGCGCCGTAGGAGCGGCCGAAGACGCTCATCGCGAGCTCGGTGCGCCCTGCGCCCATGAGGCCGGCGATGCCCACGACCTCGCCCGCGCGGACGTTGAGGTTGGCGTGGTCGACGACGACGCGGGAGTGCTCCTGGGGGTGGTGGACCGTCCAGTCCTCGATCCGGAGGATCTCCTCGCCGATGTCCGGCGTGCGGTCGGGGTACCGGCTCTGGAGGTCGCGGCCGACCATGCCCTTGATGATGCGCTCCTCGCTGATGGAGTCGCGCTCGAGGTCGAGCGTCTCGATGGTCTTGCCGTCGCGGATGATCGTCACGGCGTCGGCGATCGCCTTGATCTCGTTCAGCTTGTGGCTGATGATGATGCTCGTGATGCCCTGGCCCTTGAGGTGCTTGATCAGGTCGAGCAGGTGGGCCGAGTCCTCGTCGTTCAGCGCCGCGGTGGGCTCGTCGAGGATGAGGAGCTTCACCTCCTTGGAGAGCGCCTTCGCGATCTCCACGAGCTGCTGCTTGCCCACGCCGATGTCGGCGATCTTGGTGGCCGGGTTGTCGCTCAGCCCGACGCGGGCGAGGAGCTTGGCGGCCTCGACGTTCGTGGCGTTCCAGTCGATGAACCCGCCACGCGAGATCTCGTTGCCGAGGAAGATGTTCTCCGCGATGGAGAGGAAGGGGCTCAGCGCGAGCTCCTGGTGGATGATCACCACGCCCGACTTCTCGCTGTCGCGGATGCTGGAGAACTTGACGACCTCGTCCTCGAAGACGATGTCGCCGTCGTAGGAGCCGGCCGGGTAGACGCCGGAGAGGACCTTCATCAGGGTCGACTTCCCCGCGCCGTTCTCGCCGCAGATCGCGTGGCACGTGCCGCGCGTGACCTCGAGGCTGACGTCCTGCAGCGCCTTGACGCCGGGGAACGTCTTGGTGATGCCGCGCATCTCGAGAATGTGGTTGGCCATGGCCTGCCTCACTTGTGTGGATGGTGTCGCCGGGTGCCCGGCGGTGCTGCTGCGGGGGCGGTGAGGCCTCCCGGGTCCGGCCGGCCGCGCTGCGCGGCCGGCTGGACCGATGGAGGCCGGTCGGCGCGCGAGCGCCGACCGGCCGGTGCGCCGCCGGAGCGGTGCGGGTGAGGACTACTCGCCCTTGTCGATCTCTTCCTGCGTGTAGTAGCCGCTGTCGACGATGACCTCGATGAGGTTGTCCTTCGTCACGGTGACCGGGGGGAACTGCTTGGTCGGGACGTCCTTGACCTTGTTGTCGTAGGTGTCGGGAGCGTCCGGGGTCTCGCCCTTGAGCAGGTCGTCGACCATCGTGACGGCCTCCTTGCCGAGCAGGCGCGTGTCCTTGAAGATCGTCGAGTACTGGACGCCGTCGAGGATGAGCTTGTCGGACGCCTTCTCGCCGTCCTGGCCGGTGATGATCGGCATGGCGTCGCTGGCCACGCCGGCCGAGGTCAGGGCCTGGATGATGCCGCGGGACAGGCCGTCGTACGGCGAGAGGACGCCGTCCGGCTTGGCGCCGCCGGGGTACGAGCCCGAGAGCAGGTTCTCCATGCGGGCCTGCGCGCCCTCCTGCTTCCACTGCTGGATCGCGACCTGGCTGAACTCCGTCTGGCCGGAGCCGACGGTGATCTGGCCGGAGTCGAGGAACGGCTTGAGGACGCTCATCGCGCCCTCGTAGAAGAACGTGGCGTTGTTGTCGTCCGGGCTGCCCGCGAAGAGCTCGATGGTCTTCTTCTCGGTGCTGCCGGTGGCGGTGCCCTCGGCGTCGACGAGGCCGAGGCCCTGGAGGAGGGAGTTGCCCTGGAGCACGCCCACCTGCTGGTTGTCGAACGTCGTGTAGTAGTCGACGTCCTCGGTGCCGTTGATCAGGCGGTCGTAGGCGATGACCTTGACGCCGTCGTCGGCCGCGGTCTTGAGGACCTGGGTCAGCGCGGTGCCGTCGATCGACGCGATGATGAGGGCCTTGGCGCCCTTGTTGAGCATGGTCTCGATCTGCGAGATCTGGTCCTGCACCTTGTCGTTCGCGTACTGCAGGTCGACCTGGTAGCCCAGCTCGGTGAGCTGCTTCTCGACGTTGTTGCCGTCGTCGACCCAGCGCTCGCTGGTCTTGGTCGGCATGGCGACACCCACCAGGGTGTCCTCGGGCTTGATCTCGCCCTCGGCGCCGGCGCCTCCGCGGCCTCCGCCGCCGGAGCAGGCTGCGAGGGAGAGGGCGATGCTCGTGGCGGCGATGCCGACGAGGACCTTCTTCATCTTCACGGTCGTGTCCTTTCGTACTGCTGCTGTGAGAGGCGGTGCCGGCGTCTGCGCCGGTCCCGCCACCCCTGGTGTGGGTGTTACAGGCCCTGGGCCAGGCGGTGGTACGCCTGGTTCCAGCGGACTTCCTTGGTGAAACCCTTGAGGGTCGTGTCCTCGTCGATGACGAGGAGCTCGGTGCGCGCGATCTCGGCGAAGTCCTCGAAGACCTCGACGCCGATCTGCGTGCTCATGACCGTGTGGTGGGCGGCGCCGGCCGTGAGCCAGGCCGCGGCGCTCGTCGCGAGATCCGGCGCGGGCTTCCACACGGCACGGGCGACGGGCAGGTTCGGGAGCGGCTCGTCGAGCGGCACGACCTCCACGACGTTCGCGACGATGCGGAAGCGGTCGCGCATGTCCGACATCGCGACGACCACGGCGGGGCCGGGATCGGTGTCGAAGACCAGGCGGACCGGGTCCTCGCGGCCGCCGATGCCGAGCGGGTGGATCTCGAGGCTCGGCCGGCCCGTGGTGAGCGTGGGGCAGATCTCGAGCATGTGCGCGCCGAGGATCTTCTCCTCGCCGGGGACGAGGTGGTACGTGTAGTCCTCCATGAGGCTCGCGCCCCCGGGGAGGCCGGCGCCCATGACCTTGGCGGCGCGGATCAGCACGGCCGTCTTCCAGTCGCCCTCGGCGCCGAAGCCGTAGCCATCCGCCATGAGGCGCTGGACCGCGAGGCCGGGGAGCTGGCGGAGGCCGCCGAGGTCCTCGAAGCTCGTGGTGAAGGCGCCGAAGCCGCCCTCCTCGAGGAACGAGCGCAGGCCCACCTCGATGGCCGCGCCGTAGCGGAGCGACTCGTGGCGCTCGGCGCCGCGCTGCAGCTCGGGGGCGATGTCGTAGAGCCGCTCGTACTCGTCGACCAGCGCGTCGATCTCGGCGTCGGTCGCCGCGTCCACGCGCTCGACGAGGTCGTTGACGCCCCAGGTGTTGACGGAGACGCCGAACTTGAGCTCGGCCTCCGTCTTGTCGCCCTCGGTGACCGCGACGTTGCGCATGTTGTCCCCGAAGCGCGCGACCTTGAGCTCGTGCACGGCGGCCCAGCCGGCGGCGGCGCGCATCCAGGTGGCGATGCCCGCGCGGACGGCCTCCGTGCTGACGTGGCCGACGACGGTCTTGCGCGTGACGCCGAGGCGCGACTGGATGTAGCCGAACTCGCGGTCGCCGTGCGCGGCCTGGTTCAGGTTCATGAAGTCCATGTCGATGGTGCTCCACGGGAGCGCGACGTTGGCCTGGGTGTGCAGGTGGAGGAAGGGCTTCTGCAGGGCGTCGAGGCCCTGGATCCACATCTTCGCGGGGCTGAACGTGTGCATCCACGCGATGAGGCCGATGGTGCGGTCGCTCGCGTTGGCCTCGAGGGCCATGCGGCGGATGCTGTCCGAGTCCTTGAGGACGGGCTTCCACACGACGCGGACGGGGACGTCGGACGCCTCCTCGAGCTGCCGGGCGATCTCCTGCGACTGCTCGGCGACCTGCTGGAGCGTCTCCTCGCCGTAGAGGTTCTGGCTGCCGGTGAGGAACCAGACCTCGTAGTGGTCGAGGGACGTGGTGATGCGGCTCACTTCAGGGCTCCTTGGGGTGCTTGTCCGTAGACGTTCTGGTAGCGGTCGAACAGGGAGTCGACGGCCTCGGCGGGCAGGGGCGTCGGCTCCCCGAGCTGGCGGGAGATGTGCACGGTGCGCGCCACGTCCTCGACCATCACGGCCGCCTTCACGGCGTCCTTCGCGTCCTTGCCGATGGTGAACGGGCCGTGGCCCGCCATCAGCACGGCGCGCGAGCGGTGCCCGGTGAGGGTCTCGACGATGCCGCGGCCGATGGAGTCGTCGCCGATGACGGCGAACGGGCCGACGGGGATCTCCCCGCCGAACTCGTCGGCCATCGCGGTGATGACGCACGGGATCGGCTCGCGCCGGGCCGCCCACGCGACCGCGTAGGTGGAGTGCGTGTGGACCACGCCGCCCACCTCGGGCATGTTGCGGTAGACGTACGCGTGCGCCGCGGTGTCGCTCGAGGGGGCGTTGCGGGAGCCGGGGGTGTCCGGGATCACGTTGCCGTCGAGGTCGCAGAGGATCATGTTCTCGGGGCTCAGGTCGTCGTAGCTCACGCCGGACGGCTTGATCACGAAGAGGTCGGCGCCGGGGACGCGGCCGGAGACGTTGCCGCCGGTCCAGATCACGAGGCCGTAGCGCACGAGCTCGCCGTGCAGTCGGGAGACCTCGGAGCGGACGCGGGCGACCGCGACCTCGATCTCGGGTGCGTAGGTGCTCACGCGCGTGCCTCCCTCTTCAGCGACTTGAGCCGCTTCATCACGTCGTTGGCGCCGCGACCGAAGTAGTCGTGCAGCGTGGAGTACTCCTCGTAGAGGTGGTCGTAGGCCAGGGCGCGCGTCTCGTCCGGCTGGTAGCGGCCGCGCTCGACCTTGCCCATGGCGTCGCCCGCGACGCGCACGTCGGGGTAGGCGCCGGCGGCGACCGCGGCGTGGATCGCGGATCCGAGGGCCGGGCCCTGCTCGCTCGTGATGACCGAGATGGGGAGGCGCAGGATGTCGCTGTACGCCTGCATGAGGAAGGCGTTCTTCAGCAGGCCGCCCGCGACGATGAACTCGGTGACGGGGACGCCCGAGGCGTTGAAGGTCTCGACGATCTTGCGCGTGCCGAACGCGGTGGCCTCGAGCAGAGCCCGGTAGACCTCCTCGGTGCGCGTGGTGAGCGTGGTGCCGACGACGAGGCCGGAGAGCTCGTGGTCGACGAGCACCGAGCGGTTGCCGGAGTGCCAGTCGAGCGCGACGAGGCCGTGCCCGCCGACGGGCTGGTCGGCCGCGAGGTCGGTGAGGTGCTGGTGGACGCTCTTGCCGGCGGCCGCGGCCTCCTCGGCGTAGCGCGCGGGCACCTGGTTCTTGACGTACCAGGCGAAGATGTCGCCGACGCCCGACTGGCCGGCCTCGTAGCCGTAGAGGCCGGAGACGATGCCGCCGTCGACGACGCCGCACATGCCGGGGACCTCGGTGAGCACGTCGCTGTTCATGACGTGGCAGGTGCTCGTGCCCATGATGGCGACCATCTGGCCGGGCTCGACCGCGCGGGCGACCGGGGCCGTGACGTGCGCGTCGACGTTGCCGACCGCGACGGCGATGCCCTCGGGCAGGCCCGTCCAGGCGGCGGCCTCGGCGGAGAGCGTGCCGGCCGCGGATCCGAGCTGGCCGATCTCGTGGGCGACCTTGTCCTCGGCGAAGGAGGCGAAGTCGGGGTTCAGCGCGCCCAGGAAGTCGGCGGTGGGGTACTCGCCGTCCTGGAGGATGCCCTTGTAGCCGGCGGTGCAGGCGTTGCGGACGTAGCTGCCGGTGAGCTGCCAGACGATCCAGTCGGCCGCCTCGACCCAGTGGTCCATGAGGCCGTAGAGCTCCGGGTCCTCCTCGAGGAGCTGGAGGCCCTTGGCGAACTCCCACTCGCTGGAGATGAGGCCGCCGTAGCGCGCGAGCCACTTCTCGCCGCGCTCCTCGGCGAGCGCGTTGATGCGGTCGGCGTGCGACTGCGCGGCGTGGTGCTTCCAGAGCTTGACGTACGCGTGGGGGCGGTCGGCGTAGCCCTCGACCTCGTTGAGGGGCGTGCCGTCGGCGAGCGTGGGGACCATGGTGCACGCGGTGAAGTCGGTGCCGATGCCGATGACCTGCGCGGGGTCGATGCCGGCCTCGCGGATGGCGGCGGGCACGGCCTGCTTGAGCACGTCCACGTAGTCGCTCGGGACCTGCAGGGCCCACTCGGGCGGGAGCTGCGCGCCGGTGGCGGCGAGCGTGTCGTCCATGACCGCGTGCGGGTAGTCGAGGACGCCGGAGCCGAGCTCGACGCCGTCCGAGACGCGCACGACGACGGCGCGGCCGGAGAGGGTGCCGTAGTCGACCCCGATGACGTACTGCTCGGGACGGGCGTCGGGCTCGGTGGCTCCGGACGCGGTGCTCACGGGGGCGCTGGGCACGGGATCGACTCCTTCGTCTGATGCAGCGCGATCCGGGAAGACCGCGCGGGATGTGAACGGTCACATCGGCGGATGTCACTCTACACACGCGCGGGATCGACCTGTCAAGCCGAGAGGGCCGACCCCCTCGAAGTGGGGCGTGCGCGTCCTCCGGGAGGGGCCGCTGCCCGCGCACACGTCAGTACGAGGGCGCCCCGGTGGACGCGCGGACCACGAGCTCCGGCGTGATCGTGCCGCGGTACCGCTCGCCCGTGCCGTCCATGCCGTCCAGCAGCAGCGCCACGCACCGGCGGCCCACCTCGGCGAAGTCCTGGCGCACGGTGGTGAGCGGCGGCCAGAAGTGCGCGGCCTCCGGGATGTCGTCGAAGCCGACGATGCTGACGTCGCGCGGCACGTCGAGCCCGGCGTCGCGGACCGCGTGGATGAGGCCGAGGGCCATCTGGTCGTTGCTGGAGAAGATCGCCGTGAAGTCGCGGAGGCGGAGCATCTCCCGGCCGGCGTAGAAGCCGAACTCGGCGGTCCAGTCGCCGAGGATGGGCGCCGTCGTGGGCACGTCGGCGGCCGACATCGCGTCGAGGAACCCGCGCATGCGGGCCTCCGCCTCGATCCAGTCCTGCGGGCCCGCCAGGTGGTAGATGTCGCGGTGCCCGAGGTCGAGGAGGTGCCGCGTGGCGAGCCGGGCACCCGCGATCTGGTCGACGGACAGGTCGTGCGCGTCCCCGCGGCCGTCGCTCTGCATGGTCACGTACGGCACGTCGAGCGACATGCTCGCGATCACCTCGCGCACACGCACCTGCGGCGCCACCA
Source organism: Clavibacter sp. B3I6 (assembly GCF_030816895.1). Taxonomy (NCBI): domain Bacteria; kingdom Bacillati; phylum Actinomycetota; class Actinomycetes; order Micrococcales; family Microbacteriaceae; genus Clavibacter; species Clavibacter sp. B3I6. Next base: position 1,352,751 of record NZ_JAUSYL010000001.1, read on the forward strand.
CCACGAGCCCCTCGACGGCCTGCTCGACCAGGTGCCCCAGGGCGACCGTGATCGCGGCCTCGTCGGAGGACGCCAGGTTGGTGGTGGTGACGAGGTAGCCGGCCTCGCGCGCCGCGGCCTCGATGGCGGCGATGGAGGAGGCGGGGCCGTACTGCGAGCTCTGGGAGGTGAGCACCCCGATGGTGCGGGAGCGGCTCGTGACGAGCGCGCGCGCCGCGCGGTTGGGGCGGTACTGCACCTGCTCCATGACGTCGAGCACGCGCTGCCGGGTCTCGGCGCGGAGCGAGGGCGAGTCGTTGAGGACGCGGGACACGGTCTGGTGCGAGACCCCGGCGAGGCGCGCGACGTCGCGGATGCTCGGCGCCCTCCCCCGCGGCGTGTCCGTCATCGTCGACCCCGTCCTCGTGCGGGCCGCGGCCCGTCCGCGCCGTCCGGCGCAGGTGTCACATTGTCACATGTGACTGTCACACGGCCCAGGATCCCTGCACGGGGCACGCGCGGCTCCCGGCGTCGGACCACTGCGGCAGACTGGTCCCCCACGCACGACGAGAGGCACCACCTGTGACGATCACCGCCGCGGCAGACGGATCCGCGCTCGGCAACCCCGGCCCCGCCGGCTGGGCCTGGTACGTGGACGACGACCACTGGGGCGCGGGCGGCTGGCCGCACGCGACGAACAACCAGGGCGAGCTGAAGGCGGTCCTCGAGCTGTTCCGCGCGACGGCGCACCTCGACGACGACCTGCTCGTGCTCTGCGACAGCCAGTACGTCATCAACTCGGTCACCAAGTGGATGCCCGGCTGGAAGCGCAAGGGCTGGCGGAAGGGCGACGGCAAGCCGGTGCTCAACGTCGAGCTGCTCAAGGAGATCGACGCGGAGATCCAGGGCCGCCGCTACCGCTTCGAGTGGGTGAAGGGGCACGCGGACCACCCGCTCAACGAGGCCGCGGACGACCGCGCGCGCGCCGTGGCGACCGCGTTCCAGGGACGGCGCCCGATCCCCGAGGGACCGGGCTGGGCCGGGCACGCGGCCGACGCCCCGTCGCCGGTGCGGGAGGACGAGGAGCGCGCGGCCGTCGAGGCCGACGCCGGGCTCGCGGCCGATCCGGTCGTGGCGGAGGCGGAGGCCGTGGAGGCCGCGGCGCCCGCGCAGCCGGGCCTGTTCGACTTCGACGCCTTCGACGAGGAGGTCGCGCCGGAGCCCGGCGACACCACCCTCACGATCGCGCTCGACCGCGACGCCATGGCGCGCCTCAGCGCCCACGCGCGCGACCGCGGGGTCAGCGTCGACGAGGCCGTGCGGCTCCTGCTGCCCTGATCGGCGCGCGGCGGATCCGCGGGGCGGGCCCTCGCCGACCCGCCGCGCGGATTGCCTCTAGTGCTTGCCCTGCTTGAGGGCCTTCCCGAGGGCACGCTCGAGGTCCACGACCAGGTCCTCGACGGCCTCGATGCCGACGGACAGGCGCACCAGGTCGTCCGGCACCTCGAGCGGCGTGCCCTTGACCGACGCGTGCGTCATCTCGGACGGGTAGCTGATGAGCGACTCGACGCCGCCGAGCGACTCCGCGAGCTGGAACACGCGCGTCGACTCGACCACGCGGCGCGCGGCCTTCGCTCCCCCGCGCACCTGGAACGAGATCATGCCGCCGAAGCCCGTCATCTGCGCCTTCGCGATGTCGTGGCCCGGGTGCTCGGGGAGGCCCGGGTAGTGCACGGCCGTCACGTCGGGGTGGCTCTGCAGGAAGGCCGCGATCTCCTCGGCGTTGGAGGAGTGGCGCTCGACGCGCACGGCGAGCGTCTTGATGCCGCGGGTGGTGAGCCAGGCGTCCATGGGGCCCGAGACGGCGCCGATCGCGAACTGCAGGAAGCCGACCGCCTCCGCCATCGCGTCGTCGTTCAGGATCACGGCTCCGCCGAGCACGTCGGAGTGGCCGCCGAGGTACTTCGTGGTCGAGTGCACGACCACGTCGGCGCCGAGCGTGAGCGGCTGCTGCAGGTACGGCGAGGCGAAGGTGTTGTCGACGACGACGGTCGCCCCCGCGGCGTGGCCGAGGTCGGCGAGCGCGCGGATGTCGCTGATCTTCATGAGCGGGTTGCTGGGCGTCTCGACCCAGAGGACCTTCGCGGGTCCGGATCCGAGGACCCGCTCGACCGCGGCCAGGTCGCTCATGTCGACCGTCTCGACGACGATCCCCCAGTCGCCGAGCACGCGCGTGAGGAGGCGGTACGTGCCGCCGTACACGTCGTCGCTGAGGACGATGCGGTCGCCGGGGCGCGTGATCGCGCGCAGCAGCGTGTCCTCGGCCGCGAGGCCGGAGGCGAACGAGAACGCGTGGCGGCCCTGCTCGAGCGACGCCAGCAGCGCCTGCAGGCCCGTGCGGGTGGGGTTCGCGCTGCGCGCGTACTCGTAGCCGCCGCGCAGGCCGCCGACGCCGTCCTGCACGAAGGTGCTCGTGAGGTAGAGGGGCGGGATGACGGCGCCCGTGGTGGGGTCCGGGTCCTGGCCGGCGTGGATCGCGCGGGTGTCGAAGTCGTGCTTGTCGCTCACGGTTCTCGTCTCTGTGGTTCGGGAGGGGATGCGCGGGCCGGAGCCGGCCGGCGGATCAGTCGGTGAGGTAGGTCAGGAGGTCGTGCCGCGTGAGCACGCCCACGGGCTTGCCGCCGTCGCTCACCATGAGCGCGTCGGCGGATCCGAGCGCGCGCCACGCCTCGGGCACGGTCTCGTTGACGCCGATGAGCGCGAAGGCGGATCCCACGAAGGGCCCCACCTGGTCGGACAGCTGCGCGCGCCCGCTGAAGACGAGCTCGAGGAGGCTGCGCTCGTCGACCGCGCCCGCGACCTCGCCCATCACCACGGGCGGCTCGGCGGAGAGGACGGGGAGCTGCGACACGTCGTACTCGGTCATGATGCGGATCGCGTCGCGGATGGTGTCGCTCGGGTGCGCGTGCACGAGGTCGGGGAGGCTGCCGGTCTTGGCGCTCATCACGTCGGCGACCGTGCGCTGGCCGTTGACCCGCGCGAAGCCGTAGGACTGCATCCACTTCTCGTTGAAGATCTTGCCGAGGTAGCCGCGACCGCCGTCGGGCAGGAGGACCACCATCACGTCGTCGGGGCCGAGGTGCCTCGCGGCCTTGAGGGCGGAGACCACGGCCATGCCGCTGGATCCGCCGACGAGCAGGCCCTCCTCGCGGGCGAGCCGCAGGGTCATGTCGAACGACTCCTGGTCGCTCGAGGCGATGACCTCGTCGACCACGTCGGGGTCGTAGGCGGCCGGCCAGAAGTCCTCGCCGACGCCCTCGACGAGGTAGGGGCGCCCGGTGCCGCCGGAGTAGACGGAGCCCTCGGGGTCCGCGCCGATGATGCGCACGCGGCCCTCCGACACCTCCTTGAGGTACCGTCCGACGCCGCTGATGGTGCCGCCCGTGCCGACGCCCGCGACGAAGTGCGTGATCTCGCCCTCGGTGTCGCGCCAGATCTCGGGGCCCGTGGTCTCGTAGTGGCTGAGCGGCCCGTTGGGGTTGGAGTACTGGTCGGGCTTGAAGGCGCCGGGGATCTCGCGTGCCAGCCGGTCGCTCACCGAGTAGTAGGAGTCGGGGTGGTCGGGCGCGACGGAGGTCGGCGTGACCACGATCTCGGCGCCGTACGCCGTGAGGACGTTGCGCTTGTCCTCGCCGACCTTGTCGGGCAGCACGAACACGCAGCGGTAGCCGCGCTGCTGGGCGACGAGGGCGAGGCCGACGCCCGTGTTGCCGGAGGTGGGCTCGACGATGGTCCCGCCCGGCTGCAGCTTCCCGTCGCGCTCGGCGGCGTCGATGATCCGCGTCGCGATGCGGTCCTTGGCGCTGCCGCCCGGGTTCAGGTACTCGACCTTCACCAGCACGGTCGCCGAGATGCCCTCGACCACCCGGTTCAGCTTGACGAGCGGGGTGTTCCCGATGAGGTCGAGGATCGTGTCGGCGTACTTCACGTGAGGTGGCGCTCCCGGTATGAGGTGTGCGGTCCGGTGGGCCCCGCTCCGTCAGTCTAAGCGCGCCTCCGGCCCGCGTTACGGGGGCGGCGGGGCGGCCGCGGGCAGGGTCCGCCCAGCCCGACCGGGTACCCTGGGCGCACATTCCCCCAGCAGAGAAGGACCCTCCGTGGCGCGACGCGACGACACCACGCCCTCCGGCGACACGAGCGGACGGCCCGTCCCGCCGACCGCCAAGCAGGCCCAGAAGGACCTCACGGTCAAGCAGCAGCGCGAGGCCCGCCGCGCCGAGAAGGTGGCGGCGCTCAAGAAGCAGCAGGACCGCGCGCGCCGGAACCGCCTCATCGGGATCATCACGGCGGCCGTGGCCGCCGTCGCGGTCGTGGCCATCGTCATCGGGGTGGTCGTCTCGAGCGGCACGCCGAAGCAAGACCCGGACGACATCACGATCCAGGGTCTGCAGACGTGGGACTCGCTCCCCAGCACGCACGTGGAGGGGACGGTCGACTACGCCGCCAAGTACCAGGGCATGAGCCCGCCCGCGGGCGGCGAGCACAACGCCATGTGGCTGAACTGCGGCGTCTACGACCAGCCGCAGCCGAGCGAGAACGCGGTGCACGACCTGGAGCACGGCGCCGTGTGGATCACGTACGACGCCGACCAGGTCACGGGCGGCGACCTGTCGGACCTGCAGAAGTACGCGGAGTCGTTCGGCGGCTACGTCACCATGTCGCCCTACGAGGGCCTCGACACCCCCATCGCGCTCTCCGCGTGGGGCGCGCAGGTGAAGGTCGACTCGGTCGAGGACCAGCGCATCAAGGACTTCATGGCCAAGTACTGGAAGAGCCCGAACGCCCCCGAGGCCGGCGCCGCGTGCACCGGCGCGCTCGAGGGCGAGGGCCGGGTCGGCTGACCGTGACCGACCGCGGCTCCGGATCGACCGGCGCGGGCTCCTCCGGCCGGCCCGACGACGGCGTCGCGGTCGACCACGTCCCCGACGACGACATCCGCGAGGAGGAGCTCGAGGGCCTGGTCGCGCACGGCGAGGAGTCGCGCGCCCGCGGACGCCGGATCCGCATCGGCCTGGCCGCGGGCGTCGTCGCGATCGCGCTCGTGGTCGCCGGGCTCCTCGTGGGCCGCGTCACCGCGCCCGTCTCCGCCCTGACGCCCAGCACCAACAGCGCCGAGGCCGGCTTCTCCCGCGACATGCAGGTGCATCACGAGCAGGCCGTGCAGATGTCGCTCCTCATCATCGACCGCACAGACGATCCCGAGGTGAAGCTGATCGCGCAGGACATCGCGCAGGCCCAGTCGCAGCAGGCCGGCCAGATGTACGCGTTCCTCACCTCGTGGGGCCTCGACCAGGCGCCGTCGCAGGCGCGCATGACCTGGATGACGCTGCCCGCGCTCGACGGGGCGACGGATCACGCCTCCATGGACATGACCCCGGGCGCCCGGATGCCGGGCCTCGCATCACCGGCCGACCTCGAGGAGCTCAGCGGGCTCACGGGCGTCGACGCGGAGCGGAAGTACCTCACCCTGATGATCGCCCACCACCGCGGCGGCGTGGAGATGGCCCAGGCGCTCCTCGAGCGCTCGCGGAACCCCCTCGTCACCGACCTCGCCACCGGGATGGTCGCGGTGCAGGACAAGGAGATCCTCTACATGCAGCAGCTCCTCGACGCCCGGTCCTGACCCGGTCGCACCGACGACCCGCGGGGCCCGCCACGGCGCACGCGCTGGTCGCCGTCGGGCGTCCTGTGCACCAGCCGCGCGGGAGGCGTCCGGGCCGGGCCAGGATCCGTGTCGTGCCCGGTGCACGACGATCCCGTCACGACCTGAGAAGAGCCCATGTCCCGTCATGTCCCCCTCCCCCGCTCGCTGAGACTCGGCAGCCTCGCCCTCCTCGCCACCGGCGGACTCCTCCTCGGCTTCGGAGCGGTGCCCGCGTCCGCGTCCACGGACAGCGACGTCACCATCCAGACCCTCAAGCACTACGGGATCCCCTGGGCGCAGTCCGTCCTCCTCACCACCCCCGGCAACGCGAACCCGTGGTGCGTGTCCCTCAGCCGGGAGGGCGCGGGGAGCGGCATCGATCGCCAGCAGCACGTGTGGATGGAGGCCACGGTGAGGATGTCGCGGGGGATCCGCACCATCATGAGCTTCGACAGCCCCGACTGCCAGACGGGGACCGGTCTCGCGGGGACGCATGGGACGATCGACACCGTCCACTACGACAGGTGGACGGTCTACCCGAATCGTCCGCCCAAGCCGAACGACTGAGCCCGGGTCCGCCCCGTCATCAGGCCGCCTCGGTGCGCTGGTCGCTGTAGAGGCGCGCGTACTCGCCGCGGCGGGCGAGCAGCTCCGTATGGGTGCCCTGCTCGACGATGCGACCGGCGACGACCACGAAGATCACGTCGGCGTCGACCACCGTCGAGAGCCGGTGCGCGATCGCGATGGTCGTGCGCCCGCGGGACGCCGTGTCGAGCGCCTGCTGCACCACGCGCTCGGAGATGGCGTCGAGCGCGCTCGTGGCCTCGTCGAGGATCAGCACGGCCGGGTCCTTGAGGAGCACGCGCGCGATGGCGATGCGCTGCTTCTCGCCGCCGGAGAGCCGGTAGCCGCGCTCCCCCACGAGCGTGTCGTACCCGTCGGGGAACGACTCGATCGTCTGGTGGATGTTCGCGGCCCGCGCCGCCTGCTCGATCTGCTCCTGCGTGGCGTCCGGCCGCGCGTAGCGGAGGTTGTCGCCGATGGTCGCGTGGAAGAGGTAGGTCTCCTGGCTGACGATGCCGATGTTCTCCAGCAGCGACTCCTGCTCGAGGTCGCGCACGTCCTCACCGGCGAACAGCACGCGGCCGCCGGTCACGTCGTGGAAGCGCGGGATCAGGTAGGACACGGTCGTCTTCCCCGCGCCGGAGGGGCCCACGAAGGCCGCGAACTGGCCGGGCTGGATGTCGAAGGACATGCCGTCGAGCGTGGGCCGCTCGCCGGGCCGGGTGTCGGGGTAGGAGAAGCGCACGTCGTCGAACGCGACCCGGCCGAGCGCGGGACCCGCGGCGACGGGACGCGCGTCGTGCCGGTCGCGGATGGCCGGCTCCAGGTCGAGGTACTCGAAGATGCGGGCGAACAGGGCACCCGAGGTCTGCAGGTCGAGGGCCACGCGCATCAGCCCGATGAGCGGCCACATGAGGCGCGCCTGCACGGTCGTGAACGCGACGATGGTGCCCGCCGTGACCTCGACGCCGCCCGTGATGAGGAAGCCCGCGACCACGTAGACGATCGCCGGGATGATCGAGAGGAAGATCTGCACGAGCGCGAAGAACCACTGCCCGCTCATCTGCTGGCTCACCTGCAGCCGGATCTGCGTGCGGTTCTCGTCCTCGTAGCGCGCGGTCTCCGCGCCCTGCCGGTTGAAGCTCTTGGACAGCAGGATGCCCGAGACGGACAGCGTCTCCTGCGTGATGGCCGTCATGTCGGACAGCGACTCCTGCGTCTTCGACGCGATCCGCGCCCGCACCTGCCCCACGCGCCGCTGCGCGATGACGAGGACGGGCATGAGCACCACGGCCACGAGCGTCAGCTGCCAGTTGAGCACGAGCATCGCGACGAGGGCCGCGATCACGGTGACGGTGTTGCCGAGCACGCTCGAGACGGTGTTGGTGAGGACCGCCGCCACGCCGCCCACGTCGTTCTGCAACCGGGACTGGATGACGCCGGTCTTGGTGCGCGTGAAGAACCCGAGCTCCATGCTCTGCAGGTGCCGGAAGAGGTCGACCCGCATGGATCCCATGACCCGGTTGCCGACGGTCGCCGTGAGGTAGGTCTGCCAGACGCCGAGGCCGGCGCCCGCGACCCAGATGGCGATCATGACGGCGACGAGCTCGACGAGCACCGGGATGTCGGGGCCGCCCGTGGGCGGGAAGAGCCCGCGGTCGAAGGCCTGCTGCGTGAGCAGCGGCGGCACCACGGTGAGGCCCGCGCCGACGAGCACGAGCACGATGGTGAGGATCAGCGCCCGGCGGTGCGGCTGGAACAGCTCCGTGATCCGGCCCAGCAGGTTCTCGACGCGCGGCGCCTCCGCGTTGGCCTTGCGCTGGCTCTCGGCGTCGGCCGCGCTCACGCGTCCGCCGCGCCCGCCACCGCGCATCCCGCCGCCCGCGGCGATGTCGCCCATCCTCGTCATTCCGGCGATCCTACGCGCGTGGGGGATCCCTCCCGACCACGGCGGCGGCGTGCACGACGACGGCCCGGCCGCCCGCGCTGGCGGGAGACCGGGCCGGGGTCGTGAGGAGGCGGATCAGCCCTTCGTGGACCCCGCGAGGAGGCCGCGCACGAAGTAGCGCTGGAGGCTGAAGAACACGATGAGCGGCACGATGAGCGAGACGAAGGCCGCCGCCGTGAGCCGCTGCCAGTCCTGCCCGCGCGTCCCCGTGAGCTCCGCGAGGCGCTGCGTGAGCGGCGCGACGTCGGCCGTGCCGCCGGAGAAGATCAGCGCCACCAGCAGGTCGTTCCAGACCCACAGGAACTGGAAGATCGCGAACGACGCGATGGCCGGGAGCGCCAGCGGCAGCACGATGCGGAAGAAGACCTGGCCGTGGCTCGCGCCGTCGACCCGGGCCGCCTCGATGACCTCGCCCGGGATCTCCGAGATGAAGTTGTGCAGCAGGAAAATCGCGAGCGGCAGGGCGAAGATCGTGTGCGCCACCCACACCGGCAGATAGCCCTGCTCGGGGATGAGCGGGATGACGCCGTGGATCGCCTCCTGCAGCGGGCGCAGCGTGCGCGTGAACATCTGCAGCAGCGGGATGAGCGCCATCTGCAGCGGCACGATCTGCAGCGCGAAGATCAGCACGAACAGGAAGTTCGAGCCCTTGAACTTGATCCACGCGAACGCGTACGCGGCCATGGAGGCGATGACGAGCGGGAACAGGGTCGCGGGGATCGCGATGGCCAGCGAGTTGACGAAGTACGAGCCGAGCTGCGGCGACGACTGCGACGTCGACAGCAGCACCTCCTGGTAGTTGTCCAGGGTGAAGCCCGGATTCTGGAAGATCGTCCACCAGCCCGTGGTCTGGATGAGGCCGGCGGGGCGGAACGACGAGACGAACAGGCCGAAGGTCGGCAGCGTCCACAGCACCGCGATGATCAGCGCGGCGACCGTGGCGCGGCGCGAGGTGAGGCGGTTCTTGACGCGCCGGCTCTTCGCGCCGACCGATGCGGCCTGCTCGATGGCGCCGCGGCGGGTCCCGCGGTCGGCGACCGGCAGGTCGGGGGGTGCGACGCTCATCGGATCTCCTTCTGCTTGCTCATGACGCGGACGTTGTAGATGACGATCGGCAGCACCATGAGGAACAGCACGATCGCGAGCGCCGAGCCGCGGCCCTGCTCGCCGGCGCGGAACGCCTGCGTGTACATCTCGTTGGCGATGACGCTCGTCTCGAAGTTGCCGGCGGTCATGGTGCGGACGATGTCGAACACCTTGAGCGTCGCGATGGAGATGGTGGTGACCACCACGACGAGCGACCCGCGGATGCCGGGGAGCGTGACGTTGAGGAACCGCTCCCAGGCGTTCGTGCCGTCGAGCTGCGCCGCCTCGAGCTGCTCGGTGGGCACGCCCTTGATGCTCGCGGAGAGCACGACCATGGCGAAGCCGGTCTGGATCCAGATCATCACGATGATGAGCAGCGCCGTGTTGATGGGCGAGGTCTGCAGCCACTGCACGGGCTGCTGGCCCATCCAGACGAGGATCTGGTTGAGGAGGCCGATCTGCTCGTTGTCGCCCGACTTGTAGTCGTAGACGAAGCGCCAGATGATGCCGGCGCCGACGAACGAGATGGCCATCGGCATGAAGACGAGCGCCTTGAAGTACTTCTCGCCGCGCGACTTGTCGATGAAGACCGCGTACGCGAGGCCGATGGCCGTCGACAGCAGCGGGACGAAGATGACCCAGATGACCGTGTTGAGCAGCGTCCGGAGCGCGGACGGCTGGGTGAACATCCAGACGAAGTTGTCGAGGCCCGCCCATTCGCCGGTGTTGTCGCGGAACGCGAGCAGGGTCGTGCGGAACGCGGGGTAGATGAGGCCGACGGCGAGCAGGATCAGCGCGGGGAGCACGAAGGCCGCGAGCTGCACCCAGTCCTTGCCGCGCTTCGGCGCCTTGTCGATGAGGAAGAGGATCAGCCCGATCACCACGGCGAAGACGGCCAGCGCGGCCACCACCTGGAGGATCTTGCCGATCAGATCAGCGGTCGTCATGGACGTCTCGCCCTTCGGGTCGGGGGGATGTGGGAGCGGGGCCGCCGCGTGCGCGGCGGCCCCGCATGGCCCGGCACGGATGCCGGTGCCGGTGCCGACCCGGTCAGGGTCGGCGGTGGATCAGGACGTGGGCCAGCTCGACTCGATGGCGTCGACCGTCTTCTGGGTCGAGTCGCCGCTCAGCCAGCCGACGATCCCCTTCCAGAAGGAGTCGGTGCCGACCGCGCCGGGCATGAGGTCCGAGCCGTCGAAGCGGAACGTCGCGTCCGGGTCCTGAAGGATCTCGATGCTCTGCTTCAGGATGTCGCTCGACGCGTTCGCGGGGTCGAGCCCCTTGTTCGCGCTGATGACGCCGCCGAGGCTGACGCGGTTGTTCGCCCAGGTGTCGCTCGAGAGGTAGGAGAGCACCGCGGTGATCTCGTCGCTCGTCTGGAACGCGCCGACGAGCTCGCCGCCGCCGGTGACGGTCGTCGCGTCGCCCTCGTTCGTGGGCGGCAGGAGGAACGCGTAGACGTCGCCGTCGGGCGAGACCTTCGCGTCGGTGCCGTCGGCCTTCTTCCAGAAGCCCTCGTAGAAGGACGCCTGGTGGTGCAGCGAGCACTCGCCCTCGAGGATCGGGAGGCCGGCGTCGCCGAACTCCGTGGAGATGATCGACGAGACGTCACCCAGGCCGCCGTTGACGTAGTCCGGGTTCTTGATGATCTCGCCGACGCCGTCGAAGGCCGCCGCGATCGCGGGGTCGTTGAACGGGATCTCGTGCTTCACCCACTTGTCGTAGGTCTCCGCGCCGGCCTGGCGGATGACGAAGCTCTCGACCCAGTCGGTTCCCGGCCAGCCGGTGGCGTCGCCGGAGCCGATGCCGACGCACCACGGCTTGTGGTCGCCCTCGGCCGCGATCTTCGCGGTGAGGTCCATGAGCTCGGCGGTCGACTTCGGGACCTCGTAGCCCTTCTCCTCGAACTCGCTCGGGGAGTACCAGACGTAGCCCTTGACGCTCGCCATGAGCGGGGCGCCGTAGAAGGTGCCGTCGACGGTGCCGTAGCCCTTCCAGTCCGCGGACCAGCCCTTGTCGACGTTCTCCTCGACCGCGGCGGGGGCGGCCTGCAGGTAGCCCTTCGACGCGAGCACGTTGAAGAGGCCCGGCTGCGGGATGATGCCGATGTCGGGAGCCGAGTCGCCCTCCGCGAGGACCGCGATCTGCGCCTCGAACTCCTTGGTGCCCTGGTAGTTCACGGTGATGCCCGTGCAGGTCTCGAAGTCCTTCCAGGACTCGACGAGGCGGTCGGCCTCGTCGTCCTGGATCGTGCCGCCGATGCTGACCTCGGGGCTGCCCTCGAACTCGCCGTACGACGAGTAGGGCGAGCAGTCGGTGTCCGCGGCGTCCTCCGCCGCGATGTCGCCCGTGCAGCCCGTGAGCGCGAGGCCGGCGATGCCGACCGCTGCGAGGGGTGCCGCGAAGCGACGTCGGAATAGGGCGTGGCCCATGTGCGTCTCCTCTTCATCGAGTGGATGCGGGCTGCCCCGCCGTCCTGTGCGTGCGTCGGCGGGTGAGGCGCCGTCGCCTGACCGGTGTGCTCCCGTAGGGAACCGGTTCCAGGTCAATCTAGGGGAGCTCGGAGAGGACGGCAAGGCGGGTCAGGTAACGAAACGGTCTACCTTCCCGGCGATGTGCGTGCCTTTCGGGCGCGGATGGTCCATCATCGGACTCGGCCCCGCGCATCCCGGAACCTGGAACCGCTTCCAGTGCGCGCGTCCGGCGCGACGCGGCGCCGCGGGACCCGATGGAGGGAGCGCGATGAGCGCCATCGCCGACGTCGCCCGGCTCGCCGGCGTCTCGAAGGCCACCGCCTCCCGCGCCCTCAGCGGCCGGGGCTACGTCTCCCCCGCCACGCGCGCCCGGGTCGCCGAGGCCGCCGCCGAGATCGGGTACGTCGTCTCCTCGAACGCGTCGAGCCTCGTCACCGGCCAGTCCAAGAACGTGGGCGTGGTGCTGCCGTTCATCAACCGGTGGTTCTTCGCGGAGCTGCTGGAGGGCATCGAGGAGGCGCTCATCGAGGCCGACTACGACCTCACGCTCTACCGCCTCACCGCGGATCCCGAGCAGCGCCGCAAGGTCTTCGAGTACTTCCTCGTGCGGAAGCGCGTGGACGCCGTCATCGCGGTGAGCGTCGCCCTCACGCCCGCCGAGGTGGTGCGACTGCGCTCCCTCGACAAGCCGCTCGTCGGCATCGGCGGTCCGGTCGAGGGCATGAGCACGCTGAGCATCGACGACGAGGCCGCGGCCCGCCTCGCGACCGAGCACCTGCTGAGCCTCGGCCACGCGCGCGTCGTGCACCTCGGCGGCGACCTGCACGCCCAGATGGCGTTCTTCGTGCACGAGAAGCGGCTGGCGGGGTACCGCGCGGCCATGGACGCGGATCCTCGCGGGCTCGAGGCGCGCTTCGCCACGGCCGAGTTCACGATCGACGGGGGCTTCCGGTCCGCGATGGCGCTGCTCGCGGATCCGCGGACCCGGCCGACCGCCGTCTTCGCGGCCTCCGACGAGATCGCCATCGGGACGATCCTCGCGGCGCGCCAGCTCGGGATCGCCGTGCCGGCCGAGCTGTCCGTGGCGGGCATCGACGGGCACGCGCTCGCACCTTTGTTCGGGCTCACCACGGTGGAGCAGCACCCGCGGCTGCAGGGCCGGTCCGCCGTGGGGATGGTGCTCGAGGGGCTCGCGCCGGGCGGCGCGGCGGAGCGCACCGTGACCATGCCCGTCGACTTCGCGGCCCGCGCCAGCACCACTGCGCCCCCGGCCCCGCCGGCGCCCTGAGCGCGGGCGGGACGAGGGCGGGGGCCCGGGATCCGGGATCCGCTCGCGGGACGCGCGTCAGGCGTCGCCGGCCGTGACGGCCTGCGCCTCCTCGAGGGCGTCCACGGGCGCGGCGTCGACGCGGCGGAGCCAGCGGTGCCCGGCCACCACGATCACGAGGGCGACGAGCACGGACCCGGCCGCCGCGTAGTACGGCGCGGCGTCCGAGAACAGGCGCGCGAGCTCCGTCGCGGCGGGCGGGGCGACGGCGCCGCCGAGGAACCGGACGGACGAGTACGCGGAGGACGCGACGCTGCGCGGGTGGTCCGTCGCCTCCATCACGCACTCGGTGAGGACGGTGTTGAGGACGCCGAGCAGGAGACCGCCGACGATCACGCAGACCACCAGGCCGACGGAGGACCGGACCACGAGGCCCGCCGCCGCCAGGTCGGCCGCCAGCAGCGGGAGCACCAGGCGGAGGACGGAGGTGCGGGCCATCCGCCGGGTCAGGAGCGGCGCGACCAGCACGGACGTGATCGCGAGGCCCACGCCCCAGCCGAAGAAGGTGAGGCCGAGGCCGATGGCGTCGAAGCCGAGCGGGAACGGCGTGTAGGCGAGCAGCACGAAGAAGCCGATGTTGTAGAACAGCGCGGCCGCCGCGAGCACGGCGAGGGCCGGGGTGCGCAGCGCGCGGAGCGGGGCGGAGAGCCGCATGGGCGTGCGCGGACCGTCGTCCCGCCCGAGGAGGGCGGCGATCGCCAGGAAGCCGACCGCCATGAGCGTCGCGGTGCCGAAGAACGGGCCGCGCCAGCTCCAGCTGCCGAGGAGGCCGCCGAGGAGCGGACCGACCGCGATGCCGAGGCCGAGCGCCGCCTCGTAGAGCATGATCGCGGACGCCGTGCCGCCCGACGCGGATCCCACGATGGTGGCGAGCGCGGTCGAGATGAAGAGGGCGTTGCCGAGGCCCCAGCCCGCGCGGAAGCCGATGACCGACTCCACGTCCTGCGAGAGGCCGGCGGCGGCGGCGAACACGACGATGACGGCGAGGCCGATCAGCAGGGTGCGCTTGGCGCCGATGCGGCTGGAGATCCAGCTCGTGACGAGCATCGCGAGCCCGGTGACGAGCAGGTAGCTGGTGAAGAGGAGCTCGGCCTGGGTGGCGGTCGCGTCGAGGCTCTCCGCGATGGCGGGGAGGATCGGGTCGACGAGGCCGATGCCCATGAACGCGATGACGCACGCGAAGGCGACGGCGAAGACGGAGCGGGGCTGACGGACGACGTCGCGGAGCGACGCGTGCTGCGGGGTGGACACGGGTGCGGTGTCGCCTCCTGTGATCGGTGCGGATGGGTGGGACGGGGATGCGGCTCAGTCGCCGTCGACGCGGGCCATGACCAGCTCGACGGCGCGCGCCAGCACGGCCACGTCGTCGGCCGGCAGGTCGGCGAAGCGCGGCACGAGCGCGGTCGCGAGGCGGTCGCGCCAGTCGTCGAGCGCGGCACGGCCCGCGGGCGTGATCTCGAGCAGCGTCGCGCGGGCGTCGGACGGGTCCGTCACCTGCGCGATCCAGCCCTGGCCGACGAGCGAGCGCACGATCTTGGTGGTCGTGGGCTGCGCGACGCGGCTGCGCTCGGCGAGGGCGCCGAGGCGCATGCCGCCGGGCCAGGTGACGAGCACGGAGAGGGTCCGCCAGATGGCGGGCGAGCTCGTGCCGCCGACCTCGTGCGCGGCGAGGCGGGTGAGTCGGTGCCCAGCGGTGACGAGGTCGCCGAGGACGGCGCGGAGGTCGGGGTCGGGCGCGGTCATGCATCAATCATATAGCCGAGCTATGGATATGTCGAGCGGTCGTGGCGGCGCCTCCCCCCTGAGCTGGGGGTGCCCGCACGCGGGGCGGGAGCGGACATCGACGCGCGGGCGTCCTAGCGTTGCACCCACCGGCCGCGCGCGCCGGTCCGGTCGCTGGAGGTGCCATGGCCGACGCCCTGACCGTCGAGGCCCTGGAACGCGCCGTCGACGAGGCGCTGGAGCGCGGCGATGCGACCGCGGCGGCGCACGCGGTGGCCGACGCGTGGCCGCACCACGTCGACCTGCATCCGCACCGGATCCGCGCCCTGTACGACCGCGTCGACGCCGCGGCCTGGGAGCACGACGCCTGGATGGTCGCCGGCCTGGCCGCCACCTACCGCGGCACGTCCGAGATCGACCGGCGGGCCTCGCTCCCCTACCGCTCCGCCGTCGACCTCCTGCTCACCGCCGATCCGCCGCCCCCGCCCGTCGTCCGCGCCGGCGTGCTCGTGCACCGCGCCGCGGGCGACCGGCGCGTCGGCCGGCTCGCGGAGGCGCACGCGTCCCTCGCCGAGGCGCGCACGCTGCTCGACACCGAGCGCGGCCTCCCCCTCGGCGTCCGCATCTCCCTCCAGGCGGCGGTCGCGCTCCAGGAGGGCCTGGTGCTCACGCACCTCGGGGCGTTCACGGCCGCCCGGGACGAGCTCCGGACGGCCGAAGCGCTCTCGGCGCGGCACCTGGTCATGACCGACCGGCTCGAGTGCCGCGGCGCGCTCGCCTACGTCGCCTACTGCCTCGGTGAGGTCGAGGAGGCCCGCGAGCTCGTCGACCGGGCCAGGGAGCTGCTGTCGGCCGAGGGCGCCGCCCCCGAGCTCGCGCGGAGCGGGTTCCGGGCGCCGACCGAGATCGCGGCCACGCTCATCGCCGTCGACGGGACCCGCCGGGACCTCGCCCGGGCCCTCGTCGACGACCTGCGCCCCGCCTGCACGGGCACCGACTGGGAGCTGCTCGGCCTCTACGCGGAGGCGACCGTGGCGGCGATCCGCGGGCTCCGCCTGGACGCGCTCGACGACCTGCGTCGACTGCACAACCTCGGGACGGCGTGGCACGAGCACGGGCCCTTGCCGGTGATGCGCGACACCCTGCGCGCGTCCCTGCTCGCGCACCTCGGCCAGACGGCGGCGTCCTGGGACCTCGTCCGCACGCTCGCGCCGACCGAGCACCACTCCACGTGCCCGGCCATGGTCGCGGGGCGCCTGCGCGTGCTCGCGGACGACCACGCGGGCGCGCTCGCCGAGATGGCGGACTGCCTCGCGCTCGGCGACGCCCACTCGGGCCGCACCCTGGCGGACGTCCTCATCGTGGTGGCGGCCGCGCACAGCGGGCTCGGCGACCTGGCGAAGAGCGACCACGCGTACGACCGGGCCGCGCTCCACGCGACGTCGACCGGGATCCTCCGGCCGTTCGCGGTGTTCCCCGCCGCCGCGTCGTCGGCGCTCCTCGAGCGCGCGCTGCAGCGGGAGCAGCCTCCGGAGGTGCGCCGGATGCTCGAGGGCATGCGGGTCGACCGGGCGCCGGTCGGGGCCGTCGCGACGGTCCGCGTCGATCCCCTGAGCGAGCGCGAGCGGGTCATCGTGGCGTGCCTGGCGGACGGGCTCACCGTCGCGCAGATCGCCGGCCGGCTCTTCATCTCCCCGAACACCGTGAAGTCGCACGTGCGGAGCGTGTACCGGAAGCTCGACGCGTCGACCCGCGCGGAGGCGGTCGACCGCGCACGGGCGCTGGGCCACGACCTCCGGCCGGGCACCTCGGCCTGACGCCTCGCACCCCGGGGACGACGCAGGGCGCCGACCCCCGGGGGGATCGGCGCCCTGAGCGCTGTGCGGTGGTACGAGCTACTTGACGGTGACCGTCGCGCCCGCGGCCTCGAGCTGGGCCTTCGCCTTGTCGGCGGCCTCCTTGTTGGCGCCCTCCAGGACGGCCTTGGGGGCTCCGTCGACGAGGGCCTTCGCCTCACCGAGGCCGAGGCTGGTGAGGGCGCGCACCTCCTTGATGACCTGGATCTTCTTCTCGCCGGCGGCCTCGAGGATGACGTCGAACGCGGTCTTCTCCTCGACCTCCTCAGCGGGGGCAGCGGCGCCGGGGGCAGCGGCGGCGGCGACGGGCGCCGCGGCGGTGACCTCGAAGACCTCCTCGAACTTCTTGACGAAGTCGCTGAGCTCGATGAGCGTGAGCTCCTTGAAGGCCTCGATGAGCTCGTCGTTAGACAGCTTTGCCATGGTGTATCTCCTTGGGTTGGTGTGGTGTCTCTTGGGATCAGTGCATCGCGCCCCGGGGATGGGACCCGAGGGGTGCTACTGAGCCGATTCCTGCTTCTCGCGCAGCGCCTCGACGGTGCGTACGGCCTGCGAGAGCGGTGCGTTGAACAGGTACGCCGCGCCGAAGAGCGAGGCCTTGAAGGCGCCGGCGAGCTTGCCGAGCAGCACCTCCCGCGACTCGAGGTCGGCGAGCTTGTTCACCTCGTCCGCCGTCAGGGGGTTGCCGTCGAAGTAACCGCCCTTCACGACGAGAAGAGGGTTGGCCTTGGTGAAGGTGCGCAGCGCCTTCGCGACGGCGACGGTGTCGCCGTGCACGAACGCGATCGCGGACGGGCCGACGAGCTCGTCGTCGAACGACGAGATCCCCGCCTGGTTCGCCGCGATCTTGGTCAGCGTGTTCTTCACCACGGCGTAGGTCGCGTCTGCACTGATGCTCTTCCGCAGCTGCTTGAGCTGGGCAACGGTGAGACCGCGGTACTCGGTGAGCAGTACGGCGTTCGAGCTGCGGAACTTGTCCGCGAGCTCGGCGACCGAGGCTTCCTTGTTCGCCATGGCACTCCTTATCACGTGGTTCCTCATCGCCACGGAAGCGGCGAGAGGTGCTGGCAGCCCCCGGCTGCACACATGGAAAACGCTCCGGCACAGGAGGCCGGAGCGGGAGTGTCGCGCAGGCCCTCAGGGCATGCGCTGCATCGTGCTTCGATCACCTGCGCGGGCCTTCACCTGAGTGAACCTTCGTCCGGCGCATCCCCTCGCGGGAGCACGCCGACGACCAGCGGTCTGTGGCTCCGTCCAGAGTAGGGGGTCGGGGATCGCCCGCGCAAGTCGACGGCGCGGGCGATCCCCGAGCGGGCGCTAGAAGCCGACCACCGCGTGCGGCATGTAGTGCTCCTCGAGCCGGGACACCTCGTCGTCCGTGAGGGCCAGCTCGAGGGACGCCACGGCGTCCTCGATGTGCGCGACCTTCGTGCCGCCCACGATCGGCGCGGTCACGACGGGGTTCCGCGACACCCACGCCAGCGCCACCTGGGCACGCGGCACCCCGCGCGCCGCGGCGACCTCCGCCACCGCGGCGGCGACCCGGCGGTCCGACTCCTCCTGGGCGGCGTAGAGCGTCTTGCCGAACTCGTCCGTCTCGCTCCGGGCGGTCGACGCGTCCCATTCGCGCGTGAGCCGGCCGCGGGCGAGGGGGCTCCACGGCAGGGATCCCACGCCCTCGTCGGCGCAGAGGGGCAGCATCTCGCGCTCCTCCTCGCGGTTGACGAGGTTGTAGTGGTCCTGCATCGTGACGAACCGCGACCAGCCGTTCGCGCGCTGCAGGTGCAGCGCCTTCGAGAACTGCCAGGCGTGCATCGACGAGGCGCCGAGGTAGCGCACCTTGCCGGCGCGCACGAGGTCGTCGAGCGCCTCGAGGGTCTCCTCGAGCGGCGTCGCGGGGTCGAACCGGTGGATCTGGTACAGGTCCACGTAGTCGGTCCCGAGGCGACGCAGGCTCTCGTCGATCTGCCACATGATGTGCTTCCGCGACAGCCCGCGCGAGTTCGGCCCCTCCCCCATGGCGCCGTGCACCTTGGTGGCGATGACGACCTCCTCGCGCCGCGTGTGCGCCTGGAGGGCGCGCCCGGTAATCTCCTCGCTCGAGCCGTCCGAGTACACGTTGGCCGTGTCGAAGAAGGTGATCCCGAGCTCGACGGCTCGGCGGATGAGCGGGATCGAATCCTCCTCGGAGAGCGTCCACGCGTGGTTGCCGCGCGTCGGCTCGCCGTAGCTCATGCAGCCGAGGGCGATGGCCGAGACCTCCGTGCCCGTGCTGCCGAGGCGGACGTACCTCACGACGCCGCCGTCACGACGGGTGCCCGGCGACGGGGTCGTCGCCCGTGATGGCCGGCGCGTGGTCGCGCCACGTGTGCTCGGGCTCGTAGCCGAGGACACGCCGGGCCTTGTCGATGGAGAGCAGCGTCTCGTGCTCGCCCAGCTCCTTCGTCACCTCGACGCCGGGGAAGACCTCCGCCGCGAGCTCCGCGCTGGAGCGGCTCATGACGGTGTCCGCGTTCGCGACGATGAAGCGGTCGAAGCCCTTCGCGTCGTGCTCGAGCGCCTTGCGGACCGCCTGGGCGCCGTCGCGGCCGTCGATGTAGCCCCACAGGTTCCACTTGCGCGCGAGCGCGTCCGCGTCGTACCCCGGGAACTGCTCGTAGTCCTCGACGTCCATGACGTTCGAGAAGCGGAGCGCGGTGACCTGCAGCTCCGGATCCCAGCGGCACAGCTCGATCGCCATCTGCTCCTCGAGGTGCTTCACGAGCGAGTAGGTGCTGTTCGGCTGAGCCGGGTACTCCTCGTCGACGGGGATGTACGGCGGCGGCACGTCGAACGGCAGGCCGAGCACGGTCTCGCTCGACGCGTAGACGATCTTCGTGATGCCCGCCCGGCGCGCGGCCTGGAAGACGTTGAAGCTCGTGAGAATGTTGTTGTGGAACGTGGCCACGTCGCTCCGGATGGCGGGGGCCGGGATCGCGGCGAGGTGCACGACGGCGTCGAACCCGTCGTGCAGGTCCTGGACGCCGAACAGCGCGTCGACCACCTGGCCGTAGTCGGTGGTGTCCACGCGGACGAAGCCGGATCCGCGCTCCCCCACCTGGTCGATGTTGGTGACTTCGTGTCCGTGGGCGCGCAGGTCGGCGACGACGTGTCGGCCGAGCTTCCCCGAGCCTCCGGTGACGGCGGTTCTCATCAGCGAGCATCTCCTTCGTGGGGCGGTTCCGCCCCCGTCCATCCTGGCCCGCGCGCCGCGCGCGCGGCACCGGGACCCGGCGGATCGGCCGCCTCCGGACACGGCGACGGCCCGCCGCCCCCTCTCGGGGACGACGGGCCGTCGTGGTGGTGCCGGTGCTACTCGCTGGTGATGGCGAGGTCCGGGGTGGCCGGACCGGTGCCGATGCCGGCGCCGACCGTGAGCCCCTCGCGCTGCGTGGTGAGGAACGTGAACACGCCGTCCACGTAGTCCACGTGCACGTGGTCGCCCGCGTTGAGCTCGCCCTGCAGGATGCGCTCCGACAGGCGGTCCTCGATCTCGTGCTGCACGGCGCGGCGCAGCGGCCGGGCGCCGAGCGACGGGTCGAAGCCGACCTCGATGAGGCGCTCCTTCGCGGCGGTCTCGAGCGTGATGGTGAGGTCGCGGTCCATCATGCGGTCCGACAGGCGCTTCACGAACAGGTCCACGATCTGGAGCAGCTCGGGCTTCGACAGCTGCGGGAAGACGATGGTGTCGTCCACGCGGTTGAGGAACTCGGGCTTGAAGTTCTTCTTCAGCTCCTCGCTGACCTTGCCCTTCATGCGCTCATAGGAGTTCGCGGCGTTGTTCTCGACCTGGAACCCGACCGGGGCACCCGTGATGTCCTTGGTGCCGAGGTTGGTGGTCATGATGATGACCGTGTTCTTGAAGTCGACCACGCGGCCCTGGCCATCCGTCAGGCGTCCCTCC
Source organism: Clavibacter sp. B3I6 (assembly GCF_030816895.1). NCBI lineage: Bacteria > Bacillati > Actinomycetota > Actinomycetes > Micrococcales > Microbacteriaceae > Clavibacter > Clavibacter sp. B3I6. The sequence goes on from NZ_JAUSYL010000001.1 coordinate 1,373,354, forward strand.
TCCAGGATCTGGAGGAGCGAGTTGAAGATGTCCGGGTGGGCCTTCTCGATCTCGTCGAAGAGCACCACGGAGAACGGCTTGCGGCGCACCTTCTCGGTGAGCTGGCCGCCCTCCTCGAAGCCGACGAATCCGGGAGGGGCGCCGAAGAGGCGGCTCACGGTGTGCTTCTCGCCGTACTCGCTCATGTCGAGCGAGATGAGGGCGTCCTCGTCGTCGAAGAGGAACTCCGCCAGGGCCTTCGCGAGCTCCGTCTTGCCGACGCCCGTGGGGCCGGCGAAGATGAACGATCCCGAGGGGCGGCGGGGGTCCTTGAGTCCGGCGCGCGTGCGGCGGATGGTCTTGGACAGGGCCGAGATGGCCTCCTCCTGGCCGATGACCCGCTGGTGCAGGGCCTTCTCCATGAAGACGAGCCGCGAGGACTCCTCCTCCGTGAGCTTGAACACGGGGATGCCGGTCGCCTGCGCCAGCACCTCGGCGATCAGGCCCTCGTCGACCTCGGCCGTGGTGCGGACGTCGCCCGAGCGCCACTGCTTCTCGAGGCGGAGTCGCTCGCCGAGGAGGTTCTTCTCCTCGTCGCGCAGGCTCGCGGCCTTCTCGAAGTCCTGGTCCTCGATCGCCGTCTCCTTGGCCACGCGGACCACGGAGATGCGCTCGTCGAACTCGCGGAGCTCCGGCGGGGCCGACAGGATCGACAGGCGCAGGCGGGCGCCGGCCTCGTCGATCAGGTCGATGGCCTTGTCCGGCAGGAAGCGGTCCGCGATGTAGCGGTCGGCGAGGTTCGCCGCCGAGACGATGGCACCGTCGGTGATGGACACCTTGTGGAACGCCTCGTACTTGTCGCGCAGGCCCTTGAGGATGTTGATCGTGTGGGGCAGCGAGGGCTCGTGCACCTGGATCGGCTGGAAGCGGCGCTCGAGGGCCGCGTCCTTCTCGAAGTGCTTGCGGTACTCGTCGAGCGTCGTGGCGCCGATGGTCTGCAGCTCGCCGCGCGCGAGGAGCGGCTTGAGGATGCTGGCCGCGTCGATCGCGCCCTCGGCAGCACCCGCGCCGACGAGGGTGTGGATCTCGTCGATGAAGGTGATGATGTCGCCGCGGGTGCGGATCTCCTTGGTGACCTTCTTGAGGCGCTCCTCGAAGTCGCCGCGGTAGCGGGACCCGGCGATGAGCGAGCCGAGGTCGAGCGTGTAGAGCTGCTTGTCCTTCAGCGTCTCCGGGACGTCGCCCTTGACGATGGCCTGCGCCAGGCCCTCGACGACGGCGGTCTTGCCGACGCCGGGCTCGCCGATGAGGACGGGGTTGTTCTTCGAGCGGCGCGACAGGATCTGCATCACGCGCTCGATCTCCTTCTCGCGCCCGATGACGGGGTCGAGCTTGCCGTCGCGCGCCGCCTGCGTGAGGTTGCGCCCGAACTGGTCGAGGACCGTGGAGCCGGCCTGCTGGCTCTGCTGCTGCTCGCCGCCGACGGCGACGGCCTCCTTGCCCTGGTAACCGGACAGGAGCTGGATGACCTGCTGGCGCACGCGGTTGAGGTCGGCGCCGAGCTTCACGAGCACCTGGGCGGCGACGCCCTCGCCCTCGCGGATCAGGCCGAGCAGGATGTGCTCGGTGCCGATGTAGTTGTGGCCGAGCTGGAGAGCCTCGCGGAGCGACAGCTCCAGGACCTTCTTGGCGCGCGGCGTGAACGGGATGTGACCCGTGGGCTGCTGCTGGCCCTGGCCGATGATGTCCTGGACCTGTTCGCGTACGGCATCGAGGGAGATGCCGAGCGACTCCAGGGCCTTGGCGGCCACGCCTTCACCCTCGTGGATGAGGCCGAGCAGGATGTGCTCGGTCCCGATGTAGTTGTGGTTGAGCATCTTGGCCTCTTCTTGGGCCAGGACGACGACGCGACGAGCGCGGTCGGTGAATCTCTCGAACATCTGTTTCTCCCTGGGCACCGGGGCAGGGGGCCGGTGCCGATATGTAGAGAGTAACGACGGGTCCGACGAGTGCATGCCCCTGTTCGCCGTGGGCGTGACGCGATGCGGGAGGCGGCGGATGCGGCCCGTGACGGACGCCCGATCGCGGGGCCGGTGGGGCTACCGGTCGGCGTCGGCGGCGGGCATGCCCATGCGGGCGCGCTCCTTCGCCTCGATGGCGGCGTAGGCCTCGCGCTCCTGCTTGTCCGCCTGGATGACCGCCCGCATGATGATCCAGAAGATCAGACCCACGCCGAGGGTGGGGAGGAGCGACCAGATCGCGCTCACCCAGAAAGCATCCATGCGAGAAGGATACGCCGCGCTCTACGTGAGGATGCCGACGAGGCCCTGCACGATGAAGGCGACGGCGATGCCGCCCACGATGATCCACAGCGCGTAGCGCGCGGTGGTGGGCTTCTTGGGGTCGGTGCCGTTCGGGCCGAGGGGCATGCGGTGCCTACTTCACTAGGGGGAACAGGATGGTCTCGCGGATGCCGAGGCCGGTGATGGCCATGAGGAGCCGGTCGACCCCCATGCCCATGCCGCCCGACGGCGGCATGCCGTGCTCGAGCGCGCGGAGGAACTCCTCGTCGAGCGGCATGGCCTCGTCGTCGCCGCGCGCCGACTGGCGGGCCTGGTCGACGAAGCGCTCGCGCTGCACGACAGGATCCACGAGCTCGGAGTAGCCGGTGGCCAGCTCGAAGCCGCGGATGTAGAGGTCCCACTTCTCGACGACGCCCTCGATGGAGCGGTGCGCGCGCGTGAGCGGCGACGTCTCCACGGGGAAGTCGAGGACGAAGGTGGGGCGCTCGAGGCCGCCCTTCACGAAGTGCTCCCAGAGCTCCTCGACGAGCTTGCCGTGCGTGCTGAGCGGCACGACGACGCCCTCGCGGTCGGCGATCGCCTGGAGCTCGTCGACGGTCGTCGCGGGGGTGACCTCGACGCCGGCCGCCTCGCTGAGGGAGCCGTACATCGAGATGCGGTCCCACTCGCCGCCGAGGTCGTACTCCGTGCCGTCGGCCCACGTGACCACGTGGCTGCCGGCGACCGCCATCGCCGCGTCCTGCACGAGGGTCTGCGTGAGCTCGGCGATGGAGGTGTAGTCGCCGTACGCCTCGTACGCCTCGAGCATCGCGAACTCGGGGCTGTGCGTGCTGTCGGCGCCCTCGTTGCGGAAGTTGCGGTTGATCTCGAAGACGCGGTCGATGCCGCCGACGACCGCGCGCTTGAGGTACAGCTCGGGCGCGATGCGGAGGTACATCTCGGTGTCGAAGGCGTTGGAGTGCGTGACGAAGGGGCGCGCGGAGGCACCGCCGTGCATCACCTGCAGCATGGGCGTCTCCACCTCGACGTAGCCGCGCTGGCGGAACGTCTCGCGCATGGAGGCGTTGACCTTCGCGCGGTCGAGGACGTTCTTGCGGGCCTGGTCGCGGACGATGAGGTCGAGGTAGCGGCTGCGGACCCGGGTCTCGTCGGAGAGCTCCGAGTGCAGGTTCGGCAGGGGCAGCAGCGCCTTCGACGCGATGCGCCACTCGGCGGCCATGACCGACAGCTCGCCCTTGCGGCTCGCGATGACGCGGCCCGCGACGAAGACGTGGTCGCCCAGGTCGACGAGCTCCTTCCAGGCCGCGAGCGCGTCCTCGCCGACCTCGGCGAGCGAGATCATGGCCTGGATGCGCGTGCCGTCGCCCGCCTGGAGCGTGGCGAAGCAGAGCTTGCCGGTGTTGCGGAAGTGGACGACGCGGCCGGCGATGCCCACCACGTGGTCGGTCTCCACGCCGGGCTCGAGGTGGCCGAACTCCGCGCGGACCGCCGGGATCGTCGTCGTGACGGGCACGTGCACGGGGTACGCGCCGTCGCCGGGGCCGCCCTGGGCCTCGAGGCGGGCGCGCTTGGCGAGGCGCACGGCCTTCTGCTCGGCGATGTCCTCGACGGACTCCTCCACGGCGGCGGGCGTCGGGGTGGTCGCGGGCGTTGACGGGCTGTCGGTCATGTGCGGGCGGATCCTCGCGGGTCGAAGGGGCGTGCGGCCGAGCGGCCTCCCCACGATTCTCGCAGGTGCGGGCGGCGGCCCGGGGACGCCGGGCGGGCGGATGCCGGGACGCCGGCGCCCGGGGTCGGACGCGGGTCAGGCGATGACGACGGCCTGGTTGTCGATGAGGCGCGTGCTGCCGACCCGGGCCGCGATGACGGCGAGCGCGACGCCGCGGAAGCCGTCGTCCACCGACTCGAACGTCGTGGGGTCCACCACCTGGAAGTAGTCGAGGGCGACGGCGGGCTCCCCCATCACGACGGACTGGGCGGCGGCGATGACGGCGTCGATGCCGCGGGAGCCGGCGCTCTCGGCGGCCTCCAGGGCGGCCGGGATGACGCGCGCCGCACGCCGCTCGCGGTCGTCGAGGTAGCGGTTGCGGCTCGACAGCGCCAGGCCGTCGGGCTCGCGCACGGTCTCGAGGGCCTCGATGCGCACGGGGAGGTCGAGGTCCCGGACCATGCGGCGGACGAGGTGCAGCTGCTGGGCGTCCTTCCGGCCGAACGTGGCGACGTCGGGCGCGACGATGTGGAGGAGCTTCGCCACGACGGTGAGCATGCCGTCGAAGTGGCCGGGGCGGGAGCGGCCCTCGAGCGTGAGCGCGACGGATCCGCCCGTGACGCGGGTGCGCGCGGGTCCGTCCGGGTACATCTCGGCCGCGGACGGCGCGAAGACGAGGTCGACGCCCGTCGCGGCGAGCGCCTCGACGTCGGCGTCGAGCGTGCGCGGGTAGGCGTCGAGGTCCTCGCCGGCGCCGAACTGCAGCGGGTTGACGAAGATCGACACCACGACGAGCGAGCCGAGCTCGCGGGCGCGGCGGGCGTGGGCGAGGTGGCCCTCGTGCAGCGCGCCCATGGTGGGCACCAGGACGACGACGGCCTCGTCGCCGGCGGCGGTGCGGGCTGCGCGGTGCTCGCGGACGCGGGTGCGCAGCTCGGCGATGCCGGTGACGACGGTGGGCGCGGGGATCGTCATGCCTTCGGTGCTCCTCGGGGCTCGGGACGCGGACGCACCAGGTTAGTGCGCGTCGGGATCCTCGTCCGTCGGCAGGGGCACGTCCCGTGTGGTGAGGCGCGCGCCGCCCGCCGGGGAGGAGCGGCGGAGCGCGTCGTCCACGGCCGAGCGGATCAGCGGGCCGAGCACGCGGCCGGGCTCCTCGACGCCGATGCCCGCGAGGAGGCCGGTGGCCTGGTCGACGATGGCGGTGGAGAAGGTGGTGGCGGTCGCGATGGCCTCCGCGTAGGCGGCGCGGTCCCGCTCCTCCACCACGACGGGCTCCCCGCCCATCTCCACCACGAGCACCTGCGCGATGGGGAGGACGGGCGCGGGCGCGGTCACGGCGAACCAGCTGTCCACCATGCGGCTCAGGTCCATGCTCGTGCCGGTGAACGACATCGCCGGGTGGATGGCGAGCGGGATGATGCCGGCGGCGAACGCCGGGGCGAGCACCTGGATCCCGTGCGCGGCGGACGTGTGCATCACGAGCTGGCCCGCCTGCCACGCCCCCGTCGCGGCGAGGCCCTGGACGAGGCCGGGCAGCTCGGCGTCGGGGACCGCGAGGACCACGAGCTCGCTGCGCTCCACGATCTCGGGGATCTCGAGCAGGGGGACGTCCGGCAGCATCGCCTCCGCGCGCTCGCGGCTCGACTCGGAGACCGCGGAGATGCCCGTGATGGCGTGGCCGGCGCCCGCGAGGGCCATGCCGATGACGGGGCCGACGCGGCCCGCGCCGATGATCCCGACGCCGAGGCGGCCGGAACGCTGGGACGGGACGGTCATGCGGGGTCCTCCGGGGTGGAGCGGTGATGGGGGGCGTCGGGGGCGGGAGCGGGATCGGGATCGGGATCGGGATCGGGATCGGGAGCGACTATCGCGGACTCGGGTGCCGACCCCGGCGCCGGCCAGCTCGCGCTCTCGGCGCCCCAGCGCGCCGACGTGTCCGAGCGGGCGGACGCCACGGCGGCCGCGACGAGGCGGGTCGCGAGGTCCACGCCCGTGGCGCGGTCGATGGCCCCGAGGCGCGTGTCGACGGGACCGGCGACCGTGGCGGCGCGCACGGACACGAGGTCGAGCCGGCGCTCGACCGGGCCCTGGCCGAGGTCGACGCCCTGCGTGCGGGCGTGCGGCACCACGACGAGGCGGCGCCAGATCACGCCGCGGCGCACGAGGAACGCCGAGTCGTCGACCGCGAAGCCGGTGCGGCGCCAGGAGAAGGGCCGGAGGAGGCGCGCCCGCCGCGGCGAGGTGGTGAAGCCGTCGTCCGTGCCGCCGCGGCCGGTCATGCCGGTGTCGATGAGCGCGAGGGCGTCCTCCCCCACCAGGTGCGGGAGGACGAGGCCGAGGACGCGGTCGACGTCGCCCCGGTCTCCCACCGGGAGGATCGACGTGTTCTGCTGCCCGGCCGCGCCCGGCGCGGAGGAGTGCGAGGCGCGCGTGATGCGGATCTCCCACCAGCCCGCCGCGCGCCAGAGGAGCGGCTGCACGACCTCGACCGCGTGGATCCGGCCCGGCGGGATCGTGTCATTGCTCGTGGAGAGCAGGCCGAAGCCGACGCGCACCCCGTCGGGCGTGCCGGCGACGCTGTAGCGCAGCGAGCGGGTGATGCGGCGGACGAAGAAGCCGGCGGAGCCGAGGAGCGTCGGCAGCAGCGGCACGAGGAGGTACCAGGCCTCGAAGCGCACGATGAGCGGGATGCCGACCACCACGAACAGCACGAGCAGCACGGTGGGCGCGGACAGGAGCACGGCGCCGACGAGGCGCGGGAGAGGGATCCGCACGACCGACTGCGGCGGTGCGGCGTCGGGGTCGAGCTCGGGCGCGAGGAAGTCGTCGACCCGGGAGCCCACGAAGCCGCGCGCGGCGGCGCCCGGGGCCGCGGGGGCGGCTCCGGCCGCCTCGGCGCGGGCACCCGACGCGAGGCGGAGGACGCGCAGCCGGAACGCGTCGGCGTCGCGCGAGCGGAGGTACTGCAGCGGGAGGTTCGCGTCGTTCCCCGCGACCTGGATCTCGAGCTTGGCCGCGCCGATCAGCCGCGCCACGAGGGGCCGGGTGATGTTGACGCCCTGGATCCGGTCGAGCCGCGCCCGCCGGTTCGTGCGCGACAGGATGCCGCTGCGCACCTCGACGGTCTCCTCGGTGACGCGGAACGTGTGCATGCGCCACGACAGGTAGGAGACGCCGACCGCGAGGAGCGTGAACGCCAGGAGGGCGAGGAGGACCCAGACCAGGCTGCCGGACTCGACGAGCCACGGGAGGAGGTCGCCCTCCCCGTCGCCCTGCTCCCGGCCGGGCACGAAGCGCTCCACGAGCTGCTCGCGGAGCGACGAGACGAGGAAGCCGATGGCGACGAGGAACACGACGCCGCCGCGGAGGACGGGCGTGGCGGGGTGGAGCCGGTGCCAGCCGCCGTCGGTGAGCTCCTCGGCGGCGCGCGCCTCGGCGGCGGGGACGGTGGCGGCGGGGACGTCCGCGGCGCCCCGGACGGGATCGCCCGCGGGCGACGCGCTCTCCGGCACGGGGCCGTCGGGCCGCGGACCCTCGGGCGCCTGGTCGGTCACAGCCCGGCCCGGCGCGTCTCGGCCAGGGCCACCAGGTGGTCGCGGAGCTCCTCGGCGTCCTCGACCGTGAGGCCGGGGATCTGGATGCTCGCGGACGCCGCGGCCGTCACGAGCTTGAGGTCGGCGAGGCCGAGGAGGCGGCCGACGGGGCCGCGCGTGATGTCGACCAGCTGCATCCGGCCGTAGGGCACGGCGACGATGCGGGTCCACATGATGCCGCGGCGGAAGACGAGGTCGTCCTCGCGCAGCTGGTACCCCATGGCGCGCACGCGGCGCGGGACGACGACCAGGGTCACCACGAGCTCGACGAGCGCGGCCGCTCCCAGCACGACCGGCAGCCAGACGGGCGCCTCGACCGAGGCGAGGAACGCGGCGACGCCGCCGAGGACGAGTGCGGTGATCAGGCCGCCCACCAGCTCGACGCCGACGAGGCGCGGGGAGACGCGGCGCCACAGGACGCCGTGCGGGTCGACGTTCGCGGTCACGGTGCTCCTCGGCTGGTGCTGCGGCGGACTACGAGAGCTCGCGCGCCGGATCGCCGGGGCGCGGGCCGTCCCGGTCGTCGGGCGGGACCGTGCACCAGTGCTCGGCGACCAGCCCGGCGACGAGGAGGACGACGGCTCCCACCGTACCGGCCACGGCGAGCCCGACGGAGGACGCGCCGGGCAGCACGGGCCGCGCCAGCAGGAAGGCGAGCACGCCTCCGGTGACCCCCGCGAGCAGCGCCCCCGCGAGCGCCGACGCCTTGGCCAGCAGCACCACCCGGGTGGCGCGGAACGGGTCGACGCGACCGGGGGTCCGGCCGAGCGTGGAGCGGCGGATGGGCCGGGCGAGGGCCAGCAGCACGATCCCGACGATGAGGAGGGTCGCGCCGAGCGTCAGCGGCGGGACGAGGAGCGGCCGACCGCTCATGACGAGCGCGTTCTCGGCGAACCAGCCGACGGCGGCGCCCGCGATGAGGAGGGCGATGAGGGTCGTGGTGCGCGTGCGGGTCATCGGCCGGCCTCCGGGGACGCGGCGTCGGCGGCAGCGGCCGCGTCGGCGCCCTCGAGGGCGGCGAGCAGCGCGTCGACGCGGCCGTGGCCGGGCAGCTCGGCGTCGGGGTCCGCCCGCAGCCAGGGACCCAGCACGAAGGCGCGCTCGGCCGCGCGCGGGTGCGGCAGCGTGAGCCGGTCGTCGTGGATCCGCGCGTCGCCGTACGCGACGACGTCGAGGTCGATCGTGCGGTCGCCCCAGCGCTCGGCGCGGACGCGGCCGAGGTCGCGCTCGATCGCGGCGAGGGCGTCGAGGAGCGCGTGCGGTCCGATGGCCGCGTCCACCAGCGCGACGCCGTTGAGGTAGCCGGGCTTCGTCGGGTCCTCCCCCGCGGGCGTCACGGCGACGGACTCCACGAGATCGGAGGCGCGCACGACGCGGAGGCCGGGCACGCGGTCGACGAGCTCGAGGGCGCGCTCGATGGTCGCCCGCCGGTCGCCGAGGTTGGATCCCACGGCCACGACCGCGCGCACGGTCGCGCCGGGGGCGGGGAGGGTCGACGCGCGCTCGATCACCACGGCCACGTCGTCGAAGGGCACGGCGATGGGCGCGTCCGGCTTGTGGACCGTGACGCGCACGGAGCGCGCGACGCGATGGGCGAGCACCACGCCGGCCACGCGCTCGGCGAGCGTCTCGATGAGGTCGACGGGATCCCGCTCGGCGGCCGCGGCGACCTCCTCGGCGAGCTCGCCGTAGTGCAGCGTGCGGGCCAGCTCGTCGCTGCCGCCCGCGGGCGCGAGGTCGAGCGCCACCTCGAGGTCGATCACGAACGGCTGGCCGTCGCGGCGCTCGGCCGCGAACACGCCGTGGTGGGCGTGGACGCGCAGCCCGGTGAGGAGGATGCGGTCGCGCGGGGCGAAGGTCACCACGAGCGGCCCACGACGATGGACGGGAGGTCGCCCGGGTCGGCCGGGTCGTACCAGAGCGGCAGCTTCCCGCCGACGGACGGCAGCAGGCGGTCGGCCGTGGTGACCGTGCGCGTGACGTGGTGGTCGCGGCCGTCGGCGTCGGTGAAGGCGACCGTGAGGCGCGCGCGGACGGCGTCGCCGGACCCGTCGAGCCGCTGCACGGCCGTGACGATCGCGGAGGTGCGGCGTCCGGTCTCGGTGACGCGGCGGGCGGTGGCGGCGAGCCGGGTCACGCGGCGCTGGACCACGGCCCAGGCCACCGCGGCGGCGATCCCGAGCACGGCGAGCACGGCGGCCACGACGCCGAGGACGGCATGCGACGCGTCGCCCTCGACCGGGGCGGAGGAGAACGGCAGGGCGCCCACGATGCCGAGGGCGGCGCCGAGCAGCACGACGGCGGTGGGCCACAGCACGGCGCCCACGGTGGTGAGCACGGGCGACAGCAGCACGACGGACGCGTAGACGGCGCCGAGGGATCCGACGAGCCCCAGCACGACCGCGACGGCCTTGGCGACCACGACGCCCGCACCCGCTCCCGCGGCCACGTCGGCCGCGAGGGTCAGACCGACGCCGAGGAGGACGGACGCCACGAGCGCGGCGACCGCGATGCGCACGAGCACCGCCTGCGGGGAGACGACGACACGGTCCTGGCTCACGGCGCTCATGCTCCTACTCTGACAGACCGGCGACGGCCGCCGGCCCGGCGGACGCGGCGGCGATCGCCTCGGCGCGGCCGCGCGCCCACGCCGCCTCGACCGCCAGCGCGGCCCGGGTGGACGCGACGTCGTGCACGCGCACGGCCCAGGCCCCGGCGCGCGCCGCGAGGGCGCTGACGACGGCCGTCGGCACGTCGCGGTCCTCGACGGGCGCGCCCTCCGGCAGCAGGCGCCCGAGGAAGCGCTTGCGGGAGGCGCCCACCAGCACGCGGTGGCCGAGGTCCGTCACCGCGTCGAGCGATCCGAGGAGCTGCCAGTCGTGGGCGGCGTGCTTCGCGAACCCGAGACCGGGGTCGAGCACGAGGCGCGCCGGGTCCACGCCCGCCGCCACGAGCGCGTCGATGCGCGCGCGCAGCTCGTGCCGCACCTCGCCCACCGCGTCGGCGTACGTGGCGCGCGTGGCCATGGTGTCGCTGTGGCCGCGCCAGTGCATGGCCACGTAGTCGACGCCGGCGCCCGCCACCACGGCCGCCATGCGGGGATCCGCGAGGCCGCCGGACACGTCGTTGACGATCCGCGCGCCGGCCGCCACGCAGGCCTCGGCGGTCGCGGCGCGCATGGTGTCGACGCTCACGGCGATGCCCTCCGCGGCGAGCTCCCGGACGACCGGCAGCACGCGCGCCAGCTCCTCGGCGGCGTCGACCCGCTGCGCGCCCGGCCGCGTGGACTCGCCGCCCACGTCGACGAGGTCGGCCCCGGCCGCGAGCATCCGCCGCGCGTGGGCGAGCGCGTCCTCGAGCGCGAGGTGCCGCCCGCCGTCGCTGAAGGAGTCGGGCGTCGCGTTGAGGATGCCCATCACGAGCGTGCGGGGCGGAGGCACGGCCACGGTCAGCCCCGGCCGCCGACGGCCGGCAGCAGGGCGAGGACCTCGGCGCGCGCGGACGGCTCCGCGAGCGACCCGCGGGCCGCGATGGTGATGGTGGTGCTGCCCGCCTGCCGGGTGCCTCGCGAGGTGACGCAGCCGTGGGTCGCGTCGAGGATCACGGCGACGCCGCGCGCGTCGAGCCCCTGCTCGAGCGTCTCCGCGATCTGCTCGCCGAGCCGCTCCTGCATCTGCGGGCGGGAGGCCAGGTCGTCGACCACGCGCGGCAGCCGACCGAGGCCGACGATCCGCTCCCTGGGCACGTAGGCCAGGTGCGCGACGCCCGTGAAGGGCAGCAGGTGGTGCTCGCAGATGGACCGGAACGCGATGCCGGTGACGATGACGGGCTGCGGCGCCGCGTCCGTCTCCGGGAGCGGGAACGTCTCGCGCAGGTGCCGGAGCGGATCCGCCCCGACGCCCGCGAAGAACTCGCCGTACGCCTCCGCGACCCGCGCGGGGGTGGTGCGGAGGCCCTCCCGCGCCGGGTCCTCGCCGATGGCGAGGATCAGCTCGGCCACGGCCGCCTCGATGCGCGCCCTGTCGACGCCCATCGGGTCAGGCCGTCGCGGGGCGCGGGAAGGGCGAGCGCTTGGGCTTGCCGGCCGGCGGCTCGGAGTCCACCGCGCCGTCGACGACGCCCTGGTCGATGGGCGCCTTCTGCGGCATCGGCACGGGCGGGAGGTCGGAGAGCGGGCGCTTGTCGCTCGAGAGCCACTGGGGGCGCGGCGGCAGCTTCCGGACGTTCGCGAAGATCGCCGCGAGCTGGTCGTGGTCGAGCGTCTCCTTCTCGAGGAGCTCCGTCGCGAGGTGGTCGAGCACGTCGCGGTTGTCGTTGATGACCTGCCACGCCTCGTCGTGCGCGCCGTCGAGGAGCGCGCGCACCTCGGCGTCGACCGTGAGGGCCATGTCCTCCGAGTAGTCGCGGCTGCCGCCGAGGTCGCGGCCGAGGAAGGGCTCGCCGGAGCTGGAGCCGAGCTTCACGGATCCGACCTTGGCGCTCATGCCGTACTCGGTGACCATGCGGCGGGCCGTGGACGTGGCCTTCTCGATGTCGTTGGACGCCCCCGTGGTGGGGTCGTGGAAGACGATCTCCTCCGCGACGCGGCCGCCCATGGCGTACGCGAGCTGGTCGAGGAGCTCGTTGCGCGTGACGGAGTACTTGTCCTCGAGCGGCAGGACCATCGTGTAGCCGAGGGCGCGGCCGCGCGGCAGGATCGTGACCTTCGTGACGGGGTCGGTGTTGTTCATGGCCGCCGCCGCGAGCGCGTGGCCGCCCTCGTGGTACGCGGTGATGAGCTTCTCGTGGTCGCGCATGATGCGGCTGCGGCGCTGGGGCCCGGCCATGACGCGGTCGACGGCCTCGTCGAGCGCGCGGTCGTCGATGAGCTGCGCGTTGGAGCGCGCCGTGAGGAGCGCGGCCTCGTTGAGGACGTTGGCGAGGTCGGCACCGGTGAAGCCCGGGGTCTTCCGCGCGAGGACCTCGAGGTCGACGCCCGAGGCGAGCGGCTTGCCGCGCCCGTGCACCTCGAGGATCTGCTTGCGGCCCTGGAGGTCCGGGGCGTCGACGCCGATCTGGCGGTCGAAGCGGCCCGGGCGCAGGAGCGCGGGGTCGAGCACGTCGGGACGGTTGGTGGCCGCGATGAGGATGACGTTGGTCTTGACGTCGAAGCCGTCCATCTCCACCAGGAGCTGGTTGAGGGTCTGCTCGCGCTCGTCGTTGCCGCCGCCGACGCCGGCGCCGCGGTGGCGGCCGACCGCGTCGATCTCGTCGACGAAGATGATGGCCGGCGCGTTCTGCTTGGCCTGCTCGAAGAGGTCGCGCACGCGGCTCGCGCCCACGCCCACGAACATCTCGACGAAGTCGGATCCGGAGATCGAGTAGAAGGGCACGCCCGCCTCGCCCGCGACGGCGCGCGCGAGCAGGGTCTTGCCGGTGCCGGGAGGGCCGTAGAGCAGCACGCCCTTGGGGATGCGGGCGCCGACGGCCTGGAACTTCGCGGGCTCCTTGAGGAAGTCCTTGATCTCCTCGAGCTCCTCGATGGCCTCGTCCGACCCGGCGACGTCGGCGAACGTCACCTTCGGCGAGTCCTTGGAGGCGAGCTTCGCCTTGGACTTGCCGAACTGCATGACGCGGTTCCCGCCGCCCTGCATGCCGGAGAACATGATCCAGATGAAGAAGCCGATGAGGAGGAGCGGCAGCAGGATGCTGAACGCCGACAGGAGCCAGCTCGGCTGCGGCACCTGGTCGTCGAAGCCCTCGGCGGGGTTCGCCTCCGTGATGGCCGACACGATCTCGCCTCCGCGCTGCGCCACGTAGTTGAACTGCACCATGGTGCCGTTCTCGCCGTCCGGCGACGCGAGCGTGAGGTCGACCCGCTGCTCGCCGTCGATGATCTTGGCGGAGGCGACCTTGCCGTCCTGGATCAGCTCGAGGCCGTGCTGCGTGGTGATGGTGCGGTAGCCGGAACCGGTGATGAGGCTGAAGCCCACGGACACCACGACGATGGCGAGGACGACGATGAGGATCGGGCTGCGGAGGAGTTTCTTGAAGTTCATGAGCGTAGGGGCGCGGGCCCGACACCTTTCTGCCCGTGCCGCGCCGTACGGCGACGAGATGTCTCGAGGATACAAGCGGCTGTCTGAGCGTCGCCGCGGTGTTCGCCGCCAGCCGAACGAGCGGCGGCTCGCAGCGGGATGGGAGGAGCGGGGCGCGTCAGCTGTAGACGTGCGGCGCGAGGACCGCGACGTCGCGGAGGTTGCGGTACCGCTCCGCGTAGTCGAGCCCGTAGCCGACGACGAAGTCGTTCGGGATCTCGAATCCCACGTACTTGACGTCGACCGCGATCTTCGCGGCCTCCGGCTTCCGGAGCAGCGCGCACACCTCGACGCTCTCCGCCCCGCGCGACCGCAGGTTCGCGAGCAGCCAGGAGAGGGTGAGGCCGGAGTCGATGATGTCCTCGACGATGAGGACGCGGCGGCCCGACAGGTCGGCGTCGAGGTCCTTGAGGATCCGGACGACGCCGCTCGACCTCGTGCCGGAGCCGTAGGAGCTCACCGCCATCCAGTCCATGTGGATCGGCAGCGCGAGCTCGCGCGCGAGGTCGGCCATGACCATGACCGCGCCCTTGAGGACGCCCACGAGGAGGAGCTCCTCCCCCGCGTAGTCCCGCTCGATCTCGCGGCACATCTCGGCGATGCGGCCGTGGATCTCCTCCTCGGTGTGCAGGACCTCGGTCAGGTCGTCGGCGATGTCGGTGGATCTCATGTCACTCTTCCGTCGTCCTGGCGCTGAGGACGAGGAGTCCGTCCCTGCGTAGAACCCTAACGCCCGGCAGGTCGACCGGTCCCTGCCCGTGCCAGTCGGTCACGAGCCGTGCGACCTCCAGGACGTGCGCACGGGAGAGGTGCGCCGCGAACTCCTCGCGCGCGGCCAGGCGGATCAGCCGGTGCCGGAGGGCGGGCGGCGCGGCGAGGAGCGAGGCCACCTCGAGCGAGATGCCGGCCTCCGCGTGGTCGGCGATCTCCTCGATCATCTCGGCCGCGAAGTGCTCCAGCGCGTCGTCGTCCTCGCGCAGCTGGTCGGCCGTGCGGGCGAGCGCCTCGGCGACGCCCGGGCCGAGCTCGCGCTCGAGCACGGGGAGGACGTCGCGGCGGACGCGCACGCGGCGGTAGGCGGGATCGGCGTTGTGCGGGTCCTGCCACGGGTCGAGGCCCTGGTCGGCGCAGGCGGCGCGCGTGACGGCGGCGCGGATCCCGAGGAGCGGCCGCAGGTAGACGGCGTCCACCGCGCGCGCCGGGGTCGCGCGCGCCATCCCGTGCAGGCTCGTCGCGCCGGACCCGCGGGCGAGCCCGAGCAGGACGGTCTCCGCCTGGTCGTCGAGGGTGTGGGCGAGGAGGAGCGCACGGGATCCGGTCGTCCGGAGCGCGTCGTCGAACGCGGCGTAGCGGGCGGCGCGGGCGGCGGCCTCGGGGCCGTCGGCGCCGGGCTCCACCCGCACGCGCGTCACGACGACGGGGGCGAGGCCGAGGGCGCGCGCGGCGTCGGCGGCCCGGGCGGCGATCTCCGCGGATCCGTCCTGGAGGCCGTGGTCGACCACGACGGCCCCGGCCGCCACGCCGGCGCGCGGCGCCTCGAAGCCGGTCGCGGCGGCGAGGGCGAGGGAGTCGGCGCCGCCCGAAAGCGCGACGAGGACGGGGCCGGCCGGCGGCCCGGGGAGCTCGGCGAGCGCCTCGCGCACCGCCCGACGGAGGTCCGCGACGGCGGGGGTCAGACGGGGGCGCTCGGAGGGCATCCACTAACGTTATGGCAGCGATCCGCCCACGGCAGAACCACGAGGAGCACACGCATGGCCAGCTACGACGTCGTCGTCGAAATCCCCAAGGGGTCCCGCAACAAGTACGAGGTCGACCACGAGACGGGCCGCGTGTACCTCGACCGCGTGCTCTTCACGTCGTTCGTCTACCCCACCGACTACGGCTACTTCGAGAACACGCTCGGCCTCGACGGCGACCCCGTCGACGCGCTCGTGCTCCTCGAGTACCCGGTCTTCCCCGGCGTCGGCGTCGCCGTCCGCCCCCGTGGGCGTGTTCAACATGAGCGACGAGGCCGGGATCGACTCCAAGGTCATCACCGTCCCCGCGAAGGACCCGCGCTGGGCCCACATCCAGGACATCGAGGACGTGCCGCAGCAGGTCCGCAACGAGATCGAGCACTTCTTCGAGCGCTACAAGGACCTCGAGCCCGGCAAGTGGGTCAAGACCGAGGGCTGGGGCGACGCGGCCGAGGCCGAGCGCATCGTGCAGGCCGGCTTCGAGAAGCTCCAGGCCGAGGGCGGTCACGACGGCCACGCCGGCGAGCCGGACGAGGACGCCTGATTTCCGTCACCCCCTGACACGACGACGCCCGCCCCCGCAGCAGATGCGGTGAGGCGGGCGTCGTCGTGTGCGCCGGGCGCGGGATCAGCCGGGTCGGCCGACGTAGGGCATGAGGTCGCCGCCGCCCCAGAGGCCCTGGATCTTCACCACGTCGCCGGGCTTCGGCGCCGCGATGATGCTGTCCCCGCCGAGCGAGATGGCGTCGTGGTAGAACCCGCCGCCGCTCGCCCAGAAGACGATGTCGCCCGCCTGGCGCTGCGAGAACGGGACGAGGCGGCCCTGCGCCTTCATGGTGTTGTACTGGCTGCTCACCGAGTGGCTGCCGACGTCGATGCCCGCGGCTCGGTACGACATCATCACGAGGCCGGAGCAGTCCCACCGGTCCGGGCCGGCCCCGCCCAGGACGTAGGGCTCGCCCAGCTGGGACTTCGCGAACGCGATGGCCCGCTGCGCCCGGTCGCCCGACGGCGCGGGGGCCGGGTCGGGTGCGGGAGCGGGGGCCGGAGCCGGCCGCGACGGCTGCGGCGGCGCGGGCGGGGCGGGGGCCGGGGCCGGCGCGGGGCGCGACGGCTGCGGCGGCGCGGGCTGCGACGGCGCGGGCTGGGCCGGGGCCGGGGCACTGGATCCGCCGCCGGACGAGGACCCGCCGCCGGCGGAGGACCCGCCGCCGCCGGACGACGAACCGCCGCCGCCGGACGAGCCGGACCCCGAGCCGCCGCCGACCGCGGGCGCCGCCGCCGGGATGGGCGGCTGCGTGATGCTCTGGATGTACTGCGCCTCGATCTCCGAGGTGGAGTCCTTGAGGAGCGCGAGCTGCGCGATGAGCTGGTCGCTGTTGCGCGTCTGCTCGGCGACGGCGGCCTCGGCCTTCGCGGCGGCGCTGTTCGCTGCCGCCAGCGACTCCTGCGCCTCGTCGGCGAGCCGCGCGAGCTCGTCCTTCGCGACCTGCGCCTGGTCGCTGAGGGAGGCCGCCGAGTTCCGGTCGGACAGCGCCTGCTGGTACACGGTCTGGGTGCTCTCGGAGAGCTTCGACATGGTGCCGAGCGACCGCAGCAGCTCCTCGGCGTCCTCGCCGTCGGATGCGAAGAGGCTCGCGGTGATGTCCTGGCCTCCGGCGCGCGCGAGGTGGCTGGCGAGGAGCCCGGCGCGCATGCGGCTCGTGAGGGCCGCGGCCTGCGCATCGTCGGCCTTCTGCTGGAGGCGCGCCAGCTTGTCGGCCTGCGCGTCGCGGGCGGCCTGCGCCTGCGCGTACCGCTCGCCGGCGATGAGCGCCTCCTTGCCGGTCTCGTCCGCCGCGACCTGCAGGCCCGTGGCCAGCTCGGTCACCCGGTCGACGGCGGCCTGCGTGTCGGCCTCGTTCGCCTTCGCCGCCTGGACGTCGGCCCACGAGGGGTAGTCGGTGGCGGCAAAGGCGGTCTGCGCGGCGACGCCGCTGGAGACCGCGATGACGCCCACGGCGATCGTGGAGATGACGACCGTGGTCGGGCGGAGGTGGCTCATGTGTCTCCTCATGTCAGTGCGTGCTGGTGATGGAGACGCCCTGGCCGTGCATGAATCCCACCGGGTCGGTGGGGTTCCCGTTCAGGCGGATCTCGAAGTGGGAGTGGCAGCCGGTCGAGCCGCCGGTGGTGCCGGTGATCGCGATGGGCTGGCCGGCGACGACCTGCTGCCCGTTGCGCACCAGCGTGCCGCCGTTGGCGATGTGCCCGTAGGCGGACGAGACGCCGGCGCCGTGGTCGATGCGGATGTAGTTGCCGTAGCCGCCGTTCCAACCCGCGAACACGACGGTGCCGGAGTGCACGGCGTACTGGGTCGTGCCGCAGGTGGCGCCGCGGACCAGGTCCTCGCCGGCGTGGAAGATCATGCGGTGCTGGATGGGGTGGAAGCGGGGCCCGTAGTAGCCGCTCGTGTACGCGCCGGGGAGCGGCGCGGTCCAGCCGGACGCGCTGATGGCGCCGGGCGAGACGTCGCCGCCCGCGCGACCCTGGCTGGCGGCCAGCGCGTCGGCGTCGGCCTGGCGCTTGCGGACGCCCGCCTGGTAGTCGTCCTCGGTGGCCTCGCGGTCCTCGGCCATGACGGCGAGCTTCGCGTCGGCCTCGGCCTTCTGCACGGTCTGGTCCTCGAGCGCCTGCTCCAGGTCGGCCTGCGCCTGCGCGGCGTCGGCGAGGAGCTGCTCGGCCTTCGCCTTCAGCACGTCGAGCTCGGCGAGCGCCACCTGCGCCTGGTCGCTGAGGGACTTCGCGGCGTTGCGGTCCTGCAGGGCGATGGCGTAGATCTGGTCGGACTTCTCCGCGACCTTGCTCATGGTGCCGAGCTTGTCGAGGAGGTCGTCGGTGCCGTCGCCCTCGCTGAGGAGGAGGGTGCCGGAGAGGTTCTGGCCCCCGGAGCGCATGAGCTGCTTCGCGAGACCAGCCGCCTGCTCCTGCGAGCGCGTGGCCTTCGCGTCGGCCGCGTCGACCTTCTGCTGCAGCTGGACGGTGTCCTCGTACTTGTCGTCGGCCGCCTGCTGCGCGGCGTCGTGCTCCTCGCCGCGCTTCGTCACGAGGTCGCGGGCCTCGGTCACGCGCTGCTCGAGGGACGCGATCTCGTCGGTGATGCCCTGCACGAGCGCCTGCTGCGCCCGCTCGTCGCCGCGGGCCCTCTGCACGTCGTCCCACGAGGCGAAGGTCTCGGCGTGCGCGGGGGCGGCGATGGATCCGGTGAGGAGGACGGCCGCGATCGCGATGACGGCCTGGAGGCTGCGGCGGACGCGCGGGCGCGGTCGCGCGGCGCCTGCGTCGCGCGCGCTCCGGTGGAGGTCGTGGTCCATGGTGTTCCCGATCATCGTGTCGCCCGGCTGGCCGGCTGCGCCTCCCCGCGGGTCCGATGCATGCCGCGGATCACATCCGCCACACCCGCACCGGCTCCCACAGTAACAACGGGGATCCGCGGCGCACAGCGCGCGGACACGGGGATCCGACGGGGATCCCCTCACCCGGGAGGGTCGAGCGAAGGCTAACCCCGCGGACGGGGGCCGCCCGGGCAGCGCGCGGACCGTGTCGCGGAACCGGCGCGGAGGCCGGGGGCGCGCCGTCGCGGAGGCGTCTACGGGGTGCGCGGGGAGACCGCGACACGCCGTCGGATCCGCATGCTGGCGGGCGACGGCACCTCGCGCATCCGGCCGATTTGAGTCCTCGCCCGGAGTGCGGTTATGCTGACGTGTCGGTTGCTGCGAGGCCTGGGAGATCAGGGCTAGCGGCCCCATCGTTTAGCGGCCTAGGACGGCGCCCTTTCACGGCGCTAACACGGGTTCGAATCCCGTTGGGGTCACCACGCAGCCATCGACACGCAAGGCCCTGTAGCGCAGCTGGTTAGCGTGCCGCCCTGTCACGGCGGAGGTCGCGGGTTCAAGTCCCGTCAGGGTCGCCACGGATGGGAAGCCCTCTCACACGAGAGGGCTTCTGTCCGATGTGGGCGTCTTCTCGAAGTCGCCCGCTCGCCTGGGTAGCTCAGTTGGTAGAGCGTTCGACTGAAAATCGAAAGGTCCGCGGATCGACGCCGCGTCCAGGCACCACCGCCGATCCCCGTCCTCGACGGCAGGGCCGGCGTCCTGCTTCCCGGGCCCGTTCCGCGGGCGCCTCCCCGCCGGATGCGCCGACCCGGGACCTCAGGCGTCGGACGCGAGCGCCGCCGTGAAGGCCGCGAGCACCTGGTCCGAGAACAGGACGAAGCGCACCAGCTCGATCCCGTCGCCCGCGCCGTCGGCGAGCGCCTCGCGCACCGCGCCGACCGCCACGCGCGCCGCGTCGTCGACCGGCCAGCCGTAGACCCCCGCCGAGACCGCGGGGAAGGCGACGCTGCGGATCCCGAGGCCGGCCGCGACCTCGATCGAGCGGCGGTACGCGCTCCAGAGCACCGGGGTGCGGTCGTCGGAGGACGACCAGACGGGGCCGACCGTGTGGATCACGTGCCGCGCGGGGAGGCGGAACCCGGGCGTCGCGACGGCGTCGCCCGCGGGCAGGCCGTCGGGGAGCTCGTCGGCCCGGATGCGGCGGCAGGCGGCGAGGAGCTCGGGGCCGGCCGCGCGGTGGATCGCGCCGTCCACTCCCCCGCCGCCGAGGAGCGACGAGTTCGCCGCATTCACGATCGCGTCCACGTCCTGGCGGGTGAT
Source organism: Clavibacter sp. B3I6 (assembly GCF_030816895.1). Taxonomy (NCBI): domain Bacteria; kingdom Bacillati; phylum Actinomycetota; class Actinomycetes; order Micrococcales; family Microbacteriaceae; genus Clavibacter; species Clavibacter sp. B3I6. Next base: position 1,393,447 of record NZ_JAUSYL010000001.1, read on the forward strand.
GTCGCCGCGCACGGCCTCGAGTCGGGTCATGGGTCCAGCCTGCCCCGTGCGCCGGCGGCGTGCGGCCGCGATGCGTCAGCCGCGAGCGGCCGCCACCGGCGCTGACGGGCGACTGGCGGTCAGCCAGCGCGGACCCTCGAGCATCCAGCGCAGCGGTGAGCCGAGGACGGCGGCCCCGATGATGCGGCTGGCCACCACGACGGGCACCAGCAGGACGATCGGCAGGACCGCTCCCCATGCCTGCGTGTGCTGCTGCAGGACGGGGACGAGTCCCGTCAGCTTCAGGGCGGCGCTGAGCGCGGACACGAGGAAGATGTGGAAGACGTAGACGGGCAGCGTCTGTCGTCCGACCCAGCGCAGCGCCCGAGCCAGGGTATTCCCCATGCCCGCGACCGCGAGGACCTGGTTGCTGGCGGCCAGCGCGACCGCCGCGATCAGGAAGGTCAGGACCACGCCGTCCCCCGTGGCGCGCAGCGCCGCGTACACGCTGGCGTACGCGACGACCGCGAGGACCGCCGTCAGCGGCGTCGCACGCCGCATGAGCGACAGCCAGGCGTCGCGCCCGACGACGCCGGCGTAGAACCAGACCAGGTTCGCCGCGATGGATCCGAGCTTGACCGCGTCCATCGGCTCGGTGAGGACGCCTGCCGTGAGCGGCTTGAGGAGCGGGGCCGCGATCGCCAGCATCGCGAAGGGCACCAGCGCCCACGCCCGGCGCTCGCCGAGCAGGCGCGTGCATGCCCAGGCGAGCAGGAAGAACACGGGCAGGGCCCAGAGGTACCAGTAGGAGGTGGGCAGCACGACGCTGAGGAGCAGGTCCCCGGGCGTCGGGGCCGCGCCGCCGCCCCGCGCCTGGGGGACGAGGAGGCGCGCGAGGAAGAGGAGGGTCCAGAGCGCGTAGACGGAGTAGATCCCGAGCGTCCGCCCGCGGGTCTGACCGAGGGGCCGCGCGACGGCGCGGGTCGCGAGGAATCCGGAGATGAAGAAGAACAGGGGCATGCGCAGGGGCGCGAAGGCGGCGCTGACGTCCCACCACAGGGCGGCGGGCCCCTCGTTCACCTCGTTCTCGTACATGAGGGACAGGTGGAGCAGGACGACGAGCACCATGCAGGCGCCCTTGCCGGCGTCGATCCACTCGAACCGGGGACGGGCGGGGGCCGATGCGACCGCGTCGGCGGGGCGGACGGAGGCGTTCGCGCGCGCACGGGCGCGCGGACGCAGGGAATGGAGTGCCATGGCTCGTCTCTGGGGCGCCGGGACAGGGACGGGTAACCCCTGCGGGCGGCGCGGGTTCGGGTGCGGCGAGCCTATCGCCGCGCGCCTCGACGCGGCATCCCCCGACCGGGGCACGGGCGCGTCGCGCTCCCGGGGACGAGCATGGCGACGGCGATGGCGGTGGGCCGGGATCCCGCGGGGACGACGCTGTCCCGCGGGCCGCGTCCGGAACGCTTCGGGTTCGCTCCGGGCACATCAGCCCTATTCGGAGCCCGGGGGAGAACGGATTGTCGGCGCCTTCGAGGGACGGGAAGCTCGCGGTCGCAGGCCGCCTCGGAGCAGGCCGCGGAGGGCACGCGGAGGCGGCGCGGCGATACTGGAGGGGTCGGTGATCCTCCTGCCGGCGCCGACAGGAGTCCCATGGCCACGCCCCCCTCCCGCCCCGCACCCGAGCGCGTCGACGGCTACATCGCCCTCCGCAGCTACGCCGCCATCGGGGACGGGCGCACCGTCGCGCTCATCGCCGAGGACGGCGCGATCGACTGGCTGCCGATCCCCGACCTGCACACGCCGCCCGCCTTCGCCGCGCTGATCGACGCGCCGCACGGCGGGCGGATCACGCTGCGGCCCGACGAGGACTTCGAGGTCGCGCGCGCGTACGTGCCCGGCACCAACGTGCTGACGACGACGTTCACGACCGCGTCCGGGAGCGTCCGCGTCACCGACGCGCTCGTCACGGGCGTGGCCGGGCGGCTGCCGTGGTGCGAGCTCGGGCGCCGGATCGAGGGGCTCGCGGGCGAGGTCGCGATGAGCTGGGAGGTCGCCCCCGGCACGGCGCTCGGCACCTCGTCGCCCTGGGTGCAAGCCACGCACAACGGGCCGGTGATCCGCGTCGACGGCGTGACCCTCGCCGTCGTCGGGCTCGAGCACGGCCCCGCCGAGCCGGGCACGCAGTCGCTCGCGGGCGCGTTCACGACGAGCGAGGGGTCGCGGCACGTGATCACGCTGGTGGGCACCGAGCGCGAGCCCGTGCGGATCCCCAACCCCGAGATCGTGGACCAGGGCATCGACCGCACCATCCGCAACTGGGAGAACTGGAGCGCGGAGTTCCGCTACGAGGGCGAGTGGGCCGACGCCGTGCAGCGCAGCGCCCTGGCGCTCAAGCTCCTCGTCCACGCGCCCACCGGATCCATCGCCGCAGCGGCCACGACCTCGCTCCCCGAGCGCATGGGCGGCGGGAAGAACTGGGACTACCGCTTCGCCTGGGTGCGCGACCTCGCCTACACGGTGAACGCGCTCGTGCGCTTCGGCCTCCGCGAGGAGACGCACGCGGCCGTGTCGTGGATGCTCCGCACCATCCGCGACAACGGCCCCGACCTCCACGTCTTCTACTCCCTGCAGGGCGGCGTGCCCGAGGGCAGCACGACGCCCGAGGTGCCGGGGTGGCGCGGCGTCGGCCCCGTCGTCGACGGGAACGACGCGCAGGCGCAGCTGCAGCTGGGCGTCTTCGGCGACCTGTTCGACGTGGTGCGCACGTACGTCCGCGACGGCAACGTGCTCGACGCCGACACCGGCCGCCTCCTCGCGACCTTCGCCGACCGCGCATGCGACATGTGGCAGCGTCGCGACGCGGGCATGTGGGAGCTCGAGGACGAGCAGCACTACACGACCAGCGCGCTCGGCTGCTGGCAGGCGCTCGACTGCGCGGTCGAGCTCGCGGAGGTCGGCCAGATCCCCGGCGTGCCCGACCGGTGGCGGGCCGAGCGCGAGCGGATCCGCGCCTGGGTCGAGGAGGAGTGCTGGGACGAGGGCCGCGGCGCCTACGTGATGCACCCGGGCAGCCAGCGGCTCGACGCGAGCATCCTGCTGCACTCGATCTCGGGCTTCGACCGCGGCGAGCGCATGTCCTCGACGCTCGATGCGCTCCGCTCCGAGCTCGGCCGCGGCCCGCTCCTCTACCGCTACTCCGGCATGCCGGAGGAGGAGGGGACCTTCACCGCGTGCGGCTTCTGGATGGCGGGCGCGCTCGCATGCGTCGGCCGCATGGACGAGGCGCGCGAGCTCATGGACCAGCTCGTCGCGCTCGGCAACGACGTGGGGCTCTACTCGGAGATGATCGACGCGGACGACGAGGCGTTCCTCGGCAACCTGCCGCAGGGGCTCAGCCACCTCGCGCTCGTGAGCGCGGCGCTGACGATCGACGAGCTGTCGGGCGGGGAGTCGCGCTCGACGCGGACGCCGCGCGGGAAGCGGTAGGCGGTAGGCGGGCGGCACCCGTCCGGGGCGCGGGATCAGCCGCACGGGTGGAGCTGCCCGTGTTCAGCCGCGCGGGCGGACCGGCCCGGCGAACTCCGTGCGGACGCCGCGCGAGAAGAGCACCGAGTCGGGCGCGCGGTCCACGATGCCGGGGAGGCCGGCGGCCGCGACCAGCTCGTCCTCGAGGCCGACGAGCTCCGCGCGCTCGAGGGTCCACGCGTCGTGCGTGTTCGGCCAGTAGCGCGTGACGCCGCCGCGGGCCACGTGCATGCCCCAGCGCGCGGTGAGGAAGTCGGCGAGCGGATCCCCCTCCACCTCCGCCCCGAGCGGCCGGACGGCGATGCGCGACGAGGGGCGGGATCCCGTGCGGCGGCGCGACGTGTAGGTGACCACGCCGTCGCGCTCCCCGTGCGTCATCGACGCCCACATGTACGGCAGGCCGAGGCCCACGCGCGCGCCGAGGACGGGCAGGAGCTTCGCCGCCTCGAGCGAGCGGAAGACCACGCCGCGGCGGCCGTCGTCGCCGACGCTGTAGAGGCGGACGTTGAGCTCGGCGAAGGTGCCGGCCCACGGCACGGCGGGGAGGGGCGGGAAGGCGCTGCGCGACAGGACGAACGGGATGAGGCCGACCCAGCTGGAGCCGTCGTGCACGTCCGGTCGCGTGCCCGGCGGGAGGAGCGGGGCGATGCGGGCGGGATCCACGCGCCAGTGCACGAAGGCGAGGTCGCTCCAGACCTGGCGGATGACCGCGCGTCCCGGGAGGTCGGGCGCGGCGGGCGAGACGGGATCGGCGGGGCGGGTCATCGGGTGGGCTTCCCTGAAGGGGCGGTGGGGGCCGGGGCGGGCGCCGGGGTCGCGGCGGGCGCGGGCCGGCCGGCCGCGCGGATCACGTCGATGAGGCCGCGGCGCATCTCCTCGGAGCGCGTGAGCTCGGGGAGGACGTCCTGCTCGAGGGCCTGCGCGCGCACCCACGCGTCGGCGCCGGCCTCGGTGCGGGCGACGACGTGGCGGCGGCGGTCGTGCGGATCCGGGGCGCGCGAGACGAGGCCCTCCCGCTCCAGCCGCTCCAGCGTGCGGGACATCGTCTGCGTCTCGACGTGCGCGGAGCGGGCGAGCTGGATCTGGCTGAGCGGACCGTCGCGCAGGAGATGCAGCGCGATGAGCCCCGCGTGCGTGACCCCGAGGGTCGCGAGCGCCTCCGCCCACGCGTGCTCGACCGCGCGCGCCGCCGTCGACAGCAGCCGTCCGGTGGGCCAGCTGGCGAGCTCGTCCTCTTCCACGGGCACCTCTCCTGGTACGGTGATCGTCAGCAGGCTTACCATCCGCCTGCTGACATTTGCCATCGTAGAGGAGCAGGCCGCATGGGCACCGTGAAGGACATCGTCCGGCAGATCGTCGTCATCGCCGGCATGGCATTCGCCGTCGTGGGCTCCGCCTTCGGGTCGGGCGCGTTCGGCGGCGCGAGCATCCCGACCGCCTCGAGCGGCGCCCTCAGCGCGAGCTACACGCCCGTCGCGCCCGCCGGTCCCGCCTTCTCGATCTGGAGCGTCGTCTACCTGGGGCTCCTCGCGTACACGGTCTGGCAGGCGCTCCCCGCCCAGCGCGCCGACGCCCGGCAGCGCCGCGTCGGCTACCCCGTCGCGGTGACCCTCGTGCTCAACGCCGCGTGGATCCTGACGGCGCAGGCCGGCCTCCTCGTGCTGAGCGGCGTCGTCATCGCGGCGCTGCTCGCGACGCTCGTGGGGACGTACCTCGCGCTCCTCGCGACGCGGCCGCGGGGCCTCGTGGAGAGCGTCGTGCTCGACGGGACCCTGGGCCTCTACCTCGGCTGGGTGAGCGTGGCGACGGTCGCGAACGCGGCGGCGATCCTCGCGTCGTCGGGCGTCCGCCCGGGCGAGGCGGGACGCGACGCGACCGCCGTCGTCGTCCTGCTCGTGGTCGGCGCGATCGGCGCGCTGCTGGCCGTGCGCGACGGCGGACGGCTCGCGCCGACCGCCGCGATCGCCTGGGGCCTCGTCTGGATCGCCGTCGGGCGCCTCACGGGCGAGCTGCTGTCGACCCCGGCCGCCGTCGCCGCGCTCGTCGCGGGCGGGCTCGTGGTGGTCGTCACCCTCGTCGTGCGGATCCGCGTCGGGTGGACCGGGCGGGTCGCGCCGCGCGCGGCCGTCGGGCGCTGATCCGCGGGAGCGGCCCGGCCGCCCGACCTGTCGGCCGCTGAGCTGTCGCCCGCCCGACTTGTCGGCCGCCCGACGACGCGCGCTACCGCTCCGCGCCGGCCGCCCGGTAGGCGTCGTCGGCCGCGTACTTCGCGGCGACCAGCCGGGAGATGCGGCGGTCGGTGTCCGCGTCCGGGCGGGTGAGCTCGGGATGCGCGGCCCGCCACGCGACGATGCCGCGGACGGCCAGGTGGAACGGGATCCGCGGCTCGAAGGCCGGCACGAGCCGCCGGATCCGCGTGGTGTCGAAGACGGCGCTGTGCGACAGGTCGCCGAGCACGAGCTCGGACCAGCCCCAGTCCGGCTCGACCACGGGGAACTGCTCGGCGGGCACGTGCACGAGCCGCGCCTCGACGCCGAGGGCGTCGGCGACGAGGTGGTGGATCCGGTCCCACGTCATGACGTCGTCGCTCGTGATGTGCAGCGCCTCGCCCGTGGCGCGCTCGTCGCCGAGGATCCCGACGAGGCCGACCGCGAAGTCGTCCGCGTGCGTGAGGGTCCAGAGCGACGTGCCGTCGCCCGGGACCACCACCTCCTCGCCGCGCGCGATGCGGTCGACGACGGTCCAGTCGCCCGCGAGCGGCGGGCTCGCCTCGTCGTAGGTGTGCGACGGGCGGACGATCACGACCGGGAAGCCGCTCGCGGCGTGGTGGCGGAGGAAGGCGTCCTCCATCGCGATCTTGTCGCGCGCGTAGGCGAGGAACGGGTTCGCGCGGAGCGTGGACTCGGTGATCGGCGTCTGCAGGGCGGGCTTGCGGTAGATCGACGCCGAGCTGATGGCCACGAACTGACGGGTGCGGCCCTCGAACACGGCCACCCGGCGGTCGGCGTCGGCGGCGTCGAAGCACAGGAAGTCGACGACCGCGTCGAAGGAGCGGTCGCCGATCACGGCGCGGAGCGCGTCCGGATCCGTGACGTCCGCGACGAGGCTCGTGACGCCCGCGGGCACGCCGCGCCCCTTCGCGTCGGCGCCGCGGTTGACGACCGTGACGTCCATCCCCGCGGCGACGGAGGCCCGGACGCACGCGGCGCTGATGGTGCCCGTCCCCCCGAGGTAGAGCACGGACAGGGCGGCGGCGCCTGGGGTCATCGGGTCCTCGTCATCGAAGCGGGGGCGCCGGTCGGATCCACGCCCTGCGTGCACGCTACGCCCGCGCGCGGCCCCTCCCCACCCGCCCGCGCGGGGAAAGCTTTCGGACATCCGCCGCCGCGTTGACCCTACTCGGACGGGCCGCGTAGGTTCCCGACGACCGCACCGACGCCCTCGCCCGTCGTCCGCGTCGCCCGCGCGCACCAGGCTCCGGGCACGACGGATCGCCCGGCGCCCGACCGAGAGGGAGCCATGGCCCCCACCGCACCCGACGCCCGCATCCCCGACGCCCGCACGTCCGCCTCCCGCATCCCCGACGCCCGCCGCGCCGAGGCCGTGATCACCGTGCGCGACGCCGACGGGCGGCCGCTCGCCGACGCGGACGTGGTCGTCGAGCAGGTCCGCCAGGACTTCGCGTTCGGCAACATCGGCTTCGACCTCATCCCGCTCGCGAACGGCGAGACGGATCCCGAGGAGGCCGGCATCGAGACCTTCGGCGGCGCGCGGCTCGAGGGCCTGGAGCGGCTGGCCGAGCAGTGGACGGACGTGTTCAACACGGCGACCCTCCCCTTCTACTGGGGCCGCTTCGAGCCCGTGCGCGGCGAGCCCGACACCGAGCGCCTGCTCAGCACCGCGCGCTGGCTGCGCGAGCGCGGGATCGCCGTGAAGGGGCACCCGCTCGTCTGGCACACGGTCACGGCGAAGTGGCTGCTCGACCTGCCGGTCGAGGAGGTGGAGCGCGTGCAGCGGGAGCGGATCCGGCGCGACGTCGGCGACTTCGCGGGGCTCATCGACACGTGGGACGCCATCAACGAGGCCGTGATCATGCCCGTGTTCGACCGGGAGGACAACGGGATCACCCGCCTCGCGGCGGCCCGCGGGCGCCTCGCGATGGTGCGCATGGCGTTCGAGGAGGCGCGGGCCGCGAACCCGTCGGCCACGCTCGTGCTCAACGACTTCGACCTCTCCCCCGCCTACGAGGAGCTCATCGAGGAGGTGCTGGGCGCGGGCATCGAGGTGGACGCGATCGGGCTCCAGACCCACATGCACCAGGGCTACCGCGGCGAGGAGCAGGTGCTCGCGATCGTCGACCGGTTCGCGCGGTTCGGGCTGCCCCTCCACATGACCGAGACGACGCTGCTCTCGGGCGACCTGATGCCGCCCGAGATCACCGACCTCAACGACTTCCAGGTGGCGGAGTGGCCGTCCACGCCCGCCGGCGAGGAGCGGCAGGCCGACGAGGTGGAGCGGCACTACCGGTCGCTCGTCGGGCACCCGGCCGTGCAGGCGATCACCTACTGGGGCCTCACCGACGACGGCATGTGGCTGGGCGCGCCCGGCGGCCTGGTGCGCGCGGACGGCACGCCGAAGCCGTCGTACGACGCGCTCCGCCGGCTGATCCGCGAGGAGTGGTGGCTCGCGCCGACGACCGTGCGGACCGACGCGGACGGCCGCGCCCGCGTCACCGCCTTCGCGGGCGACGTGCGGGTGGCGCACGCCGGGCGCGCAGCCGAGACGGCGGTCGCGGCCGGCGCCGCGGAGGCGGACGTGACGCTGGCGTAGGGATCGGAGCGGGGCCCGGGGGTCGTCCGCGCACCGCCCGGGCGCGGCTCGCGGCCCGCGCCCTCCTAGGATGTGGCCGAGGCGTGCGGCCCGCGGGACCGGGTGGTCGCGGCCGGGACGTCGGGGTTCGGGGGACATCATGGCGCGTGCCGTCGAGCGGGACGCCGTCCCGCGCCCCCGCCTGCACCGCGTGATCCGGGGCCTCATCGGCGTCGTCCTGCTCGCGAACGTCGTCTACCTCGCGGTCCTGCTCCCGCCCGGCGAGACCGGCAGCGTGCTCGTGGACGTCGTGCTGGCGCTCGCCCTCCAGTGGATCCCCGCCGTCGTCTTCTGGCTGGTCGCCGCGCGGACAGGCTCCCGCCGCGCGGAGGTGGTGCTCGCCGCCGCCGCCGTGACCGCGAACGCGGCCGGCGACACGATCTACGTGTTCGGCATGGACGAGTCCGGCGTACTGCCCTCGCCGTCCGTCGCCGACATCGCCTACCTCCTCTTCTACCCGCTGATGCTGGCCGCCCTCGTGGTGCTCGTGCGCCGCCGCTCCCGCCGCGCCACGAACGCCGTCTTCCTCGACGCGGGCCTCGCCGTGCTCGGCTCCGCGGCCGTGCTCGCCGTGGTCCTCGGCCCGGTCCTCGCGGACGCGACGAGCGGCACGAGCGTCTACGCCGGCGCCATCGACGCCCTCTACCCCGCCTCCGACATCGTCCTCGTGGCCGTGGTCGTGGGGATCGCCGCCTCGCCGGTGCTGCGGATGGGTCCCGGCTGGCAGTACCTCGTCCTCGGGCTCCTCGCGATCACGGGAGCGGACATCGCGTACGCGCTGCTCAACCGCGAGGGCGGCTACGGCGACGGGACGCCGCTCGACGTCGTCTGGACCGCCGGGATCGCGCTGCTCGCCCTGTGGGTGGAGGGCGTGGACCGCGCGCCCGCGGACGCCCCGGAGCCCGCGCGGCCGACCGCCCGGCTGCTGCCCGTCCCCGCGGTCGCCGTGCTCGCGGGGCTCGGCGTGCTCCTCGTCGCGACGCGCACGCCCGTCCCGCCGCTCGCGCTGGTCCTCGCCGCGAGCGCCGTCGCGCTGTCCGCTCTGCCGGTCATGTTCCGCCAGGCCGCCCTCACGCGCATGCTCGAGGGCCAGGACCGGGTCGTCGCGCGGCTGGAGGCGCTCGACCGGTCGAAGAGCGACATCATCGGCACCGTGAGCCACGAGATGCGCACGCGCCGCTCACCTCCATCTCCGGCTACGTGGAGCTCGTCCTCGACGGCGAGGGGGGCGACATCCCGGACGACGCCCGGGACATGCTGGGGGCCGTCGACCGCAACGCCCGGCGGCTCCAGTCGCTCGTGGCCGACATGCTGATGATGACGCGCCTCGACGCGGGCGAGCGGCCGGCCATGGCGCCGCTCGACGTCGCGACGCTCGTCCGCCGGGCCGCGGAGTCCCTCCGCCCCTTCGCCGACGCGCGCCAGGTGGACCTGGCGGTGGGCGACGCCGCCCCGACGACCACGACCGTCGACGGCGCCGCGGGGCAGCTGGAGCGGGTGCTGACCAACGTGATCGAGAACGCCGTCAAGTTCACGCCGGCGGGCGGCGCCGTGTCCGTCGACGTGCAGGCGGCGACCGGCCCGGCCGGGCGCCCCACGGTCGTGGTCGTGGTCGCCGACACGGGCACGGGGATCCCCGCGGAGGCGCTCCCCCACGTGTTCGACCGGTTCTTCCGCGCCGCCCACGCGCACGGCGAGGTGGTGCCCGGCACGGGACTCGGCCTCGCGATCGTGCGGGAGATCGTGCAGGCGCACGGCGGCGAGGTCACCGTCTCCTCGGTGCTCGGCGAGGGGACGGCCGTCCGGATCGCGCTCCCGGCACAGCGGGGCGCGGGCGCAGGCGCAGGAGCGCGGGGCTGACGGATCAGGAGCGGGTGCGCACGCCGCCCGCATCTACGCCCGCCGGAGCGGGCTCCGCGGGGGCGGCAGCGGGCCCGGTGCCATCCGCAGGTGCCGCGGGGGCGGTGGGAGCCGTGGGAGCGGTGGGGGCGCTCCCCCGTCGCGCCTTCGGCAGGACCCGCGCGAGGTCGAGCACGCCGCGCACGTCGCGGCGCACCGCGGGCACGAGCGCGACGGCGAGCGCGTAGAGCACCACGGTCGTGCCGACGCCCGCGAGCAGCTGGAGCACGTCGGATCCGGTGTCGACCAGGGCGAGGAGCGCCCCGGTGGCGACGCTGACCACGCCCACGACGCCGATGATCCGCAGCGCGCCCATGTAGAGCCGGCGCGTGGGGATCGGCGCCTTCCGCGAGAGCCACCACAGCGAGATGGGCCAGCAGATGGCGGGGGCGGCCGCGTAGCCGGCCGCGATGCCGACGATGCCGCCGGTGGAGCCCACGAGGATGCAGGTCACCTTGATGGCGGCGCTCAGCAGCGAGAAGCGGAAGAGGTCTCCCGTGAGGCCGCGGGACACGTAGACCCAGTAGCCGACGAAGGCGAGGGTGTCGAAGATGCCCGCGATGGCGAGGAGGCGGAGGATCGGCGCGACGCTGTCCCACTGGGGTCCGAGGAAGACCGCGGTGATGGGCACGGCCGTGCTCGCGACGAGGCCGAGGCCCGCGCCGAGCGTGTAGCCGAGGGCGAGCTGGCCCCGGGCGACGTAGTCGGCGAAGCGGCGCTGCTCGTCCGCGAGGCGGGAGAGGACGGGGATCGCGACGGTGGTGAGGGGGCTGCGGATCTGCGCGAGCGGCGTCATGAGGAGCTGGAACGCGCGGTTGTAGATGCCGAGGGATCCGGCGCCGAAGCGGAGGCCGACGAGGAACGTGTCGATGTTGTTGCTCACGTAGCCGACCATCTGGCTCGACACCATGTTCCAGCCGAAGCGGAGGAGCGGGCCCATGGGCTCGCCGCGGCTCGGGAGGCCCGGGATCCAGCGGGCGAAGCCGACCGCGAGGGCGAGCAGCACGAGCGTCTGCGTCAGCTGCTGCGCGACGAGCGCCCAGTACCCCCAGCCGAGGAGCGCTCCGCCGATCGCGACGAGGAGGGCGACCGCGGGCGCGGTGACGTCGGCGGTCGCGAGCGCGCGGAAGCGGAGGCTGCGGGTGAGGCTCGCGCGGTACTGCGTGGCGAGGCCGTTGAAGACGAAGGTGAGGCTCAGGGCGTGCGCGATGGGGATCAGCTCGTCGTGGCCGAAGACCGCGGCGAGCGGCCAGGCCGCGCAGAAGACCAGGGCGGCGAGCACGAGGCCGATGCCGGCGTTGATCCACCAGAGGTTGTCGCGCTGGCCGCGGCTGAGGTCGCGGGCCTGGATGGCCGCGTTGGAGAGGCCGAAGTCGCGGAAGATCTCGCCGATCCCGATGATCGCGAGGACCATCGCGAGCAGGCCGTAGTCGGTGGGCGTGAGCAGGCGCGCGAGGACGACGACGGACGCGACCTGGATGAGGATCCGGACGAGCTGCGCGCCGATCGTGACGATCGCGCCGCGGGCCGCACGGGCGCCGAGGCCCTGCGTGGCGGCGGGCGGGGCGTCGACGGCCTGCGCGACGCTCGCGGCGGGATCGCCGGCGGAGGCGGCGCGGGGGTCGCCGGGCAGGGCGGTGGGCATGGGGCTCCGTCGTCGGGTCGAGGAGGGGGTGGCGACCGGGTCGGCTGCGGGTGACAGCCGGATCACCGCGAGCTCGGGTGTCGGGTGGGTGGGCCCGCCGGGTACGCGGTCCGCGCCTCAGCGTACGCGAGGGCGCCGCCCGGGTCCCGCCCCAGAACGCGGGGTGCGCGGGCCCGGTGGCGGACGCACCCCGGCCGGCGGCTCAGCCCCGCTCGACCCCGCGGACGATGCGGAGCGCGCGGCGGTACGCGGACGCGTGCGCGGTGCCGGCGCGGTCCCAGTCGCGTCCCGAGAGCGCGGGCGACGCCGAGCGCGCGCCCGTGCGCACGGCCTCGGTGGCGCGGAGGAGCTCGTCGGGGGTCAGGTCGCCGGCGAACAGGTGGATCCAGCCCGGGCCGACCTCCTCCGCGAGCGCGCGGTTGACCGCGTTGTCCGGCACGAGCACGGGCCGGTCGAGCGACAGCGCCGCCAGGGTGCCGCCGGAGTTGTGCATGAACCGGTACGGCAGCACGACGAGCTCGGAGCCCGTGACGATCTCCACGAGCTCGGCGTCGGAGAGGAAGCGCAGGTCGAGGCGGATCCGGTCGTCACCCGCGGCGAGCGCGCGGATCGTGTCGGCCAGCTCCGCGGTCGACGGGTTGCCGCCGATGCGCAGCGACAGGTCCGCGCCCGCGTCGCCCGCGCCGCGGAAGGACGCGACGAGGTCCTCGACGCCCTTGTACCGGCGCACGAGCCCGACGTAGCCGAGCCGGCCGGGCACGACCTCCTCGCGCGGCTGGTCGCGGAACCAGTCGCGGTAGTGGCCGTGCAGGATCGTGGCGTGCGGCTGGTCGGCGGGGATCTCCGTGAGCGGGTTCACGCGGATCCGGAGCGTCGTCCTCCGCTCCATGAGCGCGAGCAGGAGCGTCTCGCGCCGGCTGATGCCCTGGGGGCGCTCGAGGTTGTGCACCGTGCGGACGATCGGGGTGCGCCGGATCGCGAGCCGCGCGAGGAACGCGACGGTCAGCGCCTGCCGCACCGCCTTCTTCAGCGGGCTGCGGCCGTCCACGAGGATCTCGGGCCAGTGCACGTGGAACACGTCGTAGCGGCCGAGGAGCGCGGTGCGCCAGCTGAAGTGCAGGGGGCGGACGCCGGGCGTCGCGGCGAGCGCGCGCCCGAGCATCACGATGTACGGGTTCGTCGTGGGACGCGGCGCCTGCGAGGACTGCAGCACGACGAGGTCGCGGCCGGGCGGGCGGGAGGGGACGGTCATGGCGCTCCTGGGCGGGACGACCGGCGGCGGGTCGTCGGGCGCGACCCAAGGGGTCGTCGGTCGAGGAAATAGACTATGCCACCACCCGCCCGTGCCCGCCGGCGAGGCCCCGCCGCACCTGCCCGACCGATGGGATCCCATGCCCCGCCCCGCCCTCCTCGCCGTCGTCGTCGTCAACTACGGATCCGCCGACCTCGTGCGCGAGAACGTGCTGCCGCTCGTCGAGCGGCTCGACGACGCGCTGCTCGTGATCGTCGACAACCGCACGACCGACGCGGAGCGGGAGCGCGTGCGCGCGCTCGCCGCGCACCCGTCGAGCCGCGTCCACGGCGTCTACCCGGACGGCAACACGGGCTTCGGCACGGGCATGAACATCGGCGTGGAGGCGGCCCGCGGGCTCGGCGCGCGCGAGTTCCTGCTCCTCAACCCGGACGCGACCATCGAGCCCGACCAGCTGGCGGTGCTGCGGGAGGCCGTGGCGGCGGACCCGCTCGCGCTCGTGGCCCCGCTCATCCTCCGGCCCGACGGCAGCACGTGGTTCCGCGGCTCCGACCTGTACCTCGCCGACGGCCGGATCCGCTCCGCCGCCCGCCGCGCGCAGCACCCCGGCCTCGCGGTCGAGCCCTGGCTGACCGGCGCGTGCCTGCTCGTGACCGACGAGCTGTGGACCCGCGTGGGCGGCTTCTCCGACGACTACTTCCTGTACTGGGAGGACGTCGACCTGTCGCGCAAGGTCGTGGAGGCCGGCGGACGCCTGCGGGTCGTGGAGGAGGCCGTCGCCGTGCACGCCGAGGGCGGCACGCAGAGCGCCGGCCACGAGAGCGCCGGGCAGGCCAAGTCGGGCACGTACTACTACCACAACATCCGGAACCGGCTCCTCTACGGGGCCCGTCACCTCGACGCCGCGGCCCTCCGCCGGTGGCGGCTGCTCACGCCCGTGATCGCGTACGAGGTGCTGCTGCAGGGCGGGCGGCGCCAGTTCGCGCACCCGGTGGCGCCGGTGACGGCGGCCGTGCGCGGGATCCTCGACGGGTACCGGATCTCCGGGGGCTGGCGGGCCGTGCCGTCGCCCGCGCCGACGGCCGGCGGTCCCGCGTCCGGTGCCGCACCGACCGGGCGGGCAGCCGGACGCGCCGTCGCGCCCGCCGCGTCGCTCGTCGTCGCGATCCTCACCTACCGCCGACCCGACGACATCCGCGCCGTACTCCCCCTCGTGGCCGCGCAGGCCGCCGACCTGCGCGAGGCCGCCGAGGCCGACCCCGAGCTCCCCCGCGCCGTGCGGATCGTCGTGGTCGACAACGACCCGGCGGGCGGCGCCGGCGCCGCCGTGGAGGACGCCGCGGCGGTCTCCCCCGCGCCCGTCGCCTACGTGCACGAGCCCGCACCCGGCATCTCCGCCGCCCGCAACCGCGCCCTCGACGAGGCCCGCGACGACGACCTGCTCGTGTTCCTCGACGACGATGAGCGGCCGGATCCGGGCTGGCTCGCCGCCCTCGTGCGCGCCCGCCAGACCACGGGCAGCGCGGGCGTCGCGGGTCCCGTGCGGAGCGAGTACGAGGTCGAGCCCGACGCGTGGGTGCGCGCGGGCGGCTTCTTCGTCCGCCGGCGTCCCGCGACCGGCACGCGCCTCGAGGTCGCCGCGACCAACAACCTCCTCCTCGACCTCCGCGCCGTGCGCGCCGCGGATCTGCGCTTCGACGTGGACCTCGGCACGCAGGGCGGCGAGGACACCCTGTTCACGCGTCAGCTCGTCGCGTCCGGGGGCCTCGTCACCTGGTGCGCGGAGGCGGGCGTCGTCGACGTCGTGCCGCGCGCCCGCACGACGCGGCGCTGGGTCGTGCTGCGCGCCTTCAGCAGCGGCAACTCGTGGAGCCTCACGTCCGTGGCGCTCGCGCCCGCGACCCCCGCGGCCCGCGCCCGGATCCGCGCCGAGGCGACCGCGCGCGGCCTCGTGCGCGCGCTCGGCGGCACCGGACGGATCGCCGTCGGCGTCGCCACCGGCAGCCTCGCCCACCGCGCGAAGGGCACACGCACGCTCGCCCGCGGCGCCGGCATGGTCGCGGGTGCGTTCGGGTGGTCGTACCAGGAGTACGCGCGGCGCGACTGAGCGGTCCGCGTCGCGCATCCATGCGACGCGCGACGCGCGCGGCTCCCCCTGGACGGGGGGCTCGTCCCCGCGCGCCCGCGGACGTACGATGCGAGGGCAGAAGACCCGGAATCCTGCGTCGTGCGACCACCCATCGCCCGCCCGCACCGCGCCGCCGACCCGCCCTGGTCGTCGGGCTCGTCTCCGCCGTACCCGAAGAGCGAAGAAGGCCATGCCCGCACCCGAGAGCACCCCGTCCGACCTGCGTCCCCGCCGTGAGCGTCGCGCCCGCAGCCGCCGCACCACCGTCGCCGTCATCGGCGCGGCATCCGTCCTCGTCACCGCCGCCGTGGTCGGCACGGTCGTCGTGAACGGGTCCGGATCCGACTCCCCCGCGGCCGCCGCGGATACGAAGGACTGGTCCGACGTCGCCCCCACCGCCGGCGCGACCGAGGCCCCCGCGCCGCTGCCCGAGGGCGACACGTCGCTCGGCCAGGAGGTGTCGGCCACCGTCGGCC
Source organism: Clavibacter sp. B3I6 (assembly GCF_030816895.1). Classification (NCBI taxonomy): domain Bacteria; kingdom Bacillati; phylum Actinomycetota; class Actinomycetes; order Micrococcales; family Microbacteriaceae; genus Clavibacter; species Clavibacter sp. B3I6. The sequence continues at coordinate 1,409,226 of NZ_JAUSYL010000001.1, forward strand.
TCGACGAGACCGCGACGTTCCCCGGATCCATCCAGGCCCGCATCGTGTCGGTCACCCCGACCAGCACGGACGGCGGCCGGGTCGGCGAGCTGAGCGGCGACGCGGTCGACGTGCGGCTCGAGCTCGTCAACGTCACGGGCGAGGCCGTCGCGGTCGACGCCGTGGCCGTCAACGTCTTCTACGGCGCCGACCGCACGCCCGCGACCCCGGCCGACTCCGACACGGTGATCCGCGGCTCGCTCGAGCCCGGCGCCTCCGCCACCGGCGACTACGTGTTCAGCGTCCCGGCGGCCTCGGCCGACGCGATCAGCGTGGTCGTGGCGCGCGACGCGGGCTCGCCCGTCGTCGTCTTCCAGTAGCGCGCACGCACCACCCGCGACGACACGAGGGGCGCGGCCGGGAACCCGGCCGCGCCCCTCGTCGTCGTGCCGCGGGTCAGCGGGCGGCCGCGGCCGCCCGTCGGGCTGAGCGGGTGGCGCGGCCGGTCTCCGGCTCGGCCGCGCGGTAGTACGCGCGCTTGTCCTTCGTGGGCCGCACCTTGTTGAGCACGACGCCCAGCACGGATCCGCCCGACTTCTCGACCGCGTCGAGCGCCTCGGTCAGCTGGCCGCGGTGGACGCGCGTCTGGTCGGCGACGATGATCGCGCCGTCCGTAATCCGGGCGACGAACGCCGCGTCGGCCACCGCGATGAGCGGTGCGGTGTCGATCACGATGACGTCGTAGGCCTCGCGGGCCCGCGCGACCAGCTCCTCCATGCGCGCGGACGCGAGCAGCTCGCTCGGGTTCGGCGGGATCTCGCCCGAGGTCAGCACGTGCAGGGTGCCGGCGCCCCACGGCTGGACGACGTCCTCGATGAGGGCCTGGCCGACCAGGACGGTCGTGAGGCCCGCGTCCCCCTCGAGGCCGAGGTACCGTGCCACGACCGGCCGACGCAGGTCCGCGTCGACGAGGAGCACACGGCGCCCGCCCTCGCTGAGCGACAGGGCGAGGTTCGCCGCGACCGTGGACTTCCCCTCGCCGGGGATCGACGACGTCACGACGATGCTCGACGACCGCTCGCCGAGGAGCACGAACCGGAGGTTCGCCTTCAGCTGGCGGAAGCCCTCGGCCGCGGTCGACAGCGGGCGGAGCGCCATCGCGAGGCCCGAGACGCCGCGCTCGCGCTCGAGCGAGCCGAGGAGGGGCGCCTTCGTGAGGTGAGCGACGGACTCGGCCGAGCGGACGCGCGTGTCGAGCAGGCGCAGCAGCACGAGGCTCAGGAGCCCGACGAGGAGCCCGAGCAGGAGCCCGGCGAGCGTGTTGGTCCGGCTGTTCGGCGCGGACGGGAACTCGGGCTCGGGGGCCTCCTGGATCACGCGGACCGAGACCGAGGGAGAGCCCTCGGCGCCCTTCGGCGCGTACGCCTCGGCCGTGTCGCGGAGGCTCGCGGCGACGGCGTTCGCGATGTCCGCGGCCTCCGAGGGCGAGGGCTCCGTGACGCTGATCTCCATGATCACGGTGTTCTGCGGCGTCGTGACGGTGACGGCGCGCGCGAGCTCCTGCGGGGAGGCGTCGAGTCCGAGCCGCGTGATGACGGGCTCCAGCACCGCGGGCGACTCCGCGAGCTCGCCGAAGGACAGCATCTGGCTCTGCGTGTAGGTGGCGCCCTGGTTGAGGTCGCTGGCGGTCGATCCGCTGCTCAGCGAGAAGTACAGCCGGGACTGGGCGGTGTAGACGGGCGTCGCGAGCTGGGAGAGGCCGAACGCGACGAGGCCCCCCGCGAGCGTCGCGGCGACCACGACGTACCAGTATCGGCGGAGCAGGGCGGTGGACTCGTGGAGCGTCATCGTGTGGGGGTTCTCTCCGGTAGGGGCGGGAGGGCGGGCTCGGGGTGGTTTTCGGAGTCGGCGGCGGCGCCGACGGGGTCGGGTGGCGGAGGCGCGACCGCGGTGTCCCGGCGGAGGATCTGGCTGGTCGCCGCGACCCCGGCGAGGAACCACACCAGGGTGGCGTACTGCGTGATGAGCGCGACCGACGCGAGCGCCGGGATCTGCGAGACGAGCGCGATGGTCGCCGCGGTCGCGCGTCCGCGGAGCACCAGCCAGATCCCGACGGCGAGGGCGACGAGCGCCGCGCCCGCGACCAGGAGGCCGGAGGTGAGGCCCGTGAGCACGAGCTGGCTGTCGATGGAGCGGAAGTCGCCGTAGAAGACCCGTCCGTCGGTGAGGCGGTGGGCGGATGCCGCCGGCCCGAGGATCCGCATGCCGGGGATGAGCGTGTAGAGGTCGCCCCGGTAGTCGGAGCTGTTCGTGGCCTCCGTGCCGGCATCCTCGAAGACGGTCTGCACGAACGGCGCGACCGCCGCCACCACCACGACGACCCCGGCCGAGACGGCCGCCCGGACGCGGAACGAGATGGCGTCGCGGAGGAAGACGATCGACAGCACGAGGCCGAGGAGCGCCGTCAGCATGCCGACGCGGCTGAAGCTGACCACGGTCCCCAGGAGGAGCGCGGTGGTCATGGCGAGCCGCACGGGGAGCGCGAACCGGGCGGCGAGGGTCAGGGGGATCGCGACGGCGAGGCTGCACCCGAGGGCGATCGAGTGGCCGAACGCGCCCTCGGCCCGGACCACTCCGCCGCGGATCTGCAGCGGGGCCCACGCCGTGCGGAGGCTGCCGCTGCCCGGGATCAGCACGAAGGGGTTCCACGTGAGCGCGAACTCCACCACGGCGAGCACGGCCACGCCCGTGAAGGCCACCGCGATGGCGGCGTGCAGGTGGGCCAGGCCCACGCGATGGACGACGAGCCGGCCGAGGAGGTAGCCGCCGAGGCCGTAGGTGAGGAACGTGACCAGCGCCGGCACCGCGACGCCCGCACCACCGCCGACCACCACGCCGGCGATCCCGCCGACGGTCGTCAGGACGACGACCAGGTCGAGGGGCGAGACGCGGAAGCCCGACACGGGCAGGGCGGCGACGATCACCACCAGGGCCATGAGCGTCGCGGGCGGCAGGTAGGTGCCGGCCACGGACACGCCCGCCCAGATCGGCGCCAGGCAGAGCGAGGCGAGCCAGAGCGCCACGGCGAGGCGAGGCGTCCGCCGCAGCAGGAGGAGCAGGAGGATCCCGGCGATCAGGGCGACGCCGGCGAGGAGGAGCCGCTCGACCCCGTCGCCCGCGAGGAGGGCGCTCATGCGCGGCTCCCGAGACGGGCGCGGGCAGGGTGGACGGGCCGGTGCGCGTGCGTCATCGCGTGTCCCCTCCAGAGCCTCCCGGGCGCGTCGCCCTCGTCGATTATCCTCGCCGCGGGACGCGGCGGGCCCCGGTCGGCGGCCCCCGTCCGGGTCATGCGGTCGGTCGTGCGGGTCGTGCGGGCCGTGCGGCGGTGCGGATCACCCCGCGCGCGACCGAGCGGGCGGGCCCTCCGAGGAGGACCCGCCCGCAGGTAGCCGTCGATCCGTGCGGGTCAGCGGACGGTGGCGTCCGTGACCTGCAGGTCGTCGAGCGAGAAGGTGACCGGACCGGCCGCCGAGCTCGACAGGTACGTCTGGATCCCGAACGTGCCCGCGGTCTGCAGGGCGGCCAGGGAGCCGGTCGTCGTCGACTGCCACGCGGTCGGCTCGGCCTGGCCCACAGGCCACACCTTCGCGTTCATCGTGGTGGGCGACGTGCCCGTGACCTGCACGCGGACGCGGAGCTGCTGCCCGGCCGTGTACGTGACGTTCGGCACGACGACCGACCGGAGGTTCGTCCCGTTCTCCGACTGCACGATCATGACCTGGCCGGTCGACCGCACCCAGACCTGCGTCTGGTAGTACGACGTGCCGACCTGGCGCGAGTTGATCCGCACGTACGCGCCGCCGCCCGTGGGCACCTTGTCCAGCGAGAAGGTGACCTGGGCGTCCGAGGCGGTGCTGCTGACGGCGTCGAGGCTCGCGGTGCGGGTCTCGCCGGCCGGGCTGACGACCTGCGCCCGCCCGTCCTGCACCTTGAGGATCGACGGGTTGCCGGTGATGCGCCAGGCGCCGCCGGTCTCCGCCGTGCCCCAGCCGTTCGCCGTGGTGCGGCCGAACGCGTCCCGGGCGAGGATCCCCGTGGCGGGCGGCGTGACGACCGGGGCGGTCACCGTGACCGACCCGTCCTTCTTCGCCGAGACGAGGCCCTTGTCATCCGTCACCGTGAGCGACACCTGGTAGGTGCCGGCCTTGGCGTAGGCGTGGTCGACGTTCCGACCCGTGCCCGTGGTCCCGTCCCCGAAGGCCCAGGCGTAGGACGCGACCGTGCCGTCCGCGTCCGCCGAGGTGGATCCGTCGAACGTCGCCGTCAGGTCCTTCGCCGTCGACGTGAACGCCGCCGTCGGAGCCTGGTTCGCCGGGGCGACGACCGGGGCGGTCACCGTGACCGACCCGTCCTTCTTCGCCGAGACGAGGCCCTTGTCATCCGTCACCGTGAGCGACACCTGGTAGGTGCCGGCCTTGGCGTAGGCGTGGTCGACGTTCCGACCCGTGCCCGTGGTCCCGTCCCCGAAGGCCCAGGCGTAGGACGCGACCGTGCCGTCCGCGTCCGCCGAGGTGGATCCGTCGAACGTCGCCGTCAGGTCCTTCGCCGTCGACGTGAACGCCGCCGTCGGAGCCTGGTTCGCCGGGGCGACGACCGGGGCGGTCACCGTGACGGTGCCGTCCTTCTTCGCCGAGACGAGGCCCTTGTCATCCGTCACCGTGAGCGACACCTGGTAGGTGCCGGCCTTGGCGTAGGCGTGGTCGACGTTCCGACCCGTGCCCGTGGTCCCGTCTCCGAAGGCCCAGGCGTAGGACGCGACCGTGCCGTCCGCGTCCGCCGAGGTGGATCCGTCGAACGTCGCCGTGAGGTCCTTCGCCGTCGAGGTGAACGCCGCCGTCGGAGCCTGGTTGGCGGCGGGTGCCTGGCCGTCGCGGGCGACGACGAGGTCGTCGATCCGCGTCGTGACGGAGGCCGTCGCCGACCCCGAGAGGTAGGTCTGGATCCCGACGGACCCGGCGGCCTGCAGCGCGGCAGTCGAGCTGGTGACGCTCATCTGCCAGGCGGCGGGCTCGGCCTGGCCGGCGACCCACACCTTGGTCCGGACGGTGGTCGGCGAGGTGCCGGTCGTCAGGACGCGGACGCGGAGCTGCTGGCCGGCCTTGTAGGTCGTGCCCGGGAGGATGTACGACCCGATGGTCGTCGCCCCCTCCGACTGCACCAGCTGGATCTGCCCGGTCGCCTTGATCCAGACCTGCGTCTGGTAGAAGGCCGCGCCGACCTGCCGCGAGTTGACCCGGGTGTAGGAGCCGCCGCCGGTGGGGACGGAGTCGAGCGAGAAGGCCGCGCTGACGTCCGACGACGTGGTGGAGACCGCGTCGAGGCTCATCGTGCGGGTCTCGCCCTTGGGCGAGACGACCTGGCCGACGCCGTCCTGGACCTTGACGATGTTCGTGCCGCCGGTGACGCGCCATGCGCCGCCGAGGTCCGCCGTGCCCCAGCCCGTCGCTACCGCGCGGCCGAACGAGTCCTGCGCGAGCACGTTCGACGCGGGCGCCTGGACGGTCACCGGGGAGGTGGTCGTCGTGGCGAGGCCCTTGTCGTCCGTCACCGTGAGCGCCACCTGGTAGGTGCCGGCCTGGGCGTACGCGTGGGTCGTGGTGCGGCCTGTGCCCGAGGTCCCGTCGCCGAAGGCCCAGGACCAGCCGGCCACCGTGCCGTCGGGGTCGGTCGACGCGGAGGCGTCGAGCGAGGCGACGAGGTTCGCCGCGGTGCTCGCGAAGCGGGCGACGGGCGCCTGGTTCACGGGTGGGGCGGTGACCGTGACGCTCGCGGTCGTGCGACCGGTCGCCCCCCTGTCGTCCGTCACGGTCAGGGCGACCGTGTAGGTGCCCGCCGTGGCGTACGGGTGGGCGATGGAGGGGCCCGTGCCCGTCGTGCCGTCGCCGAACTCCCACGCGTAGGACGCGATGGCGCCGTCCGGGTCGGAGGAGGCGCGGCCGTCGAGGTTCGCGACCAGGTCGGTCGTCGTCAAGGCGATGACGGCCGTGGGCTCCCGGTTGACCGGGGGCGCCGTGACCTGGACCTGCGTGGACGCGGTGCCGGTGAGGCCCTTGTCGTCCGTGACCGTCAGCACCACCGTGTAGGTGCCCGCCGCGGCGTAGGCGTGCGTCGGCGTCGGGCCGGTGCCCGTGCTGCCGTCGCCGAAGTCCCACGCGTAGGAGGCCACGGTGCCGTCGGCGTCCGTGGAGGCGGATCCGTCGAGCTTCGCGGTGAGGTCCGTGGCGGTGGCCGTCACGACGGCGGTCGGCGCGATGTTGGCGGGGGCCGCCTTCACCGTGATCTCCCGCTGCGTGCGGTTCGTCGCGCCCCGGTCGTCCGTCACCGTGAGCGTCACCGTGTAGGTGCCGGCCTCGGCGAAGGTGTGGGACTGCGTCTGGCCGGACGCCTGGACGCCGTCGCCGAAGTCCCAGTCGTAGCCCGTGAGGGTGCCGTCGGCGTCCGTCGAGCCGGTCGCGTCGAACGCGGCCGCCAGGAAGTCCGCCTGCTGCGTGAACGCGGCCTTCGGGGCCTGGTTCGGCACGCGGCCGCTGGTCCCGAGCGAGAAGTGCGTCGCCACGGCGTCGGCCGTGAGGACCGACGGGTACACCGCGACCTCGTCCAGGCGGCCCTCGAAGGTTCCGCTGGAGGAGCCCCAGGTGTTGTCGCCGCCGATGCGCCAGTAGCCGTCGTAGCCCTGCGCCTGCGTCTGGCCGTTCTGGCCGACGAGGTCGCCGTCCACGTAGAGCTTCAGGCCGTCGGACCCCTGCGACGCCACCATGTGGTGCCACGTGCCGTCGTTGTAGGCGCGGTCGGAGCTCGCCAGGTTGGTCTGGCCCGTCCACGTGCCGAACTGGAGGCGTCCGTCGTCCTGCATGTAGACGTGGCGGTCGTAGCTGCCGGAGAAGTTGAACGGATCCGGGTTGTCGCCGAAGCCGATCAGCTTGCCGCCGCGGGTGGTCGTCGTCTGGAACCACATCTCGAGCGAGTAGGTCAGCGGGTTCGAGATCCGCTGCTGGCTCACCGCGATGCTGTCGGAGAACGCGGCCGCCTGGCCGACGGGGCCCGAGAGGGCGCCCGCCTGGCCGAAGCGCACGTTGCGTCCGACGTTCGCGGGGACGTCGTTCTGGCCGGCGTCCTTCAGCGTCGACGCGCCGTCGGCGTCGTCGAGGCGCCAGTAGGAGGACGGGTCGGCGGCGTACACGGCCTTGCCGTAGGCGTCCGCGGGCGCCGCCGGGATGGGCGACGTGCGACCCGAGGCGACCAGGTGGTCGACCACGTCGGCGCGCGTGAGGGCGGTCGGGTAGAGGGAGACCTGCGCGATGTCGCCCTGCAGGTAGTAGTTCCGGGGCTGGTTGGGCCAGCCGCCGAGGTTGTCGCCGCCGATGCGCCAGAAGCCCTGGTAGTCCTGGCCGCGGGTGGTGTCCGCGCGCTGGCCGACGATCCTCCCGTCGACGAAGAGCTTCATGCCCTCCGGGCCCATGGTCGCGACGATCTGGTGCCACTGGCCGTCGTTCAGGCCGGGGGCCGAGTTCACCGTCTGGGTCGAGCCCGTGTAGACGCCGAAGAAGGCGCGGCCGTCGTTGTCGAGGTAGACCATGCGGTCGTAGTTGCCCGACGTGCCCGTGCTGCTGCCGCCGAAGCCGACGACCTTGCCGCCCGAGGTCGAGGTCGTCTTGACCCACGACTCCACGCTGAAGGTGTCGGGCGCCTGCACGGCCTGGGGCGTGACCGCGAAGGACCCGTCCTGGCCGGAGAAGGTGGTGGCGGTGGAGCCGTCGAGGGGCCCGGTGGCGCCGCGCGTCGCGTTGTCGACGCGGAGGTCCTCGAAGGCGACGTGGTCGAGGCCGGCGGTGCCGTCCTTCTCGTCGAGCGGGTAGTACGCGGTCGCGCCGTCGTCCTTCACGCTCGCGGCGTACGCGTCGCTGCCGGTCTGGTCCGTGATCGTGACGGGCGCGCTGTTGCGGTCGACCGCGTTGCCGTTGCCGTCGGTGACGACGACCTTGTAGGTGTGCGTGCTGCCGGGGACGAGGCCCTTGTCGATGAAGCCCATCGAGGGACGCTGCCAGAACGTCGAGTCCTGGGTCGTCTGGTAGACGGGCGTGGCCGTCCTGCCGTCGCGGATGACCTTGTACGTCAGGCGCGTGCTGTCGCGGTCGAACGTGGCCTGCCAGGCGACGCGCGCCTCGCCCTTCGTGTACGAGACGGTCTTCGGCGCGAGCTGGTCGTTGCCGTTGGGGCCGATCTTGTTCGGGGCGTTCCTGGCCGTCGCGTAGCGGACGAGGCCCTGCTGCGCGGTGGAGTTCACGAAGGGGAACTCGCCGCCGACGACGATGTAGTCCTCGTTGCCGTTGACGCTCCAGGCCGCCTGGCCCTGGCCGGTGAAGGAGCCCGTGACGTACTTCGGGAACCAGTTGAGCAGCGTCGGGGACGGCGTGCCGGCCCAGTTGTGGTAGCCGAAGGGGTCGGCCGTGGCCGTGCCCGTGGCCGCCTTGCTGAAGGCGATGCTGTGCTGGAAGGTCCACGGCTCGGTCTGCGGGAAGCCGCCGATGTTGCCGCAGTAGTGGGGGTGGCCGGCGACGTACGCGACGGTCTCCGTCGCGAAGACGGAGTAGCTGTCGCCGTGGCAGTCCTCGACCCAGTTCACGACGCCCGTGTTGGGGTCGGCGGAGAAGGCGCCCTCGAGGTTGCCGCCCGCGCCGAACGTGTAGCCCGATCCGTAGACGCGGTCGCCCGTCGCGAAGAGGCTCGTGATCGACGACTCCTTGCCGGCGTTCTTGACCTGCTGGTTGGCCGCCCACGGGAGGGACGCGCCCGAGGCCGGGTCGACCGCGCCGAGGCCGTAGGTGGGGGTGCCGCTCAGCTGCGTGAAGCGGCCGCCGACGACCAGCTTGGACGCGTCCTTCGTGAGCGTGAGCGCGTCCACGACGGTGTCGGCGTCCGCGACGAACGGCGTGGTGCTGCCGTCGGTCGCGGACACCGCGGCGAGGTACTTCCGAGCGGCGCCGTTGACGCTCTGGAAGGTGCCGCCGAGGTACACGGTGTCGTTCGAGGCGCTCACCGTGCGGGTCTGGCTGCCCATGATCGGGCGGAAGGACGGGATGATCTTCCCCGTCGCGGTGCTGAACGCCGCCGCCCGGTAGAAGCCCTGGCCGTCGATGTCGGTGAAGTCGCCGACGACGTAGATGCGCGAGCCGTCCGGCGACGCGGTGACGGACAGCGCCTGCGCGTTGAGCTTGGGCGCGAAGGTCGTGATGAGCGCGCCGGTGCGGATGTCGTAGGCCAGCAGGTTGCTGCGGGGCGTGAGGTTCGTGCCGGCCGCGGCGCCCGCGGGGCGTGCGTTCTGGAACTTGCCGGCCACGTAGACCGTGTTGCCGACGACGACCTGGGACCAGGCGACGCCGTCGATCTGGGTCGTGGGCAGCGGGTCGGCGGTGACCGTGATGGGCGATTTCGGATCGGCCGGGTCGACCGGGGCGGAGTCCGCCATGGCCGGCTGTGCGACCACGACCGCGGACAGGATGACCGCGGCGGCCGCGGTCATCGCGGCCAGGCGACGTCCCGCGGAGGAGAGGATGCTCATTGTGTCCTTGCTTCGGGTGGGTGGAGCGTGGTGGGGAGGAGTGCCGGTGGTCAGCGGGAGCTGGCCGGTCGGGGGCTGCCGACGCGCCTCGTGGCGCTGAGCATCGTGCCCACCGACCGCGCGATGCGCTGCCGGTAGAGCTCGGGTCCGTGCCGGTGCTCGGCGCGGAAGCGGTCGCGGGCGGCCCGGGCGCGGTACGCGTCCCAGTTCGTCGCGATGTCCTGGAGGGCGTCCGCGAGCGCGGCGGGGTCCGACGGCGGCACCAGGCGCGCCGACTCGTACCCGCCGGCGGCCTCGCGGAGGCCGGAGGTGTCGCTGACCACCACGGGCCGCGCGGCCAGCAGGGCCTCGACGGCCGTGTTGCCGAACGGCTCGTCCACCCGGGAGGGCACGACGCACGCGTCGGCCGCGGCCAGGTGGGGGGTCACGTCAGCGTGGAAGCCGTGCATCGTGACCAGGTGCTCGAGGTCGAGCACGCGGATCGTCGTGCGCAGCTGCTCCTCGTACGCCTCGTAGCCGGGGAACACGGCGCCGACGATGTCGAGGGTCGCGGGCACGCCGCGGTCGCGGAGCTCCACCAGCGCCTCGACGGCGACGTCCACGCCCTTGCGGTCGGAGAGGCGGCCGACGTAGAGGACCCGGAGGCCCCCGTCGAGCGCCGGGCGCGCGGGCGTGACCTCGACCGGCCCGGGGACGCCGTTGTAGACGACCTCGGTGCGGCGCGCGACCCGCGGGAGGGCCCGGCCGAGCACGTCGACGCTGTACCGGCTGTTCGCGACGACGCTCGTGGCGAGCGCGAGCGGCAGGGCGAGCGCCGTGCCGACCGCGCGGGACGCGGACCCCTCGGCCTCGTGCACGTGGCAGAGGACGGGGCGGCCGGTGAGGCGGGCCACGAGGATCCAGAGCGGGATGGTGACGGTGTTCACGTACACGGCGTCCGGGCGGGTGCGGCGCACGAGGCCGAGCCCCGCGGACAGGCCGCGGACGGACTGGCCGACGAGGGCCGCGAAGCCGCGCGGGCGCAGCATCGACTTCCGCAGGACGGGCGTGGGCGCGTGGTGCACGACCGCGCCGACGCCGACGAGCGCGTCGACGAGCGGGCCGTCGGACGGCAGGGTCACGACCGTGCGGGCGCCGGCGGACACGAGGCCCGCGACGCTCTCGAGCAGCACGCGGTCGGATCCGTACAGCTCAGCGCTCGGGTGGGCGACGAGGATCGTGCGGCCGCGGAGGTCCGCGCCGTCGTCGTCGGCCTGCACGAGCGCGCGCGCGGTGTCGGCGAACGCGGTCACGCGGTCACCCGCGCGGATCCCGCGGCGGCGGACGTGGCGGCGTCGGCACGGCGCGCATCGAGCGCGTCCATGTCGCGGAACCACTTGACCGACGCGAGCGCGAGGTGGCCCGCGTTCGCCAGCATCATCAGCGTGTAGACGGCGAGGAAGACGACGGGGGCGCCCAGCAGCGCGAACACGATGCAGAGGAAGCCGTAGTCGGTGGGGATCACGAGGAGCGAGCGCAGCAGGGTCGAGCGGCCGGCCTCGGGGGCGGTGGCGCCGGTGACGGCGTGCACCCGCTTCAGCTGGTCGTTGAGGATCATCGCGAAGAAGCTCGCGGCGGCGACGATCGCGTAGGCGATCGGCACGAGGAGCCAGGCGTCGGAGTCCGTGGCGGGCCAGCGGAACATGGACACGAGCACCGCGAGGTGCAGCGACGAGATCTTGATGCAGTCGACGACGTGGTCGAGCCACTCGCCGGAGAGCGAGCCGCCGCCGCGGAGGCGCGCGACCTGGCCGTCGGCCGAGTCGAACGCGTAGCCCACGGCGAGCAGCAGCCAGACCGCGATGCCGACCCAGGCGGCGGGCTCGACGAGCGCCAGGATCGCGATGCCGGTGAAGGTGAAGGCGGCGCTGATGGCGGTCACCTGGTTCGGGGTGAGGCCCGCGCGGAACGCCCAGGCGGCGAGGAGCCGCCCGGCGGGCCGGTTGACGCGGATCGAGTAGGCGGGCGCGCCCCGGGCCGCCTTCTTCTGCGCGGAGGCCAGGCGGCGGACGACGTCGAGGTACGACTCCGCGCGCGGGTCGGAGGCCGTGGCGGTCATCGGCTCTCCTCGAGGAGGAAGGAGGTGCGGGTCGCGTCGCTCGCGCGCAGCTCCGGCTCCCAGCGGGTGGCCGAGCGGACGCCGCGGCTCATGCCGCGCGTCGAGTAGCCGCGCGTCATGCGGGCGGCGAGCTCCTCGTAGCCGTCGGCGATGGCGTCCCAGTCGTAGGTCTCCTCGGCGCGCTCCTGCAGGCGGGCGCCGATCGCGGCGGCCTCCTCCGTGTTCGCCTCAGCACCCTCGACGAGCGCGGCGACGCCGGCGGCGTCCGACCAGAAGCGGCCGTCGTCGCCGAGCACGTCGCGGTTGAAGACGTTGTCGTTCGCGAGCGTCGCGGTCGCGGCGCCCATGGCGCGCAGCAGCGACGGGTTGGTGCCGCCGACCGAGTGGCCGTGGATGTAGGTCAGCGCGTGGGCGTAGAGCTGGTCGAGCTGCTCCTGGTCCCACACCCCGCCGAGGCGCTGGATGCGCGGGTCGGCCGAGGCGACCTGCTCGATGCGGTCGGTGTAGACGGCGCTATACGGCGCGGATCCGACGACGACGAGCGGGAGGGTGGCGTCCGAGGCGGTGTACCCGTCGACGATGACGTCGACGTGGTTCTCCGGCTCGAAGCGCGCGACGACGAGGTGGTACCGGCCGGGCTCGAGGCCGAGCTCGGCGAGGCGGTCCGACGCGGGGTCGCGCAGGATGTTGGCGCCGTACGTGAGCAGCTCGGTGGGGATGCCGAACTCGTGGTCGTAGTAGTCGGCGATGCCCTGGGCGTCCGAGATCAGCGCGTCCGCGTCCTTGACGGCCATCTGCTCGGCGATCCGGTAGTACTTCTTGCCCATGCGGCCCCACTTGCCGCGCTTCCACTCGAGGCCGTCCACGTGCACGGCCGTGGCCGCGCCGCGCGAGCGGATGAGGTTGACGAACGGCGCGTTGGCGGCGTTGAACACGAAGGCCGCGTCCTGGCGCTTGCCGAAGGCCAGGTGGATCGCGGACAGCGCGGTGTGGCTGAGCGTCTCGATCGACTTGGACTTGAGCGCGGGCAGGTGCACGAGCGTCATGCCGAGGTGGGTGCGGGGACGCGAGCGGTTCGCGGAGCGGCAGTAGACGGTGACGTCGTGGCCGCGGGCGGCGAGGCGCTGCCCGATCTCCTCGATGGCGGTCTCGAATCCGCCGTACGCGGCGGGGACCCCACGGGTCCCGACCATGGCGATGCGGAGTCGACGCGGTTCGATAGCAGACATGGTTAGTAGGCCCCCACGGGTCGGGTGAGCACACGGAAGGTGCGCCACATGATCATGACGTCGCCGGTCAGGGACCAGTTCTCGACGTAGTACAGGTCGAGCCGGACGCTCTCGTCCCAGCTCAGGTCGCTCCGGCCGTTCACCTGCCACATGCCGGTGAGGCCCGGCTTGATGAACAGACGGCGGTGCACGTGGCTCTCGTAGCCCTGCACCTCGCGGCGCAGCGGCGGGCGGGGCCCCACGAGGCTCATGTCGCCCACGAGGATGTTCCACAGCTGCGGCAGCTCGTCGAGCGAGTAGCGCCGGAGCACGGCGCCCACGCGGGTGACGCGCGGGTCGTTCCGCATCTTGAACAGCGGACCGGATCCCTCGTTCGCCGCCGTGAGCGCCTCGAGCTCCGCCTCGGCGGTGACCCGCATCGAGCGGAACTTGAGCATGTCGAACTCCTGGCCGCTCTTGCCGACGCGCTCCTGGCGGAAGATGGCGCCGCCGGGGCTGTCGAGGCGGACGACGACCGCGAGGACGAGCATCACGGGCGAGAGGACCACCAGCGCGAGGCCGGCGACCGCGATGTCGAGGGCCCGCTTCATCACGTGCTTGCCGCCCTCGAACTGCGGGATCTCGACGTGGATGAGCGGGAGGCCCTCGACGGGGCGGAAGTGGATGCGCGGGCCGGCCACGTCGGTGAGCCGCGACGCGAGCACCAGCTCGATCGACGACCCCTCGAGCTCCCAGCCGAGCGTGCGGACGGCGTTGCTGCCGGCGCGCGGCTGGCTGGCGACGATGACGGCGTCGGCGGCGGTGCGGGCGGCGGCCGCGGCGACGGATCCGAGGTCGGAGACGACGGGGATCGTGCGCCCGCCGACCTCGAGGCCGGCGAGGTGCTCGTCGATCGCGACGCCCACCACCGTGTAGCCGGAGGCGGGACGCAGCAGGATCTGCGCGGCGACGTCCTCGACGTCGGCGCGGCTGCCCACGACGACGACGCGGGAGAGGTGGGCGCCCTGCACGCGGCGGCGGATGAGCCACCGGCGCCAGCTCCACCGGGCCGCGAGCAGCGCCACGACGCCGAGCGGGAAGGCGAGGACGACGTAGCCGCGGGCGATGTCGACCTTGAGGAGGAGGAACCCGATCGCGAGCGCCCCGAAGGTGATGGCCGACGCGTTGACGACGCGCTTGTACTCGGCGGCCCCGACGCCGACGATGCGGACGTCCCGGGTGCGGAAGGCGCCGAGCACGGCGATCCAGGCGCCCACGACGATCACCGAGACGACGCCGTAGTCGACCTGCACGGACCCGGCCTCGACCGCCGCGTCCCCCGTGCCGAAGCGCGTGAGCTGGGCGGCGAGGACGGTGGCGATGATGATCGCCCAGTCGGTCGCGATGAGCCGGGTGCGGTAGTCGCGGGCCCAGCGGCGGCCCGACGGGACGGCGGGGACGGCGGGCGCGACGCCGGATCCGATGATCGGGCGGTGCGCGGAGCGGCGCTCCGGGCGCACGCGGGTGCGCTCGCCCCGGGTCGCGGGGCGGTTCCTCGTGGTGCTCATCGCGTGCCGGGCAGCGCGTCGAGCGGTCGCGGGGTGTCGTGGGATCGGGTGGGTGCGGGGAGGCGCGGACGACGGGTTCGGTCCAGCGCCGATGACGGGTTCATCGGGTAAGTTCCTGCGTTTCGGGTTACAGGTGGGTGGTGCGGGGTGCGACGGGGTCCGGGTAGACCTCGTCCGGTTCACGGCTCCGTGTGGACGCGGCTGGGTGGGCCGGTCCGGGAGTGGACGTCGCGGGTACGACGGGTGAACACCGGGTGGTGACGGTGGCAATGCTAGATGTTCCCTGTGCCCCGTCGCCCCTCCCCCTTCGGGGGGGGGGGGGCACGCCCGCACGCGAGGACGGGCCGGTCCCCCGAGGGGACCGGCCCGTCCTGTCGACGGATCGCGCGGGATCAGCCGGCGGTCGCGCCGAGCGTCCGGGATCCGGTCAGGAGACCCGTCAGCGAGCCGATGAGCGCCGGGACGCCGACCGCCACGGAGGACTGCGACGAGGCGATCTCGCTCGTGATGCGCAGGTCGGGACCGAGGACCCTCCGGCCGATGACCTCGATGCTCGTCCGGTCGTTGCCGGTCGCGTCGCGGAACGCGGCCATGGTGCCGTAGACGGCCGGGTTGCCGTCTCCTCGCGACCAGATGACGGCCCAGCCGGGGCTGCCGGCCTGGTCGCGCTGGTACACGTTGCCCGCCGTGCGGATGCCCATCTGCGCCGCGGACCGCTTGTGCGTGTGGTCCTCGACCGCGAGCAGGGCGTTGCCCGTGCTGCCCTGGAGCACGTTGTTCGAGATCGTGATGTCGGTCACGACCCAGGTCACCGTGGGGTCCGGCAGCTTCTGGCGGGGGTCGTGGCCGGGGGTGGACAGGTTCGTCGCGACCCGGTCGCCCTGCGAGATGTCGATGTCCCGGTTGTTGGCGGAGAAGGTGTTGTTCCACACGCCGATGTGCCCGGAGTTCTCGATCCAGAGCCCCTCCTCGCCGCTGCGGGCGATGACGTTGTCCGCCACCGTCACGGTGGAGGACAGCTCGAGCACGATGCCGGCGCCCGTGTTGTCGAGGACGTCGTTGCCCGTGAGCGTGATGTCGTAGACGGACTCGTCGAACCACAGGCCGTTGCCGGCGTTGCGCTGGAAGTCGCTGTCGAGCACCTGGATGTCGCGCGAGCGTCCGATCTTGAAGCCGCCGGACACCGGGGCGCGGTTGAAGCGCTCGAGGTTGTTGTCCGCCACGAGCAGTCGCGTCGCGACCAGGCGGTCCGCGTAGACCGCGCGCATCCCGATCATGCCGTTCCGTGCCGACGTCACCGCGGTGAGCCGGGCGTCGGTCGCCATGACCGAGAGCCCGATGGTGGCGATGTCCGTGATGGCGACGTTCTCGAACGCGACGCGCGTGCCGTGGATCTGGACCGCACCCTGGTCCGGGACGGAGGGGGCGTACCGGCGGATCCCGATGCCGCGCACGGTGCTGCCGTCCCCGCGCACCTGGAGGGCGCTGATGAGGTCGCTCGAGCGCACGCCGGCGGAGCGAGGATCGGAGCCGACGTAGAGGCGGTCGGCCGCACGGTCGACGAAGAACGTGCCCGGGACGACCTGGGCGCGCGACGCGACCTGCCGCTGTGCGGTGCCCCCGAACCAGACCTGGTCGGGGTGCGCCGCGAGCGGGTACGCGGGGTTGACGAACGACCAGCTGGCCGATGTGCCGTCGGGCGCGCCCCGCGTGTAGGTGGGGCTGGTGTCGAACGACAGGTCCCATCGGGGCGCGTACCAGCCGGATCCGGACGCCACCCACTCGCTGAGCTTCCTGCTGCCGTCGAGCCAGACCTTCTCGCCCGGGTAGGACTGCAGGGTCAGCGCCTCGCCCTTGGGCATCACCACCGACTCGTGGTACGTGCCGCCGCGGACGACGATCGTGCGCCCGGAGGCCGCGACGTCGACGGCCCGCTGGATGGTGCGGAGGGGCGCGGACGACGATCCGGACGCCGAGTCCGAGCCGGTCGTCGCGACGAACAGCGCGGTGGCGGGCACGGCGTAGCGGGTGGAGCCGACGGGCGCGGAACCCGATCCCGGACGGGCGTCGGAGAGGGGGATCGCCTGCTCCGCGTCGCCGGTGCCCGGTGCTGGCGCCGGAGCGGGTGCCGGCGCCGGAGCGGGTGCCGGAGCGGGAGCGGGAGCCGGTGCGGGTGCGGGTGCCGGTGCCGGTGCGGGCGACGCCGTCAGCGGGCGGACGGCGAGGTCGTCGAAGGAGACGGCCTGGGCACCGGAGGAGGCCGACAGGTACGACCAGACGCGCACGCCGGATCCCGACGCGAGGCGGGCCCCGCTCGAGTCGGCGGCCACCGCCTGCCAGGCGGGGACGGCCTGGGCGTCGAGCCAGGCCCGGGCGTCCACGGACACCGTGGCGCTGCCGGAGACGCGGGACTGCAGGGTGATCGCCTGGCCCGGCTGCACGCCCCGGGCGACGACCGCGCCGGGGACGAGGGTGGTCTGCGCGGCGGTGGACCCGTTGACGCGGATGACCGACAGGTACGCGGTGCCGCCGCTGTCGATCCGGACGGTCGACTGGTAGTAGGACGACCCCGACGCGCGCTGCTGGAGACCTGCGGAGACGCCGTTGCCCTTGGCGGGGATGCGCGGCACCGTCACGCGGATGGTGCTCTCGCTGTCCGCGGGCGCCGTCGCGGGCAGGGTGGCAGCCGCGGCGACGCCGGGGCCCTTGAGGTCGATGACCCCGCGCGCGCCGTTGACGCGGAACGCGTCGGGCACGTCGTGCGAGTACGGGGCCGAGCCGGACGCCGCGCCCCATCCGCCGCTCGTGCTGCGGGTGAAGGAGTCGGTGTACACCGGAGCCCCCGCGACCATGTCCTGTCCGGTGGCCGCGCGCGCGGCTTCCGGGACGACCAGTGCGGCGGGGACGGCGAGGCCGATCGCGACGGCGAGCGCGATCAGATGTCGAGGGCGGGCATGCGGGGATGAGGGCATCATTCGGGCGGGTCCTTGCTCGGGTGGGCCCGTCGGCATGCGGGGCTCGGTGCCCCCCGTACGGGGTGGGTTTGATGAAGATAACCCAAAATCGGGCCATGGTGTCCCCCGAACGGAGGACACGTCATGAGTTCGTGGCCCGAGCTCGTCGCCACCCCCCGTTCGAGTGCACGCCTTCCGCCCGGGCGGCGACGCGCCGTAGGATCCACTGAGGTCCACCGCTCCCCGTCGCCCCCACCCAGGGCGGCCGACGTACCCGCGTCGCGTGAGCAGGAGGACCTCCGCCCGGCGTACCCGCACCGGGCTGCACCCGATCCCGCATCCCGGCGTACCCGCGCCCGGCCGCGGACTACACGAGACACGACGAGCCATGACCCGAATCGGCTACGCCGCTGGAGCATTCGACCTGTTCCACGTCGGCCACCTCAACATCCTCAAGCACGCCAAGAGCCAGTGCGACTTCCTCATCGCGGGGGTCGTCTCCGACGAGATGCTCGAGCGCAACAAGGGCATCACGCCCGTGGTGCCGCTCGCCGAGCGCCTCGAGATCGTGAGCCACATCAGCTACGTCGACGAGGCCCGCGCGGAGACGCTGCCGGACAAGCTCGACACCTGGCGCGACGTGCGCTTCGACGTCTTCTTCAAGGGCGACGACTGGCGCGGCACCCCGAAGGGCGAGCGCCTCGAGGCCGAGTTCGCGGCGGTGGGCGTGGAGGTCGTGTACTTCCCGTACACGATGCACACCTCGAGCACGCGGCTCCGTCGCGCGCTCGACGTCCTCAGCGGCGTCGGCGCGACCGCGGCGAGCCCGCTCGCCACGCTGCCGCAGCCGGCGGGCCACGCGACGCAGACGCTGGTCAGCCGCTAGGGCGGCGGCCGGTCGACCCGAGGGCCGGCCGTTCCGCCGTTCCCGTCAGTCGATCGGCGCCAGCCGGTCCGCCGCGCGCTCCGTCGCCTCGAGCAGCGCGTCGAGGATGCCGGGCTCGTCGAACGCGTGCCCGGCGTCCGGCACCATCGTGAAGCGCGCCTCGGGCAGCGCCCGGTGCAGGTCCCACGCGGTCGCGGGCGGCGTGCACATGTCGTAGCGGCCCTGCACGATCTCCGCCGGGATCCCGCGGAGCAGGTGCGCGTCGCGGATGAGCTGGCCGTCCTCCATCCACCCGCCGTGCACGAAGAAGTGGTTCTCGATGCGCGCGAACGCGAGCGCGTAGGTCGGCTCGGCGAACCGCGCCACCAGCTCGGGTCGCGGCAGCAGCGTGATCCCCGACGCCTCCCAGGTGGACCACGCGACCGCGGCCGGCCCGTGCACCGCGGGGTCCGGATCCGCCAGCAGCGCCGCGTACGCCGCGATGATCCCGCCCCGCGCGACCCCGGGGACGGGCGCGGTGAACGCCTCCCAGCCGTCGGGGTAGACCATGCCGGCCGGGCCCTCGTAGAACCAGTCGAGCTCGGACGCCCGCAGCGTGAAGATGCCGCGGAGGATGAGGCCGGTCACGCGGCTCGGGTGCGTCTCGGCGTAGGCGAGCGCGAGGGTCGAGCCCCAGGATCCGCCGAAGACCAGCCACCGCTCGACGCCGAGGTGCTCCCGCAGGCGCTCGAGGTCGGCGACGAGGTGCCAGGTCGTGTTGACCGACAGGTCCGCCTCGGGCGACGACACGTGCGGCGTGCTCCGCCCACAGCCGCGCTGGTCGACGAGCACGATGCGGTACCGCGCGGGGTCGAACAGGCGACGGTGGGTCGGGCTCGTGCCGCCGCCGGGGCCGCCGTGCAGGAAGACGACCGGGATGCCGTCGGGGTTCCCCGACACCTCCCACCAGAGGAGCTGGCCGTCCCCCACGTCGAGCATGCCGGTGTCGTGCGGGTCGATCTCGGGGAACAGGGTGCGCATGGATCGAGCGTACGGGGACCTCGCGCCGCGCCCCGCGGTGCCCGTACGTTCGACCCGTGAGCGACTCCCCCGCACCCGACCCCGCCTTCCGCGACATCCCCTGGACCGACGGCACCTGGACGACCGAGCCCGAGGAGGTGCGGATCCACGACGGCGGCATGGACGTGACCGCCCGCGAGGGCAGCGACGCCTGGCGCGTCACCTCCTACGGCTTCGTGCACGACACCGAGCACGCGCTGCTCGCGCCGCTGCCGCCGGGCGCGGCCGTGGAGGTCGCGTTCGCGCTCGAGCTCGCGGAGCAGTTCGACCAGGCGGG
Organism: Clavibacter sp. B3I6; assembly: GCF_030816895.1. NCBI lineage: Bacteria > Bacillati > Actinomycetota > Actinomycetes > Micrococcales > Microbacteriaceae > Clavibacter > Clavibacter sp. B3I6. The sequence goes on from NZ_JAUSYL010000001.1 coordinate 1,428,874, forward strand.
CGTGTTCGTCCGGGTCGACGCCCGGACGTGGATCAAGGCGGGCGTCGAGCGCAGCGACGGCGAGGACGGCCTCGGCGCGGTCGTCACGCGCGGGGTCTCCGACTGGTCGCTCGCACCCGTGCCGGGCTGGTCGGGGCGCACCGTGACGATCCGGGCCAGCCGCTCCGGCGACGCCCTCACGGTGCGGGCCCGGGTCGACGCCGAGCCGTGGCGCCTGGTCCGCGTGGCCCCGCTGGATCCCGACGCGTCCGTCACCGCCGGCCCCTTCTGCTGCGCGCCCACCCGCGCGGGGTACACCGCCCGGTTCGCGTCGTGGCGCACCGGCCCGGCGGACGCGGCGCTGCACGCCTGAGCGCGACGTCCCGGATCCGCGTCGCGCCCTGCCGCCCTACCGCGCCTTCCTCTCCGCCTTCTCCATCCGCGGCGCCGTCCCGTCGGCGATCCGGGCGTCCCGGTACGCGCGCGCCTCGTCCTGGCGCTCCCGCTCCTCCCCCGACGCGACGGCCGCCCGCACGTGGGCGGGCGTGTAGCCGAAGGAGTCGACGAGGTCCTGCGCGTGCGGCCGGAGGCGCGCGACGAGCCGGTCGATGTAGGCCGTCACGGCGCGGGCGCGCGGTGCGCTGATGCGGCCGTGGATCAGGTACCAGGCGAGGTCCTCCTCGATGAGGCGCAGGCCGAAGAGGTCGCGGGTCCAGGTGAGGATGCGGCGCGTGCCGTCGTCCATCGCGCGTCCCGACGCCGAGGCCGGGTCGAGCGCCTCCGTGAACGCCTCCCACTGCAGCAGCTGCGCGTGCGCGCGGGCCGCCTCGATGAGCGCGTCCTGGTGCCGGTTGAACAGGGCCGCCGCCTCGGCGGGCGGCATCGTGCGGGCGCCGCGCAGGGCGGTCGCGATCTCGGCGACCATCGTCTCCACGCGCCCGGTGAGCAGGGCGCGCTGCGTGTCGGGCTCGCGGAGCTGGCCCACGGAGCGGGCGGTGGATCCGCGGTCGGCGAGCGCCTGCCCGAGCGTCCGAAGGCCCGTGGAGCGCAGCGTGCGGTCGGCGGCCTGCTCGACGGCGTAGCGCGCGAGGACGCCGAAGCCGGCCTTCGCGAACCGGCGGTTGACGTCGGTGAGGAGCCGCTTGGCGACCAGCTGCAGGAGCACGGTGTTGTCGCCCTCGAAGGTCGCGTACACGTCGAGGTCGGCGCGGAGCCCCACGAGCCGGTTCTCCGCGAGGAAGCCCTGGCCGCCGCACGCCTCGCGCGCCTCCTGGATGGTGTCGAGCGCGTGCCACGTGCTGAGCGGCTTGAGCGCGGCGGCGAGGGTCTCCAGGTCCTGGCGGGCCGCGTCGGTGTCGGCCGCGCCGGAGAACACCGCGTCGAACTGCCCGAGGAGCTGCTCGTGCGCGAAGGAGGCCGCGTAGGTGGTCGCGATGCGCGGGATCAGGCGGCGCTGGTGGCGCTGGTAGTCGAGCAGCACCTCCTCGTCCGTCCCGCCGGCGACGAACTGGCGGCGCTGGTTGCCGTAGGTCACGGCGATCTGCAGGGCGATCTTCGCGGCGGACGTCGCGGCGCCGTCGAGCGAGACGCGGCCCTGCACGAGCGTGCCGAGCATGGTGAAGAAGCGGCGGCCGGGGCTCGCGATGTCGGAGCTGTAGGTGCCGTCCTCGGCCACGTCGCCGTAGCGGTTGAGGAGGTTCGCGCGCGGCACGCGCACGTGGTCGAAGTGCAGCCGGCCGTTGTCGATGCCGTTGAGGCCGCCCTTCAGGCCGTCGTCCTCGCCGCCGATGCCGGGCAGGAACGCGCCGTGCTCGTCGCGCAGCGGCACGAAGAAGCAGTGCACGCCGTGGTTGACGCCCTGCGTGATGAGCTGCGCGAACACGGTCGCGGCCCGCCCGTCGACCGCGGCGTTGCCGAGGTAGTCCTTCCACGCGGCGCGGAACGGGGTGTGCAGGACGAAGTCGCCCGTCTCCGGGTCGTAGGTCGCGGTGGTGCCGATGCTCGCGACGTCGGAGCCGTGCCCCGTCTCCGTCATGGCGAAGGCGCCGGGCGTCTCGAGCGTCATGATCCCGGGCAGGAGGTCCCGGTGGTGGCGCTCGGTGCCGAGGTGCATCACCGCGGAGCCGAACAGGCCCCACTGGACGCCGGCCTTGATCTGGAGCGACGGATCCGCCGCCACGAGCTCCTCGAATCCCGCGATGTTGCCGCCGTGGTCGTCGAGCCCGCCGACGCTCGCGGGGAACGCGCGGTGCACGCCGCCGTGCTCGACGAGGACGCGGAGCTGCTCGGTGACGCGCGCCCGGTGCTGGTGCATGTCGAGGCCCTCGACGCGGTGCAGCTCGGGGCGGCTCGTCAGCTCGCGCGCCGAGACGCGGACGTCCGCCCAGCGGCCGAGGAGGATCCGGCCGAGCGCCGCGACGTCGACGCGCGGGCCCGCCCCCGCGTCCGCGCGTCCGTCGGTGCGGTCGAGGTCGCGGGCGACCTCCGCGTCCACGTCGCTCGCGACGGGCACGTCCGCCTCGCGGAGCGCGCCCTCGTCGCGGGTGCCGGCGGCCTCCGGGACCGCGGCGGGGCCTCGTCCCCTCGTGCCGCGGGTGGTGCGTCCTCGTGCCGCCGTGTCGACCATGGATCCTCCGTGCCGTCGCCTGCGCCGGCGTCCCTGCCGGCACCGGCCACGCTATGCACGGATCCTCCACCCGCCGAATAACACGTCGCGGGCCTTCAACGCGCTCCCGCGGAGGGCCGCCGGGGGTTGTGGGAACCCTCAGCGCGGGCGGCCGGAACGGGGTGCGGAGGCGCGGCCGGCGGCCGGGCTGCTACGCGCGGGCGCCGCGCGCGCTCACCCGCTGCGGGACGCCCCACGGGTTGGCGGTGCGGAGCGGCTCGGGGAGGAGCGCGTCGGGCACGCCCTGGAACGCGACGCCGCGGAGCAGCCGGTCGAGCGATGCCGTGCCCACGCTCGTGCCGCGGTCGAGCGTGGTGGCGGGCCAGGGTCCGCCGTGCTGCTGCGCGTCCGTGACGGAGACGCCCGTGGGCCAGGCGTCCACGAGCACGCGGCCGGCGCGGGCGGCGAGCACGCGGATCAGCTCGGCCGTCGCGGGCTCGCCCGCGTCGCCCTCCTCGGCTCCCAGGTGGACGCTCGCGGTGAGCTCGCCCGCGAAGGTGCGGGACGCGAGCGCCGCGAGGTCCGTGCCCGCCGGGTACTCGACGAGCAGCGCGAACGGGCCGAACACCTCGTGCCGCAGCGCCTCGCCCGCGGCCTCGAAGGCGTCGAGGGGGACGGCGGCGATGGTGGGGGTCACGGATCCGTCGTCGCCCGCGGGCGCGCGGCCCTCCGCGACGAGGCGCACGCCGTCGACCGCGATCGCGGCGGCCCGGCCGCCCGCGTAGCCCTCCGCGATGCGCGCGTTGAGCATCCCGTGCGGCGCGATGTGCCCGGCCTCCTCCGCGAGCACGGCGTCGAGCCCGTGCCCCGCCGGGACGAGCACGATGCCGGGGGCCGTGCAGAGCTGCCCGGCCGATCCGGCGGCGCTGGCGACGAGGGCGCGCGCGATGTCGTCGCCGCGCTCGGCGGCCGCGCGCTCGGTGATCACGACCGGGTTCACGCTGCCGAGCTCGCCGAAGAAGGGGATGGGGTCGGGACGCGCGGCGGCGACGTCGGCGAGGAAGCGTCCGGCGCGGAGGGACCCGGTGAAGGTGGCGGCGCGGATCCGGGGGTCGCGCAGCATCGCGAGCCCGGCCTCCTCGCCCTCGACGAGCTGCAGCGCGCCCGCGGGGAGACCGGCCGCGACGAGCGCGGCGGACGCGGCGGCCGCCACCCGGCGCGACAGCTCCGGGTGCCCCGGGTGCGCCTTGACGACCACGGGGCAGCCGACCGCGAGGGCCGAGGCCGTGTCGCCGCCCGCGACGGAGAACGCGAACGGGAAGTTGGACGCCGCGAAGTTGAGCACGGGCCCGACCGGCACGAGGTACCGGCGGAGGTCCGGGCGCGGGGCGGGCGCCGCGTCGGGGTCGGCGTGGTCGATGCGCGCGTCGAGGTAGCGGCCGTCGCGCACGGCGGCCGCGATGATCCGCAGCTGCACGGTGGTGCGGGTCAGCTCGCCGGCGAGGCGGCCGGGCGCGAGCGCCGTCTCCCGCTCGGCGACGGGCAGCAGCTCCGGCCGGATCGCCTCGAGCGCGTCGGCGACGGCCTCGAGCCCGCGGGCGCGCGCCTCCGGAGCGAGGGCCGCGAGCGGGGCGGCGGCCTCCGCGGCGCGCGCGGCGATCTCCTCCACGGTGCGGGCGACGGTCTCATCGGTCGGGTCGGTCTCGTGCGGGGTCATGTCTCTCCTCAGGATGCGCGCCGGCCTAGAACCGGAAGCCGCTCGGGAACGGGTCGGTGGGGTCGAGCAGGTACTGGCCCATGCCCGTGATCCAGGCGCGGCCCGTGATGGCGGGCACGATGGCGGGCCGGCCGGCGACGGTCGTCTCCCGGACGATCCTCCCCGAGAACCGGCTGCCGATGAAGGACTCGTTGACGAACTCGTCCCCCACCCTGAGCTCGCCGCGTGCCCACAGCTCGGCCATGCGGGCGGAGGTGCCCGTGCCGCACGGCGATCGGTCGAACCAGCCGGGGTGGATCGCCATGGCGTGCCGGGACAGCCGGGCGTCGGATCCGGCGCCCAAGAACTCCACGTGGTGGCAGTGGTCGACGCCCGCGATCTCCGGGTGCGACGGCGGCGCCTGGTCGTTCACGGCCGCCATGATCGCGAGCCCGGCCGCGAGGATCTCCTGCTGCCGCTCCCGGTCGAACGGCAGCCCCACGTCGTCGAGCTCGACGACCGCGTAGAAGTTGCCGCCGAAGGCGAGGCTGTACGGCACCGTGCCGTAGCCCGGCACCTCGATCTGCGCGTCGAGCCGCTCCACGTAGGAGGGCACGTTCTCGATCGTGACCGACGCGGCGCGGCCGTCCTCCACGTCGACCCGCGCGATCACGAGCCCGGCGGGGGTGTCGAGCCGGATGGTCGTGACCGGCTCCTGCACCTCCACGAGCCCGGTCTCCACCAGCACGGTCGCGACGCCGATGGTCCCGTGGCCGCACATGGGCAGGCAGCCGGACACCTCGATGTAGAGGACGCCCCAGTCGCAGTCGTCGCGCGTGGGCGGCTGCAGGATCGCGCCGCTCATCGCGGCGTGCCCGCGCGGCTCCGTCATGAGGAGGAGCCGCAGGTGGTCGAGGTGCTCGATGAGGTGCAGGCGCCGCTCGTTCATGGTGGCGCCGGGGATCACGCCGAAGCCGCTCGTGACGACGCGGGTCGGCATGCCCTCGGTGTGCGAGTCGACGGCGTGGAAGACGCGGGAGGACCTCATGCGTCGATCATCGCCCGGCGAGGTGGTCGAGCGCGCGGCGGGTGTCGCGCGTGACCTGCTCGGCGACCGCGGCGGGCAGCGGGGCGCGCGGCGGACGCGTCGGGCCGCCCGTGCTCTCGCCGGCCACGTCGATCGAGAGCTTGATGGCCTGCACGAACTCGGTGCGCGAGTCCCAGCGGAAGACGGGGACGAGGTGGCGGTACAGGTCCTTCGCCTCCTCGATGCGGCCGGACGTCGCGAGCCCGTACAGCTCGACGGCCTCGCGCGGGAAGGCGTTCGGGTAGCCGGCGAACCAGCCGACCGCGCCCATCACGAGCGACTCGAGCAGCAGGTCGTCGGCGCCCGCGATGACGTCGAGGCCGGTGAGGTCCTGGATCTCCGTCACGCGGCGGACGTCGCCCGAGAACTCCTTGACGGCCACGACGTTCTCGAGCGCGTCGAGGCGCTGCAGGAGCTGCGGCGTCAGGTCGACCTTGGTGTCGATGGGGTTGTTGTAGGCCATGATCGGCAGGCCCACCTCGTCGACGCGCGCGTAGTGCTCGACGACCTCGTCGTCGCTCGCCCGGTAGAGCGTGGGCGGCAGGAGGAGCACGCCGTCGGCGCCGTCCTCGGCCGCGATCTCCGCCCACTTCCGCGCCTGGTGCCAGCCGACGCCGTGCACGCCGGCCACGACGATCCCGCGCCCGCCGACCGCCTCGACCGCGACCTGCACGACCTTCCGGCGCTCGTCGTCGGTGAGCGAGGAGTACTCGCCGAGCGAGCCGTTGGGGCCGACGCCGCGGCAGCCGTTCCCGATGAGCCAGTCGCAGTGCGCGGCGTAGGCGTCGTAGTCGACGGCCAGGCCCGCGGGCGCGGACGCGTCCTCGCGGAACGGCAGCGTGGTGGCGACGACGACGCCTCCGAGGTCCAGGGCGGGTGCGGTCATGGCATGTCCTTCCGGTCGGTGGTGCGGGGCGGTGCGGGGGTGGTCGGGGGCGCGGGGGCGCGGGGCGGCTCGTCAGCGCTCGGTTCGTCGGCGCCGGGGGCGGCCGCGGCGAGGGACGGGGGTCCGGCGTCGCGGCGGTCGTACGCGGCGGCGAGCTCGCCCAGGCGCACGGGCGAGGCGACGGGGCGGCGGTCGGAGCCGGGGGCGGGGGCGGGGGGCGACGCCGCGGCGAGTCCGGTGGACGCGGATCCGGCGGTCGCGGATCCGCACGCCGGCGCCTCCCCCGCGAGCAGCTCCTCGACGGTGCGCCCGCACACGCGCCCCTGGCAGATGCCGAGGCCGGCGCGCGTGGCGAGCTTCATGGAGCGGAGGTCGGTGGAGGCGGCGGCGCGGGCGGTGGCGCGGATCCGGCCGACGGGCACCTCCTCGCAGCGGCAGGCGAGCGTGTCGTCCCGGAGCCAGCCGGTCCAGCCGGGGCGGATCCCGTGCGCCGCCTCGATGCGGCGGGCCACGTCGTGCGCGACCGCGCGGCGGCGGACCGCGGGGGCGCAGGCCGCGTCGGTCGGGGATCCGCCCGCGGCGCAGTGCCCGGCCACCTCGCCCTCCGCGAGCGCCTGGTCCACTCCCCCGATGCCCGTGATCTCGCCCGCGGCGAAGACCCCGCGGGGCCCCGCGCCCTGCGCCGCGTCGACCTCGACGAACCGGTCGGCGCCGATGCGGCAGCCCGCCGCGATCGGCAGCTCGAGCCGGGGCGTGAAGCCGTGGCCGACGCACACGGCATCGACCGCGATCCGCCGCTCGGTGCCCGGGATCGGCGCCCACGACGCGTCGAGGCGCTGCACCGTGACGGCCTCGACGCGGTCGACGCCGTGGGCCGCCACGACCGCGCTGCCGGTGGCGTACCCGATCCGCTCGCGCGCCAGCACGGACACGTAGCCGGCGAGCTCGGCCGCCTTGTGCGGCGCGCGGGCGAGGCCGAGCGGATCCCGCAGCCAGCCGCGCGCGAGGCCGGGCACGCGCGCGGCCTCGTGGATCCCGACGACGCGCGCCCCCGCCTGCACGAGGGAGACGGCGACGGGGAGGAGGAAGGGCCCGGCGCCCGCGACGACGACGCGGTCGCCGATGGCCACGCGCTCGCCCTTCGCGAGGGCCTGCGCGGCGCCCGCGGTGAAGACGCCCGGCAGGTCCCAGCCGGGGAACGGGAGCGTGCGGTCGTGCGCGCCGGTCGCGAGCACGAGCGCGTCGGGACGGAGGGTCCGGGGCGCGCGACGGGATCCGTCGACCGGGCCCACGAGCGCGTGCACGACGGCGGCCGGGGCGTCGATCCCGCTGGCCGCGGGCCGCTCGATCGCCCACACCTGCGCGCCGGTCACGACCTCGCAGCCGTCGTCGGCGGCGAGCCGCCCCCGGAGCGCGGTGAACACGTTCCAGCCGTGGTGCAGGATCCGCTCGCGCGCGGCCGGCCGCGACGACGGCAGGTGCCGCCAGTACTGGCCGCCCAGCTCGTCGGACGCGTCGAGCAGCGTGACGCGCGCGCCCCGGCCCCGCGCGGCGACCGCGGCAGCGAGACCCGCGGGCCCCGCGCCGATCACGACGACGTGCCGCCGGTCGTCCGCCGCGCTCACGGGGCGTCCCCCGCACGCGCGTCGTCCGGAACGGTGGCGCCGGGCCCGGTCTCGACGACGTCGCCCTCCACGGCGCGGCGCTGGCAGGCGCGCACGTCCGGCAGCCCGTTGACCGTGACGGTGCAGTCGAAGCACACGCCGATCCCGCAGAACACGCCGCGCGGCCGTCCGGCGCTCGCGGTCGTCCGCCACGCGAGCGTGCCCGAGGCGAGCAGCGCGCCGGCGATGGTCTGGCCGCGGAGGCCCTCGACCGGATCCCCGTCCACCGTGAAGCGCACGGCCTCCGCGGGCCCGGGCCGCACGGGGTCGCGCGCGGGGTCCACGCGCCGAGGCGTCATGCGCGCACCCGGTCGGCGTCCGTGACGGCGTCGGCGAGCGGAGGAGCCGGGGCGCCCGCGGCGTCCGGCATCGCGAGGCCGAGCGAGGCGCGCGCGACCGAGAAGGGCCGCACGTCGAGCGCGGGCGCGGATCCGGTCATCAGCGCGGCGATCAGGTCGGCGGTCGCGACGGACAGCCCGATCCCGGCGCCCTCGTGCCCGCTCGCGTGCCAGAGGCCCGGCAGCCGGGGGTCCGGCCCGACGACGGGCAGGTGGTCGGGCAGGTAGGGGCGGAAGCCGCCGTAGGACCGCATGGCGCTCGCGTCGGCGAGGAAGGGGAAGAGCCGCACGGCCTTCGCGGCGAGCTCCTCGAGCACGGCCACGCGCAGCGACGCGTCGAAGCCCACGCGCTCGCGACTGGATCCGATGAGCACGGTCCCCGACGGCGTGGACTCCACGACGCCCGAGGTCTGCAGCGCCCCGTCGCCGGACCCGACCGCGCCCACGTAGTCGCCGTCGTAGACCTTGTGCAGGATCCGGTGCGGCATGCGGGTGGTGACGAGCACGACCCCGCGCCGCGGCAGCACGGGCAGCTCGACGCCGAGGGCGCGCGCCACCTCGCCCGACCAGGGGCCGGCGGCGACGAGCACGTCGTCGGCCGGGATGTCGCCCGCGGTCGTCCGCACGCCGCGGAGGGCGCCGTCGGGTCCGAGGATCGGGCCGGTCACCGCGACGCCCGTGCGGACGACGGCCCCCGCGCGGCGGGCGGACGCGGCGAGCGCCTCCGTCGCGATGGCGGGCTGCACCTGCGCGTCCTCGGGGTAGTGCACGGCGGCGGTGATCGCGGGGTTCAGCCACGGCTCCAGCTCGAGCGCGCGGCGGACGTCGACGGGGACCGCTCGGACGCCCGCGGTGCGCTGCGCGGCGGCGAAGGCGAGGAGCGGATCCGCGCCCTCGTCCGTGGTCGTGACGACGAGACCGCCCTTGGGCTCGTACTCGATGGACGGGAGCGCGTCGCCCAGCTCGTCCGCGAGCTCGGCGGCCACCTCGGGCCAGCGGCGCGCGGCCAGCTGCGCGAGCTCCAGCTCGGCGCCGGGTCCCTTGTCGGACACGAGGATGTTGCCCTCGCCCTGCGCGCTCGTGCCGGACGCGACCGCGGCCCGCTCGACGACGGTGACGCGGATCCCGGCGCGGGCGAGCGACCGGGCGCACGCCGCCCCCACGATGCCCCCGCCGACGACGACCACGTGACGCGTCATGCTGTCCTGCTCTCACGGGTCGGTGCGCCTCGGGAGGCGGGGTGGGGGTCGGCCGAGTCAGTAATATGTCACACATCGTGCCGGAGCGGAAGCTCCGCGTGCGTGTCGGGTCGTCAGACCTCGGCGACCGCGGGATCCGCGTCCGGCACCGCGCCGTCGACCGCCGCGGCAGCCGGCTCCTCGCCCTCGCCGCGCCCGGCCCACCAGCCGGTGGCGTGCCGGATGTGCCGCACCATCAGCTCGTGGGCGGCCGGGCCGTCGCCGCGGACCAGCGCCCGCAGCAGCTCGTGGTGCTCCGCGGCGGAGGCGTCCAGCAGGCTGCTCTCCTTCATCGACGCGAGGCCGACCAGCCGAGTGCGCGAGCGGAGGTCCGCGATGGCCTCCGTGAGCACGGGGTTGCCGAGCATCCGCGTGAGGGAGAGGTGGAGCTCCTGGTCCGCCTGCAGGTACGCCCGGAGGTCGCCCTCGCGCGCGCCCTGCTCGATGCGGTCGGCGAGCGCCTCGAGACCCGGCAGCGCGCCCTCGGGCAGCTTCCCGGCGAGCCGCTCCATGGCGGGCGCCTCGAGGAGCTGGCGCACCTCCACCAGGTGGGCGAGCTCCTCGTCGCTCACCGCCGTGACCCGGAAGCCCTTGTTGCGCACGGTCTCGACGAACCCGCGCTTCTCGAGGTCGAGCACCGCCTCGCGCACGGGCGTGGCCGAGACGTCGAAGCGCACGGCGAGCGTGGGGACGGTGATGAGCGTGCCCGGCTCCAGCTCACCGGAGACGATGGCGGCGGACAGGGCCTGGTGCACGTGCTCGCGCAGGCTCTCGCGCGGGGGTGCGGGACGCAGTGCGGAGAGGCTCACGCGGGTCCTCCTCCTGGGATCAGGACGGGGACCGCTGCATGCTCATCCAGGACTCCAGGCCCCGGGCGTCGATCGGCAGCGCGTCCGACATGACGTCGGACCCCGTCTGCGTCACCACGATATCGTCTTCGATCCGCACGCCGATGCTCACGGTGGAGCCCGGCCTCTTCGAGACATCGCGAATGCGCGCGCGGGTGCGGGCAGTGACGTCTCCCCGATTCCCGCGTCCTGTCACACGCTGTTGACAGGCGTCGCCGGGAGGGACCGCGTTGATGGAGGCACGCCGGCCGCGCGATCCCGGCTCCTCACAGCTCGCATGGGGCCCGCGGTCGGACCAGTACGATCGTGGGCAACGGCGACAGCTCTTCGGGTGAGCTGTCCCGCCAGCGCCGGGCCGGTCTTCGGGTAAAAGTCGGCCGTGTGCGCGGCCCGGTCCCGCAGCCCTCGAGGCTCGGGACCGGGTCCCTCTCCCCTCCGCCCGACCGCGGACGCCCTCGTCCGCGCCGGGAACGCGTCGGGGGACCCGCGACGCGGCGACCCGCCGACGCGGGGTCCGCTACTGGGCGGCCGCGCCCTCCGCGGCGACGACGCCCAGCAGGCCCTCGCCGTAGGTGTCGAGCTTCTTCTGGCCGACGCCCGTGATGCCGGCCAGCTGGCCGAGGTCCTGCGGGCGGACGGTCGCGACCTCGCGCAGGGTGACGTCGGCGAACACGACGTAGGCGGGCACGCCCTGCTCCTTCGCCTGCTCGGAGCGCCACGCGCGCAGCGCCTCGAACAGGCCCTGCGCCTCCTCGGGGAGGTCGACGACCTGCCCGCCCTTAGCCCGGGTGGTGCGGGTGCCGCGGCCGCGCACGATGCGCTCGGGCTCCTGCCGCATGGGCACCTGCCGGGCGCCCGTGAGCACGTCGCCGCTGCCCGCGGTGATGACCAGGGTGCCGTAGCCGTCGTCGCTCACGCCGAGGAGCCCCTGCGCGAGGAGCTGGCGGACGACGCCGCGCCACTGCACGTCGGTGAGCTCGGTGCCGATGCCGAAGGTGGCGAGCTGGTCGTGACCCTGCTGCCGCACCCGGTCGGTCTCGTTGCCGAGCAGGATGTCGATGAGGTGCGCCGCGCCGAACCGCTGGTTGCGCTCGCGCTGCAGCCGCACGATCGTGGACAGCAGCTTCTGCGACGGCACCGTCGCGTCCCACGTGGCGACGGGCTCCAGGCACGTGTCGCAGTTGCCGCACGGACCCGTCTCCTCGCCGAAGTAGCGGAGGAGCTGCACGCGCCGGCAGCCGACGGTCTCGCAGAGCGCGAGCATCGCGTCGAGGTGCTGCGAGAGCCGGCGGCGGTGCTGCGCGTCGCCCTCGGACTGGTCGATCATGCGGCGCTGCTGCACCACGTCCTGCAGGCCGTACGCGAGCCAGGCGGTGGAGGGCAGGCCGTCGCGGCCGGCGCGGCCGGTCTCCTGGTAGTAGCCCTCGATGGACTTGGGCAGGTCGACGTGGGCGACGAAGCGCACGTCGGGCTTGTCGATGCCCATGCCGAACGCGATGGTGGCGCACATGACGATGCCGTCCTCGCGGAGGAAGCGCGCCTGGTTGCGCTGGCGCACGGCGGCGTCGAGGCCCGCGTGGTACGGGAGCGCCGTGATCCCCTGCTTGTTCAGCGCCTCCGCCGTCTGCTCGACGGTCTTGCGGCTGAGGCAGTAGACGATGCCCGCGTCGCCCGCGTGCTCGGTGCGGATGAGGTCGATCAGCTGCTTGCGCGGCTCGGCCTTCGGCACGATGCGGTACCGGATGTTCGGCCGGTCGAACGAGGAGACGAAGTGGCGCGCGTCCTGGAGACCCAGGCGGGCGGTGATGTCGGCGTGCGTGGCCTCGTTGGCCGTGGCCGTGAGGGCGATGCGCGGAACGGTGGGCCAGCGCTCCTCGAGCATGGACAGCGCGAGGTAGTCCTTGCGGAAGTCGTGGCCCCACTGGGACACGCAGTGCGCCTCGTCGATGGCGAACAGGGCGATGCGGGCCTCGTCGAGGAGGCGGCCCATGCGGTCGAGGATGAGGCGCTCGGGCGCGAGGTAGAGCAGGTCGAGGTCGCCCGCGAGGAGGGCCCGCTCGACCTCGCGGCTCTCCTCGAGGTCCTGCGTGGAGTTGAGGAACGCGGCGCGGACGCCGACGGCCCGCAGGGCGTCGACCTGGTCCTGCATGAGCGCGATGAGCGGCGAGATGACGACGCCGGTGCCCTCGCGGACGAGGCTCGGGATCTGGTAGCAGAGCGACTTGCCGCCGCCGGTGGGCATGAGCACGAGGGCGTCGCCGCCGCCGATGACGTGCTCGACGATCTCCTGCTGGTCGCCGCGGAAGGCGTCGTACCCGAAGACCGTGCCGAGGCGCTCGAGGGCGGGGGCCAGCGCGGTGCCGCCGGCGGGAGCGGGAGGGGTGGAGGTCATCGGGGCAATCGTATCCGCCGGCCGCGCGGGGCGACGGGGGCGGTGCGGGCGGCGGGGACGCGGACGGCCCCTCCCCGGATGGGGAGGGGCCGTCGTCGCGGTGCGATGCGGATCAGACCGCGGTCGGGTCCGCGCTCGCGCCGGGCGTGGCCGCAGCGGCCTCGGCGGCCGCCTGCTCCTTGAGGGCGGCCACGTCGACGGCGCGCACCTCCTGGATCAGCGACTCGAGGGCCGGGGCGGGCAGCGCGCCGGCCTGGCTGAAGATGAGCGTCTGGTCCTTGAAGATCATCAGCGTGGGGATGGCGGAGATGTTCGCCTGCTGCGCGAGGAACTGCTGCGCCTCGGTGTCGACCTTGCCGTGGACGATGTCGGCGTGCTTCTCGCTCGACTGGTCGAAGACGGGGGCGAACTGCTTGCAGGGGCCGCACCAGTCGGCCCAGAAGTCGACGACGACGATGCCGTTCTGGTCGACGATGCTCTCGAAGTTCTCGGCGGTGAGCTCGGTGGTGGCCATGGTGCGTCCTCTTCTCGTGTCGCTCGTGCGGTCACGGGGTGCAACCGGCCCGCACCCCCGCGCATTCCGCGCGGGGGTGGCGCCGGCTACCAGACGAGGACGATGGACGGCCAGACCGTGCTCGACCCGCGGGCCCCGTCGCCGCCGGCGTACGACGCCGTGAGCAGATGGATGCCGCGGGACAGCCTCGGCAGCGTCACGGTGGCGCGGCCCGCGTCGGCTGCGGTGAGGTCGACGGAGGCGATGGCGCGACCCCGGTCGAGGATCTGGACGCGACCCGTCGGGGCGGTGCCGCCCGCGGAGAGCCGCACGGAGTACTTCACCGGCTGTCCGCTGCGGACGAGCAGGCGGTCGGCGTACCCGACGAGGGTCGAGGCGTCGCGGACGGTGTCGAGGCCCACCTTCACGGGGTCGTGGTCGCTCGAGCGGAACGCGCTGGATCCGTCGGTCGCCCACCCGGAGTACTCGCGCTCGGCCCACTCCGGCGCGTTGATCTCCCACACGCCGACGCCCGTCACGCTCGCGGCGCCCGCACCGGTCGCGAGGACGTGGTCGAGGGAGCCGACCTCGCCGTCGAACGAGTACGTGCGCTCGCCCGGCGCGCGGTCGGCGACGAGGTCGACGAAGCCGGCGTCGCGGAGCACCTGGATGGGGTCCTCCTGCGCGTAGGCGTTGAAGTCGCCGAGGAGGTAGAGGAGGTCGGATCCGCTCGACGCCTGCAGCTCGGCGGCGAAGCGCGCGACGGCCTGCGCCTGCGCCACGCGGTCGGCGTTGAAGAAGCCCTGGCCGTCGGCGGGCTGCGTGCCCGAGCCGGACTTCGACTTGAAGTGGTTCGCGACCACCGTGAACGTGCGGTCGTCCCCGCGGAAGGACTGCGCGATCGGCTCGCGGGCGTTGCCCCACACCGTCTCGTCGACCTGCGTGGCGGCGGCCCCGACGGGCGTGACGGCGTCGGTGCGGTAGATGATCGCGTTCTGGATCTCGTCGGTGGGCGTGGTCGCGAGCACCGCGGGGGTGCGCACGTAGTCCCACACCGGGGATTCGGCGGCGTCGTTGAGGCCGCGCACGAGGTCGGCCGTGGCGGTGTCGGCCGGCTCGCCGAAGCGGCTCGAGTTCTCGATCTCCATGAGCGTCACCACCTGGGCGTCGAGCCCGGTGATGGCCGTCACGATCTTGGCGCGCTGGGCGCGGAACGCCTCGGCGGTCTGCGCGCCGCGCTCCCCCAGCGTCGTGAAGTAGTTGAGGACGTTGAAGCCGGCGATGCGGACGTCGCCGCCGACCTCGGGCGAGGACGCGGGGCGCGGGTTCCCGGTCGCGAAGGCCGGCACGCGGCCGGCCGCGTCGAGCGAGGTGAGCGGCGTCGTGGGCTGCAGGCGCCAGTCGTCGAAGCCGTAGGCGAGCACGTAGGGCGTCTGCGGGAAGACCGGGACGTCGCCGTTCCGGACCACCTGCTCGGCCGTGTAGTACGGCTGCGTCGCGCCGGCCGGGTAGGCCGCGTTCGTCAGCTGGATGTTGAAGCCGTCGTCGAGGAGGAGCCGGCGCGCGCGGTTGTCGGCGGCGATGCGGTCGGCCTCGGCGCCCGGGCGCACCTGATCGGTGGACTTGACGGGCAGCTCGGCGCCCGCGCTCAGCCACAGCGTGCCGAAGGTCTCCAGCTGGTGCGCGGATCCGACGCGGTACTCGCCCGTCGGCGTGACGAGCATGCTCTCGCGCGACTCGCGGTCGGCGCCGCGGAGCGAGTCCGGCAGCGGGGTCGCGGCGGGCACGCCGACGGCGGCCTGCACGAGGTCGACGGCGGTCGCGGAGACCTGGGTCTGGCCCTGGCGCTCGGAGGCGGTGCCGGTGACGCGGGCCAGGTCGCCGATCTCGACGGCCGGGTCGGCGCTGCCGAGGTAGACGAAGACGCCGTCGGACGCACCGGGCGTCGCGTCGGCCGCGCCGCCGCTGCCGGCGGTCTGGATCACGATGCCCGCGTAGCCGCTGATGCCGCGGTAGTCGGCGGTGACGACGCCCTCGACGGTCACGACCTGGCCGGCGAGCGGCGTCGCGCTGCCGGTGCCCTGCACGTCGGCGATGGCGACGGTCGCGGCCTCGGCGGGCGACGCGACGAGCGCGGAGAGGCCGAGGGCGAGGGCCGTGGCGACGGCGAGCGGGCGGACGGTGCGGCGGGCGGTGCGGGATCCGGACCCCGGGCCTCCGGATCCGCGTGCGGTGTCGGTGTCGGTCATGGCGTCGGCCCCCTCGGCGTCGCGGGTTCCCCCGGATGGGGGACCACCGGTCGAGCGTAGGCCGCGCCGCATCCCGGACGACGGGCCGCAACCGGATCGTCACCGGCCGGACATGCGATGGCCGGACGTGCGCCGGCCGCGCCGACGCGCGGCGCGGGCGACGCCGTGGCGGAGGGCGGCCGCCACGTACTATCGTCAGGACAAACATCCGCCCCGGCCCGAGGAGCAGTGCGACGCCGCATGGTCCAGACCCGCATGACCCCCGACCCCCGCGCCGCCGGCACCGCCGCCCGCCCCGCCCCGAGCCCGGCCCCGAGCACCGCCCGCGCGACGGGATCCGCCGCGTGAGGGCTACCGTCGCCGGCGCCCCCGTGAGCTTCGGCGTGTTCGAGCTCACGCCCGAGGGCGCCGAGGTGGTCGGCCCCGACGACATGGTGGAGGCCCTCGCGGGGGCCGGGTACGCGGGCATCGACCTGGGGCCGGTCGGCTACCTCGGCCGCGGACGGGAGCTCCGCGCCCGGCTCGCCGGCGCCGGCCTCGAGCTCGCGGGCGGCTGGATCCAGCTCCCCCTCTCGGACGACGACGCGTTCCAGGCGTCCCTCCCCGAGCTGCACGCGTCGCTCCGCGTGTTCCAGGAGGCTGCCGAGTCCGGGCCCGCCCGCCTGCCGCTGCCGACGCTCGCCGACGCCGGATCCGCGGCGCGCGCCGCCGCCCCCGGTCGCGGCGCGGAGGCCGATCCGCTCGACGACGCCGCCTGGTCGCGCCTCGTCCGCAACACGGCGCACGCCGCCGCGATCACGCGCGCCGCCGGCTTCGAGCCGACCTTCCACCACCACGCCGGCACGTTCGTCGAGTCCCCGGTGGAGGTCGACCGGTTCCTCGACGCGGTCGACGTGGGGCTGACGCTCGACACCGGCCACCTCGTGATCGCGGGCGGCGATCCGGTCGAGGCGATCGCGCGGTGGGGGTCGCGGATCACCCACCTGCACCTCAAGGACGTCGACGGCGCGGAGCTCCGGCGCGTGCTCGCGGCCGGCGGCGGCATGCGCGAGGTCTGGTCGTCGGGCGCGTTCGCGGCGTTCGGCCGCGGCGACGTCGACCTCGCCCGCGTGATGACCGCGATCGACGCGCAGGGCTACGACGGCTGGGTGGTCGTCGAGCAGGACGTGCTCAACGCGCCCGACGCCGACATCCGCGCCTTCCGCGCCGAGCGCACGGAGGACCAGCGCGTGAACCGCGAGGCGCTCCGCGCGTGGGCCTGAGCCGCACCCGCACCCGCACCCGCACGACCCCCGCACCACCACGAGACACGAGGACGGCGACATGACCACCACCCCCCTGCGCTTCGGCCTGATCGGCACCGGCCGCATCGGCCAGGTCCACGCCGCGAACATCGCCGCCGACCCGGACGCCGAGCTCGCGTGGATCTGCGACCCGTTCGTCGACGGCGCCCTGGCCCTCCAGGCGCGCCACGGCGGCACGGTCACCGAGGACGCCGTCCGCATGATGGCGTCCGGCGGGATCGACGCGGTCCTCATCGCGTCGCCCACCCCCACGCACGTGGACCTCATCGCCGCCGCCATCGACCACGGCCTGCCGGTGCTGTGCGAGAAGCCCATCGACCTCGACATCGCGCGCGTCGACGCGCTCCTCCCCCGCGTCCGCTCGTCCGGCGTGCCCGTCGCGCTCGGCTTCAACCGGCGCTTCGACCCGGCGTTCGCGGAGGCGCGCGCCCGCGTGGCCGCGGGCGAGATCGGCGAGCTGGAGCAGCTGTCGATCGTGAGCCGCGACCCCGCCGCGCCGCCAGCCGCGTACGTGGCCGTCTCGGGCGGGATCTTCCGCGACATGACCATCCACGACCTCGACATGGCGCGCTCCTTCCTGCCCGACATCGTCGAGGTGCAGGCGACGGGATCCACGACCTTCGACCCGGGCGCCCGCGAGCACGGCGACTTCGACACCGCGGTGGTGACCCTCCGCGCGTCGAGCGGCGCGCTCGTCGTCATCGCGAACTCGCGCCACAGCGCGGTGGGCTACGACCAGCGCATCGAGGCGTTCGGCGCGCGCGGGTCCCTGCAGGTCGCGAACGCGCTCACGAGCCTCGTCAGCGTCTCCACGGCCACGAGCGTCGAGGGCAAGCCGCCGTACCAGGACTTCTTCCTGGAGCGCTACGCCGCGGCGTACGTGGCGGAGCTCCGCGCCTTCATCCGCCTGGCGCGCGGCGAGGAGTCCGACAGTCCGACGTTCGAGGACGGCCGCGCGGCGCTCGTCCTCGCGGACGCGGCGCAGCGCTCGGCCGTCGAGCGGGTGGCGGTGCCCGTCTCCCTCTGACGCCGATCCGCTCCCTCAGACGACGCCCTCCCGCGCGACCGCGGGCCGGGCGTCGTCGTCGCGCGCGGACGCGGGCCAGCGGCAGGGCAGACTGGCAAGTCGGACCGGTCGAGCCGGCCGGACGACGCGGGTCACGACACGGATCCGTCTTGTCAGTATGTATTGACAACTGGGACGGCCGGGACGAGGATCGCCCCGACGACGACGTCCAGGACCCCCCTGCGGGCGTCCGCCCGACAAGGAGCATTCGATGAAGAACAGATCCCTGGCCTCCCTCGGCCTCGTGGCCGCGGCCGGCCTCCTCCTCACCTCATGCGCGGGCACCGGCCAGGAGGCCGCGCCCACGGCCGGCGGCGGCAGCGGAGGCGGCGACCTCACCTTCGCGGTGGTCACGCACTCGGGCCCGGGCGACGCGTTCTGGGACCGCGTCAAGTCGGGCGCCGAGAAGGCGGGCGCCGACTACGGCGCGACGATCACGTACAACGCGGACCCGGATCCGGCGAAGCAGTCCCAGCTCATCGACAACGCGGTCGCGCAGCAGGTCGACGGCATCGTGGTCTCGATGGCCAACCCGGACGGCCTCAAGGACAGCATCGAGAAGGCGGTGGCCGCGGGCATCGCGGTCGTCACCATCAACTCCGGCATCGAGCGGTCGGCGGAGTTCGGCGCCATCACCCACATCGGCCAGAGCGAGACGGTCGCCGGCGAGGCGGTCGGGAAGCGCCTCGGCGACGCGGGGCTGACGAACGCCCTCTGCGTCATCCAGGAGGCCGGAAACGTCGGCCTCGAGGAGCGCTGCTCCTCCGCGGCGAGCGCCTTCCCCGGCCAGATGGCGAACCTCCAGGTCGACGGCACGAACGACGCCGAGGTGAAGGCCACCATCAAGTCGAAGCTGCAGGCGGATCCCTCCATCGACGGCGTGCTCACGCTCGGCGGGCAGTACGCCATCGACGCGGTCGGCGCGGTCGAGGAGTCGGGCAGCGACGCGCAGGTCGGCACCTTCGACCTCTCCGAGGACGTCGTCAGCGCGGTCGAGGCCGGCACGATCCTCTTCGCGGTCGACCAGCAGCCGTACGTGCAGGGCTTCCTCGGCATCACCGCGCTCGACCTGAACGCCACCAACGGCAACGTGATCGGCGGCGGCCAGCCCGTCTACTCCGGCCCCGCGTTCGTCACGGAGGACGACGCGGCCCAGGTCGCCGAGTTCGCGAAGAACGGCACCCGCTAGGCGCCCGGGCCGGTCGCCCCGACGCGACCGGCCCGACCCCGCCCCACCCGCACCGCCCTCCCCGCACCGCCTCCCCCACGCTCACCGAAGGAGCCCCGCGTTGACCACGACGGACATCGTGACGATCGCCACGAGGCCGCGCCTCGAGAACAGGCCGATCCGCAAGATCCTCGCCCGGCCGGAGATCGGCGCCCTCGTGGCCGCCCTCGCCGTGCTGGTGTTCTTCTCCCTCTACACGCCGCAGTTCCTCACGCTCGCCGGAGCCGGCGTGTGGCTCGAGTCGGCCTCGACGTTCGGGATCATGGCGGTCGCCGTCGCGATGCTCATGATCGGCGGCGAGTTCGACCTCTCCGCCGGTGTCATGACGGGCTTCTCGGCCCTGGTGGTCGGCATCCTCACCTCGCACTACGGGCTGAGCATCTGGGTGGCCGTGGTCGTCTCGCTCGCCGCGGCCCTCGCGGTCGGCGCGCTCAACGGGTTCCTCGTGATGAAGACGGGCCTGCCGAGCTTCATCGTGACGCTCGGCACGTTCTTCGCCCTCGCCGGCGTCGACCTCGCGGTGACGAAGCTCATCACCGGCCAGGTCGCCATCCAGGGCATGACGAAGGTGCCGTCGTACGACGCCATCCAGCCGGTCTTCGGCTCGTCGCTGCAGATCGGCGGCGGCACGTTCTACGTCTCCGTGCTGTGGTGGTTCCTCGTCGCGGCGGTCGCCACCTGGATCCTGCTGCGCACGCGCGCCGGCAACTGGATCTTCGCGGTCGGCGGCGCCAAGGAGTCCGCCCGCCAGGTGGGCGTGCCGGTCTTCAAGACGAAGGTCGGCCTCTTCATGGGCACCGCGGGCGCGGCCTGGCTCGTCGGCATGATCTCCCTGTTCCGCACCTCGACGGTGCAGGCGAACACGGGCGTCGGCCAGGAGTTCATCTACATCATCTGCGCGGTCGTCGGGGGGTGCCTCCTCACGGGCGGCTTCGGCTCGGCCATCGGCGCCGCGCTCGGCGCCCTCATCTACGGCATGGTCTTCCAGGGCATCACCTTCGCCCAGTGGGACACCAACTGGCTGCGCACCGTGCTCGGCGGGATGCTGCTCGCCGCGGTGCTCCTCAACAACCTGGTGCGGACGCGGGCGGGAGGCGGACGATGAGCACCGACGTCGATCCCGCCGCCGCCTCCGCGCCCCTCGCCGGCGCCGTCCCCGGTGCGGCGGAGGAGGCCGGCGGACGCCCGACCCCAGCGCTGCCGCCCGTGGGCGCGACCATCCTCGAGGTCCGCGACATCGGCAAGTCCTACGGCGCCGTCAACGCGCTCACCGGCGTCTCGACCGTCGTCAACGCCGGCCAGGTCACGTGCGTGCTCGGCGACAACGGCGCCGGCAAGTCGACCTTCATCAAGATGCTCGCGGGCGTGCACGCGCCGAGCGAGGGCACCATGCTCCTCGACGGCGAGCCGGTCGTGCTGGGCTCCCCGCGCGCCGCCCTCCAGGCCGGCATCGCGACCGTCTACCAGGACCTCGCGGTCGTGCCGCTCATGCCCGTGTGGCGGAACTTCTTCCTGGGCTCCGAGATCACCAAGGGCAAGGGTCCGTTCCGCCGGCTCGACGTGGCGGCCATGAAGGCGATCACGCACGAGCAGCTCGCCCAGATGGGCATCGACCTCCGCGACGTCGACCAGCCCATCGGCACGCTGTCCGGCGGCGAGCGCCAGTGCGTGGCCATCGCCCGGGCGGTGCACTTCGGGGCCCGCGTGCTGATCCTCGACGAGCCGACCGCGGCCCTCGGCGTCAAGCAGTCGGGCGTCGTGCTGCGCTACATCGCGCGCTCGCGCGACCAGGGGCTCGGCGTGGTCTTCATCACGCACAACCCGCACCACGCGTTCCCGGTGGGCGACCGGTTCCTGCTGCTCAACCGCGGATCCAGCCTCGGCACGTTCGAGAAGGACGAGATCACGCTCGGCGAGCTGACGAGCCTCATGGCCGGCGGCGCGGAGCTCGACTCGCTGGCCCACGAGCTCGCGCGCGACGCCGGCCCGGACGGGGGCCGGGGACCGGCGGACGCCTGAGCCGCCCCGTGGAAGGATGAGACGTTGACCTGACCAGCGAGGGAGCGATCCACGTGACGCAACCGGAGCAGATCCTGCCCCCCGACCTGTTCCTCGCGCTCGACCGCTCGGGCCCGGTGCCGCTCTACTACCAGGTGGCGAACCTGCTGGAGACGGCGATCCACGACGGCACGCTGCCGGCGGGCGCCCGGCTCGAGAACGAGATCGCGCTCGGCAACCGGCTCGGGCTCTCGCGCCCCACCATCCGCCGGGCGATCCAGGACCTCGTCGACAAGGGCCTGCTCGTGCGCCGCCGCGGCATCGGCACGCAGGTCGTGCACGGCCGCGTCACCCGCAACGTGGAGCTCACGAGCCTCTACGAGGACCTCGAGAGGTCGGGGCAGACGCCGCGCACCGAGATGCTGTCGTCCTCGCGCGGCACGGCCGACGAGCGGATCGCGGAGTCGCTCGGCGTCGAGGTCGGCAGCCCCGTGCTGCACCTGACCCGGCTCCGCACGGCCGACGGCGTGCCGCTCGCGATCCTCGACAACGTGCTCCCCGAGCCCTTCGTCGACCTGGATCCCGAGGACCTCGCCACCCACGGCCTCTACCAGCTCCTGCGCGGCCGCGGCGTGATCATGCGGGTCGCCAAGCAGCGCATCGGCGCCCGCGCGGCGACCGCGTCGGAGGCCCGCCTCCTCGACCTCCCCCGCGGCGGCGCCGTGCTCACCATGTCGCGCACGGCGTTCGACAGCTCGGGCCGCGCGGTGGAGCACGGCCAGCACTGCTACCGGCCCGACCTGTACTCGTTCGAGATCACGCTCGTCGACCGGTAGGCGCGGACCGGACCAGCTCCGGCTCCGCGGAGTCAAGGGCGGTGGCGAACCGGGGCCGCGCGTCTAGCCTCGCGCCCATGAAGCACATCACCTACGCCAAGAAGTCCCTCCTGCTGGGCGACGACGCCGCCGATGCCCTCATCGCCTACGCCGCCGTCCTCGCCACCCATGCCCGCGGTGACAGCGTCACCCTCCGCGCCCTCAGCTCCGACGGGGACGAGGTCGACGCGACCTTCCTCCTCACCGCCGGGGCACCCCTCATGGCCGAGACCTCGACCACGCGCCTGCCCGAGCCCGACAACGCCGACGCCGTCGCGCGCATGCAGGCGGAGACGGACCGCATGGTGTCGCCGGAGCCCGTGACCGCCGCGGACGCGGACTGGAACGCGGAGATGGACCGGGAGGTCTTCTCCCGGGAGTGAGGCTTTTACCCGGTCGCGGGATCGAGAGTCAAGGGTCGGGCTCATGTCGGCAGGATCGCGTCACCGCCGCTACCTTCGGCATCAGGATCGTGTACCCGCACGAACCCGATCGGAGACCGTGACCGCCCTCCTCCCCCCCCGAGGGCCCCTGTCGCGCGATCCCGCCTGCGGCGTACCCGGATGACGCCGTGGGACGAGCCCGGGACGACGCCCTCCCCCCGCGTCGCCCCGGGCTCCCTCTCGCCTCGGCCCGGGCTCCTGCTCGCGCGACCCGGATGGATCCGGACCCGTGGTCGGGAAGTCAAGGGGCAGGACCGGATGCGTCGAGCCGGGACCGGGGTGATTACGCTCAGACCACGCCCTCGAGCCGCGCCCCGCGCCCTGATCGCGTCGACGCGTCCGGGTAGCCCCGTCCCGGGACGCAGGGTGCGCATCGTGCTCCCACGCGGGACGTCCCCGCGGACCTGGACCCCGAGAGAGAGCCGCGCATGGGCCACCTCATCTACGACTCCCGCACCCGCACCGAGCTGGACGACCGCGCGCTCGCGCACCTGCAGATCGTGATCGTCAACAAGCTCCGCCGCCGGGAGTCCTTCACGTTCTCCTGGAAGAACCCCGCCTCCGAGGGCGACGGCCGCCGCACCATCTGGATCGCGCCGGAGATCCCCCTCGAGTTCGTGTACCTCGGCGGGCGCGCGCCCTCCATCAACATGGCGTGGGTCGAGGCCATGATGCTCGCGGCCAACACCTCCGCCGGCCTGCACCTCGTGCGGGAGCCGGCGGCGCCCGCGTCCCCGTCCGGATCCGCCGCCCCGCACGCCTCCAGCTGACCCCCTCCCCTCCCGCCCGCCGGCGCACCCGCGTCCGGCCGGACCCGCACGACCCACCGGAAAGGCCGCCATGGCCATCACCAACCTGCCCTACGACGACGAGCGCATCGTCGAGGGCGTCACCGCGGCCACGGCCCGCCACACCGAGACGCGCGACGTGAAGGTCGACTTCACGGGCGTCGGGGTCACGGCGGACGACACCGCCACCGTCACCGCGACCCTCACCTGGACGGTCTCCGCCACGGACGCCGTGCGGATCCTCGACGCGGCGCGCGTGCACCCGGAGGAGCAGGCCGGCTCGGCCGGCGACCCCGTCGCGCTCGACGCGTCGGCCGCCGCCGGCACCGCATAGGAGCACGCGTGCCGCGGATCGGCGGGGCGCGGGGCGACCTCGGCATGCCGCCGGAGCCGGACCGGCCTAACCTGGATGGAGTGACCCCCATGCGCGACGACATCTTCAGCACCCTGGCGGACTCCCTCGCGGGGGCCGACATCCTCGACGTCCTGTCCGACCTCGTCCACGCGAGCACCCGCCTCACCTCGGCGATGGAGGGCGGCATCGTCCTCGTCGACGGCGACGGGGAGATGCACGTCGTCGCGTCGACCAGCGAGCGCGCGGCCGACGTGGAGGAGGCGCAGCTCGGCACCCTCGAGGGCCCGTGCCTCGACTGCGTGCGCGACGGCGTGATCGTCGAGGTGCCGGACCTCGACGACCGCCTCGAGTCCTGGCCGCGCTTCTCCCGCATCGCGGAGGAGAGCGGCTTCCGCGCCGTGCACGCGACCCCCATGCAGCTCCGCGGCCGCACCCTGGGGTCCCTCTGCCTGTTCTCGTCGGAGCCCGGGCCGCTCAGCGACCGGGACGCCGCGCTGGTCCAGACGCTCGCCGACATGGCGACCCTCAGCATCCTGCAGCAGCACGCGCTCGACCGCAGCACCGCCCTCGGCGACCAGCTGCAGCACGCGCTCGACAGCCGCGTCGTCATCGAGCAGGCCAAGGGTGCGATCGCGCAGCGGATGGGCATCTCGGTCGACCAGGCGTTCGCGGTGCTCCGGCGCCAGGCGCGCTCCTCGTCGCGGCGGCTCCGCGACGTGGCCGAGGAGGCGCTGCGCACCGAGGGCCGGACCGAGGGCCGCGCCGGCTGAGACGGGCCCACGCCCTTCCGGCGTGGATCCAATATCCTATAGGATCTCCTCACGTGCTCGACGAGGAGGACCTGACGGATGACCCGACTGTGGAACGACCCGGCGGAGTTCGCCGACGACATGACGGCCGGCTTCGTCCGTGCCAACGGCCGCTGGGTGCGGCGCGTGCACGGCGGCGTCTCGCGCTCGACCCGCTCCGCCGAGCCCGAGGTGGCGGTCGTCATCGGCGGCGGCTCGGGCCACTACCCCGCGTTCGGCGGGCTCGTAGGCCCCGGCCTCGCGCACGGCGCCGCGATGGGCAACCTCTTCGCCTCGCCCTCCGCGCACCAGGTCGAGTCGGTGATCCGCACCAGCGAGCAGGGCCGCGGCGCGCTCCTCCTCTACGGCAACTACGCCGGCGACGTGCTGCACTTCGACGACGCCCAGGAGCGCGTGCGCGCCGACGGGATCGACTGCCGCACCGTGGTCGTCACGGACGACATCTTCAGCGCCGGGCCCGACGAGCAGGCGAAGCGCCGCGGGATCGCGGGCGACCTCACCGTCTTCAAGGCGGCGGGCGCCGCGTCCGCCGCGGGCTACGACCTCGACGACGCCGAGCGCGTCGCCCGGCTCGCCAACGCGCGCACCCGGTCGATGGGCGTCGCGTTCACGGGCTGCACGCTGCCGGGCGCCGACGAGCCGCTGTTCTCCGTGCCCGAGGGGCGCATGGCGATCGGGCTCGGGATCCACGGCGAGCCCGGCATCGACGAGACCGACATCCCCTCCGCCGACGGCCTGGCCGAGCTGTTCGTGCGGCACCTGCTCGCCGAGGCCGAGGTGCCCGACGGCGTGGAGGTGCGCGGCGCCCGGGTCGTGCCCGTGCTCAACGGACTCGGATCCGTGAAGAACGAGGAGCTGTACGTCGTGTTCACGCGCGTCGCGGACCTTCTGGAGGAGGCGGGGATCACCCTCGTGGACCCGCAGGTGGGCGAGTTCTGCACCAGCTTCGACATGGCCGGCGCCTCCCTCACGCTGTTCTGGCTCGACGACGAGCTCGAGCGGCTGTGGACCGCGCCCGCCGACACCCCCGCCTTCCGCAGCGGCGCGTTCGACGGATCCGCGCTGCAGCCCGTCGACGCCCGCGAGGACGACGAGGTGGACGCCGCCATCCCGGACGCGACCGAGGCCTCCCGGCGCACCGCCGCCCGCGTGGCCGAGGCCCTCGACGCCGTGCATCGTGTCGTCGCCGAGCACGCCGACGAGCTCGGCCGCCTCGACGCGGTCGCGGGCGACGGCGACCACGGCATCGGCATGCTGCGCGGATCCCGCGCGGCGTCCGAGCGGGCCGCCCGCGCCGTCGAGGCGGGCGCCGGCGCGCGCACCGCCCTCCGGCTGGCCGGCGACGCCTGGTCGGACAAGGGCGGCGGCACGTCCGGCGCGCTGTGGGGGCTCATCCTCCAGGCGCTCGGGGACGCGCTCGACGACCAGGACGCGGATCCCACGACGGGCGAGGCGGTGGCCCGCGGCGCGGGCGACGCGCGGGACGCCGTCATGGGCCACGGCAAGGCGTCCGTCGGCGACAAGACCATGGTCGACGCGCTCGTGCCGTTCGCGGACGTGCTCGCCGAGCGGGTCGCCGCGGGCGCGCCCCTCGCCGACGCGTGGGCCGACGCGAGCGCCGCGGCGCAGGAGGCCGCGGACGCGACCGCGGCGCTGAAGCCCGGCATGGGACGCGCGCGATCGCACGGCGAGCGCTCGGTCGGCACGCCCGACCCCGGCGCCGTGTCGCTCGCGCTCATCACCGCGGCCGTGGGCCGCACCCTCGCCGACCGGTGAGGGACACCGCACGAGACACCAGGAGGACCGGATGACCAGGACATGGCGCATCGTCGTCGGCTCGGACGACGCGGGCTACCAGCACAAGGAGGCGCTCAAGGCCGACCTCGAGGCGAGCGACCTCGTGGAGTCGGTGGTCGACGTGGGCGTCGACGCCGACGGGCACACCGCCTACCCGACCGTCGCGACGACGGCGGCCGAGATGGTCGCGCGCGGCGAGGCCGACCGGGCGCTGCTCGTGTGCGGCACCGGGCTGGGCGTCGCGATCGCGGCGAACAAGGTGCCGGGGATCCGCGCCGTCACGGCCCACGACTCCTACTCGGTGGAGCGCAGCGTGCTCTCCAACGACGCGCAGGTGCTCTGCATGGGCCAGCGCGTCATCGGGCTGGAGCTCGCGCGGCGGAACGTGCGCGAGTGGCTGACGTACGAGTTCGACACCTCGAGCGCGTCGGCCGAGAAGGTCGAGGAGATCCGCGCGTACGAGGCGCGGTAGGCCGTGGCCGAGCCCGAGTCCGAGTCCGCCGCGCCTTCGACCGTCGTGGGCGTGAGCCTGAAGATGTACTTCGGGCACGCGCGCACGCTCGCGTGGTGCCGGGACGTCGCGGATCTCGCGCGCACGCACCCGGCGGTCGCGTTGGGTTCGGCCGAGCTCGTGGTCCTGCCGTCATACCTGTCGGTGCCGGCGGCCGTCGGGATCCTCGACGGCGTCGCCCGGGTGGGCGCGCAGGACCTCGCGACCGAGGACGCCGGCGCCTTCACGGGCGAGGTCTCCGGCGGGCAGATCCGCGAGCTGGGCGGGACCTTCGTGGAGGTGGGGCACGCCGAGCGGCGGCGCCACTTCGGCGAGACGGACGAGGTGGTGCGGCGGAAGGCCGACGCGGCGCTGCGGTCCGGGCTCGTGCCGATCCTGTGCCTCGGCGAGGAGGCCGCGCAGGAGCCGGCCGACGCCGCGCGGGAGTGCATCCGGCAGCTCGACGATGCGCTCGCGCTCGCCCGGGAGGCCGGGCACGGCGGGCGGATCGTCGTCGCGTACGAGCCGCAGTGGGCCATCGGCGCGGAGGAGCCCGCGTCGGACGCGCACATCCGCGCGGTGTGCCGGGTGCTGCGCGCGCACGTGCGGGGGCTCGACGCGCACCCGGGATCCGCGGTCATCTACGGCGGCACCGCGGGTCCCGGGCTCCTCACCCGCATCGGGGACGACGTCGACGGGCTCTTCCTCGGCCGCCGGGCCCACGACCCCGCGGGCGTCCGGGCCGTCCTCGACGAGGTCCACGCGCGCGCGACCCGACGGGCGGCGCCCCCGGGCGCCTGAGACCGGCAGACTGTCCTGGTGACCTCCGGCCTCCCCCTCGACGCGACCTCGATGACCGCGCGGCAGGGCCTCCGCGACCGCGTCTACGACCTCGTGCTCGACATGCTCATGGGATCCCAGATGGAGCCCGGCTCCCGGCTCGCCATCGACCAGATCGCCCGCGACCTGCACGTGTCGCCCACGCCCGTGCGCGAGGCGCTCGTGCAGCTGGAGCGCACCGGGCTCGTCGCCCGCGAGGCGCACAAGGGCTACCGGGTCGCGCCGCCCATCGCGGGCGAGCAGCTGGAGGCGCTCTTCGACGCGCGCATCGTGCTCGAGGGCGGGGCGACGGCCCTCGCCGCGACCCATCCCGCGCGCCTCGTGCCCGCGCTCGAGGACGCCCTCGCCGCGCACGAGGAGACGACCGCCCGGATCCGCGCCGCGGGCGACGGCGCCGACATGCCGGTGGGCCTCATCCGCGAGTACTTCGTCGTGGACTGGGACTTCCACCACCGCGTCTTCGAGGCGACGGGCAACCCGTTCCTCCTCGACATGTCCGAGGCGATCTCCACCCGCGTCCACCGCATGCGCCAGACGATGCGGACGGGCGTGCACGACGCCGACGACGCCGTGCACGAGCACCGCGCGGTCATCGACGCGGTCGCCGAGGGCCCCGAGGCCGCGGCCGCCGCGATGCGGGCGCACATCGAGCGCGTGCGGGAGCGGTCGCGGCGCGACGCGGACGACGCCGTCCCGCGCTAGCGGGGCCGGGCTCGCGGGGCCGGGCTCGCGGGGCCGGGCTCGCGGGGCCGGGCGGCTCAGGACCGCTCGAACCGCTGCTCCCCGACGACGCCGAGCAGCCCGAGCGCCTCGGCGGCCCCCGACCCCGGCAGCGGGGTCAGCACGAGCAGCACCTGCGACTGGTCCTCCGTGAAGAGGGCCTGGCAGTGCACCTCGATCTCGCCGACCTCCGCATGCCGCAGCGTCTTGCGCTCGTCGAACCGGCT
The DNA here is from genome assembly GCF_030816895.1 of Clavibacter sp. B3I6. NCBI lineage: Bacteria > Bacillati > Actinomycetota > Actinomycetes > Micrococcales > Microbacteriaceae > Clavibacter > Clavibacter sp. B3I6. Next base: position 1,457,289 of record NZ_JAUSYL010000001.1, read on the forward strand.
GCCGACCTCCTGGAGGTCCCAGTAGCCGCGGAACTCCGCGCTCGTCGCCAGCAGGCTCGCCAGCACCTGCGCCGCCAGCGGATCGGGGTCGGGCATCGACGCGGCCACCCGGAGCTGCGCCACCTGGAGGCGCCCCTGCCGCTCGTGGTCGCGCTCCGGGTACTGCCCGCGCTCCTCGGGGTGGGCGAACCAGCGGTGCACGCCGCTGCGGTCGAGGCCCGTCCATCCGGAGGCATCGCCGAAGAGGGCGGCGGCGAGGCGGTTCTGCGCGAGCGTCTCACCGAGCTCGGTGATGACGAGGGCGGGCGTGTCGTCGAGCCGATCGAGCACGCGCATCAAGCCGGGGCTGACGTGCGGGGACAGCCGGGCGCGCCGCGGCGTCTCGTGGCCGGCGAGGCGGAAGAGGTGGTCCCGCTCGTCGAGGTCGAGGCGCAGCCCGCGGGCGATGGCCGTGAGCATCTGGTCCGAGGGCTGCGGACCCCGGCGCTGCTCGAGGCGGGCCCAGTAGTCGGCCGACATGCCGACGACGGCCGCGATCTCCTCCCGCCGGAGGCCCGCGGTGCGGCGGCGGGCCCCCGGGCGCATGCCCACGTCGGAGGGCTGCAGCGCCTCGCGGCGCGCGCGGAGGAACTCGGCGAGCGCGGGTCGGTCCATGCCCCCATCCTCGCCCCTGGCCGGACGCGCATCCAGGGACCGTCGCTCCCCCGATGCGCGCTCCCTTCCCGGCGTCCCGGGCCCCGCGCAGGCTGGACCGCGACGGGGCGCACGGCCCCGCAGAGGAGGCACCATGAAGACCACCGGCAGCACCGTCCTGATCACCGGGGCCACGTCCGGCATCGGGCTCGGACTCGCCGAGCGCCTGCACGCCCGGGGCGACACCGTCATCGTCGCCGGCCGGCGTCGCGCGCTGCTCGACGCGATCGTCGAGGCGCACCCCGGCATGCATGCGGTCGAGCTCGACGTGGCGGATCCCGCGTCGATCCGCGCGGCCGCCGAGACCGTGACCCGCGCGCACCCGGGCCTCGACACCGTGATCACGATGGCCGGGATCATGCTCCCCGAGGACCTGCGCGACCCGGCGCACCTCGAGGTCGCGGAGTCCACGATCACCACCAACCTGCTCGGCACGATCCGCACGGCGGCGGCCTTCGCCCCCTGGCTCGCGGCGAAGCCCGACGGGGTGCTGATGACCGTGTCCTCAGGGCTCGCGTCCGTGCCCCTGCCGGCGACGCCCACCTACTCGGCCACGAAGGCCGCCGTGCACTCGTTCACCCAGAGCCTGCGGGTGCAGTGGGCCGACACGCCCCTGCAGGTGATCGAGCTCGTGCCGCCGGCGGTGCGGACGACCCTCATGGGGCAGCAGGACGAGGAGTCGGCGATGCCGCTCGACGAGTTCCTCGACGAGACGATGGGGATCCTCGAGCAGCAGCCCGACGTGGAGGAGGTGCTGGTCGAGCGCGTGCGGTTCCTCCGCGACGCCGAGGCGGAGGGCCGGCACGCGGACGTGCTCGCGCTGCTCGCCCAGCGCAGCCACTGACGCGCGGTCCGCTGGGTCCCTACCCGATCGGCGCCGGCCCCAGCTCGTCCATCAGCTTCTTGATCGCCACGTACGCCTTGTTCCGGTACGCCACGAGCGCCTCCGTGCGCTCGGCGGGCACGTCGAGGTAGCCGGCGCCCGTCTTGGTGCCGTACTCCCCCGCGTCCACGTGCGCCTGGAGCGACGCCGGCGTCGCGAAGCGCTCGGGCCAGCGGGTCTGCAGCGACGCGTAGCAGAACGCGTAGACGTCGAGGCCGGCCATGTCGGCGATCGCGAACGGGCCGAACACCGGCAGGCGGAAGCCGAAGGTGGTGCGGACGATGGTGTCGATGTCCTCGGGGGTCGCGATGCCCTCCTCCACGATCTGCGTCGCCTCGTGGAACAGCGCGTACTGGAGGCGGTTGAGCACGAAGCCCGTGGAGTCCGTCACGCGCGCGGTCTCCTTGCCCGTGGCCGCCACGAGCTCCTCCACGATCGCGATGGCCGACTCCGCCGTACCCGCGTGCGGGATCAGCTCGACGCCCGGGATGAAGGGGGCGGGGTTCGAGAAGTGCACGCCGAGGAAGCGCTCCGGGTTCGTCACGGCCTCGGCGAGCGAGGAGATGAGGATCGTGGAGGTGTTGGACCCGATGACGGCGTCGGGGCGCGCGGCCGCCGAGATCCGCCGCAGCGTCGCGTGCTTGATCTCGAGCTTCTCCGGCACGGCCTCCTCGATGAGGTCGGCGTCGGCGACGGCCTCCTCGATGGACGCGGCCGGCGTCACGTTCGCGGCGATGCGCGCCACGGCGTCGGCCGGGAACAGCCCGTCCGCGACGAACCTCTCCGCCTCCTGGAGGAGCCGCGCGTGGTTGGCGACGGCGATCTCCTCCGAGATGTCGGCGATGCGCACCTGCGCGCCCGCGAGCGCGAGCACCTGCGCGATGCCGCCGCCCATGTAGCCGGATCCGACGATGGCGATCCTCCGGGCGGTCCCGTGCTGGGTGGTGCTGTCCTGGTCGGTCATGACGACCCCTCCTGTCCTCGTGCGCCCTGCGGGAGCAGGGTGCGGATGTAGTCGCGGTTCTCCGCGCAGACGCCGAGGCTGTCGCCGCCGTACTGCTCGGTGAGGATGATCCCGTCGAAGCCGAGCTCGACCGCGTCGCGGATCACCTGCCGGTAGTCGATGAGACCCGACCGCATGGTGGTGGGCACCGAGGTGGCCCAGCTCCCGTCGGCGGCCTCGTCGCGCATGTAGTTCTTCACGTGCCAGTAGTTCGCGTACGGCAGCGTCTTCGCGTACAGCTCGCGCCAGCTCTCGACCGGCCGGTGCAGGCGGATGAGGTTCGCCACGTCGGGGTTGAGGCCCACGTTGTCGAGCCCGATCTCCTCGACGAGCCGCACCGCGCTGTCGGCCGTGCCGAGGTAGGTGTCCTCGTACATCTCGAGCGCCATGCGGAGGCCGAGGTCGGCGGCGTGCCGGCCGAGCTCGCGGAGGCGCGTGACGGCGGCGTCCCACACCTCGGGGTCGTCGGGGTCCTTCGGGCCCTCGGCCGTCCAGAACCACAGGGCCTTCCGCTGCGCCTCGCTGAACGGCTGGTGCAGGCCCGTGGAGAAGACGTCCATGCCCATCTCGGCGATGGCGTCGATGGTGCGGTGCGCGTAGGCGAGGTTCCGCTCCTCGTGGCCCGGCATGATCACGCTCTGCCGCTGCAGGTGCACCGACGGGATGCCGACGCCGTGCGCGCGAGCGACGGAGACGAGCTCCTCCCGGCGGGACGGCGCGAGGTCGGCGGGCCGGATGTGGCTGTCGGCCAGCTCGGCGAGGGTGAATCCCTCGCGCGCGATGTCCGCGAACATGCGGTCCCACACGGCCGCGTCGGCGTCGTGCAGGGCGGTGCCGTCGCGGCCCACGGTGGCGAAGGAGTGGAGGCACGTGGCGATGGGCCAGTCCTCGGCGCTGAACGCGGGTCCGCCGGAGGATCCCGGGGTCGTCGCGCTCGGCGCGGGGGTGGCGGGGTTCTCCGGCATGCTGCTCCATCGCGGTCGTCGGGTCCCGGATGCCCGGGATCCAGATCCTATAGGAAATAGCATCCGGACGGCCAGGGCCGCCGCGACGACCGCCGCGTCACCCCAGCAGCGGCCGCTGCGCCTTCCGCTTCTCGACGTACTCGGCGTGCGCGGCCTGCGTCGACGGCATCTCGGAGACGCCCGGCACGGGCACGTCCCACCAGCCCTCGCCGTCGGGGCCGTAGACGAGCGGGTCGCTCTCGATGTGGATCATGGTCGTGCGGTCGGACGCCTTCGCGCGCCGCACGGCCTCGCCGAGCTCGCGGGTGGCGTCGGGCCCGGGCGCGACCTCGATCACGTCGACGCCGTAGCTGCGCGCGTTCGCCGCGAGGTCCACGGGGAGCGGCTCGCGGCCCTCGAAGGCGCGCGTCGCGGGGTCGAGCGAGCGGTACCGGGTGCCGAAGCGCTCCGTGCCGACCGTCTCGGACAGGTGCCCGATGGAGGCGTAGCCGTGGTTCTGGATCACCACGACGATGATCTTGAGGCCCTCGGCCACCGCGGTCACGAGCTCCGTGTGGAGCATGAGGTACGAGCCGTCGCCGACCATGACGATCACGTCGCGGTCGTCGCCGAGCGCCTCCGCGCCGCGCTTGACGCCGAGGCCGCCGGGGATCTCGTAGCCCATGCACGAGAACGCGTACTCCACGTGGTAGCCGAGCGCGTCCCGCACCCGCCAGAGCTTGTGGAGGTCGCCGGGCAGGGACCCGGCCGCCTGCACGACCACGTCGCGCGGGTCGCTCGCGGCCTGGACCGCGCCGATGATCTCCGGCTGGCCCGGCAGCGCGCCGCCGGTCGGGGCGAGCGCGCGGTCGACGGCGGCGTCCCACTCGCGCTTCTCGCGGGCGATGCGCTCCGCGTACCCGGGGTCGACGCGCGTGCCGGCGAGCGCCGCGATCAGCGCCTCCAGCGTCTCGCGCGCGTCGGCCACGACGGGCAGCTGCGTGCCGTGCTTGTAGGCGTCGAAGGGGGCGACGTTGACGTTCACGAAGGTCACGTCCGGGCGCTGGAACGCCGTGCGGCTCGCGGTCGTGAAGTCGGAGTAGCGCGTGCCGATGCCGATGACGACGTCGGCCTCGGCGGCGAGGCGGTTCGCGGCCGTGGATCCGGTCGCGCCGATGCCGCCGAGGTGCTGCGGGTGGTCCCACGTGAGCGCGCCGCCGCCGGCCTGCGTCGTGCCGACGGGGATCCCCGTGGCCTCGGCGAAGCGGAGCAGCGCCTCCTCGGCCGCGGAGTAGATCACGCCGCCGCCCGCGACGATGAACGGGGTCCGGGCGTCGCGGATCGCCTGCACGGCGCGCGCCAGCGGACCGCGCTCCGGCAGCGGGCGGCGCAGGTGCCACTCGCGCGGCGCGAGGAACGCGTCGGGCACGTCGAGCGCCTCGGCCTGCACGTCCTCGGGCAGCGCGATGGTCACGGCGCCCGTCTCGGCGGGGTCGACGAGCACGCGCATGGCCGCCAGCGCGATCGAGTACAGCTGCTCGGGCCGCTGCACGCGGTCGAAGAAGCGCGAGAGCGGGCGGAACGCGTCGTTCACGGTGATGCCGATGTCGTGCGGCATCTCGAGCTGCTGCAGCACCGGATCCGCGACCCGGGTCGCGAAGGTGTCGCTCGGCAGGAGGAGCGCCGGCAGCCGGTTCGCCGTGGCGAGGGCCGCGCCCGTGAGCATGTTCGCCGCTCCCGGCCCGACGGAGGCGGCGCTCGCGTAGGTCGCGAGCCGCCGGTGCATGCGCGCGAAGCCGACCGACTGGTGCACCATCGCCTGCTCGTTGCGGGCCTGGTGGTACGGCATGAGGTCGGGATCCTGCGCATTCGCCTGCATGAGCGCCTGGCCGATGCCCGCGACGTTGCCGTGGCCGAAGATCCCGAAGACGCCGGGGATCGTGCGCTCGCGGTGGTCGCCGTCGACCGTCCACTGGTTCGCGAGGAACGCGACGAGCGCCTGGCTGACGGTCATGCGGGTGGTGGGCTCGGTCATCGGCTCGGGGCTTCCTGGTCGGGGGCGGTGGCGTCGGGGGCCTCGGGGGCGGTGGCGTCGGGGGCCATGGGGCCGTCGGCGGTGGCAGCGGGCGCGGCGGTGAACGGCAGGCGCGGGTCGATCTCCTGCCCGGCCCACGTGCCGCGGATCCAGCCGTGGGCGGGGTGGTCGGCGATGAGCCAGGCGCGGTCCGCGCCGGGCCCCGCCATGACGTTGAGGTAGTAGAGGTCGTAGCCGGGCGCCGCGACCGCGGGCCCGTGGTAGCCGTACGGCACGAGCGCGACGTCGCCCGTGCGCACCACGGCGTCGATCGCGATCTCGCCCGCGGGCGACGACGACGTGTGGAAGAGGCCGAACGGGTCCGTCCCCGCGGGCGCGTCCAGCCCCCGGCCGACCGCGGACTCGAAGTAGTAGACCTCCTCGAGCCGCGACTCCTCCCCCGGCCGGTCCTCGTCGTGCTTGTGCGCGGGGTAGCTCGACCAGTTCTCGGCCGGCGTGACGACCTCGCAGACGATGAGGCGGTCGGCGTCGAGGGACCCCGGCGTGCCCGGCGTCCCGAAGTTGTGGACCTGGCGGCTCGACCGCCCGGCGCCGCGCAACTCCACGGACACGTCGTCGCGGGCGATCAGGCGGCTCGGCACCACGCGCGTCGCGGGCGCCTCGGCGACGGCGACGCGGCCGGATCCGGTGAGCACCGCGCTCGACGCGCACGACAGGTAGAGCACGTCCGTCGGCCCGGCGAACACGGAGGCGCGCCCGTCGAGGTCGGTGACGCGCTCGGCGCCGTCGCCCTCCCGGTGCCGCACGGCGAAGGATCCCGCGAGCGGCACGACCATGCGCTCGACGCCCGCGGCGGGCAGCTCGAGCGCGTCCCCGTCGGCCAGCACGGCGACCCGGAGGCCCGTGTGCTCCCAGCCGGGCAGGGTCGCGTCCACCACCGTCTCCCAGCCGTCCCGGCCGAGGCTCCCGCGGGGGTGCAGCCACTCGTTCGTCGTCATGCTCGTCTCCGTCGTCGTCGTCGGTGCCGCCGGGCGGCCGGGTCGTGGGGGTCGGTCGTGCCGTGCTGTTCTGTGCCGGCTCAGTTCTGCGGGAAGCCGAGGTCGACGCCGCCGTGCGACGGGTCGAGCCACCGGCTGGTGATCGCCTTGGCTTGCGTGAAGAACCGCACCCCCTCCGCGCCGTGGGCCTTGGTGTCGCCGAAGAGGCTCGACCGCCAGCCGCCGAACGAGAAGGTGGCGACGGGTACCGGGATGGGCACGTTGATCCCGATCATGCCGACCTGCACCTCGTTCTGGAAGCGGCGCGCAGCCCCGCCGTCGTTGGTGAAGATCGCGGTGCCGTTGCCGAACGCGCCGGCGTTGATGAGCGCCACGCCCTCCTCGTAGGTGCGCACGCGGACGACGCCGAGCACGGGCCCGAAGATCTCCTCGGTGTACGCGCGCGAGCTCGTGGGCAGCTCGTCGATGAGGGTCGGGCCGAGCCAGAAGCCGTCCGGGTCGCCGTCGACCTCGATGCCGCGGCCGTCGACCACGATCCGGGCGCCGTCCTCCTGGGCGATCTCGATGTAGGACGCCACCTTGTCGCGGTGCGCCGCGGTGACGAGCGGGCCCATGTCGCAGCCGCGTCGACCGTCGCCGACCCGCAGCGACGCCATGCGCGTCGAGATCCGCTCGATGAGCGCGTCGGCCACGGGCTCGACCGCGACGACCACGGAGATCGCCATGCAGCGCTCGCCCGCCGAGCCGAAGCCCGCGTTGACGGCCGAGTCGGCCACCAGGTCGAGGTCGGCGTCGGGCAGGACGAGCATGTGGTTCTTGGCGCCGCCCAGGGCCTGCACGCGCTTGCCGTGCTTCGTGCCCGTCTCGTAGACGTACTGGGCGATGGGCGTGGATCCGACGAACGAGATCGCGCGCACGTCCGGGTGCGTGAGCAGCCCGTCCACCGCCTCCTTGTCGCCGTTCAGCACCGTGAAGACGCCGTCCGGGAGTCCCGCGCGCTTCCAGAGCTCGGCCATCCAGATGGCGGCGCTCGGGTCCTTCTCGCTGGGCTTCAGCACCACGGTGTTGCCGGCGGCGATCGCGATGGGGAAGAACCACATCGGCACCATGGCCGGGAAGTTGAAGGGCGAGATGATCCCGACCACGCCGAGCGGCTGCTTGGTCGAGTACACGTCCACGCCCGTGGACACCTGCTCGGAGTACTCGCCCTTGAGGTGGTGCGCGAGGCCGGTGGCGAACTCCACGACCTCCTGCCCGCGCGTGATCTCGCCGAGCGCGTCGCTCACGACCTTGCCGTGCTCCGACGTGATGATCTCCGCCAGCTCGCCCTTCTCGGCCTCCAGCAGCTCGCGGAAGCGGAAGAGGATCGCCTGCCGCTTGGCGAGCGAGAGGTCGCGCCAGGCCGGGAAGGCCGCGTGCGCCGAGGCGATGGCGCGCTGGATCTCGTCCTGGCCCGCGAGCGCGACCTCCTTCGTGACGACGCCGCGGGCGGGGTCGTGGACGGGGGCGGTGCGGCCGGAGGTCGAGGGCGAGCGGGCGCCGTCGATCCAGTGCGGGACGACGGGGAGCGGGGCGGTGTCGGTCATGGTGTCCTTCGTCGTTCGGGATCGGCAGGTGGTGCGGGCGGGGCGGTCGGGTGTCAGGGGCGGCCGTGCACGAGCGCGGCGGCCTGGTCGACCGCGCGGGCGACGTCGCCGTCGGCCGGATGGAGCAGGGTCCGGCCGACGACCAGCCCGCGGACGCCGGGCAGGGCGAGCGCGTGCTCCCAGCGGGCCCAGGCGTCCTCGGCGGCGCCCTGCGGATCGCCGCCGAGCAGGAGCGTCGGCAGGGTCGTGGCGGCCATGACGCGCTCCATGTCGTCGACCACGGGCAGCTTCATCCAGGTGCGGGCGGACGAGGAGCCGAGGCCGGACGCGATGGCGATCGACGTGATGACGGCGTCGGGCGACAGGTCGTTGACGATCCGCCCGTCGCGCCACTCGCTCATGAACGGCTCCAGCATGATCCGCAGGCCGGCCCGCACCGCGTGGTCGACGGCGCGCGCGTTGGCCTCGAGGGTCCGGGCGGTGCCGGCGTCGCCGAGGGCCACGCGCACGAGCGTCTTCGCGAAGTCGAGGCCGTCGCGGACGATGCCGTCCACGTCGTAGGCGGTTGAAGCGGTCGTCCATCTCGAAGGCGGCGCCGCGGAGGCCGCCACGGTTCATGGATCCGACCACGACCTTGTCGTCGAGGAGGCCGAGCAGCGCGAGGTCGTCGACGATGTCGGGGGTGCCGAGCACGCCGTCGACGCCGTCGCGGGTGAGGGCCGTGGCGAGGCCCGCGAGCAGCTCGTAGCGGTCGGCGAGCGCCATCGGGTCGTCGCCGACGCCGAGGGCGCCGCGGGCGGGGTGGTCGGCGGCGACGATGAGCAGGCGGCCGTCGCCGCGGATCAGCGGACGGCGGGTGCGGGCGGCGAGCGCGCGGCCGACGGCGTCGGGATCCGTGGCGCGCAGGTCGCGGAGCGCGGCGAACGCGGCCGGGAGGTCGCCCGCGCGGACGGCCTCGGCGGGCGCGGCCACGGCGGCGGCGCGCGCGGCGGCGGCGGTCATCGGAGCCCCGCGAGCACCGCGTCGACCTCGGCGGTCGTCGGCATCGCCGTCGAGCACTCGCGGCGGGACGCGACGATGGCGCCCGCGACGTTGGCGAAGCGCAGGATGCGCTCCAGGTCCCACCCGGCGAGCAGCCCGTGCACGAGCGCGCCGCCGAAGCCGTCGCCCGCCCCGAGCCCGTTGACGACCTCCACCGGGTAGGGCGGGACCTCGACCGTCTCCTCCCGCGTCCGCGCGAGCACGCCCTTCGGTCCCTGCTTCACGATGGCGAGCTCCACCCCGCGGTCGAGCAGCGCGTCGGCGGCGCGGAGCGGATCCGTCTCCCCCACCGCGATCTCGCATTCCTCGCGGTTGCCGACGGCGACGGTCACGTGCTCGAGCGCGCGGCCGACCTCGCGGGTGGCGTCCTCGGGGGACGACCAGAACATGGGCCGGTAGTCGAGGTCGAGGACGGTGAGCGGCCGGCGGGCGCGGGCGGCCCAGGCGGCGTGGTGCGCAGTGCGGCTGGGGTCCTCGCTGAGGCCCGTGACGGTCGACCAGTGGACGCGCGCGTCGCGGATCGCGTCGAGGTCGAGCTCGTCGGCCTCGATGCAGAGGTCGGGCGCCTTCGGGCGACGGTAGAAGTAGAGCGGGAAGTCGTCCGGCGGGAAGATCTCGCAGAACGTGACGGGCGTCGGCAGGTCGTCGACGGGCGTCACGTAGCGGGCGGAGACGCCGAGGCGCTCGAGCTCGCGCGTCACGTAGCGGCCGAAGGGGTCGTCCCCCACGCGCGAGACGAGCGCCGCGGATCGGCCGTGCCGGGCGGCGGCGACCGCCACGTTGGCCGCGCTCCCGCCGAGGTACTTGCCGAACGTCTCGACGTCCTCGAGGCCCACGCCGTCCTGGAGCGGGTAGAGGTCGACGCCGACGCGGCCGAGGGCGATCACGTCGAGGATCGGGGTCGGGGCGGGGACCGTGGTCTCGGGAGGGCGCATGCGTCGGCGCTGCTTTCTCTCCGGCTGGGGAGGGGCGAGGGGCGGGTGCTGCTGTCCCTTCACCGTACCCCATGTACTGACATGTGCACATGACCCCTGCCGATCCCGCGTCGCGGTCGCACTCGCCTCAGCGGAGCGGCAGGTGCATCACGTGCAGGCCGACGAGCCCCTCCTCGGCGTCGTCGAACGCCTCGGGGACGGTGCCGACGATCCGGAAGCCGAGCGATTCCCACAGGTGCACGGCGGCGTGGTTCGTCTCCACGACGGCGTTGAACTGGATCGCCCGGTAGCCCTCCGCGCGCGCCCAGGCGATCACGTGCTCGCCGAGCGCCCGGCCGATGCCGCGACCCCCGTGCGCGGGATCCACGAGGAAGGACCCGGTGGCGACGTGCGCGCCGCGGCCGGGCCGGTTCGGACCGGCCTTCGCGGACCCGAGCACCGTGCCGTCGTCGTCCACCGCGACGAACGTGCGGGCCGGCGCCTCGGCCATCCAGTTCGGGCGCGCCTCCTCGAGCGACTGCCCGGCGGGGAGCGCGTAGGTGCGGCCGGCGTCGACGATGCGACGGTAGAAGGGGTGGATCAGGGGCCAGTCGGCGTCGACGGCGGGGCGGATCTCCATGCGGTCGAGGCTAGCCGCCCGCCGCTCGGCGCTCCCGGATCCCGAGCGCGGGCAGCAGCACGTCGTCGATCACGGCGACGAAGAAGTCCCGCGTCACGGGCGCGCGCCCCGCGACCAGGCGGTGCGTGCTCATCGCGGGGACGACCTCGGCCAGCACCGCGACCTGCGCGTCCGAGCGCGCGGACGCCTCACCCCGCTCGACGGCGCGGCCGATGAGCCGCCCGTAGACCTCGACGTACGGATCCGTGACCTCGGCGCGGATCGCCGCGGCCAGCCGCTCGGATCCCCGCAGAGCCGACGCGAGCCCCGCGAACACGGACGCCCGACGGTCGGCGCCGCCGAGCCAGCCGGAGTCGACGACGGCCAGGAGGTCGTCGCGGAGCGATCCGGTGTCGGGCAGCAGCTCGGCCTCCGGCGGGCGGCCGACGCCGCGGAGGGCGGCGAGCACCAGGTCCTCCTTGGTCGCCCAGCGCCGGTAGATCGTGGTCTTGGCGCGGCCGGTGCGGGCGGCGACCTCGTCGAGGGCCATGCCGTCGTAGCCGTGCTCGGCGACGAGGTCGAGGGCGGCGGCGAGGATCGCGGCGTCCCCGGAGCGGTCGACGGGTCGGCCGATGCGGGGTCGGGAGGCGGGGGCCGGCGTGTCCATCCGGTCCAGGATAGGCCCGTCACGAGGTTCCGCTACCCGGGAGTAGCGTAAGTGCCAGCAGGTCGCGTCGCGGCCGCAGGAAGAGGAGCCATGCAGGTACGGGACGCGGTCGTCATCATCACGGGGGCGTCGTCGGGGATCGGCGCGGCCACGGCGCGCGCGGCCGCGGCGGCCGGAGCGCGCGTCGTGCTCGCGGCCCGGCGGGAGGAGCGGATCCGGGAGCTCGCGGACGAGCTCGGCGGCGGCGCGATCGCCGTCCGGTGCGACGTGACCGACCGCGCCCAGGTGGACGCGCTCGCGCGGGCCGCCCTCGACGCCTTCGGCCGCATCGACGTGCTCGTCAACAACGCCGGGCAGGGCCTGCAGGCATCGATCGAGGACCTCGCGCTCGACGACCTCCGGGCCGTCCTCGAGCTCAACCTCGTGGCGCCGCTCGCCGCGATGCAGGCGGTCCTCCCGGCCATGCGCGCGCAGGGATCGGGCGTGATCGTCAACGTCAGCTCGGGCACCACGTTCGCCGACGTGCCGGGCACGGGCGGCTACGTCGCCTCGAAGATCGCCCTCGAGCGCCTCTCCGCCATCGCCCGGGCGGAGCTGGCGGGCACGGGCGTCGTCGTCTCGACGCTCATCCCGTTCGCCACGGAGACGGAGTTCATGGCGTCGATCCGCGCGGGCCGCGCCGAGGCCGAGGCGATGACGGCGGGCGCGACCTTCGACGCCCCGGAGACGGTCGCCGAGGCGGTGCTCGCCCTCATCGCCAACGGCGACGCCCGGATGGACCTGGTGCCGGCGGCGTACGGCGGCTCGCGCTGACCCGGCGGCGCCGGAGACGACGACGGCCGCCCCACCCGCGAGGGGAGGGACGGCCGTCGGGTCGTGCGTCGGGCGCTAGGCGCGCGCGAGATCCGCGATGACGCGGTCCCCGGCGGCGGCCATGACCGTCTTGGCCTTGATCTCCGCGCGCTCGAGGAGCTCGTCCATGCGGCGACGGCGGGCCTTCGTGATCAGCGTCACGACGGTGCCCTGCTTGCCCGCGCGGCCCGTGCGGCCGGCGCGGTGGAGGTAGCTCTTGTACTCGTCCGGCGCATCGGCCTGGATGACCAGCCCGATGTCGTCCACGTGGATGCCGCGGGCGGCCACGTCGGTCGCCACGAGCACGCGGACCTTGCCGCTCGTGAGGAGCTGCAGGTTGCGCGTGCGGCGCGCCTGGTTGAGGTCGCCGTGCAGCGACGTGGCCGGGATGCCGGCGTCCTCGAGCTGGTCGGCGAGCTGCTCGGCGAACGCGCGGGTGCGGGCGAAGATCAGCGTCTTGCCCTCGCCGGAGCTCAGCTGCTCGATGATCGCGGCCTTGTCGCGCTGCTCGATGAGGAGCACGCGGTGGTCGATGGTCGACGACGCCTGGTCCTCGCCCGCGACCTCGTGGACGCTGGGCGACGGCAGGAACTCGTTGACGAGCGTCGCGACGCCCTTGTCGAGCGTGGCGGAGAAGAGCAGGCGCTGGCCGTCCTTCTTCACCTGGCGGAGGATCCGCTGCACGGGCTCGAGGAAGCCGAGGTCGCACATGTGGTCGGCCTCGTCCAGGACGGTGACGACGATCTCGGAGAGGTCGAGGCGACCCTGGTCGATGAGGTCCTCGAGGCGCCCGGGGGTCGCGATGAGGATGTCGACGCCGCGCTGCAGCGCACCGACCTGCTTGAACTGCGGCACGCCGCCGAAGATCGTGGTGGTGAACAGGCCGACCGAGCGGGCGATGGGCTGCACCGTGCGGTCGATCTGCATGGCGAGCTCGCGCGTCGGGGCGAGGATCAACGCGCGGGGCTTGCGGCCCATCTTGCGGTTCTTCGCGCCGTCGTTCTCGAGCAGGCGCTCCACGAGGGGCGCGCCGAACGCGATGGTCTTGCCGGATCCGGTGCGGCCGCGGCCGAGCACGTCGCGACCCGCGAGCACGTCGGGGATCGTGGCGGCCTGGATCGGGAACGGGCTCGCCGCGCCCAGCTCCTCGAGCACGCGGACGATGTTCTGGCCGAGGCCGAGCGCGGCGAAGGTCACGCCGTCGACGTCCTTCGCCGTGGTGGCCTGGGCCTCGAGGCGCTCGAGCACGACGTCCTCGGCGGGAGCGTGACGCGGGGCGCCCTCCTTGCTCGGGTAGAAGTCGCTGTCGCGCTTGGGGCGGGCGTCGTCGTAGGACGGGCGCTCGGACCGCTGGGGCCGGTCGCCGTAGGAGGGGCGCTCGGAGCGCTGCGGGCGGTCGTTGTAGGCGGGACGCTCGGCGCGGTCGTTGTACGACGGACGCTCGGCACGGGCCGGACGGTCGTTGTACGCCGGACGCTCGGCGCGGTCGTTGTAGGACGGACGCTCGGCACGAGCCGGACGGTCGTTGTACGCGGGACGCTCCGACCGCTGGGCGCGGTCGCCGTACGAGGGGCGCTCGGCACGGTCGTTGTACGAGGGACGCTCGGACCGCTGCGGGCGGTCGTTGCCGTACGACGGACGCTCGGTGCGAGCGGGACGGTCGTTGTACGCCGGACGCTCGGTGCGAGCGGCGCGGTCGTTGTACGACGGACGCTCGGTGCGAGCAGGACGGTCGTTGTACGACGGACGCTCCGACCGCTGCGGGCGGTCGTTCCCGTACGACGGACGCTCGGAGCGCTCGCCACCGCGGGCGGGACGGTCGTTGCCGTAGGACGGACGCTCGCTGCGCTGGCCGCGCTCGGCGCCGTAGGTGGGGCGCTCGCTGCGCTGGCCGCGGTCGGCGCCGCCGCCGTACGAGGGGCGCTCGCCGCGCTCGGGACGCGCGTTCGCGCGGTTGGGGCGGTCGCCGTACGCGGGACGCTCGCCGCGGCCGGCGGGACGCTCGGCGCGGGGCTCCCAGTTGGGGCGGTCGCCGCCGCGCGCGGGGCGGGCCGCGCCGCCGCGCTGGGGGCGGTCGTCCTGGCCGGAGCGCTGGGCGCGCTCGTCGGCGTTCCAGCGCTGCTTCTTGGGCGCCGGGTCGGAGTTGTAGCCGCGGTGGTTCGGGCTGCGCGATCCCGCGGGGGCGCGCTTGGCGCCGCGCGGGGAGTCGTTGTTGTAGGGCATGAGGGATTCCTCGTTCTGCTCGAGTGCATGACAATGCTCATTCGAAGCAGCGCGCTACAGGATCAGGGTGCGCAGAGCTGCTCTCAACCCGGGCAGTCGTCGACCGGGGGCCGTGTCATCGCGTGACATACCCCTCTGCGGAACGAGAGGGGGAAACCGGCCCACCTGACTGACAAATCCATCCGCCCGGATGGATGGTCCGGTAGCGGTGTCAAGAGCCGACTGGACGACACTACAGGATCCCCCCTCCCCGCACCAGGGCGGGCCACCGCCCGGGCGCGCCTCGCGGCGGCCCGGCCGGGATCACGAGCGGGAGGTCAGCGCGCCGCGCCCTCCCCCGCCGGCGTCGCCGAGCCCGCGACCGGCAGCCCGCGCTCGGCCCGCCGGCGCTCGCCGCGCGCCCGGAGCCGGAGGCCCGCCCGCTCGACGATCGAGTAGAGCGACGGCAGCACGAGAAGCGTCAGCACGGTCGACGACAGCAGGCCGCCGATCACGACGATCGCGAGCGGCTGCGAGATGAACCCGCCGTGCCCGGTGAGGCCGATCGCGAGCGGCAGCAGCGCGAAGATCGTCGCGAGCGCCGTCATGAGGATGGGCCGGAGGCGTCGGCCGGCGCCCTGCAGGATCGCCTCGCGGAGATCCATCCCCCGGGTCCGGTACTGGTTCACGAGGTCGATGAGCACGATGGCGTTGGTGACCACGATGCCCACCAGCATCAGCAGGCCGATGATCGACGCGACGCCCAGCGGCACGCCCGTCACCACCTGCAGGAGCACCGCGCCGGTCGCCGCGAAGGGCACCGAGACGAGCAGCACGAGCGGCTGCACGAGGCTCCGGAAGGTCGCCACCATGATGATGTAGACGATCAGGATGGCCGCCAGCACCGCGAGGCCGAGCTGCCCGAACGCGTCGGACTGCTGCGAGGCGACGCCGCCGAGCGAGGCCTGCGCCCCGGCCGGCAGCTCCACGTCGGCGACGGCCTGCGACACCTCGGACGAGGCGAAGCCCACGTCGTCGCTGCCCGGCGTCGCGCTCACGGTCGCGCTGCGGAACCCGCCCGTGGTGGTCACGGTCGCCGGGCCCTCGGCGACCTCGACGGTCGCGAGGTCGCTGAGCGGCACGAGGCCGCGGGCCGTCGGGATCCGGAAGTCGCGCAGCCCCTGCAGGCTCTGCGCGGCGTCCGGGTCCTGGATGTAGATGGACAGCGTCTCCTCGTCGATGACCACCTGGCCGACCGCGGCCGGCAGCCGGCTCGCCGTCACGATGCCGCCCACGGCCTGCTCGCTGAGCCCCGCCGCGGCGGCCTTCGCCCGGTCGACGGTCACCGCGATGTAGGGCTGCGTCTCGGAGAGGTTGCTCGTGGCCTGCTCGATGGAGGGGACGTCCTGCACGGCGGCGAGCACCGCGTCGGCCGAGGCCTTCAGGTCGTCGCCGTCGTTCGCGGTGATCTCCACCGTGATGTCGCTCGACGAGAATCCGCCGGATGCGGCCGCGAGCGACACGTCGCCCACGTCGGTGAGCCCGTCCACGGCCGTCCGCACGCGGTCGCGGATGGCGTCCTGGTCGGCGTCGGAGTCGGTCGTGAGCGAGAAGGTGATCCCGCCGCCGCCGCTGAACGCCGCCGTGAGGGAGGTGCTGTCCGAGCCGATCGAGGTCTGCACGGTCTCGACGCCCTCGACGCCGATGAGCGCCTCCTCCACCTTCGTCGCGGCCGTGTCCTGCGCCTCGAGGCTGGTGTCGCTCGGCAACTCCTGCGAGACGGTGAGCGTGTTCTGCCCGCTGTCGCCGAGGAAGTTGGTCTTCATGCTCGGGATGAGCGCGACCGTCCCGCCGAGCACGAGGACCGCGAGGATCAGCGTGACCGCCGAGTGCTTCAGCGTCCAGGCGAGGATCGGCAGGTAGCCGCGCTGGAGGAACGGCGTCGTGCCCGATCCCTCGCCGTGCGCGGCGTGGGATCCGCGGGCCGGCCGGTCGGCGAGCTCGCGGTCGTCGACGGGGCCCGCCACCGCGGCGTGCGCGCCCGTGCGGGCGGTGCCGTCGGCGGCGGGGACGGATGCGGCCGCGGCGGCCTTGCGGCGGGCCCGGCGCGACTCCCCCTCCGGCCGCAGGAACCAGTACGCGAGCACCGGCACGATCGTCAGCGAGACGAACAGCGACGCGGCGAGCGCGATGGTCACCGTCAGCGCGAACGGGCGGAACAGCTCGCCCGTGATGTCGCCGACGAGCGCGATCGGCAGGAACACCGCGACGGTCGTGGCGGTGGACGCCGTGACCGCGCCCGCGACCTCCCGCACGGCCGCGCGGATCGCGTCGAGCCGGTCAGGCGTGAAGGAGAGGTGCCGCTTGATGTTCTCGATCACCACGATCGAGTCGTCCACCACGCGCCCGACCGCGATCGTCAGCGCGCCCAGCGTGATGATGTTGAGCGTGTAGCCGGACGCGAGCATGCCGATGAAGGTGATGAGCACGGAGGCCGGGATGGAGATCGCGGTCACGATGGTGGAGCGGATCGACAGCAGGAACACGAGGATCACGAGCACCGCGAACACGAGGCCGAGCAGGCCCTCGGTCGTGAGGCTCGAGATGGACTGCTCGATGAACGGCGCCTGGTCGAACACGACCGTGAACTCCGTGCCGTTCCCGAGGTCGTCGGCGAGCTGCGGCAGGAGCTCGGTCACGAGGTGCGACACGTCGACCGTGTTGCCCGCGGGCGTCTTGGTCACGGCGATGGTGAGCGACGGCTGGCCGTCGACGCGGGAGATGCCGGTCGTCGGGTCCTGGCCGAGCTCGACCGTGGCGACGTCGCCGAGGGTGAGCTGGCGGCCGCCCGCGGCGCCGAGCAGCGGCAGGCTCGCGAGGTCCTCGGTCGATCCGACGCGCGTGCCCGACTGCACCGACAGCGTGGTGCCGTCCTCCGTCACCGCACCGGCGGGCAGCAGCGAGCCGTTGGCGTCGAGCGCGTCGCGGATGGCCTGGTTGGTGAGGCCTGCGGCCTGCACCTCGGCGGGATCCGGCGTGATGACCACGCGCTGGCCGACGGTGCCGAGCAGGCTCGCGTCGCGCACGCCCGCGAGCTTGCGGATGTCCGCGAGCGTCGAGCGCTCGAGCGCGGCCGTGAGGTCCTGCGGGCTGAGGTCGCTCGTCACGGCGATCTGGATCACCGGCAGGTCGTCGATGCTGCCCGCGATGACCACGGGGTCGATGCCGTCGGGCAGCGTCGTGCGGATCCGGTTGATGGCCTGGTCGATCTTCTGCTCGGCCGTCGCGAGGTCGGTGCCGTAGGTGAAGGACGCGGAGATGACGGAGGAGTCCGTGCGCGAGGTCGCGGTGGAGGACTCGAGGCCCGGCACGGCCTGGATCGCGCGCTCGATGGGCGTCGACACGTCGGAGTCGACGACCGCGGGCGAGGCGCCCGGGTACGCCGTGACGACCGCGAGCTGCGGGAACGACACCGACGGGATGAGCTCCTGCTTGAGGGTCGTCAGCGCTATGCCGCCGAACACCCCGATGACGATCGTGATGAGCGCGATCAGCGCCCGGTTGCGGAGGCTGAAGACGGAGAGGAGATGCAGGGGGTGCTCCTTGTGCGATGCGGGCCGCGGGTGCGGCGGTCGCTCGGACCGCTGATCGCCCGCACCGGGAACCCGCCCCGTGCGGGCAGTATCGCACCCGCGGCCGGGAAACCCCCGCTCGCGACGGGTTTTCGAACGGCTCGCCGTGGACCCGCCCGACCGCCGTCCGCGCGGGGCATGCTGGAGGGATGGCGCACCGGGCATCGACGACGACGGACCGCGTCCCGGAGTCCAAGACCTGCGTCTCGTGCGGTCGCACCATCGAGTGGCGCCGCAAGTGGGAGCGCGACTGGGACCAGGTCCGCTACTGCAGCGACGCGTGCCGGCGCCGCGGGGTGTCGGACGTCGACGCGTCGCTCGAGCGACGGATCCTCGACCTCCTGGCCCACCGCGCGGGCGGCGCCACCATCTGCCCGTCCGAGGCGGCGCGCGCCGAGTCGCCCGACGGATGGCGCGACCTGATGGAGCCCGCCCGGCGCGCCGCACGGCGGCTCGTGGACGCGGGCGAGGTGGAGATCACCCAGAAGGGGTCGGTCGTCGACCCGTCCACGGCCAAGGGGCCCATCCGCATCCGCCGCCGTCGCTGACGAGGCACACTAGGGGGATGCATCGACCGACCCTCACCGCCCTGGCCGCCGTCGCGATCGCGGCGCTCCTGTCCGGATGCGGGGTGCGGTCCGAGTTCGAGACGCCCACGACCACCATCTACGCGACCACCGCAGAGGCGCAGACGGCCCTCGGCTCGTCGATGCCGACCTGGATCCCGGAGGACGGCACCCTCATCCGCGTCAAGTCGGACCCGAAGGCCGGCACCATCGTGGCCGTGCAGACCGCGCAGCCCGCGCCCGCGCCCGGCGGCTGCACCGACCTGCAGCTGACCACGGTGCAGGACACCTGGTGGCCGCCGCAGATCGATCCCGCCCAGGTCACCTGCGCCGACGGCTGGAACCTCCTCGGCGCGGACGGCCGCATCTACGGCTGGAGCTCCGCGGCCCTCGGCTAGCGGCCGCCGTCGTGCTCGCGCCCGCCGTGCTCGCGCTGGCCGGCGGTGTCGCCTGCGCCGTGCGGCGTCAGACCGGTCCGGCGGCTCCCGCGCCCCGCTGACGCCGCGCCGCGAGCGCCCGCAGCACGAGGATCACGGCGACGCCCACCGCCGCGCCCACGACCGTGTCGACCACCCGGTCGGTCACTAGCGGCAGCACCGGCAGGGTCCGCCCGAGGCCGCCCATCACGAGCGCGAGCGGCGTGATGAAGACGAGCGCCAGGCCGTAGTGCCGCCCCACCGCGAGCTCCGCCGCGAACTGGCAGGCCACGGCCACGGCGATCACCGCGAGCGCGGGCAGATGCAGCGCGAGGATCCCCGCGGCCACGACCGACCCGGCCAGCGTGCCGAGCACGCGGTGCGCCACGCGCGTGAACGACAGCGGCCCGCGCACCACGGGCAGCACGGCGACGAGCGTCACGACCGCCCAGTAGTGGTGCCCGAGGCCGAGCGCCACGGCGATCGCGCCCGCGACGAGCGCGCCGACCACGTTCGCGACCACCGCGGTCCAGGCGGCCGGGTCGCGGTGCACGGCCGCGTCCCGCACCGGGACGCGCGGCAGCGCCCGGAAGCGGTGGGCGTGCACGTCCGGCGCCCACCTCCGCAGCAGCCAGCCGGACATGCAGACGCCGGCCGAGGAAGAGGATCGCGGCCACGGCCGTCACGAGCGCGTCGCGGGCCTGCGCGGCGTCGACCGGCACGGCCGCGCACACCACGAGCCCGAAGACGGGGAACAGCGGATGCGGCGGCACGAGGCTCATCGCCGTGGAGACGAGCGACGCCCCGCCCAGCACGAGCGCGAGCCCCACGGCCTCGAGCGCGAGCGACGCGTCGGCGAGCGAGAGGAGGACGCCGGTGGTGATCGCGACGAGCATCATGGCCGCGGCCGCCCCGACGCTCGCGAGCCGGAGCCGGTAGCGCTCGTTCCGCCCGTAGAGCCCCGTGAAGGCGCCGAAGGACGCGTAGAGCGCGAGGTCGAGGCGGTCGATCGCGAGCAGCACGAGGAGCGGCACCAGGAGGCCGACGCTCGCGCGCGCGGCGGCCTCGAGGTCGAGCGTGCGCGTCGACGGCGTGCGGGCTGCGGGCGATGCGGTCACGCGGGGTCCTCCGACTGCCCGGCGGTGGGATCCGGACGGCCCTCCACGCTACGCCAGCGCGGCGTGCCCCCGGACGTGACGACGCGCCCCCGGTCTCCCGGGGGCGCGTCGGCGGGTCGTGCGGGTGCGGCTAGGAGCGCGCGGCCCGCAGCACCGTGAAGGAGCGGTCGCGCACGAGGATGCTGGTCGCGTCCTCGTCCGTGTTCTGCTCCGAGTCGGACGAGATGGCCAGGTGCCACGAGACGCCGAGGCCCTCGGGAAGCTGGAACTCGACGGGACCCTCGGCCGCGTTGAACGCCACGAAGAACGCGTCGCTGTCACGGCCCTTCATGATGACGCCGATGCTGAAGGCGTTCGGGTCCTCCCAGTCCTCGGGCTCGAGCGTCGCGCCGTCGGCCCGGATGAAGCGCACGGCCTCCTCCGCGCCCTCGACGTCGTCGCCGCGGAACCAGATGGGGCGCAGTGCCCGGTTGCCGCGACGCAGGCGGATCAGCTTCCGCGTGAAGTCCTGCAGCTCGCGGTCCGCGTTCTCCCAGTCGAACCACGAGATGTCGTTGTCCTGGCAGTAGGCGTTGTTGTTGCCGCCCTGCGTGCGGGCGATCTCGTCGCCGCCCAGCAGCATCGGGACGCCCGAGGAGAGCAGCAGCGTGCCGAGCATGTTGCGGCGCTGGCGGTCGCGGATCGCGGTGATCTCGGGGTCGTCGGTCGGGCCCTCGACGCCGGCGTTGGAGGAGCGGTTGTCGCTCTCGCCGTCGTTGTTGTCCTCGCCGTTCGCCTCGTTGTGCTTCTCGTCGTAGGAGGTGAGGTCGGCGAGCGTGAAGCCGTCGTGCGCCGTGATGAAGTTCACGCTGCAGAGCGGCGAGCGGCGGTCGGACTCGTACACGTCCGGGCTGCCCGTGATCCGCTGCGCGAGGGCGCCGAGCACGTTCTGCCCGCTGTGCCAGAAGTCGCGCACGTCGTCGCGGTACTTCCCGTTCCACTCCGACCAGTCCGCGGGGAAGCCGCCGACCTGGTAGCCCTGGGTGTCCCACGGCTCGGCGATCATCTTCACCGGCGCGAGCACCGGGTCCTGGTGGATGAGGGTGAGGAACGCGCTGTGGAGCTCCGCGGAGCCGTCCTGGCGCGTGAGCGTCGTGGCGAGGTCGAAGCGGAAGCCGTCGACGTGCATCTCCTCCACCCAGTAGCGCAGCGAGTCCATGATGAGCGCGAGCGCGGCCGGGTGGCCGACGTTCAGGCTGTTGCCGGTGCCGGTGGTGTCGAAGTACGACGCCTCGTCGCCCTCCACGAGCCGGTAGTAGGAGGCGTTGTCGATGCCCTTGAGCGAGAGCGACGGGCCCATGTGGTTGCCCTCGGCGGTGTGGTTGTAGACCACGTCGAGGATGACCTCGAGGCCGGCGGCGTGCAGCGCCTTCACCATCTCCTTGAACTCGGCGACCTGCTGGCCGCCGTCGCCCGCGGAGCTGTAGTCGGAGTACGGGGCGAGGAACCCGATGGAGTTGTAGCCCCAGTAGTTGCGGAGGCCCTTCTCCTCGAGGTGCGAGTCCTGCATGAAGTGGTGCACGGGCAGGAGCTCGACGCTCGTCACGCCGAGGTCCGTGAGGTACTCGATGGCGCTGGGGTGCGCGAGGCCCGCGTACGTGCCGCGGATCTCCTCGGGCACCGACTCGAGCTTCTCGGTGAAGCCCTTCACGTGGACCTCGTAGACGACGGTCTCGTCGAGCGGCGTGCGCGGGGCCTCGTCGTCCTCCCAGTCGAAGCGGCGGTCGGCCACGACGGAGCGGGGCATGGACGCGGCGGAGTCGGCCTCGTTGATCGCGTCCGGGTCGTCGAAGGTGTGCGCGAAGACGTCCTCGCCCCAGGTGGGGTGGCCCTCGATCGCGATGGCGTAGGGGTCGAGCAGGAGCTTCGCGGCGTTGTGGCGGAGGCCGCGGGACGGGTCCCACTCGCCGTGCACGCGGAGGCCGTAGCGCGTGCCGATGCCGGCGCCCTC
Source organism: Clavibacter sp. B3I6 (assembly GCF_030816895.1). Classification (NCBI taxonomy): domain Bacteria; kingdom Bacillati; phylum Actinomycetota; class Actinomycetes; order Micrococcales; family Microbacteriaceae; genus Clavibacter; species Clavibacter sp. B3I6. The sequence continues at coordinate 1,479,448 of NZ_JAUSYL010000001.1, forward strand.
GACGAGGCCGTGGAAGACGTGGCCGGTGCGCTCGGAGAGCCGCGTGCGGGTCTCGGTGCCGGCGTCGTCGAACACGCAGACCTCGACGGCCTCCGCGGTCTCGGAGTACACGGCGACGTTGAGCCCGCTGGGGAGGCCCCCGTCGCGGGTGACGACGGTGGCGCCGAGCGGGTACGGGCGGCTGATGTAGGAGCGGCTGATGGGAGGGAGGTCGATGGTCACCGGTTCAGTATGCTCGCGCCGGTCCGACCCGTTCGTGCACGAACCGGATTCCCCAGGGAGCGGTCCGAGACCGGCGCTGAGCGGATGCCGGTGCGACGGAGGAGGCGTCGCGCCGTGCTGCCCGACTCCGGCGGGGCGCTGCGCAGGGACGTGCGGTGCGCACCGGGCGCGCCGCACGCCCCTCCCGTCAGCGGCCGGCGACCAGGGTGGCCAGGGCGTCCGCGGCGTCCTGGCCCCACGTGGCGAGGGCCGCCGTGCCGGAGGCGTCAGCCGGGCGCGTCACCACGGAGCGGAGCCGGCCGTCGGCGGAGAGCGCCGGCCCGCCAGCAGCCCCGTCGCCGACGGCGCAGCCGATCGCGGCCGGACCTGCGGCACCCGCGGCGCGATGGGCGATGGCCCCGCAGCCCACGAGCTGCCGGCCGCGGTACGGCGCCGCCTGCGGGTACGCGAACACGCGCAGCATCTCGGAGGCCGGCGCCTGCGCGGGGGGCACGTCGAACGCCGGGACCACCGAGCCCGTGGCGTCCTGCATGCGCGCGCCCGAGAGGCTCGTCACGCGGGCGAAGGCCACGTCGTCGGCCTCGTCGGCCGCCGTCGACCAGGCCTCGGTGGGGACCGCCGTGCGGATGGGCCAGACGCCGTACGGCGCCCTCGCGCCGACCGAGCCCGGGACGAAGGTGGCGAGCGGTCGCACCCGGTGCCGCGCGCGGTCCATGACGCAGCTGGCCGCCGTGGAGATGACGTCCCCGGCCGGGGAGCTGACGACGGTCGCCGTGCAGGCGCGGTTCCTCCCGTCCTCCACGTAGAACAGCTCGCCCACGTACGGCACCGCAGCGTGCGGCCGCACGCTGCCGGCACCCGACGCCGTGCGCCGTGAGGGGACGGCGCGGTCGGAGGCCTCGAGCGACGATGCGGCAGGCGACGCGTCGGCAGGCGCCGAACCGTCTCCCGCGGCGACCGCCTCGGCCCGGCGCTCCGCCGTCCAGTACGCCGAGACCGCGGACGCGTCACCTGTCGCAGCGGTGACGGGGCCGGCGGGCGCCTCCTGCGCGTTCGCGCCGACGGGGGCCGCGAGCAGGGTGGCCAGCACGGCGCCGGCAGCCGCGGTGGCGACGAGCCCCGTGCGCCGGGCCGTGGGGGCGGTGCGGGCGGTGCGGGCGGGAGCGCGGTGGGATGTGGAGCGCATGGGCATGGTGGGGCCTCTCGTGTGGTCGTCGGTGGCACCTCGGCGGCATCCCGTCGGGACGGGGATCCGGGCCGGGCCCGGCCGGAGGCGGGAGCCACGGTACGGAGCCGCGCCGACGCGCGTCGGGATCCTCCCCAGGCGCACCGCGCTCATACCAGGATCGAGCGGTCCACCACGTCGTGCTCGCGCCCGGCGTCGGGGGCGAGGCCGCGCCACGCGTCCTCGAGGATGTCGAGCGCGCGGTCGGTCGCGGCCGGCGGGGCCGTGATGGGGATCCGGAGGAACCGCTCGAACGCGCCGTCGTGCCCGAAGCGGCTCCCGCCCGTGATCGCGAGCCCGCGCGTGCGGGCCGCGAGCGCCAGCTCGGTGCTGACCGGCGCGCCGATCCCGACCCACACCGCGAGCCCGCCGTCGACGTGCGGCACCTCCCACCCGGGGAAGCGCCGGGCGAGCTCCGCCTCCACGTGGTCGCGCGTCTCGCGGAGGCGCGCGCGTCGCTCGGCGAGGATCCCGTCCATCCCGCCGAGCACGTCCGCCACCACGAGCTGCTCGAGCACGGGCGTCCCGAGGTCGCGCGCCGAGCGCGCCCTGACGAGCTCCCGGAGGAGCGGCCGGCCGGCGCGGATCCACCCCACCCGCAGCCCGCCCCACACCGTCTTGCCCACGGACCCGACGAGCACGACCGCGCCGGGCGACCCGTGCACGGCGAGCGGCGGATGCGCCTCCGCCCGGTCGATGTCGAGCTCGGCCGTCGTCTCGTCCGCGATCACGGTCACGCCGTGCGCCTCGGCGAGCGCCACGATCCGCGCGCGCTGGTCCTCGGGCATGGTCCCGCCCGTCGGGTTGTGGAAGTCGGGCATGAGGTACGCGAGCGCGGGCCGCGTGCGGCGGATGGACTGCTCGAGCACGTCCTCGTCCCAGCCGTCCGCGCCCACGCCGACCCCGACGAGGCGAGCGCCCGCGTCCCGGAGGGCCTGGATCGCGTGCGGGTAGCTCGGCTGCTCGACGAGCGCCCGGTCGCCGCGGTGCACGAGGACGGAGGCGAGGAGCCCGATCGCGTGCTGCGCGCCGACCGTCACGAGCACGTCGTCCGCCTCCGTCGGCAGGCCGCGCGCCCGGTACCTGGCCGCGATCGCCTCCCGCAGCTCCGGCAGCCCGTCGACGTCGTAGCCGTGCCTGTCGAGGTGCGCGGGCAGGCGGGCGGCCGCGCGCACCGCGGCCTCGGCGAGCCCGGGGGCGGCGGGCACGGCGGCACGGCTCATGTCGGCCACCTCGCGCCCCTCCCCCTCGGCGGCGGGCTCGCGCCGCGGGATCCGCGTCACGCTGCCCGAGCCCCGTCGGCTCGCGAGGTGGCCGGTGCCGCGCAGCGCCGCGTAGGCCGCCGCGACCGTGGTGCGGCTGAGGCCGAGCGCGGCGGCGAGCTCGCGCTCGGCGGGCAGGCGGGCGCCCGCGGGCACGCGCCCGTCGAGCACGAGCCGGCGGATCCCGTCGGCGAGCGCCTGGTACGCGGGGCTGCCCGGCCGGGTCCACTCCCCCAGCAGTGCGGTGAGGGCGACGGGGCCGAGCACGGCGGCGGGGACGGATCCGGAGAGGCTCATGAGGCCACAGCCTGACGATTGGCACCTTGTCCCGCAAGGCGGGGCGCGATTGGATCTCCCTCATGCTCCGTCGCTCAGTCCAGTTCGCCGTCGGCATCTTCCTCTACGGCTTCGCCATCGGGATGATGCTCCAGGCGGCCGTCGGCGTCTCCCCGTGGGACGTCCTCAGCCAGGGCGTGACGCTGCGCACCGGCCTCCCCTTCGGGCTCGTGACGAACATCATCGGCGCCCTCGTGCTCCTCCTCTGGATCCCGATCCGCCAGCGGCCCGGCTGGGGCACCGTCCTCAACGTCGTCTTCGTCGGCTACAGCGCGCAGGTCGCGCTCGCCGTCGTGCCGGCCGTCGCGACCCTCTGGATCCGGATCCCGCTCTTCGCCGCCGGCCTCGTCCTGCTGGGCGTCGCGACGGGCCTCTACATCGGCGCGCACTTCGGGCCCGGCCCCCGCGACGGCCTCATGACGGGGATCCACCGCCGCACCGGCTGGCCGGTCTGGCGCGTGCGCGTCGGCATCGAGCTGGTCGTGCTCGCGATCGGCTGGGCGCTCGGCGGCGACGTGGGGCTCGGCACGCTCGCGTTCGCCCTCCTGATCGGCCCGATCGTGCAGCGGGCGCTCCCCCTGTTCGACCTGCCCGTGCCCGCGCGCGGACGGTCCCGGCGCCGCGGCGGCGACACCCCCGCGGACCCCGCGTCGACGCTGCCCACCGGGCCCGTCGCGACGGTCGGCTAGTCCGCGGGACGACGCGGATCCCGTCCGCTCACGGCCTCCTCCCGGTGCCGTCGCGGCCCGGGCGCGTCGCGGGGTATCGTTGCCGCTCGTGACCCAGGACCCCCAGGCTCCCGGGAGCAGCCCCGCCAAGCGGCTGCTCATCGGCGAGAAGCTCGCGAGCGACAAGCTCGAGGGCCAGCTGCTCCCCAAGCACCTGGCGCTCCCCATCTTCGCGAGCGACCCGCTCAGCTCGGTCGCCTACGCGCCGCAGGAGCTGCTCCTCATCCTCACGCTGGGCGGCCTCGCGTTCCTCAGCTTCGCCCCCTGGGTGGCGGCCTGCGTCGTGATCCTGCTGGTCGTCGTGGTGCTCAGCTACCGCCAGCTCATCAAGGCCTACCCGTCAGGAGGCGGCGACTACGAGGTCGCGCACAGGAACCTCGGCGAGAAGGCCGGCCTCGTCGTCGCCTCGGCGCTGCTGGTGGACTACATCCTCACCGTGGCCGTGTCGGTCGCCTCGGGCGTCGACAACATCATCAGCGCGATCCCCGAGATCGCGCCGTTCCGCGTCGAGATCGCGGTCTTCTTCGTGGCGCTGCTCGCGGCCGTCAACCTCCGCGGCGTCCGCGAGTCGAGCAAGGCCTTCGCCGTGCCCACCTACCTCTTCATCGCCAGCGTCGGCGTGATGATCGCGGTCGGCCTCGCCCGGACCGCCCTCGGCGACCCGCCGGTCGCCGAGTCCGCCGCCTACACGGTCGACACCCCGAGCCTGTCGCAGGTGGCCTTCATCCTCCTGCTGCTGCGCGCCTTCTCGAGCGGCTGCTCCGCGCTCACGGGCGTCGAGGCCATCTCGAACGGCGTGCCCGCGTTCCGCACCCCGAAGGTCAAGAACGCGCAGGCGACCCTCGTGATCATGGGCGGCACGGCCATCGTCCTCTTCGTCGGCCTCACGACGCTCGCGCTCATCGCGCGCGTGCACTACGGCGAGCACCCGTGCGACCTCATCGGCTGGGCCGAGTGCGCCACGGAGCCGCAGAAGAGCCTCATGGCTCAGGTCGCCGCCGCCACCTTCGGCGACGGCAGCGTCATGTTCTACCTGCTGCAGGCCACCACGGCGGCCGTCCTGCTCCTCGCCGCCAACACCGCCTTCAACGGCTTCCCGCTGCTCGGCTCGGTGCTCGCGAAGGACGCCTACGCGCCCAAGTCGCTGCTCACGCGCGGCGACCGGCTCGTCTACAGCAACGGCATGCTGCTGCTCGCGCTCGGCGCGACGATCATCCTCGTCGTCTACCAGGCGAACCTCACGCAGCTCATCCAGCTCTACATCATCGGCGTGTTCGTGTCGTTCACCCTCGGGCAGACGGGCATGGTCGTGCACTGGCTCCGGATGCTCCGGGCGGGGTGCGCGAACCGCGGCGAGGTGTTCCGCAGCCTCAGCATCAACGCGTTCGGCGCGGTGCTCACGGCGCTCGTGCTCATCGTCGTGACCATCACCAAGTTCACGCACGGCGCCTGGCTGGTCTTCGCGATCATGCCGGTGCTGTTCCTCCTCATGCTCGGCGTCAACCGCTACTACCGGGACGTCGAGAAGGAGATCGAGGTCGACCCGGTCACGGTCTTCGGCTCCACGGGCGACCACGCCGTCGTGCTCGTCGGCCGGATGCAGAAGCCCGTCCTCAAGGCCCTCGACTACGCCATCGCCGCGAACCACGACAGCATCGAGGCGGTGCACGTGTCCATCGACGACGAGGCGACCCGGCTCCTGGAGCGGCAGTGGATGGAGATGGGGATCGACATGCCGCTGCGCGTCGTCGCCTCCCCGTACCGCGACATCAGCTTCCCCCTCATCAAGTACCTGAAGTCGAGGCGGGCGGAGCACGGCAGCGAGATCATCACCGTCTACACGCCCGTCTACATCGTCGGGCACTGGTGGGAGACGTTGCTGCACAACCACAAGGCCCGGCGGATCCGCCAGAAGCTGCTGCTCGTGCACGGCGTCACGCTCGCCCTCGTGCCGTGGCTGCTCGACTCGTCCGAGCTCATCTACGGCCGACGCTCCCGCCCCGTCCCCGGGCAGGACCGCCGCGGCGAGCCCATCCGTCCCGTCACGCGCCGCCCGGGTCCGCCGCCGACCACCCCGGTGAAGCACACGAGCGGCCGCGAGACCCCCTGAGGGAGCGGACCCGCGGAGCACACGCCCACTAACCGTTAGTACGCCCCCATTTTCGTCGGGGGGCTAGGCATCGACCTCCACTCGGAGTTGCGTAAGAGATCGCAGGGCCCGAGCCCTGCGTCAACTCGAACACCACGAGCACCGAGAGGGAACCACATGTCGAACGACCTCACACCGGCATCGCCCGCGAGCGGCGGATTCGGCTCCGACGACGCGTACGCGGCCGTCGTCCCCGCATCCACCCTGGGCACGACCGGCAGCACGGACAGCAGCAGCACCAGCAGCACCAAGGACACCGCGAAGGAGCAGGCCGCCAACGTGGCCGGCGACGCGAAGGCCGGCACGCAGCACGTCGCCGGCGTCACCAAGGGCGAGGCCAAGAAGGTCGCGTCCGAGGTCAAGTCGCAGGCGGCTGACCTCCTCGGCGAGACCCGCGGGCAGCTCCGCGAGCAGGCGGGCACGCAGCAGAAGCGCGCCGCCGGCAGCCTCCGCACGCTCAGCGACGAGCTCCGCGACATGGGCGACAAGTCGGAGAGCACCGGCATCGCGAGCGAGCTCGTCTCGCAGGTCTCGAGCCGCGCCGGCAGCGCGGCCGACTACCTCGAGGGCCGCGACCCGGGCACGCTCCTCCAGGACGTGACCGACTTCGCGCGCCGCCGACCGGGCCTGTTCGTCGGCCTCGCGGTCATCGCGGGCGTCGCCGCCGGTCGCCTCACCCGCTCGCTCACGAGCGAGGCGCACGACCAGAAGGTCGCCGACGAGGCCGCCACCACGGGCGCGTCCACGACGGGCGCCTCGACGACCGGCACCGCCGGCTACGTCACGCCCGCGGTCCCCACGACGAGCGCCTACGCGCCCACCGAGCTCAGCGCCGACGAGCCGATCGGCGTGGGCCCGTACGACGCCCCCGCCACCGGCGCGTCCACCCCGCTCTACGACCAGACGCGCTCGACCGACCCGCTGACCGACACCTTCGGCACCGGCGAGCGCGCCGACGGATCGCGCGCATGACCGACGCACGCACCCCGAGCGAGGAGAAGGCCGCGACGAACAGCCTCGGCGACCTCCTCGGCAACGTCACGAAGGACGTCTCCACGCTCATGCGCCAGGAGATCGCCCTCGCCAAGGCGGAGATCAGCGACTCGGCCAAGAAGGCCGGGAAGGGCGCCGGCCTGCTGGGCGGCGCCGGCTACGCGGGCATCATGGCCGTGTTCTTCCTCTCCGTCGCCCTGATGTACGCGCTGTCGTACTGGTTCGACAACCTGGCCTGGGCCGCGGTCGTCGTGGCCGTGATCTGGGCCGTCATCGGCCTGGTGATGTACCTCCAGGGCCGCAAGCAGCTGAAGACCGTGCAGGGAGCCCCCCGCACGGCCGACAGCGTCAAGAAGATCCCCGAAGCGATGAAGAGGAACGAGGCAGACCGATGAGCGACAACCCCGACCAGATCCGCGCCGACATCGAGCGCACCCGCAACGAGCTGAGCATCGACGTGGACGCCGTGGCCGACAAGGTCACCCCCGCGAAGGTGGCCCAGCGCCAGACCGAGAAGGTGCGCGGCGCCTTCTCGAACGTCAAGGACAGCGTCCTCGGCTCCGCGAGCGACGCCCGCGCGAACGTGGGCGACGCCGTCTCCGGCACCGCCGGCGGCGCGAAGGCCAAGGCGAAGGGCAACCCCGTCGGCCTCGGCCTCGTGGCGTTCGGCGCCGGCCTCCTCATCGCCTCGCTGATCCCGGCGAGCGACAAGGAGAAGGAGCTCGCCTCGACCGTCAAGGACAAGGCGCAGCCCCTCGTCGAGAAGGCGACCGACGCCGCCAAGGACGTCGCGTCCGAGCTGAAGGAGCCCGCGCAGCAGGCCGCCCAGTCGGTCGCGAGCACCGCGAGCGACTCGGCCGGGACGGTCAAGTCGGAGGCGCATTCCACCGCGCAGGACGTCAAGGGCACCGCCCAGGACGCGAAGCAGACCGTGCAGGACGACGTCCGCAGCTGATCCACCGCACCCCGGAGGGGAGTCGGCCCACCGGGCCGGCTCCCCTCCGTCGTCCTCGCGACGCGCCGCCCATGTCCCCGAGAAGGAGGACACGGCTGTACAGTAGTTAGTGCACGAACTCTTTCCCCCGGGAGCTCGTGCGGCGCGACCGGAACGTGCGGTGCCCCGATGATGGAGCGCCTGCGTGCCGGTCGAACGGCGTCCGGGCCGACCCGTGAGGTCCGGACCGATGCGGGGGTCCGCGTCACGAGTTCCCGCGAAGGACGCCGGCCCCCGCGTCCCCCCTGCGCCCGTGGATCCGCGCCCTGCGCCCCGCGCCCTCCGAGCGGGTGCCTCAGCCGAGCGCCGCGACGACCTGCCGGGCGACGCGCCGCCCCGCCCGGTTCGCGCCGATGGTGGACGCCTGCGGCCCGTAGCCCGCGAGGAACAGCCGCGGGTCGCGCGCCGACACGCCGGACTCGACGCGGACGCCGCCCTCCTTCTCCCGGAGGCCGAGGGGCGCGAGGTGGCGGATCTCCGGCCGGAAGCCCGTGGCCCAGATCACCGCGTCCACCTGGTCCCGCCCGCCGTCGGCCCAGACCACGCCGTCCTCCTCGAAGCGCGCGATCGCGCCCCGGCTCGCGAGGACGCCGCGGCGGATGCCCGCCGCGATGCGCCGGGTCCGCGGAACGCCGGTGCCGCTGACGATGCTCGGCAGCGCCTCGCCCGCCCGCGCCGCGCGGTCCTGCAGATCGACCGCGCGCACGGCGGCCTCGACGTCGAGCTGACCCGCCTCGAGGAAGTCCACGGGGCGGCGGGTCGACCACAGCGTGCCCGCGGCCACGCCCTCGAGCTCGAGCAGGAAGCCGATCGCCGAGGTGCCGCCGCCGACCACGAGCACGCGGAGGCCGCGGAGGTCCGCCGCCGACCGGTAGCCGGACGTGTGCAGCTGCCGCCCGCGGAACGTCGCGAGACCCGGGTACGACGGGATGAAGGGCGCGCCCCACGTGCCCGTGGCGTTGACGACGAGGCGCGCGACGCGGTCGCCGTCGCTGGCCCGCACGAGCAGCGGCGTGGCCGAGTCCGAGGGGTGCGCGGCCCGGCGGCGCGACGCGGCGGGCGGCGGAACGTCCGCGTCGAGCACGGCGCGGACCTCGACCGGGCGCGCGACCCGCAGGTCGAAGTGCTCCTCGTAGCGCGCGTAGTGGTCCCGGACGACGTCCCGCGCGGGGAGGCGCCGGTCGGCCGTCTCGAACGAGATGCCGAGCTCGGCCATGCCGGGGAGGTCGGCGACGCGGTGGGCGGATCCGAGGCGGAGCGCGGCCCAGCGGTGCTGCCAGGCGCCGCCCGTGGCGGGACCCCGGTCCAGCACGACCGCGTCGGTCCCCATCCGGAGCCCGAGCCGCTGCAGGTGGTACGCGACCGAGAGGCCGGCCTGCCCGGCTCCGATGACCACGACCTGGGTGTCAGCGGGCTCGGAGGTCATGGGACGACCAGGCTAGTGCCCGCCCCCGCGTGGATCCCGACCGCCGGGGCGAGCCGGTGTGATGCCCCGGCACCTCCCGCCGAGGAGGACACGCCCGGGACGCCGAAGGCCACATGTTAGGGTAGCCCCTAGGTTTTCTCCAACCCTGTCCGCTGCATCCAGCGTTGTCACCGCCCGTCGGGGCCTGAGTCGTGAGGGGGTCTCGCATGGGGCGCGGCCGTCAAAAAGCTAAGCACACCAAGATCGCGCGAGAGCTGAAGTCGTTCAGTCCCAATGTGGACTACACGCAGCTGGAGCGCGAGCTGACCACCCACGGGGCGGTCGACGAGCAGTACGCGGCCGAGGCCGCGAAGTGGGACGAGTACGCCGACGAGCCGGACGCCTACGTCCCGGGCGACGAGCAGAAGCGCGCCTGATCCCGGACCGGCTGCGGCCGGTCGAGCAGCGGACCCGTCCTCGTCTCGAGGCGGGTCCGTCTCCGTGTGGGCGGCGTCCGTCTGCGTGCGGGCGGCGCGGCGCACGGCCGCAGCCTGCCCAGGCCGAGGATCAGTCGCGGTAGCGGCCGGTGAGGCGCACGGCACCGCCGTCGACGCCCTTGGCGCCCTGCTCGAAGCCCGCGCCCGCCGGGGCCTCGCCCATGGCCACGCGTCCGGCCTCCCACGTCGGGATGCCGGCGGTCGTCAGCGCGCGCGCGATGCCGTCGGCGGCCGCGGCGTCGACCACGGCGATCATGCCGATGCCCAGGTTCCAGGTGCCCTCCGTGCTCTCGAGGGTCGACCCGGCGATGCCGGCCAGCGCCCGGAACACCGCGGGCGGCGACCACGTGGACCGCTCGACCTCGCTGTACGAGCCGCGGGGCAGCACACGCGCCAGGTTGGCCGCGATGCCGCCGCCTGTCACGTGGCTGAGGGAGTGCACGCCCGGGCCGAGGTCCGGCTGCCCGAGCACGTCGAGGAGCGGCGTCGTGTAGAGGCGCGTCGGCTCGAGGAGCACCTCGCCGACCAGGCCGCCGAGCTCCGCGGAGGTGTCGCCGAAGCCGATGCCGGCGCCCTGGAGGATGTGGCGGACGAGCGAGAAGCCGTTGCTGTGGAGGCCGCTGGAGGCGAGCGCCAGCACGACGTCGCCGTCGCGCACGCGCTCGGATCCGAGGACGGAGTCGGCCTCGACCGCGCCGACCGCGGCGCCCGCCACGTCGTAGTCGTCCGGGCCGAGGAGGCCCGGGTGCTCCGCGGTCTCGCCGCCGACGAGCGCGGTCCCGGTGTCCGAGCAGGCGCGCGCGATGCCGGCGACGATGTCGGCGATGCGCGCGGGCACGACCCGGCCGCAGGCGATGTAGTCCGTCATGAAGAGGGGGCGCGCGCCGACCACGACGATGTCGTCGACGACCATGCCCACGAGGTCCTGGCCGATCGTGTCGTGCTTGTCGATCGCCTGGGCGATGGCGACCTTGGTGCCCACCCCGTCGGTGGAGGTCGCGAGGAGCGGATGGCGGAAGCGCGTGAGGGCGCTCGCGTCGAAGAGCCCCGCGAATCCGCCGAACCCGCCGATGACCTCGGGGCCGTGCGTGCGGGAGACGGCCTCCTTCATCAGCTGGACCGCGAGATCGCCGGCCTCCGTGTCGACGCCGGCCTCTGCATACGAGCTCTTGGTGGTCACCTGAGACAGAGTAGCGGCCGGGCGCGTCGCTCCCGTGTGGGAGACTGGCCGCTCCCCCACCTCTTCTACTCTTCAGGAGTCAGCCGAAGCATGTGCGGCATCGTCGGCGTCGTATCGTCCGAACCCGTCAACCAACTCGTCTACGACAGCCTCCTGCTCCTGCAGCACCGCGGGCAGGACTCCACCGGCATCGCCACCGCCGAGGGCAACACCTTCCACGTGAAGAAGCTGAGCGGCCAGGTCCGCGAGGCGTTCCGCACGCGGGACATGCGCTCGCTCCTCGGCACCATGGGCCTCGGCCACGTCCGCTACGCCACCCGTGGCAGCGCCGCCGACGAGGACGAGGCGCAGCCGTTCTACGTGAACGCGCCCTACGGCATCGTCCTCGTGCACAACGGCAACCTCACCAACACGCGCGAGCTCGCGCAGGAGCTCTTCCACGTGGATCGCCGCCACACGAACACGAGCTCCGACACGGAGCTGCTCGTCAACGTGCTCGCGCACGAGCTGCAGTCGCAGGTGTCCGGCCTGGCGCTGGATCCCGACCAGGTGTTCACCGCCGTCGAGCGCGTGCACGAGCGCGTGCAGGGCTCGTACGCGTCCATCGCGATGATCGCTGGGCACGGCATGCTCGCGTTCCGGGACCCGTTCGGGATCCGTCCGCTGACGCTCGGGCGCCGCGAGCTCGCGGGCGGGCGCATGGAGTGGGTGGTGGCGAGCGAGTCGCTCGTCATGGAGTCGCTCGGCTACGAGATCGTGCGCGACGTCGCACCCGGCGAGGCCGTCTTCATCACCATGGACGGCGTGATGCACTCCCGCCAGTGCCACCCGGCGCCGCGCCTCATCCCCTGCGCGTTCGAGTTCGTCTACCTCGCGCGGCCCGACTCGGTGATGTCGGGCATCAGCGTCTACGACGCGCGCCTGCGCATGGGCAACCGGCTCGCGGCGACCATCGCGGAGCACAGCCCCGCGGGCGACATCGACGTCGTCATGCCGATCCCGGACTCGTCCCGGCCCTCGGCCATGCAGGTCGCGCAGACGCTCGGGATCGAGTACCGCGAGGGGTTCTACAAGAACCGCTACGTCGGCCGGACCTTCATCATGCCGGGGCAGGCGCAGCGCAAGAAGTCGGTGCGGCAGAAGCTCAACGCCATGAGCTCGGAGTTCAAGGGCAAGAACATCCTCATCGTCGACGACTCCATCGTGCGCGGCACGACCAGCCGCGAGATCGTCACGATGGCCCGGCAGGCCGGGGCGAACAAGGTGACGTTCACGTCCGCAGCTCCCCCGGTGCGCTACCCGCACGTGTACGGGATCAACATGCCGTCGCGGCAGGAGCTCATCGCGCACGGGCGCAAGATCCCCGAGATCGCGCAGGAGCTCGGCGCGGACCACCTCATCTACCAGGAGGTCGCCGACATGCGCGACGCCATAGTCGAGGGCTCGACGGGCGTCGAGGACCTCGAGATGAGCTGCTTCACGGGCGAGTACATCACCGGCAACGTGACGCCGGAGTACCTGTCCTGGCTGGAGCGCACGCAGCTCAGCTGACCGGCGGTCGACGCGGGCCGGGGCGGACGGGACCGGTCAGGCGTCCGGCTCGCCGGGCTCGCGCTCGGCCGTGAGCACGCGGGAGCGGCGCGAGGCCGCACGGTCGAGCGCCAGCGCGAGGAGGGCTGCGAGGCCGCCGAAGAGGACGACCGCGAACAGCGCGAGGAACGCGAGGACCTGCGCCTCCGAGAACTCGGGGTTCGGCGGGAACGTGAGCGTGAGGACCATCGCGACGACGAGGCCGAGCACGGCGCCGACGCCCATGAAGCGGAAGTAGCGGGGGGACCGCCGCACGAGGACCTCGGTGCGGCGCTCGTCGTCGGGCTGGGGGCGGGCGTCGGTCATGGATCCATTCTCCCCCGGGGCGCGGACGGGCGCCGCACCGGGAGCCCGGCGCACAGGCGCGCGTGAGGTCGTCGGCCGAGCGGCCGGCGTCGCCTCAGCGGTCGGCGGACAGCTGCCACGGCACGGGCAGGAGGCCGCGGAGGTCGGCGCGGAGGCCGGACGCGCGGACGGCCCCCGCCTCGACGCCCGCGTCCCAGGTGGTGCCGCCCGTCGCGAGCGCGATCCACGTGGCGGGGTCGGTCTCGATGACGTTCGGGGGCGTGCCGCGCGTGTGACCCGGCCCCTCGATGCACTGCACGGCCCCGAACGGCGGGACGCGCACCTCGACCGTGCCGCCGGGCGCGAGGTCGGCCAGCGACTGCAGCAGGAACCGGACGGCGGTGGCGCGCGTCTCGCGGTCGGCGTCGGCGCCCTGTGCGAGCGCGGCCCGCACGGCGGGCTGTCCGACGGTGGGGTGGATGCGCGCCTTGGCCATCCCCCCAGGATGCCAGAGCGCCGCACCCGCGGCCGCCGGATCCGGCGCGCGGCACCCCTCCAAATGGGGCGTCGCCGCGTGTCCGCATTTAGGGGGACATCCATTACCATTCATGGAAGTGCTCCGCGGTGACACGACCCGCGCGGCACGGCAGGACGCCCCGACCCTCCTGCTGCCTCCCGAGGCGGCGGGAGGGTGGGGACGATGCGCCTCCCGGCGGACCCGAAGAACGCCGGACGAGGCAGGGAGCCGACCCACCCCGTTCCCGCGGAGGGTCGGCCTCCCGCCCCCGCGCCCCCTCCCCGGAGCGCGCATGCGGCGCATCCGCGGGCCCTCCCGGAGCCCGGCCCGGCAGGGTCCGCGTCGATAGGGTGGGGGCGTGAAGATCCTGGTACTCGGTTCCGGTGCGCGCGAGCACGCCATCGTCACGGCCCTGCTCCGGGAGGACGCCGGGCACGACATCGTCGCCGCCCCCGGCAACGCGGGCATCGCCCGCGCGGTCCCCGTGGTGGCCATGGACATCGACGACCCCGCGGTCGTCGCCGAGCACGCGCTGGCCGAGGGCGTCGAGCTGGTCGTCGTGGGCCCCGAGGCGCCCCTCGTCGCGGGCGTCGCGGACGCGCTCCGCACCCGCGGCATCCCCGTCTTCGGGCCGGGCCGGGCCGCGGCCGCGCTCGAGGGATCCAAGACCTTCGCCAAGCGCATCATGGAGGAGGCGGGCGTCCCCACGGGCCGCGCCGCGCAGGCCGGGACGCTCGACCAGGTCGAGACAGCGCTCGACGCGTACGGCGCCCCCTACGTCATCAAGGCCGACGGCCTCGCCGCGGGCAAGGGCGTCCTCGTCACGGGCGACCGCGGCCTCGCGCTCGAGCACGCGCGCCACTACCTCGGCCAGGGCACCGTGCTCGTCGAGGAGTTCCTCGCCGGGCAGGAGGTGTCGCTCTTCCTCCTCTCGGACGGCCACGACGTGCTCCCCCTCTCCCCCGCCCAGGACTACAAGCGCCTGGGCGACGGCGACGCGGGACCCAACACGGGCGGCATGGGCGCCTACTCGCCGCTGCCGTGGCTGCCCGCCGGGTTCGTCGACGAGGTCATCGACACCATCGCGCTGCCCACCGTGCGGAAGCTCGCGGAGGAGCAGACGCCGTTCATCGGGCTGCTCTACTGCGGGCTCATCCTCACCTCGGACGGGATCCGGGTCATCGAGTTCAACGCGCGCTTCGGGGATCCGGAGACGCAGGTCGTGCTGCCGCGCCTCGTCACCCCGCTGTCGCAGCTGCTGCTGGCCGCCGCGTCCGGCGAGCTCGGCGGCGTGCCGCGTCCGGAGTTCTCCGACGACGTCGCCGTCACCGTGGTCCTCGCGAGCGAGGGCTACCCGGAGTCGCCGCGGACGGGGCGGGCGATCTCGGGCCTCGAGGACGCCGCACGCGTCCCCGGCGTGAGCGTCGCCCACGCCGCCACGGCCGAGTCGGAGGGCGGCCTCGTCGCCACCGGCGGGCGCGTGCTGAGCGTCGTCGCCACGGGCGCCAGCTTCGAGGAGGCGCGATCCCGGGTCTACGAGGCCGTGGACCGGATCGGGCTCGACGGGTCCCAGCACCGCACCGACATCGCCGCGCAGGTCATCCGATGAGCGCCGCGGGCACGGGCGCCGCCCCCGCCGGGCACGCCTCGGAGTGGGAGCTGCCGGGCTGGGAGCACGCCTACTCGGGCAAGGTGCGGGAGCTGTTCAGCCCCGCGATCGACGACACGGAGGACCGCGCCCTCGAGGGCGAGCCGCACGTGCTGGTCGTCGCGACCGACCGGGTGAGCGCGTACGACTTCGCGCTCGAGCCGGGCATCCCCGGCAAGGGCGAGCTCCTCACGCAGCTGAGCCTCTGGTGGTTCGACCGGCTCGACGTGCCGAACCACCTGGTCGACCGCGCCACGCTCGACCGCATCGGCATCCCCGAGCAGGTGCGGGGGCGCGCCATGCTCTGCCGCGTGCTCGAGATGCTGCCCATCGAGTGCGTCGTGCGGGGCTACCTGGCCGGATCCGGCTGGGAGGAGTACCGCGAGCACGGCACCGTGTGCGGCATCCCGCTCCCCGCGGGCCTGCAGCAGGGCGACCGCCTGCCGGAGCCCATCTACACGCCGGCCTGGAAGGCGCCGCAGGGCGAGCACGACGAGAACATCACGTTCGCGCGCACCGAGGAGCTCGTGGGGCACGAGGAGGCCGCGCGGCTGCGGGACCTGTCGCTCGACGTCTACCGCCGCGCGTCGGCGGTGGCCGAGGAGCGCGGGGTGATCCTCGCGGACACGAAGTTCGAGTTCGGCATCGACCCGCGCACGGGCATCACGACGCTCGCCGACGAGGTGCTCACGAGCGACTCGTCGAGGTACTGGGACGCCGAGGCGCACGCCACCGGCAACCGCACCGACAGCTTCGACAAGCAGATCGTGCGGGACTGGCTCGCCGCGAACTGGGACCGCACCGGCACGCCGCCGGTGCTGCCGCCCGAGATCGTGGCGCGCACGGCGGAGCGGTACCGGGAGCTCATCGCGCGGCTCACGGGGCGCTAGGCGCTCGGGGCGCCGGGCATTCGGGGCGCTAGGCGCTCCGGGCGGCGGGTGCCGGCTGTCGGCGGTCGGCGGTCGGCGGCGGCGGCGGCGGCGGGCACGATGGCCGCCGCGTCCGGCTACAGGTGGTCGTAGCCGCGGACGACGCGGTCGATCGCGATCTCCGCGACCTCGCGCGCGTCCTGCTCGGGCAGCGCGTCGAGCGCGCCCTCGATGTCCTGGCCGCCCATCCGGAGCACGGCGAGCCGCTCGAACTCCTCCACGGCCTCGGGGGAGGGCTGGCCGTCCGCGGCGGCGGCGCCGTCGGGGCCCGTCGTCGTGGGCGTCCCGTCGGCGTGGTCGGCGTGCTCCGCGTGGTCGGCGTGGTCGGCGTGCTCCGCGTGGTCGGCGTGCTCGTGCATGGGGTCCCCTCCGGTCGTGCGTGGGCGGTGCGGATCGCGCTCCGGCCCTGCCGCCAGGGTCCCACACCGGCGTGACCGGGGGATCCGATGGCGACAGGCTGCCACATCCCCCGTGCCGCCGGAGCAGCACTCCCACGAAGGGGTCAGATCCGTCGCGCGTCCCGGGGACGACGGAGGGGCGCGGCGCTTGTAGGTTCGACAGGCAGACCGGACACCGTCCGGTCAACCCCCTTGACGAAGTGGCCCCCTTCAAGATGACCTCCGGCATCCCGTTCTCCTCCCCTCTCGATCCGGCCTCCCCGGCGCGCGTGCGTTCGGCGTCGACCGCGGTGCCGCTCGCGGAGGATCCGCCCGGGCCGGCGACCGCGCGCGTGCTCACCGCGCTCGCCGCACCGGAGGCCGCGCTCGGCTGGTCGACGCAGCATGCGCTGGCGCTCGGCGTCGCGCTGGGGGACGCCGGGGCCCGACCCGGCGGCGGCCGCACGGCCGACCTCTGGGAGGCGCTGGCGACGCTCGCCGCGGCCGACCTGGGGCTCGCCCGCACGGTCGAGCCGCACCTCGACGCGCTCGCCATCCTCGCGCAGGAGGGGGCGGCCGGCGGCACGGACGCCGACGGCATGGCCGCCGGCGGCACCCCCGACGCAGTCGCCCGGACCTGGGGCGTGTTCGCCGCGGAGGGCGGCGGGGATCCGCTGACGGCCGTCCCCGATCCCGCGTCGGCCGACGGCGTGCGGCTCTCCGGCACGAAGCCGTGGTGCTCGCTCGGCGGGTCGCTCACGCACGCGCTCATCACGGCAGCCGGACCGCTCGGCACGCGCGGCCTGTTCGCCGTGGATCTGCGCCACCCCGGCATCGAGGTCGTGCCGGGCGCATGGGTCGCGCGCGGGCTCGCCGAGGTGCCGAGCGGTCCGCTGCGTCTCCGGGACGTGCCGGCGCGGCGCGTGGGGGCGCCCGGCTGGTACCTCGAGCGGCCCGGCTTCCACTGGGGCGGGATCGGCGTCGCGGCCTGCTGGTACGGCGGCGCCGTGGGACTCGCGCGCACGCTGCTCGCCGCGGCGTCCCGCGCGGGGGCCGACCGCCTCCTCCTGATGCACCTCGGCGCCGTGGACGCGGCGCTCGACGGCGCCCGCGCCTCGCTCGCCGAGGCGGCCGACCTCGTCGACCGCGGCCGCGCCGAGGGCGAGGAGGGGCGCCTGCTCGCGAAGCGCGTGCGCGCCGTCGTCGCGCGGGCGGTCGAGGAGACGCTGACGCACGTCGCCCACGCGCTCGGGCCGGCCCCGCTCGCGCAGGACGCGGATCACGCCAAGCGCGTCGCGGATCTGGAGCTGTACGTGCGGCAGCACCACGCCGAGCGCGACGACGCGTCGCTCGGCGGGGTGCTCGCGGAGGCCGGGCGGCGGGCGGCGGAGGCGGCGAGCCCGGTGTCGGCGGTCGCGCCGGAAGCCGCAGCGGCAGCGGCACCCGCAGCGGCGCCGGCGGCCGTCGCCGCTCCGGCCGCGTCCCCCGTGCGCACGGTCGCCTTCGACGCGCGCGAGCCCGGCGTCGACGCGGACGCCTGGCCCGCGGATCCGCGCTGGGACGCGCTCCCCGCCCCCGACCTGGCCGGGATGACCGCCCTCCTCGTGATCTCCGCGCACGCCGACGACGAGTCCATCGGGGCCGCCGGCCTCATGGCGACGGCGGCCGCGCTCGGGGTCCCGGTGACCCTCGCGATCGTCACGGACGGCGGCGCCTCGCACCCCGGATCCCCCACGCGCACGCCCGCCGAGCTCGTCGCGCTCCGCCGGGACGAGGCCCGCGCGGCGCTCGACGCCGTCGCCCCCGACGCCGGGCTCGTGCTCCTCGCCCACCCCGACGGCGGGATCCGAGAGCGGCGCGACGCCGTGCGGGACGACCTGGCCGCGCTCCTTTCCGACGCCGTGCCCGGCACGTGGGTCGCGGCCCCCTGGCGCGGCGACGGGCACCGGGACCACCGCGTCACGGGCGAGGTCGTCGCCGAGCTGGTGCTCGCGCTGCCCGCCGAGCGCGGGATCCAGCTGGTCGAGTACCCCGTGTGGATGTGGCACTGGGCCGCGCCCGGCGACCCCCGCGTGCCGTGGGCCGGGATGCGCGCCCTGCCGCTGGATCCGGGGATGCGCGCCGCCAAGTCCTCCGCCGTGCGGGCCCACGCCAGCCAGGTGGTCGCGCTGTCGGACGCGCCCGAGGACCGGGCCGTGCTCCAGCCTGGCTTCCTGCGGCACGCCGACCGCGACCGGGAGGTCGTGATCCTGGCGGACGCCGCCGCGGTCCGGACCGCGGCCGCCGCCCCTGCGGCCGCCGCGACCTCGGCGCTCGCCGCCACGGCACCCACTGCCGCCGAGCGCTTCGACGCGGCGTACGCGCGCGCTGAGGACCCCTGGCGCGTCACGACCCGGTGGTACGAGCGCCGCAAGCGCCTCGCGACCCTCGCCGCCCTGCCCGACGAGCGCTACGGCCGCGCCCTCGAGATCGGCTGCTCCATCGGCGTGACGACCGCGGGCCTCGCCGAGCGCGTCGACGCGCTGCTCGCGGTCGACGTCGCGCCCACCGCGGTCGAGCGGGCGCGCGCCCGGCTCGCCGACGTGCCGCACGTGCGCGTCGAGGTCCGCGACGTCGGCGACGACTGGCCGGACGGGTCCTTCGACCTCGTCGTGATGAGCGAGGTCGGCTACTACCTCGACGACGCCGCCTTCGACCGGGTCCTCGCCGCCCTGCCCGGTGCCCTCGGCGCCGCCGGCACGCTCGTCGCCTGCCATTGGCGGCACCCCGAGGGCGACTTCCGCCGGACGGGCGACGAGGTGCACGCGCGCCTCGCCGCCGTCCCCGGGCTGCACCGCCTCATGCGGCACGAGGAGGACGACTTCGTGCTCGAGGTGCTGTCCGCGGATCCGCGCTCGGTCGCCGTGCGCACGGGGCTCCGATGACGGTCGGCCGGGGAGCGGCCTCCGCCCTGCCCCTCGAGGAGGCGGGGGCGCGGATCCGCGCGGTCGCCGTCGTGATCCCCGCGCGCGACGAGGAGGCCCTGGTCGGCCGGTGCCTGGCCTCCGTCGAGGCGGCGGCGGTGCGCGCCCGGGCAGCGGGGATCCGCGTGCACGTGGTGCTCGTCGCCGACGACTGCCGCGACCGGACGGCCGAGGTCGCGCGCGCGGCGGGCGTCGAGGTGATCGAGAGCTCCGCGGGCCGGGTCGGCGCGGCCCGCGCGCGCGGCGTCGCGGCGGCGCTCGCGGCGTGGGACGGCCCGGACGACGAGCTGTGGATCGCGTGCACCGACGCGGACTCCGTGGTGCCCGCCGCGTGGATCACCAGCCAGCTGGAGCTCGCCGACGGGGGCGCGGACGTGGTCGTCGGCACCGTGCGCCCCGAGCTCGACGCGCTGAGCCCGGCGCAGATATCGGCGTGGCGGGCGACCCGCGTCCCCGGCGAGGCCAACGGCCACGTGCACGGCGCGAACCTGGGCGTGCGCGCCGACGCCTACCTCCGCGCGGGCGGCTTCCCCGAGGTGGCCGAGCACGAGGACGTGGACCTGGTGGCGCGTCTGCGTCGGACCGGCGTCGCGATCACGGCGTCGGCCGCGGGCGAGGTGCTCACCTCGGGTCGCCGCGACGGCCGGACGCCCGGCGGCTACGCGGGGTACCTGCACGTGTCGCTGCTCGCGCGGGCGGCGGAGCGGGAGGCGGCGCGGGAGACGGCGCGGGCGGAGGCGGCGAGCGCCGGCGACGTCGACTGCGACCGGCCCTGCGTCGCCGTGGGCTGACCGGCGACGCGAGAGACCGGGACCGGCTCCCGGAATGGAGCCCCGGGATCAGCGCGGGTCGTCGACCGCGGTCGCGCGCGTCCCCGCCGCCCGCTGCATCGCGTCCCAGCGCCGGTGCGCCAGGACGTGCAGCACGAGCGCCACGACGGCCGCGGCGGCGAGCCCGCCCGCGAGGATCCCGAAGCCCGTGTCGTCGCCGACCAGCCCGACGACCCCGCTCGCGACGGCCAGCCCGAGGAGCCCGAGGCCGACCGCGAGGAGCCCGCGCGTCGGGGCGGCGAGGGGCCGCGGCGCGGTGCCCGGGGCCGGCACGCGCTCCCACGTCACGATGAGGAACGTCGCGATGGGACCCAGGGGGAGGGACACGACGAACCAGGTCCACCGGGATCGCCCCTTCTGCTCCGCGAGCCCCGCGTTCACGAGGGCGAGCGTGACCCACCCGTAGCTGCCGATCCATCTGTCGTCCACGCCCCGACCATAGGGCACGGCCGCCGCGGCGGGTGGGGCACTGAGCTATTTCCCCACCTGCTCCGCTACCCTCGGCCCATGCACAGAACCGCGCGGGAGCCCGCTCCCGACAGCCACAGTCCCGGCGCCCGGACGACCCCGGGCACGCCCCGCACCCTCCGCGCCACCGCTCCCCTCCTCGGGATCCGCCCCGCCGGCCCGACCGGCACCCGCTCGTGAACGGCGACCTCCTCCTCAACATCGTCCTGGTCGTCGTCTTCGTCCTCGTCGGCGGCGTGTTCGCCGCCACGGAGATGGCCCTCGTCACGCTCCGCGAAGGCCAGCTGAACGCCCTCGCCGCACGCGGCCGCCGCGGCGAGAAGGTCGCCGCCCTCGCCCGCAACCCCAACACCTTCCTCGCGGCGGTGCAGATCGGCGTGACCGTCGCCGGCTTCGCGTCGGCCGCGTACGGCGCCTCGTCGATCGCGCCGTCCGTCGTGCCGCTGCTGGTGTCGTGGGGCCTCGAGACGGGCGTCGCGTCCACGGTCGCGACGCTCCTGCTCACGCTCGTGATCGCCTACCTCTCGCTCGTGCTCGGCGAGCTCGCGCCCAAGCGCCTCGCCATCCAGCGCAACGCGGGCTTCGCGTACGGCGTCGCGCCCGTGCTCAACGGCTTCGCGATCCTCATGCGGCCCGTGATCTGGTTGCTCTCCGTCTCGACGAACGTGGTCGTCCGCCTCCTCGGCGGCGACCCGCACAAGACGGGCGAGGAGATGACGGAGGAGGAGCTCCGCGACATCGTCTCCAGCCACGAGGGGCTCCCGGACGACGAGCGCCGGATCCTCGACGACGTGCTGTCCCTCCGCCACCGCCAGCTCAGTGAGGTCATGAAGCCGCGGCCGGAGATCGCCGCGCTCGACGGCACCGGCACGGTCCGCGAGGCGGGCATCGACGTGCAGGACCGCCCGTACTCGCGCTACCCGGTGGTCGACAAGACCATCGACGACGTCATCGGCTTCGTCCACGTGCGCGACCTGTACCAGGCGATCGCGGCGGATCCGGAGCGGCCCGTGTCCGAGATCCTCCGCCCGATCCCGTACCTCCCGGCGACCGCGCGCGTGCTGCCGACGCTCACGATGATGCGGGCCGAGGGCCACCAGATCGCCGTGATCGTGGACGAGTACGGCGGCACGGACGGCATCGTCACCCTCGAGGACCTCGTGGAGGAGGTCGTCGGCGAGATCTTCGACGAGTACGACACCGACTCCGCCGCGCGCGACCTCGCGGAGGACGGCGGCACGATCGACGGCCGCCTCAACTTCCAGGACTTCGAGGAGGCGACGGGCGTCAAGCTCCCCGACTCCGCGTCGGACACGGTCGCGGGCTTCGTCATCGAGAACCTCGGCCGGCTCGCGCAGGTGGGCGACACGGTCGAGGTCGACGGCGTGACGCTCCAGGTGACCGCCCTCGACCGGCGCCGGATCTCCGAGATCCTCGTGATCCCGCGGGAGGAGCCGGTGGGCGAGGACGCGGCGGACGCCGGTGCCGCCTAGCCGCGTGGGAGCGGGCGCACGTGCGACCGCTCCCACGCGGTTCGACGGGCGTCACCCGCCCTCGGGTGACGGTGCAGCGTCGCCCATCGCGTGGAGGAGGTAGGACGCTCGAACAGCGAGCGCGTACCTGGTCTCCATCGCGACCTCCCGAGGATCGTGGAGGGCGGCGTCCACGGCGGCGACGTCGATCCCCGTGAGGGCGGCGATGTTCGTCGGGGTCAGCTTCAGCGTGCACGTCAGCGTCTCGAGGATCGATCGCAATCGGATGTCGTCGTCGATACCCGAGCCCGCGGTCAGGCGTGCGACGAATCCACTCACACGGACCGTCTCCTCGGACGTGAGGAGCCTCGCGTGGGCGGTGATGCCCGATCCGTCTTCGACCGACTCGCTCGTGAGTCGCAGGAGCAGCGCGCTCGGGACGCCGGTGGCCGCGGACAACGAGTCGATCGAGATCCGACCCTCTGCGATGACGCGACGCAGCTCCCTCATCGTGTCCAGCGAATCAGTGCTCACGTGATCTCCTTCCGAACCGGGCCCGGCGTCGACTCCGCGGCCCGGCGTCGACGCTACGGCCCCGCGCAGGATCGCTCGCCGTTCATGCACATGACGACGAGGTCGACGCTGTGCGGGTCGTCACACCCCTCGACGATCCGTGGCCGTGGCACGGCACGGGAGGCCCTGGTCTGACGGCACCAGACCTCCGACGCCCACCGGTGGTGGGGATCAGGCCCCCTGCGGGCCTCCAGCAGGCGCGACAGTCAGGGCAGCGGGATCACCCGGTCCGCGACGGTCCGCCCGCCGACCTCGGCGCGGCCGTCGTCGAGCAGCCGCGTGACCAGCTCGCTGCCGCGGCCCTGCGTGATCCGCAGGTCACGGCCGAGGTGCGCGGTGACGCGGAGGGCGGCGGATCCCGTCGCCTCGTCCTCGGGTATCCCGAGCGCGGGAGCCGACATGCGGGCGCGGATCCGCCCCGCGGCCTCGTCGATCCACGCCCACGCGTACAGGTGCTCGACACCGGCGGCCTCCGCGGGCGCCGGCAGGTCGAGGGCGAGCAGCTCGGCGACGGAGCCCACGGGGTGCCAGGCGAACTCCGGGCCCCACGCCGGATCCGCCGTGACGCGCACGACATCGGCCGCGTGCGTCACCGCGACGACGCCCGCCGGCACGCGCAGGTGGTCGACCGGCGCCCCGCGCGACGCCAGCCACCAGGCCGTGCCGACCGTGGGGTGCCCGGCGAAGGGCAGCTCGCGCGCGGGGGTGAGGATGCGCATCGCGGCGCCCCGTGGATCCGTGCCGGGCGCGTCCACCGCGTCGACGAACACCGTCTCGCTGAACCCGAGCGCCTGCGCGACCGCGAGCTCCCGGCCGTCGGTGCGCGGCGAGGCGAGCACGATCCCGAGCTCGTTGCCGTGATGCCCGTCCGCGTCCGTGAACACGCGGACGACGTGGACCTCGTCCGGCCGCACGCCGTCGAGGCCCGCGACCGGACGCGCCGTCACAGCCTCGCGTAGCGCGCGCGGGCGCCGCAGTACAGGCCGTACGCGATCAGGCCGAGCCCGGTGATCGCGAGCACGGCGACGCCCGCGGGCAGCCCGGCGAGCGCCTGCAGCGCGCCGTCGAGGCCCGTGGCGCGGCTCGGGTCGGCCGTCACGGCGCCGACGACGAACAGCACGCCGACCGCGACGAGCGCGACGCCCTTGGCGATGTACCCGGCGACGCCCAGCGCGGTGATCCCGCGGCCGAGCGATCCCGGCGGCACGGAGATGTCCTCCTGGAAGCGCTTCGTCGCGCCCTTGAATCCGAAGTACGCGCCGACCGCGATCACGGCGAGGCCGAGCACCACGAGGAGCGCGACGCCGCCGGGCGCCGCGAGGATCCGCGCGCTGAGCGACTGCGTCTGCTCCGAGGAGTCGCTGGATCCGCCCGTCGCGAAGCGCAGCGCCGTGGCCGCGATGGCGAGGTAGGCGACCGCCTTGCCGAGCTCCTTGGCGCGGGCGGCCCAGGTGCGCTTCGCGTCCTCGCCGCGCGCGAGCACGGTCTCGACGAGCTGCCAGAGGCCGAGCCCGAGGAGCCCGACCACGATGACCCAGAGGAGCACGCGGCCGCCGGGCGTGCCCGCGAGGGAGCCGAGGGCACCGGACTGGTCGGCCTCGCCGCCCCCGCCGCCCGTCGCCAGGCGGAACGCGATGACGCCGATGAGGAGGTGCAGCAGGCCGTTGACCGCGTGGCCGAGGCGCGCGGCGACCGCGAAGCCGGGCTTCTGCTGGAGGCTCGACGCGGCGCCGGTGGCGCTCATCGGTCGGCGCGGGTGGCGGTGGCGGGCGTCGAGGCGCGGCCGGTCAGCAGCGAGGTGAGGCCCCGCACGCCGCGCTTTCCGGGCGGCGCGTGCGGGCTCGACGGGGGCGACGGCTGCGCCTCGTCCTCGTCCGGCTCCATGACGATCTTCCAGGCGGTCCACGCGACGGCGGTGAGCGGCACCGAGAGGATCGCGCCGACGATGCCGCCGAGGATCGTGCCTGCGGTGAGGGCCAGCAGCACCACGAGGCCGTGCAGCTTGAGCGCGTTGCCGAGCACGACGGGCTGCAGGAAGTTGCCCTCGAGCTGGTTCACGACCACGACGATGGCGACCACGATGAGCGCGGTCGTCAGGTCGTTGGTGACGAGGGCGACGAGGGCCGCCAGGATTCCCGCGACGGTGGCGCCCACGATCGGCACGAACGCGCCGATGAACACGATGAGCGCGAGCGGCAGCGCCAGCGGCACGCCGAGGATGAGGAGGCCGGCCCCGATGAACACGGTGTCGACGAGCGCGACGGTCGCGGTGCCGCGGATGTAGCCGCCCAGCACCCGGGCGCCGTCGTGGCCGACGCGCACGGCGCGCTTGCGCCCGCGGCCGCGGAACGGGCGGATCAGGAAGGCCCAGATGCGCGGCCCGTCCTTGACGAAGTAGAAGAAGACGACGAGCCCGAGCACCGCGCCCGTGACGATCTCGGCTGCAGCGGAGACGCCCGCGATGGCGCCGGATCCGAACTGGCTGCTGGTGAGGAAGTCGACGGCGGACTGGCGGAACGAGTCGATCTGGGCCGTGTCGATCGGGAGCCCGCCCTCCTCGATGAACCCCTGCAGCTGGTCGACGCCCTCGCTGGTGGCCTTCACGAGGGTCGGCCACTGGTTCTGCACGCCGAAGACGACGAGCGTGATCGCGCCGCCGAAGAGCACGAGGCCGGTGACGAGCGCGATGGCCGCGGCGAGCGCGTCGGGGAGGCCGCGGCGCTCCATCCAGAGCACGATCGGGCGCACGGCGCACGCGAGGATCAGCGCGATGATCACCGGGATCACGACGAGCTTGAGCGAGATGGCGGCGTACACGATCGCGATGGCGACCACGAGGACCGCCAGGATCTGCACGCAGCGGATGGAGAGGCGGCCGAGCTTGTCCTGCCAGACGGACTGCGGGGTGGTCATGCGCTCAACCCTACGGGCGCAGGGGCCCCGCGACCGGGCCGCGGGCGGAGCCGGACACGCCCCGGTCGGCGGCGCGACCGGCCGCTAGCCTCGACCCATGGGACCCCGCCTCACCGTCGTCCGCGAGGGCGCGCTCGACGTCGCCGGCCACACGTCCATCGCGGCGCTCCTCGCCCTCGCCTTCCCCGACTTCCGCGAGGGCTACGCGGGGTCGCGCAGCTGGGCGGGCGCGCAGCCGGAGCTGCGGGTCCTCGCGCACGACGGCGACGAGCTCGTCGCGCACGCGGGCATCCGCCGGATGTTCGTGGCCGTGGGCGACGACGCGGGCGACCCCGCCGACGACGTGCTCGTCGGATCCACCGGCATGGTCGCCGTGCACCCGGGCCGCCAGGGACAGGGGCTCGGCACGCTGCTCGCCGACGGGATCCGCGGCGCCCTCGCCCGCCTCGCCGTCCCCTTCGGCCTCCTGGAGACGGGCGACGCGACCACCGGCTACTACACGCGGCACGGCTGGATCGCGCTCGACGGGCGCACCGGCCACTACAACGGCTTCACCCTCCGCGGCGCCGCCGAGGTGGTGCACCAGGACCACGGCTGGCTGATGCTCCCGGTCACCGCCCCCGCCGACGACTTCCCCGCGGGCGACCTGCACGTGAACGGGCAGCTGGTGTGACCGCGCTCGATCCCGTGGTCCACCGGATCCGCGCCGAGGACTGGCGCGAGTACCGCACGCTCCGCCTCGAGATGCTCGAGGACACCCCGCTCGCCTACCTCGAGACCCTCGAGCACGCCCGGACCCTGCCGGACTCCGACTGGCGCGGCCGCACCACGCGCGTGGCGCTCCCCGGCAACACGGCCTACGCGGCGGTCGACCGCGCGTCCGGCCGCTGGCTCGGCGCGATGAACGCGTACGTCGCGACCGACCCGACCCGCGTGATGCTCGTGAGCGTCTACATCACCCCCGACGCCCGGGGCCGCGGGGCGGGCGTCACCGACCTGCTGCTCGACGCCGTGATCGCCTGGGCCCGCGAGCGCCCGGACGCCCGGACGCTCCGCCTCGAGGTGCACGAGGACAACCCGAGGGCCCGCGCCTACTACGAGCGCCGCGGCTTCCGCCTCACGGGCCGCAGCGTCCCGTACGCGCTCGACCGCTCGCAGCGCGACCTGGAGATGGACCTGCCGCTGGCGTGAGCCCGGCCGGTGCGGCCGGCCCGGACGCGACGACGCCCGCCACCTCGCGAAGAGGGGACGGGCGTCGTCGTGTGAGGCGATCAGCGGATCACCGCCGCGGCTCAGTGCGTGGCGATGGCCACGTCCTCCGCGTCGCGCGTCGGGCCGGGGGTGGCCTCGGCGACGGGCGCGGATCCGGCCAGCGGCGGCAGGCCCGCGGCGACCCGCGCGCCGAGCCAGGCGTCGACGTCCGTCCAGTACCGGATGACGCGGGCGCGGAGCTCGGCCGTGGTGACCTTGCTCACGTGGCCGACGATGTTGCCGACGAGGCGCTCGCGGGCGGCGTCGTCGAGCACGTCGCGGACGAGCATGCCCGCCTGCACGAAGTCGTCGTCCTCGGCGTGCAGGGTCGCGGCCGAGCGGACGAGCTCGCCGTCGTGCTCCCAGCCGGCGCTCTCCGCAGCCCGGGCGGGGTCGGCGTGCGCGCCGCCGTGCGAGTTGGGCGCGTAGACGGGCGTGCCGGCCGACTCGAAGGAGTAGCGCGCGGCGCCGTCCTTCGAGTAGCTGTGCACGGGCGACTTCGGCGCGTTCACCGGCAGCTGCGCGTGGTTGGTGCCCACGCGGTAGCGGTGCGCGTCGGCGTAGCTGAAGATGCGCGCGAGGAGCATCTTGTCGGGGCTCGTCTGGATCCCGGGCACGAAGTTCGAGGGCGCGAACGCGGCCTGCTCGATCTGCGCGAAGTAGTTCTCCGGGTTGCGGTTCAGGGTCATGGTGCCGACCTCGATGCGCGGGTAGTCCTTCTGCGACCAGACCTTGGTGAGGTCGAACGGGTTGAAGCGGTACGACTTGGCGTCCTCGTAGGGCATGATCTGCACCTCGAGCTTCCACTCCGGGTAGTCCCCCCGGTCGATGGCCTCGGTGAGGTCGCGGATGTGGAAGTCGGCGTCCTCGCCCGCGATCTGGTCCGCCTGCTCCTGCGACAGGATCTCGATGCCCTGCTGCGTCTTGAAGTGGTACTTCACCCAGAAGCGCTCACCGGCCGCGTTCACCCACTGGTACGTGTGCGAGCCGAAGCCGTCCATGTGACGCCACGAGCTCGGGAGGCCGCGGTCGCCCATGAGCCAGGTGACCTGGTGGGCGGACTCGGGCGAGAGGGTCCAGAAGTCCCACTGCATGTCGTGGTCGCGGAGGTGCGAGCCCGGCAGGCGCTTCTGGGAGTGGATGAAGTCGGGGAACTTGATCCCGTCGCGGATGAAGAAGACGGGGGTGTTGTTGCCGACGAGGTCGTAGTTGCCCTCGTCCGTGTAGAACTTCAGCGCGAAGCCGCGGGGGTCGCGCCAGGTGTCGGGGCTCCCCTGCTCGCCGGCGACGGTGGAGAAGCGCGCGAGCATCTCGACCTCGGCACCGGGCTGGAAGAGGGAGGCGCGGGTGTACGCGCTCACGTCGCCCGTGGTGCGGAAGGTGCCGAACGCGCCGCCGCCCTTCGCGTGGACGACGCGCTCGGGGATCCGCTCGCGGTTGAACTGCGCCAGCTTCTCGACGAGGTAGTGGTCGTGCAGCGGGATGGAGCCGTCGGGGCCGACGGACAGCGAGTGCTCGTCGCTGGCGACGGGGGCGCCCTGGTTGGTGGTCGTGTGCTTCTGATCCGTCATGCGGTTCTCCTGTCAGCGGTGGAACGGGGGGGTGCTGGCTCGAGGTGGACCGGCCGCGGGTGCGCGGACGGTGGCGACCCTCAGGTCGCGGCGGTGGCGCCGGGATCCGCGGACGCGGCCCGGCAGGCGGGGCAGGGCCCCGTGCGTGACCTCGGTGCTCGCGTGTCGTCGGGCATGCGGAGGAGTCAAGCACACTTCCCTTGAGTCATTCAAAACAAGTGCACGGGCGGCGCGTCGCGCGACCGACCGTGCCTAGGCTCGACGGGCGGCCCCACCGGCCGCAGGAGATCGGAGCACCGCATGAAGCACATCCACACCGGCACGGGCCTCGACGTCGGCCGCATCGGCCTCGGCTGCATGGGCATGAGCGCGTTCTACGACGGCGCCGGCCAGGACGACGCCGAGTCGATCCGCACCATCCACCGCGCGGTCGAGCAGGGCGTCACGCTGTTCGACACCGCCGAGGGCTACGGCCCCTTCACCAACGAGCGGCTGGTCGGATCCGCCCTCCGCGACCACCGCGACGACGTCGTCATCGCGACCAAGTTCGGGATCATGACGCACGCCCCGGGCAAGGACGCCGAGGACTCCACGCGCGGCATCGACAGCTCCCCCACCAGCATCCGCATCGCCGTCGAGGCGATGCTGCAGCGCCTCGGGACCGACCGCATCGACGTCCTCTACCAGCACCGCGTCGACCCGGCCGTGCCCATCGAGGAGGTCGTCGGCGTGATGGCGGAGCTCGTCGAGGAGGGCAAGGTCGTGCACCTCGGCCTGTCCGAGGCCGGGCCCGACACGATCCGCCGCGCGCACGCCGTGCACCCCATCTCGGTGCTGCAGAGCGAGTACTCCATCTGGACGCGCGACCCCGAGCAGGACGTGCTCGGCGTGCTGCGCGAGCTCGGCATCGGGCTCGTGGCCTACTCGCCCCTCGGTCGCGGGTTCCTCACCGGGTCCATCACGAGCCCCGCCGACCTGTCGACCAGCGACTACCGGGCCTCGAACCCGCGCTTCGCAGAGGAGGCGTTCACGCAGAACATGCGCATCGTCGACGCCGTGAAGGCGGTGGCGGGCGAGCTCGACGCGACGCCCGCGCAGGTCGCGCTCGCGTGGATCCTCGCCCAGGGCGACGACATCGCGGTGATCCCCGGCACGAAGCGCGTCGCGCGCCTCGATGAGAACGTCGCCGCGGACGCCCTGACGCTCTCCGCCGACCAGCTCGCGCGGCTCTCGTCGCTGCCCACCCCGGTCGGCGACCGCTACGAGGACATGACGCCCCTCGGGCGCTGATCCCCGGCACGGCAGCGGGCCCGGTCGCCTCGGCGTCCGGGCCCGCGGTGCGCGCGGCGCGGCACGCGGGATGCGACCTGCGGATGACGCGGCGCCGCCGTCCCCCCTTGTATCGTCTCTCGATGGATCGACATTCGATGCACGAAGGAGGACCCGGCATGGCGACGGCGACGAGGATCGGCGTGAAGGCGCTCGTGGCGCTCGGGATCGTGGTGGAGGCGCTCATGGTCTCCGCGGCGACGGGCCCGCTGCGCGAGAGCGAGGCCGACCTCGACGGGCTCGTGGTGCCGGTGGCGGTGTGGATCGTCGCCGTCACGCTGTGCGCGCAGGCGGTCCTCGTGATCATCTGGCGGCTCACGTCGATGACCGCGAGCGACGCCATCTTCGACCGGCGCGCGTTCGCGCTGGTGCGGGCGATGATCGCGCTGGGCGCCGTCGCGACGGCCCTCGCGGTCGCCGCGTTCGCGGGTCTCGCGGCCGCGGGCATCACGCCGCCGGCCGTCATGGTCGCCCTGGTCGGGGTGGCGGCCCTCTGCGCCGCCTTCTGCCTCGTGCTCGTGACGATGAGCGGCCTCCTGCGTCGCGCCGCCGCCTCGCACGCCGAGCTGGCGGAGGTCGTCTGATGCCGATCGAGGTCGACCTCGACTCGCACCTCGCCGCGCGCGGCATGACGGTCGCCGAGCTGGCGACCGCCATCGGCATCACGCCGGCGAACGTCTTCGTGCTGAAGAACGGACGCGCGAAGGCCGTGCGGTTCTCGACCCTGGAGGCGATCTGCCGGGTGCTCGACTGCCAGCCCGGCGACGTGCTGTCGTTCCGGGAGGGCTGACGGCGTCAGGCCTCCTGCTCGAGCCCCCGGCGCCGGTTGGCGAGCACGGGCAGCGTGCCGCGCGCGGCCTCGACCGCGGAGGTGTCGACGTCCACGACGAGCAGCTCCTCCTCGCCGCCGAGGCGGTGCAGCACCTCGCCGAGCGGGGAGATCACGGCGCTCCGGCCGATGCCCGTGGGCGCGCCGCTCGCGGGGTCGTGGCCGCGGGATCCGGCGGGCAGCGTCGCGGGGTCGCCCTGGCCGACCGCGACCACGAAGGAGGTGGAGTCGAGCGCGCGGGCCCGGAGCAGGAGGTCCCACTGGTCGGCCTTGCCGGGGCCGGCGCCCCAGCTCGCGCACACGATGCTGACCACGGCACCGCGGTCGGCGCCCGCGAGGAACAGCGCGGGGAAGCGCACGTCGTAGCAGGTGGCGAGCGATGCGCGCGTGCCGCCGACCTCGATCACGGCGATGCCGTCGCCCGGGTCGACCGCGTCGGACTCGCGGAACCCGAAGGCGTCGAAGAGGTGGATCTTGTCGTACGAGGCGGCGCCCGCCGCCTCCGCGCCCGCGGGGCCGGGCGACGAGGAGCGTGTTGCGGACGCGGCCGTCCGTGCCGGGCGTGAACATGCCCGCGACGATCACGACGCCGAGCCGGTCGGCCACCGCCCGGACCCCGGTCGCCCACGGGCCGTCGAGCGGCTCCGCGACCTCCGGGAGCGGGTTGCCGAAGGCGCGCTGCGCCGCCTCCGGGAACACCACGAGCTCGGCGCCCTGCCGCGCGGCGTCCTCCGCGAAGCGCTCGATCCGTGCGAGGTTCTCCGCGGGCTCCGGGGAGCTGATGATCTGGGCAAGCGCGACTCTCATGGTCCTCCTCGTGATGTATACATAGCGTATGCGAGAACGGGCGGGTGATCCAGGGGCCCCGACCGGCGCCCTCTCGGGTCGCGCGCGGGCCTACGAGTTCCTGCACGCGCACGTGCTCACGGACCCCGACCAGCAGGGCGCGTTCCTCAACGAGCAGGAGCTCGCGGAGCGCATCGGCGTTTCCCGCACGCCCGTCCGCGAGGCCCTGCTGCTGCTCGCGGCCGACGACCTGGTGGAGATGATCCCCAAGCGCGGCGCCCGCATCCCCGTCATCACCGGCCGGGAGATCGGCGAGCTTATGGAGCTGCGCGGCGTGCTCGAGCGGCACGCGGCCACGAGCGCCGTCGAGCACGACCGGACCCCGCTCGACGCGATGCGCGCGGTGCTCGAGCAGCAGCGCGCGATGGTGGCGATGCCGCCGCGCGAGAGCGGCCGCGAGTTCATCGAGCACGACCGCCGCTTCCACCAGCTGCTCGTCGACGCGGCGGGCAGCGAACTGATGAGCCGCACCTACGCGAAGCTCCGCGCCCGCCAGATCCTCGTGGGCGTCGAGGCCCTCTACCGGGCGACCGACCGGCAGGACCGGGTCTGCGAGGAGCACGCCGTCATCGTCGACGCGCTCGCCGCCCGCGACGCCGAGGCGGCCCGCGACGCGATCGACCGGCACCTCGCCGTCACGCTCGACGTCCTCCTGCGCGCCTGACACGGCCCGCGGCTCCGGCCCCGGCCCCGGCGGCGACGCCGACGGCGCGCCCGCACGCGACGACGCCCGGACCCCCGCGTCGGGGATCCGGGCGTCGCCGGTGCACGGGGTGCGTCAGACGCGCGGCGCGGCCACGCCCTCGGCGCCGAGGCGCACGTACTCCTCGTCCTCGGCCACGTCGGAGTCGCGGCCCATCGCGAGGCCCACGAGCGTGAGCACGACCGCGGCGGTGAGGTACAGCGCGATGCCGACCCAGCTGCCCGTCTCCTCGTAGATGATCGTGAACATCAGCGGCGCGATGGCCCCGCCGATGACGCCGGCGATCGTGTACGCGAGCGAGGCGCCCGTGTAGCGGAGCCGCGGCGAGAACTGCTCGATGATGTACGCCGCCTGCGGCCCGTACATGAAGGAGTGGAAGAAGAGGCCGAGCACGATGCCCACGCCGAGCACGAAGGTCGACGAGCCGTCGGTGATCGCGAAGAAGACGTACGCCCAGACGGCGGCGCCCACCGCGGCGGCGGCGTAGACCGCGCGGCGGTTGATCCGGTCGCTCACGGCGCCCGCGAACGGGATCGTGAACAGCTGCACCGCGGATCCGACGAGCACCGCCACGAGCACCTGGCTGCGCTCGAAGCCGAGCGAGTTGACGCCGTAGGTGAGCGTGAAGACGGTGAAGAGCGCGTAGAGCACGTCGGGTCCGACGCGGGAGAGGATCGCCGCGACGAGCGGGCGGCCCTGCGTGCGGAACACCTCGGAGATGGGCGCGCTCGGGCGGTCGCCGCGCTCCTGCAGCGCCTTGAACACGGGGGTGTCCTCGAGCTTCAGGCGGATCCAGAGGCCGAAGGCCACGAGCACCGCGGAGAGGAGGAAGGCGATGCGCCAGCCCCAGTCGAGGAAGTCCTCCTCGCTGAGGAGCACGGTCAGCAGCGCGAGCGCGCCGTTGGCGAGCAGGTTGCCGGCGGGCGGCCCGACCTGCGCGGCCGACGACCAGAACCCGCGCTTGCGTGGATCCCCGAACTCGCTGGAGAGCAGCACCGCGCCGCCCCACTCGCCGCCGACGCCCACGCCCTGCGCGAAGCGGAGGAGCACCAGGATGATCGGCGCCGCGAGCCCGATGGTCGCGTAGCCCGGCAGGACGCCGATGAGGAAGGTCGCGATGCCGATGAGCAGCAGCGTGAGCACCAGCACGGGCTTGCGGCCGATCTTGTCGCCGAGCCGCCCGAAGACGAACCCGCCGATGGGGCGCGAGACGTAGCCGACCGCGTAGGTGGAGAAGGCGAGGATCGTCGCGGTGTACGGGTCGGACGCGGGGAAGAAGACGACGGGGAACACGACGGCGCTCGCCGCGGAGTAGACGGCGAAGTCGTACCACTCGAGCGAGGTGCCGGTGAGGCTCGCGGTGAAGGCCTTCACGAGGTCGCGCCTGGACGGCTTCTCGGTCGTGGCGGGTGCGCCGGATGCGGGCGCGGGCGTCGCCCTGACGGCGGAGGGGTCGTCGGCCATGGGAGCTCCTCGGTGGGTCATCCGGGCGGCGGATCCCGGGGGTCGGATCCCGCCGGGCGTCCGGTCGGTGTGCTGTATACAGTAGGCATACCGAAGCCCCGGCACCACGGCCGGGAGGCTCGGACCGCATTTCTTCACACGCTCGAAACACACACCGGAGGACCGATGACCACCCTGCGCTTCCAGCTGCCCGACGGATCCACCACGAGCGTCGAGGTCGTGAGCCTCCTCAACGCCGGCTACGCGGGTCGCGACCAGGCGGAGGTGCAGGCGCACATCGCCGAGCTCGCCGAGCTGGGCGTCCCGGGCCCCGAGGTCACGCCCGCGCTCTACCCCGTCGCGCCGTACCTCGCGTCGCAGGCCGACGCGGTGCCGGCGCAGCACGGCCGCACCTCCGGCGAGGCCGAGTGGGCCCTCGTCATCACCGACGACGACGTGCTCCTCACCGTCGCCTGCGACCACACCGACCGCGCGCTCGAGGTGCACGGCGTCGCCTGGAGCAAGAACGCGGGCCCCGACGTCCTCGGCCGCCGCGCCTGGCGCCTGGCCGACGTGCGCGACCGCCTCGACGCGATCCGCCTGCGCGGCTGGGTCGGCGAGGAGGGTGCCGAGGAGCTCATCCAGGACTCGACCCTCGGCGCGCTCCTCACCCCCGACCACTGGCTCGAGGTGCTCGAGCGGCGCGGCCTCCGCGTCCCCGGCACGGTCCTCATCTCCGGCACCGTGGCCATGATCCCGGGCGTCGACCAGTTCGCGTCGCGCTGGCGCGTGCAGCTCGAGGACCCGGCGACCGGCGAGACCATCGACGCCGCCTACCGCGTGGAGCTGCTGCCCGAGGCGATCGGCTGATCCCGGCGCCGTCCGCCCCGCCGACCCGCCCGGCGGGGCGCGGCGGTCCGGTACGCTGAGCGCATCCACCCGCCTCCAGGAAGCCGGAGATCCATCGTGCCCACGATCGTCGTCGAAGTGATGCCCAAGGCCGAGCTGCTCGACCCCCAGGGGAAGGCCGTGGCCGGCGCCCTGTCCCGCCTCGGCAAGGACCGCTTCACCGGCGTCCGCATCGGCAAGCGCTTCGAGCTCACCGTCGAGGGCGAGGTGGACGACGCGCTGCTCGCCGACGTCCAGGCCCTCGCCGCCGACATGCTCTCCAACTCCGTCATCGAGGACGTCATCAGCGTCCACGTCGCCGGCCTCGACGGGTTCGGCGCCTTCGCCGCGGCCGACATGGCCACCGGCAACGTCACCGACGAGCACACCATCGCGGAGGGCGGCACGGCCGACACCGACGTCGCCGCGCACCCGCTCCCCCACGGCTCCGCCGCGGCGGAGCAGCGCTGATGCGCGTCGGGGTCATCACCTTCCCGGGATCCCTCGACGACCGCGACGCCCAGCGCGCCGTCCGTCTCGCGGGCGCCACCCCGGTCGCGCTCTGGCACGGCGACCACGACCTCCAGGGCGTCGACGCGATCGTGCTCCCCGGCGGGTTCAGCTACGGCGACTACCTGCGCGCGGGCGCCATCGCGGCCTTCGCGCCGATCATGCGCGAGGTCGTCGACGCGGCCGAGCGCGGCGTCCCCGTGCTCGGCATCTGCAACGGCTTCCAGATGCTCACCGAGGCGCACCTGCTGCCCGGCGGGCTCATCCGCAACGAGGCCGGCGCCTTCGTCTGCCGCGACCAGCGCCTCCGCGTCGAGGCCACGGCCACCGCGTGGACGAGCGCGTTCGATCAGGGCGAGGAGATCACCATCCCGCTGAAGAACGGCGAGGGCGGCTTCATCGCCGACGCCGACACGCTCGACCGCCTCGAGGGCGAGGGCCGCGTGGCCTTCCGCTACCTCGGCGGCAACCCGAACGGATCCCTGCGCGACATCGCCGGGATCACCAACGCCCGCGGCAACGTCGTCGGCCTCATGCCCCACCCCGAGCACGCCGTCGAGGAGGGCTTCGGACCGGACACCCCGGCCGCCATGCGCTCCGGTGTCGACGGCCTCCGTCTCTTCACGTCCGTCCTCGAAGGAGTCCTCGCGCAGTGAGCGTCCACCCCGATCCCGCATCCGTCCCCACCGAGGCCCCCGCGGGAGAGGGGCAGGGCGCGCGCCGCCACGTCGCCGACACCGTCGCGATGGCCGAGCGCACCCCCGAGAAGGAGCAGCCGTACGCGGCGCTCGGCCTCACGGAGGGCGAGTACCTGAGGATCCGCGAGATCCTCGGCCGCCGGCCCACGAGCGGCGAGCTCGCCATGTACTCGGTCATGTGGAGCGAGCACTGCTCCTACAAGTCCTCCAAGAAGTACCTGCGCCAGTTCGGGCAGAAGGTGTCCGAGTCCATGAAGAAGGACCTCATGGTCGGCATGGGCGAGAACGCCGGCGTCGTCGACGTGGGCGAGGGCTGGGCGGTCACCTTCAAGATCGAGAGCCACAACCACCCCTCCTACATCGAGCCGTTCCAGGGCGCGGCCACCGGCGTCGGCGGCATCGTCCGGGACATCATCTCGATGGGCGCCCGCCCCGTCGCCGTCATGGACGCGCTCCGCTTCGGCGACATCGACGACCCCGACACGGCGCGCGTCGTGCACGGCGTGGTCGCGGGCATCAGCTTCTACGGCAACTGCCTCGGCCTCCCGAACATCGGCGGCGAGACCTACTTCGACCGCGTGTACCAGGGCAACCCGCTCGTCAACGCGCTCGCGGTCGGCGTCCTCCGTCACGAGGACCTGCACCTCGCCAACGCCCGCGGCGTCGGCAACAAGGTCGTGCTCTTCGGCGCCCGCACGGGCGGCGACGGCATCGGCGGCGCCTCCATCCTCGCGAGCGACACCTTCGCCGACGGCGGCCCGACCAAGCGCCCCGCGGTGCAGGTGGGCGACCCGTTCGCCGAGAAGGTGCTCATCGAGTGCTGCCTCGAGCTGTTCGCGAAGGACCTCGTCGAGGGCATCCAGGACCTGGGCGCCGCCGGCATCTCCTGCGCCACCAGCGAGCTCGCCTCCAACGGCGACGGCGGCATGCACATCCGGCTCGAGGAGGTGCTGCTGCGCGACCCGTCGCTCACGGCCGAGGAGATCCTCATGTCGGAGAGCCAGGAGCGCATGATGGCGGTCGTCACGCCGGAGAAGCTCGAGGGCTTCCTCGAGGTCGTCCGCAAGTGGGACGTCGAGACGAGCGTGCTCGGCGAGGTCACCGACACCGGCCGCCTCGTGATCGACCACCACGGCGAGCGCATCGTCGACGTCGAGCCGCGCACGGTCGCGGTCGACGGCCCGGTCTACGACCGGCCCGTCGCCTACCCCACGTGGATCGACGCCCTCCAGGCCGACTCCGCCTCGCGCCTCGCGCGCCCCACCGCGCCCGACGACCTCCGCGACCAGTTCCTGCAGCTGCTCGGCAGCCCGAACCTCGCGGACGCGTCGTGGATCACCGACCAGTACGACCGCTACGTCATGGGCAACACCGCCCTGTCGTTCCCGGACGACGCGGGCATGGTGCGCGTCGACGAGGAGAGCGGGCTCGGCTTCGCGGTCGCGACCGACGCCAACGGCCGCTTCTGCCAGCTCGACCCGTACCGCGGCGCGCAGCTCGCCCTCGCGGAGGCGTACCGCAACGTCGCCGCGTCCGGCGCGACGCCCGTGGCCGTCAGCGACTGCCTCAACTTCGGCAGCCCCGAGGACCCCGAGGTCATGTGGCAGTTCAGCCGCACGGTCGAGGGCCTCGCGGACGGCTGCCTCGAGCTCGAGATCCCCGTGACGGGCGGCAACGTCTCCCTCTACAACCAGACGGGCACGCAGGCCATCCACCCCACGCCCGTCGTGGGCGTGCTCGGCGTGATCGACGACGTCGCGCGCCGCATCCCGTCCGGCTGGCAGGACGAGGGCGACAACATCTACCTCCTCGGCGTCACGCGCCAGGAGCTCGACGGATCCGCGTGGGCCGGCACGGTGCACGACCATCTCGGCGGCGTCCCGCCCGTGGTCGACCTCGCCGCCGAGAGGGACCTCGCCTCGCTCGTCGCGGCGGGCGCCACACAGTCGCTCATCGCGAGCGCGCACGACCTCTCGGACGGCGGCCTCGGCCAGGCGCTCGCGGAGTGCGTGATGCGCTTCGGCGTCGGCGCGCGCGTCTGGCTCGACGGCATCGTCCAGCGCGACGGCGTCGACGCGGCCACCGCGCTCTTCTCCGAGTCCACCGGCCGCATGCTCGTCACGGTGCCCCGCGAGGACGACGTGAAGTTCCAGGGCCTCTGCGAGGGCCGCGGCTACCCGGTGCTCCGCATCGGCGTCACGGACGCCCAGGCGCCCGGCCTCGAGCTGCAGGGCCTGTTCACCCTGTCCGTGGAGGAGCTCCGCGGGATCCACCGCGCGACGCTCCCCGCGCGCTTCGGCACCGCCGTGGAGGCATGAGCATGACCGATCCCGCATCGATCCCCGTCTGGTCGCCGTCCCTCGCCGAGCTCACCGAGCGCGTGCCGCTGCCCGAGGGCGCGGACATCCAGATGGGCCCCGTGCTCTACGACCACGACGGCACCGAGCTCGAGGGCCTGCTCGCGCGCGACGCCGCGCTGGGCGGCCGCCGCCCGGCCGTGCTCGTGATCCACGACTGGTTCGGCGTCGGCGGGCACGTCGCCGCCCGGATCCAGATGCTCGCGCGGCTCGGCTACGTCGCGTTCGCCGCGGACGTGTACGGCCGCGACGTGCGCCCCGGCCCGGCCGAGGCCGCCGGCGTCGCCGGCGCGTACTACGCCGACCTCCCGCTGATGCGCGCCCGCGTACAGGCCGGCATCGACCGCCTGGCCGCGGAGCCCGACGTCGACCCGTCGCGCATCGCCGTCATGGGCTACTGCTTCGGCGGCAGCGCGTCCCTCGAGGTGGCCCGCGCCGGCGCGGACGTCAAGGCCGCGATCTCGCTGCACGGCAGCCTCGTGGTGCACGAGCCCGCCGACGTCGAGCATGTGCGGGCCGCGATCCTCGTCCTCACCGGCGCGGACGACCCGATGGTCCCCGACGAGAAGGTCGCCGCGTTCCAGGCCGAGATGCGCACGCGTCCCGCGATCGACTGGCAGGTCGTCAGCTACAGCGGCGCGATGCACGCGTTCTCCGTGCCGGGCGTGGACGCGCCCGACCACGGCGCGCAGTACCAGGACCGCGCCGAGCGCCGCTCGTGGCGCGCGCTCACGGACTTCCTCGCCGAGCACCTGGGCTGATCCGCCCCGCCTGGCGGATCCCTACACGGATCGACGACACGCCGCCACCGGGTTGCCATGCCGGATCGCCTCACGTAGACCTGAGCATGCAGTTCACGCGTCCGCCACGTGCCGTTGGTGCCCCGACGGGGCTCCTGCGCGCAGGCTGATCACGCGAGAACACGTGCGACCCGAGGAGATCTCCATGATGGCCAGCGGCGGATTCAGCCGACGCGACCTGTTCGACGGTGCCGGATCATCGGATCCGGGCGTCGGACGCCCCACCCGCGGTTCCGGCACGGCGCTCCTCGAGCGGCCGCGCGCGGACGAGACGACCACCACGACGGACGGCCCCG
This sequence comes from Clavibacter sp. B3I6, assembly GCF_030816895.1. Classification (NCBI taxonomy): domain Bacteria; kingdom Bacillati; phylum Actinomycetota; class Actinomycetes; order Micrococcales; family Microbacteriaceae; genus Clavibacter; species Clavibacter sp. B3I6. The sequence goes on from NZ_JAUSYL010000001.1 coordinate 1,518,525, forward strand.
ACGGCACCGCGGAGGCGGACCCCCCTCCGTCTCGGCCGGCGGCAGCGACGCGCGTCGCTCCCGCCCCGCCCCAGCAGGCGACCATCGGCTCGGCCGAGGGTGACCTCGTGCACGTCATGACCTGCAACATCCGCCTGGCCCGCGCGTCCACCGAGCCCGGCGACCCCGACCACTGGGCCGACCGCGAGCCCGTGCTCGCCCGCTTCCTCCAGCTCGAGCAGCCCACCGTGCTCGGCGTGCAGGAGGCCCTCGCGGCCCAGCTGCCCGCCATCGCCCGGGCGCTCCCCCACCACCGCATGCTCGGCTACGGCCGCGACGGCGGGTCCGGCGGCGAGTACAGCGCGATCTTCTACGACGAGCGCCGCCTCGACGTGGTCGCGTGGGACCAGTTCTGGCTGTCCGACCTGCCGGAGCTCATCGGATCCCGCTCCTGGGGCTGCAGCACCACCCGCATCGCGACGTGGGCGCGCTTCCGCGACCGCCGCAGCGGCGCCGAGTTCGTGCACCTCAACACGCACCTCGACCACGAGTCCGAGCTCGCGCGCGTGAAGAGCGCCGACCTCATCACCGAGCGGCTGCAGGAGGTCGCCTCGGGCGCCCCCGTCGTCGTCACGGGCGACTTCAACGCGCCGGCCGAGGAGTCGGCGGCGTACGACATCCTCACGCGCGACGCGGGCCTCGCCGACACCTGGACCACCGCCGCGCACCACGCGACGCCCGGCATCGGCACCTTCACCGCCTACGGCGCGCCCGTGCCCGAGGGCGAGCGCATTGACTGGATCCTCGCGGGCGACGGCGTCGAGGTGGTCGACTCGGCCATCAACCCCTACACGTTCGAGGGCCGCTCCCCCTCGGATCACGCCGCCGTGCAGGCGCTCGTGCGCCTCGCCCGCACCGCCTGATCCCGGCCGCCGCGCCGCCCGCGGAGGGTGGCCCGGCCGCTCGGACACCGCATGTCATGATGGTGTTCGAGCGGCCCCGTGATCGCAGCGGCTGACGGGGTCACCGGCTCGCCGCTGCCGCGGACCCCACCACGATTGGATCCACCCCTATGCCCGCACGTCGCATGGCCCGGGGCGCCGTCAGCGCCCTCGCCGCCATCCTCCTGCTCGCCGGGTGCACCAACGGCTCAGCGGCGCCCACGTCCGCGCCCGGGACCCCCGGCTCCGACGGCACGCTCGAGCCGACCGCGACCGCCACGACGGCGCCCGAGGACCTGATCCGCGTCGCCGTCATGGGCGACTCGAACACCAACGGCTTCGTCGGCACGCTGGAGCAGGGCCGCGAGCAGGGCATGGCCTACGTGGACTACGTCGTGGGCGACCCGATGACCTTCGTGGGCGGCTGGGGCAACGACGGCGCGACGAGCACCTTCATGGCGGCGAGCACGCCCGCGATCGAGGACGTCGACGTGGCGCTCATCATGATCGGCACGAACAACCGCGCCTCCGGCGTCCCGGACACGCAGCTCGACGCCGACATCCTGCAGACGGTGGGCAAGCTCGCGCCGAAGGAGACCGTGATCCTCGGCATCCCGCCGCAGAACGCCGCGCCCGAGATCCCGCGCGAGGTCAACGCGCACCTCGAGGCGTTCGCCGAGGCGCAGGGCTTCGACTACTTCGACCCCTGGAAGAACCTCACCACCAAGGCCGGGAAGTGGCGCACCGAGTTCTTCCGCGACGGGATCCACACCACCATGAAGGGCTACAAGCTCATGGGCGCGGAGGTGCGCAACCACCTGCGCACCGAGGTCCTCGAGGGCGCAGCCGCCCAGAAGTAGGGGCATCCCCCCGCCCTCCCGCCGTCGGACCGGCCGTTAGGGTCGAAGCGGTGCGTCCATCGCCGTGCCCGCACCAGAGGAGAGCCCGCGTGACCAGCACCGTGACAGTGAAGAGCGAGACCGGTCGGAAGATCGAGTTCCTCGAGGCCGTCCGTGGCGTCGCGTCGTTCATCGTGGTGCTGCAGCACCTCGTCGCCCGCGCAGTACCCGGCGTTCGAGGAGTTCAGCCGCGAGTGGGTGGACGCCGGGCGCGTGGGCGTCGTCGCGTTCTTCCTGGTCAGCGGCTACGTGATCCCGCTCAGCCTGCAGCGGCAGGACACCCGCACCTTCCTCGTGCGCCGCCTCTACCGCCTCTTCCCCCTCTACTGGCTCGTGCTCGGCCTCATGATGCTGTGGGTCGCCACGACCGGTGAGGGCGAGCTCGGCGGGCCCCTGACGATCATGGCCAACGTGCTGATGGTGCAGGGCGCCGTGGGCATCTACACGATCGTGCCGACGGCGTGGACCCTCGGCATCGAGCTCATCTTCTACGGCCAGTCCCTCGTCGCCAAGCTCCTCGGCCGCCTGGATCGGAGCGTCGGCCTGGGCTACGTCTGGCTGGGCGGCTTCGTCGCGGCCGCGGTGGTCGGGCGGGTCCTGGAGCGCGAGCTGCCGTGGACGCTGCCGCTCCTCCTCTACACGGCCTCCCTCGGGCACGCGATCCACCTGCGGGACCGCGACGGATCCACCGCGTGGCGCGGCCTGCTCGTGGCCGGCGCCGTCGGCGTGCCCGTGTTCGCCTACCTCAACGGCGGACAGGACCCGGCGTGGCCGCCGTTCGACTACTCCGTGTCGTTCCTGCTCGGCCTCGGCCTGTTCTTCGCCTTCTACGCGTCGCGTCGGGCCGCCCACTCCCGGGTGCTCATCTGGCTGGGCGCGATCTCGTACGCCGCGTACCTCCTGCACCCGCTGGCCTACCGCGTGATGCGCGCCGTCGGCGTGCCCGAGGGGGCGCCCCTCGTCGTCGCGGCGATCGCCGCGACCCTCGTCGCGTCCTGGCTCGTGCACCGCTTCGTCGAGGTGCCCTTCATCGGCGTCGCGCGGCGCCTCACGCGCAACGCGACACCCGCGCGCACCCGCCGGCACTGACCCGCGCTCCTGCGGATCCGGCAGCACCGACTCCGCTCCCGCTCCCCCGGCTTCGACGGCACTGACCCGCGCTGCCGCTCTCCGGATCCGGCCGCGCAGCCTGCGACGCAGCGCACCGCGGCACCCGCACCGGCGGTCGACCGGCCGCGCGACGACGGCCGCGCCCTGACCGGACGACGACGGGCGCCCCTCCCGGAGGAGGAGCGCCCGTCGTGGCGTGCACCGGTGCGGCGCGGGCTCAGCCGGCCGCGGGCTCCTCGGAGCCGAGCGTGGCGAGGAGGTCCGACATGATGGGCGCGAGGTCCGCCGACTGGCGGGCCGTGAGGTGCGAGGAGTCGCCGCGCACCGGGATCCCGTTCACGAAGGCGGGGCACGTGCCCTGGCTGCAGAACCAGCCCTGGGTGTTGACGAACTGCACGGGCTCGCCGACCTCGGTCGCGGCCGCCTGCATGACGCGGGCGTGGCTGATGAAGGAGGGCGACACCTCGGACTTGCAGTCGTCCGGCGAGCTCGTCGGCGTCTTGCACTCGACGAGCGCCGTGGCGGCCGGCGGGCGGGACAGGACGACCACGTCGGTGGCGGCGGTCTTGAGCGACTGCATGGTGGTGAGCGCGCCCGCCTGCCACTCGCGGTCCGCGGCGCCACCGGTGGCCTTGCTCGAGAGGTAGGAGTTGTCGAGGGCCTCGCTCACGAGGACCAGCGCCGGCTTCGTGGCGTTCATCTCGCCCAGCGCCCAGGTGCGGAACTCGCCGCACTCCGTGTACTCCGAGCCGTCCGTGTCGATGCTCGTCACGGTGGAGGCGGGGCAGCGCGCCATGGTGAGCACGCGCACCTTCCAGTCGTCGCCGAGGCTCGTGCGCAGCATGGGGGCGTAGCTGATGGCGAGCGAGTCGCCGAAAATCACCGCGGTCTTCTCGGGGCCCGCCGACGCGTTGCCGTAGACGCAGTGCTCCGTGTTCGCGACCGCGTCCTTCACCCGCGGCAGGTCGGCGCCGAGGCAGCCGTCGCCCGCCCACTCGGGGGCGATGACATCGCGGCCGAAGTCGCCGAACGACTCCACCGCGGGATCCAGCGCCGGCCACTCGTCGGCCGCGAGGGCCTCGGTGATCTGCTGCGTGCGCGTCTCGAGGGCCGTGCCGGTGGCCTCGACGGGCGCCTGCGGCTCCGCGGAGGCCTGCGTGCCGCCCGGGATCTGCGTCGGTCCGCCCGGCTCGTCGCGGACGACCGCGAGCGCGACGACGCCCACGACCGCGACCGCGACGACCGACAGGGACGCGACGGCCATGCGCAGGCGGGCCTTGGAGGACCGGCGGTTGGGCGACTTCTTCGGGTCGAGCCAGTCGGAGCGGCGGATCGGGTCCTCGACGAGGTGGAACGACGCCGTGGCGAGCACGAGGGTCGCGGCGACGGCCGCGCCGTAGAAGGGGAGCGTGCCGGTGCCGAGCACCGAGGCGAGCAGGATGATCGCCGGGAAGTGCCAGAGGTACAGCGAGAACGACAGGCGGCCGATGTAGGTCGTCACCGGGTTCGTGATCGGCGCCATGGCCTTCGAGACGCCGCCGATGCCGAGAGGCGATGACCAGCGCGGTCGACAGCACCGGGAGGAGGCCCGACGGGACCGGGAAGGCGCGGTCGCCGGCGATGACGAAGAACGACGCGACGATGCCCGCGAGGCCGACGTAGCCGAGGACCGGGCGGAGCGCGGCGGGCAGCGTGCCGATGCGGGCCGCGAAGATCGCGAGGAGGGCGCCGATGCCGAGCTCCCACGCGCGGGAGAAGGTGGAGAAGTACGCGACGGTCGGGCGGGCCGAGGTCTCGTAGAAGCCCCACGCCAGCGACGCGACGATGAGGGCGCCGACGGTGAGGCCCATGGCGAGCGGCACGAGGCGAGCGCGCTCACGGCGCGACTTGGTGCGGCGGCGAACGAGCGTGATCACGAGGACCATCAGCACGGGCCAGACGACGTAGAACTGCTCCTCCACGGAGAGGGACCAGTAGTGGCGGAACGGCGAGATGGGCCCGTCGGCGGCGAAGTAGTCGGTCCCGGCGCTCGCGAAGTGCCAGTTGGAGACGAAGAGCGCGGACCAGAGGGCGTCCCACAGGCTCGCCTGCGCGCGCACCACGTTGAAGACGAGGAACGAGACGGCCGTGGTGACCACGAGCACGAGGAGCGCGGCCGGCATGATGCGGCGGACGCGGCGCTTGTAGAAGTCGAGGAACGAGATCTTCCGCGTGCGCTCGTACTCCTTGAGCAGCAGGCCGGTGATGAGGAACCCGCTGATGACGAAGAAGACGTCGACGCCGACGAAGCCGCCGGACGGCCAGCCGACGAGGTGGTCGACGATGACGGCGATGACCGCGAGGGCCCGCAGCCCCTCGACGTCGGGGCGGAATCCGCGGTTCACCGCGACAGGCGAATCCCCCGTGGGAGGAGGGTTCTTGCTGCGTCGGGCGGAGCGCAGCTCCGACTGGTCCGGGAGCGCGGGGGTGCCCCGGCGAAATGTCTGCGAGCTCATGGCCTCGGTCCCAACTGACTCGTGTACCGCCGTGCAGCACTGCTGTAGGAGCGACCATAACAGGGCCCCGGAGGGCCGACCACGCCCCGGACGGGGGCGTTCGGCACTGCCTGCGCCGCCCGTGGGCTGTGTGATGATAGACAGCCGAGGCTGTGGATATCCCACGTATGCGGACACTCCGCGCCTGTGTGCTTTTGGGGAAGGGTTCTTAGTTATGGCGCTCCGTGACTTCATTCGGATGCTGCGTAGGGGCGCGGTGCTGATCATCCTGACGCTCCTGGTCGGGGTCGGCGCCGCGGCTGCCTTCTCCCTCCTCCAGACCCCCGAGTACGAGGCGTCCACCAAGGTGTTCGTCGCCCCCAGCAGCTCGGGCAGCGTCTCGGAGCTCCAGCAGGGCAACAACTTCACCCAGCAGGCGGTGAAGAGCTACGCGGACGTCGTCACGACCCGCGCCGTGCTCCAGCCGGTCATCGACGAGTTCGGCCTCGACATCACGTCGCGCGAGCTCGCCGAGTCCGTCCGCGCCTCGGCGCCGCTCGACACCACCATCATCGACATCACGGTCACGGACGAGAACCGACAGGACGCCGCGACCCTCGCGGACGCCATCGGCGCCAGCCTCACCACCGTCGTCGGCACGCTCGTCCCCGAGACCATCGAGGGCACGGCCCAGGTGCAGATCACGCAGCTCGAGCAGGCGGAGATCCCCGAGGCGCCCTCCTCGCCGAACCTGCCGGTCAACATCATCGTCGGCGCCATCATCGGCCTCCTCGTCGGCGTGGGCATCAGCCTCCTCCGCGAGACGCTCGACAACCGCATCCGCGGGGAGCGCGACGTCGAGCTCGTCACGACCAAGCCCATCCTCGGCGGCATCGCGTTCGACCCCAAGGCGACCGAGCGTCCGCTCATCGTCCAGGACGACCCGCGCAGCCCCCGTGCGGAGTCCTTCCGCAGCCTCCGCACCAACCTCCAGTTCCTGGAGTTCGGCGGCCGCTCGCGCAGCTTCGTCATCACCTCCTCCATCCAGGGCGAGGGCAAGTCGACGACCAGCTCGAACCTGGCGCTGGCGCTGGCCGACTCCGGCATCAAGGTCGTCCTCATCGACGCCGACCTCCGCCGCCCGCGCCTCGCCTCCTACATGGGGCTCGAGGGCGCCGTGGGCCTCACCGACATCCTCATCGGCCGCGCCGAGATCGAGGACGTCATCCAGCCCTGGGGCTCGGGCATGCTCTCGATCCTGCCCGCCGGCCAGATCCCGCCGAACCCGTCCGAGCTCCTCGGCTCGCAGGGCATGGCGCGCCTGCTGCAGGACCTCGAGGAGCGCTACGACGTCGTCCTCATCGACGCCCCGCCGCTGCTCCCCGTCACCGACGCGGCGATCCTGTCCAAGAACGCCGGCGGCGCGATCGTCGTCGTCGCCGCGGGCCGCACGCACCGCACCCAGCTGAAGAGCGCGATCGCCAACCTCACCAACGTGGGCGCGGACGTGCTCGGCCTCGTCATCACCATGCTCCCCACCAAGGGCCCGGACGCGTACGGCTACGGCCACTACGGCTACGGGTACGGGTACACGGAGGATCGCGACGGGCAGAAGACCAAGGCGCCCATCGAGAAGATCAAGGCGTAGCGCCCCTCCATGTCGGACATCGCCCCCACCAGCCGCAGGGCCGCACGCGCGGCCCTCGGCGGCTCCTCCGCCGAGCCCGTCGACGACGGCGCCTTCCGCGTCCTCTTCGTCTGCTCGGGCAACATCTGCCGCTCCCCGCTCGCCGAGCAGGTGCTGCGGGCGCGCGTCCGGGCGATCTTCGGCGGCGACGCCGCCCAGGCCGACGCGGTCGTGCGCTTCTCCAGCGCCGGCACCATCGCGGCGGAGGGCCAGCGGATGCCGGAGCAGGCCGCGGAGCTGTCGGTGCGCTACGGCGGGGACCCGAGCGAGCACGAGGCCCGCTACCTGACGCCCGCGATCATCCAGGGCACCGACCTCGTCCTCACCATGGCGCGCGAGCACCGCAGCCTCGTGGTGCGCGCGCTCCCGCGCGCCAACCGCTTCACGTTCACGCTCCGCGAGTTCGCGGCCCTCTTCGAGCACCTCGTCGAGGTCACCGGGGACGAGAAGCACATCTCCTGCGACGGGGACGTGTCCGCGCAGCTGCGGGCGCTCGTCCCGCTCATCGCGGCGCAGCGGGGCGTGACCCTGCCGCCCGCGCACGAGGACGACTACGACGTGGTCGACCCGTACCGCCGATCGCAGGACACGTACGACGCGTCCGGCGAGCAGGCGGGCGGCGCCATCGAGTCCGTCCTGTCCTCGGTGCGCGCCGTGACGCGCACCGACGCCCCGCGCCCCCGGGACTGACCCGGGAGGACGACCACCGGATGCGGGGGCCCACGAAGCCCCCCTGACCGCCGACGGCCCCCCACCGGGGCCACTTCCCCGAGGGAACCGTGACCACGCAGCAGACACGACGCACCGCCGAGCCCCAGGAGGGCTCGCGATGGCGGGTCGTCTACGCCCGACGCCTCGCGCTCAGCGACGCCGTCGTCATCGTCGTCACCACGTTCGGCGTCCAGTACCTGTGGTTCGGCACGTCGGCCGGCGCGGTGGACCTGGGCGACGACGCCCCCGACATCGCCGTGAACTACACGATCGTCTCCTGCGTGCTGGTCCTCGCGTGGATGGCCGTCCTGCACATCACGAGCACGCGGGACTACCGGGTCGTCGGCACCGGCACCCAGGAGTACCGCCGGGTGGCCGACGCGACGCTGCGCCTCTTCGGCGTCATCGCCATCGTCGCCTTCCTGGTCAACATCGACCTCGCCCGCGGCTACATCGTGACCGGCCTGCCGCTCGGCCTCCTGCTCCTGCTCACGTCCCGCGCCCTCTGGCGCGCGTGGCTGTCCGCCCAGCGCCGTCGCGGCGACTACTCCTCGCTGATCCTCCTGGTCGGCTCGCTGGAGAGCGTCACCGTCACGGCCGCGACGCTCCGGCGCGCGCCCGCCGCCGGCTACCGCGTCGTCGGCGCCTGCCTCACGGGCGACGTCCGCCCGGCGCGGCTGCCCGACCTCGACGTGCCCGTGCTCGGCCACGCGGACGATGCCCTGCGCGCGCTCGAGTCGGTGGGCGCGGACACGCTCGTCATCACGTCGAGCGACGAGCTGCCGCCCGAGCGCATCCGCGAGATCGGCTGGTCGCTCGAGCCCGGCCGCCACCACCTGGTGATGGCGCCCGGCCTCACCGACGTCGGCGGTCCGCGGATCCACACCCGCCCGGTCGCCGGCCTCCCGCTCCTGCACGTGGAGACGCCGCGCCTGGAGAGCCGCAAGCTCCTCACGAAGCGCCTGTTCGACGTCGTGGTCTCGTCCGTCACGCTCATCGTGCTCAGCCCGCTGCTCCTGGTCATCGCGATCCTCATCAAGGCGACCAGCCCGGGCACGGTGCTCTACCGCCAGGAGCGCATCGGCCGGAACGGCCAGCCGTTCGCCATGCTCAAGTTCCGCAGCATGCGGCAGGGCGCCGACGCGGAGCTGTTCACGCTCCTGGAGGAGCGGGGCGCCGGGGACACCCCGCTGTTCAAGGTCGAGGACGACCCCCGCGTCACGCGCGTGGGAGCCGTGCTCCGGCGGTACTCGCTCGACGAGCTGCCGCAGTTCGCGAACGTGCTGGCCGGGTCGATGAGCCTCATCGGTCCCCGCCCGCAGCGCGAGAGCGAGGTGGCCCTGTACGACAGCGTCGCCCGCCGACGCCTGCTCATCAAGCCCGGCATGAGCGGCCTCTGGCAGGTCAGCGGCCGATCGACCCTGTCCTGGGAGGACGCCATCCGACTCGACCTGTACTACGTGGAGAACTGGTCGCTCACGGGCGACATCGTGATCCTCGCGCGCACCTTCGCCGCCGTCATCCGCGCGGAAGGGGCCTACTGATGACCGGGTTGCTGGTGCAGGAGTGGATCGAGAAGTCCGGCGGGTCCGAGAAGGTCTTCGACGCGTTCGCGCGCGCCTTCCCCGACGCGGACATGTTCGCGCTCTGGACGGACGACCCGGGCCGCTACGGCGACCGCCACGTGCGGGAGAGCTGGCTGGCCCGCACGCCGCTCCGCAGCAGGAAGCCCCTCGCGCTGCCGTTCATGCCGCTCACGTGGAGCGCGCTCGACCTCGACGCCTACGAGTGGACGCTGTCGAGCTCGCACCTGTTCGCGCACCACATCGGCCAGGGCGACCAGCGCACGCGCCAGCACGTCTACGTGCACAGCCCCGCGCGCTACCTCTGGGCCCCCGAGCTCGACCAGCGCGGCGCGAACCCGCTCGTGCGGGCCGTCGCGCCGCCGCTGCGCGCCCTCGACCGTCGGCGCGCGCAGGCGTCGCTCGCCCAGTTCGCCGCCAACAGCGCGTTCGTGCAGGAGCGGATCCGCGTGTCCTGGGACGTCGACTCGCAGGTCATCCACCCGCCGGTGGACGCCACCGCGATCCGGGCGACCGCGTCCTGGGAGGACACGCTCACGGGAGCCGACGCGGCTCTCGCGGAGTCGCTGCCCGAGAGCTTCCTGCTCGGCGCCAGCCGCTTCGTGCCCTACAAGCGCCTCGACCTCGTGATCCGCGCGGGCGAGGCCGCTGGCCTGCCCGTCGTGCTCGCCGGGTCCGGGCCCCTCGCGGAGGAGCTCCAGGCCCGGGCCGCCGCGGCGCGCGTGCCCGTCACGATCATCCCGCGCCCGTCGGACGCCCTCCTCTACACGCTCTACCAGCGCGCGGTCGCGTACGTGTTCCCGCCGGTCGAGGACTTCGGGATCATGCCCGTCGAGGCGATGGCCGCGGGCGCCCGGGTGCTCGTCAGCGACGTCGGCGGCGCCACGGAGAGCGTGATCGACGGCGTGACGGGCGTGCACATGCACGACTGGGAGGGCGCCGGCCTGGCCGACGCCGTCGCCCGCGCCGCGGCGCTGGACCCCGCGGACAGCGTCCGCCGCTCCGCCGACTTCGACGTGGCCGCATTCGAGCGCCGCATCGCCGCCTGGGTCCGCCACGACGGCGCCCTCGTCGACGGGAGGGGCGCCTGATGCGCCGGCTCGTCGTCAACCAGGCCTACGCGGGGCAGCGCATCACCGGCCAGCAGCGCTACGCGGTCGAGATCGCGCGCGCGCTCGAGGGCCAGCCCGGCGTCACGCGCGCCACGCCCTCGGACGCGATCGCGTCCTCGGGCGCCCGCAGCTGGCTCTGGGTGCAGACCGCCCTGCCGTGGATGACGCGCCGGGACGTGCTCCTGTCGCTCACGAGCCGCGCCCCCCTCGTGCACCGCCGCCACATCGTCGTCGTGCACGACCTCTTCGTGATCACGAACCCGGAGTGGTACAGCCGGGAGTACGTGGTGACCCACGTGCCGCTGCTGAAGGCGAACCTCCGGGACGCCCGCGTCATCGTGACGGTCAGCGAGCCCGTCGCCGAGCAGGTCCGCGAGCTCGGGCTCTCCAGCGCGCCCGTCGTGGTCGCGCCGAACGCGCCGAGCCCCGTCTTCAGCGCGCCGCGCGGAGCCGAGGAGCGCGCCGAGGTCCTCGCCCGGCACGGGGTGGCCGACGGCGGGTACCTCCTCGCGGTCGGCAGCATGGATCCGCGGAAGAACCTCCCGCGCCTCGCCGAGGCGTACCTCGCCCTGCCCGCGGAGACCCGGGCGGCCGTGCCGCTCGTGCTCGTGGGCGCGCGCAGCGCCGTGTTCGGCGACGTCGACCTGGCCGCCTCGGACGACATCAAGCTGGCCGGCTACGTGTCCGACGACGAGCTCGCCGTGCTCTACGCGGCCTCGCGCGGCGTCGTGTTCCCGAGCCTGGCCGAGGGATTCGGCCTGCCCCTCGTGGAGGCGATGGTCGCGGGCGCCCGCCTCGCGGTGTCCGACATCCCCGTGTTCCACTGGATCTGCGGGGACGACGCCGACTACTTCTCCCCCGGCGACGTGTCCGCCGTCACGGACGCCCTCGCCCGCCTGGCCGCCGCGGCGCCGCTCGACGACGAGGAGGCCGCGCGCATCCGCCGCGCCGTCACCTCCCGCTTCGACTGGCGGATGAGCGCGCGCACCGTCCACGACGCGTACCAGAGCATCGGGACGCGATGATCCGTCGTCTCGGACTGCTGCTCCCCACGGGCGCGGCGGGGCTCACGCGCGTGCTCCAGCTCGTGCTGCTGGTGGCCCTCACGCACCTGTCGGCGGGCCCGGACGGCAACGCGCTCGTCACGGGGTTCGCGCTGCTCAGCTCCTTCGCGATCATCACGGACTCCGGCGCGGCCAACTTCCTGCTCTCCCTCCCCCGCCAGAGCCTCACCCGCGGCGTCCACGCGCGGGCGGTCGCCTTCCACGCGGGCCTCGGGACGGTCGGCGCCGCCATCGCCGTCCTCCTGACCGTGGCCGCGGCGTCGACCGCGTCCCGCGAGACGGTGCTGCTGCTCGTCGCGCTCGGCGTCAGCCAGGTGCTCGACTCGCTCACCCGCACGATCCGCGCGCCCCTGCTGGTCGGGCGCCGGGACGCGTCCTACGCCTTCCCCGACCTCGCGCTCGTGGTGCTGAAGGCCGTGCCGCTCGTGATCGCGGTGCTCGTGCCCGAGCTCCTCGTGCTCCTCGCCTTCCCGCTCGTGTCGCTCGTCGTCACCGCGGGCACGTGGGTCGCCGTCCGCCGCGACCTCGCGAGCACGAGCGAGGAGCCGGTGCGCGTCTTCCCGCAGATCCTCGAGTTCGGCCTCTCCGGATCCCTCAGCGCCCTCTACTCGCAGGCGCCGCTCGTGCTCGGCACCGCGATCCTCGGCGTCGACGCGGTCACGCCGCTCGCGCTCGCCTACCGCGTGGTGCAGCCGCTCGAGGTCGTGCCGGCCACCCTCTCGCAGCAGCTGATCCCCCGCATCCGCACGGCCGGACGCGGCGCCCGCGCCTACTGGTGGCGGTTCGCGCTCGGCGGCCTGGTGCTCGCCGGGATCATCGCGCTGATCCGCGAGCCCGTCGAGCAGGTCTTCGGCGGCGACGCGTTCGACCAGGTCGTGTTCCTCGTGATCCTCCTCTCGGTCGCCCCCAAGTTCGGCAACTACGCGCTCATGGCGTACGCGATGGGCTCCGGCCTCATCCGCGTGCGGCTCACCGCCACCGTCGTCACGGGCGTCGTCGCCGTGATCCTCACGCTCGTCGCCTGCCTCACCGCCGGCACCGTCCTCCTCGCCGGCGTCACGCTCGTCAGCGAGCTCGTCCTGAGCGCCGCCATCGCCGCGCTCCTCATCCGCAACCGCAGGAAGGACACCGCATGAGGATCCTCATCGTCTCCGCCGACCGCACCCTCGCGTCCGGCCACCCGCAGAACCTCGGCGACGCCTTCCTCACCGACGCGCTCTCCGAGCGCCTCCGCCGGGCCGGGCACGAGACCGTGGTCGCCGACTTCGGGCAGACCGTACGCCGCGACTCCCCGGAGCAGCGCGCCCGTGTCTCCGGCGTCCGCCCCCTCGCCGACCTGGTGCGCCAGGTGGACGCGGTCGTCGTCGGCGGCGGCACGCTGCTCGCGGACGACCAGCCGGGTCGCCCCTTCGCGGGCCTCCCCCGCCTCATGGCCGTCACCGGCCTCATCGCCCGCACCAGCCGCACGCCGCTCGCCGTGTTCGGCGTGGGCGCGGATCCCGTGACCCGCCGCCGCGCGCGCCTCGCCCTCCGCGCGGGCCTCGACGCCACGCGCGTCTGGACCCGCGACCCCGACTCCGCCGGTCGCGCCGCCGGCTACTCGCGGCTCCCCGTCGAGGTGGCCGCCGACGTCAGCCTCTTCGCCGCCCCGGAGCTCGCCGAGCTGGCCGCGCCCGCCGACCGCCGCCGCGGCGCCGTCGTCGCCCTGAACGCGACGCACTCCCCGCAGGTCACGCTCGAGGACGTCCGGGCGCTCGAGGAGCGCTTCGGCGAGGTCGTGTTCGTCTCGATGGACCAGGGCGACGACTCCGACGTCGGCGCGCTCCGGCCCGAGGTCCGGGCCCGGCTCGTCACCGAGCCCGGCGACCACGGCTGGCGCCGCGCGGCCGAGCTCATGGCGGACCGCGAGGTCGTCGTGGCGTCTCGCATGCACGCCATGTACCTCGGTACGATGCTGTCGACCCCCGTGGTGGCCGTGGGCGGGGCCACCAAGGTCGGGGCGTTCACGCGCGAGTTCGGCATCCCGTCGGAGCCCGCCTTCGACCAGGCGGTCCGCACCGCCATCGCTGGGCCGGCCGACGCCGGCACCGCGGCCACCACCGCGGCGGCTCTCGTCGCCGCCACCGCCCGCCTGGACGCGGCTTTCGAGGAGATGACGTCATGGGTCCGACCTACCGCCTAGCGACCCCGGCGGTCTTCGCGGCCGCCGTGGTCCTCACGATCCTCGCGGTCCTCGGCGGCGTCGCGCTGCTCGGCAACCAGTTGTCCTACCCGTTCATGATCGCGGCCCTCGCGGTCCTGCTCGTCGGCGTGCTGGTCAAGGAGACCGTGAGCAACGGCGACCCGCTGACCCCCGGCGGCATCGTCGCGGCCACGGGCCTCCTCCTGTTCGTGCTCCGGCCGCTCACGGTGGCCAACAGCATGCTGACGAGCCCGGGCGCCCGCGCGGACACGCGCTTCTTCTCCCCCACGCTGCAGCTCGCGGCGAGCTCCGCCCTCATCGAGGCGCTGATCTTCTTCTCGGCGTTCTTCGTCGTCTACTACTACTCGACCGCCCGGGAGGCCCGCCGCATCGCGCAGGGCGGCCAGGACGCGGCGGCGCTCGACAGCGACGCGATCGCCACCGGCCGCACGACCACCGTCCCCCACACCGAGGTGCGCTGGCAGCGCGTCTTCGACACGAGCATCTCGCAGGCGCTCGTCGTGATCTCGGCCGTCGTGGCGCTCGGCCTCACCACGTACCTCGTGCTGAGCTCCGGCGGCATCGCGGCCTACACGGCCGGCCTCGCGAACCGGAGCGACTTCCTGTCGGGCAAGTCCTTCATCGGGCTCTCGTACATCCCCGTGCAGATCGCCATCGTGCTCAACGTGCTCGCGCGCCGGCAGAAGGGCCTCGACGCCTGGAACTGGGTCAACGTGATCGGGGCCCTCGTCCTCGTGGTGTGCGCGGGATCCGCGGGTGGCCGCGGCCCGATCATCATCGGCGTCTTCCTGCCGTTCCTGATCCTCAAGCAGATCGGCCCGAAGCCCTTCCGCTTCCGCTCGATCGCGGTCATCGCGGGCCTCACGGCCGTCATCGCGATGGTCTACTCGATCGTCATCCGCGAGTCCACGTTCGACAACGGCCGCTCGCTCGACCGCCTCACGCAGGACCCCCTGGGCGTCCTCCTCGACCGCCTCACCAGCGGGATCGAGACGCGGCCGTTCGACGTGCTCATCCGCCTGAACGAGGTGGCCGCCCTGCCCGGCTGGGCCTACCAGTGGGGCTCGACCTACGCCGCGGTGCCCGCCTGGTTCGTGCCCCGCGGGCTCTGGGAGGACAAGCCGTTCGGCGGCGGGAACACGTGGTTCACGTCGACGTACGTGCCGCGGTTCTACGGCGTCAACCGGGTCGAGACCAGCCTGTCGGCCATCGGCGAGGCGTTCTCGAACTTCGGCGTCCCCGGGGTCGTCGCCATCGGCGCGCTGCTCGGCCTCGTCGCCAGCCTCTTCATCCGCGCCCGCATGCGCCGCCGCGGCGTGCTGGGCGGCGCCATCGCCATCGTGATCACGCCGTACCTGTTCTCCCTCATCCGCGGCGACGCGTACCAGGGCATGTCGACGAGCATCGCGTCGCTCGTGATCCTCACGCTGTTCTTCTGGCTCTCCACCACCCGCAAGCAGGTGACGGGGCCCGTCAGCGCGCCCGTGCCGCTGCTCGACGAGACCTCCACCGCCGCGGAGCGCGAGCGGGAGCGCGAGAGCGTCCCCGCCGTCGCGGACGCGGACGCCGACGACCGCGTCGCGGACGCCGACGCCCGCGTCGCGGACGAGGGACGCCCCGCGCGAGCCGGGGGCCGGGCGTTCCCGGCCGGCCGGCCCGCCACCACCTGGAAGGCCGATCGATGACCGGACCCGAGACCCCCGCCGAATCTCCTGCAGAACGGCCCGCCGACGGGACGCCCTCCGCCTCCCGCCCCCTCTGGCGGCGCAAGCGGCTGTGGATCCCGGTCGGCGTCGTCGGCGTGGCCGCCGTGGCCGTGGGCGTCTCCGCGGCGCTGATCCTGCCGCGCGTCGACACGATCCAGGGCGAGCTGCGCGCGGCGCTGCCCCTCTCCGAGGACGTGCAGTCGTCGCTCCTGGCGGGCGACGTCGAGACCGCGAAGGCAGGTGCGGCGGAGCTGCGCGGACACACCGCGAAGGCCTCCGAGGCGTCGCAGGACGGCGTGCTCGCCGCCTTCGAGTGGGTGCCGGTCATCGGCCCGAACCTCCACGCCGCCCGCGTCCTGGCCAGCGCCAGCGACCGGCTCGCCACCGACGTCGTGACCCCGGCCACCGAGGTCTCCCTGGCGGCCTTCACGCCCGTGCTCGGCAGCATCGACCTCGCCGGCATCGACTCCCTGGGGAAGACGGTCGACACCGCGTCGACGGGTCTCGCCGGCGCGCGCACCGAGCTCGACGCCGTCGACCGCGACGCGCTGTGGCCGCAGGTCGCCGACGACGTCCAGCTCATGGACGACACGCTCCGCACCACGCAGGAGACGGCGGACACCTTCTCCTCCGTCACCGGGATCCTCCCGGACCTCCTCGGTGCCGAGGGGGCGCGCAACTACCTGCTCATGTTCCAGAACAACGCCGAGGTGCGCGCGACCGGCGGCAACCCGGCCGCGCTCGTGCTGCTGACCGTCGAGGACGGCAGCGTGCGGATCGCGGACCAGGCGTCGAGCAACGACTTCCCGCGGAACGTGCGCCAGGGCGCCGTGCCCGACGAGACGGTCCGGCTCGTGGAGCCGCGCTCCGACCGCTTCGAGCAGAACATCACGATGTTCCCGGACTTCCCCACCTCCGGCGCGCTCGCGAAGGCCTACTGGGAGCGCTACATCGGCGACCGCGTCGACGGCGTGCTCTCGTTCGACCCCGTCGCGCTCAGCTACCTGCTCGAGGCGACCGGGCCGATCACGCTCGAGACCGGCGACGTGCTCGACGCGCAGAACGCCGTGCCGACGCTCCTCGGCGCGGTCTACGCCCAGTACCCCGACTACCTCGCGCAGGACCGCTACTTCGCCAGCGCGGCCAGCACCATCTTCGCGAAGCTCGTCACCGACACCCCGCCCGTCGTGCCCCTCGTCGCGGCGCTCGACCGCGCGATCGAGGAGCACCGCCTCCTGATGTGGAGCACGGTGCCCGAGGAGCAGGAGCTCATCGGGGGCGGCCCGCTGAGCGGCGCCCTCCCCGCGGACAACGCCGGCCAGACGACCATCGGCCTGTTCTTCAACGACATCGGCCCGGGATCCAAGCTCGGCTACTACCTGCGCTCCGGCGCCCGCGTCGAGTCCTCCACCTGCGGCGACACGACGACCTACACGGTGGCGGTCGACATGACGAGCATCGCCCCGCTCGACGCCGCGACCAGCCTGCCGCGCTACGTCACCGGGCTCGACGGCATCTCGAAGGGCCGCCAGTTCAACGACCTGCTCGTCTACGGGCCCGTCGGGTCCACGGTGTCCGACTGGTCGACCGACGCGGACCTCCTCTCGGAGGAGGCGCGCGGCACCGACGGCGGGCGCGGCATGATCCGCATCCGCTCGGAGCTGGCGCCGCAGGAGACGAAGGCGGTGCAGGTGACCTTCACCATGCCGGCCAGCGACGACGCCGGGCCGCTCGAGGTGCGCAACACCCCCCTCGTGCGCCCGCTCGAGTCCGTGGTCACCGAGGTGCCCTGCACCGCGGCAGGCTGATCCGCGCCCGCGGGCGGTCGGCGCCCGCCCCGTTCTGGGGCGTCGTCGTCCGCCCCCGCCGCCCGTAGACTCGACGAGCCAATGGGGGTCGGGCCATCCCCTGGGTGCCCGTCCGCCGACCCGAGCACCCGAGTACCCGAGCCCGAGAGCACACGTTGACACCCAGCACCCTGACCGCATCGCCCCGGCGGGCGGGTCGCGCCCGGCGCTGGATCACGCGGACCCTGCTCGCCCTCCTGGTGCTGGTCCTCGCCTGGATCCTCGCCGGCGTGCCGCTGTTCGTCATGCCGGCCGCGAGCCAGCCGGGCAAGGCCGACGTCATCTACGTCATCGGGCCGCCCAACCCCACGCGCCGCGACCTCGCGGAGAAGCTCGTCGACGAGGGCTACTCCGACACCGTGGTCTTCTCCGTGCCGTCCACGGGCCCGCAGTCGGCCGACCGCCTCGCGGCCTGCAACGGCGAGTTCCCCTACCCGGTCACCTGCGACACCCCGTCGCCCTTCACGACGCAGGGCGAGGCCCGCTACCTCAAGGAGAAGGCGGAGGAGAACGGGTGGACGAGCGCCATCGTCATCACCTGGACGCCGCACGTGACCCGCACGCAGCTGATCTTCGACCGCTGCTTCGACGGCGACCTCATGGTGGTCGAGGACCCGGTCGACTTCGGCCCGCGCCAGTGGATCACGCAGTACGTCTACCAGACCGGCGCCTTCGTCAAGGCGCTCGTCACGCCCGGCTGCTGAGCCGGATCACCGCGCCGCGGTCCTCGCGGTCGGCCGGGCGGGGTTGAATGGACGTCATGACCCTCGCGATCGGCCCGACGACCGGCGACGACCTCCACCTCATCTCCCTCAACGTGCGCATGCCGTGGCACGGCACCCGCCCCGGCGAGGCCGACCACTGGCCGGAGCGCCAGGAGGTGCTCACCCGGTTCCTCCAGCAGGAGCGCCCCACGGTGCTCGGCGTGCAGGAGGCGCTGTGGCCGCAGGTCCAGGCGATCGAGAAGGCGCTCCCGCCCTCGTACCGCATGGTCGGGCAGGGCCGGGAGGGCGGCAGCCACGGCGAGCACGGCGCGATCTTCTACCAGGCCTCCCGCCTCACCCTCCTCGAGCACGACGTGATGTGGCTCTCCGACACCCCCGACGTGATCGGCAGCATGACGTGGGGCAACCCCATGCCGCGGATCATCACCTGGGCCCGCTTCCAGGACGAGGCCACCGGCCACCCGCTCGTCGTGCTGGTGACGCACCTCGACCACGACGTGGCCGAGGCCCGCGATCGGTCCGCCGAGGCCGTCGCCGAGCTCGTCCGCACGCGCTTCCCCGGCCTGCCGGTCGTGCTCATGGGCGACTTCAACGCGCCCGTCGACTCGTTCCCCTACGACGTCCTCACCCGTCGGGCCGGCCTCCGCGACTCCTGGCTCGACACCGCCCGCCAGGCGACGCCCGCCTTCGGCACGTTCCCCGACTACCGGCGGCCCGTGGTCGGCGACCCGCGCATCGACTGGATCCTCGTCGGCGACCGCGTCGAGGTGCGCGCCGCCGCGATCAACGACTTCTCCTGGCGCGACCGCATGATGAGCGACCACCTGCCCGTGCAGGCGCTCGTCCGGCTCAGCTGACCGGGCGGTCCCCGTCGCCGCGGGTCACGCGCACGGCGCCGCCTCCCCGGCCTCGTAGCCTGGGGGGATGAGCACCCCGCCGAAGGTCTACGCCATCCACGAGAACCCCGAGTGGTTCGGGCCGTTCGCCGCCGCGCTGGACGCGCGCGGCGTGCCCTACGAGGAGTGGCTCCTCACCGACGGCGTGCTCGAGATCGACGAGGCGCCGCCCGAGGGGGTCTTCTGGTCGAGGATCAGCGCCTCCGCCCACACGCGCGACCACGCGCTCTCCAAGGACTACACGCGCGCGCTCATGTCCTGGCTGGAGGCGCACGGCCGCCGCACGGTCAACGGCCGCCGCACCATCGAGCTCGAGGTGAGCAAGGTCGACCAGCTCACCGCGCTCCGGGCCGCGGGCATCGAGGTGCCGCGGACGCGCGCGGTGATCGGCAGCCACCGCATCGTCGAGGCGGCGCAGGGGCTCCCGACCCCGTTCATCACGAAGCACAACCAGGGCGGCAAGGGCCTGGGCGTCCGCCGCTTCGACAGCGTCGAGGAGCTGGCGGCCTACGTGGAGGGGCCGGACTTCGAGGAGCCGCAGGACGGGATCACGCTGCTGCAGGAGTTCCTGGAGGCGGCGACCCCGCGGGTCACGCGGGTGGAGATCGTGGGCGGGCGCTTCGTCTACGCGATCCAGGCCGACACCGCACGCGGCGGGTACCAGCTGTGCCCGGCCGACGCGTGCGCCATCGACCCGGCGACCGGCGCGCTCGTGATGCCGCCCGGCGCCACCATCGCGCAGCAGCCGGGCGACACGATCTTCTCGCTGCGGGAGGACATCACCGCAGAGCATCCGCTGGTGGAGCGCTACGTGGCGTTCCTCGCGGGGCTCGGGATCGAGGTGGCCGGCATCGAGTTCATCGAGACCGCCGACGGCCGGCTGGTGACCTACGACGTGAACACGAACACGAACTACAACGCGGGCGTCGAGGCGGTCGCGGAGCGCTCGGGCCCGGGCGCGGTGGCGGAGCTGCTGGAGCGCGTGCTGCGGGAGACGTACCCGGGCGCCTGACGCGGCGGGCGGATCGCCTGCGCGGACGGGCCGCGCGGGCGGCCCTGGCGACGTCAAGCCGTCGGGCCGCCGTCCTCGGGCGCGACCGCGCTCGTGTCCACGTCCTGCGCGTCGGCGATCTGCGTGTGGTGGTGGATGACCTCCGCCACGATGAAGTTCAGGAACTTCTCCGCGAAGGCCGGGTCGAGGCGGGACTCCTCGGCGAGGGCGCGGAGGCGGAGGATCTGGCGGCGCTCGCGCTCGGGATCCGCCGCGGGCAGGCCGTGCGCGGCCTTGAGCCGGCCGACCGACTGCGTGAACTTGAAGCGCTCGGCGAGCAGGTGGACGAGGGCGGCGTCGATGTTGTCGATGCTGCCGCGGATGTCCCCCAGCTCCTCGAGGGCGTCCCGGGCGTCGTCGTCGAGGGGAGCCCCTGCGGGGCCGGTGATCTCAGGCATGCCACGACCCTACCGATCGGACCCGGGACGACGGAGGCGGGCGCCCCGTCGGGGGCGCCCGCCTCGCGGATCGTGCGGGTGGATCAGTCGACGATGGAGATCTTCACGTCGATGTTGCCGCGGGTCGCGTTGGAGTACGGGCAGACCTGGTGGGCTGCGTCCGCGATCTCCTGGCGGCGCTCGGGGGCGACGTTCGGGAGGTAGACGTCGAGCTCGACCGCGAGGCCGAAGCCGCCGGATCCGTTGTCGCCGATGGAGACGCTGGCCGAGACGCCCGCGTCCTTCGTGTCGACGCCGGCGTTCTTGCCGACGAGGTGGGTGGCGCCCAGGAAGCAGGCGCTGTACCCGGCGGCGAAGAGCTGCTCGGGGTTCGTGCCCTCGCCCGAGCCGCCCATCTCCTTGGGGGGACGGGTGTCGAAGTCGATGCGGTCGTCCTCGCTGCGGACATGTCCGTCGCGTCCTCCGCCGGAGGCGTGCGCGATAGCGGTGTAGATGGGTTCCATGCCCCCATCAGACCACGATCGAGCTGGGAGCGGGCGGCGCGCCGCGTGGACGCGCGCAGGACGGACGATGGACAGCGGGTCAGGGCAGGAGGCCGGAGCGGTAGCCCCAGACCACCGTCTGCAGGCGGTCGCGCGTGCCGAGCTTCGTCATGATCCGGGTGAGGTGCGACTTCACCGTGCTCGTCTCGATGACGAGGCGGCCGCCGATCTCGTCGTTCGACAGGCCGTCGCCGAGGAGCCGCACGATGTCCTGCTCGCGCGGCGTGAGCACGTCCGCGCCCGGGTGCACGGCGGACGCGGCACGGCGGCGCGTGAACTCCGCCATGACGCGGCGGGTGGTCACGCCGTCGAGCGCGGCCTGCCCCGCGGCCAGCGCGCGGACCGCGGCGATGAACTCGTCCGGCTCCGCGTCCTTGAGCACGAAGCCGCGGGCGCCGGCCTCGAGCGCGCCGAAGACGTACTCGTCCAGGTCGAAGGTCGTGGCGACGAGCACGGCGGGGCCGGGGCGGTCGTCGTCGGGGCGGGCGCCGGCGCGGTCGTCGGCGGGTCGGTCGTCGGCGTCCGCGCCGGTGATCGCGCGGGTCCGCCTCGATGCCGTCTCCGCCCGGCATGCGCACGTCCATCACGACCACGTCGGGGGCCAGGCGGCCGACGAGCGCCACCGCCTCGCGTCCGCCGGACGCCTCGCCGACCACCTCGATCCCGCCGGCCGTCTCGAGGACGACGCGGAAGCCCGCGCGCACGATGGACTGGTCGTCGACCAGCACCACGCGGATCACGCGTCGGCCCCCGCGCCCGCGGCGACGGGCTCGACCGGGAGCTCGAGGCGCACGCGCCAGGTGCCGGAGGCCGTGGGGCCCGCCTCCAGCCGGCCGCCCACGAGCGCGGCCCGCTCGCGCATCCCGACGAGGCCGTAGCCCGGGGCCCCCGCGGGCGCGACGGCCGGCAGCGGGTTCTCGACCACGAGCACGAGCCGGGCGGGACCGGCCTCGGTGGTGAGGGTCACGGCGGATCCGGGGGCGTGCCTCCGGGCGTTCGCGAGCGACTCCTGCACCGTGCGGTACGCGGTGACGTCGGCGAGCGGCGCGAGGGTCGGCAGGTCGCCGGTCGCGCGCTCCTGCACTGCGGTTCCCGAGGCGCGGGCCGCGCGCACGAGACCGTCGACGTCGGCGAGCCCCGGGACGGGGACCTCGCCGGCCGGGCCGCCGGGGCCGGACCCGGTGGGGCCGTCGTCCGTCTGCCGCAGGATCCCGACGATGGAGCGGAGCGCGTCGAGGGTCTCCCGGCCCTGCACGCGGATCCCCCGCAGCGACGCCCGCGCCCGCTCCGGGTCGATGTCCACGAGGCGCTCGGCGGCGCCCGCCTGCACGACGAGCGCCGTGAGGTGGTGCGCGGCCACGTCGTGCAGCTCGCGCGCCATGCGGGTGCGCTCGGCGGCGACCGCGGCGCGGGTGAGGGCGGCCTGGTGCTCCACCGTCTCCACGGCGCGGGCCAGCGCGTCGCGGTCGTGGCGGCGGCGGAGCGCGACCCAGGAGCCGACGGCGGCGCTGGCCACGGCGATGAGGATCCCGCTGGCGAGGATCGACGCCGCGTCGACCACGACGGGGAGGCCGAGCGGCAGGCGGTCGGCGTCGGGCACGAGCGCCGCGCGGACCCGGCCGGTCGCGGCGAGCAGGGCGCCGACGGCCTCGATACCGAGGGCCGCGGCGACGATCCGCGCAGCGGGCCCGACGGGCAGCCGCACCCCGACCGTGTAGGCGGCCACCACGGGGGCCGCCGCCCAGAACGCGAAGCCGGGCGGCAGCACGGCGACGAGACCGGCCTGGAGCACCGACACCGCGAGGAGCGTGGCCCGCGGGTGGCGGCGGCGGACGGCCAGCGGGGCGCACTGGGCGACCGCGAGGATCCCGATGAGCCACGACTGCGCGGACGTCATGCCGCGCGCCGTGCCGTCGGCCCAGGCGAGCGCGAGGAGGCCCGCGAGGAGCACGAGGGTGACGACGGCCCAGGCGACGGCCGCCGCGGCGTCGCGCCCGGCGTCGGTGCGGATCCCGACCCGGTCGAGGCCGCGCCGGACCCCGTCGCCGAGGGCCGCGCCGGGGCGGGAGCCGGATCCGCGCGGGGCGTCGGGGGCGTGCGTCGCGTCGGTCACGCTCCGAGCATGCCAGGCGGCCGGGCCGCGGCCGTCGCCGTCGCCGTCGCCGTCGCCGTGGCGCATCAGTAGCTCACGCTCGGCGCGAGCAGGCGGAACCCGACCGCGAAGGCCGCGATGCCGATGAGCGCGACCAACACGAGCACGCGGCCCGCGACGATCCACGGCCCGCGGCGGGTGCGCACGGCCTGCCAGGCGGCGAGCGCGGCGGGGATCACGGCGAGGGCGCCGAGGAGCTGCAGCCCCTGGAGGGTGCGCAGCGTCGCCGCGGGGACGTCGGTGAACGAGAGCGCCTGCACGGCCGCGACCGACCAGCCGGCGAGCGCCAGGAGCGTCACCGCCTGCCCGATGCGGGAGAGGAGCAGCGTGCGGCTCCGGCGGGGGCGCGGGGTCGCGACGGCGTCGTCCGCACGGGCCGCGCGGCGGCGGCGGCCGATGCCCGCGACGGCGGCGGCCGGCCAGACGACGACCGAGACGAGGAGCACGGCCACGGCGGCCAGCAGCCCGGGGATCACCGCGGACGCCACCTGCCAGGGCTCCGCGCGCAGGAGCGTGAAGGACGCGCCCCACGTGATCCCGTCGACCGGCCCGCCGTCCGCGGAGGCGCGCGTCGCGATCACGGCGTCGCCGCCGACCTCGCGCCACAGGTCGTCGCCGGCCTTCTCGTAGACGCCCGTCGTGACGCCCAGCGGCTTCGGGGTGATGGCGATCGTGCCGTCGGCGCGGGGCACGATCTCGGTCTGGCCGCTGAGGGAGAGCAGCGCGCCCGGGTTCGAGAAGGGGGCGCGGGAGGAGATCCACGTGCCGGCGAGGTCGGCCGCGGCCTCCGGGTCGCCGACGGGAGCCGCGGCGGGGGCTGCGGACGTGCCGGCGGCGTCGCCCGCGGGGCGCAGGTACCGGTCGGCGAACCCCTGGAGGACGGCGGTCCGGAGCTCGAGGGTGTCGACGGCGTCGCGTCCGTTGCCGTTGACGGTCACGAAGATGCCGGCGTCGCTGTCCGGGAACATGCGCATGGCCGTGTGGAAGACGTTCGTGTCGCCGTCGTGGCCGAAGGCCGGGACGCCCGGCGTGCTGTCGTCGAAGAAGCCGAGCGCCATGCGCTGGCCGGCCGCGAAGGTGCCCAGCTGGTCGGCGTCGAGGGCCGGGCGGTGCATCTCGTCGAGGGTCGCGGGATCCAGCAGCGCCTGGTCGGCGGGCAGGTCGCCGAGGTGGCCGAGCATGAAGCGGGCCATGTCGGAGGCGGTGGCCGAGAGCGCACCGGCGGGTGCCGCGTTGACGACCTCCGTCGGGTACGCCGGCTGCGTGTCGTCCGGGTAGCCCTTCGCGAGGCGCGCGTCGAGGTCGGCGGGCAGCGGCTGCGCGAAGGACGAGGAGGTCATCCCGGCGCGGTCGAGCACCTCCTCCTGCACGAGGTCGACGAACGGCTTCCCGGCCACGCGCTCGGCGACGTAGCCGGCGAGGCTGGCGCCGTAGTTCGAGTAGGCGGGGGTGGTGCCCGGCGCGAAGACCTGCTCGGGCGGATCCGTGCGCATCACGTCGCCGAGGGACCGCTCGGTGCCCGGCAGGCCGATGAGGCCCGTGACGACCTCCTCGAACCCGGCCGTGTGGGTCAGCAGGTGCCGCAGCGTGACGGGACCCTTCGGGGTGTCCAGGTCGAAGTCGAGGTGCTGCTGCACGTCGTCGTCGAGGTCGAGCCGGCCCTCCTCCACGAGCTGCATGACCGCGGTGGCGGAGACCACC
This sequence comes from Clavibacter sp. B3I6, assembly GCF_030816895.1. NCBI lineage: Bacteria > Bacillati > Actinomycetota > Actinomycetes > Micrococcales > Microbacteriaceae > Clavibacter > Clavibacter sp. B3I6. Next base: position 1,543,306 of record NZ_JAUSYL010000001.1, read on the forward strand.
TTGGAGACGGAGCCGACGCGGAAGAGCGTGCGATCGGGATCCACCGGCTTCGCGGGGGTGCCCTCGGTGCCGGTGTCGGCGAGGCCGTAGCCGCGGGTGGTGAGCACCTGGCCGTCGGCGACGACCGAGACGGCCGCGCCGGGGATGCCGGTGGTCTGCAGGGCGGAGCCGACGGTGCCGTCGAGCCAGGTGTCGACATCGGCGCGGGTGAGGTCGTGGCCGCCCGGCTGGTGCTGGGGCGGCGCGGGCGGCGGCGGATCCGCCGGGGCAGCCGACGTGGCGGCGCCGGCCGCCAGCGGGATCGCCAGGGCGAGCGCGACGGCGCCGACGACGGAGGCCAGGCGGCGGGATCGGCGCGGGCGGCGTCGGCCGGGAAGGGCGGCGGCGGTGGAGGTGCGGGGTGTCGTGTCCATGCATCCCACGCTCCCGGCTCGGCGCCCGCGGCACAGGGGGCGGGAGTCGGCACCTCGCCTGCGACTCGAGTCGCAGGCGGGGGTCCCTCGCGCGTCCGGGTGCGGTCGACACGGGTGCGGTCGGCGCGAGCCCGAGGAGGGACGCGCCGGCCGGACGGGGGTGCGCGGCTGCTCCCGGGGACGCCGTACAGTGAGCGCGTCGCCCTGCATCGCCAGAGCCGAACGACGCGCCGCCTCGACGTCCTGACGTCACGTGCGCGAGCTCGCGCACGATGCACGCGCCGCCGCCGACACCGGCCCGACGCGCCGCCCGCAGGACCGGGCCCGGCTCCTCCGTCGGGTCCCGGCGCTGCACCGCCCGACCGACGTGCACCTCCGGAGGCACTCCATCCCCCATGACCGCTGCTATCCCGCCGGCGAGGCCGCGCGCGTGCACGCGAGCGCCGCCCCGGTCGACGACCCCGACGCGGACCCCGACGCCGGCCCCGGCAGCCGCAGCTTCCTCGACTTCGCCGTCGTCGCCGAGCACGCCGGCCCCCACTCCGTCGCCGTCACCTACGACCACTGCGCCTCCACCCCGCTCACGCTCGGCTTCGCCCTCGACCGGGGCCAGACCCGCACCGTGCACTACCCGCCGCTCCGGCGCGGCACGACCCACCGCACCCTGGTCGTCGACGTGCACATGCGCCGGGGCCCGGGCGTCATCCGCGTCGCCGAGGGCCCAACGGGCGCCCGGCTGCACGTGCACTCGCTGCGTGTCACCCGCGCGCGAGCGGCCCCGGACGCACGGGACGGCGTCGGCGCAGCGCCCCCGGTGGGCCCGCTGGGCGCCGAGGGCCGACCGGCCTAGACCGCCGTCATCCCCGGTCCAGCCCGGGCCCGGCCTGCGCGGAGCCGCCGCACCGGATCCGCGCCCCCGAACCGCGGGCGTCCTGGTGCTGCAGCTCCTGGGGGGCAACGTCCGCACCGGTCCCGACCGATCGCCCGTCGCCGGGGACGTCCTGTGGCCCTGCGGGAACGCGACATTCCGGCGGTGCGACAGCGATCGCATCAGGAGCTCGACCCGGATCCGGGCGCCGGGGAGCAGGGCCCCGCACGCGGTCGCGCTCTCGCTGGGTCTCGCTCGGTCACCGCCGCACCGCCCGTCCCCACGGCCGCTCCCCCGGTCTCCCGTCTCGCGGCCGCTTCCCGCCGCCCGCCCCGCCCCGCCCCGCGCCGGCGGATCACCGGATCATCTCCCGCACGTGCCCCACCGATGCCGCACCACGATCCAGGAGGACCCGATGCCCCGAGACGCGCACGTACCGCTCGGGCGGCGGTCCATGAGCCGGGCCGACATCGAGCTCATGGTCGCGGTCGCCTGGAACGCCGAGGGGCGGCTGCGCGGCCTGCGCCCGCTGGCGTGGGTGATCGGCGACGCCGACTTCGTGCACTTCATCGGCGACGCCGACGCCTACTCGCGTGCTGCTCGCCGGGAGATCATCGAGGACTGGATCGCGGAGCTGGGCCTCGCCGACCTCATCGACGGCACCGTGCCGCCGCTGCAGCGCATCGGCCGCGACATGGTGTGGACCGGGAGCATCGACTCCATCGGCATGCAGTTCCGCTACCCCGCCGAGGACGACGAGGGGCGGCCCTCCGCCTGCTGACCGCCCGCGCGGCTGCGGCCCGCTCAGGCCGCGGGCGTCCGGAACAGGACCGGCCGGCCCTCCTGGGCGGCGATCCGCGCGTCGAGTCCGGCGCGGACGGCCGGCCACTCGTCGGCGAGGATCGAGTGGATCGCGGCGTCGCGCCAGGTCCCGTCGGCCCGGAGCTGGTCGCGGCGGCAGACGCCCTCGAAGGTCGCGCCGAGCTTGAGGATCGCGGCGCGGGAGCGGGCGTTGAGCGCGTCCGCCTGCAGCTTGACGCGGCCGAAGCCGGAGTCGAACGCGCGGCCGAGGAGGAGCCGCTTGGCCTCCGCGTTGACGACCGTGCCCCAGACCCGCGGGTCGTAGGCGGTCCAGCCGAGGTGGACGCGCTCGCGCCGCGTGTCCAGCTCGGTGAGGCTCGTCGTGCCGACCAGCTCGCCGTCGTGGGGGCCGCCCACGAGGATCACGGCGGTCGGCAGGTCGTCCCAGCGGAAGTAGGTGCGCGCCCACGCGTCGAAGGCCGTGTCGTCGGCGGGGAGGCCGGCCGGGCCGCCGCCGAAGCCGCCCGCGAAGACGGCCGGGTGCGCGATGGCGGCCCGGAGCGCGGGCAGGTGCGCGGGCGTGAGCGGGTCCAGCCGGACATGGGTGCCGAGGAGGGACGCGGGCGCGGGCACGGTGGCGGTCACCCGGCCAGCCTGGCAGAGGCGGCGACGGGCTCGGGCGCGCCGCTCGCGCCCCGGCCTACGCTGGCGGGATGAGCACCGACGCCCGCGCCCCGCGCACCCTGTCCGACCACCGGCCCGAGGACGCGGAGGACCTGACGATCGAGGTTCCGGCGGCGCGGCTCTCGGCCGTGCGCGTGCCGGCCCGCACCGGGGATCCCGCGACCGCGCCCGTCGCGCTGCTCGTGCCGGGGTTCACGGGGTCCAAGGAGGACTTCCTCCCCATCATGGGCCCGCTCGCCGACCGCGGCTTCACGGTCGTGGCGTTCTCGCAGCGCGGGCAGTGGGGATCCACCGGACCCGGCCAGGCCGAGCCGCCCGTCGACGCGAGCGGCTACGAGCTCGAGACCCTCGGCCAGGACGTGCACCACGTGGTCGACGCGCTCGCCGGCCGCGGCGGATCCGGCGGCCGTCACGTGGCGACCGACGCCTCCCCCGCCGCCCCGCTCGGGCCCGTGCACCTCCTCGGCCACAGCTTCGGCGGCGTCGTGGGGCTCCAGGCGCTGATCCGCGACCCGGGCCGCTTCGCCAGCTACACGCACTGGAACTCGGGTCCCCGCAGCCGGGCCGACCGCTCCGAGCAGATCGCCGCCGTCCGCGCGTCGGGCAGCGCCGGGCTCTGGCCGCTGTGGTTCCTGCCCGAGCAGCTCGACGGCGACGACCCCGAGGTGGAGTGGTTCCGCACCCGCCTGTTCGGCACCGCGTCGGCGCAGCTCCTCGGGGCGCTCGAGATCATGCAGGAGCAGACCGACCGCGTCGAGGAGCTGCGGGCGGCGGGCGTCCCCGTGCTCGTCTCCCACGGCGACGCCGACGACGCCTGGCCGCAGGACTGGCAGCGCGACATGGCGGAGCGCGCCGGCGCCCGCTACGAGGTGGTCGCGGACGCCGGCCACTCCGCCCAGGTCGACCAGCCGGAGGCGAGCGCGGACCTCCTCGCGGGCTTCTGGCGGAGCGCGGCGCCCGCGGCCTGACGGTTCATGCCCCATGCCTCGCCGAGCGGCGGCCGCTCGCGTCAGGACAGTCGGCCGGTGTCCTCCTGGAACCAGCGGATCAGCTCGCGGAGCGCGGGCCGGATGGCGTCGTCCGGGCGCTCGCCCTCGAGGTCGTCGAAGGTGTCGCGGTAGCCGGGGATCCGCTCGGCCACCCGGGCGTCGTACTTGGCCATGCCCATCGTCCAGTCGGGGAACTGCCGCACGGTGATCCGCTCCTCCATCAGCGTGGCGATGCGGCCGTGGCGGTCGTCCGCGAGGATCGCGCGCATGCGCTCCCGCACGTCGTCCTCCTCCCCCTCGATGAGCTGGAGGAAGCGGCCCTGCCGGTGCACGAGGAGGCCGGTGAGCCCGTGCGCCGCGTTGGTGGCTCGGCTCTGCGCGAGGAGCTGGGCGAGGTCGACGTCGTCGAAGGACCGCTCGGCGGTGCTGGAGTAGACGATGGAGAGCATGGGGTCCTTCCGCGTGCGCGGGCCGCGCGTCGTCGGACGGGGTCGTGCCCCCGCCGCCCCTCCAGCCTGGTCCACGGTGGCACCGAGGACCAGGCCGCGGCGGGTCCCGTCAGATGGCGGATGCTGTCGGGGTCCCTCGCGGGCTCCTGCACGCCGGTGCTCGGAGCCGGGCGCCGTCACGCCCGGTCGTGCAGCGTCACGTGGTAGCCGTCGAGGTCCGCGAAGGCGAACGTGCGGCCGAAGGGCCCGTCGAGGGGCGGCGTGACGATGCGGTGGCCGTCGGCGACGTGCGCGTCGTGGATCTCCTGCACCCCGGTCGCGTGCAGCCAGATGGCCGCGCCGATCCCGGGCTGGGCGACGGCGTCGAGGTCGGTGCCGGGGATCACGTCGCGGAGCGCGAACGCGATGGGGGTCGTCGAGAACACGGCGGCGTGCGGAGGTCCCGCAGGCGAGCGGACGAGGCCCAGGTAGCGCTCGTAGAACGCCTGCGCGGCCTCGAGGTCGCGGACCTGGAGCGAGATGAAGTCGGGGCCGGTGGCGGGCATGGTGTCTCCCGCCCCGCGGAGGAGGCGGTCGGCCGGGTGCAGCCCGCGCGCCTCACCGCGACGGGCCGCCGCGACCTCGCCGCCGCCAGCGCCGCCGTGCGTGCGGTCGAGCGGCGGATGCTCGCCGACCTCACCGAGGACGACCGGGCTGCGGCGACGCGGATCCTCCGCAGCATGGTGCGGTCGCTGCGCGCGGAGGACCCCGGCGCCTGACGGACCGGCGCGCGGAGCGGCCCGCGCGGATCAGCTCGCCCGGGTCACCGCTCGACCACGAGCCGCCGCAGCTCCGCCGACGACACGTACCCGAAGCGGTGCAGCTCGCGCCACGCCGCCACGTACTGCTCCTGGCCCATGTCGAGGTCGGCCTGGAGCCGCTCGCGGTTCATGGTGCGGGCGTCCGCGCGGCTGAGGAACCGGGCGAGGTCTGACGCGTCCGTGCCGAGGCGGGCGTCGTCGGCCCAGCCGTCGTGGATCAGGGTCAGTCCTCGAGGAGGTCGTGCAGCACGACGACCTGCTCGCGCTCCGGGCCCACGCCGATGGCGGAGATGCGGGCGCCGCTCATGCGCTCGATGGCCATCACGTAGTCCTGCGCGTTCCTCGGCAGGTCCGCGAACTCGCGGCAGCCCGTGATGTCCTCCTGCCAGCCCGGGAAGTCCTCGTAGATGGGGGTCGCGTGGTGGAAGTCGGACTGCGAGACGGGCACCTCGTCGTGGCGCACGCCGTCGACGTCGTACGCGACGCAGACGGGGATCGTCGCGAGGCCCGAGAGCACGTCGAGCTTGGTGAGCACGAAGTCGGTGACGCCGTTGATGCGGGCCGTGTAGCGCGCGATGGGCGCGTCGTACCAGCCGCAGCGGCGGGGACGACCGGTGGTGGTGCCGAACTCGAAGCCCTTGGCGCGCAGGTACTCGCCCGACTCGTCGTGCAGCTCCGTGGGGAACGGGCCCGCGCCGACGCGCGTCGTGTACGCCTTGACGACCGCGATGATCCGCTCGAGCCGGTTGGGCGCGACGCCCGAGCCCGTGGCGGCGCCGCCGGACGTGGCGCTCGAGGACGTGACGAACGGGTACGTGCCGTGGTCGATGTCGAGCATGGTGGCCTGGCCGGCCTCGAAGAGGACGGTCTTGCCCTCGTCGAGCGCGGTGTTCAGCTCGAGCGACGCGTCGCACACCATGGGACGGAGGCGCTCGACGTAGGAGAGCAGGCTCTCGATGATCTCCTCGGCCGAGATGGCGCGGCGGTTGTATATCTTCACGAGCATGTGGTTCTTGGCGTCGAGGGCCGCCTCCACCTTCTGGCGGAGGATGTTCTCGTCGAAGAGGTCCTGGATCCGGATGCCGACGCGGTTGATCTTGTCCGCGTACGTGGGCCCGATGCCGCGGCCGGTGGTGCCGATCTGGCGCTTCCCGAGGAAGCGCTCCGTCACCTTGTCGATGGTGCGGTTGTAGTGCGTGATGACGTGGGCGTTGGCGCTCACGCGGAGCTTGGAGACGTCGACCCCGCGGGCGGCGAGCGCGTCGAGCTCGTGGAAGAGCACCTCGATGTCGACCACGACGCCGTTGCCGATGACGGGCACGACGCCCGGCGTGAGGATGCCCGACGGCAGCAGGTGCAGCGCGTACTTCTCGGTGCCGACGACCACCGTGTGGCCGGCGTTGTTGCCGCCGTTGAACTTCACGACGTAGTCGACGCGGCTGCCGAGGAGGTCGGTCGCGCGTCCCTTGCCCTCGTCACCCCACTGGGCTCCGATGATCACTACTGCGGGCATGGCTCACTCCTCGTCGGGGGCGGGTCGGTCGGGTCGGGCTCGGGCGGCGTGCGTGGTGCGGTGATGCGGTGCGTGCGGTGGTGCGGGTGCGTGCGGGTCCGGCGTGCGCCGGGTCAGTCCTGGCCGCGGATGACGATGGCCTCGGTGGGCGGCAGCGCCCCGGCCGTGAGCGCCTCGATGTGGCCGGCCGCGGTCGGATCCGCGTCGCGCAGGAAGGCGCTGAGGCGCGAGACCTCCTCCTCCTCGCCGATGGCGGCGGCCGCGCGGCGGAGCGCGTAGAGGGAGCGGAGGACGCCGCGGTTCGGCTCGTGGCTCCACGGCACGGGGCCCTGGCCCTTCCAGCCGGACTTCCGCAGGGAGTCGAGACCGCGGTGGTAGCCGACGCGCGCGAACGCGTAGGAGGCGATGCGGTCGCCCTGGATGAAGGCCGTGTCCGCGAGCAGCGCCCAGACGAGCGACGACTGCGGGTGGTCGGCCGCGATGGCGCCGAGGGTGTCGTGATCGCCGTCGGCGTTCGCGATGCGGGCGGCGACCTCGGGGTCGTCGGCCAGGCGCGTCTCGGGGACGCCGAGCAGGTTCTCTCCAGTCACACTCGATCCTACCGCGAGGGTCCGGCCGCTCCCGAGGGGGTCCGGGATCGAGCCCGCCGGCGTCGACATCGCCTGCCCGAGCGCGCGGGAGGACGCGAGCCCCTCGGCGCGATCAGCCCTCGAGCACGCGGAGGGCCGGATGCGCGTGCAGCGCATCCGGCCCGTGCGTCATGAGGACAGCGAGGGTCGCCAGAGCGGGAGCCATGGGTCCGCTCAGCGACAAGGGCGACGCCGCGCCCTCGAACTCGAGCACGATGTGGAAGCGCCCCGGGTCCGGGTGGATGGCGCTCACGGCGGCGTAGTCGAAGGACAGCCAGCCGCGACCGGCGACGTTGCACGCGATCCGCTGGTTGCTCGCGACGACCTGCACCCGCTGATGCTCGCGCCACTGCGTCGTCGCCTCGGCCTGCGCACGCGACCGGCTGATCGAGTTGCCGATCGCGCTGCCGATCAGCGCGCCGGCGACCCATGCCGGCCGTCCGAACGCGTCCGTCCTCGAGGTCGTGTACGCGACGTCGGTCCCGAAGTACCGGGAGTACGTGAGCGGGCCGTCCAGGAAGAACCTCTCGCCGTCGCGCGGCACGACCGCCCAGACGGGGATCTCGGGGGGCAGCTCTCGGCGCGCCAATGCCGCCCGGAACCACCGGGCGTGATCCCACGCCCGCCGGTACGCCTCCTCGTGCTGCTGCGCCGCCCTCTCGCGGGTCGTCAGGTGCCCGTGCGAGCGGCGCCAAGCGCGGTAGACGCCGTGGCCGCGCCGGAGCGCGAGGATCGCCGCGACGACCGGGACGACGAACGCGGAGAGGAGGAGCACCAGCGCGAGCAGCGTCCACCAGCTGAGGCCCTCCCCCTGCCTGCCGAGCTGGACGAACCACCCGCCGAGGAGGCCGAGCCCGAAGTAGCCGAGCGGTGCGCAGGCGAGCGGGATGATCCAGCTCCGGTGCCTTCTCCACCATGATCGCTCTGCTGTCCGGGCACCTCCGTGGTCCATGCCTTCTCCCCCTCGTGATGGCCAGCACCTGCGGGCCGAGGTGATCCTGCCAGGACCCGGCGACCCTGTGCAGATGCCCCCCCGGCCCTCCCGGTCGGACGCGTCCAACGGAGGGGCACCGCCGGCCCGGCCGTGTCGGCGCCCTCGGGTAGCGTGACGGGCACCGCCGCCAGCCCCGAGGAAGGACCCGCGTGCGCATCCTCCACACGAGCGACTGGCACCTCGGGCGCACCCTCCACGGCGAGGACCTGCACGCGCACCACGCCGCCTTCCTCGACCACCTCGTGGACCTCGTGCGCGAGCGCGACGTGGACGTGGTGCTCGTCGCGGGCGACGTCTACGACCGCGCCGTGCCCGGGGTCCCGACGGTGCGGCTTCTCTCCGAGGCGCTCGGGCGGCTGAGCGCGCTCGCGACCGTCATCGTCACGCCCGGCAACCACGACTCGGCGGCCCGGCTCGGCTTCGCATCGGCGCTGCTGCGGGACGGGCTGCGGATCCTCGCGTCGACCGAGTCGCTCGACGTGCCGGTCGTGATCGACGACGCCGACGGGCCCGTCGCGTTCTACGGGGTGCCGTACCTCGACCCGGACGCCGTGCGCGCCGCGCTCGCCGCCGACGGCGCCCCTCCCCTGCCGCGCTCGCACGAGGCCGTGCTCGGCGCCGCGATGGACCGGGTGCGGGCGGACGCCGCCGGACGCCCGGACGCGCGCGTCGTGGTCGTCGCGCACGCGTTCGTCACGGGGGCGGAGCCCAGCGAGAGCGAGCGGGACATCCGGGTCGGCGGGTTCGACCAGGTGCCGGCGTCGGCGTTCCACGGGGCCGACTACGTGGCGCTCGGGCACCTGCACGGCGCGCAGGAGGTGCGGGCGGAGCGGCCGCGGATCCGGTACTCCGGCTCGCCGCTCGCGTTCTCGTTCGGGGAGCGGCGGCAGCGGAAGTCGAGCGCGCTCGTGGAGCTGGCGGGCGACGGATCCACGTCGGTCGAGCTGATCGACGCGCCCGTGCCGCGGCGGCTGGCCGAGGTCACGGGCTCGCTCGCCGAGATCGTCGACGGGCGGCACGCCGACCTCGCCGACGCCTGGGTGCGCGTGCACGTCACCGATCCCGTGCACCCGCCGCACCTCGTGGCGCGCGTGCGGGAGGCGCTGCCGCACGCGCTCGTCGTGCTGCACGAGCCCGAGGGCCGCGTCGAGGGCGTGCGGTCGCGCGTGGTCGACGCCACCACGGATCCGCTCGAGGTCACGGCCGACTTCGTCGCGTACGCGACCGGGGCGCCGCCCACGGAGCCCGAGTCGCTCGTGCTCCGCCAGGCCTACGAGCAGGCGCTGGCCGCGGACCGGAGCGCCTGATGGACCTGCACCGCCTCACCCTCCAGGCCATCGGCCCGTTCGCCGGCGCGCACGTCATCGACTTCGCCGAGCTCGGGCGCTCGGGGCTGTTCCTCCTCGAGGGGCCCACCGGATCCGGCAAGTCCACGCTCATCGACGCCGTCGTCTTCGCGCTGTACGGGTCGCTCGCGAGCGACGGGTCGAGCCGCGACCGCCTGCACAGCCACCACGCGGCGCCCGGCGTGGAGCCGTACGTGGAGCTCGTCTTCGAGACGGCCGCGGGGATCCACCGGGTGCGCCGGAGCCCGCAGCACCAGCGGCCCAAGGCGCGCGGCACGGGCACCACGAACCAGAACGCGACCGCGACGCTCATCCGGCTGTCGTCGCCGGACGCCGACGCCGGCGAGGTCGTCGGCACCAGCACGCAGGAGGTGGGCACGGAGATCGCGCGCGTCGTCGGGCTGACCCGCGCGCAGTTCGTGCAGACCGTCGTGCTGCCGCAGGGCGAGTTCGCCGAGTTCCTGCGCTCCACGGGCGAGCAGCGGCGGCTCGTGCTGCAGTCGCTGTTCGGCACGGCCTTGTACGAGCGGACCGCGAAGCAGCTCACCGAGATGCGCACGGCCGCGAAGCAGCGCACCGACGCCGCGGACGCCAGGGTCGCGGAGGCGCTCACCGGGCTCCGCGAGGCGACGCGGGTGGACGCGCTGGAGATCGCGGACGCCCCTGACACCGTGCGGCTGCTGGCCGAGCTGGCGGACGCCTCCGAGGACGCGCGCGAGGACGACGAGCGGATCCGGCGCGACGCGGCCGCCGGCCTCGCCGACGCCGAGCGCGTGACCCGGGCGCTCGCGCGGCGACGCGCCCTGATGGAGCGCGAGGAGGCCCTGCGGGACGCGGCGGCGGAGATCGCGGATCTGGCCGAGCGCGTGGAGGAGGCGCGGCGCGCGGCGTCGGTCGCCGGCCCGCTGGCGGCGCGCGACCGGGCGGAGGCGGCGCGATCCGCGGCCGCCGACGCCGACGCCGACGCCCGGGTCGCCTGCCGCGCGGAGCGGCCCGCCCTCGCCGACGCGACCGCGGCCTCGCTGGCCGACCGGCGCGACGCCCTGGTGGCGGAGCTCACGACGCTGGCCGACGCCGCGGAGCGTGAGCGCGGGCTGCCGCGCCGCCGGGCCGAGGTGCGTGCCGCCGAGGAGGCGGTCGCGGCCCGCGAGGCGACGGCGGACGCGGCCGAGGCGGCGCTCGCGGAGCGGCCGGCCGGGCGGATCCCGCGGGTGGAGGCGCGCGATGCCGCCGCGTCCGCCGCGGGCGGGGTCGACGCGGCGGGCACGGCCCTCGCGGAGGCGCAGGCGATCCGGCGGCGCGTGACGGAGCTGCGGGAGCTCGACGCGCGGAAACTCGCCGCCCGCGCCGCCGTCGACGCGCGCTCCGCCGAGGCGACGGCCGCCGTGCGGCACGAGGCGGAGCTGCGGGAGCGGAAGATCCGGGGGCTCGCGGGCGAGCTGGCGCGGGAGCTGCGGGACGGCGATCCCTGCCCGGTGTGCGGCGCGCTCGACCACCCGCTGCCCGCCCCGAGCGCGCCCGGGCACCCGGACGACGACGAGATCGAGGCGGCGGCGGAGGCCCGCGCACGGGCCGAGCGGGCGCAGGGCGACGCGGTCGCGGCGCTGTCCGCGGAGACCGCGCGGCACGAGGTGCAGGCGGCCGCGCTCGACGGGATCACCGCGGAGTCCGCCGACGCGGCGGTCGCCGACCGCCGCGCGCGCCTGGCCGACGCCGAGGCGGCCGGGGGTGCGCTCCGCACGGCCGAGGCGGCGCTCGTCGCGCACGACGCGGAGACGGAGCGGATCCGGGCGCGCCGCGACGACGCCCGCGCCGCGCTGTCCGGGCTGCGCGAGCGCGTGATCCGGGCCCGCGAGCTCCGCGCGGAGGACGAGGCGGCGGTGCGCGCGGTCCTCGCCGCCGAGGACGCGGACGAGGCCGAGGCCGAGGCCGAGGTCGAGGTCGAGGCAGAGGCCGCCGACGATGACAGTGACGCCGCCGATGGCGCGCCCTCCCGCGTCGCGGCGCTCGTCGCCGATCGGGCCGACGAGCGCGCCCTCGTGGAGCGCCTCATCGCCCTCGCCACGACCCGCGAACGCACGGCCGCCGACGCCGCGGCGCGCGCGGTCGAGCTCGCGCAGGCGCTGGCCGACCGGTCCTTCGCCACGGAGGAGCAGGCGCGCGCGGCCGCCCTGCCCGCCGCCGAGCTCGACGCCCGCGCACGCCGCGTCGCCGCCCACGAGCGCGAGCAGGCCGTCGTCGCGGAGGGGCTGGTGGATCCCGAGGTCGCGTCGCTGACGGGCGCCGAGGACGCGGATCCCGAGGCCGCCCGCACCGCCCTCGACGCCGCCCAGGCCGCCGCGCGCGCGAGCGCCGAGCGCGCCGCCCGGGCCCGCGACCGCGCCGACCGCAGCGCGTCCGCCCTGGCCCGGCACGACGCCGCCCGCCGTGAGAGCGCGCAGGCGGGCGACCGGGCGCGCGCCGCGATCCGCATGTCCGACGTCGCGAACGCGACCACCCCCGAGAACAGCCGCGGCGTCACGCTCGGCACGTACGTGCTCCTGCGCCGCTTCGAGGACGTCGTACGGGCCGCGAACGCGCGCCTCCGGACCATGTCGAGCGGCCGCTACGAGCTGGAGGTGAGCGAGGAGCGGGAGGCCACGAGCCGGTCGCGGAAGACGGGTCTCGCCCTGCAGATCCGCGACCACGTCGTCGACCGCGTGCGCGAGCCCGCCAGCTTCTCCGGCGGCGAGACGTTCTACGCGTCGCTCAGCCTCGCGCTCGGCCTCGCCGACGTGGTCCAGGCGGAGGCGGGCGGCCTGCAGCTCGGCACGCTCTTCGTCGACGAGGGCTTCGGCACGCTGGATCCGGAGACGCTCGACGCCGTCATGTCCGAGCTCGGGCGGCTGTCGTCCGACGGCCGCACGGTGGGCATCGTGAGCCACGTCGAGGAGCTCAAGCAGCGCGTCGCGGACCGGATCGAGGTGCGGCGGCGCGCGGACGGGTCGTCGACCCTCACCTCGACGGTGACCGACCCGGCCTGACGCCGGGGGTGCCGGGCCGCGCGGATCCGCCGGGCCACTCGGATCCGCCGACCCGACTGCCGCGCGGGATCAGCTGAAGGGGTCGCGCCGCTTGGCCGCGAGGTGCCGCCGCCAGTAGAAGGTCGCACCGCCGCCGAGGCCCGCGGCGAGGACGAACGCGACGACGCCCACCGCGCCGAGGCCGCCGCCGGTCTGCACGGTGACGACGCCGAGGGCGACCATCACGAGGCACGAGCGCAGCAGGATGAAGGCCAGGGACCGGTCGCTCGTCATGCGGCGCCTCTCGGATGTGTGCGGGGATGGGCGATGCCGAGCCTAGGCGGCCCGGCCGAGCGGATCCGGAGTGCGGGAGCGCTCTCTCACACCCGGCCGGCCAGCGGAGCGCAAGCCCTCGGGGGACCTTCGTTCGCATACCGGCTATCCGCTGAGCGTCGCCCCGCCCGGCCGCGCGCCCGCGCCGAAGCACCTGCCACCTCCGGGGAACGGCCGGAGGCCGCCTCTCTCGGGAGCACCATGCATGATGAGCGGGAGGGCGGACACGACCGACGCCCGGAGAACACAGGACCATGACGACCACGCCGACCCCCATCAGGACGAGGGACTCCTCGCGCCCGTCGGGCACGCCGACCCCCGATCCCCTCGACGAGGACGGGACCGACGGGACCCCCGCGACCACGCCCGCCGCCGCCCTGTCACCCGACGAGGCCGCCGCCGCCGCCCTCGACGCGCCGTTCCTCCGCAGCGTCTTCTCCGGCGACGACACCGACGAGGCATCGGCGCGGTTCGCGCCCGTGCTCGAGGGGATGCGCTTCGCCCGCGACCGCCGGTCGGACTTCTCCTACCGGTACGCGACCCTCGGCAGCGAGCGCGTCTCCCTCCGCACCTTCCGGTCCGCCGGTCCGCACTGGGCCGACGGCGCCCGGATGTCGGAGCACGTCGTCACGTGGTTCCTCGAGGGCCGGATCACGGTGGATCGCGGTTCGCGCGCGTTCTCGAACCAGGGCCAGCTCCCGTTCCTCCTCCCGACGGGCCGCCCCTTCCCGTACACGGCGACCGCGACGCGCCAGAACTGCGTGCACCTCGACGCCGGCTTCCTCGAGCAGACCGCCACCGAGTTCCACCACGGACCCGCGCGGCCGATCCTGTTCGAGAACCGCCGGGTGCCGAGCGCCGAGACGGCCGCCGTGTGGCGTCGCGCGCTCGCCGCATCCGCCCCCGTCATCACGGATCCCGACGCCTCCCCGCTGCTGCGCCTCGAGGCCGACCTCGCGCTCGCCCGGGCGACCCTGCGCCTCTTCCCGTGGGACGACGTGGACCTGCCGGACGAGCTGCGCGCGCCGCGCATGGCCCACATCCGCGTGGCCGTCGAGTACCTGCACCACAACGCGCACCTGCCGATCACGCCCGCCGAGGCCGCGGGCGCCGCCGGCATCTCCACCCGGGTCCTTCAGCTCGCGCTCCGCCGCCACCACGGGCAGACGCCCACTGAGTACCTGCGGGGGATCCGCCTCCGCCGCGTGCGCGCGCAGCTGCGGGACGCGGAGCCCACCGCCACCACCGTGCGGAGCATCGCCGAGCGATGGGGCTTCGCGCACCTCGGCCGCTTCGCGGCGACGTACGCGCAGGCCTTCGGCGAGCTGCCGAGCGAGACCCTCCGCAGCTGACCCGAGCTCACCCGCCGCACCTGCAGGACGGGCAGCGTGCCCGCCCCGTGCGCGGGGAGTCGGGGTACCGGAGACCCGAGAGCCGCGCGCCCGAGCCGCCATGACGCGTGCTCGACCGACCTGTGCAGGAGCTGAACGAGCAGCGCCGTCACCGGCGAGCCTGACCCCGGAGGTGATGGTCATCTCCAGGACAGGAGAACCACCATGTTCCGAACACAGCAGCCCTCTCGCGGCGCCACCGCCCGGCCGTCCTCCGCACCCGCCCCTCGAGCCCGCCATCGCGCGACCCTGCTCGCCGCGTCGCTCGTCACCACGGCGGCGCTCGTCGCCGGCGGCACCGTGAGCGCACAGGCGACCGAGGCGCATCATCACGTCGCCGCGAGCCAGCAGCACGTGGTGCCCGCGGCATCGCGCGCGCTCGACCTGCCCAGCGGTCAGACGACGGCCGACCCCGCCATCGACCCGCTGCGGACGAGCGCCTTCAAGCTGGGCTTCAACTTCAAGGACCTCGTCTACGTCATCCTCACCCACGACGAGCAGGAGGTGATCCTCGCGGCGCTGGCGACGGGCGCGGCCGGGGCCATCTGCGGACGCCTGCGCGCCTTCTGCGGGAGCGTGCGCAAGTTCGTCTTCGAGCAGGTGATCAGCGCCGTCGGGACCCCCTGCGCCGGCGACTGGAAGTACGACCTGCTCATCCCCACCCGATCGCACTGCATGTGACGGGCACGCCGGGGCGTCCGGGCACTCCCCGGCGCCCCGGCCGCGGGATCGCGTGATCCGCTCCTCCCGATGTTGCACACTGGTGTGCAGGATCGCTATCCTGGTGGCATGACCTCCCTCGCCTCCGCACGCGCGCCCCGCAGGGACGCCGCGAGCAACCGCCAGGCCCTCCTCGCCGCCGCGGTCGTCGCGCTCGACCGCGACCCGGACGCCTCCCTCGAGACCATCGCCGGCGTCGCCGGCCTCAGCCGCCGCGCCGTCTACGGGCACTTCGCGACGCGCGACGACCTCGTCCGCGAGGTGCTGCAGCGCGGCGCCCGGCGCATCGTCGAGTCGCTCGCCGGCATCACCCACGCCGACAGCCGGGTCCACGTCGCCCTCATCGGCGCGCGGCTCTGGGCCGAGGTCGAGCAGGTGCGCGTGATGGCGCGGGTCGCCGTGCGCGGGCCGCTCGCGCGCGAGGTCGCGGCCGAGCTCGCGCCGCTCCGCGCCGAGCTGCTGCGGGTCGTCGAGCGCGGCATCGCCGCGGGCGAGCTGCGCGGCGACATGCCGGCACCGACCCTCGCGCGCCTCGTCGAGGGCGGCGCGCTCGCGGTGCTCGACGAGGCCACGCGCAGCGACATCGGCCGCGCGGAGGGGCACACGCTCGTGATCCTCACCTCCCTCGCCCTCTGCGGGCTCGACTGGCGCGCGGCCGGCGACCTCATCGCCGCCACCCCGGAGCTGCGCGAGGCCGCGCCCCGCGTGACGTCGGCGCCCGCGCGGGAGGCGGGCCGATGATCGTCACGCTGACCGACGCGCGCGTCGGCGACGGCCCCGCGCCCGCCCTGCCCGCCGTCTCCCTCTCCTACGGCGGGCTTGGACCCGTGGTCGCGGTCGCCGAGACCGAGCTGCGGCCCACCGTGCTGTCGCTCGTCGCGTCCGGCCGGATGCGCGTCGACGGCGGGTCCCTCGCCCTCGACGGCGACGACTCCCCCGGCGTCGCCGCCCGGATCGCCGAGCGGGTCGCGCTGGTCGACACCCCGCGCGTCAACGAGCCCGCCGACGACGTGTCGCTCCGCGCGGTGGTCGCCGAGGAGCTCGCCCTCGCCGGGCACCGCTCCGGACGGCACGAGGTCGGCGTGATCCTCGACGACCAGGGCCTCGCCGAGCTCGCCCGTGCGCCCTTCTCCGCCCTCCCCGCAGTCGCCCGCATCCGCCTCCTCGCCACGCTCGCCGCCAGCCGCGCGGGCGTCGAGGCCGTCGTCGTCACCTCGCCCGAGCGGCACGGCGGCGCGGTGGCCGAGTGGATGCGCGTCCTCCGCGACCTCGCCCGATCCGGCACCGGCGTCCTCGTCGTCACGAGCGAGGCCGCCGCCGAGGCGATCGCCGCCCTGCCCGCGGACGACGCGATCGCCGCCCCCGACCCCACCCCCTCGATCGACGGAACGCAGACCCGATGAGACTCCTCCCCCTGGTGCGCGCGGAGCTGACGCGCCTCACCGCCACCACCATGTCCAAGGTCGCGCTCGTCGCGCTCGTGCTGGTGCCCGTGCTCTACGGCGGCCTGTACCTGTGGGCGAACCAGGATCCGTACAGCAGCCTCGACAGGGTGCCCGCCGCCCTCGTCGTCGCCGACCAGGGCACGACGGTGGACGGGAAGCCGGTCGACTACGGCACCGACGTCGCCGCGGACGTGCTCGAGGACGCCTCCTTCGACTGGCACGAGGTCTCCTCCGCCGAGGCGCGGACGGGCCTCGAGAACGGCACGTACGACTTCACGCTGACGATCCCCGCCGGCTTCTCGGACGCGCTCGCGTCCTCCTCCGGCGCGGATCCGCAGCAGGCCCGGGTGGTCATGGCCACCGACGACGCGAACAGCTACCTCGCGACGACCATCGCCCAGCAGGCGGGCGCCCGGATCACGAAGTCGGTCGCCTCGCGCGTCGGCACCGAGGCCGCGGGCAAGCTCCTCCTCGGGCTCGCGGACGTGCGCTCGAGCCTCGGCGACGCCGCGTCCGGCGCGCAGCAGCTCGTCGACGGCACGGCCACCGCGCGCTCCGGCGCGGACGAGCTCGCGGCCGGCAACGGGCAGCTCGCCACCGGCGCGGACGCGCTCTCCTCCGGCCTCGGCCAGCTCCGCTCCGGGACGGCGCAGCTCCCCGCGCAGACGCGGCAGCTCGCGACGGGCGCGGACCAGGTCGCGGACGGCGCGGCCACGCTCTCCACCGGGGCGACCGACTTCTCCACGGGCGCCGCCGCGCTCACCCCGGGCGCGCAGCAGGTCGCGGACGGCGCACGGCAGGTGGCCGACGGGAACCGGCAGATCGCCGCGCTCGGATCCACGGCCTCCGCCGGCGCCGACGACCTCGCCGCCGAGGTGCCCGCCATCCGCGCCGCGATCGTGGCGCGCATGACGGCCGCCGGGATCCCGCAGGCCGAGATCGACCAGGCCCTAGCGCGCCTCGACGGGCTCGGGAAGGGCATCACCGACGCCGCCGCGACGACCGACGGCCTGAGCGCCCAGCTCACGCAGCTCGCGACCGGCAGCGAGCAGGTCGCCCAGGGCAGCGCTCAGGTCGCCGACGGCGCCGGGAAGCTGCAGACGGGATCCGCCGCGCTCGCCCAGGGCGCCGGCACCCTGGCGACCGGCAGCCGCCAGGTAGCGGACGGCGCGGATGCGCTGGCCGCCGCCTCTCCCGCGCTCGCCTCCGGGATCGCCCAAGCTGCCGACGGCAGCGCGACGCTCGCGACCGGTGCGCACTCCGCGTCCGACGGCGCGGCCTCGCTCGCGTCCGGCCTCGGCACGCTGCAGGACGGCGCCACGACGCTGCGCGACGGCCTCGACTCGGGCCTCGACCGGATCCCCGCGTCCACCGACACCCAGCGCGACGCGCAGGCCGACACGATCGGCGACCCCGTCGCCCTCCGCCAGGACGCGGTGACCGAGGCCGGCGAGTACGGCGCCGGGCTCGCGCCGTTCTTCATCAGCCTCGCCGCGTGGATCGGCATCTACGCCCTGTTCCTCATCGTGAAGCCGCTGTCCCGCCGCGCGATCACGGCCCGGAAGGCGCCGCTGAAGGTCACGCTCGCCGGCTGGCTGACGCCCGCGCTCCTCGGCGTCGTGCAGATGGCGGGGCTCTACGCGATCGTGGCCGGAGCGCTCGGCTTCCGGATCGCCCACCCGCTCGCCATGTACGGGACGATGGTGCTCGCCTCGATCACGTTCGCGGCCATCATCCTCGCGCTCAACGTGCTGCTCGGCAGCGTCGGCCAGTTCCTCGGCCTCGTGCTCATGGTCGTGCAGCTCGTCACCGCGGGCGGCACGTTCCCCTGGCAGACGCTCCCCGGGCCGCTCGCCGCGCTGCACCACGTGCTGCCCATGAGCTTCGCGGTCGACGCGCTCCGCCAGCTGATGTACGGCGGCGACCTCGGGAAGGCGGCGCAGGACGCGGGCGTGCTCGCGCTGTGGCTCGTCGGCGGGCTCGCGGTGGCGCTGGCCGGGGCGATCCGCATCACGTCGCACCGGACCCTGCGGGACCTGCGGCCGTCGCTGATCGGGTGATCCGCGGGCCGTCGGGCGGCACGGGCTGGCGGCGTCAGCGGCCGTCGGGGTCGCCGCCCGCGGCCCGGGCACCCGCCCGCACCCCCGCGGCGAACGCGAGCAGGACCAGCCCGACGACGACCACGGCCGCCGCCACGAGCGTCGTGGTCGACACGACGTGCGCGCCCTGCGCCAGGAGGGCCTCGCCGGTCAGGGGGGCGTACGCGAACGTCCCGAACGTCACGGGCTGGCTCGCGGACCGCACGATCACGAGCGCCCCGCCCACGACGGCGAGCGCCGCCACGACCTGGAGCAGCCGCCGTGCGAGCCGCGCCCCGGATCGGCCGCTCACGCGAGCCGCTCCAGCGGGTTCGCGGCGAGCTTCCCCACGAGGCCGCCGTCGACGAGGCGGCGCGCGGCCGTGCCGGGCTTCCGCTCCGCCTGGTCGCGCACGCACGCGCCGAACTCCGCGGCGAGCGCGCCCCGCGGATGCGCCCGCAGCACCTCGCGCAGGTACTCCTCGGGGAGCGCGTCCGGCCGGGCGCCGGAGATGTCGAGCCCGGTCGCGACCTCCAGGAGGTGCCCCTCGACGTCGAGCTCCGGATCCACCGACGGCCAGTTGTGCCGCACGATCGCGTCGAGCACGCGCTGCCGGCGCGCGGCGGGCCAGCCGGCGCCCGCGGTGAGCGCGACGCCCACGTGCCCGCCCGCGTGCTCGTACGAGACGGTGTGGTTGTCGTACTCGGCGACCGTGCCGATGTCGTGCAGCACGGCGGAGACGTAGAGGATCTCGTGGTCGACCCCGGCCAGCCCGTCGACCACCGCGAACGCCTCCGCCCACAGCCACGAGCGGATCCCGTGGGCCGTGATCGCGGCGGACTGGTACGAGGTGGCGAGCTCGAGGGCGCCCCGGGCGGCGACCGTGTCGGGCACGGGGAAGTCGGCGATGCGCATGGCCCATGCTGGCACGGGCCGCGGGCGCGACGGGAGGCGGTGGCGCGCCCCGCTCCTAGGCTGGCCCGATGGATCCGAGCCGCCGCGACCGCCGTCGGCGCATCGCCGCGCTCGTCGCCCTCGCGGCGGCCGTGGTCGCGGTGCCCGTGGCGTTCCTCCCGGCCTGGGGATCCGCGGGCGGACGCCTCCTGCCCCTCGCGGTGATCCCCGTCGCGGGAGCGGTCGCCGTCGCGCTGTCGCTGCGGGCGGTCGCCGGGCTCCGGGCCGGCCGCAACGGGTGGATCCCGCGTGCCGACCTCGCGCTCCTCGTCGCGGGCGCCGCCGTGCTCCTCGGCGGGGTGCCGGCGCTCCTGGCGGCCGTGGTGCTCGTCGCCGGGCCCTGAACCGCGGTCTCCCCGCCGCGCACCGTCGGCCGCCGCCCGTCCACCCTGCCGCCGCATCGCATTCACCTCCCCCGCATACCGTCGCGACACGTGACCCAGGACCCCGAGAACGCCTCACCCTCCGCCCTCTCCCGCCGCGGCTTCCTCATCACGAGCGGCGCCGCCGGCGCGCTCGGCGTGGCCGGCCTCGGCGGCGCGCTGCCCGCGGCCGGCGCCCCCCTCGCCGCCACCGCCGCCAAGGCGCCGCCCGCGCAGCAGGGCCCCGGCGGCCGGTGGCGGACCGACACCGCGTCACCCCGCTTCACGATCGCCGTGCTGCCCGACACGCAGTACCTCTTCGACGGTGCCGCGATCCACCCGGAGCCGCTCGAGGCGTCCCTGCGCTACGTGCTCGCCGAGCGCGACCGGCACAACATCGTGTTCCTCGCGCACCTCGGCGACGTGACCCAGAACGGCGCCGCCGCCGAGGTCCAGGCCGCGAGCGCCCAGTTCACGCTCCTCGACCGGGCGGGCGCCGCCTGGAGCGTGCTCGCGGGCAACCACGACGTCCCCGGCGACAGCGACGACCAGCGCGGCCGCACCCCCTACCTCGACGCGTTCGGCCCGAAGCGGTTCGCCAAGTCGCCGAGCTTCCGCGGATCCAGCCCCGACGGCTACAACAGCTTCCACACCTTCACCGCGGGCGGCCGCGACTGGCTCGTCCTCGCGCTCGACTGGCGCACGAGCGCCCGCGGCGTCGAGTGGGCGCGCGGCGTGCTGGCGGCGCACCCGACCCTGCCGGTGATCCTCACGGCGCACGCCATCGTCGACTCCCGGCCCGACGGATCCGCCCTCCTCGACGGCTACGGCCAGGGCCTCTGGGACTCCTTCATCTCCCAGCACGACCAGATCTTCCTCACCCTCAACGGCCACTACTGGAAGCCCGGCCGGACGACCATGCGGAACCGCGCGGGCCACGACGTGGACATGCACCTCGTCAACTACCAGGACCGCTACTACGGCGGCGCCGCGATGATCCGGCTGTACCACGTGGACCTCGAGCGGAACGCGATCGACGTCGAGACCCTCTCGCCCTTCATCCTCGGCGGCGGCCTCGGCACCGGCAACGAGCTGGCGGACGAGGAGGCGCGCCTCTCCGGCGACGTCGACCGGTTCACCGTGTCGGTCGACTTCGAGCAGCGGTTCGCCGGCTTCGCGCCGGTGCCCGTGCGACCCGTCCGGCCCGCCGCGCAGATGCTCGTGCCCGGCACGGTCGCGTACTGGCGCTTCGACGGGCAGCCGGACGGATCCGCGCTCGGCCCGGCCACCCGGATCCCCGACGCCTCCGGCCACGGCAACGACCTGGTCGTGGCGGACCGCGCGGGTGCCGCGCCCGGATCGCTCCGCTTCTCCGCGGAGCACCACGACGACTCGCCGAGCGCCGGCAGCCTGTCGCTCACGGGCGGCAAGGCCACGGGCGACCACCTCCGCACCGTCGACGGGGCCCCGCTCGACGCGGCGACCTTCCGCCGTGGCTACACGTTCGAGGCCTACCTGCGGATCCCCGAGGGCTACGGCGGCGGCGACGCCTGGAGCTCGATCATCTCCCAGTCGGCCTCCGCGAAGGACGCCGGCAAGGCGACCTCCTCGGGCGACCCGGACGAGCCCGCCGTGGTCCTCACCGTGTCCGGCAGCCGCGAGATGCAGTGGGCGGTGTACCCGACCAGCCAGGACGGATCGCTCACGAACTGGTCGCACGAGCTGCCCGCGGCCACCTGGTGGCACGTCGCGGTGGTCAACGACGGCCAGCACACGACGATGTACGTCGACGGGAACCCCGTCGTGCGGAACCCGACGACGCCGAATCGCGGGCTCGCGTCCGCCGGCAGGTCGTGGCTGGTCGGCGCCAACCACTACGGCGGGCAGCTCGACCACGTGTACCCGGGATCCATCGGCGACGTGCGCATCGTGGAGCGCGCGCTGAAGCCCTCGGAGTTCATGAACGCCTGAGGGGGCGGGGCGGCCTGACGCGGCTCATGCGCGCACTCCGTCCGCGCATCCCGAGATCAGGGTTTACACGAGTAGATCCCGGTGCGATGCTGGGTGCCACCACGGTTGCTGGGGGCGCTCAGCACCACCCCGCAGCCGCTCGCACTCGACGGAGCACCGCCGCTCCAGATCGGACGACCACGCATGGTCTCGCTAGGCATCGTCGGCGCCGGGCAGTTCGCCGGGCAGTTCGCCACCCTCTTCAAGGTCCACCCCGACGTCGACCGCGTCATCGTCACCGACCTGCTCCGGGAACGCGCGGACGAGCTCGTCTCCCGCGAGGGCCTCGACGGGGCGGTCGACTCGTTCGACGCACTGCTCGAGTCCGACGTGGACGCCATCGCGATCTTCACCCAGCGGTGGACGCACGGGCCGCTGGTGGTCCGCGCCCTCCACGCCGGCAAGCACGTGTACTCGGCGGTGCCGATGGCCGTCTCCGAGCAGGAGATCGCCGACATCATCGACGCCGTCCGCGCGACGGGGCTCACCTACATGATGGGCGAGACGAGCTACTACAACCCGGCCACGGTCTTCGCGCGCAAGAAGGTCGCCGAGGGCGCGTTCGGCCGCGTCTTCTACGCGGAGGGCGACTACGTCCACGACATGGACCTCGGCTTCTACGCCGCGTACCAGTACAGCGGCGGGGAGGACTGGAAGCGCACCGCCAGCTACCCGCCCATGCACTACCCGACGCACTCCATCGGCGGCGTGCTCGGCGCGATCCCCGGTCACGCGGTCAGCGTCAGCTGCATCGGCGTCCGCGACGACCGCGGCGACGGCGTGTTCGACCGCGAGGTGAGCCAGTTCGACAACGACTTCTCGAACGCGAGCGCCCTGTTCGAGCTCGACGGCGGCGGGGTGATGCGCATCAACGAGATGCGGAGGGTCGGCTACCCGTCGCAGATCCGCGAGTCCCGGTTCCGCTACTTCGGCACCGAGGCCAGCTTCGAGCAGACGGCGACCGTGAGCTTCTGGCAGGACAAGTCGGACGTCACGGACATCAGCGAGGAGCTGACGACGCAGCCGAGCATGTCGCTCGACGACCCCTCCCTCGCGCACATCGCCCCCGAGCTGCGCGAGTCGTTCGTGTCCGGCTACGCCCCGGTGCACGACGTCGACCGCCTGCCGGAGGTGTACCACGGCATGCCGAGCGGCCACGAGGGGAGCCACCACTTCCTGGTCGACGACTTCATCCGCGCCGTCGTGGACGGGACGCTGCCGCCGGTCAACGCCTGGGTGGCGGCGAGGTACACGCTCCCCGGCATCGTCGCCCACCAGTCGGCCCTGCGCGGCGGCGAGCGCCTCGACGTGCCGGACTTCGGCGACGCTCCTGACCCCGTCCCCGTGCCGGGCGGATCCGACGACGCGGATAGGATCGCCCCGAGCTCCCGCTGATCCCGCTGATCCGGCGACGGATCGCAGCGTCCTGACGGGCTCGGGGAGGTGGGTCGCATGCCGGACCCCGCACCCCGCGCCCGTGGTCAGGTGACGCGCGCCGACGTCGCCCGGCACGCGGGCGTCTCCACGGCGGTCGTCAGCTACGTCGTGAACGGCGGCCCGCGACCCGTGGCGGCAGCGACGGCCGACCGGGTGCGCGAGGCGATCCGCGTGCTCGGCTACCGGCCGAACGCCAGCGCGCGGGCGCTCCGCATGGGGTCGACGCAGATGCTCGGGCTCGTCGTGCCGGAGATCGGCAACCCGCTCTTCGCCGAGCTGGCGATCGCGGTGGAGCAGCACGCCGCGCGGTCGGGGTACGCCGTGCTGCTCGTCAACAGCGAGAGCGACCCGGCGAGCGAGCGCACCCTCATCCAGTCGCTGGTCGCGCGTCAGGTCGACGGGATCATCGTCAGCACGGTCCAGCACACCTCGTCGGCCCTGGATCTCCCGGCCCTGGACATCCCCGTCGTCCTCCTCAACACGTTCGCGGGCCGAGAGGGATGGGAGACCGTCGGCGTGGACGCGCGCGCGGGGGCGCGCCTCGGCGTGGAGCACCTGCTCGCGCACGGGCACACCAGCGTCGGTCTCATCATCGGGCAGACCGGAGGCAAGGGCGAGGCGCGCGAGGCGGGGTGGCTCGACGCCACGCGCGCGGCCCGCCTCCCCGACGGTCCGCTGGCCCGCGAGCCGTTCACCCGAGGTGGCGGGTACGCGGGCGCCCTCCGCCTGTTCGCCGGCGCCGACCGCCCGACCGCCCTCTTCGCGAGCTCGGACATGCAGGCGAGCGGCGCGCTCCGGGCGCTGCACGAGCTGGGCCTCCGCGTGCCGGAGGACGTGGCCGTCGTCTCCTTCGACGGGACCGACGAGGCCCGGTACGCGGTCCCGCAGCTGACGGTGGTCCGACAGCCGGTGCAGGAGATGGCGCAGGAGGCCGTCGCCCGCCTGACGGCCGCGCCGACCGGGCGGGCTCCGCATCACGCGTCGTTCACGCCGACGCTCGTCATCGGGCGCTCGTGCGGCTGCCCGAGTCCGGACGCCAGCGGTCCGGACGCCGGCGTTCCGGACGCGGGCGTTCCCGCCGCCGGCGGTCCCGACCGCTGACGCTCCCGCTCACCGGACCCGCGCGGAGGCCGGCAGGCGCTCCTGGGCGCCTGCCGGCCTCCGCGTCACTCGAACAGCCGGTTGACGCGCTCGTTGACCTGGTCGAGCGAGTCGACGGATTCGCTGCCGATGTAGATGCTGTCCATGACGGGCTTCATGATCGAGAGGATCTCCGCCGCGTTGTTCGTGACGGGGAAGAGGATCGTGTCGCCGTCGTCGACCAGGTCCGTGAACGGCTGCACGTCGAAGCCCTTGTCCGCGAACGCCGCGATGGCCGCCTCCGTGCCGGCCGGTCGCGCGGGGAAGATGACGCCCTCCTCGCCGACGATGGTCTGGCAGGCGTCCGAGCCGAGGAACGCGACCCAGCGGGACGACTCCTCCGGCGCGTCCGTCTGGGCGCTGATGGAGTCGCCGAGGCCGTTGTACATGGACACGGGATGCCCGACGGGGCCGATGGGCACGCTCGCGATGCCGAGGTCGACGCCCTCCAGGCGGGCGTAGCTGGAGATCGTCCAGGACCCGTCCGCCACGAGGGCGGCCTGGCCGGCACCGAGCTGCTGCACGAGGTTCGGCGCCGTCCCGACGCGCTCGTACGACGGGAGGTAGCCCTTGTCGACGAGCCCGAACAGCCACGCGATGGAGTCCTTGAACCGCGGGTCGTCGTAGTTGTACTGGTCGCCCCACACGGGCTCGTTGGTGAACTCCCACCCGGTGGCGCCCGCGAGCCAGGACCACTGCGTCTGCCCGTTCGTGTCGCCGGCGCCGTTGGACCCGAGCCCGTACGTGACGACGTCCTCCGGGTCGAAGCCCTCCTCGTCCCCCCGGACGCCGTTCGCGTCGACGGAGAGGTGCGCGATCACCTGCTCGAACGTCCCCCCGTCCTCGGGGTTCCAGGTGAGCCCCTGGAGGTCGGCGGGCGTCATGCCGGCCTCCTCGAGCACGGCCTCGTCGTAGAACAGGGCGATGGTGTCGAAGTCCTTCGGCGACCCGTACTGCTTGCCGTCCTGGCCGACCCAGAGCTCGGCGAGCCCGGCCTGGTAGTCGGCCGGGTCGATGTCCGCGGTCGCCTGGAAGTCGTCCAGCGGCAGGATCACGCCGCGGCTGACGAACTCGGGGTACTTGGTGAGGTGGTCGGTGAAGACGTCCGGCCCGGCCCCCGCGACGAGACCCGCGGTGAGCTTCTGCCAGTAGTCGGCCCAGCCGTACTGCGTGATGCGGATGTCGATGTCCGGGTTCTCCGCCTCGAAGGCGGCCGCGCACTTCTCGTATCCGGGCAGCTGCAGCGACTCCCACAGCCAGTAGTCGACCGCGGTGGTGCCCGCGGCGACCCCGGGCGTCGCGGCGCAGCCGGACAGGGCGACGAAGGAGGCCGCCGCCGCGATCGCCGCGGCGATCCGCCGTGGTCCTCGTCGCGGTCGGGAGGGACGGGGGGCGCGTGATGTCGTCGTCGACATGGTCGTGGTCCTCACTTGATGCCGTTGAAGCCGATGTTGTTGACGATGCGCTTGGCGAAGACCCCGAAGAGCAGGATCATCGGCAGGGCCGCCACGAGCGTCGCGGCCATGAGGCCCGACCAGTCCGGCCCGCCCTGAGGGCTCTGCGACTTGAACGCCCCGAGCGCCACGGTGAGCACGCGGGAGTCGTCGGTGTAGCTGACCATCAGGGGCCAGAAGTAGTCGTTCCAGCTGGTCATGTAGGTGAGGATGCTCACGGTCGCGATGGGCGCCGCGGACATCGGGATGATGACCTTGAAGAAGATGGCGAGCTTGCTCGCGCCGTCCACCAGCGCCGCCTCCTCCACCTCCTTGGGCACGTTGAGGAAGAACTGCCGGAGGAAGAAGATCGCGAACGGGGTCATGAACAGCGACGGCAGCATGATGCCGAGCAGGGTGTCGATGAGCCCCAGCTGCTTCACGAGCAGGAAGTTCGGCAGCAGGGTGAAGATCACGGGCACCATGAGCGACAGCAGGAAGAAGCCGAACACGAAGTCGCGTCCGCGCCAGACGAGGCGGGAGAACGCGTAGGCCGCCATCGCGGAGAAGAAGACCTGGCACACGGTCACGGTCGTGCTGACGATCACGGAGTTGCCGAGGTAGCGCCAGAAGTCGAGCTTGGCGCCGGATCCGCCGTCGGCGATCGCGTCGTCGACCGACTGGGCGCCGAAGACGCGGAGGAAGCCGTTCCAGGTGAAGTCGACCGGCAGGAGCGAGGAGGCGTTGCCGTAGAGCGCGCCGTTGCCCGAGAGGGCGGTGCGGAGGATCCAGTAGAACGGGAACACCGTGACGACGATGAGGATCGCCATGACCACCCACGCGGCGACGCGGCCCCACCGGATCGGGCGGCGCGGGCGGGGCGGACGGGGGTTCCCCGGGGGGACGTCGGATTCGACGGGGCGGGGCGGCGCGACGGGAGGGCTCTGCAGCTGGGTCATGACGGCTCCTAGTTCAGGTCGGACTGGCCGGCCCGCGTGAGGCGGTATTGGAAGTAGGTGACGATCACGAGGATGATCAGCATCGCGACGCTGAGCGTCGACGCGTAGCCGAAGTCGAACTGCGCGAACGCCTTGTCGTAGATGTAGACCTGCAGCAGCCGGGACGCGTCGACCGGGCCGCCGTTGGTCGTCACCGAGACGGTGTCGAATACCTGGAACGACCCGATCACGGAGATGATGAGGACCAGGCCGAGCACGGGTCGGAGCAACGGCAGGGTGATGCCGCGGAACATGCGGATCTCCGATGCGCCGTCGACCCGGGCGGCCTCGTAGTAGTTGGCCGGGATGGCCTGCAGGCCCGCGAAGATCAGCAGCGCCGTGTAGCCCATGTGCCGCCAGACGTTCACGGCGGCGATCGTGGGGATCACCGCCGCCTCGGTCGTGAAGAACCCGATGCGGTCGAGGCCGATCCACTCGAGCATCTGGTTCCCGATGCCGAGCTGGAAGTCGAGGATCCAGAGGAAGACGAGGGCGGCGACGACGTTGGAGACCAGGTACGGCGCGAGGATCACGCCGCGGAGGAGCGTGGACTGCGTCAGCCGCTGCATGAGCACCGCGATGCCGAGCGCGATGACCGTCTGGAACCCGATGTTGAGGACCACGTAGTAGATCGTGACCCGTGCGGCGTTCCAGAAGATCGGGTCGGCGAGCATGCGCTGGTAGTTCTCGATGCCGATGAACCGGGCCGGCGAGAGCAGGTCCCAGGAGGTGAAGCTCAACCAGATCCCGCGGGCCAGGGGCCAGAAGTAGAAGACGACGAGGCCGAGCGCGGCCGGGATGAGGAACATCGCCGCGAGCCGGGTGTCGTCCGGCCGCCGAGCTCGTCTCGGCGGGCTGCCGCCGCTCGATCGCCGGGCGGATGCCGGCGCGGGGACCGCGGCCGGTGGCCCGGCGGTGGTGCTGCGACCGTTCACGGAGAGTGCCATCGAGACTCCTTCGTCCTTCCCGCTCCATCGCGGGCATCGAGGACCAGAGGCCCCCGCCGCCTCAGTGTGACCGCGGGCGCGGGTCGGCACAACGAACCGATGTAACGGAAAGGTAACGAATGTAAACGCTTACATTCCGTCCACCATCCGAGCTACAGTCGCTCCTGACAGCCGTCCACCGAAGCGCAACGGAGCCCTCGTGACCGTCATCGACACCCCCCTGACCACCTCGATCCAGTGGGACGGCGGCGGTCTCCTCCTCACGTTCGAGCACGATCCCGACGGCCCGGTGCGCCTCGTGGCCATGGGCGGTGCCGGAGCCGGCACGGCCGCCGATCCGGAGTCGTCGACGGAGCGCACGAGTCCCCGTCAACCGCTGGTGGAGGTGCTCTCCCCCGCCTGGGGCCGCCTCAACAACAGCTACCGCTACGACGGCACGGCCCTCGGCGCCGGGCTGCGGTTCGTCAGCTCGACGCCGAGCTCGACGGACGGCGTCGACAGGCTGGAGATCGTGCAGCGGCACGAGGGATCCGGCCTCGTCGCCACCACGGTGCTCGAGGCGCACGCCGGTGTCGCCGCGGTCCGCACCACCACCACGATCCGGGTCGAGGCGGCGCGCGCGCCGCTGCCGATCTGGGCCGTCACGAGCTTCGCGACGGGCGCCGTGGTGTCCGACTCGCCGAACGACGTCGACCTCTGGTGGGCGGACAGCGGCTGGTGCTCGGAGAACAGGTGGACCTCGCGGCCGCTCCGATCCCCGGGCCTGGTCGCCATCGACCGCACGGCCCGCGGCGAGACCAGCCGCAACCGCCTCGCGATCTCGAGCTCCAGCACGTGGTCCTCCGGCGTGGCGAACCCCGCAGGAGCGGCACGCGATCGCCGCACCGGCCGGACGCTCGCCTGGCAGGTCGAGCACAACGGCGCGTGGGCGTTCGAGCTGGGCGAGGACCCCGACTGGGGTCACGGCGGGGTCCCCCTCGAGGACCGGCTGTTCAGCGACACCCCGTTCGGGCCGCCCCGCGCCGACCGGTCCCGCGACGGCGCCTACGTCGCCGTCCTCGGCCCCACGGACACGCTCCACCAGTGGTCCGTCGTCCTCGACGGGACCACGTCGTTCACGACCGTGCCCGTCTCGTTCACCGCCGCCGGCTCCCTGGAGGACGCCTTCGGCCGCCTCGCCGAGCAGCGCCGCGCATCCCGGCGCCGGCACACGGCCGGCGACGCCCTCCCCGTGGTCTTCAACGACTACATGAACACGCTGGAGGGCGACCCCACCGAGGGCAAGCTGCTGCCCCTCATCGACGCCGCCGCACGCGTCGGCGCGGAGGTCTTCTGCATCGACGCCGGGTGGTACGACGACACCGCCGGCTGGTGGGCGAGCGTCGGGGACTGGATGCCGTCGACCGCGCGGTTCCCCTCCGGGCTCCCGTCGGTGCTCGACCACATCCGGTCGCGCGGCATGGTGGCGGGGCTCTGGCTCGAACCCGAGGTCGTCGGCGTGACCAGCGAGGCCGCGCGCACCCTGCCGGACTCGGCCTTCCTGCAGCGCGGCGGGGTGCGGGTCGTCGAGAACGCCCGCTACCTGCTCGACCTCCGCTCGCCCGCAGCCCGCGCGCACCTCGACGAGGCGGTCGACCGGCTCGTCGGCGACCTCGGGGTCGGCTTCTTCAAGCTGGACTACAACGTCACCCCCGGCGCCGGGACCGACCTCGACGCGTCCTCCGTGGGCGCGGGCCTGCTCGACCACAACCGCGCCCTCCTCGCGTGGCTGTCGGACGTGCTGGACCGGCACCCCGACCTCATCCTCGAGAACTGCGGCTCGGGCGCCATGCGCTCGGACGCCGCCATGCTGCGGGTGCTGCAGCTCCAGTCCACCTCGGACCAGCAGGATCCGCTCCTCTACCCGATGATCGCGGTGGGCGCGCTGGCGCACATCCTCCCCGAGCAGGCCGGCAACTGGGCGTACCCGCAGCCCGACATGACCGACGAGATGGTCGTGTTCACCGAGTGCACCGGCCTCGCCGGGCGCCTCTACCAGGCGGGGGTGCTGAGCGGCATGGACGACCACGGGCTCGACCTCGTGGCCGACGCGGTCCGGGTCCACAAGGAGACGCGGCACGCCCTCGCCTCCTCGACGCCGCGCTTCCCCACCGGGCTGCCGTCCTGGGACGACGCGTGGACGAGCGTGGCGTTCGACGTCGCCGACTCCCCCGACACGTACGTGGTGGCATGGCGGCAGGCGCACGCCGGACCGGTGGTCCAGCTGGCGCTCCCCCACCTCGGTGACGGCGACGTGGACGTCGAGCAGGTCTACCCGCCGGCGGGCATCGGCGCGGAGTGGACGTCGACCCGCACGGCCGAGGGGATGAGCCTCGACTCCGGGAGCGGGACGGGGATCGCCGGTGCGCGCATGTACCGGGTGCGCCGCGCCTGAGGCGGCGACGGCGCTCGCAGGCCGGGCGCCGTCACCGCGGCGCGGCGGTGCTCTCGCGCACGATGAGCTGCGCGGGGAGGTCGACGTCGTCGGGCGCGGGCGTGTCCTCCATGCGCGCGACCAGCTGCTCCAGGACGGCGCGCCCCAGGCCCCGGAAGTCCATCCGCACGCTCGTGAGCGAGGGCGAGATGACCTGGGAGAAGGTCGCGTCGTCGAAGCCGACCAGGCTGATGTCGTCGGGCACCCGGCGCCCCGACTCGGTCAACGCCCGGAGGGAGCCGAGGGCGATGTCGTCGTTGAAGCAGAACAGCGCCGTCGCGTCGTCGTCCAGCGCGCGCAGCGTCGCGTCGTAGGCCTGGCGCGGGTGCCATCCGGTCATGATGACCTCGGGCGCGGCCACGCCCGCCCGGGCGAGGGTCTCCAGGTAGGCGCGCGTGCGGCCTCGACCCGACTCGGACGGGTGGTCGACGCTCAGGTGATGGACGGTCCGGTGCCCGAGCCCCAGCAGGTGCTCGGTCGCGAGCCGGGCTCCGACCTCGTCGTCGATGTGGGCGTGCGGCACCCCCGAGAGGTGCGTCCCCATGAGCGTCGCGGAGGCGGCGGGCAGGTCGGTGGGCAGCAGCTCCAGCGCCCTGCTGACGGGGCTGTCGAACTCGATCCCCACCACCCCGGCGAGGGGCAGCCGCAGCAGCAGGTCCACCGCCGATCGGGCGTCGTCCGGGTGCCCGGTGGGCACGACGGCGACGGTCACGAGGAGGCCGTGCGCGATGGCGGCCTCCTGGATCCCCTGGATCGTGGAGGCGAACCCGTACCGGGCGGTGTCGCCGGCGAGGACCCCGACGAGGCGGTTGCGGCCGCTCACGAGGGCACGGGCCGCCTCGTTGGGCCGGTACCCGAGCTCGTCGACCGCCCGCGTGACCGCAGCGCGGCGGCGCGCGCTCACCTGGTCGCTGCCGTTCAGCACCCGCGACACGGTCGCGTTGGAGACGCCCGCGAGTCGCGCGACGTCCGCGATGCCGGGCTGCTTCCCACGTCGCGACTCGGTCATGACCCGACAGTAGCGGCCCCCCATCGCCCCATCCGCTCCGGGCATCGACGCCCGGAGCCGCACGTGCCCGACCCGGAACGACGAGAGGACGACCGATGACCGCGCTCACACCCCCCATGGGCTGGAACAGCTGGGACAGCTACGGAACGACCGTGACGGAGGAGGAGGTCCTGGCGAACGCCCGGTTCATGGCCGAGCACCTGCTGCCGTTCGGATGGGACACGGTGGTGGTCGACATCCAGTGGTACGAGCCCACCGCACGTGCCGGCGGCTACAACGACGCTCCCCCGGTCGAGCTCGACGCGCACGGGCGCCAGATGCCGGCCGTCAACCGGTTCCCCTCCGCAGCCGACGGCGCGGGATTCGGTCCGCTCGCGCAGGCGGTGCACGATCTCGGGCTCCGCTTCGGCCTGCACATCATGCGCGGGATCCCGCGCCTCGCGGTCGAGCGCGACCTCCCCGTGCTGGGGACGGAGGCGACCGCCGCGCAGATCGCCGACACGTCCTCGGTCTGCGCCTGGAACCCCGACAACTACGGCCTCGACCACGACCACCCCGGGGCCCAGGCGTACTACGACGCCCAGCTCGCGCAGTTCGCCGCCTGGGGAGTCGACCTGGTGAAGGCGGACGACATGCTCAGCCCGTACCACGAGCGCGAGATCTCGGCCTATCACCTCGCCATCGAGCGCTCCGGGCGGGACATCCTCCTGAGCCTCTCCCCGGGGACGCACCTCTCGACGATGCACCTCGACCACCTGCGCGAGTCCGCGGAGATGTGGCGCGTGTCCGACGACCTGTGGGACAGGTGGAGCGACGTGCTCGACCAGTTCAGCCGCATGGCGCGCTGGGCCCCGTTCCAGCAGGCCGGTTCCTGGGCGGACGCGGACATGCTGCCGCTCGGCCGCATCGGCATCCGAGCCGAGCGCGGCGAGGACCGGGACAGCCTCCTCACCCTCGATGAGCAGCGCACCCTCATGAGCCTCTGGATGATGTCGCGCTCGCCCCTCATGTACGGGGGCGACCTCCCGAGGAGCCGGCCCGAGACCATCGCCCTGCTCACCGTGCCGGGGATGATCCGCGTCCTGCAGCACTCCCAGGACAACCGGGAGGTGATCCGCGAGGACGACCTGGTCGTCTGGACGGCCGCGGCGACGGACGCCGACGCGCGCTACGTCGCGGTGTTCCAGCTCGGGGCCGAGGGCACGGTGCGACGCATCCCGCTGTCCTCGGTGGGGCTGCGACCCGGAGCACCGACCACCGTCACCGACGTGTGGTCCGGGGAGCCCGTGTCGGTCGCCGGGGACGCGCTGGAGCTGGACGTGCCCGCGCACGGAGCCCGGGTCGTGCGGTTCGACCTGGGGTGACGCGCGGCCGCGTCGCCGCCCCGGTGCCGACCGTCCGACGCGGCCCGCCGACGCTGCCGCCTCGACGGGCCGGGTAGCGTCGTCACGGCGAGCGGTCCGAGCCCAGCGTCCCGTCCACGACACCCGACCACCCGGAGGACCCCATGCCCGACCGCACGCGATCGACCGAGCCGAGCACGGAGCGGTCACCCCACCATGTCGAGCCGACGACGGACGCGCGCCCGGGAAGCGCGGAGACGCGCGGAGCCCTGCACCGCCGCCGTCTCGCGGTCTTCGCCTTCATGCTCGCCTTCGGGATCGGGATGTCCTCCTGGGTGGTGCGGACCCCCGCCGTCCGCGACCTCCTGACCGCATCCACCGCGGAGATGGGCCTCGTCCTCCTCGGACTGTCCGTGGGCTCCATGACCGGGGTGCTCACGTCGGCGGCGTTCGTCCGACGTCACGGCGTCCGCACCACCGTCGCGCTGGGAGGGGCGTCCTTCGTCCTGGGCATCGCGCTGGTCGGGGTCGCGGCGAGCCTCTCCTCCACCGCCGGCGTGTTCATCGGACTCGCGCTGACCGGTCTCGGGATCGGCTTCTCCGAGATCGCGTTGAACCTGGAGGGCGCCGCCATCGAGAGCGCCCTGGGTCGATCCGTCCTCCCCGCGATGCACGGCTGCTTCAGCCTGGGCACGGTGATCGGGTCCGTCGCGGGCATCGGGCTCACCGCGATCGAGTTCCCCGTCCTCTGGCAGCTGGCCGGCGTGGCCGTGCTCGGCTGCGCCCTGCTGGGCACGGTCATCCGCCACGTCTCGGCGTCGACCGGCCGCGTCACCGCCGTGACCGCCGGCGAGCCCGCCCCGCCTGCTCGCCGGTCGCTGCTGCAGGTGGCCCGCGAGCCGCGGATCCTCATGCTCGGGGCGATCGTCCTCGCCCTCGCCCTCGCCGAGGGCTCCGCCATGGACTGGCTGCCCCTGCTCATGGTCGACGGCCACGGCGCGTCCGCGACCGTCGGCACGATCGTGTTCGCCGGCTTCGCCGCAGCCATGACCGTCGGCCGGTTCCTGGGTGCGCCGCTGCTGGCGCGCTTCGGGAACGTGGCCGTCCTGCGGGTCAGCGCGCTCATCTCGGCGGCCGGCATCGCGATCGTCGTCTTCGTCGACAGCCCGATCGCCGCCGGCTGCGCGGTGGCCCTCTGGGGGCTGGGTGCCGCGCTCGGATTCCCGGTCACGCTCTCCGCCGCCGCGGACAGCGACGACCCCACGTCCTCCGTGGCCGCGGTCGCCACCGTCGGCTACATCGCGTTCCTCGTGGGGCCGCCGCTGCTCGGTTTCCTCGGCGAGCACTTCGGCCTCCGAGGGGCCATGATCCTGGTCCTGGTGCTCGTCGCGGCGGCATCCTCCCTGACGCGGGCGGCCGGCCCGCGGCGGAGGGGCGGACGCGGGTAGCGCGTCCCGTGTCGTGCACCCGGTCCCAGCGCCCCTGCTGAGACGTGCGAGTGGTCGCATGCTCAGGTCGTGCGGCTTTCGAGCTCGGAGCGGGGGCTGACCACGCAGCCGGCGACGGGAGGCGAGTCGGTTCCCGAGCCGGCGCGGATCCCATCCCGGAGCCACGTGCCCGGGGTCGGACGCGGCTGCCCACGGGCGCGTCGACCCCGCTCCCCTCGCGGCCGGGCACCCGCCGGGCCCGAGATGAGGCCTCTCTCCATCCCGCGGAAGAACGTCGTGATCAGGTTCTTCACGCCGGTATTTGCAAATCCTATAGGATATGGGATGCTGAGCCCGGGTCACCCGGACCCGCTCACCTGATCACTGGAGATCACGACAATGAAGTCACGCCTGTCTGTCGCAGCCGCCCTCACCGCGGTGTCCGTCCTCTCCCTCAGCGCCTGCGGCGCCGAGGCTCCCGCCGCCGACGGCGCACCGTCGGGCAACGTCACGATGATCGTGCCCATGGGCGCCGGCGGCGGAAGCGACCAGTCCGGACGCGCCATCGCCTCCGGGCTGGAGAGCGGCACCGGGCTCAACGTGAGCGTGGAGAACCGCGAAGGCGGATCCGGCGCCATCGGCTACTCCCACTTCCTCGCCCAGCAGGGCAAGAACAACCTCCTGCTGGCCGCCGAGACCGCCATGGTCGCGCTGCCGGTGACGCAGGACGTCGAGTTCACCTACGAGGACTTCACCCCGATCATGAAGGTCGGCGACGACTTCACACTCATCGTCGTCGCACCCGACAGCGAGTACGACACCTGCGAGGACCTCGTCGACGCTGCCCGTGACGATCGGGTGGTCGCCGCGGTCTCGGGCGCCACATCGCTGGACGAGATCGTGTTCACCCTCATCGAGGAGGACCAGGACGTCGAGTTCGACCGCGTGCCCTTCACCTCCGGCAGCGAGGTGCTCACCGGCATCCTCGGCGGACAGGTGGACGTCGCGTCGCTCAACCCGTCCGAGGTCATCGCGCAGCTCGAGGCCGGAGACCTGAAGGCCCTGTGCGCCGTGTCCGAGGAGCGCTACACGTACGACGAGCTCAAGGACATCCCCACCGCGTCCGAGCAGGGCATCGACGTCGCCTTCGCCCAGTTCCGCGGCTTCATCGCCCCGGGGAACATCGGCGAGGAGAGCACGCAGTACTGGATCGACGCGGCGAAGGAGTACGAGACCAGCGCCGCGTACACGGAGTACATCGAGTCCAACTACATGCAGGCCAACGCCCAGTACGGCGACGAGTTCGGCGCGTACCTCGCGGAGAACACGGCCGACCTCGAGAAGGTCTTCGCACAGTGACCGTCGCCCAGCGGGGCGGCCTCCTCGCCAGCGTCGTGCTCGCCGTCATCGGCGTCGCGGCGGTGCTCGGCGGGATCGGCTACGGCGTGACCGTCGAGGACGGCGAGATCGGGCCGGGATTCTTGCCCGTGATGTCCGGAGGGCTCGTCGCCGTGTTCGCGGTGCTCGACGTCCTCGGCCGGGTACGGCGCAGGAAGGACCTGCCCACCCAGGCGGAGCTCATCCTCGACACGGTCGACGAACGGCTGCACGACCGCGCCGTCCACCCAGGCGCACATGCGGCCGACGACCCGGGCGCGGAGTCCACGAGCACCCAGTCGGTGCAGACCGCCCTGGGAGATGGCGCTGACGTCGACATCTTCGGTCGCACGCAGCGCCAGCGGAACCGCATGCTCGCGGTCGTGCTGGGGCTCGTCGTCGTGACGCTGCTCGCGGTGCAGGTCGTCGGCTTCCTGATCGCCTTCGTGCTGCTCCTCTTCGTCGTCGCCGTCTTCGTCGAGCGTCGTTCCCTCGTGCCGTCCGCACTCGTCGCGCTCTCCGCCGGCGCCGTGACGTACGGCATCTTCGTCCTCCTGCTGCGGGTCCCCCTGCCGCAGGGCCTGCTCGGGATCATCTAGGAGCCGACAATGCTCGACAACCTCGCACTCGGCTTCTCCACCGCGTTCACGCCGGAGAACCTCCTGTGGTGCTTCATCGGCGTGCTGCTCGGCACCGTCATCGGGCTCATGCCCGGACTCGGCTCCACCACCGGCGTCGCCATCCTCATCCCGCTGACGCTCACCCTCGAGCCGGTGACGGCGCTCATCATGCTCGCCGGCATCTACTACGGCGCCCAGTACGGGGGCACCATCACCTCGGTGCTCATCTCGACCCCAGGCGAAGCCGCGAGCGTGGTCACCACGCTCGACGGCTACCAGATGGCGAAGAACGGCAAGGCGGGTTCCGCCCTCGCGATCAGCGCCATCGGCTCCTTCGTGGCCGCCATCATCTCGCTGGCGCTCCTCATGTGGCTCGCACCTCCCCTCGCGGACCTCGCCCTCAACTTCGGGCCGGTCGAGAACCTGGCGATCATGATCCTCGGCCTCGTCATCGTGGTCAGCTTCGCCGGCGGCTCGCTCTCCCGCGGGCTCATGATGGCCGCCGTGGGCCTGCTCATCTCCACGGTCGGCGTCGCCACCGGCTTCAGCAGCGCGCGCTTCACGTTCGGCAACATCAACCTCCTCGGCGGCATCCCCTTCATCGAGGTCATGATCGGCCTGTTCGCGGTCGGCGAGGTCCTTCACCAGATCCGCCAGGGAGCGGACGCCCCGATCCGCACGCGGTTCAAGGACATGGTCATCAGCCGTGCGGAGCTCAAGCGGAGCGCGGGCCCGATCCTCCGCGGCAGCGGCATCGGGTTCGTGCTGGGGATCCTCCCCGGAGCGGGCTCCACGCTGGCGAGCTTCATGGCCTACGGCATCGAGAAGCGCGTGTCGCCCCGGAAGGCCATGTTCGGCAAGGGCGCCATCGAGGGCGTCGCAGCTCCCGAGAGCGCCAACAACGCCGCGGCGAACGCGAACTTCGTCCCCACCCTCGCCCTCGGCATCCCCGGTGGTGGGACGACGGCGGTGCTGCTGGGCGCCTTCACGGTCTACGGCCTGCAGCCGGGACCGCGACTGTTCGAGACGCAGCCGACCCTGATCTGGGGCCTGCTGGTGTCGTTCTTCATCGGCAACGTGATGCTGCTGGTGCTGAACCTGCCGCTGGCTCCGGTGTTCGCGCAGATGCTCCGCATCCCCTACGGCTACCTCTACCCGATCATCCTGCTGACGAGCTTCGTCGGCGCCTACTCGGTCAGCAACAACATGTTCAGCGTGCTGCTCGTCCTGATCTTCGGGATCGTCGGCTGGCTGATGAAGGAGCTGGACCTGCCGATGGCGCCGCTCGTGCTCGGCCTGGTCCTCGGACCGCTGTTCGAGAAGTCATTGGTCCAGACCTCCGCGCTGGGGCAGGGCAACTTCGGCATCATGCTCGAGCACCCGATCAGCGTCGGCATCCTGATCTTCACGGTCGCGCTCATGGTCGTGCCGAAGCTCGCGACGCGCTTCGCGGTGCGCCGGCGTCCCGCGGTCGTGCCCGAGCGCGAGAAGGAGGGCGTGTGATCCCCGCATCGCGCTCCGTCCCCCGCCCGCCTGGCGCCTCCCGCGCATCCCGCGCACCCCGAGTCCGAGAGGAGATGGTCGCGTGACCGTCTTGAAGCACGACGCCACGACCTTCGCCGACGACGCCCTCACGGGATTCGTCGCCGCGCACGCCTCCCTCCGCCGCGTGGACGGCGGGGTCGCCCGACGGAGCGCCCTGCCCGCCGGCTCGGTCTCGCTCGTCATCGGGGGAGGATCCGGCCACTACCCGGCGTTCGCCGGTCTCGTCGGGCCGGGCCTCGCGGCCGGGGTCGCCTACGGGAACATCTTCGCCTCGCCGTCCGCCGGCCAGGTCTGCCGCGTCGCCCGCGCCACGGAACAGGGCGGAGGCGTGGTCCTCAGCTACGGCAACTACGCCGGCGACGTGCTGAACTTCGGACAGGCCGCCGAGCGTCTCCGGTCCGAGGGCATGGACGTGCGCGTCGTCGAGGTCACCGACGACGTGGCGAGCGCGAGCCCGGACGAGCGGGCTCGCCGCCGCGGCATCGCGGGCGACCTGACGGTCTTCAAGGTCATCGGCGCCGCCGCGGAGGCCGGGATGGACCTCGACCAGGTCGAGGAGCTCGGCCGTCGCGCCAACGAAGCGACGCGCTCCCTCGGCGTCGCGTTCTCCGGCTGCACGCTCCCCGGGGCGGTCGAGCCGCTGTTCACCGTCCCCGAGGGCCGCATGTCCATCGGGCTCGGCATCCACGGTGAGCCCGGCATCTCCGAGGCGGCGCTCCCCAACGCGTCCGAGCTGGCCGAGCTCCTCGTCCTGCGCCTGCTCGAGGAGGCACCCGCGGGAGCCGGGGACCGCGCCGTCGTGCTGCTCAACGGCCTCGGGACCTTCAAGTACGAGGAGCTCTTCGTCCTGTACGGA
Organism: Clavibacter sp. B3I6; assembly: GCF_030816895.1. Taxonomy (NCBI): domain Bacteria; kingdom Bacillati; phylum Actinomycetota; class Actinomycetes; order Micrococcales; family Microbacteriaceae; genus Clavibacter; species Clavibacter sp. B3I6. The sequence continues at coordinate 1,581,692 of NZ_JAUSYL010000001.1, forward strand.
CATGTCGTCCGACTGCTGGAGGGCGCGGGCGTCACCATCGTCGAGCCCGAGGTGGGGGAGCTCGTCACGAGCCTGGACATGTCGGGTGTGTCCCTGACCCTCATGTGGGTCGACGAGGACCTCGAGCGCCTCTGGGGCGCCGCGTGCTCCACTCCCGCGTTCCGCAAGGGCACGATCGACTCCGCTGCGACCATCGCCGCCGTCGATGAGGCAGCCGGCCCGACCCATGCCCCGGACGACCTCCGTCACGCGCATGCGTCGGCGACGGTCCTCGAGGCGCTCCGCCGCGCACGCGAGATGATCGCGGAGTCCGAGGAGGAGTTCGGTCGCATCGACGCCATCGCCGGCGACGGCGACCACGGCATCGGCATGCTGCGCGGCATCACCGCCGCGGTCGAGGCCGCGACGTCCGCGGTCGGCCGGGGAGCCGGCATCGGGACCGTCCTCGCGGACGCGGGGGAGAGCTGGGCCGAGCACGCCGGAGGAACCTCCGGCGCCCTCTGGGGTGTCTGCCTCACCAGCGCCGGCGCCAGCCTCGCCGAGGAGGACGATCCCGCCTCCCCCGCGGCTGCCGCGCGTGCTGCGGCCGCCGGGCTGTCCGCCATCCAGCGGCTGGGGAGAGCGGAGGTCGGCGACAAGACGCTCGTCGACGCCTTCGCCCCCGCCGTCACCGCGCTGGAGCTCGCCGCCGAGGCGAACGCGACACCGGCCGACGCCTGGCGCGCCGCCGCGTCCGCGGCGCAGCAGGCGTCCGACGCGACGGCCGCGCTCCGCCCCCGGCTCGGACGCGCCCGACCCCTGGCCGAGCGCAGCATCGGACATCCCGACGCCGGCGCGGTGTCCTTCGCGCGCATCGTCGAGGTCATCGCCGCCGGGTTCCGCCCTGCGACGTCGGAGGTCCGAGGTGCCGCTGCGCCGGCAGGTGCCCACCCATCCACCACCGACCCGGGGGCATGACCGTGCCCGCACCGCTCGGGATCGTCGTCGGCAGCGACGACGCGCAGGTGCGGCGCCTCGGGCAGCGGGTCATCGGACTCGAGCTCGCCCGACGGTTCGCAGGCGAACGCCTCGACTACCGCTTCGATCCGACCAGCGCCTCGGCCGCCGAGGTCGACGCCGTGCACGACCACGACGGACCCGGATCCGGGTCCGCAGCAACCCAGGAGGACCGCACATGACCGTCATCGCCCCATCCGCCAGCTCCACCGCATCCACCCGGCCCCGCATCGCCCTCACGCTGGGCGACCCGGCCGGCGTGGGCCCCGAACTGGCCGCCCGCCTCCTCGCGGACCCGGCCAACCTCCACGCTGCCGAGATCCTGATCCTCGCCGACCGGAGCGAGCTCGATGCCGCAGCGGCCGTGATCGGCGTCGAGATCCCCCTCAGCGACGACCGTCGCCCCGGCTTCGCCACCCTCCTCGATGACGGCTCGGCACCCGTCGACCCCATCCCGCCGCGCCAGGTCAGCCAGGAAGCGGGAGCGCGGGCGCTGCACCAGCTCCGGCGGGCCATCGATCTGGCGAACGCCGGCGAGATCGAGGCGATCGTCTTCACCCCCCTGAACAAGACCAGCCTCCATCTCGGCGGCATGACCGAGGAGGACGAGCTGCGCTGGTTCGCGAAGGAGCTGCATCACGACGGCGTCACGAGCGAGATCAACATCATCCCGGGCATGTGGACGGCCCGCGTGACCTCCCACATCGGGATCCGCGAGGTCGCCGACCGCGTCACCACGCAGGGCGTCGTCGACGCCGTGCAGCTGCTGCACGGCCTGCTGCACGACTCCGGGATCGAAAGCCCGAGGATCGGCGTCTGCGCCCTCAACCCCCACAACGGGGAGAACGGCATCTTCGGCCGAGAGGAGATCGACGTCATCCGGCCCGGGGTCGACGCCGCTGCGGCGCTGGGCATCCAGGTCGACGGCCCCTGGCCCTCCGACACGATCTTCATCGGATCCAAGGAGCGGTACGACGGCATCGTCACGATGTACCACGACCAGGGTCAGATCGCCATCAAGCTCATGGGCTTCGACGGCGGCGTGACGGTCCAGGGCGGACTCCCCGTCGTGATCGCGACGCCGGCGCACGGGACGGCGTTCGACATCGCCGGCACGGGCAAGGCGAGCGTGACGTCGAGCCAGAATGCCCTGGACGTGGCCATCGCCATCGCCGGGCGTCGCGTCGCGCGCGCACTCTGAGATGGAACGCGCTCCCCTCCACATCGGGATCAGCACGAAGGCGTACCTCTCCTATGCGCAGTCCCTGGAGTGGTTGGAGGCGGTCCTCGCCATCGCGCGATCCCACCCTGCCGTGCGGGACGGCATCGTCCGCGTGTTCCTCGCACCCTCCACCCCGCTCCTGGAGTCCGCGGTGCGCATCTCCGGCAGCTCGCCCGTCTCCATCGCGGCACAGGACGTCAGCCGCTGGGAAGCTGGCGCGTACACCGGGGAGACCGTCGCTCCGATGCTCGCCGAGATGGGCGTGACGATGGTGGAGCTCGGCCATGCGGAGAGGCGCTCCTTGCTCGGAGAGACCGACGAGGTGATCCGGGAGAAGGCAGCCCGGGTGGAAGCCGCCGGCATGCGCGGGCTCCTCTGCGTCGGCGAGACGGAGCGGCTCTCCGCGGCGCACGCAGCCGCCACGTGCCTCGAGCAGGCACGCGCGTCGGGACTCGCAGCACCCCTCCTGGCCTACGAACCGGTGTGGGCCATCGGCGCCGCGGAACCCGCACCAGCGGAGCACGTACGCGCCGTCATCCGCGAGATCAAGGCGGCCTGGGGCACTCGGTCGCCGGTTCCGCCGGTGATCTACGGCGGCAGCGCGGGACCTGGGCTGCTGGCCCGGCTGCTGCCCGATGCGGATGGGCTCTTCCTGGGACGCTTCGCCCACGACCCGCGTGCCGTGCGCACGGTCCTCGACGAGGCCGCCCGCTCGGCCGAATAGAATCCACCTGTCCCGTCCCTCCTCGCACAGACGCACCCCTGCGCGACGACGGCGGACCCACGAGAGCGAGCACATGGCAGTCACGAAGCGACGCCCCCCAGTGGGCCGCACATCGCTGTCCGACGGCGTGTACGAGGAGCTCCTCGCGCGCCTCTTCGACAACACGCTCCCCCCTGGTGCGCCGATGAACATGGATGCCCTGGCGCGTGACCTGAAGGTCTCGCAGACCCCCATCCGGGAGGCCCTCGTACGACTGGAGACCACCGGGCTCGTCACCCGTGCCGCGCTTCGCGGATACCGTGCGGCGCCGATGCTCTCCGCGAAGGAGCTCGACGACCTGATGCACGCGCGCTGCGTCATCGAACCGGCCCTCGCCCACCTCGCCGCCGAGCACATCACACCCCGGTTCCTCGACGACCTCGATGCCTCCATCGAGTCGCTGTCCACCTCCCCGACGGGCCCCTCGTTCGCGGAGTACCACGACTACTGGAAGTCGGACGAGCGCTTCCACGACCTCATCGCCCGCCAGGCCGACAACGCCTTCCTCTATAGGGCCTTCGAGTCCCTGGGTGGCCAGGCGCAGCGCTTCCGGATGTTCGGTCGTCTCGGCGTGAGCGATGCCGATCAGGCGATCAGGGAGCACAAGCGGATCCGCGAGGCCCTGACGACGGGGAACTCCCTGAGCGCCGAGAACGCGATGCTCGAGCACGTGTCCGCGGTACGCGCGAGGAGCAGTACCAGTACGACCCAGTAGGCCTCGGCCCCGGCGAGGCCCAGGGCTATGTCGTCGATCCGCGTCGCTCGCTGCCACGGCCTCGCCTCATCCGCGGTGATCGCGATGGCGAACGGGCCTCACCGGCCGGCGGTGTAGTGGTTCTGGACCTGGGCGGCCGTGAGCGCCGTCTTGTACACCGCGGCGAAGCGCATGCTGCCGATGACGTAGTTGCCGCCCGCGCCGGTCCAGCCGGACGTGTTGTCGTACCCGATGCGCCAGTACCCGGCGTTGCTCTCGGGGGCGGTGAACTGGGTGTTGACGGCGACGCGGGCGCCGTCGAGGTAGAGGCTCATGCCGCCGGTGGTGGACATGGTGGACACGACGTGGTGCCAGGTGCCGTCGGTGACCACGGTGGGGCTCTGCAGGATCTGGTAGTTGCCCTGGTTGTAGGTGCCGAAGGCGAGCCGGCCGCCGGTGGTGATGTAGGTGTGGCGGTCGTAGGCGGAGGAGGATCCGGCCTGCGAGTTGCCGAAGCCGACGAGCTTCCCGCCCCGGGTCGTGGTCTTGAACCAGACCTCGGTGCTGAACGTCGAGGGGGCCTGGGTCTGCTGGAACGCGTTGGTGACGAAGTCGGTGCCGTCCAGGACGTACGCGCCGCCCGCGTCGCGCGAGCACGCCCGCGGGGTGGTGGTGGTGTCGCTCACCATGCCGCCGCGGTAGGTGCCGGGGTAGGCACCGGTGGCGGCGTCGCGCGCGCTGGTGGATCCGGTCGCCTCGTTCAGCGGATAGGCGAACAGGGCATCGGCCCGGTCGGCGGCGAAGGCGCTGGTGCAGGTGAAGAACGCGGCGGCACCGGCCGCGGTGTTGTTGTCGTTGCGGATCGACGCCGTGAACGCGCCGTTGGTGCTGGGCGCGAGGAGCAGGACGGCGCCGAGGGCGACGGCGGAGACCGACGCGGCGATGGCGGCCGGACGCGGGCGGCGGCTGGTCCGTGCGGCGCGGACGCGGCGACGGAGGCGAGTGATGACGTCCATGCGGTTCCCCCGGTTCAGCGGCCGGGCGTCGCGGTGATCGCGGTACCCGGGCGGTCGTTCTCCCCCGAGGCGTCCGTGGGTCCAGTCTGCCCGACCTCCGCGGTCGTCACCAGGGCGATGAGGTCATCGACCGTGTCGGGCAGCGCGGCGACCTCGGCCGCGGCCACCAGCGCCACCAGGTCGTCGACCGTGTCGGGGACCTCGATGACCTCGGCGAGCTCAGCGGCGGGGGCGCCCTCGGGCTCGGCTCCCTCGGCGAGCAGCACGCGCTCCTCCCGCTCCGCGGGCAGGCCCACGATCAGCGTGTAGAGGAGGGGGACGGCGCAGAGGGCGTAGAAGAGGATCCAGCCCCACAGCGGGAGGTCGAGGGTGGTGGAGATCGGGTGGAACTGGCCGTTCTCGCCGATGGGGGCGGTGATGCTGCCGACTTGTCCTGCGGCGAGGGTGGTGTGGGTGCCGCCCTCGGCCGCGACGCGGATGGGGAGGAGGCCGGTGTTGACGATGCTCGCCTCCACGTCGCTGCCGCGGGTGACGGCCTCGAGGACGACGAGAGCGACGAACGGCTTCAGGACGAACACGACCAGCGCCGCAGCCAGGGAGCCGCCGAGCATGCGCATGGATGCGCGGTGCGTGGGCGAGCCGATGAGGCGGGTCAGGATCGTGACGATGACGAGCCCGGCGAGGAACAGCGGCAGGCCCTTCGCGAGCCAGCCGAAGCCGGGGAGGATCGTGGTCGCCTCGCCGATCAGGTGAGCCTGGTCGGTCTTCCACGGGTCGGTGGCGCCGTTGATGTCGCCCCGCGTCGTGAGCCCCTCCGCGTCGACGGCGATCACACGGTGCGTGTAGGTCTCGTCGGGCGTGGTGCTGGGGTGGAAGCTGACGACGTCGCCGACCTGGACGTCCTCGAGGAGGACGGGCGTGGTGAGCAGGAGCGTGCCGACGGGAGCCGTGGTCCCCATGGACGGGGTCTGGACGACGAACCAGCGGCCGCCGGACGCCTGGAACAGCAGCGTGGCCGCGACCAGCAGCGCGAGCAGCACCGTGACGGTCCACATCAGGACGGTGCGGCGGCGGAAGGTGCGGGACGCACGTGCGTCGCGGCGGGCGGCGCCGCGTGCGGGGACGGCGGGAGCCAGGAACATCGTCTCGAGCTCCTCGACGGGAGTCGAGGGGGACTCGTTCTGGACGTCGCTCATGGTGTTCCCTTCTGATCCATCCCAGATGCGGGGCCGCCAGGAGGGCGGCCCCGCATCTCATTGCGAGTGAGAAGACTCTCGGGCTAGGAGGCGAAGGACCAGGTGAGGGGCAGCGAGGCGCCGAGGCCCTGGTACGTGTTGCCGGCCGAGTTGTCGAGGGTGACCGCGAAGGTGAAGTCGCTGCTGGCGCCGGCGGTGAGGGCGGTCAGGGTCTTGGCGGGCGAGCCGGCGAGGGTCGCGGCGGTGCCGGTGAAGACGTTGACGCCGCCGGAGGTGATGACGACGTTCAGCTTGGAGCAGAAGTCGGTCGCGGTGCCGTTGACGGTGCCGTTCTTCGTCTGCGCGCACACGGCGCCGGGGGTCAGGGTGAAGGTCGCGGCCTTGGAGGTGCCGACGTTCTTGATGTTGACGACGCTCGTGACGGTCTGTCCGGGGATCATCGTGGTCGAGCCGCCGAACTTGTTGATGGTGGAGCAGGTCGCGGCGTTCGCGTCGACGCCGGTCGCGGTGCTCGTGCTGAGGCAGGTCACGGTCGGGGCGCCGTTGGCGCCGGCCTGCGACTCCTGCATGACGAGCGAGCCGGAGGCCGCGGTGTTGGTGTCGTTGGTGATCGAGGCGACGAAGCCCGACAGGGTGCCCGACATCGAGACGGAGAGGAGGACGGCGGCCGCGACGCCGGTCGCGATGGCGAGGGGGGCGAAGCGGACGCGGCGGGTCTTGGCGGCGGGGGCGATGTGGTTCGACATGGTGTGGCTCCAGGGGATGCGGTGCGGGTGAGAGGGACGAGCTGCGTGGCAGCCCTCCGGAAGTCGGCGGCTCGCCTTACGAGTAACTCAACTATACGATTACTCGAAGATCAAGCAATCCCCCCACTGCGGGGGTCATCCACCCCCGCGCCGTGTCGAAGGCCCCCTCTGACACGTACAGTCGCCACTACCGCAGGCCCCTGCCTCCCTCTTCCCGCCCCTCCACACCGACGGACTCCATGACGACCACCACCCCGGACGACTCCCCCACCGCGCTCGACGCGCTCACCAACGCGCTGCGCATGATGGAGAACGCCCAGCGGCACCTCCGCGACTTCATCGCGAGCGACATCGGCATCAACATCACGGACCTCACCGTCATCGGGATCGTCCAGGACCTCGGCCGGCTCACCCCCAAGCACCTCGCGACCGAGATCGCGATGACCACAGGGGCCGTCACCGCCGTCATCGACCGCCTGGTCAAGGCCGGCTACATCGCCCGCATCCCCAACCCGCGCGATCGCCGCAGCGTCTTCCTCGAGCTCACCGCCGCCGGCGCGCACACCGCCGCGCGCATCGAGGACAGGTACCGCTCCGCGGCCCACGCCGCCCTGCAGGCGTCCCCCGACCTGGGCAGCGAGGACACCGCCGAGGAGCTGGCGCGCGCCGCCGTCGCGATCACCGCCCACACCATGGACAGCATCAGCGCCTGCCCCGCCGCCCGCGCCGCGTAGACGGGTCCTCCTGCTCGACCGCCCGCGACCGGGACGGCACCCGCACCGACGAAGACCGCCATCAGGTGCGACCCTCGGGAGCTTCCGGCGAGGCAGCGCTCCTGCCGAGGCCCTCGGCACGCGAGGACCCGGACCAGGTCCGCCTCCTTGACCGAGGGCGCGCGGGCGACAGGGCGACTCCCGGCGCCGTGGGACTGCCACGATGGCCGCATGGCCGTCGATGTCGCACCCGGGCGCAGCAGCGCCGATGTCCGGCGCGTGCTGGAGGCGCTGCCGGACTGGTTCGGGGACCCCGGAGCGATCGACAACTACGTCGCCGCCGCCGAGAGCGACAGCTTCGACAGCTACCTCGCGACCGAGGACTCGGGCGTGGTCGGTGTCGCGCTCATCCATCGGCACTTCCCCGAGACAGCCGAACTGCACCTCATCGCGGTCGCTCCGGAGTCGCGGGGCCGAGGCGTCGGCCGCCTCCTCGTCGAACGCGTGGCCGGGGATCTCGCGGCGAGTGGTTGCGCGCTCCTCTCCGTGCACACGGTCGGCCCGTCGTTCGACGACGAGCCGTACGCGCAGACGCGCCGCTTCTACCGCCGGCTCGGGTTCCTGCCGCTGGAGGAGCACAGAGGGCTCGATTGGCCGGGCCCGACCCTCATCCTCGTCCGCCCCCTCCGGCGAACCACCTGACCGCCGTCACCGGCCCAGCGGCACGGCGACCAGGGCGCTCCGATCGGGGATCTCCTCCCCGGACGGACAGGGACCGACGCACAGCCGATCGTCGGAGCCGCGGTCGTCTGGTCGAACGGGGGCTGTCGCCGACTCCGGCAAGCCGTCAACGTAGGCGCATGTCACCTCGCAGGACAGCCGCCGTCGCCGTCGTGATGCTCACCCTGTCGCTCGCGGCGGCCGGCTGCTCCTCGCCGGCTCCTGCGCTCAGCGACCTCGAGGCAGATCGGACGACGGATCACCCGGTGCCGGCCGAGGTGACGGACGAGGCCCTCGCGGTCCTGGATCCCGACACCATCCGCTGGGTGGGCGAACACGAGGGCACGGACCTCTGGCTCGCCGCGGGGAAGGAGGACCTCGACGCCTGCCTGCTCGTCTACCCCGACGGCACGGACTGGTCGGTCGCCTGCGGCGGGGGCCTCCTGCAGAGCACCACCGCCGCCGGCCTCACCTTCGCCGTCGTCCCCGACGGCGGGACAGCACCAGCCGGCTTCGAGGCGGTATCGCAGAACGTCTTCGCCGCGTCCTAGCGACTCGGATCACCGAGTTCGAAGCTGCACCCGCCCGCTCGAGGCTGCGTGCCGCCCCGGCTCACGCGAGCATCCGAGTGACCGGCAGGGGATCCCTCAGCGGACACCGCTCCTCCACCACCGCAGGGCGCCGACCAGGAAGAGGATGACGCCGAGGAGCGTCACGACCATGGCGACCACCATCACCGCCGCATCGGCGTCGAGCATCGCGCAGCCCGCCGCGGTGTCCTCGTAGGAGCACGTCCGCCACGGCTGGAAGAGGTAGAGCACCGTCACCCCGGCGCCGATGAGGGTGAGAGCGGCGCCGAGGACGAGCAGGACGTTCCGTCGCATCAGGACCATGACCCGACGGTACGGGTTCCCCGCGTCGCACGAGTCGGCCGCCTGGACGATCCCTCGTGGGCGTGCGGCAAGGGTTCCCCTGATGAGAGCGCCGACTCGCACGGCCGGAATGCACGGCATCCCCTTCCGGATCCGGGGGATCCCGGTGCTCCTCGGAGGGGTCTGGCGGTTCCGCCTCGGCTGAAGCAGCGCACGAAGGACCAGTGATCAGGGGCGCTTCCTCCTCAGCGAGCGGAACAGCAGCCCTCCCCCGACGAGGATGAAGAGACCACCTGCGACGAAGCCGAGGAGCCGCTCGTCAGGGTGGATGACGCCGTAGATGACGCCCACGAGCCCGGCGGCCAAGAGGAAGAAGCACTGGGTGCGCGTGGCCGACGCGCGGTTGTCACTCCCCTGCGGCCCGCTCATCCGACCACTTCGGCAGAGCCTCCGGCGGCGGGGAGCGTGCCTGCGTCGCTGGACAGCGAAGCGGTCGACATGGACTACAAGCCCCGCTTCGCCATCCCCCGGACGACGAAGAGCCCGATGACGCCGAGGACGAGGAGGACGGGGCCGACGATGAGGAAGATCGAGCCCAGGTCTCCCGTCGCACCCCTGTACGTCGCGACCACGCCGCCGAGCACCGCGCCCCAGGCGGGAATGACCCGCGCGGATGCGTAGGCGTTCTTCGGGCTCCCCGTGCCGGGCTGCTCTGCGTCGTCGCTCATCCGGCCAGGGTAGCTGTGGGCTCCACGGCAGGCGTCGCCCTGGCGTCTTCCGCGCGTGGGCCGCCTGCCAGTCGGGCAGTGGATTCCTTTGAGTCATGCGGCGCCACGCGCCGGTGGACGCGTCAGTCTCGCGTGCGCCCTGCGCGCAGCACCGTGACCGCGAGACATGCCCCGGCGATGATCGCGCCGACGCCGACGACCACTACGGGGATGCCGTCAGCGCGACCCCCTTCGATGGTCCGGCCCGACCAGCCGTAGACGGCGGCCGCGATGCCACCGACGACGAGGATGCCGGCGACGATGAACAGCGGCAAGGGAGCATCACCTGGACGCGGCTCGGGCATCATCGACTCTCAGACGGTGTCGTAGGAAGGGATCAGTCTCCCAGGATGCCTGAGCGCTGCTGCCGGATGGGACACGCCGCGTCCGGTGGGGCATCCCGCCCGGACGCGGCGTGCGGGGCTGGGCCGAGGGCACTGCGCGCAGGCCCTGCTCGACGCTGCGCGGAAGCACGTCCGCCCGGCAGCGAGCCCAACTCGCCGCCGGCGCTCCCCTACCCTGGGACCACTCGCGGAGGAGACGGAACTGCATGGTGGACCGAGCATCGCTGCGCGACGACAGGTGGGCGAAGGTCGCGATCCTCACCGGAGCCGTCGCCCTCGGCGTGTACACCGTGCTCTGGTGCGTGATGTGGATCCCGACCTACATCGACGGGACCGGACTGCTGATCCTGTACCCGCTGTTCCTCCTCGCATGGATTCCCATCGAGCTCCTGGCGCTCCTCAGCCTGGTGTTCGCGATCGTCGCCCTGGCGAAGCGGCAGGGCAAGACCGTCGGCACCGTCGCGATCCTGTTCGCCGACGTCGTCTTCGTCGTCATCTCGCTCCCGACGCTCTGGTTCGGCCAGATCCCGTGGTACCTCTTCATCCCTGGCGCGGCATGATCATCACGACGTGACCCCATCGCCACGGACACCCCGACGGACCGGCCTCGGACTCGGCGTGGTCCTCTGCCTGGCAGCGCTCTCCGCCTGCACGACACCAGACGAAGCCAGCACCCTGGACCGTTACTCGACGAGCAGCACGCCCGCACCGGCCGACGTCGTCGCACAGGTCGAGGTCGGCGGCATCACCGTCACCTGGCCGCAGGAACCGCGCGATCTCCTCATCACCTCCGTCGGCAGCTCGAGCTGTCCCCGCGTCCCCGTCGAGCTCCGCGGCGACGCGTCGCGGACCCTCGTCATCGCCGAGGACACCGGATCAGGCAGCGCCTGCTCAGCCGACCTCGGTCCCACCACCTCACGGATCGAACGGCCCGACGCCTGGACACCGGGCGCTGTCGTGACGGCGGATCACGACGGGGACGTGCTCCTGCTCACCGTGGAGTAGCGGCACCTCGGCGGGGGACCCCTCGGCGGACGACGCGCCCCACCGCATGGGGCGGAGGTGCCGCCCCGGAGATCGGATCGCGCTCCCGCCGCTGGGGGGGGTGTGGGGGACGAGCTACGGCGGTACCTTCACGATCATGGGGAGCGCGATGACCCGCTCACATGCCGTTCCTACCGCCAGCCCGCATTGCTCCACTCCGAACCGAGATGAGACGTCGATGAGGAACCTGTACGCGGCCGCCGCCGCGGGCGCGATGCTCATCGCCGTGTCGAGCTGCTCCCAGCCCAGCGCGAGCACGCCGGCCCCGACGGCCACACCGCGCATGAGCTTCGACGACGGCCTCCTGACCGTCCAGCAGGAGCGGGCCGCCGACGGCAGTCACATCTCCGCCACCGCCCGGCTCGCCGGCCCCTTGTCCTTCGAGGACGGATGCGTCCGCGTAGGCGGCGTCACCGTCGTCGTGCCACGCCCCGCGAGCTGGGACGGCGAGACGCTCACCGTCGGCGACCAGAGCTTCGCGCTCGGCGACGAGCTCGACATGGTCGGCGGATACGCACAGGAGCGTCAGCCCGGACAGCCCGACGACTGCCCCGGCGAGACGTTCTTCGCCGGCGGAGTCGGGCCCCTCGCAGATGAACGCTGAGCAGTGCACGTCCAGTCGCGCGAGCGGCGCTGCTTCCATCGAAGGCGTCCGATACGGGAACCTCCATCGCGACAGGTCGAAGGCTGATTCGCATCCTGCGGTGCAGGACCTCGGCCGTGCCAGCGGGATCAGTCACTCCACGGAGGGACGCGGGCACGCGCCCTCCATCGGGAAGCTGGACCGATGCAGCGTCACGAGGTGGGCCCCTACATTCCTGCGACAGCTTCGCGCAGACCACCGATGAGTCGAGCGGAGCGCACGGGGATCTGGCTGTGCGCTTCGCTGGTCCTCGGGCTGCCCGCGCTCGTGGGGCTCGGGATCTGGGCGACGTCACCTCCGCCTGTCGTGACGACCGTGGTGCGGGCGGACGGGACCGAGGAGCGCGTCGAGTGGCGTGAGCACCCCGGGCACGCGGAGTGGAGCGCCGCCGAGACGCTGACGACCCCTCCGATCGATGAGGCGATCACCACGCAGGAGTCGATGGTGCGGGAGGTGACGGACCAGCTGGGTTCTCGGTTCGGGATGTCCTGGTCCCTGGGCCCGGATCCGACTCAGAGGGAGTCGATCACGTTCGCGACCGAGAACGGATGGGGCGGGCCCTCCATGCTCCGCGGAGTCAACCTGCCGACGTGGCAGTCGGATGCCGTGCCGGGCACCTGGACCGGCAAGCAGGAGGCGATGCGGATCATCAGCGACGTGCTGACCGCGCACGGCTGGTCCGAGCCGTACCTCGATCAGGAGCGGTGGCCGGAGGCTCCCGAGGACCTCGTCGAGATGTACGGCGGCTCGCGACCGGAGGACCAGGTGCTGGTGACGGGAGGAGCGGAGGGTCCCGGAAGCCAGTGGATGTCCTTCTCGTTCCAGGACATGTCCCGGGACGACGCCGAGGGCACGTTCGCCAAGCGGTACGAAGGGGCCGCCGACTACGGCTGGGAGCAGGACTCGATCACGATCTCCTTCGGAGCCAGCGGGCTCCTGCCCGCGGGAGAGCGCGCGGAGTTCGAACGCCGCGTGGCGCCCTTCGCCGGGCTGCCTCAACCGGACGCCCTCGAGGACTAGAACCGCAGTCCGTCCGGTGAGGGGACCGGTCACCTGTCCGGTGCGCGCGCCCGCCGCTACGGTGGCGGCATGGTCGATCCCGCGCTGCAGCTTGTCGGCCGCCGACACGTCCTCGAGCGCTTCCGATGGATCGACGGCGACGCTGACACCTGGACGATGCTGCGCGAACCGGCCGCGCTGCGTGCCGTCGTGAATGCATTGGCCGACCTGATGGCCGACCAGGAGCTCGACGTGATCGTCGGCATCGAGGCGAGGGGCTTCGTGCTCGGACCGGCGGTCGCGATCGCCCTCGGGATCGGGTTCTCCCCCATCCGCAAGCACGGTGCGAAGTTCCCCGGCGATGTGGTCCGACACCAGAGCACGCCGGACTACCGCGGACGCACCCAGGTCTTCGCAGCACGACGAGACCACTTCTCGGCAGGCCTCCGGGTCGGCTTGATCGACGACTGGATCGAGACCGGGAGCCAGGCCGTGGCAGCGCAGCACCTGATCACGACCGCCGGCGCGGAGCTGGCCGCCGTCGCGGTGATCATCGACGAGGCGGGCGAGGACGCGCGGCGCGTCCTGCCGCCCATCCGATCGATCGTGACCGCGGCCGAACTCCCCTGACGAGCCGACCCGGATCACGGTCCTGACGCGTCTCCACAGGGGTGGCTTCTCGACCGCTGCCCGAAGCTGGTCAGTGCCTAGAAGCGTGAGGCCGAGCCCCTCGTGCCCGAGTGCTTCCGGCGAAGCGAGCGCGTGAGGAGAGACCCGCCGATGAGGACGAAAGCTCCGCCCGCGACGAACCCCAGGACCCGTTGCTCCGGGTGCATGACGCCGTAGACGATGGCCACGATCCCAGCGACGAGGAAGTAGAAGTACCGGGAGCGCATGAACGATCCAGACGCATCTGCGTCCTCGGACTTGCTCATGGCACCAGCCTTGCACGCCGACTGTCGGCGAGCGAGGACAGGTACGCCCCCTGGCTCCCGACGTCCCGGCCGCGCTTGCGGATACTGGGGCGCCCGAAGACGTGTCTCGAGAGGGGACCCCTGCTGGCGTCGCTACCTCAGCGCTTCTGTCGCCGTGCGTCTTCGAGGCGCATACGTCGAGCGAGCCGTACCCACAGGATGACTTGGCCGGTGACCACGAGCACCCAACCGATGACCGGCAATGCTTTCGTCTCGGACACGAAGAACGCCGCGACGAAGCAGCCGATGGCGATGGCGCTGAGGGTGAGACCGACGACGTCGACGAGCGCGAAGTGGAGGACGCCTTTGCGGCGCGGCGACGACATGAAGTCAGCTTCGCGCTGGATGGGCTCACCTCCGCCGCCCAGCAGGGGATCCCCACCCGCACGCTGACTGCCCCTCACAGCGCCTCAGCGGTCGGAGTCTCGGCCCTCGCGCTTCGCGCGAGCTCGATGAGCCACGCCCAGACCCGCCAGTCCGAGGCCGGATGCCACCGCGCCTGCCCCCATGCCCCAGACAGGCACTTCCAAATCGCCGAGCACTCCCCTCGTGCTCACCGCGTCCGGCCCCGCAGCAATGGCGATGACGAGCCCGATGGCAGCCATGACCGACCCGAAGACGATGAGATGCACGGGAGACTTCGGCGGCGGCGATCGGAACGGGTTGACGGGATCCACGGGGCACACGCTACGGGTTCGCCGGCGGCGACCATCTTTTGTGAGTGTCCGGACCGGGATGACTTACCGGACACTCAACGCCAGCCGATGCCGGGCGGCCTCCGTGCGGCTGAGCCGCCGCCTCCGACCGTCGGTCAGCGCACGTCGGACGAGAGCCGGATGCCATGTGCGAAGAACGTCTCACCAGTGCATTCGTCGGGCTGACCGGATATGCGCTCCGGGCGGTATGCGCCACCCAGGTCGACGGGGTCGCCGAGGGCGAAGCTCCTCTCGCCGACGGTCAGGGTCCGCCCGTCCCAGCTCGCAGGGCGCGCCACAGCGAGGGGGTGCCCTCCGGCGCGGACGCACCCGTCCTCGAACGACAGCAGGCCCTCGCCCCCGAGGAGGGACGCGGCGTAGCTGCCGTCGGCGGCCCGCGTCATCTCGAAGGTCAGTAGACCGTCGTCGTAGCTCATCTCGGGTGTCGACGTCCCGGCTGGTGTGCGGGCTGCCGTACCCGCGCAGCCGGACAGAGCGAGCACGAGCACGAGCTCGCTGGCGGCAGCGGCAGGGTGCAGGTGCGTCGTCCTCATCGAGTCCTCGGGCTCAGCGGTCTCGAGTCGCGAGACGCTGCATCGTCGATCGTCGGAGCCATCCGGTGACGAGCCGTCCGATCTTCTCGTCGGCACGAGACCTGCCGACACCCACCGACGGCACCCCCAGTCGTGGGAGCCACGATCCAGCGTCCGGTAGAGGATCCCGCGCCGTACCACTCGGCTTCCGGGCACGCGATCCTCAGGCGAGCCGTGGTGCTGCCACCGGCGCTCTGACACCCTCCACACATGCACATCACCGACGACATCGAGCGCGGCACTTGGCTGGCGCACCGGATGGACGAGCTCGGGCGGTGGCGACGATGAGGTTCGCGGCACAGGTGTCGGCGCAACCGGTGACCACCGCCACATTCACGGGCTAGTCTTCGACCACGCTCCCAGACCCCGGGTACCTGCACGATCACGTTCGAAGACCCGCGATCATGACTTCCTCTCGACCACCCATGCGCGTCACGGTGGCTCTGGCATTTCATGACCCGAAGGGCGCAGCTCATGTCCCGTACGATCCACCTCCCGGTGTTCGAGCACCTCATCAACCGCGTGGCCGTCGATGCGGCGATCACGCACAACTTCAACATCGCGGGTGCGCGGCGCGGGTTGTCGCCGTTGGCGTGGCGGCTGGGGTCGATCGATGAGGGCATCCACTTCTTCGGCCATGCCGATGCGTACTCGGTCGATCTGCGCTGGGACATCGTGGAGGCGTGGCTCGTGGACCTCGGTCTCGCGGACGAGTTCGAGTACGGCGATGAGCCGATCCGCCGAGCGGGACCGGACATGATGTGGACCGGCGCGGTCGATGGAGTCACGGTGCAGCTCTCGTTCCCGGCGTCGACCAGGTTCTGAGCCGCTCCCGCGCTCCAGGTGCGTGGCGATGGCTCTCTGCCCGCTGCCGCATCCGTCCGGGCAGCCATCCCCTCCCGGACAGCTGCGCTGAGCTCAGACTCGCTGCGTGGCGGTGCTGATCGTCGGCAGGTTGATGGTGTCGCCGTCCCAGGAGAGGTCGCCGTCTTCGGCGACTTCGCAGGCCTCGAAGCATCGACGAGCACGGCAGGATCGAACCGGACGTCGCCGGCGACGAGTGGGCCACCGTGACCGGCTTCCTCGACTACCAGCGAGCCACGTTCGCCTGGAAGATCGCAGGCCTCGAAACGGACCAGCTGTGCCGGCCGCTTCCACCGTCGACCATGACCCTCGCCGGACTGATGAAGCACCTCGCGTACGTCGAGGACGACTGGTTCGGCGGCTGCCTGCTCGGTGAGCCCCGTCGGGAACCGTGGGCATCGGTGGACTGGGCAGCCACTCCCGATTGGGAGTGGGACTCCGCGATCGGGCAGGACCCGGCTGAGCTGTACGCCCTCTGGGAGGGCGCCGTGATGCGAGCGCGGTCCGTCGCCCGCACCGCCTACGAGACGGGTGGGATGGGCCAGAAGGCGGTCAGGGTGTGGCGCGATGGACGCTCACCCAGCCTGCGGTGGATCCTCACGCACCTGATCGAGGAGTACTCCCGCCACAACGGCCACGCCGATCTCCTCCGCGAGGCCGCCGACGGGCAGGTCGGCGAGTAGGCCCTGACCGACTACCCGGTGCTGAGGCGTGTCCGCTGATCGTGCCGAGAGGGCACGACACCAGCCGTCATCGTGCTGCGGGCGTCGGGGAGGATGAGGAGGAGGGGCCGGCGGGCTCGTCTCGGGGATGACGAGCCCGCCATCGGCGGGGTCTGGGCCGACTGCATCAGGCACGTGCGCTTCCCGGAACCCTCGGGGTGTCCCGGAAGCAGATCGCGACGCCACCGCGACCACGGCCCGGGTAAGCCCTGGTCCGGATGCGTCTCCTCTGCTCGACCACACCGTCGAACCGATAAACCATAAGAGCGCACACGAGATACGACCAGGGTCACGGCTGCCCTTTCAAGGCCCCGTAATGACCCTTCCACCGGTCGCTCGCGGCGGACGCGATCGCGCTCGAGTGGTGAAACCGCACGACCCTCATCTCAGCACCATGTTCAGCAGCCTCGCCGCCTCCGACGTGGTCGAGGTCCTCGACGGGCTCGTCCCCGCCGGCACCGCCCTCACCTCCGCGACCGCGGGCGGCATGGTCCTCGCCGACAGGGACGGTGAGCTCCACGTCGTCGCCTCCACCCACCGAATGGGTATCTCCGTCGACGCCGCCTTCGCCGTCCTGCGGCAGCAAGCCCGCAGCACCGACCAGCGCATCCACGACGTCGTCTCACGGGTCGTGCAGCCGCGGACCGCGTGAACCGGGAGGCGCCGAGGATCGCGCCCCGCTCTCACGGAGCAGGACCTCTCCGGCACAGCCGACGCGCCACCCGCGTTCCGTTCGCACCGGCGACGGCCAGCGGTCGAAGTCAAGGGGTGCGAACCATCTTCGTCGGCGTCCCTAGGCTCGCGTCACGCCCTCCATCACCTGATCTCGCATCCGTCATCGGATCCCGCACCCGTCTGTGACGCGTCACGACGACTCGTCGGAGATCGCGCGAGGTGCCGACTCGTGGATCACGCCCACGGGGCCGAGACCGACAAGGAGCCGCCCGTGGGCCACCTCATCTACGACTCCAGCACCCGCATGGAGCTGGAGGACCGCGCCCTCGCGCACCTCCAGGTCGTCATCACCAGCAAGCTCCGCCGCCACGAGAGCTTCACGTTCTCGTGGAGGAACCCGCCCACCGAAGGCGACGGACGCCGGACACTCTGGATCGCACCGGAGGTCCCGCTCGAGTTCGTCTTCGCCGGCAGTCGTCCCCCGGCGATCAACGAGGCGTGGTTGACGTCGCTCATGCTGGCCGCCAACAGCACGGCCGGCCTGCACCTCACCCGCGAGCCCGAGCGACGGACCTCAGACCTCGAGACCGGCTAGCACGCAGCGCTTCCGGGCCGCAGCGCCGGCATGCGTGATGGCCGATCCGGCTCGTCAGGCGTGCAGGTCCCACTCGGCGACGTCATCACACGAGTGCCTGGGTGCATCTTCCGGCTGGATGTCGGCTGGTCGTTGCCGGCGCGCGATGTCTGCGCGCACGCGTTCGACGAGCTCCGCGTTGTCCGGCTCCGGCAGAGTCGAGGTGGTCGTCTCCGCCATCAACGGCACACCGCCACCCAGGAGGAACGTCGCCACCACCTCATCACCGTCACCGCTGATCGCCCGTACGTCCAACGCCTCCCCATCCCCGTCGGATGAGAGCTGCGCGGCGTACTCGAGCAGCACATCCGCCATCTCGTCACCGACCAACAGCGTCTTCTCCGCGTACGTCACATGCTTCATGCCCAGACCGTACGAGGCACCTCGCGCGTCGCCTACGGCCTTGACTCCCCTGCCGCGCGTCGGTTAGCGGAGCCCGCCACCTCAAGACGTCGTCACAGCTCGAGCAGGGGGTAGTCGATGACCGGGGGGTGCGCTTCCCACTCCGCGAGCTCCTCCTCGGTACGGTCCTGGATCTCGAACCGCACACCCAGACGCTGCGTGACCAGCACCGACACACGGCCGTGCCCGATCGTGTCGAAGTGCACGAACGACGCGCTCCTCGCCGCAGCCTCGACGATCTCCGCCTGCAACGCGTCCACGTCCTGCGCGTCATCGAGGTAGAACGTCTGGCTGTCGATCTGCAGCCTGGTGATCTTCATGAGAGGTCTTCCGGATCGGTCGTGCGTGGTGGGATCCACGTCGACATCCGGAGTGCTGGAGGGGATATGAAAGCCATGAGGCACTGCCAACGATAGGTCGCGCCCCCGACAGGCGCGCCCCCTTGCCAACCGCAGGACTTCGTGCAGTGCCTCCACGGAGGATTACTACCCGGACACGCGACCACGCTCCAGCCGTGACCTCCGCCGCCGGCATCGTGTTCGTCGACATCGTCGACATCGACGGCACGCTGGTGCCGGCAGGTTCCCGCAGCAGCTACCTGGCCGCCCACCTCGGCGATCGGTCGGAGCCCGACGCCGCAGAGGACCGATCAGCCGATGCGCCGCCGTCGGAGACAGTAGATCCGACATCCCGCTCTTCGAGGCCGTGACCGCATCGCTCTCGCTGAACGCCGGCGCCGCCGCCCGAGCCGCAGCCACCCACTCGATCGACGCGACCGACCTCCGCGAGATCCTGCCGTGGCTCGAGAGCTGGCACAGCACGACGACGTGGGCTCGACCGACCGACACTGCCAGCTCAGCTGGTTGCGCGACCTCGGGCGCATCGATGCGGGCTCCGCGTGTCCGGTAGGGGCTCCCCATCCGGACACCCGACCAGCGCTCGCGCCGTCGCGACCGGAAGGGGCCGTGGGAGCGTTCCACGCCCGAAGGGCCCCGGCTGGCGGCGACCTCAGTGACATATGCGGACAAGCGCCCCGGACACCAGGGTCTGCACGAGTTCGTCGGCGTCGTACCGGGCGTCGCCGGCGGCTCCGATGCAGAGGTTGCCGACGCCCTTCAAGAGGCTGTACCCGTCGACGCCCCGCTCATCTCCGGCGGATCCGACTTCTGCCCGAGCAGCGTCGAGGAGCGCACCGCACACGGGCACGAGCCGGTCGACGAAGTACGCGTGGAGCGCATCGGACCCAGCGCTGTCACCGTGCAGCGCGGCAGCGAGGCCGTGCTTCGTCACCAGGAAGTCGACGAACAGGGACATCCACGTGCGCAGCGCCGCCTCCGCGGTCGCGCTCTCCTCCATGAACCGAGGGCCTGCCTCCGCACAGGCCTCCACCTGATGGCGATACACCGCCACGACCAACTCCGCTCGCGTCGGGAAGTGACGGTAGATCGTGCCCATCCCCACTTCGGCCTCAGCCGCGATCTCCCGGACGGGGGCATCCACACCGGAGCGCACGAACACCGCCGCGGCCGCATCCAGCAGCGCCTGCTGGCTCCGTCGAGGTCGCCCGGCCCGCGCGGGAGACACCCGCTCCCCCTGCGTCTCGGCCATGGATCCTCCTCGTGCGCGGGTAGCGCTTGCATTACGGAGCACTGCTCCGTAATGTTGCGGAGCGGCGCTCCGATAATCAGTATCGCAGAGCGCATCCCTATCGGAAGGCATGGCTCATGACCTCATCGACCATCGACGCATTGGACGGCATCGTCGGCGCAGGAACACCCGTGGTGTCCGTCGCCCCTGTCATCCTCTCCGCCCCCGGCCGGCCGGTGCCGCTCGAGGTGCGGGTCTCCGCACCGGCCACGGGCTCGGACCTGCCCGTCATCGTCTTCTCGCACGGCAACGGGTGGAACCTCGACGGCTACGCCCCGCTCACCGCGTTCTGGGCCTCCCGCGGCTTCGTCGTGATCCAGCCCACCCACCTCGACTCCCGCCGCAACGGCTTCGGGTTCGACGACCACCCCGTGTTCCCGACCATCTGGACCGAGCGGATCACGGACCTCACCCGCATCCTCGACCAGCTCGACACCATCGAAGCCGCCGTGCCGGGTCTCACAGGTCGGGTCGACCGCAGCCGCATCGCTGCGACCGGTCACTCCTGGGGCGGGCAGACCGCGCAGGCGCTCCTGGGCGCACGGATCCTCGACGAGGACGGCCACGTCGGGGAGGACATGTCCGACGGTCGCGTCACCGCGGGCATCCTGTTCGCCGCGACCGGCCTCGGCGGTGACGACCTCCACCCGTTCGCACAGGCCAACTTCCCGTTCATGCGACCCTCCTTCGCAGAGCTGACGACGCCGACCCTCGTCATCGCCGGCGACCACGACCAGTCCAAGATGTCCAGCCGCGGCCCCGACTGGTTCACCGACGCCTACACGCACAGCCCCGGCGCCACCGACCTCGTCACCCTCTACGACGCCGAGCACGCCCTCGGCGGGATCGTCGGCTACGAGGTCGCCGAGACCACGGACGAGGACCCCGAACGCGTCGCCGTCATCCAGCGCCTGAGCACCGCCTACCTCCGGACCGCTCTCCACATCGACGAGGCCGCCTGGGCTGCCGCTCGGGCCGCTTTCCACGACGGCGGCGGCGACATCGGTCGAGCCGACGCGAAGTGACACCGAGGCCCGTCACTACCGAGCGCGACAGGGATGGCAGTGACGGGCCCGCGGCAGCCGGGGGCGGGTCTCATCACGGGATCCGCCCCCGGACGCTCCCACGACTCGCGAGAGGTCGCCGGCTCCTGGATCGGCATCGGATGCGCGCATGCAAGTCTCCGAGATCGCGCCCGCTGCTTCAATGCAGGCTAGGCAGGCGTCACACTGATCGCATGCCGACCCGCAGGGAGACCGCGAGGAGCCATCGCCCCGCTGCGCATCTCCCCGTGCGGGTGCGAGCTCGGCCCCACCGCTTCCTGGCCACGATCACGGCGCTGGTGGCGTGCGCGGCGCTGCTCGCGTCCTGCACCGGCGCCCGCCCCGCCGTGATCGGCGAGGTCTACACGAACGCCGGTCCCGGGACCCTCGGCCTGGACGGCACCCATGACACGACGCCGACACTGGGATGGGTCGAGCCGGGCGTGCAGTTCTACGTGACGACCTACGGCTCCTCGTCGTGCCCCTATGCACCGACTTCGCTGCACGCGGACGTTGGCGCACTCGAGATCGAGATGACCGCCACCGGAGGCGAGGCATGCACCACGGACCTCGGACCCAAGAGCTACGCCCTCGACCTGCCCCCTCGACTCCGCACCGCGGATGCGATCAGCGTCACCCTCCAGTTCGAGAGTGCACCGGCGCAGCACCTCACGCTGGAGCGCGTCCGGTAGGGGATCCCCTACCGGACGCCAATGTGCCACGAGCGCAGCCGCCTATTCGACGCGCGTCCGGACGGTGTCGCGGTCGGTGGCCATCGTCCAGAACCGGTCGGCGATGGCGTGCGGGTCGATTCCGGTCCCGGGGGCGCTGGCTGGGGTGCGGACAGCGCTGCCGATGATGACCTCACCGACATAGACACCGTCGGGTCGCAGCCGTTCGGCGAGGATGCCGACGAGCTTGGACTTGGCGGCCGCCTCGAGAGAGGTGCCGTCGATGTCGTACGTGGCGGCCGCCTGCTCGGCCGCGGTGGTCTGGTCGCCCAGTCCGCCGTTCGCGACGAGGACCGCTGCGCCGGGGTGGGCCTTGAGGTCGTCGAGCGTGGTCTGGACCGTGGCGAGGAGACCGTCGATGCCGACCGCGAAGACGCGGCTGATCTCGTCGGGTCGGGTGGCGAGGACGTTGGTGACGCCCGCCGCGCGAGGTGCGGTCCAGAGGACGGCGCCGATCGGTCCCTGTGCTTCGCGGACCGCACCGATCGTCTCCGTGATCTGTGCCTGATCGCCGGCGTCCGCGACGTAGGCGCGAGCGTCCACTCCGAGCTCCTGGAGTCGGGAGGCACCGGCCTCGACGCGGTCGCGGGTCCGCCCGATGAGGGCGAGTGCGTAGCCCTCCCGCGCGAACCGCTCTGCGGTGGCGTGGGAGACGCCGGGATCGTACCCGACGACGAGGAGAAGAGACATGTGGGGACCTTTCAGTAGGAGAAGTGGAAGTGGGTGGGGAAGTCGATGATGGAGCTCAGTCCGAGCCGATGAGCCATGCCGGCATGACGGAGAGGAGCCGGTCGACGATGACGCCCTGCGGGACGGTGTCGTCCCCCTCGCGGATCCACTTCGTCAGGATCGCGACGGCACCTCCGGCGATGAACGTGGCGAGGTCGTCGATGCTCGCTCCTGCTGGCACGGCATCACGTCGGGCCTCGATCGCGTCATGGATGCCGTCGGCGTAGGCCTGGGTGACCGTCTCGTGCGCGCGCGAGCTGACCGGCCAATCCAGTGAGGAGCGGATGAAAGCGCGTCGGGCACTGATGAAGGCGACGAGCTGCTCCTGCGCGTGACGTGCTACCTGCGCGGGGTGAGCCGGGTCGGTGGTCGAGTACGTCGCAGCAATGCCGTGGTAGGTGTCCGAGAGCATCGCGACGAGAAGGTCATCGAGACCAGAGAAGTGGGCGTAGAAGCCGCTGCGACTCACGCCAGAGGCGCGGAGGATCGCGTTGACCGAGACCTCCTGGCCCGGTTCACCTGTCAGGTCCGCGACCGCCGCGTAGATCGCAGCTCGGGTGCGAGCCGGGCGGGGATCGGCGGCTCGCGGCTGCGTACTGCTTTGCATAAGGCGATTCTACTCTTTTTCGCACACCTGTTCGCGAAAGGCGGCTTGCACGGCGAGAGGTCGCGACTCCCTCCTGACACGCCACGAGACCGGCGTGGCGGCCGGGACCACGACTCGAAGGGAGGCGGGCACTGCAACATCGAGCGACGCTGGTCACGCGGTCCGCTTACCGCTGAGGTAGTCCGGTGAAAGATCCGTGAGCGGGCGAGTCAGCGCTGGGGGCAGCCCGCCTCGAGCACGGCTCAATCCTCATCGACCCACATCCTTGAGCACTGACGCTCCTGCGCCGGGCTGCTCATCACAGAGGCCGACGTCAGATGGTCCTGCGAATGCACGTGGCCACGACCTGCGGGCGATGTCGCCGCCTCGACGCTCAAAGAGGCTGGGCTCATGTCCAGGACAAGCGCTCCTGACCCAGTGTCGCCCGCCGGGCGCCGCGCCGATCCGAGGAGCACATCGTGAAGAACATCCGCACCGCCGTCATCGGCTCCGCCCTCGCCCTCGCAGCAGGGCTGGCGCCCATGACGTCCGCCGCCGCCTCCACCGTCGACGATAAGCCCACCGCTGTCGATGCGCCGCTCATCACCCAGGACGCAGCCGGGTACCAGGGCACGTGGACGATCCAGGGAGGCGCCCTGGAGGAGTCCTTCCAGAAGGACGGCGTCATCATCTCCACCGGGAGCACGAGCCTGCGCGCCGGACTGGCCGCCGACGGCATCGTGTCCTTCGGCTACGTGGCCGGTTTCGGGGATCGCGACTCCGGCGAGGACTACGCCCAGCTCAGCGGTCAGGCCGGTGCCGACATCACGGCTGTCCGCGTGATCAGCGCTTCCGGCGTCACGACCGAGGCGGACCTGGCCGACGGCGTCTGGGGCGCCGTCTGGCTCGCGGGGGACGACGCCGACGAGTACGGCGCGGCGACGCTCGAGATCGACACGTCCACGGGGACCACGACGGTGTCCACCGACGCGGTCGACGTGATCGCGGCGGACCAGCGCGCCGCCGAGATCGGCTGATCCCCGAGGCTGGCCCGCAGCCGCTCTTCCCGCGGCGCCCCGTGCCTCCGCGGGAAGCGCGGCCGGCCCGCGCGCTAGGGAAACGAGAGGTCATCCCGTACGCCTCAGGTGCACGTGCGTGTCCGGTGGGGGACCGCTCACCGGACGTCGCGACGGCTGCCGGCCCGCCTCTCGCCCTCCGTGGCCGTGTGTCTCAATTGACCAGTCCGGTGAAGTGACCGGTGAGGGGGGCCGGACGAGACACCCTCTGTGGCCTTTCAGCTGCTGTTCGCGGCCGTCGCTTGAGCTCCATTCATGTCTCGAGCTCAGCGATGAAGGGTCGCCCTCGATACGACCATGTCGCGCGCGGCCTGCGCGCCCGGCTCTCCGGCAACGAGGAGCCGGGCGTCGTTCGTGACCCGGCTGTCGGTGAAGGCCTGGCGCCGACCACCCAGGGCCCTGCCCGCCGCACGCCGCTTCGACACGCACCTGGTCGAGCACCTGCTCGGAGCTCCGGACGCATTCCCCCCCCCCGGGAGGGACGACGTGTCTCGGAGCACGATGATCCGCGCTTCCCCTACGCCGCACTCTGCATGCATGATTCAGGGATCGGGCTGCGCACGGCGAGGGGAAGGCCGGCCACATGGACGCGATGGACGAGGGGCGATCTGAGGACGCCCTGCGTCGTCGTCTCCGCGATGACCCCGCTGCTGCAGCCCGTCTCGACGAGCTCCGCCGCGCTGCCTTCAGCCGTGACGGTGATGAGGCCGTGCTGGTCGACGTGCCGCAGGAGCTGCAGCTCGCTGCCGGTGGCGAGCCGGGCCGCCTCCCGGCGCCGATGGTCCGCTTGCTCACGGAGGAGGCCCGCCTCCGGCGGGAAGGCCAGGCGCTGCTCGCCCTCGAGCGCTCGCACCTGCGCGCCGCTGCCGCATCCGCATCCGCATCCGCCCCACCGGACGAGGTCGACACCGTCGAGGCGGAGGGGCACCGGTCGGCGCCTCCCGCCTCTCCTGGACCGACCTCGCGTCCGGAGCGCTCCGGGGCGGCGCTCGTGCCGTGGTACCGCCGGCTGCTCCGACCCGTCCCGCTCGCCGCAGTGGCGGCCGGGATGCTGGCCGTCGGCGCGCTCGGCGCGCTCTCCTCGACCGGGGTCCTCATGCAGGACGACAGCTGGCGGCTGCAGGCCCCCACCGCCTCTCCACGAGCAGCATCCACGAGCAGCCCCGAGGTGCCGGCGGACCCGCCACCTCCGTTCACGGCGCTTCCCCCGGTCGACGAGCCGCTGGCCGCAGAGGAGACGGCGAAGGCGCTGGAGGCATCCGCCGCTGCCAACTGGGAGATGGCGAAGTCGACCGTGCCGGGCGCCGTGCGGCCGGACGTGTCCGTGGAGCGCATCGTGTCAGCGGACGAGTGGGGAGAGCAGCAGGTCGCATGCCTGGCCGAAGCGGGGATCGCGGCGACCAGCTCCCGCGACGGCTTCTCCTACACGGGCGGCGATCCCGTCGCGGCGTATGCGTGCACCGTCCGCTTCCCCACGCGACCGGAGCCCCCGGCCTCCGACGCGATGCTCGCGTACGTCCACGACTACTACGTCAGCTACCTCATCCCCTGCTACGCCTCCGAAGGCGAGCCGTACGAGGGAGAGGTACCCGACACGGCTGCCTTCGTGGCCGGAGTCCGGTCCGGCGAGTACTGGAGCCCCCTACCCGCGCAGCTGGAACCGATCCTGCAATCCCGGTGCCCCGAGGTCCCGCCGGCGATGCGCTGATCGGCACGCTTCGATCGGCTGCTCGAAGGCCTCTCGCTGTGTGATCCGCCGACGACCATCCTCGGACCGAGAGCCGCGGGACGGCCTGGACCGGCCCGTGAGACGTCTCGCGGGACCGCGGCTACAGCTCCGGGTGGTCGTCCTCGAGCAGGTGGAAGCGTCGGTCGCGGTAGACGAGCGGCGGGGCCTGCTCGCCGAGGATCACGTCGAGGACCTCGGCGACGACGAGCACCGATCCGCCGACCGGCACGGTCTGGATCGTGCGGCAGCGGAGGGCGGCACGCGCGTCCGCGAGCAGCGGCTCGCCGGTCGGCAGCTCCTGGAAGCCCTGCTCCGCGGTGAAGCGCGGCGACCCTGAGACGGCGAACGCCCGCGCGAGCGCCGCGTGGCGACCGGCGAGCAGGTGCACGAGGTAGGTGTCGGCCTCGAGGATCGCGCCGGCGGATCCCGTCGCGCGCGTCACCGAGAACGAGAGCGCGGGAGGGTCCACCGAGAGCGAGGCGACGCTGGAGGCGGTGAGCCCCGACGGCCCCTCCGCGGTGCGCGCGGTGATGAGCGCGACGCCTGCCGGGTGCCCGCGGAACGCGGCCTTGAAGAGGTCCGGGTCGGCGCTCACGCGGCGGGGCCCTGGGGCGGGAGCACGGCGATCACCGGGTGGTCCTTGGCGATGACGCCCACCTTCGTCGCGCCGCCGGGCGACCCGAGGTCGGCGAAGAACTCGACGTTCGCGGTGTAGTAGTCCGACCACTTCTCGGGCAGGTCGTCCTCGTAGTAGATGGCCTCGACGGGGCACACGGGCTCGCAGGCGCCGCAGTCGACGCACTCGTCGGGGTGGATGTAGAGGGAGCGCTCGCCCTCGTAGATGCAGTCCACCGGGCACTCGTCGATGCAGGCGCGGTCCTTCACGTCGACGCACGGGAGGGCGATCACGTAGGTCACAGGGCGTCCTCACGGGTGGGGGCCGACGCGGCGGCGGGGGTGGTGATGGGCATGGTCTCCAAGTTAGAACCTCACGTACCCTTGAGGTCAATCGAGGGGAGACGTCGTGGCGGATGCGCAGGCTGGGCCGCGGCACGCGCCCGGGGAGCTGCTCACGGTGGGCGAGATGACCACGCGCACGGGCGTCGCCGCGTCCGCGCTCCGCTTCTACGAGGAGCTCGGGCTCATCGCCGCCGAGCGCACCGCCGGCAACCAGCGCCGGTACGCGCGGCACATGCTGCGGCGGGTGTCGCTGATCACGGTGGCCAAGCGCCTCGGGATCCCGCTCGCCGACGTCCAGGCCACCTTCGACGACGTGCCGCTCGACCGCCCGCCGAGCCACGCCGACTGGCAGCGCGCGTCCCGCCGCTGGAAGCGCCTGCTCGAGGAGCGGCGCCAGGGCATCGAGCGGCTGGAGCGCGAGCTCACGGGGTGCATCGGCTGCGGCTGCCTCTCGATGAAGGCATGCGGCCTGCTCAACCCGGACGACGCGCTGGGCGACCGCGGCGCGGGGCCGCGTCGCGTCCAGCTCGACTGACCGGGCCGGCTCCGCCGACCGGGGTCAGCGACGCTTCCGCCGCACCACGAACAGCAGCGTCACGGCGGCGATGGGCCAGGCGCCGACGATCAGCGGATCGAGCCACATGTGCTTCATGTCGGTGCGCCCGCGCCCGAACCGCGACGAGATGGGGTGGTGGCGCGGCTCGCTCAGCACGCCGGTCTCGGTGAACGGGTCGTCCGGCTTGCCGCTCACGAGGGATCCGAGGTGCGCGCCCGCCGCGTCGACCCGGTCCCCGAGCATCAGCAGCAGCCAGTGCACGGAGCGGCCCTCGCTGAAGGTGGCGTAGGCGTAGCGCTTGATCGCACCCGAGACGCCGTGCAGCGGCGCGACGGTGCCGAACACGGGCGGCAGCTCGGTGTGCTCGATGGAGCGCTCGCGGGGAGAGAGCTCCTCCTGGCGCTCCGGCATGTCCCAGTGCGCGCCGGACACGAGGTCGGTGCGCTCGCGCGGGAACGCGGGGCGGTCGGCGTGGTCGAGGTCGGCGCCCCAGCCCGGGATGCGGGCCCGGAGGGCGTCGGCGTCGATGGGGCGGTGGTGGTCGCTCGCGCGGTACGGCATGGTCGGCTCCTAGTCCTCGTCGAACGTGATGACGGTCTTGACGCAGTCGTCGAGCTTCGCGGAGAACGTGTGGTACCCCTCCGCGATGTGCTCGAGCGGGATCCGATGCGTGATGATGTCCCGCGGCGCGAAGTGCCCCGCCCGGATGTGCTCCATGAGCCGCGGCCACTGCCGCTTCACCGGCGCCTGGTTCATGCGCATCGTGATGCCCTTGTTCACGGCGTCGCCGAACTTGATCGCAGCGGGCACGGGCCCGTAGGCGCCCATGACGCTCACGGTGCCGCCCTTGCGCACGCCGTCGATGGCCCAGTTCAGCGCGACGGGCGATCCGCCCTGCAGCTTGATCTTGGTGCCCGTGATCTGGTGCAGCGCGTGCCCGTCGGCCTCCGCGCCCACCGCGTCGATGACCACGTCCGCGCCGAGACCGCCGGTGCGGTGCTTGAGCTCCAGCACGGTGTCCTTCACGGCGGAGAAGTCGAGCGTCTCCGCGTGCGCGAACGACTCGGCCATGCGGAGGCGGTAGTCGAGCTGGTCGACGACGATCACGCGGCCGGCGCCCATGAACCACGCCGAGCGCGCGGCGTACAGGCCGACGGGTCCCGCACCGAGCACGGCCACGGTGTCGCCCTCGACGATGTCTCCGAGCTGCGCGCCGAAGTAGCCCGTGGAGAGCGCGTCCGTCATGAGGAGCGCGTCCTCGTCGTGGATGTCCTCGGGGATCACCATGGGCCCGACGTCCGCGAACGGCACGCGCACGTACTCGGCCTGGCCGCCGTCGTAGCCGCCCGTGGTGTGCGAGTAGCCGTAGATGCCGCCGACCGCCGTGGCGTTCGGGTTCACGTTGTGGCAGTTCGAGTAGAGGCCGCGGGCGCAGAAGAAGCAGGACCCGCAGTAGATGTTGAACGGCACCATCACGCGGTCGCCCACGGACAGGTTCTCGACCGACGAGCCGACCTCGTGCACGACGCCGATGAACTCGTGGCCGAACGTGGTGCCGACCCGCGTGTCCGGCAGGAGGCCGTGGTACAGGTGCAGGTCGGATCCGCAGATCGCCGCCCGGGTGACGCGGATGATCGCGTCGTTCGGGTGCTCGATGCGGGGGATGTCCTTCTCCTCCACACGGATCCTGTAGGGCCCTCGGTAGACCATCGCTCGCATGTCGCTCCCCTCGTCCGGTGCCTCCAGCACACTCCTCACGAGGCGGAGCGCCTACCCCTTGACAGGCGCGGTGCCGCGGATCAGCCCCGGTCGAAGCGCATGCCGCAGGCGCGCGCGTCGGCGTCCGCCGCCACCGTCCCCGTACGGGCGAAGTCGGCCCACACCCGCCGCACGGCGCGTCCGCGCTCCGCCACCTCCGGCCACGCCGCCGGGCCGACGAGGTCCACGGCCGTCCACGCGGCGCGCGTGCCGAGGATCAGCGGCACGTCCGCGGTGTGCCCCGCGCCGATGGGACTCGACGCGGGCGCCGCCCGGAGGACGTAGCGCACGGCCCGGCCGCCCGCCGCGCGGTGCCGAGCGGCGAACGCCCGGACGGGCCGCGCGTAGACGAGGCGGGTGGTGGGCCGGACGACGGCGCGCATGAGCGCGCGCCGGAGCGCCGGTCCGACGACCGGCACCCGGAGCAGCGGCGCGACCACCGGCAGCGCGGGCAGGTACATCGCGGTCTCGTCGCGGGTCGTGCCGATGAGGAGGTCCACCTCGGGGGCGACCGCGCGCCAGGCGGCGTCCCGGGCGGCCTCGGCGGGCAGCGGCGCGTGGCCGTAGCGCGGTCCCCACGGCAGGCCCGCGCGGATCCCCGACGCCCACGACGCGCGCTCGGCCCGCGCCTGCCGCCGCATCACCTCGTCGAGCGGCGCGTCGGGGGCCAGCGACCGGGTCGCGCGCGCCATCGCCCGGAACATGCGCTCCCGCCCGCCCGTGATCCCGATGGGCGGGCTCTGCACGATCGCCCGGCGGAAGAGGCCCCGGGCGCCGTCGCTGATCATGAGGTGCAGGATCGCGTCGCCGCCCGCCGACTGGCCCATCGAGGTGACCTCGTCGGGGCGGCCGCCGAACGCGGCGACGGAGTCGCGGATCCAGCGCAGCGCCTCCACCTGGTCGAGCAGCCCGAGGTTCGCGGGCGGCCCGTCGTGCGGCCGTCGCCCGCCGCCGCCTCCGCCGAAGCCGAGGAGCCCGAGCCGCGCGGTGACCGCGACCACGATCACCCGCTGCTCGACGACGAGGTCGCGCGGGTCGTGGATGGCGAGGTCGCCCGCGCCCGTCGTGTACCCGCCGCCGTGGAACCAGACGATGACGGGCAGCGTCTCGCCGGGTGCCATGTCGGCCGGGCGCGTGATCGAGAGGCGCTGGCAGTCCTCCGACCGCTCGACGCCGTCGAGGGCGCCGCGCATCAGGGTGTCGAGGATCCGCGACGACGGCTGCGGGCACGCCGGCGCGGGACGCACGGCCGAGACCACGACGGCCTCGCCGTCGGATCCGCGCACGGGCTCGGCCGCGACCGGAGGCTCGCCCCGGGCGGCGGTCGCGTAGCGGATGCCCAGGTACCGCTCGACGTCGCCGTCGCGGATCCCCGTCACCGGGCCGGATCGCGTCGGGACCGGGCCGGGGACGGTGGGGTCGGGCATCCCCCCACGCTATCCGCCGGGCACCGCCCCGCCCGCGCCGGTCGAGGAGGGCTTCCCGGCGGGCGTAGCGTCGAGGGGTACCGCATCCGAAGAGGGCGCGGCCGGATCGACCCGATCCCTCCCCTCCCCCACCGGACAGCTCAAGGAGAACCATGCGCACCGTCAACGCCTACGCGGCCACGTCCGCCACCGATCCCATCACCAAGACCACCATCGAGCGCCGCGACGTCGGCCCGAAGGACGTCTCCATCGACATCGCCTACTCGGGGCGTCTGCCACTCCGACATCCACACCGTCCGCGGCGAGTGGGGACCCATCGCGTACCCGCAGGTCGTCGGCCACGAGATCGTCGGCCGCGTCACCGAGGTCGGCTCCGAGGTGTCCAAGCACCAGGTCGGCGACCTCGTCGGCGTCGGCTGCATGGTCAACTCCTGCGGGGAGTGCGCGCAGTGCACGGCCGGCCAGGAGCAGTACTGCCTGAAGGGCAACATCCAGACCTACGGCGGCACCGACCCGGCCGACGGCACCATCACGCAGGGCGGCTACTCCGAGGCCGTCGTGGTCGACGAGGACTTCGTGCTCCGCGTCCCCGAGTCCCTCGACGTCGAGAAGGTCGCGCCGCTGCTCTGCGCCGGCATCACCACCTACTCGCCGCTGCGCCACTGGAACGCGGGTCCCGGCACCAAGGTCGCCGTCGTCGGCATGGGCGGCCTCGGCCACATGGCCGTGAAGATCGCCCACGCCATGGGCGCCGACGTCACCGTGCTGTCGCAGACGCTCTCCAAGAAGGAGGACGGCCTCCGCCTCGGCGCCGACCGCTACTTCGCGACCAGCGACGAGTCGACCTTCGAGGAGCTCGCCAGCTCGTTCGACCTGATCATCAACACCGTCTCCGCGAAGCTCGACATGTCGAAGTACATCGGCCTGCTCGCGATCGACGGCACGCTGGTCAACGTCGGCGCCCCGTCGGAGCCGCTCGAGATCCCCGCGTTCGCGCTCATCCCCGCGCGTCGCAGCTGGGCCGGATCCATGATCGGCGGCATCGCCGAGACGCAGGAGATGCTCGACTTCTGCGCCGAGCACGACATCCTCCCGGAGACCGAGCTCATCTCGGCCGACCAGATCAACGAGGCCTACGAGCGCGTCCTCAAGTCCGACGTGCGCTACCGCTTCGTCATCGACGCGAAGACGTTCGCGTAGCCGCACCTCGCTGACGCGACCGGCGAGGGCCCCGCGGATCACCCGATCCTCGGGGCCCTCCCGCATCCCCGCGACGGCCCGGACCACGGGCCGACCACGCGCCTAGGCTGGGACGGCCGGCACCACCGAAGGGTCACCGTGGACATCACCCCCCGCTCCGCACCCGGGCACGCGGATGCGGCGTGGTGGCGCACCGCCGCCATCTACCAGGTGTTCCTGCGCAGCTTCGCCGACGGGGACGGCGACGGCGTCGGCGACCTCGCGGGCCTCCGCGCGCGCCTGCCGTACCTCGCCGCGCTCGGGGTCGACGCGATCTGGGTGAACCCCTGGTACCCGTCGCCGATGGTCGACGTCGGCTACGACGTGGCCGACTACCGCGACGTGGATCCGATGTTCGGCACGCTCGCCGAGGCGGAGGCCCTGATCGTCGAGGCGCACGACCTCGGCCTGCGGGTCCTCCTCGACATCGTCCCGAACCACACCTCCGACGCCCACCCCTGGTTCCGCGCGGCCCTCGCCGGGGATCAGGCAGCCCGCGCCCGCTACCTCCTCCGCGACGGGAAGGGCCCCGACGGCGAGCTGCCGCCGAACGACTGGGAGAGCTGCTTCCGCGGTCCGGCCTGGACGCGCACGACCGACGCGGACGGCCGCCCCGGCGCCTGGTACCTGCACATGTTCGCGCCGGAGCAGCCCGACCTCGACTGGACGAACCCGGAGGTGCGGGCCGAGTTCGTCGACGTCCTGCGGTTCTGGTTCGACCGCGGCGTCGACGGCTTCCGCGTCGACGTGGCGCACGGCCTCGCCAAGGCCGAGGGTCTGCCGGACGGCCTCGGCGCCGACCGGCGCACCGAGGCGCACCCCGGCTGGGACCAGGACGAGGTGCACGACGTCTACCGGGAGTGGCGCCGCGTGGCCGACTCCTACGATCCGCCGCGCGTCTTCGTCGCCGAGGCCTGGGTCGCGCGGCCCGAGCGGCTGCCGCTGTACCTGCGCCCCGACGAGCTGCACACGGCCTTCGAGTTCGAGCCGCTGCACGTGACCTTCCGGGCGGATCCCTGGCGCCGGGTGATCGACGACGGCCTGGCGAAGGCCGCGCTGTCCGGTGCGCCGAGCGCGTGGGCGCTGACCAACCACGACGTCGTGCGCCAGGCGACGCGGTACGGCCGGGAGCAGCCGGAGGTCCGCGCGTCGAACGAGCAGCAGCGGGCGCGCTTCGGCGTCGACCCGGTGGACCTCGAGCTCGGCCGCCGCCGCGCCCGCGCCGCCGTCACGCTGACGATGGCCCTGCCGGGCGTCGCGTACCTCTACTTCGGCGAGGAGCTGGGGCTGCACGAGGTCGAGGACCTGCCGGATGCGCGGCGGCGGGATCCGATCCACCTCCGCTCCGGCGGCACCGACCCCGGTCGGGACGGGTCCCGGGTGCCGATCCCCTGGTCCGGCGACTCCGCGCCCTACGGCTTCTCGGGCACGGCGCCGGACGGCGGCGGCGAGCCGTGGCTGCCGCAGCCGGAGGCGTGGGCGGAGCTGACGGTCGAGCGCCAGGAGGCGGATCCGGCGTCGACGCTGCAGCACTACCGTCGGCTGCTCGCCGCCCGCCGTGCGCTGATCGTGCCGACGGAGCCGCTGGTCTGGCTGGAGACCCTGCCCGACGTGCTCGCGTTCCGTCGGGGCGAGCTGCAGTGCTGGGTCGCCTTCGGGACGGATCCCGTGCCCCTGCCGCCGGGGCTCCGGGTCGCGATCAGCTCGACGGGGGACGTCGACGGGGTGCTGCCGCCCGACACGGCCGTGTGGCTGGTGCCCGAGCGGCCGTGACGGCACGTCCGACCGGATCGGCCGGCCGCGGTCCGCGCGCCCGCGGTACCGTCGAGGCATGCGCCTGATCCTCATCCGACACGGCCAGACCGCCTCCAACGTCGAGGGCGTCCTCGACACCCGCATCCCCGGGCCCGTGCTCACCGCGCTCGGCCGCGAGCAGGCGGCCCTGCTGCCGGAGACCCTCCGGGGCGAGGCGATCGGCGCCCTGTACGTCTCGACCATGGTCCGCACCCACGAGACGGCCGCGCCGCTCGCGGAGGCTCTCGGCCTCGCACCGGTCGAGCGCGACGGCATCCGCGAGATCGCCGCCGCCGACCTCGAGATGCGCGGCGACCGCGCGGCCGTCATGGAGTACCTGGGCACGATGGTCCGCTGGGTGGGCGGCGAGGACGCGCTGCCGCTGGCCGGCGGGGAGACGGGCCGGGAGTTCGCCGCGCGGTTCGACGCCGTCGTCGCGGAGGCCGAGGCCTCGGGGCACGGCACCGTGGCGATCGTCAGCCACGGGGCCGCCATCCGCTCGTGGACGGGCCTGCGGGCGCGCGGGCTCGACGCGGCCTTCGTGGCCGACCACGCGCTGGAGAACACGGGCGTCGTGGTGCTCGAGGGGTCCGGCACCGACTGGGTCCTCGAGTCCTGGGAGGGCGAGCCCGTCAGCGGCGTCGGCGAGGACGCCCCCTCCGGCCCGGCGGGCGAGCCGACAGGCTAGGTCCCCGGACCGGCCGTCCGCCCGCCCCGGTCAGTCCGGCGCGGGCCCCGCGCGGTGGGAGGCGACGTAGGCGGCGGCCTCGCGGATCAGCTGCTCGCGCATCAGCACCGCCCCGCCGATCGTCACGCCGAGGACCCGACCGCCGGGAGCGCCCAGCCAGGTGAGGTCGAGGACCGTCGAGCCGTGCAGATCACGCCGCTCGGTGACGTGGAACCGCTCGCCGCCCGCCTCGATCTCGAACCCGTCCATCCCGCGAGCCTACGAGCGGTCGTCGGCACCCGCCGGCGGCCCGGCCCCCGCCCGTTACCGTGGACGGATGATCTCCACGCTCCCGCCCACCGCCGAGCTGCACCTGCACGTCGAGGGGACGCTCGAGCCCGAGCTCGTCTTCGAGCTGGCCGAGCGCAACGGCGTCGAGCTGCCCTACGGGGGCATCGAGGACCTCCGCTCGCGCTACGCCTTCACCGACCTGCAGTCGTTCCTCGACCTCTACTACGCGTGCACCGCGGTCCTCCGCACCCGCCGCGACTTCCACGACCTCGCCGCCGCGTACCTCGAGCGGGCGGCGGCCGACGGGATCCGGCACGTCGAGATGTCCTTCGACCCGCAGGCGCACACGACCCGCGGCGTGCCCGTGGACGACGTGCTCGACGGCCTCCTCGACGCCCTCCGCGACGCGCGCGTCCGCCACGGCATCTCCGGCGGCCTGATCCTCAGCTTCCTGCGCGACCGCCCGGTGGAGGAGGCGATGGCGACCCTGGAGTCGGTCGCGGGCCGCGCGCACGAGATCCTCGCCGTGGGCCTCGACTCGGCGGAGGTCGGCTACCCGCCGTCCCTCTTCGTCGACGTGTTCGCCCGCGCCCGCGAGCTCGGGCTGCACGCGGTCGCGCACGCGGGCGAGGAGGGGCCGCCGTCCTACATCCACGAGGCGCTCGACCTCCTGCACGTGGAGCGGGTGGATCACGGGGTGCGCTGCCTGGAGGATCCCGCGCTCGTCGACCGGCTGGTCGCCGAGCGGATCCCGCTCACGGTCTGCCCGCTCTCGAACGTGCGCCTCGGCGTGAACGAGTCCCTCGATGAGCACGCGCTCCCGGAGCTGCTCGCGCGCGGCGTCCTCGTGACCATCAACAGCGACGACCCGGCCTACTTCGGCGGCTACCTCGGCGAGAACCTCCGTCAGCTCCGCCGCGCGCACGCCTTCGACGACGACGCGCTCGCGCTGCTCGCCCGCAACTCGTTCGAGGCGTCCTTCCTCCCCGACGGCCGCCGCGCCGAGCTGCTGGCCGCGGTCGACGCGTGGCGCGCCTCCGCGCTCTGATCCCTCGGGCCCCGGCTCAGTCGACGAGGGCGGCGACCGCCTCGACCTCCACGAGCTGGTCGTCGTAGCCGAGCACGGTGACCCCGAGCAGCGTGCTCGGCGGGTCGTGCGGCGCGAGCGCGTCGCGGACGACCTCCCACGCGGTCACGAGGTCCGCCTGCCGGCTCGACGCGACGAGGACGCGCGTGCTGACGAGGTCGGCGAAGGTCGCGCCCGCCGCCTGCAGCGCGACCCGCAGGTTCTCGATGCAGCGCCCGGCCTGGGCAGCGTGGTCGCCGATCCCGACCGTCCGGCCGTCCGCGTCGAGCGGGCACGATCCCGCCAGGTACACCAGCCGCGCGTCGGCCGGCGCGGTGGCCGCGTAGGCGTACTCGGCGACGCCGGAGAGCGCGGCGGAGCGGATCAGGGTCACGGCGGTCATGGGGCTCCCGTCTCGCGCGCGGGCAGGTCCGCGCGTCGCGACCAGCCTCGCATCCGCCTGTCGCTTCAGGAGGCGCGCGCTACCCGAGCCCGCGCGAGGATCGCCCCGATCACGCCGGACTCGGCGTCCGCGTAGGCGTTCATGTCGTCCCAGCGCCGCTCCATGAGCTCCCGCTTCGTGCGCGCGTAGAGCTCGCGGTCCTCCGCGTCGGAGCGGAGCCGGCCGCGGTCGTGGATCACCGGCCGATCGTCGCAGGACCGCTCTGCGGTCAGTCGAACGCCACGTGCTGCGTGATCCACGCGTGCATCACGACCGCGGCTGCCGCCGACGCGTTGATGGAGCGGGTGGAGCCGAACTGCGAGATCGCGACGGTCATCTCGGCCGCCGCCACCGCCTCGTCGCTGAGGCCCGGGCCCTCCTGGCCGAAGACGAGCACGCAGCGCTCGGGGAGGCGCGTCCTCTCCAGCAGCACGGATCCGTCGACGTTGTCGATGGCGATGATCGGCAGGCCCTCGGCCGCGGCCCACGCGACGAGATCGGCGATGGTCGCGTGGTGCACGACGTGCTGGTAGCGGTCGGTGACCATCGCGCCGCGCTTGTTCCACCGGCGGCGGCCGACGATGTGCACCGTGTCGGCCGCGAAGGCGTTGGCGCTCCGGACGATCGACCCGATGTTCATGTCGTGCTGCCAGTTCTCGATGGCGATGTGGAACGGGTGCCGGTGCTGGTCGAGGTCGGCGACGATCGCGTCCATGGACCAGTACCGGTAGCGGTCGATGACGTTGCGGGTGTCGCCGCGCTCCAGCAGCTCCGGATCCAGGTGCGGCTCGTCGGGCCAGGCCTCGGGGCCGCCCGGCCAGGGACCGACCCCGTGCGTCGACAGCTCGACGGTGGGCGTCGGCTCGGCCGCGTCGGGCCGGGCGGGGAGCTGGGGGACCTCGGGATCGCCCGGCATCAGATGTAGATCGCCGGGTCGACGAAGAAGGCCGGATCCACGTGCGCGTCGGGCCCGCGGCCCGCCCGCTTCCCGGTCTCCACCGCGGGGATGCCCGTGAGCACGGACCCCGCGGGCGCGTCCTTCACGACCACCGCGTTGGCGCCGATGACGCTGCCCGCTCCGATCGCGATGGGCCCGAGCAGCTTCGCCCCCGCGCCGATGGTGACGCCGTCGCCGACCGTGGGGTGCCGCTTGCCGTGCACGAGGCTCTTCCCGCCGAGCGTGACGCCGTGGTACATCAGCACGTCGTCGCCGATCTCCGCGGTCGCGCCGATGACCACGCCCATGCCGTGGTCGATGAAGAGCCGCCGCCCGATCCGCGCACCCGGGTGGATCTCCACCCCGGTGAGCGAGCGCCCGACCTGCGCGAGCAGCCGGGCGGCGAGCCGCACCCGATGTCGCCAGAGCGCGTGCGAGATCCGGTGCAGCCACACGGCGTGCAGCCCCGGGTAGCCGAGCACCATCTCCAGGTACCCGCGCGCGGCCGGGTCGTGGGCGCGGGCGGAGCGGAGGTCCTCGACGACGCGGGCGACTATGCCCACGCCTAGTCGCGCAGGTCGTCGAACAGCATCGTCGAGAGGTACCGCTCGCCGTAGTCGCACACGATGGCGACGATGGTCTTGCCCGCGCTCTCGGGCCGCTTCGCGATCTCGAGGGCGGCCCACACGATGGATCCCGACGAGATGCCGCAGAGGATGCCCTCGTCGGTCGCGAGCGCGCGCGCGACGCGGATGGAGTCCTCGAGCGACACGTCGACGACCTCGTCGTAGACCTCGGTGTCGAGGATCTCGGGCACGAAGTTCGCGCCGATGCCCTGGATCTTGTGCGGGCCGGGCTTCCCGCCGGAGAGGATGGGCGAGTCGAGCGGCTCGACCGCGACGATGCGCACGTCCGGCTTCCGCTGCTTGAGCACCTGGCCGACGCCCGTGATGGTGCCGCCCGTGCCGACGCCCGCGATGAACACGTCGACGGCGCCGTCGGTGTCCGCCCAGACCTCCTCGGCCGTGGTCTCGCGGTGCTTCTGCGGGTTGGCGGCGTTCGCGAACTGCTGGGCCCAGATGGCGTTCGGCGTCTCGTCGACGATCTGCTTCGCCCGCTCGACCGCGCCGCGCATGCCCTCGGGGCCGGGGGTCAGGACGATGCGCGCCCCGTACGCGCGCAGCACCAGCCGGCGCTCCATGCTCATGGTCTCGGGCATGGTGAGGATGACCGTGTAGCCGCGGGCCGCTCCCACCATCGCGAGCGCGATGCCCGTGTTGCCGCTCGTGCCCTCGACGATGGTGCCGCCCGGCTGCAGCTGGCCGGACGCCTCCGCCGCGTCGATGATGGCGACGCCGATGCGGTCCTTCACGCTGGACGCCGGGTTGTGCGACTCGAGCTTCACGAGGACGGTCGCGTCGAGCCCCTCCGTGAGCCGGTTGAGGCGGACGAGCGGCGTGCCGCCGACCAGCTGGGTGATGTCGTCGTAGACGCGACCTGCCATGGGTTCCACCTTCGTCGTGATCCGGGTCGGTGCGGGGCGCTGCCGCGCGCACCTGCTCGTCGTCGAGCCTATGCGAGGCGAACCGCGCGCACGGCGGCGGCATTCCGGGTGGGGCGGTCGGTGACGACGGATGAGCTGTGGAGGGGGCCGTCGCCGGCCGTGCCGACGGGGCGAGGATGCGCGCGACCACCCCCAGGCGCTCTCGCCGCGGCCGCCGTCCGCACCCGACGCGGGATCGCTCCTGCCCACGGAGGAGGAACATGTCCAGCCATCCCGCACCCCGTCTCCCGATGATCCTCGTCGTCACCGCCGCGTCCCTCGTCGGCGCGATGACGGCAGCCCTGGCAGCCGCTCCCGCACCGACGGCGGGTGCCACGACGCACCCAGCAGCGGTCGCGCGCGGGCCAGCCTCCGCGGCTCTCGCGTCGACCATGACGGCGGTGGAGGCGGTCGAGCTCGCGTGGTCGAGGGCATGGCGACCGGGCGACACCGACGCCGAGTTCCACGAGAAGTGGGTCGCGTTCCGGGAGTTGACGAAGGAGACGTTCGCGCCGGACGTGGCGGAGGTCCGACGGCGGCTGGACGAGCGGGCGATGGACGGGTACCGCCGGAGGATCGCCGAGCGCGAGGCGCAGCGGGAGCAGGACGAGCAGGAGCGACCGTCGCGGGACGCGTGACCTGAGGGCCGCGACGCGGCAGGCTGGACCCATGAGCGCGCGCATCGAGGTGGAGGGGCCCGGCGGGCCCGAGGTCATGACGCTGACGGACGGGCCCGTGCCGGATCCCGGGCCGGGCGAGGTGCGGATCCGCGTGCACGCCGCGGGCGTCAACTTCATCGACACCTACCGCCGCAGCGGCGTCTACCCGATGGCGCACCCGTATGTGCCGGGGTCCGAGGCCGCGGGGGTCGTCGAGGCGCTCGGCGACGGCGTCACGGGCGTCCACGTCGGCGACCGCGTGGCGACGGCCGAGGCGTCCGGCACCTACGCGCAGCACGCGCTCGTCCGCGCGGAGACCCTGCTGCCCGTGCCCGACGGCGTCGACATGGAGACGGCCGCCGCGCTGCCGCTCCAGGGCCTCACCGCGCACTACCTCGCGACGAGCTCGTACCCGGCCGGCCCCGGGGATCGCGCGCTCGTGCACGCGGGCGCCGGCGGCGTGGGGCTCCTCCTCACGCAGCTGTTGCGCGACCGCGGCGTCGAGGTGATCACCACCGTCTCCAGCGAGGAGAAGGCCGCCCTCTCGCGCACGGCCGGCGCGACGCACGTGCTCGGCTACGGCGACGTCCCCGTGCGGGTGCGGGAGCTGACCGAGGGGCGCGGCGTCGACGTGGTCTACGACGGCGTCGGGCGCGACACGTTCGACGGCTCGCTCGACTCCCTGCGCATCCGCGGCACGCTCGTGCTCTTCGGCGGCGCGAGCGGGCAGGTCCCGCCGTTCGACCTGCAGCGCCTGAACTCCGGCGGATCCCTGTCCGTCACCCGCCCGACCCTCGCCCACTTCCTGCTCGACGCGGAGGAGCGGCGGTGGCGCGCGGGCGAGCTGTTCGCCGGGGTGCTCGACGGATCCCTCGACGTGCGCGTCGGCGCGACCTACCCGCTCGCGGACGCGGCCCGCGCGCACGAGGACCTGGAGGCCCGGCGCACGACGGGCTCCATCGTGCTCATCCCCTGACGCGGGAACCCGCGGATCGCTTGCCACGACGGAAAACGACATGTAGGTTTCCCTCATGGAAAACGATCGAGCAGCAGACGCGGCCGCCGCCCTCGCCGGCCTCCACTCCGACCGCGAGGCGCTGGCCGCCCGCATCCCCGTGCCGCGCGGGCACCTCGCGGGCTTCGGGGCCATCGCCCTCGCCTGGGTCGCGCAGGCCGCGACCCTCTCCCCCGGCGCCGACTACGAGCCGCCGCGGACCTCCTGGGTCCTGATCGCCGCCGCGGTGGTCCTCCTGGTCCTCATCCGCCGCCATGCGGGCATCCGGTTCCGCCGGGTCGGCGTGCGCGCGGTGCTCCTCGTCGCGACCGCGCTCCTCGGCTGCCTCGTGCTCTTCTCGATCTCGCTGGGCCTCGTCGCGCAGGGGCTCGGCTGGGCCGTGGCGCTCACGGCGCTGGCGGCCTTCGCGCTCGTCACCTGGCTCGCGACGCGGGCGTTCGAGGCCGCCGTCGACGGGATCCGCCGCCGTGGCTGAGGCCGCGTTCGACGAGCTCATCCACGCGCCGGTCCGCCTGCGCATCTGCGGGATCCTCCGCCGCGTCGACCAGATCGACTTCACCGTGCTGCGGGACGCGCTCGGGATCGCCGACGCGAGCCTCAGCAAGCACCTGAAGGCGCTGGCGGACGCGGGGTACGTGTCGTCGCGGAAGGCGTCCTCGGCCGGGCGCGCGGACCGGCGGCAGCTGACGTGGCTGGCCCTCACCCCGGCCGGCCGCCGGGCCTTCGACGGCCACGTCGCCGCGCTGACGGAGATCGCGGGCGCCGTCGAGGACGGCGCCCGCGCCTGAGACCCTCCGGGTCAGTCCGCGATGAACGCGAGGATGTCCTGGTCGAGCTGCGCCTGGTACTCGCCGGAGATGCCGTGCGGAGCGCCCGCGTAGACCTTCACGGTGCCGTGCTTCACGAGCTCGGCGGACTTGAGCGACGCGTTGGCGATCGGCACGATCTGGTCGTCGTCGCCGTGCGCCAGGAGGATCGGCACGTCGAGCGCCTTCAGGTCCTCCGAGAAGTCGGTCTCGGAGAAGGCGGCCACGCAGTCGTACGCCGCGATCAGGTTGACGAGCATGCCCTGGCGCCAGAAGTCGCGCTTCGCGCCCTCGGAGACGACGCTGCCCTCGCGGTTCGCGCCGAAGAACGCGTCGGAGAGGTCGATGTAGAACTGGGAGGCGTCGGCGAGCACGCCCGCGCGGATCCCGTCGAAGACCTCCAGGGGGACGCCGTCGGGGTTGGTGTCCGACGCGACCATCACGGGCGGGACGGCACCCGCGGTCACGACCTTGCGCACGCGGCCGACGCCGTGCTGCGCGGCGTAGCGGACGACCTCGCCGCCGCCCGTGGAGTGCCCGATGACGACGAGGTCCTGCAGGTCGAGGTGCTCCACGAGCTCCGCGAGGTCGCGGGCGTACGTGTCCATGTCGTTGCCGGTCGAGGTCTTGGCCGAGCGGCCGTGGCCGCGGCGGTCGTGCGCGATGGCCCGGTAGCCGGCGTCGACGAGGACCTTGATCTCGACCTGCCAGGCGTCGGAGCTGAGCGGCCAGCCGTGGCTGAGCAGCACGGGCTTCCCGGCGCCCTGGTCGGTGTAGTACAGCTCGGT
Organism: Clavibacter sp. B3I6; assembly: GCF_030816895.1. NCBI lineage: Bacteria > Bacillati > Actinomycetota > Actinomycetes > Micrococcales > Microbacteriaceae > Clavibacter > Clavibacter sp. B3I6. Next base: position 1,623,475 of record NZ_JAUSYL010000001.1, read on the forward strand.
CCCGTCGGAGGTGGTGAAGTGCGGCATGGTTCCCTCTCTGCTGGGGTCGGGGGCGCCCGCCGCGTCACGCGGCCGATCGGCGGCCCGTCCCGCGTTTGCCGGGAGGACCCGCGGTCTGCGAATCTCTCCCTGGTGATCACGCCCATCGAACCGTCACCAGGGGGTCCGACACCATGCAGGTAGCAGGCAGTTCGCATGCTGTTCCCACGGCCGTCCACGGGCGGCCCGCGTGACGGGGGTCGGCGGCCTCCTCCGCGGCCTGCGGATGTCGGCGGATCTCACGCTCGAGGCCCTCGCGGAGCGCTCGGGCGTGAGCGTGCGCACCATCAGCGACATCGAGCGCGGCGTCAGCGCGCGACCGCGCCGGGCGACCGCGCACGCGCTCGCGGACGCGCTCGGCCTCGAGGGGAGCCGGCGTGACCGGCTGCTCGCCGCGGCCCGTCCGACCGCGGAGGCCGCCGCGGGCTCGACGACCCGGCCCGCGGGATCCGGCGGCCCCGCGCCCTACCGGCTGGCCGACTTCCGCGGCCGCGACGAGGAGATCGAGCGCCTGGTCGCGGCCGCGACGGGTCCCGCCGCCGGCCCGCGCCACGCCCCGACGCTCGTCGTGCTGAGCGGGGCGCCGGGCGTCGGCAAGTCGAGCATCGCGGTCGAGGCGGCCCACCGGATCACGGCGGGGTCGCGGCCGCCGCTGTTCGTCGACCTGGGCGGGCTCGACGACGCGCCCGCCGAGCCGCTGCACGTCATCCAGTCGCTGCTGCGGCAGCTGACCGGCGCGGAGGGCGCCCGGGGCGACCTCGCGGACGCGACCGCGGCCTGGGCCGCCGCCACCGCCGCGCAGCCCGTCGTGGTGGTGCTGGACGACGCGGCGACCGAGGCGCAGGTGCGTCCCGTCATGGCGGCGGATCCGGGCGCGACGGTGCTCGTCACCTCGCGGCGGACGCTCGCCGGGCTCGCCAGCGCGCGCCACCTCCGCGTCCCCGTCCTGCCGCGGAGGGACGGCGTCGCGCTGCTGGAGGCGATCGTCCCCGAGGCGCAGCGCGTCGGCGCCGACCTCGACGAGCTGGCGCGCCTGTGCGGCGACCTGCCGCTCGCGCTCCGGGTGGCGGGGCACCGCATCGCCTCGCAGCCCGCCTCCACCGTCGAGGACCACGTGCGGCGCCTCCGCGCGGAGGGCCGTCGGCTCGGCGCCCTGGTCGCCGGCGACACGGGCGTGCAGGCTGCCTTCGCCACCTCGTGCGCCCACCTCACCCCCGGCGCACGCGACCTGTTCCGGAGCCTCGCGCTCCTCCGCGGATCCTCGTTCGCGGCGCCCATGGCCGGCGCGGTCCTCGGCCTCGGCGAGGACGCGGCCCTCGGGCTGCTCGACGAGCTCGCGGACCTCGGCATGGTCGAGACGATGAGCGGATCCCGCTACCGCCTCCACGACCTGCTGCGCCTCTACGCCGCCGAGCGCCTGCACGCCGACGTGGATCCCGTCGAGATCCGGCGCCGAAGCGAGCGGCTCGGCCGGTGGACGCTCGCGACCGCCGCCGCCGCGGGCCGCGTGTTCGCCCCGGACGACGCGCCGCACCCCCGGCTCGGCCCGGCGCTCGCGTTCGGCTCGCGCGCCGCGGCCCGCGCGTGGCTCGTCACCGAGGTCGACGCGTGGTTCCCGGAGTACGCCGCCGCCGCGACCGACGGCCGGGAGGCGCTCGCGCTGGCCGCGGCCCCGCACATCCGGTGGTTCGGCGACCGGTGGTTCGAGTGGGGGCGCTGGCACGAGCTGTTCGCCGTCACCGCCGAGCTCGCGCATCGCGCCGGCGACGCCGTCCTCGAGGCGGAGGCCCTCACGGACGTCGCGTTCATCCAGCACTACGCGCGATGGGATCCGGCGGCCGCCGTCGTCACGGCCCGGCGCGCGCTCGCCCTCGCGACCGCGAGCGGCGACGGCCGCGGGCGGGCCAGGGCCCTCTCCGACATCGGCGCGTGCCTCGAGGCGCTCGGCGACGTCGACGGCGCGGTCGCCTCCACGCGCCTCGCGATCACCGCGTTCGAGCAGCTCGGCCTCCCGGGTCCCGTCCTCGACTCCCGCGGCGTCCTGGCCAGGTCGCTGCTGGCGACGGACCCGGCTGCGGGCCTCGCGGCGTACGAGGAGATCCTCGAGCGCACGCGCGAGCCGCAGCCCGGCATGGCCGAGCACGACCGCTGGGCGGCGCACCTCGACGCGCTGGCGCAGTGCGGCAAGGCACTCGTCCGCCTCGGTCGGCACACGGAGTCGATCGAGCTCGCGGAGACGATGCTGACCACCGCGGACGGTCCCGCCGTCGACCACGCGGGCGAGCGCGACCGCGCCCGCGCGCTCCGCAACCGCGGCCTCGCCCGGCTCGCCCTCGGCGAGGTGGACGCCGGCCGCGCCGACCTCGAGCGCGCCCTCGTCCTCGCGGGTGACCTGCCGCCGGCCGAGTGGTCGGCGGAGATCCGCGACGCCCTCGACGGTCTCCCGGCCGCGACCGCCTAGCCTCGTGCCATGCCCGCATCCGGTACCCCGCTGAGGCGCCTCGGCTTCCTCACCATCGGCCTGTTCGACCCCTCGGATCCCGCGGCGGGCCACGAGACGACCCTCCGCATCATCGAGCGCGGCGAGCAGCTGGGCCTCGACAGCGCCTGGCTCCGCCACCGCCACCTCCAGCACGGGATCTCCTCCCCCGTCGCCGTGCTCGCCGCCGCGTCCCAGCGCACGAGCCGCATCGACCTCGGCACGGCCGTGACGCCCATCGGCGCCGAGAACCCGTTCCGCCTCGCCGAGGACCTCGCCACGGTGGACCTCCTCACGGGCGGCCGCCTGCAGCCCGGCTTCTCGGTGGGCCGGCCGATGCGCTTCGAGACCTACCGCCACGCGATCTACCCGACCACGGCCGACCAGGAGGAGCTCGGCTACGACCGCCTCCTCCGCTTCCGCGACCTCGTGCGCGGCGACGAGGTGAGCGGCGTCACCGGCCGCGAGGGCCAGGAGGAGTACGCGTCGACCGTGCAGCCGCAGTCCGCGGGGCTCGTCGACCGGCTCTGGTACGGCGCGGGGAGCACCCGATCCGCGGTGTGGGCGGCCGAGAACGGCTTCCACCTCCTCACGTCGAGCGTGATCCAGGGCGAGCTCGGCCCGGACTTCGCCGCGAACCAGCGGGCGCAGATCGACGCGTACCGGGCCGCCCATCCGGCGGGTGCCGCGGCGCGCGTCTCGCAGGGGCTCGTGGTGATCCCCACCGACCGCGCCACCCCGGAGCAGCGCCGGCGCTACGAGGCGTACGCCGCCGAGCGCTCGGCCCGCGTCGGCGTCCCGCAGGGCCCGAAGAGCATGCTCTTCGCGGCCGACCTGGTGGGCACGTCCGAGCAGATCGCCGAGCGCCTGCACGCGGATCCCGCGTTCCAGGCGGTCGACGAGGTCGCCTTCGCCCTGCCGTTCACCTTCGGCGAGGCCGACCTCGAGCAGATCCTCACCGACATCGCGGAGCGCCTGGGCCCGGCGCTCGGCTGGTCGCCCGCCGCCTGACCGCAGGCGCGGCCGCGCGCCGCATGCACGACGACGCCCCTCCCGCACGAGCGGAGAGGGGCGTCGTCGTGATCCGGTGACGGGATCAGTGCATGCTGACGGCCTCGGTCGAGGCGCCCTCGCGGAAGCGCTCGATCGGGACGCGCACCATCGACCACGAGATGACCGAGGCGCAGGCCACGCCGATCGCCGCGGCGAGGAAGACCACGTGGTAGCCGTCGACCTGCTGCTGCAGCGGGTTCGCCACGCCGTCGGTGGCCGCCGCGGTGACGGCCGAGGCGAACAGGGCCGTGAAGACCGCGGTGCCGATGGATCCGCCGATCTGCTGCGTGCCCGTGAGCGCCGCGCCCGCGACGCCGGCGTCACGCGGCTCGATCCCGGAGAGCGCGACGTTCTGCATGGGCACGAACACGAACGCGAGGCCCACGCCGAGGAGGATCTGCCCGGGCAGCACCTGGACGACGTACGCGCCGTCGACCGTCACGCGGCTGAACCAGAGGAGGCCGGCGGCCGCGACGAGCGGGCCGACGGTCATGAGGATCCGCGGGCCGACGCGCGGCAGCAGCCGGGCGACCTGCGGGGCCGTGAGCATGATCGACGCGGCCATGGGCAGCGACGCGAGACCCGAGATCAGCGGCGACATGCCGAGCACGATCTGGAAGTGCAGCGTGAGGTACAGCAGGCCGCCGAGGAGCGCCGCGCCCACCATCACGGAGGTGAGGTACGCGCCGCCGCGGGTGCGGTCGGCGACGACGCGGAGCGGCAGGAGCGGGTTGCGTGCCCGCGACTCCCACCAGACGAACGCGACCATGAGGCCGACGCCGAGCGCGAGGAAGCCGATGGTGTCGGCGTTGCCCCAGCCGTCCTCCGCGCGGGAGAAGCCGTAGACGATCGAGCCGAGGCCGAGGGTCACGAGCAGGGCGCCCGGGATGTCGTAGCTGCGGTCGCCGTCCGCGCGGCTCTCCTTCACCAGCGGGATGGCCGCGATGATCGCGACGACCGCGATCGGCACGTTGACGAGCAGGCACCAGTGCCAGCTGAGGTACTCGGTGAGCACGCCGCCGAGCAGCAGGCCCACGGCGGCGCCGGATCCGGCCACGGTGCCGTACACCGCGAACGCCTTCACGCGGTCGGGCCCGGACGGGAACGTCACCGAGAGGAGCGCGAGCGCGGCGGGCGCGAGGAGCGCCGCGAAGACGCCCTGGAGGCCGCGCGCGATGAGCAGCATCTCGGCCGAGACGGCGACGCCGCCCAGCGCGCTGGCCGCGGCGAAGCCGACCATGCCGAGGATGAAGGAGCGCTTGCGGCCCCAGTAGTCGGCGATGCGGCCGCCGAGGAGGAGCAGCGACCCGAAGGCGAGCGCGTAGACGGTGACGACCCAGGTGCGGTCGGCGTCGCTCATGCCGAGCTCGCGCTGGGCGGCCGGGAGGGCGATGTTCACGATGGTGCCGTCGAGCACGACCATCAGCTGGGCGAGGGCGACGACGGCGAGGAGGATCCACTTGCTGCGGGCGGGGGCGGCGGGAGCGGCCGGGACGGCGGGAGCGGCGGGGCCGGCCGGGGACGTGGAGGGCGGTGCGTCTTCGGGGGTGCGTGCGTGCGGGATCTGGTGCTCCTGGAGGGTCGTGCGGCGCCCGGGCGGGCGAGGACGGTCCAATCTAGGTCCGCTCCGCCCCGAGAGTCAAACGAACCGGTTCGTTTGACATACGCTGTTCACATGGCAGAGACGACGGGGTCCGCCCGATCCACCCGAGACAAGCCCGACGACGTCCGGCACCGCATCCTCCTCGCGGCGCGCGAGGAGTTCGCCGCCCACGGGCTGGCGGGGGCGCGCGTCGACCGCATCGCCCGCTCCGGCCGCGCGAGCAAGGAGCGGCTGTACGCGCACTTCACGGACAAGGAGTCGCTGTTCCGCGCGGTGCTGAAGCTCAACGGCGTGGAGTTCTTCTCCGCCGTGACGCTCGACCCCGCCGACCTCCCCGGCTTCGTCGGCCAGATCTTCGACCACGCCTACGACCACCCGGAGCACCGGCGCATGCTCGCCTGGGCCCGGCTCGACGGCGTGGTGCTCGACGTCCCGCACAGCGAGACGTCCCCGTCGGCCAAGGTCGAGGCGATCCGGCGCGGGCAGGAGGTGGGCACCATCGACCCGTCGTGGGATCCGCAGCGCCTCCTCACGATGCTGTTCGCGCTCGCGCAGGCGTGGGTCCAGTCGCCGTACCCCGCCATGCACGAGGACGGGCCGGCCGGCCGCGCGGCGGACCGGGCGGCCGTGGTCGAGGCGGCCCGGCGGATCACGGCGCCGCCCGCGCGCTGAGCCCGCCTGGCCGTCGCATGGCTGCCTCCTGCGGATTCCCCGGGTGAGGAGGACGGACCCCCGTCGCCGCACGTAGCGTGGGAGCATGTCGGACACCCTGACCCGCGAGATCGAGGCCGGGACCAGCCACGCCCACCCGCTGCGCCGGTTCCTGCGCCGCTGCCGGGCCTGGATCGAGCTGCACCCGAAGGCACGCTGGCTCTACCGGATCCTCGTCGGCATCCTGGGCCTCGCCATCGTCCTCGTGGGCGTCGTGCTCATCCCGCTGCCCGGCCCGGGCTGGCTCGTCGTCTTCCTCGGGATCGCGGTGCTCGGCACCGAGTTCCCCGCCGCGCACCGCGTGAACGTGTTCCTCAAGCGCCAGCTGCACCGCTTCTGGGAGGCGTGGCGCCGCTGGCGCGCGTCGCGTGCCGAGCGCAGGGCCCAGCGCACCGTCCGCTGATCCCGCACCCCCTCCCCTTCGCGACCAGCGGCATCTCCCTCCTCCGGTCGATACGGAGGCCGACCCGCCGTCCGTAGGGTCGGGGCATGTCCTCCCCCATCGCACCGGCGCCGCGGTCACGTGCCCGGACGCTCGGCCGCGAGAGCGCGCTGGTCGCCCTCTCCCTCGTCGTCGGCGTCATCGCCTTCGGCGCCTCGCTCACCTTCCTCGAGGAGTCCGGCGTCTCCGGCACGCGCACCGAGGTGCTCCTGCTGCTCGACGTCGCCGGCGGGATCCTCGCCCTCGCGCTCCTGCCCCTCCGCCGCCACGCACCGGTCGCCATCGGGGTCACGCTCGCGGTGCTGGCCGCGATGTCGACCCTCGCGATCCTCGCCTCCGTGATCGCCCTCGTCTCGGTCGCGACGCGGCGTCGCCCGCGCGAGATCGCCCTGGTGGTGTCCGCGTGGGTCGTCGCGCTCGTGGCCTGGGAGCTCGCGGGCCTCGCGCAGACGCCGCTCGAGCAGGGCGACGGGCCCCTGTACGTGATCATGCTCGCGCTCGTCGTCGGCGTGCCCGTCGTCGTCGGCCTCTACGTGGGCGGCCGGCGCGAGCTGCTGGCGTCGCTGCGGGAGCGGGCCCGGCTCGCGGAGGAGGAGCAGGCGCTCCGCCTGGAGCAGGCGGCGGACCACGAGCGCACGCGCATCGCCCGGGAGATGCACGACGTCCTCGCGCACCGGCTCTCCCTGGTGGCCCTGCACGCGGGCGCCCTCGAGTACCGGGACGACCTGGACGCGTCCGAGGTGCGGCAGACGGCCACGGTCGTCCGCGAGAACGCGCGCACGGCCCTCGACGAGCTGCGCGAGGTGCTGGGGGTGCTGCGGGACCCGTCGGGATCCCCGGCGACCGCTCCCCCGCAGCCGACGCTCGCCGACCTCCCCGAGCTGCTCGACGACGCCCGGGTCCTCGGCGGGGACGTGCGGCTCGACCTCGACGCCGGGAGCCGCGACGCCCTCCCTCTCCTGGGCGCGTCGGCCTCCCGCCACGCGTACCGCATCGTCCAGGAGTGCCTGACGAACGCCCGGCGGCACGCGCCCGGCGCACCGGTGGACGTCGTGATCGACGGCCGGCCCGGCGGGATGCTCCGGGTCGTCGTGCGGAACCCCCTGACCGCCGCGGAGGAGGACGGGCCTGCGCCCGCGTCGCCCGGGCACGGCCTCCTCGGCCTCGCCGAGAGGGCGCGATCGGCGGGCGGGACGCTCGAGGTCACGGTGCGCGACGGGGCGCACGTGGTCACGGCCGAGCTGGCGTGGATCCCGTGACCCGCTCGGGCGACGGCCCCGTCCGCATCGTGATCGTCGACGACGACGCGCTCATGCGCGCCGGCCTCCGCATGCTCCTCGGCGGGGACGCGGGCCTCGTGGTGGTCGGGGAGGCCGCCGACGGGCTGGAGGCCGCCGCGGTGATCGACCGGTCCGATCCCGACCTCGTGCTCATGGACATCCGGATGCCGCGCTGCGACGGGATCACCGCGACGGCCCGCGAGGTCGCCCGCCGGCCCGACCTCGCGGTGATCGTGCTCACGACGTTCGACGCCGACGAGCTGGTGCTCGGCGCGCTCCGGGCGGGCGCCCGCGGGTTCCTCCTCAAGGACACGCCGCCGGCCGAGCTCGTCGACGCGGTGCGGCTGGCGGCCGCGGGCCGGTCGATCCTCTCCCCGTCGGTGCTCGACACCGTGATCGGCGTCGCGGCCGAGCGGGATCGCGGCGACCGGACGGCCGAGCGCGCGCGCTTCGCGACGCTGACCGAGCGCGAGCAGGAGGTCGCGCTCGCCATCGCGCGCGGCCGGTCGAACGCGCGCATCGCGTCCGACATGTACGTGAGCGTGGCGACCGTGAAGACGCACGTGGGCCACGTGCTGGAGAAGCTCGGCGTCGAGGGCCGGGTGCAGGTCGCCGTGCTCGTGCACGAGGCCGGGCTCGCCCCGACGGGGTGAGCCCGGCCTCGGGCGGTGCCGGCCGGAGCCGGTCAGGCGTCGCGGATCAGCTCGCGAGCGCCGGGTAGTCCGTGTAGCCCTCGGCGCCGGGGCCGTAGAACGTGGCGGGGTTCGGGTCGTTCGTCTCGGCGCCCTGCTCCCAGCGCTCGACGAGGTCGGGGTTCGCGATGATCATGCGGCCGACGGCCACGACGTCGGCCGTGCCCTCCTCGACCAGCTGGATCGCCTCGTCGCGCTCGGTCTGCACGCCGAAGCCGCTGTTGATCATGAGCGGCCCGCCGAACGTCGCGCGGAGGCCCTGCACGAGCTCGCCCGCGGGCTCCGCGTGCAGGATGCTCACGTAGGCGAGGCCGAGCGGCGCGATGCCGGAGAGCAGCGCCTCGTACGTCGCGCGGGTCTCCTCGGGGTCCTCCTCGAGGACGTCCTGGATGTTGTGGCTCGGCGAGATGCGGATGCCGACGCGGTCCGCGCCGATCTCCCGCGAGATCGCGTGGGTGACGTCGATGCCGAGCTTCGCGCGGTTCGCGGGCGATCCGCCGTACGCGTCGGTGCGCACGTTGGAGACGGGCGAGAGGAACTCGTGCAGCAGGTAGCCGTTGGCGGAGTGGATCTCCACGCCGTCGAACCCGGCGTCGACGGCGTTGCGCGCGGCGACCGTGAGCTCGTCGACGATGAGCGGGACCTCGTCGGTCTCCGGCTCGCTCGGCACGGGGTACGGCGCCTTGCCGCTGGGCACGTGCACCTCGCCCTGGATCGCGATGGCGCTCGGCGCGAGCAGGGGCAGTCCGCCCGTGATCTCCTCGTGCGAGACGCGGCCTCCGTGCATGAGCTGCATCACGATGCGGCCGCCGTCGGCGTGCACCGCGTCGGTCACGCGGCGCCAGCCGGCGATCTGCTCGTCCGTCACGATGCCGGGCTGGCCCGGGTACGCCTTGCTGCGCTCGCTCGTGAACACGCCCTCGGAGACGATGAGGCCGGTGGACGCGCGCTGGCGGTAGTACTCGACGACGAGGTCGCCGGGCACGCCGTGCTCGTCGGAGCGCATGCGGGTCAGCGGCGCCATGGCGACGCGGTTCGGGAGCTCGAGGGCGCCGAGGGTGACGGGGGAGAAGAGCTTCACGGGGGAGTTCCTTCGTCTCGCGGGTGGCCCGGCGCGTGCCGCGACGGATCGCGTCGGGCGGGGCGGCGGGGACCAGCGGTCCGAGCGGACCGCCCTGGGCCGAACCCGCCGTCCGACAGGGCCATTCCGCGGGGCGCGCTTCTCCCAGGCGCTCGTCAGGCAGCGGACAGCCCGGGCGCGCCGTCGACGACGGCACGCGGCCGGTCAGGAGGAGGCGTGCGCCGCGGTCCGGCGGGCGAGCACGACGTCGTCGGCGGCCAGGTCGTGCCAGCCGCGGAGCAGGTGCCGGGAGTCCCAGCCGACGGACGCGTACGGCAGCCAGACCGTGAACAGCCAGCCGAGGGCGAACCCGTTCTGCACGACGCCGCGGAGGAGCGCGCGGCCGAACCCGAGCATCCCCGGCTCGGAGAAGCGCTGGACGCGGATCCCGACCATCGCCTTCCCCGGCGTCGAGCCCTTCCACCCGAGCCACCACGTGGCGATGAGGAGGTAGGAGACCAGGCTGATCAGCACGGCCAGGCCCGCGGCGCCGAAGTAGGAGTCCATCACGTCCTCCGCGGCCTCGCCGAAGAGCTGGAGGTCGGCGATCCGCTGCCGCGCCATGCCCTGCAGGGGGACGATGGCGGCCCACGCGGAGAGCCCGCCGACGAGGCCGAACACGACCTGGTCGAGGATCCGCCCGGCGGCACGGCGTCCCACCCCGGCGAGGCGCCAGGCGGGGTCGATGTGCGGCGGGAGCGGACGCTGCGCGTGCGGCAGGAGCGCCATGCCGTAGCCGGGCGGGACGGCGCCGGGGTACGAGGCGGCGGCGTATGGGCCGGCGGGGTACGGGCCGGCGGGGTACGGACTGCCTGCGTACGCGGGCGGTGCGCCGTCCGCCTGCCCCGCGTCCTGCCGTCCGTCGTCGTGCGTGCCGCTCATCGCGTCTCCCCCGGTCCCCGCGCCCCACGCGCGGGACCAGGGTATCCAGCAGGTGGGGGAACCCGCGGCCGGACGCGAGGAGGGCCCGGCACCCTCTCGGATGCCGGGCCCTCCCGGTGGTGCGGTGACGCGGTGTCAGCCCTCGATCTCCCCGCGGGAGACGGCCTCGGCGTACTTGCGGAGGTCCGGCCCGGGCTCGAAGTCGATGAACCGGCCCTTGAGCTGCTCGAAGAGGCTCTGGTACACGGTCTCCCAGTCCTCGCCCTTCAGCTCCTCGGCCGCCTTGTGCACGGCCTCCTGGAGTACGCGGTCGCTGTCCGTGAGGATCTTGTCGCGCGCCTCCTGGTTCCAGCGGATCTCGTCGGTCTGCATGATCAGGCCTGGACGTCGCCGCGCCAGGCGCCCTCTTCGGTGCCGCGCTTCTCGATGAACTCCTTGAAGTTCTTGAGGTCGCCCTTGATGACGTGGTCGTCGACGCCGATCACGGCGCCGACCTTCTCGACGAGGCCCTTCGCGGCCCAGTCCAGCTGGACGGTGACGCGGGTCTCGGTGTCGCTCAGCTTGTGGAACGTGACGACGCCGGCGTGGTCCTCGTCGCCGCCCGTGGAGTTCCAGGCGACGCGCTCGTCGGGGTGCTGCTCGGTGATGTTGGCCTCGAAGGTGCGCTCGATGCCGCCGATCTTGACCTTCCACTCGGTGAGCGTGTCGGTGACCTGCGTGATCGACTCGACGTAGCTGAGGAAGTTCGGGAACGACTCGAACTGGGTCCACTGGTTGTAGGCGGTGCTGACGGGGACGTTGACGTCGACGGTCTCGATTACCTGGGGCATTGCTTCTCCTCGTTCGGACTCGGTGCGTGGGGTCTCAGGTCGTCGTGCGACCCGCGAGCCCGGGCTCCGATGTGGACATCGGGGCGGGCACGCATCCGACGCTACGCCCGGGCCCGCCCTCGGTTCCCGCACCCGAGGAATGCACAGGGAACGTTCAACCGCCTGTCACCCCTCGGCGAGGCGCGCGGGTCCGAGGAGCCGCTGGACGAACGCCCGGGCCCACATGGCGTAGACCCGGGAGGCCTGCGCGGCATCGGGATCGCCGATGTCGATGACGGCCTCGCTCGGGAACGGGACGCAGTCGGCGTCCGCGCGGGAGGCGACGATCTCCTCGGTGACGCGGTTGAGCAGGCGCGCGTGCCGGGCGGCGACGGGACGCCAGGGCGCGGGGATCCCGACGCTCTCCTTGAGCGGCGGCACGTCGGGGATGAGCACCCGCGCGCCCTCGGGCAGACCCGCGACGAGGTCGTCGATGGCGGCGCACAGGAGCCTCCGCCAGGTGCGCTGCGGCGTGAGCCGGATGCTGTCGCCCACGCCCACCATGAGGAGCACCACGTCGACGCCCGCGAGGAGCGTCCGGTCGCGGACGGTGCCCGCGGCCGTGTGGATCGTGAGGTCGGCGAAGGGCCGCGTCGCCCATTCGACGCCCCGGCCCGTGCGCCGCGCGAGCTGGCGGGAGAAGTGCCCGGCCATGCCGAGCTCGTGCGAGAGCACCCCGAAGCCGACGGCCGTGGCCTCGCCGATGACGAGCACGCGCTGGGGCGACTCGCCCGGCACCGTGCCGGATCCGGCGTCCCGCGGGACGACCGTGCTCTCGAGCCCGACGCGGAGGGCCACGTACTGCACGAAGATGGCGGGCCGCGCGATGGCCTGCGCCACGCGCCTCAGTCGTCCCGTCATGCGCCGCACCCCCCGGTCATGGACGCGCTCAGCGTACCCGGCCGGTCAGACGCCGCGGGCGCGGAGGAACGGGATGGGCGAGGTGGCGACGCCGCCCTGCCGGATCTCGAAGTGCAGGTGGCAGCCGGTGCTGTACCCCGCGCTGCCGACGGCGCCGATCTGCTGGCCCGCCTGCACGGTCTGGCCCGTGCGGACCATGACGCCGTACGAGTACATGTGGCCGTAGACGCTCGTCACGCCGCCCCCGTGGTTGAGGGTGATGGCGTTGCCGAAGCCGCTGGATCCGCCCGCGAACTGCACCGTGCCGGCGGCCGTGGCGTAGATGGGCGTGCCGCAGCCCGCGCCGAAGTCGTCGCCCGCGTGCAGGCGCCAGACCTTCGCGATGGGGTGGAGGCGCATGCCGTAGGACTGATAGGAGCCGTAGCTGCGGATCGGCATGGTCCAGCCGGACGACGAGGGCTGGCCGCCCGAGGCGGGGGGCCGAGGCGCGTTGGCCGGGGGGCGGGCGGCGGCGTTGGCCGCGGCGGCCGCAGCGGCGGCGGCCGCGCGGGCGTCGGCCTGGCGTCGTGCCTCGGCGGCGGCCTCCTCCTGGCGCTTCCGCTCACCGATGGCGAAGCCCTCCTCGACGGAGATGCGCGAGTCGCGGAGCGTCGTGAGCTGCGCCTGGAGCTCGGAGCTGCGGGCCTCCTGCTCGGCGAGCGCCTGATCCGCCCGGGCCTGGGCCGCGGAGGCCTCCTGCAGCTTGGCCTCGGCGTCGGCGGCGAGCACGGCGAGCGCGTCCTTGGCGACGGACGCCTGCCTGCCGAGCGACTCGGCCGTGCGGGCGGACGTGACGGCGCTGGTGAAGGCGGTGTCCTGGCGGTCGGCGAGCTTGGTCGCCGTGCCCATGCGGGCGAGGAGCGCGTCCGCGTCCTCGCCGCCGCTCGTGAAGAGGCGGAGGGAGACGTCGCCGCCGCCCCCGCTGCGGGCGAGCTGGGCCACGAGCTGGCCGACCTGGCGCTTCGCCGCGTCGGCCTCGGCCTGGGCCTTCTCGGCCTTGGACTGGAGGGCCTCGAGCTCGCCCGTGGCCTGGTCGAGCGCGTCGACGGCGGCGGCGTGCTCGTCGGCGCGCTGGAGGGCGAGCGCCGTGGCGGCCTCGACCTCGGCGGACAGGCCGTCGATGAGGGAGGTGATGCGCGTCACCTGGTCGGCGGTGGCCTGCTCGCTCGAGCGCGCGGCCTGGACCTCGGACCAGGTCGGGTACTCCTCCGCCGCCTGCGCGGAGGGGACGCCGAGGCCGAGCAGGAGGCCGGATGCGGCGAGCGCGGCGGCCAGTCGCCGGCGCGGTGCGGAGCCGATCCGCGGGTGCCCGGGGGCACGGCGGAGGGAGCGGGCGATGCGGGAGATGGCGGGCCTCGTCGACGTCGGTGGAGCGCGGTCCCTCCGACGGTAGCCGAAATGTGCAGGAACACCACCATCCCCATTCGTTTCTGCACATGAGGAAATACGCGGCGGCGGCGCGGGGGGACGCGGCTCGGACCCTAGGATCGGGCGGCAGGACGACCGGCGTCCGGTCGGGAGCGCGCATGACGGGGATCGAGGCGCGCGGGGGACGGGCGCAGGCGCGCGGGGCCGGGATCGTCACCGCGGTCGTCGGCTTCGCCGGCACCTCCGCGGTCGTGCTGACCGGGCTCACCGCGGTCGGGGCGTCCCCGTCGCAGGCCGCGTCGGGCCTGCTCGCGCTCTGCATCACCCAGGGGCTCGGCACGGTCCTCCTCGCGCACCGCTTCCGCCGGCCCATCACGCTCTCCTGGTCGACGCCCGGGGCGGCGCTCCTCATCGGGTCCGGCGCCGTCGAGGGCGGCTGGGCCGCGGCGGTGGGCGCCTTCGTCGTCTGCGGGATCCTCGTGCTGGCGACCGCCCTCTGGCCGCTGCTCGGGCGGCTCGTGCGGCTGATCCCCGCGAGCGTGGCCGCCGCGATGCTCGCGGGCGTGCTCCTCCCCCTCTGCGTCGCGACCGTGACCGCGGCGGTCCGGACGCCGCTCGTCGTGCTGCCGGTGATCCTCGCCTGGCTCGCCGCCGCCCGCTGGGCCCCGCGCTGGGCCGCCCCGACCGCGCTCGCCGCCGCGCTCGCGGTCGTCGGCGTCGCGCTCGCCGTCGCGGGGCCCGCGCCCGGGTCGTCGCTCGACCTCGCGCACCTGCTCCCCCGCATCGAGCCGACCGCCCCCGTCTTCACGCTCGCGGCGGCCGTGGCGCTCGGGATCCCCCTCTTCATCGTGACCATGGCGTCGCAGAACCTGCCAGGCGTCGCGGTGCTCGGGTCCTTCGGGTACGAGACGCCGTGGCGGGCCGCGATGGCGACGACCGCCGCGGCGACGCTCGTGAGCGCGCCGTTCGGCGGCCACGCGGTGAACCTCGCGGCCCTGTCGGCCGCGCTCTCGGCGTCGCCCTCCGCGCACCCGGATCCCGCCGAGCGGTGGCGCGCGGCGAGCACGGCCGGGTGGACGAACCTGGTGCTCGGCCTCGCGTCCGCCGCCCTCGCGGCCGTGATCGTGGCGGGCCCCGCGGGCGTCGTCGCCGCGGCGGCGGGGCTCGCGCTCGCGCCGTCGCTCGCGGGGAGCCTCGCCTCGGCCGTCCGGGACCCGGGCGCGCACCTGCCGGCGGTCGCGACGTTCGTGGTCGCCGCGTCGGGGATCACGGTCGGCGGGCTGGGCGCGGCCTTCTGCGCTCTCGTGGCCGGCGTCCTCGTGCACCTCGCGCTCCGGACGCGCGCGACCCCCCGTGACAGACTCGATCGACACGAGGAGCCCGACGCCGCATGAGCCACGACACCACCCCCGCATCGCCCGGAGCGGACGACGCCGCGCCCCGCGACACCGAGCTGCAGAGCACGACCTGGACCCTGGTCCTCGCGCTGAGCGCCGAGCAGGTCTCGGGCGACGGCACGCGGTCCGCCCGCCTGGCCGAGGCGCAGGGCGCGTTCGAGCGCCTGCTGCCCGCCGACCACGTCGTCGTCCGCTGGACCCGCGAGGTCGGCCGAATGATGACCGAGGAGGCGCGGCTCTGGACCCGGTGGGAGCTGTTCACGCCCACGGTCGCGACGCCGCTGAAGCTGTGGTCGGAGGGCTACGTCGACGAGGCGTGGTTCGCGGAGCGGCTGGAGGACGACCCGTTCGTCCCCGTCGTCATGAAGGCCCCCGAGGGCCAGGCAGGAGCGGGCGCATGAAGGTCCTCGTCACCGGATCCCGCGGCAAGGTGGGCCGCGCCGCCGTGGAGGCGCTCGTCGCCGCCGGGCACGACGTCACGGGCGTCGACCTCGTGCGCCCCGTCTTCGACGCCGGCGTCGTGGTCCCGGGCCGCTACGTCATGGCCGACCTCACCGACCAGGGCGCCGCGTTCGCGGTCGTCGCCGGCATGGACGCGGTCGTCCACGTCGCCGCGATCCCGCAGCCGACCGGCAACCCCGCGCACGTCGTGCTGCAGACCAACCTCATGTCGACGTTCCACCTCATCGAGGCCGCCGTGCGCTTCGGCGTGCCGCGCTTCGTCAACATCTCGAGCGAGAGCATCGTCGGCAACTTCTTCCCCGAGCGGCCGTTCCTCCCGGACTACGCGCCCGTCGACGAGGAGCACCCGCTGCACCCGCAGGATCCGTACGCGCTCTCCAAGGCGTTCGGCGAGCAGCTGATGGACGCGGCCGTGCGCCGGTCCGACATCCGCGTGATCTCGCTCCGCCCGAGCACCGTGCACAACGAGGACAACTACGCGTCCAACCTCGGCAAGCAGGTGCGCGACGCCTCCGTGCTCACGGCGAACCTCTGGAGCTACATCGACGCGGACGACCTGGCTGACGCCATCGTGCTGTCGGTCACCTCCGACCTGCCCGGCCACGAGGTGTTCTACATCGCCGCCGCCGACAACGCGGGCGGGCACGACTTCGCCGCCGAGCTGCACCGGCACTACGGCGACGCCATCGAGCTGCGGGCCCTCGAGCGGGTGGACTCCTCGGGCATCTCGACCGCGAAGGCCCGCCGGCTCCTCGGCTGGGAGCCGAAGCGCTCCTGGCGCGACCACCTCGACGCCGACGGGAACGCGCTGCCCCGCTAGGCGGATCCGGCCGCGGGCGCCGGTCCGGTCGACGCGCGGGCCACGAGCGACGTCGGCACCACCGTGGTGCCGGCGTCGCCGCCGTCGAGCCGCTCGATGAGCCGGCGGGCGGCCGCGGCGCCGAGCGCGGTGCGGTCGACGGCGATCGTCGTGAGCGCCGGCGCGAGGAAGCGGCTCGTGCCGAGGTCGTCGTGGCCGACGACGCTCACGTCGACGCCCATCCGGAGTCCCGTCGCGGCGGCGGCCGAGTAGACGGCGGTCGCGAGGTAGTCGCTGCTCGTCACGACGGCCGTGGGACGCGTGGCCCGGGGCTCCGCGAGCGCGCGCGTGAGCGCCTCGACGGCGGCGTCGTGCTGCATGGCGGTCTCGATGACGCGCGGGGCGATGCTGCGCTCGGCGCAGATCCGGTGGAAGGCCGCCACCCGCTCGTCGTCGGCGCTGCGGTCGCGGGGCGCGGCGACGATCGCGATGCGCCGGTGGCCGAGGTCCGCGAGGTGCCCCATCGCCTGCGCGACCGCCGCCTCGCCGTCGACGTGCACGCGGCTCGCGTCGATGCCGGGGGCGTGACGGGCGCCGTTGATGAGCACGACCGGCTTCCCGGTGGATCCGTCCCAGTCGGCCGCCGCGCTCCCCCCGCCGATGGGCGCGAGCGCGAGCCCGTCCACGCCGCGGGCCGCCAGGGTCGCGACGAGCTCGGCCTCGCGCGCGGGCGAGTAGTCGGCGGACCCGATGACGACGCCGAGCCCGGCCGCCGCGCACGTGGCGTCGAACCCGTCGATGACGTCGAGGAAGAAGGGGTTCCGCATGTTGCGGATCAGGAGGCCGACCGTGCCCGAGCGCCCGGTGCGCAGCGCGACCGCGGACGTGGACGGCACGTAGCCGAGGCGCGCAGCGGCCTCCTTGACGCGCGCCCGCACGACCTCGCCGACGCCCGAGCGGCCGTTGAGCGCGAAGCTCGCGGCGGTGGCGGAGACCCCGGCCTCGCGGGCCACGTCCGTGAGGGAGACCCGGCGGCGCGGGGCGGGGTCGCGGGTCATCCGTCATTCCTAGCGGCTCGGGGCGGGCGGGTCGGCGGGGGCCCGGCGTGCGATCGTGTCGACCGCGGCTGTTCAGACGGCGTTCACGGAGCGGACCGGAGCGGTCCGCTCCCTACTTTAACGTTTTAGTCATCCCCGACGAAAGGCCCCTCCCGTCATGTCCCCGTTCCGCATCCGCGTGGCCGCCACGGCCGTCGCCGCCGTCGCCGCGCTGGCCCTCGCCGGCTGCACCTCCGCCAGCACCGGCACGTCGTCCCCCGCCGCATCCGGTGCCGCCGACACCTCGGCCGGCACGCTCATCACCTACAACTCCCCCTCCTCCTTCGCGAACTTCGGCGCGCTGCTGACGCAGTTCGGCTCCGAGCAGTCCGTCGCCGCCCCCAGCGACACCAAGAACTCCGGCCAGGCGCTCGCCGCGCTCGTGGCCGAGCAGGCCGCGCCCCAGGCCGACGCCGTCTACCTCGGCATCGCGTTCGGCCCGAAGGCCGTCGAGGCCGGCGTGACCGAGCCCTACGAGCCCGCCGGCTTCGACGCCATCCCGGACGGCCTCAAGGACCCCGAGGGCCGCTGGTTCGCCGTGCACACGGGCGCCATCGCCTTCATCTGCAACACCGAGGCGCTCGGCGACCTGGCCTGCCCGACCAGCTGGGCGGATCTGCTGAAGCCCGAGTACCAGGGGATGACCGGGTACCTCGACCCGTCGCAGGCCGCCGTCGGCTACTCCGTCGCGGCCGCCGTCAACCTGGCGATGGGCGGGTCGATCGACGACTTCGGCCCCGGCATCGACTACCTCACGAAGCTCAAGGCGAACGGCGCGGTCACGCCCGCGCAGACCGCCACGGCCAAGGTCGTGCAGGGCGAGATCCCGATCCTCATCGACGCCGACTTCAACGGCTACGCGGCGAAGTACAACGACGGCGCCCCGCTCGAGGTCGTGATCCCCGCCGAGGGCTCCATCCAGGTGCCCTACATCGCCGCGCTCGTGAAGGGCGCGCCGCACCCGGAGCTCGCGAAGGAGTGGCTCGACTACCTGCTCTCCGAGCAGGGCCAGTCGACGCTCGCGGGCGGCTACGTGCGGCCGATCTCGGGCGAGGTGCCCGCGGAGATCGCCGACAAGGTCGAGAGCGCGGACGACTTCGCCCGTGCCGAGGTCGTGGACTACGCGGCGCTCGCCGACGCGCAGGCCGCCTTCGTCACGCGCTACCAGGCCGAGGTCCGCTAGACCGTGCCCTCCCGACCCCTCCGGGTCGGGTGGGGCGGCCTCCTCGCCGCCCTCCCCGCCCTCGCGCTCCTCGTCTGGTTCCTGCTGCGGCCCCTCGCGGGTCTCGTGATCGACTCGCTGCACCGCACGGTCCTCGGGGTGCGCGAGGGCGGCCTCACGCTCGACAACTACGCCGCCATCGCGCTCGACGACCGGCTCCGCGCCTCCCTCGTCACCACGGTGCTGCTGTCCGCGGGCGTCACGCTCGTGACCCTCGTGATCTGCACGCCCGCCGCCATCACGCTCGCCCGCTCCGGCCCGCGCACCTCCGCGCTGGTGGACGCGGTGCTCGTGTTCCCGCTCGCGTTCCCCGGCATCGTCATCGGCTTCTTCGTCATCGTGCTGCTCGGCCGCAACGGCCTCCTGTCGCAGGCGGTCGAGGCGGCGACGGGCGAGCCCGGCGGGCGCTGGGCGTACACGGCCGGCGGCCTCGCCGCGGCCTACGTCTACTTCTGCATCCCGCGCGTGATCGGCACCCTGCGCGGCGCCGCGTCCGGGCTCGATCCCGAGCTGACCGCGGTCGCCGCGTCGCTCGGCGCACGGCCGTCGCGCGTGGCGTGGACGGTCACCCTGCCGCTGCTGCGCGGGCCGCTGCTCGCCGCCGCGGGCGTCTGCATGGCGACCTCCCTGGGCGCGTACGGCACCGCCGCGACGCTGTCCGAGGGGATCCGCGTCCTGCCGCTCGACGTGGCCGACGCCCTCTACAACCAGGGCGACCAGGGCCTCGCCGCCGCGCTCTCGGTGGTGCTCGCGCTGCTGGCCGTGCTGTCTCTCGTGCTGTGCGCGGCCGGCGCGCGGATCGTCGACGGGCGGGGCGGGCGCGGATCCGGTGCCGCGGGATCGGCGCTCGTCGCCTCGGTCGCGCCGGTCGCCGCCGCACCTGCGCCCGTCGCCGCCGGTCGGGGGATCAGGTGAGCCGCCGCCCCGGCCACCGCGACGTGGTCGGCCCCGCCGCCCTGGCGCTGTGCGTCGCGTTCGTGCTCATCCCCATCCTCGGCACCGTCGTCGTCTCGGTCTCACCCGACGCCTCCCGCGGCCCGCTCGCGGGCGGGATCACGGCGGACTGGTACGCGATGGCATGGGAGCTGCTCCGGCCGCGCGTCGGCCCGACCCTCGCCGTGACCGCCGTCGTGCTCGTGCTGTCGCTCGTCGTGGTGCTCCCGCTCTGCCACGCGCTCGCCCGCCGGCTGGTGCCGGGCGGGGCGGCCGTGCGGCAGATCACGATGCTCCCGCTCGCGGTGCCGGGCGTCGCGCTCGGCCTCGCGCTCGCGGCGTCGGATCCCGCGCTCCGCTCGAGCGGCGCCCTCCTCGTCGTGGGGCAGCTGCTCATCGCGCTGCCGTTCCTCGTCGCGGGGCTCGTGCCGTCGCTCGCGTCGGCCGACCTCGTGGAGGCCGAGCGCGTCGCCGCGACCCTGGGCGCGGGACCCGTGCGGCGCTTCGCCACCGTCACGCTGCCGGCGATCCGCCTGCCGCTCGCGGCCGCGCTCCTCATGGCGGCCGCCCTCTCCATCGGCGAGTTCAATCTCAGCTTCTTCGTGGTGCCGCCCGCGAACCAGACCGCGCCGTTCGCGCTCTACTCGGCGTTCACCACCCAGCGGCTCGAGCTCGGCGCCGCCGGATCCCTGCTCTTCGGCGTGGCCCTCGTGCCCGCCGCCGTCGCCGCCGCCCTGCTGGCGCGCAACGCCCTCTCCCGGAAGGAGAACGCATGACCGTCATCGACGCCCCGGCCGTCCCCGCGACCGCCGCGGCCGCGCCCGTCCCCGCCCTGCGGCTGGAGGGGATCGGCCACCGCTACGGATCCACGCAGGCCGTCGCCGACGTGACCCTCGAGGTCGCGCCGGGCCGCGTGCTCGCGCTCGTCGGCCCGAGCGGCTGCGGCAAGTCCACGCTGCTGCGCCTCGTCGCGGGCCTCCTCACGCCGTCGAGCGGATCCCTGCACCTCGACGGCGAGGACGCCACCCGCCTCCGCGCCGAGCGCCGCCGCATCGGCTACGTGCCGCAGTCGTACGCGCTCTTCCCGCACCTCAGCGTCCGCGACAACGTCGCCTACGGCCTCCGCGCGCAGCGGGTGCCGCGCGCCGAGCGGGACGAGCGGGTGGACCAGGCCGCTCGAGCTCACGCGCATGACCGCCTACGCCGACCGCTCCCCCGCCCAGCTCTCCGGCGGCCAGCGCCAGCGCGTCGCCCTCGCCCGGGCCCTCGCGATCCGGCCCCGCGTGCTGCTCCTCGACGAGCCGCTCTCCGCGCTCGACCCGCAGCTGCGCGACGGCATGCGGCGCGACCTCCGGCGCCTGCTCGCCGAGGCCGACTGCTGCACGATCATCGTCACGCACGACCAGGCCGAGGCGCTCGCCCTGGCGGACGAGGTCGCGGTGATGCGGGCCGGCCGGCTCGTGCAGCGCGACACGGTCGAGGGCGTGTGGAGCCGTCCCGCGGATCCGTTCGTCGCCGAGTTCGTCGCGGGCGCGGCCGCGCTTCCCGCGCGCGTGGCCGACGGCGAGCTCGTGGTCGGCGACGGGTGGAGGATGCCCGTCGCGGCGTTCGCGCCCGCGGACGGGAGCGCGCGCGTCGACGGCCCGTGCTTCGCCGTGGTGCGCCCGGTCGGCGGCGCGAGCCTGCACGCGGGCCCGGTCGCCGGATCCCGACCCGCCGTGGTCGTGGACGTCGAGCCGCGCGGATCCAGCTGGTCGCTCCGGCTGCGGCTCGTCGGGGACGGGACGGACAGGATCGACGGCACCGAGCTCACCGTCTCGAGCGCCGTCGCGCACCTGCCCGGGCACGCCGTGCACCTGCGGCTCGACGCGCCGGGGACGACCGTGCACGCGCTGGCCGCGGACGCGGATCCGGCCGGCCCCGCCCCGGTCCCCAGCCCCGCATCGGATGCCGCGCCGGGCGCCCGCACCCGCACGAGAGGACGACGCGCATGACCTGGACCCTGGACATCCTCGGCGTCGCGGCCACCGCGCCCGTCGCCGGATCCGCCGCGAGCGGCTACCTGCTGCGCGGCCCGCGCGGATCGGTGCTGGTCGACTGCGGCCCCGGCATCGTGCGCGAACTGGCGGAGCGCGGCGCGCTCGACGACCTGGTGGCGGTGGTCGTCACGCACCGGCACGCCGACCACGCGCTCGACCTCGGCGCGCTCGCCTTCCGCCTGCAGTTCCCGCGGCCGCGGGACGCCCGGCTGCCGCTCCACCTGCCCGCCGAGAGCCTCGACTACGTGGACGCCTTCGACGCGCTGATCGGGATCCCGACCGTCCCCACGCTGCAGGCGCCGCTCGCGCAGGCCTTCGACGTCCGCGGGCTCGACCTCGCGGCGCCCACGCCGTTCGAGGTCGCGCCGGGCCTGCTCCTCACCGCCTTCGCGGCGCACCACGCGGTGCCGAGCGCGTCGCTGCGCTTCGAGGACGCGGAGACCGGCGCGACGGTCGCCTTCTCGAGCGACACCTCCGACTGCCCGGGCCTCCGCGCCGCCGCGCACGAGGCGGACCTGTTCGTCTGCGAGGCGACCTACCTGGCGGCCACGCCGCAGGAGCTCGAGGGGCACGGGCACCTCACCGGGTCCGGCGCGGGCGGCGTCGCGGCGGGGGCGCGGGTGGGCACGCTGCTCGTCAGCCACATCGCGGATCCGGCCGAGGCCCCGGCGATCCTGGCCGACGCGGCGCGGGCCGCGGGGCCGGACGTCGCGACCCTGCTCGCGCGGCCGGGCGCGCGCTTCCCGCTCGACCGGCGGACCCGGGCTGCGGAGCGCGCCCCCGCCCGCTGAGGGCGGGGGCACGAGCGGGCGGCGGCAGCGCCGCGCTCCCTCGCGCCGAGTCCACGCCGCCGTCCGGGGGACGGCGGCGCGGGCCCGGCCGGTCGCCGCCCCCGCGCCTCGGTACGCTCGCGAGGTGACGCGCCCCGGGGATCCCATCGACCCGGCGGCCGCGCACCCGGGATCCGCCCCCGGCACCACCCCGGCCGGCGTGGAGTCGGCGGTCGCCGACGTCGCGCGCACGGGAGCGGAGGGCGCCACGGGCGCCGACGGTCCCGGGCCGAGCGCCCGCACCACCGCCGCGGGCGCCGCGATCCAGGTCGGCACCATCGTCAGCGTGAGCCTCGGGTCCTCGCTCGCCGGGCTCGTGATCCCCGTCGTCGGCGCCGTGCTCGTGGTCGCCGCGCGCCAGGTGATGATGGCCGCGCTGGTGCTGCCGGTGGCGCGGCCGCGGATCCGCCGCATGACCCGCGCCCAGCTCGTGCCCGCCGTGCTGCTCGGGCTCTCGCTCTCCCTGATGAACCTCTCCTACTACGCGGCCGTCGACCGGCTCGGCCTCGGCATCGCGGCGACCATCGAGTTCCTCGGCCCGCTGTCCATCGCCCTCATCGCCTCCCGCCGCCTGCTCGACGCGGCGTGCGCCCTCGTCGCGGCCGCGGGCGTCGTCGTGCTGACCGGGCTCGAGGGCCGCATCGACCCGTTCGGCCTCGTGTGCGGCGCGACCGCGGCGGTCACCTGGGCCGCGTACATCGTCTTCACGCGACGGGTTGCGGAGCGGCTGCCGGGCCTCGAGGGGATCTCGGTGGCGAGCCTCGTGAGCGTCGTCGTGCTCGCGCCCTGGGCGCTCCTCACGCTCGACGTCGCCGCGCTGGACTGGCGCGTGGTCGGCCTGCTGGCCGCCATCGGCGTGCTGTCCTCGGCCGTGCCGTACTCGCTCGACACCGTGATCCTCCGCCGGATCACGCCGCGCCTCTTCGCCGTGCTCACGAGCCTCAGCCCGGTGGTCGCGGCGGTCCTCGGCGTGATCGTGCTGCGCGAGACCCTCTCACCCGTGCAGCTCGGCGCGATCGTCGTGGTCTGCGTCGCGGCCGGCGTCGCCATCGCGACGCGCGCGCCGTCGCGCCCGGCCGCCGCCTGACGACCGGGCGCGACGCGGCCGAGCGCGACCGGCGTCAGCGCGCCCCGAGCTCCGTCAGCACCTCGGCGAGCTGGCCCACGGCCCAGACGAGGTCCTCCTCCTCCACGACGATGGGCGGCGCGAGCCGGATCGTCGAGCCGTGCGTGTCCTTCGCGAGGACGCCGCGCTCGGCGAGCCGCTCGCACACCGCGCGTCCCGTGGCGAGCGCGGGGTCGATGTCGATGCCGGCCCAGAGGCCGCGTCCGCGCACCTCGAGCACGCCGTGGCCGACCAGCTCGCCGAGGCGCGCGTGCAGCACGGCGCCGAGTCGGCGGGCCCGCTCCTGCGGCTCGCCCGTCGCGAGCATGTCGACGACCGCGTGGCTCACAGCCGCGGCCAGCGGGTTGCCGCCGAACGTGGATCCGTGCTGCCCCGGCCGGATGACGCCCAGCACGTCCGCGTCGCCGACGACCGCGGAGACGGGCACGATGCCGCCGCCGAGCGCCTTGCCGAGGAGGTACAGGTCGGGCACGACGCCGGCGTTGTCGCACTCGAAGGTCGCGCCGGTGCGGCCGAGGCCCGACTGGATCTCGTCGGCGATCATGAGCACCCGCTCGCGCGTGCAGATCCGCCGCACGTCCGGCAGGAACGACGCGGGTGGCACGACGATGCCGGCCTCGCCCTGAATCGGCTCGACGAGCACGGCGACCGTGTCCTCGTCGATGGCGGCCTCGAGCGCCGCCGCGTCGCCGTAGGGCACGGTGACGAAGCCGGGCGTGAACGGCCCGAAGTCGGCGCGCGCCTCCTCGTCGTCGCTGAAGCTGACGATGGTGGTGGTGCGGCCGTGGAAGTTGCCGGCCATCACGATGATCTTGGCGCGGCCCGCGGCCACGCCCTTCACGCGGTAGCCCCAGGCGCGCGCCACCTTGATCCCCGACTCCACGGCCTCGGCACCCGTGTTCATGGGCAGGACCATGTCCTTGCCGGCGAGCGCGGCGAGCGCCGTGACGAACGGCCCCAGCTTGTCGTTGTGGAACGCGCGGCTCGTGAGCGTGATCCGCCCGAGCTGCTCGGTCGCGACCCGCACGAGCTCCGGGTGGGAGTGGCCGAAGTTCACGGCCGAGTAGGCGGCGAGGCAGTCGAGCAGGCGCCGGCCGTCGAGGTCGGTGACCCATGCGCCCTCGCCGGACGCGACCACGACGGGCAGCGGGTGGTAGTTGTGCGCGGCGTGCGCCTCCTCCGCGTGGATCGCGAGGGCGCCGGCCTCGGAGCCGGCGGGGCGGTCGAGGGTGTCGGTCATGTCCCCGCCCCCTACTTCCGGAGCTCGAGCGTGCAGCACTTCACGCCGCCGCCGCCGAGCAGCAGCTCGGACAGGTCGACGCCGATGGGCTCGTAGCCGCGCTCCCGCAGCGACGCCTCGAAGCCGACCGCCTTCTCGGCGATGACGACGTGCAGTCCGTCGCTGTAGGAGTTGAGGCCGAGGATCGACGCGTCCTCGGCGCTCACCTCGATCGCGTCGGGGTAGCGGCGCTCGATCTCCTCCAGGCTCGCCGCGTCGAAGGCGCTCGGAAGGTAGGCGATGTTGGTGTCGTCGAGCACCGCGATGGCGGTGTCGAGGTGGTAGAACGACGGGTCCACGAGGCGCAGGGTCACGACCTCGCGGTCGAAGATCCGGGCGACCTCGGCGTGGCTCGTGCTGTCGCTGCGGAAGCCGGTGCCCGCGAGGATCGTGTCGCCGACGAGGAGGATGTCGCCCTCGCCCTCGTTGACCTCGACGGGCACGCGCACGTCGAAGCCGGCCTCGCGGAACCAGTCCATGTACGCGGGGCCCTCGGGCTGGCGCTCCGGGTGCTGGAAGGAGGCGCCGTACGCGATGCCGTCGAGCGTGAAGCCGCCGTTGGCCGCGTAGACCATGTCGGGCAGGCCCGCGATCCCGTCGATGAGGTCGACCTGGAAGCCGAGGCCCACGTAGGTGTCGTGGAGGGTCTGCCACTGGCGCACCGCGAGCGAGGTGTCGGTCGGCACGGCGGGGTCCATCCAGGGGTTGATCCGGTACACCACGTCGAAGTGCTCGGGCCGGCACATGAGCACGCGCTTCGCGACGGCGGTGCGGCCGGATCCGGTCTCGGACGGTCGGGAGAGGGTGGAGGGCATGGTGCTCCTGCTTCGTGCGGCGCGCCTCGCGGCGCGGTCGTGGAGGCGGACGATGTCCCAGAGCCCCGAGGGGACGCCTTCCGGACAGCCTGGCATGCGGATCGCGCCGGTTCGCGATGCCGGCACGCGGATTCCGCGCGTGAGGGCCCGGTCGCGCGCACGATCCCGCCGTAGGCTCGGGACATGGACAACCTGGACCACCGGATCATCGACCTCCTCCGCCAGAACGGCCGCGCCGGCTACGGCGACATCGGCGGCACGGTCGGGCTCTCGGCCAGCGCGGTGAAGCGGCGGGTCGACCGGCTGGTGGCCGACGGCGTGATCCGCGGCTTCACGATCCAGGTCGACCCCGCGGTCGACGGCCTCAGCACCGAGGCCTACGTGGAGCTGTTCTGCCGCGGCACGGTCGCGCCCGACGAGCTGCGCCGGATCCTGCAGGGCGTGCCCGAGGTCGTCGACGCGGGCACCGTCACGGGCGACGCCGACGCCATCGTCCGCATCCGCTCCCGCGACATCCCGAGCCTCGAGGACGCCCTCGAGAAGGTCCGCCAGGCTCCGAACGTCGACCACACCCGCAGCGCCATCGTGCTCAGCCGTCTGGTGAACCGGACGCTGGAGTAGCGCTACCCGACCCGCACCCCGTGGAGCGCCGCCGCGGAGCGCGGTGCGACGGTGGGATGCAGGGAGGCATCCGCCTCGTCCTCCTGGATGGCGGCGAGCTCGTCGACCACCGCGGGATCCGGCCGGAACGGAGCCAGGAGCTCGACCAGGCACGCGAGCGGGGTGGAGCCCGCGTAGACGGTCCGGTAGGAGCCGTCCGGCGAGTCCCACCGACCGCGGAAGCGCCCGCGTTCCGCGTAGCGCCAGTCCGTCCACACCCACGGGTCAGGAGCGCGGCCGACGCGCCAGACCTCACCGGGAGACGTGCGCAGCGCGTAGCGGGGCCGCTCCACCGGACGCGTCTCAGGCGTCCGCGACGAAGGACCGCGCCGCCGCGAGGATCCGCGCACCCGCCTCGTCGAGGTCCGGCGAGTCCCGGATGAGCCGCGCGGGCGACGCGTCGTCGAGCTGCGGGTTGAGCCCCGTGAACCAGGCCTGGACCACCCGGGGGTGCTCCCGCTCCGCGAGGATCCCGGCCGCGTGGAAGGCCAGGCGCAGCCGCGTCATCGTCGCGGTCGAGGGGACCCGCTCCCCATCCGCCCACTGCCGGACGGCGCGCGTCTCCCGGACGGAGCCCAGGTAGGCGACGAGCTTGGCGCCGAGCACCTCGCGGAGGCCGCCGACCAGGTCGGCGTCCGGTGCGCGCGTGGCCGTCTCGTAGGCGCCCAGCCCGGGCGTGGTGATCGACATGCCGCCAGCCTACTCGTTCGACGTGCGGATCACATGCGCCGTGACAGGGTGATCACACCCGGGATCACACGGGCGCTCAGGCGAAGAGCGCTACCAGGATCACGACGAAGATGACCACGAAGAGCGCAGGGATCGCGTAGCGGACGAGGTTCGTGAGCCCCTCGGAGGCGATGACGGCACGGGCCGCGTGCGAGGTGGCGCCGCGGTCGCGGAGGTCGCGCGCGACGGCGATGGCCTGCGAGTTGATGGAGAACTGCACGGCGGCACCGAGCACGCCCGTGGCGAGCAGGATGAGCGCGGCCGCGAGGCGCGTGCCGAGGTCCGCGTCGGCGAGGCCCGTCCGCAGCAGGACCACGGTGGAGGTGAGCAGGAAGACCGGGGCGAGCTGGCTGATGATCATCTGCTTGCGGGCACGCGACCACATGGTGATCAGCTCGAGCTCGGACATGCGGGGCCTCCTGTCGGCGGCCGGGCGGGCCGCTCCCCCATCCTCCCCCGCGGACGCGGTCCGCGGGGCGCCGTGCGGCGCATGTCGCGGCGTCCGGCGGCCGACGGATCGCTAACCTCGGCGCATGGATCCCGCGCCCGGCTACCGCATCGACCCGGGCTCCGCGACCCCGCCCTTCGAGCAGCTCCGCGCCGAGGTCGCGCGCCGGGCCGCGGACGGCGACCTGCCGGTCGGGGCGCGGCTGCCGACCGTGCGGGCGCTCGCGGAGCAGACGGGCGTCGCCGTGAACACGGTGGCGCGGGCGTACCGGGAGCTCGAGGCGGACAGGGTCATCGAGACGCGCGGGCGCGCCGGCTCGTTCGTCGCCGCGCAGGACGAGGTGCCCGCGGCCCTGCGCGACGCGGCCGTCGCGTACGCGCGGCTCGCCCGGCGCCTCGGCGCGGCCGACGAGGACGCGCGCCGCGTGGTCGACCAGGCGCTCGCCGCCGGCTGATCCCGGTCCGCGCCGGCACGCGGCGCCGCCGGGTCGCCGGGATTCCACCTCCCGTTCACCCGGAGGCCGGACAGTACGGACGCCGCCCCACCCGAACGGAGACCACATGCCCGAGTCCTCCCCGGAGGCGGCGACGCCGCACGACGACGCCGCGCAGCTCGTGCTCGACCGCGCCGACGCCGTCACCCCGCCGCGAACCCTCGTGGACGTGCTGCGGGCGACGGTCGCGGAGCACCCCGACGCCTCCGCCATCGAGGACGGCGAGGGCGCGCTCAGCTACCGCGAGCTCATGGCGCGCGTCGTGCAGGTCGCCGCATCCCTGCGGGAGGCGGGCGTGGGGAAGGGCGACCGGGTCGGGATCCGCATGCCGTCCGGGTCCCGCGACCTCTACGTGACCGTGCTCGGCGTGCTCGCGAGCGGCGCCGCCTACGTGCCCGTGGACGCCGACGACCCCGACGAGCGCGCCCGCCTCGTGTTCGGCGAGGCGCGCGTCGCGGGCGTCGTGACGGGGACGGGCGCGTTCACGCCGCGCACCGCCGACCCCGACGCCGCCGAGGCCGCCGCGCTCCGCGTGCTCCCCGCCGCCGCCGCGCACGCCTCCACCTCCGCCCTCCCGCTCGTCGCGCCGCCCGCGCCCGAGGACGACGCGTGGATCATCTTCACCTCGGGATCCACCGGCACCCCCAAGGGCGTCGCCGTCTCGCACCGCTCGGCCGCGGCCTTCGTGGACGCCGAGGCGCGCCTCTTCCTCCGCGACGAGCCGATCGGCCCCGGGGATCGCGTGCTCGCGGGCCTCTCGGTCGCGTTCGACGCCAGCTGCGAGGAGATGTGGCTGGCCTGGCGCCACGGCGCGTGCCTCGTCCCCGCGCCCCGCAGCCTCGTGCGCAGCGGCATGGACCTCGGGCCCTGGCTCACGACGCACGGCGTGACGATCGTGTCCACCGTCCCGACGCTCGCGGCGCTGTGGCCCGCGGAGTCGCTCGAGAACGTCCGGCTCCTCATCTTCGGCGGCGAGGCCTGCCCGCCCGAGCTCGGCCAGCGGCTCGCGACCGACGGCCGCGAGGTCTGGAACACGTACGGCCCCACCGAGGCGACGGTCGTCGCGTGCGCGGCGCCGCTCGGCGGATCCGGCCCGGTGCGGATCGGCCTGCCCCTGGACGGCTGGACCCTCGCGGTCGTCGACGCCGAGGGCGCGCGCGTGCCCGAGGGCGGCGTCGGCGAGCTGATCATCGGCGGCGTCGGGCTCGCGCGCTACCTCGATCCCGCCAAGGACGCCGAGAAGTACGCGCCCTTCCCCGCGCTCGGCTGGGACCGCGCCTACCGCAGCGGGGACCTCGTCCGGTTCGAGGCGGCGGGCCTGGTCTTCCAGGGCCGCGCGGACGACCAGGTGAAGGTGGGCGGCCGGCGCATCGAGCTGGGCGAGATCGAGGCGGCGCTGCAGGACCTCGACGAC
This sequence comes from Clavibacter sp. B3I6, assembly GCF_030816895.1. Taxonomy (NCBI): domain Bacteria; kingdom Bacillati; phylum Actinomycetota; class Actinomycetes; order Micrococcales; family Microbacteriaceae; genus Clavibacter; species Clavibacter sp. B3I6. The sequence goes on from NZ_JAUSYL010000001.1 coordinate 1,652,656, forward strand.
GTGCAGGGCGCGGCCGTCGCCGTGCAGACGACGGGTGCCGGCAACCCGGTGCTCGTCGGCTACCTCGTGCCCCGGGATCCCGCGGCGTTCTCCCGCGAGGACGCCGTGCAGCGCCTCCGCGTCGCGCTGCCCGCCGCGCTCGTGCCGCTGATCGGCGTGGTCGAGTCGCTGCCGACCCGCACCTCCGGCAAGGTCGACCGGGCCGCGCTCCCGTGGCCGCTCCCGGGCGCCGCGGGCGACGAGGGCGCCGACCTCGACGCCGAGCTCCGCCCGCTCGCCGAGATGTGGTCCGCCGCGCTCGGCACGTCCGTCGCGAGCGCCGACGCCAACTTCTTCGACCTGGGCGGCGGGTCGCTCTCGGCCGCGCAGCTCGTCGCCCGGATCCGCACCGTCGACCCCGAGTTCACGGTCGCCGACGTCTACGCGCACCCGCGCCTCGGCGCCATGCACGCGGCCATCGCCGGACGGGCCCCGCGGGCGGAGCGCAGCGGGCCGCGGGTCGACGTGACGCCCACGCCCCGCCGCACGCAGTGGATCCAGACCCTCCTCGGCGCGCCCCTCCTCGCCCTGCAGAGCCTCCGCTGGCTCGCGCTCCTGCTGACGGCGAGCGCGCTGCTCCGCCCGCTCGGCGGCTTCGACGCCCTGCCGGACGTGTCGTGGTGGCTGCTGGTGCCCGGCCTCCTCCTCTTCGCGACGCCCTTCGGCCGCATGGCGATCTCCGCGGTCGCCGCGCGCCTCCTCCTCCGCGGCCTCACGCCCGGCGACCACCCGCGCGGCGGCCGGTGGCACCTGCGGATCTGGCTGGCCGAGCAGATCGCGCAGCAGATCGGCGCGGTCGGGCTCGCGGGTGCGCCGTGGATCACGTACTACGCCCGGGCGCTCGGCGCGCGCATCGCCGACGACGTCGACCTGCACACGCTGCCGCCCGTCACGGGCATGCTCCGCATCGGCCGGGGCGCATCCGTCGAGCCCGAGGTCGACCTCTCCGGCTACTGGATCGACGGGGACACCGTGCGCGTCGGCGCGGTGCGCATCGGGGCCGGGTCAACGGTCGGCACGCGCTCGACGCTGCTGCCGGGCACGCGCATCGGCAAGGGCGCGGAGATCGCGCCCGGCTCGGCCGTCTTCGGGCGCGTGCCGGCGGGCCAGCGCTGGGCGGGCTCCCCCGCGGCGCGCGAGGGCCGGGCGCGCGTCTGGTGGCCCGAGCACCGGCCGCCGCGCGGCACGCGCTGGGTCGCGGCGTACGGCGTCGCCTCGGTCGCCACCGCGCTCGTGCCCGTGGTGGCGTTCGTCGCGGGCGGCGGGATCCTCGCGGTCGCGATCCGCGGATCCGCCGACCTCGGCGACGTGTGGTGGCGCGGCCTCGGCGCGCTCGTGCCCGCCGTGCTCGCCACGGGGATCGTGCTCGCGCTGCTGGTCGTGGGATCCGTGCGCCTCCTCGGCCTCGGCGTCACCGAGGGCGTCCACGGCGTCCGGAGCCGCGTCGGCTGGCAGCTGTGGTCGACCGAGCGCCTGCTCGACCTCGCCCGGACCGTGCTCTTCCCGCTCTACGCGGGCCTCTTCACGCCGGTGTGGCTGCGCCTCCTCGGCGCCCGGGTGGGGAAGGACGTCGAGGCGTCGACCGTCCTCCTCATCCCCGCGATGACCACGATCCGCGACGGTGCCTTCCTCGCCGACGACACCCTCGTCGCCGGCTACGAGCTCGGCGGCGGCTGGATGCGCGTCGCCCGCGCCGAGATCGGCCAGCGCGCGTTCCTCGGCAACTCGGGCATGGCGGGTCCCGGGCACAAGGTGCCGAAGGACGGCCTCGTCGCCGTGCTCTCGGCGGCGCCCACGAAGTCGAAGGCCGGATCCTCCTGGCTCGGCTCCCCGCCCGTGCGGCTCCGGCGCACGGTGGCCGCGGCCGACGACGCGCGCACGTTCCGCCCGCCGACGCGCCTCCGCGTCGCCCGGATCCTCTGGGAGCTGCTGCGCGTCGTGCCCGTGATCGTGACGTGCGCCATCGGCCTGGCCGTGCTCGTGACCCTCGCGGCCCTCACCGAGGCGTGGGGCCCGCTCGTCGCGTTCCTGCTCGGCGGCGTGGTGCTGCTGGTGGCGGGAGCCGCCGCGGCGGGCATCTCGACGGCCGCCAAGTGGATCCTCATCGGCCGCGTCCGCCCGGAGGAGCACCCGCTGTGGTCGTCGTTCGTGTGGCGCAGCGAGGTGTCGGACGTGTTCACCGAGATGGTGGCCGCGCCCTGGTTCGCGTCGTCGGCCGCCGGCACGCCCGCGCTCGTCTGGTGGCTGCGCAGCCTCGGCGCGCGGATCGGGTCGGGCGTCTGGTGCGACTCGCACTGGCTGCCCGAGGCGGACCTCGTGACGCTGGGGGACGCGTCGACGGTCAACCGCGGGTGCGTCGTGCAGACGCATCTGTTCCATGATCGGATCATGAGCATGGACACCGTCACCCTCGACGCGGGTGCGACCCTCGGGCCGCACAGCGTCATCCTCCCCGCGGCGCGCATCGGCCCGCAGGCCACCGTCGGCCCCGCGAGCCTCGTGATGCGCGGCGAGCTGGTGCCCGAGGCGAGCCGTTGGAGCGGCAACCCCATCGGACCGTGGCGCGAGGTCAAGACGGGTCGCTACCTCCCCGCCGCCGCGACGGCCGTCGCCGTCGCCGCTCCCGCTCCCGCCGACCCCGCCGCGCGCGCGACCGCCGGGCCCCGGTGAGGGCCCCGGTCTCGTCCGGCGACGACTACACCCCCGAGGTCGGATCCTCCGCGTACGCGGTCGAGCGCTACGACCTCGAGCTCGACTACCGCGTGGCCCGCAACCGCCTCAAGGCGCGGGCGGTCCTCACGGCCGTCGCGCGCGAGCCGCTCGCCCGGTTCGAGCTCGACCTCACGGGCCTCCGCGCGACGGACGTGCGCGTCGACGGCCGGCGCGAGACCCGGCACGTGCAGCGCGGCGGACGCCTCGTCGTCACGCCGGCTGAGCCGATTGCCGCGGGCGCGACCTTCGCGGTCGACGTCGCCTACTCGGGCGAGCCGGGCCCGCGCCGCACCGTGTGGGGCGAGCTCGGCTGGGAGGAGCTCGGCGACGGCGTGCTCGTCGCGTCGCAGCCGAGCGGCGCGTCGACCTGGTTCCCCTGCAACGACCGGCCCGACGACCGGGCCGCGTACCGCGTGCGCGTGACGTGCGAGGTCGACTACGCCGTCGTCGCGAGCGGCCGGCTGCTCTCCCGCGTGGAGCGCTCGGGCCGCGCGACCTGGACCTACGCGCAGGACGCGCCGACCGCGCCGTACCTCGCGACCGTGCAGATCGGCCGGTACGCGGAGAAGCGCCTGCCCGCCGGATCCACCGAGGCCGTCTTCGCGTACCCGCGCCCCCGCGAGGCGCGCGTGCTCGCCGACCTCGCGCCCGTGCCGCGCATGATGGCGTTCTTCGAGACGCTGTTCGGGCCGTACCCGTTCGGCGAGTACCGGGTGGTCGTCACCGACGACGAGCTGGAGATCCCGCTCGAGGCGCAGGCGATGGCGGTGCTCGGCGCGAACCACGCCGACGGCACGGGCGGATCCGAGCGCCTCGTCGCCCACGAGCTCGCGCACCAGTGGTTCGGCAACGCGGTGGGCCTCGCGTCGTGGCGGCACATCTGGCTCAACGAGGGCTTCGCCTGCTACGCCGAGTGGCTGTGGTCGGAGGAGTCGGGCGGTCCGTCGGCGGATCAGCTCGCGCGCGAGCACCACGCGCGCCTCGTCCGCGAGGGGTCGCGGCTGGCGATCGGCGATCCCGGGCCCGACGCGATGTTCGACGACGTCGTCTACAAGCGCGGCGCCCTCGCGCTGCACGCGCTCCGGCTGACGCTCGGCGAGACGGCCTGGCGCGAGCTGCTGCTGCGGTGGACGGATCCGACGTGGACGGCGCCGCGCACCACCGCCGACCTCGTCGGCGCGGCCGGCGACGCGGGAGCCCTGCTGCGCGCGTGGCTCGCGGGCGGGCCGCTGCCCGCGCTGCCGCGGGTGGGGCGGCGCTGAGGCGTCCGACAGGGAGAGCCTCGGCTGGTGGATCGTTCTTACACTTCGGGCCGATGTATGACGACGATGGCGCTGCTCGACTCTCCTGTCGGCCCGGTCTCGCGCTGGGCTAGGGCCGTGACCAGATCGCTTCCGAGCTCCACGTCGACCACCCGGTAGCGCTCGTCCTCGCCGTCGATCCACGCGGCCATCCCGGTCGCGTCGCTCGCGAAGAGGACCAGCGACGGATCCACGAGCAGCCCGCGCCCGTCGGCCTTCAGCACGGCCTCGATCCGCACCCACTCCGCGAGGGTGATCCCCGGCGGCGCCTCCCGGCCGCGCGGCTCCGCGTCGATCCCGATCGGCCCGTGCTCGCTCACCGCGACGACGACCGCGTCACCCGCGTGCGCGACGCTCGCGTGCAGGCCGTCGAGCGCGCGCGATCCGCCGAGCACCGGCCGCCCGTGCGGCCCGCCGCAGGTCGCGCAGCGGGCGCGCACGGTGACGTCGGCCGGATCCGCGCCCACGAGCTCCGCAGCGAGCGCCCGGAGCGCGTCCCGGCCCGCGGCGGTGCGGGCGGGGCGGGACGCGTCCGGCGCGACCGGGACGCGGGCGACGCGGACGGCCTCGCGCCCCGCCCCGGCGCGCGCGATCACGGCGGTCTCGTCCATGCGCTCATCGTGGCAGGCGCCGGAGGAGGGCGACCGCCCGTCGGCGTCGCGTCCGCGGTGTCCCGGTCGTCCGCGGGGCCGCCACGCCGCCGCCTCCCGGCGACGCGGTGATGACGGAGCACGGGATCACGAGCCTCGCGTCCGACGACGGCAGCACGCCGTCGGTCAGAGGAGCGCGGGGGCGCGCCTCCGGTCCTCGTGGCGGGCGGAGATGGACGCCCCGAGCAGGACCAGCCGGAGCGTGCGCTCGGCGGCGTCCTGGAGGAGCCGCTCGCCCTGGTCGACGGCGTCGCTTAGGGGCATGGGGATGGTCATGATGGACGCGATCGCGTCGATGCCGATGTCGTGGACCGCGGGCGCGCCCTCCCCGATCGACCCGGCGATGGCCAGCACGGGCACGCCCGCGCGCTGGGCCCGCGCCGCGATCTCGGCCGGCACCTTCCCGCGGGGCGTCTGGTAGTCGATCGCCCCCTCGGCGGTGATGACGAGGTCGGCGCGCGCGATCAGGCCGTCCAGGTCGATGGAGCCGAGACCCACGCCCAGCAGCGCGTCGAACCGCGACACGAGGCGGGCGCCCAGCCCGGCGGCGAGGCCGGCCCCGAGGCCTCCGGACGCTCCCGTCCCGCCGCCGAGGCGGAGGTCGAGGCCGGCGGCGTGCGGCGCATCCCGCGCGAGGACCGCGGCCCACGTCTCGAGCGCGTCGGAGAGCCGCTCGACCTGGTCGGGGGTGGCGCCCTTCTGCGGGCCGAAGACGCGGGCCACGCCGCGGTCGCCGCAGAGGACGTTGTGGATGTTGCACGCGACCACGACCTCGATCGTCGCGAGGCGGGGATCCAGGCCGCGGAGGTCGACCTCGTGCAGGCGGGCGAGGTGCTGCCCGCCGTCGGGGAGCTCCTGGCCCTCCGCGTCGAGCAGGCGGGCGCCCAGCGCGGACAGCGCACCGGCGCCGCCGTCGGAGGTGCCCGAGTCGCCGCATCCGACGATGATCGTGGTCGCGCCGTCGTCGAGGGCCGCGAGGATGAGCTCGCCGACGCCGCGGGTGGTCGTGCGCCCCGGATCGCGGTCGTCGCGCGGCACGAGCCGGAGTCCCGCCGCCGCGGCCATCTCCACGACGGCCGTGGAGCGGGCGCTCCCCCCGAGGCGCGCCCAGTGCGCGTCGAGCGCCTGTCCGACCGGTCCGGTCACGCGGGCGGCCACGAGGTCCCCGCCCGTTGTCCGCGCGAGCATCTCGGCGGTGCCCTCCCCGCCGTCGGGGATGGGCACGAGGTCGAGGTGGACGCCGGGGAGCACGCGGCGCACTCCGGCGCCGATCGCCCGGGCGACGGTCGCGGCGTCGAGGCTCTCCTTGAACCCGCTGGGGGCGATGAGGATGCGGTGGGGCACGTTCATGGACATGGGACTACCTCGGGCTCGGTCGGGCGGGCGGGCGGGCGTGGCGGGCGGGTCAGGGGAGGAAGAGGGGCAGGCCCAGCAGCGGCCAGACCCACCAGGCGAAGGCGGCGATGATCGCGAGCATGACCGGGCCGAGGACCGCCGAGAGCCGGAGGAGCTGCGACGGCTGGAAGCCGGGGACCCCCTCGACGGCCGCGAACATCGCGACGGGCTTGGCCGAGCTCGTGAGGGTGTGGCAGAAGCCGGCCGCGGCCGTGGAGGCGAAGGCCGCCGCGGCGGGATCGACGCCGACGCCCGGGGCGAGGGCGACCACGATGGGCACGAGCGCCGCCGAGCGCGCCGAGCGGGACTGGATGACCAGGTGGGCCGCGAGGGAGACGGCGATCACGGCGACCACGAACACGGGGCCCGCGGCACCGCCCAGCGCCCCGAGCGGCGCGAAGGCGCCCTGGGCCAGCCACTCGGCCGCGCCCGTCGAGGTGAGCGCGGTGCCGAGCGTCAGGGTCGCGGCGAGGAACAGGATCAGCGTCCACGGCACCGCCTTGAGCGCCTTGCCGAGCGACGTCGACCCGTAGCGGGGCGACGTGGCGACGAGGGCGCCGAGGAGGGCGACGATGGCCGGGTGCAGTCCGTGCAGGGGCTCGGTGCACCAGAGCACGATGACGGCGGCCAGGAGGAGCGCGGCCCGCGACTCGACCGCGGTGAGCGCGCCCGAGACGGGCGTGGGCGCGTCCGCCTCGAAGTCGCCCAGGTCGATCGACAGGTGCCGGCGCCGGTCGCTGCGGTCCGTGAACAGGAGGAGCACGATCTCGCACGCGACGTGGGAGCTGACGAGCGCCACGGGCAGCCCGAGCAGCATCCACCGGACGAAGTCGAATCCCGTCCCCGTCGCCGTCTCGACGATCTGGCTCGTGATCAGGTGGGCGCCGGCGCCGAGGAGCGACGCCGCCGCGGACAGCAGGATGACCGTGGGGAACAGGAGCGACAGGGCGACGACGATCCGCGCCCGGTCGGCGAGGACGCGCGCGAGGGCGAGGAACACGGGGAGCGCGAGGGCGGCCCGTCCGGACGTCGCCGGCACGGCGAAGGTCGTGACGACCAGCGAGGCCGTGACCAGGTGGAACAGCTGGCGCGGCGTCCTCGCCCCCACCATCACGCTCGCGGCGCCGCGGAGCGCCAGTCCCGACGAGGCCACCCCCGACGCGATGACGAAGGCCGCGAGCAGGAGCCAGACCGTCTCGTCGCCCAGGGACTGGAACAGCTCGTCCGTGTCGATGACGCCCATGACCACGAGGGCGGTGGCGGCGCCGAGGGCCACGTAGGTGTCGTCGACGGGCGTGAAGATCCAGAACCAGACGGCGAGCACGAACACGACCAGGGCGGCCGCCGCCGCGCCGTCGAGCCCGGCTCCGGGGCGGGACACCGTGGACGCGAGCAGGACGACGACGACGATCCCGGCGATCGCGCCGAGGATGCGGGGCGTCCTCCGCGCCGTGAAGAGGCTGCGGAGGTCGCGGCCGGTGGCCGGGTCGCCCGCGGGCGGGTCCGGCGGCGGCGGGGTGGTGGCGTACCTCGTCTCGCTCACCGGAGCCGGTATCCCGCGCCGCGGACGGTCTCGACCCGGGCCGCCCCGATCTTCGCCCGCAGGGCGCGGACGTAGGCGTCGACCACGTTCGAGGCGGGATCGAAGTCCTGCCCCCAGATGGCGCCGAGGATCTGGTCCCGGGACAGCACCTGCCCGGGGTGCCGGAGGAACAGCTCGAGCAGCGCGAACTCGCGCGGGGTGAGGTCGTGGGTGTCCGGCCCGATCTGCACGCGGCGACCGCGGACGTCGACGACCATGCCGTCGTGGACGAGCTTGGCCTCCGGCGTCAGGCGCTCGAAGTCGTCCAGCCGGAGCCGGACGCGCGCGAGCAGCTCGGCGAACTGGAACGGCTTGGACATGTAGTCGCTCGCGCCGCCCTCGAGACCGCTGACGGTGTCGACGACCGAGTCCCGTGCCGTGAGGACGATCACGGGCACGTCGACCGCCTCGCCGCGGAGCTGGAACAGGACGGTGAAGCCGTCCATCACGGGCAGGCCGATGTCGAGCACGACGAGGTCGAACCGTCCGGACCGCGCCATGAGGAGCGCGGTCTCGCCGTCCCCGACCACGGTGGTCTCGTACCCGGCCCCGCGGAGGCCGCGGCCGATGAAGGTGGCGATGTTCCGGTCGTCCTCCGCGATCAGCACGCTCTTCGCCCTCATGGCGCGGCCCCGTCCTCGGGCGCGGGCGCCGGCTCGTCGCCCGCGTCGCGGGCCGCGGTCGGCGCCGGGACGGTGATGCCGAAGGTCGCGCCGTGCCCCGGCGTGCTGGTGAGCCAGGCCGAGCCGCGGTGCGCGTCCGCGATGGCGCGCACGATGGCGAGCCCGAGCCCGGCGCCGTCGCGCTGCCCGGATCCGGAGCCGTGCTGCGGGGGCGCGTCGTTCGCGCTGCCGTGGTGGAACCGCTCGAAGATCCGGCTGGCCTCGTGCTCCTCGACGCCGGGTCCGTCGTCGGCCACCCAGAACACGACCACGCGGTCCGCCGCCCGGCCCTCGAACCGCGACCCGAGCCGGACCGTGGATCCCGTCGCCGTGTACTGCACGGCGTTCGCGGCGAGCTGGAGGACCGCCTGGGTCACGCGCTGCTCGTCCACGCGGATCGTCCCCTCCGCGATCTCCATGAGCCGCCAGCGCCGGTCGCCGAGCGCCTGCGCCTTCGTCTCGACGTCCAGGGTGAGGGACGTGGCGTCCACCTCCTGGACCTTGACGAAGTTGGGCTGCTCCGCGCGGGCGAGCATCAGGAGGTCCGACACGATGCGCCCCATGCGGGCGAGCTCCGTGTCGACGAGGCGCAGGGTCTCGGCCCGCCTCTCCGGCTCGCTCTCGAGCAGCTCCAGGTGCCCGCGGACGACCGTGATCGGCGTCCGGAGCTCGTGGCTGGCGTCGTCGACGAACTTCTGCTGCGTGGTCGACGCCCGCTCGAGCCGGTCGAGCATCGCGTTGAACGTCTCGGCGACGGCCGAGATGTCGTCGCGGCCGCTCACGGGCACCCGCCCGGTCAGGTCGTGCTCGGTGATGTCCTTCGCCACCTGGTGCACCTGCCGGATCGGGGCGAGGATCTGGCCGGCGACCAGCCACGCGATGACCGAGCTGAGCAGCAGGCCGCCCAGCGCGACCCACGCGATGGTGACGACGGCGTCGTCGACCCCGTCCCGCTCCTGGTCGGTGAACTGCGCGATGACGAGCGCTCCGGTCTCCGACCCGACGACGAACTCCGCACGGCCCCAGCGGACCGGCCCGTCCTCGGTCTCGGGGAGGGAGCCGGAGCGCTGCCGCGGGTCCAGCATGTCCTCCAGCAGGTCGTCGGCGTCGGCGAGGTCGGGGGTGGATCCGCGGTCCGGCGTCTGCGTGCCGACGACCTGCGTGCCGATCACGCCGGCCATCGACTCCCCGGTGCCGGGCGACTGCCGCGCGAGGTAGGTGGCGAGCAGCCGCTCGGCCGAGCCGAACGGCCGCGTGGTCGTCGGGTCGACGCCCTCCGTCGCGAAGCGGGCGAACTCGTCGAACTCCTGCGCGATCTCGGCGTTGGCGTCCTGCTCGACCTGCGTGAGGAAGATGCTCCGGGCGGTCACCGTCACGGCGATCAGCGCCATCATCGTGGTCAGGAGGATCCAGCCGGTGATCCGCCACCGCGCGGGGATCGAGGATCCGCGTTGGACGGACGCCGCCGGGGAGGCCGGGGCCGCCGCCGTGACGCCCGCCGCCGGACGGGGCGCGGGGCTAGTCGTCGGTGTCGCTGCCGATGTCGTCGTCATCGTCGCCTCCCTCGTCGTCGTCGTCGCCGTCGGCGGGAGGGGCCGGAGCGGGGGCGGGAGGGGCGGGCGCGGGCGCGTCGACGCTCGCGGAGCCACCGCCCGCGGGAGGCAGCGGCACGGCGTCGCCGCCGGCCGGGGCCTCGACCGCCGGGGCGTCGCCGGCCGGGGGGACGCTCGTCGGGTCGGCCGGCACCGGCACCGGCGTCGGCTCCGGCGCGGTCCCGGTGTCCGCGGGCAGGGACGAGGGGACCCGGATGGGCTCCTCCGGCACGACGGGATCGCCCGGAGCGGTGGTCAGCGCCTGGCTCCCGAGGGCGAGCAGGACGGGGACGGCCAGGAGACCCGCGAGGACGGCGTACTTCTTCGTCAGGGCCACGATCCGAGCATGTCGGAGCCGCATGAAGGAAATATGAAGGACGACGCCCGGCGGATCAGTCCAGGTCGCGCGCCAGCTCCTCGTCGGTCTCCGTCGCCTGACGGGTGCGGCCGTCGTCGTCCACGTACTCGTAGGCGCTCGTCGTGATCCTGCCCGTGCCGCGGTAGCCCAGCCGCTCGTACAGCGCCCGGGCGCGGGGGTTGTCGAGCGCCACGCCCCCCGTCAGGCGGCCCGGCGCGACGCGCGCGTCCGCGGCCCGGACGATCGCCGTGCCGACGCCCCGCCCGCGCGCGGCCTCCTGGACCTGCAGGTTCCGCAGCTCCGGCCGGTCGCCGCGCAGGTCGAGCTGGCCGGATCCGAGCGGCCGGTCGCCGTCCCACGCGACGAGCAGCACGGATCCGCCCGCCTCCTGCAGCTCCCACATGGCCCGCGCGAAGCCGCGTCCCGGCGGCTCCTCCCGCTCGAGCCGCCCGACCTCCGAGGCCGCGAGCGCGCGGACCTCGACGCCCGTCACCTAGATGACCGCCTCGCTCCAGCCGTCCGGGTTGCCGAAGCGGTGGGCCGTGATGCTGATGGCCTGCTCGCGCAGGAACGTGAGCATCTCGACGCGGCCGGCCGCGGTGATCTCGTCGGCGAAGACGGCGACGTCGGGCGTGCCGCGGAGCGCCTCGGAGAGGGCGCGCGCCTCCACGATCCGCGTCCCCCGGTCGGCGATCAGCCGCACGCGCTCGGTCGGGATCCCGTCGGCCGCGACCCGCGCGAGCCACGCGTCGTCGGTCTCGATGGTCACGTGCACGCGCGGGAGGTCATCGAGCACCTGGCCGAGGCCGGCGGGCAGGATCCCCGGCACCGACACGTGCATCTCCGCGCGGGCGAGGCGCCCGGCCGCGAGCACGCGCAGCAGGTCGGCGAGCGCGCCCGACTCCTGGAGCCGCACCGTGACGGGCAGCGGACGGTAGCGGAACAGGTTCCGCTCCACGCCGAGGCCGCTCGGGTCCTTGACCTGGCCGAACTCCTCGTGCCAGGCGACCGCGTCGCTCAGGGCCGAGCGGCGGACCAGGTCGAAGTCCTCGTAGCGGATGGCGGGCTGCGCCGACTCGATGAGCTCCGTGACGCGCGGCGCGAGCCCGCGGAGGTGCAGCGAGCTGGAGTGCCGGCCCTCGTCGGTGATCCACGAGCCGAGGCCCATGAGGTAGTTCGGGCCGCCGGCCTTCGTGCCCGATCCGACCGAGGAGCGCTTCCAGCCGCCGAACGGCTGGCGCTGCACGATGGCGCCCGTGATCCCGCGGTTCACGTAGAGGTTGCCCGCCTCCACGGTCTCGAGCCACTGCTCGAGCTCGCGGGCGTCGAGGCTGTGCAGGCCCGCGGTGAGGCCGTACGGGATCGCGTTCTGGAAGCGGATCGCCTCCTCCAGGTTCCGTGCGCGCATCACGCCGAGCACGGGTCCGAAGAACTCGGTGAGGTGGAAGTACGACCCGGGCTGCACGCGGTCGCGGACGCCCGGCGACCAGAGGCGGCCGGTCTCGTCCCTCTGCTCGGGCTCCACGAGCCACCTCTCGCCGACGCCGAGCTGCGTGAGCGCGTGCTTGAGCTTGCCGTCGGCCGGCTCGATGATCGGACCCATCTGCGTGGTCGGGTCCGACGGGTAGCCCACGCGCAGCGACGACACGGCGTCGGTGAGCTGCGTCAGGAACCGGCGCGACTTCCCGACGGAGCCCACGAGGATCACGAGGCTCGCCGCCGAGCACTTCTGGCCGGCGTGGCCGAACGCGCTCTTCACGACGTCGGCGGCGGCCAGGTCGAGGTCGGCGCTGGGCGTGACGATGATGGCGTTCTTGCCGCTCGTCTCCGCCAGCAGCGGGAGGTCGGGGCGCCAGGAGCGGAAGACCTCGGCGGTCTCGTAGCCGCCCGTGAGGATCACCCGGTCGACCGCCCGGTGCGAGATCAGGTGCTCGCCGAACTCGGCCTCGCCGGCGTCGACGAGCGCGAGCAGCTCGCGCGGCACGCCGGCCTCGCGGAGCGCCTCGACGAGCACGGCGCCGGAGCGACGGGCCTGCCCGGCGGGCTTCAGCACGACGCCGCTGCCGGACGCGAGGGCCGCGAGCACGCTGCCCGCGGGGATCGCGACGGGGAAGTTCCACGGCGGCGCCACGACGGTGACGCGCGACGGCACGAACCGGGCGCCCTGCACGCGGTCGAGGTCGCGGGCGCGCTCCGCGTAGTAGTGCGCGAAGTCCACGGCCTCGCTGACCTCGAGGTCGGCCTCGGCGATGGTCTTGCCGGTCTCCGACGCCATGACCTCGATGAGGCGCGCGCGGTTCCGCTCGAGGGCGACGCCCACGCGGTGCAGGAGGGCGGCGCGCTGCTCGCCGGGGCGGGCGCCCCAGGCGGCGGCCGCGGTGCGCACGCCGTCGAGGATGTCGTCCAGCTGGTCGGTGGAGTCGATGCGCGCGGCGTCGATGGTCGTGACGCCGAGCCGCGACGCGGCCACGCGCGACAGGATCTCGCGGCCCCAGGCGCGGTTCGCGGGCAGCGCGGGATCGGTGTCGGGCGCGTTGTGGAACGGCGTCGGGGGAGGCGTCCGGGTCGGCGAGCGTGCCGGGCGTCAGCAGCGAGCCGCGCGTGAGGCCCATGACCACGCTCGTGAGCTGCGGGTCGACCTCGTCCTCAGGCTCCTCCGGCGTCTCGGGCTCGGCGAGCGGATCCACGTCGTCGAGCTCCGGCGGGAAGCGGCGGTCCTGGGTGCGGTTCGGCGCGGGGATCGCCTCGTCCACGCCCGCGAGCGACGACCGGAACCGCTGCTCCTCGCGCGCGAACAGCTCCTCCGACGTGCTCAGCTCGAACACGGCCGACATGAAGTTCTCCTGGCTCGCGTTCTCCTCCAGGCGGCGGATGAGGTACGAGATGGCGACGTCGAACTCGGTCGGGTGCACGACCGGCGTGTAGAGCAGCAGCCCGCCGACCGTGCGCTTCACGGCCTCGGCCTGGCCGGTCGCCATGCCGAGCAGCATCTCGAACTCGATCCGGTCGGTGACGCCGCGCTCCTCGGCGAGCAGCCACGCGTACGCGACGTCGAAGAGGTTGTGCCCGGCGACGCCGACCTTCACGGCGTCGGCCGCGGCCGGGTGCAGCGCGTGCTCGAGCATGCGCTTGTAGTGCGTGTCGGTCTCCTCCTTGGTGGACCAGGTGGCGACGGGCCAGTCGTGCATGCGGCCGTCGACCTGCTCCATCGCGAGGTTCGCGCCCTTGACGATGCGGACCTTGATGGGGGCCCCGCCCGCCGCGCGCCGCTCCTGGGCCCACGCGGTGAGCCGCTGCAGCGCGGCGAGCGCGTCGGGCAGGTACGCCTGCAGCACGATCCCGGCCTCGAGGTCCCTCAGCTGCGGCTGGTCGAGCACGCGCGTGAAGACCGCGATGGTCAGGTCGAGGTCCTTGTACTCCTCCATGTCGAGGTTGATGAACTTGGGGCGCGGCGACGCGAGCGCCAGCTCGTACAGCGGGGTCAGCCGTTCGACCACCTTCTCGACGGCCTCGTCGAAGGCCCACATCGACAGCTGCGAGACGACGCTCGACACCTTGATGGAGACGTAGTCCACGTCGTCGCGGGCGAGCAGCTCGCGCGTGCCCGCGAGGCGGCGCGCGGCCTCCTTCTCGCCGAGCACGGCCTCGCCGAGGAGGTTGAGGTTGAGGCGGGATCCGCCGGCGCGCAGCTTCTCGATCGCCGGGCCGAGCTTCTCGCTCGTGGCGTCGACGATGAGGTGCCCGACCATCTCGCGGAGCACCCGGCGCGCGACGGGGACGACCACCTGCGGGAGCACCGGTCCGAGGATGCCGCCCGCGCGGATCGCGCCCTGCATGTACCAGGGCAGGAAGCCGGGGGTCTTCGAGGTGAGCGCGGCGAGGCTGTTGCCGGCGACCGGCAGGTCCTCGGGGCGGACGACCCGGTCGACGAAGCCGATGGTGAAGTCGAGCCCGTGCTCGTCCTTGAGGACGCCCGCGAGCCGCTCGGCCGAGGGATCCGCGGGGTGCGTCGCCGCCTCCGCCAGCCAGGTGCGGACGAGGGCGACCGAGCGGTCGGCGAGGTCCTCGCGGGCGAGCCCGGCGGTCGGGACCGCGGCGGTGTCGGATGCGGGTGCGGTCTCGGCGGTCATTGCTGTGCCTCTTCGTCGTGGGTGGGCGCGGCCGATCTCCGTCGGCGGTCGCGCTCGGAGCGCGTGCTCCCAGTGTGCGACCATGCTCTCATCGGATGCGCTGAACGTTTCCGATGATCATCGTGCGGTCCCGCCGATGATTCCACGCCGCGGCCGGATCCTCGGGAGGCGCACGTGCTCGAGATGCGACGGCTGCGGCTCCTGCGCGAGCTCAAGCTCCGCGGCACGATCGGCGCGGTCGCCGACGCCCTGTCGTTCAGCCCGTCGTCGGTGTCGCAGCAGCTGTCGCAGCTGGAGCGCGAGGCGGGCGTGACGCTCCTCCGCCGGGTCGGGCGGCGCGTGGTCCTCACGCCGCAGGCGGAGATCCTCGTGGAGCACACGACGGCCCTGCTCGAGCGGCTCGAGCGCGCCGAGACCGAGGTGAACGCGTCGCTCGCGAACGTGTCCGGCACCATCCGCGTGGCCGCGTTCCAGTCGGCGCTGCTCGCGCTCGTGCCGCCGGCGCTCACGATCCTCCGCGACGACTACCCGGACCTGCGGGTCGAGATCACGATGCGCGAGCCCGAGTCCGGCCTCCACGACGTGTGGGCGCGCGACCACGACCTCGTCATCGCCGAGCAGTACCCGGCGCACGCGGCGCCGCGGCCGGCCGACCTCGACCGCGAGGAGCTGTGCGTGGATCCGCTCCGCCTGGGCCTCCCGCCCGGCCGCGACGACGTCCGCACCCTCTCCGACGCCCGGCGCCTCCCGTGGGTGATGGAGCCCGCGGGCACGGCGTCGCGCCACTTCGCGGAGCAGGTGTGCCGGGTCGCGGGCTTCGAGCCGGACGTGCGCTACGTGACCGCGGACCTGCAGGCCCACATCGACCTCGTGCGCGCCGGCCACGCCGCCTCCGTCCTGCCCGACCTGGTGTGGGCCGGCCGCGAGCCCGACGTGCGGCTGGTCGGCCTGCCGGGCTCGCCGCGGCGCACGGTCTTCACGTCCTCGCGCGTCGGCAGCCTCGACCGGCCGGGGATCCGGGCGTGCCGCGACGCCCTCGCCCGCGCCGTCGAGGTGATGGGGCAGGGCGCGGCCTGAGCCGGTCGGCCGGGACGACGACGGGCCCGGATCTCCGTGGGATCCGGGCCCGTCGTCGCGGGATGCGCATGCTCACCCCGCGGGCGGGCCGCCGTCGGGGTCGCGCGCAGCGTCCGATCCGCTCGCCGCGGCTCCCCCGGCGGACCTCCGCCGCCCGGTCATCACGATGAGGACGACCGCGGCCGCCGCGAGCACGACGATCCCCACGCCCACGCCGACGACGACCCCGAGGTAGGGCGCGACGCCCTCCTCCCGGCCGGCGGCGATGCCCGGATCCGTGGTGGTGGACCCAGGATCCGCGGACCCGGTGGCGCCGTCGCCGGAGGAGGCCGCGCCGCCCTCCGCCTGCGCGGCGCAGCCCGGGCCGTCGGGCGTGCCCGCGCTCGCCGGCGCCCCGGCGGGCGCCCGGTACGTGAAGGCCATCGAGTCGGAGACCGGGTGCCCGTCGGCCGAGACCACGCGCCAGGTCACCCGGTACTCGCCGGATCCGCCGAGCGCGACGGGCACGGACACCGTGCGGCCGCCATCGGTCGCGCAGCCGGTCTCGAAGTGCGTGCCCGCGGTGTCCGGTCCCGTCACCTGCACGACCGACGAGCCGCCGGCCGCGGGCGAGGACCCGGTCGTCGCGTCGTCGGCCGCCCCGCCCCCGGCGGCGAGGTCGAGGATCACGTCGTTGAACGTCAGCGTGACCTCCGACGGCGGCGCGTCGATCGTCGACCCCGGGGCCGGCGAGCTCGACACGAGGTAGTTGTGCGCGGATGCCGGCAGCGCGCCGTCCGGCCCGCTCCCCTGCGCCAGCCCGGCGAGCGCGAGCGCGGCCGTCGCGAGGGAGGCGCCGGCGACCACGGCGGCCGCCCCCCGGAGCGGGCCCCGACGCGGGGACGCGCGGCGGGGGCGGGCGCCGGAGCGCACGTGGATCCGGTCCCCGGGCGTCACGCGCGGCCGCCGGCCTCGCGGCGCACGCGGGTGAGCGCGAAGACCGCGACCACGAGGGCGGCGGCCCCGAGGGCGAGGCCGCCCACGCCGAGGCCCACCGCGACGGCGCCCGTGGAGGCGTCCGTGTCGGCGGCCTCGACGGTCGCCTCCGGCGCCGGGGTGCTGGTCGTCATCGCGCTCATGGGGTCGGCGGGCGGCGCGTCCTCGACGTAGAGCGTCGGCGCGGGGTGCTCCGGCTCCTCGCCCGAGGCCGGGGTCGGCTCGTCCCAGTCGACGACCGAGCCGTCCGAGTAGCCCTGATGGGCGGGCAGCACGATGCTGCCGGTCTCGGGCACGGGGCCGACCGAGATCGTGAACCGCTGGAACTCGCCGGACGCGAGGCCCTCGCCGTCGTCGGCGGTCCAGGTGACCGCGACGGGCGCCTCCGTGATCGTGGCGTCCTCCGTCTTCACCGGCGTGTCGAGCGCCGCGGTCGTGACCGCCGCGGTCCACCCGGGCACGGGCTCGGTGGAGACGCTCGAGAACGGGGTGTCCTTCGGCAGGTCGACCGTGACGCTCGTGGTGGTCGCCGTGGCGGACTCGGTCGGGACCTTGAAGGTCAGCGTGCTGTAGCTGCCGGCGGCCGCCTGGTCGGGCGAGACGCGCACGTGCGCGGAGGCCGCGAGCGGCACGGCGACGGCGAGCGCGACGCCGCCGACGAGCGCCGTGGCCGAGCGGAGGATCCGGCGGGTGCGGGGGGAGGTGGAGGAAGTGGAGGAGGTGGTCATTGCGGGGTTCCTGTTCCGGGCCGCGACGAGCGGCCCCGGGAGCGGACGCGGCGAGGCCGGCGTCCGGAGGGGAGAGGGAGGGGCGGCGGATGCACGGGGCATCGGACCGCGGCGCGACCGGGGTCGCACGGGAGGGCGGCGCATCGGCCGGGGTGGCGGATGCGCGGGACCCGCGGCCGCACGAGGGCGCGGACGGCGGGTCGTGCCGCCGGGCGAGCGGGGCGGGTCGGGAGGACCGGCCGGACGGCTCAGGCGGCGTCGAGGACGGACGCGCGCGGCGGTCCGCGGTGCCGCAGGCGCCCGAGCCGGGCGCAGAGGTCGCGCAGCGCGCGCGGCGCCCGCGCCGCACGGGACAGGGCCGTGCGGCCGCGGCCGACGGGCCGGAGGAACGGGATCGCGAGCGCCAGCACCACGCGGAGGCCGGACGCCGCGACGAGCGCGCGGAGCGCCGCCTCGCCGTGCCGCAGCGCGAGCACGGTGACGACGAGTGCCGCGCCGTGCGAGAGCAGCATGCCGGCGTCGAGCGCGGACGCCCCGCTCCCGGCGGCGGACCCGGGCAGGTCGAGCGGGACGACCCCGTGGCCCATGCCGGCGTGCGGATCCGCCGGGACGGCCGAGCCGGACGCGGCGCCGGCCGCCGTGAACAGCCCGTGGAACAGCAGCTGGCTGACGCCCACCGCCGCGGTCAGCCGCCAGAGCGCGGGCCGGGGCCCGGCGAGCGCGATGGCCGCGAGCGAGGCGAGCGCGAGCCCGAAGGCGACGACCGCCCACGAGGGCGCGGCACCGCCGCCCACCCCGTGGAAGAGCGCGGCCACGAACGTGGCCGTGGTGGATGCGGCGAGCCCCCGGATCACGCGCAGGACGCGTGGAGCGATCGGGGACGGAGCAGGCATCGACTGCAGTTTAGGGGACGGACCAATGAGCATCCGGCGACGGTCAGGCCGCGCGGCCGCCCTCCGCCGCGAGCGACGCCGCATCCGTGTCCGCCGGTCCGGCTGCAGCCGGGTCGGCGAGAGCCCCCGTCAGCCGGCCCACCACGTCATCGAGGGCGTCGCGCAGCGCCTCGAGCTCCGGGATCGTGAGCCCGGTGCGCGCCGCGGCCTGCGCGGGGACGTCCAGGGCGCGCTCCCGGAGGTCGCGCCCCGCCTCGGTGAGGGAGACCACCACGACCCGCTCGTCGACGGTGCTCCGTGCGCGGTCGACGAAGCCGGCGACCTGCAGGCGCTTGAGCAGCGGGGTGAGCGTCGCGGGCTCGAGCTGCAGGGTGGCCCCGAGGGCCGAGATCGAGCGGTGGTCCCGCTCCCAGAGCGCGAGCATCACGAGGTACTGCGGATGCGTGAGGCCGAGCGGCTCCAGGATCGGCCGGTACACCGCCACGACCGTGCGCGCGGCCACCACCGCCTGGAAGCAGACCTGGCTCTCGAGCGCCAGCGGATCCGTCGTCATCGCGTCCTCCTCGGCCGTCCGTCCGGTGCTGATCCGTGCACCGCGTTCGATGCTACGCAGACGGGGAGATGGTGGTCGCGCGACGGGAGCGTCGTCCGCCGCCGGGCCCCCGTGCGCAGCCCCGCCGGATCGGGTCAGCCGGCGGCTACGAGCTCGATGTTGATGTCGTCCGGGTCCTGCACGGAGAGGATCGACATCCCGTCGAGGTCCGTGACCTCGCCGTGCGCGATGCCCCGCGCGTCGAAGAGCGCGGCCGCCGCCACCAGGTCGTCCCGCGATCCGACCGCGAGGCTGACGTGGTCGAGGCCGCGGACGGCGGGGTCGAACGTGCCGCCGTCGCCCGCCACCGGGCGCAGGCCGAGGAGCTGGTCGCCGACGCCGTAGATGACGCCGCCGAAGAAGACGCTCGGGTCCTCGAGGACGCCGGGGTCGCTCGGGTCGGCCTCGCTCCGGATGGCGGGGGTGAGCCCCAGGACGCCCTCGTAGAAGGCGCGCGAGCGGGCCAGGTCGGACACGGAGAGGCGCACGTGGTGCACGGCCGTGATGCTGGTGAGCGGAGCGGTGGTCGGGTCGGTGTCGGTCATGGTCCGACGCTAGGACGGTCCCGTCGGGCGTCGCGGCCCGGTTCGGTTTCCGACCACGGCTCCCCGGCGACGTCCAGCTGGCGCCCCGGCGCCGCTACGGCTCCGCCCCGCCGCGGGATCAGTCGTGCAGGTCGATGCCCCAGGTGCCGGACCACTCGGATCCGGGCTCGAGCGTGATGAGCCCGTCGCCCGAGTTGAAGGCGTCGGCCGGCGCGGTCA
This sequence comes from Clavibacter sp. B3I6, assembly GCF_030816895.1. Lineage (NCBI taxonomy): Bacteria > Bacillati > Actinomycetota > Actinomycetes > Micrococcales > Microbacteriaceae > Clavibacter > Clavibacter sp. B3I6. The sequence goes on from NZ_JAUSYL010000001.1 coordinate 1,672,106, forward strand.
TCGGCTCGACCGCGACGGCCCACACGTGGCCGTCCGCGACGGGGTACCACGGCGTGACGAAGACCTGCCAGTAGGTGAACTCGCCGTCGGCCCAGATCTCGGTGCGGCGGCCGTCGGGCGCCTGCACGCCGTGGCGGGTGACGCCGTCGACCACGCGGGCGTCGGCCCACGCGTCGTCGAGCTGCGCGTCGCGGACGCGGACGCCGCCGCGCAGGTCGAAGCGCGTGCCCTCGACCGCCGTCTGGGCGCCCGTCGGGTTGAGGCGGACGGGATCCACCTCGATGTGGGTGGGCGCGTCGATGACGACCTCGAGGTCCTCGGTCGGCACGTCGCCGACGCGGAGGAAGGGGTGCGTGCCGACGGCGACGGGCGCATCCGCGGAGCCGACGTTCCGGATCCCGTGCGTGACGCGGACGCCCTGCCCCGTGAGCTCGTAGCGCACGGTGGTCTCGAGGGCGAAGGGGTAGCCGCGCTGCGGGTGCACGTCGGCGGCGAGGGTGACGGAGACCTCGTCGCGGTCGACGAGGCGGTACGGCGCGTTCTCGAGGAGGCCGTGGATCGCGTTCTCGCGGTCGACCTCGGTGATGTCGAGCTGGTGCGTGACGTCGCCCTGCTGCCAGATGCCGTCGCGGATCCGGTTGGGCCAGGGCGCCAGCACGATGCCGCTGCAGAAGGGGGGACGCGCCTCGTCCGGGTACGACTGGACGAGGTCGGTGCCGTCCACCTGGAGCACGCGGAGCGCGGCGCCGACCTCCGCGATCACCATGCGCTGGGTGCGTCCGTCCACCTCCGCGACGATCTCGTGCTGCTGGCCGGTGGGGAGGCGGGGGATGTACGACACGTCTTCGGGCACCCGCCGAGCCTATCCGTACCGAGCGCTGTGGCGCCTCCCAGGGCCGCGCGCGGGTCGCTCCCTAGGATCGTGCGCATGGCCCGGCATGAGAACGAGAAGGTACGCGCGATCCGCGAGAAGGCACGCATCGAGAGGGCCCTCGACGACCGCCGTCGCAAGCGCCGCCGCCTCATCGCCCAGTTCTCCGTCGCGGGCGGCCTCGTCGTCGTCATCGCGGCCATCGCCGGCGGCGTCTACCTCCTCGGCCAGTCGCAGGCGGCGAGCGCGGCGGGCCCCGTCGCCGACGCGACCGCGCCGCTGTCCACCGGCGACGAGGTGCGCGTGGCGTCCGAGCCCACGGGCGTGAGCGTCGGCGCGGCCGACGCCCCCGTCACGCTCGACGTCTTCGAGGACTACTCGTGCCCCCACTGCGCGCAGTACGAGGCCGAGGCCGGGCCCATGCTCGACCGGATCGCCGCCACCGGCCAGGTGCGCATCGTGTACCACCCCATCCAGATCGTCACGAAGTACGGGCAGGTCGCGGGCAGCGCCGCCGCGTGCGTCCTGGCCGAGGAGCCCGACAGGTGGCCGGCCGTGCACTCCGCCCTCTTCGACAACCACTCCACCCTCACCGACTCGTGGACGCACGCCGACTTCGTCACCTGGCTCACGACCGAGGGCGTCTCCTCGGACGCCGCGCGCACGTGCGTGGCGGAGGGCCGGTTCTCCTCGTGGATCACGAAGAACACGTCCGACGCCAGCGCGGCCGGCGTCACGGGCACTCCGACGCTCCGGATCCAGGGCGACGTCGTCCCGACGACCGCGGGCCAGGAGCTCGTGGACGCGCTCACGGCCGCGGGCGCGCAGCTGCCCGCGGGCATCGCCGCCGACAGCTGACCCGGATCGCATCCCGCGGCGCGGCCGCCCCGCCGCGGACGCTCGGTCGCGGACGCTCGGTCAGTGCCCGCGATGGTCCTGCACGGTCATGCGCGGGCCGAACCGGGGCTTCCGGAAGCCGCTCGCCTCGATGAGGCGCATCACCCGCTGACGGTGGCCGCGCCACGGCTCCAGGAGCTCGAGCATGCCGTCGTCGTCGACCGCGTGGCCGGCGAGCGCCCATCCGACGGTGTCGTGCACGTGGAAGTCCCCGACGCTCACGGAGTCCGGGTCGCCGTGCGCGCGCTGCGTGGTCTCCGCCGCCGTCCAGATGCCGACGCCCGGGATTGAGCGGAGCCGTCGCGTGATCTCGTCGCTCCCCCGGCCGAGCGCCAGCGTGCGCTCGAGGCCCGCCGCGGAGGTCGCGACGGCGATGAGGGTGCGCGAGCGCTTCGGATCGACGCCCGCGCGGTGCCACTCCCACGACGGGATGAGGCGCCAGCGCTCGGGCGCGGGCAGCACGCGCATCCCGGCGGGCACGGGGCCGGGGGCGGGCTCGCCGTGCGCGAGGATCAGCTGCCGCCACGCCCGGCGGGCCTCGAGCCCCGTGACCTTCTGCTCGAGCACCGCGGACGCCATCGCCTCGAACACGTGGTTGGTGCGCATGAGCCGCAGCGCGGGCAGGCGGCGGCGGGCGTCGCGGAGGAGCGGGTGCGCGGAGACGTCGAGGTCGGACCAGTCGTCGCCCTCGCCGAGGAGCTCCGGCACGCCCGCGATCGCCCACTCGGCGCCCAGGCCCCAGGCGCGCGCCTCGACGCCGCCGTCGGAGCGCGGATCGAGCCGCAGCGACGCGCTCCCGAGCGGCGTGCGGGCGGTGCGCCAGACGCCGACGCGGCGAGCGCCGGGCGGGGCCGGGTCCCAGCGGCAGGTCGGATCCGCGACGCCGCGGAACAGCGGGCGCAGCACGAGCCGGAGGTCGACCTCGCGATCGGGGAGGTAGGTGGTGCGCGCGTCGGGCGCCGTCTCCCCCGCACCGCCCTGATCCACCCCCTCAGGGTACGCACGGCGGCCGACCCCGCTCGCCGTGCCGGGCCCGCGTCGCGGAGCTCGTGAGGAGCGCCCGCATCGCGCTCCTCACCGCCGTCGACGCGCACGGGCAGCTCGTGAGCCGCCCGCTCGCCAGCCGGGAGCGCGACGTCGACGGCGACCTGCGGTCCTCCACGCAGGACCCGAGCGACACGACCGCGGAGATCGGCGCGGACGACCGGGTGGACGTGTCGCTGCAGTCCGGCGACGGGTTCCTCTCCATCGCCGGCACCGCGGAGATCACGCGCGACCGGGCCCGCATCGACGAGCTCCGATCCGCGCCTGCCGCGCACGACGACGGCCCGGGCCTCACGAGGGGGCCCGGGCCGTCGTGCGGCCGGACGCGCGCCCGCGCCGCTAGCCGCCGCCGATCGCCTCCGGGACGCCCGCCGCCGTGCCGTCGACGACGAGGTCGGCGCGGTGGCGCGTGCCCTCGACGAGCACCGCGTTCGCGCCGTCGACGTCGCGCGCCCAGGCCGCTGCGGCGTCGGCGTCGCGCCCGCCCGCCGTGTGCCGGTCCACCAGGCGCGCGAAGCGCGCGTCGTCCGGCGTCGCGCAGTACCAGGACTCGTCGAGCTCCGCGGCGAGCCGCGCCCACGGATCCTCGTCGACGAGCAGGTAGTTGCCCTCGAGCACGACGAGCCGGGCGGCGGGCTCCACCGGGATCGCGCCCGCGACCCCCTCGTCGACGGCCCGGTCGAAGGACGGCGCGTAGACCGCATGGTCCGTCTCGGCGCGGAGCCGCCGCACCAGGGCGAGCACGCCCCACCCGTCGAACGTGTCGATCGCGCCCTTGCGGTCGTGCCGGCCGAGCCGGTCGAGGGTGGCGTTGGCGAGGTGGAACCCGTCCATGGGCACGTGGACCGCGGTGCCCGATCCGGCGATCCCGTCGACGCGCGCCACGAGCGCCCGCGCGAGCGTCGTCTTCCCGGCGCCCGGGCTGCCCGCGATGGCGAGCACGGCGCGACGGCCGGCGCGGACGAGGCCCAGGGCTCGGCAGGCGAGGGCGTCGAGGTCGCCGAGCGGGGCGGCTCCGGCGGGCGGTCGAGGGTCCGGGCTTCTCTCCATCCGACCAGTCTCGCGGGGCCGTGCCCCATGATGGTCCTGTGCGCATCGGAATCCTCACCTCAGGCGGAGACTGCCCCGGACTCAACGCGGTCATCCGCGGGGCGGTGCTCAAGGGAACGACCATCCACAAGCAGGAGTTCGTGGGCTTCCGCGACGGCTGGCGGGGCGTCGTCGACGGCGACGTCATGCCGCTCGCGCGCCGCGACATCCAGGGCATCGGCAAGCAGGGCGGCACGATCCTCGGCACCAGCCGCACGAACCCGTTCGAGGGCGACGGCGGGGTGGAGCGGATCCAGGAGAACCTCGACCGCCTCGGCATCGACGCGATCCTCGCCATCGGCGGCGAGGGCACCCTCGCGGCTGCCAAGCGCCTCACGGACGCGGGCCTCAAGATCGTCGGCGTCCCCAAGACGGTCGACAACGACCTCGACGCCACCGACTACACGTTCGGCTTCGACACCGCGGTGCAGATCGCGACCGACGCCATGGACCGCCTCCGCACCACGGGCGACTCGCACAGCCGCTGCATGGTCGCCGAGGTGATGGGCCGCCACGTCGGCTGGATCGCGCTGCACTCGGGCATGGCCGCGGGCGCGCACGCCATCCTCATCCCGGAGCAGAAGACGTCGATGGACGAGATCATCGGCTGGGTCCGCTCGGCCTACGACCGCGGTCGCGCGCCGCTCGTCGTCGTCGCGGAGGGCTTCGTGCCCGAGCACGCGTCCGACGCGCACGGCGAGCGCGGCCTCGACGCGTTCGGGCGTCCGCGCCTCGGCGGCATCGGCGAGCAGCTCGCGCCGATCATCGAGGAGCGCACGGGCATCGAGACCCGCGCGACGACCCTCGGCCACATCCAGCGCGGCGGCACCCCGTCGTCGTACGACCGCGTGCTCGCGACCCGCCTCGGCCTCGCCGCGGTCGACAGCGTGCGCGACGGCCACTGGGGCCGCATGGTCGCGCTCCGCGGCACCGACATCGTGCACGTGGGCTTCGAGGAGGCGCTCGGCCGCCTCAAGACCGTGCCGCAGCAGCGCTACGACGAGGCCGCGATCCTCTTCGGCTGATCCCGGCCGGCCACCGCCGCCGCTCGCGCCCCGCTCGCGCCGCACGACGGCCCGGGCGTAGCGTGACGACATGACGTACCGCGCGCTCGTGGCCGAGCAGACAGTCGCCGACGACGGCACGAAGGGCATCGCGGTCGCGCTGCGCGACCTCCCCGACGCCCGGGCGACGGGCGGTGCGGACGGTCCGGGCGACGGCGAGGTCGTGCTCGACGTCCTCTTCTCGAGCGTCAACTACAAGGACGGCATGCTGCTCGGCGGCCGCCCCGGGATCGCCCGGACCAGCCCGCTCGTGGCCGGCATCGACGCGGTCGGCACGGTCGCGGCGGGCGGATCCCCGGCCTTCTCCCGCGGCGACCTGGTGATCCTGAACGGCGCCGGCCTCGGCGAGAGCCGCGACGGCGGGCTCGCCGAGCGCGTGCGCGTGCCCGCCGCGGCGCTCGTGCGCGTCCCCGACGGCATCTCCGCGTCCCGCGCCGCCGCCATCGGCACCGCCGGCTTCACCGCGATGCTCTCGGTGCTGGCGCTGGAGCGCGGCGGCGCCGCGCCCGGGTCCGGCGACGTGCTCGTCACGGGCGCCGGCGGCGGGGTCGGATCCGTGGCGGTCGCGCTCCTCGCGGGCCTCGGCCACCGGGTGGTCGCGAGCACCGGCCGCGTCGCGGAGCTCGGCGACCGGCTGCGCGCGCTCGGCGCCGCGGAGGTGATCGACCGCTCCGAGCTCGGCGAGCCCGGGCGACCGCTCCAGAGCGTCCGCTGGGCGGGCGCGGTCGACAGCGTGGGCAGCGCCACCCTCGTCAACGTCCTCGCGCAGACCCGGTGGGGCGGCGTGGTCACGGCGGCGGGCCTCGCCCAGGGACCGGACCTGCCGGGCACCGTGCTGCCCTTCATCCTCCGCGCCGTGACGCTCGCGGGCATCAACTCCGTGGAGGCGCCGGCCGCGCTCCGCCGCGAGGCGTGGGCGCGGCTCGCCGCCGACCTCGACCTCGCGCTCCTCGACTCCCTCACGAGCACCGTGCCGCTGGACGGCGCGATCGCGGCGGGCGAGCGGATCCTCGCGGGCGCCTCCAGCGGGCGCGTCGTGGTCGACGTCCGCGCCTGACCCGCCCGCCGTCGCCGCCGCCGTGCGGCCGGTCGGGCTCACGCCCGCGCTACCCTGGGCGCGACGCGGCACCCGGCCGCCGGAGTGAGGGAACATGACCGCGGTCGCCGCCACCGGAACGATCTTCGTCACGCTCGCGGCCCTGCTGCACGTGTTCTTCTTCCTGCTCGAGAGCGTGTGGTTCGACCGTCCGTTCGCCTGGAAGCGCTTCGGCGTCGCCGACCAGGAGAAGGCGCTCGTCATCAAGCCGTGGGCCTACAACCAGGGCTTCTACAACCTGTTCCTCGCGCTCGGCGCGGGCCTCGGCCTGATCCTCTACTTCGTCGGCAACGTCCCCGCCGGCCTCACGCTCGTCCTGTTCACGACCGCGTGCATGGTGCTGGCGTCGATCATCATCGCGAGCACGGGCAAGAAGTACCTGCTGCCCGCGCTGATCCAGGGCGTGCCGCCGCTGCTCGGCCTCGTGTTCTTCGCCGCCGCCTCCTGAGACCCCGCCGAGGGTCCGTCCGCGCCCGTCGCCGTGCCCTTCCGCGACCGAGGGTGATGAGGTTAGGCTCACCTACATCATGACCGTCGTCCCCCTCACCGAGGCCCTCCGCGACCGCGCCCGTCCGCGCGCCGAGGCGCAGGACGCGGACGAGTTCATGACCGCGCTCGTGACGGGCCGCGGCTGCCGCGACGACTACGTCGCCCTCGTCGCCCAGCACTACTTCATCTACCGCGCCATCGAGGCGGCGACGACGCGCATGGCGTCGGATCCGGTCGCGGCGCGCTTCATCGACCCGCACCTCACGCGCCTCCCTGCCATCGAGGCCGACCTCGACTTCCTCGTCGGGCCGGACTGGCGGGAGGTCGTCCGCCCGCTCGCGAGCACGGCCGCCTACGTCGAGCGGATCGAGCGGGTCGCGTCCGTCTGGGTCGGCGGCTTCGTCGCGCACCACTACACGCGCTACCTCGGCGACCTGTCCGGCGGCCGCCTCCTCCGCACGCTCCTCCAGCGCCAGTTCGGCTTCGACACGAACGGCGTGGGCCTCTACCTCTTCGCGGAGATCGCGGAGCCGCGCCGCTTCTGCAGCACGTACCGCGAGGCGCTCGACCAGGTGCCGTGGGACGACGACGAGCGCGCCCGCGTCGTCGCCGAGGTCGAGCACGCGTACCGGCTCACCACCGACGTCTTCGCCGAGCTCGCCCGCGGGCGCGCCACCGCGCCGCTCCGGCGGGCCTGACCCGCTCCCCCGGCGGCCGCCCGCCGTCCCCTCCGCGTCCACCCGCCGGGCGGATCGGGCGTCCGGGGTCGGGCATAGGCTCCGGACATGGACGGCTACGACCTCGACTTCCTGCCCATCCCGCTCCCGCTGCCCGAGGCCCCGGCCGACACGCGGCCCGTGCGGCTCGACTACCTCCACTTCACGGTGCTCATGGACACCGACCGGCGCCTCGCCGCGCTCACGGCCGTGAACATCGACGGCGCGCGGCTCGTCGACGTGGAGCGCTCCGACGACTGGCACCTGGATCCGCGCCTCCCGGAGGACCAGCAGTGCGGCCCCGAGCTGTACGCGCGCAACGACATCGACCGCGGGCACCTCGTGCGGCGGCGGGATCCCGTGTGGGGCGAGATCGCGGAGGCCGCGCGGGCGAGCGCCGACACCTTCGCGTACACCAACGCGGCCCCGCAGGCGGCGGACTTCAACCAGTCCAAGGAGCTGTGGCTCGGCCTCGAGGACTACGTGCTCGGGAACGCCGACCTCGGCGACCGGCGCCTGACCGTGTTCACCGGGCCGGTCCTCTCGGCCGACGACCCCGTGTACCGCGGGGTGCGGATCCCGCTGATGTTCTGGAAGATCGCGGCCTGGGTGTCGGACGGCTCCCTGGCGGCCACGGCCTACCTGCTCGACCAGGCGCCGGAGCTCGGCGACCTCGAGCGGGAGCCCGCCGTGGCGGACGCACCGGAGCTCGGGCCGTTCCGCACGTTCCAGGTGGCCGTGGCGGAGATCGGCGCGCTCACCGGCTTCGACGTGACGCAGCTCGCGGCGGCCGACCGGCTCGGCGTCCCCGCGACCGCGCGTCCCGGCACGCCCCACGACGGCCGCGACGGCTGGGTCGAGCTGGAGCGGTACGCGGCGATCACGCTCTGAGCCCGCGGAGGCGCGCGAGCGCCTCCCGCACGACGAGGGGCCCGGCCGCTCGGCCGGGCCCCTCGTCGTGCGCGGGCGGGCTACGCCGGCGGGGTCGCCGCGGCGGCCGCGCGGGCGGCGGCCGGGAGGGCGCGGATCACGCGCTCGAGTGACGCCTCGTCCATCGCGGCCGAGACGAACCACGCCTCGAACACGGACGGCGGCAGGCTCACGCCCTGGTCGAGCATCGCGTGGAAGAAGGCCGGGTAGCGCCACGTCTCCTGCGCCTGCACGGTCGCGTAGTCGACGATCCCGCGCTCCGGCGGCGTGCCGAAGGTGAAGCTGAAGAGGCTGCCGGCGCGCTGCACCGAGTAGGCGAGGCCCGCGCGGTCGAAGGCGAGCTCGACGGCGTAGATGAGGATGTCGGCCGCGATGTCGAGCGCGCGGTACACGTCGGCGTCCGCGAGGCGGAGCGTGGTGAGGCCCGCGGCGACCGCGACCGGGTTCCCGGACAGGGTGCCCGCCTGGTAGACGGGACCGAGGGGCGCGAGGTGGTCCATCACGTCGGCCCGGCCGCCGAGGGCGGCGACGGGGAGGCCGCCGCCGATGACCTTGCCGTAGGTGACGAGGTCGGGCGTCCACGCGTCGGGGTGGTCGGCCGCGAGGCCGGCGTTGTCGAGGCCCCAGTAGCCGGCGGGGTGCACGCGGAAGCCCGTGAGCACCTCGTCCGAGATGAGCAGGGACCCGTTGCCCTGCGCGATGCGCGCGAGCTCGGCCGTGAAGCCGGGCAGCGGCGGCACGACGCCCATGTTCGCGGCGGCGGCCTCGGTGATCACGGCGGCGATGCGCGGACCGTGCTCGGCGAACACCGCGCGCACGGCGTCGAGGTCGTTGTAGGGCACCACGATCGTCTGCGCGGCGATGGCCTCGGGGATGCCCGCGGAGCCCGGCAGCGCGAGCGTCGCGACGCCCGAGCCGGCCTCGGCGAGGAGGCTGTCGGAGTGGCCGTGGTAGTGGCCGGCGAACTTCACGAGGAGGTCGCGGCCCGTGTACCCGCGGGCGAGGCGGATCGCCGTCATGGTGGCCTCGGTGCCGGTGGACACGAGGCGGAGCTTCTCGACGGGGCGCCGGTCCGGGGCTCCGTCGACGCCGGCGACGCGCACGCGCTCGGTGACGAGCTCGGCGAGCTCCGTCTCCGCGGGGGTGGTCGCGCCGAAGCCGAGGCCGAGGGCGGCGGCGTCCTGCACGGCCCGCACGACCTCCGGGCGGGCGTGGCCGAGGATCGCGGGGCCCCACGAGTTGACGAGGTCGACGTACTCGACGCCGTCCGCGTCGGTCACGTAGGGGCCGGCGGCCCGCACCATCATGCGCGGCGTGCCGCCGACGGAGCCGAACGCCCGGACGGGCGAGTTCACGCCGCCGGGGATGACGTCGCGTGCGCGGTCGAAGAGGTCCTGGGAGTGGGTCACGGTGAGTCCTTCGGTGCCGGGCGCCGATGCGCTCGGGTGCTGCGGGCCGGACGGGGTCCGGCGGGGACGGGGAGGGTCAGCGGCGGGCGAGGCGCTCGGCCAGCTCGACGGCCCAGTAGGTGAGGATCGCGTCGGCGCCGGCCCGCTTGATGCCGAGGACGCTCTCCTCGATGGCGCGCTCGCGGTCGATCCAGCCGTTCTGCGCGGCGGCCTCGATCATCGCGTACTCGCCGGAGATCTGGTACGCCCAGACGGGCACGGCGCTCGAGGCGGCGACGTCGGCGAGGATGTCGAGGTAGCTCATGGCGGGCTTCACCATGACGACGTCGGCGCCCTCCTCGATGTCGAGCTCCACCTCGCGCATGGCCTCGCGGCGGTTGCCGTTGTCCATCTGGTACGTGCGGCGGTCGCCCACGAGCTGCGAGTCGACGGCCTCGCGGAACGGGCCGTAGAAGGCGCTCGCGTACTTGGCCGCGTAGGCGAGGAGCGCGACGTCGTGGTGCCCGGCGTCGTCGAGGGCCTCGCGCACGGCGGCGACCTGGCCGTCCATCATGCCGCTGAGGCCGAGGAGGTGGGATCCCGCCTCCGCCTGGGCGAGGCCCATGGCGCGGTAGCGGTCGAGCGTGCGGTCGTTGTCGACCACGCCGTCGGCGTCGAGCACGCCGCAGTGGCCGTGGTCGGTGAACTCGTCGAGGCAGAGGTCGGTCTGGACGACGAGCGCGTCGCCGACCTCCTCGATCGCGACGCGCGTGGCGACGTTGAGGATGCCGTCGGGATCGCTCGCGCCGGTGCCCTCGGCGTCGCGCACGGACGGCACGCCGAACAGCATGACGCCGCCGATGCCCGACTCGGCCGCCTCGACGAGCGCGCGGCGGAGGCTGTCGAGGGAGTGCTGGGAGACGCCCGGCATCGAGGTGATGGGCGACGCCTCCGCGAGGCCCTCGCGCACGAACATCGGCAGGACGAGGTCGGCCGCGTGCAGGCGCGTCTCGGCGGTGAGCCGGCGCATGGCCGGCGAGGTGCGGAGACGGCGGGGGCGGTAGTAGGGGGCGGTCATTCCGTCGTGCTCCGATCGAGGAGGTCGGCGAGGCCGGGGAGGCTCGCGGTGTCGACGCGCGGCTCCTCGCGGCGGGCGATGTCGACGAGGGACTGGATGAGGGACGCGGCCGAGCGCTCCGACGCGACCACGTCGACGCGGACGCCGGAGCGGCGCGCGTCCTTCGCGGTGCGCGGGCCGATGCACGCGATGAGCACGCCGTCGGGCACGTCGCCGAGCTGCTCGTGCACCTGCTCCGCCACGCTGCCGGACGTGACGAGGATGGCGCGGACGCGGCCCGAGGCGACGTCCTCGCGGATCCGGTCGCTGACGGGCACGCCGACCGTGCGGTAGGCGACGACCGAGCGGACGTCGTGGCCGCGCGCGATGAGCCCGTCGGTGAGCGTGGGCTTCGCGATCTCCGACCGGAGCGTGAGGACGCGACGGCGCGGGGATCCGGCGGCCATCTCGGTCCACTCCTCGAGGAGCGCGGTGGCGGAGGAGTCGATGGAGGGGACGAAATCGACCGTGTAGCCGGCGGCCACCAGCGCCGCGGCCGTGGTCTCGCCGACCGCCGCGATGCGGGTGCCCGCGGGCACGACGGCGCGGTGCGAGGACAGCACGTCGACCGTGGTGGCGCTCGTGACGGTGAGCCAGTCGAAGGACCCGGCGGCGAGGTCGGCGAGGGCCGACTCGAGCGCCTGCGCGTCCTGCGTGGCGGCGAAGTTGATCATGGGCGCGACGACGGGCGTGGCGCCGTGCGCGCGGAGGTCGTAGGCGACGCCGTCGCCCCAGGGGCCGCCGCGCGGCACGAGGACGCGCCAGCCCTTCAGGGGCTTCTGGTCTGTCGAGGTCATCGGGTCCCTCCCAGCGGCGCGAGGTCGGCCGCTCCGGCGTCGAGGAGCTCGCGGGACACCGGTCCCGCGAGCGTGGAGGCGCGTGCGCCCAGCTGCTCGAGGTCGAGCCCCGAGGTGTCGAGCTCGTGGCTCGCCGCCATGCGCTGGGATCCGTCGGGCCGGTAGACCACGGCGGTGAGGGCGAGGCGCGCGCTCGTGACGGTCGCCCACGCGCCGATGGGCGCGGCGCAGCCGGCCTCGAGGGCGGCGAGCACGCCGCGCTCGGCGAGGACCGCGGCGTGCGTGAACGGGTCGTCGACGGCCTCGACCGCGCGGCCGACGACCGAGTGCGTCTCGGCGTCCTCGGTGCGGATCTCGAGCGCGAGCGCGCCCTGGCCGGGCGCGGTGGGCCAGCGGTCGAGCTCGAGGTGCTCGGTCGCGGCGTCGATGCGGCCGATGCGCTCGAGGCCCGCGGCCGCGAGGACCACGGCGTCGAGGTCGCCCGCGCTCACGCGCGAGAGCCGGGTGTCGATGTTGCCGCGGATGTCGACCACGTCGAGGTCGGGCCGCTCGGCGAGGATCTGCGCGCGGCGGCGCGGGGATCCGGTGCCGACGCGAGCACCGCGCGGCAGGGTCGCCAGCGTGAGGCCGTCGCGCGCGCACAGCACGTCGCGGGGATCCTCGCGCGCGGGCACGGACGCGACCGTGAGACCCGCGTAGGGCGTCGTCGGCAGGTCCTTGAGCGAGTGGACCACGAGGTCGCACTCGCCGCGCAGGAGCGCCTCGCGCAGCGCGCTCGCGAACACGCCGGTGCCGCCGAGGGTCGCCAGGGACTCGCGCGACGTGTCGCCGTGCGTGGTCACGGGCACGAGCTCGACCTCGAGTCCCGACGCGCCGGTGATCTCCTCGGCGATCGCGCGCGTCTGGGCCAGGGCGAGCGCGCTCCCCCGGGTCCCGATGCGGAGCGTGGTCGTCGGAGCCGGCGTCGTGGGACCGTCCGTCACGGTGCCAGCCCGGAGACGGCGGGCTTGAAGCCGAGCCGCACGTTCTCGCAGCAGCCGGGACGGCAGACGTCGTACCAGGGCCCGAGGTCGGTGACGTGGGGGCGGTCGGCGGCCTTCACGCCGTCGCGGCGCTCCAGCACGAGGTCGATGAGGCCGTCGACGTACGCGGCGTGCACGCCCGGCGTGGGGACGCGCACCGAGTACAGGCCGTTCTCGGCGGCGGACTCGGTGGCCTCGTTGTCGAGGTCCCACTTGACCTCCATGTGGTCGCTCACGAAGCCGAGCGGCACGATCACGACGGCGCGGCGGCCCTGCGCGGGCAGCTCGCCGATGGCGTCGTTCACGTCGGGCTCGAGCCACGGCATGGAGGGCGGGCCGGAGCGCGACTGGTAGACGAGCTGCCAGGGCACGTCCTGCTCGATGCCGAGCTCCTTGCGGACCTCGTGCATCACGACCTCGGCGACCGCGAGGTGCTGCGCCGCGTAGGCGCCGTCCTCGTCGAAGCCGCGCTCGGCGGGGCCGGACTTGGCGGCGTCCGAGGAGGGGATCGAGTGCGTGGAGAAGAGGATCTCGACGTCGGTCGCGAGGTCGACGGGCGCGCCCTCGGCCTCGAAGTGCGCCACGACGTCGCGGATGCCGTCGCGCGTGCCCTCGATGAACGGCGTGACGAAGCCCGGGTGGTCGAAGAACTGGCGCACCTTGTCGATGCGGACGACGCCCTGCAGGCTCGTGTCCTCGAGCGCGTCCGCGAAGTCCTCGCGGTACTGGCGGCAGGAGGAGTACGAGCTGTACGCGCTCGTGGCGACGGCGATGAGCTGGCGGTAGCCCTTCTCCTCGGCCTCGCGCAGCGCGTCGTTGAGGTACGGGCCCCAGTTGCGGTTGCCCCACAGCACGGGCAGGTCGATCCCGCGCTCGGCGAGGCGCGCCTCGAGGGCGGCCTTCAGCTCGCGGTTCTGCTCGTTGATGGGGCTGATGCCGCCGAACGCGCGGTAGTGGTGGGCGACCTCCTCGAGGCGCTCCTCGGGGATGCCGCGGCCCTGCGTGACGTTGCGGAGGAACGGGATGACGTCGTCCTGGCCCTCGGGACCGCCGAACGAGGCCAGCAGGATGGCGTCGTAGGCGACGGGCTCCTCGACGTGCGCGGGGCCCATCTTCGCGGCCTCGCTCGCGGCGGAGACGAGGGCGCCGGGTGCGCGCGGGGCGTCGGTGGCGGGGGCGGGCTTGCGACCCAGGTTCACAGCGGCCATTACTGGAGGACCTCCACGAGCTCGGCGGTGGTGATGCGGCGTCCCGTGTAGAACGGGACCTCCTCGCGCACGTGACGGCGCGCGTCGGTGTTGCGCAGGTCGCGCATCATGTCGACCAGGTCGACGAGCTCGTTCGACTCGAGCGGGAGGATCCACTCGTAGTCGCCGAGGCCGAATGACGAGACCGTGTTGGCGATGACGCTCCGGAAGGCCGCGCCCTGGCGGCCGTGCTGGGCGAGCATGCGCCCGCGCTCCTCGGGCGGCAGCAGGTACCACTCGTAGGAGCGGACGAAGGGGTAGACGCAGAGCCAGTCGCGCGGCTCCTCGTCGCGGAGGAAGCCGGGCACGTGGGCGCGGTTGAACTCGGCGTCGCGGTGCACGCCCGCGGCGCTCCAGGAGGGGATGAGGGCGCGGATCAGGCGCGCACGTCGGATCTCGCGGTAGGCCCACTGCAGGGTCTCCATCTGGGGGCCGTGGATCCAGACCATGAGGTCGGCGTCGGCGCGCATGCCGGAGACGTCGTAGAAGCCGCGGACGGTGACGCCCTCCGCCTCGACGATGGAGACGATGCCGTCGAGCTCGTCGACCGCGCCGGGCACCTCGCGACCGTCGAGGTCGTCGGGGCGCTGCGGATCGCGGCGGAGGACGGCCCAGAGGGCGTAGCCGCTGGGGCCGGCCTCGGGGGTCGACGCGTCACCGGGACGCGCCTCTCCGGAGGGGTCGATCGGGGGGACCTGAGATGCCGCCGACTCGGCAGCCGGGATGCTCATGATCTCCATGGTACGTCGCGCGGACACCCGGCCCCGCATCGGCCGGACGCCCGTCAGATCATTCGCCGCCTACCGGGCGTCGCGGCCCGTCAGCGCCAGCAGCCGGACCTGCAGCGGGGCGTCCTCGCCGACGGGCACGGGCGACGCGAAGAGCCCGCTGGCCTCGAGCGTGTCCTTCTGCGGCGCGAACACCGTCCACGTGGCGCGCACGAGCTCGTCGTCGATGCGCTCGTCGGCGCCGGTCGCGCGGGCGAGGTCCCAGCCGTGGATCACGACGTCGGACAGCTGCTCGCGGAGGTACTCGCGGGCCGGCACGCGGTCGGTCGAGAGCACGACGGGGCGCTCCGGGTCGACGGCCCGCCACGCCTCGAGCGCCTCGCGGGAGTAGCGGCCCCACTCGGCGACCAGGTCGTCGTCGAGGTCGCGGATGAGCGGCTTCCCGGTCTCGGCGGTGTGGCCGGCGAGGAGGAGCGGCACCCACTGCTGCTCCTCGATGACGTGCGACACCAGCTCGCGGACGTCCCACTCCACGTCGGGCGTCGGGGCCGTCCAGTCGGTGACCGCGCCCAGCCGGTCGGCGAAGCCGCTGTGCGCGCGGCGGAGGAGGTCGTGCCAGTCGAGGTCGGTGTCCATGGTCGCGCTCCCGTCGGTGGTGTCCCGGGGGAACGTCCGCGGTGGGCGCGCGCATTCCCGGGAGGCCCGAGCGCGGCCCCGGCCGCCGGGCCCGGATCAGGCCGGGGGCTGCCGGGCGGCGGAGAACTGGTGGCGGGGCGCGCGGAGGGCGCGGAACGGATCCGTGCCCGCGAGCCCCTGCAGCCCGGGCGCGAGCACCCCGAGGATCCCGACCACCGCCACGAGCACGACGACGAGGCGGGGCCAGCCGGACGCGACCGTGTGCACCACGGCCATGGGCTCCAGCAGGTTCACGCCGATGAGGAACACGGTCGCCGAGACGGCGAGCGACATGGCCGCGCCGTCCGCGATGCCCACCACGGCGAGGATCACGAGCACCCACAGGCCGTACCAGGGGTAGACGACGGGCGACATGGCGACGATGCACGCGAACGCCAGCGCGAGGCGGGCCTCGCCCGAGAGCGTGCGCGTCGTGAGGATGCACCAGGCGGCGCCCGCGAAGCCGAGCAGGATGCCGGCGGTCTTGATCCCGCCCTCGACGGCACCGCCCGGGCCGCCGAGCGCGTCGACCAGCGGGCCGAACGCACCCGCGGCGAGGCCGAACGGCATGAACCACGAGACGACGGAGACGGGGCTCGACAGCGCGCCGATCCAGCCGAGGCCGACGCCCAGCACCTCTCCCCCGAGCGCGAGGAGCCCCATCGCCGCGATGCCGGACGCGGTCCACGCCGCCCAGACGCGGGGGTCGCGCGTGGGCGGGCGCAGGCCGGGGACGGCGCCCACGGAGCCGTCGACGGCCACGCCCGCGGGCGCGAGGTCGTCGCCGCGGCGGGCGCGCATCTCCGCGTGCACGATGGCGACGATCGGCAGGGCGACGAGCGCGATGGGCTTGACCGCGACGGCGGCGGTGACGAGGACCACGGCCAGCACCGGACGGGAGTCGATGGCGGCGAGGAGGCCCGCGACCAGCAGCCCCATCATCAGGGCGTCGTTGTGGGCGGCGACCACGAAGTTGAAGATCACGAGGGGGCTCGCGGCGAGGAACCACACGGTCCGCACGGGGTCGATGCGACGGCGGCGGGCGACGCGGAGGCCGCACGCGACCATCAGCACGACGCCGACGACCGCGACCGCGCGCGCCGCGAGCACCGCCGCCTCGAGCCCGAGCGCCGTGTCGATCCCGCCGATGCCGCGCTCGATCGCGAGGTGCAGCGGGCCGTAGGGGGCGGGGTTGTGCGCCCAGAGCGGGTCGACGCCCGTGCTCCGCCAGTCGGACAGCACGGCGGGCCCGTGCTCGTAGGGCGAGAGGCCGGCCCCGAGCACGCGGCCCTGGGCGATGTACGAGTAGACGTCGCGGCTGAACAGCGGCACGCTCACGAGGAGCGGGGCGGTCCAGAGGGCCGCGAGCCGCAGGGTGGCGCGCAGCCCCGACGCGCCGAGGCGCGGGAGCAGGGCGCCGAGGAGGAGCCAGGCCGCGGTGAGCATCAGTCCGCCCACCACGACGGCGACGGATGCGGTGCCCGTGGCGACGGGCGACACGCGGAGGGAGCCGACGAGCGGCAGCCGCGCCAGCTCGGACTCGGCCGGCGCGTGGCCGACCACGACCGAGGCGACGAGCAGCAGGAGCGATCCGCCGAGCCCGACGAGCGCCGGGAGCACCAGCGGGTGCCGCCCGAGGTCGCCGGGGTCCCGCCCCACCCGACGTCGCGGGAGGGCGGGCTCCCCCGCGGTCATGACGAGCGCTCCCGACGGGAGGTCAGCGACGCGCGGCGCGGGCCACGGCCCAGACCACGCCGCCGACCACGACGACGGCGCCCACGCCGACGGCCACGAGGAGCAGCGGGTCCTCGTCGGCCGTGCGGCGGATGCGGCGACGCAGGTCGGCGATGCCGTCCTTCGCCCGGCGGCGGACGTCCAGCTTCGCCTCGAGGGCATCGAGCGTGGCGGAGATCTCCTCGCGCGTGTGCTGGATGTCGAGCTTCAGCTCGGTGCGGGACCGGGGTCCCGTGGGGCGGGGGCGGTCAGTGGTCATACTTGCCGGTCCCCTTCACCGCGTCGACGTCCTCCTTGATGCTGTCCACGGTGTCCTCGGGCGTCGGCGGGACGCCCTTCTTGAACCAGCGGAGGCCGAGCAGGGCCAGCACCACCGTGATGAGGAGGAACACGCCCGCGACGATGAGCGCGGCGAGCCACGGCGCGAACGCCTCGGACAGGCCGAGGATCGCGGCGGCGACGAGCACCAGGAACGCGATGAACGCGAAGAACAGCGCCACGACGAACAGCGCCGAGCCGATCCCCGCGTGCTTGGCCTTGGAGACGAGCTCGTTCTTGGCCGACTCGATCTCGTCCTTGATCAGCTGGACGATGAGCGTCGGCAGGTCGGCGACGAGCCGGACGAGCGAGCGCTTGCTCTTCGGATTGAAGTCCTGATCCGTCATGCGGGTTTCCCTCCTGGGGATGGGCGGGCGGGTCAGCGGGAGGTGCCGGAGCCGTTCGGCTCGGGCGATGCGGGGTCCATGGTCGGGTACGTGCTGGTCGACGCGCTCGAGGGGGCGGAGCCGCTCGAGGAGTCCTTCTTGCCGCCGGTGACGGTGCCGACGACCTTCTTGGCGCCGCCGACGACCGCGTGCGCGACGTCGGGGGTGTGGTCCTTCACGAAGCCGGCCGCGTTGTCGACCTGGCGCTGTACCTTCGGGTCGTCCCAGACCTTCTTGGCGTTCGTGCGGATCTGCTCGTAGCGCTTGCGTCCCGCGCGGGCACCGAGGACGTAGCCGACACCGGCTCCGGCGACGAAGAGAAGCTTGCCTTTCATGGGAGATCTCCGATCGTTGAGGGGGCACGTGCTGCACACGTCCGTCCAGCGTATCCCTCCGGCAGGTCGCCGTGGTCGGGGGCGGCGGGGCGGACAGTGCCCGGCCAGGGGGCGGTATCGGCCCGCATCAGGAGGCGAGCACGCGGCCGGCGGCGGCCAGCGCGTCGGCCACGACGGAGGCGAGCCCGGTGCCCGCGACGGCGGATCCGGTGATCTCGAGCCCGGGGTGCTCGGCGGCCTCGTCGCGCACCGCCTGCACGCGCTCGCGGTGCCCCGAGGCCGCGAACGGGAGGGCGTTGGTCCAGCGCACGCGGGCGGATCCGGTGACGCGGCCCGCGAGGTCGACGCCCAGGAGCGCGGACGCGTCGCGGACGGCGACGGCCGTGAGCTCGTCGTCCGGCACGCCCGCCGTGTCGTCGTCGCCGCCCGCGCGCCCGTAGGAGAGGCGGAGCACGTGGCGGTCGCCCGCGAGGTCCTTCAGCCACGGCCACTTGGCGGTGGCGTGCGTGAGGGCCTTGGCGCGGATCCCCGGGGCGTCGGCCGCGACGAGCACGCCCGTGCCGCGCGGAGCCGCGTCGAGCTCGGGCGCGCGGACGACCAGCGTGACCAGCTCCACGGACGACGGCGCGGGCCAGCCCTCCGTGACCCGGCTCGGGGCGAGGCCGGTGAAGAGGCGGAGGAGGCCGCCGGCGGGGATCGCGAGGACGACGCGCCGGGCGTCGATGCCGCGGCCGTCGGCGAGGTCGACGTGCCAGTCGTCGGAGGCGGCGGCGCCCGCGTGCGAGCGGTGCCGGTGCACGGACGCGACGGCGAGCGAGGTCCGGACGTCCACGCCGAGCCGCTCCAGGTCGGCGACGAGCGCGTCGACCAGGAGGTGGACGCCGCCGACGATGCCGCTCACGGCGGATCCGGCGGGAGAGGCGGCGCGCATCGACGCGACGGCGCGGCCGAGGGAGCCGTGCTCCGCGAGGCCCTGGCGGAGGCCGGGCGCGACCGCGTCGGCGTCGACCTCGTCGGGGTGCGCGCTGTGCACGCCGGAGACGATGGGGGCGACGAGCCGGTCGACGACGCGGTCGCCCATGCGGGCGCGCACCAGGCTGCCCAGCGTGCGCTCCCGGGCGCCCACCGCGGCCGGGAGCAGGAGGTCGGCCTTGGCGCGGGCGACCCCGGCGCGGCCGATGGCGGTGGCGATGGTGGGGTCGAACGGGTGCGCGGGGATCCCGAGCAGGCCCGTGCGCGGCAGCTGGATGGCGCGCTCGGCGAGCTGCACCCACGCGCCCTCGGGGTTCGGCTGCACGATGCGGTCCGCGAGGCCCAGCTCCGCGAGGTAGGCAGCGACCGTGCCGCGGCGCGTGGCGAAGCTCTCGGCCCCGCTGTCGAGGCGGAGGCCGTCGACCACGTGGGATCCGACGGTGCCGCCGAGCGCGGCCGACGCCTCCACGAGGATCACGCGCTCGCCGGCCAGCGCGCAGGCGCGGGCCGCGATGAGCCCGCCCACGCCGCCGCCGACGACCACGACGTCGGTCGGGTCGACCTCGCCGGCCGCCTGTCGGGGATCGCTACTCACGGACGAGGTCCACGATGCGGGTGAGCACGGTCGGGTCCGTCTCCGGCGGCACGCCGTGGCCGAGGTTGAGGACGTGCGCGGGTGCCGCCTTCCCGCGCTCGAGGACGTCGCGGACGTGCGCCTCGAGGATCGGCCAGGGGGCCGCGAGCAGGGCCGGGTCGACGTTGCCCTGCACGGGCACCGACCCGCCGAGGCGGCGCGACGCCTCGTCGAGGGGGATCCGCCAGTCGACGCCCACCGTGTCGACGCCCACGTCGCGCATGGCGCCGAGGAGCTCGCCGGTCCCGACGCCGAAGTGCACGAGCGGGACGGTGCGGCCGTCGGCCGCGGTGACGGTGCGCACGTGGTCGAGCGCCAGCGCGGACGCCGGGGCGACGCGCTCGGTGTAGTCGGCGAGCGAGAGGCCGCCGGCCCACGAGTCGAAGAGCTGGGCCGCGGAGGCGCCCGCCATGACCTGCGCGTGCAGGAAGACGCCGGTGATCTCGGCGCACCAGCGCATGAGGGCGTCCCAGGCGTCCGGATCCGCGTGCATGAGGCCGCGGGCCGCGATGTGGTCCTTGCTCGGACCGCCCTCCACGAGGTACGCGGCGAGCGTGAACGGGGCGCCGGCGAAGCCGATGAGCGGGGTGTCGCCGAGCTCGGCGACGGTGCGCGCGACGGCCTGGCGGATGGGCTCCAGCGCGGCGGGGTCGAGCGACGGCAGCGCGGCGACGTCGGCCGCCGTGCGCACGGGCTGCTCCAGCACCGGACCGCGGCCCGCGACGATGTCGACGCCGACGCCCGCGAGCTTCAGGGGGATGACGATGTCGCTGAAGAAGATGCCCGCGTCCACGTGGTGGCGGCGCACGGGCTGCAGCGTGATCTCGCTGGCCATCTCCGGGTCGAGGCACGCGTCGAGCATGCGGGTGCCGACGCGCAGCTCGCGGTACTCCGGCAGCGACCGGCCGGCCTGGCGCATGAACCACACGGGCGCGCGCTCGCCGCGGTGGCCGCGGTACGCCTCGACGAGGAGCGAGGACGCGGTGCGGGTGTTGAGCGGGTGCTCCGCGGGGAGGGGGACGGCGGCGGACGCGGGCGCGGAGGCGGAGGTGGGCGTGATCACGGGGAAGATCATCGCATCCCGCGCCTGCGCACCCGCCCCGACGGGGGAGGCGCGGGCGGCCCCGACGGACGTAGTCAGGGTGCCCTCACCGGCCCCGAGCACGGGGTGGGGAGGTTTACCATGGGGTGTGCTCATATGTCTGACGGCGAGTCATCACAACGCCAGCTTCGAGGTCCTCGAGAAGCTGTCCGTGGCCGCACCCTCCGTCGCCGGCACGCTCATGGAGCAGAACGACTTCATCGCGGGGGCCGTCGTCCTCGCCACCTGCAACCGCTTCGAGGCGTACCTCGACGTGGAGGAGCCCCTCACCGCGGCCCGCGCGCTCGCCGTCGAGGCCACGGTCGACGTGGTGAGCGGTGCGAGCGGCATCGACCGCGACGCCGTCCGCGGCAGCGTCGACGTCAAGTGCGGCGACGCGGTCGCCGAGCACCTCTTCGCCGTCTCCTCCGGGCTCGAGTCCGTCGTCGTCGGCGAGGGCGAGATCGCCGGCCAGGTGCGCCGGGCCCTGGAGGGTGCGCGCACGGGCGGCACCACCAGCACGGGCCTCGAGCGCCTCTTCCAGACCGCGTCGAACACGTCCCGCGGCGTCAAGACCCGCACGGGCCTGCAGAGCGCCGGACGGTCCATGGTCCGTCTCGCGCTCGACCTCGCCGAGAGCCGCATCGCGGACTGGGCCGCCACGCGCGTCCTCCTCGTCGGCACGGGCGCCTACGCGGGCGCGAGCCTCGCCGCCCTCCGCGACCGCGGCGTCGTCGACGTGCACGTCTACTCCCCCTCGGGCCGCGCCGCGAAGTTCGCCGGCCCGCACGGGATCCCCGCGGTCGAGGGCCGCGACCTCCTGCGCGCGCTCGCCGCGTCCGACGTGGTCGTCACCTGCAGCACCGCCCCCGCGGCCGTCCTCGCCGCGCACCACATGCAGGGCGCGGCCGCGGTCTCCGGGGACGGGCGGCGCCGGCTCGTCATCGACCTCGGCCTCCCCCGCAACGTGGATCCCGACGTCGTCACCGTGCCGGGCGTCGAGCTCCTCGACCTCGAGACCATCAGCCTGCACGCCCCACTCCGCGACCTGACCGCCACCGAGGACGCGCGCGAGATCGTCAGCACCGCCGCCGCCGAGTTCCGCGCCGCCAGCGCCGAGGACGCCGTCGCCCCCGCGGTCGTCGCGCTGCGCACCCACATCTTCGACGTCCTCGAGGGCGAGCTGGAGCGGGTCCGGGCGCGCGGGGACTCCTCCGAGGCCACCGAGAAGGCGCTCCGCCACCTCGTGAGCGTCCTCGTGCACCAGCCCTCCGTCCGCGCCCGCGAGCTCGCCCGCCAGGGCGAGGGCGCCCGCGTGGTCGACGCCGTGCAGGCGCTCTTCGGCCTCGACGTGGAGCTGCCCGCCGCGGTCTCCTCCCCCGTCGTCGTCGCCCTGCCGCGCACGGCCGAGGCGGGCTCGGCGTCGTGAGGCCCCGCATCCTCCGCGGCCCGCGCCTCGACGCGCCGCTCAGGATGACCGAGCCGGTGCGCACCGAGCGCCTGGTGATCCGCCCCTACACGGCCGACGACCTCGACGACTACGCCGACATCCAGCGCCGCCCCGAGGTGGTCGAGTACATGTTCTGGCCGCTCCGCGACCGCGAGGCGTCCAAGCGCCACCTGGCCGCCCGCCGCCGGCAGACCCGCCTCGAGCAGAGCCACGACTTCCTCGGGCTCGCCGTCGAGCTGCCGGACGAGCCGAGCCTCAACCCGCGCCCCGGATCCGGCCGCGTCGTCGGCGACGTCTCCCTCCTCCTGCGGAACGCGCCCTCGCGCCAGCTCGAGGTCGGCTGGGTCATGAACCCGGACTTCGCGGGCCGGGGCTACGCCACCGAGGCCAGCCGCGCCATGCTCGACATCGCCTTCCGGCGCGCGGGCGCGCACCGCGTCCTGGCGCAGCTCGATGCCCGCAACGCCTCGTCCGCGCGCATGGCCGAGCGCCTCGGCATGCGCCGCGAGGGGCTCTTCCGCGAGGAGCACCTCGTGAAGGGCGAGTGGGTCGACAGCCTCTACTACGCCGTGCTGGCCGACGAGTGGGCGGCGATGCCGCCCACGACGACCTGACCCGGGGATCGCCATGGACGGCGACCTGCCCGCGCTCGACCCGGTCGAGGTGCGAGGTCCCGTGCGCACCGCGCGGCTGGTGCTGCGCCCCTTCACGCCCGACGACGTGGTCGCCCTCGACGCCTACGCGGCGGCTCCCGGCGCGCGGCCGCACCTCGCCGGATCCGCGTCCGACCCCGCCCACATGCTGGCCGACCGCCTCGGCTGGACCCGGCTGGCCGCGGTCGGCGACCGGCTCGCGCTCGCCGTCGAGCTGCCGGCGCAGGGCCCCCGGCCGGCGCGCGTCGTCGGCGAGGTGCACCTGCTGCTCCGCGACCCCGGCGCCCGGCAGGCGGAGCTCGGCGTCGTCCTGCACCCGGACGCGCGCGGCGCGGGCCTCGGGGCGGAGGCGGCCGACCGGATCCTCGCGCTCGCCTTCGACGAGGCGGGCGTGCACCGCGTCGCGTGCCGGATCGACGCCGCGGACGCGCCCGCGCTCGCCTTCGCCGCGCGCCTCGGCATGCGGCGCGAGGGGCTCCTCGTCCACGACCGGTGGGTGCGCGGCGCATGGGCCGATACCGTGGTCGTGGCGCTGCTCGACGTGGAGTGGGCGGCTCGCACGAGCCTCGACGGACTGTAGGAGGACCGCGTGACATCGACCCCCGACCCCGCCGGACGACCGGTCGTCCCCGTCCTCGACGATGACGACGACGACGACCTCGACGAGCGGGACGAGGCGGATCGCGGCCTCGCCGCCGCCCCTCGCCGCACCGCCGACGAGCGGCCCCTCCGCGTGGCCGCGCTCGCCCTCGTTCGCGACCGGCGCGTGCTGATGGTGCGCGTCGAGGGGCAGGACGTCCTCTACCTGCCCGGCGGGAAGATCGAGCCGGGCGAGGGCGCGCGGCAGGCCCTCGTGCGGGAGGCGTCGGAGGAGGTCGGGCTCGACATCGACCCGGCCAGCATCGAGGACCTCTTCACCGTCCTCGAGGACGCGCACGGCGCGCACGCGGGGCGCCTCGTGAGCATGACGGTCTACCGCGCGGAGCCGCGCGCGGGCACCCGGCAGGAGCCCATGGCGTCGGGCGAGGTCGCCGAGGTGGAGCTCGTGGGATCCGCGGACGCGGACCGCTGCCCGCCCGCCGGCCGGGCGGCGCTGGAGCGCCTCGTGGCGCTCCGGCTCATCGACTGACGGCGTCGTCCCCGGGGGCGGCGGCGTCCGCGGCGTCCGCCTCGGCGAGGGCCGGGGATCCGGCCGCGAGCTCGGCCGCGCGGGTCGCGCGCACCTTCCGCCGCTGGTCGACGAAGGCGCCGACCGCCGCCAGGGTCGCGATGCCGCCCGCCACGAGCGTGCCGGTCACCTCGCCCACCCCGTCGACCCGCACGGCGGCCACGAGGATCGCGACGGTGATCGCGGCCATGACGACGGCGACCGCGAGGATGAGCCAGGACAGGAGGCCCTTCGCGCGGGCGTCGGGGGTGCGGGTGGCCATGCGCCCATCCTCCCACGCACCGCGCGGCGGCCCGCGGACGGCCCGAGCCCGTGCGTCCGGTGGGAGCGGGGTGACGCCGGGCGCGAGCGGGCGTACCGTCGAAGATGTCCCATCCACCGAACGAAGGAGTGATGCATGAGTGCAGACGACAAGGCCCAGAACACCGGCGAGAAGCTCGCGGGGAAGGCCGAGGAGGCCTTCGGGAAGCTGACGGGCGACGACAGCAAGGTCGCCCACGGCGAAGCGAAGCAGTCCGGGGCAAGCGCCAAGCAGGCCGGCGAGAACGTGAAGGACGTCTTCAAGAAGTAGGACTTCCGGAGGGACGTCCCTCCTGAGAGGCGAGGGGCCGGGTGCGGAGCATCCGGCCCCTCGTCATGTCCGGGGGCGGTGCGACGCGGGTCAGGCGCCCGGATCCGCGTCGGCCCGCGCCCGCAGCGCACGCCGGTCGGGCTTGCCGGACGGCAGCGTCGGCATGACCGCGATGCCGCGCACGGCCGCGGATCCGGCGACCCGGCCGAGGCGCGCCGCGAGCTCCTGCCGCACGCGCTCCCCCAGCGCCGGGTCGACGGATCCGGGCGCGAACACGACCGGCCGCTGCCCCCAGCCCGCGTTCTCGCCCGGCACGACGACGGCCTCGCCGAGGGCGCCGTGCCAGGCGGCGAGGGAGCGCACGGCCTCCTCGACGGCGGCCAGCCGGAGCTTCTCCCCGCCCGAGATGACCACGTCGTCGAGCCGCCCGGTGACGCGCAGCACGCCGTCGGCCAGCTCGCCGCCGTCCCCGGTGCGGTACCAGCGGCGCCCGTCGTGCTCGCCGAACACGGCGTCGGTCGCGGCGGGATCGCCGAGGTAGCCCTCCGCGAGCATGGGCCCGGCCAGCTCGACCTGGCCCTCGACGACCGCGACCTCGGCCGTCGACACGGGCACGCCGTCGTAGACGCAGCCGCCCGCGGTCTCGCTGGATCCGTAGGTGCGCACCACGCGCCACCCCAGCGCGGCCGCGCGGCCGACCAGGTGCGGCGGGGTCGCCTGGCCGCCGACGAGGATCGCGTCGAGCCGCCGTACGGCGTCGCGGACGCGGCGCGCATCGGCGTCACCGGCCGTCGTCCCGTCGAGGCCGCCGACGCCCTCGGCCGCCTCGACCAGCCGGTGCAGCTGCGTCGGCACCAGCGACGTGTACGACGCCACGCGCGCGTCGAGCGTCGCCGCGAGCTCCGCGAAGGCGCGCGGGTCGAAGCTGCCGGGCGCGAGGACCGCCGGCGCCGTGCCCGCCGCGATGGACCGCACCAGCACCTGCAGGCCGGCGATGTAGTGGGTCGGCAGCGCTAGCATCCACTGCCCCGGCGCCCCGAGCGCCGTCTGCGACGCGGCGGCGCTCGCCAGCAGCGCGTCCGCCGACAGGGCCACGCGCTTGGGCCGCCGGGTCGTGCCGGACGTCTCCACGACCAGGGCGACCCGGCGCTCCACCTCGGCCGGCGGCGGCGGGCCGTCGCCATGGGGCGCGTCGACCGGCCGGGCGAGCAGCGCCGGGCCGTCGCCCGCGAGCGCGGCGCGGAGGAGCGGCACGACGTCGGCGCCGCTCGCGGTCAGCCGCTCGAGCCTCCTCACGCGCGGACGGCCCGGATCAGAACTGCCATGGGAACGGCGACCAGTCGGGCGCGCGCTTCTCGAGGAAGGAGTCGCGCCCCTCGACGGCCTCGTCCGTCCCGTAGGCGAGGCGCGTGGCCTCGCCCGCGAAGATCTGCTGGCCGACCATGCCGTCGTCCACCGCGTTGAAGGCGTACTTGAGCATGCGGATCGCCGTGGGCGACTTCCCGAGGATCGTCTCGGCCCAGTCGAGCGCGGTGGACTCGAGCTCCGCGTGCGGCACGACCCGGTTCACGGCGCCCATCTCGTACATGCGCTGCGCGCTGTGCTCCTCGGCGAGGAAGAACACCTCGCGCGCGGCCTTCTGCCCCACCTGGCGGGCGAAGTACGCGGATCCGTACCCGCCGTCGAACGACCCGACGTCGGCGTCCGTCTGCTTGAAGCGGCCGTGCTCGGCCGACGCGATCGTGAGGTCGCACACCACGTGCAGCGAGTGCCCGCCGCCCGCGGCCCAGCCGGGGACGACCGCGATGACGACCTTCGGCATGAAGCGGATGAGGCGCTGGACCTCGAGGATGTGCAGGCGGCCCGCGCGCGCCGGGTCGACGCCCTCCGCGGTCTCGCCCTCGCCGTACTTGTAGCCGTCGCGCCCGCGGATCCGCTGGTCGCCGCCGCTGCAGAACGCCCAGCCGCCGTCCTTCGGGCTCGGGCCGTTGCCCGTGAGCAGCACGACGCCGATGCGCGGGTCCTGGCGGGCGTCGTCGAGCGCCTGGTACAGCTCGTCGACGGTGCGGGGCCGGAAGGCGTTGCGCACCTCGGGCCGGTCGAACGCGATGCGGGCGACGCGTCCCGCGAGGTCGTGGTGGTACGTGATGTCGGTGAAGCCCTCCGCGAGGGGCACGTCGCGCCAGCGGGTGGGATCGTGGATGTCGGAGACCTGCTTCACCATGCGCCCAGCCTAGGCGGCGGGTGGAGGGCCGGCCGCGGGGCGGTCCGCCGCCGCGGGTGCGAGGCTGGAGCCATGATCCCCGCCCTGGACGACCTCCTCGCCACCGCCCGCGTCGTCGCCCTCCCGCTCCGCACGCGCTTCCGCGGCCTCGACGTGCGCGAGGCCGTCCTCCTCGAGGGGCCGCTCGGCTGGACGGAGTTCTCGCCGTTCGTCGAGTACGACGACGCCGAATCGGCCGCGTGGCTCGAGGCCGCGATCGACTTCGGCTGGACGCCGCCGCCCGCGCCGCTGCGCGACCACGTGCTCGTGAACGCGACCATCCCCGCCGTCGAGCCCGCGCGGGTCGCGGAGATCCTGGCGCGCTTCCCCGGCTGCCGCACCGCCAAGGTCAAGGTCGCCGAGCGCGGCACGGTGCTCGCCGACGACGTGGCGCGCGTCGCCGAGGTCCGCCGGCTGCTCGGGCCCGAGGGCCGCGTGCGGATCGACGCGAACGCCGCCTGGAACGTGGACGAGGCGGAGCACGCGATCCACGCCCTCGCCGCGCACGACCTCGAGTACGTGGAGCAGCCGTGCGCGACGGTGGAGGAGCTCGCCGAGCTGCGGGAGCGGATCCGCCATCTCGGCGTGCCGATCGCCGCCGACGAGAGCGTGCGGAAGGCGGAGGACCCGCTGCGGGTCGCGCGTGCCGGCGCCGCCGACCTGCTCGTGATCAAGGCGCAGCCGCTCCGCGGGATCCACCGCGCGCTCCGCATCACGCAGGACGCGGGCCTGCCCGTCGTCGTCTCCAGCGCCCTCGACACGAGCGTGGGGATCGCGATGGCCGCGCACCTCGCGGCCGCGATCCCGGAGCTGCCGCACGACTGCGGCCTCGGCACGGTCTCGCTCTTCGTCGAGGACGTGACGACGGAGCCGCTCGTGCCGGTCGACGGCCGGATCCCCGTGCGCCGCGTGACGCCGGATCCGCGCCTCCTGGACGCGCATGCCGTGGACGCGGATCGCCGGGCCTGGTGGCTCGACCGGATCCGCCGCACGCACGCCGTGCTCGCCCGCGGCTGGGAGCACGAGCGGCCGTGAGCGGCTACAGCCCGCTGTAGGTGTGCAGGCCCTTGAAGAACACGTTGACGACGCCGAAGTTGAACATGACGGCGGAGAACCCGATGATGGCCAGCCACGCCGAGCGCGATCCGCGCCAGCCGCGCGTGGCCCGCGCGTGGATGTACCCGGCGTACAGCACCCAGATGATGAAGGTCCAGACCTCCTTGGTGTCCCAGCCCCAGTAGCGGCCCCACGCGCGCTCGGCCCAGATGGCGCCGGCCATGAGCGTGAAGGTCCAGAAGATGAAGCCCACGATGTTGAGGCGGTACGCCATCGACTCGAGCGTGACGGAGTCGGGCAGCGTCGCGAGGAAGCGCATCCGCACGGCCTTCGCGTCGGCCGCGAGCGACTCGCGCCGGAACTGCAGCAGCTGCACGCCGGAGAGCGCGAAGGCCAGGGCGAAGAAGCCCGTGCCGAGCGCCGCGACGAAGACGTGGATGACGAGCCAGTACGACTGCAGCGACGGCGGCAGCGGAGCCACCTCGACGCGGTACTGCACCACGGCGACGCCCAGCAGGATGAGCACGAGCCCCGTGACGAACGTGCCGAGGAAGCGCAGGTCGCGGCGCGTGAGGACGATGAGGTAGACGCTCAGGATGAGCAGCGTGCCCGTCATGGCGAACTCGTACATGTTCGCCCACGGCACCCGCGACGCGGCGAGGCCGCGCAGGACGGTGGACACGGCGTGCACGGCGAACCCGAGGACGAGCAGCACCATGGCGACGTTGAGGCTGAGGGAGCGGCCGGCGGCGACGGGGGCGTCCGGCCCGGCGGCGACGCGGTCGCGGCCGGATGCGGCGGGCTCGCGCTCGATGGTGGTGGTGCCCGCGCCGCGCCGGGCGGCGGTGGCGCCGACGGCCGAGGGCTGGCGCGCGGCGGCGGTGGCGGCGTCGGCCACGAGCGCCGAGCGGCGGGCGAGGTCGAGGGCGAACGCGATGAACGCGGCCGCGTAGAGCCCCATCGCGACGAGGAGCGCGATGAGGGAGACGTCGTCGAGCATGGCCGTGTTCACGAGGGGAGCCTAACTCCTGCGTCTGACACCGGGACGGGCGCGAGACCCGCCAGGTGCGTGTCCGCCAGGGCCGCGACGGCGGCCTCCAGCGTGGGGTCCTCGCCGCGGGCCAGGCCCGCGTACTCGAGGGTGGTGGATCCGTCCGCCTGCGGCACGGCCTTGACCCAGATGCGGCGGCGCGGCACGAACAGGGACGTGAGCAGGCCGCCGAGCACCAGGATCGCGAACAGCAGGACCCAGCCCTGCGTGGGGTCGTGGTGCACGTCGAACGAGACGAAGCGCGGCACGGCGTCGAGGCTCACGGTGCCGAGCCCGTCGGGGAGGTCCGCGGTCTGGCCGGGCGCCAGCTGGATGGACGCGACGCCCGTCTTCCCGCCGGTCAGCTGCGTGAGGTCGCCCGTGGCGAGGGTGTAGACGGACGTGGGCACGCCGCCGTCGATCCCGAGGTCGCCCGTGTAGACGTTGAGCGTCAGCAGCGGGTTGTCGAGGTCGGGGTAGGAGGAGAAGAACGGCGCCTTCTCCGCGCCCTGCGTCGGGTAGAAGAAGCCCAGCATGCCGACCTGCTCGCGCAGGCCGTCCGGCACCTTGACGACGCCGAGCGAGGTGAGCTTGGTGTCCTGCGGGAGGAACGGCACGTCCGCGCTGTAGACGCTGTTCCCGTCGGGGTCGCGCACCGTCACGTGCGGTGCGTACCCGTTGCCGAGCAGGTACATGTCCGTGCCGCCGATGGCGAGGGGCTCGTTGACCTTCACCTCGCGCTCCTGGGGCGTGCCGCCCGGGACGTCGGCCGTCACGTCGGCCGTGAAGTCGAGCGGCTGCCCGATGGCGTTCGGGTTCTCCTGCTCGTACTCGACGTGCAGGGCGTCGAGCTTGACGCGGTACGGCGTGAGCGCGGAGTCGTCGAAGAACCGGCCGGGGTTGAACGAGTCGAACGTGGACAGCGTGTTCACGAAGGACTGGCCCTCGACGAGCACCTTCTGCCCGGAGTAGCCGAAGCCGCCGCCGATGCCGACCGTGACGAGGATCCCGACGAGCGCCGAGTGGAAGACGAGGTTGCCGGTCTCGCGCAGGTACCCGCGCTCGGCGGAGACGGAGAGCACGCCGCCCGCGGCCGACGCGTCGTCGACGAGGACCGTGCGGTAGCGCTGCCGCCTGAGGAGGGCGCGGGCCTGGCGGACGGCGTCGACGGGATCGGCGGTCGTCGTGCGGGTCGTGTACCCGGCGAGGCGTGAGAGCCGCGCGGGAGTCTTGGGCGGTGCCTGGCGCAGGGCGTCGAGGTGGTGCTTGGCGCGCGGCACGACGCAGCCGATGAGGCTGATGAACAGCAGCAGGTAGATGGAGGAGAACCAGACCGAGCTGTACGTGTCGAACACCTGCAGCCCGTCGAGGACGGGATAGAGGTCCGGGTTGTCGGCGCGGAACTGCGTGACGCCGTTCGGGTCCGAGCTGCGCTGCGGCACGAGCGACCCGGGGATCGCGGCGAACGCGAGCAGCAGCAGGAGGAACAGCGCCGTGCGCATGCTCGTCAGCTGCCGCCAGAACCAGCGCAGGGTCCCCACGAGGCCGAGCTTCGGCTGCGCGATGGGCGCGCCGCCCTCCGAGGTCGGCCGCGGAGCCGGCCGCGGCGCGTCGACGTGGTCAGATGGCCGGGACATACGAGGCGATCACCCCCTGGAGCTGGAGCATCCACGCCGACCAGAGGCCGGACACCATGAGCAGGCCGGTGAGGATGAGCAGGGCTCCCCCGATGAGGTTGACGGTGCGGATGTGGCGGCGGAGGAACCCGACGGTGCGCGTCATCCAGCCGAGGCCGAGGGCCACGAGGAGGAAGGGCACGCCGAGCCCCACGCAGTAGGCCGCCCCGAGGAGAACGCCGCGGCCGGCGTCCGCGGACGTGAGGCTCATGGAGATGACGACCGCGAGGGTCGGGCCGATGCACGGCGCCCAGCCGATGCCGAACACGACGCCGAGGAGCGGCGCGCCCGCGAGCCCGGTCGCCGGCCGCCACGAGCTCTTCACCTGGCGCTGCAGGAACCCGAGCCGACCCGTGAAGACGAGCCCCATGACGATGAGGACCACGCCGAGGACGCGCGTGATGACGTCCTGCCAGCGCATCAGCCAGAAGCCGGCGGTGGCGGAGACGAGCGTGGTGACGATGAAGACGGCCGAGAAGCCGAGCACGAAGAGCGCGGTGCCGAGGAGCAGGCGGCGACGCGTCGCGGATCCGCCCTTCGCCTCGGCCATGCCGCCGATGTACCCGAGGTACCCGGGCACGAGCGGCAGGACGCAGGGCGACGCGAACGAGACCAGGCCCGCGAGCAGCGCCAGCGGCACCGCGACGAGGAGCTGGCCGGAGAGGGCGCTCTGGATCGGGTCCACCTACCCCGCCGCCTCCGCGACCGTGTCGGTGACGAGGGTGCGCAGGACGCCCGGGTCGATCTGCCCGAGCACGCGGGACGCGACGCGGCCCTCGCGGTCGAGCACGATGGTGGCGGGCACGGCGTTGGGGGCGATGGTGCCGGCGAACGCGAGCTGCATGGAGGTGTCCTCGACGTCGAGGACGGAGGGGTAGGTGATGCCGTACGTGCGGGTCGAACGAGTCGACGTTCGGCGCCTGGTCGCGCGTGTTGACGCCGAGGAACCTCACGCCGTCGGGCGCGTGCTCCTCGCTCGCGGCCTGCAGGTCCTTCGCCTCGAGCCGGCAGGGCGGGCACTCGGCGTACCAGAAGTTGACGACCGTGACGGAGCCGCGGTAGTCGGCGGACGAGATCTCCGTGCCGTCGGAGAGCGTGCCCGAGAAGTCGACGGGGTCGGCGCGGTCGGCCAGCGGGACCTCGGTGAACGTGCCGTCGCCGGCGATGTAGCGCTCGTTGTTGCCGCTGCGGTACTGGGCGGCGAGCGGATCCTCCGCGCAGCCGGTCAGCACGACGGCGGCCAGGGCGGCTGCGGCGGCGACGCCGAGGAGGTGGCGCGGACGGCGGACGCCCCGCATCACACCGCCCCCTGGTCGACCGCGAGGTCGGACAGGCCGGCCGCGGCGTCGATGTAGCCGGTCTCCACGAAGCGGTCGCCCACGCGCTCGACCGTGGTGATGCTCGACAGCGCGCAGCGGCGCTTGCGCGGGTCGTGGAAGAGGCGCTCGCCCCCGAGGGAGAGGTGCACCATCCAGATGGGGAGCTGGTGGCTGACGATGACGACGTCGCCGTCCGGCACCGAGCGGTGGGCGGCCTTCACGGCCTCGGCCATGCGCGCGGCGATGGAGCGGTACGACTCGCCCCAGCTCGGCCGGATCGGGTCGACCACGAGCGGCCAGAGCCGCGGGGTCCGTGCGAGGCGCGCGGGCGAGGGGAAGCGCGACCCCTCGAAGCGGTTGGTGGGCTCGATGACCCGCTCGTCGGTCGCGACCTCGAGGGCGAAGCGCTCGGCCCACGGGGCCGCCGACTCCTGCGCGCGCTGGAGGGGCGACGCGATGACCCGGTTCACAGGAGCGCCGGACTCCTCCAGGGCTCGCGCCGCGGCGTCCGCCATGCGGTGGCCGAGCTCGGAGAGACCGAATCCCGGGATGCGTCCGTAGAGGACTCCGTGCGGGTTGTGCACCTCGCCATGGCGGACGAGATGGATTCGTGAGGCGACCACGCGTCAAGTCTAGGTGGCGGGCAGATGTACAACCGCCGAGGATCGGTCGCAACCCCCTGCGCGAATCATTAGCCCCCAATACGATTGGGCCCACCGGTGGGGACCGGTCGACTCGGACCGGCACCGACCGGATGTTACGTGTGTATACGAACGTTTGGGCCCCAAAGGAATCGCACGCTAAGTTAGGTGCGTGAGGTCGTGATCCGGCCTTCCAGCGAGAGCCCCGTGGCACACGGGACCTCGCAGAGACCCCCGTCTAACGGACAGGGGCCCGCATGACGATGCCGTCCGGGACGGCGCGGAAGGAACGGGCACCATGACGATGACACCGACCAGGCCCACGGCCACCGACACCACCAGCACCGACGCCGCCTTCGACCAGGTCGAGGCCGTCGGCCCCGTCGATCCCTACGCGGACTCCGACCTCCCCGAGCCCTCGCTCGTCACCCCCGGCGCCAGCACCGACGCCGTCAAGGACTACCTCCGCCAGATCGGCCGCGTGCCGCTGCTCACCGCGGAGCAGGAGGTGACCGTCGCCCGCCGCATCGAGGTGGGCGTCCTCGCCCAGGAGGTGCTCGACACCCGCACCGGCCTCACCTCCGCCGAGCGCCGCGAGTACCAGACGCTCGCCCAGGACGGGATGCGCGCCAAGCAGCACCTCGTGAACGCGAACCTGCGCCTCGTCGTCAGCATCGCCAAGCGCTACACGGGCCGCGGCCTGCCGTTCCTCGACCTCATCCAGGAGGGCAACATGGGCCTCGTGCGGGCGGTCGAGAAGTTCGACTACCAGGCCGGGTTCAAGTTCTCGACCTACGCGTCCTGGTGGATCAAGCAGTCCATCACCCGCGGCATGGCCGACACGAGCCGCACCATCCGCATCCCCGTGCACACGGTGGAGCACATCAACCGCATCAACGCCGTGCAGCGCGAGCTCGCGGTGGAGCTGGGCCGCGACCCCTCCATGGAGGAGATCGCCCGCGAGTCGGACACGCCCGTCACCAAGGTGCGCTACCTGCTCGACCGTGCACAGGAGCCCATGTCGCTGCAGGTCCTCGTGGGCGGCAGCGGCGGCGACGGCGACACGGAGATGGCGGACCTCATCGAGGACGCGGACGTGACGCAGCCCATCGACGTGGTGACGCAGCAGCTCATGGCCGCGCACGTCACGCGCCTCATCGACGGGCTCGCCGAGCGCGACGCCGAGGTCGTGCGCATGCGCTTCGGCCTCGCCGGCCTCGAGCCCCGCTCGCTCGCCTACGTGAGCCAGCAGCTCGGCGTGACGCGCGAGCGCGTGCGCCAGATCGAGAAGAAGTGCCTCGCGAAGCTCCGCATCCCGGAGCTGGAGACGTACATCCGCGGCTGATCCCGCGCGTCGTCGAGGGGCCGTCCGCGTTCGCGCGGGCGGCCCCTCGTCGTCGATCTCCCCGGATCGCCCCACCCGGGACCCCACCATCCTGCGGATCCGCCCGGAAGCCCTGTGCGCAAGTGATTAGTGCGCATACATTAGATGTCCACCCAGCCGCGAGCGCGCATCCACGCCGCGGACGCAGACGCGGAATCGACGACGATCCGCGGAGAAGGAGGAGCCATGGCTCTCACGCAGGCCGCACCCGGCATCACCGACGTCCCCCGCATCAGCTGGTCGCCCGTGGCCGCCGGACTCTGGGTCGCCCGACGCGGCGACGAGTTCGCCGGCATGTCCGAGGAGAGGTGGGGCGCGGGCTTCCACGTGACCGACCGCCTCGGCCGCGACGTCGGCGACTTCCCCACGCTCGCCGAGGCACGCGCCGCCCTGTCCTGACCCGCTCGCCGCGGCGCGCGATGGACGCCGCCGCGACGCGCGACGGACGCCGCCGCGACGCGCGGACCTGCTCGGACGGACGGGGCGCGGACGGCGGGGCGACGACCGACCCGGGCCTAGGGTCGATCAGGTGCCCGCCCCCGGAACGACCCCGACTCCCCCTGCCCCCGACGACCGCGCCGACGGCTTCGTGCGCGTGCGGGGCGCGTCGGAGAACACCCTCCGGGACGTGGACGTCGACATCCCGCGCGACCGCATCGTCGCCTTCACGGGGGTGTCGGGATCCGGCAAGTCGTCGCTCGCGTTCGGCACCGTCTACGCGGAGGCGCAGCGCCGGTTCTTCGAGTCGGTCGCGCCGTACGCCCGCCGGCTGATCCGGCAGGAGCAGACGCCGCACGTCGAGAGCATCACGGGCCTCCCGCCCGCGGTCGCCCTGCAGCAGCGGCGCGGGGCGCCGAGCACGCGCTCGACGGTCGGCACGGTGACCACCCTGTCCAACTCGCTGCGGATGCTGATGTCCCGCGCGGGCGCCTATCCCGCCGGGCAGGGGCGGCTCGACTCCGACGCCTTCTCCCCCAACACCGCCGCGGGTGCGTGCCCCGTCTGCCACGGCCTCGGCGTCGCGCACACCGTGACCGAGGCGTCGCTCGTGCCGGATCCGTCGCTCAGCATCCGCGAGGGAGCGGTCGCCGCGTGGCCGGGCGCCTGGCAGGGCAAGAACCTGCGCGACATCGTGATCGCGCTCGGGCACGACGTGGACGTGCCGTGGCGCGATCTCCCGCGGGAGGCGCGCGACTGGCTCCTCTTCACCGAGGAGCAGCCCGTGGTGCAGATCACCCCGCAGCGCGACCGGGTCGCGAAGCCGTACAACGGGCGCTTCTGGAGCGCGCGCTCCTACGTCCTGCACACGCTGGCCGACTCGGCGAGCCCGCGCCTCCGCGAGGCGGCGCTCGCACACATGGTCTCGGGCACGTGCGAGCGGTGCGGCGGCAGCGGCCTCACGCCCGAGGCGCTGGCCGTGACCTTCGCGGGCCGCAGCATCCAGCAGCTCAACGCGCTCACGCTCGCGGACCTCGCCGCGGCCATCGCACCGACGGACGTCATGGGCGACGTCGCCGTGACGATCACGACCGACCTCGTGGCGCGCCTCGCCGTGCTCGTCGACCTCGGGCTCGGCTACCTCAGCCTCGGCCGCGTCACGACGACGCTCTCGCCCGGCGAGATGCAGCGGCTCCGGCTCGCGACGCAGCTGCGGTCGGGCCTGTTCGGCGTGGTCTACGTGCTCGACGAGCCGTCGGCGGGCCTGCACCCGGCCGACGCGGAGCCGCTCCTCGAGGTGCTCGAGCAGCTGCGCGACTCCGGCAACTCGGTCTTCGTGGTCGAGCACGACATGGACGTCGTGCGGCGGGCCGACTGGATCGTCGACGTCGGGCCGGGCGCGGGGCAGGCCGGCGGATCCGTGCTCTACAGCGGTCCGGTTACGGGCCTCCGGGACGTGACCGCGTCGGCGACGCGCCCGCACCTCTTCCCCGACCTCGCGCCGGCGCGGGCCGAGCGCACTCCGCGGACGCCCACCGGGAGCATCCGCGCGACCGGCGTGACGCTGCACAACCTCGTGGACCTCGACGTGGAGATCCCGCTCGGGGTGATGGTCGCCGTGACGGGAGTCTCGGGATCCGGCAAGTCGACGCTCGTGAGCCGCGTGCTGCCGGACCTGCTGCGGGCCTCGCTCGCGCCCGACCGCGTGGTGGTCGAGGCGGCCGACGCCGCCGAGCCGGCCGACGACGCCTCCGGCCCCGCCCGCATCGCCCGGGTGGAGGGCGCCGAGGCGGTCGACCGGCTCGTCTCCGTAGACCAGCGGCCCATCGGCCGCACCCCGCGCTCGACGCTCGCCACCTACACGGGGCTCTTCGACGCGGTCCGGCGGACGTACGCCGCCACCGACGAGGCGCGCGCCCGCGGCTACGGCGCGGGCCGGTTCTCCTTCAACGTCGCGGGCGGCCGGTGCGAGACCTGCCAGGGCGAGGGATCGGTGACCGTCGAGCTCCTCTTCCTCCCCGGCTCCTACGGGCCGTGCCCCACCTGCCACGGCGCCCGGTACGAGCCGGCGACACTGGAGATCGCGTACCGCGGGCGCTCGATCGCGGACGTGCTGGCGATGACGGTGGACGAGGCGCACGGCTTCCTCGCCGACGTGCCCCTCGCCGCCCGGGCCCTCGCCACCCTGCGCGACGTCGGGCTCGGCTACCTGCGGCTCGGGCAGCCCGCGACCGAGCTGTCGGGCGGCGAGGCCCAGCGCATCAAGCTGGCCACCGAGCTGCAGCGCGCGCCCCGCGGCCACACCCTCTACCTGCTGGACGAGCCGACGACGGGCCTGCACCCGGCCGACGTCGTGCTGCTCCTCCGCCAGCTCCAGGGGCTCGTCGACGCGGGGAACACGGTCGTCGTCGTGGAGCACGAGATGGACGTGGTGGCGGACGCGGACCGGGTCATCGACCTCGGGCCGTCGGGCGGCGACCAGGGCGGGCGGATCGTGGCGCAGGGCACCCCGCGGGAGGTCGCGGGGACCGCGGGCAGCCGCACGGCGCCGTACCTGGCGCGGCGTCTCGGCGCGTCCTGAACGGGGGTCGACCGGGTCGGCCCGGGCCCAGGCCGACGTGGGTAGTGTGACGTCCAGCGTCCGCGCCGCGCGCGCGTCCGACGCCCTCATCGGCACCCGCACCTCGCTAGGAGCACCTCGTGACTGACTCGACCGGAACACCCTCCACGCCCGCGGGCTGGTACGCGGACCCCGCCGGATCCGACCGCCTGCGCTGGTGGGACGGGTCCCGCTGGACCGACCACCTGACGGACGCGCCCGCGGCCGTCTCGTCGGCCTCGGAGCCGACCGGCGAGGACGGGACCGCGCGCGGATCCGCCGAGCAGGCCCCCGCGTCGGCCCCCGCCGCGTCGCACGTGCCGCCCGTCGAGGCCCCGGCCGCGCCGCCCGCCTATGGGCAGCAGGCTCCGCAGCCGTCGTACGCGCAGCAGCCCTCCGCGCAGCAGCCGTACGCCCAGCAGCCCTACGCGCAGGCGGGCTACGGCCAGCAGCCCTACGGCGCGCCGACGCCGCCGCCGAAGGTGCCCGCGTCGACGTCCCCCTTCACGTGGGCGATCTGGGTGCTCGCGGCCCTGCCGGTCCTGTCGATCGCCTTCGCGGCGACGCAGGACTACGGCAGCGCCCTCGACCTCCGCTCGGCCGGCCCGCGCCCCGAGGCGGCCATCGCGTCCGCCCTCTCCAGCCTCGTCCAGCTGCTCGTGTACGCCGGCACGGTCGTCCTCGCGTTCCTCGATTGGCGCGAGCTCACGCGTCGCGGGATCGTGCGCCCGTTCCACTGGGCGTGGGCCTTCATCCCCGTCGCCGGCGGCGTCTACCTCATCGGCCGCTCGATCGTCGTCCGCCGCCGCATCGAGGGCGCGCCGGCGAACGCGCTGGCGCCGATCTGGCTCTGGATCGGGCTCAACGTCATCGTCATGTTCATCGCCCTGGTGAAGCTCGTCGAGGTCTTCTCGTCCGCGATGCGGATGTACGGCACCGGCGGCTTCTGATCACGCGGCGGCCCGCCCGCCCCCTGCGCCCCGGTCGGCGCGTCCGCTCACACGAAGCGGATGCGCTGGCCGGGGCGCAGCTGCGCGGCGAGCCGGACGTCGTCGCGCGCGACCACGCCGATCACCGGGTAGCCGCCCGTCATCGGGTGGTCGGCGAGGAACAGGATCGGCCGGCCGGAGGGCGGCACCTGGAGCGCGCCCTTGACGACGCCCTCGCTGGGGAGCTCTCCGGGGATCCGCCGCTCGAGCGGGGTGCCGTCGAGGCGGACCCCGACGCGGTCGGCCTCGGCGGTGACCTCCCAACGGCCGTCGAGGAGCGCGGCCCAGGACCCGTCGGCGAACCAGTCCAGGCGCGGCCCGGGCGACGCGCGGAGGATCACCTCGCCGTCCGCGGGCGCCGTGACGGCGAGCGAGTCGACGGGCGGGACGGGGCCGGCGGACGCGGACCCCACGGGCAGCACGTCGCCCGCCGCGACCGGCGCCGGGCCGACGCGCGAGAGCAGGTCGGTGGCGCGGGAGCCGAGGACGGGCGCCACGTCGATGCCGCCGCGGACGGCCAGGTACCAGCGGATCCCGCGCTCGGCCGCGCCGATCTCCAGGGTGTCGCCCGCGTCGAGCAGCACCGCGGCCGCGTACGGCGCGGGCCGGGCCGCGCGTCCCGCCGTGCGGACGAGCGGCCCGACCGCACCCGTCACCGCGACCCAGACCGCCGCGGTCGCGCGCAGCACCGCGCCGCCGAGCACGATCTCCAGGCCCGCGGCGCCGGGCGCGTTGCCGACGAGGAGGTTGGCGTCGGCGAGGGCGCGCGGATCCAGCGCCCCGGACGGCGAGACGCCGATGCCGCCGTGCCCGGGCCGGCCGGCGTCCTGCACGAGCATGAGCGGGCCGGTGCGCTCGACGACGAGCGCGGGGGCGACGGGCGCGGAGGCCCGCCGACCGCGGCGGGCGGCCGGGACGCCGCTCACGCCGTCGCCTCGCGGAAGCGCACGGCGGATCCGGGTTCGAGGAGCGCCGCCGGCTCCCGCGCAGGATCCCACAGCACCACCCGCGTGGTGCCGATGAGCTGCCAGCCGCCCGGGGAGGCGCGCGGGTAGATGCCGCTGAACTCCCCGGCGAGCGCGACGGCCCCGGCCGGGACGCGCGGTCGCGGCGACGACCGGCGCGGCACCTCGAGGCCGGGCACCCCCGCGAGGTAGCCGAAGCCGGGCGCGAAGCCGCCGAACGCGACCGTCCAGGTGCCGGAGGTGTGGCGCTCCACGACCTCGCGCTCCCCGATGCCGAGGAGCGCGGCCACGTCGGCCAGGTCCTCGCCGTCGTAGACCACCTCGATCTCCACCGGGTCGCCGCCGCGCGCGCCCGCCTCGTCGGCGGGTCGGGCGGCGAGCGCCCAGGCGCGGGCGGCAGCGAGGGGCAGCACGCCCGGATCCACGGTCACGAGGATGCTGCGCGCACCGGGCACGACGTCGACGACCCCGGCCGGTCGCGTCGCGTCGAGCACGGGCTGCAGGCGGAGCACCTCGTCGAGGGAGTCGAGGTCGAGCATGACGGCGGCGTCGCCGCACGGGAGCAGCCGGAGGGTCACAGGGCGCGCCGGTCGCGGGCGGGGAGCGCGCGGGATCCCGTGGCGGCGGATCCGTCGGCGTCGGCCGCGTCGCCCGCGTCGGGCACGGGCCGCACCGCGACGCCCGCCGCCTCGAGCGTTTCCCGCACCGCGCGGGCCAGCACCACGGCGCCCGGGGTGTCGCTGTGCAGGCAGAGGGAGTCGGGGTCGAGCCGCACGACGGATCCGTCGATCGCCACGACCGTGCCCTCCGTGGCCATCCGCACGGAGCGGGCCGCGACCTCGGCCGGGTCGTGGATCACCGCGCCCTCCTGCCGCCGGGACACGAGCGCCCCCTCCGGCGTGTACGCCCGGTCGGTGAAGGCCTCGACGCGCGTGGGCAGCCCGGCGGCCTCCGCGAGCCGGAGGATCTCGGAGCCGGGCAGCCCGAGCACGGGGAGCGTCGGGTCGAGCGCGACGACCGCGTCCACCACGGCCTGCGCCTGCACCGGGTCGTGCGCGATGGCGGTTGTAGAGGGCGCCGTGCGGCTTGATGTAGGAGACTCGCGCGCCGACCGTGCGGGCCATGCCGGAGATCGCGGCGAGCTGGTAGAGCACGTCGCCCGTGAGCTCGGCGGGCGACGCGTCGAGGTCGCGCCTGCCGAAGCCCGCGAGGTCGCGGTAGGCCACGTGCGCGCCGACGGCCACGCCGTTCCGGGCCGCCCGCTCGAGCGCGTGCAGCATCACGATCGGGTCGCCGGCGTGAAAGCCGCACGCGACGTTGGCGCTCGAGACGACGTCGAGCATCGCGTCGTCGTCGCCGAGGGTCCAGCGGCCGAAGGACTCGGCGAGGTCGCTGTTGAGGTCGATCTGCATGGCGTCTCCCCTGCACCGGGCGCGGCGGCCGCGCGTCGCGGCGCCGTCCCCACCAGGCTAGGCGGCCCGCGGGGCGACCGGCCCGACACGGGCGCGGATAGACTCGACGACCGTGACCACCCGAACCCTGATCAAGAACCTGGCCGCCCTCGACGACGGGGACGTGGCCGTCTCCGGATGGGTCGAGACCGTCCGGGACCAGAAGAAGATCCAGTTCGTGATCCTCCGCGACGAGTCCGGCGCGGTGCAGCTCACCTACAAGCGCCAGGGCGACGAGGACGCGACCGCCGACACCATCTCCGGCCTCGCCGCGGGCACCTTCCTCACCGCCACCGGCACGCTCAAGCACGACGAGCGCGTCAAGCTCGGCGGGCTCGAGATCGGCCTCGCCGGCATCGAGGTCGCGGGCGCGGCCATCCCGGAGACGCCCATCGCGGCCGACTCCTCCATCGACAAGCGCCTCGACTGGCGCTTCATCGACCTGCGCGCGCCCCGCAACTCGCTGATCTTCCGCGTGCAGACCACGCTCGTCCACGCCATGCGCACCTACTGGGTCGAGCACGACTTCATCGAGGTCTTCTCCCCGAAGCTCATGGCCACGCCCTCCGAG
The DNA here is from genome assembly GCF_030816895.1 of Clavibacter sp. B3I6. Lineage (NCBI taxonomy): Bacteria > Bacillati > Actinomycetota > Actinomycetes > Micrococcales > Microbacteriaceae > Clavibacter > Clavibacter sp. B3I6. The sequence goes on from NZ_JAUSYL010000001.1 coordinate 1,712,960, forward strand.
TCGAACGCCGAGCTGTTCAAGGTCGACTACTTCGACGGCGTCGCGTACCTCGCGCAGAGCCCGCAGTTCTTCAAGCAGATGGCCCAGTCCGCGGGCTTCGGCAAGATGTTCGAGGTCGGCCCGGCGTTCCGCGCCGACCCGTCCTTCACCTCGCGCCACGCGACCGAGTTCACCTCCGTGGACGCGGAGATCAGCTGGATCGAGAGCCACGAGGACGTCGCGCGCCTCCAGGAGGAGCTCATCGTCGCCGCGCTCACCGCGGTGAAGGAGAAGCACGGCGACGAGATCCGCGAGCTGTTCGACGTGGAGGTGACGGTGCCGAGCGTGCCGTTCCCGCGGATCCCGCTGCTCGAGGCCAAGGAGATCGTCGCGAAGCGCGGTCACGTGATCGACCGCGCCGACGATGACCTCGACCCCGAGGGCGAGCGCCAGATCGCGGCGCACGTGATGGAGGAGTTCGGCCACGAGTTCGTGTTCCTCACCGACTACCCGTCGTCGATCCGGCCGTTCTACCACATGCGCAAGGCCGGCGACCCGTCGCTCACGAACAGCTACGACCTCATCTGGAACGGCGTCGAGATCACCACGGGCGCCCAGCGCGAGCACCGCGTCGAGGTGCTCGAGGAGCAGGCCCGTGAGAAGGGGCTCGACCCCGAGGAGCTCGGCTCGTACCTCGACTTCTTCCGCTACGGCGTGCCCCCGCACGGCGGCTTCGGCATGGGCCTCAACCGCGTGCTGATGCTCCTCCTGCACCAGTCGAACCTGCGCGAGGTCACGTACCTCTTCCGCGGTCCGAACCGCCTCACCCCGTAGGTCCTGCTCCACCGGACGGCCCGATCCCCGCGCAGGGGGTCGGGCCGTCCCGCGTGCGGGGCACGCGATCGGGGGCACGCGTTCGGGGGCGCGGATCTACATCGCCCGGGGGAACCGCGCCGGCGAGGGCGTCCGTAGCGTGGCAGGCACGGCCCTCCCGACCGGGACGGCCTCCGCCCGACGCCGAGGAGCCCGCATGCCCGACGAGACGCGACACGACCGCAGCCGCGCGCACGGCATCGCCCGGCACGGCCGGTTGCGGAAGCCGAGCGGGGCGCGGACGGCGGCGCTGGCCGCCGTCATCGTCGCGGCCGTCGCGGTCGTGAGCACCGGATCCGTGGCCGCGTACGCCGCGTGGGACCTCGCGCGGACCCTGGAGGCGAACTCGGTGGAGATCGGCGACGGGCAGGCGCCTCCGCCGTCCATCGGCGCGATCGACGGGGGCGCGAACATCCTGCTGGTCGGCGGCGACACCCGCGAGGGCCAGGGCGACGGCTACGGCACGGGGCGCGACGTGCTGACCGGGAACCTGAACGACGTGACGATGCTCCTCCACATCAGCGAGGACCACACGCGCGCGACGGTCGTCTCGTTCCCGCGCGACATGCTCGTCGACATGCCGTCGTGCACGGGTCCGGACGGGGCGGAGGTCCCCGCGTCGTCCGGGGAGCAGATCAACGTGGCGCTCAAGAACGGCGGCCTCCCGTGCGTCGTGCGCGCCGTGGAGGCCATCACGGGTCTCGACATCCCGTACGGCGGCGTGATCCAGTTCAACGGCGTCGTCGAGATGTCGAACGCCGTGGGCGGGGTGCCGGTCTGCATCGCGAACCGCCTCCACGACCCCAAGACGGACCTCGACCTGCAGCCCGGGGTGCACCCGCTGCAGGGGCGCGAGGCCGTCCAGTTCCTCCGCACCCGCCATGGCGTGGGCGACGGGAGCGACATCGACCGCATCAGCAACCAGCAGGTGTTCCTCAGCGCGCTGCTGCGCACCATCACGGCGTCGGACACGCTCACGAATCCGGCGAGGGTCTACGGCATCGCCCGCGCCGCCATCGACAACATGGTCCTGTCGACGTCGCTCGACAGCCCGGCCGCGATCGCCTCGCTCGCCCTCACCGTGAAGGACATCCCCCTCGACCGCTTCACGTTCGTCCAGTACCCGAGCATCCGGCTCGAGTCCGGGCGCGTGGCGCAGGACGTCGCCCAGGGCGACGAGCTGATCCGCCTCCTCGCGGCCGACGCCGACTTCGCGCTCGCGCCGGGCAGCACGGGGCAGGGGGTCGCGGCACCGGATCCCGCCCCCGCGCCGACGCCCGACACCGGCACCGCCCCGTCCGCGGATCCCTCGGCCCCCGCCGTGCTCCCCGAGGGCGTCACCGGCCAGACGGCGTCCGAGGAGACCTGCTCGAACGGCTGACGCGTCCGCGCCGCCGGGCATCCGCCGCGCGACGGGATGCCCGCGATCGAGCCGCACTTTTCCTCCGTTGCCGTAATATCTCTCCCATCGCTCGGTGCCCTCGCCCGCGGGTCGCCGAGCAGTGGACTCCACGGGATCAGCACGACCCGTGCCCTCGAGGGACACCAGGACGGGTCACAGGGGAGCACCGCATGGGCCAGCTGATCTTCGACGGCACCACGCGCACCACCATCGACGACCGTGCGCTCGCGCACCTCCAGATCGTGATGCTCAACAAGCTCCGCCGGAAGGAGAGCTTCGCGTTCTCGTGGAAGTACCCGGCGTCCGAGGGCGACGGCCGCAGCACGGTGTGGGTCGCCCCCGAGCTCCCCCTCCACTTCCGCTTCTCCGGCAGCCGCTCCCCCGCCATCAACCCGGCCTGGGTGGACGTGCTGATGGAGAGCGCGAACACCGGCGGCGGCCTCCATCTCCTGCCCGAGCCGCCCGCCGGCGCGGCCCCGCACGCCGCGCCCCGGACCGACTGACCGCCTTCCCGGATCTCCGCCGCTCCCCCGACCATCCCCGCGCACCCGCGCGACGCCCCGAAGGACGCCATGGCCCTCACGAACCTGCCCTACGACGACGACGCGATCCTCACCGCGGCCGACGCCGCCGCCGCACTCGACCGGGAGGTGCGCGACGTGTCGGTCGACTTCGACAACACGAGGGTCTCCCCCGACGACGTGGCGCGGATCACGGCCACGATCACCTACACCGTCCCCGCGGACGTGGCCGTGCGGATCCTCGACGAGGCCCGCCCCCGCGCCTGGACGCGACCTGCTCGCCGGGTCGACCGGAGTCCCGGCGCGACCTGCATCCCGGTGCGTACGGGGGTCCTCCGCTCGGCCGACGACCCAGTCCCCGGCCGCTGCGAGGGTGAGGCCATGACCCGATCCGACGCGTCCGCCGCACCCGCCGCCCGCCGCACGACGCACCCGTCCCGCCCCGTCGCGGAAGCGCACGCGCCCGCGCCCGCCCGCGAGACCGTCCGGAGCGCGCTCCGCGCGACCGCGGTCGTCCTCGTGTACAGCCTCCTCGTGGGCGGCGTCACGAGCCCCGCACAGGGCTTCCTGCCCGACTCGGTCGACTCGCTCGCGAACTCGGCGGGCGGCTGGAGCATGCTCGCCTTCCTCGGCGTCTGGCTCTCGCGGGCACGCCCGCTGCTCGGGACCGTGCTCGGCGCCGTGTCCTTCGTCGCGATGGTGGAGGCCTACGGCATCGTCAGCCTCTGGCGCGGCTACTTCCTCGCGGGCCCGTTCTCGTCCATGTGGGTCCCGATCGGCCTCGTCGCGGGGCCCGTCATCGGCGTCGCCGCGGCGCTCGTGCGGCACGGGTCGCCCGGCTGGGCCGTCGCCGGGGTCGTGCCGCTCAGCGCCGTGCTCGTCGCGGAGGGGATCTGGGCGCTCCGGACGGTGTCGGACACCACCAGCCCCGTGTACTGGACCCTCGAGATCGTCCTGGGCGTCGCCTTCCTCGTGGCGGCGGTGCGGCGCCGACGGCGGATGCGCGCCGTCGCAATGCGCGGCTAGCCCCGCACCGCGGCGATCCGCCGGCGCGAGCGGAACGCCACCCCGAGCCCGATCGGCACGACGAGCGCGGCGCCGACGGGCCCGACCGCCGCGACGGCGGACACGACCGCGAGGACCGATCCGCCCGCCAGGATCAGCGCATCGGCCTGCCAGGCGGCGACCACGAGCGCGGAGGCGTCGCCCGCCGGGGTGGGCACGGGCGCCATGACCTCGAGCGGCAGCGGTCCCTTCGCTGCGTCGAGGGCGCGGACGACGACGAGCAGCAGCACGACGGCCGGGGCCGCGACGAGCGCCGCCCCGCCAGCGCCCGCCGCGACGGCGATCCCCGCCCCCGCGAGCGCGCACGCACCGCCGGCCGTCGCGGGCAGCGCGGCATGGAGGAGGAGCAGGCGCCCGGTCGGGATCCCGTAGAGCGGCGGCGCGGACGACACCTCGACGACGTGCCGGAAGCCGTCCGCCCCGACGCCGAGCGCGAGGAAGGCGACGAGCGCGGCGCCGACCGCGGGCACCCCGAGCGCCGCCCCCGCGCCGTCGAGCGCCACGGCCACGAGGGCACCGGCGGCCGCGATGCCGAGGCAGGCGGAGGCCGCGCGCACCGGCGTGCGGAGCGCCCCCACGAGGTCGCGCCGGAGGACGAGGGCCGCCGGGGATCCGCCGCTGACGGCGCGCCACCCGCGCCCGATCCGCGGCACGGGCCGGAAGCCGCCCGCGGCCATCGCGAGGTCGCCCGTGGTGGCGAGCGTCGTGGCCGTCTGCCAGCGCTGGGCCTGCGCGAGCAGCTCGGCTCCGCGGAGGCCGCCGAGGAGCACGGGCATGACCGCGAGCGCCACGGCGGCGGACGCGGCGAGCACCCCGAGCCCGGCGGCGGATCCCCCGGCCGGGCCGCCACCGGCCCCGCCCCCGGGCACGAGCGACGCGAGGCCGGCCCACGGCACGAGCGGCACGGGCGCCAGCACGGCGACCGCGGTGGATCCGAGCAGCACGGCGGCCGCACCGGCGCGCCCGCCCGGCGTCAGCCGCTGCCCCGCGAGCCAGCAGCCCGCGAGGAGCACGCCGACGAGCGTCCCGCCCGCGGTCCAGGCGACGACCGCCCCGGGGTCCGACGCGCCCGCCACGAGCAGGGCGAGCCCCGGCACGAGCGCCGCGATCCCGGCGAGCCCGGCGCACCCGAGGACGGCGCGCACGGCCGGCCGCGCGAGCACCGCCGCCCGCGGCAGATCGCTGCCCACGAGCGCGGAGGTGAGGAACGGCGGCAGCAGCGCCGGGCCGCGTGCCCCGCCCGCCAGGACGAGCGCCGTCGCCGCGAGGCCCGAGACCACGGCCGCGGCGGTCGGCCCGTGCTCGACGAGCACGGCGGCCGCCCGAGGCTCCGCGAGCTCCAGCACGACGGCGCGGAGCACGGGGACCCCGACGATCAGCACCGTGAGGACCCCCGCGTACACGGCGTAGGCGAGGTCCATCGCCGAGGCGCCGCCGCGCGCGAGGCGGATCGACCGGACGGCGCGGAGGGCGCGGAGGGCGCGGAGGGCGCGGCCGCCCCTCACGCCGCGTCGCCCGCGAGCGCGACGGCCCGGCGCGCCACCGCGTCGCGGAGCACCGGGCTGTGCGTGGCGAGCACGACCGTGCGGCCGTCGTCGAGCTCCTCGCGGAGGATCCGGATCACGAGCTGCATCCGTTCGGGATCGAGCCGCTGCTCGGGCTCGTCGAGCAGCAGGACGTCGTGGGGGCGCACGGTCGCCATGGCGAGCGCGGCGAGCTGCGACTGCCCGGAGGACAGCTCGTGCGGGAAGCGGCGGGCGAGGGACGTGAGCCGCCACCGGTCGAGGTGCGCCGCCGCACGTTCGCGGGCGGCCTCGGCGTCCGCGCCCCAGGTCGCGGCGATCACGGCGAGGTGCTCGGCGAGCGTCAGGTCGCGCGCCACGGGCGGGTGGCCGATGGATCCGGACACCGCGCGCCGGAAGGCCGGGTCGCGCTCGTCGACGAGGCGCCCCTGCACGCGGGCGGATCCCGTGGTCGGCCGGCTGATCCCCGCGAGCACGCGCAGGAGGGTGGTCTTCCCGGCGCCGTTCGGCCCGGTGACGGCGACGGCCTCGCCCGCGCCGACCACCAGGTCGACGGGCCGCAGCAGCGGGATCCCGTCCACGACCACCGACACCCGCTCGACCTCGACCGCATCCCCCATCGGGCCAGTCTCGCGCACGGCCGGAGCCGGGCGGAAGCGCTTCCGGGCGCTGCGGAGCCGGCGGCTACACCTCGAAGTCGACCGACGCCGCGGACGCGACCAGGCTGCGCACGAACGCGGCGACGCGCTGGTGCTCGGGGTGCACGTCGTAGGCCTCCAGCCCCGCGCGGTCGTCGAAGTCGGCGATGAGCACGAGGTCGTGGCTGCGCGCGGATCCGACCACGTCGCGTCCCACCTGGAAGGAGCGGACGCCGGGCACGAGCCCGGGCAGCGTCTCGAGCGCCTCGCGGACGCGCGCGGCGTCCCGGTCGAGGGCGGCGGGATCGCGGTCGGCGAGCTTCCAGGAGACGACGTGGCGGAGGGTCATGCCCCGACCCTATCCGCGGTCGGCCGTGCGGGAGCAGCCGCGCCGGGAGCGACTCCGCGGGAGCGGCTCCGGATCAGCGCGCGAGCGCCGCCCGCAGCCGGTCGGCGTCGATGCGCCAGTAGTTGTGCACGCGCCCGTCGATGAGCAGCACCGGGATCTCCTCGGCGAAGCGGTCGGCGAGGGCCCGGTCGTCGAGGATGCTCCGCTCCTCCAGCGTGACCTCGGCCGCGCGGTCCGCGGGGAGGCCGCCGAGCACGCCGGTCACGACCTCGCGCGCGTCGTCGCAGAGGTGGCAGCCGGGCTTGCCGACGAGGGTGAGGACCGTTGCGCTCATCCGCCCAGCGTAGGCGAGGGCCCCTGCGACCCCGCCCCGGCCCGGGTGCCAGGAGCGTCGCCTACGCTGAGGCGATCATGGTCGATGAGGCGCGCACCCCGATCCTCGCGTTCTTCGACGTGGACAACACCCTCGTCCACGGCGCGAGCGTCTTCCACCTCGTGCGGGGGCTCCGCGCGGCCGGCCTCCTCACCGTGCGCGACATCGTGGGCGCCGGATGGAAGCACGCGCGGTTCAAGGCGCGCGGCGAGAACGACCGTCATCTCGCGTCCGCCCGGGCCCGCGGCCTCGAGGTCGTCACCGGGGTCACCGTCGCGGACATGGCACGGCTCGCGGACGACATCTACGAGCGGCACACCGCCCCGATGGTCTGGCCGGAGACGCTCGGCCTCGCGCAGGAGCACCTCGCGAAGGGCCACCAGGTCTGGCTGGTCACCGCGTCGCCGTCGTTCCTCGCCGACGTGATCGCCCGCCGCCTCGGCCTCACGGGCGCGCTCGGCAGCGCGCTCGAGGTGCACGACGGCGCGTACACGGGACGCCTCGAGGGCGAGTTCCTGCACGGCGCGCACAAGGCCGCCGCCGCCCGGGGGCTCCTCACGCGGACGGGCGCGGACGCCGGGGCGTGCTGGGCCTACTCCGACTCCCGGCACGACATCCCGCTGCTCACGCTCGTCGGCCACCCGGTGGTCGTCAACCCGGACCAGGCGCTCGCCGCCCACGCCCGCGAGTCCGGCTGGCCGTCGATGCGGCTGCGGCGCGCGAGTATCCGCGACGCCCGCCGGCGCGTGCGCCGCGAGGCCGCTCAGGCCGGGGGATCCCCCGCGGCCTGAGCCGGCTCCCGCCCGCCGGGCGCCTGACCCCCGGCCGCCGGCCGGCCGCAGGACGCCGGACCCCGGACGCACGAAGAGGACGCCGCCCCGTCGCCGGGTCGGCGTCCTCTCCTCGCGTGCGGCGCCCTCGTGGACGCGTCCGCTCTACTTCTTGTTGCGGCGCTGGTGACGCGTCTTGCGAAGCAGCTTGCGGTGCTTCTTCTTCGCCATGCGCTTGCGACGCTTCTTGATCACTGAACCCATAGGGGCACCTCATCTGTTGCCGGACGGAACACGCGGGCTCTGGTGACCCGCGGAAAATAGCCTCAGAGGAGTCTAGCCGACATCCGACATGCCGGAGTGACGCGACGCCTCGCCGGGCTGGCCGGGCAGCGCGTTCGACGGGTCGATCGCGGCGAGCACGGCGGACTCGGGCACGCGGAACGAGCGGCCGAAGCGGATGGCGGGCAGATCGCCCGAGTGGACGAGCCGGTAGACGGTCATCTTGGAGACGCGCATCATCTCGGCGACCTCGGCCACCGTGAGGAATCGGACGTCGGACAGGTCACGCGACATGGGCGGATCGACTCCTCGTTCTGCGTGACCGGCTCACGGACCCCCTGCCCCCGCGATGCGGGCGCTGGTGCGCGAGTCTAGATGTGCGGATGGACGCCTGTCCATCGTGTCACATCCTGCATCACGAGTCCCGCGCGTTCCCCTGCTTCCGACCGCGCAGGCGGCCCAGCGAGGCCTGGCCGGCGGACCCGGCGACGCGCGTCGCGTCGTGCACGGCGGCGGCCGCCTGGTAGCGGGTGTCCGCCCAGATCCGGCCGAGGGACGCGGCGAACGGATAGCCGGACGGGTCGTGGTCCCCGTCCTCGTCGGGATCGGCGGACAGGCCGCCGCCGAGGAGCCCGGTGTCGGGATCCGCCCGGTCGCCCTCGTCCGCGTCGTCCTCGTCCCGGTCGACCTCGACGAACGGGGCGACCCATGCGTCCAGCAGCTCGAGCGGCGCGGGCTCGAGGCGGTAGTAGCGGTGCTGGCCCTCCTCCCGCACGGAGACGAGGCCGATGTCGCGCAGCACCCGCAGGTGCTTCGACACGGTGGGCTGGCTGATCCCGAGCGTCTGCACCAGCTCCGAGACGCTGATCTCCCCGGTCGGCGCCTCGGGCACCGCGCGTCGGTCGAGCAGCACGCGGAGGAGGTCGCGTCGGGTGGGATCCGACACGACGTCGAAGATGTCAGCCATGCCCGAAGGGTATTCCGTCCCGCGCTCGCAGTACCATGACCATCCGGGCCACCCGGGCCCGGAGCGGACAGGGGACCATGCGCGTCAAGCCGGAGAACGGGCGTCCCCTCCTGGGTCGCATCCGCGACTTCCTCGACTACTTCGCGCACTCCACGCCCGCCCGGTTCGCGATCCTCATCTTCGCGGCGCTCGTCCTCACGCTCACGACGATCCTCATGCTCCCGGGCATGACGTCGACGGGCGAGACCGCGCCCTTCGCCGACGCGCTCTTCACGGCCGTGTCCGCCATCTGCGTCACGGGCCTCGCCACGGTCGACATGGCGACCTACTGGACGCCGCTCGGCCACGCGTTCATCGCGCTCGGCGTGCAGATCGGCGGCATCGGCGTGCTCACGCTCGCGTCGATCATGGGGCTCATCGTCTCCCGCCGCCTCGGTCTCAAGGCCCGGCTCATGGCGGCGAGCGACAGCAACCCGCTGCGGATCCACCACGGCCCCGTCGCCGAGGGCCAGGCCGTGAAGCTCGGCGAGATCGGCACGCTGCTGCTCACGGTCGCGATCAGCGCCCTCGTCATCGAGCTGTCGATCGCGGCGCTCCTGCTGCCCCGGATCCTCCTCGAGGGGATCCCGCTCGGCCAGGCGCTGCTCGACTCCTTCTACTACTCGCTCATGGCGTTCACGAACACGGGATTCGTGTTCAGCGAGGCGGGCTTCGAGCTGTACCACCAGGACTACTGGTTCCTCAGCCTGCTCATGATCGGGGTGTTCCTCGGGAGCATCGGCTTCCCCGTCATCTACGCCGTGTACCGCGGCTGGCGGAAGCCCCGGCGGTTCTCCGTGCACGTCAAGCTCACGCTGTGGACGTCCCTCATCCTCATCGTGCTCGGCACGCTCGCCTACGTCGTGCTCGAGTGGGACAACAAGAGGACCTTCGCGCTCATGGACCCCGTGCAGCACGGCTTCCAGGCCCTGTTCCTGTCCGTGATGACGCGCTCCGGCGGGTTCTCCACGCTCGACATGGCCGAGTTCGGCAACGCGAGCCTGCTGGTCACCGACATGCTCATGTTCATCGGCGGCGGATCCGCGTCCACCGCCGGCGGCATCAAGGTCACGACCCTCGCGATCCTGTTCCTGGCCGCGTTCGCCGAGGCCCGCGGGAGCGAGTCGATGGAGGTCTTCGAGCGCCGCATCCCGAGCGACGTGCTCCGCCTCGCGGTGAGCATCGTGCTCTGGGGCGCGACGACGGTGGCCCTCAGCAGCATCGTGCTGCTGCAGATCTCCGGCGAGCGCCTCGACTACGTCCTCTTCGACGCGATCTCCGCCTTCGCCACCTCGGGGCTCAGCACGGGCTTCACGGCCGAGGCCACGGATCCTGCGAAGTACGTGCTCGCGGCCACCATGTTCCTGGGGCGCGTCGGCACGGTGACCCTCGCGGCGGCCCTCGCCGCGAGCACGCGCCGCCAGCTCTTCCAGCGCTCCGAGGAGCGGCCGATCGTCGGCTGAGCCGGCGACGCGCACCCCCTTCCCCACCGCACCGACCGATCGACCGGACCAGAGAGGCTCCCCCCATGGGCGACCGCATCCCCCACAACGCCCCCGTGCTCGTGATCGGGCTCGGCCGCTTCGGCGCCGCGACCGCCGGCCAGCTCGCCCGGCTCGACCGCGAGGTGCTCGCGATCGACGCCAGCGAGGGCCTCGTGCAGAAGTGGTCCGACCGCGTGACGCACGCCGTGCAGGCCGACGCCCGCAACATCGAGGCGCTGCAGCAGCTCGGCGCGAAGGACTTCTCCATCGCGGTCGTGGCCGTGGGCTCGTCGATCGAGGCGAGCGTGCTCATCACGGCGAACCTGGTCGACCTCAAGATCCCGCAGATCTGGGCCAAGGCCATCAGCCAGTCGCACGGCAAGATCCTCGAGCGCATCGGCGCCAACCACGTCATCTACCCGGAGGCCGAGGCGGGCGAGCGCGTGGCGCACCTGGTGTCCGGCCGGATGCTCGACTTCATCGAGTTCGACGACGACTTCGTGCTCGCGAAGATGTACCCGCCGAAGCCCATCCGCGGCATGGCGCTCGCGGAGTCGTCGGTGCGGCGCCGCTACCGGATCACGGTGGTCGGCGTGAAGACGCCCGGCAAGCCGTTCACCTACGCGACCGCCGAGACGGTGGTCTCGAACCACGACCTCATCATCGTGTCCGGCACGTCGGCCGACATCGAGCGGTTCGCCTCGCTGTCCTGACGCGTGCGGCGGCGACGCTCAGCCGGCCGCGAGCTCGCGGGCGCGGGCGAGCGCGGCGTCGGTCGCCCGGTCGAACAGGCCCGACAGGTCCGCCGCCTGCAGCACCTCGACGGCCCGCTCGGTCGTCCCCTTCGGGCTCGTGACCCGGCGGCGGAGCTCGGCGGGCTCGTCGTCGGAGGCGGCGAGCAGCTCCACGGCACCGCGGAAGGTGCCCTGCACGAGGACGCGCGCCTCCTCCGGGCTGAAGCCCTTGGCCACGGCCGTGCGGGTGAGCTCCTCGATGAGCAGGAAGACGTAGGCGGGGCCGGATCCGGAGATCGTGCTGAGCGCGTCGATGCGGTCCTCGGGCACCTCGACCACGTCGCCGACCGTCGCGAACACCGCGCGGGCGAGCGCGAGGTCCTCGGGCGTCGAGCGCGTCCCGGCGGCGAGCCCCGCCACCCCGCGGCCGACGAGCGAGGGCGTGTTGGGCATCGAGCGGACCACCGCGACGTGCTCGGGCAGCAGCGACTCGAAGGTCGCGACGGTCACGCCCGCCGCCACGCTGATCACGAGGGCGCCGGGCTCCAGGTCGTCGGCGACCTCACGCAGGAGGTCGGGCACCATGTGCGGCTTGACGCCCACGATCACGATGCGCGCGCCGCGGACCGCCCGGCGGTTGGCGTCGGGGTCCTCCTCGACGCTGGCCGCCGCGACGCCGTCCCGCACGTCGAGCGCCGCGGCGCTGGCGGCGGAGCGCGTCGTGACGCGCACGTCGCCGTCGACCTCGACGCGCGGCGAGAGCAGGCCGCCGAGGATGGCGCCGTTCATGGATCCGGTGCCGAGCATCGCGAGCGACGGGAGGCGCACGGGCCCGGTCCCCTCGGCGGCGTCGTCGGTGGCGGGAGCGGCGGGGCGGGCGGCGTCGGCGGGCATGCCCCGATCCTAGGGATCGGCGGGCCGTCAGCCGGGGCGTCCGCGTGGCTAGGCTGAGTCGACCGGGGCATGCGCGCCCGGGCGGCCCGAGCCGTCCACGCCGGTCGAGGAGGTCCCGCCTTGAGCGAATCCCACGGCAGCAAGGCGATCTTCGCCGCGCTCATCGCCAACGTCGGCATCGCGATCACGAAGTTCGTCGCGGCCTTCTTCTCCGGATCGTCGTCCATGCTCGCCGAGGGCGTGCACTCGCTCGCGGACTCCGGCAACCAGGTCCTGCTGCTCATCGGCGGCAAGCGCGCCAAGCGCGTCGCGGACGAGGAGCACCCGTTCGGCTACGGCCGGGTCCGCTACGTCTACGCGTTCATCGTCTCGATCATCCTGTTCTCGGTCGGCGGCGTGTACTCGCTGTACGAGGGCATCCACAAGATCGAGCACCCGGAGCCGCTCGACGTGCCGTGGCTCCCGGTCGTCGTGCTCCTCATCGCGATCGCCCTGGAGTCGTACTCGCTGCGCACCGCGATCAAGGAGTCGAACCCGCTGCGCGGGAAGCAGAGCTGGGTGCAGTTCGTGCGCCGCGCGAAGAGCCCCGAGCTCCCCGTGCTCCTGCTCGAGGACACGGCGGCCCTGTCCGGCCTCGTCCTCGCGCTGCTCGGCGTGGTCGCGTCCATCGTCACCGGCGACGGGATCTACGACGGCATCGGCACGCTGCTCATCGGCGTGCTCCTCGTCCTCGTCGCGGTGGTGCTCGGGATCGAGATGAGCAGCCTGCTCGTCGGCGAGGGCGCGTCGAAGCCCGACGTCGCGGCCATCCGCGCCGCCATCACCGCCGGGGGCGAGGCCGAGTCGATCATCCACATGAAGACGCTGTACCTCGGCCCGGACGAGCTCCTCGTCGCCGCGAAGGTCGCCATGCCCGCCACGACCTCGCTGGCCGACGTGGCCGCGGGGATCGACGCCATCGAGCGCCGCGTGCGCGAGGCGGTGCCCGTCGCCCGGGTCATCTACCTCGAGCCCGACGTGCGGGTCGCCGCGCGCTGACGCCCGACGGCGGCCCGGTCAGCCGGCAAGCGCCTCCGAGCCCGGGCCAGCGCCCGCGCCCGCGCTGAGCCGCCGCTCCGCGAAGAACGCGTCGAGGAGTCCCGCGCACTCGTCCGCACGGACGCCCGCGAACACCTCCGCGCGGTGCGGCAGCCGCCGGTCGCGCAGCACGTCGTAGAGCGACCCGGCCGCGCCCGCCTTCTCGTCCCACGCGCCGAACACGACCCGGGGGACGCGCGCGGCGAGGATCGCGCCCGCGCACATCACGCACGGCTCCAGCGTGACCACGAGCGTCGTCCCGACGAGGTGGCGGTCGCCCGTGGTCGCCGCGGCCTGGCGCAGCGCCTCCACCTCGGCGTGGGCCGTGGGATCCTGCCGCGCCTCGCGGAGGTTGCGCCCGCGCCCGATGACCGCACCCGACGCGTCGACCACGACCGCGCCCACGGGGACATCGCCGGTGGCCGCGCAGGCCCGGGCCTCGTCGAGCGCCACGGCCATCCAGCGGCCGTAGTCGCCCGGCACGCGCAGGTCCAATGGCGTTCCCCCTTGCTGATTAGATGGAGCCTATGCGAGTCCACGTAGCCGACCACCCGCTCATCACGCACAAGCTGACGGCGCTGCGGGACCGCACCACCCCCTCCCCCGTGTTCCGCAGCCTCGCCGACGAGCTCGTCACGCTGCTCGCCTACGAGGCCACGCGCGACGTCCGGGTCGAGACGATCACCGTCCAGACCCCGGTGGCGCCGGCCCAGGGCCTCACCCTCAGCGACCCGAAGCCGCTCGTGGTCCCCATCCTCCGCGCGGGCCTCGGGATGCTCGACGGCCTGATGCGCCTCATGCCCAGCGCCGAGGTCGGCTTCCTCGGCATGGTCCGCAACGAGGAGACCCTGCAGCCCGACATCTACGCCGAGCGCCTGCCCACCGACCTCTCGAACCGCCAGTGCTTCGTGGTCGACCCGATGCTCGCCACCGGCGGATCCCTCATCGCCGCCATCGAGTACCTGTTCGACCGCGGCGCCGTCGACGTCACCTGCATCTGCCTCATCGCCGCACCCGAGGGCCTCCGCGCCGTCGAGGAGGCGACCGCCGGCCGCGAGGTCACCATCGTGCTCGGCGCGCTCGACGAGAGGCTCGACGAGGTCGGCTACATCATCCCGGGCCTCGGCGACGCGGGCGACCGCCTGTACGGCACCGCCGCCCACTGAGCCGCACCGCCCCGCCCGCGGCACCCGTCCCCCTCGGGGGACGGGTGCCGCTGTCCGTCCACGCACGGAAGCTGCGCGTCCCGCACGATTCCGGCCGTCGCTGTTGACACGGGCGCACGGATCCGTGCAAGCTCTCCCCATGACTCTGAACGCGCACGTCCTGACCTCCTCCGAGGCCTCGGGAGTCGCCGGCATGATGATGCCCGGCCGTGTCGCGATGTCCTGTCGAATGTCGGCCTGACCCGCCGCCTTCGCCCGAGCGGTCCCGCGACGCATCCGTCGCCGACCCTCCTCGCCGTCACCGGCGCATCCGCCCCCTGAGGCGTCTCGCACTCCCCTGAGGTCCCGCGCACCCACGCTGCGCCGCACCCGCATCATCACAAGGACTCCCGCCATGTCGCTCGCGACCATCGACACCGCCCGCACCGCCCTCCGATCCGCTCCCGCCGCGCCGGTCCTCCGCGCCGCCGCGCCGCTCGCCCCCGCGATCCGCCGACCGCACGCCGCTCCGGCCGCCGCACCCGCTCCCGCTCCCGCACCGGCCCGCCTCCGGGCCGTGCCCGAGGGCACCGAGGCGCGTGGCTTCGCCATCTACGTCGGACTCGACGAGCTCAAGGCCGCCGCCGCGGGCACCGACCTCGGCACCGTCGTCGCCGCGCTCAAGCGCCTGGCCGCGGAGCTCGCCCCCGGCGTCGAGACGCACGCCGCCGTCGCCCTCGCCCCCGAGGGCGCAGGCGGCCGCGACATCGACGTGGTGCGCCTCGCGCTGCAGGATCCCGCGGCGGTCGCCCAGCACCGCGAGCAGCCCGAGGACGAGGACCGCGCGGACGGCGGCGTCACCGTCGACCTGTCGCGGAAGCGCGTCGTGCTCGACGGGGACACCGCCCCGCTCACCTACAAGGAGTTCGAGCTGCTGCAGTACCTCGTGCTGCGCGAGGGGCGCACCATCGAGCGCGCGGAGCTCATCGCGTCGCTGTGGTCCGCCGCCGACGAGGACGACGTGCCGAACGAGCGCACCATCGACGTCCACGTCCGCCGCCTGCGCTCCAAGCTCGGCCGCTACGAGGAGATCGTCCGCACGGTGCGCGGGGCCGGCTACCGGTTCGACCGGCACGCCGACGTCTCCGTGCACCACGCCAGCACGCAGTCGCCCGACCTGTTCTGAGGCAGAGGGAGGCGGTCCGGTCGCTCCCGGGGGAGCTGTCGGCGGACTCCCAGGACATCGGGCCCGTTGCGGGTAGCGGGGCGTTACGGGATCGTTATACAGTCTTCTCGTCCCCACCGTTTGCTGTGGCGGTGGAGACGGAATGTGATTGCAGGACACTCCTGGTGCAAGGGAGAGGGCCGGCCCCATGCCTCTGGGGTCGGCCCTCAGTCGTCTCCGGGCCCTGTCGCCGGAGCGGCCTCCCCGAGGCGGTCGCGGGCCGCGGCGCTCAGTAGACTTCCCCACGAGAGCGCCGCCCGAAGACCCTCCCGGCAGCGCACCGACGAGGAGGCCTGGTGGGCGAGACCGCGGACGCCGTGCGGGCCTGGGAGTCGCTCTTCCGCGCCCAGGTCAGCGTCATGCGCCGCCTCAGCACCGACTTCCCGAGCCACGACCTCTCGTTCAACGAGTACGACGTGCTCTTCAACATCTCGCGTCAGCCCGACGGGCGCCTCCGCCTCCGCGACCTCAACCAGCACGTGCTGCTGACCCAGCCGAGCGTGAGCCGTCTCATCGACCGGCTCGTCGCGCGCGGCCTCGTGGTGAAGTGCGGGGACGAGAGCGACGGCCGGGCGACGATCGTGCGCCTCACGGAGGCCGGCGACGCCGCCTTCCGGGCCGTCGCACGCATGCACATGGAGTCGATCGCGGCCACCGTGGGCGCGGCGCTCACGCCCGACGAGCTCGACACCCTCCGGGCGCTCACGGACAAGCTGCGCGGGGGCGTCGCCGAGGCCTAGGCCGCGGATCCCGCCCGCGGACGGGTGACGGCCTCCGGCACGGTCGGCCGGGCGAACGGACCGCCGCGCGCGACGAGCAGGCGCAGGAGGGCCAGGACCAGGTCGGCCGCCGTGACGAGGCAGGCGGCCCAGCCGATCGCCGTCGTGACGCCCGCCGCCGCCGGCCCGCCCATCTCCGCCACGGCGAGGACGCCGACCACGAGGACGCCGAGGACGCCCACGGCGAACGCGTCGAGCGAGGAGAACGGCGGCACGGTCCCGGCGGCGGCCGGCCCGCGGCGGTGCGGCGCCAGGCGGTGTAGCCCGTCGCGGATGCGGGAGACGCCGTACACCGCCTCGCCCAGCTCGAGCGGCAGGTGAGTCGCACCGAAGACGACGTCGGCGAGGGTGCGCTCGCGGATCCGGCGCAGGGTGCGGATCTGCAGCGGCAGCCGCACCAGCACGGGCACGGCCCACCACCACCGCGGCTCGAGGATCCCCTGGATGCCGGCGGCCGCGAGGTAGAGCCCGGCGAGCGCGTAGGCCGCCACGCGGAGGACGGGGCCGACGCCGATGCGGAGGGCGGCCAGTCGGGCGCGACGCCGGTCGGCGGCGTCCGCGGGGGCGCGGCCCCGGGTGAGGCGGGTGACGTGCGCGCCCCAGCGCTCCCGGCGCCGGCGCATGGTGCCCCAGGTGACGGCGGTGTCGACCCGGGCGTGGGCGTCGGGCACGAGGGCGGAGCGGTCGTCGCCGGCGAGCAGGGCCGTGAGGATCACGTCGGCCGACGCCCCGGGGCCGGAGGTCCCGTCGTGCGGGGCGAGGCGGAGCAGGGTGGCGGGCGCGAGCGGCACCGGGCCGATGAGGCCGAGGTCGATGCCGGTCTCCACGGCGCCCATGGCCCAGTGCCGCTGGAGGAGCCGGAGCGCGCCGGCGCCCGGGCCGCGGGATCCGCTCGGGCGCGGATCGACGCGCGCGGACACGGTGACGGCGTCGGGGTCCCGGTCGAGGGCCGCGGAGAGGCGCTCGAGGACCGGCGGCTCCAGCTCGGCGTCGGGCGAGACGAGCAGCACGCGCCCCTCGTCGCCGACGATGCGGAACGCGAAGTCGTACGCGGACCGGAGGGAGCCCTCCCGGGCGCCGCGGTCGATCACCGTGACGGTGGTGCCGGCCGGGCCGGCGCCGGGGCGGGCGCGCTCGTGCCGGCCGTTGAAGGTCCGCGCGACGGCGAAGGTGTCGTCGCGGCTGCCCGCCACCACGACCACGACGCGGTCCGGCGGGAGCGTCTGGCCGAGCAGCGAGGCCAGGGTGCGCGCGATGCTCGTCCCCGCGTCCCCCGCGACGACGACGGCGGAGACGGTCGCCCGGGACGCGGGCGGCGCGCCCGGAGGCGAGGGGGTGCGCGGATCGTCCATGGGCCTCTCGACGTCGACGGGTCTCTGTCGGCGGACGGCCCCGGACGGACGCGCACTGCCAGGTGCGATATTACGTGCCGCCCGGCTGTCGACGCGCATCGACCCGGCCCCCTGTCCGCTGCGGGCCTCCGTCCTAGGCTCGATCCATGAGCGACGACGACGCCCCCGATCACGGATCCGCCGACCGGGAGGGCGCGTCCCCCGCGCACGGCCCGAGCATCGTGTGGCTGCGCGACGACCTCCGCGTGGCCGACAACCCGGCCCTGCACGCGGCCGTCGAGCGGGGCGAGCCGATCGTCGTGCTGTACGTGCTGGACGAGGAGAGCGACGGGATCCGCCCGCTCGGCGGCGCCGCGCTCTGGTGGCTGCACATGAGCCTGTCGCGGCTCGGCGACTCCCTCCGTGAGCTCGGCTCGCCGCTCGTGCTGCGCCGCGGGAAGGCCGCGGAGGTGCTCGACGACCTGGTCGCGGAGGTCGGCGCCGGCGCCGTGCTCTGGAACCGGCGCTACGGCGGAGCGGAGGTCGCCGTCGACACGGCGATCAAGAAGGACCTCGGCGACCGGGGCCTCGACGTGCGCAGCTTCCAGGGGTCGCTGCTCGTCGAGCCGTGGACCGTGATGAACAAGCAGGGCGAGCCGTTCCGCGTGTACTCGCCGTTCTGGCGCGCCGCGCAGGAGCAGGCGGAGCCCCGCACGCCCTTCCCCGCGCCCGACGCGCTCGACGCGCCCGCGCGAGCCCCGCGCTCGGAGGACCTCGACGACTGGGGCCTCCTGCCGACCGAGCCCGACTGGGCCGGCGGCCTGCGCGCATCGTGCGACCCCGGCGAGGCCGCCGGGCTGCGGCGCCTCGAGGACTTCGTCCAGCACGAGCTGGAGGACTACGCGGAGGACCGCGACCGGCCCGCCGCCCTCTCCACGTCCCGGCTGTCGCCGTACCTGCGCTGGGGCGAGGTGAGCCCGTTCCAGGTCTGGCACCGGATCCAGCGCACGCGCGGCCGCACGGTGGGCGGTGACGACGTCAACGCCGCCAAGTTCCTGTCCGAGATCGGCTGGCGCGAGTTCAGCTACCACCTGCTGTACCACCACCCCGACCTCGCGACCCGGAACTTCACGCCGCGCTTCGACCGCTTCCCGTGGGAGGAGCCGACCGACGCGACCCTGGGCGCATGGCAGCGCGGCATGACGGGCGTGCCGCTCGTCGACGCCGGCATGCGGGCGCTCTGGCGGGACGGCCACCTGCACAACCGCGTGCGCATGGTCGTGGCGTCGTTCCTCATCAAGAACCTGCTCATCGACTGGCGGCTCGGCGAGCAGTGGTTCTGGGACACGCTCGTCGACGCCGACGCGGCCAACAACGCGGCGAGCTGGCAGTGGGTCGCGGGATCCGGGGCGGACGCCGCCCCCTACTTCCGCGTGTTCAACCCCGTGCTGCAGGGGCAGAAGTTCGACCCGACGGGCGAGTACATCCGGTCGTACGTGCCGGAGCTCGCGCACGCGCCGCGCGACGTCGTCCACGAGCCGTGGAAGGCGCAGGGCGACCTCGTCGCGAGCGCGGAGGACGTCGCCGACGAGCAGGCCGCCGGCGGGCTCGCGGCCTACCCGTCGCCCATCGTCGACCTCAAGGAGTCGCGTCGGCGGGCGCTGGCCGCATACGACGTCGTCAAGGACCTCTGACGCGGAGGGCCCGCGCGTCGTCGACGCGCGGGCCCTCGGTCGTGCGGATGCGGATCAGGCGTCGTCGCGCTCCCCGAGGCGCTCCTCGCGGTCGTGCCGCTCGCGGATCCCGCGGCCGAGCTTGACGTCCTCGCGCTCGGCGGCGGCCTTCTTGTCGCTCACCTTGGTGTCGCGCGGCGGCAGCTGCAGGGTCTCCTCGGCGGCGATGCCCGCCTGGAGCTGGCGGCCGCGCTCGAGCTCGGCGTCGAACTCGGCACCGAACAGGAGCGCGAGGTTCGCGATCCAGAGCCAGAGCAGGAAGATCACGACGCCGGCGAGCGAGCCGTAGTTCTTCGCGTAGTCCGAGAACGTCGTGACGTAGAACGCGAAGGCGACCGAGGCGATGACGAGCACGAGGAGCGCGAGTCCCGCGCCCAGGCTCATCCAGCGGAACTTGGGCTGCTTCGCGTTCGGGGTCGCGTAGTAGAGGATCGCGATGAGGAAGACGATCGCGAGCGCGAGCACGGGCCACTTCGCGATGGACCAGACGATCTGCACCGTCTCGCCGAGGCCGAGCGCGTCGCCGATGGCATCCGTGACGGGGCCTGAGATCGCGAGGATGAGGCCGCAGACGAGCAGCAGCACGATGCCGATGACCGTCACCGCGAGCTGGGTCGGCTTGAGCTTCCAGAACGGCCGGCCCTCCGGGATCTCGTAGATCCGGTTCATCGCGCGGCTGAAGGCACCCACGTAGCCGGACGCCGACCAGATGGCCAGCACGATCCCGGAGACGAGCGCGAAGCCCGCGGCCGGGGAGTTGACGAAGCCCTCCAGCACGGGCGTCAGCAGGTCGAGCGCCGACTGGGGGGCGACGCCGCGGAGCACGTCGAGCACGGCGTCGACCGTGGTCTGCCCCTGCCCGAAGACGCCGAGGAGCGAGATGAGGGCGATGAGCGCGGGGAACATCGACAGCACCGCGTAGTACGTGAGGGACGCGGCGATGTCGGTGCACTGGTCCGAGCCGAACTCGCGCATGGTCTTGCGGAGCACGTACTTCCAGGACGGCTTCTCGATCTCGGTCGGTGAGTCGGGCTTGCGCCCGTCGTCCTCATGGGGCCGGTCCTCGATGGTGCCGGCCGTGTCTCGTGCTGCCACTGGTGCCTCCGTGATGGTCGCGGGTCGGGTACCCCTCCCCAGCGTGGCCCGTGCACGGCGGCGCGCCTAGCCCGTCGGGGCACCGGGCCGCCCGATCGCGCGCGTCCGCGACACCGGCGCGCGTCTCGTATGCTCGCCGAGGACCTCGCGCGCCCGCGGATCCGGCACCCACCGGAACATCCGCCCGCTCCCGCGCGTTGTCCTCGTGATCGCCCCGGCGATCACCGTGCTCCGCTCCGCGCGCACGGACGCCGCCCGAGCAGTGGAGGACCCATGCTGCGCACCATGATGACCGCGAAGATCCACCGCGCCACGGTGACGCACGCGGACCTGCACTACGTCGGATCGGTCACCGTCGACCGCGACCTGCTCGATGCCGCGGACATCCTCGTGGGCGAGCGCGTCAGCATCGTCGACGTCACGAACGGCGCCCGGCTCGACACGTACACGATCGCGGGCGAGCGCGGCAGCGGTGTGCTCGGCATCAACGGCGCGGCCGCGCACCTCGTGGACGTGGGCGACGTCGTGATCCTCATCGCCTACGGCCAGATGACCACGGAGGAGGCCCGCGCGCTCGAGCCGCACGTGGTGCACGTGGATGCGCGGAACCGCATCCGGGCCGTCGACGCCGACCCCACGGCCCCGCCCGCACCGGGCCTCGAGCGCTCGCCGCTGGCCGAGCGGGTCTGACGCGAGGCCTCCCGCCCTCCTCCGAGGACCGGCCACTGTACTGGGTCCCCCAAACGACGGACAGAAGCCGGTCCCCCCCAAAACGGGGGACAAACGCGCGCATCCAGGAGGATCGCGGGGATCCCGGGCTACCGTGGAGGCATCCGGTACGGCTCTTCGGGTGAGCGGTACCGCACCAGCCGGTTCGTCTGCGGGTAACAGACGTTCACGTGCGCAGTCCGGCCCGGGCCTCGAAGGTCCGGGCCGGTCTCATTCCCCCCCGCCGCGTCGGGATCGGGCGCCGCCTTCGCGCGGGGTCAAGGTCCCTCGGCGCGTCGTCTCCGGCGCTCGTCGCGCTCCGCGTCCGCGGCAGCCGCCTCGTCGGGCGTCGGCGCCGTGCCCCCGCGGTCACGCGGCTGCCACCACGCGCCGCGGCCGTCGACCGGGTACGCGTCCTGCAGGGCCTCGACCATGGTCTGGAGCTGGAGGCGCAGGGCGTCCGTGACCGCGCGCGCGTCCGCGTCGGGCGCCACGGGGATCCGCTCCCCCACGGCCATGTGCACGGGGACGCCGATGCGGTCGCGCATCCGGATGCGGCGGTTCTTGGTGAGGAGCCGGTGGCCGCCCCACACCGCGACGGGCACGATGGGCACGCCGGCCTCGGCGGCCAGCCGTGCGGCGCCGGTCTTCAGCTCGCGGACGCGGAACGACGCGCTCACCCCGGCCTCGGGGAACACGCCCACCAGCTCGCCGGCGCGCAGCGCCCGCACGGCGTCGGCGTAGGCCGCGGCGCCCGCGGACGCATCGACGCTGATGTGGTGCATGCGACGCAGGACCCAGCCGACGCCCGGCTTGTCGAACGCGCCCTTCTTGGCCATGAAGCGGATGCGGCGGCGGCCGTGCAGCCAGGTCGCCCACTCCACGAGGGCGAACTCCAGGTAGCCGAAGTGGGTCATGGCGATCACCGCGCCGCCCGTCTCGGGGATCCGCTCCCGGCCCTCGGCGACGAGGCGGAGGCGGAGGGACCCGAAGAGCGCGCGGCCCAGGATCACGGCGGTCCCGTAGACGGGCTCGCGGGTGCGGCGGCTCATGCTCCGACCCTACGGGGCCGAGAAGGGCGCGTCCCGCGAGTTGGCGGCGGGCGGACACCCGGGCGGACCCGGGCGCACGAGGCCGAAGGCGGGTCGATCCGCGGAACGGTGCGTCGCGCGCGCGACGCCCCGGGCTACGCGTCGGTGCGGTCGCTGTCCGCGTCGGCGACGGGGGCGACGTCGGCCTCGCTGGACGCGCCGGGCTCGACCGTTGCCTGCGCCTCGTCGTCCATCGACTCCAGCGTGATGTCGGCCTCGGGGACCTCCTGGCCGTCGGCGTCGAGCGGCACGATGTAGTCGCCGAGGCGACGGCGGGCCGCCTCCTCGCGCTGCAGGCGGATCCGCTCGAGCTTCTCCTCACGCAGGCGCAGGCGCTCGGTGTCGACCTCGACGCGGCGCACGGTGACGCCGCGCGTGGGCCCGGCGGCCTTCGCGGGGGTGGTCTTGCGGGAGGCCTCGCGCTTGGCGGCCTCGCTCGCCGGCTTCCGCGACGGGGCGGTGCCCGACTTCGCGGCCGCCGAGGCGGGCTTGGTCGACACCGCGGGCGGCTTGCCCGACCCCGGGCAGCGCTCGTGGTTGCGTCCGTGGTCGAGGATGTTGCCCGTGGCCATGCCGACGGGGTTCGCCTTGCCGCAGACCGAGCACTTCGTCGCGGGGGTTGCTGCCACGTTCGATACCACTTTCCATCGCCGCGCCGTCGCCGGACCGAGGATGCCGGTCGGCCGGACGGCGCCTCTCCACGGTACCCGACTGCGGAGGTGCGGGGATACCGGAGTCCCCGACGGGGCGGGTCAGGCGGGGACGCAGGTGGTGCGCATCCGCACGACGACGGCGCCCTCGGCCTCCTCGACCTCGAGGTCCACCGTGACGGAGGCCAGCTCGGCGAGGCTCGCGAGGTGCGTGCCGCCGCACGGGATGCGCGCGGTGCCGTCGGGCAGCTCGCAGACCCAGGACCGGCGCGAGGTGAGCAGGTCGCCCTCGCGCTCGATCCGCGCCGCGGCGCCCGGCGGCGACCCAGCCGGCGAGGGTCGCGTCGACCTCCGCGCGCACCTCGTCGAGGCGGTCGAGGAGCGCGGCCGGCGTGAAGCCCTTCTTCCGCAGCGACTTGCCGAGGCGGTAGGTGTCCACCGACGACCACGGTCCGATGCGCGACGTGCCGATGGCGAGCGCGTCGAAGCCGGGGGCGCCGAGCGCGTCGGGTGCCACGTCCTTGGTCCAGGCGCCGGCGAGCGCGCGGTCGAGGGCGAGCGAGGCGAGGTGGCAGCCGGTGTGGCCGGCGGAGAGCGCGCGGCGGTGCTCGGGATCCACCGCGACCTCCGCCGCGTCGCCCGCGCGGACGTCCGCGTCGCCGGGCACGACGTGGACGGCGACGAAGGCCCATCCCTCGGCGCCCTTCTTGACCGGGACCTCGGCGCCGACGTGCAGCGCGGCCGCGCCGCCCTCGGGCTCCGTCTCCGCCGCGCCGACCAGGCAGTCGAGCACCTCGATGCCGGCGCCGCGCACGAGGAGCACCGCGCGGTCGGCGGGCTGGTCCGGCCACGCCGCGTCGACGGGGTGGCACGCGGTGGCGTCGAGCACGACGGCGAGCGTGCCGTCGTCCCGGCGGTCGACGCGGAGGACCGTGCCC
This sequence comes from Clavibacter sp. B3I6, assembly GCF_030816895.1. NCBI lineage: Bacteria > Bacillati > Actinomycetota > Actinomycetes > Micrococcales > Microbacteriaceae > Clavibacter > Clavibacter sp. B3I6. The sequence continues at coordinate 1,736,625 of NZ_JAUSYL010000001.1, forward strand.
TCGGAGGCGACGGATCCCGCCGGGTAGGTCACGCGCGTGGGCGGCAGGGCGACGGCGCCCGCGGGGGTGGAGGTCATGGCGGCTCCCGGCTCGGTGTGCCTCGATCCTCGCAGACCGGCGCCCGACGCCGGACGCCCGCCGGCCCGGCGGATCCCGCCGGCCGGCGCGTCACGCGGGTGCCGTCCCCGCGGAGGGCGCCCGTCCGAGGATCCGCCGCAGCGCAGCCCGCTCGAGGAGCGTCCACGCCGCGCTCGACAGGAGGTGCAGCGCGGCGGCGAGCGGGGCGACGGCGGCGAAGGCCACCGTCACGAACGGCAGCACCCGCATCGTCACCGCCATGCCGGGCAGCGCCGGATCCGCGGCCGCGGGCGGTCCCTGGAAGCGCAGGTCGGCACGGCGGCGTACCTCCACCACCACGGCCAGCAGGGCGAGCACGGCCACGGAGACGACGACGGGCGCGAGCCCGAGCCCGGCAGCCGACAGCGCGCTCGCGCCGAGCGGCATGCCCGCGAACGGCGCGGCGAGCAGCGCGTTCGCCTCGCCGCCGATCCGCGCGTGCGCGAAGAGGGCGTAGACGGCCGCGAGCACGGGTGCCTGCGCGAGCGACGGCAGGCAGCCGGCGAGCGGCGACGCCCCCTCCCGCGCGTAGAGCTCCTGCGTCGCGCGGGACAGCCGCTCCGGGGCCCCGGCGTGACGGCGGCGGAGCTCGGCGAGCGCCGGGGCCAGGCGGCGGCGCTGGATCTCGGCGCGCACCTGGGCGACGCCGACGGGCACGAGGAGGGCCCGCACGCCGAGCGTGAGGAGGATGACGGCGACGCCGGTCGCGGAGGCGCCGGCGAGCGGGTGGATCAGGTCGGCGAGGCCGACGACGAGCTGGGACAGGCCGTCGAGCACGGCTCGGACGGGGGCGATCGATGTGGGGTCCACGGGTTTCCTTGCGACGAGAGCGGAGGGGGTCCGTCTGGTCGTCGCATGCGGGCGCGCGCCCGGCCCGTGCCGCGCGCGGGCGGCGGACCTGTGCGGGCCGCGGTCAGGCGGCCGGGAGCGGCGCGGGCACGACGACCTGCGCCGGACGGCCCGGGGCTCGCGAGCGCTCGTGCCCGTCGGCGTCCGGGTCGCTCGAGGAGACGAGCACCGGGAGGTCGACGTCCTCGTCCGGGCGCCTGGGCGGCGTGCCGGATCCGAGCAGCCCGCGGGCGGCGGCGACGCGCACGAACGCGACGGCCGCGGCCACGGAGGCGGCGCCGAGGAGGGCCGCGAGGAGGATCGCGGGCGAGATGCCCGCGCCGCCGAGCACCACGTCGCCCAGGAGGGCGAGGACGCGGCCGAGGACCTCCAGGACGAGGGGCATGCGCCGACGGTAGCACCGGGATCGGCGGGAGCACGAGGGGCGGTCGCGTCCGGAGCGCCCCCGCGCCGGCGCGTCCGCGACCTCGTGGACACGCCGTCGTGCACGGCACTCCGAGGTACCGCGCAGTGCGTGATACTGTGCGACGCATGAGAGAGACCGGCTGATGGACACCACGCAGCTCCTCAAGGGAGCGCTCGACACCGCCGTGCTCGCGGTCGTGCAGCACGACGACGGGTACGGCTACGACATCGTGCGCCGCCTCCGCGACGCGGGCCTCGGCGACGTCGGCGACGCCTCCGTCTACGGGACGCTCCGCCGCCTCTACGCCGCGGGCGCGCTCTCGAGCTACGTGGTGCCATCGGAGGGCGGGCCGCACCGGAAGTACTACGCGATCAACCCCGAGGGCCGCGAGCTGCTCGCGGGGCAGCGCGCCACCTGGGCGGCGTTCGCGACGGCCATGAGCGGGCTCCTCGGCGAGCCCGCCCCCGCGACCCCCCGCACCCGGAAGGCCGGCGGCGCCGGCGAGGGCCCCGTGCCCGCATCCGTCGACATCCGCACGATCGGAGAGAAGCCGTGAACACCGCAGACCCCGCCCTCGACAGCCGCATCCGGGACTTCGCCGCCGCCGTGCGCGCCCGCCTCGACGACCTCGACCCGGAGGACGTCGACGATCTCACCGGCGGCCTCGAGGCCGACCTGCAGGAGGAGGCCGCGGATCACGACGGCGCCCTCGAGCTCGGCGACCCCGTCTTCTACGCCGACGAGCTGCGCACCTCGGCGGGGCTTCCGGAGCGCGCGGAGGAGGCACCCGTCGCCGCCTCGCCGATCTCGCTGCTCCGGCAGCGGATCGACGAGACCGGGCGCGAGATGCTCCGCACCGTCCGCGGGAACCGCGAGCTCTCCGCGATCCTCGACCTGCTGATCGTCTTCCGCCCCGTGTGGTGGCTCCTGCGGGCGTGGGCCGGGTACCAGTGCACCCTGATCGTCTCCACGGTCCTCCTCGGCTCCTCCCACCCCTTCACGCTGCTCCCGGGCGGCCCCCTGGGATGGCTGCTGCTGCTCACCCTCATCGTCATCAGCGTGCAGTGGGGCCGCGGGCGGTGGGCCGGGAACCGCGTCCTGCGGACCTCGCGGACGGTCGTCAGCGTGATGACCGCGCTCTCGCTCGTGATCCTCGTCCCGGTCGCGCTCGCCGAGTCGGGCAGCGACGGCTACGTCGACGAGAGCACCTACGCGCCGCCGTACGAGGAGCCGGGGCTCTCCCTCGACGGCAAGGCGGTCACGAACCTCTTCGCCTACGACGCCGAGGGGAACCTCCTCGACCGCGTGCAGCTCTTCGACCAGGACGGCGAGCCGCTGACCACGGTCAGCGGCGTCGAGCAGGACGGCCTCGTCATGGACCCCACGACCGGCGAGTACGTGTCGCCCGCGGACGGGGCCTGGAACGTGTTCCCGCTCGAGCGGGACCTGCTCGCCCTGTCCGACGGGTCCGCCACCGCGGGATCCGACCCGGTGCGCCCGCCGTTCGCGAAGGCGCTGCCGCTCCCCGCCGGATCCGACGCGACGTCGACCCCCGCACCCACCCCGGGTGCCGGGACCGACGGGGCACCCGCACCCGACGCGACGCCCGCGCCCGAACCCACGCCCACGCCCACGCCCACGCCCACGCCGGAGCCGACCCCGTGAGCGCCCTCCTCGACCACGGCCGCCCCGCCCCCGGGCGCGGTGCCGACGCGGAGCTCGCGCGCCTGACCGCGCGGGAGCGGGAGATCCTGGTGCTCGTCGCCCGCGGCCTGTCGAACGCGGAGATCGCCGGCCGGCTCTTCCTCGCGCCGACCACCGTGAAGACCCACGTGAGCCGCACGCTCGACAAGCTCGGCGTGCGCGACCGCCTGCACGCCACGATCTGGGCGTACGAGAACCACGTCGTGGAGCCGCTCGCGGCCACGCGCTGACGGGAGACGAGGGGCGATGCACCCGGGAGACGAGAACGGCCCGCCAGTGGCGGGCCGTTCCATTCTGTCTCAACCCAGAGATGCGCACCCGGAGGTGCTGTGCGCCCGGAGGGATTCGAACCCCCAACCTTCTGATCCGTAGTCAGATGCTCTATCCGTTGAGCTACGGGCGCAGTCGTGCGGCGATGATCCCCGCGAGCGGCGATCAGGCCGGGAGACAGACTACATGCTCGCGGGCCGCGTCGCGAATCGGCGCCGCGAGCCCGCTCCGCAGGCCGGCCCCTGTCCGTCCGCGCCCACCCGGCGGGCGCGCCGTTCCCCGCTGATTAGGCTGGATCGACCCGAACCGCGAGGAGCGACCCTTGGCATCCTGGACCGACCACGTCGTCTGGTGGCACGTCTACCCGCTCGGCTTCACGGGCGCGCCGCAGACCCGCGACGACCTCGCCGAACCCGACGGCGGCGCCCCCGCCCAGCCCGACGCCGCCCCCGCCCACCGCCTCGACCGCCTCCGCGCGTGGCTCCCCTACCTCGTGGACCTCGGCGCGAACGGCCTCCTCCTCGGCCCCGTCTTCGACTCCGAGACCCACGGCTACGACACGCGCGACCACCTGGCGGTCGACCCCCGGCTCGGCGACGACGCCGACCTCGACGCCCTCCTCGCCGACGCCTCCGCCCGCGGCGTGCGCGTCCTCCTCGACGGCGTGTTCAACCACGTCGGCCGCAGCCACCCGCGCTTCGTGCAGGCCCTCGCCGAGGGGCCCGGATCCGAGGCCGCATCCTGGTTCCGCTGGGACGCGGCCGGCGAGCCCGTCGGGTTCGAGGGCCACGGCGCGCTCGTCACGCTCGACCACGACTCCGAGGCCGTGCGCGCGCACGTCGCCGAGGTGATGATCCACTGGCTCGACCGGGGCATCGCCGGCTGGCGCCTCGACGCCGCCTACGCCGTCCCCGCCTCCTTCTGGGCGGCCGTGCTGCCGCGCGTCCGCGAGCGGCACCCCGACGCCTGGTTCGCGGGCGAGATGATCCACGGCGACTACGCCGGGTACGCCGCCGCGTCGACCATCGACTCCATCACGGCCTACGAGCTGTGGAAGTCGATCCGCAACTCGATCGCCGAGCGGAACCTCTTCGAGCTCGACTGGACCCTCACGCGCCACGCCGAGCTGCTGCCCGCCGTCACGCCGCAGACCTTCGTCGGCAACCACGACGTCACGCGCATCGCCTCCGCGGTGGATCCCCGCCACCTCGGCCACGCGATCGCCCTGCTGCTCCTCCTCCCGGGCGTCCCGTCGATCTACGCGGGCGACGAGCGCGGCCTCACCGGGGTGAAGGAGGACCGCGCGGGCGGCGACGACGCCGTGCGCCCCGCGTACCCCGCCTCCCCGGAGGAGCTGCCCGACGACGCGGACGCGGCCCGGATCCGGAGCCTCCACCAGGAGCTCGTCGGCCTGCGCCGCCGGCACGCCTGGCTGGTCGACGCGCGCATGGAGACCTCCGGCCTCACCAACACGGCGCTCATGATCGCGCTCCGGCCGTCCGGCTCGGGCGCCGCGGGCGGCGTCGCGCCCGGGTCGCCCGACGCGCTGCGGCTCCTGCTGAACATCGGCGACAAGCCGGTGGAGGTCGGCGCGCCGCACGGCGGTGTCGAGGCGGGCGCGCTCGGCGCCGACGGCCGCCTGCCCGCGCACGGGTGGGCGGTCCTCACCGGCGCCTAGGGCGCCGACCGGGCGGCCGTCCCCGCCGCCTGCCGGCTGCTGCGTCAGACGGCGCGATGCGGCCAGCCGTAGACCTCGGCGAGCAGCACGGACCGGGCGGCGTGCGCCGCGGCCTCCTCCTCGGCCTCGGCGTCCGGATCCTCGTCCGCCGGGGCGAAGCGGCCGTCGGCGATCTCCGGCCCGTCGTCGTCGAACGGCCGGTGCGTGAGCGGCCACCCGATCGCCGCGAGCGCGGGCCACACGGCGGGATCGGTGGCGTCCGCCCCGTGCTCGCCGTCGGCCCCCCGCGCACCGCGGCCGACGAGCATCTGCTCGTCGGCCGGATGCGGATCCACGGCGCGCAGCCCCTCCCCGTCGCCGTACGGCGCGAAGAGGAACTGCGAGAAGTGGCGGGTCACGGCGTCAGGCTAGTCGGCCGCGGCGTCCGGGAACGGGCGTGCGACCGGGTTGTGGAAGGCCGCCCACCATCTCCCCGCGCGCGGCCCGGGATCAGTCCCCGGAGCGCCCCGGCTGGCCCAGCGGCACGGCCTCCGGACGCTCCACGGTGCTGCGGATCTCGCCCGTCGCGGCGGGATCGAGGATCGCGTCCATGACCTCGAGCACGTGGAACGCGAGGTCGCCGGACGCGCGGTGCGGCACGCCGCGGCGGATGGCGTCGGCCATCTCCGCGAGGCCGCAGCCGCGACCGGCGTCGACGAAGCCGGCGCTCGGCTCCACGTCGGTCCACTCCCGCTGCTCGGACGTGGCGACCTGCACCTGCCCGGAGAAGTGGTTCGGGTCCGGCACCGAGAGCGTGCCGGCCGTGCCGTAGACCTCGATGTTCGGGATCCGGGTCGCCCAGACGTCGAAGCTCATGGTGACGGTGGAGACCGCGCCCGACGCGTGCGTGAGCACGGCGCTCACGTGCGTGTCGACGGTCACGGGGATCTCGCGCGCCTCGGGGTCGGAGGCCGCCGAGCGCACCCGGTCGGAGCGGAGCGACGCGCCCTGGACCCGGGTGACGGGTCCCAGCAGCGTCACGAGCGCCGTGACGTAGTACGGCCCCATGTCGAACAGGGGACCGGCGCCCGGCTGGTAGTAGAACGCGGGGGCCGGGTGCCAGAGCTCGTGGCCGGGCGCGCCCCAGAAGGCGTTCGCGGCGACGGGCTTGCCGATCGTCCCGGCGTCGAGCACGGCGCGGGCGGTCTGGATGCCGGTGCCGAGCACGGTGTCCGGCGCGGATCCGACGCGGAGGCCCTTCTCCTCGGCGAGCCGGAGGATCGGCTCGGCCTCGGCGGGGCTCAGCGCGAGCGGCTTCTCGCCGTAGACGTGCTTGCCGGCCTCCAGCACGCGGAGGTCGACCTCGGCGTGCGCGGCGGGGATCGTGAGGTTCAGCACCGTGTCGATGCGCGGGTCGGCGATGAGGTCGTCGACGCTCAGCGCGTCCACGCCCTGCGCGTCGGCGACCGTGCGCGCTCGATCCAGGTCGAGGTCGGCGACCGCCACGAGGCGCACGCCCGGCAGCTTCTCGAAGGCCGCGAAGTACTGCTCGCTGATCTTCCCGACGCCGATGATCCCGAGGGTCATCGCGTCCTCGTCGTGCGTCAGCGTGCTGCCCACAGGAGGCCCCTCTCGATGATGGTGCGGACGTTCGGGTCCTCGACGACCTCGATGCGGTGGCCGGGGGCGGAGACGAAGATGCGGCCCTCGCCCCACTGGCGGGTCCAGATGGCGGGCGCGGTCACCGGGCGGTGCCACGGATCCCACGGCCGCACCGTCTGCGTGGTGGTCGCGAGCACGTCGTTGTACTCGTCGCTCAGCACCCAGTACTGCTCGGTGACGAGGTCGAAGTCGGCGATGCCCTGCGTGATCTCGTGCGTGCGCCCGAGCTCCGTCATCTCGACCGTGTACGGGATGTAGTTGTCGGACTGCTCGCCCGTGCGCTCGGCCGGGTCCTTGCCCGCGTGGTGGGCGAACTGGCCGCCGATCATGTGCAGGTAGTCCGCGGTGTTCCGGTACGAGTCGGCGATGCCGCCGTGCCAGCCGGCCATGCCGGTGCCGGCGATGACGGCGGCGCGGAGGCCGGCCATCTCCTCGGGCTCGATGGTCGTCATGGTGTTGGCCTGGACGATCAGGTCGGTCGCGGCCATGACGTCGGCGTCGGCGTAGACGGCCGATCCCTCCTCGACGCGGACCTCGAAGCCGTTCTCCTCGAGGAACGGGATGAACAGGCCCGTGGTCTCCACGGGCATGTGGCCGTCCCAGCCTCCGCGGACGACGAGCGCCTGGCGGGCGGCGGTCACGAGAGCGCCGTCCGGATCGGGCACCCGCGGTGCGGGGTGGCGGACGTGCGGGGCATCTGCATCACTGCGACTCCTTCGTCGAGCGCGACCGGTCGGCTGCCGGTCGCCCCTCGAACGCTACGCACCGGCGGTCGGCCGGGGCAAGCAGGGCGCGGACGATCCGAAACGTTTCACTCGGGCGACGACACGGCGTCCATGCGGAGCGCGGGCTCCTCCCCCGCCGGGGCCGCTCCGGGGGGCGGGGCCGTGCTGCCGCGGATCACGAGCGCCGTGGCGAGGTCGAGGCGCGTCGGCTCGTCGCTGCGCCCCTCGCGGATCCGCAGCACCATGCGCGCCGCGGCCTCCGCCATCTCGCGCACGGGCTGCCGGACCGTGCTGAGCGCGGGCGAGACGATGCGGGCGAACGGCAGGTCGTCGTAGCCGAGCACGGACAGGTCGTCGGGGACGCGGATCCCCCGCTCGCGCGCGGCCTCGTACAGCCCGAGGGCCTGCTCGTCGTTGCCGGCGAAGATCGCGGTGGGGCGGTCCGGGCCGTCGAGCAGCCCGCCGCCGGCGCGGTGCCCGGCGCCCCGCCCGAAGTCGCCCTCCGCCTCGACCAGCGAGACCGCGGGCCCGGCCGCCTCGAGCGCGCTGCGGAAGCCCGACATGCGCGCCCGCGAGTAGAGCCGGTGCGGCGGGCCGCTGATGGCGCCGATGCGGGTGTGCCCGAGCCCCAGCAGATGCTCCCCCGCGGCGTGCCCGCCCTCCCAGTTGGTGGATCCGACGGCCGGCACGTCCGCGGCGGGCGACCCGGCCGGATCCACGACCACGAACGGGATGCCGCGGCTCCGCAGCTGCCGCTTCTGGGCGGGCGCGAGGTCGGAGAAGACGAGGACGAGGCCCATGGGGCGACGCTGCATGACGCCTGCCATCCAGTCGCCGTCGAGCGCGGTGTCGCGACCGTGCTCCGTGACGATGACGCTCAGCGCGTGCTCGCGCGCGACCGCGGAGACGCCGCGCAGCAGGTCGACCGAGAAGCCGGTGTCGACGACCTCCAGCACGATCTCGATGAGCGCGCCGTGCGGGCGCTCGGCGCCGCGGCGGCTGTACCCGTGGAGCTCCATGAGCTCCTCGACGCGCGCCCGGGTGGCCGGCGAGATGCCCTTGCGGCCGTTGAGGACCTTGCTGACCGTGCCGATCGACACGTTCGCCTCGCGCGCGATGAGGCCGAGGGTGGTGCCGGCGCCGTGGTCGGGGTCCGGCCGCCGTGGCGCGTCGGGAAACGTGTCGCTCATGTGGGTGATGCTAGATCGTCGGGGGCCGCACGTCCTCGCCGCGGGCGGGCTCCCCCGCGTGCGTCACCGCCGGACGACCCGGATCGTCCGCACCGACGCGTCCGCCGGATCGGGCAGGACCATGCCGGATCCCGCACCGCTACGCAGGTAGTCGACCGCCACGCCGTCGATGAGCTCCCCGGGCAGGATCGCGGGGATCCCCGGCGGGTACGGCGTGATCTGCTCCGCGGCCACGCGCCCGACCGCCTCCTCGGCGGGGACGTCCTCCACGGGCCCGAAGAAGGCGTCCCGCGGGAGCATGACGGTCTCCATCTCGAGGTCGCCGGGCGGCGGCAGGTGGATGGACCCGGGCTCCGGGAACCCGCTCGACGCCGTCGCCATGTCCTGCAGGGCCGCCAGCAGCCGGTCGGCCGTCCCGTCGTCGTCCGACAGGGACACGAGCGCCTCCACGCGACGGTGGTCGCTCGTGTGCATGTCGAGGCGCCGCTCGGACCGCAGCCAGTCGGCCGCCTGGTAGCCGCTGATGCCGAGGTCGGAGAGGTCGATGAGGACGTGCAGGACGTCGAGCTCGTGCGACGACTCGGCCGCCAGCAGCTCCTCCTCCAGCACGTGCAGCCCCGGGATGCCCTCCACCTCGCGCCGGATCCGCCGGCTGACGTCGAGCGCGCCCTGCACGAGCGCGGTGCCGTGCTGCACCATCTGGCGGCGCCAGCCGTCGATGCCGGCGTAGATGAGCGTGTTGGAGCTCGTCGTGGAGAGCACGTCGGCGCACTGGCTGAGCCGCACGGGATCGATGAGGTCGCCCTGCAGGTGGTACGCGGAGCCCTGCTCGAACCCGGTGCCCATCTTGTGCACGCTGACCACGCAGAGGTCGGCGCCGGCGGACATGGCCCAGCTCGGCAGGTCCTCGTGGAAGGGCAGGTGCGCGCCCCACGCCTCGTCGATGATGAGGGGCTTGCCGCGGCGGTGGCAGATCTCCGCGATCGCGGCGATGTCGGCGCAGGTGCCGTACGGCGTCGGGCTGGTGATGAGGCAGGCGCGGGCGTCCGGCCAGCGCTCCCACATGGCCTCCACGTCCTCGGGTGCCGGCGGGTGGGCGAGGTGCAGCTCGCCGTCCCAGCGCGGGGAGATCCACCGCGGCCGGAGCCCGGACAGGACGATCCCGGCGGTCACCGACTTGTGCGCATCGCGGCCGATGAGGATGTCCCCGTCGCCGCCGGCGACGGCCAGCATGGAGGCCTTGACGGACAGGGAGCTGCCGCAGGTGGAGAAGAACGTCCGGTCGGCCCCCACGGCGTCGGCGAGGAGCTCCTGCGCCTCCTGCAGGATGCCGCGCGAGGACGAGCGGTCGTCCATGCCGGACGACGCGAGCAGGTCGCTCTGGAACGCCTGCAGCCCGAGCACCTCGAGGACGCGCGGATCGACGCCGCGTCCCTGCCGGTGCGCGGGCGGGGTGAAGCCGTAGCGGTCGAGCCGGCGGTGCTCGGCGATGGCCTCGAGGACGGGCGCGCGCTGGTGATCCATGCCTCCACGGAACCTCGGGTCGCGCCGGCGCCCAAGGGCCTTGCGTCGGAGGCGGATCCGTGCGCAGGAGCACGGGAGGACCAGGCGGCGGAGCCTGCCGGGAGCACCGAGACGGGGATCATGACGCAGATGACGCAGATGGCGGAGACGGTGGGATTTGAACCCACGGTACCCATACGGGTACTCCACCTTAGCAGGGTGGTGCACTAGGCCGAACTATGCGACGTCTCCAGACGTACCCGTCCACTGTACCGGACGCGGGGGCCTGCTCGACATCCTCGTCCCGGAGCAGCCGAGCCCGAACGGGGGGTGCGTCGCGGTTGTCCTCCATATGGCGGACACGTAGTGTCTCTCTCGACGCGTGTGCCGGACCCGACCGGCTTACCCCCCGCGTGTCGATGTGTCAGCCCAGAGATGTCCCGCTCGCCCACGTGGCCGCGGTCCCGGATCCCCCGAACCGGCGCCGCTCACCCCCGCGCCCGCGACGACGTCGCGAGCCCCCCGTGGGCGAGGATGTGGATTCTCGTCCGGCGGAGGATTCGGGTCGAAAGCTGAACGAGATAGACGGGTCCTCGCTGCATAGGGTGTGCGGCGGGGCCCGTCGCCCTCACCTGCTCCGGCCGCCGCGCCTCACCGGGAGCCCTTCGAGCACGTGACCGTGCCGGCATCCGTGCCCGTGATGGCCGGCGGGAGGACCGTCGGCGCCGTGACGGCCGGGCCGGATCCCGTGCCCGCGGCGGGAGCGCTCGCCGACGGCGACGGCGACGGCGCTGCGGGCTGCTCGGCGACCGCGCCGAGACCCGTGTTGCCCGCCTCGACCTCGAACGTCGCGTCGGTCCGCAGCAGCTGCATCAGCTGGTCGCCGTCCGCCTTGAGCGGCTGGACCTTGCCCGCGTACACGCCGGTGCCGGCCGTCGTGCCCGGGTACTGGAGGAAGCGCACCTGGTCGAGCGGGATGTCCTTGAGGGCCAGGGCCATCGACGCCATGGTCTGGTAGTCGAGCGAGGTGGAGCGCTGCATGTTGTCGACCGCGGCCTTCGCGAGGCCGTACACCCGCGTGGGGTCGGACAGCGTGCTCGACTGCTTCATGGTGCGCACGAGCGCCGACAGGAAGACCTGCTGGTTGCTGATGCGCCCCAGGTCGCTGCCGTCGCCCACGCCGTGGCGCGTGCGGAGGAACTGCAGCGCCTCCTTGCCCTGCAGGGTGTGCGGGCCGGCCGCGAGGTTGAGGTCGGTGTGCTTGTCGACGATGGGGCTCGCCACGCACACGGGCACGCCGCCGACCGCGTTCGACATCTCGATGACGCCGTCGAACTCGATGAGCGCCGCGTACGGGATGTCGAGGCCGGTGAACTGGGCGACGGTCTTCGCGACGCACGGGAGCCCGCCGTCGGAGAGCGCCGTGTTGAGGGGCTGGGCCGACATGGCGGGTGCCATCCCGGATCCGTCGCTGCGCTCGCACGAGGGGATGGGCACGACCATGTCGCGCGGCAGGCTGACGACGGTGGCCTGCGAATGGTCGGCGGAGACGTGCAGCACCATGTTGACGTCGTTGAGGGCGCCGTCGGTCCTCCCGTAGCCGTCGCCCTGGCCCTGGCGGGTGTCGGACCCGGCGAGCAGCATGTTGAAGCCGCCGTCGAGCGCGCCGATGCTCACCGTGGTCTGCTCGGTGCCGTCGCTGATGTCGACGGTGTTCGCCTGGACCGACCGGTCGAGGTCCCAGGCCGCGATGCCGACGACGCAGACGCCGCTGACCATGAGCACCGCGAGGGTGAGGGCCACGCCGACGAGGAGGGTGCGGGCGGCGGCGGGGCGGGGCAGCCGGCCGTGCCGGGCGATGAGGGGGGTCGTCGCGGCTCGCCGGGGGCGGCGGGGGGCGTCGCTCATGCGGGTCCTCTCCGGGCGGAGGGCGTGGGATTCGAACCCACGAGACATCTCTGCCCACCAGTTTTCAAGACTGGCTCCATCGGCCGCTCGGACAGCCCTCCCGATGCGCGCCCTCCCGCGTGGCGGGCGAGGTGCGATCGATGAGGATCCTACCGGTGGCCGGGTCGGCCCGCGGTGGTCCGGCCGGGTGGCCGCGCGGGAGGCGCCACTCTCGCACGGGGAGGATCGGAGCCGCCTGAACTCTCCCCAGGCGGGGAATCGCCCGGCCCGCGCCGCTAGACGCGGGCGAGGACCGCGGCCGCGCCGTGCTCGGTGATCGGCCCCGTGACCTCGGTCGCGACCGCGATGACCTCGGCGGGCGCCTGGCCCATGGCGATCGCCCGGCCGTGCTCGCCGGCCCACTCCAGCATCTCGATGTCGTTGCGCCCGTCGCCCATGGCGACCACGTGCGTGCGGGCGATCCCGTGCAGCTCGCGGACGCGCTCCATGGCGGTGGCCTTGTTCACGCCGTCGGGCGCGATGTCCAGCCACGCCGTCCAGCCGATGGAGTAGCTCACGCGGTGCAGGCCCATCCGCTCGACGACGTCCTGGAACTCCTCCATGTCGTGGCCGGGCGAGATGACGACGACGCGCGTCGCCGGCACGTGCAGCAGCTCCTCGAACTCGACCTGGCGGCCGTTCGCCTCGAGCGCGCCGTCCGGGAAGTCGCCGCCGGAGTAGAGGTAGACGCCGTCCGCGTCCTCGACGGCGTAGCGGCCGCTCGCGAGGTGCGGGCGGATGCGCTGCAGCACGTCCGACGGGTCGAACGTCTCGACGTGCCGGCGCGTGTAGCCCGTGGGCGCGTCCGCGTCGCGCTCCAGGGTGATGGCGCCGTTCGAGCAGACCATGTAGCGGGGGTGGATCCCCAGGCGGTCGACGATCGGCAGGGTGTCGGCGACCGAGCGGCCGGTGGAGGGCATGACCAGGTGGCCGACCTCCTCCACGCGCCGCACCTCGCGGATGACGGACTCGTCGAGCGAGCCGTCCTCGCCGAGCAGGGTGCCGTCGATGTCGAGGGCGATGAGGAGGCGGTCGGCGTCGGGCACCCGCGGGGTCATCGCGCGGCCTTCGCCGTGGCGGGCTCCAGCACCTCGAGGCCGCCGAGGTACGGACGGAGCGCCTCGGGGACGCGCACGGAGCCGTCGGCCCGCTGGTGCGTCTCGAGGATGGCGACGATCCAGCGCGTGGTGGCAAGCGTCCCGTTGAGCGTGGCGACGGGGGTGGTGCGGCCGTCCTCGCCGCGGAAGCGCGTGCCGAGGCGGCGCGCCTGGAAGGTGGTGCAGTTCGAGGTGGAGGTGAGCTCGCGGTAGGCGTCCTGCGTGGGGACCCACGCCTCGACGTCGTACTTGCGGGCGGCGCTCGACCCGAGGTCGCCGGCGGCCGTGTCGATGACGCGGTAGGCGAGGCCGAGGTCCTGCATCATGCGCTCCTGCATCGCGAGCAGGCGCCCGTGCTCCGCCTCGGCGTCGGCGGGGTCGACGTAGGAGAACATCTCGAGCTTCTGGAACTGGTGCACGCGGATGATGCCGCGGGTGTCCTTGCCGTACGAGCCCGCCTCCTTGCGGTAGCACGTCGACCAGCCGGCGTAGCGGATGGGGCCCGCGGCCAGGTCGAGGATCTCGTCGGCGTGGTACCCGGCGAGCGCCACCTCGCTCGTGCCCGTGAGGTAGAGGTCGTCGTCCTCGAGGCGGTAGACCTCGTCGGCGTGCGCGCCGAGGAAGCCGGTGCCGGCCATGATCTCGGGCTTCACGAGCGTGGGCGTGATGAGCGGCACGAGGCCGGCCTCGAGCGCGCGGGCGAGGCCGAAGTTCATGAGCGCGATCTCGAGCCGGGCCCCGATGCCCTTGAGGAAGTGGAAGCGCGCGCCGGAGACCTTGGCGCCGCGGCCCATGTCGATGGCGTCGAGGATCTCGCCGATCTCGAGGTGGTCGCGCGGGGCGAAGTCGAACGCGGGCTTCTCGCCGACCTCGCGCACGAGCGCCCAGTCGTCCTCGCCGCCCGCGGGCACGCCGTCGATGACGATGTTCGGGATGCGCCGCATGGCCTCGTCGAGAGCGGCCTCGGCCTCCTGCGCCCGCTCCTGGGCGGCGGTGACGCGCGCCTTGAGCTCCTGCACCTCGGCGATGAGGCGCGGCTTGTCGGCCTTGTCGGCCTTCGCGACGAGCTTGCCGTGCGCGTTCTGCTCGGCACGCAGCCCCTCGAACTCGGTGACCGCGCGCCGCCGCTCGGCGTCCGCCCGGACCGCCTGGTCGACCACCTCCACGGAGGCTCCGCGCAGCTCCTGCGAGGCGATGACGAGGTCGGGATGGTCGCGGAGGGTCTGCGGATCGATCACCCCGTCACTCTAACGAAGCGGGTCGGGCGCGTCCCGGCGGGCGGACCCGTCCGGGACGCCGACGCCCGACCGGGCCAGGATCGAATGGCGGCGCGCTCCTGCGCGCCCGCCGGGCACGCGCCCGGCATCCGAGGACGAGAGGCACGCGCATGACGACGACCACCGGCAGGGAGCAGGACGCGGGCGAGTCCGACGCGGGCGGCTCGAAGCTCAAGAAGGCCATCACCGGCCCGCTCCTGTTCCTCTTCATCCTCGGCGACGTGCTGGGTGCCGGCATCTACGCGCTGATGGGCACGCTCGCGCAGGACGTGGGCGGGGCGCTCTGGGTGCCGCTCGTCGTCGCGCTGCTGCTGGCGCTCCTCACGGCGGGCTCCTACGCCGAGCTCGTCACCAAGTACCCCAAGGCGGGCGGCGCCGCGATCTTCGCCGAGCGCGCCTTCCGGCAGCCGGTGATCTCGTTCCTCGTCGGCTTCTCGATGCTCGCGGCCGGCGTCGTCAGCGCCGCCGGGCTGTCGCTCGCGTTCGCGGGCCAGTACCTCTCGACGCTGCTCGCGCCCCTGTTCGACGTGCCGCAGATCCCCGCGGCCATCGTGTTCCTGCTGCTCGTCGCGGCCCTCAACGCCCGCGGGATCACGGAGAGCATGCGCGGCAACGTGATCATGACCGTGGTCGAGCTGAGCGGCCTCGTCATCGTGATCGTCGTCGTGGCCGTGATGCTCGGCGGCGGGGGCGGCGACGCCTCGCGGGTGACGCAGTTCCCCGAGGGCTCGAACGCGGCCCTGGCCACGCTGTCGGCCGCGATCGTCGCCTACTACTCGTTCGTCGGCTTCGAGACGAGCGCGAACATCGCCGAGGAGGTGCGCGACCCCAGCCGCGTCTACCCGAAGGCGCTCTTCGGATCGCTCGCCACCGCCGGCGTCGTCTACGTCCTCGTCGCCCTGGCCAGCTCCGTCGCGCTCTCGCCGGACGAGCTGTCCGAGTCGACCGGCCCGCTGCTCGCGGTGGTCCAGGCCACCGGCGTCGGCATCCCGGCCTGGATCTTCAGCCTCATCGCCCTCGTGGCGGTCGCCAACGGCGCCCTGCTGACCATGATCATGGCGAGCCGCGTCACCTTCGGCATGGCCGAGCAGGGCCTGCTGCCCGGGATCCTCGGCCGGGTGCTGCCGAACCGCCGGACGCCCTGGGTGGCGATCGTCGCGACGACCGTCGTCGCCGTCGCGCTGACCTCGGTGGGCGACGTGGGCACGCTCGCCGAGACCGTCGTGCTCCTGCTGCTGTTCGTCTTCATCAGCACGAACGCCGCCGTCCTGGTGCTCCGGAAGGACCGGGTCGAGCACGCGCACTTCCGCGTCTGGACCATCGTGCCCGTGCTCGGCGTGCTCTCCTGCATCCTGCTGCTCACGCAGCAGAGCGGGCAGGTGTGGCTGTTCGGCGCGATCCTGCTCGCCGTCGGCGTGGTGCTCTACCTGATCAGCCGAGCCACCGGCGCGCGGTCGAAGGACCTCGACCGCGACCGCGCCTAGGCGTCGCCGGCGCCGGGCTCGGCCGAGAGGATGCCCCGCAGCCAGTCGCGCGCCTCGAGGAACACCCCGTCCTCGTACTGCGCGCGGTACGTGCTCGGGGCGCCGTCGGCCCGCGGGTACGAGCCGAGGAACGTGACCCGCGGGCTGAAGCGGCGGATCCCGAGCAGGGCGTCCGCCACGCGCTCGTCGTGCACGTGCCCCTCGGCGTCGATGACGAAGCGGTAGCGCCCGAGCTCGTCGCCGATGGGCCGCGACTGGATGAGCGCGAGGTTCACCCCGCGGGTCGCGAACTGCTCGAGGAGGTCGAGGAGGGATCCGGCCCGGTCGTCGGGCAGCTCGACGATGAGGCTCGTCTTGTCCGCGCCGGTGCGCGGCGGCAGCGTGGTGGCGCGGCCGACCAGGACGAAGCGCGTGACGGCGTTGGGGTTGTCGCCGATGGCGCGCGCCACGGCCTCGAGCGGCTGGCTCTCGGTGATCTGCGGCGGCGCGATGGCCGCGTCCGCGGTCCCGTCCTCCAGCAGCGACATGGCCGCCTGCACGTTGCTCGACGCGGGGAGGTGGCCGTGCGTGGGCAGCTCGCGCTCGAGGAAGCGGCGGCACTGGCCGTAGGCCACGGGGTGGGCGGCGATCGTGCGCACGTCGGCGAGCGCCGTGCCCGGCCGGACGACGAGGTCGAAGGAGACGGGCACGAGGTGCTCGCTGAGGATCCGCAGGCCCGGGATGTTCGCGAGCGCGTCCTGCGTGGCCGTCACCCCGCCCTCGACGGAGTTCTCGATGGCGATCATCGCCGCGACCGACGTGCCGGACACCACGTCGGCGAGCGCCTCGGACGCGTTGTTGACGGCCCGCCACGTGCGCCCGCGCGCCGCCTCCACCTGCTTGAGCGCGGCCTCCGTGAAGGTGCCGGAGGGGCCGAGGTAGCTGTACGTCTCGTCGGGCCGGGAGGAGTCGGGCATGCCTGCACCCTAGATGGGAATCGGCGGGGCCCGGTGCCAGGATGGATCCATGCATGACCGCGCAGGCACCGCCGCCCTCCCGTCCGACCTCATCGACATCGACGAGCTGATCCGGGCCTACCACGATCTCCATCCCGACGTGGAGGACCCCGAGCAGAAGGTGGCGTTCGGCACGAGCGGCCACCGCGGCAGCTCGCTGAAGACGGCCTTCAACGAGGACCACATCCTCGCGATCACGCAGGCGATCGTGGAGTACCGGGCCGAGCAGGGCATCACGGGCCCGCTGTTCATCGGCCGCGACACCCACGGGCTCTCGAAGCCCGCCGAGGACACCGCCCTCGAGGTGCTCGTCGCCAACGGCGTGCGCGTGCTCGCCGACTCCCGCGACTCCTGGTGCCCCACCCCGGCGCTCTCGCACGCGATCCTCCGCTGGAACCGCGACGACGCGCACGGTGACGACGACGTGGCCGACGGCATCGTCGTGACCCCCAGCCACAACCCGCCGGCCGACGGCGGCTTCAAGTACAACCCGCCGCACGGCGGACCGGCCGACTCCGACGCCACCGGCTGGATCGCGGCGCGCGCCAACGCGATCATCGCGGCCGGCCTCGTCGACGTGAAGCGCGTGACCCTCGAGGAGGCGCGCGCGCAGGTCGAGGGCTACGACTTCCTCGGCCACTACGTCGACGACCTCGGCTCGATCATCGACATGGACGCCATCCGCGCGGCCGGCGTCCGCATCGGCGCGGACCCGCTCGGCGGCGCCTCGGTCGAGTACTGGGCCGCCATCGGCGAGCGCCACGGCCTCGACCTCGAGGTCGTGAACCCCGAGGTGGACCCCGCCTGGTCGTTCATGACCCTCGACTGGGACGGGAAGATCCGCATGGACCCGTCGTCCTCCTCCGCCATGGCGAGCGTGCTCGCGCGGAAGGACGACTTCGACATCCTCACGGGCAACGACGCCGACGCCGACCGCCACGGCATCGTCACGCCCGACGCCGGGCTCATGAACCCGAACCACTACCTCGCCGTCGCGATCGACTACCTCTACGCGCATCGCCCGCACTGGCGCGCGGACGCCGCGATCGGCAAGACGCTGGTGTCCTCCAGCGTGATCGACCGGGTCGCCGACTCGCTCGGCCGCCGCCTCTGGGAGGTGCCGGTGGGCTTCAAGTGGTTCGTGCCCGGCCTCATCGACGGATCCGTGGGCTTCGGCGGCGAGGAGTCGGCCGGCGCCAGCTTCCTCCGCATGGACGGCACCGTCTGGACCACCGACAAGGACGGGATCCTCCTCGCGCTGCTGGCCGCGGAGATCCTCGCGGTGACCGGCAAGACGCCCAGCGTGCTCTACCGCGAGCTCACCGAGCGCTTCGGCGACCCCGTGTACGAGCGCGTCGACGCGGCCGCCACCAAGGCGCAGAAGGCCACCCTCGGCAAGCTCGACGGCGACGCGATCCAGGCCACCGAGGTCGCGGGCGACCCGATCACGGCGAAGCTGAGCACCGCGCCCGGCAACGGCGCGGCGGTCGGCGGCGTCAAGGTCGTCACCGACCGGGCGTGGTTCGCGGCCCGCCCGAGCGGCACCGAGGACGTCTACAAGATCTACGCGGAGTCGTTCGTGGGGCTCGACCACCTGCACGAGGTGCAGGCGGAGGCCAAGCGCATCGTCGACGCGGCGCTCGAGGCGTAGCACGGGCCGCGGGTGCGGCGCCGCCCTGGGCGCGCTCGCATCCGCGGTGATTACGGTGGGGGGATGCGCCATTCCGGGGATGTGGACGCGTTCCTGTGGGACGAGCCGCCGACGCGTCCCGTCGACGGCCCCGCGGACGGTCTCGCGGACGGCCGCGCCGACGCCGCACCCGCGCACGACCGCAGCGTCCGCCTGCCCGACGGCCACGCCCGTCGCCGCGTCGTCGCGCTGGCGGCCCTCTTCGCGGTCGTCATCGCCGGCATGGTCGTCACGCACTCGGACGGCCGGGGCCTCTGGCCGGACGTCCTCTACGCCGCGGCCATCCACCTCGCGCTCATCGCCGTGATGCCGCGGGTCGACACCGTGGTGCACGGGGCCGCCGTGCTCGTGTGGTGCACCGGGATCGAGCTCCTGCAGATCACCGGGCAGCCCGCGACCTGGGCGCTCGACGCGCCGCTCGTGCGGCTGGTCCTCGGCACGGGCTTCGACCCGGTCGACCTCGCGGCCTACGCGCTCGGCGTGCTGCTCGTGCTCCTCGTCGACCGCCTGCTCCGGTCGGGCCGCCGGCTCGGCGACATGCGCTAGCGCGGGCTAGGCGACGCTCCAGAAGTGCACCTCGGCACCCGGGTGCTCCGTGGTGATGGTCTCGTCGAGGTCGCGGTAGTCGTTGTCGAGGTTGTGGCCGACCATCTTCACGACGTTGCCGCCGTCCTTCGGCTCGATGGCGGAGATGATCTGCGTGTGGTCGCCCGACGCGTTGCGGTTCCAGTCGAAGATGACGATGTCGCCGACCTTCAGGCGGTCCCGGTCGGCGAGCTCGAGGCGCGTGATGCCGAGCGCCGTCGCGTTGGCGGCGAGCCACCGGTCGAAGGTGGGCACGTGGATCCACGCGTAGGTCCAGTCGGATCCGCCGCCGCGGTTGTGCCACTCGGTCGTCATCTCCCAGCCGCGCTGGATGAGGGTCTGGCTGACGAAGTTGACGCAGTCGCCGCCGGAGGGGTTGAAGTCGCCGTACTCCGCGAGGTTGTAGGCGTCCCAGTGCGCGAGCGCGTACTGGAGCTGCCGGTCGACGGGCGTCTGGGCCGCGTACGCCGCCGTGGCGGTCGTGAGCGCGGCGTCGCCGGCCATGACCTGGACGTCGGCGGCCCGGTCCTCGTAGTCGGAGGACCGCGGTGCGACCACCGTGAGCGAGCCGTCGCCGGCCACCTGCAGGTCGGTGCCCGGGGTGCCCGCGAACATGACGGCCGTCGCGGCCGCGAGGCCGGTGCCGGCGAGGGTGACGGTCTGGCCACCCGAGACGGAGAGCGCCGCGGGCTCGACCGAGGCGACGGCGGGCGAGGGGGCGGTCGCGGCCGGCTCGTCCGCGGCACCCGCGCCGGCGGTCGCGCGCGGGGCCGGCTCCTGGCGGGTGCAGGCGGCGAGGGCGGCGGTCACGGGGACCGCGAGCGCGGCGGCGAGGATGCTGCGGCGGCGGATGTCGGCGGTCACGTGCTGCTCCGGAGGTCGAGGGGTGCTCCGGGATGCCGGGCCCGTCCAGGGTAACCCGGACCCCTGCGGATCGACTCCGGGCGGCGCCCCGCCTAGGGTGGCGGGATGAGCGTCGACGTGACCCACGACCCCGACGGCTCGCGCTACACGCTGTGGCTCGACGGCGAGCGCGCGGGCTTCGCGGACTACCTGATCCAGGGCGACCGCATCGTCTTCACCCACACGGAGGTCGATCCCGCCAAGCGGCGCGGCGGCCTCGGCGGGGAGCTGGTGCGGGCCGCCCTCGACGACGTGCGCGCAGGATCCCGCACGGTCGTCGCCACGTGCCCGTTCGTGGCGGAGTGGATCGACGAGCACCCGGACTACCGCGAGCTGCTCGAGCGGGGCTGACCCGCCGGCTCGCGCCCGCGCCCGCCGCGGCGCGCCTCAGGGGACGCGCGTCAGCCACTCCGGCGTGGAGAACTTCTCCTCGACGAGCTGGCGCGTCTTCGCCCACTCCTCCGCCGTGACCTCGCCCGGCTTCCCGCCGTAGAGGCCGGTGAACGTGGCCTTCATCCGGTCGATGATGTCCGCGCGGCTCATGCCCGTCTGGCTGCGGAGGGGGTCGACGCGCTTGGCGGCGCTCGTGATGCCCTTGTCGCTGATCTTCTCGCGGCCGATGCGGAGCACCTGAACCATCTTCTCGCCGTCCATGTCGTAGCTCATGGTGACGTGGTGCAGCACGGCGCCGGCGCCCAGGCGCTTCTGCGCGGCGCCGCCGATCTTGCCGGTGGGGCTCGTGATGTCGTTGAGCGGCTGGTACGACGCGTCGATGCCGAGCGAGCGCAGCGCGGTGATGACCCACTCGTCGAGGTACGCGTAGGAGTCCGCGAAGGTCATGCCCTGCACGAGGTCGACGGGCGCGTAGATCGAGTACGTGATGACGGCGCCCGCCTCCATGTACATGGCGCCGCCGCCGGAGACGCGGCGGACGACGTCGAAGCCGTGGGCCGCGGCCTGCTCGGCGTCGACCTCGTTGCGGAGGGACTGGAAGCTCCCGATGACGACGGCGGGCTGGTCCCACTCCCAGATGCGCAGCGTGGGGTTGCGGCGGCCGGCGCCGACCTCCTCCGCGAGCACCTGGTCGAGCGCCATCTGCTCCACCGGCCGGTAGGCGCGGTCGTGGATGACCTCCCACTCGTAGTCGCCCCAGTCCGTGGCGCGGGCGAGCGAGCGGCGGATGGCCACGGCGACGGCCTCGGGCGAGAAGCCGAGGAGCACGGCCTGCGCCGGGAGCGCGCGGCGGATGGCGGCGGCGATCGCGGCGGCGTCGCTGTCCTCGGGGAGGCCGTTGACGGCACCGTCGATGGCCTCGAGCGCGTCGTCCGGCTCGAGGAAGAAGTCGCCCGCGAGGCGGAACCCGGAGATGCGGCCGTCGGTCACGTCGAGGTCGACCACGACGAGCTTGCCGCCGGGGACCTTGTACTCACCATGCATCCGCCCAGCCTAGGGCGCGCGGGTGCCGGCGCACGGTCCGGGGATCGCCGCGGGCACGGCGATGTGCGACGGTGAGGGGTGCGCATCACCTGGGCGGTCGTCCGCCTCCTCACCGTCCTGGCCGTCCTGGTCGCCGTCGTCAGCCAGTACGTCGTCAGCTCGTCGTTCTGGCGGAGCGTCGGCGTGGAGGGGATCGCGGGAAAGACCGTCGACTTCCTCATGTTCTTCACGATCCAGTCGAACCTCGTCGCCGCCGTGGTCATGGGGGTCGGCGCGGTACGGCTGCTCCGCCGGGGACCCGCGCCCGGGCGCGGCTGGACGACCCTGCGCCTGGCCGCCGCGACCTACATGGTCACGACGGGCGTCGTCTACAACCTGCTGCTGCGGGGGCTGCCGACCATCCCCGGCGGGAACCTGCCCTGGTCGAACGAGGTGCTGCACGTCGTCGTGCCCGCGCTCGTGCTGCTCGACTGGCTGCTCGCGCCGGACCGGCGGGCGCTCGGCTACGGGGCGGTCGGCCGGGTCGTCGTCTACCCGCTCGTGTGGGTCGCGGTCACGCTCGCGCGCGGGCCGTTCACGGGCAACGAGGTCACGGGAGCGGCCACCTACTACCCGTACCCGTTCCTGGATCCCGCCACCGAGGACGGGTACGCCGCGGTCGCGGTCTGGATCGTGGTGATCGCGGCGTTCATCTGCGGGATGGCGCTCCTCCTGATCGCGATCGGCCGGCGGGCGTCGCGGGCGATCACGGCGGCCGGCGCCGGGACCCTGTGACGCCCGTCCGGCGGCAGCAGCAGCCGCCGCCGCCGCCGGGCGTCCGGTAGCGGCCGCGCCCGCCCCGCGTCAAGGGGTCTCCGCGCCCCGGACGCCGTCCCGGTGCCGGCCTAGCGTCGGAGGCACGGACGGCGGCGCATCGGCCCGCACGCCCGGTGACGAGAGGCGAGGCAGCATGAAGGCAGTCGTGTGGCACGGCGAGGGCGACATCCGCCTGGACGAGGTGCCGGACCCGAGGATCCAGGAGCCGACCGACGCGGTCATCCGCATCACCCGCAGCGCCATCTGCGGCACCGACCTGCACTTCGTGCGTGGGACCATGGCCGGCATGCGGGAGGGCACGATCCTCGGCCACGAGGCGATCGGCACCGTCACCGAGGTCGGCGACGCCGTGCGCGGCTTCTCCCCCGGCGACCGCGTGCTGGTGTGCTCCACCATGTCGTGCGGCGTGTGCGCGCAGTGCCGCGCGGGCAGCACGGCGCAGTGCGACGTCGCCAACCCGAACGGCCCGCAGGCCGGGACCTCCTTCTTCGGCGGGCCCGAGACGACGGGCCCCGTCGACGGCCTGCAGGCCGAGTACGCGCGGATCCCCTGGGCGGCGCACACGCTCATCCCGCTCCCCGACACGGTCAGCGACGACCAGGCGATCCTCCTCAGCGACATCTTCCCCACCGCCTGGTTCGGCGCCGAGCTCGCGGGCATCCGGCCGGGCGACACCGTGGCGGTCCTCGGCGCGGGCGTCGTCGGGCAGTTCGCCGTCGCGTCCGCCTTCCGCATGGGCGCCGGGCGCGTGTTCGCGATCGACCACGTGGAGACGCGGCTCGCGATGGCGCTCGAGCAGCACGCCGAGGTGATCCACTTCGAGCGCGAGGACCCGGTGGCCGCGGTGATGGAGGCGACCCTCGGGATCGGCGTGGACGCGGTGATCGACGCGGTCGGCGTCGATGCGCAGCGCCCGCACGCGGGTCCCGCCGCCGAGGAGGCCGAGCAGCAGGCGGACTCGTTCGCCGCCGAGGTCGCGCAGGTCGCGCCCGGCGCCTCCCCGCACGACGGCTTCTGGGTCCCCGGCGACGCGCCGAGCCAGGCCGCGCAGTGGGCCGTGCAGATGGTGCGGAAGTCGGGGCGCATCGGGATCATCGGCGTCTACCCGCCCCAGCTCACGTCGTACCCGATCGGTGCCGCGATGAACAAGAACCTCACGATCCGCATGGGCAACTGCGACCACCGCCGCGTCACGCCGCCGCTCATCGACCTCGTCGCGTCCGGCGTGTTCGACCCCACGCGCTTCATCACGCAGGACGAGGGGATGACGACCGCGATCGACGCCTACGAGCACTTCGACGTGCGCGAGGAGGGCTGGCTGAAGACGGTGCTCGAGGTCGGCTGACCCGCGCGCCGCCGCCCGGCGCACGACGCGCCCGGGCGGCGGCGCGGCCCTCCCGGCCCCTCCCTCGTTCGAACATGCGTTCGAGCATCCGGGCTATGCTCGCGCCATGAGCATCGCGTTCCAGGCCTCCCTCTTCGACGACCTCCAGGCGGAGCCGACGCTCGGCGCCCTCGGCGGGGAGGTCGAGCGGCTCGACCTGGGGCAGGGCGCGTGGCTCGACATCCGGCCCGGCTGGGTCGCCGACTCGGACGCGCTGTTCGAGCGCCTCGTGGAGGACGTCGAGTGGACGGCCGACACGCGCCTCATGCACGGCCGCGTGGTCGAGGTCCCGCGGCTGCTCTCCTGGTTCGGGCCGCGCGCGACGCTGCCGGCGCCCGTGCTCGTGGAGGCGCGCGAGGCGCTGAACGACCACTACGGCCGCCCGCCCGGGCAGGTGCTCGAGACGGCGGGACTCTGCTTCTACCGCACGGGCGACGACAGCGTCGCGTGGCACGGCGACCGCGTCGGGCGCGCCATCGACCGCGACACCATGGTCGCCATCGTCTCGGTCGGTGCCGCCCGCACCCTCTCGCTGCGGCCGAAGGGCGGCGGCCAGGTGCGGCGCTTCCCGCTCGGGCACGGCGACCTCGTCATCATGGGCGGCAGCGCCCAGCGCACCCACGAGCACGCCATCCTCAAGACGGCCTCGGCTGTGGGGCCGCGCATCAGCATCCAGTTCCGGCCGGTCTGGCCCGCGTAGGCGAGCGCCGGTCCGAGGCGGCGGGGATCGCGGCGGCGGACGCGCGGATCAGGCGCGGGCGCGTCCTCCCTCGGACGCGTCGGGGCCGCCCGCCGCGTCGGCGGCCGCGTGCCGATCCCCGTCCGACCCGGATGCGGACTCCACGCGCGCCAGGTCGAGCGGGCGGGCGTCGCGCACGACCTCCGCGACGCCCTCGAGCCCCAGGTGCGCGAGCAGCGGGATCCAGAGACGGCGCAGGCGCTCCGCCAGGCCGCCGTCCGGCGCCTGCGGGAAGCGGTGGGCGAGCAGGCCGAAGGTCGCGCTGAGGAGCACGTCCACGGTGGCGTCGACCTCCACGCCGCGCACGTCCTGGAGCGCCAGCTCGGCCTCGAGGTGCCGGCGCGTGAAGGTCCAGATGTCGAAGCGGCGCTCGATCGCGAGGCCCAGCCGCGGCATGTCCTGCTGCAGGCGGACGGCACCTGCCGCGATCGGGCACACCTCCACCGTGCGCGCGGCGGTGAGGAGGAAGACGACGAGCTCCGGCAGGGCTCCCGGCCCGCCCAGCTCGGCCTCGATGCGCAGCCACCTGTCCTCCTGGTCAGCGACCACGGCGCCCGCGAGGCGCTCCTTCGAGGCGAACAGGTGGTAGCCGATGGCCGACTTGGGCTTCCCCATCGCCTCGGCCACGCGGGAGAACGACGTGCCCTCGTAGCCGCGCGCCGCGAACTGGGCGCCCGCCGCCTCGACGATCTCGCGCCGTGCGCGGGCCACCGCCTGCTGCCGCTGGTCCACGTGGTGCTCCCGTCCCGCTCCTGGCACAGGAGCGCCTCGGACGGTACCGGCGCGGACCGACGGGAGGGCGACCGCCAGGTGAACGGCTCGTGCCGCCCGCCCGCCCGCTCGCGTCGCGGGCCCGAGGGCGGCGTGCCTCACCAGCGGAGCAGCAGCACGTCGGATCCGCCCTCGCGCCCCACGGGCACGAAGCCGAGCGACGCGTAGAGGGCGCGGGCGCGGTCGTTGCCGTCCTCCACGCTGAGGCTCACGGCCGGGGCGCCGGATGCGCGCACCGCCGCGACGAGCGCCACGAGCATCCGCCGCCCGACGCCGCGACCGCGCGCGGCGGGAACGAGCGCCGTGCCGAGCTCGGGGACGTCCGGTGCGACGAAGCCGTAGCCGCGGTCGTCCTCCGCGAAGAGGCGCGCCCACGCGGCGCCGACGGGAGCGCCGTCGACCTCCGCGACCACGCCGACGTCGCCCGCGCGCGGCCATCCGGCCAGGTAGTGCGCGAGCTCGGGCGTCGCGCGGATCCGCTCGCGCGTCATCGCCCCGTCGCCGCGCCAGTCCATCGACGCGAGCAGCATGTCCTCGAGGAACGGCAGGTCGTCGGCGCGCGCCGGGCGGAGCGCGACTCCGTCGCCGGCGGTCACTCGTCCGGCGCCGGCACCGGCACGGGCGCGATGCGCGACTCGAGCCAGCTCCGGAGGTCCGCCACCACCTCGTCGCGGTTCGTCTCGTTGTAGATCTCGTGCCGCGCGCCCGGGTAGACGATGAGCAGGACGTCGCTGAGGCGCGACCGCCGGCTGTAGTCGCGCGCGAGCAGCTGCATCCCGCGCCGGCCGCCGAGCGAGTCCTCCTCGCCGCCCTGGATCAGGACGGGGAGGTCCACCGCGAGCTTCCGCGGCGGGCGGCCCATGATCTGCACGGAGTCGCGCATCCGGTACGGCTTCAGCGCGTTGACGTCGAAGTTCCGGTCGTCGGCACCGAACGCGCGCTGCGCCTCCGGGTCCCGCGAGAGCCACTCGAAGCCGGACGCCGCCGGGTGCCGCCAGCGCTTGTTGAGGTCGCCCGTGTTGATGACGCCGGGCATCGCGAGCGACGCCCCGCTCAGCACGAGCCCCGCGTACAGGTGCGCGGCGCGGGCGACGATGCGCTGGGCGAGGAGCGCGCCCCAGCTGTGGCCGAGGAGCACGAGCGGGAGGTCGGGGTGGTCCCGGCGGAGCTGCTCGCTGACGAGCTGGATCCCGTCGAGCGCCGCGAGGTGCCGCCGGGGTCCCAGCACGCCGATCCCGAGGTGGCCGAGGCCCGTGGCGCCGTGCCCGCGGTGGTCGTCGGCCGCGACCGTGAACCCCACGGCGTTGAGGTCCCGGGCCAGGCGGACGTACCGCAGCGCGTGCTCGCCGACTCCGTGCGCGATGTGCACGACGGCGCGCGGCTGCTCCGCCTCCCACACGTAGTAGTGGAGGGTCACGCCCTCGGCGTCCACGATGGTGCGGTGGTCGGCTCCTCCGGTGGAGCGCTCCTCGTCGGGCATGGGTCCAGACTAGGCGCGCGCGCCCGGCCGCCAGGGGTCAGGACTCGCGCGTGATCTCCACCCGCACGAACAGCTTCGACCGGAACGGCCCCGCGTAGATTCCCCGCAGCGGCGCCACGTCGCGGTAGTCGCGCCCGCGGCCGACGAGCACGTGGCGGTCGCCGATGTCGATGAGGTTCGTGGGATCCCAGCCGCGCCACTCGCCGCAGAACCACTCGACCCAGGCGTGCGACTCGCCCGTGACGGTCTCGCCCACGGCGGCGTTCGGCTTCGGGTGCAGGTAGCCGCTGACGTAGCGCGCGGGGATCCCCACGTGCCGGAGCGCGCCGATGACGATGTGGGTGATGTCCTGGCAGACGCCCCGGCCCTGCTCCCACGCCTCGCGCGCGGTCGACTGGACGCTCGTGACGCCGGCCATGTACTCCACCTCCTCGCCGATCGCCCGCGCGATCGCGGCGGCGGCCTCGCACGGGGTGCCGGCGCCGCCCGCGATCTCCTCCGCGAGCGCCATGACCTCCTCGTGCGGGGCGGTGCGCCCGGTCTGCGCGACCTGCTCCACGTGCTCCGTCGCCCGCTCCACCTCGACCGCGAGGTCGTCCCAGCCGAGCTGGTGCGGCTCGTGCGTGCGCGGGCGCACCTCGACGAGGCTCGTCGCCGTCAGCTCGAGCGAGCGGTGGGGGCTCAGGATCTCGAACGAGGAGACGCGCGTGCCGAAGTGGTCGACGTAGGTGTGATGGCCCGGCTTCGGCTGGATGTCGAGGTTCGAGTCCAGGACGAACTGGTTCTCGCTCGACACGGGCAGCATCCGCGCCTCGTTGTACGACGCCGTCACCTCGCCCTCGTAGTGGAAGCCGGTCCGGTGGGTGATGCGCAGGCGGTTCACGAGTTCTCTCCTACCCAGCTCGGTGCCGCGTTGGTGGGGAAGTAGCGCTGGCGGACGGCCTCGGAGGTGGCGCTGGTGGCCTCCTGCACGGCGTCCATGAAGCGCGGGAGGTCGTCGAGGATCTCCTGGATCGGCCGGTACTCCAGCTCGCTCCGGATCTGCCCGAGCAGGCGCTGCGCCTGGTCGGACACCCCGAGGCGGTCCGTGCGCGGCTCGATGTCGTGCAGGCACTGCTCGGCGCGGCGGATGGAGTGCGTGATCGACCGCGGGAACAGCCGGTCGAGCAGCAGGAACTCCGCCGCGTTGCGCGCGCTCGGCACCCCGCGGTAGGTGCGGAGGTAGGCCTCGTACGCGCCGCAGGAGCGGAGGATCGTGGTCCACGACGGGCCGCTCGCCTCGGTGAGGGCGCGCGTGGCGAGGAGGCGCGCGGTCATGTCGGCGCGCTCGATGGAGCGGCCGAGCGTGAAGAACTGCCACGCCTCGTCGCGGCTCGTGCCCGACTCGACGAGCCCGACCGCGAGGGCCGAGCGCTCGCGGACCCAGCCGAAGAACTCGTGCACGCGGTCGTTCGCGATCTTCCGGGGCATGCGGGCGCGCGTCGTGTTGAGGCACTCCCAGAGCTCGCTCGAGACGATCTCGCGGGCGCGGCGCGCGTTCTCCCGCGCGGCGCCGAGCGAGTACGCGATGGACGCCGGTTGCGTGCGGTCCACGGCGAGGAGCGCGAGCACGTCGTCCCGGCCGAGCGCCGCGTCCGAGGGGACGTCGCTGCCCATCACGCTGAGGAGCGACCGGCAGGCGGTGTCCTCGTCGATCCACGGGTCCTCGAGGAGGAGCTGGAGGTGCACGTCGAGGATGCGGGCGGTCCCGTCGGAGCGCTCGATGTAGCGGCCGATCCAGAACAGCGACTCGGCGATGCGCGACAGCATGGGCATCAGCGGTCCCCCTCGGTGGTGGCGGTCGTGCGGGCGGCGGCGGGCGCGGCGGGTGCGGCGGCGGCGGCGGACGACGCGGGACCCGCCTGCTGCTGCTGCTCGTGCTGGTCGCGGTTGCGCGGGGCGTCCTGCGGCGACTGGTCGGGCGCCTTCTCGCCGGGCGCGATGATCGGGATCGACGTGGTCACCGCGGCCTGGTCGGCCACGAGCGCCTGCACGCTGCGCTCGCGCGTGGCCGCCGGGAAGGCGCGGTCGCCGACGACCCAGGTGTCCTTGGATCCGCCGCCCTGGCTGCTGTTGACCACGAGCTGGCCCTCGGGGAGCGCGACGCGCGTGAGGCCGCCGGGCAGCACCCAGATGTCCCGGCCGTCGTTGACCGCGAAGGGGCGGAGGTCGGCGTGGCGCGGGCGCATGCCGTCCTCCACGAGCGTGGGGATGGTGGAGAGCTGCACCACGGGCTGCGCGATCCAGCCGCGCGGGTCCTTCAGCAGCCGCGCGCGCAGCTCGGCGAGCTCGCCCGCGGACGCCGCCGGGCCGACCACGAGGCCCTTGCCGCCGGATCCGTCGACGGGCTTCACGACGAGCTCCGGCAGCCGGTCGAGCACCTCCTCGAGCGAGTCGGGCTCCTCGAGGCGCCACGTGTCGACGTTCGGGATGATCGCGTCCTCGGCCAGGTAGTAGCGGATGAGGTCCGGCAGGTACGTGTAGACGAGCTTGTCATCGGCCACGCCGTTGCCGACCGCGTTCGCGATGGTGACGTTGCCGAGGCGCGCGGCGAGCATGAGGCCGGGCGAGCCGAGCATGGAGTCGGCGCGGAACTGCAGCGGATCCAGGAACTCGTCGTCGACGCGGCGGTAGATGACGTCGACGCGCATGGGGGCCGCCCGTGGTGCGCATCCAGACGCGGCCGCCGGAGCAGAAGAGGTCGCGGCCCTCGACCAGCTCGACGCCCATGAGGCGCGCGAGGAGCGTGTGCTCGAAGTAGGCGCTGTTGTAGACGCCGGGCGTGAGGACGACCACGTTCGGGTCGTCGACGCCGTCGGGCGCGCTCGCGCGGAGTGCCTGGAGGAGCTTGTTCGGGTAGTCGCCGACCGGGCGGACCCGCATCGAGACGAACAGCTCGGGCAGCGTCTGCGCCATGACGCGGCGGTTGGAGATGACGTAGCTGACGCCGGAGGGGACGCGCACGTTGTCCTCGAGGACGCGCATCTCGCCGGCCTCGTCGCGCACGAGGTCGATGCCCGAGACCTGGATGCGCACGCCGTTCGCCGGGTCGATGCCCGCGGCCTGGCGATGGAAGTGGCTCGACGAGCTGATGAGGCGGGCGGGGATCACGCCGTCGCGGATCGCGCGCTGCGGCCCGTACACGTCGGCGAGGAACGCCTCGAGCGCCCGGACCCGCTGGGCGACGCCCTTCTCGAGCCGGCTCCACTCGGCCTGCTCGATGACGCGCGGCACGGCGTCGAGCGGGAAGGGCCGCTCCTCGCCCGCGAAGTCGAAGGTGACGCCCTGCGCGAGGTAGCTGGTGGCGAGCGCGTCGGTGCGGTCCTTCAGCTCCTCCTTGGTCATGCGGGAGAGCGCCGCGTGGATCTCGCGGTAGGCCGCCCGCGTGACGGCCGGCCCGCCGTCGGCGGGCGGATCCCGGAACATCTCGTCGAACGGCATCGCGCCGCCGGAGGCTCGCCGTGCGGCTGCGAGCGTGCCGTATCCCTCGAACAGATCACCCATGGCCGGAGCCTAACCGCGGCGTGTGTCGCGGGTGTTTCGGGCCGCGGGCGGCGGATGCGCCGCGCGCGGACGGGCCCGGGAGCCGGTCAGGCGTCGGTGCGCTTGAGGACGTGCGCGGGGATCGCGATGGACGCGGAGACGAGCAGGACGCCGGCGAAGAAGCTGAGCAGCTCGAAGCCCTCGATGTAGAACGCGAACGCGAACAGGGCCATGCCGCCGAGGAAGAGGGCGAACGCGATGATGAAAGCGACGATGTTCACGAGGGCACCTGATCCATTCCGAGACTGTGGGCGACCGCCGCGCGCCGGGCGCGGGTGCGGTCACGTCCGAGTCTACGAGATCGCGGCGCGGGCGTCGCCCGGCGGGGCGACGGGATCAGCGCGCGGCCTGCTCCGGGCGGATCCCGCCGGCCAGCGCCTGGTACGCGCGCTGCGGACCGGGCGAGCGGGTGAGCGACGCCGCGATGGCGTCGAGCCCCGCGCGCTGCATGCCGGACGGGTTGAGCAGGGCCTTGGCTGCCTGCCGCAGCTCGGTGACCGTCGCCACGTTCGGCGCGAGCGCGATCCCGAGCCCGGCCTCCTCGAGGGCGGCGGCGCCCGCGAACTGGTCGGTCGACAGCGGCAGCACGAGCATGGGCACGCCCGCGGTCGCCGCCTCGGTGACGGAGTTGTTGCCGCCGTGCGTGACCGCGAGGTCGGCGTGGCCGAGGAGCGTCACCTGCGGGAGGAAGGGGCGGACGAGCCAGTCGGCGGGGAGGTCGCCGAGCTCGGCGGGGTCGGTGGATCCGGTCGCGAGGGCCACGCGCACGTCGAGGTCGCGGAGGGCCGCCGCGATGCGGGCGAGCACGTCGCCGCGCACGGAGAGGAAGCTGCCGAGCGAGACGTAGACGATGGGGTCGCCGCCGGCGTCGATCCAGTCCTGCACCTCCGCCTCGGGCGCCTCGCGGCGGACGGCCGAGCCGATGAAGGCGTGCGGCGGCAGCAGCTCCGAGCGGTCGGGGTCGTGCAGCTCCTCGGGGTAGTTGAGGAGGAGCACGTCGCCGGCCTCCGCGAAGGCGTCGCGGCTCGGGCGCATGGACGGCGCGAGGACCGCGAGGGCGTCGTTCCACTGCGAGGTGAAGCGGTCGCGCACGCGGACGCAGAGCGCGTGCAGCTCGTCGAGGTCCTCCTCCTCGGGCTCGAAGGCGGCGGGCCAGGCGGGCGGGAAGCCGTAGACCTCGTCGCCGACGGGCAGCGCGCTCGGGTGCCCGAGCACGACGTCCGCGTGCCGGGTGCCGGAGGCGAGGAGCGCGAGGCGCGCGCTGAAGGCGAGGTGGTCGACGATCACCTGGTCGGGACGCACCTCGTCGAGGATCCGCTGCACGGCGCGCGCGGTCTCCACCGGCTCCCAGAGCAGGTCGTCGCTCCGGGCCTCGGCCTGGAAGCGCAGGGTCTCGACCATGCCGCGGCGGGTGGCGGCGAAGAAGCCGCGGAGGGCGTCGTCCTCGCCGGTGGGCTGGTCCTCCGCCTTGATGGTGCCGGGGTTGGAGCCGCGCCCGAGCCGGAGGTCGATGCGCTCGAAGCCGGACGCCTCGACGATGCCCGCGGTGGCGGATCCGGTGGCCACGACCACGCGCTCGCCCGCCTGCCTCCAGGCCGAGGCCAGCGTGATGAGCGGGAAGAGGTGGGACGCGTAGTCCGGGCTGATGACGAGCAGGGTCATGAGGCGCTGAGCTCCCAGAGGGTTCGGTCGTCGGCGGCGGCGACGTCGCGGTAGACGCGGGACAGGGTGCCCGCCATGGCCTGGATGGTGAAGGTGCGGGCGACCATGTCGCGCGCGCGGTCGGCGGCGGCGTCCGCGCGGGGGCCGGCCGCGATGTCGAGCGCGCGGGCGATCCCCGTGCCGAGGGCTGCCGGATCCGTCGTGTCGACGAGGAGGCCCGTCACGCCGTCCTCCACGTAGGTCGCGGGGCCGCCGGACGCGGGCGCGACGACGGGCAGGCCCATCGACATCGCCTCGAGGAGCGCGACGCCGAACTCCTCCTTGATGCTCGCGCAGGCGTACGCGCCGCCGGGCGCGGAGAGGCCGGGCCGGCCGTACCGGACGGCGGCCAGCCAGCGCGTGACGGTGTCGTTGCCGCGGTGGCCGGCGAGGAGGAGGCCCGCGGAGGCGGCGGACGCGTCGGCGGCGCGGGGGTCGGCGGCGACGGCGGCGACGGGATCCGCGCCGGGCGCCGCCTCGAGGACGCGCGTCAGCTGCTCGCGCTCCTCGGGACTGGGCGCGTCGAGGTCGCCGCCCACGATGAGGAGGTTCGCGCGGGCCCGGAGCGCGGGATCCGCCGCCCAGACGTGCGCGAGCGCGGCCATGCCCTTGACGCGCGCGAGGCGCCCCACGGAGATCACGAGCGGCAGGCCGCGGCGCTCCTCGGGGAGGCCCGCGAGCAGCCGGTCGAGCTCGACGAACGCGCGGGCGGGCGCGCCGTCCGCGTCGGCGCCGAGCAGGGCGTCGTCGCGGGCGCGCTCGATGGCGGCGACGTCGATGCCCTCGGCGACCACGCTGTGGCGCTCGGGGTGCGCGTCGACGTCGATGCCGACCAGGCGGCGCATGTCGCGCCGCAGCTCGGGCCGGGGGAAGAGGACGGTGTGCGCGGCGTCGGCCGCGAGGCGCTGCACGAGGCGCACGCGGAACCAGTAGTGCTCGCGCGCGTCGACGGCGCCGAAGCGGTCGCGCGTGAGGGCGCCGGAGCGGTCGAGCGCGTCGACCACGCCGTGCGGGTCCGGCGCGACCGTGAAGACGACGGGGATGCCGAGCTGGCGAGCGACCGTGGAGGCGGCGAGCGTGCCCACGTCGGCCATGCGGAGGTGCACGGCGTCGACGCGGCCGGCGGCGCGGAGCACCCGACGGATCCCCCGCTCGGCGGCGACGCGGTGCGGCCACGCCTCGGGGAGGGAGCGCGGACCGCCGAGCATGGGGATGTGCGCGAAGACGTGGCCGTCATCGCCCGCGGACACCCGGGCGAGGGAGGCGAGCGCCTGGTCGGGGGTGCCGCGGGACAGCGTGATGACGCGGTCGACCGGGCGGTCGGCGACGGTGGCGGCCACGTCGTGGGCCGCGGGGGCGTCGACGGCCGGGCCCGCGGGATCCACGAGCGCGTCGCCGAGCCGCACGAGCAGCGTCGCGATGCCGCCGTTGTCGCCCGCGCCCACGTGCGTGAGGCCCGCGTCGATGTCGGCGTGCAGGAAGAGCTGCACCACCGTGAGGCCCGGGCGCTCGGGCGCGACGGGATGGTCGCCGTGCTGGCGGGCGATGTCGAGCACGGCCAGGCGCGCGACCGCGGCCACCTCGTCGTCGCCGCGCGCGATGTCGGAGACGATGCCGAGGGTCGCCTCGTCCGCGGGCCGGTCGCCCAGCGCGGCCACGGCGGCCGAGCGGGTGAGCGCGCCCTCGGCGGCGTCCTGCGCGACGCGGAGGAGCACGCGCTCCGGGATCCGGCCCCGCACGAGGCCCACGGTCTCGACGAGGCGGGAGCGGGCGCCGTCGCCGCGGATGCCGAGGAGGGCGTTCTCGAGCGCGAGGGCGAGGTGGTCGGGCGCGGATCCGGCCCACTGCTGCAGCGTGCGCTGCGCGAGCATGCCGGGGAAGCCGCCCTCGACCACCATCGCGACGAGGCCGGACACCGCGTCGAAGCGCGGCAGGCGGGTGCCGAACGCCCAGGCGGCGTGCTCGCGGATCCACCGGGTGTCGTGGTCGAGGAGCGCGACGAGCGCGAGGTCGGCGGCCTCGTCGAAGACCTGCGCGAGCGCGTGGATGGCGGCGACCGCGGTGAGCTGGTCGGCGGGGTCGGCGGCGGCGCGGGCGAGGAGGCGCACCGCGCGTCCTCCGCCGTCGCGGCTGGCGGCGACCGTGAGCTCGTCGGCCTCCTGCATCACGTCGAGGATGCGCGCGGCGTGCGCGACCTGGTCGAGGCTCGTCTGGATCCCCATGCTCGTGTCCCCTCTCCGGGTCCGCATACTCCTGCGACGGAGCCGTGA
Source organism: Clavibacter sp. B3I6 (assembly GCF_030816895.1). Classification (NCBI taxonomy): domain Bacteria; kingdom Bacillati; phylum Actinomycetota; class Actinomycetes; order Micrococcales; family Microbacteriaceae; genus Clavibacter; species Clavibacter sp. B3I6. The sequence goes on from NZ_JAUSYL010000001.1 coordinate 1,770,866, forward strand.
GGCGCCTCACGCGGGAGCGTTCGCTCCCCGGACAGCCTCGCAGCCCTCGCGAGTATTCCTCAGCCGGCTGCGATTCCCCCAGGGAAGCGTCACCAGCGGACATCGCGGAGCCCGCGCGTACGCTGGCGACCATGCCCCGCCCCGCACCGCCCGCCCCGCAGATCCGCTTCGGCATCGTGGGGAGCGGCTGGCGCAGCGCCTTCTTCCTGCGCATCGCGCGGGCCCTCCCGGACCGCTTCGCCGTCACCGGCCTCGTGACGCGGAGCGCCGAGACCGGCCGCGCGCTGGAGGAGGAGTGGGGGATCCGCACCTTCCGCACCACGGCCGAGCTCCTGGCGGATGAGGCGCCGTCCTTCGTCGTCGTCTCCGTGCCGCGGAGCGCCGCGCCCGACGTGATCGCCGACCTCGTCGACCGCGGCGTCGCCGTCCTCACCGAGACGCCGCCCGGCGAGACCGTCGAGGACCTCGAGCGGCTCGACGCGCTCGTGCGCCAGGGGGCGCGGATCGAGGTGGCCGAGCAGTACCCGCTCTCGCCGCTGCTCGCCGCGCAGCTCGCGATCGCAGCGGGAGGCCGGCTCGGGCGGATCAGCCAGGCCGCGGTCGCGCAGTGCCACGACTACCACGGCGTCCGCGTGATGCGCCGGGCCCTCGGCATCGGCTTCGAGGACGCGACCATCACGGCGTCCCGCTTCTCGTCGCCGCTCGTCGCGGGGCCCGACCGGGACGGCGATCCCGTGCGCGAGGAGGTCATGACCGCCGAGCAGACCACCGCGCGCTTCGACTTCGGCGACCGCCTCGGCGTCTACGACTTCGCCGACCGGCAGTACTTCTCCTGGATCCGCCGCAACCGCCTGCTCGTCCGCGGCGAGCGCGGCGAGATCGTCGACGAGCACGTGAGCTGGCTGCTCGACGCGACCACGCCGACGTGGGCCGACATCACGCGCGTCGAGACCGGGCAGGGCGGCAACCTCGAGGGCCTCCACCTCCGCGGCCTGCTGCTCGGCTCCGAGTGGGTCTACGAGAACCCCTTCGCGCCCGGGCGGCTGGCGGACGACGAGATCGCCATCGCGCAGTGCCTCGTCGACATGCACGCGCACGCGGAGGGCGGCCCCTCCACGAACTCGCTCGCCGAGGCGTCGCAGGACCACCACCTCGCGCTCCTCATGCACGAGGCCGCCACCACCGGGAAGGCCGTCCGCAGCACCCGGCGGGCCTGGGCCGACTGACCGGCCCCTCCTCCTCACCTCTCACGGAAGGCACTCGCATGCGCATCGACCTCACCGGATCCACCGCCCTCGTCACGGGCTCCACCCAGGGCATCGGCTACGCCATCGCGGAGGGCCTCCTCGACGCGGGCGCCCGTGTGATCGTCAACGGCCGCGGCGAGGAGGGCACCGCGGCGGCGCGCGACCGGCTGCTCGCGGACCGGCCCGACGCGTCCGTCGAGGTGCTCGCGGCCGACGTCGCGACGGAGGAGGGCGCCGCGCGTGCGGTGGCGGCGTTCCCCGAGGTCGACGTGCTCGTCAACAACCTCGGGATCTTCGGCTCGGCCGACCCGCTCGAGATCACGGACGACGAGTGGCGCCGCTACTTCGAGGTCAACGTGCTCGCGGCCGTGCGCCTCACCCGCGCCTACCTGCCCGGGATGATGTCCCGCGGCTGGGGCCGGGTGCAGTACATCGCGAGCGACTCGGCCGTCGTCACGCCCGTCGAGATGATCCACTACGGCGTCTCGAAGACCGCGCTCCTCGGGGTCTCGCGCGGCTTCGCGAAGGCGGCGGCCGGATCCGGCGTCACCGTCAACTGCGTCATGGCCGGCCCCACGCACACCGGCGGCGTCGAGGCGTTCGCGCGCGAGCTCGTCGGCGACGACCTGCCGTGGGACGAGGCGCAGCGCGAGTTCATGCGGCAGCACCGGCCGCAGTCGCTCATCCAGCGCCTGATCGAGCCCGAGGAGATCGCGCACATGTGCGTGTACCTGGCGTCGAGGCAGGCGTCGGCGACGACCGGCGGGGCGCTGCGGGTGGACGGCGGGTACGTGGACGCGATCCTGCCGTAGCGGGGGCGGCGACGGGGACCGGGCGCGGCCCGCGGACGCGGCGGGCCCAGTCCGGCCCGGCCCCACTCGTCGCGAGCCGGCGCTCAGCCCGCCAGGTGCCGCCGGATCGCCTCGATGCCGAGCTCCACCTCGCGGAACGACGTCGTCAGCGGGCTGAGGCCGAGGCGGAGGCCGGACGGCGCGCGGAAGTCGGGGATCACGCCCTCCTCCCACAGCGCCCCCACGATCTCGCGGAACCGCGGGTGGTCGACGCTCACGTGGCTGCCGCGCCGGTCCTCCTCCCGCGGGCTCGCGACGCGCGCGCCGAGCCGCACGAGGTCGCGGTCGACGAGGTCGAGCGCGAAGCGGGTGAGGGCGAGCGACTTCGCGCGGATCGCGGGCATCCCCGCCTCCTCGATGAGCGCGATCATGTCCTGCATCGCGAGCATCCCGACGATGGGCGGCGTGCCGCTGAGGAAGCGGCGGATCCCGTCGGCCGGCACGTACTCCGGCCCCATCGCGAACACGTCCTGCGCGCCCATCCAGCCCTGGATCGGCTGGCGCAGCTCCCGCTGCAGCTCGCTCCGCACGTAGCCGTGGGCGGGCGCGCCGGGGCCGCCGTCGAGGTACTTGTAGCTGCAGCCGACCGCGAGGTCGACGCCCCACGCGTCGAGCTCCGTGGGGATCACGCCGACGGAGTGGCAGGTGTCCCACAGCACGAGCGCGCCGGCGTCGTGGACGATGCGCGTGATCCCCGGCACGTCCGCGAGGAAGCCGGAGCGGTAGGCGACCTGGCTGAGCACGACGAGCGCGGTCCGCTCCCCCACGGCCTCCGCGACGAGCGCCGGGGTGACGCCGGCGTCGGGCGCGACCTCGATCCAGCGGATCGTCATGCCGCACTCCTCCGCGACGCCCTCGAGCACGAAGCGGTCGGTGGGGAAGTTGTCGGTGTCGATCACGAGCTCGTCGCGGCCGGGGCGCGCCCGGACGGCCGCGCGGACGAGCTTGTAGAGGATCACGGTGGTCGAGTCGCCGACGAAGGTCTGGCCGGCCGCGGCGCCGTACGCGACGCGGCCGAGGTCGTCGCCGATGCGCGTCGGCATGTCGAGCCAGTCCTCGTCCCAGCCGCGGATGAGGCGGCCGCCCCACTGGTCGCGCACGAAGTCGGCGACGCGGTCGACGCTCGCCAGGGTCGGGCGCCCCAGCGAGTTCCCGTCGAGGTACGCGACCACGTCGTCGGACCGCACGAACAGGTCCCGGAAGCGCGCGAGCGGGTCGCGGGCGTCGAGCTCGGCGGCGGTCGGGATCGCGGTGGGGGCGGAGGCGGAGGAGGCGGGAGCGTCGTGCGCGTCGGGTGTCACGCTCGCAGCCTACGAGGGGTCGGACGGATGGAGCCGTGGCACCTGGTGGATGCCACGGCTCCGGGGGGGCGCCTACTGTGCGACGAAGTAATAAGGATCCGCGAGGAAGCCCGGCGTCACCGCCCAGGTCCCGGCCGCGGCATCCGCGCTCGGGATGGCGATCACGACGTTGCCCGTCCCCGACGCTCCGGGAAACAGTTCGTTGATGGAATTGAACTGCGGTTCGGGGGCGACGGCGAGAGTGTCGGACTCGGTGTGCGTCGTGCCCGCGGCGGACACGAACTCGACCTGGATCTCGAACATCGGGCTGGCGGACTCCGTGCCGACGTACGTCGCGGTCACGGGCACCATGGCGTACTGCATGCCCTCCGGCGCGGGGTCGTTGAACATGTTCTCCGCGGTCACCGCCGCGTTCGCCTCCAGGACGGGCGTCCCGAGCGTGACCTCCCACTCGGGCGTGCCACCTGCGAGACCCGTCACGACCGTGCCGATCGGGGCCGGGTTGTCGCGCGTCCCGACGGCCGGGCCCGCCTCCTCCTCCGTCTGGCCCTCGTCAAGCGGAGCGGCGGACGCCTCGGAGCCGCCCTCGCTGCGGGGCAGGCTCTCGGAGACCGCCGCCGCGAATCCGACGGTGTACACCACGGCGAGCACGATGCTGAGGATGAGCGCGAGGGCACCCACGATGAGGCCGGTGAGGGCCAACGGCCTGCCCGCCTTGCGCTTCGCGAGCGCCACGATGGCGAGCACGATGGCGACGACTGCGGGGATGAACACCACGTAGTTGAGGAAGGGGATGAACGCGCCGAGGAACGCGACGATCGCGACGATGAGGGACGCGATGGCGAGCCCCTTGCCACCGGCGGGCGCTGCGGGGGCGGAAGGGGCGTAGGGAGGGATGTAGCCGCTGTCGGGGGCGGGAGGGGGTGCGGGGTAGGAGTGCTGTTCGGGAATCGAGTTCGGGTCTCGCGCATCGGTCATAGGCATTTCCTACTGGACGAGACGGTCCGTCCCGTACCAAAGGGGGCCAGTGCGCCGTGAACTGGGGGTCACAGCGCGCGCGGTTCTCCTCCAACGGTGCCGGGTGGGTCGAGCTGCGCCACCCATGCGCGGACGACGGCCTCGAGCGCGGGACGGGCGCCGCGCGCCTCGGCTTCGCTGCGGAACGTCGCGATGGCGCGATGCGGACCGGCCACGCGCAGGAGGCCGGTCGGGTCCGCCACCTGGACGGCGGGGCGGTCGGGCGCCGTCCGCGCTCCCGCGTGCAGCACGAGCAGCACCTCGCCGGGCTTCCGCAGGGCGAGGGTCGCGAAGTGGTCGCCGAGGGACCAGCTGGGGGCGTTCCACTTCCACGACTCGACCGCGTCGGGGCAGGCGGAGCGCACCGCGGCGCGGATCACCTCGACGGCCGACCCGAGCGGATGCGCGAGCGCGGCGAGGCGGGCGTCGACATCGTGGCGGGAGGCGTCGGGATCGGCGGCGGGCACGGGCCCATCATGACCGGCGCCGCCCGCGGAGGACAGGGGCCGGGTCCGTTAACCTCGGGGTCGTGCCTCCGCCCGCCTGGACCCCCGACGGCCCCGACCTCGTGATCCACGGCGAGAACCTCGAGGCCGTCCGCGCGCTCCCCGACGGCGCCTTCCAGCTGATCTACCTGGATCCGCCGTTCAACACCGGCCGCACGCAGGAGCGGCAAAACATGACGGTGGCGCGCAGCGCGGATCCGGATCCCGCACCGGACGTCGATGCGGCGGTCGCCGACACCGCCGGCGCCGCCGCTCCCGCTTCCTCCTCCGCTTCCGCCGCGCTCGCCCCCGCGAGCACCGCGACCCCCGAGCCCGTGCGGCCGCCCGGCGCGCGCCTCGGGTTCCAGGGCCGCAGCTACGACTCCGTGAAGGGACTCCTGTACGGATTCGACGACTCGTTCGCGGACTACTGGGACTTCCTCGAGCCGCGCCTCATCGAGGCGTGGCGGCTGCTGGATCCCACCGGCACCCTCTACCTGCACCTCGACTACCGCGAGGTGCACTACGCGAAGGTCGTGCTGGACGCGCTCTTCGGCCGCCGCTCGTTCCTCAACGAGATCGTGTGGGCCTACGACTACGGCGCGAAGTCCCGCCGCCGCTGGCCGGCGAAGCACGACACGATCCTCGTCTACGTGAAGGACCCGATCCGGTACCGCTTCGACTCCGAGGGGGTCGACCGCGAGCCCTACATGGCACCCGGCCTCGTGACGCCCGAGAAGCGCGAGCGCGGCAAGCTCCCGACGGACGTGTGGTGGCACACGATCGTCTCCCCCACCGGCCGCGAGAAGACCGGCTACGCGACCCAGAAGCCCCTCGGCGTGCTGCGCCGGATCGTGCAGGCGTCGAGCCGGCCGGGCGACTGGGTGCTCGACTTCTTCGCCGGATCCGGCACGACGGGCGCCGCGGCCCGTGAGCTCGGCCGCCGCTTCGTGCTCGTCGATGAGAACCCGCAGGCCCTCGAGGTGATGCGCACCCGGCTGGCGGGAGGCGGGACGGTCTTCGTCGCACCTGGCATCGACGGCGACATGAGGCCCGTTGCGCCGCCCGAGGGCACGCCCGAGGCCGAGGTGACGGCGGCGGCGGCGAGGACGAAGCCGACCGCGAAGACGGCGACGAAGGCGAAGGCGACCTCGACGACGACGAAGAAGGCGGGAGCGAAGGCGACCTCGAGGACGAAGGCCGCCTCGACATCGAAGACGGGCTCGCCGACGAAGGCGAGCCCGGGATCGACGGCGAAGGCGACTGCGGAGACCGAGCCCGAGGCACCGACGGCTGACGTCGGAGCGCAGGCCGCCCCCGGTCCCGTGTCCGCCCCCGCACCGCGACCGAAGCCGAAGCCGAGACCCCGACCCCGACCGACGCCAGCACCCGCACCCGCACCGGAAGCGGAACCGGCGTCGACGCACGCGATGACGACCACGGCGCAGCCGACGCCCCTCGACGCGGACACCCCGCCCGGGCGCTGACCCCCGGTGCCCGCCCGGCTACCCCTGCTGCGCGAGCGCGAACGGGAGCACGCGCGTGGCGCCCGCCTTCCGCAGCAGGCGGCCCGCGACCGTGAGCGTCCACCGCGTGTCGACGAGGTCGTCGACGAGGAGCACGGGGCGCGGATCCGCCGCGAGGTCGTCGGCGAGGTGCGCGGGCACCTGGAAGCGCGGGTGGACCCGCCCGAGCCGGTACACGCTGTTGCCGCGTGCGGCTCCGGGCGCTCCCGGATCCACGAGGTCGAGCGCCCCCAGGAACGGCAGCCGACCGACCTCGGCGATGCGCTGCGCGAGGCTGCCGACGAGCTGCGGTCGGCCGGCGGAGGGCACGTGCACCACCGCCCGCGGCCGCTCGGCCCAGCCCCACTCGGCGAGCACGCGGACGCAGGCGGCGACGAGGGCGTCGTCGACGGGCGCGTCCTCGGCGCCGGCCGCGAAGACCGTGCGGAGCCGCCCGCCCCAGCCGAGGTCGGTGAGGCGCGCGAGGGCGCGGCCCTCGTCGACCTGCTCGCCCGCGGCGATGGCGCCGCTGAGCGGCACGCCGACGCTCGACGCGCCCGTGGGCCAGCGGAGGCGCGGCTCGATGGGCAGGCCGACCCGGTCGAGCGCCTGCGACGCGGTGGCCGACGCCTGCTGGTCGAGGGACGCGGGGTACCACGCGCCCGCGCACCGGTCGCAGCGCCCGCACGGCGCCGCGGTGTCGTCGTCGAGCTGGCGCTGGAGGAACTCCATCCGGCACCCGAGCGTGGTCTCGTAGTCGAGCATCGCCTGCTGCTCGCGCACGCGCGCCGCGGCGACCTGCTCGTAGCGGGCGCGGTCGTAGGTCCACGGGACGCCGGTGGCCGACCAGCCTGCGGTGTCGCGCCGGACGGCGCCGTCGACGTCGAGCACCTTGAGCAGGAGGTCGAGCCGGCTGCGCGACAGGCTGACCCGGGACTCGAGCGCCGGCACCGACAGCGGCCGGTCGCTCTCGCCGAGCGCGTGGATGACGGCGGCGGCCTGCTGCTCGTCGGGCATGGACGCCGTGGCGAAGTACTGCCAGATGTCCGGATCCTCCCGGCCGGGCAGCAGCAGGACGTCCGCGTCGGCGGATCCGCGCCCCGCGCGACCGACCTGCTGGTAGTAGGAGACGGGCGACGACGGGGCGCCGAGGTGCACCACGAACCCGAGGTCGGGCTTGTCGAAGCCCATGCCGAGCGCGCTGGTGGCGACGAGCGCCTTGACCTCGTTGCGCTGCAGCTCGCCCTCGGCCTGCTCGCGGTCCGCCGGGTCGTCGCGGCCCGTGTAGGCCTTCACGGCGTGCCCGGCGTCGCGCAGCAGGCGCGCGGTGTCCTGCGCGGCCGAGACCGTGAGCGCGTAGATGATGCCGCTGCCGGGCAGCTCGTCGAGGTGGCTGAGGAGCCAGCCCAGCCGGTCGCGGCTGCTCTCGAGGCGCAGGACGCCGAGCCGCAGCGAGCGTCGGGCGAGCGGGCCCCGGATGGTGACCACGGGCACGCGGTCGGCCTCGGTGCCGCCGGCCCCGGTGGATCCGACGCTCAGCTGCTCCTCGACGTCGGCGACGACGCGCGAGTTGGCCGTGGCCGTGGTGGCCAGGACGGGCACGCGCTCGTCGACCGAGGAGATGAGGTCGCGGAGGCGCCGGTAGTCGGGCCGGAAGTCGTGGCCCCAGTCGGAGATGCAGTGCGCCTCGTCGACCACGAGGAGGCCGAGCCGGGCGCGGAGCGCGGGCAGCTGCTCGTCGCGGAAGCGCGGGTTGTTGAGGCGCTCCGGCGAGACGAGGAGGAGGTCGACCTCGTCGGCGTCGAGCGCGCGCAGCAGGTCGTCCCACTCGTGGGCGTTGCTCGAGTTCATGGCGACCGCGCGGACCCCGGCCCGCCGGGCGGCGGCGACCTGGTCGCGCATGAGGGCGAGCAGCGGCGAGACGAGGAGCGTGGGGCCGAGACCCTGCTGGCGGAGGAGCAGGGTGGCGACGAAGTAGACGGCGGACTTGCCCCATCCGGTGCGCTGCACGACGAGCGCCCGCGACCGGTCCTGCACGAGCGCCTCGATGGCCTCGAACTGCCCGTCGTGGAAGTCGGCGCCCGCGACGCCGACCAGCCGGGAGAGGTGCTCGCGGGCGGCGGACCGCAGGTCGGCGAGCGCGGCGGAGGAGGGCGGCGTGACGGTGTCGGGCATGGGGCCATGCTCCCATCCGCCTCCGACCGCGGCCTCCCCGGCGACCCCTCCGGGGAGTCGGCGACGGCCTCCCGCCTGGGGAGGGGATGGCCTCGGCGAGGGGCTGGGGCCTCGGGGCGGCGCTAGGCGTCGGGGAGCGGCCGCTCCTCGGGCGTCGAGCCCCGCTCGACGGCGCGCTGCGGGCGCGCGGGCCCCGCGGCGCGCGCGGCCTGCACCGCCTGCTCCGCCTGGAGCTGCCGCATCCGCGCGATCCGGGCGTAGTGCCGCTCCTCCTCCTCGAGGTCGGCGAGCTGCTGCTCGGTGCTCCGGACGCGCTGGTCCACCGCGACGGCGGCGCGGGCATAGGCGGCGCTGCGGTCAGGCGGACCCACGGGCTCGCGCCGCGCATCCCAGTCGTGGCCGACGCAGAACCAGACGATGCTCCCGATGAGCGGCAGGAAGACGATGAGCAGGATCCAGACGAGCTTCGGGAGGTGCTTCACCTGGTCGTCCGGCCGCGTGATGAGGTCGGCGAGCGCGCACACGGTCACGAGGAGGGGGAGCAGCCCGAAGAGGATCACGGTGAGGGAGCCTAGGGGCGCGTCGGCCCCCGCGAAAGGGGCCTCGCGCCGACGCGCGATGTCCGATGCGCGACGGCGCTTCGCTCAGGGGACACCGATCTCGCACCTGCCAGGCGCTCAGGAGCCACCGGTCCTACAGTCGCGTCGAGGGCCGCACCCGGCGGCCTCAGCGAGGAGGAGATCATGGGTCTCGACGACAAGATCAAGAACGCCGCCCAGGACATCGCGGGCAAGGCCAAGGAGGCGCTCGGCGAGCACAAGGGCGACGACCGCCTGAAGGCCGAGGGTCATAACGACCAGACCGCCGCGTCCGCCAAGAAGGCCGGCGAGGACGTCAAGGACGTCTTCAAGTAGACCTGACCGGTCTCGGATCGAGGCGGCCGCCCCACTGGGACGGCCGCCTCCGTCATGTCCGGGGTCGGTCAGTCGGACTCGCCGGCCAGCTCCTCGGGCGCGAGGCGCTCGCCGGTCGGACGGCGCAGCACCGAGTCCCGTCCGACGGGGCCGTCGGCCGGGTCGACGTCCCCCTCGGTCGTCCCGTCGGCCGCGTCCTCCGAGCCCTCGTCCTCCGAGCCCACGTCCTCGCGGGTCGGCTGGACCGGGGTCGCGACGGGCGCGCCGTCGCCGGCGTCCGCGGCCGCGATCTCCACATCGTCCGGGTGGTCATGGGGCACGAGGGGCTCGCTCATCGACATGGATCCACCCTCGCACCGGGCGGCGTCGACGACCGCGGGCGGCGGATCCGTTCACCCGCGGTTCACGCACGCCGTGGCGGCCGGCCTGCCGACCGGCCGCGGGCAGCCGTCCGCGTCACGGCGCGACGGGAGCGCCGGACTCCGCGGCGATCCGCCGCACGAGCTCCGCGTCGAGCACGGCGACCTCCTCGCCGTCGTCCGCCGCGTGCGCGCGCACGACGACCGAGACGACGCCGCCGGCCGGGTCGACGTCGACCACGAGGAAGCCGGATCCGCGCACGATGCGCTCCGTCCCCGGCGTCGCCGCCACGTCGGTCTCGTTCGCGACGCCCGGCGCGACGAGGACGGGGACGCCGGCCAGCGATCCGACGATGTGGTGGTGGTAGTGGCCCGACAGGATCACGCGCACGTCGCTCCCCCGCACGATCTCCGCCAGCCGCCCCGGGCCCTGCAGCGCGAGCGACTCGTGCAGCACGGTCGGCGCGGGCACCGGCGGGTGGTGCAGCACGAGCACCGTGCCGCGCGCCGACGGGGTCGCGAGCAGCTCGCGGAGCGCGTCGAGCTGCTGCTCCCGGAGGGCGCCGTAGCCCTTGCCGGGTACCGAGGTGTCGAGCGTGACGATGCGCCAGCCGTCCACGAGGGTGACGCCGTCGATGGGCGGCACGGCCGCGGGATCGCGCCCGTCGTCCGTGCCGGGTCCGCCGTGGCCGTCCCCGAGGACCAGCCGGAAGCCGGAGCGCACGTCGTGGTTGCCGGGCGTGAGCACGACGGCGGCGCCGCGCGCCGCGGCCCAGGGGTCCAGCCGCGCGCGGAGGAGCGCGTACGACTCCGGGGTGCCGTCCTCGGAGAGGTCGCCGGATCCGACGAGCAGCCGCACGTCCGGGATGCGGTCGGCCTCGGCGAGGACGCGGTCGAGGGCGGCGCCCGTGTCGACGACGCCCTGATGGAGGCCGCCGTCGCGGAGGAGGTGGGTGTCGCTGAGGTGGACGAGGCGCAGGGATCCGGCGGGCAGTGCGTGCATGCGCCGACCCTACGGGGGCGCGCCGACACCGCGGCGGACGGCAGGCGGACATCGGGTGACGCCGCCCGTGCGCGCCCGGCGATCGCGCACGGCCCGGCGGTAGCCTCGTCACCACGACGAGAGGGAACCCCATGGCGACGCGCGACGAGATGGACTGCTGGCTCACCGACATGGACGGCGTGCTGGTGCACGAGAACCAGGCCCTGCCGGGTGCGGCGGCCCTCATCCAGCAGTGGCAGGACCAGGGGAAGCCCTTCCTCGTGCTCACCAACAACAGCATCTTCACGCCGCGCGACCTCGCGGCCCGGCTCCGCGCCTCGGGGCTGAACGTCCCCGAGTCGGCGATCTGGACCAGCGCCCTCGCGACGGCGGCCTTCCTCGAGCAGCAGATGCCCGGCGGATCCGCGTTCGTCATCGGCGAGGCCGGACTCACCACGGCGCTCCACGAGGCGGGCTTCATCATGACCGACACGAAGCCCGACTTCGTGGTCATCGGCGAGACCCGCAACTACTCGTTCGAGGCCATCACCCGGGCCATCCGCCTCATCAACGGCGGCGCCCGCTACATCGCGACGAACCCGGACGCGACCGGCCCCAGCGCCGAGGGCGTGCTGCCCGCGACGGGCGCGGTGCTCGCGCTCATCAGCAAGGCCACGGGCAAGGAGCCGTACATCGTCGGCAAGCCGAACCCGATGATGTTCCGCTCGGCGCTCAACAAGATCGGCGCCCACTCGGAGAGCACCGGGATGATCGGCGACCGCATGGACACCGACATCATCGCGGGCATCGAGGCGGGCCTCCACACCGTGCTCGTGCTCACGGGCATCAGCGACCGCGCGGAGATCGAGCGCTACCCGTTCCGGCCCGACGAGGTGCTGTCGGGCGTCACCGAGCTGCTGGACCCGGAGCCGGTCGAGTCCGAGCTCTGACCGGCGGTCGCGGATCCCGGTGGGCGCGGATCCCGGCGGCTAGGGGACGACGGGCGGCTGCGGGACGCCGATCGTGCCCGTGAAGGTCCCGCCGCCGGCGCGCGACACGAAGCAGTAGGCGTCGCGGTCGCCCGCCGCCCACTCCTCCTGCGTGATCGGGTACGCGGACTGGTACTGCACGTCGTCGTAGGCGCGGGCCGCCGCGTAGTCGATCACCGTGTCGGCGATGCAGAGCTCGTCGGCGGAGTCGCGCACGGCGTCCTCGCCCGGGAACTCGTCCTCCGTCTGCGGCAGCGCGACGCGCGCGACCATCTGCGCGTGGTGCTCGGAGCCGCAGTCGACGACCGTGAACTCCTCCTCCCACGGCGTCGCGTACGGGTCGATGCACTCGCCGCCGAGCAGAGCGTCCCACGCCTGCACGCCGGCCGCGGCCGGGCCCTGCACGGGATCGGTCGGGGTGGGCGACGGGGTCGGCGACGCCTCGGCCGTGGGGGGCGCGACCGGGTCGGCTCCCGGCGCGGCGGCGGATCCCAGGCGCTGCCCGAGGTAGAAGAGGCCGACGAGGAGCAGCACCAGGAGGATCGCGCCGCCCACCCAGAGGCCGGTGCGCCGCGAGCCGCGGGGTCCGCGCGGCGGCGAGGCTGTTTGCGCGGGCGGCGCGGGAGGCGCGGCGTTGCGGGAATCGTCGAGGACGGGGGCGCGCGGCGCCGGCGGACGGGGCGCGGGCGGGGCCGCGTACGGCGGCGGGACGGGCGCGGGGCGGGCGGACGGCTCCGGGCGCGCGGCCGCGGCGGGGACGGCGGCCGCGGGGGCGCCGCGGTCGGCGGCCGGGGCGGCGACGGCAGCCGCGCTCGCCGCGGACGCGCTCGCCGCAGGGAAGGCGCGGGTGCGGTCCTCGTCGTCGGGCCCTGCGGGGCGGTCGGCGTCGTCCGCGTGGTCGGCGTCGTCCGCGTGGTCGGCGTCGTCCGCGTGGCGCTCGGCGGCGACGTCGCCGAAGAGGAGGGTGAGGGCGTCCACCGGCTTGTCGCGGTCGGCATCGGCGTCGTCGTCGGTCTCGGCGTGGGAGGCGGACCCGGTGGGATCGGCGTCGGGCGCACCGGGGTGCCGGTCGGCGGCCGGGGCCTCGTGCGCGTGGTCGGTCGCCGTCCGGTCCGCGTCGGGCGCTGTGCGTCGCGCGGGCTCGGGATCCGGCGTCGGCAGGACCGCGGTCTCCGGCTCGGGCGCGGATGCGGCGGGTGCGGCGTCGGGGTCGGCGGCGACCGCGGCGACGTGGGCGTCGTCGCTCGGTGCAGGTGCGGGCGCGGCGAGCGGGGGCGCCGCGGGGCCGGGGGTGGGGGCGGCGGATGCCGACGCGGCGGGCGCGGATCCGGCCGCCCAGGCCATGGCCGCGGCACGTGCAGCGGCAGCCGCGGGCGTGAGCGGGGCGGGCGCGTCGTCCTCGTCGTCGTCGAGCCCGGCGTCGTCGTCGTCGTCGTCGTCGAGCTCAGCGTGGTCGTCGTCGAGCTCAGCGTCGTCCTCGACGTCGGCACCGGCCGTCGCGACCTCAACCTCGGCCGCGTCCTCGTCCTCGTCCTCCGGGCGCAGCGCGGCCACGGGCTCCACGGCGGGCGGGGGCGCGTCCGTCAGGTCCACGTGGTCGTCGACGACCTCCGCGTCCTCGTCGTACGCGTCGTCGACCCGGGGCGTAAGCTGCACCTCGTCGATCGCGGGATCCTCGGGCGCGATCTCGTCGGCCGGGTCCTCGACCAGCTCGGCGTCGACGACGGCGCCGTCCCCGGTGACGTGCGCGAGGCGCGCGTCGTCCTCCGCGTCGTCGACGGGCTCCAGCACCATTCCGGCGGATGCGTCGTCGGCCGTCTCGGGCTCGCCCGTCAGCACCTCGCCGGTGAGCACCTCACCCGTCAGCACCTCGCCCGGCTCGTCGGCCCAGGGCGCGGGCGCGTAGCCGGGGTCGGGCTCGCCCGTGAACTCCACGTCGCCGGCGTCGACCGGCGCCGCCGCGATCTCGGGCTCGGGCGCGGGGGCGTCCGCGGCGTCCGGGTCGCCGGGCTCGGCGGCGGGATCCGCCTGGTCGAGCGGCGCGACGCGGTCGGCGTCCGCGGTGGGGTCGAGCGGGACGATGCCCGCCAGGATGTCGTCCTCGGGGGCGGGCGCCGGCTCGGCGGGCGCGGGATCCACGCCCTCGTCCGCGCGCGTCGCGTCCGGGGCGGGCTCGCGGTCGGCGGGGACGACCTGGCGGTCGTCGGAGCGGCCCCAGCCGACGGGGGCGAGCGGCCGCGCGGGCCGCTCGCGGTCGGCGTCGGTCGCGGGTCGGACCGCGAACGGGTCGTCGTCGCGACCGGATCCGGAGCCGGATCCGCCGCCGGGTGCCTCGCCGCTCACTCCGCGAGCCCCAGGTCCTCGAGGCCGATCGCGTAGAGGTAGCGGTGGCCCGCGGCCTCGATCACCGCGCGGGCGTCGGTCGAGCGGTCGACGACCACGGCGACCGCGGCGATCTCCGCGCCGACCTTCTCCAGCGCCTCGATGGCCTTCAGCGGGGATCCGCCGGTGGTGGAGGTGTCCTCGACGACGATGACGCGCTTGCCCTGGAGGTCCGGGCCCTCGACCTGGCGGCCGCGGCCGTGGTCCTTGGGCTCCTTGCGGACGACGAACGCGTCGTAGCCGCGACCGACCGCGGCGCCCTGGTGCAGGATCGCGGCGGCGATGGGATCCGCGCCCATCGTGAGGCCGCCGACAGCGGCGACGTCCGGCACGTCCGCGATGAGGTCGAGCATGACCTGGCCGATGAGCGGCGCGACGCGGTGGTCGAGGCTCACGCGGCGGAGGTCCACGTAGTAGCTGGCCTTCTTGCCGCTCGTCAGCGTGAAGTCGCCGTGGAAGACGGCGTCCCGCTTGATGTGGTCGATGAGCTGCTGGCGCGCGTCGGAGGTCGTCACGCTGCCGATCCTACGGGCGGGGGCCCGCGCCGCCCGGCGCGACGGGCGGGCGCGACGCCCACCGGATCAGGAGCCGGACGGGGCCGGGAGGCCGAAGACCGTGCCGACCGCGGCCACGTCGTCGCCGCCGTGCCCGGCCGCGGACGCCTCGGCGTAGGTCTCGCGGAGCGCCTCGAGCATCACGGTGTCGAAGTCGTGCGCGTCGGCGCCGTCGAGCGCCGCGAGCATCAGCGTCACGTCCTTGAGGAGGCCGTCGAGCGCGAACGACGGCGCGAGCTCGCCGGCGAGCATCGCGCCGCCCTTCAGGTGCGCGTACGGGGTGTCGGACGCACCGCCCGCGATCGCGTCGAGGAAGAGGCGCGGCTCGACGCCGAGGAGCTGCGCGAGGCCGAGCGACTGGCCGATGCCCGCGGTGATGGAGGCGATCCACGCGTTGCAGGCGAGCTTGAGGGCGGATCCGGCGCCCGCGGCGGACCCGGCGACCACCGTGCGCGAGCCGGTCGCCTCCAGGACGGGGCGGGCGACGGCGAGGTCGGCCTCGGATCCGGAGACGAGGTGCACGAGGAGGCCCTGCTCGGCGGGGCCGCGCGTGCCGAGGACGGGCGCGTCCACGAGGCGGAGGCCGTGCTCGGCGGCGAGCGCGGCGATCCGGCGGGTGCCCTCGACGCCGACGGTGGACGACTGCAGCACGACGGCGTCGGGACGCAGGGCGGGCGCCACGTCGGCGAGGACCGCGAGCACGGCGTCCGCGTCGAACAGCATGACCACGACGACGTCGGCGTCGCGCACGGCGTCCGCGGCGCTGCCGGCCACGGTCGCGCCGTCGTCGGCGAGGGGCGCCGCCTTCTCCGCGCTGCGGTTCCAGACGGTGAGCGGCAGGCCCGCGCGGAGGATCGAGCGGCTCATGCCGGACCCCATGACGCCGGTGCCGAGGAGCGCCACGCGGGGAGCTCCGTCGGAGGCGGGGGCGGATGCGGGCGCGGCAGCGGTGTCGTCGGTCATCCCCCGACGATATTCCCCGGATGTGGACGCACGCCGGGAACGCGGCCGCGGCACCGGGCCGGGAGCCGTCCCGCGGCGCGCGTCCGGGGCGCGGGTCCCGCACGCGACGACGGGCCGCCGGTCACGGGGACTGGCGGCCCGTCGGGCAGGTGAGGCGCGTCAGACGGCGGGCGCCTCGGCGGCGTCGTCGTCGGAGCCCTCACCGGGCATGACGATGTCGGCGATCGTGACGTCGACGCGGGTCACCGCGCGGCCGACGAGCCCGGTCACGGCGTCGGAGATGGCGGCGCGCACGTCGGCGGCCACGTCCTGGAGCGGGACGCCGTACTCGGCGACGAGGGTCACCTGGAAGGCGACGCCCGCCTCCTGGGCCTCCACGGCGATGCCCTGCGTGAGGTCGGTCTGGCCGATCCGGTCGCGGAGCTGGCCGATCACGCGGGCCGCGCCGCCGCCGAGCGCGTGCACGCCGGGGATGTCGCGGACGGCGAGGCCGGCGACCTTCGCGATGACGCCGTCGGTGACCGTGGTGTCGCCGTCGGCGAGGACGCCGCCGGTGAGGCCGGTGGTGACGGGGGCGACGCGGGTGACGTCGGCGGGGGTGGGGGTGCTGGTGTCGCTCATGGGGATCCTCCTCGTGGTGCCCGTTCGCGGGGCGCTGCTGTGGTACTCATGGATGCGACGGGCGGATGCCGCGGTTCGTCACGGATCCCCCACTTCTCCCAGCGCGCACGGAGGTACGGCATGGCGCTCTCCTCCTCCCTGCAGGACGCGGGCGACGGCATCCTCGCCGAGCGCGCGGCCGACGGCGACGCCCGGGCCTTCGAGGTGCTGGTCCGCCGGCACGCCCCCTACATGCGCGCGTTCGCGATCCGGCTCACCGGATCCCGCGCCGACGCCGACGACGCCGTGCAGGAGGCCCTCATCACCGCCTGGGACCGCCTGCCGACGCTCGAGAAGCCCGACCGGGTCAAGAGCTGGCTGCTGCAGATCGTGAGCCGCAAGTCCATCGACCGGATCCGCGCCCGCCGGCCCGCCGACGACATCGACGACCACGAGATCGCCGACCGGCTCACCTCCCCCGAGCGCGACGCGGAGACGTCGTCGCAGATGCGCGCGCTGTCGGCCGTGCTCGACGCGCTCCCGGCGGAGCAGCGCGAGGTGTGGATGCTGCGCGAGGTGGGAGGCTTCTCGTACGAGGAGATCGCCGAGAGGCTGGGCACGACGCCCTCCACGGTGCGGGGCCGGCTGTCCCGGGCGCGCGCGACGGTGATGACGAGCATGGAGGCGTGGCGATGAGCGGCACCGGACTCCCGGCCGACGGCGAGCGCCTCCCCGGCGCCCCCGCGGTCGACGCGGACGGCGAGCCCCTCGACATGGCCGCCCTCGCCGACTACCTCGACCGCGGGCGCACCCCGCGCATCGCCGCCTACGAGGACGACCCCGAGGTGCGGAACGCCCTCCGCGCCCTCGAGCGCGTGCGCGACCTCGGCCGCGAGCTCGTGCAGGTCGAGGCGGAGGAGGCGGACGCCCCGGGCGACGACTTCTTCCGCGGCGTGCTCGCCCACATCAGCCGCGAGTCGCGCGCCGGCCGCGACATCCCGCTCTCCCACCCGGATCCCGCCGTCCGCCTCGCGCTCACCGAGGGCGCCGTGCGCACCCTCGTGCGGCAGGCCGGCGACGAGGTGCCGGGCGTCCTCGTCGGCCGCTGCACCCTCGACGGCGACGTCACGCGGGCCGGCGAGCCCGTGCGGGTCGCGCTCACCGTGAGCGTCGTCTGGGGCGAGCCGCTGCCGGAGCTCGCGCAGCGCGTGCGGGAGCGGGTCCACGCGGCCCTGCTCCGGCACACCGAGCTGCGCGTCGCGGGGATCGACGTGACCGTGGTGGACGTGCAGCCGCGTCCCGTCCCGCAGGAGGAGGCCGGCGATGACCCTCGACGATGACGCGACGTCCGCCCGGCCGACCGCAGCCGTGCCCGCAGCCGTGCCCGCGCCCGTGCCCGTGACGGTGCCCGCGGATCCGGTCGTGCCCGTCCCGCTGCCGGCGCCCGCCGACCTCTCCCGCGACCTGACCGCGGCCCTCCGCGGCGTCGCGGGCGTGGCCGACGTGTACGCGTCGCGGTCGTCGGTGCTGCTCGTCGCCCAGCAGGTGGTCGAGGGCGTCGTGGCCGGCGGATCCGAGCGGGCCGACCAGCTCGTCGCCGTGGAGACGGGCGAGGGCACGGTCCTCGTGCGGGCGTCCATCGCGGTGGACGCGGCGGGCCGCGCGAGCGACACGGCCCGCGCCGCCGTGGACGCGATCCGCGCACGGCTCGCCGAGGCGGTCGGCGCCGAGGCCGCGGCGCTCGCGTCCGTCACGGTCCGCGTCGGCAGCATCGGCTGAGGCGCCCCTCCCCTCCCGGTACCGTGGGGGCATGCGCGTCGCCACCTGGAACGTCAACTCCATCCGCACCCGCGTGGGCCGCGTCGTCGACTGGCTCGTGCGCGAGGACGTCGACGTGCTGGCCATGCAGGAGATCAAGTGCAAGCCCGAGCAGTTCCCGATGGAGGCGTTCGAGGAGGCGGGCTACGAGGTCGCCGTGCACGGGCTCAGCCAGTGGAACGGGGTCGCGATCGCGAGCCGCCTGCCGCTCGACGACGTCGCGACGACCTTCGAGGGGATGCCGCGCTTCGGCAAGCCCGACGCGTCCGGGCAGCCGCCGCTCGAGGCCCGCGCGCTCGGCGCGACCGTCGCGGGCGTCCGCCTCTGGAGCCTCTACGTGCCCAACGGCCGCTCCCTCGACGACCCGCACTACACGTACAAGCTCGAGTGGCTCGCGGCCCTCGCGGCGGACACGCGCGCATGGCTCGCGGCCGACCCCGAGACGCCGCTCGCGCTCATGGGCGACTGGAACGTGGCGCCGCTCGACACCGACGTGTGGGATCCGCGCCTGTTCGAGGGCAGGACCCACACCTCCGCGCCCGAGCGCGCCGCCTTCGCCGCGTTCGCGGACGCGGGGCTCACCGACGTCGTCCGGCCGTCGATCCCCGAGGGGTACACGTACTGGGACTACCAGCAGCTGCGGTTCCCGCGGAACGAGGGCATGCGGATCGACTTCATCCTCGGGAGCGACCGGTTTGCCGAGCTCGTGAGCGCCCCGCGGATCCACCGCGACGAGCGCAAGGGCGACGGCCCGAGCGACCACGTGCCCGTGGCGGTGGACCTCGACGTCGAGACCGAGCTCGACGACGACCGGCCGATGATCTTCTGATCCGTCGCCGCCCGTCCGCGTCGCGTCCGCCCGCCCTCCCGCCCGATACCGGCCCCGCGGGACGTGCCCCGTAGTCTCGTCCCGTGACCCCCGACGACGACGCGACCCCGGAGCGCGGCCGCCGCGCCGCCCGCGGACGCCGCTCCGCCGCCCCCGCCTCCCGCTCGAGGCGCCTGCCGGAGGTCCCCCGGATGGCGCTGCCGACGCTCCCTCGCCGCCGCGGCCGCGACGGGTCCGCCGATGACGCGCCCCGCCGCGCGGGCACCGGTCGGGACCGGTCCGCCGAGCGCGCCGCCGCCCGCGAGCAGGATCCCGCCGGCCCCGCCTGGGTGCCCCGGTGGGTGCGCCGCATCGACCGCCGGATCCTCGTCACGACGCTCGTGTCGATGCTCGTCGCCGCCGTGGTCGGCGGCACCGTGGCGGCCGTCGGGCTCGGCCTCATCTTCGTGACGGACGGGTGCGACGTGGACACCTACACCTGCGACGACACCCTGTTCACGCTCGGCTACGGGCTCTCGGTCGCGGGCCCGCTCCTCCTCACGGGGATCGCCCTCCTGGTCGCGCTCGTCGGCATGATCCGCGGGCGCACCCGGCCCTGGCTGGTGCTGCTGATCGGGGTCGGCGCGTCGCTCGCGGCCTACGTCCTCGGCGCCGTGCTCGTGCTGGTCGCCGTGCCCGGCTCCTCCCCCCTCACCTGATCCCGCCCGTCGGCACGAGACGACCGGCGCGCGTCGGCGCCGCCCGCCGTTCCGCTAGCGTGGGAGGCTGGGCGCGCGATGCGCACCCGGGGATCGGCCGCATCTGCGGCGTGCGAGGGGGCGGTAGTGGACAGCGGACGTGTGGCTCTGGTCATCGAGGACGACGGCGACATCCGCCAGCTGCTCGAGGTGGTCCTGCGCCAGGGCGGCTTCGAGGTGCACTCCGCCGGGACCGCCACCGAGGGCGTCCGCCTCGCCGGCGAGGTCGCGCCCGACGTCATCACGCTCGACGTGGGCCTGCCGGACTTCGACGGGTTCGAGGCCGCGCGCCGGATCCGCCTGGTCAGCGACGCCTACATCGTCATGCTCACCGCACAGGGCGAGGAGGTCGACACCCTGCTCGGCCTCGAGGCCGGCGCCGACGACTACGTCGTGAAGCCCTTCCGCCCGCGCGAGCTCCGCGCGCGCATCTCCGCGATGATGCGCCGGCCCCGCGGCGGCGGCGAGGCCGCGCCCGCGACCCCGGCCGGCGGGACGCCCGCAGCGGTCGCCGCCGTCCCGGCCGCAGCCGCGCCGACGCCCGAGGCCGCCCCCTCCGAGGAGGAGCCCGCGCAGCCGGCCGCGTACGCGACCACCACCATGGTGTCGCCGGCGCTGCCGACCGAGACCGAGCCGTCCGACGACGCCGACGTCCTCCGCCACAACGGCCTCGTGCTCGACGAGGGCACCCGCCAGGTCGCGGTCGACGACGAGCCCGTCGACCTCACGCGCACCGAGTTCGACCTGCTCGCCTCGATCCTCGCGAGCGGCGGCCGCGTGCGCACGAAGGGCGACCTCGTGCGCGACATCCGCAGCGGCTCGTACGCCGTCGCGTCCTCCACGGAGCCGGAGGAGCGCGCCGTCGAGGTGCACCTCGGGAACCTGCGCCGGAAGCTGCACGACGACCCGCGCCAGCCGCGGTGGATCCAGACGGTGCGCGGCGTCGGCTACCGGCTCGCGCCGCCGCGCGGCTAGCGGCCCGGGCACCGCGGGCGGTCCGTCCCACGCGTCGAGGGCCGAGGCAGTCAGCTCGACCTGGGGCTGCCGCGGAGCCGATGAGCTCCGCGGCAGCTGCGCCGTGGATCGGGTTCCCCTCGGGTGGGATCCCGGTCCCTTCCTCCGTCCGGCCTGTCGCGGGGGCCGGTCGGGCATGCGCGTCGACCGTCGGGTCGGTCGTCGCGCACGGGTCTAGTCGGGCGGGTGTCCGGCCTCCGCGCGGATCCACGACCGCATCGCGTCCATGCTGCGCTCGCCCACCTCGCCGAGTCCCGGCAGGAGGGCGCGGGCGGCGTCGAGCTCACAGGAGCGGATCGCGCGCTCGAGCTGGCCGGCGATGCCGCTGAGGCGGAGCGCGCCCACCATCGCGGCCGAGCTCTTCACGCTCAGGCACGCGTCGAGCGCGGCGGCCCGGTCGTCGGCGCGCACGGCGGCGCCCAGGCGCTCCCAGCGGGTCGGCCACAGGTCGACGAAGAAGCGCAGGAAGTCGATGCACGCGTGCTGCGCGGGGGCGAGTGCGCCGGTCTGCGCCGACACGACGGACGCGGACGGGGATGGGGCGCCGACCGGGCGGGGGGACCCGGCCGGCGCCTGCCGACGACCCGGTGCGGGGGCACCACGGGTCGCGAGGCTGTCGTCCGGACGGGGGGATCCGGACGACGGGGTCCCGCGGCGCGGCTCGGGGTGGCCGCGCTGCGGGGTCACGCCTCCCGGTGCGGGAACACCGAGAGGCGGAGCGGGGGTGTCCGTCGCGGGGACGACGGACGGTCGGGCGGGGCCGGGCTCGTCCGACAGCTCGGCCAGCAGCTGCTCCAGGACGCGGACGTCGAGGAGCGGGGGGAGCTGCGGGTCACCGGCGGCACGGGCGGTCACGCCTGGCCGCCGACGAGGCGGATCGAAGGACCGGGGAGGCTGCCGTCGGGTACCGGCAGCGCATCCGTGGACCCGGTACGGCACCCGGTGCGGGCGGCTCGGGTGCCGCTCGCGGGGTGGTCGTGGGGGGTCATCCGGTCCTTCGTTCGCTCGTGTCGGACGGGTGGGCCCCGTCGTGCGTCGAGCCTGCCAGCGCCGCATGCGGGATCCGATCAAGGTGCCGACAAGATCGCCTCAAGAACTCCTGGAGGCGCCTCGGAGCCGCGGGAGCGGGCGCCGGGCGGGCGGGATCAGTCGCGGGCGGTGCCCGGACCGCCCGGCGTCACGCGCAGCGGCAGCCGCACGCGCATGGTGGTGCCGGCGCCGAGGGTGCTGTCCACCTCGATGGTGCCGTCGTGCGCGTCGACGATGGAGCGGGTGATGCTGAGGCCGAGGCCCACGCCCGCGACCGTGCTCGCGCGGGCGGTGCTGGTGCGGAAGAAGCGCGTGAACAGCTGCGCCGTGTCGTCGGCGGACATGCCCACGCCGTCGTCGGCGACGCAGAGGTGGAGGTGGTCGCCGTCCACCCCGATCTCGGTGGTGACCGTGCCGCCCTGCGGCGTGTACTTGACGGCGTTGCTGAGCAGGTTGTCGAGCACCTGGCCGATGCGGACGGCGTCGACCTCGGCCACCAGCTCCTCGTAGTCGGGCTCGACGAGCGCGACGCCGCTCGCCTGCGCGTGCGGGCGGATCACGTCGAGGGCGTTCTCGACGATCTCGCCCACGTCCACGAGGTTGCGGTTGACGGCGAGCCGGTGCTGGGCGGCCGTGAGGAGGTCGCCGATGAGGCCGAGGAGGCGCTGCGCGTTCCGCTCCACGATGGCGAGGCGGGCCGCGGTGATCCGGTCGTCGAGGTCGTCCTCCACGAGGTCGTCGGCGATGAGCTCCACGTAGCCGAGGATCGAGGTGAGCGGCGTCTTCAGCTCGTGCGAGACGCTCGCCACGAACTCCTCGCGCTCGGTGACGGCGAGCGCCAGCGCCGTCACGTCGGTGCTCACGACGACCGAGCCGAACGTCCGCCCGGCGGCGTCGACGAGCGGGGAGACCGACACGAGCACGGCCTTCTGCGCGCCGCCGTCGCCGACCCAGTAGACCTCGCGGCCGACGACCTCGCCGGTGCGGGCGCGGGCCACCGGCTGCCGCTCGGGCGGCACGACGGTGGTGCGGTCCTCCTCGTACATGAGGCGGCCGAGGATCGGGTCGTCCGGGTCGATGGGGTCGGCGAGCGCCATGAGGTCGGCGGCCGCGCGGTTCCGTCGGGTGATGCGGCCGCGGGCGTCGAGGACGATGACGGTGTCGTCGATGGCGTCGAGCACGCCGTCGATGATCGAGTTGCGCTCCTGCAGGTCGACGAGCGTGCCCGTCAGCTCCTGCTGCATCTCCTCCAGCCGGGCGTGCTGGCCGAAGAGCTGCTGCGCGAGGAGGTTCACGGCGACGGCGACGAGCAGCATCACGACGGGCAGCACGACGAGGTGCGACCAGTCGGTCGTGCCGTCCGGCGTCCTCCCCGTGCCGAGGTAGGGCATCGCGAGCACGGCCGCCGTGCCGAGGCCGCCGAGCCACAGCACGTGCAGCGCGAACGCGTAGGCGAGCCAGATGACGGGGAAGACGAGGAGGAACGGGGTCGACGGCACCTCCTCCGAGATCGCGGCGTTGGCCAGCGCGAGGGCGAGGAAGTCGAGCATGGGGAGCACGGCCACCCAGTCCGAGTCGATCCGCTTCCAGGGGACGACGGCGGCCGCGATCGTGACGAGCACGGCGATCACGGCACCCCAGGCGAACCCGGGAGAGGCGACGGCGTCGAGGTCGCCGGCGCCCGCGACGACGCCGACCACGGCGAGGCTGAGGATGAAGGGCAGCTGCGCGTGCAGCGGCTTCGAGAGCGTCATGCTGCGGAGCGCCGCCTGCAGGCGCCCGTCCGGGTGGCGACGCGCGCGGGGACGAGGATGCGCGCTCACATGACCCCCTGGTTGCGGCCGTCCCCGTGCCGCTCGTCGATCCTAGCCGCGGGTGGAGGGATCGCCTCCGGCTCGCGTACCCCGTGCTGCGCCGTCGGCGTACGCTTCCCGCGTGACCGACCTCCCGCACGAGCGCCCCGTGGAGATCGCGCACCTCGTCGCTTCGCCCGTGCACCGGCTCGAGGGGCGGCCGGCGGACGGCCCGCGGGACGAGCCGGGCGAGCTGCCGTCGCGCCGGAGCGTGCGGATCCGGGCGCACCTCGGCATCGTCGGTGACCGCTTCTTCGGGCAGCGGGCGCACCGCACGGCCGCCGTCACCGTCATGGCCGTCGAGTCGGTGGAGCGCGTGGCGCGCGAGCTCGGGATCGAGGCGGGGCTGGATCCCGTCGACACGCGCCGGAACGTGCTGCTGCGGGGCGTGGACGCGGACCGGCTGCGCGGCATGCGCTTCAGCCTCGACTCGGGCGACGGGCCGGTCGAGTTCCAGGGCCACCGCCCGGCGAACCCCTGCGCCTGGATGGACGTGATGCTCGCGCCGGGCGCCTTCCGTGCGCTCCGCGGGCCGCGGGGGCGTGCGCTGCGAGCCGCTCGGCGACGGGATCCTCACGGTCGGCCCGGCCGTGCTCCGCACCGACCACCCGCTCGACGACGGGGACGACGACGGGGCGCGCCTGTTCTGACGCGCCCCGCGCGGAGCCCGGGCTACCGGCAGCCCCGTGTTCGTGCGCCGGCGAGACCCTTCCGTCTTCTCCCCTCATGGGCTCGCCGTCGCGTCGGCGCTCCCCGAAGTGGGGGGCGGGATGCCGCCCGCCGCTCCGGCCGCCGTGTCACTCTGATCCCCGTATCACGATGCTCCGGTGCCGCTCTGCGCCCGACTCGATCGACGACGCTCAGAGGGAAGACAGCCATGTCCATCACCGAATCGCCCGCGAACGCCCGTTACTGCTCATCCTGCGGAAAGCAGGCGGGCGGCGCATACTGCGGGAACTGCGGAAGCGCCGTCACTGGAGATGAGAGCGGACGCACGGCGTCGCCTGCTCTCCCGCTCCAGCCGCCCGCCCAGGCGCACGGGTACGGCAGCCCGTCCGCCGGCTACGTCCCGGTAGCGTCCGTTGCCTCGCAGACGTCGGAGTTCGTGCACGTGGCCGGCGTCGGAGTCCTCCGCCTCGGCTCCATCGGGCAGCGCGCCCTCGCCCGGATCCTCGACTACGCCGTGATCACCGTGGGGTATTGGATCCTGTTCGGGATCTTCGCCATCATCGGAACGGCCATCGCCGGACTCGGCACAGCGACGTACGACTCCGGGGACGACCTGGCGGGTGCTGCCGCCGGCCTGGGCGCCTTCGTGGGGGGAGTGTTCCTGATCGCCGTCGCCTCGTACATCTACGAGGTCGCGATGGTGTCGCTGTGGGGCCGGACCGTGGGCAAGATGATCGTCGGTCTGCGCATCATCCGCGCGGCGGATGGCACGAAGCCGAACGTCGGCAACGCCTTCCTCCGCTGGATCGCTCCCGGGCTCGCGGCGCTGCTCCCGTTCATCGGCCCGATCGGGGCGCTCATCGTCCTCCTCTCGCCGACGTTCGACGGTTCGGGCCGGAGGCAGGGCTGGCACGACAAGATGGCGTCCACGCTCGTGGTGTCCGCGCGACAGTCCAACAGCTGAACGAGGCACCCACCGAGCACCCGCTCGACGACGGGGACGGCGACGGGGCGCGCCTGTTCTGACGCGCCCCGCCGCGATGGCCGTGCCGCGGATCAGTGGACGGGCGTGCCGCCCGTGACCGCGATCGTCTCGCCGCTCGTGAAGCTCGACTCCTGGCTCGCGAGGAACACGTAGGTCGCCGCGATCTCCGCCGGCTGGCCGGGGCGGCCGTAGACCGACTGGGAGCCGAACTGCTCGACGTCCTCCGCCGACTGGCCGACGGGCTGCAGCACGGTCCAGAACGGGCCGGGCGCGACCGAGTTGACGCGGATGCCCTTCGGCGCGAGCTGCTGCGCGAGGCCCTGCGTGAAGTTCCGGATCGCGCCCTTCGAGGTCGCGTAGTCGAGCTTGTTCGCGCTCGGCTGGTACGCCTGCGAGGAGCTCGTCGTGATGATGCTGCCGCCCTTGGGCAGGTGCGGGAGGACGGCCTTGCTCAGCCAGAACAGCGAGTACACGTTGGTCTTCAGCGTGCGGTCGAGCTGCTCGGTGGCGAGGTCGAGGATGTCCTCCTCGTTGCGCTGGTAGCCGGCCACCATCACGAGGCAGTCGAGGCCGCCGAGCTCGTCCACGGCCGCCTGGACGATGTCCTGGCAGTTCGTCTCGTCGGAGATGTCGCCGGGGACGAGGGCGGCCTTCCGGCCGTCGGCCTCGATGGTGGACGCGGTGTCGCGCGCGTCCTCGAGCTCCTCGTCGAGGAAGTTGAGCGCGATGTCGGCGCCCTCGCGCGCGAACGCGATGGCGACGGCCTTGCCGATGCCGGAGTCGGCGCCCGTGATGAGGACCTTGCGGCCCTTCAGCCGACCGAAGCCGACGTAGCTCTCCTCGCCGTGGTCGGGGGTCGGCTCGAACTTCTGCTCGTCGCCGGCGCCGCCCTGCTCCTGCTGCGGGAACGGCGGGGACGGGTACTGCGCGATCGGGTCCTGGATCTCGTACTGGTTGCCGCCGTTGCGGATCTCGGTCATGCGATGCGCCTTCCTGTGGGGTCCTGCGGGGTCCCCTCCACCCTGGCCCGGGCGGGCGGCGGGCGTCCGGTGGTCGGAGGGGGTTGACGGATGCGCGGCTGCGCGCGCTCCTACGATCGGTCCGTGACGACGACGCCCGAGCCCGACCTCCCGCCCGTCGAGTTCGCGTCCCCGGGGCCGCTGCGCGATCGGCCCGTCGCGGCGATCGCGGCGGGCGCGAAGACCTCCACCAGCTCGCTGCTGATCCAGTACGCGGCCGAGGGCGAGGAGCTGCCCGTCGTCGGATCCCGCGGCACGGTCGTCGACACGGCCGGGCAGCCGGTCCTGGTGATCGAGACGACCGCCGTGGAGATCCGCCGGCTGGCCGACGTGCCGCTCGCGCACGCGGTGGACGAGGGCGAGGGCTTCACGACGGTCGCCGAGTGGCGCGCCGGCCACGAGGAGTTCTGGACGTCGCCCGAGGTGGTCGCGGAGCTCCCGGCTCGCTTCCGGCTCGACGACGACGCGGAGGTCGTGCTGGAGCGCTTCCGCGTCGTGGGGTGATCGCGCGGCCGACGCCTAGGGTCGGAGCATGCGCCCGCTCCTCCCCCTCGCCCTCCTGACGGCCGCCCTCCTCGCCCTGTCCGGGTGCGGGACGGCGGACGCGGCGCCCGCGCCCGTCGCCGTGCCGGCCGCGGCCGCCGCCCGGGCCGCCGCCGCGACGATCACCCTCCCGCCCACCGGCACGCGCTTCGACTACCAGCTCGGCGGCGCCTCGAAGGTGCCGACCGGGGTCGGGATCGTCGTGCGCGACAGCACCGACGCTCCCGCCCCCGGCGTCTACGGCGTCTGCTACGTCAACGGGTTCCAGACCCAGCCGGGCGCGGCCTGGCCCGCCGCGCTCCTCGTGCGCGGGGCCGACGGGAAGCCGATCGCGGATCCGGGCTGGCCCGACGAGCGCATCCTCGACGTCTCCACGCCCGCGGTCCGCACCGCGAACGCCGCCCGGATCGCCCCCGTGATCGACGGGTGCGCGGCCGCCGGGTACCGCGCCGTCGAGTTCGACAACCTCGACTCGTGGACCCGCTCGGCCGGCGCCCTCGACGAGGACGACGCGCTCGCCTTCGCGGCCCTGCTCGTCGCCCGCGCGCACGACCGCGGCCTCGCCGCCGCGCAGAAGAACGCGACCGACCTCGGATCGCGCGGCCGTGACGAGGCCGGCTTCGACTTCGCGATCGCCGAGGAGTGCGACCGCTGGAGGGAGTGCGCGGCCTACACGGACGTCTACGGCGCCCGGGTCCTCGACGTCGAGTACACCGACGACCTCCGCGACTCCGGGACCGGCGCGTGCCGGCGCATCCGCGCGCTGGATCCGGCGCCGGCCGCGATCGTGCGCGACCGCGACCTGGTGCCCGCCGGGACCCGGGGGTACGCGTACCGCGCCTGCTGAGCGCAGCCGCCCGTCCCGTGACACGATGCGGGGATGGACGACGACGACCGGCGTGCGGAGATCGCGGAGCTGCGCCGTCGCGTCTTCGGGCCGGATCGCGAGCCGCACGACACCGCGTCGCTCGCGCGGCTGCGGGAGCTGGAGGGCCGGGACGCGGAGGGCCTCCCCGGTGTCGCCGACCGGGGCGATGACGCGCGCGCGGCGCCGACGGACGACGCAGCCGCCGACGATGCACTCGCCGACGCCGGACCCGTCGACGACGGTCCCGCGCAGGACGCACCGGCCGCCGCCAGCCGCACCGACTCCCCCCGCCGCATCCGCCCGCGCCTCGCCGCCGCGTGGGTCGGATCCGTCGTCCTCGCCGCCGTCGCCTCCGCCGGCGTGACCGCCTGGTGGCTCGGGGACGACCGCGGAACGGTCGCGGTGCTCGCGCTGGAGCCGCCGCCGGAGCCCGACAACGCCACCTACCTCTCCGTGGACACCGGCTCCATCGCGCCGGGCTCCCTGTTCGCGCCCTTCCACGGCATCTCGGTCGCCCGGATCCCGCTGGTCGACGCGACCACGGGCGACGAGGGGACCTGCCTGGTCGCCGGCCCCGCGGAGCAGGACGGCTCGGTCGCGGGCATCCCCGGGTGCGCGACGGGCGTCGTTCCCGCACGCACGGCCCTCGTCGTCACGCGCGACCAGCCGCAGGAGCTCCGCGACGCGTTCCCCGTGGGCACGACGCTGACCTTCGAGCTGGAGGACGACGACGAGACCGTCCGGGTGCGGGCCGTCCGCGGCTGACCCGGCCGCGGGACCGCCGATCTCCCCTCGACCCGGCCGTCCCGCCGCCGCAGGAGCCGCCGCGACCGATGGGGTACGTTGTCCTGCGTTCGGGGAGCGCGCCTATCGGGGCGCCTCGTCCGGTTCGATTTCCGGAGCTCTCCACCACTCGCCGCACGCGGCTCCACCGCGTCCGCTCACCCGGACGTCGTCACTTGTCGCCGACCCGCACCGGGGGGAGGCCGCGGTCCGCTCGCTCCGCGTTCACCAGCTCCTCCACGAGCTCCTGCTTCCCCGCCGTGTAGGCGCGGCCGTCCGCCGAGGTCCCCGCGAGCCCGGCCTTGAGCACGTCGTAGCGACGCCGCGCATCCGGATCGCGCAGCAGGCGGTCGCGGAACAGCCGCTGCGGGCAGGTCGCCCAGGCCTCCGCCGCGAAGATGTGGAGGATGCGGGTCCGCGCGCCGCCCGCCACGCGCACGTGCACGCCGTGGTTCCGCGGACCCGTGCGGTGCTGCACGTAGCCCAGCGGCCGCAGCGTCGCGTCGAGGCCGAACGGGTCCACGCCGGGGGCCGCCTCGGCCGCGAGGTCGAGGATCGGCTTCGCGCGGAGGCCCGGAACGGCGGTGCTGCCGATGTGCTCGACGGCCGTGAGCGCGTCGCCCGCCGCACGCCGGATCCGCTCGGCCTCGGCCCGGAACGCCTCCGCCCACGCCGGGCGGTGCTCCTCGAGGCGGATCATCGGGCCCACCCTACAGAGCCCCCTAGGCTCGACGACCGTGCCCTCCTCCCCGCGACGCGCCCTGATCCTCGGCGGCACGGGCGCCATCGGCGGCGCGACCGCAGAGCGCCTGGCGCGCGACGGGTGGTCGGTCGACGTGACCGGCCGGGATCCGCTCGCCATGCCCGCGGCGCTCGCGGACCTCGGCGTGCGCTTCCACGCGGTCGACCGCGCCGACGCCCCGGGGATCGAGCGGCTGATCGGCGACGGCGTCGACCTGCTCGTGGACCTCGTCGCCTTCACGGCGGCCGACGTCCGGGCGCTCCTCCCGGCCATGCGCGCCAGCGGATCCGTGGTCGTCGCCTCCTCCCGCGCCGTCTACGTCGATGCCGCGGGGCGCCACGTCAACGGCGACGAGCCGCCGCGCCTCCCCGTCCCCGTCCCGGAGACGAATCCGACGCTCCCGCCCGCCCCGCCCGGCACCGACCCGATGACCCGCGAGGGCTATGCGCCGTCCAAGGTGGCGGTGGAACGCGCGGCCCTCGACAGCGGCCTGCCGGTCACGGTGATGCGCCCCTCGAAGGTCCACGGCCGCTGGGCGCGGAACGCCCGCACCCGCGTCATCGTCGAGCGGATGCTCGCGGGCGCCCCGACGATCGAGCTCGCCGACCGCGGCGCGTCGGTCGACCACCTCACGGCGGCGGCCAACGCGGCCGCGCTCATCACCCGGGTCGCGGACGTGCCGGGCGCGCGGATCCTCAACGCCGCCGACCCGGATCCCCTCACCGCCCGCGAGATCGTCGCCGCCCTCGCCGACGAGCTCGGCTGGGGCGGCCGCATCGTGCCGCTCGAGCCGGGTGCCGAAGGCGGCGCGCACCCGTGGGCCGCCGCGCATCCGATCGTGCTGGACACGCGCGCGGCCCTCGCGCTCGGCTACGCGCCGGTGGGGCCGGGCGCGGAGCTGCTGCGCACCGAGGCGGCGTGGATCCGCGACGGGGAGCGCCCGCGCGACTGACCACATGGACCCGCCGCCGGCGACGCGCCTCGACGCCCCGCGCCTGGCCGGTCCGCGCCCGCCTCCGCCCCGACCCGGTCGCCCGCGCCCATTCCTGGCAAGGTCGAAGGGCGGGGGTCCACCGGTCCCCGCAGATCCCCGAGGAGCACCATGCCGCTGATCCGCTTCCTGTTCATCGCCGTCCCGATCGTCCGCAGGTTCCTGCGGAGCCGCCAGGGCAAGGCCGCCATGGCCAAGGGCAAGGCGCAGTACGCCAAGCGCGCGCAGAAGCGCGCCGCCGGACGCACCGTCCCCACGCGCCGCCGCTAGGACCGCTCGGTCCCGCCGTGCGGATCCGCCCACCCGGCGGATCCGCAGGCCGTCGTGCGCGTACCGGCCGGCCGATGGGCCGACCCGGCCGTCGTGGTCCCCGTGCGCCCTACGGCGCCAGCAGCGCCGCGATCACCAGCAGCACCGGGATCGACGCGACCGTCGTGATGAGCACGGTGTCGCGCGCCAGCACCACCCCGCGGTCGTAGCGCGACGCGAAGTTGAAGATGTTCTGCGCCGTCGGCAGGCCCGCGATCACGGTCGCCGCGAAGGTCTGCTCGGCGTCGAGGTGGAACGCGTACCGCGCCAGCAGGAAGGCCGCGAGCGGCATCACGACCGTCTTGATGACCGACGCCACCACGATCTCCCCGCGCCCGGATCCCGGCGCGAGCGGCTTCCGCCCCACGAGCGACATTCCGAACGCCATCAGGACGATGGGGATCGCCGCGCCGCCGATCAGCCGGAAGGGCTCGTAGACGGCGTCCGGGATCTCGAGCCCGGTGATCGCGATGAGGATGCCGAGCATCGACGCGATGATCATCGGGTTCCGCAGCGGCTGCGTGAGGATGCCCACCACCGACGCGGTCCCGCGGCTCGAGATGTCGAGGATCGTGAGCGTGGTCGGCGCGAGCACGAGCAGCTGCAGGAGCAGCACGGGCGCCACGAGCTGCGCGTCGCCCAGCACGTAGATGGCGACCGGCAAGCCGATGTTGTTGGCGTTCACGTAGCTGGCCGAGGCCGCGCCGATGGTGGTCTCCGCGACCGGCCGACGGAAGAGCACGCGCGCCACGATGAGGTACAGGATCGCCGCGACGGCCACCGCGCACGCCGACGCGAGCAGGAACGCGGAGAACACGACGTGCAGGTCGGCCTTCGCGAGCACCGTGAACAGCAGCGCGGGCGTCGCGACGAAGAACGCGACCCGGTTGAGGGAGTTCTGGGCGCCCGGCCCGGCGATCCCGGAGCGGCCGACGGCGTAGCCCACGGCGATGATGAAGCCGATGATGGCGAACCCGGTCAGCACCCCGATCATCCGACTCCCCTCGCGCGCGTCCTCCCCACCCTACGGGCGGTCCGGACCGCCGCCGTCCCGTGCCCGCCGTTCAGGGCGGGGACAGCGCGCGGACACCGCGCCGTCATCGGGCGCGCTTAGCGTCGAGCACGTCGCGTCCGCGATCGCATCACCGCGCCCCTGCTCCGGCCGTGGCGCTCATCCCGCTCAGGATCCCCATGCCGCATCGCCGCACCGCCCGCCCCGCGACCCGCCGGACGCCGGGTGCGCGCGCCCGGCTCGGCCTCCGCATGCCGCTGGTGGTCGCCGCGGCGCTGGGCATCGCGCTCACCGGATCCACCGCGCCGGCCCTCGCCCTCGACTCCGCCCCGAGCGCGGTGCGCATCGTCGACGTGGAGCCGGAGTCGGCAGCCGGTCCGCCGACGGCCCCGTCGTCCGCGGGTCCCGACGCAGCCGACCTGCCCGCCCACGTGACGCTCGCGCTCGCGCTCCTCGCGGCGGGGATCACCGCCGTGGGCATGGTGCGGCGGCCCGAGCGCCCCTGACCGGCCCCGACCGTCAGACCCCCGCGACCGCGGATGCCGCGGCGACGGGGAACGTCACCCCGGTGAGCTCCTCGGATACCGACCACAGGCGCCGCTGGACCGCAAGGTCGTGGGAGTCGGGGCTGGAGGACACGCGCTGCGGGAAGCCCCGCACCTCGCCCCGCCCGCCGGGTCCGAAGTACTGACCGCCGAGGACGCCGGGGTCGGTGGCAGCGCGCGCGGTGGGCAGCGCGCCCATCCGCGGCTCCTGGGTCAGCAGCGGGGCGAGCCAGGTGACGGGCAGCCGGAGCGCGGCGGGCACGTTGCGGGTGAGCTCCGTGTCGGAGACGCCGGGGTGGGCGGCGACGGCGACCGTGGTGCCGTGCACCGCGAGCCGCCGCTGCAGCTCGTACGTGAACATCAGGTTGGCGAGCTTGGCCTGGCCGTAGGCGCCGGCCCGGCTGTACGAGCGCTCCCACTGCAGGTCGTCGAAGCGGATAGCGGCCTGGATGCGGTGCCCGGTGCTGCTGACCGTCACGACGCGGGAGCCGGGGACGGGCAGGAGCCGGTCGAGTAGCAGGCCGGTGAGCGCGAAGTGGCCGAGGTGGTTGGTGCCGAACTGCAGCTCGAAGCCGTCGGCGGTGGTCGCCTTCGGCGTGTACATCACCCCCGCGTTGTTGATGAGGAGGTCGATGCGCGGGTGGGCGGCGCGGAGGTCGGCCGCCGCCGAGCGGACCGACGCGAGGGAGGTCAGGTCGAGGGCCTGCACGCGCACGTCGCCGGCGATGCGGGCGGCGGCCCGCTCCCCCTTCTCGACGTCCCGCACGGCCAGGACCACCTGGGCCCCGTGCTCGGCGAGCATCCGCGCGGTCTCGAATCCCAGTCCGGTGTTGGCGCCGGTGACGATCGCCACCCGTCCGCTCTGATCGGGGATGTGCTGCTCGGTCCAGTCGTCGCTCATGATGCTCCTCGTCGTGCTTCTCAGTGAAGTACTGCTGGTCTGGTAATGCCCTCACGCTAAGAGACCACCGGTCTCATGTCAAGGGACCGGCGGTCTCTCCTAGGATGGGCGGGTGACATTCCAGCGGGCACGGAGCGAGGAGCAACGGGAGATCCGTCGTCGCGCGATCCTCGACACGGCCGTCGCCATGCTCCGCGAGATGCCCGTCGCCGACCTGTCGCTGAACGAGCTCAGCCGCCGGGTGGGCCTCGCTAAGTCGAACGTGCTGCGGTACTTCGAGTCGCGCGAGGCGGTGCTGCTCGAGCTGCTGGACGACTTCCTCGGGAGCTGGCTCGCCGAGCTCGCGAAGGACCTCGATGCGGGCGTCGACGCGGGCGCGGCATCGGACGTCCGGGCCCGGCAGCTGGCGGACATCCTCAGCCGCTCGCTCGCGGACCGGCCCGTGCTGTGCGACCTGTTCGGCGCGCAGGGCGGCGTGCTGGAGCACAACGTGTCGGTCGAGGTCGTCACGCGGCACAAGCGGTCGTCGCTCGCGCGGCTCGCGACCATGACCGACCTCGTGTCCCGCCACCTGCCCGAGCTCGGCGACGGTGCGCAGCTGTTCTGCCTGATGAGCCTCGTGACCGCGGGCGCACTGGCGGCCTACGCGCCGCCGCCGGCCAGCCTCGTCGCCGCCTACGCCGCGGAGCCCGCGCTCGCCGCCCTGCACCTGGAGCCGCGGGACGCCCTGCGGATCGCGATCACGTCGGCGCTCCTGGGGGCGCTGCCGCGCACGTGAGCAGAGCGGGTCGCTCGTCGCGCGACTAGGGCGCGACCAGCCCCTCCATCACGTCGAAGAACGAGCTCCAGCCCTCGATCGTCATCTCGCGCTGCTCGGCCGTGAACTCGCCCGCCGTCTGGGTCAGGGTCATGCGCGTCGCCCCGCCCGCGACCTGCTCGAAGTCGACCTCGATCGGGTCCCCCGCCGGCTCGTCGGGCACGTCCGTCATGGTCATGGCGATGCGCGACGGGCGGTCGAGCTCGACGTAGTGCCCGGCCCAGAGGATGGAGGAGCCGTCGGGCAGCAGCATCACGGCGTTCCAGGCGCCGCCCTCGCGCACGTCCATGTGCAGGGCGTCGAGCGGGACCTCGACGGCGGCGGTGCCGAACCAGGCCGAGAAGTCGGCCGGCGTGATCCACGCGTCGAAGACGCGCTCCCGCGGGGCCGCGAACGTGCGGGTGATGACGATGGGCGCGCTCACGGCGACCTCCGATGGTGCTCGACGGGACAGGGAAGGGCCGCCGCCTCCGCGAGGAGACGGCGGCCCTACGGGGAGTCGACCAGCCGCGCGCGGCGGTGTCAACGGGTGGACATCCCCGAGGATCCGTCGGTCAGCTGCCGGAGCCGTCCCGCGCGTCGCTCGACGGGACCGCGATCCGCGACGCGTCGTCCGCCGCGTCCGGTCCGGTCACCTGCGCCGGCTGCGCGCCGGGACGGGTGCCCGCCCGCTGCTCCGCCTCGAGCCGCTCGGCCTCCTCGCCGCCGACCGCCTCGCCGCGGGCAACGAGCCCTGCGACGTCCGACAGCGGGATCTGCTTGAGGAAGAGCGAGAGCACGAACGCGATGCCGATGAACGGCACGAGGTACCAGAACACGGGCGCCAGCGCGTCGGCGTACGCGTCGACGATCCCGTCGCGCACCGCGTCGGGCAGCGCGTTCAGCGTCTGCGGGTCGATGCTGCTGGCCGAGGCCGCCGCGTCGCCCGGGGCCGCGCCAGCGCCCGCGAAGACGCCCGTGAGGTTCTCGGTGAGCCGCGTCGTGAACAGCGTGCCGAAGACGGCCGTGCCGAGCGCGGCGCCGACCTCGCGGAAGTAGTTGTTCGTGCTGGTCGCGGTGCCGATCTGCGCGGCGGGCACCGCGTTCTGCACCACGAGCACGACCACCTGCATGATGAGGCCGAGCCCCAGCCCGAAGACGAAGAGGAACACGCAGATCAGCCAGACGGGCGTCTGCGCGGTGAGCGACGTCATGAGCACGAGCGCCAGCATGGTGAGGAGCGTGCCGACGATCGGGAAGATCCGGTAGCGGCCGGTGCGGCTGATGAGGATGCCCGACACGATCGACATGCCGATGAGGCCCACCATCATCGGCAGGAGCAGCAGCCCGGAGACCGCGGCGGAGGTGCCGGTCGACATCTGCAGGAACGTCGGCACGAAGCCGATGGCCGCGAACATGCCGATGCCGAGCGCGAGGCCGATGGCGGTGGCGTTGACGAACACGGGGTTCCGGAAGAGGCTGAGCGGGATGACCGGGTCGTCCGCGCGCGACTCCGTGAACACGAAGAGCGACGCCGCGACCACGAGCCCGAGGCCCCACGCCCAAGTGGCGAGGGATCCCCAGCCGTAGGCCTTGTCCCCGCCGAAGTCGGTGAAGAAGATGAGGCACGTGGTGGCGATCGACAGCAGCACCACGCCGGCCACGTCGATCCGCTTGGTGGCCTTCTTGCTCGGCAGCGTCAGCGTGACGAAGGCGACGACGAACGCCGCGATGCCGATGGGGATGTTGATGTAGAACGCCCACTGCCAGGTGAGGTGGTCGACGAAGAAGCCGCCGAGGAGCGGTCCGCCGACGGCCGAGAGGCCGAAGATGCCGCCGAGCGGACCGAGGTACCTGCCGCGCTGGTTGGCCGGCACGATGTCGGCGATGATCGACTGCGACAGGATCATGAGCCCGCCGCCGCCGAGGCCCTGCGCCGCGCGGAACACCACGAACGACCAGAAGTCGCCCGCGAACGCGCAGCCGACCGAGGCGAGCGTGAAGATCGCGATGGCCGCGAGGAAGAGGTTCCGCCGGCCGAGCACGTCGCCGAACTTGCCGTAGATGGGCATGACGATCGTGGTGGCGAGCAGGTAGGCCGTGGTGATCCAGACCTGGTGGTCGACGCCGCCGAGCTCGCCGACGATCGTCGGCATCGCGGTGGAGACGATGGTCTGGTCGAGGCTCGACAGGAGCATGCCGGCGATGAGCGCCGAGAAGATGATCCAGATGCGCCGCTGCGTGAGCAGGAGGGGCGCGGGGGCGGTGGCGGTCATGGGGTCCGTTCGGGCTGGGCTGCGGTGGTGGTGGGCATGACCTCGCGGGCGGCGTCGAGGCGCCGCCGGAGGATCAGGTCGATGGGGTCGGAGTTGCCGGGGGCGAGGTACTCGCGGCCGCTCGCGCGTGCGAGGGCGGCGACGATCTGCACGACGGCGGCCGCGCGGAGGTCCCCTCGCGTGAGGCCCTCCCGCCGCTCGACGAGGACCGCGTCGGTGTCCTCGTCCTCCACGGACGCCTCGATGGCGCGGATGAGGAGGCCGGGCTCCCGGCGCATGGCCGCGTGCATGTCCTGCAGCGCGGTGCCGTCGATCTCGAGCCGGGACCAGCGGGCGAGGCACAGCTCCGCGAGGTCCCCGAGGAGCGTGGGCGAGAGCGCCGGATCCCGCGGGTCGCCGGCGGCCACGAAGGCCTCCTCGAGGTCCGCGGTGTCGAGGCGCGAGGAGCGCCCGAGCAGCGCGTCCTCCTTGGAGGCGAAGTGGTTGAAGAAGGTGCGGCGGGAGACGCCCGCCTGCTCGCAGACCTCCTCGATCGTGAAGCCGGCGAGGCCGCGCTCGGCGGTGAGCCGCCGCGCCAGCGTCGCGAGCCGGGCGGAGGTCTCCTTGCGCCGTCGCTCGCGGAGTCCCGTTGCACCATCAGTCACGGAGTGCATCTTTGCACTGACAGGCCACGAGTGCAATGTGTCCCAGGAAGGGGCCCTGCCGGGGCGACCGTCCGGCCGGGGGCGCTGGCATTGACTTCCCCGACGATCAGGTGGAGCGTTCCCCTCACGTCGGCATCGACTCGTCGCATTCGACATGGGCGACGATGCAGGGGCGCACCACCGGTCCGACACCAGCGCCGTCCAGACGCATCTCGGCGCACATCCACGGACCGGCTTCGATGGACCCGCCACCCCGGAAGGCTCCACGCCTCCGGGAGGCAGGCCCTCCACGCAGGAAGGCGAGAACGATGACGTTCGATGCACATGCGAGAAGGAACCACACCGGCGGTCTGCTGACCGTCGCCGCCGCGTTCGTCGCGGTGATGATGAGCGCGGGCCCGGCTTCCGCGGCCACGGCACCGGCGCCCGCGGCGCCCGATGGCGGGCAGGCCTCCGCCGTGACGGAGTGCGCCGCCGGGACCGGCGACGCCGCCGCCCCGGCCGCCGGGCCCGAGATGGTCCGGCTCGAGGGAGCCGCAGCGGACGACACGGCCGCGCGGGCCGCCGCGCTGGCGCAGGCCGCGGGAGCGACGCAGCACACCCCGACCACCGCGGTGGATCGGGAGGGCGTGAAGGTCTACGCCATCGACGTCGAGGGCGCGACGGCCACGTCCGTGACCTTCCCCCTCGTCGGCGCCGGCCTCGTGCAGCCCAGCAACCTGACCTACATCGTGGATGAGGGCGGCGAACTGGCGCAGTACTCCGAGTCGACGGTGGTCGAACGCGAGGACGGGGGCCTGGACGTGACCACCTACCGCGACGGGGCGCTCGTGCATTCCGCGGCGCTGGATCCGGCCGCCCAGCCGACCGGGTCCCTCGCCGACGCGTCGGCCAGCGCCGCCTCAGCCGACCCCACGACATGCCTCGCGGCGGTCCTCGGCGTGAGCGCCATCGTCGCCGGCGTCATCCTGGTCCTCTGCGGGGGCTCGTGCTCCGTCCCGTTCACGCCGCCGACGGCAGTCGTCTGCGCCGCCTGCATCGGGGGGTTCGCCGTCGTGGGCGGCGCCTCGATCGCAGCGGTCATGGGCTGCTTCAACTGAGGCGGCGCCGCGATGAGACGCACCATGGGGCGATTCCTCGCCTCGTTCATCCTCATGGTCGCATCAGGTGCCGCCCTGATCCTGATCATCCCGTCCGCCCTCGGCACGGATCCCGCGATCGCCGCGTGGGTCCCGATCACCCTCGGCGCCCTGTTCGCCGCGAGCGCCTTCGTGGCCTTCCAGGTCCGCCCCGCGGCTGGCCGCCGACCCCGGTGACGCGCAGGCCGCATGCGGCGGGCGGGAGCGGGAGCGGCGCTACGCCCCCGGCTTCGCGCGCAGGCCGAGGTCGACCATGTCGATGAGCCAGTCGAAGCTCTCGTCCGTGGCGGTGCCCCACTGGAAGCCGCCGCCGGCCTCGATGGTGGCGAAGCCGTGGAAGATGCTGCGGAGCGCCCGCAGCGCGTGGGTGGCGTCGGCCTCCGGCAGGTCGTAGCCGCGGAGCACCGCGACGAAGGGCTCGAGTCCGCGCGCCGACGCGACGGCGATCGGATCCTCGGGGCCCGTGACCTCGACGCCGACGGTGGCGGCGTACCGGCCCGGGTGGGCGAGGACGAACGCGCGGAGCGCGCGAGCGGCGGCCCGCAGGGCGTCGCGGCCCGCGCGCCCCTGGATGGCGGCGCCGATCGCGTCCGCGGCCTCGTCGAGGGCGCGGGCGGCGATGCGCCGGGTCAGGTCGTCCTGGCCGGCGACGTGCTTGTAGAGGGAGGGGGTGCGGACGCCGACCCGCTCGGCCAGCCGGCCCATGGTCAGCTCGGCGAGGCCGATCTCGTCGGCGAGGTCGGCGCCGGCGGCGACGACCGAGGCCGTGTCGAGGCCGGCCCTAGGCACGCGCGCCCGCCAGGAAGGTCGTCATCGCGGTCGCCACCTCGGCAGGGTACTGCGTGTGCGGGTAGTGCCCGGCGCCCTCGACGACCTCCAGGCGACCGAGACCGGCGGGCAGGGCGGCCACGATCGCCTCGCCCTCGGCCCGCGGGTCGGCCCAGTCGCAGTCCGCGCCGCCCTGCACCACGAGGACCGGGCAGCGGACGTTGGCCAGCTGCGCACCGGCGTCCGCCGGGGTGCCCGAGCCCATGGCCCGGAGCGCCGCCATCCGTCCGGGCTCGGCCAGCATCGCGCGGATCCGCTCGAGGCGGGCGGCGTGGTCGGCGGGCCGGACGCCGGGATAGGCGACGTCGAGGTACCGCAGCCACTGCCGCGAGCTGCTCAGCAGGGTCGTGCCCAGGAGGTGGCGCATGCCCCGGCGGAAGGCCGGGCTCCGCAGGTCGCCGAGGGAGAGCGACTGCTTCCGGGTGAACGGCGCCAGCTCGACGACGGCGGTGACGAGGTGCGGGGCTGTCGCGGCGGCGATGGTCACGGCGCCGCCGGCGATGGAGTGGCCGACCAGGACCGCGGGGCCGCCCAGGTGCTCGACGAGCCGGATGAGGTCGCCGGCGAGGTCGGTGCGGCTGTGGCCGGCCCATCCGACGCTGGACTCCCCGTGGCCGCGCAGGTCCACCGCGGCGACCCGGTAGCCGGCCTCGACCAGGAGGGGCGTGAGGAACCGGTACGCCTCCCGGCTGTCGCCCATGCCGTGGGCGAGGACGAGGAGCGGGCCGGTGCTGCCGCTCAGCTCGTAGGCGAGGGTGCCGCCGTCGACGGTCAGGTACTCGGTCATGTGCGCCTCCCGGTGCGGATCGTCGCGGTGGCTTACCGCGTTAGCTACAAGCTAGCACCATTAGCTACGACGTCACGCGTTCCCCGGAAAGGGAAGGCGGGCGGGTTCGACCGCTGTCCACCCCGCCCCGTGGAGAATGAGGAGGGCGGGCGACGAGGCCCGCCCGACCGCGAGGATCCCGTGACCACCGAGCTGCACCCCTCCGCCGACCTCTCCCCCGACGATCGCGCCGCGACCGTCGCCCTCGCCGACGCCGCCTTCCCGCCGGAGCCCGGGGACCCGGCCGGCGACATGGCCTGGGCCGCGGCCGACGAGACCGCCATCGCGCGCGACCCCGACGGGCGCGTGGCGGCGATGGTCGGGATCGTGCACCGGGACGGCACGCTCGACGGCGCGCCCGTGCGGCTCGCCGGGATCGGCGGCGTCGCGACCTGGCCCGACCTCCGCCGTCGGGGCTACGCGCGCGCCGCCCTCGAGCAGGCCCTCGAGGCGATCGACGCGCGCGGGCCCGACCTCACGATGCTGATCTGCGCCCCCGCCCGGGTGCCGTTCTACGCCAGCGTGGGCTTCGTCCCCTTCGCGGGCACGACCTGGACCGAGCAGGGCGGCGAGCGCGTGGTCCTCGACTACGAGCCCGCCATGATCCGGCCCGGCCGCCTCCCCGCGCCCCGGGACGGCGAGCTCGACCTGTGCGGGCCCGCCGTGGTGACGGCGGATCCCGGGGTGCGGCTCGTCCCGGTCGACGTGGCCGCGGAGGCCGACGACCTGCGCGCGTTCCTCACCGCGAACGCGTTCCCGTTCCACATGACGCCGCGGCCGACCGCCGCGGACGTCGACCGGCGCCTCGCCGGCGGCGACTTCCAGGCGCCGGAGCACGAGGCGCTGTGGGTCGACGTCGCGGGAGCCGGGCGCGTGGGCCTCGTCGTGCTCGACGACATCCAGGATCCGGGGATCATGTTCGACCTCCGCCTCGCCGAGGCGTCCCGCGGCCGGGGTCTCGGCGTGCACGTGCTGCGGGCGCTGACGGCCCACGTGTTCCGGACGTACCCGGAGGCGACGCGCTTCGAGGGGCAGACCCGCGACGACAACCGGGCCATGCGGCGGACGCTCCTCGCGGCGGGCTTCGTGAAGGAGGCGCACTACCGCGACGGCTGGCCCGTCGCGGGCGCGGCGCCGCACGACTCGGTCGGCTACGGGATCCTCCGGCGGGATCACGAGGCGGGGACGACGACGCCCGTGCCGTGGGATGACATCGACTGACCCGACGGTCATCCACGCACGGAAGCTGCGCCGCCGGCCGGATCCACGCGCCGAACCCGCTCGACGGGCAACATCCCGCGCCGATCCCGCCGTTACGGTGGAGGAACCGCACGCCACCCGCACGATCGGAGGTCGATCCATGTCCAGCGCCGCACCCGCCGCAGCAGCCGTCATCGGTGAGCCCGAGGTCGTCGAGGACGTGCGCACCGTCGCCTCCTCCCCCGCCTGGCTCGCCCTCAAGGCCGCCGCCGTCGCGCTCCAGCCGATGCAGGCGAAGGACGGCTCGGTCCCGGACCCCGCCGACCACGCGGAGGCCGCCCGGCGCATCACGGAGATCCGCGACTCCGTCCGCGCGCTCGCCCCGCTCTTCCCGCACGACGCCGCCTACCTCGCCGCACTCGACGGGGACCTCTCCCGCTGGGTCGACGCCGGTCTCGGCGTCCCCGACTTCCTCGACTCGCTCACCGCGTTCCAGCCGCAGCGCGATCGCGTCGACGGGATCCGGCACCTCGTCGTCTTCCCGATGACGACGCAGAACGGCAGCGCGAGCCGGCTCGTCGAGGCCGTGCTCATCGAGGTCGTGTGGCCGGAGTTCGTGGCGGATCTGGAGGCGGGCGACTACGGCAACGCGCTGTTCGTCCCCATCCGCTTCGTCGACTTCACGCCCGGCTACGACACGAACTCCGCGGTGCTGTTCCCCGAGACCGTCGCCATGCGCGAGGTCCCGACCTTCACCTGGGGCGCGATCTTCGCCGACCGCGAGGCCGCCCGCTTCCGCCGCGTGGTGCGCCACGCCGCCGAGGTCACCAAGCTGGAGCTGCCGGAGGACGCGCGCCGCCTGCTGGACGACCAGCGGCTCGCGGAGGAGACCTTCGTGATGTGGGACCTCATCCACGACCGCACCCACATGCGCGGCGACCTGCCGTTCGACCCGTTCATGATCAAGCAGCGGATGCCGTTCTTCCTCTACTCCATCGAGGAGCTGCGGTGCGACCTCACCGCGTTCCGCGAGGCCGTCGCCATCCAGCGCCGCCTCGCCGCGCTGGATCCCGCCGAGCGCACCGCCGCCGACGACGCCCTCCTGGAGCGCGCCGGCATGGTGCAGCACGCGGTCATCTTCGACCGGATCTTCCGCTTCGCCATCACCGGATCCCGCGTCCGGAACTACGACGGCCTCGGCGGCCAGCTGCTGTTCGCGTGGCTGCACCAGCACCACGTCCTGCACTGGACCGACACGCGCCTCACCATCGACTGGGACGACGTCGCCGACGTGGTGGTGGCCCTCGCCGACCGGGTGAACGACCTCTACTGGCGCTCCATCGACCGGCCGAAGACCGCGCACTGGCTGGCTGCGTACGCGATGGTCACCGAGACGGTGACCCCGCACCCCGCGTCCGTGTGGGCGAAGGGGCCGGACGCGCTGCCGCTCGACGGGCCGCCCAAGGGCCTCACCGACCTCGTGCTGGACGACGAGTTCCCGCTGAGCATGTTCTTCGAGGCGCTCGAGAGGAAGATGCGGGACGTGATCGGGTCGACCGCGGGGATCACGGGGCAGGCCGCGTGAGCGTCGACGGCCGTGTGGTCGTGGTCGCGGGCGCCTCGAGCGCCGCGGGCCGCGCCGTGTGCTCCGAGCTGACGGCGGCCGGCGCGCGCGTCGTCGCGGTCGGCACGGACGCGGGGCGGCTCGAGGCCGTCGACGCGTCCCGCCGCGAGGTGTGCGACCTCGCCGACCACGCGGCCGTCGTCGAGCTGGCCGCCCGGATCCGCGCCGACCTCGGCGGCGTCGACGGCCTCATCCACCTGGTCGGCGGCTGGCGCGGCGGCAACGGCCTCGCCGGTCAGACGGACGATGACTGGGACTTCCTGCACGAGCGGCTCGTCACCACGCTCCGCAACACCACGCGCGCCTTCGACGCCGACCTGCAGGCGTCGGAGGCGGGCCGCCTCGCCATCGTCTCCTCCACGGCCGTGCAGCGCCCCTACCCGGGCGGCGCGAACTACTCGACCGCGAAGGTCGCCGCCGAGACGTGGGTGCGCGCGGTCGACCGGGGCTTCTCCAAGGCCGGCTCCCCCGC
This sequence comes from Clavibacter sp. B3I6, assembly GCF_030816895.1. Classification (NCBI taxonomy): domain Bacteria; kingdom Bacillati; phylum Actinomycetota; class Actinomycetes; order Micrococcales; family Microbacteriaceae; genus Clavibacter; species Clavibacter sp. B3I6. The sequence continues at coordinate 1,813,642 of NZ_JAUSYL010000001.1, forward strand.
CCGCACGACGATCTTCGTGGTGAAGGCGCTCGGCGGCCTCGAGAGGGCGCTCGGCCGCCGGGTCGTCGAGCTGTGGACGGCCGTGCCGCCGGAGCGCGACCTCATCGAGGGCTGAGACGCCCCGCGGCCGCCGCAGCGCACGGCGGCCGCCCCGGAGAGGGCACGCCCCTCCCCTCGGTCCGCGGAGTCCGCCGGGGTACGTTCGCTGCGTGACCCCGCCCGCCAGAACCGCCGAGCACGACGCCTTCGGGCCCTGGATCCAGATCGTCCGCGTCCACGACGAGGTCCCCCGGCTCTTCCGGCCGCACGGGGTCGACCCCTTCGGCGCGCGCCTCGTGCTCAAGGTGCCGCGGGACATCGCGCGCCGGGACACGGATCCGACCATGGACCTGTACGAGCGCCTCCTCGTCGTGGGCGACGAGGGGATCGAGGTGCTGACGCGCGCGGGCGACGGGTTCACGACGCAGCGCCTCCCGTTCGCCGACCTCGTCGCCGTGCGCGACCGGGTCGACCTCCTCGACGGGCTGCTCACCTTGCACACCGTCGACGGCACGGCCGTGCCCGTGCCCTACAACGGCGCGTCGGCGGACGTGGTGGCCCACCTGGTCGAGCTGCTCGTGGGCCTCGCGAGCGCCGCCGGCTGCCCCCTGCCGCCCGCGACGCCGGCGGGCTCGCCCTACGCGCCGCGCGTGGAGGTCGGCGTCGAGGAGGCCGGCGTCGCGTCCGAGTACTGGCGGCTGTCCGCGGGGGACGCGGAGCTGCGCTTCCTGTCGTCCCGTCCCCGCACCCCGCTCCGGCGGACCGCCGCCGGCCTGATCGGGGCGATCCGCAGCCTCCGCCCCATGAGCCTCGCGGGCGCCGTCGCGGCCTGCACGCCGCGCGAGCTGCTGGTGATCACGCGCCGCGACCAGGTGATGGGCAGGAGCACGCCCACGCTCTCGCTCGACCGCCTGCGGATCCTCCGGCACGCCATCACGTCCACCACGGCGGAGCCGCACCGGGTGTGGGCCGGCATGTCCGTGGTGACGGTGCGCGCGGGCGACGCCGCGTTCGCGATCGTCGCCGAGTCGACGTCGTCGTTCGAGGCCGACCTGCTCACGATCAGCGGCTGAGCGTCAGCGGTCGGCGGCGGCAACCACGACGGTCGGCTGCGCGACGGATCCGCCGCGCTCACGCCGCAGCGGCAGCCACCGGCCCCAGGTCGCGCAGCGCCACAGCCACTCGAGCGGACCCTGGCGGAAGGCGCGCAGCCAGAGGACCGTGAGGATCCACTGCCCCGCGAGGACGACGACGGCCGCGCCGAGCAGGAGGCCCCACGAGCCGCTGTGCGGCAGGTCGAGGAGGGCGCCGATCGCGATCATGACGGGGGTGGCGAGCACGTACCCGGAGAGCGCCGTGCGTCCGAGCGGCGCGAAGACGGCGCGGAGGGCGGGGGCCACGGGTGTGCGCAGGAGGAGGAGCAGACCGGTCACGTAGGCGCCCGCGAGCGCGGCGCCCGCGACGGCGGACGAGGTGCTGAAGCCGGACGCGGGGAGGTCCTGCAGCTGCCACGCGATCGAGACGGCGCTCGCGGCGGCGAAGAGCGCGAACAGGATCGCCGGGCCGCGCACCGCGGTCGGGAAGCGCGCCACCACGCCGTACCGCACGAGCGCCGAGCCGAGGAGGAAGAGGCCGGGGATGAGCGGGATGCCGCCGCCCGTGACCACCAGCGCCGCGGGGATCAGCACCGCGGCGAGCCCGGCCACCACCCCGCGCGGCAGGGACGACGACGGCAGCAGGATCAGGAGGCCGCAGACCGCGTAGAAGAGGAGCGCCTCGCCGGGGTGCACCAGCTGGTGCAGGATCCCGAGGGGCAGCAGCACGAGGAGCCGGCGGAGGAGCAGCAGGCGCGGTCGCGGGTGGCGGCGGGCGGCCGAGGCGAGGAACAGCGAGAAGCCGATCCCGAACAGCAGCGAGAAGATCGGGAAGAAGCGCTGCTGCACGAGGAGCTGGAGCCAGCCGCTCGCGTCGCCGAGGTTCGCGGGCAGGTGGTCCGTCTCGTAGCCGAAGTGCACGAGCGGCCCGATGTTGACGAGGAGGATGCCGCACAGCGCGACGCCCCGGATCACGTCGAGGGCGTCGATGCGGGCGGCAGGCGCGGCGGGGGTGGCAGGCGCGGCGGGGGTGGGCGGCGCGACGGGCGCGGGCGGCGGAGCGGGGTTCTCGGTCATGTCCCCCCACGATCCCGGGGCGCGGCCGCCCGGGCATCGGCCGATCGGCCGCGATCAGGGGCGGATCACGGCCGATCGGCCATGAGCCCGCGCGCCCACATCCACGCCGCGATCTCGACGCGGTTCCGCGCGTCGAGCCGTGCCTGGATCCCGGCGAGGTGCGCCTTCACGGTGCCGAGCGACAGGAACAGCTCCTGCGCGATCTCCGCGTTGGTCGCCCCGCGCGCGACGAGGCGCGCCACGTCGAGCTCGCGGGCCGTGAGCCGGGTCGCGGCCTGCCGGGCGTCCTCCTGCCGGGTCGCGCCGGATCCGCCCGCGGCCGCCAGCTCGGCCAGCAGCCGGACCGTGACCGACGGGCTGATGAGCGACTCCCCGCCCGCGGCCGCGCGCACCGCCTCCACGAGGAGGGCAGGCCCCGCGGTCTTCAGCAGGAACCCGGCGGCGCCGTGCTGCAGCGCCTGGTGCACGTACTCGTCGAGGTCGAAGGTCGTCACGACGACGACCTGCACGGCGTCGTCGGCGAGCGCCCGGGCCACGGCGAGCCCGTCCATCCGCGGCATCCGGATGTCGAGGAGCGCCACGTCGGGCCGGAGCCGGCGCACGGCGTCGAGCGCCTCCACCCCGTCGGCCGCCTCCGCGACGACCTCGATGCCGTCCTGCGCGTCGAGGATCATGCGGAAGCCCGCGCGCACCATCGCCTGGTCGTCGGCGATCACCACCCGGATCGTCATGGCCGCCCCGCCGGGAGGTCCGCGCGCACGGACCAGCCCGCGCCGTCCGGGCCCGCGTGCAGCGTGCCGCCGAGGGCGCGCGCCCGCTCGGCCATCCCGATCACGCCGAAACCGCCGTCGAGATCGCGGTCGCCGGCGCCGCCGTCGTCGCGGACCTCCACACGCACCCGGCCGTCGGCGAGCGCCACGTCGACCACGACGGTCCGCGCGGCCGGAGCGTGCCGGCGCACGTTCGTCAGGCCCTCCTGCACGATCCGGTAGACGCTCGCCTGCACCTCGTCGGCCACGGCGCGGGCAGCCGGATCCGCGGCCTCGGGCAGGCGCGCGTCCACCGCCGCGGGCACGGCGGCGCGGAACCGCTCGACCAGCGCGGGCAGGTCGGCGAGCGCGGCGACGGGCGCGACCGGCGCGGATCCGCCGCCGTCCGCCCGCAGCACCCCCACCAGCTGCTGCATGGCCTCGAGGGCACGCTCGCCCGCGCCCTCGATGTCCGCGAGCATGCGCGCGGCCCGCTCCACGTCGAGCGGGGACGTCGCGCGCGCGGCCTGCGCCACCACCACGATCCCGGTGACGTGGTGCGCGACCACATCGTGCAGCTCGCGGGCGATGGCCTCGCGCTCGCCGCGGCGGGCGACCTCGACGCGGGCCTCGGCCGCCCGGTCGCCGGTGCGCAGGGATCCGCCGACCGCGATGCAGCTGACGACGGCGAGCGCGAGGACGATCACGTAGACGACGGCGTCCGGGCTCGGCACCCGCGCGGGGAGCGCGAGGACCGCCGCCGCCACCGCGGCGACCGACCGCGCGCGGCGAGGGCCGTCGGCCTCGCGGACGACGGTGATGAGGAGGATCAGGAGCGCGGCCAGCTCCACGAGGCCGAACGAGCCCATGCTGTCCGGCCGGATCACGGCGAGGACCGCGGTGAGGAGCAGGGACGCGGCGACGGTGATCCACGCGGGCACGCGGTGCCGGTGCGCGAGGACCGCGAGCACGGCCACGGCGGCGAACGCGAGCGCCGGCCAGCGGAAGTGGACCACGAGCAGGTCGAACGCGGCGAGGACCGCGAGGACCGCGAGGCCGGCGGCGTCCGCGAGCGGGACGGCACGGCCGCGGACGGATCCGGGACGACGGGCGCGGCCGGCGCTCCCCCCTGTCCTCGGCATGGGATCAGTGTCCCATCAGCCTCGTCCTGGGGGCATGCCGCTCCGCGCGTCCGCGCCGCCGATCCCTAGCGTGGGAGGCATGGACCTCCCCTTCCTCCTCATCGGCATCGTCGTCATCGCGACGGTCGTCGCCGTCCGCGTCCTCGTGCAGAGGAAGGCGCGGGAGCGGGCCGACCGCGAGCCGCAGGTGCCGACGATGCCGCGCGCGATCGGCACCGCCGCCTTCGGCCTGGTGTTCCTCGCCTTCGGGATCGCCATGCTGGTCACGGCGGACGACCTCTCCGCCGGGACCGGGTCCGGGCGCCTCGCCTGGCTGCCCGCGTGGATCCAGGTGCTCGGGCTCGTCGCCGCGGGCGCGTACTTCCTGGTGCTCGCGTTCCGCACCTACCGCGGCGTGCAGGAGCGCCGCCGCCGCGGTGCCGACGCCCCGGCCTTCGACCCGCTGGCCGCGGACACCGACGTGCGCGACGAGACCCGCCCGTAGGGGTCGCACCGCGGATACGGTGGGCGGATGACCGACGCCGTGCTCCTCACCGGCACGGTCGGCGCGGGCAAGACGACCACGATGCACGCGCTCGGCGCGCTCCTCGGTGAGCGCGGCAGGCGCCATGCCCTCGTCGACGCGGACGCGATCCGCCTCCTGCACCCGGCACCGCCCGCCGACCCGTTCCAGCAGGCGCTCGAGCTCGCGAACCTCCGCGACATGTCCCGCAACTACCGGTCGGCGGGCGCCGAGGTGATCGTCGTCGCCGCCGTCGTGGAGCACGCCGACGACGTCCCGCGCTACGCCGACGCCCTCGGCGCCCGCGACCTGCTGCTCGTGCGGCTCACCGTCGACGCCGACGCCGTGGAGGCCCGCCTCCGCTCCCGCCACGCCGAAGATCCCTCGGGCCTCGCCTGGCACCGGGCCCGCGCACCGCAGCTCGCGGCCGTCCTCGCGGGCGCCGACCTCGGCGGCGTGACGGTCGACACCACGTCGCGCACGGCGGCGGAGGTCGCGGCGCTCATCGCCGACCGCGCCGGATGGTGAGCGGTCGCCCGTAGGGTCGGAGGATGCACGACGACCTCCCGCTCGACTTCACCGCGCCGCTCTGGGTCTGGGAGGCGCGACGCGAGTTCATGACGCTGGTGACCGTGCCCGTGGAGCTCGGCGGCATGCTGCGCGAGCTCGGCGAGGCCGGCCGGCGCGGCTTCGGATCCGTGCCCGTGCGCGTCCGCGTCGGCACCACGACCTGGCGCACCTCCGTCTTCCCGCAGGGGGACGGGACCTGGGTCCTGCCGATCAAGCGCGCGGTGCGCGACGCGCAGGGGCTCGAGGTCGGCGGTGACGTGCACGTCGACCTCGAGCCCCTCGTCTGACGGCCCGGCCGCCGACCGCTCGGCGGCCGCCGCTCAGGCGCCGACGGGCGGCGTGTACAGCTGCAGGTCGTTGCCCTCGCTGTCCTGGAACGGCAGGATCCGGCCCCACTCGTGGTCGCTGACCTCGCCCGTGATCTCGGCGCCGCGCCCGCGGAGCCGCTCGAGCTCGTCCTCGATGGACCCCTCGGGCGTGAACGAGATGACCGCTCCGCCCCCCTTCGAGCCGCCCGTCTCCTCGCGCGCGTTCAGCCCGATCATCAGGCCGTCCGCGTCGATCTCGCTCCAGTCCTCGCTCTGGCTCCGCACCGTGAGCTCGAGGGTGTCGCGGTAGAACGCGACAGCGCGCTCCATGTCCTGCACGGGCAGCCAGACCGTCGCCACCGAATCGACCATGGGTTTCCTCCTCGCATCGGGGCCGGTCGTCCGACCGGCGCACCCTTCCGGTCTACTCCCGCCGACGGCGCGGCCTCAGTGGTCGGGGCGGATCCCCGGGTCCGAGATAGTTGACAACAGTCCACCACAGTCATATGGTTGCTCGTAGTCAACTACCCGGAGGATCATGTCCCAGCACCACCCGGCCGCCGCGTCACCCGCGAAGGCCCCCCGCCGCACCGTCTCCCCCGACGGATCCATGTCGAAGCGCCAGGTCCTCGAGTCCCTCTCGGGCCTCCTCCTCGGCATGTTCGTCTCGATCCTCGCCGGCACCGTCGTCTCGACGTCGCTGCCGATCATCATCAGCGACCTCAAGGGCGACCAGTCCGGCTACACCTGGGTCGTCACCGCGACGCTCCTCGCCACCACCGTGAGCACGCCGCTCTGGGGCAAGTTCGCCGACCTCTTCAACCGCAAGCTGCTCATCCAGCTCGCGCTCGCGATCTTCGTGCTGGGCTCCGCGCTCGCCGGCTTCTCGCAGAACACCGAGACGCTCATCGCCTTCCGCGTGCTCCAGGGCCTCGGCGCCGGCGGACTCGCCGCGCTGAGCCAGATCATCATGGCCGACATCATCAGCCCGCGTGACCGAGGCCGGTACGCCGGCCTCTTCGGCGCCGTCATGGCCGTCGGCACCGTCGGCGGCCCGCTCCTCGGCGGCGTCGTGACGGACGCGTTCGGCTGGCGCTGGAACTTCTTCATCGCGCTGCCGATCGCCATCATCGCGATCATCCTGCTGCAGGTCACCCTCCACCTGCCGTCGCACCCGAAGCGCACGGTGCACGTCGACTACCTCGGCGCGGTCTTCATCGCCTCGGGAGTCTCACTCCTGCTCATCTGGGTCTCGCAGGCCGGCAACGCGTTCGAGTGGGCCTCGGCCACCTCGTACCTCATGGCCGCCGGCGCCGTCGTGCTGCTGATCGCCGCGGTGGTCACCGAGCTCCGCGTCTCCGAGCCGATCATCCCGCTCACCATGTTCCGCAACCGCACCTTCACGCTCGCGGTGCTCGCGAGCCTCGCGGTCGGCATCTCGCTGTTCGGCACCTCGGTCTTCCTCGCCCAGTACATGCAGCTGTCGCGCGGCGCCACGCCGACGCAGTCCGGCCTCCTCACGATCCCGCTGATGGCGGGCCTCCTCATCGCGTCCACCGTCTTCGGCAGCCTCATCAGCCGTCGCGGCAAGTGGAAGGCGATCATGATCGCGGGCGCCGTCCTCGTCGTCGCCGGCACGGCCCTGCTCTCCACGCTCCGCTACGACACCGACTTCGTGCTGGTCGGCATCTACATGTTCGTGCTCGGCGCGGGCCTCGGCATGCTGATGCAGAACCTCGTCCTCGTCGTGCAGAACTCCATCGAGGTGAAGAACCTCGGCGTCGCCACCAGCGCCGTCACGTTCTTCCGCAGCCTCGGCGGCACCGTCGGCGTCTCCGTGCTCGGCTCGATCCTCGGCACGATCATCGCGTCGGAGATCACCGCCGGGATCCGCGCCCTCGCCCCGGCCGACCAGGCCATCGCCGCGCAGGCGCTCGGCTCGGGCGTCATCCCGCAGGTCTCGCAGCTCACCCCCGCGGTCCGGACCGTCGTCGAGAGCGCCTACGGCATCGGGATCGGCGACGTGTTCCTCTACAGCGTGCCGCTCGCGATCGTGTCCCTCCTCGCGGTGATCTTCCTGCCCAACGCGCAGCTCGGCAGCAAGAACGCCGTGCAGCTGAAGAGCGACACGGCCGCGCAGGCGGACGGCCAGGACGTGCGCCGCACGGACGCCGAGGACGCGCTCATCGGCGCCTCCGCCGGAGCCGTCGCGCTCACCCCGGCCGGCGAGGCGAACCCGACCGGCTCCATCCGGCTCCCCGAGTCCGAGGACGCCGGGGCCGACTCCCGCCGATGACGGACGAGGACCGCTCCGCCGGGGGCGACGCCGCGCAGGACGCCGCGGGCGTCGCCCCGGGGATCGCCGCCGGCATCGCTGAGGTCGAGGAGCAGATGACCGCCCTCGCCGCGCGGATCCGGGCGACGAGCCGCGAGGCCGCCGCCCGGATCCACCCGGACCTCGCGCCCATCGGCTACAAGATGCTCCGGGTGATCCGGCGCTGCGGCAGTGCCCACGCGAGCGCCGTCGCCGACCAGCTCGGCGTCGACCGCAGCGTCGTCAGCCGCCAGGTGCGTCAGCTCCAGGAGCTGGGCCTCGTGGAGGTCGGCGCCGACGCGCAGGACGGCCGGGTGCGGGTGCTCGCCCTCACCGAGGCCGGCCGCGCGGGCATCGAGGCCGATGACGTCCAGGGCGGGAGCCGCCTCATCCGCGGACTCGGCGGCTGGACGCGCGCCGACCTCGACGCGTTCGCCGGGTACCTCGCCCGCCTCAACGCGGGCGGGGAGCAGGGCTCGGCGGACGGACCCACTACGGGCCCCGGCACCGACTCCGTCGGCGGATCCGACGGCTGCGTCGCCCGCCCGGCGTCCGCCGAAGCGGCCTGACCGGACCACCGGCACCACCGCTCGCACGACCACGACGCGCCGTCGGTCGGGGACCCAATCCCCGACCGGCGGCGCGTCGTCGCGCGCGCGGGGCGCGAGGATGGGTGACGTGCTCGATGCTCTCGCCCTCCCCGTCCCGCTCGCGACCCGCATCGCGGGCGTCGTCCTCCGCCGCGCGGGCCTCAGTGACCTCGGGCCCCTCACGCACCTGCTCGCCGACGATCCGATCAGCGCCTCGCGGGGCGACCGGGCGGATCCGGACGATGCGGACCGGTACCGTGACGCGCTCGGGCGCATCGTCGCCGATCCCGGGAACGAGCTGCTCGTCGCCACCTCAGCCGACGGCGCCCACGTCGGCACGATGCAGCTGACGCTCATCCCCGGCATGGCCCGCCGAGGCGCCTCGCGCCTCCAGGTGGAGGCCGTGCGCGTACGGAGCGACCTGCGGTACTCCGGCATCGGCGGCGCCATGGTGCGGTGGGTCGCCGATGAGGCAGCACCCGCCCTCGGCGCCGGGCTCGTGCAGCTCACGTCCGATGCCGCACGTGTCGACGCGCACCGGTTCTACGAGCGGCTCGGTTACGCGCGCTCGCACGTCGGGTTCAAGCTGCCGATCCCGCCCACGGCGTAGCAGGGGTCCGCCGGCTCAGTCCTCGACGCGCACGCGGAAGTGGCGGGCGAAGACGGGGCCGAGCGCCGTGAGCTGGTTCGAGTCGAGCACGGCGCCGCGGAGGCCGTCGGGGGTGTCGAGGTCGTGGATCTCGGCGCCGCGCAGGTCGAGGTGGGTGAGGCTCGAGTCGGCGAGGTCGAGCGTGCCGATGGTGGTGCGCGCGAAGGCGATGCGCATGCCGGACGTGCCGCGGAGGTCCAGCTCCTCGACGGCGCAGTCGGTGATCAGCAGGTCGGTGATCTTCGAGCCGCGCAGGTTCACGAAGCCGAGGCGGCAGTCGGTGATGTGCACCGACGAGAGCGAGGAGTCGTAGAGCTCAGCGGATCCGACCCGCGAGCCCTCGAGGCGCACGTCGCGCATCCGCATCCGGGGCGCCTTCAGCACGGGCGCGTCGAGGCGGGAGGCGAGCACGTCGACGAGGCTCGCGGCCGTGAGGTCGGCCTCGTGCAGGCGGATGCGCTCGAGCGCGCACTCCTCGAACCCGATGTCGACGAGGTCCGCATCGCTGAGGTCCGCGTCGGCGAAGCGCAGCCGCTCGAACGACGCGTGCGCGTCGAGGTCGGACGGGTCGCCGTCGCCGAGGTCGTCCAGCCGCGGGTCGCTGATGCGGGGCGCCAGGAGGCGGGTGGATGCGGCCATGCGGTCCTCCGGAGGGGTGTCGGATCCCGTCCGGCGGACGGTCGTCCCACCGTACGGGAGACCCCCGCGGACGCCGGCCGCGAGCCGTGCCCGGCGCCCGCGCGCGCTACTTCGGCTGCTCGATGCCGAGCGAGTTGCCGTCGGGGTCGGTGATCCACGCCGCCCACATGCCGGCGTGGTCGGCGATGCCGTCCACTGTCCGCAGCTCGTCGGTGTCGTAGTCCTCCGGGGACACGCCGCGCTCGGCGAGCTGGTCGAGCTCGGCGCGCAGGTCCTGGACCTTCCACGACGCCTTCGTCTGCTCGTCCTTCGAGCCGATCGTGCTGGTCGTGACCGTGAGGTCGGTGCCGCCGGACCGGTAGGTGATCGCCGACTCGGACTCCTCGGCGACCTCCAGGCCGAGCGCCTCGGCGTAGAAGCGGCGTGATGCGGCCATGTCCTGCGTGAGCAGGACGACGCCGACGGGGTGCTCTCCGAGCATGGTGTCCTCGCGTTCCCGCCGCCCGGGTGGCGGCTCCCCTCGAACGTACGCGCGGCGGACGGCGTCGACCCGCCGCTCGCGCCTCAGCGTCCCGTCTTCAGGAGGAACGCCGCGTAGGCGGCCTGGCCCATGGCCCGCGCGCCGGCGGCGTCGTAGTGGATGTGCTCCTCGCCCTCGTTGGCGCTGCCCCGGACCCCGGGCACGTACGCGACCTCCGGCCGCAGCTCGGCGAGCCCGCGGTGGACGGCGTCGATGTCCTGCCGCGCCGTGCGCAGCTCGGTCCACTCGGGGACCATCGCGCCCACCAGGAACGGCACGACGCCGTACCGGGACGTCAACCCGGTCTCGAGCTCGAGCAGGCGGTCGGCGTACTCCTCCTTCGCCGCGACCCGTCCCGCGGCGTCGACGGCGGTCTCGATGGAGCGCGCGTCGGACTCGCCCTGCGCCCAGAGGATGGCGACGAGCCGGTTGTCCGGGTCGAGCGCCAGGGCGTTGTCGATCTGCGTGGTCGCGTTCGCGTACAGGTTCACGAGGCCCTCCTCCGCGGATCCGGGCTCGGGCGTTGGATCCCAGGTGTACCTCTGGGCCGCGTCGACCCGGGTGAGCCCGGTGCCGCCCTGGGCGGCCGGGACGAGGAGGACCCGGCGGCCCGGAGCGGCGTCCGCGCGCAGCGCGCGCCCGAAGGTCATGCCGGGGCCGACCAGCTTCGGCTGCGCCTCGGACGTCCAGGTGGTCACGTGCTTGAGGCTGTCGTCGGCGGGGACGACCCGGCCCCAGTCCGGGTCATCGACGGTGCCGACGAGCTGGTCGAGGCCCTCGACGGGGACGTCGACGGCGGGGTCGTACCCGAGACCGCCGCCCTGCGCGTTGGACTGCCCGATGATCACGACGACGTCGTGGCCGACGCCGTCCGCGACTCCGACGGGCGCGGTCACCGGCCCGGTGGACCCGGACGTCGAGCGCGGTATGTCGGGACGGTCCGGCCACGAGCCGGTGACGGCCACGGTGATCCTCGTGCCGAGGGCGCCCTCGCGGAGCGTGAGCGTGGGGCCGGTCTCCCCGGCCTGGGCCTCGCCGTCGAGGAACCAGCGGTACTGGAAGCGCGTCGGGGTCGGGGCCCACGTGCCGGTCACGGCGCGCACGGTGCTGCCCACCACGACCTGCCCGATGATGCGGGGGGCGACGGTCGTGGGCGCGGCCGGCGTCTCCGGCGCGGGAGCCGTGGGGGCCGGCTCCGGCTCCGGCGCGGGCGCGGGCGCGGGCGGGACGGTGGGCTCCCCGCTCGGCTCCGGGATCGGCGTCGGCACGGGCGTCGGCACCGGAGCGGCGTCCACGACCTCGGTGGGGAGGCTCGTCCGGGACTGCGTCTGGACGCCGGTCCGGGTGCCGCTGACGGAGACGGCGACGCGCGATTCCGCGTCCTCCGCGGTCAGGCGGTAGGTCGCCGCGGTCGCGCCGCCGATGAGGACCCCGTCCCGCGTCCACGAGTAGCCGAGCACGGGGTTCGGGTTCCAACCACCCGGCTTCGCGGTGAGCGTCGAGCCGATGACGGTGAGCCCGGTGATCGTCGGCACCGGCGCCGTCCGGAACGGCGGGAGCGCGACCGGCGCGGTCGGCCGGCTGCGGCGCTCCGTCGTGGCGCTGCCCGCGCGGCTCGCGATGACGCGCACGGTGAGCACGCGGCTGACGTCCGTCGCGACCACGGTGTACGCCTTGCGCGTCGCCTGCGGGATCGCCGTGTCGTCCGCGAACCACTGGTATGCGAGCGCGGTTCCCGCGGGCTTCCACGTGCCGGGCACGGCCGTCAGCGTCTGACCCAGGAGCGCCGCGCCGGTGATGGTGGGGGTCGGAGCCAGGAGGAAGGGGACCGCCGTCCCGGACGCCGCCGTGATCGAGACGGGTGCGCTCGCGGACCCTGCGGTCCGGGCCGCGGCGACCGCGCCGTCGGCGGGCGGGGCCACGACGGACAGCACCAGGGCGACGGCGAGCGCCGAGCCGGTCAGCAGCAGGCGGGATCGACGTCCGAGCGACCGGGGGCCGCGGGCGGGGATGAGCACAGGCACTCCTCGGGAAGGCCGCGTCCAGCACGCCGGCGTCCCATGCTCCCACAGGCGGGGAGGCACGGCCCTCCCCGATCGGCCGGTCGCGTGCGCATCGCCGCCGAGGAGCAGGGACGGGGCAGAGCGCCGGGCGTCGACCGTCGCGATGCCCGCGGGAGATGCCGGTGTTCGTCCGCGTCTCCCTCCCCCCACCGCCCTTGACAGCTTTTCCCCACCAGCAGGACCATGGCGCATGGCCGCTGTGGAGCACTTCGAGATCCCCGCCGACGACATGGCGCGCGCGAGCGCGTTCTACTCCGCCGTCTTCGGCTTCCGGTACGAGCCGTGGGGGGAGGACGCGGGCATGATCATCACCGGCTCGGACGACGGGATCAACGGCGACATCCACCAGCGCGCGGACGTGCCGCACCCCACCATCGTGATCACCGTCGACTCCATCGAGGAGACGGTCGCGCAGGTGGAGGCGCACGGCGGATCCGCGATGGGCGGGATCCAGATGCTGAACGAGACGGACCGCTGGGCCTACGTGCGCGACAGCGAGGGCAACGCGATCGGCCTGTTCGACCACGGCCCGGCCGCCGCGGACGCGGGCGACGCCGCGGGCACCACCGCCGGCTAGCGGAGGCCGCGCCCGCGGCGGCCGGGCCGCTACGCGTTGTCGTCCCCGTTGTCGATCGCCGTCTGCCGGTCCGGATCCGCGAACGGCAGCCCCTGCGCACCCGAGACGTCCGCCATGTCCTCCCCGAACTGGCGCGTGTGCACGCGGTGCGCGATGCGCTCGTCGTCCATCCGCTGCGACAGCGCCGCATAGGTGGTCTCGAGGTGCGGCACGCGGCGGATCACGTCCATCACGAGCCGGAACCGGTCGAGGTCGTTGAGCATCAGCATGTCGAACGGGGTGGTCGTGCCGCCCTGCTCCACGAAGCCGCGCACGTGGATGTTGGCGTGGTTCGTGCGCCGGTAGGTGAGGCGGTGGATGAGCGACGGGTAGCCGTGGAACGCGAACACGACGGGCTTGTCGCGCGTGAAGAGCGCGTCGAACGACCCGTCGTCGAGGCCGTGCGGGTGCTGCGTCGAGTCCTGCAGCCGCATCAGGTCGACCACGTTGATGAAGCGCACGCGCAGCTGCGGGATCTCCCGCTTGAGGATCTGCACCGCCGCCATCGCCTCCACGGTCGGGATGTCGCCCGCGCAGGCGACGACCACGTCCGGCTCGAGCCCGGGCACCTCGGTGCCCGCCCACTCCCAGACGCCCACGCCGCGCGCGCCGTGCGCCCGCGCCTCCTCCAGCGACAGCAGGCTCGCGGTCGGCTGCTTGCCCGCGACGACCACGTTGATCAGGTCGGTGCCGCGGAGGCAGTGGTCCATGGTCACGAGGAGCGAGTTCGCGTCGAACGGCAGGTACACGCGCACGATCTCGGCCCGCTTGTTCACGACGTGGTCGAGGAAGCCGGGGTCCTGGTGCGAGAAGCCGTTGTGGTCCTGCCGCCACACGTGCGAGGAGAGCAGGTACGTGAACGACGCGACCGGACGGCGCCACTCCACCTTCGAGCTCGACTCGAGCCACTTCGCGTACTGGTTGAACATCGAGTCGACCACGTGGATGAACGCCTCGTACGAGGTGAAGAGCCCGTGCCGCCCGGTGAGCAGGTAGGCCTCGAGGAGCCCCTGCGTGAGGTTCTCGTTGAGGATCTCGATTACCCGGCCCTGGTGCGCCAGGTGCTCGTCCACCGGCAGCACCTCGCCCTGCCACGCCTTCGCGGTGACCTCGTAGACGTCGTCGAGCCGGTTGCTGGCGGTCTCGTCGGGGCCGAAGATCCGGAAGTCGAGCGGGTTGCGGGCGATCACGTCGCGGAGCCAGCCGCCCAGCACGCGGGTCGGCTCGGCGATGACGCCGCGGACGTCGCTCAGGTCGATCGCGTTGACCTCGAGCGGCGGCAGCGCGAGGTCGCGGCGCAGCAGGCCGCCGTTCGCGTGCGGGTTGGCGCTCATCCGCCGGTCGCCCTGGGGGCGGTTGGGCTGGAGCGCGGGCGTCGGCCGGCCGTCGCGGTCGAAGAGCTCCTCGGGGCGGTAGCTCTCGAGCCACTCCTGCAGCTGGCGGAGGTGGTCCTCGTCGTCGCGGACGCCGGAGAGCGGCACCTGGTGCGCGCGCCACGTGCCCTCGACCTGCTTGCCGTCGACCTCCTTCGGGCCGGTCCAGCCCTTCGGGGTGCGGAGGATCAGCATCGGCCAGGCCGGGCGCTCCTCGCTGCCGCCGGTGCGGGCGGCCAGCTGGATCCGCGTGATGTCGTCGAGCGCGTCGCCGAGCGCGATCGCGAACCGCTCGTGCACCGCGCGGTGGTCCTCGCCGTCGAAGCCGCCGGAGACGATGCGCGGCGCGTAGCCGTAGCCCGTAAACAGGGCGAGCAGCTCCTCCTCGGGGATGCGCGCGAGCACCGTGGGGTTCGCGATCTTCCAGCCGTTGAGGTTGAGGATCGGCAGGACGGCGCCGTCCGTCTCCGGGTCGAGGAACTTGTTGAGGTGCCAGCTGGAGGCGAGGGTCGCGGTCTCCGCCTCGCCGTCGCCGATCACGCAGGACACGACGAGGTCGGGGTTGTCGAGCGCCGCGCCGTACGCGTGGACGAGCGAGTAGCCGAGCTCGCCGCCCTCGTTGATGGATCCGGGCGTCTCCGGCGCCGCGTGCGACGGGACGCCGCCGGGGAACGAGAACTGGCGGAACAGGTGGCGCATGCCGTCGCGGTCGGGCGTCGCCGCGGAGAAGAGCTCCGAGTAGGTGCCGTCGAGGTAGGCGTTCGCGACCATGCCGGGGCCGCCGTGGCCGGGGCCGGCGATGTAGATCATGTCGAGGTCGCGCTCGATGATGACCCGGTTGAGGTGCGCGTAGACGAAGTTGAGCAGCGGCGTCGTGCCCCAGTGGCCGAGGAGGCGCGGCTTGATGTCGTCGCGCGTGAGCGGGCGCTCGAGCAGCGGGTCGTCGAGCAGGTAGATCTGCCCCACGGAGAGGTAGTTGGCGGCGCGCCACCAGCCGTCGACGACGTCGAGGTAGAGGGGCGCGGCGGGGTCTCGGGGTGCGGTGTCGGAGGCCATGCGTCAGCCTACGGCCGGGCGTCCGCGGGTGACCCGGGCGGGCGACATCCGATCAGCGGGATCGCCGGTCGGGGCGTCGCCGGGCCGCGCGCCCGGTAACCCCTCCGCCCCTCGGGCGCAACCCCCGCGGCGCTCCGGCGGGACCGCCCTAGCGTGGCGAGGACAGGGCGCACGGACGCCCGGCACCCCGCATCCGCCCGTCCGGGTCGGCGACCGCGGTGCGACGACGAGGTCCGGGAGGATCCCATGAGCCCCACGCTCGACATGCTCCGCAGCTCGCCCGCCGACCACGGCGGGCTCGACCTGGAGCTCCTGGCGGCGTGCATCGACGCGTGCGCCGCCTGCGCGACCGCCTGCTCCGCCTGCGCCGCGGCCTGCCTCTCGGAGGACGGCGTCTCCGAGCTCGCGTCCTGCATCAGCGCCGACCTGGACTCCGCGGAGATCTGCACGGCGACGCTCGACACGCTCACCCGGCACACCGCCGACCGCGTGGACATCACGCGCCTCGCGCTCGAGCTGTGCCGCGTGGCGACCGGGCGATGCGGCGACGAGTGCGCCCACCACGGCGACATGCACGAGCACTGCCGGATCTGCGCCGAGGAGTGCCGCCGGTGCGAGGCCGCGTGCGCCGCGCTGCTCTCGGCGCTGTGACGGACGCGCGAGGACCCGCGTGATCCCCCGCCTCCCCGGCCCCGACAGCTCGCTCCGCTTCCTCCGCGACGGCTACCGCTTCGTCTCGCGCGGCACCGACGCGGTGGGAGCCGACGCCTTCCGCACGCGCCTTGCCGGCCGGCCGGTCACGTGCATCCGCGGCCGCGAGGCGTCCCGCCTCTTCTACGAGGGCGACCGGTTCGGCCGGGCCGGCGCCATGCCCGTCTCGGTGATGCACCTGCTGCAGGACGAGGGCAGCGTCCAGGCGATGAGCGGCCACGGCCACCACGTCCGGAAGGCGATGTTCCTCGGCATGATGCTGCCGGAGGGGATCGAGCGCGTCCGCCGCGCCTTCGACGACGAGTGGCGCGCGGGGGTCGCGCGCTGGTCGCGGGTGCCCGAGGTGCGGCTGCACGACGAGCTCGTCGAGGTGCTCATGCGCACTGCGTGCCGCTGGGTCGGGATCCCCGTGGACGACGACGAGGTCCGGCGCATCGGCGGCGACATCGCCGACATGGTCGAGCGCGCCGCGAGCATCGGTCCCGTGAACTGGGCGGCCCGCGCCCGCCGCATGCGCGCGGAGCGCTGGGCGCGCGACGTCGTGCGACGCGCACGCGACGGCCGCCTGCCGGTCCCCGCCGGATCACCGCTGCAGGACCTCGTGACGCACGTCGACGCCGACGGCTCGCCGCTCACGGTCGAGGTCGCGGGCGTCGAGCTGCTGAACCTGATCCGCCCCACCGTCGCCGTGGCGCGCTTCATCGACTTCGCGCTGCACGCCCTGCACGCGCACCCGCGCTGGGCCCGGGCGTTCGCCGGCGGCGACGAGTCGGACCTCCGCGGCTTCGTGCAGGAGGTGCGCCGCTTCTACCCGTTCTTCCCGGTGATCGCCGGGACGGTCGCGCAGCCCTTCGACGGCCTCGGCGGATCCTTCGCGCCCGGCGACTGGGTGATGCTCGACCTCTTCGGCACCAACCGCGACCCCCGCCTCTGGCACGACCCGGAGGCCTTCGACCCGACGCGCTTCCGCGACTGGGACGGCGACCCGAACACCCTGATCCCGCAGGGCGGCGGCGATGCGGCCGGCGGCCACCGCTGCCCGGGCGAGGACATCACGATCGCGCTCGTCGAGGAGGCCGTGCGCCTCGCGACGCGGGAGACCGACATGACGCTGCCGCCGCAGGACCTGCGCATCTCGCTGCGGCGGTTCCCGGCGCTGCCGCGGAGCCGGGTGCGCGTCGCGGTGCGAGGGCTGCGGGCCGACGCCGTCAGCCGCGGATGACGCCGCCGCCCTCCACGGGCCGCACCTCCACGCCCGCGCCCGAGCGGGCGGCCGGGTTCCCGATGGCGATCGCCATGGCCGCCTCGAGGTCGGGCGCCTCGATCACGTAGAAGCCCGCGACGTGCGGGCGGGTCGGCGAGGAGCGGACCCGCGGACGCGATGCCGTGCCGGATCGCGACCGCCTCGGCCGGCGGCGTGAGGGCGTACGCGATGGTCATGGATCCGGAGTCCGTCAGCGCCTGCGCGTGGCGGTCGTGCGCGGCCCGCTCGTCGGCGAGCTGGGCCGGCGGGCGCGCATCGGGGTCGGTGTGGATGAGGACGACGAACTGCGGCATGGGGTTCCCTCCGATGGGGCCATCCTGCTCCGCGCGGGAAGCGGTGTCATCGGGCACGTCCGAGACGATGCCCTGCCCGCCCCGGCCGTCGGCCGCCGGTCGCCCCGGCTCCCGTCGTAGGAGACGCCGACGGCGTCAGAGGACGAGCCGCGCTGACGGTCTCGTCCCTTCGCTTCGCCGGCTGCACACCGTCACTGCCTCACCACCGTGACCTCCTGCCCGGTCGACACCGCGAATCCGAACAGAACCACCGAGGTGAAGCCGACGGCACCGGCGATGGCGATCGCCGCGAAGAGGTTCCGCGTGGTGCCGCGACCCATGAGCGCGCCGGCCGCGTTGGCGAGGATCAGCACGCCTCCGACCGGCCAGAGGACCACCGATGCGACGAGCGTCACGAGTCCTTCCGCGACGATCAGCACCGACACGACAGCGCTCCACCCGGCGCGCGGCGTCCCGGTGAGTGCCGGCGAGCCATCGCCCGCACGGTCAGATCGTCGAGCGGGCACGATCCCCCCTGCTGCTCTCGTTCGCGCTTCCGATGATCCGGGCGCGGGCCTGGATGCGGTCGAGCACATCGTCGGCATGGGCCGACCCGACAGCCGTGTCGCTGGGCGACGCCGTGGGTGCCTCTGCTGGCCGCGGAACAGGAGTCAGGGAGTTCCGCGCCCCGGCGCTCACCGTGAGCACCGAGCACGCCATGGGCTGCTCACACGCACAGCTGCACCTCTCGATCGGAATGGGCGCCGCCACGGATCGAGGTGGGCGACGAAGACGATGGCGTCGATCATGCCGCGATCCGCGAGGACGCGTAGCCCTCATCCCCAGCGGTGACGCGGGGCTGACGGACGCGCTCTCGTGTCGCAGGGACGCCTCCGTCGCGCTGACGGCCTCGGTCGCCGGTGGAGGAAGCGATGCGGGAGACCGAGGTGACCCTGCCCCCGCCGGACATGCGACATGTCGCTCCGGCGGTTCCCGGCAGTTCCCGGCGCTGCCACGGACTCGGGTACCCGTCTCGGCGCCCGGGCTCGGGGAGGACGCACGACGACGACGACGACGACGCCGCCTCCCGGGGGAGACGGCGCCGCGACGTGGTGCGGATGAGGCGGATCAGCCCTTCGCGGGCCCGTAGAACGCCTCGATGTCGGCGAGCTCGCGCTCGGCCGTCTCCTGGATCAGCGCCATGAGGTCCTTGTCGAGACCCGGCGCGAACTCCTCGAGCCGCTCGGGCGCGATGGTCGACGGGAAACCCTGGGGCGCCTGCTCGGTGGCGGTGAGGTCGGTGCCGTCGTTCGAGGGCGATGCGCCCTGGAAGATGCGGCCGGCCTCGCTCTTGCCGTCGAGGTCGAAGCTGTACTGCTTGCTCTGGAGGCCGAGGTCGAGGAGCTGCTTGACCTCGGGGAACTGCTCCGCGTTGGTCTTCGGGATCGGCAGGAGCTTGCCCCAGTCGACTCCGAGCGTCTCGAGCGCCTTCGCGTACGCGTTCTCGTGCGCCTGGTCGCGGACGATGAGGTACGCCACGGTCGCGCGGGCGACGGGGTTGTCGGTCATCTCGTAGATGCGGCACTTCTGCAGGCGGCCGGTCGACTCGAGCATGACGTTGTAGAGCAGGTCGAGCGGGAGGTTGCCGGAGTTGTAGACGTAGCTGCCGCTCCACGGGTTGCCGGCGGAGTCGACGGGCAGCGCGCCCTGGGCGCCCACGAGGTAGTGGTGGATGTTGCCCGTGTCGAGGGCGATGCTCAGCGGCGTCGCGCCGCCCTTGCCGGGGGTGTCGAGCGGGTCGGTGAGCTTGCCCGAGTACCCGGGCGCCCCGTCGAGGAGGCGCGAGATGGTGGTGCCGATCAGCTCGACGTGGCTGATCTCCTCGGTGCCGATCCCCTGGATCAGGTCGCGGTACGGCTTCGCCGACGCCCCGCGGAAGTTCATGGCCTGGAAGAGGTACTGCATCATCGTGCGCATCTCGCCGAACTGGCCGCCGAGGCCCTCCTGCAGCGCGTTGGCGGCGGCGGGGTCGGGCTCGCCGTCGGCGATCTCGTTGATCCAGGTCTGTGCGTGGAAGTACATAGGTGCTCCTATTTCTCCGTGAGGCGGGATCGCCGTCCCCCTCACCCTGCTCCGGCGCGCGCCGAAGGGCGGCGGCGGGCAGGTGGTTGCCAGGTAGCAACCGCATCGGCGGTCCGCCGCCTTCAGGAGGGAGCAGCGAGGAGCGAGGTCCGGAGGTCAGCGCTCCCGTCTCTCCTGCAGGAGCTCCTTCGTCCGCACGAGCCGCAGCGCCGTGACGAGCACGAGCCCGCCGAGCACGTTGAACAGCAGCGTGTACCCGAACCAGCCGAGCCACTGCCCGTAGGTGATGTCGGCGCCGGACTGGATCGCCCCGAAGATCAGGAGCGAGTCGAGGATGGAGTGGAACAGCTGCAGCCCGGCGAGGAGCAGGCCCCCCGCGACCGCGGCGACGATCTTCGCGGGATCCGAGTCCGTGCCCTGCTGCATGCGGGTCATCAGCGTGATCGTGCTGCCGCCGAGCACCGCGAGCACCACCGCCTGCAGGCCGAAGGGCATGTCGATGAAGTGGTGGGCCGACTCGTCGAGGGTCGCGTGCCACTTGGGGAAGGCCTGCACGACGAGCCACATGAAGAGCCACCCGCCGGCGAGGTTGGCCACCAGCGTGCCGCCCCACAGCCGGGCCAGGTGGCCGATGCCCGCCTCCTTCGCGGCGAGCGCGGCGATGGGCATGAGGAAGTTCTCCGTGAAGAGCTCGGAGTGCGCGAGGAGCAGCGCGACGAACCCGATGCCGAAGGCGAGCCCCGCGAGCAGGTGGCTGCCCGTCTCGGTGAGCACCGCGAGCATCGCCATGATCCCGAGCCCCACCTCGAGCCCGCCGAAGAAGCCGGTGACGAGCACGGCGCGGAACGTGCGGTGCAGCCGCTCGGCGCCCTCCTCGACGGTCGCGTCGAACGACTCCCGCAGCTCGTCCTCGACGGGGGCGTCGCTCTCGCCGAGCTCCCGGCGGCGCGCCTCGCTCACGCGCGCGCTCCCTCTCCGGATGGGCGCGCCGCAGGGCGCAGCGGGGTGCCTGCGGCGTCGGACGGTGCGGTCGCGGGGGCCGTGCGGGCCATGCGTCCCCTCCCGGATCGGTCCCGACGCGCCACCCTGACGGCCCGGGACGCCGACCCTGCCTGCGATGCAACTCGCGGACGGCCGGTCGCGTCCGACCCTTGACAACGGCCGCGCCAGGCGGACCGGCACGGGCGCGGACGGCGGCGCGCTCGCGGCGGGACGCGGATCCGCCCCGGTAGGGTGTGGCCAGCATGGGAGATCCGACCGGCCCGCGACCCGGCGGGCGCGACGTCCGTCGCCGCCTCGGAGGATGCCGGATGGAGTGCGGGTGAGCGTCAGGAGCGGCGGCGAGCGGCTCGGCCTCCGCGAGGTCGCGGAGCGCGCGGGCGTCTCCCACATGACCGTGTCGCGCGTGCTCAACGGGCACCCGCAGGTCAAGGAGTCCACGCGGCAGCGCGTGCTCGAGGTCGTCGCCGAGCTCGACTTCCGGCCGAACAGCGCGGCCCGGGAGCTCGTCACGCAGCGGGCGCTCCGGATCGGCGTGCTCATCGAGAGCGCGGTGGAGTTCGGGCCGTCGAGCATCCTGCGCGCGATCGAGCGGTCGGCGCGCGACGGCGGCTACTCGGTCGCGTCGTTCGCGCTGCGCGACGACGAGGACGCGACGCCCGAGGAGGCCGTGCGCCACCTCACCGGCCAGGGCATCGACGCGCTGTGCGTGGTGGCGCCCCGGTCGTCGTCCGTGGCGGTGCTGCGCACCATCACCACCGGGCTGCCGACGCTCGTGGTGAAGGCGGACAAGGATCCGGCGTTCCTCACGGTCTCGGTCGACCAGTCCGCGGGGACGCGCCTCGCGGTCGACCACCTCGCGTCCCTCGGCCACCGCGACGTGCTCCACGTCGCCGGCCCGCTCGACTGGCTCGACGCCCGGGCCCGGGAGCGCGCCTTCCACAGCCGCACCCGGGCGTGGGGGATGCGGGAACGGCCCATCGTGATCGGCGACTGGTCGAGCGACTTCGGCTACGACTTCGCGAAGGGGCTCACGGGCGTGCCCGAGTACACGGCCGTCTTCGTGGCCAACGACGAGATGGCGCTCGGCGTGATCCACGGGCTGCACGACCGCGGGATCCGCGTCCCGCACGACCTGAGCATCGTCGGGTTCGACGACCTCCCCGTCTCGCGCCACTTCCTCCCGCCGCTCACCACGGTGCGGCAGGACTTCCCGGCGCTCGGCGCGCTCGTGGTCGACGTGCTCATCGCCGCGATCGAGGGGCGCGAGATCCCGCAGAGCAGCCGGCTGCCCGCCGAGCTCGTCGTGCGCGACTCGAGCGCGGCGGCGCGCGCCGTCGACTGAGGCGGCCCGTCAGCCGGATCCGGCACCCGCCCTCGCCGCCCCGACGCCCGGCCGCTACAGTCGTGCACGTCGGGCACCGCCCGGCACGCGGCCACGACGGCCCGGAACCCGAGGAGCACCAGGTGCGTCACGCACGGGGATCGACGACGATCCGTCCGACCGGCCCGACGGTCGCGGACGAGCGGACACCGGCGCGCCCGCCCGCCCGCCCGCGGCACGCCGGAGCGCCGGCCGGGCCGACCGTCCGCATGACGGGCATCACGGTCGCCTTCCCCAACGGCGTCGCGCTCGACGGCGTCGACCTCGACCTCCACCCCGGCGAGGTGCACGCGCTCCTCGGCGAGAACGGCGCCGGCAAGTCGACGCTGATCAAGGCGCTGCTCGGCGTGCACCGGATCGCGGCGGGCGAGGTCCTGGTCGACGGCGAGCCCGTGCGGCTCGGCGGGCCGGCGGACGCGCGCGCCCTCGGGATCCAGGCGGCGTTCCAGGAGTCGCACCTGGTGGAGAACCTGAGCGTCGGCGAGAACGTCATGCTCGGCCACGAGACGCGCGGCCGCCTCGGCATCTCCTGGCGCGCCACGCACGCACGCGCCGCCGCGATGCTCGCGGAGCTCGGCCTCGGCGACTTGGATCCCCGCGACCGCCTCGCCGACCTCTCCCCCGCCAGCCGCCAGCTCGTCTCCATCGCCCGCGCCATGGTCGACCGGCCGCGCGTGCTGGTGCTCGACGAGCCCACCTCGAGCCTCGACGCGGACGACGTCGCGCGCCTGTTCCAGGTGATCCGCCGGCTCCGCGACCAGGGCGTCGCCATCCTGTTCGTCTCGCACTTCCTCGAGCAGGTGCTGGCCCTCAGCGACCGGATGACCGTGCTCCGCGGCGGCGTGAAGGAGGGCGACTACCTGCCGCACGAGATCGACCGCGCCGAGATCATCGCGCGCATGATCGGCACGGACGTCGCGCACCTCAAGCGCATCGGGTCGGAGCGGCGGGCGCACCGCGCGGATCCGGTCGGGCCGCCGCTGTACCGCGCCGCGGGCGTGGGGCGCCGGGGGATGCTGCGGCCCGTGGACCTGGAGCTGCACCCGGGCGAGGTGGTGGGCATCGCGGGGCTCCGCGGATCCGGCCGCACCGAGCTCGCGCGCCTGCTCGCCGGGGCCGACCGGGCGGACGGCGGCGTGGTCACGCTCGGCGGACGCGACGTCGTGATCGACCGGCCCGTGGACGCCCTGCGGAACCGCGTCGCGCTGTCGGCGGAGGACCGCGGGGCCGAGGGACTCATCGGCGAGCTGAGCGTGCGGGAGAACATCGTGCTCGCGCTGCAGGCGCTGCGCGGCTGGGCGCACCCGCTTTCCCGCGCCGAGCGGCAGGACCTGGTGGAGCGCCACATCGAGCACTTCGGCATCACGCCCGCCGATCCCTCGACGCCGGCCGGCGAGCTGTCCGGCGGCAACCAGCAGAAGGTGCTGCTCGCGCGCTGGCTCGCGATCCGGCCGCGGGTGCTGATCCTCGACGAGCCCACGCGCGGCGTCGACATCCGCGCGAAGGTCGACATCCAGGCGCATATCGCGCAGCTCGCGCTCGAGGGCGTCGCGGTCGTGTTCATCTCCTCGGCGTTCGACGAGCTCGTGCGCGTGAGCGACCGGATCGTGGTGCTGAAGGACCGGGAGAAGATCGGCGAGCTGAGCAACGGCCCGGGCGTCACCGTCGACACGATCGTCGAGCTCATCGCCGCGCCCGCCGACGAGGACGACGAGGAGGGGTTCCCGCTGCCCGAGCTGCCGGCACGGCCGACCGCGCCGCGGCTGCCGGACCCCGCAGCGCGGGCCTGATCCCGTTCGCGCGTCTCCCCGGCAGCGCGCGGATGTTCCCGGTAACACCGCCCTTGTGCTCGCGGGACTGTTACCGGTAACATCCGGAGCACGCAGCAGCACCCCGCGCATCCGCATCACCACAGGCCCGTCGAGGGCCGAGCGGGACGCCCCGCGTCCCGTCATCTCAAGGAGGAGATACATGTCCACGAAGAGGCGCATCGCCACCATCGCCGCCGCCGGGGCCATCGCCCTCGGCCTCGCGGCCTGCTCGAGCAACTCGGGCACCGGATCCACCGCAGGCGGCGCCGCCGACAGCGGCGGCGAGACGGCCACCGTCGGCTTCGTCGCGGTCGGCCCCGAGGGCGCCTGGCGCCAGGCCAACGAGAAGAACATCCAGGACACCTTCACGAAGGAGGCCGGGTTCGACCTCAAGTACGCGCCGGCCACCAACAACGACCAGAAGTCGCAGATCGACGCGTTCACGTCGTTCGTCGACGAGGGCGTCGACGTGATCCTGCTCTCGGCCACGGAGGGATCCGGCTGGGAGGACTCGCTCGAGCGCGCCAAGGAGGCCGAGATCCCCGTGGTCCTCATCGACCGCGGCATCGAGCCGGACGACGACTCGCTCTACGCGACCCGCATCGCCCCCGACAACATCGCCGTGAGCGAGTCGGTCGCCGACTGGGCGAAGACCGCGCTGCCCGAGGGCGGCAAGTACTTCACGCTCGAGGGCCCCGCGGGCGTCTCGGTCGTCAACGAGCGCAACGAGGGCTGGAACGAGGTCATCGGCGCGGACAGCGCCTTCACGAAGGTCGGCGCACAGACCGCGAACTGGTCGACCGAGGAGGCCAAGAGCGTCTTCGAGACCGTGCTCAAGTCGAACGCGAACGACGTGCAGATGGTCTTCGCGCAGAACGACGAGATGGGCCTCGGCGCCGTCCAGGCCGTCGAGGAGGCGGGCCTCACGCCCGGCGAGGACGTGAAGATCGCGACCATCGACGGCACGAAGGGCGCGCTCCAGGCCCTCGCCGACGGCAAGCTCAGCTTCGTCGCCGAGTACAACCCGCTGTTCGGCGAGACCGCGCTCGAGGCCGTCCAGGCGCTCCTCGACGGCGAGACCGTCGAGTCGTCGATCGTCGTCCCGTCGGAGACGTTCGACTCCCCCGAGAAGGCCGCCACCGCGCTGCCCGACCGGAAGTTCTAGCCCGTCCGCACGGCCACACCCGGCGGCGGGGCGGATCATCCGCCCCGCCGCCCCCACCGCCCGGCGACGCTGCCGGGGCAGGAACGGAGCACGCGCCATGCAGGCACCCAGCCCGATCGTCGAGATGCAGGGCATCACCATCTCGTTTCCCGGGGTCAAGGCGCTCGACGCCGTGGACCTCCGGCTCTTCCCCGGCGAGGTCCACACCCTCATGGGCGAGAACGGCGCCGGGAAGTCGACCCTCATCAAGGCGCTCACGGGCGTCTACGGGATCGACTCCGGCCGCGTCGTCGTCGACGGGGCCGAGCGCCGGCTCTCCGGCACCGCCGACGCCCAGGCCGCCGGGATCTCCACGGTCTACCAGGAGGTCAACCTCTGCGGGAACCTCACCATCGGCGAGAACGTCATGCTCGGCCACGAGCGCCGCGGGCGGTTCGGCATCGACTGGAAGCGCACGCACGCCGCCGCCTCCGAGGTGCTGGCGCGCGTGGGGCTCGGCCACCTGGATCCGCGCACCCCGCTCTCCTCGCTCAGCCTCGCGCTGCAGCAGCTCGTCGCCATCAGCCGCGCCACCGTCATCGACGCGAAGGTGCTGATCCTCGACGAGCCGACCTCGAGCCTCGACGCCGACGAGGTCGAGGGCCTCTTCCGCGTGATGCGCCGCCTCCGCGACGAGGGCGTCGCCATCCTCTTCGTCTCCCACTTCCTCGACCAGGTCTTCGCGATCAGCGACCGGCTCACGGTCCTCCGCAACGGGAAGCGCGTGGGCGAGCACCTCACGCGCGACATCGACCGGGCCGGCCTCATCGCCGAGATGATCGGCAAGGACCTGCAGAGCCTCCGCTCGCTCGACCGCGAGCGCGCCAGCCGCAGGGTCGCCGACGGGGAGCCCGTGTACCGGGCCACCGGGATCGGCCGGAAGGGCTCGCTCGACGCGACCGACGTCGAGCTCCGCCGCGGCGAGGTCGTCGGCCTCGCGGGGCTCCTCGGCTCCGGCCGCACCGAGCTCGCACGCCTCCTCTACGGCGTCGACCGGCCCGACACCGGATCCGTGACCATGGACGGCGCGCCCGTCGCCATCTCCTCCCCCGCCAAGGCGCTGAAGCACCGCATCGCGTTCTCCAGCGAGAACCGGCGCGACGAGGGGATCATCCGCGACCTCAGCGTCCGCGAGAACCTCGTGCTCGCCGTGCAGGCGAAGCGCGGCTGGGCCCGGCCGCTGTCGGCCAAGGAGAAGGACCGGATCGTCACGAAGTACCTCACCGAGCTCAACGTGCGACCGGCCGATCCCGATCGGCCGATCCGGAACCTGTCCGGCGGCAACCAGCAGAAGGTGCTGCTCGGGCGGTGGCTCGCCACGGAGCCCGAGCTGCTGATCCTCGACGAGCCGACCCGCGGGATCGACGTGGGCGCCAAGGCCGAGATCCAGGAGCAGGTCGCCGCCCTCGCCGACACGGGCGTCGCCGTCGTCTTCATCTCCTCGGAGCTCGAGGAGGTGGTGCGGCTCAGCGACCGCATCGTCGTGCTCAAGGACCACCGCAAGATCGCCGAGCTCGTGGCGGGACCCGACGTGACGGCCGAGTCGATCGTCGCCGCCATCGCCGAGGAGGGCGTGTCGGCCGTCGACCTCGACGCCGTGCCCGACCCGGCCGGCGAGCACGCACGCCCGTCCGCTACCGCATCCGCGCCTGCATCCGCATCCGCACCCGCCGAGGAGGCCCGCCGATGA
Organism: Clavibacter sp. B3I6; assembly: GCF_030816895.1. Classification (NCBI taxonomy): domain Bacteria; kingdom Bacillati; phylum Actinomycetota; class Actinomycetes; order Micrococcales; family Microbacteriaceae; genus Clavibacter; species Clavibacter sp. B3I6. Next base: position 1,840,360 of record NZ_JAUSYL010000001.1, read on the forward strand.
GCGGCACGAAGAACGCGTCCGCCCGCCCGCTCGCCGACCTGCTGCACCGGCCCTGGTTCTGGGGATCCGTCGCGATCCTCCTGCTGCTGGCCGTCAACGTGGCCAAGGACCCGGGATACCTCGCCCTCTCGGTGAACCCCGACACGGGGAACCTCGTCGGCAACCTCGTCGACATCCTCCGCGCCGCGGCGCCCGTGCTCATGATCGCCGTGGGCATGTGCCTCGTGGTCGCCACCGGCGGCATCGACCTGAGCGTCGGGTCGATCATGGTCGTCGCCGGCGCCGTCTCCATGGAGTTCCTGAAGGCCGCCGGCTCCGACTCGCTGGGCGTCGCGCTCGGCGCGATTGGGCTCGCGCTCCTCATCAGCGTGATCCTCGGCGCGGTCAACGGCATGCTCGTCTCCGTCGTCGGGCTGCAGCCGTTCATCAGCACGCTCGTGATCATGCTCGCGGGCCGCGGCCTCGCGAAGGTGATCACCGCGGGCCAGAACACGGCCGCCTCCAACGAGCCGTTCCGCTGGGTCGCGAACGGCTACCTCGTGGGGCTGCCGGTCGTGTTCCTGCTGGCCGTGCTGATCACCATCGGCGTCGCCGTGCTCGTGCGGCGCAGCGCCCTCGGGCTCATGATCGAGGCGATCGGCATGGACCCGCAGGCCGCGCGCCTCGCGGGCCTCGACCGCCGCGCGCTCCTGTTCACGGCGTACATCGCGAGCGGCCTGCTCGCGGGCGTCGCCGGGATCTTCGCGACCGCCAGCGTCATGACGGTCGACGTCTCCCGCACCGGCTACCAGCTGGAGCTCGACGCGATCCTCGCGGTCGTCATCGGCGGCACCTCGCTCGCCGGCGGCAAGTTCCACCTGCTCGGGGCCGCCGTCGGCGCGCTCCTCATCGCGACCCTCGACAAGACGGTCGTGTTCCTCGGCATCTCCTCCTCGGCCACGCCCGCCTTCAAGGCGATCGTGATCGTGGCGCTCTGCCTCCTGCAGTCCCGGCGCGTGCGCGCGCTGTTCACGAGGCGCCGTCCCGCGGCGCCCGCCCCCGTGCCGACCGAGAAGGAGGCCGTGTCCGCATGAGCGCCACGACGATCCGCCCGCCCCTCGCCCCGACGCCCGCGCCGGGTCCCGGTGCCGCGCCCCGCGCTCCGCGCCGCCGCATGCGCCTCCGCCTCGACTCGCTGCCGACCGTCGCCGCCCTGGTGATCCTGCTCGCGATGCTCGCCTACGGGGAGATCGCGTACGGCCGCATCCTGCAGGCCGCGACCCTGTCGAACCTGCTGATCAACAACGCGCACGTCATCGTGCTCGCGGTCGGGCTGACGTTCGTGATCCTCACGGGCGGCATCGACCTGTCCGTCGGCGCGATCGTCGCCGTCAGCAGCGTCGCCGGGGTGCTCCTCGCGAACGCGGGGTGGAACCCGTGGGTGGTGATGGTGCTGATGATCCTCATCGGCACGGCCTCCGGCGTCGTCTCGGGCGTGCTGATCCAGTTCTTCGACGTGCAGCCGTTCATCGCGACGCTCGCGATGATGTTCCTCGGCCGCGGCCTCGCCTCCATCCTCAGCACCGTGCCGGAGCGGCTCGACGACGAGTCGCCCCTCCGGTCGCTCGCCACCAACATGAAGGTGGTCGACGGCCCGAAGGTCAACGACGTCGTGACGACGCCGGGCGTGCTCATCGCGCTCGTCGTGGTGGCGGTCGCGTTCTTCGTGCTCCACCGCACGCGCCTCGGCCGCACCGTCTACGCGACCGGCGGATCCGAGCAGTCGGCCGCCCTCATGGGCCTGCCGGTGCGCCGCACCAAGCTCGCCGTCTACGTGGTCAGCGGCTCGCTCGCCGGCCTCGCATCCGTCATCTACACGGCCCGCCTCGGCAGCGCGCAGAACATCACCGGCATCGGCTGGGAGCTCGACGCGATCGCCGCGACCGTGATCGGCGGCACCCTCCTCACCGGCGGCGTCGGCTTCGTGCTCGGCTCGGTCGTCGGCGCGCTGGTGCTCGGCCTCATGAACGTGCTGATCACGCGCGACGGCGGCATCCCGCCCGAGGCGACCACCATCATCACGGGCGGGATCCTGCTGGTGTTCGTGCTCCTGCAGCGCGCGGTGATGGCCAGGCGGCGGCGGACGTAGCGCGCCGCCGCCCGCCCGGCCGGGCTTGCAGGTGACGCGGCGTCATGTGGTCCAGTGGGATCACACGTCACGACGAGGAAGGCCCGCCCATGCACCCGTCCCTCATCCCGCCCCGCTCGGTGAGGATCGGCGACGCCGCCGCGTTCGCCGGCACCACCCCGCGGGCGATCCGGCACTACCACCGCATCGGCCTGCTGCCGGAGCCCGCGCGCGGCGCCGACGACCGCCGGCGCTACGAGCACGACGACATGATGCGGCTCCTGTGGGTCCTGCGGACCGCGGACGCCGGGATCCCGCTGGGCGACATCCGCGCGGCGTTCGCCGGCACGGATCGTGACGAGGGCGGTGCGATGCCCGTCGCCGCGGACGCGGAGGCGCGGCCCGACGTGGACGGGATCCTCGAGCGGCTCGAGGCCTCGCTCGCGGCGCGCGCGGCCGAGATCGGGCGGCAGCGCCTCGCCGTGCAGCGCATGCGCGCCCGCGGCAGCCGACTCGGGCTCCTCTCCGACTTCGTCGCACGGCGGCTCGACGACCTGCCCGCGGGATCCGTGCGCCCGGCCGACCTCGACGCCCTTCTGGTGATGGAGCGCATGTTCGGCCCGCTGGGCGCCGCCGTGCACGCCTCGCGGGCCGTCGCCCTCGCCCGCCATCCGGACCTGCGCGCGCAGGCCGACCGGGTCGAGGCCGCGGAGGAGGCGCTCGACCACGCGGTCCCGGTGGACGATCCCCGGGTGGCGCAGGCCGCCGTCGACCGGCACGCGTTCGAGCGCGCGCTGGACGCGGCCATCCGGGAGTCCGGCCAGCACGAGGAGGACGACGCGCTCTTCGACGAGTGGGAGCGGCTGCACCCCGACGGCTCCGACGGCAGCGAGGACGAGCCCGGCGCGGGTCCCGGCCGGGGGCACGGATCCCTGACCGCGGCGCAGGCCCTCACGCGGATGCCCTATGACCTGTCTCCCGCCCGCCTCCGCTGCCAGGAGCTGCTTGTGGCGATGGGCGTCGTCCACCTAGACGAGGCTTAGGCGTCAGAGTTCCAGGCGACGACCGGCGCAGCCCGTGGCCTCGACCCGGGGACTCATCGACGGCTGCCGGACTTTAGGACCATTGGATAAAGCGCACTAAAGCTAGAAATTCGCCTACACGCAAACGAGGACCGACGATGCCCCACCCGCTCCCCCTGCACGTCACCGATGCGGACCTCGACGACCTCCGCGACCGGATCCGCCGCACGCGCTGGGCCGCCCCGTGGCCGGTGGAGCCATGGGAGGCCGGCACGGATCAGGCCCTGCTCCGCCGCCTCGCCGCGGTCTGGGCGGACGGGTTCGACTGGCGGGCGCGCGAGCGCGAGATCCGGGCGCTGCCGTGGGCGAGCGTCGACCTCGACGGCACGCCCGTCTCCTACCTCCGCTTCGACGCGGAGCGGCCCGGCGGCCTCCCGGTGATCCTCACCAACGGCTGGCCGAGCTCCGCGCTCGAGCTGGTGCCGCTCGCGGAGCGCCTGTCGCGGCCGTCCCGCTCCGGCGGCGACGCGGACGACGCGGTCACCGTGATCGTCCCCGCGCTCCCCGGCTTCCCGTTCTCCCCGCCGCGGCCGCGCGTCGACGAGCAGACGCACGAGCTCTGGCACCGGCTGATGGCGGAGGAGCTCGGCTTCGCGCGGTACGCGGCGCACGGCGGCGACCTCGGTGCGGGGATCACGTCCCGGCTGGCCGAGAGCCACCCGGAGGCCGTGGCGGGCATCCACCTGATGGCGGTGGCCGCGCCGCGGGACCTCGACGAGTCGACGCTCACCGACGAGGAGCGCGCCCACCGGGAGGAGTCACGGGAGTGGGACGCGGCCGAGGGCGGGTACCAGCACCAGCAGCAGACCCGTCCGCTCACGCTCGCGCCGGCGCTGCAGGACTCGACCGTGGGGCTGCTGTCGTGGATCCTCGAGAAGCACCGCGCCTGGAGCGACTGCGACGGCGACGTGTCCCGCCGCTTCAGCGACGACCACCTCCTGACGCTCGCCTCCCTCTACTGGTTCACGGGATCCATCGGCACCTCGCTCCGCCCGTACTTCGAGCACGGCTCCGGGCGCACGGCACGGGTGGGCCGCGTGCGCGTGCCGACCGCGGTCGCGGCGTTCCCGCACGACCTGACGCACCCGCCGCGCAGCTGGGCCGAGCGCACCTACGACGTCGTCCGGTACACGGCCATGCCGCGCGGCGGGCACTTCGCCCCGCACGAGGAGCCGGACCTGCTGGCCGAGGACATCCGCGCGTTCCTGCGGATTCTGGGCTGAGGGCGCGCGATGGACGACCGGCGGGCGACCGGGAGAGCGGTCGCGGGCGGGGCCGACCGACCGGCCGCGCTCGACGGGGTCCTCCGCCGGATCGGGGCCTCGCCCGCCGACGCGCGGGAGCTCCCCGGCGGATCCGTGAACCGCACGTACCGCGTCGCGCGACCGGGCGGCGACGTCGTGGTCCGGATCCCGGTCGACCCGCGCCGCGAGGACGAGTTCCCCGTCGAGGAGTGGGCGGCCGCGGCCGCCGCCCGGGCGGGCATCCCGGTCCCGGCGGTCCTCGAGCGCGGGGTCGAGGACGGCGTCCCGTACCTCGTGCAGGAGCACGTGCCGCCGCACGCGGTGCCCGTCGCGGATCCCTGGACCGAGCTCGGCCGCCTGGCCCGAGCGGTCGGCCGCGTCGACCTCGCCGACGCCCCCGCGTCGCTCTTCACGCGCTTCGGGCGCGACCTCGCCGCCGCGTGGGACGCGCACGTCGCCTACGGCCTCGCGTCGCTCCACGACGACGATCCGCTCCTCCGCGACGGCGCCTACCCGGCGGACGCGGCGCCCTGGCTGCGAGAGCGCGTCATCAGCCTCGCCGAGACCGGGTTCGACCACGGCCTCGCGCACGGCGACCTCGCCCCGCGGAACCTCCTGTCCCGCGGGCCGGACGCGGCCCCGGTCCTCCTCGACTGGGGCGCGGCCGAGACCGGGCCGACGCCGTGGACGGACGCCCGCCGCGTGACGGCATGGACCCGCCTCGACGGATCCGTCGCCGAGGCGGAGCACGACGCCTTCATGGCCGCGGCCGGCCTCGACGACGCCGCGGCGCAGCGCACGCTCGTCGCGATGACGGCGCTGCACCTCGTGGACGTCACGCGCTGGGCCCGCGAGCGGCGGCCGGACCTGTACGCGGACCACGTCGACCGGTGCCGCGCGGGGCTCGCGCGGCTCATCGAGCGGGGCTGAGCCGCACCGCACACGACGGGGCCGGAGCCGGGATCAGCCCTGCGCGTCCATGGCCGGCGGCCCGCCCGCGGCGAACGCCGGGTCCATGTGACCGATCTCGAGGATGTTGCCGTCCGGATCCGTGAGCTGGCGCTGGTACATGAAGCCGTAGTCGGCGACCGGTCGGGCCTCGGTGCCGCCCGCGGCGAGCCCTCCGGCGACGGCCGCGTCGACCTCCTCGCGGCTGTCGAGGTTCACCGACGTGAGCGCGGAGACGGCGGCGGACGGGTCGCCGAGCGGCTGGTCGGTGAACGACTGGAAGAACGGCCGGGTCAGGAGCATGAGGCAGCTGTGGTCCTCCTCGACCACGATGCAGGCGGCGTTCTCGTCCGTGAACGCGGGGTTCACGGTGAAGCCGACGGCCGTGTAGAACGCCGTCGCGCGCTCCAGGTCGGTCACGGGCAGGTTGACGAAGATCATGGGCATGGTGTCTCTCCTTCGAGACGCAGGGGGGTGCGGATGCGCCCATGCTGACGACGCATGACCGCCCCCGTCAAGACGGACGGCCACCGGTTCCCGTGCGGGATCCGATGGCCGTCGTCGTGCATGCGGCCGATCAGCGCTTCTTCAGCGCCCCCGTCGACCAGAGCGCGACCGCGACGAGCACCGGCTGGAAGAAGAGCCGGCCGAGGCGCTTGCCGTCGGTGTCGAGGCCGAACGCGCTGCGGCGGTGCACGTACTGCGCGATGTTGCCCGGGAAGATCGCCGTGAAGAACGCGGCGGCCGCCCAGCCGGCGAGGCCGCGGCGCGAGCGCGCGAACAGCAGGGCCGAGCCGAGCGTGATCTCCGCGACGCCGGATCCGACGACGGTCACGTCCTCGGGCACCGGCAGCGACTTCGGCACCTGCGCGCGGAACTCCTCCCGCGCGACCGTGAGGTGCGTGACGCCGGCGAAGGCGAGGAACGAGCCGAGCACCACGCGGGCGACGGTGCGGGGCACCGACGTGCGGTGCGCGCGGGCGAGGGCGGCCATCAGTCGTCCGAGACGGTGACGACGACCTCGATGTTGCCGCGGGTCGCGTTCGAGTACGGGCAGACCTGGTGGGCCTGGTCGGCGAGCTCCTGCGCGAGGTCGTGCTCGACCCCGGGGATGACGACCTCGAGGTGCACGGCGAGCTGGTAGCCGCCCTCCCCGTTGGATCCGATGCTCACGCGGCTGCCCACGCTCGAGTCGGCGATCTTCACCTTGCGCGCGCGGGCGACGCCCTGCAGCGCGGAGTGGAAGCACGCGGCGTAGCCGGCGGCGAAGAGCTGCTCGGGGTTCGCGCCCTCGCCGGATCCGCCCATCGCCTTGGGGATGGAGAGGTCGAGCGCGAGGTCGCTGTCGCTGACGGCCACGCGGCCGTCGCGGCCGGCTCCCGTGGCGAGGGCCTCCGCGGTGTACAGGGCGTCCATGTGGTTCCTTCCGTTCGTGGTCGCGTTGGGCGGCCGGGATCCGATGAGGGGTGGTGCGGATCAGGGGGTGCGGGCCGACGCCTCGGCGGGCCGCGTCGCGGGCTGCGCGAGCGCCTCGGCCGTGGCGTCCTGCATGCCCGCGGTCAGCAGGTGCAGGGTGGCCAGGAGCTGCCGCGCGCGGTCGAGGTCGAGGCCCATGCCGCGGATGATCGCCGCGGGCACGTGCGCGAGCTCGGCCCGCACGGTGCGGCCGCGCTCGGCGAGCGACACCGTCACGACGCGCTGGTCGGCGGAGATCCGGCGGCGGGTGACGAAGCCGGCCTCCTCCATCCGCGCGAGCAGCGGCGACAGCGTGCCCGAGTCGAGGTCGAGCTGCTGCCCGAGCTCGGTGACCATGCGGTCGTCGCCCGACCACAGCAGCACCAGCACCAGGTACTGCGGGTAGGTGAGCCCCCACGGCGCGAGGAGCGCGCGGTACGCCTGGGTGGTGGATCGCGACGCCGTGTAGAGGGAGAAGCACACCAGCTCGTCGGCGATGCGCGCGGAAGACGCGGGCGCGTCGGCGGCGTCGGCGGCGTCGGGCGGGAGGGTCTCGCGATCGGGCATGTTCCGACCCTGCCACGGAACAAGATTGTGCGCAATCCATCTCGGTCGATGCCCAGCCGCCGCGCGCCGGCGCGTACCCTGGAGCGACATGATCACGAGACGAGAGGCCGCGCTGCGGCTGGGCATCCCGCTGGAGATGGCCACGCGCCACGGCATCCCGGGGCGCGTCCCCGAGTCCGAGATCGCCGCGATGGACCAGGATCCGCCGCCCTGGCTCGCGCAGTCCCGCGCCAATTCCACGGGCAAGCGGCCCGTCTGGGTGCAGCTGACCTGCGAGGTCTGCGGCTTCACGGAGGCCGTGCGCCCCAAGAAGTGGTGGCCGGAGTTCACCTACCTCTCCTGCGAGCGGCACTCCCCCGACGAGCTGCCCGAGCCCGCGCTCGGCCTCGCGCGCCGCGAGGTGGACGGGATCGGCAGCCGGTTCGTCGGCGTGGTGGACGAGAGGCCGTAGCGGCGGATCCCGGTCAGCCGAAGGCCGGCGTGGACGCCTCGCAGGTCACGGGCTGGCCGGCCTCGGCCGTCGCGCTGGCGATCTCCTCCTGGCCGTCGACGAGGATCCGGCACTCCAGCGCCTCGCCGCCGGTCGGCGCGCCCTGCACGAAGGCCGACTCCTCGGCGGTGACGTAGGTGACGACGGACCAGGTCCGCGCGTCCCCGCCGCTCGAGAACGCGGCGTCGCCGACGGGCTTCACGAGGGAGGGGCGCCCGCGCCCCTCCGCCTCCATGTACGACACGTCCACGAGCCCGCTCCCGGCCGGCTCGGCGGTCGTGATCTCGTACGTGATCTCGTAGGCGTCGCCTCCGCCGACGACGTCGGCGAGGGAGTCGAGGGCAGGGGTGCATCCCGTGAGCGCGAGGGAGGCGGCGGCGAGCGCCAGCACGGCACCGGCGCGCGTGGCGCGGCGGGAGCGGGGTAGGGGGTTCATGCCGTCAGCCTCGTGCTCGCGTGCCGCGGGCCGCGTCCCCCCGCGGGGTCGTCACCCGCGGGGGACGGGGTACCGCGGCATGACGGGGCGACGCGCTCGGCGCCTCGGACGCCGACCGCACGCCGTCGTGTGGCGGCCGGGTCGCACCGCCTCGATCGCCCCCTCGGAGCTGGACGATGACGATCCGGTTGCCCTCGGGGTCGTGGATCTCGGCCACGTCCCGATCGCCGGCCCGCTCCCGGTACCGGGATGCGCGCGTCCCCAGGTCGCCGAGCCGCCGGATGCGGTCATCGAGGTCGTCCGCGTAGGCGCGGACGGTCATCTCCCCGGGCCGGCGCCCGGGCCCGTCGGAGCGCTCGAACGCGAGCGGGGGCACGCGGGGGCTCGTCACGAGCGATGCGCTGTCGGCCGTCGATCCGGGATCCACCGGGACGCCGAACGCGCGGGACCAGAAGTCGGCCAGGACGAGCGGCGCCTCGGCGTGCACGACGATCGCGCTCACGGCGAGGGGCCGCGACGCCGCCGCCGGCGTGCCGGAGGCGACGGGATCGGAGCCCTGGTCCTCGGCTCCCGGGGAACCCGGTCGCGCGGCGGCGCTCATCGGAGGCCGTCCGCGGTGGCGAGGGCGCCGGGGCGCGGAGGACGCACCCGGTGGCCGATCTCGTCGAGGAGGACCTCGTCCTCGCCCGCCTCCAGGGCGTCGACGGCCCGAACCGCGAGGACGGATGCCCCGAGCTCCGGGACCTGCGCCGCGACGGGCGCGCTGCCCCCGAACCCCAGCCGCGCGACCGTCACGGTCGTCCCCTGCGCGCGGAGCGCCGCACGAGCGTGGTCGCTGATGGACGCGGCGGCGGCCCTGCTGGCGCTGCAGCCCATCCCCTCGGTCGTCCAGGACAGCGTCGACAGGATGTTCAGCATCGCGCCGCCGCCGTTCGCGCCGAGCACGGGCGCCATGGCCCGGGTGACCGACAGGAGCCCGAACACGTCGACGTCGAAGTCGCGGCGGAAGGAGGCGACGCTCCCGTCGAGCAGGTCGGCGAAGCCGTCGAGCCCCGGGGTGCTGACCACGACGGTCGCGTCACCCGCCATCCCGGCGAGGCGGGCCACGGCCGCGTCGTCTCGGACGTCGACGGCGAGCGGCACGATCCGCGGGTCCCGGTCCATCGACGGCGTGCGCGCTGTCACGTAGACCTTCGAGGCGCCGCGCGCGAGCAGCTCCTCGACGATCGACGGGCCGATGCCACGCCGACCTCCCGCGCTGCGTCGCCCGCCTGTGCTGTGTTGCCCGCCCATGCCGCGTTGCCCGCCTGTCACCAGCGCGACCGATCCGTCGACGTCCATGCATCCGCTCCATCCCGCCCCTGTCGGAGCTCCAGCCGCCGGGGCGTTCGACCCCGACCCGAGCAATGCTGACGGCTGCGCGACAGGCGCTCATCCGTAGGACCACCCACAGCGCCGATCCGCTCCGGTGCCGTCGAATGCCCCCTCGCCGCGCGTGCTCGGAGGCGAGGGGGACGCGGCGACCGCGAAGAGGGGGAGCGCGCCTGCGCTCCCCCTCCCCGTCATGACGCCCGTCGTCGGATGCGCCGCCCGGTGATCCGGACCGGCTCCCGGCGTGCGTCGCCCTAGCGCGTCGCGGCCGCCGCCTCCCGGATGAGGTCGGCGACGGTGTGCGCCTCGACGACCATCGCGAGGTGGCCGGCGGCGACGCGGACGAGGTGCGAGCCGGCGCGCTCGGCCATGAAGACCTGGGTCTCGACGGCGATGCTGTGGTCGTCGTCGCCGGCGAGGTACCAGGAGGGCAGCGTCTGCCAGGCCTGGTCGGCGTCCGCGGGCTCGTTCAGGGCGCCGTAGGTGATGGGGCGCTGGTTGGCGGAGTAGCGGTTGACGTCGGCGGTGGTGAGACCGCTGGCGAAGCCCCCGGCGAACGCTCCGGGCTTGAGGTAGAGGTCGACGTCGTGCTCGCCGAAGTGCACCATGTCGAACAGGGCGCCGGCGTCGACGGGACCTGCCTTGCTGGAGAGCTCGAGGATCGTCTCGCCGGCGGCGGGGACGAACGCGTTGAGGAACACGAGCGCCTGCACGTCGGGGTGACGGTGGGCGACGCTGCTGATCAGCGCGCCGCCGTAGGAGTGGCCGACGAGGACGACGGGGCCGGTGGTGCGGTGCTCGATGAAGGACGAGAGGTAGTCGGTGTCGGCGTGGAGCGAGCGCAGCGGGTTGGCGAAGTTGACGACGGTGTAGCCGTCGGCGGTGAGGAGGTCGCGGACCCGGGAGAAGGGGGTCGCGTCGCTCCATGCGCCGTGGACGAACGACGACGGTCGGCTTCGGGGTCGTCGGGGTGGTGGTCTCTGTGGCGGTCGTGGGGAGGGTCGTGTCGGTCATGTGCGTGGTCCTGTTCGTGAGGAGGTGGGTGATGCGCTGGATGAGGGTGCGGTGGGTCACTGGGCGGCTGTGGCGTCCTGGATGACCTTCACGGTCGCGGCGGGCTCGGCGACCATGGAGAGGTGCCCGGCCTCGAGCTCGGTGACCGTCGATCCGGCGCGCTCGGCCATGAAGAGCTGGGTCTCGAGGGCGATGCTGTGGTCCTCGGTCCCGGCGATGTACCAGGACGGGAGCCTCTTCCAGGCGGGGTCCGCGCCGGCCGGCTCGTCGAGCGCCGCGTAGGTGATGGGGCGCTGGCCGGCGAAGAGCGTGGCGGTCTGGGCGTCGGAGAGGCCGTTGGAGAAGCCGCCGGCGAAGGCGTCCTCCTTCAGGTACAGGTCGACGTCGTGCTCGCCGAAGTGCGCCATGTCGAACAGCGCCGCGGCGTCGACGGGACCGGCCTTGCTGGAGAGCTCGAGGATCGTCTCGCCCGCCTCGGGCACGAAGGCGTTGACGTAGACGAGGGCCTTCACGTCGGGGTCGCTGGTGGCTGCGCCGCTGATGAGCGCGCCGCCGTAGGAGTGGCCGACGAGGACGACGGGGCCGCTGGTGCGGGTCTCCAGGAAGGAGGCGAGGTACGAGGTGTCGCCGGAGAGCGAGCGCAGCGGGTTGGCGAAGTCGACGACGGTGTAGCCGTCCTCGCCGAGCGCGCTGCTGACCTGGTCGAAGGCGCTGGAGTCGCTCCATGCGCCGTGGACGAACACGATCGTGGGCTTGGGCGCCTCGGCGGTCACCGCGACGGCGTCGCCGACGGCGGTCGGCGCGGCGGCGGGGCTGCAGCCGGCCAGCCCGGCGAGGGCGGCCGTGGCGGCGAGGGCGATGCCCGCGGTGCGGCGGGAGAAGGAGGAGCGGATCGAGCGGGACATGGGGTCTGCTTCCGGTTGGCGGTGCGAGGGGTTCCTGCGGCTCCACGAGGACCGCGGAGCCGGACGAGCTACGTAGACGAACTAGTAACTCTACCTGCGAGCACCACTATGGAGGCCGGCGACGGAAAGCGCAACCCCCGGATCCGCCGACTCCGATCCCGGTCGCGCCATGTAGACGAACCAGTGACTCTCGCGGGCGTCTAGCATCGGTCCATGACCCAGGAAGAGCGAGAGCCCGAAGCCCCCACGACCGCTGCCCCCGCGGCGACGCAGGACGATCCGGAGGGCGCGCCGACCCCGGCGCCCCGCACGGGAGCCCGCGGCGCCGCCACCCGGGAGCGCATCGTCGACGCCGCGGCGCAGCTCTTCTACGCGCAGGGCCTCCGGGCGGTGAGCGCGGACAGGATCATCGAGCTCGCCGGGATCACGAAGGTCACCTTCTACCGGCACTTCCGCACGAAGGACGACCTGATCGTGGCGTACCTGGAGCGGCGTGCGGCGTGGGAGCGCGACGCCGTCCGCGGTGCCAGCGAGGCGGCGCACGGCGACGTGGACGAGACCCTCCGCATGGTGAGCACGGGGATCGGGGCGGAGGCGTGCACGGCCGGATTCCGCGGCTGCCCGTTCATCAACGCCGCCGCCGAGTACGCCGATCCGGAGCACCCCGTGCGACGGGTCGTGGACTCCCACCGGGCGTGGTTCCTGTCGGCGCTGACGCAGCTCACCGAGGCGGCGGGCATCGAGGGCGGCGAGGCGGCGGACGAGCTGATGATGCTGCGCGACGGGGCGATGGTCAGCGGCTACCTCGGTGACGCGACGCACGTGAGCGCGGCCCTGCTGTCCGCGAGCCGGGCCGTGATCGCGACCCGGAGGTGACCGTCACGGGGTGAAGGACCCCGCCGCACGGATGTCCGTGCTGGCACGGATGGGCGCGGAGCGGCGTCTCCCTACCGTCGGATGCGTGGCTGGATCCCAGCCGCGGACACGCGACGAGATGAGACGACATGAAGAACGCCCACCCCGGCTACCCCGGCATCCACGGACTCGAGCCGGAGCCCGAGGTCCGCGTGTACGACTACATCGTCGTCGGCGGCGGCACCGCGGGCAGCGTCATCGCATCCCGCCTCAGCGAGGACCCCGACACCGAGGTCCTGCTCATCGAGGCCGGCTCCGCGACCGCCCTGCCCGAGATGGGCCTCCCCGGGATCTGGCCGCTCCTGCTCGGCAGCACGGCGAGCTGGGGCGAGTCCACCGTCGTGCAGGACTTCCTCGGCGTCCCCCTGGCCGCACCGCGCGGCAAGGCGCTCGGCGGGTCCTCCAGCATCAACGGGCTCAACTTCCTCCGCGGCCACCGCTCCAGCTACGACGCGTGGACCGAGCAGGGCGCCACCGGCTGGGGCTTCGACGACCTCCTGCCCTTCTTCCGGGCCAGCGAGACCACCGTGGGACGCGACACCGCCCTGCGCGGCGTCGACGGCCCCCTGCTCGTCGGCCCGACGCCCGATCCGAGCCCCGTCGTCCTCCGCCGCCCTCGAGGCCGCGGCCGAGGCGGGTCACCCGCTCGTCGACGACGTCTCCTCCGGCGACGCGATCGGGTTCGGCCTCTCCGACGCGAACGTCCACGACGGCCACCGCCAGAGCGCGGCGGACGCGTACCTGCGGCCGTTCGCCGACCGCGCCAACCTGCACATCGTCACCGACTCCGCGGCCCGACGCCTCATCATCGACGACGGCATCTGCACCGGCGTGGAGTTCGGCGACGGCGTCGTGTTCGGGAGCGAGGCCGTCGCCCGACGCGAGGTCATCCTCACCGCCGGTGCCATCGGCACCGCGCAGCTGCTGATGCTCTCCGGCGTGGGCCCCGCCGAACACCTCGGCGAGCACGGCATCGATGTCGAGCTGGACCTCCCCGGCGTGGGAGAGAACCTGCACGACCACCCCATGTCGACGCTCGTGTTCGAGCACAAGACGCCGTTGCAGGGCAACCCCGAGAACATCTACGGCCAGGGCGTCGGACTCATCCGCTCCACCGACAATGCTGAGCACCCCGACATGCAGATCCTGCTCATCAGCCAGCCATACCGCTCGCAGAACCTCTCCGGGCCGGACCCCGACGGCGGCTACGCGATCGGCTTCTCCGCCATGCTCCCCCACAGCCGCGGCACCGTCCGGCTTGCCGACCGCAACCACCGCAGCACGCCGCTGATCGACCCGCAGTACCTCGCGGACGCCCGCGACCAGGAGGCGATGGTCACGGGGTACGGCATCGCCCGCCGCATCGCGGACGCGCACGCGCTGGACGACTGGCGAGGCGCCGAGTCCCAGCCCGGTCGCGCCCTCGAAGACGACGACGCGATCCTCGACTACGTCCGCGAGAGCCTCGTCGTCTACTTCCACTATGCCGGCACCTGCCGCGTGGGAACCGACGAGATGGCGGTGGTCGACCCCGACCTCCGCGTCCGCGGCATCTCGCGCCTCCGCGTCGCCGACGCGTCCATCATGCCGTCGCCTATCTCTGCCAACACGAACGCCACGGTGTTCGCGATCGCGGAGCGGGCAGCCCACCTCATCAGGGGCTAGCCGATGGACACCGCACGCAGCGCCGATGTCATCGTCATCGGTGCCGGACCCGCCGGCCTCGCCGCAGCCCACGAGCTGATGCGCGCAGGCCGGCAGGTCCTGGTGCTCGAACGCGGCGACGCGGTCGCGACCAGCTGGCGCACCCACCGGGAAGGGCTCCGTCTGCACACCGTCCGGCGGCTCTCCGGCCTGCCCGGTGCCCGCATCCCGAAGCGGTACGGCCGCTATCCGACGAGCGCGGACCTCGTCCGCTACCTCGAGGGATACGCCGTCGACAGCGGCATCGACATACGCACAGGCGTCAGTGTCGTGGCGGTGGAGAAGCCGACCGCATCCGCGACGGCCGCGGGGTGGGTCGTGGTCACGGCAGACGGGGCGCGTCACCGTGCGGAGACCGTCGTGATGGCCACCGGCTACAACCGGGTCCCCTTCATCCCCGAGCTCCCCGGCCTGTCGGGCTACACCCGGCCCGTCATGCACGTGGCCGACTACCGCGGCGGTGACCACCTCGCCGGCACGGACGTCCTCGTCATCGGCGCCGGCAACGCCGCGGCGGAGGCGGCGACGGAGATGGTCGCCTCCGGTGCCGGGCGCATGCGCATGGCGGTCCGGACGACGCCGCACATCGTCCGTCGTCGGATCTGGGGCGTGCCCATGCAGGCCATCGCCATCGCGTCGAGCCTGGTGCCGGTGCGCATCGCGGACCGGGTCGCGGGGCTCCTCGCCCGGCTGACCGTCCCCGATCTCTCCCGGCGGAGGCTCTCCCGCCCGCGATCGGACCTGTACACCCGCGTCGCCCGCGACCGATCCGTGCCGGTGCACGACACCGGGATCGTGAGGCTGCTGGAGTCCGGGCGGGTCACGCCCGTCGCCGCGGCCGTCGGGTTCCTGGGCGACCGGGTGCGCCTGGCCGACGGGTCGCTCGTGGACCCGGACGCCGTGGTGTTCGCGACCGGATACCGGCGCGGGCTCCAGGAGCTGCTGGGCGGCCTGGACCTGCTGGACGACCACGGTGATCCCCGTGCGCGGTCGGGCACCGCGGCGGCGCCGGGCTTCTACTTCGTCGGGTTCACGGTCACGGCGACCGGGGCGCTCCGCCAGATGGCGACGGACGCGCGGCGGGTCGCCCGCGCCGAGTCGCGCCGGCAGGCGCGGCGGCCCTAGTCGTCCCGGGTGATCAGCCGCGCGCGCGTCGCGGCGCCGGTCTTGCGGAGGATCGCCGCGACGTGCGATTCGACGGTCCGGACGCTGATGAAGAGCTGCGCCGCGATCTCCCTGTTGCTGCGCCCGTCCTGCAGGACCTCGAGCACGCCGAGCTCCGCACGGGTCAGGGCACCGGCCGGCCGCGTGCTGCCGACGGCCGCGAGGTCCTCCTCGACCTGCGCGAGGAGGCTCCGGTCCCCGGTCGGCAGGGCGCGCTCGCGAGCGGCGGCGACGTCGGCCCGCGCGTCGCCGACACGGCGCAGCCGCCGGAGGACGCGGGCGCGCTGCAGCAGCGCGAGGGCCTCGTCGGTCGGACGGCCCCCTGCCGCGGCGAGGGCGATGGCGGTGCCCGCATGCGCGAGCGACCCCTCCAGATCCCCGCGCGAGGCGGACGCGATCGACGCGACGCGCTCCATCGCGATCCGCGAGATCGGCCGCTCCTGCCCCGTGAGGACGGCCCGCACCCGGTCGAGGTGCCGGTCGGCCTCGACCAGCTGCCCGGTCTGGAGCAGCGCCTCGACGAGGGGCAGATCGACGCGCGCACGGCTCCCCGGCTCCACGAGACCCGCGGCGTCGGCCAGCTCGACCGCGGCACGCAAGTGCCCGGCGGCCTCGTCCCACCGGCGTCGGGCAATTGCGGACAGCCCGAGGACCCCCTCCCGCTCGCGGGTCTCCCCGGGGTCGACATCGGGATCTGCGGCCCAGCGCGCGGCGACGCGGGCGAGGTCGTCATGGCGGGCGTCGGCGATGAGGAGCAGCGCCGCCGTCGTGCGCAGCGCGCGCGGCAGGGTCGGCGCGTCGGCGGCGTACCCGGACGCGGCGAAGCGGTCTCGCGCCGCGGGCAGGTCGTCGCCGATCAGGGCCGCGTGGGCGGCGTGGACGAGGAAGACCCGCTCGATGCCCTCCTTGCCCTCGTCGCGCGCCCACTCGGCCAGCGCGTCGAAGGCCCGCAGCGATGCGGCGGGGTCGTCCACCGCGTGCGCGAGGTACGCGGTGGTGGCGAGGCCGGTGTCCTCGAGACCCGCGACGATCTCGATGGACTGCCGCCTGTCCATGTCGGCGATGCGCCCCCTGTCGAGTCCCGCGCCGTGCTCCACCTGCGCGGTGACCGCCGCGCGGAGGGCGCGGTGCACCGCGTTCGGCGCGTGCGCGCCGGCGAGGGACTCGAGCGCCGCCGCCGCCAGGGATGCGCGGGCGGGAACCGTCATGGTCGTGGACGCGGCGCCGTTGGCGTCGATGATCCCCCGGCGCCGGTGCTGCGGCCGCACGCCCTGCGCCTGCTCCGCGAGGAGGCGGCCGACGGCGGCCGGCCCGGCGGACCCCAGCAGGCAGCTGACCGACAGGGCCAGCCAGCAGTCGTACTGGTGCACGTCGAGGCCCGGCACCGAGACCCGTCCGAGCGCGCGGGTGCAGGCGGCGTGGTCGCCCGCGGAGAAGAGCTGCTGCGCCTGGTTGAGGAGCCGGTCCTGGAAGCGGGGGTCCGCCGGATCCGTGCGCTCCACGGACTGCGCGTCGAAGTGCGCCGAGCGGAGGCGCGCCCCTCGTCGGCGCAGGTCCGCGGCCGCCTTGGCCAGGGCGGTGGCCACGGTCTCATCCGGCCCCGGCGGGCGGCTCTGCTGGAGGTGCTGCGCGCGGATCACGGTGTCATCGACCGCATGCGCGATGAACGCGTGCAGCTCCCGTCGGCGAGCGGGCCCCAGGCGCGCGACCGCCGCGGAGGCGTGCAGCGGGTGCCGGGTGCGCACGGTGGTCGTCGTGACGGAGAGGAAGCCGGCGGCCTCGGCCTCGTCCGTCGCCGAGGCGCTCATGCCGCTGAACTCCAGGACGTCGGCGAGCAGCGCGAGCGGCGGCCGGCCCAGGAGGGCGACGATCGAGACGATGTCGGCAGCCGGCGCGCTCATCGCACGGAGCCGCTCGGCGATGGCGATCGCGAGGGACGGCGGCGCCTGGAGCGTGCCGACCGGCAGCGCGCCGAGGTCGCCGATGACGCCGCGCTCGATGAGCTCGAGCGCCCACATCGGGTTCCCGCCGGTGTGATCCCGGAGGGCCGCGACCTGCGCCCGGGTGATGGTCGACGGCCACGCGGCCCGGGTCAGGACCTCCAGCTCGTCGACCGTCAGCCCGTCGAGCACGTGCACGTCACCCGCGTCGAAGGTCAGCCCCGTCGACGCGCCGGGGGCGGCGGGGCGAGGGCGGCTCATCGCGACGATGCGGACGGCCCCGGAGCGCGCCCGACGGGTCGCGCGCTCGACCGCGGCGAGCGACTCCGGGTCGGACCACTGCAGGTCGTCGACCAGGAGCACCACGCTCCGGGTCGCGGACAGCTCGGTGAGTATCCCCTCCAACGCGATCGCGGTCGCCAGCGCCGGCAGCTCCGCGTCCGCGCGCCTCCGGCCCAGGGCGACGTCGAGGATGAGCCGGTACTCGTCCTGGAGCGCGCCGATCGACGCCGGATCCAGCCCGCTGAGGAGATCCCACAGGGTGCTGTAGGTGGTGTGCCGCTCCGCGAACGACGGGCTCGCGCGGAGGACGAGGACCCCGGCCGCGGTCAGGCGCGCGGCGGCGGCCTCGAGGAGCGTCGACTTGCCCATGCCGGCCTCGCCGGTGATCAGGATCCGCGCGCCTCCCTCGGCCACGACCGCGTCGATCAGGTCGGCGGCGTCCGCACGGGACACCATCTCGCGCATCAGATCCATGCCGCCCCGTCACCGTCGCGCCGACAGTACCGTGCTCGTGGTGCCGCGCCTCCCAGGAGGGCTCCGCCCGACCGGCCCGCGCGCGGGCTCATCGCGTCTCCGCCCGGCCCGCGGGGTTCGTCCAGCCCCAGTCGACGCGCTCGTACCGGGGAGCGAGCCCGGCGCGGAGCAGGTTGTCCAGCGAGGGGCCGCGCTCGCCGGGCGCGGGCTTCCCGGTCTCCGCGACCACGCGGTGCACGCCCTGGAGCCGCGCGGCCCGCACCCGGATGCCGATGAGGGCCGTCTGCGCCCCGAGGCCCCGGTAGCCGGGCAGCGTCGCTGCGCCGAGGAGCGCGCCCACGCCGTCGACGATCGCGAGCGAGGCGCCCGCGACCAGGTCCGCGCCGACCCGGACGCCGAAGGCCTGGACGGTCCCGCGGCGCGCGGATGCGGCGGCGAGGGACGGGAGGTGCTCCGTCGGCATGCCGAAGCCGCGGAACACGACGTCGGCCCACTCGTCGAGGTCGGCGGGTGCGACGGGGCCGACCTGGAGTCCGGGAGGCACGTCGAGCGGGGCGTCGGCCGGCCCGGCGAGCTTGATCCAGGTGGAGTCCGCGGTGAGGCCGAACTCGGCGCGGATGTCGTCCCAGTCGGCGGGCAGCAGGGCGGGAGCGATCTGGATCGTGGCCGAGGGCGTCCCCGCGGCCACGTACGAGGCCACGACCTCGGCGATCACCGCGCGGTCGACCGGACGGTCGAAGCCGAGGGCCTTGCTCCAGTACGCGACGGGGTCGTGGCGCATCGACGTCGCGACGCCGCCGCCCGTCAACCGGACGGCCGCGGTGCCCAGGGCCGTCCTCGCGGGCTCCGGTGCGCCTCCGACCCAGTCGGAGAACCACGCCGCCTCCACGAGCTCGTTCCGGTACGCGTTCGAGGATCCGGGCCACGGCCGCGGAGGAGCTCCGCGGTCCGGGCGCGCCAGGGGGCGGGGGACGGTCATGGTCATCTGCTTCCGCGTCGGGTCGGCCGGACGGAGCGGGGAGGGCTCCGGGAGGACCGGGGCTGCCAGCGTAGGAACGGGCGCCATCCGCGGCATCCGTGCCAATGCGGAGATCCGGGCGCGGGCCGAGGATCCGGGCCCCGGGGACCGGTGCACGAGCACCGGGGTACCGCACCGGGGCGGGGAAGCGGTCCGGTCGTCCGACTCGGTGGGACCCCGTGCGTTCCTACGCTCGAGCCATGATCCACGCAGAAGCACTCACCCGCCGTTACGGCGCCAAGAAGGCCGTCGACGACATCGGCTTCACCGTGAAGCCCGGTCTCGTGACCGGCTTCCTCGGCCCCAACGGCGCGGGCAAGTCCACCACCATGCGCATGATCGTGGGTCTCGACCGTCCCACCCACGGCAGCGTCACCGTCAACGGGAAGGCCTACGCCGAGCACCGGGCACCCCTGCGCGAGGTGGGTGCGCTGCTCGACGCCAAGGCCATCCACACCGGCCGCAGCGCCTACGACCACCTCCTCGCGATGGGCGCCACCCACCGCATCGGCAAGGCGCGCGTCCGGGAGGTGATCGGCATGACCGGCCTCGAGTCCGTCGCCGGGAAGCGGGTCGGCGGCTTCTCCCTCGGCATGGGACAGCGCCTGGGCATCGCCGTCGCGCTCCTCGGCGATCCGGCGACGCTCATCCTCGACGAGCCGGTCAACGGCCTCGACCCCGACGGCGTCATGTGGGTGCGCCGACTCGCCCGCGAGCTCGCCGCCGAGGGCCGCACCATCTTCCTCTCCAGCCACCTGATGAGCGAGATGGCCCTGACCGCGGACCACCTCATCGTGCTCGGGCGCGGCCGCATCATCGCGGACGCCCCGGTCGCCGAGATCCTCGCGGCCTCCACGCGCACCGCGGTCCGGCTGCGCAGCCCGCACGCCGAGCAGCTCGCGCGGATCCTGCAGGGCCCGGACGTGACGGTCAGCGGCCTCGAGCCCGGGGTGCTGTCCGTGACCGGACTCAGCGCCACGGCCATCGGGGACATCGCCGGCGTCGCCGGGATCCACCTCCACGAGCTCACCCCCACCGGCGCGTCCCTCGAGGAGGCCTACATGGACCTCACCCGGGACGACGTCGAGTACCACGCCGGATCCGGCGCCGACACGCACGCCCCGACCAGAGGACTGGACCGATGACCGCCCTGACCGCCCCGCCCCGCCCGACCGTCGGCGCCGACCTGAGCGCCGCGGGCATCCTCCGCTCCGAGTGGATCAAGCTGCGCTCCGTCCGCTCCACGACCTGGCCGTTCGGCATCCTCGTCGCCGGCTCGGTCGGGATCGCGCTGCTGATGGCCCTGAGCCTGCGCCCCGACCTCGCACTGGACGCCGAGCAGCAGACCGCCGCCGCGCTCGACGTCGCCACGTTCAGCGTCTTCTTCGGGCAGCTGGTCATGGCGGTGGTCGGCGTGCTGGCGATCAGCGGCGAGTACGGCACCGGCATGATCCGGTCCACCCTGACCGCCGTCCCGCACCGCGTGCCCGCCCTGCTGGCCAAGGCCGGCGTGCTCTTCGCCGCGTCGTTCGGCGTCGGCGCGATCACCCTGCTCGCGAGCTACCTGGTGACGCTGCCGATCCTCGCCTCCCGGGGGATCGCCGCGGACCTCTCCGACGGCACGTTCGTCCGCGACCTGCTGCTCGCCGCGCTCTACCTCGCCTGCACCAGCGTCTTCGCCCTCGGGATCGGCACGGTGCTGCGCTCCAGCACCGGGGCCACCACCGTCACGCTCGGCATCATCCTCGTGCTGCCGGTCGTCGCGATCACCCTCTCGAACGTGGCGTGGATCGCCGCCGCGTCGCCGTACCTGTTCTCGAACGCGGGTCCGGCGATGTACGGCCCCGGCGGCGTGCTCGAGCCCTGGCAGTCCGGCCTGGTCCTCGCGGCGTGGACGGCCACGAGCCTCGGGCTCGGCGCCGCGCTCCTCGCCCGCCGCGACGCGTGACGACCTGATCGTCCCCTCGCGACGGGGCGTGATGCCCGATCCCGCACCGTGCACCCGGCAGCCCAGCTGCCGGGTGCACGGTGCGTGGTGCGTGCCCCCCCCCCCCCCGCGCGGGCGGCTGCTCCGTGCCCGCCCGCGTCTATTCCGTCATGTCGAGGTAGGAGACCTCGCTGGTGGTGCCGTCCCGCATGTGCAGCGTGAGCACCGCGCCGAGCGTCGAGCGGTCGGTGAAGTCGTCCCCGTCCCACGCGGCCAGGTAGCAGCCCGCGTCGAGGTTCACGCTGGCCTCGATCTCCTGGCCGGCGTCCGTGGTGACGGTGACAGCCGAGACATCGGCTCCGATGCGGCCGCCCATGTAGGCGACCCCGTCGACGTCGCGGCCCGAGGAGTTCCCCGCGGTCAGCACCGTGGCGCCGTCGGGCCGCGGCGATGCGATCCCGGTGATGCTCGACCAGTTCGCATCGGGATCGCTTCCGTCGAAGCTGGCCCCGGAGTACACGGTCCCGTCCTTGGTGCCGAGCAGGATCTGCGTCGTGCCGACGCTCGCCTCCGCGAGGATCGTCCGACCCGACGGGGTGGTGGTGCCGACCGTGATGGCGTCCGGCATCGCCGTGCCTCCTCCCTCCGAGGGGCCGCTCGGGGGGATCCCCGTCATGGTCCCGGGGAGGAGGAGCACGCCGACCGCGACGGCGGCGGCAGCCGTCAGGACGACGGGGAGCACCAGCCATCGGGCTCTCGGCGCGGTGCGGCGGGATGCGCGCCGGTCCACGTCCCGCAGGACCATCTGCAGGTGCGCGGCTCGACGCTCCGCGGTGATGTCCGGGGGTGCGGGATCGATGTGCCGCAGGAGGCCGCGTTCGGGGAGCTCTTCGCTCATGTCGGTTCCCTCATGACGTCGGGCGTGCTCGTGGGCAGGTGCGCGGGGCGCGCCTCGGATGGTGTCGGAGCCAGGAGCGCTCGCAGGCGGGTGCGCGCGCGGACGAGGCGCATGGATGCGCTGGAGCGCCGGATCCGCAGCGCTTCCGCGGCCTCGAGCGTCGTGAGCCCCTCCCATGCGACGAGCGCCAGGATCTCCTGATCGCCGGCCGGCAGGGCGTTCCAGGCGCGCTGCAGGTCGACGCGGAACGCGACCTGGCCGCTGTGCGTGCTCACGCGCGGCGACCGGGCGTGGTCGGGTCCGTCGTCGACGCGGACGTCGAGGGAGTGCCTGCGGTCGTGGGTCCGTCGTGCGTTGCCCAGCACCTTGCGGGCGACCCCGTAGAGCCAAGGGCGGGGCGCATCCAGGTCCGGCGGCATCTTCCTCCACGCGATGACGAAGACCTCGGCGGCGAGCACGTCGGATTCGGCGGCGGCTCCGCGCCGGGTGAAGTAGCGCACCAGGTCGTCGTAGTGGGCGCGATGCAGCGCGGTGAGGGCGTCGTGGTTCACGATGCCCTCACCGGCGTGTCGACGTCGTAGGCGGACAGGTCAGCCCGCTGTCAGCTCGAGGTAGGGCGCCCGCGTCGTGCTGCCGTCCTCGAGGTGCGCGACGAGCGTCACCGCGTCCGCCGGGCGCTCCTCGTAGCTGAGGTCCGCGCCCCTCCACGCCGCCACGTACCGGCCGTCGCCGACGTCCGCGGCGACGATCTCGCCGTCCTGGGCGACGACGTCGACGGCGACGACGGCGGAACCGACCTGCCCGTGGATCGTGGAGAGCGGCTCCGTGGCCGCGTCGGGCCAGTAGCCCGCCCCGGTGACGGTGACCGCATCGGGATCCGGGGACCCGACGGCGTCCACCCGCTCCCAGTTCTCGTCGGGATCGCTGCCGCGGAACGTCGCGACCGAGCGCACCGACGTCCCGTCGCCCTCCAGGCCGAGGAAGAACACGGCGTCGTCGAGGGAGGTGAGCGCGAGCACGGTCGTGCCGCCGGGGGTGACGTCCCCGACCGTCATCACCGCGGGAGCGCCGGCCGTCGCCGAGCCGAGGGCGGGCGCGAGCCCGGGGGTGGAGCAGGCCGTGACGCCGAGGGCGATGCCCGAGGCGATGACGGTGCCGAGCAGGGAGGTGCGGAGCGTGCGTGTGCGGGTCATGGTCGTCCTCGGGTCCTCAGGGGTCGTCGGCCGGATGCGGCCGTCACCCCTGTCATGTCCGCTGGTGCGGGCATCGCCACATCGATGCGCGAGATATTGGGAGCACCGCCCTCGCGCCGTCAACGCGGGGCGCCACCGGGACGCGCTGCGGGTCCACGTGGATCGAGTGCCGCCCCGGACCTGCTCCCCCGGCTCCCCCGGCTCCCCCGGCTCCCCCGGCTCCCCTTCGACGATCCTCCCGCCGCGAGCTCGGCGAGCGCGACGGCACTGGAGGTCCCCGGTTCGGCGTGGAGCAGGAGCATGGAGTGCCCGTCGGTGTCCGCCAGGGGGACGCGCAGGGCCAGCACCGTGAGCTCGCCCACGCCCGGGTGCCGCAGGGCGTAGGTGCCGTCGTAATCCCGGCTGACGTCGTGCCGTTCCCAGGACCTGCGGAACAGCGCGCTCGACGACGAGCCCTCGGCGACGAGCGCCCGCAGACGCCGGTCGTCCTCCGGGGAGCCGGCCATCGCCCGCAGCAGCGCCACGGCGCGCGCCGCCATCCACTCCCAGTCCGGGTGCAGCTCGCGCTCCGCGGGATCGGTGAACAGCTCGAGGACGCTGTTGGCGCCCGGCCGGAAGTTCGGGTTCACGGCTCGGGCCAGCTCGTTCGCGGCGAGCACGTCCATGTAGCGGTTGTGCACGACGGCCGCCGTGAGCGGCCACGAGTCGATCAGCCAGAGGACGCGGGCGTGCACCGCGTCGCTCGAGCGCGCGGGCGCGCGGGGCGCGGGCGGCCTCGCCAGGGAGCGCAGGAAGTCGGTGCCGACCTCGTCGAGCCTCAGCGCCCGCGCGAGGGCGTCGACCACGTGGTCGGACGGGTTGGCGTCGTGCCCCTGCTCGAGGCGGAGGTAGTAGTCCCTGCTGATCCCGGCGAGGACCGCGACCTCCTCCCGGCGCAGGCCCGCGACGCGTCGGGTGCTGGAGTCGACGACGAGCCCTACGTCGCCCGGCTGCAGCCGCTCACGGCGCGCCTTCAAGAACCCAGCCAAACGGCCCGCCGACACGTGCGAATGGTAGCGCGGGCGTCTTCCGCCGACGATCCGGTCCGGGCGACCGCCCGGACAGGGCGACCGCTCGGACCGGACCGCGCCGGCCACAGCGCGTGCGCTACTCCGCGGCGTCGACGATCATCTGCACGACCTGGCGCGGGTGGCTGAGCATCGACGCGTGGGAGCTCCGGATCTCGACGGTGGTGGAGCCGGCCCGCTCGGCCATCGCCCGCTCGGCCTCCACCGGGATCGCCTCGTCGTCGACGGAGACGAGGTACCAGCTCGGGATGCTCGCCCACGCGGGCGCTCCCGACGGCGCCAGGAGCGCGGAGTAGGCGACCGGCCGCTGGACGGCCGCGAGGACGTTCCTCTGCGTCCGCGGCAGGTCGGCCGCGATCAGCTCGCCGAAGTGGGCGGGATCGACGTAGACGTCGCCGTCCCCCTCCGCCGCACCCGGGTAGTCGCGGATGACCAGGTGCTCGCCGAGGTCGGTGTGGCCGCCGCCCAGCTCGTTCGCCTCCAGAGCGTGCTCGCCCTCCTGGAGCGCGTAGCCGGCGACGTAGACGAGGGACTTCACGTCCGGGTCACCGGTCGCGGCGTCGGTGATGACCGCTCCGCCGTAGGAGTGCCCGACCAGGACGACCGGTCCGCTGATGGTCGACAGCACGGAGCGCAGGTGCTCGGCGTCGGCTTCGAGGCCGCGCATCGGGTTGGCCACCGCGATCACCGGGTAGCGGCTCCGCTGCAGCTGCGCGATCACGGCGCTCCACGAGGACGCGTCCGCGAAGGCCCCGTGGACGAGCACCACGGTCGGCAGCGGTGCGGCCGCGGTCACGGTCGCGTCCGCGGTCGCGTCCGCCTTCGACTGGGCGGTCGCG
This sequence comes from Clavibacter sp. B3I6, assembly GCF_030816895.1. Lineage (NCBI taxonomy): Bacteria > Bacillati > Actinomycetota > Actinomycetes > Micrococcales > Microbacteriaceae > Clavibacter > Clavibacter sp. B3I6. The sequence goes on from NZ_JAUSYL010000001.1 coordinate 1,865,400, forward strand.
GTCGCGGGCGCGGTGAGCATCAGGGAGCCGGCGACCGCCAGCGAGGCGACGGCGGCGGCGATTCGGAGGGGATTTCCCCGACCTCGGACAGAAGTGCGCGACATGCTTCTCCTTACGTCGTTCCCGCGATTCCTCCGACACGGAGCGGCCGTCGTCATCGCGCATATGCGGCAGGCGGATCACCTGACGACCGCAACGTATGGGGTGATATCGCGGCCGCGCGTGTCCCTGCCACTGCCACGATGCCGGAATGCCCTCTTGGTCTGGTGTTCCTCGCGTATTCCCATCACACGGCATTCCGGTGGGACGCGCGGCGGGTAATCCGGCCCGCATTCCGACGCGCAGCCGATCCGAATCGACGCGGAAACGCCATCCCGCACCCCTGCCGTTCACTTGCGCCGGGGGCGTGCATTACCTAGCGTTCGACGCACCGGTCAGGCGACGCTCGTCCTCTGGCTCTCATACGAAGGGCAACACCATGGGCACCATCGCCGTCCGCCAGGAGGACTCCACCTCGATCGAGCTGCACTACGAGGACAGCGGGACGGGCCAGGCCGTCGTCCTCATCCACGGATACCCGCTCGACGGCACCTCGTGGGAGCGCCAGGCGCGGGAGCTGCTCGCCGCCGGCTACCGGGTGATCACGTACGACCGCCGCGGCTTCGGCAAGTCCTCCCACGCCGGGACCGGCTACGACTACGACACCTTCGCCGGCGACCTGGACACCGTGCTCACGACGCTGGACCTCACCGACGTCATCCTCGTCGGCTTCTCGATGGGCACCGGCGAGCTCGCCCGCTACGCGAGGCTGTTCGGCACCGACCGCATCGCCAAGTTCGCGTTCCTCGCCTCCCTCGAGCCCGGCATGCTCGGCCAGGGCGTGCCCCAGTCGGTCTTCGACGGGATCGAGGCGACGGCGATCGAGGACCGCTTCGCCTGGTTCACGCAGTTCTACAAGGACTTCTACAACCTCGACGACAACCTCGGCACCCGGATCTCGCAGGAGGCCGTGACGGCCAGCTGGAACACCGCCACCATGAGCGCCCCCATCGCCGCCTCCGCGGTCGTGCGGACGTGGATCGAGGACTTCACCGCCGACGTGGCTGCGGTGCGCGCGAGCGGCCTCCCCACGCTGATCGTCCACGGAACCGCGGACAACATCCTGCCCATCGACGCGACGGGCCGCCCGTTCCACGCCGCCTTCCCCGAGGCCGAGTACGTCGAGATCGACGGCGCGCCCCACGGCATGCTCTGGACCCACGCGCGCGAGGTCAACGCGATCCTCGTGCCCTTCATCCAGGGCTGAGCCCCCGCGACGCCGCCCTCACGGCGCCGCGCGGCCTCCGCGGAGCCGACCTCGCCGTCGGCTCCGCGGGGATCAGCCGGACGTCGGCCCGCTCGCGCTCGGCGCGCAGGGTCCGCGTCCCGACGAGGGACCGCCCGGCGGACCTCGACGAGGTCCTCCGCAGCTGCTCGCGACCCGGCGCCTGGCGGGGCATGGAGGCCCTCCCCTGGTCGCTGACCGCGGACGGGGACGGGGCCCGGTAGCCGCAGGAGGGCGTCGGCCTCAGAGCATGCGCCGCATCATGCGCTCGGCGACGCGCAGCCCGAGCCGCGTGGGGAGCACCCGGGAGGACACGGCTGCCAGGATCGCGTTCCGGGTGCCGTCGACCACCGAGGGCGCCGTGCCGGACATCGCCCGCCACGCGGTGTCGACCACCTGCTCGGGGCGCCGCTTGTCCGTGGAGGGGTTCGAGCCCATCCCCGTGTCGGTGTCCCCGGGGGAGACGGCGAGGATCCGCAGCCCGAAGCCGCGGTTCTCCTCGGAGAGCGCCTGGGTGAGGGCGATGACGTAGGACTTCGTGGCGGAGTACGCGGCGAAGTGCGGCATCGGCTGGTATCCAGCGGCGCTGCCGATGTTGACGATCGTGCCCGACCCCTGCGCGCGCATCCGCACGATCGCGGCGCGCGTGAGCAGGGTGAGGGCCGTGACGTTGAGGTCCACGAGCTGGCGCAGGTGCGCCTCGGACGTGTCCGCGAGGTCGCCCTCGGGCGCGACGCCGGCCGAGTTCACGAGGTGGTCGAGCCGCGGCAGGTCCGCGCGGAGGGCCTCGGCGAGGGTCGCGACGTCCGCCTCGCGCGTGAGGTCCGCGACGTGCGCCGTGGCCGTCACCCCGTGGCGCTCGCCGATCTCGTCCGCGAGGGCGCGGAGGGCGACGCCGGATCGCGCGACGAGCACGACGTCGTGCCCCTCGCGGGCGTGGCGGCGGGCGAACTGCTCGCCGATGCCGGAGCTCGCTCCGGTGATGACGGCGAGAGGACGTGGTGATGCGGGCATGCGGGGCTCCATTCGATGCGGATAGGTCATCCGTTCGGATAGCGTATCCGCTCTCTCGCGGTCGCGCCTAGGATCGGTGCATGCAGCCCCTCCGCCGAGACGTCGCGCACAACCGCGAGCGCATCGAGGAGGCGGCGCGGCGCCTGATCGTCGACGGCGAGATCCCGGGACTGAACGCCGTCGCCCGCGCGGCCGGGGTGGGCGTGGCGACCGTCTACCGGCACTTCGCGACGGTCGCCGAGCTCGAGGAGGCGCTGGTCGGGGATCGGTTCCGCGCCCTCGAGGCGACCCTGGAGGACGTCCGGCCGGGGCAGCTCGAGGAGGTGCTGACGACGCACGTCACCCTGCTCGTCGAGGACGCCCTGTTCGAGCGCGTCACCGCGCGCCCCGTCCCCGCGTCGGCCGGGACCGCCGAGGCGCGGGACGCGTTGATCGCGGGCCTCCAGACGCTGCTGGACCGGGCGGCCGCCGCGGGCGAGATCCGCGACGACGTGGGGGCGGGTGAGGTCCTCGCGCTCCTCTGCGGCGTCGCCCACTCGATCCGCAGCTCGCCGGCGCCCACGACCGCGCCCCGCGACTCCGTGCTGCTGCGCGTGGTGCTCGACGGGCTGGCGCGGCCGGCGCAGGACCGCTCGGGCACGCGGTAGGACGTCGCGGGCGGACCGGTCGGTGGATCCGGTGCGCCTCGCCCGAGGACGGGTCCCGCCTAGGCCGCGACGGCCTCCGCGTGCGCCCGCTCGTACGCCGCGCCGCCCTCGCGGAGCGCCGGGCAGTGCTCGGGCGTCGGGTTGGCGCAGATCTCGATGACGCGCGACAGCTCCGCGCGGGCCCGCTCGAGCTCGGCGATGCCGGCGGAGATGCGCTCGCGCTCGGCGAGCAGGAGCGCCATGTCCTCGGGCGCGGCGACGCCGGTGTCGACGCTCGGCAGGAGCGCGAGGATCGTGCGGCTCGGCAGGCCGGCGGCGTAGAGCTGCTGGATGAGCTGCACCCGCTCGACGGCCGCCTCGTAGTAGACGCGCTGGCCGCTCGGGGTGCGCTCCGCCGGGAGCAGGCCCTGCTCCTCGTAGTACCGGAGCGCCCGGGTGCTCACGCCCGCGCGTCCCGCCACGTCGCCGATCCGCAGCATGAGGCCCTCTTCCCTGGTGGTGATGGTGGTGATCCTGTCGATCCGCCGGGCGGACTTGCCCTTCACGTCGACGTCAACTCCTAGCGTAGGCCGCGCCGCACCGCGCATCCGACGCGGGCGGCAGGAGGAATCACGCATGGACATCCAGGATCAGGTCGCCCTCGTCACCGGCGCCAACCGCGGCATCGGCCGCACCTTCGTCGAGGAGCTGCTCGAGCGCGGCGCCCGCAAGGTCTACGCGACCGCGCGCCGCCCCGAGGCGATCGACATCCCCGGCGTCGAGGTGCTGCGCCTCGACCTCATGGACGAGGCGTCCGTGACGGCCGCCGCAGCAGCGGCGCAGGACGTGACGCTCCTCATCAACAACGCCGGCATCTCGACGGGCGCCCAGCTCATCACGGGCGACATGGCGGAGATCCGCCGCGAGATGGACACCCACTACTTCGGCACGCTCGGCGTGATCCGGGCGTTCGCGCCCGTGCTCGCCGCCAACGGGGGCGGCGGGATCGTCAACGTGCTGTCCGCGCTGTCGTGGTTCGCGGCCCCTGGCGCGGGCGGCTACGCGGCGGCGAAGGCGGCCGAGTGGAACATGACGAACGCGCTGCGGCTGGAGCTCGAGGGGCAGGGCACGCTCGTGCAGGGCGTGCACCTCGGCGCCGCGGACACCGACATCATGGCCGGCTACGACGGGCCGATGCTCGACCCGCGCGACGTCGCCCGCGCCGCGCTCGACGGCGTCGCCGCGGACGCGATCGAGGTCGTCGTCGACGACTGGAGCCGCATGGTGAAGGACTCGCTGATCCACGACCCGCGCGAGTTCTACGCGAAGATCCGCGCGATCCTCGGCTGATCCGAGGACGGGAGGGGTGCCCGCGCCGGACGCGCGGTCACCCCGCCGCCGCGCCTACCCCGCCGCGAAGCGGACGGATGCGCCCTCGAGCACGAACTCGAGCGCGGTGCCCTCGGGGAACTCGTCCCGGAGCTCGGCGGGCATGTCGTCCGTGACCGTGAGGACCCCGCGGGCGGGGAACGCGCCGGCCGCGCAGCCGCCGATCGGGGTCCCGCCGCGCGAGGAGCGCGGGGCGACGACCGTGACGCAGGCGGCGCCGCCGTCGGGGTTCTCGAGGCCGATCACCGTGAGGCCGTGGAACTCGCCGACGCCGGTCGCGACGTCCTGGTACCAGTCGTCCCAGCGCTCGGGGACGGCGCGGTCGGGATCCAGCGCGACGGTCCCGACCTCGCGGCCCGTCATCGTGGCGAGCGCCGAGGAGACGGCGACCGTCGCGCCGACCGCGACGAGCACGGACGCGGCCCAGAGGATCGCGGTGCGGGGGCGGAGCGGTGCCGCGCGGCGCGGGGGCGCGTCCTCGCTGCCGCCGGCCGTGTCGTCGTCCGGAGCGGCCACGTCGTCCGCGTCGGCCGCGTCGGCGTCCGCGGAGCCCGCGCGCGTCGCGTCCGCGGTCCCGCCGCCCGGCGCGGCATGCCGTCCGCGAGGAGCGTCGCTCGCGGCGGCGGGCCGCGGATCCGCCACCCCGCCGACGAGGGCCGCACCGCGCGCCCCCGCCTCCAGCTCGCGCAGGCGGGCGAGCTCGGCGTCGTCGAGGTCGGGGTCCGGCCCGTACGCCCGGCGGCGGAGCCCGTGGAGCTCGCTCCGCTGCGCCTCGTCCATGGATCGATCCTGTCACCGCGCGTCCCGGGCGACCGGGTCGCGCTCGTGCCCTGGCCGCCGGGCGCACGCGCGCCTACGCTCGGCCCATGCTCACCGAGACGGACCTGCGGCTGCCCGACGGCCGGACGCTGCACTGCTACGACACGGGATCCGGCGACGGCGCCGACCTCGTGGTCGTCTACCACCACGGCACCCCGAACGTCGGGCCGCCGCCCGCCCCGCTCGTCGACGCCCCCGAGGGCCGGGGCCTCCGGTGGATCTCGTACGACCGGCCAGGCTACGGCGGATCCACCCGGCACCCCGGCCGCTCGATCGCGACCACCGTGGCCGACGACCTCGCCGTCGCGGACGCGCTCGGCGTCGAGCGCTTCGCCGCGTTCGGCCACTCGAGCGGCGGCGTGCTCGCGCTGGCCGCCGCCGCCTCGCTCGGCGACCGCGTTCTCGGCGCGCTCTGCGGGGCGGCCCTGGCGCCCGTCCAGGCGGAGGGCGTCGACTGGTTCGCCGGCATGCACGCGGGCGGCGAACGCGAGCTGCGCGCGGCCGTCACCGGGCGGGAGGCGCTCGAGGCGGAGCTCGCCCGGTCGGAGTTCGACCCGGCGATGTTCACCGACGGCGACCTCCGCGCGCTGGAGACCGACTGGGCGTGGCTGAACGGCGTCGCGTCCCACGGCATGGACGCGGGCCCGGGCGGCATGGTCGATGACGACCTGGCGCTCGTCGCGGACTGGGGCGTCGACCTCGCCGCCGTCACCGCGCCGGTGATCCTGCTCCACGGCGACGCCGACCGGATAGCGCCGGTCGCCCACGCGCGCTGGCTCGCCGACCGCGTGCCGGGCGCCGAGCTCGTGATCCGCCCGGACGACGGCCACATCTCCGTGCTGCGCGGCGCGGCCGGCGCGCTCGCCCGGCTGCGGGAGCGCATCCGCACCGCAGCCTAGGGAGACGCGCCCCGGAGACGGCTCTCGCCGACCCGGACGGATCCGGATCGGCGAGAGAGGGGTGGAGCGGCGGCGGTCAGTGCCCGCGCGACACCCGCCGCGGCAGGGCGAACACGAGCGCGAAGGCGACGACCGCGAAGATCGCGCTGACGCCCATGGCGGACGCGGACGCGTCGGTGAACGCCTGCGGGAGCATCTCGGGTCCGCGGATCCCCGCGCCCGCGACGCCCGCGAACAGCACGCTGCCGATGACGGCGATGCCCACGGCCGAGCCGACGCGCTGCACGGTGCCGATGACGCCGGAGGCCGCTCCCGCCTCGGCGGGGTCGACCGTCGCGACGATGAACTGCGCGTTCGGGGCGATGAAGAGGCCGTTGCCGATGCCGGCGAGGAGCAGCGGGACGAGGAGCATCCAGCTGGTGAGGTCCTCGGCGGCCGTGTTCAGCAGCACGAGCCAGAGCCAGATGAGGCCGACGCTCACGAGGGCCGTGCCGATCACGAGCACCGTGCGGCCGAGGCGGTTCGTCAGCCGGTTGCTCTGCGACGAGCCGACGATGCTGCCGATGGCGAACGGGATCGAGACGAGGCCCGACGCGAGCGCCGAGTTGCCGAGGCCCGACTGCCAGAGGATCGAGATGGTGAAGAAGATGCTGGTGAAGGCCGCGAAGTAGACCATCGCGAGGATCACGCCGCCCGTGAACGCGGGGTGCGTGAACAGGTGCGGCGGCACGAGGACGCTCTTCGCGCGCCGCGTCTGCCGGACCTCCCACGCGCCGAAGAGCGCGAGGAGCACGACGCCGCCGGCGAGCGACAGGTAGGTCCAGAGCGGCCAGCCCTGGTCCTGGCCGTCGATGAGCGGCACGAGGAGGGCCACGAGGCCCGCGCTCACGAGGATCACGCCGACGAAGTCGACGCCCGTCGCGGCGGGGGCCTTCGCCGGGGCGGATCCGCGACCGGCCGGGGCGCCGGACCGCGCGCCGGACTGCGCGCGCACGTCGCCCGCCACCTGCTCGGCGACCTGGCGGCTGGGCAGCAGGAAGGCCGCGGCGATGACGGTCGCGAGGCCGACGGGCAGGTTCACGAAGAAGACCAGGCGCCAGCCCGACTCCTCCCCCGCGGCCTGGATGATCAGGCCTCCCACGATCGGGCCGAGCGCGGACGAGACGCCGATGACGGCGCCCATGATGGCGAACGCCTTGCCGCGCGCCTGCGGCGGGAACAGCAGCTGGATGAAGGCGGTCACCGCGGGCACGAACAGGCCGCCGGACAGCCCCTGCACCACGCGCGCGATCACGAGCTGGAGGTCGTCCTGAGCCACACCGCACGCGAGGCTGGCGAGCGTGAACAGCGCGATGCCGGTCACGAACACCCACTTGTGCCCGTAGCGGTCACCGAGGCGGCCCGCGGGGATCAGCGCGAGCCCGAACGCGAGCGCGTAGCCGGAGATGATCCAGCTCAGCGTCGACTCGGAGGCGTCGAGGCTCGTGCGGATCGTCGGCAGGGCCACGTTCACGATCGTGGTGTCGAGCAGCGCGATGAACATGCCCGCGAGCAGCACGATGAGCGCCTGCCAGGCGCGGCGGGAGACGACGGGGGCGGAGGCGGATCCGGAGGCGCCGGGCGCTCCCGAGCCGCCGGACGCCGGGCGGGCGGATGCGGTGGTGTCGGACATGGGGGTCCTCTCATGCCGACGCGGGCGTCGGCGGTGGTGCGGGCGGATCCGTCGGGCGGGCGCGCGAGCGGGCGTCGCGGGCGCGGGACGGGAGGTCGGGCGCCTCGCGTGCTGGCGGACGGCGCGCACGGAGGAGGATCCGCGGCGGTGCGGGGAGACGGCCGGGCGGATGCGCCCGTGCGGCCAGTCTGGCACCGGTTGACCTGTGCGGCCTATCCGGGTGTCCGCGCACAGGCTGCCGTCACCGGCGCGCGGCGTCGCGCGTCCGGCCGCCCGGTCCGTCATCCGGCGGATGCGGCGCGCGCGGTCCCGTCGATACCGTGGTCGGATGAGCGCCGCATCCGCCCCCGACAGCGTCGACCGCTTCTGGGTCCGCCCGGGACCGGACCGCGCGGGGCTCCGCGCCGACCTGCTGCTCGCGGGCGTCATGCTCGTGCTCACGACCGGCAGCTGCACCCTCTACTACGCGATCGGCATGTACCCGTCCCGTCCGCCCCTCTGGGTCATCGGCGCCTGGATCCTCCTGATGACCGGTCCGCTGGCCCTCCGCCGCCTGCAGCCCGAGGCGGTCACGCTCGTGGTCGGCGCGACCTTCATCGTCGGCGCGTACCAGTTCGTCCCCGAGGTGATGTTCTCGAACATCGCCATGTTCATCGCCATGTACTCGCTCGGCGCCTGGGGCCGCAGCCGGCTCCGGGCGAACGTCGTCCGCGGCGTCATCGTGGTCGGCATGTTCGCCTGGCTGTTCTCGGCCCTCCTGCAGACCTCGGGCTTCTTCTCGCTCGCGGGGTCCGACTTCGAGTCCGCGCCCGACGACGCGTGGGTGCCCGCGCCGATCGCCGCCGGGCTCGTCTCGATCGTCATGAACCTCCTCTACTTCGGCGGCGCCTGGTACTTCGGCGATCGCGCGTGGGCCTCGGCGCGCGACCGGTGCGCGCTCGAGACCCGCACGGCGGAGCTCGCGACGGAGCGGGAGCGCGTGGCCGAGCAGGCGGTCACGCTCGAGCGGGTGCGCATCGCGCGCGAGCTGCACGACGTCGTCGCGCACCACGTCTCGGTGATGGGCGTGCACGCGGGTGCTGCCCGCCGGGTGCTCGGGCGCGACGCCGACAAGGCCGCGGCCTCGCTCGGCATCGTGGAGGACAACGCGCGCAGCGCCATCGAGGAGCTGCACCGCATGCTCGTGGCGCTCCGGCACGAGGAGGGCGGCAGCGGATCCGACGGAGGCGCCGGCGGCGAGCCCGACGAGACCCGCTCGGCGTCGACCCGCGGCGTCGACCAGCTGCACGAGCTCGTGGCGGACGCCTGCGGTGCGGGCCTGCAGGTCGCCTACGACGTCATCGGCACGCCGCGGCCGCTCACGCCCACGGTCGACCTCATCGTCTACCGGGTGGCGCAGGAGTCCCTCACCAACGTGCGGAAGCACGCGGGCACCGGCACGCGCGTCGACCTCCGGGTGCGGTACCTCGTCGACCGCGTCGAGGTGGAGGTGAGCGACGCCGGGCCCGTGGGCGCGGCCGCTGCGGCGACGGCACCCGGGCGCACCGGCCCCGGCGGACTCGGCCAGCGCGGGATGCGGGAACGCGTCGCGGCCGTCGGCGGATCCGTCGAGATGGGTCCGAAGGCGCGCGGCGGCTACCTCGTTCGCGCGTCGCTGCCCACGAGCCCATCGACCGTCGTGCCGCCCGTGCCGATGCCCGTGCCGGTCGACGCGGCCGTCACCGCCCCCGCGTCCGTCGCCGAGGCCGCGCCCGTCGCCGCCCCCGCGTCCGTCCCCGAGGAGGCCCGGGCATGACCGCCGACCCCGCCGCCCCCGTCCGCGTCCTCCTCGTCGACGATCAGGCGCTCGTCCGCGCCGGGTTCCGGGTGATCCTCGAGAGCGAGGACGGCATCGAGGTGGTCGGCGAGGCGGCCGACGGCGAGGAGGGCGTGCGCCTGGCCGCCGCGCTCGCGCCCGACGTGATCTGCATGGACGTGCAGATGCCGCGCGTCGACGGCCTCGAGGCCACGCGCCGCATCGTCGCCGACCCGGCCATCACCGCCGGCGTGCTGATGCTCACCACCTTCGACCGGGAGGACTACCTCTTCACCGCGCTCGACGCGGGCGCCAGCGGCTTCGTGCTGAAGAGCGCGTCGCCGGAGTCGCTCGTGGAGGCCGTGCACGTGATCGCGCGCGGCGACGCGCTGCTCTCCCCCGACGTCACGCGCCGGGTCATCGAGCGCTTCGGCCGGGGATCCGGCGCGGTCGACGACGCCCCGGCGCCCGCCGTCGCGACCCCGACGATCCCCACCGACCCGCGCGCGCAGACCCTCACCGACCGCGAGCTCGAAGTGCTCCGCCTCCTCGCCGAGGGCCTCGCCAACGCGGAGATCGCCGAGCGCCTGTACCTCGGCGAGGCCACCGTGAAGACGCACGTCTCGCGCCTGCTGCTGAAGCTCGGCGTGCGCGACCGCGTGCAGGCCGTCGTGTTCGCCTACGAGCGCGGCATCGTCGTGCCGGGCGCGAGCTGATGGACGCCAGCGCATGGATCATGGCCGCGGTCATCGTCGTGATCCTCGGCCTCGGCGTGCTGCCGCTCCGGCGACGCCGCGGCGGCAGCGGGGACCGGGACCGCTGATCCCGGCCGATCCGCGACCCCCCCCCGACCTCACCGTGCCGCGATGTCCCCGCGCTCCTCGCGGCGGCGGCGCAGCGCCGACTCGTCCTTGCCGACGATCGCGAGCAGCACGATCGCCAGCACGACGCACGCGAGGATCAGCACGAAGGTCACGTCCCAGCCGAACGCGTGCACCGAGGCGCCGATGCCGGTCGAGGCGAGCGTCGCGCCGAGCACGTACCCGAACAGGCCCGTGAAGCCGGCGGCGGTGCCCGCGACCCGGCGGGGGCTGAGGTCGAGCGCCTGCAGGCCGATGAGCATGACCGGTCCGTAGATCAGGCCGCCGATGAGGACCAGCGCCGCGAGCGACACCCAGAGGGGCCCGTCGGCCGGGGAGAGCCAGTAGATCGCGACGGCCACGCCGACCGCCGCCATGAAGAGGATCCCCGTCGGCGAGCGCCGCCCGCGGAACACCTTGTCGCTGATGTAGCCGCAGAGGAGCGTGCCGGGGATCCCCGCGAGCTCGAACAGCGAGAACCCGGCGATGCCCTCGCCGAGGCTCGCGCCGCGGACGTCCGCGAGGTAGATGGGCGCCCAGACGAGCACGCCGTAGCGGAGCGTGTAGACGAACACGTTCGCGAGCGCGAGGTTCACCATGGTGCGGTTGCCGATGACGTAGCGGCGGATGGTCTGCCAGGTCGTCGCGCCCTCGTCGGCCGCGTCGGTCTCGACCGGTGCCGGGTCGTGCCGGTGCTCCTCGATGGGCGGCAGGCCCTCCGACTCGGGGGTGTCGCGGAGGAGCGCGAAGGCGATCAGGGCGATCACGATGCAGACGAGCGCCGGGAACCAGAACGCGCTCTGCCACGTGCCGAAGGTCGCGATGGCGATGCCGGCGAGACCGCCCGCGCCGGCGCCGCCGACGTTGTGGGCGACGTTCCAGATGGCCGTCTTCCCGCCGCGCTCCGAGGTGGAGAACCAGTGCACGAGGGTGCGGCCGGACGGCGGCCAGCCCATCCCCTGGAAGAAGCCGTTGACGATCATGACCACGGCGAACAGCGCCACCGAGGCCCCGACCGCCGGCACGAACGCGACCACCAGGTTCGCGAACGCGGACAGCAGGAGGCCGATGGGCAGGAACCACCGGGCGCTGCTGCGGTCGCTGACGATGGCGCTCAGGAACTTGCTGAAGCCGTAGGCGAGCAGGACGCCGTTGGTGAGGATCCCGAGGCCGAGTGCGCTGAAGCCGTTCTCGTCGCGGAGGATCGTCGCCACGAGGGGCACGTTGTTGCGGATCAGGTAGTAGGCCGCGTAGCCGATGAAGATGCCCATGAACACCTGCAGGCGGAGCCGCGGGTAGCGGCGGGCGACGGCGGCGTCGTCGAGCCGGGGCGCGGGCGGCGGGGCCGCCATGAAGGTGAGGAGCCCGCGTCGGACGGCGGACCCGTCGGTTCGCGTGCGGTGGTCGGTGGTCATGTCTCTGCCTCCTGGCGTCGCGTCGTCGCGACGGAAGACCACTCAACGCCGTGCCCAGACGATCGTCTAGGGGAAGCGGGCCACGGGTCTCAGAACCCGCCGCGCTGCGACATGGGCGAGAGCACCAGCTCGTCGATCCGCACGTGCGGCGGCGACGCGAGCACGAACAGCGCGGCGCGGGCCACGTCGTCGGGCGTGAGCATCGCCGCGCGCTCGGCGGCGTCCGGGACGGTCGGCCGGAGCGCGAGGAAGTCGCTGTCGATCGTGCCCGGGCAGAGGTGCGTGGCGCGGATCCCGGCACCCGCCTCCTGCGCGTTGAGATCGCGGACCAGCGTCCCGAGCGCGGTCTTCGACGCGCTGTACGCGACCCCGGCGCCCGGCGAGTGGGTCCAGGCGGCGTAGGAGGAGACGAGCACGACCGTGCCGCCGGAGACCCGCAGCAGCGGCAGCGCGGCGGCGACCTGGTGCGCGGGCCCGGTGAGGTTCGTCGCGACGATGCGGTCGAAGTCCGCGAGGTCCTGGTCGGCCCAGGCGCGGCGCGGGGCGTTGAGGCCCGCCGCGACGACGATCCCGTCGAGCCGGCGGAGGCCCGCGACCACGGCGGCGAGCGCGGCGTCGTCGGTCACGTCGAGCGGGGCGACGACCGCGCGGGATCCGAGGTCGTCCACGAGCGCCTGCGTCTCCTCGAGCGGCTCCATGCGGCGGCCCGACAGCACGAGGTCCCAGCCGTCCCGGGCCGCGGCGACGGCGGTCGCGCGGCCGACGCCGGATCCCGCGCCGCTCACCCAGAGGACGCGCGCGCCGGCCGATCCCTCCCCAGCCCGATCGCCGTCGTGGTCGTCGTGCGTCGTCGTGCCGGTCATGGCGGTCTCCCTCGGTCACCCCTACGTTGAGGGAAACGCTATTCGGACTGTGGGGAACGCGCATGCTCATCGATCTCAGCGACAGGGTCGTCGTCGTGTCCGGCGCCGCCCAGGGCATCGGCCGGGCGATCGCCGAGCGCTTCCTCGCGGAGGGGTGCCGGGTCTTCGGGCTCGACCTCCGCTTCCGGGACGAGCCGCCGGCGGGGCTCACCGCGATCGTGGCGGACGTCACGGATCCGGCGTCGGTGCAGGCCGCGGTCGCGCAGGTGCTCGACGCGGCCGGCCGCGTGGACGTGCTCGTGAACAACGCCGGCATCAACGTCGAGGGATCCGTCGAGACGCTCGAGCCCGCGCGCTGGCAGGCCGCGTTCGACGTGAACGTCGGCGGCGTGTTCCTCCTGTCCCAGGCCGTCATCCCGGCGATGAAGGCGGCGGGAGGCGGGCGGATCATCAACGCGGCGTCGTTCGCGGCCGTCGTCCCGAGCGTCGGCGCCGCGGCCTACGGCGCCTCCAAGGCCGCGGTCGTGCAGTTCACGCGCGTGCTCGCGAGCGAGCTCGGGCCGTGGGGCATCACCGTCAACGCGTACGCGCCCGGCATGATCCCCACCGCCATGAACGGCTTCGCGGAGATGCCGGAGCCCGCGCAGGACCGCCTGCTCGACACCCTCAGCATCCGCCGGTGGGAGCGGCCCGACGACGTGGCCGACCTCCTGGTCTTCCTCGCGAGCGACCGCGCCGGGTACATCACCGGCACGCTCGTCGACGTGAGCGGCGGCAAGCTCGCCACGCAGATGCCGCAGCGCGCGTACGAGGGCGAGGGCGCGCCCCCGCGGGGGCCGCGGGACGGCTCTCCCGCGGATCCGTCCGGCCGCGACAGCGAGGGCGGCGTCCGATGAGCGTCACCACGTGGGAGGCGCAGCCGCTCGACACCGTCCGCTCCGAGCACGCCGAGGCGCCGCTCTGGGACGAGGCGCGCGGCACCCTGCTCTGGGCCGACCAGTACGTGGGGCTCGTGCGCGAGGCGACGCTGGATCCGGTCACCCTCGCGGTCGGCCCGGTCACCGAGACGCACGTCGGCGGGCCGGTCGGCGCGGTCGTCCGGCACGCGGACGGCGGCCACGTGCTCGCCGCGCGCGACGGCTTCGTCCGCCTCACGGCGGACGGCGCGCTCATCCCGATGGTCGACGTGCTGCCCGAGGACGGCATCCGTCGCCGCATGAACGACGGCGAGGTGGATCCGCGGGGCCGCCTCTGGGCGGGGTCCATGGCGTTCGACAAGACGCACGGCGCGGGCGCCCTCTACCTCCTCGACCGGGGCCGGACCACGACCGTCCTCGAGGGCGTCACCATCTCCAACGGCACGGCGTTCTCCGCCGACGGCACCGAGATGCTCTACATCGACACCACCACCCAGCAGGTGCGCCGCTTCCGCGTGACCGACGAGGGCGGGCTCGCGGATCCCGAGGTGGTCGTCGAGATCGACCCCGCCGACGGCCACCCCGACGGCATGTGCGTCGACGACGAGGGGTTCCTCTGGGTCGCGCTCTGGGGCGGGAGCGAGGTACGGCGGTTCTCGCCGGCCGGCGAGCACGTCGGGTCGGTGCGGGTCGACGCGCCGCAGGTCTCCAGCTGCGCCTTCGTCGGCCCCGACCGCGACGTGCTGGTGATCACGACCTCGCAGGAGGGCTACACGGCGGAGGACTCGGCGCGGCACCCGCGCGCGGGGATGCTCTTCGCGGTGCGGCCCGGCGTCACGGGTCCGGCGGCGAGCGCCTACGCGTAGGCGGTGAGCGAGGCGGAGTCGACGAAGCCGGCCCCGGACCCGCGTGCCGCACGACGGGCCGCGGCGCCCGCGAGCGCGGCCGACGCGACGGCCACGACGACGCCGACGATCCCCGCGGTCGCGACGGCGCCGAAGGACGAGTGCGCGAGGAGCAGCCCCGCGACGAACGCGACCCCCTGCACGACCCAGAGGGCGAGGATCCACCGCCGCCACGGCACGCGGCCAGGAGGGCGACCCGCCGCACCGCCGGCACGCGGCCAGAGCCGTCGCGCCGAGGCGACCGCCGCCAGGCGCACGGCCGCCGACAGTCCCAGCAGCGCGAGGCCGGCGAGCGCCAGCGTCCCGGTGCCGACGTCCGTGACGATCAGCGCGAAGAGCACGAGACCCGCCGCGGCGGCACCGTCCGCGACGGCCTGAGCGAGGGTGGGGATCCGCATGGCTCGACCCTAGGAGAGACGGGCCCGCGGGATCCACCCCCGCGACGCCCCCGATCACCGCCCCCATCAGGTGCCGCGCCACGGCCGACCGAACCGTCCCCCACCCGGTTCCCCCTCATGGCGGACTCCCCCGCACCCCCTCCCCTCCTAGCGTGAGCAGCACGGATCACCCACGCCCACCGAGGAGGCCCTCCGTGCTCGAAGTCCACAACGTCACGCGATCGTTCGGGGACCGCAAGGTCCTCGACGACGTGTCCTTCACCGTGAAGCCCGGGAGGCTGACCGGCTTCGTCGGCGGCAACGGCGCCGGCAAGACCACCACCATGCGGATCATGCTCGGCGTGCTCTCGCCCGACTCCGGGACGGTGTCGCTCGACAGCCGCGACCTCGGCACGTCGAGCCGCCGCACCTTCGGCTACATGCCGGAGGAGCGCGGGCTCTACCCGAAGATGAAGCTGCAGGAGCAGATCGTCTACCTCGGCCGCCTGCATGGGATGACCGCCGCCGACGCGACGGCCAGCACCGAGCGCCTGCTCGAGCGCCTGAGCCTCGCCGAGCGGCGGAACGACCCCATCGAGTCGCTGTCGCTCGGCAACCAGCAGCGCGCGCAGATCGCCGCGAGCCTCGTGCACGACCCCGAGGTGCTCGTGCTCGACGAGCCGTTCTCGGGACTCGACCCGATCGCGGTCGAGACCGTGCTCGGCGTCCTCACCGAGCGGGCCGCGCAGGGCGTGCCCGTCCTCTTCTCCTCGCACCAGCTCGACATCGTGGAGCGCCTCTGCGACGACGTGGTCGTCATCGCCGAGGGCCGGATCCGCGCGTCCGGCGACCGCGAGGAGCTCCGCGACCAGCACAGCCGCCCCCTCACGGAGCTCCTCATCGACGGCGACGGCGGCTGGGTGCGCGACGTGCCCGGCGTCGAGGTCGTCGAGTTCGACGGCGGCTACGTGCTCTTCGAGGCCGACGACGAGGCGCGCCAGCGCGTGCTCGCCGAGGCCGTCTCCCGCGGATCCGTCACCGGCTTCTCCCGTCGCCGCCCCACCCTCAGCGAGATCTTCCAGGAGGTAGTCCAGTGAGCACCAGCAGCAGCACCACGGGCGCGACGCGCGCCGCGAGCCGGGGCGCCGCCCCGACCCTCGTCCAGTCCACGATGCTCGTGACGGGCCGCGAGGTGCGCATGCGCCTCCGCAGCAAGTCGTTCCTCATCAGCACCGCGATCCTGCTCCTCGGGATCCTCGCCTCGATCGTCGTCACCGGCTTCCTCGCCGCGAACGACTCCGACGGCGACCGCACGCGCGTCGCCGTGGTCGGCGCCGCGCAGCAGGCCGTCTCCGCCTCCGAGTCGCTCGAGGGCGTGCCCGCGGACAGCGTCGAGGACGCCCGCGCGATGGTGCGCGACGGCGACGTGGACGCCGCGGTCGTGCCCGACGACCAGGCCGCCGCCGAGGGCAGGGTCGTCGTGATCGGCGACGACTCCGCCCCCGACGACGTCGTGAGCGCACTCACCGAGACGCCCCGCGTGGAGCTCCTGCAGGAGTCCGCCACGAACCCCGCCATCGCCTACCTCGTGGCGCTCGCGTTCGGCCTCGTCTTCTTCATGTCCGCGCTGACGTTCGGCATGATCATCGCCCAGAGCGTGGTGGAGGAGAAGCAGACCCGCGTGGTGGAGCTGCTCATGTCGACGATCCCGGTGCGGGCGCTGCTCGCCGGCAAGGTGCTCGGCAACAGCATCCTGGCGTTCGCGCAGATCGCGCTCATCGCGCTGATGGCGGGCCTCGGCCTCCTGGTCACCGGCCAGACCGAGCTGTTCGCCGTCATCGGCCCCGCGGTGCTCTGGTTCGTCGTGTTCTTCCTGTTCGGGTTCGTGCTGCTCGCGTCGCTCTTCGCGGCGACCGCGGCGCTCGTCTCCCGCCAGGAGGACGTGGGCGCGGTGACCGCGCCCGTGACTTACCTCGTGATGATCCCGTACTTCGCGGTCATCTTCTTCAACGACAACCCCGTCGTGCTCGCCGTGATGTCGTACGTGCCGTTCGCGGCGCCCGTGGGCATGCCGATGCGCCTGTTCCTCGGATCCGCCGAGTGGTGGGAGCCCGTCGTCTCGCTCCTCGTGCTCCTCGTGACGACCGCGGCGGTGGTCGTCCTCGGCTCCCGCATCTACAGCAACTCGCTGCTCCGCACCGGGTCCCGCGTGAAGCTGCGCGAGGCCGCTGAAGGGATGATCGACGCGCTGCAGGACTTCACCGCCGGCCTCCCCGAGGTGCTCCGCTGGTTCGGCGTCATGGTCGCGGCCATGATCCCGTTCGTCGAGGTCGAGCTCGCCGCCGTGCTGGGCGTGCTCACCGGGCAGCACGCCGTGATCGCCGTGCTGGCAGCCGTGGTGGGCAACACCGCCGTCGTGGCGCTGATCGTGCTGGTCGCGTCCCGCACGCGCGACCGCCTCACGCGGGACAGCGCGAAGGAGGAGACGCCGAAGCGGATCAAGGTGCGCCGCACGTTCGACCGCTACGGCGTGCCGGGCGTGAGCCTCCTCGGCCCGCTCCTGCTGCCGACGCACTTCACGTCGGCCGCGATGGTCTCCTTCGGGGCCCGCGCCCGCACGGTGCTGATCTGGGAGACGATCGCGATCGTCGTCTGGGGCGTCGGCTTCGGGGCGCTCGCAGCGCTCGGGGTCGCGGTGCTGTGAGGCGGGCCAGCCCTGACGCCCGGCCGCGTCCGCTCCCCCGGGTGCGGCCGGGCGCCGATACGGTCGACGCATGACCGCCGCGACGACGCCCGGATCCCGCCCGCCGCTCGAGCTGCCCCTCTACGGGGCGAGCTGGGCCGAGGCCGTGCGGCGGTTCCTCCTCAAGTACGCGACGTTCCGCGGGCGGGCGAGCCGGAGCGAGTTCTGGTGGTGGATCCTGACGAGCTTCGTCGCCACGTCCGCCCTGCGGGCCCTGAGCAGCCTCGGCGCCGATGCCGACGGCGGCGAGTCGCTCGGGCTCCTCGACCTCCTGGCCGTCACGGACCCGTGGAGCGCCGTCCTCGCCGTGCTCCAGCTGGCGGTCTTCATCCCGTCGCTCGCCGTCTCGTGGCGCCGCCTGCACGACACCGACCGCAGCGGCACCTGGACGTTCATCACCTTCATCCCGGTCCTGGGGCTGATCGTGTACGTGATCATGACCGCGAGCCGGGCCCGTCCGTCCGGCGCGCGCTTCGACTGACGGGCAGGACCGCCGACAGGCGACGGGCCCGCCCCGGCCGCTAGGTGCGGTCGGCGGGCGCGTCGGGGGTCGCGACCGCGTCGCCGTCGACCGCGACGCGCTCTCCCTGCACCTCGACGGTGGCCGGGCCGTCGACCTCGATGCGCGTGGGCTGTCCGCCGTGCCCCTCGACGATCACGGTGACCTCGGGCGCAGAGGCATCCCGTCCGGACGCCTCCGGCTCTCCGGACGCGTCGCCGTACGTGTCGAAGTCGGCGGCCTCGGCTGCGGCACCGGCCTCGGCACGCTCCGCAGCGGCGTCGCGCGTCTCCTCGGCGTCGGCACGGGCCGAGTCCGCGAGCACGGCGCCCACGGCCTTCGCCCGGTCGACTGCCTCGGATCCGGCGCCCTCCGCCTCCTCGCGCAGCCGGGAGCCCGCGTCCCGGGCCTTCTCGAGCAGCTCGGAGCCCGCGTCCTCCGCCCCCTCGAGCGCCGCGGCCGCAGGCGACGGCGCGTCGTCGAAGGGCCCGTGCACGTCGGTCACGCGGATGTCCACGCGCACCGGACCGGGCGCGATCTGCCGGGCCGCACGGGCGACCTGCTCGCGGGTCTCGTCGACGACGTCCTGCACCGGGGTCGGGTACTCGACCACCAGGTCGAGGTCGATGACCGTCCGGCCGTCCTCCTCCGAGACCGTGACGCCGGGGCCGGTGCTCGTGCCGCGGATCGCGCGCGACGCGGCGTCGAGCGCGCGGGCCGCCGCACCGCCCAGCCGGTGGACGCCCGTGACGCCCGCGGCGGTCTCGGCAGCGGCCACGCCGATGCGGTGCGCGGTCGTCTCCCCCTCCGGGTGCGCGGCGTCGATGCCGGACAGGTCGACGGGTCGGATGGCGGGTGCGGCGTCGTTCACGGCGGTGCTCCTTCGGTGGTGCGGATGCGGATGCGGATGCGGGTGCGGGTGCGGGTGCGGGATGCGGGATCAGGCCGGGACGTCGGCCGCGCGGGCCAGGACGCGGTGCGCGAGCCCGGCGATCGCGGCGCCGACCAGCGGCGCGACGACGAAGGCCCACAGCTGCGCGAGCGCGGTCGGCCCGCCGTAGATCGCGGCCGCGAGGGAGCGCGCCGGGTTCACGGAGGTGTTGCTGACCGGGATGCTGATCAGGTGGACCAGGGTGAGCGTGAGCCCGATGAGGATCGGCGCCACTGCCGCGTACGCCTCCTGCGCCGTCACGGCGAGGATCACGGTCACGAACACCGCGGTGAGGACGACCTCGGTCGCGAGCACCGCGGCGAGGCCGAAGCCGCCGGGTGACCCGTCGCCGTAGCCGTTCGACGCGAAGCCCGCGTCCCGGGCGGCGGCGAGGTAGCCGGCGGGGCCGTCGGCCGCGATGAGCGCGAGGACGCTGGAGGCGAGGACCCCGCCGAGGATCTGCGCGACGACGTAGCCGGGGACCTCGCGCCAGCCGATGCGGCCGGCGATCGCGAGGCCGACCGTGACGGCGGGGTTGAAGTGGCCGCCGGAGATCCCGCCGACCGCGGCGACGCCCGCCATGACCGTGAGGCCGAACGCGAGCGCGACCCCGAGGAGGCCGACGCCCGTGGCGTTCGCGTCGTCGGGGAAGGCCGACGCGTAGAGCGCCGTGCCCACGCCGCCGAGGACGAGGAGGAAGGTGCCGAACGCCTCCGCACCGTGGCGGGCGGCGGCGGACGGTCGACGGTCGGCGGAGGTCGCCTTCCGGCCGCGGCCCTGGGCGGGGGTGTCGCGGGGGGCCTTCGCGGAGGGGGTGGACTTGCTCATCGGGTGGGGTCCTCATGGTACGTGCGGGGGGATCGGGGGCCGCGCGGCGCGGCGCGGGGACGCGGCGGGAGGGCCCGCGCGCGGTGACGGGACCGGGGCGGGCCCGGTCCCGTCGCCGGATGGCGCTACCGGACGCGACGCTCGGCGTCGTCCTCGTCGTCGTCCGACGGGATGTGGACGTCCGCGACGGTGACGTCGACCTCGGTCACGTCCATGCCGACGACCTGCGAGATCGCGTCGGTGACGGAGGCGCGGATGCGGTCGGCGAGGTCCTGCAGGGCGACGGGGTACTCGGCGACGACGACGATGTCCGCCGCGACCTGCTTCTCGCCGACCTCGACGGAGACGCCCTGGCCGCGGTCCTGCTGGCCGATGACGTTGCGGATCGCGCCGACCGCGCGGGCCGCGCCGTTGCCGAGGTCGTGCACGCCGGGGACCTGGCGGGCCGCGATGCCCGCGACCTTCTCCACGACGCCGTCGGCGATGGTGTTCCGGCCCGCGGCGGATCCGGCGGGGGTGCGCTCGGCGGCGGCGCGGCGGGAGGCGGGGGCGGGGGTGACGTCGGTCATGGGTGCTCCTAGGGAGGTGACGAGCGCGATCCCGGAGGATCGCGGTGCCGGCGGGATGACCGGCACGTCAAGGAGACGAACCGTCCCGCGGCCCCGTCCCGCACGCCCAGCGTTCCTCCAGGCCGGAGCGTCCCCGCTTCGCTCCGTGGCCACCGTCGAGCACGCCCGTGCGCTTTGCGGCCATCGTGGGCGGCCCCTCGGCGACCGTCGTGCACACTCTCACCGGGGCACCGCGCCGACCGCGCGCGGCGGACGACGGCACGCGGGGAACGGCAGGAGGCGATCATCGGCACCGACGAGGACCCGCTCCTCCACGCGGCCGACGCCACCCTCGCGTCGCGGGCAGCCGACGGCGACGTCCAGGCGTTCGCGCAGCTGGCCCGGCGGCACGGCCCGCTCATGCGCGTGTACGCGGCGCGGATCCTCGGCTCCGACATCGAGTCCGACGACGTCGTGCAGGAGGCGTTCCTCACCGGCTGGCGGCGGCTCGGGGAGCTCGACAGCCCGGCGGGCGTCCGCTCGTGGCTGATCCGCATCGTCACGCACAAGGCCATCGACCGGATCCGCGTCCGCCGTCACCACGACGACATCGACGACTGGGACCCGCCGACCCCCGACGCGCGCGGCCCGGAGCGGATCGTCGAGACCCGGCTGCAGATGGACGCCGTGTGGGACGCTGTCGGGAGGCTGCCGGGCGACCAGCGGAGGTGCTGGCTCCTCCGGGAGACGGCGGGCCTCAGCTACCAGGAGATTGCGGACGAGCTCGACCTCCCCCTCTCCACCGTGCGCGGCCTGCTGGCCCGCGCTCGGCGGTTCCTGCTCCGCGAACTGGAGGCATGGCGATGACGGAGGACGCGCGCATGCGCCCCGACCCGCCCGACGACGGGCGGTCCCCGACCGACGGACCGGACGACCCCGACGGCCCCGACGGCCCCGACGGCCTGATCGACGGCCGGACCATCGAGGAGCTCGCCGACTACCTCCACCGCGGCCGCACGCCGCTCGACCCCGCCATCGAGGGGTCCGCCGCCTGCCGGCTCGCGCTCGCCAACCTCGCCCGCCTCTCCGAGCTCTCCGCCCAGGGCCTCCGCCGCGAGGCCGACCGCGACCCCGACCGCGACGCCGCGTGGATCTCCGGCCTCCTCGAGGCCATCGGCGCCGAGGTCCGCTCGGGTCGCGACATCCCGATCTCCCACCCGGACCCGACCCTGCGCCTCACGCTCACGGAGGCGGCCGTGCGCGGCATCGTCCGCCGCGCGGGCGACGGCACGCCGGGCGTGATCATGGGCCGCTGCGCCCTGCACGGGGACGTCGGCACGCCCGGTGCCGTGATCCGCGTGGACGTGACCTGCACGCTGGAGTTCCCGCTGCCCGTCGCGGAGGTCGCCGACCTGCTGCGCATCCGGATCCGCGACGCCCTCGCCCGGCACGCCGAGCTGACGGTGGGCGACGTCGACGTGACCGTGGACGACATCCGGCCGCCCGCCGAGGCCGCGGCCGCCCCACCCGAGGAGGCCGGATGATGCTCGACGACGCCGACCTGTCCCGTCGCCTCACGGCCGCCGTCCGCGGGGTCGACGGGGTGACGGGCGTCTACCCCGCGCAGCCGATCCTCGAGGCGGCTGCCGTCGCGATCGCGGGCCGCCTGCGCCTCCGGGCCCCCGACGTGCTGGTGGACGTCGACCGCCGAGCCGGCTTCACGACCGTCGCGACGCAGGTCGCGACGGCGGCCGACCGTCCCGCCGCGGACGTAATCCGCGCGGTGGGCGAGCGCGTGCGCGACGAGCTCGCCGCGGAGCCCGGCCTCGACGGCCCGTTCGACGTGCGGGTGCAGGGCCGGCTGGTCGAGGAGAGGACCGGACACCGCCCCGGCAGCGCGTAACACCCCGCACCTAGGGTGAGCCCATGACCGATGCCCCCGGCACGACCCCGCACCACGACGTCCTCGTCATCGGCGGGGGGAACGCGGGGCTCTCGGTCGCGGGGCGCCTGCGCCGCCTCGGCGTCTCCGACGTGGCGGTCGTCGAGCCGCGCGACACGCACTACTACCAGCCCATGTTCTCCCACGTCGCGGGCGGCACGGCGCGCGCGTCGCAGGCCACGCGGCCGCAGGGATCCGTCACGCCGAAGGGCGTCACGTGGATCCAGGACCGCGTCGCCGGCATCGACCCGCACGCCAAGACCGTGGCGCTCGCGTCCGGGCAGCGCGTCGGGTACGGCCAGCTCATCGTGTGCCCCGGCATCCAGAAGGACTGGGACGCCGTGCCCGGCCTCGTCGAGGCCATGGCGTCGCCCGTCGGCATCTCCAACTACGAGCACCACTACGCCGCGAAGGCCTCGCGGGTGCTGCGCGAGGTCCGCTCCGGCACGGTCGTCTTCACGCAGCCCGACGGCCCCGGCACCTGCTCCGGCGCGTCGCAGAAGCCCATGTACCTCGCCTGCGACCACTGGCGCGCGACCGGCGTGCTGGACGACATCCGCGTGGTCCTCGTGGTGCCGACCCCCACCATGTTCGGCATGCCGCTCATCGACGGGGAGCTCGAGCGCAAGGTCGCCGAGTACGGCATCGAGGTGCGCTACGGCCGCCAGCTCGTCGCCGTCGACGCGGCGGCCCGCACCGTCGAGATCGCGGGCGACGACCGGGGCCGCGCGCTCCTCGGCCCGGACCACGCCGTCCAGGCCGACGACCCCGACGTGCACCGCGAGACCCTCGCCTACGACGTGCTGCACGCCGTGCCGCCGCAGTCCGCGCCCGACTGGCTCGCCGGCACGGGCCTCGCCGCCCCGGGCGACGCCGGGGGCTTCGTGGAGGTGGATCCGCTGACCCTCCGCCACCCCCGCTTCCCCGACGTCTGGGCGCTCGGCGACGCCGCCGCCACCACGAACTCGAAGTCCGGCGGCGCCCTCCGCCAGCAGACCACCACGGTCGCGAAGAACCTCGTCGCGGCGCGGAAGGGGAAGCCGCTGCCGCAGGTCTACAACGGGTACTCGGTGTGCCCGTTCGTGGTCTCCCGCTCCACCGTCGTGTTCGCCGAGTTCGACGACCGCTACCGCCCGAAGCCCTCGATCCCGCTCTGGACGGGCCTCGCGAAGGAGCGCCGCATGACGTTCGTCGCCGACCGCTACCTGCTGCCGTGGGTCTACTGGAACCTGATCCTGCAGGGCCGCGCCTGATCAGCGAGCGCGGTCGTCGCGGCCGTCGGCCTCACCGCTGCCGAGCGGCCGCCAGGCGGGAGCGGCGCTGACCGACTCCGACAGCCGCCGGCCGATCTCCCCGAGCTGCCGTGCCTGCCGCTCGGTCAGCGCGTCGAACACGAGCCGGCCCACCAGCGCGTGATGCGCCGGCGTCGCCCGTGCCACCTGCTCGTGGCCCGCGGGGGTGAGCCGCGCGAGGGTGAAGCGGCCGTCCGTCGGGTCGGCCTCGCGGGTCATCCACCCCTTCCGCTCCAGGCGCGTCGCGGCGCGCGAGAGCCGGGACAGGGTCGAGCTCGCGTACCCCGCGAGCGTGCTCATGCGGAGGGTGCGCTCGGGCGCGGTGTCGAGCGCGTAGAGGACGCCGTGCTCGAAGTGGGTGAGGCCGCTGTCGCTCTGCAGCTGCGCGTCGAGGGCCGCGGGGAGCCGCTGCATGAGCGTGGCCAGGGACGCCCAGACCTCCATCTGCTCGGGGCTGAGGCCCTCGGATCCCGCCGTCGTCGCCATGCTCCCAGCGTAGGGCACGCCCGACGCTGACTTGCCTGCGCAAGCGAATCGCGCCATGCTCAGTTGACCAGGCAAGTGACGAGAGGGGTCGGCATGGACATGCGGCTGCAGGGCAGGACGGCGTTCGTGAGCGGATCGACGCAGGGCATCGGGTACGCGATCGCGTCCGCCCTGACCGCGGAGGGGGTGCGCGTCACGGTCAACGGGCGCGACGCGACGCGGGTGGCGTCCGCCGTCGAGCGCCTCCGCCGCGAGCACCCGGGGGCGGATCCCGCGGGCCTCGTCGCGGACTTCGCGAAGCCCGCCGAGGTCGCGCGGCTGCTGGCCGACCTCGGCGAGGTCGACATCCTCGTCAACAACGTCGGGCTCTTCGGCCTCGCCGAGTTCGATTCCGTCGACGACGACGAGTGGGCGCGGTACCTCGAGGTCAACGTGATGAGCGGCGTGCGCCTGTCACGGGGCCTCCTCGGCGGGATGCTCGAGCGGGGCTGGGGGCGCGTGGTCTTCGTGAGCAGCGAGTCCGGCGTCGACGTGCCGGCCGACATGATCCACTACGGCGTGACGAAGGCCGCGATGCTCGCGCTCGGCAACGGGCTCGCGAAGCGCACGCGCGGGACCGGCGTCACCGTGAACTCGGTCATCGGCGGGCCGACGTGGTCCGACGGCGTGGCCGCGACGGTCGCGGGGATCGCGGCCGCGCGCGCGGTGCCGACGTCCGACATGCGCGACGCGGTCATCGGCGCCAACCGGACGAGCCTCCTGGAGCGCTTCATCGAGCCGGCGGAGATCGCGAGCCTCGTCGCGTACCTCGCGAGCCCGTTGGCGTCCGCGACCAACGGCGCCGCGGTGCGCGTCGACGGCGGGGTGCTCGCGGGCACGCTCTAGGCGGCAGCGGGATCACCGGCCCCGCGAGCTGCCGGGTCCGACCTCCGGCGGACGCGCCGCCCGCGGTCCGGCCGCGAGGATGGGGGCATGAAGCACCCCGGTGAGACCCTGCCCGACTCACGGGGTCGCACCCGCCTCCACACCCGCGGGATGGACCTCGACCGCAGCCCCGACGTCGTCGTGAAGCGCGTCGAGGTCACCTCCGACGGCTGGCACGTGCTCCGCCGGACCACGCTCGACCTGCGGCTCCGCGACGGCACCTGGCAGGAGCAGCAGCGCGAGACCTACGACCGGGGCGACGGCGCGACCGTGCTCCTCTACGCGGCCGACACGCACCGCCTCCTCCTCACCCGCCAGTTCCGCTACCCCGCCTACGTCAACGGCCACCCGGACGGCATGCTCGTCGAGGCCGCGGCCGGCCTCCTCGACGAGGACTCCCCCGAGGACGCGATCCGCCGCGAGGCCCGCGAGGAGCTCGGCGTCGAGGTCGTCGCGCTCACGCACCTGTTCGACCTCTTCATGAGCCCCGGATCCGTGACGGAGCGCGTGCACCACTACCTCGCCGCGTACGCGCCCGCCGATGTCGTGGGCGCGGGCGGCGGCGTGGCCGACGAGGGCGAGGACATCGAGCGGATCGAGGTGACGCTCGAGGAGGCGCTCGCGATGATCGCGGACGGCCGCATCGCCGACGGCAAGACGGTGATCCTCATCCAGCACGTCGCGCTGCACGGCTTCCCGGCGTAGCGGCGCCCGGCGGGCGGCGGGGCGGCACCGGAGGTCGGCGCGACGCAGGCGGACGGGCGCGCGCCGCCGGTAGGCGAGGATGGATCCGTGACCGACGCCGACGCCACCACCCCCGTCTCCCCCCTCCACCTCCACGACACCGCCGCCCGCGGCTTCGCCTCCGACAACTACTCCGGGATCCACCCCGAGGTCCTCGAGGCCATCGCCGCGGCGAACGGCGGGCACCAGGTCGCGTACGGCGGCGACGCCTACACGGCCCGCCTGCAGGAGGTCGTCGGCGAGCACTTCGGCCGCGGCGCCGAGGCGTTCCCCGTCTTCAACGGCACGGGCGCGAACGTCACCGGGCTCCTCTCGATGCTGCCGCGCTGGGGCGCCGTCGTCTGCGCGACCACCGCGCACATCAACACCGACGAGGGCGGCGCCCCCGAGCGCGTCGCCGGGATCAAGCTCCTCCAGGTGCCGACCGAGGACGGCAAGCTCACGCCCGAGCTGATCGACCGCGAGGCGTGGGGCTGGGGCGACGAGCACCGCGCGCAGCCGCTCGCCGTGAGCATCACGCAGACCACCGAGCTCGGCACCGTCTACACGCCGGCCGAGGTGCGGGCGATCGCCGACCACGCGCACGAGCGCGGCATGCGCCTGCACATGGACGGCGCCCGCCTGTCGAACGCGGCGGCCACGCTCGACGCGCCGTTCCGCGCCTTCACCTCCGACGCGGGCGTCGACGTGGTCAGCTTCGGCGGCACCAAGAACGGCCTGCTCTACGGCGAGGCGATCGTGGTGCTCGACCCCGAGGCGTCGGAGGGGCTGACCTACCTCCGCAAGCTCAACATGCAGCTCGCCTCCAAGATGCGCTTCGTGAGCGCGCAGCTGCTGGCGCTCCTCGGATCCGAGGTCGACGGCGTGCCGCTCTACCTCCGCTCCGCGCGCCACGCGAACGGCA
The DNA here is from genome assembly GCF_030816895.1 of Clavibacter sp. B3I6. Classification (NCBI taxonomy): domain Bacteria; kingdom Bacillati; phylum Actinomycetota; class Actinomycetes; order Micrococcales; family Microbacteriaceae; genus Clavibacter; species Clavibacter sp. B3I6. Next base: position 1,892,116 of record NZ_JAUSYL010000001.1, read on the forward strand.
TGGCCGCGCGTCTGCGCGCCGCGCTCGAGGGCGTCGACGGCGTCGCGTTCACGCAGGAGACGCAGGCGAACGGCCTGTTCGCGATCCTGCCCGAGGGCGTCGCCGACCGCCTCCGCGGCGAGTTCCGCTTCTACGACTGGGACCCGGCCCGCCGCGAGGTGCGCTGGATGTGCTCGTTCGACACCACCGAGGACGACATCGACCGGTTCGCGGCGGCCATCCGCCGGGAGGTCGGGGCGGCGTAGCCCGCGCCTCCCGCGCCTCCCGCGCGCGCGACGACGGCCGGTCCCCGCGGGGGCCGGCCGTCGTCGCGTGCGGGACAGGGGCGGAGCGGGATCAGCCCGTGTTCTGCAGGCCCGCCGCGATGCCGTTGACGGTGAGCAGGAGGAGCCGGTGGTCGGGATCGGTCGGGTCGGCCTGGCCGGGCGCGCCCTGCTCGGGCGACCCCTGCGCCGCCGTGCGCAGCGCGCGGAGGGCCCGGAGCTGGAGCAGCGACAGCGCGTCGACGTACGGGCTCCGCAGGCGCACCGCGCGGCGGAGCACCGGACGGCCCTCGAGGATCTCGCCGCGGCCCGTGGCCTTGCGCACCCACTCGCGCGTGAGCTCCATCTCCTCGGTGACGAGGGCCGCGAGGTCGGGCCGGTCGCCGAGCGCGAGGTAGCGCTCCGCGAGGCGGCCGTCGGTCTTGGCGAGCGACATCTCGACGTTGTCGATCATGGAGGTGAACAGCGGCCACTCGTCGTAGGCCTTCCGGAGCACGTCGACGTCGCCGACGGCGGCCAGCGCGGAGCCGAGGCCGAACCAGCCCGTGAGGTTGATGCGCGCCTGCGTCCACGCGAACACCCACGGGATGGCCCGCAGGTCCTCGAGCGACTCGACGGACAGGCCGCGCCGGGCGGGCCGCGAGCCGAGCGCGAGCAGCCCGATCTCCTCCATGGGCGTGACCTGCGCGAACCAGGGCGCGAAGCCGGGCGCCTTCACGAGCTCGAAGAACCGGGCGCGCGACGCCTCGTCCATGGTGCGGACCATGTCGGCCGAGCCCTCGGCGGCCACGGCGTTGCGCTCCTCGTTCGACGGGGCGCTCGCGAGCAGCGTGGCGGCGGCCATCTGCTCGATGTGCCGGGCGGCGATGCGCTTGTCGCCGTAGTGGGCGAAGATCACCTCGCCCTGCTCGGTGAGCTTGAAGCGGCCGTCGACCGATCCCGGCGGCTGGGCCCGCACGGCGCGGTCGGCCGGCCCGCCGCCCCGGCCGAGGGCGCCGCCGCGGCCGTGGAAGAGCGTGAGCTCGATGTCGTTCTCGCGCGCCCAGGCGGCGATGCGCGCCTGCGCGTCGAACAGCGCGAAGGTCGCGGAGACGGGCCCCACGTCCTTCGACGAGTCGGAGTAGCCGAGCATGACCTCGAGCTTCCGGCCGGTGGCGGCGAGGCGCGCCGCGACCTGCGGCAGCCGGATCATGCCGTCGAGGATCTCCGTGCTCGCGTCGAGGTCGGCGAACGTCTCGAAGAGCGGGATGACGTCGAGCACGGGAGCCGCCTCCGCCGAGCCGAGGGCCAGCGCGGCCAGCTCGTGGACCGTGCGGATGTCGTCCGCCGACTGCGTGAACGAGACGATGAAGCGCGAGAACGGCGCGACGCCGTGCCGGTCCTGGAGGCGGGCGAGCGTGCGGAACACGTCGAGCACCTCGATCGTCATGGGCGCGAGCCCGGGGGCGGCGTCGCCGGACGCGCCGCCGCCGGACGCATCGGCCTCCGCCCCCGCGAGCACCTCGCGGAGCGCCTCGCGGTGCACCTGCGAGTGCTGGCGCACCTCCATCTCGGCGAGGTGGAAGCCGAAGGTCTCGGCCTGCCAGATGAGGCCCTGCAGCTCGCCGCCCGCGATGCGGTGCGCGCCCGCGCCGCGGAGCGAGGCCTGCAGCACGCGGAGGTCGGCCAGCAGCTCGGCGGCCGACGGGTAGGCGATGGGGTCGTCGTGGCGCTCGCGCGTGGCGGCGAGGCGGCCGGCGATGACGAGCAGCACGCGGCGGTGCAGCTCGGCGGGTGCGCGCGTGCCGATGCGGGCCGTGAGGTGCGGCGCCAGCGCGTCCTGCGCGGCGGCCAGCTCGCGGAGCCCGGCGCTCGGCGGGGTGTCCGCGTCGCCCAGGGTGAGCGAGCGGCCCACGCGGAGCGCGACGCGCTCGAGGCCGAGCAGGATGTGCTCGCTCGCGATGCCGGCAGCCTCCTCGGTGACGGCGGCGGTGACGTACGGGTTGCCGTCGCGGTCGGCGGCGATCCAGTTGCCGAGCCGGAAGAAGGCAGGCGCGACGGCCTCGCGCACGCCGGCCTCCTCGCCGAGGAGCCAGTCGTCGAGCAGGCGGTAGACGCGCGGCACGACCTCGAAGAGCGTCTGGTCGAAGACGCCCATGGCGGTGCGCACCTCGTCGAGCGGCGTGGGGCGCGTGGTGCGCAGCGGCGACGTGCGCCAGAGGCCGTCGATCTCCTCGAGCAGGCGCCGGTCGACGTCGGCCGCCGTGAGCGTGCCGGCGACCGCGCCGTCGCGCTCGGTGAGGAGGTCGCCGATGCGGCGGATCCCCGTGGCCACGGCCCGGCGGCGCGCCTCGGTGGGGTGCGCCGTGAGCACGGGGTGGAAGCGCATCTCGCCGAGGCGGCGCATGGCCTCCTCGCGGCCGAGCTCCTCGGTGAGCGTGCCGACGGCGTCCGGGATGGAGTCGGGCACGAAGCCCGCGGCGGCCTCGCGCTCGCGGAGCACGCGCACGCGGTGGTGCTCCTCGGCGAGGTTGGCGAGGTGGAAGTAGCACGTGAACGCGCGGGCGACCTGCTCGGCGCGCTCCGGCGTGAAGGTGGCGACGAGCCGCTCGGCGTCGTCGATGGAGGCGTCGCGTGCGCTCTCGTACGCGTCGATCACGAGCTCGCGGAGGCGCTCCACGTCGCGGAGGAGCTCCTCCCCGCCGGACTCGCGGAGCACCCGGCCGAGCAGTCCGCCGAGGTGGCTGACGTCCGATCGGAGGGCCGGCTCGACGGCGTCGCGCGTGTGGTCGCGGGTGGAGTCGTGCTCGAGGGGAAGCGGCTTCGGGGGAGTCGTCACGGTGTCGAGGATACGGAACGCCCGGGGCGGATCCTGCGCATGACGTCCGGGGACGACCTCCGCGGCCACCGATCCCGCTGTGGAGGAGGGGCGCGGGGACGGGATCGCGCGCGCGGCGACCCGCGCGCGACCCGCGGTCAGGCGGCGGCGGGCGCGTCCGTGCGCTCGACGCGGGGCATCCGCAGCAGCGCGTAGGCGGACGCCGCGAGCAGCAGCACGGCGCCCGTCGCGAACGCCACGGGGAAGGAGACGGCGTCGGCGAGGTACCCGGCGACGAGCGGGCCGACGATCGCGCCGAGGTCGGACACCATCGAGAAGACGGCGACGGGTCGGCCGCTCCGGCCGCCCGCCGCGTCGCCGACCGCGGCCGCCGGGGCCGTGCCCATGAACGAGGCGGCGGCGCCGAACAGGCAGAGCAGGATCGTGAGCACGAGGACGTTCGGGGCGAAGGGGATCGCGATCATCAGCACGCCGGCGACGGCGAAGGAGCCGATGATCGCGGGGCGGCGGCCGACCGTGTCGACGAAGCGCGCGGCCGGCGCCAGCGCGAGCGCCTGCACGACGGCGGCGCACGCGAAGGCGATGCCGGTGGAGGCGGCGGGCGCGCGGATCACCTCGACGACGAGCAGCGGGATCAGCGAGCTGCGGACGCCCATCGACGCCCACCCGTTGCCGAGGTTCGCGAGGAGCGCGCCGCGGTACCGGGTGTCGCGGAGGACCTCGCCGAACGCGCGCGGCGGCTCGACCGGGCCCGTGGGCGCGACCTCGCGCGTGCGCTTCGTGAGCAGCAGCAGGCCGATGACGCTCGCGACGGCGAGCGTGGCCGCGTAGAAGAAGAAGGGAGCGGTGAGCGAGACGGTCGCGAGCAGGGCGCCGAGCGCGGGCCCGGCCATGCCGCCGATGAGGAAGCCGCCCTGGTAGAAGCCGATCGCGCGGGCGCGGCGGGTCGGATCCGTCGAGCCGAGCAGCAGGGTCATGGCCGCGACCGAGAACATCGCCGAGCCGATGCCGCCCGCGCCGCGGAGGAGCAGGAGCTGCACGTAGTCCTGCGCGAGGCCCGCGAGGCCGGAGGAGAGCGCGACGATCGCGAGGCCCACCGCGAGCACGGTCCGCTCGCCGACGGCGTCCATGATCCGCGCCACGAACGGGCTCATCACGAGCCGCATGAGCGCGAACGCCGAGATGACGGCGCCGATCTCGAAGCTGCCGACGCCGAAGCTGCGCGCGTACACGGGCAGCACGGGGACGACCACGCCGAAGCCGACCATCACGAAGAAGGCGATGATCCCGAGGACGAGCACGTCGCGCGGCAGCTTCGGGCGCGGGGCGCGGGCGGGGCCGCGGGTGTCGGGCATCGAGCCGTCGCCGGGCTCGGGGGTGCGTGCGGATCCCGCACGTCGGAAGGACCGCATGGGTTCAGCGTACGTCGGGTCGGAGGGGCGCCGAGCCGGCGAGGAGGTGGCCTCCGCGACACCCGCGCGCCCATCCCGCGGGCGTATGGGAGCCAATGATTTGCCCCCAACGCATCTGGTTCCCTAGGCTCGCGTCACGCCCTCGGAGACGGTCCGCGGATCATCCCGCACTCCGCATGCGGGAGCCCGGTGCACGGGTCGCGGACCGCACGGGGCGCCTTCCGGGGGACCCGCTCCGGGATCGACGCCCGGGAAGGGACCGCACGTGGGCCACCTCGTCTACGACTCGCAGAGCCGCACGCAGCTGGATGACCGCGCGCTCGCGCACCTGCAGATCGTCATCACGAACAAGCTCCGGCGCGGGGAGTCGTTCGCGTTCTCCTGGAAGAACCCGGCCGCCGAGGGCGACGGCCGCCGCACGATCTGGATCGCCCCGGAGATCCCGCTGGAGTTCGTCTACGCCGGCAGCCGGCCCCCGGCGATCGACTTCGCGTGGGTCGACGCGCTGATGCACACGGCGAACACGGCCGCGGGCCTCCACCTCGTGCCGGAGCCCGACCGCTCGGCGTGAGCCGGTGCCGCCCGCGAGGCCGCGGGTGCCACGGGCCCGGTAGCCGGACACCGCGGCGCGGGCGTCAGACCAGGCTGTAGAGGTCGGGGTCGGTCATCATGGCGGACAGGCCCGCCGCCGGCTCGTCGTCCCGGTGCTGCTGGATGGTGATCAGCACGGACGACCGCCCGCTGAGGAGCACCGAGACCCCCTCGCCCCGCACGGTCGTGAAGTCGACGAAGCCCGCCCCGCGCGCGACCGCGTCGGAGATGCGCGCCCGGAGCGCGTCCAGGTCCTCGTCCGCGGAGAGGAGGAACGACTGCCCGTCGATCCGGAGCTCGGTGGAGTGCATGGGGCCCTTCTCCCTGTGATGTGGCGCGGGGGCGCATGGCGCCGGCCCGATGGAGGCCGCCCGTCGGGTCCGGGCGTCTCGACCTCCTGAGTGAGGCTAAGCCGTCCCGGCTCGGAATCCCCGAGGTCTCGTGATCGCGAAAGGAATCCGGACCGTTCGGTCGATCCGGCGCGTCCGGCTAGCGGTCCGTCGGCGCGATCCGCGCGGCGAGCAGCGCGGTCGCGAGGCAGAGGAGCGCGATGGCGCGGCTGCGGATCCGCAGGCATGAGCAGACATCTCGGCCTCCGGGCGGGCAGCCGCGGCGGCCGTCACGCCATGTCGGAGCCCAGCTCGACCTCCGTGAAGATCGACCCGAGCAGCACGCCCGCCGGCGGCGACGTGTCCTCGCCGAGCTCCGGGAACCGGTGCGCGAAGACCTCCGCGTCGTCCTCCGGGTGGAACCCGATCGCCTCGCCCGCCGCGAGCGAGACCCAGCGGCGGGTGTTGCGGGAGACGCCCCACACGATCCGGTGGCCGGGCTCGTCGAGGCGGAGCACCGCCTCCACGAGCCGGGCGGCGTCGCCCGCGGAGAGCCAGGTCGAGACGCTGCGGGCCTGCGACGGCTCGGGCTCGGCCGTCATGATCCGGACGCTCACCACGACGTGCCCGTGCCGGTCGGCATACAGGCTGCCGAGCCCCTCGAGCAGCACCTTGCTGAGGCCGTAGAAGGTGTCCGGCCGGGCGGCGGGGACGTCCTCGCGCGCGGCGTCGACGGCGGGCAGGAAGCCGACCGCGTGCACCGAGCTGGCCGCGAGGATCCGCGGCACGCCCGCCCGCACGACCGCCTCGTGCACGGCGTGCGAGCTGTCGTTGTTCACCGACTGGATCGCCTCCCACGAGCGCTCCGACGCGTGCGCCGCGAGGTGCACGACCAGGTCGGATCCGCGGAACGCCTCCGTGCACGCGTCGACGTCCGTGGTGTCGACGATGGCCGCGGTCTCCCCCGCGGCGAGCGGCGTCGGCGGCTCCACCACGTCGAGCAGCCGCAGCTCGTGCCCGGCGGCCAGGAGCAGCGGGCGGATGCTCGTCGCGATCCGGCCGGACCCTCCCGTGATCGTGATCGTGCCCATGTGGGATCCCCTCGTCGTCGACGCGCCGGACCGCGCGGCCGTCCTCCCATCCTGGGCGAGGGGCGGCCGGCCGCCTAGAGCGGCGCCGGGTCGAACAGCACCTGCGTGCCGCCGCGCGCCCCGTCGTGCGTGACGCGCGCGCGCACCCCGTAGACGTCGGCGATGAGGCCGGGCGTCAGCACGTCGCGCGGATGCCCGCCCGCCACCACGCGTCCCTCGCGGAGCACGAGCACGCTGTCGCAGAACATGGCCGCGAGGTTGAGGTCGTGCAGGGCGACGACCGTGGTCACCGGGAGGTCCCGCACGAGGGCGAGCAGCTCCAGCTGGTGGCGGATGTCGAGGTGGTTCGTCGGCTCGTCGAGCAGCAGCTCGCGCGGCTCCTGCGCGAGGGCGCGCGCGATGTGCGCCCGCTGCCGCTCGCCGCCCGAGAGGGTGCGCCACGCGTGGTCCGCCTTCGCCTCCAGGCCGACGTGCGCGATGGCCCGGTCGATGGCGGCCGTGTCCGCCGCGGTGTCGCCGCCGAGGAGCGTCCGGTACGGCGTGCGGCCGAGGCGCACCACGTCGCGCACCACGATGTCGACCTCGGTCTCGCCGTGCTGGGTCACGGTCGCCACGCGCCGCGCGACCTCGCGCCGCCGGAGCCCCGCGAGGTCGGCGCCGCCGAGGGTCACGCGGCCGGAGTCCGGCGACGCGGCGCCCTGCAGGAGCCGCAGCAGCGACGACTTGCCGGAGCCGTTGGGGCCGAGCAGCCCCACGGTGGATCCGGGCGCGGGCTCGAGCGTGACGTCGTCGACCACCAGCCGGCCGCCGCGCGTCCAGCTGACGCCGCGCGCCTCGAGCGTCACGCGCGACCCCGGTTCCGCATCAGCAGCAGCATGAACACGGGCACGCCGACGAGGGCGGTGCCCACGCCCACCGGCAGCGGCGTGGGCGCGAACGCGATGCGGGAGAACGCGTCCACCCACACCATGAACACCGCGCCGAGCACGATCGTCGCGGGCACGACCCGCGAGTGCCGCTGGCCGAACAGCAGGCGTGCCGCGTGCGGGAGCACCAGGCCGACGAAGCCGATCGCGCCGGCGATGCTCACGAGGGTCGCGGTGAGGAGCGCGGTGACGACCAGGAGGATCGTGCGGGTGCGGCCCACGTGGATCCCGAGCGACGACGCGACCTCCTCGCCGAACGCGAAGGCGTCGAGCGAGCGGGCGTACGCGAGGCAGACGACGGCGCCCACCGCGACCACGGCGACGATGAGGCCGACCTCGTCCCAGCGCATGCCCTCGAGCGATCCGAGGAGCCAGAACATGATGCCGCGCGTCTCGTCGGAGTCCGCGAACGCGAAGACGACGAGCGAGGTGAGCGCCGAGAACAGCTGCGTGCTGGCGACGCCCGCGAGGATCACGCCCGCCGTGCCGCCGGAGGAGGAGCGGGCGAGCAGCAGCACGAAGCCGAACGCCACGAGCGCGCCGATGAAGGCGCCGCCCGACATCCCGATGGCGCCGCCGCCGAGGCCGAGCACGCCGATGAGCACCGCGCCGGTGGAGGCGCCGGAGGAGACGCCGAGCACGAAGGGGTCCGCGAGCGGGTTCCGCAGCAGCGACTGGAGCACGACGCCGCAGAGGCCGAGGCCCGCGCCGCAGGCCGCCGCCACGAGCGCGCGCGGCAGGCGCTCCTGCCAGACGATGGCGTCCTCGGAGACGCGCACCGGGATCCGCGCGAGCCCCGCGTGGTTGAGCAGGATGTCGCGCACGTTCACGAGCGACACGTCGGCCGGCCCGAGCGTCACGGCCACGCCCACCGAGAGCGCGAGCGCGACGACCGCGAGCGCGAGGAGCACGGCGACGCGGAGCGCGCGCGGCAGGCCCGTCACCCGCGCGGCGAGCGTCGCGAACGGCGCCCGCACGGCGGAGGCGCTCAGAGCCGGGCCCCGCGCGCGTCCCACCAGGCGCGGATCCTCTCGAGCCCGTCGACGAACCGGATGGACGGGTTCATCTCGGCGCCGTGCAGCGCCACCATGCGGTCCTCCGTCACGGCCGTGAGGTCGCGGGTGAGCGGGTCGCTGGTGAGGAAGTCGATCTTGTCCTGCAGCCTGTCGCCCGGGAAGCGGTCCCGCTGCAGGTCGCCCAGCACGAGGATGTCGGGGTCCCGGTCGACGACGCTCTCCCAGCCGGTGGCGACGAAGTCGTCGCGCACCTCGGGGAACGCGTCCGTGAGGCCGACCTGGCGGGACAGGAGCGCCGTGGCGCCGAACCCGCCGCCCATGTAGGGCGTCTTCGTGTCGGCGAACCAGTACATGACCGTCGCCCCGCCGAGGTCCATGCCCTCGGTGGCCGCGGCCGCGCGCTGCTGGAGAGAGGAGACGAGCGCCTCCCCCCGGTCCTTCACGTCGAAGACCTCCGCCATCTCGCGGATCTCCTGGTACAGGGCATCGACCGTGAGCGGCGTCGTGCGCTGGCCGCCGCCGTTGATGCTCACGTCGGAGTCGCAGTCGGTGGGCGAGAGGTAGGAGGGGATGGCCGTCTCGGCGAGCCGGTCGCGCGTGACGACGCCGCCCGTGCCGTAGTGCCGGCCGAAGGACGCGGTGACGAAGTCGGGGTCCGCGCCCATGAGCACCTCGTAGGTGGGCGCGTTGTCGGCGAGGCGCGGCACCTCGGCGTTCGCGTCGGCGAGCGCGTCGAGCACGGGATCCGTCCACGACGCCGTGCCGACCATGCGGTCCTGGAGGCCGAACGACAGGAGGATCTCGGTCGCGTCCTGGTCGAGCGACACCACGCGCGAGGGCGCCCGCTCGACCGTGACCTCCTGCCCGCAGTTCCGCAGCGTGAGCGGGTACGCGGTGGATCCCTCGCCCGCGTCGACCACGGTCGCGGCCGGCACCTCCTCGGACGCCCCGCATCCGGTGAGGGCGACGAGCACGAGGCCCGTGACGGCGGCGGCGCGGAGGCAGGTGAGGGCGCGGGGCATGGGTCTCCAGGAGGTCGAGGCCGGTGTCGGCCGGCGGGGAGCCGGGCCGCGGGTAAGCATAGCCTTACCTCACCTAGTGGCTCGACCCCGCCTCGGGACGCCGGCCCGGCGCAGCCCGGTGGTCAGCGCGGCCGCGCCACCGTCGACCCGCGCACGATGAGCTCGAAGCCCATCGTCTCCGTGCGGAAGGCGCCCGCGCCCGCGCCGCGCTCGATCCGCTCGGCCAGCATCTCGACCGCCCGGCGCGCGATGGCGCGGCGGCCGGGCGACACGGTGGTGAGCGGCGGCTGCGCGAAGCGGGAGTCGGTCGTGTCGTCGAGGCCCGCGACGGCCACGTCCTCGGGCACGCGGAGGCCCCGCTCCTGCAGCATCCACTGGGCGCCGAGCGCGAGCGAGTCGTTGAACCCGAACACGGCGTCGAGCTCGACGCCGTCGTCGAGGAGGCGGGCCATCGCGGCCGCGCCGTTCTCGCGGCGCCAGGGGCCGGGATCCACCTGCAGGCGCGGGTCGACCGGGATGCCGGCCGCGGCGAGCGCGTCCTCCGCGCCGCGCCGGCGGAGCGCCGAGCCCGACGGCTCGTCCGCGTCGCGCACGCCGATGAGCGCGATGCGGCGCCGGCCGGTCTCGACGAGGTGCGCGACCGCGGCGCGCGCCGCGTCCCGGTCGGCGATGAGCACCTGGTCGGCGAGCCCCGCGAGGAAGCGCTGGCCGATCATCACGAGCGGCACGTTCAGGTCGATGACGCCGGCGTCCTCCTGGTGCAGCGCGAGCGGCTCGTAGATCACGCCGTCGAGCACCTGGCGGTGCAGTCCCGAGAGGGCGCCGATCTCGCGGTCGCGCCGCCCCGCCGTCGTCTCGACGAGCACGCTGAGGCCGAGCTCGTCGGCCGCGTCGATGACGTCCTGCGCGAGCGGCGCCAGGTACGCGCTGTCGAGCTCGGGGATCACCAGCGCGATCATGCGCGACCGGCCCGAGCGGAGGTTCCGGGCGGAGACGTTCATCCGGTACCCGAGCTCGGCGACGGCGGCCTCGATCCGCGCCCGCGTCTCGTCGCGCATGTACGGGTAGCCGTTGAAGAAGTTGCTGACGGTCTTGATGGAGACGCCGGCGGCCTTCGCGACGTCGCTCATCGTGGCCGCCATCCGCTCCCCCTCGTCCGGGCGCTCCCGCCGCGGATCCTCGTCCGGCCGCGCGCGCCGCCCCCAGCCTGGCATGCGGGCCGGGCGGCGGCGGCGGCGGCCCTACTTCACCGCGCCGCTGCTCGACGGTGCGACGCCGGCAGCGACACCGGTCGGCCCGGCGCGGTCACGGGCGATCGAACCTCAAGCGGGTCTCGCTCGCGTCGGGCGCCGCGTCGATGTCGAACCGGGCGCTGGCGTCACGGTGCGCGATGAACCACTGCCCACCCACGCGGCGGTACTCGTCCCGGTAGGTTCCTCCCGTCCTCACCCACCGGCCGGAGTGCAGGCGCACGGTGGCAGCGACATCGCATTCGCCCCGGGCATGGTCGCCATCGATCCAGATGCTGTGGTTGGTGGTCCAGTGGACGTACTGCGCGAACGTCGTCCATTGGGCTCGGACCACCTCAGCGATCGCCTCATGACCCTCGTAGCTCACCTCGTCGCCCATCCGCCACACGGCGTCCGGTGCCCACACGGCGAGGAAGCGGTCGAGATCCCGCTTGTCCGCACCGTGGCAGTACTCCGCGGCCAGCCGACGGATGGCGAGCTCGCTCTCGATCCGGTCCAGGCGCGTGTCGAGGTCGGTCACCAGCACACCCTTCCACGGATGCGACGGACCCGGCCAGCCGCCGCGGCACGCCGGGCGGCGGCCCTACTTCACCGCGCCGCTGATGAGCCCGGCCACGTAGTAGCGCTGCAGCAGCAGGTAGAGCACGACGCACGGGATCACCGTCACGGCGACGCCCGTCTGCATCAGGCCCCAGTCGACCGAGTTGTTCTGGCCGGCCGAGAGGATCTGCAGGCTCACCGGCAGCGTGTACAGGCTCTGGTCGGTGATGAGGATGAGCGTCGCGAAGAAGTCGTTCCACGCCGAGAAGAAGGTGAGGAGCGCGGTCGAGACGATGCCCGGGACGGCGATGGGCAGCATCACCCGGCGCATGGCCTGCAGGGGCGTGTTCCCGTCGATGAGCGCCGCCTCCTCGAGGCTCGCCGGCACGGCCTGGAAGGAGTTCCGCATGAGGAAGATCCCGAACGGCAGGTTGAACGTGGCGAGCACGAGCGAGAGGCCGAGGAGGCTGTTGTCGAGGTCGAGCTCGATGAGCGTCAGGAACAGCGGCGTGATGATCGCCTGGAACGGGATCATGAACGTGATCAGCACCACGAAGAACACCACGTCGCTCCCCCGGAACGGCAGGCGCGCGAACGCGTAGCCGGCGAGGGTCGACACGACGACCGTGATCGCCGTGACGAGCACCGACACGATGACGCTGTTTCCGAGGCTCGTCACGAGATCGAGGCCGCCGGTCGGCTGCAGCAGGCGCTCGAGGTTGCCGAGGCCGAACGAGCCGTCCTGCGCGGTGAGCGCCTGGCCGAGCATGATCCCGAGCGGGTAGAGGAACAGCAGCGCGACGCACGCGCACGCGACGTACCAGGCGACGCGCGGCATGGAGGCGCGGACGGCGCCGAGGCCGCGGCGGTCGCGGCCGCGCACCTCCCGGGCGGGAGCGGCGGCGGACGCGGGGACGGGACGGGCGGGGGCCTGGGTGCTCATGAGTGGTCCGAGTTCCTGAGGAGCAGCATCTGCGCTGCGCTGACGAGGCCGAGGACGACCATGAGGATGATGGAGAGCGCGGCCCCGTAGCCGAGGTCGAGCCGGATGAACGACGAGCGGTAGATCTCGTACACGGCCGTGATCGTGCTGTTGTCCGGCCCGCCGCTCGTGAGGATGTAGAACTGGTCGAACGCCAGCAGCGACCCGGCCACGCTGAACACCAGCACGAGCGCGAGGGTCGGCCGCAGCAGCGGCAGCGTGATGTGGAAGAAGCGCTGCCAGCGGGTGGAACCGTCCACCTCGGCGGCCTCGTTCACCTCCTGCGGGATCGACTGGAAGCCCGAGAGCAGCAGGAGCATCTGCAGCCCCGCCGCCTTCCACGCCACCATGCTCACGACCACGAGGAACGCGGTCGCGGTGCCGCCGAACATGTTCGTGGAGACGTCGAGGAGCCCGAGGCCCGCGAGCGTCTTCATCGTCGGGCCGATCACCGGCTGCCACATGAAGAGGAAGAGGTAGCTCGCGGAGGCGAGGCCCACGACCACCGGCAGGAAGTAGATCGACTGGAAGACGCGCGCCGCGCGGGTGCGGCGCTGGATGAGGAGCACGAGCACCAGCCCGATCACGAGCAGCACGGGCGTGACGATCACCGTGTACAGCAGCGTGAAGCCGACCGCCCGGAGGAACGCCTGGTCCTGGAACGCCTCGATGTAGTTCGCGAGTCCCGTGAAGGCCCGGTTGCCGAGCAGCGGCCAGGTGAAGGTGGACATCGCGACGGTGCGCAGCAGCGGCCACAGGAAGAACGTGACGAGCATGACGAGCGCCGGCAGGGTGAGGAGGACGCCGGTGCGGCGTCGCCGCCTGGCCATGGCGCCGCGGTCGCGCACGGCCGCGCGGGCCGGGGACGCGACGGCGCCCTCCAGCCGGGTGATGACGGGTGCGGTCACTTCTCGTCCTCCTCGACGTAGACGACGGAGTCGAGGATGCGCTGCGCCTCCGCCTGGGCCTCGCGCTGCGCCTCCTCGATGCCGCCGCGGAACACGGACTGCGAGATCAGGTTCACCCAGACCCCGTTGTTGTCGTTGAACAGCTCGTTCTCGACCGGGCTGAAGGGCACGTGGCCCACCCGGAGCGCGTCCGCGAACACCGCGTAGCGGGGATCCTGCGGGACGTAGACGGAGTCGAGCAGGTCGGTGCGGATGGGCACCACGGACTGCTCGGCGAGGATCGTCTGCGCCTCCTCGCCCGTCGCCCACTCCACGAACTCCCACGCGCCGTCGACGTCGTCGGAGCCGTCGAGGATCGCGAGGGTGTCGCCGCCGCCGAAGCTCGCGGATCCGCCGTCCCTCCCGGGCAGCGGCGTGACGCCGAAGTCCACCTTCCCGCCGGCGACGAGCGCGCCCATGGTGGCGGTGCCGTCGGCGATCATGCCGACCGTGCCCTGCTGGAAGGCCGTCGCGGTGTTGGGGCCGGCGTCGGTCTGCGCGAGCGACGGCATGCTGCCGTCGGTCCACATGCCGCGGAGGAGCTCGAGGCCCTGGGCGACCTCGGGGCTGTCGAGGGTGGCCTCGCGGCCGTCGGCGGTGAGCACGTCGCCGCCGCTCCCCCAGATGAGCGGCGTGAAGCCGAAGATGAGGCAGCCGCCGCACGCGCCGGGGATGGAGTAGCCGTACTTCCCGTCGCCCAGGGCGCTGATGGCCTTCGCGGCCGCGCGGATCTCGGCGTGCGTCGTCGGCGGGCGCTCGGGATCCAGCCCCGCCTCGGCGAAGAGCGCCTTGTTGTAGAAGAGCACGGACGCGTCGCCCGTGAACGGCACGCCGTAGGTGCGGTCGTCGAAGGACGTGACCGACGCGTGGGCGGGGCTGAAGTCGTCCGCGTAGGGCAGCGCGTCCACCCGGTCGGTGATGTCGACGAGGGCGCCGGCCTGCGCGAAGTACGGCGTGAAGACGAGGTCGAGGGCCGCGATGTCCGGCGGGTCGCCGCCCGCGATGGAGGTCGCGAGCTTCTGCACGTAGCTGGGGGAGGGCACGAGCGTGATCTCCACCTGCGTGTCGTGGGTCGCGTTGTACGCGTCGGCGAGCGGCTCGACGAGCGCCTTCTCGTAGTCGCGGATCCAGAGGGTGACGGTGCCGTCGGCGTCGTCGCCCTCCCCCGCGGAGCAGCCGGTGAGCGCGAGGCCCGTGATCATCAGGGTCGCCGCGGCGACCGCCCTCGTCCTGGTCCGCCTCATCGCGCTCCTCGGGTGTCGTGATGCTCGGCCCCGAGGGGCGCGGCCGCCTGGCCGCACGCACCGCCCTGGTGCCTTCTACATCGTTGTACTAGATTATGTGCATCGATGTACTGCCCGTCAAGGGCGGGTCGATGGGCCCGGATCGCGTCCGGGACCCGTCCACGGCACCGTCGCCGCGGACGACGCCGCCGCCACGTGAGGATCCCGATGACCATCGCCCCCGCCACCCCGCGTCCCGCCGCCGACCTCCCCGGCGCCGTCCGCTCGTTCCCGCTCTCCGCCGTGCGGCTCGGCGACGGCCCCCTCCGGCACGCGCAGCTCCTCGACGTCGAGTACGTGCTGCGCCTGGATCCCGACCGCCTCCTCGCGCCCTTCCTGCGCGAGGCCGGGCTCGACTCCCCCGTGCCGAGCTACGGCAGCTGGGAGGCGATCGGCCTCGACGGGCACATCGGCGGCCACCTCCTGTCCGCGCTCGCGCAGCTCCACGCCGCGACCGGCGACCCGCGCCTCCTCCCCCGCCTCGAGCACATGCTCGACGTGCTCGAGCGCTGCCAGGAGGCGGCGGGCGACGGCTGGCTCGGCGGCGTGCCCGACGGCCGCGAGTTCGGCCGCACCATCGCCGAGGGCCGGATCGACGCGGACACCTTCGACCTCGAGGGCCGGTGGGTGCCGCTCTACAACCTGCACAAGACGCTCCGCGGGCTGATCGACGCCCACGCGCACACGGGATCGGCGCGCGCCCTGCGCATGGCCGAGGGCATGGCCGGCTGGTGGCTCGGCGTCTCCGCGCACCTGGACGACGACGCGTTCGAGGGCATGCTCGCCACCGAGCACGGCGGCATGGCCGACGCGTTCGCGACGCTCGCGGGGATCACCGGCCGCGAGGACCTGCTGCGGGAGGCCGGGCGGTTCGCGCAGCGCGCCCTCGTGGATCCGCTCGCCGCCGGCCGCGACGAGCTCGACGGCCTGCACGCGAACACGCAGATCCCGAAGGTGATCGGCGTCGAGCGCCTCGGGCGGATGACGGGAGACGCCCGGCTCCTCGCCGCCTCCGACGCCTTCTGGGACTCCGTCGTGCACCGGCGGAGCGTCGTGATCGGCGGGAACAGCGTGCGCGAGCACTTCCACCCGTCGCGCGACTTCGCGCCCATGGTGCTCGACGAGCAGGGACCGGAGACCTGCAACAGCTACAACATGCTCGAGCTCGCGCGGCTGCGGTTCGAGCGGACCGGGGATCCCGCGATCCTCGACCAGGTCGAGCGCACGACGCTCAACCACGTCCTCTCCACGCAGCACCCGGAGCACGGCGGGCTCGTGTACTTCACGTCGCTGCGGCCTGCGCACCCGCGCGTGCACTCGGTGGCGGAGGAGTCGATGTGGTGCTGCGTCGGCACGGGCATGGAGAACCACGCGCGCTACGGCGAGCAGGTGTTCGCGCACGCGGACGACGCGCTGCTCGTGGACCTGTACGTGCCGGCCGAGCTCGACTGGGCCGAGCGGGGGATCCGCGCGCGCGTCGACGGCGACGTGGTGCGGACCGGCGAGGCGACCGTGACGGTCGACGCCGCCGCTCCCGCGGACCTGGAGCTGCGGCTGCGGCGGCCGGGGTGGGCGACGTCGATGGAGGTGCGCGTCGACGGCCGGCCGGTGCCGGTCGTGCCGGGTGCCGCCGCCGTGCCCATCCGCCGCACGTGGTCCGGCGAGACCGTCGTCACCGTGCGCCTCGGGATGGAGGTGCGCGCCGAGCGCCTGCCCGACGGATCCGCGTGGACGTCGTTCACGTACGGCCCGCTCGCGCTGGCCTCGCGCGACGGCCGGGACGGCATCACGACCTCGCTCGCCGAGGACACGCGCATGGGGCACGTGACGCCGGCGCCGAAGGTGCCGCTCGAGCGGACGCCCGTGATCACCGCGGCCGATCCCGCCGACGCCGCCACGCTCGTCGACCGCGCCGCGCTGGCGTTCCGGTTGGACGCCTGGCGCGGCGACGAGCGGGTGGCGGTCGCGCTCGAGCCGTTCGCGGGGATCCACGACGAGCGGACGACGCTGGTCTGGCCGACCGGCGCCGACCCGGTCGCGCGGGCGGCCGAGCTGCGCGCGATGGACGCCGCGGGCACCGACGCCGAGGTCGTCGACCGGGTCGCGGCCGGCGAGCAGCAGCCGGAGGTCGACCACGGCTTCCGCGGGTCGGCGACCCGCGCGGGCGGGAGCGACGGCCGGCACTGGCGGAGCGCGACCGGCTGGTTCTCCTACCTCCTGCGGGATCCGCTCGGCGAGGCCGCGTCGGTGCGCCTGCGGTTCCGCGGCGATGCCGCCGAGCCCGGTGCGGGGCAGGTCGTGCGCGTCGGCGGGATCGTCGCGGATCCCGACGGCGCCGTGCCCGTCGGCCGTGACGGGGACGACGACGTGGTCGACCTGGCCCTCACCGACGCCATGCGCGCGGGCGCGTCCGGGGGCGCGGTCGAGGTCGCGATCCACGCCGCGCCGGGCGGCCGGACCCGCGACCTCGTCGAGGTGCAGATCCGGCGCGCCGCCGCGGGCTGACGGAGCCGACCGGTCCGGTCGCGCCGCGGAGCGCCCGCGTCAGCCGGGGCGCCCGCGTCAGCCGGGGATCACGCCTCGGCCGCGGCCGGCGCGGGAGCCGACCCCGCGTGCGCGGCGGCGGCCACGAGCCCGTTCGCGTGCCGCAGCACGAGCGGCGACAGCGCCGCGTCGGCGTCGATCGGCCCGTCGCCCGTGAGCGTCAGCACGCACGTCTCGCCGGGCAGCAGGCTCACGAGCGCGCGGTCGACGGCGGCCGACGCGTGCGCCCGGTCGGCGAGCACCGTCAGGTCGCGCACGTAGGACGTGGCCGTGACGGTGATCCGGCAACCGGTCGCCGTCTCCTCGACCGCGGCCACGAGCGGGTCGGCGTCGAGCGCCTGGTCGACGACCTCGGCGAGGTCGAGGATCGCGCGGTCGAGGCCGCCCGCGGGCGTCGCCACCAGCAGCTCGCGGGATGCGTCCGCCGCCGTCGCGACGTCCGTCGGCACGGGGAACGCCGCGGATCCGCGCGCCGGCACCTCGACCCGCACGGTCGCGGACGCCCGGACGTCGCCGTCGAGGTCGATCCGGCGGATGTCCACATCGGTCGCGAGCGCCTCGCCCGTGTCGTTGAGCACGACGAGCGCGAGGCCGCCGTCCCGCGGCTGGAAGGTCGCGAGCCGGGGGCGGTAGGCGTCCCGGAGCGCGTACCAGAGGGGCTTCCGCCGCTCGGCGAAGTCGACCGCCGCCCACGAGACCACGGGCCAGTCGTCGTTGAGCTGCCAGACCACGGTGCCCGTGTTGTAGGGCGCGAGCGAGCGGAAGTGCTCGATGCCGAAGCGGATGGCGTGCGCCTGGTTGAGCTGCGTGGCGAAGTGCCAGTCGTCGATGCCGCCGGGCGCGGGCAGGTGCCCCCGCATGCCGCGCTCGAGCTTGAGGTTGCCCTCGTCGGCCTTCTGGTGCACGAGCATCTCGTGGCCGTACGGATCCAGCGGCTCGTCGTGCACGGTGCTCATGAGCGTCGTCCAGGCGGCCGGCCCCTGGAACCCGAACTCGGCGACGAAGCGCGGGGTCCACTCGCGGTACGCCGAGTAGTCCTTCGTGTTCCAGACGTCCCAGATGTGGACGGTGCCGTCGGTGTCGACGTTGGGGTGGAGGTAGTCGTCGAAGGAGTACGGGCTGCCGGGCGTGTAGACGCGGGTCGGGTCGAGCTCGGCCAGGATCGCCGGGAACACCTCGCGGTAGTACCCGTTCCCCCAGGTGCGGCCCTCAAGGCGCGGCCGCCAGCCCCACTCGGCGAAGGCGACGATGTTCTCGTTGTTGCCGTTCCAGACCACGAGGGACGCGTGCGGGGACAGCCGGGTGACCGCCTCGCGCACCTCGGCGCGCACCTCCTCGGCGAGCCACTCCTCCTCGGCGTACGCGGCGCACGCGAACAGGAGGTCCTGCCACACGAGCACGCCGCGCTCGTCGCACTGCTCGTAGAAGTCCTCCGACTCGTAGATGCCGCCGCCCCAGACCCGGAGCAGGTTCATGTTCGCGTCGAGGGCGTCGTCGATGCGCCGGCCGTAGCGCTCGCGCGTCATCTCGGTCAGGAAGGCGTGGTCCGGGATCCAGTTGGCCCCGCGGATCATGACCAGCTCGCCGTTGACGCGCAGCTCGAACCGGTTGCCGTCCGCGTCGGGGGTCGTGTCGAGCGACACGGTGCGGAAGCCGACGCGCGTGCGGCGGACGTCCCCGTCGATGGCGACCTCCACGTCGTGGAGCGGCTGCTCGCCGTGGCCGACGGGCCACCAGAGCGCGACGTCCGGGACGGCGACGACGACGGATCCGGACCCGAGCACGTCCGCGGTCGCCGCGGCGAGCTCGCGCCCGTCGCGCGCGACGCGCACCGTGACGGGGACCGACGCGCGGGGGCCCGCCTGCTCGATCTCCACGGCCGCCGTGAGGATCCCGGCGCCGCCGGTCACGTCCACCAACGGGCGGACCGAGGCGATGCGCGCGCCGCTCCACGAGTGGATCCCGATGGAGCGCCAGATCCCGCTCGTCGCCACGTCGATGCCCCAGTCCCAGCCGAAGTTCGACGCGTTCTTGCGCAGCGCGTTGTAGGGGTGGTGGTTCACGTGCGGCAGCGCGCCGCCGTGCTCGGCGGACAGGCGCTCGGCGGCGTCGACGGGCGCGTCGAACGCGACCTCGATGCGGTTCTCCCCGGCGACGAGCAGGTGCCCGACGGGGAAGCGGTACGACCGGTGCTGGTTGCGGGTCTGGGCGACGACCGTCCCGTTCACGACGATCGTCGCGAGCGTGTCGAGCCCGTCGGCGACGAGGTCGTGGCGCTCGGAGCCGTCGTCCTGCCAGTCGAAGGTCCGCGCGTAGCGCCACACGGTGCTGCCGATCCACTGCTGGGCGGCCTCGGCGTCGCCGTCGAACGGGTCGGTGATGAGGCCCGCGGCCAGGAGGTCGGTGTGGGCGCAGCCCGGGACGGTCGCGGGCACGTCGCGGCCGAGGATCCCGTCGGGTGCGGCTCCGGAGACGGCCGTGAGGGTCCAGTCGCCGTCGAGGGTCAGGTGGGTCATGGGGATCCTTCCGGGTGGGCGCGGCACTGCGCTCCGCCGTCCGGATGTCCCGGCCGTCGTGTCCGCCAGTTTCGTTCCCGGCTTAAGTAATGTCAACCGGCGCCCTGCGGCGCGGTCGATCAGGGGCGCGCCGGCGGCACCAGGCCGAGCGTGCGCGGGGACAGCTCCTGCTGCAGCACGAGCGCCGCGCCCCCGACCGCCGCCGCGTCGGCCACGTGCGCCGACAGCTGCACCCGCACGGCATGCCGCCCGCGCGCGAAGAAGCCCTCGTCGAGGCGCCGCTCCACCACCTGGAGGTAGAGGCTGCCCGCCGTCTCGAACGACGGCCCGGCGAGCGACAGCGAGTCGAGGTCGAGCAGGTTCGCGAGCGCGATGGCGGCGTCGGCGAGGTGCTCGGCCGACTCCGTGATGAGCTCCACGGCCAGCGCGTCGCCCCGCACGGCGGCGGAGGCCACCGCGGCGAAGTCGGCGAAGGGATCCCCGTCGGCGCTCAGCGCGAAGCCCGCCTCGCGCCCGTCGGCCACGGCGCTCCGGGCGCGCGCGGCGACCGCGGCGGGTCGCGCGAGCTCCTCCGAGGAGGGGCCGCGAGGGGCGCCGCCGAGGTGCATGCGCATCTGCCCGAGCTCGCCGGCGTTCGAGCTGGACCCGCGGAAGACCGTGCCGCCGAGGACGATGCCCGCGCCCACGCCCGCGCCCATGTAGATCGTGGAGTGCGCGACCGCGTCGGCCACGTCGCCGCCCCAGAAGTCGCCGATCGCCGCGGCCGTGGCGTCGTTGTCGAGGAGCACGGGCAGCCCGGCGGCCTCGGCCAGCGCGCTCTGCACCGGGTAGCCGTGCCAGCCGGGGAGGGTCGGCGCCCCGAGGACGCTGCCCGCGACGAGGTCGAGCGGCCCGGGCGCGACGAGGCCGATGCCGGCCACGCGCGCGGGGTCGAGGCCGAGGGCGGGCAGGAGCGCGGCGATGCGGCGCCCGATGGCGGCGGTGACCTCGTCGGGCGGGGCGTCGCGGGCCCCCCGGGTGCGCATCCGGCCGACGATGTCCCCGTTGACGTCGGTGACCACGTACGTGATCGAGTCGGCGCCGAGCTGCACGCCGACGGCGAAGCGCGCCGTGGGGTTGATCTGCAGCATCACGCGCGGCTTGCCGCCCGTGTACTCCGTCTCGCCGGTCTCGGCGACGATGCCGTCCGCGAGCAGCACGCGGACGATCTTCGAGATGGTCGCCTGCGTGAGCCCGGTGAGGTCGGCGATCTGCACGCGGCTGATGGGACCGCGGCTGCGCACGAGGTCGAGCACGAGGCCCCTGCTGGTCGCCGTGGTCAGCGTCACCCGAGGATTGACCACACGACCCCGCTCTCGTCCTCGCCATACTAGGGCGGCCTCCGGACGCCGCCCGCGCGGGCGGCGGGAGGGGATGGGCGATACTGCACCCATGACCGTCACCGAGCCCGCCGCGCCCTCCGACCCGCGGGGCGCGGAGGCGCCCGCGGACTGCGCGTCCGTGGGCCTCGTCGTCGTCCGGCCGCCGGGCTCGTTCGGACTCGACCCGTTCTGGGGCGAGCTCCTCGGCGGGATGGAGGAGGCCCTCGACCGGGCCGACCGCACCGTGCTGCTGCAGATCGTCGCCGACCGCGACGAGGAGGCGGCCACCTACCGCCGCTGGGCCGCCGGCCGCACCATCGTGGGCGTGCTCGTCGGCGACATCGTGGCCGACGATCCCCGCGGCGCCCTCCTCGACGAGCTCGGGATGCCCGCCGTCATGCTGGGCGACGTCGACGACCCCGCCCACACGGTCGTGCAGGTGGACGACTTCGGCGCCATGCGGGCGGCCGTCGAGCACCTCGTCGACCTCGGTCACCGCCGCATCGCGCGGGTCGCCGGACGCCCGCAGCTGCTGCACTCGCAGGCGCGCAGCCGCGCCTTCGCCGCCACGACCGCGGCCGCGGGGATCACGGGCCGGAGCGTCGACGGCGACTACACGCCGGTGTCCGGCGCCGAGCTCACCCGCCTGCTGCTGGAGGCGGCGGAGCCGCCCACCGCGATCGTCTACGACAACGACGTGATGGCCGCCGCGGGCCTCGAGGTCGCCGTCGCGCGGGGTCTCGACGTGCCCGGCGACCTCTCGCTGCTCGCCTGGGACGACTCGGCGATCTGCCGCCTGGCGCACCCGCCGCTGTCCGCGATGCGCCGCGAGGTGCACGACCTCGGCCGGATCGCCGCCGCCGCCGTGCTCGACGCCGTCGCCGGACGCGGCCGCACCGTCGTGCACGTGTCGGACGCGACGCTCGTGGTGCGCGGCACCACCGCCCCGCCGCGGCCCCCCGCCGCCTGAGCGGCGAATCATACGCACCATCGGCTCGCCGCGAAAGGCCCCCGCCCTGTCCGTCAGGTGACGGACAGGGCGGTCCACCATGTGCACCATGGAGACCCCCCGCCCCGCGCGCGCCCGCTCGCGGGTGGCGACCGCCCCGCCATCCCCCGCCGCGGCATCCGCCGCCGCGGCCGTCGCGCCGCGCCCCGCCGAGGCGTCGGGCTCGCAGCCGTCCGGATCCGGGCCCTCCGCGTCGCGCAGGCGATCCCCCGCGTACCGCAGGAGGCAGCTGCGCGGCTGGGGGCTCTTCGCGCTGTTCGCCTCCCCGAACATCATCCTCATCGCGGTGTTCGCCTACTGGCCGGTCATCGGCAACGTGTACCTCAGCCTCACCAGGTGGGACTTCATCTCCCCCGCGCCCCTGTTCGTCGGGCTCGCGAACTACGCGCAGCTGTTCGCATCCGCCGCCTTCCTCGACGTGCTCCGGATCACGCTCGTGTGGGTCGTGGTCGTCGTGGGCGTGAGCCTCCTGGTCGGCATGGCCCTCGCGGCGCTGTTCTCCATGCGGCCGCCGGGGACCTCGGCGGTGACGGGCATCGTGTTCGCGCCCCACGTCCTCTCCGGGGCCGCGGTCGCCGCCGTGTGGCTGTTCATCTTCGACCAGAACTACGGCCTCGCCCGGGTCGCCTTCGACGCGGTGGGCGCCCGGTCGCCCGCCTGGACCACCTCCAGCGAGTGGGCGCTGCCCGCGCTGCTGATCGTGTCGATCTGGAAGGGCGTCGGCTTCGTCGCGATCGTCTACCTCGCCGCCATGCAGGGCATCCCCGCCGAGGTCCTCGAGGCCTCGCGGCTGGACGGCGCCGGGCGGTGGCAGACCTTCCGGCACGTCACGCTGCCGCTGCTGTCGCCCACGACGTTCTTCCTCACCGTCACGCAGATCATCAGCGCGTTCCAGGCGTTCGACCTCATCGCGATCATGACGGGCGGCGGTCCGGCCTCCGCCACCACCACGCTCAGCTGGTTCATCTACGAGCAGGCGTTCGAGCGGTCGAACGTCGGCTACTCGGCCGCGGCGTCGAGCGTGATGTTCGTGATCCTCATGGCCATCACGGTGCTCCAGTTCCGGTTCGTCGAGAAGAGGGTGCACTACTGATGTCGTCGACGCTCGCCGCCCCGCCCCCCGCCCCCGTGGCCGAGACCGAGACCGCGCCCTCGAGGAGGAGGCGCTCGGGCGCGCCCGGGCGCCGCGCCTGGTGGGGAGTCCCGCTCCTCGTGATCGTGGGGCTGGTGTTCCTCGTCCCGCTCTACGTCCTGGTGACCACGGCGTTCAAGCCGAACGCGGACATCTACACGTGGCCCATGCGGTTCCTGCCGAGCACGCTGACGTTCGACAACCTCGCACGGGCGTGGGAGATCGCGCCCTTCGACACGTTCATCCTGAACTCGGTCATCGTCACGCTCGCGGGCTCGGCGGGGAAGGTGCTCCTCGCCGTCCTCACCGCGTACGCGTTCGCGTTCCTGCCGTTCCCGGGCAAGGACGCGCTGTTCCTCGTGATGCTCGGCGCGCTCATGGTCCCCGGGCACGTCACCCTGCTCGTGAACTACATCACCATCGGGAACCTGGGCCTCATCAACTCCTACGCCGGCATCGTGCTCCCGGGGCTCGCCAGCGCGTTCGGCACGTTCCTGCTCCGGCAGCACTTCCTGGGGCTCGCGCCCGAGGTGCTGGAGGCGGCCGAGCTCGACGGCGCGGGGCACCTCCGGAAGCTCTTCTCGTTCGTGCTGCCGATGTCGCTCCCGGCCCTCGCGACCGTCGCCCTCATCGCCGTGATCGACGAGTGGAACGACTTCGTGTGGCCGCTCATCATCACCAACTCCGTGAACATGCGGACGCTCCCCGTCGGCCTCATGTACCTCAAGGCGAACGACGGCGTCACCGCCTGGGGCGTCCTGATGTCCGGGACCCTGCTCGTCATCCTGCCGATGCTCGTGGTCTTCCTCCTCGCGCAGCGCTACATCGTGTCCGGCCTCGCGGGAGCCGCGGCCCGGCGGTAGCCCGCCGGGACCCGCGATCCCATCCACCCCGAAGGAGAACCATGCAGTACAGCAACGAACCCCGCCCGCGGCGCTGGCCCTCGGTCACGCGCCGCCAGGTGCTCGCGGGCGGCGTCCTCGCCGCCACCATGCCGCTTCTCGCCAGCTGCTTCGGCAGCGGCGGCGGCGCGTCCGGCACCGTCTACGACCAGCCGAGCGGCGACACGCCCCCCGAGTTCGAGGGCCGGCAGCGCGTCGTGATGTGGAGCAACTTCGTCGAGAACAACGGCGAGGTGCTGCAGGCGAACATCGACGCCTTCAACGCCTCGCAGGAGGACATCTACTGCGAGGTGCAGACCTTCGAGGGCTACGACGTCGTCGAGTCGAAGATCGCCGCGAGCCTGCAGGCCCGGCAGGTGCCGGACCTCAGCGTCCTCAGCGACGTGGTCTGGAACCGCTTCTACCTCAACGAGATGCTCGAGCCGCTCACCTCCTACTTCGACACGAGCTTCACCACGGCGGCGTTCCACGAGCGCTTCATCGCGGAGGGCACGGTGCAGGACGAGGTGTGGTGGGTGCCGTTCGGCCGCTCGACGCCGCTCTTCTACTACAACCGGGACGTCTTCAGCGCCGTCGGCCTGCCCGACCGCACCCCCGAGACGTTCTCCGAATACCGCGACTGGGGCAAGGAGCTCCAGGGGTACAGCTCCGGCGGCACGCAGGTGCGGATGCGCGCGTACGACGGCAACGACGACTGGTACTTCCAGGGCTCCTCGTGGGCGTTCGGCGGCGGGTATTCCGACGGGCTCGACCCGCGGTTCACCTCGGACGGGACCGTCGCGGCGCTCGAGTACGACCGCGCCTTCATCCACGACGACGGGTCCGGGTACCTCGCGGCCGACCCGACGGGCGACTTCATCGCGGGCTCCGCGGCCACCGTCTTCAACTCCACCGGCGCCCTCACCGGCATCCAGGACGCGGCCGCCTTCGAGTACGGGTGCGGCTTCCTGCCGCGCGAGGTCGACACGGGCGTGCCGACGGGCGGCAGCGGGCTGTCGATCTTCCGGTACGCCTCCGACGAGCGCAAGAAGGCGGCGTGGGAGGTGCTCCGGTTCCTCTCGTCCGGGGACGCGGCGGTGGCGTGGACCCTCGGCACGGGCTACATGCCCACCGCGACGGATGCCATCGAGTCCCCGGAGGTGAAGGCGCGGGCGGCGGAGAACCCGAACTACCGCATCGCCATCGACCAGCTCGACATCGCCCGCTTCCCGGACACCGTGCGCCGGTACGTGCCCGAGACCGTGCCCGAGGCCAAGGCGGCGATCCAGAAGGTGTACGCCGACGGCGCCGATCCGGCGGCGACGCTGAAGACGGTGCAGGACGCCCTCCGAGCCCCGATCGACGAGGTGCGCGCGAAGTACGACCAGCTCGTCGGGTAGGCCGCGTCCGCGCCGGCGCCGGCGCCCCTCAGCGCGCGACGACGCGGAGCGCGGTCCCCGTGGCGCCCGGCACGGCGGCGATCCGGGGCGAGAGCGCGGAGGACCCGGGGCGCCGCGGCTGCGCGAGCTCGCTGCGGACCACCAGCATGGCGCCGCCCACGGCCGCCGAGTCGCGCGGATCCTCCGCCAGCACGGCGCGCGTGGGGCGCACCCGGCGCGTGAACACCGAGCGGGCGAGCTCCACCTGCACGGCCTCGCGGTACACCTCGCCCGCGATCACGAAGCTCGGCCCCGCGAGCACCACGCGGTCGAGGTCGAACAGGTTCGCGAGCGTGACGGCGGCGCGCCCCAGCCACTCGGCGGCGGTGCGCAGGAGGGCCATGGCCTCGTCGTCGCCGTCCACGGCGGCGCGGGCGATGCGGTCGAACTCGGCCTGCGTGGCGTCGAGCCCGCCGGTCAGCGCGAGGTCCGCGCGGAGGCGCGGCACGGCGATCGCGCCGCGGACCACCGCGGTGGGGCCGGCGAGCCCGTCCACGCATCCGCGGTTGCCGCATCCGCAGGGCTCGCCGCGCGGGTCGAGCGAGACGTGGCCGATCTCGAGCCCGTTGCCGGACGCCCCGCGGTAGGCCTCCGCGTCGACGACCACGCCGCCGCCGATGCCCCCGGCCATGAAGATCACGCCGTGGGTCCGCCGCATGCCGCCCTGGTCCGAGCGGCTCTCGCCGATGGCCGCGGCGTCGGCGTCGTTCTCGAGGAGCACGGGCATCCCGAGGAGGGACCGGAGGGTGGCGACCACGGGGAACCCGCGCCACTCGGGGCTCGGGTCGATCGTCTCGATCACGCCCCGCGCGCGGTCCTGCGGTCCGTGCGTCGCGAGCCCCAGGCCCAGCACGCGGGCGCGCGGGATCCCGGCCTCCTCGAGCAGCTCGTCCACGCGCTCCGCGATGCCCGCGAGGACCTCGGCCGGCGGACGCGTCGACGCGCCGGGGAGGTCGGATCGTGCGATGACGTCGCCCGCGAGGTCCACGACCACCACCGTGCACGTGCACCGGTCGAGCTGCACGCCCACGGTGGCCCGCGCAGCCGCGTCGATGCGCAGCAGGCGCCGAGGCGTGCCGCCGCGCGACTCGCCGCGGCCGACCTCGACCACCAGGCCGTCCCCGATGAGGTCGCGCACGACGTTGGTGATGGTCGCGCCGGTGAGCCCGGACGCCGCCGTGAGCTCCACCCGGCTCACCGTGCCCGCCGAGCGGATGCAGTCGAGCACCGTCGTGCGGCTCGTCAGCCGGGACGCGGCGTCAGCGGGGTCGGCCATGGGGTCCTCCGGGATCGTCACCCAGTCGTGATGCGGGGGTCCTCCCACAATACTTGACAGACTTAATTTACCGAGTGAGGATTACCGGCACCGCCCCTCGGGGCCCCCAACGCACGTCCCCGGTCAATGCCGACTGTCCGCCGCGAGGCGGGAAAGGAACGACGATGTCCCTCTTCACTCCCCTCGGATCCGCTCGCCGCAGGAGGAGGGTCGCCGCAGGCGTCGCCCTCGCCGCCGCGGCCGCGGTCGCCCTCTCCGGCTGCGGTGCGGGCTCCGGCTCGTCCGCCAAGGACACGCTCGTCGTCTACACCGGCCAGGCCGGCGACTACCAGCTGAACCTCAACCCCTACTCGCCGTCGTCCATCGGCGGCATCGGCTCGATCTACGAGTCGCTGTTCTTCATCACGAACGTCAACCAGGAGGAGCCGGTGCCGCTGCTCGGCACCGACTACGCCTGGAACGAGGACGGCACGCAGCTCGACGTCACCCTCCGGGAGGGCGTGAAGTGGTCCGACGGCGAGGACTTCACCGCGGACGACGTGGTCTTCACGCTGCAGATGGTCCGCGACACCCCGTCGATCAACTCCACCGGCTTCGACGGCGAGGTCAGCGCTACCGACGACACCCACGTGAGCATCACGTGGGACCACCCCGCGTTCGTCAGCCTCCCCAACGTCCTCAGCCGCATGCCGATCGTGCCGGAGCACCTCTGGAAGGACGTCGACCCCGCCACCGACGTGATGAAGGAGCCCGTGGGCACCGGCGCGTTCACGCTCGGCGACTTTAAGGCGCAGGCCTTCACCCTCGCCGCGAACCCCGACTACTGGGACGGCGAGCCCGCCGTGAAGCGGATCCGCTACCTCTCCCTCTCCGGCAACACCGCCGGCGCCGACGCCCTCGCGGCCGGCACCATCGACTGGCAGACCGGCCCGGTGCCGGACATCGCCAACGTCGAGGAGAACTACCCCGGCTACAAGGCGATCACCATCGGCCAGAACCAGATGGCGCTCATCACCTGCTCGAACGCCGACCTCGGCTGCGCCGGGCCCCAGACCGACCCGGCCGTGCGCCACGCCATCTACCAGGCGATGGACCGCGACCAGATGAATGCCCTCGCGTTCCAGGGCACGTCGAGCGAG
The DNA here is from genome assembly GCF_030816895.1 of Clavibacter sp. B3I6. Taxonomy (NCBI): domain Bacteria; kingdom Bacillati; phylum Actinomycetota; class Actinomycetes; order Micrococcales; family Microbacteriaceae; genus Clavibacter; species Clavibacter sp. B3I6. The sequence continues at coordinate 1,919,883 of NZ_JAUSYL010000001.1, forward strand.
GTCTCCCCCACCTTCGCCCTGCTGCCCGCGCAGGAGGACTCCATCTCCGCCGACGTCGAGGAGAAGGTCGCCCCGATGAAGCCCGACACCGCGGGCGCGCAGGCGACCCTCGAGGCCGCCGGCTGGGCCAAGGGCGCGGACGGCATCTACGCGAAGGACGGCGAGCGCCTCTCCCTCACGGTCGAGGTCGTCACCGGCTGGACCGACTACATCACCGCCATCGACACCATGGCGCAGCAGATGAAGGCGGCCGGCATCGAGCTCGACGCCGCGCAGTCGTCGTGGAACGAGTGGACGGACAAGCGCACGAAGGGCAACTACGAGCTGGTCATCGACTCGCTCGGCCAGGGCCCGTCGAGCGACCCGTACTACCTGTACAACAACTTCCTCAGCTCGGCGAACACCACCGAGGTCGGCACCCCGGCGTCCACGAACCTCTCCCGGTTCGCCGACCCCGAGGTCGACGCGGCGCTCGAGGTGCTCGCGTCCACGCCCACGGACGACACGGCCGCGCGCCAGGCGCAGTTCGACGTGATCCAGCGGAAGCTCGTCGACGTCATGCCGTACATCCCGATCATGACGGGCGGCACGACGAGCGAGTACAACGACGCCGGCTTCACGGGCTGGCCGACCATGGACGACCTGTACGCGTTCCCCGCCATCTGGGCCTCGCCGGACAACTCGCAGGTCTACAAGTCGCTGAAGCCGGCCGGGGAGTAGGCGTGTCCGAGGAGGAGCGCGCGGTGACCGCGGGCGCCGGGGAGGAGGACGGGCGATGAGCTACTTCGTCCGCAAGGCGGGGTTCTACGCGGTGGCCCTCTGGGCGGCCCTGACCCTCAACTTCCTGATCCCCCGGCTCCTGCCGGGCAACCCGGTCGACATCCTGCTGGCCAAGCTGCAGCAGCGCGGGGGCAGCGTCACCCCCGAGACCCGCCGGGCCTACGAGCTCCTCCTCGGGGGCGACACCTCGCAGCCGCTGATCGCGCAGTACGGGAGCTACCTCGTCAACGTGTTCCGCGGCGACCTCGGGGTGTCCGTCAGCTACTTCCCCGCCCCCGTGTCGGAGGTCATCGGCGGCTCGCTGCCGTGGACCATCGTGCTGGTCGGGCTCTCGACCGTCGTCGCGGCGGTCATCGGGGTGGCGCTCGGCGCCTTCGTCGGCTGGAAGCCGGGCACCTGGCTCGACTCCCTCGTGCCGGCGACCACGATGCTCGCCGCGGTGCCGTACTTCTGGCTCGCGCTGATCCTCGTGTACGTCTTCGCGACCACCATGCGGCTCTTCCCCTCGCAGGGCGGCTACGACGTGGTGCTCGACCCGGGCTGGAACGCGGAGTTCATCTCCTCGGCCGTCCAGTACGGGATCCTGCCCGCGGCGACCATCGTCATCGCGTCGCTCGGCGGCTGGCTGCTCGGGATGCGCAACATGATGGTGTCGACGCTGAGCGAGGACTACATCCTCACCGCGCAGGCCAAGGGGCTCACGCAGGGCCGGATCCTCCGGGCCTACGCCGCGCGCAACGCCGTGCTGCCGTCGGTCGCGGGCTTCGCCATCTCGCTCGGGTTCGTGGTCTCCGGCTCCATCGTCACGGAGCAGGTCTTCTCCTACCCGGGCATCGGATCGAAGCTCCTCAACGCGGTCACGAACAACGACTACGCGCTCATGCAGGGGATCTTCCTGTTCATCACCCTCGCCGTGCTCGGCGCGAACCTCGTGGTCGACCTCCTCTACGGGATCGTCGACCCGCGCACCCGGGCCCGGGCCTAGGCGCCACGGAAGGAACGGACATGACCGAAATCCAGCCCTCCACCCAGCCGGACGTCGCCCAGGCGACCGAGCGGCTCGCCGCGGAGGCCGCCGACCGGGGGAAGCCGCCGCGCTCCGCCTGGCGCCTGATGCTGCCGACGATGACCCCGTGGCTCGCCGCCGGGATCGCGCTCGTCGGCCTCATCTCCCTCTTCGGCCTCGTCGGGCCCGCGCTCCTGCAGGACCCGACCACCATCCGCGACTCGGGCCTCCAGCCGCCGAGCGCGGACCACCTCCTCGGCACCACCCAGACCGGGCAGGACGTGCTCGCGCAGCTCGCGTACGCCACGCGGGGATCGCTCCAGATCGGCCTGCTCGTGGGCGTGCTCGCGACGGTGCTCTCGGCGTTCTTCGGGATCTTCGGGACGTACGTCGGAGGGTTCGCCGACGAGGCGTTCTCGCTGCTGTCGAACGTGTTCCTCGTGATCCCCGGCCTGCCGCTCGTCATCGTGATCTCCGGCTTCGTGCCGCGCGAGTCCCGCGGCCTCTGGACCATCGCGGTGGTCCTCGCCGTCACCGGATGGGCGGCGTCCGCGCGCGTGCTCCGGGCGCAGACGCTGTCCATCCGCACCCGCGACTACGTGGCCGCCAGCCGCGTCGCCGGGGAGCGGGCGTGGCGGGTGATCGCCGTGGAGATCCTGCCGAACCTGCTGCCGGTGCTCGCGAGCCAGTTCGTGTTCGCGGTGATCGCGGCGATCCTCGGCGAGGCGGGCCTGTCCTTCCTCGGGCTCGGGGCGAGCAACTCCTCGACCCTCGGCACGATGCTCTTCTACGCGCAGAACGGGTTCGCCCTGTCGCTCGGCGCGTGGTGGTGGTTCGGGCCGCCCGGGCTCCTCATCGCCCTGTTCGGCATGGGCCTGTCCCTCATCAACTTCTCGATCGACGAGATCATCAACCCGAAGCTCAAGAACGTGCGCCTGCACCGCAAGCGCGCCCGCCTCGCGAGCCGGCTCGAGCGCAGGAAGGCCGCCTCATGACCGCCACCGTCCCCACCGTCCGACCGGGCGGCGCCGCGGGGGGCCAGCGGTCGAGCGTGCTCACCGTCGACGACCTCACCGTCGTGTACGAGACCGAGAACCCCGTCACGGCCGTGAAGCACGCGTCGTTCACGCTCGCGCCGGGCGAGATCCTCGGCCTCGCGGGTGAGTCCGGCTGCGGCAAGACCACGCTCGCGTACGCGATCAACCGGCTGCACCGGCCGCCGGCCCGCATCGCCTCGGGGTCGGTGACCTTCCACGACCGCGGCGGCCAGGACGTCGACCTGCTCGCGCTCGGCGACGAGGAGCTGCGGGCCTTCCGCTGGTCGAAGCTCTCGATGGTGTTCCAGGGCGCGATGAACGCGCTCAACCCCGTCACGACCGTCCGCGCGCAGCTCGACGACACGCTCCGGGCCCACCGCCCCGGCATGTCGAGGGCCGAGCGGCGCGCGCGCTGCGCCGAGGTCCTGGAGCGCGTGAGCGTGGATCCGGCCCGCCTCTCGTCGTTCCCGCACGAGCTCTCCGGCGGCATGCGGCAGCGCGTGATGATCGCGATGGCGATGCTGCTCGAGCCGCAGATCATGATCATGGACGAGCCGACCACCGCGCTCGACGTGGTCGTGCAGCGCGACATCCTCCGGGAGATCGTGCGGCTGCGCGACGAGCTCGACTTCGCGGTCGTCTTCATCACGCACGACCTGCCGCTGCTGCTGGAGATCAGCGACCGCATCGCGATCATGCTGCGCGGCGAGATCGTGGAGCTGGCGAGCGCCGAGGACATCTACCGCGCGCCCCGGCACGAGTACACGAGGAAGCTGCTGCGCTCGTTCCCGAGCCTCAGCGGCGAGCGCGGCGCGTTCATCCGCAGCGGCGCCGACGAGGACATGGAGGAGACGCGATGACGCGGGTGGCGGTCACCGACCTGACGAAGGACTTCACGATCCGGAAGGGCCTCGGCCGGCAGGCGTTCCGCGCCGTCGACCGGGTCTCGTTCGACCTGCTGCCCGGGCGCACGGTCGCGCTCGTGGGCGAGTCGGGATCCGGCAAGTCGACGATCGCGCGCATGCTCGCGAAGCTGGAGAAGCCGACGTCCGGCCGCATCGAGGTGGAGCTCGACGACGGCACGCCCGTGGTCGGATCCCTCTACCGGCGGCACGTGCAGATGGTGTTCCAGGACCCGTTCGCGTCGCTGAACCCCTTCCACGCGGTCGAGCACCACATCGCGCGACCGCTCCTCCTGCACCAGCGCACGCGCGGACGGGAGCAGACGCATCAGCGCGTGCTCGAGATGCTGGAGCGCGTGAACCTGACGCCGGCCGAGGACATGGCCGCGCGCCGGCCCCACGAGCTCTCGGGCGGACAGCGGCAGCGCGTCGCCATCGCCCGGGCGCTCGCCCCGGGGGCGCAGGTGGTGATCGCCGACGAGCCGGTGTCGATGCTCGATGTGTCCATCCGGCTCGGCGTCCTGAACCTCCTGGGCCGGCTCCAGCGCGAGGACCACCTCGCCGTGCTCTACATCACCCACGACCTCGCGACCGCGCGGCACTTCTCCGACGAGATCCTCGTGCTCTACAAGGGCCGCGTCGTGGAGCGCGGGCCGAGCGACCAGGTGATCCTCGACCCGCACCACGACTACACGAAGCTGCTGGCGCTCGCGGCGCCGGACCCCGAGCGGCTCGGCAAGGTCGTGTCGGGCGAGGCCGCGCCGGATCGCGCGGGCCTCGACGGGAGCGTCTGCTACAACCACCACTCCGGTGCGTGGGAGGGCGTGGGCGACCCGGTGGGCCGGGCGGTGCGCGCCGGCTGACGGACGCGCGGCGGAGCGGAGCGGACGCCGAGGAGGGCAGGGCGACGGTGGTCGTCCCTGCCCTCCTCCGCGTCGCGGTCGCGGTCGCGGTACGCGGTCGCGCTACGCGGCGACGGCCGTGAGGTTCCGCTCGATGTGCGCGTGGAACGCCTGCAGCCAGGTGAGGAGGAACTCCTCGGTGCCCGCGTCCGAGATCGCGCCCTCGGGGGAGATGAGCCCCTCGGTGGTCTGGATGTACGCCTCGGGCTGCGAGAGCTCGGGCGAGGCGAGGAACGACAGGATGCTGCGGAGGTGCTGCTGCGCGACGGCGGTGCCGACCGAGCCGATGGACGTGCCGATGACAGCGCTGGGCTTGCCCTGGAACGCGTTCTCGCCGTAGGGGCGGCTGGCGAAGTCGAGCGCGTTCTTGAGGACGCCGGGCACCGAGCGGTTGTACTCGGGCGTGACGATCATGATCGCGTCGGCGTCGGCGATCGCGGCCTTGAACTCGTTGGCGACCTCGGGGTAGTCGCCGTCCATGTCGGCGCTGTAGAAGGGCAGCGGGGCGATGGGGATCTCGGTGAGCTCGAGGCCGGCTTGGGCGCTGAGTCGCGCGAGGGCGAGCGACAGGGCCCGGTTGATGGAGGTGGACGACAGGCTGCCGACGAGGTAGCCGACGCGGTACGTGGTGCTCATGGTGTGCTCCTTCCCGCATGGACCATTCCATGCGCGCGCATGGAGCCTAGCCGCGGCGGATGGGCGCTCCCTCCGTGTCGCCGAGCCCGCGCGGATCCCGGACAGCCCGCGCGCACGCTGTGCACGCCCCTCACCCCAGCAGCACCTCCCACGTGCGGAGGGACGGCCAGAGCGCGTGGCGCGGGAGGACGTCGGGGCCGCACGCGCGGGATCCGAGCCCGTGCTGCGCGTCGTCGAGGAGGAGGTGCAGGCCCTCGGGGTCGGGCAGCTCGTGCGGGTGGCCGACGTCGGTCATCGCCTGCGGCGTCCAGCGGGAGAGCTGGAAGCCGGCGCGGTGCCCGGCGGCGTCGGGCACGGTCGTGACGATGAGGGGCGTCGCGGATCCGTCGCCGATCTCGAGCGAGCGCAGCTCCGGTCGGTGGCCCGTCTCCTGCGGGCGCGCGTACGCGACGGAGAGGCCGTCGACGCTCGAGGCGAACCGGCCGACGTGCACGGCCGTGCGGCTGTCGGGGTACGACTCCCCCGGCCCGGTGCCGTGCCAGGCGACCGGGTGCTCGGCGAGCGCGGCGGGCAGGTCGATCCGCACGCCGACGCGCGGCCACGTGCAGTCCCACGTGCCGAACGGCACGACCTCCGTCGCGAGCAGCAGGCCGCGGTCGGTGGCGGTCCAGCGGAACGCGACGTCCACGCCCGCCCCCGAGTGGGCGGCCTGCACGCGCAGGCGGGTCTCGAGGCCGTCGGCCGAGCGCTCCGTCCCGAGGAGCCGGTGGGTGAGGCGGTGCAGGCCGCGCTCGCGCCAGCGGTCGGCCGATGGCGGGGTCTCCTCCGCGCCGCGGCCTCGGGTCAGCTCGGGCTCGGCGAGCTCGTACGATCCCTGGCCGGCCCCGCGGTCGTTCTCCGTGGGCGCGCGCCACAGCTCGAGCCGCGGACCGCGCACGGGGACGCCCGCCCACGACACGAGGTCGCCGCGCGCGTCGAACCGGCCGACGCCGAGCTCGTCGCCCCGCCAGCGACCCGCCGGCCGCGGCCGGGGCGCGGGTCGCCGACACACGAGCGCCTGGTGCCGCGCGACCACGTGCGCGGCCTCCGCCCAGGACGCGTCGTGGCGCGTGACCACCTCCACCGTCACGTGCACCTCCTCCGCGTGACCGGCGGCGCGCGCCTCGGCCGGGAGCGGGAGCGTGACCGCCCCGCCGGCCGGGATCGGCGCGTGCTCGAGCACCCCGCGCGCGACCCGCCGACCGTCGTGGTGCGTGGACCAGGACAGGTCGACGTCGTCCGTCGGCGCGGAGTGGCGGCGGTTCTCGACCCGCACCGCGGATCCGTCGTCCGCGACCCGCACGCGCACCGGCACGATGACCGCGGCCAGCTCGGCGAGGCCCGGGGTCGGCGTGCCGTCGGAGAGGAGCAGGCCGTCCATCACGAAGGGCCCGTCGTGCACGGGCTCGCCGAAGTCGCCGCCGTAGGCGTGGAAGGGACGGCCGTCGGGCGTGCGGGCGAGCAGCCCGTGGTCGCGCCACTCCCACACGAAGCCGCCGTGGAGGCGCGGCCAGCGGTCGATCGCGTCCTCGTAGTCGGCGAGGGATCCGGGGCCGTTGCCCATCGCGTGCCCGTACTCGCACAGGATGAACGGCTTCGCGCGCTGCGTCGCGCCGGTCGCGCCCGTCGTCTCGTGGATGCTCGCGACGGGCGTGCCGCACACCGAGTCGATCTCCTCGAGCGTCGGGTACATGCGCGAGTACACGTCGGTGTGCTCGCCCGTGAGGTCGCCCTCGTAGTGCACGGGCCGGGACGGGTCCGCGCGCCGCACCCACGCGGACATCGCCGCGATGTTGCGGCCGGTGCCCGACTCGTTGCCGAGCGACCACATCACGATCGAGGCGTGGTTCCGGTCGCGGCCGACGGTGCGGGCGATCCGGTCGAGGTACGCGTCGCGCCAGCGCGGGTCGTCGGACGGGTTGTCCCGCCACTCGACGTCCCAGAAGCCGTGCGTCTCCAGGTCGCACTCGAGCACGACCCAGAACCCGAGCTCGTCGGCGATGTCGATCAGGCGCGGGTGCGGCGGGTAGTGGGAGGTGCGGATCGCGTTCACGCCGCTCCGCTTCATCAGCTCCAGGTCGGCGCGCGCCTCGGCCTCGTCGAACACGCGGCCGCGCTCGGGGTGCGACTCGTGCCGGTTGACGCCGCGGAAGGTGAGCCGGCGGCCGTCGACGAGGAGGGCGTCGCCCTCGATGCGGACCGTGCGGAAGCCGATCCGGAGCGCCGCCGTCTCGCCGGGCGACGACACGGTCGCGTCGTACAGCCGCGGCCGCTCCGCGCTCCACGCGTCGACCGCGGGGATCGCGATGGGCGCGACGTCGGCGGCCGTCTCCCACGTGGTCCGGATCCCGAGCTCGGGCACGCGCACCACCACCGGGAACGCGCCGTCCACCGCCACGTCGAGGAGGCCCGACCCGTCGGCGGGGTCCCGGTCGGCCCGGACGCGCACGTCGTCGAGGGGTCGAGCCGGGCGGGCGAGCAGCTCGACCGAGCGGAAGATCCCGGGCAGCCACCACTGGTCCTGGTCCTCCAGGTAGGACGCGGCCGACCACTGGTGCACCCGGATCCCGAGCTGGTTGACCCCCGGCACGAGGAGCTCCGTCACGTCGATCTCGGTCGTGAGGCGGCTGCCCGTGGTCCAGCCCGCCTCGACGCCGTTCACCCAGAACGTGGCGAGGCCCTCGATCCCGTCGGTGCGCAGCAGCACGCGCTCCGCGTCCGCGAAGGACGCGGGCAGGGCGAACGACCGCCGGTGCTCGCCGGTGGGGTTCGTGTCGGGCACGTGCGGCGGGTCGATGGGGAACGGGTACTGCAGGTTCGTGTACGCGGGCGCGCCGTGGCCGTGCAGCACCCAGTGCGACGGCACGGGCAGCGTGGTCCAGCCGGCCGCGTCGAGCGCGGCGTCGTCGAGGGCGGGATCCGCCACCGCGGGCGGGCGGCCGGGCTCGTCGACCGGCGCCTCGGGCAGGAGGCGGAACCGCCAGTCGCCGTCGAGCGGGTGGACGGGCGCGTCGGTCGCGAACCGGGCGCGCGGGGCGCGCCGGGAGGCCGATCCGGGGGCGACGTCGTCGAGGTGGGACATGGGTCCTCCGGAGGATCGGTGCGCCGCGGCGCGGGTGGGGGGACGTGCGGGTCGGGGAAGGTGCGGGACGGCGGGCCGGTCAGGCGGGCGACGCGAGCCCCGCCAGCGCGGCCCGGTCGGCGACCACGGTGACGCGCCGGTGGCGCTGGAGCACGGAGGCGGGCACGTCCACCGTCACGGGACCGGTGAGCGCCGCGGCGAGCGCGTGGGCCTTGTGCGCGCCCGAGGCGACCAGCAGGATCCGCCGGGCCGAGAGGATCGTCGCGATGCCCTGCGTGATGGCACGGGTCGGCACGCGCTCCGGATCCCCGCCGAAGTACCGCGCGTTGTCGCGCCGCGTCGCCGCCGCGAGCTCCACCACCCGGCTCGTGCCCGCGAGGGGCGAGCCCGGCTCGTTGAAGCCGAGGTGCCCGTTCGCACCGATGCCCACGATCTGCAGCCCCGCGCCGCCCAGTCGGCGGATGCGGCGCTCGTGCTCCGCGGCGGCCGCCTGCGGATCCGCCGCGCCGCCGTCGGGCACCACGACGCGGGCGTCCGGCACGCCGAGCGGCTCCGCGATGCGCGTGCGCACGAAGGAGAGGTACGACTCCGGGTGCCCGGCCGGCAGCCCCACGTACTCGTCGAGCGCGACGAGCGAGAGCCCGTCGGTGACGAGGCCGCGCTCGCGATGGCGCCGGGCGAGCTCCGCGTAGAGCGGCTCGGGGCTGGATCCCGTCGCCACGCCCAGCACGCCCGCCGGCTCCTCCACGAGGAACGCCTCCACCACGTCGGCCGCGGCGGACCCGAGGCCCGCGAGGTCGTCGACGGCCGTCACCACGACGGACCGCGACGCGAGCGGCATCACTTCAGCGCGCCCTTCGCGATGTCGCCGATGAACTGCTTCGCGCCGATGAGGAACACGATGATGAGCGGGATCACCGCGAGCAGCGCGCCCGCCATGACCATGCCGTAGTCCTTGCCGTGGGCGCTGTTGAGCTGGCTCATCGCCACCTGCAGCGTGAGCGTGCCCGGGTCGTTCAGCACGATGAGCGGCCACAGGTAGTCGTTCCACGCGGCGATGAAGGTGAAGATCCCGAGGAACCCGAGGCCCGGCCGGATGAGCGGCAGGCACACCGTGAGGTACTGCCGGAAGAACCCGGCGCCGTCGATGCGGGCGGCGTCGATGAGCTCGTCCGGCACGCTCGAGACGATGAACTGCCGCAGCCAGAAGATGCCGAACGCGTTCGCCGCCGCCGGCACGATGAGCGCCTGCAGCTGGCCGACCCAGCCGAGGTTGATCATCGTCACGAACTGCGGGATCACCGAGAGCTGCGCGGGCAGCATGAAGGTCACGAGCAGCAGCGCGAACAGCGCGCGCCGGCCGGGGAACTCGTACTTCGCGAACGTGAACGCCGCGATCGAGTCGAAGAACAGCACGAGGACCGTGACGGACACCGCCACGATGACCGTGTTCATCAGCGATCCGCCGAAGTCGATCGTGCGGAACACGGCCTGGATGTTCTCCCACAGGTACGGCCCCGGCACGAGCACGGGCGGCGACTTGTAGATGTCGCTCGTGGTGTTGCTCGCCATCACGACGAGCCAGTAGAGGGGGAACAGGCTCACGATGGATCCGGCGAAGAGCACCCCGTGCAGGATCACGCGGGCGGGCGGCAGCTGCCGACGACCCGCGGGCCGGCCGGTGCGCTCGGCGCGGGTGCGCGGGCGGCCCGCGGCCTCGTCGGCGATGCGGGCCGCGGCGGATCCCGCGGCGTGGACGGTCGTGCTCATGCGCGCTGTCCCTTCCTGGTGCCGGGCGTCCGCACGGGCTTCTCCTTCTTCTCCGCGCCCAGTCGGAAGCTGATGATCGAGAAGATCACGACGAGGAGGAAGACGCCCCAGGCGATGGCGGCGCCGTAGCCGAAGCGGTTGTAGTTGAAGGCCTGCTGGTAGAAGTACAGGACCGTCGTGAGGCCGGCCTGGCCCGCGCCGCCCGAGTTCGGGTTGGTGGTGCTCGAGGAGGCCGTGAGCACCTGCGCCTCGGTGAAGCTCTGCAGGCCGGTGATGGTGGAGACGACGAGCACGAAGAGGATCGTGGGGCGCAGCAGCGGCAGCGTCACCGACCAGAACGTGCGGATCGCGCCGGCGCCGTCGAGCTTGGCGGCCTCGTAGACCTCGGTGCCGATGGCCTGCATGCCCGCGAGGAAGATGATCGCGTTGTAGCCGGTCCACTGGTAGGTGATGAGGATCGCGATGGTGACCTGGATCGCCCACGGCGTCGACAGCCACGCCACGCCGTCCAGCCCGATGGCGCGGAGCCCCGCGTTCACGAGCCCGAAGCTGTCGCCGAAGATCGAGCCGAAGAGCACGGCCATGGCGACCACCGAGGTCACGTTCGGCACGAAGTAGCTGATCTTGTAGAAGGTGCTGAGGCGCTTCGCCGAGTTGAGCATGGCCGCGACCACGACGGAGATCGCCATCATCGGGAAGGTCGAGAGCGCGAAGATCACCAGGGTGTTGCGGATGGACAGCCAGAAGGTGGCGTCGGCCGCGAGGGCCTGGAAGTTCGCGAGGCCCACCCACTCGGCCTCGCCGAGCCCGTTCCAGTCCTGGAAGGAGAGGACGAGCGAGTAGAGGGCGGGGAACAGGCCGAAGATCGCGAACAGCACGAAGAACGGCGCGATGGCCGCGTAGTACGGCCACGTGCGGCGGATGCCGCGGGTGCCGGCGGCCCCGCGGGAGCGCGCGGGGCCCGGGGCGCCCGCGCCCGCCCGGGAGGACGCGCGCAGGCGCCCTCCGGGGCGGACGACGGTGGGGATCACTGCTTCGCGGTCTTCAGCGCGGCCTCGCCCGCGGAGACGGCGTCCTCCCACGCCTGCTCCGGGTCCTTGCCGAGGGAGGTGACGTTCTGCAGCTCCGTGACGAAGGCGGCCTGCACCTGGCTGTCGTAGGGGCTCGTGTAGGCCGTGGGCATCTTCGCGGCGGCGTCGGCGAAGACCCCGACGGTCGACTGGCCGCCGAAGAACGGGTCGCCCTCCTGCAGCTCCGGGGCGTCGTAGGCGGCGGTGGCCGACGGGAAGATGCCCTTGTCGGCGTACGCGGTGACCTGGTTGTCCTGGTCGAGCACGTCCTTGATCACCGCGAACGCGGCCTCGGGGTCCTCGGTGCCGGCCGGGATGGAGAGGAACGAGCCGCCGATGTTGGCCGGGCCGCCGGGCATGGGGGCCACGCGCCAGTCGCCCGAGGTGTCGGCCGTCGCGCTCTTGAGGTCGGCCTGGTACCAGGACGCGCCGAGGAGCGCCGGGAGCGAGCCGTTCGTGATCGCCGACGCCCAGTCGGGGCTGCCGTCGGTCACGTTCGCGGTGAGGCCGTCCTGGTACGCGAGCACGGCGCGGTGCCACGCCTCCTTGATCTCCGCGCTGTCGCCCGTGAACCCGCCCTCCTGGTCGACGAAGCGCGTGGTGCCCTGGCCGATGGACTTGGTGAACACGTCGGAGGCGTCCACGAAGATCGCGCCGCCGGTGGCCTCCTTGAGCTTCTTCCCGAAGGCGAAGTAGTCGTCCCACGTGGCGGTGGCCGCCGCGACGTCGGCCGGCTCGCTCGGGAGGCCGGCCGCCTGGAACACGTCCGCGCGGTAGTAGAGGGCGGTGGGGCCGATGTCGATGGGGAGGCCGATGAGCTCGCCGTCCTCCGTGGTCGCCTCCTTGAGCTTCCACGCCGGGTACTGGTCCGCCACGTCCTGCGCGCCCAGGTCGTCGAGGTTCTCGAACAGACCGTCCTCGCTGAGGAAGTAGGGCATGTCCTCGCCCTTGACGCCCGTGATGGACGGCAGCCCCGAGCGGCCCGTGAACGTGGTGACGAGCTTCTGCTTGAAGTCGCCGCCGACGGTGGAGACGTTGAGCGTCGTGCCGGGCACCTGGTCCGGCACCTGGTCGAGCACCGTCTGGCTGAGGCCGTCCGGCCAGATCCACAGGTCGAGCTCGCCGCCGGCCGAGGATCCCGACGACGACGAGCAGGAGGCGAGGACCGGCGCGAGGAGCGCGAGGGCGGCGGCGCCGACGACGAGGCGCCGGGCACGTGCGCGGCGGGCGGGGTGGTGGGACATGGTGGTTCTCGATTCGGTGGGGGACGGGCGGGTCGGAGCGGACGGGTGGGGAGGCGGGAGGCGCGCGTCAGGCGAGCAGGCGCGCGCCGTCCGGGTGGGCGAGGGCGTCGGAGAGGTAGTCGTAGCGGCCGGGCGCGGCGGCGTCGGGGTGCGCCCGGAGCCACGGCACGAGCTCGTCGAGCCGCGGGGCGCCGGATGCGCCGCCGGGCCGGGTGACCGTGATCCCCGCCACCAGGCACGCGAAGTCGACGCGCTCGGTGAGGCTCCAGGGCGCGCGGGCGGAGGCGGCGAGCGCGGCGCCGAACACGTCGCCGGCGCCCGTGGCGTCGATGGCGCGGACCGCGAGCGGCGGCCGGACCACCTCCTCGCCGCGGGCGGCGTCGACGGCGACGACGCCGCGGGATCCGGCGGTCACGACGCTGAGCGGCACGCGCCGGGCGAGCGCCCGGGCGGCCGCGACGGCCGAGTCGGTGCCGGTGTAGGCGGACGCCTCCAGCTCGTTGGGGAGGAAGGCGTGGCACTCGTCGAGCTGGTCGAGGATCGCGGGGTCCCAGCGCTCGGACGGGTCCCAGCCGACGTCCGCGTACACGTCGGTGCCGGCGGCGGCGGCGCGGCCGACCCAGGAGCTGCGGTGCGGATCCAGGTGCACGAGCGCCGCGGCGGCCGCGGGCACCTCGCCCGGGACGAGCTCGTCGGAGCCGAGCGGGCAGGGCACGCCGCCCGTGACGAGCGCGCGGTCGTCGTCGTAGCCGAGCGAGGCCGTGACGGGCAGCGCCCAGTCGTCGAGGGTCACGAGGTGGTCGAGCGCGACGCCCTCCGCGGCGAGCGCGGCGCGCACCAGGAGGGAGAACGGATCCGTGCCCACGGCCGCGGCGATGGCGGTGGGCACCCCGAGGCGAGCGCCCGCGAGGGCGAAGTTCGCGATGCCGCCCGGCCCGTGGCCGAAGGACGACGTCCAGATCTCGTGACCCGGGCGCGGCTCGCTCGGCAGCTCGCCGAACACGACGTCGGCGAACAGCTGGCCGACGACCAGCAGCCCGGCGGGGCTCTGCTCGGTGCGGGATGCTGCGGACACGTCGGGCCTCGGCTTCTCGGTGGGCCGCGCCGTGCGGGGCACGGGGAGCGGGGAGGGCGGTCCGCCGACGGCGACGCTGCCGGCGGGACGCGGTCGACCAGGGTGGCGACCGGTAGTGACGTTTCTAGCCCATGTGAGCACATGGATGGAAGACTTTGTTTATTACAAGATTGTTTCTGCTCGATCCTGCGCGCTAATGTTCAGTCCATGAGAGACGCCCGAGAGTTCGTGATCCTCGACCGGCTGCGCGCCAGCCGCAGCGCGACGGTCGCGGAGCTCGCCGACGCCGCCGGCACGAGCGAGGCCACCATCCGCCGCGACCTGGCCCGCCTCGACGAGCAGGGGGCGCTCCGGCGCACGCACGGCGGTGCCGTCCTCACCGAGGTCGACGCGCCGTTCGCCGAGGTCGAGCAGGTCAACCGGGAGGCCAAGGAGCGCATAGCCCGGGCCGCCGCGGCGCAGATCCAGGACGGCCAGTCGGTCGTGCTCGACATCGGCACGACCACGCTGCACCTCGCGGAGCAGCTGCGCGGCCGGTCCCTGACGGTGATCACGGCGAGCATCGCCGCGTTCGACGTGCTGCGCGACGACCGGGCCGTGAAGCTCATCCTGCTGCCGGGCGACTGGGATCCGGTCTACCGCTCGGTGTCCGGCCCGCTCACGGCCGAGAGCCTGCGGCTGCTGCACGCCGACCACGCCTTCGTCGGCGTGAGCGGCATCGCCGACAACGGCGACCTGCGCGACACGACGATGGCCCAGGTGCCCATCAAGCGCGCGATGGCGGAGGTGAGCGACCGGGTCACGGTGCTCGCCGACTCCTCCAAGTTCCCGGGCACCGGCGCCGGCCGTGTCGCCCCCACCGCGTCGCTGACGCAGCTGATCACCGAGGCCGCCCCGCACGCGCGGGTGTCGCAGGGCCTCGCGGACAAGGGAGTGTCGGTGACCGTCGCATGAGGTTGACCATCCTGGGCGGGGGCGGCTTCCGCGTCCCGCTCGTGTACTCGGCGCTGCTGCGCGACCACGAGGCCGGCCGCGTCTCGCACGTGGCCCTCTACGACACCGACGAGGTGCGCCTCACGGCCGTCGCGCGCGTGCTCGCCGAGCAGGCAGCGGCCTACCCGGACGCCCCCGTGATCACGCTGCACACCGACCTCGACGAGGCGCTCGCGGGCGCCGCGTTCGTGTTCTCGGCGATCCGCGTGGGCGGCATGGCCGGGCGCTCGTGCGACGAGCGGCTCGGCATGGCGCACGGCGTGATCGGGCAGGAGACCGTCGGCTACGGCGGCATCTCCTACGCGCTGCGGACGCTGCCGGTGGTCATGGACCTGGCCGAGCGGATCCGCGTCCAGGCCCCCGACGCGTGGGTCATCAACTTCACGAACCCCGCGGGCGTCGTGACCGAGGCGATGTCGCGCGTGCTCGGCGACCGCGTCATCGGCATCTGCGACTCCCCCATCGGCCTCGCCCGCCGCGTGCTCGGCGCGCTCGGCGTCGCGGGCGACGACGTGGTCATCGACTACGCCGGCCTCAACCACCTCGGCTGGCTGCGCGGCCTCCGGGTCGACGGCACCGACGTGCTGCCGGACCTCCTGGCCCGCCCCGACCTCATCGGCACGTTCGAGGAGGGCCGGCTCTTCGGCGCCGAGTGGGTCACCGAGCTCGGCGCCGTGCCCAACGAGTACCTGCACTACTACTACTTCAAGCGCGAGGTGCGGCACGCCGACCAGCTCGCCGCGCAGACCCGCGGCGCCTTCCTCGTGGAGCAGCAGGGCCGGTTCTACGAGCAGCTCGAGCACCGGCACGACGTGTCCGCGCTCGCGCTCTGGGAGCGCACGCGCCTCGACCGCGAGACCACCTACATGGCGACGAACCGGCAGTCGGCCGGCATGGGCGACCGCGACGAGGACGACCTCGTCTCCGGCGGCTACGAGGATGTCGCGATCGCGCTCATGCGCGGCATCGCGTACGACCAGAGCGCCCGCCTGATCCTCAACGTCCGCAACCGCGGCACGCTCGCGTCCCTCGACGCGGACGCCGTGGTCGAGGTGCCGTGCATCGTCGACGCCCGCGGCGCGCACCCGGTGGCCGGCACGGAGCTGCCCGACTTCGGCGTGGGCCTCGTGACGAACGCCAAGTACGTGGAGCGGCAGACCATCGAGGCCGGCCTCGGCGGATCCCGCGCCGCCGCCGTCCGCGCCCTCGCGCACCACCCGCTCGTCGACTCCGTCACGGTCGCGCGCTCCCTGCTGGAGGACGCGATGCACGCGTTCCCGGCGCTCTCCTACCTGCGCTGACGCGGGTCCGCCCGCACCCGCACCCGCCCGCTCGCCCGACCGACCGCGTCCCGACGTCCCGGAGGACCCCCATGCACCAGAACCAGAAGCTCGTCCAGGAGCGGATCCTCCGCGCGCTCGACGAGCGGATCACGCCCGCCGTCTACTCGGCGAAGACGCCCGTCTCCCTCCGCGCGTGGATGGCGCCCGACGAGCCCGTGCCCGTCGCGGAGGCCATGCAGCAGGAGTACGCGCCCTTCGAGCTCGGCCAGCCGTGGGGCCGCGCCTGGTCCACGTGGTGGTTCGAGGTCACCGGCGAGGTGCCCGCCGAGTGGGCCGGCCGCACGGTGGAGCTGCTCATCGACCCCGGCTTCATCGGCGACTGGCCGGGCAACCAGGCCGAGTGCCTGGTGCACACGATGGACGGGGTGCCGATCAAGGGGATCCACCCGCGCAACACGTACGTGCGCCTCCACGACGAGGCGGCCGGCGGCGAGCCGGTGCGCTTCCTGATGGAGGCGGCGGGCAACCCCGACATCCTGGTGGACGAGTTCGTGCCCACCCCCTACGGCGACAAGGCGACCGCGCCCGCCGAGCCCATCTACCGGTTCCGCCAGGCCGAGCTCGCCGTGTTCGAGCCCGAGGTCTGGGCGCTCCGCTTCGACGTCGAGGTGCTGTACCAGCTGCTGATGGAGCTGCCCGAGACCGAGCCGCGCCGCCACGAGGTGCTGCGCGCGATCGAGCGCGCGCTCGACGTGCTCGCGATGGACGACATCGTCGGCACGGCGGCCGCCGCCCGCGCCGAGCTCGCCGAGGTCCTGTCCCGCCCCGCCGTGCCGAGCGCCCACACGCTGAGCGGCGTCGGCCACGCCCACATCGACAGCGCCTGGCTCTGGCCCATCCGCGAGACGAAGCGCAAGACGGCGCGCACCTTCTCCAACGTGCTCCGGCTCGCCGAGCAGTACCCCGACTTCCGCTTCGCGTGCTCGCAGGCGCAGCAGTACGTGTGGGTGAAGGAGAACTACCCCACGGTCTTCGAGGGGATCAAGCAGGCCATCGCGGACGGCACCTGGTACCCGGTCGGATCCATGTGGATCGAGCCGGACGGCAACCTGCCGGGCGGCGAGGCGATGATCCGCCAGCTCACCCACGGCATGCGCTTCTTCCAGGAGGAGCTGGGCGTCGAGACCCACGGCGTGTGGCTGCCGGACTCGTTCGGCTACACGGCGTCGTTCCCGCAGATCGCGAAGCTCGCGGGCCTCGACTGGTTCCTCACGCAGAAGCTCTCCTGGAACCAGACCAACACGTTCCCCCACCACACCTTCTTCTGGGAGGGCATCGACGGGTCGCGGATCTTCACCCACTTCCCGCCCATCGACACCTACAACTCCACGCTGGAGGCGGAGGAGACCCACCACGCGGTGCGCCAGTTCCGCGAGAAGGGGCGGGCCACCATGTCGCTCGCGCCCTTCGGATACGGCGACGGCGGTGGCGGGCCCACGCGCGACATGATGGAGCGCCAGCGCCGCACGGCCGACCTCGAGGGGTCGCCGAAGGTCGTCGTCGAGCACCCGGACGAGTTCTTCCGCAAGGCCGAGGCCGAGTACCCCGACGCCCCCGTGTGGGTCGGCGAGCTGTACCTGGAGCTGCACCGCGGCACGTTCACCTCCCACGCCCGCGAGAAGCGCGGCAACCGCCAGGCCGAGCACCGCCTGCGCGAGGCCGAGCTGTGGTGGACCGTCGCGGCGGTCCGCACGGGCGCCGAGTACCCGTACGCCGCGCTCGACCGGCTCTGGAAGCAGACGCTGCTGCAGCAGTTCCACGACATCCTCCCGGGCTCCTCCATCACCTGGGTGCACCGGGAGAACGAGGAGGACTACGCCCGCAGCCTCGCGGAGCTCGACGCGCTCGTGGCCGACGCCATCGCGCGGGTGACGGCGCAGGCCGTCCGCGACGGCGAGGGCGACGGATCCGGCGCGTTCGCGGTGAACTCGACCGGCCACGCGCGCACGGCGCTCGTGGAGGCGCCCGACGGATCCGCGCTCGCGCTCGTCGCGGTGCCCGGCAGCGGGATCGCGCCGCTCGTCGCCGTGGAGCCGGCCTCCCCCGTCGTGACGACGCGCGCCGACGGCGGCACCGTCCTCGACAACGGCCTGCTCCGCGTGACGCTCGACGCGCGCGGCCTCATCACGTCGATCGTCGACCGGCGCTCCGCCGACCGCGAGCTCGTGCCGGCCGGTCGCGTCGCGAACCTGCTGCAGCTGCACGAGGACATCCCCACCGCGTGGGACGCCTGGGACGTCGACGCGCACTACCGCGCGAGCCGCACCGACCTGGTGGACGCCGCCTCGGTCGAGCTCGTCGAGGACTCGCCCCTCCGCGCCACCGTCGAGGTCGTGCGGCAGTTCGGGCGCTCGCGCGTCGTGCAGCGGGTGTCGCTGCACGCCGACGACGCGCGGATCCACGCCACGGCCGACCTCGACTGGCTCGAGGACGAGAAGCTCCTCAAGGTGACCTTCCCGCTGTCGATCCACGCGCAGCACCACAGCGCGGAGATCCAGTTCGGGCACGTCCGCCGCCCCACGCACACGAACACGTCGTGGGACGAGGCGCGCTTCGAGGTCATGGCGCACCGCTTCGTGCACGTGGAGGAGCCCGGCTACGGCGTCGCCCTCACGAACGCGGGCAGCTACGGGCACGACATCACCCGCACGGTCGGCGCGACCGGCGAGGTGGAGACCGAGCTGCGGATCAGCCTGGTCCGGGCGGCCCGCTCCCCCGACCCCGTGCAGGACATCGGCCACCACCGCTTCGAGTACGCGCTCGTGCCGGGCGTGGGCATCGAGGGCGCGGTCGACGCCGGCCTCGAGCAGAACCTGCCCGTGCGGGTCGTGCACCCGGGCGACGCCTCGGCCGCGCCCCTCGGCACGGCGTCCCCCGCCGAGGTCGCCGCCTCCCCCGCTCGCGCCGACGCCGTCCCGTCGTCCCTGCCGACCGCGTCCGGGCTCGTCTCGGTGCACGGCGGCACGGTGCGGATCGAGGCCCTGAAGCTCGCCGACGACGGCTCGGGCGACGTGATCGTCCGGCTCTACGAGTCGACCGGCGCACGCGTCGCGACCCGCCTCGAGGCGCACCTCGACGCCGACCGCTTCACCGAGGTGGACGTGCTCGAGCGCCCGCTCGGCGAGGGCTTCCCGCGGTCGCTCGCATTCGAGCCGGAGACCGACGGCCGCGGCGTGCGGCTGCTCCTCCGGGCGTTCCAGGTGATCACGGTGCGGATCCACCGGAGCTGACCCGGGCCCGGCGCGACGCCGGCGATGACGACGCGAGGGCGCGATCCGGCTGCGGCCGGGTCGCGCCCTCGTCGTCGTGCGGACCGCTAGTTGAGGGCCTTGCCGCCCGTGGTGAGCGGCTCGACCGAGCTGGGGGTCAGCGCGAGGGCGAGGCCCGAGAGGCCGAGGCCGAAGAAGAGGAAGTCGTCGACGATGGTGAAGCCGGTGGGCGTGAGGCCGCCGAGCTCGTTGTCGATGATGCTGAGGATCCCCATGAGCGTGAACAGCCCGCCGAACGCGAGGAGCGTGCCCCGGATCGCGCCGGGTCCGATCTGCCGGGTCCCGGCGAGCAGCAGCACGACCGCGCTGCCGAGGTAGAGGACGTCGACGAAGAAGTCGACGTTGAGGATCTCGAGGAGGTGCGACCCCTCGATGAAGAGCCCCACGAAACCGTGGCCGCCGAGAATCGCCGCGACCATCACCATCCACGCCTTGCCCATGTACCGATCCCCTCGACCGCGGGCCCGCCGCTCGACGGGCACCATGTCCACCGAACCCGGCTCGGGGCGGCGCGCCAAGGTCCGGCGGCCCGACTCCCAGGATCCGTTGAGGTCCGCCGGACGTCCGATCCCCTCGGCGAGCCTGGGCATCCGCCGACGGCCGACACACTGCTCGATCCCGGGCGTAGCGTCCCACGCACAGGACATCGGCCGGCCCCCGCGCGGCCACGAACAACCACTGGGAGATGCACATGTCAGAACGCAACACCGTCATCCGGAGCATGCACGACCTCGGCCTCGCGGCCTGGTTCGGCGGATCGCTGATGGGCGCCGTCGGCCTCAACGGCGCCGCCGCCGCCGCGAAGGACCCGCAGGAGCGCCTGCGCCTCTCGTCCATCGGCTGGGCCAAGTGGGCGCCCGTGCAGCTGGGCTCGCTCGCGATCCACGCCGTCGGCGGCCTCGGCCTCATCTACGCCAACAAGGGCCGCCTCGCGAGCCAGGGCGAGGCCCGCTCCAACACGAACGTCAAGGCCGTGCTGACCATCGTCGCCGCGAGCACGACCCTCTACTCCGCCCTCGTGGGCGGCAAGATGGCCAAGCACGCGGACGAGGGTGCCGAGGGCACGACCGAGCCCGGCGCCGGTGCGTCCAAGGAGCTCGAGGGTGCGCAGAAGCAGCAGAAGGCGCTGCAGTGGCTCATCCCCGCGCTGACCTCGGTGCTCGTCGTCCTCGCCGCGCAGCAGGGCGAGCAGCAGCGTCCCGTCGCCGGCTGGATCGACCGCTTCAAGAGCTAGTCGCGCACGCCACGTCGGCGGGGTGCCCCTCGGGGTACCCCGCCGTCGTGCGTCCGGCGGGCCGTCGGGCCGCGGCCCCACTCAGAACGCGTAGCGGATGCGGCAGTACGGCATGATCCGCCGCACCAGCGCCGTGAACTCGGCCACCGCGTCGCCCTTGAGCCCGCGGCGGTAGCGCACGTTGACCGCGCCGTTCTCGCTGACCTTCTGCTCCTGCATGCCCGGCTGCCAGATGAGCTCCTCGGCCTTCGGGTGCCAGCCCATGTTCACCTCGTGGAGCTGCTCGTTGTGCGTGAGCATGATGACCTCGGCCGCGAGCTGCGCCTTGGTGCGGGCGCTGAGCGTGTCGTCGAGCGTGCGCAGCAGCTGCTCCCACTCGGCGCGCCAGCCCGGCGTGAGGATGACGGGCGAGAAGTTGAGGTGCACCTCGTACCCCGCCTCGACGAAGTCGTCGATGGCGGCGATGCGGTCCGCGATGGGCGACGTGCGGATGTCGGTGACGCGCGCGACGGCCTCCGGCATGAGCGAGAAGCGCACGCGCGTGCGGCCCATGGGGTCCCAGTCGAGCAGGTCGCGGTTGACGTGCTTGGTGGCGAACGAGGCCTTGGCCGTGGGCGACATGCGGAACAGCTCGACGAGGTCCCGCACGTTCGCGCTCACGCGCGCGTCGGCCGAGCAGTCGCTGTTCTCGCCGATGTCGTAGACCCACGCCTCGGGGTCGCACTGGTTCGCCTCGACCTTCGGCCCCTGCTTCGCGATGTGCCGGGCCACGTGGCGGTGGATCTGCTCGAT
Organism: Clavibacter sp. B3I6; assembly: GCF_030816895.1. NCBI lineage: Bacteria > Bacillati > Actinomycetota > Actinomycetes > Micrococcales > Microbacteriaceae > Clavibacter > Clavibacter sp. B3I6. The sequence goes on from NZ_JAUSYL010000001.1 coordinate 1,941,057, forward strand.
GTTCGCGAACACCGTGATGGGGTTGCTGTAGCCCTTCCGCCTCGGCACGTAGCAGTACGCGCAGGCCATGGCGCAGCCGTTCGCGGTGGACGGCGCGATGAAGTCCGCGGAGCGCCCGTTCGGCCGCGTGACGAGCGACTTCTTGACGCCCACGACGAGCGCCTCCGTCTTGATGCGCACCCAGCGCGCGACGTTCGCCTCGTCGCCGTGCACCTCGGGGATGGCCCAGTGCGAGGCCACCTCCACGATGGTCGCGTCCGGCCAGGCCGCCACGATCTCCTGCCCGCGCGGCAGCTCGAGGGCGGCCGGCTCGGCGTAGATCCGCGTGATGTCGAGCAGGCCGCGGCGGGGACGGGTGTCGACGGAGGGCGCGGGCGTGGTCACGCTCCCTTCCTACCGGCCACCTCCGACACCGCCGACGCCCGGACGCCGGCACCTCCCGGACGGGGGGCAGGGGCCCGGAACCCGGTAGCCGGGGAGCGAATCCCCGTGTCATCCGAGGGCGAAGGCATTGTGCGCGACCCGTCAGGAGCGGATCGTGAGCCCCGCGGATGCTCATGGACGAGCCATGCCCACCGCTGACACCTCCGGAGCGTCACATGTTCGACAAGAAGTTCATCACCCAGGCCATCGACAAGAGCGCGCAGTCGCCGCTCGACCGTCGCCGCTTCTTCACCGCAGCCGGCGTCGCCGGCCTCGGCGTCGGCGCCGCGGCCCTGATCCCCGCGACCGGCGCCCAGGCAGCCGACGCGCAGGCCGAGGCCGCAGCCGGCGCCGTCACCGACGCCGCCGTCCTCAACTTCGCCCTCAACCTCGAGTACCTCGAGGCCGAGTTCTACGTCCGCGCCGTCACCGGCACGGGCCTGCTCCCCAACCTCACCGACGGCGTCGGCACCCCCGGCCCCGTCACCGGCGGCCGCCAGGTCATCTTCCAGGACCGCCTCCTCCGCGAGTACGCCCGCGAGATCGCGAACGACGAGCGCGCCCACGTGAAGTTCCTGCGCGACGCGCTGGGCTCGGCCAAGGTCGCCCGTCCCGCGATCGACCTCGACGCCGCGTTCTCCGCCGCAGCAGCCGCTGCGGGCCTGGTGAAGCCGGGCGAGAAGTTCGACGCGTTCGCGAACCAGGACAACTTCCTGCTCGCGTCCTTCGTGTTCGAGGACGTCGGAGTCACCGCCTACAAGGGCGCGGCGCCGCTGATCACGAACAAGACCTACCTCGAGGCCGCTGCCGGCATCCTCGCGGTCGAGGCGTACCACGCGGGCATCATCCGCACGTCGCTGTACGCGCGCGGCCTGGCCGCGCCCGCGAACGCGATCTCCAACGCCCGCGACTCCCTCGACGGTCCCACGGACCTGGACCAGGGCATCACGATGTCCGGCGGCGCGAACCTCGTGCCCACGGATGCGAACTCGATCGCGTTCAGCCGCACCCCGGGTCAGGTCCTGAACATCGTGTACCTGAACAACAAGGCCGTCACCAAGGGCGGCTTCTACCCCAACGGCGTCAACGGCTCCGTCAACACCAGCGCCGCGAACTAGCGGCACCGGGCGGGCCGGGACGCCGTCGAGGCGTCCCGGCCGTCCCGCCGGGCCTCCCGGCCGACGCGCATCGACCCGGCGCGTGACGAACCCGTCCCCGGGGACGTCCACTCCATGACACGCGACCGCTCCCGGTCGCGGAGGACGGAGATCCCATGAGCACCGCTCCCGTGCCCGACCGGCGCCGACGTGCGGCGTCCCCCCTGCGCGCGCTGCCCCTGCCGGACGGCGTCGCCCCGGACGTGGACCTGCCCGCGCCCGACGTGCGGCCGAGCGGCTCCGACGCCACCGTCGACACCATCGCCCCGGGTGCGCGCCTCCCGGGCGCCCGCGGCACGGACGACCGCGCGGCGGATCCCGGCGACGCCGCCGAGGCGGCCGCCCCCGCGCTCCGCCGCGGCCACATGGCCGGCACCGACCTCGACGAGGCCGTCGCGCGCTACGGCGCGCTCTACCCCGGCACCGAGTTCCACGCCGAGCGGGCCGCGGACGACTTCTCGTACCGGTACTCCTTCGTCGGCGACGAGAACGTGACGCTCCGCTCCTCCACCTTCCGGGCCGAGCACTGGGGCCGCCTGCCCGTGCTGCCCGACTACGTCGTCACCTGGTGGCGCGAGGGATCCGGCGCGGTCGACCTCGGCGAGCACGAGGTGCGCTCGAGCGGATCCCGCCCCTTCCTCCTCCCCTTCGGCCGGCCCGCTGCCTTCCGCTGCACGGCCGGCGTGCAGAACCTCGTGCACATCGACGCCGCCTTCCTCGAGGAGACGGCCGCGGAGGCGCACGAGGGCCGCTCGCGCCCGCTCGTCTTCGACCACGCGCGTCCGCCGTCCGCCGAGAGGACCGCCGCCTGGCGGCGCGCCGTCGGCGAGGCCAGCCCGGCGCTCCAGGACCCCGCGTCGAGCCCGCTGCTCCGGATGCAGGCCGGCCTCCTGGTCGCGCGCGCCACGCTGGAGCTGTTCCCCTGGCACGACGTCCCCTTCAGCGCCGAGATGCGCGCGCCCCGGATGAGCGCCGTCCGCACCGCCGTCGAGTACCTGCACCACCACGCCGACCGGCCCATCACGCCGGCCGACGCGGCGCGCGCCGCGGGGATCAGCACGCGCGTGCTCCAGCTCGCCGTCCGGCGCTACGAGGACACCACGCCGAGCGCCCTGCTCCGCGGGATACGGCTCGACCGCGTGCGCGCCGAGCTGATCGAGGCGACGCCCTCCTCCACGACCGTCCGCGCGGTCGCCGAGCAGTGGGGCTTCGGCCACCTGGGCCGGTTCGCCGCGTCCTACGCCGAGCGATTCGGCGAGCTGCCGAGCGCGACGCTCCGCGGCTGACCCCGCCCGGGCCCGTCCGCGCCTGTCCGCTCACGCCCCGCGGAGCGGGATCCCGTGTCCGGGAGGCGAAGCGGCACGCGGCCTCCCTGGGAGTCGGCTGATCCGCGTGCCGAACCTCCCGGTCCATGCGTCTGAATGACGAGGCGGATCCGCGAGGCACCCCGGATCCGCATCACGCACCACCCCACATCCCCCACGAGAGAGAGACACCATGTCGAGCATCACCCCCACGTCCGCGTCGTCCACCGGCGTCACCGGCACCGCCGGCGGCAAGAACACCATCGCCGACGGCGTGATCGAGAAGGTCGCCGGCATCGCGGCCCGCCAGGTCCCCGGCGTGCACGACCTCGGCAACGGCGCGGCCCGCGCGGTCGGCGCGATCCGCAACGTCATCGGCCAGCAGGACCGCGGCCAGGGCGTCTCCGTCGAGGTCGGCGAGACCCAGGTCGCCGTCGACATCACGCTCATCGCCGAGTACCCCGTCGACCTGCAGCAGGTGGCGGACGACGTGCGCAAGTCCGTCACCGACGCCATCGACCAGGTCGTCGGCATGGAGGTCACCGAGGTCAACGTCACCATCTCCGACGTGAACCTCCCCACCGACAAGCCGTCGGACGACGACGCGGCCGAGAAGCGCGTCCAGTGACCCCCACCGTCACGGGCCTCCTCGTCGGGGCGGTCCTCGCCCTGTCCGGTCTCGCCTTCGGCTTCGGCGGCTTCCTCCTCGTCCTGGTCTTCATGGCCGTGGGCTTCGGCGTCGGCCGCGTGCTCGAGGGCAAGCTGGACATCCGCGGCCTCGCCGACGCCCTCCGCGGGCGTCGGTCGTCGTGACCCGCGCGGTGTCGGCCCCCGGGAGCACCGGGACCCCGTCCGGGGCTCCCCGGGGCCGCACCACGATCACGTCGCGCGCGGTGCGCCGGGTGGTCTCGGCCGTCACCGCCGACGCCCTCGAGGTGCCCGCGCACGATGTCGCCGTCACCCTGACGGACGACCACGGGAAGCTCGCCGTCGAGGCGCGCACCCCCATCCGCATCCCCGCGCTGAACGCCCGCCCCGAGGCGGGCGGCACCCTGGTGGAGCGCCTCGTCGAGGCGCAGACCCAGGTGCGCGACCGCGTGCTCGACCTCACGGGATCCACCGTGGGCCGGGTCGACCTGCGGATCACGGGCGCGCGCATCCAGGAACGCAGGAGGGTCTCATGAGCACCGACAGCACGTACCGCCGCCTCGTGCGGCGCGAGACGCACTCGTCGCGCTCGGGCATCGCCATCACGCTGGCCGTGATCCTGATCCTCGTGCTCGCGTGGCTCGGCACGGAGGCGGTCCTCGCGGCCGTCGGCGCGGCGCCGCTCCTCGCGGCTCCCGCGGACGCCGTCTCGGCCTCCCTCGACGCCGTCGGGGCCCCGGCCGGATGGCTCGTCGCGGCGGGCGCCGTCGTGGCGCTCGTCGGCCTGGCGCTCGTGATCACGGGCCTCGCGCCCGGCCGTCGCGGTCGCCGCGGCGCCGCCTCCACCCGCACCGCCGCGGTGGTCGACGACCGGGTCATCGCCCGCTCGCTCGCCCGCACCGCGAGCTACGCGGGCGGGGTGTCGCCCGAGCAGGTCGACGTCTCCGTGTCGCGTCGCACCGCGCTCGTCCGCCTCACGCCCACCTCGGGCCGCGGCACGGACGTCGGCGCGGTCGAGGAGGCCGTGCGGGCCGAGCTCGCCGGCTACGACTACCGCCCCGCGCTCACCGCCAAGGTGACGCTCGCCGAGGAAGGGAAGGTCGGCTGATGACCGGCACCAACCGCGGGCTCAACCGCCTGCTCGTGATCCTGGTGGGGCTCGTCCTCCTGGTCGTCGGCGCCGCCGTCGCGGTGGGGGTCGTCCTCCCGGACGTGCAGACCGCCGTCGCGGGCGCCGCCTCCGACGCCCGGGGTCCCGCCTCCGACGCGCTCTCGGGCGGGCAGCCGTGGATCCTCTGGGTCGTCGCGGCCGCCGCGCTCGTCCTGATCCTGGTGCTGGCGTGGTTCGCGCTCCGCCAGGGCCACGGCCGCACCGGCACGCTGCTCCGCCGCGCGCCCGGGGAGGACGCGACGTCGCCCACCGGCGGCTCGCTCGTCATCGACGCGAGGGTCGCCGAGCAGATGCTGGAGGAGGCCCTCGGGCACGACCCGGCCATCGTCTCGATCGACGTCAGCGCGTTCGAGGTCAAGCGCTCCACGGTGCTGCGGATCACCGCGGTCGCCCGCCGCGGCGTCTCGCCGGTCGCGGTCCGCCGCACGGTGGACGAGGCCGTGGCACGCTGGGACGCGGTGCTCGGCACCGAGGTCCCGGTCGTCATCCAGATCACCGGCGGCCTCCGCTCGAGCATGACGAGCGGCACCCGCCTGGCCTGATCCGCCGTCCGCCCCGGCACGGATCCCCGCGATCCGCGCCGGGGCGGACGCCTGCCCGACCTCCACGAGAGAAGAGACGCACCATGACCGACGACGACAGCCCCTCCCGCGGCGGCTGGCTCGGCGGGTCCTTCGCCCAGAAGGCCGTCGACTCCCTGCTCCGCGCCGTGCGCGCCGAGATCGACTCGGCGAAGCGCGAGGTCGGGGAGCGCCTCCGCTCCGCCCGCTCGGGCGCGATCCTCCTGGGCGCGGGCATCGCGCTCGGGCTCGTGTCGCTGGGGCTCCTGGCCGCGGTGATCGTGGCGCTCCTGCTGATCGCGCTGCCGCTCTGGGCGGCGACGCTCATCACGCTCGCGCTGTTCGGGATCGCGACGGCGATCGTCGTGCGCGCCGGCCTGTCGGCGCTCGCGCGCGGCGTGCCGCCGGTGCCCTCCGACGCGCTGCACCACGCGCGCGACCGGATGCGCCCCGCCGAGCGGGAGGGCGACGCGCCCGCAGCTCCCTGAGCCCGGCGCGGCCCCGCGCGGGCCGGTCTGTGGACAGTCCCGGCGGGGTGCGTGCGCCGGTACGTAGGGTCCTCGTCATCCATGAGTACCCGGCCCATGGAGCTCACCGCGTCCCGCGTGGTCGCGCTCCCGGTCGTGTGCCCGGCACTCGTCGAGAACGCCCACCGAAAGGCACCCCGTGAACCTCCCCCGCCGCACCCTCCTCGCCAGCGCGCTGGCCGCCATCCCCGCCGCGGCCGTCGCCGCCACCGCCACCGCCACCCCCGCCCTGGCCACGACCTCCCGCATCGGAGCCGACGGCCTCGCGTCCACCGGCCGCCCGGTCGTCCAGCAGATCCAGCGCCAGCTCATCGCGCGCTACGGCGGACGCTCCGGCTTCCCCGCGGTCACCACCGACGGCCTCTGGACGCCGCAGAACCACCGCGCCCTCATCCACGGCCTGCAGCTGGAGCTCGGCCTCAGCGAGGCCATCGCCAACGGCAACTTCGGCAAGACCACCCGGGCGACGCTGAAGGAGCGCGTGGGCGAGCTCGCCGTGGGCGCGACCGACACCACCACCTGGTTCGTGCACCTCCTGCAGGCCGCCCTCGTCGTCAACACCACGTGGGACGGCCCGTTCGACGGCATCTACTCTCCGGACCAGGCGCGCCGCACCATCGACATCCAGCGGATGTTCGCCCTGCCCGAGACCGGCCGCTCCGACTTCGGCACCTGGTCGGTGCTCTTCGCGAGCGACGGCGACACCTCCCGCAGCGGGAGCGCCGCCGACGGCATCACGACCATCACCACGGAACGCGCCGCCACCCTGAAGGCCGCCGGCTACACCATCCTCGGCCGGTACCTCACCGACTCGCAGGTGCCGGACGCGATCAAGAAGCAGATGACCGAGGAGGAGCTCGACACCATCTTCGGCGCCGGCCTCGGCATCTTCCCGATCTTCCAGGAGGGCGGCACGGACGCCGGCTACTTCTCCTACGAGCGCGGCGTGCAGGCAGCCCGCCGCGCCCACGAGGCCGCCACGCGCTTCCGCCTCCGTCCCGACGCCACCATCTACTACGCGGTCGACTTCGACGCCACGGAGCGCGAGGTCGAGAAGGCGATCCAGCCGTACTTCGCGGGCGTCCACGACGGCCTGTCCCAGGTCGGCAGCCGGTTCGACGTCGGCGTCTACGGCGGGCGCCAGGTCTGCACCACCATCTCCGCCGGCCACCTGGCCACGTACAGCTACCTCGCGGGCAGGTCCACCGGGTGGGACTCCAACCTGGGCAAGCGGATCCCCAAGAACTGGGCCTACAACCAGATCCTCAACGAGACCATCGGCGAGGGTGCCGGCCGCATCGAGATCGACAAGAACGTCGCGTCGGGTCGCGACGCCGCCCTGTTCTCGCGACCGCCCGTCAGCTGACGCCCGTCGGCCGACACCCGTCGGCCGACACCTCGCGACGGACCCGATCCGGCCCTCCCGGCGGCGTTCCCCCTCAGGGGGGACGCCGCCGGCGTCGTCCGGGCGATGGGATGGGGACATGAGATCCCGCCGCCGTCCCCGCCCCTCGCGAACCGCCGTGGTGCTGGCCGCCGCCGCCGCGGTCGCCCTGCTCGCGACCGGCTGCAGCTCCCCCGCCGCGGACACGGAGACGAGCCCGGCCGCCGCGGAGCCCGTCGTCCTGCCGGGGTCGCCTGTCGGGATCCAGGCGCGGTGGCTGCTCGACACGATCGGCTCCGACGAGCCGGTGCCCGTGCAGGAGACCGGCGAGCGCCTCGCGCAGGTGATGCTCGACGCGGCGTCCGCGGAGGAGATCGCCGCCGTGCTCGAGGACGTGCGCGACGGCCGCCCGTGGACCGCGACCGCCCACGAGGAGCAGGGCGCGCAGTCGGTGACCACCATCGCGAGCGCGGACGCCGGCACCTTCGACATGCAGGTCGCGGTCGACGACGCGGGCCTCATCACGGGCCTGTTCTTCGGCGAGCCCGAGCCCGAGCGGGAGCCCGCGACCAGCTGGGACGCGCTCGAGGAGCAGGCCGCGGCCCTCGGCGGCGACGTGTCGCTCACCGTCACCCGCGTCGAGGACGGCGCCCTGGGCGAGCGGGTCCTCGAGGTGCTGCCCGACGGCATCGGCGCCTCCGAGGCGCGGCCCATCGGATCCGTCGTGAAGCTCTACGTGCTGGGCGCCCTGGTGCGGGCGGTCGAGGAGGGGCGCGTCGGCTGGGACGACCCGCTCACGGTGACCGACGACGTGCGCAGCCTCCCCTCCGGCGAGCTACAGGACGCCCCGACCGGCACCGTGGTCCCCGTGCGCGAGGCCGCCGGGAAGATGATCTCGATCAGCGACAACACGGCCACCGACATGCTCATCGCCGCGGTCGGGCGGGAGCGCGTCGAGGCGGCGCTCGCGGACCTCGGCCACGCGGATCCGCCGCGCAACGTGCCGCTGATGACGACGCGCGACCTGTTCCGCGTCGGGTGGCAGGACGACGGCGCCCTGCGCGAGCGGTGGGCCGACGCCGACGCGGCCGAGCGCCGCGCGCTCCTCGACGCGCTGCCCCGCGGCGTGGTCGACCTGCCCGCGACCGCGGTGACGGACGTGGCCTGGACCTCCGGCGCCGACTGGTTCGCGACGCCCGACGACGTCGCCCGCGCGCACCTGCGCCTCGCGGAGCTGGCGGCGACGCCGGCCGGGGAGCCCGTGCGCGGGATCCTCGCGGCGAACCCGGGCCTGCCCGAGCCGGAGCGCTTCGACCACGTGGCGTTCAAGGGCGGCAGCTCGGTGGGCACGTTCGCGCTCGCGTACCTCGTGGAGGACGGCGACGACGCGTGGACCGTGGTCGTGCAGGCCGCGGCGCGCGAGGCGTCCGGGCTCGAGCGGCCGTCGGCGTACGCGCGCCTCGCGGCCGACGCGGCGGCCCTGCTGGCGGGATCCGGCCGTGGTTGACTCCGTACGCGGCGGGGGCCGCGCGAGGGGAGCACGATGACGGACGAGCACGCATCCGAGGAGTCGGCGGTGGCCGCGGAGATCCTGGAGGCGTCGCTGGAGACCGGGCCGCGGCGGCCGGTCCGGCGGGCGGTGCGCGCGATCGGCGCCCTCGCGCTGGCGGTGGTCGGCGCCGGGGACGCGGACGACCTCGCCCCGGAGTCGGACCTCGTCGTCCGGCGCCTGGACACGGGACGCGAGGTGCTGCGGACCAACGCCGGAGGCCTGACGGACGCGGACCTCCTGCTGCAGCGCGTGCGCCTCGACCTCGAGACCCGGAGCGTGCGCGACTTCGTGGCCGACTGGCGGCTGATGGACGCCGACCCGGACGCGGGCCGGGGCACCGGCACGGGGGCGACCGGTGCGTGAGCGCGCGGGCGTCCGGCCCGCCCGCGTCCCCTCGGCCCCGTCCTGCCTCGCCCGCGTGCGCCTCGCGCTCGTCACGGCGCTGCTCGCGGTTCTGGCCGTGGTCGCGATCCCGCTCGGGCCCGCCGCACCCGCGCATGCCGACGTCGACGACTTCGCCTTCCGGTCCTTCGACGCCGTCTACCGGCTGTCGACCGACGCGGACGGGCGCTCCGTCCTCCGCACCACGGAGACGCTCGTGGCCGAGTTCCCCGACCGGGACCAGAACCGCGGGATCCGCCGCGAGCTCGTCGCGAGCTACGACGGGCACCCCACCGGGTTGCGCGTGCTCTCCGTGACGGATGAGGCCGGGGATCCGCGCGCCTACGAGTCCGACTCGGACGACGGCGCCCTCGTCCTCACCGTCGCCGACGACGGGTTCGTGCGCGGCGAGCAGACCTACGTCATCGACTACGAGCAGCACGACGTGACCCGGGCCTACGCCGACACGGGCGCCGAGGAGCTCTACTGGGACGTCAACGGCCTCGGCTGGGCGCAGCCGTTCGCGCGCGTCTCCGCGACCGTGGAGATCGCGCCGGACCTCCTCCCCCGGCTCACGGGCGACGCCGACGCGGCCTCCGGTCCCGCGGGCGCGGACGGGCCCGCGGAGATCACCCGCACCCAGGAGGGCTTCCGGGCGTCCGCGGCCGACCTCGGCCCCCGCGAGGGCCTCACCCTCTCGATCGGGTTCGAGCCGGGCACGTTCACGCCGCGCGACTCCTCGTTCCTCGCGGCGCCGTGGCCGTCGCTCTCGCTCGCGGGCGCCCTGCTCGCGCTGGCCGCCGCCGCGGGCGCGCTCGTCCTGCGCCGTCGCCGCCTCCGGGACGCGCCCGGACGCGGCACCATCGTCGCCGAGTACGACCCGCCGGAGGGCGTCGGCCTGCTCGTCGCGTCGGTGGTCTCCGGGAACGCCGCGCGCGCCACGACGGCGCTCCTGCTCGACCTCGCGGTGCGCGGCGCGGTGCGGATCCTCGAGCGCGACGCCGGCCGGAAGCCGTCCTTCGCGCTGGAGCTGGTGGATCCGTCGCGCGTCACCGACCCCGACGAGCGCCGCTTCGTCGCCGCGGTCTTCGGCGACGGCGCGGGGGCCGGTGCGACCACGGACCTGAAGCGCGCGGACGCGAAGATCACCACGCGGATCCAGAAGCTGATGGCGTCGGTCCGGAAGCGCACCGTGACGGACGGCCTGCGGAAGCCGATCCCGGTGCGCCCGATCGTGCTGCTGCTCGTCGCCGCGTCGCTCGGCATGGCCGCCGCGCTCGCGTTCGCGGTGCTCGCGCTGGTCGGCGCCTACGGCGGGCTCGTCGTCGTCGCGTTCCTCGTGGCCGGCGTGGTCGGGCTGACCGTGACGATCGTCGCGGTCGCACGGCACCCGCTCACCGAGCGGGGCGTCGCGCTGCGCGACCACCTGGCGGGCCTCCGCGAGTTCATCCGGCTGGCCGAGGCCGACCGCATCCGCATGCTGCAGTCGCCGGAGGGCGCCGAGCGCCGCGACCTGCCGCGCGACGACCGCGACGTGCTCCGCCTCACCGAGGAGCTGCTGCCGTACGCGGCCATGTTCGGCCAGGAGCGCGCGTGGGGCGACGAGCTGGGCCGCCGCTACGAGCACGAGCGGAGCCGGCCGGGCTGGTACGCCGGCCAGGCGCCGTTCGCGCCCGCGGCGTTCGCCAGCAGCCTCGGCTCGGTGTCGTCGAGCATGCACGGCGCGTACTCCGGGTCGAGCTCGAGCGGCGGATCCACGGGAGGGACGACCTCCGGCGGCGGCGGCGGAGGAGGCGGGGGCGGCGGCGTCTGACCGGGTCGCGGGCCGGTCTGCGCGGGTCGCGGGCGAGCCGGGCTGCGCGGGTCGCGGGCGAGCAGGGCTGCGCGGGTCGCGGGCGGGCCGCGTCAGCCGTCGACCGGCCGCGTCCAGTAGGCGTAGCGCGACACGCTGACGAAGCCGAGGTCCGCGTACAGCGCGCGGGCGCCCGCGTTCCGCTCGACCACCTGCAGCCAGAGCGCGGCGGTCCCCCGGTCCCGCCCGGCGTCGACCGCGGCCGCCATGGCCGCGCGGGACAGGCCGCGCCGCCGGGCCTCGGGCCGGGTCGCGACCGCGAACAGGCCGCCCCAGCCGTCGACGAGGGCGAGCCGGGCGGTCGCGAGGACGCGGGGCGCGGATCCGTCGGCGGCGACCCGCTCGCGGACCGCCGCGTACACGGCGGGGCCGCGGGTGAGGATCCGGCGCGCGACGTCCAGCTCCGCGGGGCCGCCGCGGCCGTCGACGCTCCACCACGCGTCGAGCCAGGCGTCGTCGGGCGCGTCCGCGACCGTGACCGCGAGCGCGGGATCCGCGGGCCGCGCGTCCCCCAGCCGGCCCGCGACCGCGTCCGCGCCGGCCACCTGCGCGAGCGTCCGCGCCTCCTCGACGTAGCCGCGCGCCGCCAGCCGGGCCAAGAGGTCGGCGGGCTCCGACGCGGGCGACACCTGCACGCACGCGGGGATCCCGTGGGCGCGCGCGAAGGCCTCGGCCGCGTCGAGCGCGGCGTCGGGGTCCGCGACCGGCCCCGCGGGCAGCACCGAGTTGGCGCGCATCGTCACGCCCCCGGCGGCGCGGAGGACCCAGCCGCCGTGCCGCTCCCGGTGCTCGGCGGGCCAGCCGCGGTCGGCCAGGTCGTCGAGCAGCGCGGCCGCGGCGCGCGCGTCGAGGCCGCGCACGGCGGCGGCGGAGGCGGCCGCTCCGGGCTCCCCGGCGGTCACGCGAGCGGTCCGGCGTCCGCCTCGCCCCGCGACACGTCGTCGTCCGCGTCCGCCGCCCGCAGCACGCGCAGGGCGTTGCCGCCCGCGAGCGCTCGCAGGTCGCCGTCGGACCAGCCGCGATCCGCGAGCGCCGCGAGGAGCGCCGGGTAGCGGGACACGTCCTCGAGGCCGTCGGGCGTGCGGTCGACGCCGTCGTAGTCGCCGCCGAGGCCCACGTGGCGGGGGCCGGCGACCTCGCGGATCCGCTCCACGTGGCGCACGACGTCGGCGAGCGTCGCGCGAGGCCGCTCGCCGGGGCGACGCGCGGCGACGGCCTGCACGCCCTCATGGTCGCGCGGGTCCACGCCCTCCGCGATCGCGCGCATCAGCGTCTCGTCGTGCCACTCCGCCACGGCGGGCGACACGAACTGCGGCACGAACGTCGCCATGCAGACGCCGTCGTTCCCGGGCAGCGACTGCAGCACGTCGTCGGGCACGTTGCGCGGCACGTCGCACTCCGCGCGCGCCCCCGAGTGGCTGAACAGCACCGGCCGGCGGGCGATCCGCAGCGCGTGCCGCATCACGTCGGCCGACACGTGCGAGAGGTCGACGAGCATGCCGATCCGCTCCATCTCGGCCACGACCCGCTCGCCGGCGGCGCTCAAGCCGTGGTGCACGGGCGCGTCGGTGGCCGAGTCGGCCCAGGCGACGTTCGCGTTGTGCGTGAGCGTCATGTAGCGGACCCCGAGCGCGCGCAGGATGCGGAGCGCGCCGAGGGAGCCGCCGATCGAGTGGCCGCCCTCCATGCCGAGCAGCGACGCGATGCGGCCGGACGCGACGGCGCGGTCGACGTCGTCGGCGGTGACGGCGAGCGCGAGCCGGTCGGGGTGCGCGGCGACGAGGCGCCGCACCACGTCGATCTGCTCGATGGTCGAGCGCACCGGGTCGACGCCCGGCAGGTCGGGCACCCACACCGACCAGAACTGCGCCGCGACCCGGCCGCGCACGAGACGCGGCAGGTCGGTGTGGAGGCCCGGCACGGCGTCCTCGACGGCGAGGCGCGCGAGCACGGCGTCGGACACGGAGGCGCTCGGCCCGCCCTCCCGCACCGCGCGCTCGCGGAGCGCCCACGCGAGGTCGTCGTGCCCGTCGACGACGCCCTGGCCGTCCAGGATCCGGTCGACCCGCTGGGCGGTCGTCGGATGCGCGGGCGCCAGGGCGTCGTCGCTCGTCACGGGCGGATCAGCGCCCGGTGCCGTCGACCGCGAGCGGCTCGATGGCGGCGAGCTCCTCGTCGGTCAGCGCCGGGGCGCCGGCCGCGGCCACGTTCTGCTCCAGCTGCTCGACGCTCGAGGCGCCGATGAGCGCGCTCGTGATCCCCGGGTGCCGCAGCACCCACGACAGCGCGAGCTGCGCGAGCGTCTGCCCGCGCCCCTCGGCGACGGCCTGCAGGCCGCGCGCGCGCTCGAGGTACGTCCCCGAGACGGCGGACTCGTCGAGGAAGCCGCTGGTGGCGGCGCGCGAGTCGGCGGGGATGGATCCGGACAGGTAGCGGTCGGTGAGCAGCCCCTGCGCGAGCGGCGAGAAGACGATGCAGCCGGATCCGGCCTCCTCCAGCACGGGCAGCAGCCCGCCCTCGACGTGCCGGTTGAACATGGAGTAGCTCGGCTGGTGGATCGTCAGCGGCACCTTGTGCTCGGCGAGCGCCTGGACCGCGCGCTCCGTCTGCTCGGGCGAGTAGTTGCTGATGCCGGCGTAGAGCGCCTTGCCCTGCTGCACCGCGGTCGCGAGCGCGCCCATGGTCTCCTCGATGGGCGTCTCGGGGTCGGGGCGGTGCGAGTAGAAGACGTCGACGTACTCGAGGCCCATGCGGCTGAGGCTCTGGTCGAGGGACGCGAGCATGGACTTGCGGGATCCCCACTCTCCGTAGGGGCCCTCCCACATGTGGTAGCCGGCCTTGGAGGAGATGACGATCTCGTCGCGGTACGGGCGGAGGTCCTCGGCGAGGATCCGGCCGAACGCGGTCTCGGCGCTGCCGGGGGGCGGGCCGTAGTTGTTGGCGAGGTCGAAGTGGGTGATGCCGAGGTCGAAGGCGCGGCGCACGATGGCGCGCTGGGTGTCGATCGGGCGGGCGGTGCCGAAGTTGTGCCAGAGACCGAGCGAGAGCTCGGGGAGCTTGAGGCCGCTGCGGCCGGAGCGGCGGTACGGCATGGACGAGTAGCGATCGGGGTGAGCGACGTAGGTCATGTGCCGAGCGTACCGAGGGGTGGCGCCCGCCCCGGCGGCGCGGGTCCTGCCACGGCCGCGCCGCCTCCGCGAGCCCCTAGGCGCGGCGGGCGGGAGGGCATTCACTGGAGGGGTGCACACGATCCACTACGCCGACGGGCGGTACCTGACGGGCGACGAGGTGGCGGCCGCGGTCGTCGACTACGCGGAGGCGCTGGCCCGCGAGGGCACCGCCGCCGCGACCGTCGTGATCCCCGTGCGCGACGACGACGGGGCGATCCGGCGCGTGGAGCTCCTCATCGGACCGGCGAGCCAGATCGTGATCGAGGCCGGCGACCCCTCCGACGACGAGCTGCTGGATCCCGAGCTCGTCGAGCGGATCCGCGAGGCCACCGTGCGCGCCCGCTATCAGCAGGCCGGCACGCGCGTCTCGGAGGACCACCAGGACGGCGCATCCGTCCCCGGGCTCGAGGACCTCGACCGCTAGCTCCCGCGCCGCGCCGCGCCGGTGCGCTGGCCCGGCGTCCTGCGGCACGGGAGGATGGTCCCGCACCCCGACCGCGCCTGAACCAGGAGCAGCATGCCCGACACCGTCGTCCCCTCCGCCCTCCTCCACCTCCGCGCCTCCGGCGTCTCGCTCGTGCTCGACCTCACCGGGGGCCGCCTGCCGGCCGTCGTGCACTGGGGCGCCGACCTCGGCGAGACGACCGCGGCGGACCTCGAGACGATGGCGCTCGCCGCCGTCGAGCCGATCGTGCCCAACGTGGCCGACGACCCCATCCGCCTCGCGATCCTCCCCGAGGCGCACACCTCATGGCTCGGCAAGCCCGGCGTCGAGGGCCACCGCGCCGGTGCCGACTGGTCGCCGCTGTTCCGCGTGACCTCCGCCGCCGTCGGCGGATCCCCCGTGCCCGAGAGCGCGGACGGCCGCCCCGGGTCCGCCACCGTCGGCCCGGCGCTCGTGCGCGTGGACGCGGTCGACGACGTCGCCGGGCTCGGCCTCGCCCTCGACGTGGAGCTGCTGCCGTCCGGGCTCGTCCGCGCACGCGCGGAGATCACGAACCTCCGCGGCGACGTGTACGACGTCCAGGCGCTCAACGTGGCCCTGCCGATCCCGCCCGAGGCGCGGGAGATCCTCGACTTCGCCGGCCGCTGGGGCATGGAGCGCCAGCCGCAGCGCGGGACGCTCCGGGTGGGGATCCACGAGCGCGAGGGCCGCCGCGGACGCACCGGCCCGGACGCGGCGACGGTCCTCTCCGTCGGCGTGCCCGGCTTCGGCTTCCGCCACGGCGACGTGTGGGGCGCGCACGTCGCGTTCAGCGGGCACCATCGCCACTACGCGGAGCGCCTGTCGAACGGCCGCCAGGTGCTGGGCGGCGGCGAGCTGCTGCTGCCCGGCGAGGTCCGCCTGCGCGAGGGCGAGTCGTACCGGGGCCCCTGGGTCTACGCGGCCTACGGGCACGGCCTCGACGACCAGGCGGCCCGCTTCCACCGCTTCCTCCGGGCCCGCGACGTGCACCCGCGCCGCGACCGGCCCGTCACGCTCAACGTGTGGGAGGCCGTGTACTTCGACCACGACCTCGCCCGCCTCACCGACCTCGCCGAGCGCGCGGCGGCGCTGGGCGTGGAGCGCTACGTGCTCGACGACGGCTGGTTCCGCCACCGCCGGGACGACACCGCGGGCCTCGGCGACTGGCACGTCGACGAGGGCGTCTGGCCGGACGGGCTCGACCCGATCATCGACCGCGTCCGCGCGCTCGGCATGGAGTTCGGCCTGTGGTTCGAGCCGGAGATGGTCAACGAGGACTCCGACCTCGCGCGCGAGCACCCCGAGTGGATCATGGCCACCGGCGGCCGCGTCCCGGGCACGCACCGCAAGCAGCAGGTCCTCGACCTCGCGATCCCGGAGGCGTACGCGCACATCCTGGAGCGGATGACGGCGATCCTCACCGAGTACGACATCGCCTACGTGAAGTGGGACCACAACCGCGACCTCGTCGACGCGGGCGTCTCGCCGCGCGGCGAGGCGGGCGTGCACCGGCAGACCCTCGCGGCGTACCGCCTCATGGACGAGCTGAAGGCGCGCTTCCCCGGCCTCGAGATCGAGGCGTGCGCCTCGGGGGGCGCCCGCGTCGACCTGGGCGTGCTCGAGCGCACCGACCGCGTGTGGGTCTCCGACTGCATCGACCCGCTCGAGCGCCAGACGATGAACCGCTGGACGATGCAGCTGCTGCCGCCGGAGCTGATGGGCTCGCACATCGCGTCGGGCGTCAACCACACGACGGGCCGCGCGCACACCCTCGCGTTCCGCGCGGGCACGTCCCTCTTCGCGCACTTCGGCATCGAGTGGGACCTCACACAGGCCACCCCGGAGGAGGAGCGCGACCTCGCCGAGTGGATCGCCCTCTACAAGCAGGAGCGCGCCCTGATGCACACGGGCACGGTCGTCCGCGCCGACGGCTCCGACCCGAGCCTGAACGTCTACGGATCCGTGGCCGAGGACGCCTCCCGGGCGCTGTTCTTCCTCGCGACGGTGGGCCGCTCCGACGTGTCCCCGCGCGGCCGGTTCCTCCTGCCGGGCCTCGACCCGGAGCGCCGCTACCGCGTGGAGCCCGTGCGCGTCGGCACGCCCGACCACGGCTTCACGCCCCCCGCGTGGTGGGACGGCGTCGAGCTCACCGGCCGTGCGCTGGCGGTCTCGGGGCTGCACACCCCGGCGATGTGGCCCGAGACGATCGCGCTCCTGCGGGTGACGGCGGTCTGATCCGCGGCCGCAGCCGCGTCGACGTCCGCGTACGCCGACGGCCCGCCGCGCGCTCCCCGAGGGGGACGCGCGGCGGGCCGCATCGGGTGGATCAGAGGACGGGCGCCGCGTCCTCCGGCTCGTCGTCCCAGGCGCGCGCGACCGTGAGGCTCTCGCCGTCGGGCGCGAGGTCGACCCGCACGGCGTCGCCGTCGCGCACGTCGCCCGCGAGGAGCTCGCGGGCCAGGCGGTCGTCGATCTCGCGCTGCATGAGGCGGCGCAGGGGACGGGCGCCGTACAGCGGGTCGTGGCCGCGCTCGGCGAGCCAGCGGCGCGCGTCGGGCGTGACGCCGAGCGTCAGCCGGCGGTCCGCGAGCCGCGCGCCGAGCCGGTCGATGTAGAGCTCCACGATCTGCCCGAGGTCCTCCATCGACAGCGTCTGGAACACGACGATGTCGTCGAGCCGGTTCACGAACTCCGGCTTGAAGGTCTGGCGCACGAGCTGCTGCACGGCCTGCTCGCGGCTCTCGCGCGGCAGCGACGCGTCGCTCACGAACTGCGAGCCGAGGTTGCTGGTGAGCACGAGGATCACGTTGCGGAAGTCGACCGTGCGGCCCTGGCCGTCGGTGAGGCGGCCGTCGTCGAGCACCTGCAGGAGCACGTCGAACACCTCGGGGTGGGCCTTCTCGACCTCGTCGAGCAGCACCACCGAGTACGGGCGCCGCCGCACGGCCTCGGTGAGCTGGCCGCCCTGCTCGTAGCCGACGTACCCGGGAGGGGCGCCGACCAGGCGCGAGACGGAGAACTTCTCCCCGTACTCGCTCATGTCGATGCGGATCATCGCCTTCTCGTCGTCGAACAGGAACTCCGCCAGCGCCTTCGCGAGCTCCGTCTTGCCGACGCCCGTGGGGCCGAGGAAGAGGAAGGACCCGGTGGGCCGGTCGGGGTCCGAGATGCCGGCGCGCGTGCGGCGCACCGCGTCGGCGACGCTCCGCACCGCCTGCTTCTGGCCGATGAGGCGCTTGCCGAGCTCCTGCTCGAGGTGCAGCAGCTTCTCGGTCTCGCCCTGCAGCAGCCGGCCGACGGGGATCCCCGTCCACGCGGCCACCACCGCGGCGATGTCCTCGCCCGTGACCTGCTCGTTGACGAGGCGCTCCGAGGCGTCCGGCACCGACTCCGCGGCCTCCGCCTGCGCGACCTCGCGCTCGATCACCGGGATCTCGCCGTAGAGCAGGCGCGAAGCCTTCTCCAGGTCGCCCTCGCGCTGGGCCCGCTCCGCGCGGATCCGCAGCTCGTTGAGCTCGTCCTTCAGCTTGCCGACGCGATTGACGCTCGCGCGCTCCGCCTCCCACCGGCGCTGCAGGCCGCCGAGGGCCTCCTCGCGCACGGCGATGTCCTCGCGCAGCTTCTCCAGCCGCGCCTTCGACGCCTCGTCCTTCTCGCGCTTGAGGGCGAGCTCCTCGAGGCGCATGCGGTCGACCGCGCGGCGCAGCTCGTCGATCTCGACGGGCGACGAGTCGATCTCCATCCGCAGCCGCGACGCGGCCTCGTCGATGAGGTCGATGGCCTTGTCGGGCAGCTGGCGGGCGGGGATGTAGCGGTTCGAGAGCGACGCGGCCGCGACGAGCGCCGCGTCCGTGATGGGCACCTGGTGGTGCGCCTCGTACCGGCCCTTGAGCCCGCGGAGGATCGCGACGGTGTCCTCGACGGAGGGCTCGCCGACGTAGACCTGCTGGAAGCGGCGCTCGAGCGCGGCGTCCTTCTCGATGTACTGGCGGTACTCGTCGAGCGTGGTGGCGCCGATGAGCCGCAGCTCGCCGCGCGCGAGCATGGGCTTCAGCATGTTGGACGCCGCGACGGACCCCTCGCCGCCGCCCGCGCCCATGAGCGTGTGCAGCTCGTCGACGAACGTGATGACCTCGCCGTCGGCGTCGTCGATCTCCTTCAGCACCGCCTTGAGGCGCTCCTCGAACTCGCCGCGGTACTTCGCGCCCGCGACGAGCGCGGCGAGGTCGAGCGAGACGAGCTGCTTGCCCTTGAGGGAGTCGGCCACGTCGCCCGCGACGATGCGCTGGGCGAGGCCCTCCACCACGGCGGTCTTGCCGACGCCGGGCTCGCCGATGAGCACCGGGTTGTTCTTGGTGCGCCGCGTGAGCACCTGGCTGATGCGCCGGATCTCCGCGTCGCGTCCGATGACCGGGTCGAGCTTGCCGCTCTTCGCGATCTCGGTCAGGTTCACCCCGTACTGCTCGAGCGCGGTCTTCGCGTTCTCGTCGGTGGCGGGTGCGCCCTGCATGTTGGCCAATGCGTTCCCTTCGGTCGTACTTGAGTCGTGCTGGCTCAAGTTTACTGCCTGGTGCGGCTCGGCGCTAGCCGGCCGTGGTCGACTCATGCCGCGTCAGGTCGGACGCGAGCGCATGCTCGAATCGAGCCGGGGTGCATGACCGCTTGGCGATACACCCTGCTGAAGCTTCAAATCCGTGTAAATGAGCCCCACAAGGAGGGGCTTGAGAAGACGAATACGGACCCGTACTATTAAGCACCGTGGCCACAAAAAGCGAAGCCATATCTCTCATTTATTGCCACCTGGAGGCACCCTTTGACACTCTCTGTGGCATGGATTCGCACAGTGGGCGATGTTTCCGAACTAGTTTTTGCTTCTGACAGTCGACTAAGTGGCAACGGAATGAGGTGGGACAGCTGCCCGAAGCTGATGCCTCTTTCGCGATCCGATTGCATGATTAGCTTTGCAGGAGACACTGCGTATGCGTATCCACTAATGTTGCAGATGATCAATGGCATCAATTACTTTCCGCCTTCACGGGACCGCCACACCGACATTTCTGTCGCTCGACATGTGGCTATCGACGTTTTTAATGCCATGCGGGCTAAAATTGCCAATCATTATCTGGGCAAGAATGGGCCCGGGGATCCCGAGGTGCAATTCATTTTTGGGGGCTACTCATCCCGCTCTCAGGATTTCAAGATCTGGACTTTGCATTACGACGCCCATATAGACCATTTCACCTTTCGTCCCGCCAGGAGCTGGAAAGGGCAAGAGCGGAGCCGAAGCAGTCGGTCGACGAAGGTAATCTCCTGGATTGGAGATGCGCCGGCCGTCGAAGAAGCGAAGCAGCTGCTGGTTAATAAGTTGCGAAGCGCAGAAAAATTGACAAACGGCGGATTCGACATGGAACCATTTGAGGTCCTTCGCGACATCATACGTAGTAAAAATCATGAAAGTGTGGGAGGCGCTCCGCAGCTCGCCAAGGTCTATAGATCCTCGCAGACTCAGCAGTTCGCCATCAAGTGGCCAGACTCCGAAGGCAGCTATTACGCTGCCGGGCGAGAGGAAATGCCATATGAGCACTTCGCTTTACCGTCTCTTGATCCAGACACTCCTAGAGTGCACTCGCGGACTGCCCGTCATAGAGATATGTCCGCACAGCTAGAAGCTCTCGATGACGGATCGCTATGAAGTAGTGGGGCTTAGGGCGAAGTTTAGAACCCGCCGAACCCGCATGTCGGCCGTACGGGAGGGGTGAGGCTAGGGACGCGTTCTACCCCAAGGGCGATAAAGCGCGCGACTTGTAACGCTCTGCACGCAAAGATTGTCAATCGGCGACCCGATCCTTCAATAGGTTGGCGGAGCTGTGAACCGCGATCTCGACGTCCTCCGTCACCATCCCGGCGTTCGCCATCGCGCCCGCCATGGTGCCGGCGGCCATCGCGACCGGCACGTTGGCGGATCCGCTCGACGCGTTGCCCGCGATGAGGAGACCGGGGACGCTCGTCTGGCCGGTCGGATCCGCCGTCACGAACGGACCCCACGGGGTGTCCTCCGTCGCCGCGCCGAGCGCGCGGGCGAACCCGTCGCGCGGGGAGACGCCCGGCATGGCGAAGAGCGAGTCGAGCGGGAGGATCCGCCCGTCGGCGAGCTCGACGCCCTCGAGCGCGCCCCGCTCGCCGAGCACGCGCGTCACGGGCGACTCCTCGACGCGGATCCCGCGAGCGTCGATCCCGGCGCGCGTCGCGGCGTCGATCTCCAGCGGCCGCCCGGACGCGGTGCCGCCCGCGACGAGGAACGTGATGTCGGGCGACCACTGGCGCAGCATCTGCACGTGGTGGAGGCTGCCGGGTCCGGTGGCCAGCACGCCGATGCGGCGGTCGCGCACCTCGTAGCCGTCGCAGTACGGGCAGACGACGACGCCCGCGCCCCAGTGCGCGGCGAGGCCGGGGACCTCGGGGAGGACGTCGGCGAGGCCGGTCGCGAGGATCACGCGGCGGGCGTGGACCTCGACGCCGCCGTCGAGCGCGACGCGGAAGCGCGGGCCGGCCGATGCGTCGACCGCCTCGACCGCCTCGACCGCCTCCACCCGCCCGTCGACCACGACGCCGCCGTAGCCCTCGATCTCCCGGCGCCCCTCGGCGACGAGCTGCCGCGGAGGCTTGCCGTCGTGGCCGAGCACGCCGTGCATGTGCGCGGCGACCGCGTTGCGCGGCTGGCCGGCGTCGACCACGAGCACGCTCCGGCGGGCGCGCGCCAGCATGAGCGCCGCGCTCGATCCCGCCACGCCTCCGCCGACGACGACGGCGTCCCACTCGTTCCGACCTGCGATGCCCTGTGCGATGTCCATGCCTCGAGCCTCGCGGGTCCCGTCGTCTCGCGCACGGCTCCTTGCGGGAACGGCAAGGCCGATCGGCCGGGGACGCGGAAGGGGCGCGGAGCCGCAGCTCCACGCCCCTCACGTGCCGCTCACGGGGATCAGCCCGCGGCGACCGCCATCTCGTTCGGCGTGACCTCGAGCGTGGTGCTCGAGAGCACGTCGCCCGTCGCGAGGTCGACCGCGTGGATCTCCTTCGTGGCCGGCTCCGTGACGTAGCCGATGCCGTCCGCGACCACGATCGCGGGGTGCGGGTCCTGCCACTCGACGGGGCTCTCCCACGCGTCGACGACGGGGAACGCGTCGGTGAGCTCGCCGGTGGCCGGGTCGAGCACGTGGATCGCGCCGTCCGAGGCGAGGATGTAGGCCTTGTCGTCCGGGCCGCGCGCGACGTCGCGGAACGTGTAGCCGACGCCCTCGGGCAGGTCGACGACGCGGAGGGCCTTCGCCTCGGTGTCGATCAGCGTCACGGCGTTCAGCAGGTAGCCCTCGGCGTCCGGGTCGGTCTTGTAGTCGCCGACGACGATGGGGCTGGTCTCGCTGACGTAGGCGTTGCCCATGCGGCCGTACGGCTGGTCGGGCGCCTGGAGCTTCGTGAACCCGCCGTCCGTGTACAGGATCGCGCCGTCCTCGCAGCCGAAGACGACGGCCTCGCCGGATGCGGTGCCCTCGCCGTGCACGCCGGGGCACTGGTCCGTCTGCGCGATGACCGCGCCGGACGCGTCCCGCGCCTCGACGCCGTTCCGGCCGTCCGCGTTCCCGACGGTCGTGAGGAAGGTGCCGTCCTCGAGCACGATCGAGACGCCGTGGTGCGCCTCGACGCCCGCGATGGTCTCCGTCTCGGGCAGGCCGTCGGCGGAGGCGAGCGCGGCGGTGTCGAAGACCGTCGTGTCGCTCGTGCCGTCGGCGTAGAGGATCGTCTTGCCCGCGTGGCGGACGACGTGGCCGGGGGTGTCGGCCTCGAAGACCGTGTCAGTCAGCTCGGCCTCGTCGGCGCTGCCGGCCGCGGTGTCGAGCACCTGGAAGCCGTCGCTCATCGTGACCATCACGCGACGGTCGTCGCCGGCCGGGTTGAGGCGGGTGAACTCCTCGGAGTCGAAGTCCGAGACGGTCTCGAGGGACTGACCGTCGAGGACGAGGATGCCGCCCTCGTACGAGACGGCGACGCGGGCGCCGGCTGCCTCGCCGGATCCGGCCGATGCCTCGGAGGACGTGGCGCCCTCGGGTGCGGGGGTGGAGCAGGCCGCGAGCGTCGCGGCGAGCCCCAGGGTGACGGCGGCGATGCCGGTCCGTCGGAGACGTGGGGTGCGCATGGTGTTCCTTCTCTGTGTGGGTGGATCGCCGGCGCTCACGGGGAGAGACCGGTGGCGATGCGCTGCGTGTTGACGCGCATCATGGCGAGGTAGTCGGGGGCGTCGCCCTCGGGGCCCGTGAGGGACTCCGTGAACAGCTCGACCACCTCCACGCGGATGTCGGCCTCGCTCGCCAGCGCCTGCACGAGGCGGTCGGGCGAGGAGGATTCCGCGAAGATCGTGGGGACGCCGGTCTCCTCGACCGCCGACACGAGGTCGGCGAGGTCGCTGGCGGAGGGCGCGGCGAGGGTGGTGCCGCCGGGGATCACGGCGCCGACGACCTCGAAGCCGAAGCGGTCGGCGAGGTACCCGAAGACGTGGTGGTTGGTGACGAGGGCGCGGCGCTCGGCGGGGATCGCGCCGAACGCGGCGGTCATCTCCGCGTCGAGGGCCTCGAGGTCGGCGCGGTACCCGGCCGTGTGGGCGGCGACGGCGTCGGGATCCAC
This sequence comes from Clavibacter sp. B3I6, assembly GCF_030816895.1. Lineage (NCBI taxonomy): Bacteria > Bacillati > Actinomycetota > Actinomycetes > Micrococcales > Microbacteriaceae > Clavibacter > Clavibacter sp. B3I6. The sequence goes on from NZ_JAUSYL010000001.1 coordinate 1,964,328, forward strand.
GCCGTCGATCCCCGTGAGCGCCGGCTCGAGCGCGTCGACGACGTCGACCATGCGCGCGGGATCCGTCCAGAAGTGCGAGTCCGGCATGCCCTCCGCGTCGCCCTCGGCGTAGTCGAGGACCTCGATGGCGTCGCCCGCGACGAACATCGGCACGTCCGCCGCGGCGGCCGCATCGAGGTGCTGCTGCAGGCCCTCCTCGAGGCCGAGGCCGTTCGAGACGACGAGGTCCGCCGAGCGGAGGCGCGCGGCCTCCTGCGCGGAGATCTCGAACGAGTGCGGATCCGCGTTCGGCTTCATCAGCGTGACGACCTCGGCCTCGTCGCCCACGAGCCGTTCGACGACGTCGCCCAGGATGTTGGTGGAGACGTACACGGTCGGCCGGTCGCCGCCCGCGGAGGCGCAGCCGGTGAGGGCGAGGGCGGTCGCGGCGGCTGCCGCGGCGCCCGCGAGCGCGGCGGGGAGGCGGCGGGCACGGCTCGTGCGGGCGGCGCTCATCGTCCGGTCTCCGCCGTGAAGGCGGGCTCGGTCGCCGTGTCGAAGGTGCGGGAGACGCGCGCGCCGTCGGCGAAGTCGATCTCGTGCAGCCGGCGCTCGACGGGCCCCGCGAGGTAGGCGCGCTGCTGGTCGGCGACGAGGGTCGGGATCCGGCCGGCCGCGAGCGAGTCGGCGACGAGCGGGCCGGAGTCGGCGACCACCGCGCCGTCCGCGGCCGACATCACGAGCACCCGGCCGTCGGCGGTGAGGGCGAGGAGGGTGTCGTCCGCGTCGTCGACCGCGGTCACGTGCACGAGCGGCGCCGGGGCGGGGAGGAGCGACCAGGAGCGCGCGCGGGTGTCGAGCATCCAGATGCCCTGGTCGCCGGCGAGGCCCGCGACCGTCGGGCGGCCCTCGCGGTTGTCGAAGGACGTGGCGGCGGGGGCGGTCGTCCCCGCGGGGTACGGGATCCGCTCGACGGACAGCTCCTCGCCGTCGACGCTCGCGAGCAGGGCGCCGTCGCCGCAGCCGATGACCGCGCCGACGCGCGTCGTGATGGTGCCCGCGGGATCGGGGCACGCCTCGACGAGGCCGGTGCGCTCGCCGTCGCGTGTGACGCCGACCACCGTGGCGTCGGCCCCCTGGCCCTCGGTGACGAGCGCGAGGGATCCGATGGGCACGACCAGCCCGGGACCGGGCTCGCCGTCGAGGCGGAACAGCTCCTCGACCTCGCCCTTCGCGAGCGCCTCGGTGTCGAGCAGGACGGCCTCGCCGGAGCCGGGGAAGTGGACGCCCGTGCCGCCCGTGGTGGAGAGGTTGGTCGTCGCGATCGTGGCCTCGCCGTCGCCCTCCACGGTGCCGAGGAGGCGCGGATCCGCCTGGTAGTAGTGGAAGTGGTCGACGTGGTCCCAGGTCCAGACGCCGCTGTCGACGATCTCGACGCCCGCGTCCGTCTGCGCGAAGAGGTAGCGGCCGTCGGTGTCCAGGGCGCTCGGCGCGCCGATGCTCCCGAGGTCGGCGACCGACCCGTCGAGGAGGTCGAGGTGCGTGACGGCGCCCGTCGGGTCGACGGAGGTGAGGCCGAGGCGCGGCTCGGCGAGCTCCGCGGCGCCCGTGACGGCGCCGTGCCCCTCCCCCGTCGCCTCGGCGCCCGGGTCCTCCGCGGGTGCGTCCGCGGGCCCCGCGGAGCAGGCGGTCAGGGCGAGCGCGAGGCCGGCCAACAGGGGGATGGTGGGGATGCGGGAGTGCACGTGGTCCTCTCGTCGGGGGATGGGGCGGGGGTCGCGGCGGTCGGCCGTCGCGGGGGTCAGGGGGTGCGCGCCGTCGCGGCGGCGGGCGACCGCGCGGGAGCGGCGGAGGAGGCGGTGGTGGCGGACGCGGCGGGCACCTCGCCGTCCCGCCTCCCGCGGGCGCGCAGCACCGTCAGCCCGGCGCGCGCGGCCCCGGAGAGCGCGGCGACGGCGATCGCGGTGGCCGCCACCGACGCCCCGGCCGCGGTCGCCGCGTGCCACGAGACGAGGAGCCCCACGAACACGGAGACGATGCCGAGCACGGCGGCGAGCGCCATGCGGGTGGGGATCCGGGAGGTCCAGTGCCCGGCCGCGACGGCGGGCGCGAGCAGCAGGCCGACGACGAGCAGGGATCCGACCGCCTGGTACGAGGCGACGACCGCGAGGGTCACCAGCCCGACGAGCGCGGCCTGCGCCGAGCGGGGGCCGAGGCGGAGCACGGCGGCGATCCGGGGATCCAGCGCGAGCGCCACGAGCGGCCGGTGGAAGGCCCACGCGACCCCGAGCCCCACGACCGCGGCACCCGCGAGCAGGGCGACGTCGAGGGAGGTGATCGCGAGGATGTCGCCGAAGAGGATCGCGGTGGCGTCGGTGGCGAAGCTGCCCGAGTGCGAGATCACGACGACGCCGAGGGCGAGCATCGCGACGAACAGCATGCCGATGCTCGTGTCGTAGGAGAGCCGTCCGCGGCGCTGCAGGGCCGCGATGCCGAGGCTCATGGCGACCGCGCTCAGCGCGCCGCCGACGAGCACGGGCAGCCCGAGCACCGTCGCGAGCGCCACGCCGGGGAGCATCCCGTGGGCGAGCGCCTCGCCGAGGAACGCCATGCCGCGGATGACGACCCAGGTGCCCACGACGCCGCAGAGGATCGCGACGAGCCCGCCGCCGACGAGGGCGCGCTGGAGGAAGTCGAGGGCGAAGGGCTCGAGGATCCCGGAGAGGAGGAAGGGCACGATCCCCGACCGTAGTCGAGAATGAGAACGCTTATCAAATGGGTAGGATCGGTCGCATGCCCTCTCCGTCGACCCGCGATCCCGCGGCCGTCCTGCATGCCGTCCATGTGGCGTTCGGCGACCGGCGCGCCCTCGACGGCGTCGACCTGCGCCTGGATCCCGGCACCCTCACGGTGATCGCGGGCCCGAACGGCGCCGGCAAGTCGACCCTCCTGGAGGTCGTCGCGGGCACCCGGATCCCCACGTCCGGCACGCGCACCGCGGTCGCCGACGCGGCATTCGTCCCCCAGCGCGCCGCCGTGCCCGACCACCTCCCCGTCACCGTCCGCGACGTCGTGACGGTCGGCGCGTGGGGCCGCGCCGGACGCTGGCGGCGCCTCGACGCGGAGGCCCGCGCCGCGGTCGACGAGGCCATGGACGGCCTCGGCATCGCGCCCCTCGCGTCGCAGCCGTTCGGCGCCCTCTCCGGCGGCCAGCGCCAGCGCGCGCTCCTCGCGCAGGGCCTCGCGCGCGGTGCCCGGCTGCTGCTGCTCGACGAGCCGACCACCGGCCTCGACGCCGCGAGCGCCGAGCGGATCCGCGCGACGCTGCGCGCCCAGGCCGACCGCGGCGTCGCGGTCGCGTGCGTCTCGCACGACCCGGCGGTGCTCGCCGACGCGGACCGCGTGGTGCGGCTCGAGGACGGCCGCGTCGTCGCGGACGCCGGCTGAGGCGGCGCGCGCCCCGCCGCTCGCCCTCAGTGGCGGTGCTCGGCGCCCCAGGCCGGGAACGGGTCCGCGTAGCCGTGCCACGCGTCCGGCCCGGCCACGAGCTCGTCGGGCGCGAGGAGGCAGGCGCCGAGGATCCGGTCGATCCGCTCCCCGTCGATCCGCTCCCCCGCGAACGCGATCTCCTGGCCCGCCGGCGACTCGGGATCCCAGCTGACCATGCCCGTCGGATCCAGCCGCAGCACGTCGCCCGCGGTCGCCCACGAGCCGACCGTCGCGGGCCGGGACGCGAGGCGCACGAGCCCGCGGGAGCGCACGATCCGGCCGACCGGCCCCGGCACCAGGTGCCGCGCCACGGCCGCGTGCAGTCGCCCGGGATGGAACGGCCGCGGGTCGCGGAAGACGTGGACGCCCATGCCCTCGCCGGGATCCGGCAGCGCGACACCGGCCAGCGCCGCCTGCCAGCCCATCCCCGCGGCGAGGCGTCGCGCGCGCTGCTGGCCGATGCGGATCGGCGCGGCCGCGAGCGACGCCCGGTCACCCACGGGCACGACGCGCGCGGCCGGCGCGAGGAGCGCGAGCAGGGCGGTCGCGCGGCGCGCGTCCGGGCTCGGTCGCGCGGGATCCAGCCCGTCGAGCACGACGACGCTCGCGCACTCGAGGCGCCCGGCCAGCCGCTCGGCCGCGTCCATCGGCGTCCCGTCGTCGTCGCGTGGATCGAGGAGGAGGTCGCGGACCTCGGCGACGGATGTCACGGCGACCACGTCGAGGATCCCGATCGGCGTCGCCCCGGGGTGCCGCGACTCGACGACGTGCTCCAGCACGAGCGCCACCTCGAGCGGATCCGCGGCCGGCTCGAGCGCGACGACCGCGAGCCCGGTGCGGCCGTCGTCCGCGTCGGCCATGAGGCCGTCGGCGAGGTCGGCGCCGAGGTCGCCGCTGTCGCCGCCCGCCGCCTCGACCACCGACGCCGGGTCGGCCTCGGGCGCGCCCACCGCGGCGGCGGCGACGCGCGAGGACGACCGGAGGTCGCTCGCGGAGACGAGGGTCACGGCGAGCCCGCCGCGGACGACGGGGCGCGGGGCGTTCGCGTGGGGATCCATGCGCCGAGTCTAGAAGAGAACCGTTCTCATCAACGGCGCGAGGGGCGGCGTGCGGCGACCTAGGCTGCCGGAGGGGGACCGAGAGCAGGGAGACGGCATGGCCGAGGACGTGGATCCGCGCGACGGCGACGGACGCGGCGGCACGGGCAGCGACGCCGGCGACGTGACCGAGACGGTGCGCTTCGGCCTGGACGGCGTCATCCACGAGGTCGACCTCGACGCCGCCGCGGCTCGCGCCCTGCGCGACGTGCTCGCGCCCTACGTCGCGGCCGGGCGGCGCTCGACCGTGACGGTCGCGCCGATCCACGACGAGCCCGCCGTCCCGCCTCGCCCCGCCGGCGCCGCCCCGACGGGCGAGCGCGCCGCGGCCCGCGCCTGGCTCGAGGCGAACGGCCACCGGCTCGGCCCCGGCGGCCGGATCTCGGCCACGCTCATGACGCTGTACCGCAGCCGCGACGGGCGCTGACGGCCGGTCCGCCCGGCGTCACGGCGTCCCGGCGTCACGGCACGATGGATCCATGAGCACCGAGCCCCGCCTGTTCCCCGCCGTCCCCCGCCTCGAGGGCGAGCGCGTCCTCCTCCGCCCGTTCTCGCCCGCCGACGTCGAGGCGATGGGGCCCGTCCTCGCCGACCCCGGCGTCATCCGCCTCACCGGATCCGCGCACACCACCGCCGAGGTCGACGAGATGGCCGCCCGGCGCGAGCTCGACGACCGGACGCGCACCTGGTACGCGACGCGCGCGGAGCAGACCGACCGGCTCGACCTCGCGCTCGTCGACCGCGCGACGGACGCGTGCGTCGGCGAGGTGGTGGTCAACGAGTGGAGTCCCGAGGACCGCAGCGCCAACCTGCGCATCCTCATCGGCCCGGCCGGCCGCGACCGCGGGCTCGGCTCGGAGGCGGTGCGCCTCACGGTCGACCACGCGTTCGCCGCGACCGACCTGGAGCGGATCTCCCTCGAGGTCATGGACTTCAACCCGCGCGCCCGCCGCGTCTACGAGCGCGCCGGCTTCATCGAGGAGGGCCGTCTCCGCGCGGGCTTCCGCTTCGACGGCGAGCCCGTCGACGTGATCGTCATGGCGCTGCTCCGCACGGATCCGCGGCCCTGAGCCGCGCGTCGGACGCATCCCGCCGCCCGGACGGCATGTCAAGGCCCGTGACGGCCCACCGGGACCCCCGTAGCGTGCGGGTCATGAAGCACATCACCTACGCCGAGAAGTCGCTGCTCGTCGGCGACGCCGCGGCGGACGCGCTCCTGGAGTACGCGGCCGCCCTGTCCAGCCGCGGGCGGGGCGAGCAGGTCACCATCCACGCGATCAGCTCCGACGGCGACGAGGTGGAGGCGACCTTCCTGCTCGGCGCCGGCGCGCCCCTGATGGCGGAGACCACGCACAACAGCTTCCCGGAGCCCGACAACAGCGCCACCGTCGACTCCATCCGCGAGGAGCTCCGGCGGATGGAGCACCCGGAGCCCGTCACCGGCAGCGACCCCGCGCACGACTCTGGCGACTACATCGACTTCGACGCCTTCCAGGACAGCTGACCCGAGGATGCGCCGGGGGTCGCGTCAGACGACGAGCTCCCGCCCGAGGACGCGCCCCGCGACCTCGACCACGCCCAGCCGGTGCGCTCGCGCGTGCTCCCGCATCAGGCCGAAGGCGTGCTGGACGCTCGTGTCGCGGTCGTAGGCCAGGAACCCCTTGGCCTGCTCGACGACCGCCCGTCCCTCGACGGCCTGGTCCAGGAGCCGGTCGAGCGCCGCCCGCTCGTCCTCTCCCGGGCGGGGGACGAGGCTGAGCCCCGCGACCTGCACGAGGGCCTGCACCAGGGCGAGCGCCGCCAGGCTCTGACGTCCCTCGCTCGCGTGGAAGAGGTTCAGTCCTCCGACGGTGCGATCCCCGATCCGCAGCGGGACCGCCACGCCCGACCGGAAGCCCGCGTCCGCGGCGGAGGCGGCGAACGCCGGCCACCGCTCACGGACCCGCTCGATGTCGGGGACCTCGATGAGCTCACCGGTGCGCACGCAATCGACGCAGATCCCCTCCTGCGTCCCGATCTGCGTCTCCTCGACGTCCAGCGTGCGCTCGTTCGACGACGCGACGGCGTGCAGCCCGCCGTCGGCGTCGGTGATCACGATGGCCGCCTCCGCCGCGCCGGTGCGGTCCACGCAGGCCCGCACCAGGACGTCCATCGCGTCGAGGACGCCCACCCCGGAGCGGACGACGCCGACGACGTCCTCGAGTCCGTCCAGCAGGGGGATGGCGGGTGCGCTGTCATCCATGGTCCGACCCTACGGACCCGTCGGCCGCGCGTGCCAGCGCGGTGGCGAACAGGACTCCCCCGCCGCGCCCGTGCCGATCCGCCTCACGCGGCGTCGACGTCCCGCGGCACGCGCACGCGCAGCCCCTGCGGCTCGATGGTCGCCCGGAAGGCGGTGGCCTCGCCGAAGCCGTCGCCGTCGAGCTCGATCTCCTCGGGCCGGTTCAGCTCGACGTGGAGGTCCTGGCCCTTCACGTAGTTGAGGGCGTCGACCTCCTTCGTCATCATCTTCCGGCCGAGGCGGGTCCGGCGGAGGACGCCGTTCTCCCAGAGGACCTTGACGAGGATCTGGCCCCAGCCGACGACGCCCTCGGGGCGCAGCATCACGATCTCGAACTGCCCGTCGTCGATGACGGCGTCGGGCAGGAGCAGGACGTTCCCGGTGAGCGTGCCGCAGTTGCCGACGATGATCGTGTGGGCCCGCATGCGCTTGCTGCGCTTCCCGTCGAGCGTGTACCGCAGGCGGAGCTGGTTGCGGTCGAACACGACCTTCGCGATCGCCGCGACGTAGGCCAGCGGGCCGATCCTCGCCTTGAGGCCCTCGTCGGTGGCGGCGAGCATCTTGGCGTCGATGCCGGCACCGGCCATCACGAGGAACGCGTGGCTGCTGGTCGACCCGTCGCCGTGCGTGATGGCGATGGTGCCGAGGTCCACGCCGCGCACCTGGCCGGTGAACGCCGTGCGGATGGAGTGCTCCAGGTCGTCGAGCGTGAGCTTCATGTTGCGGGCGAGGAGGTTCCCGGTGCCGGAGGGCAGCAGCGCCATCTCGACGTCGAGCTCGTCGACGACCTCCGCGATCGCGCGCACCGTCCCGTCACCACCGGCCGCGATGATCAGGGTCGCCCCCGCCTCGACGGCCGCCGTGGTCGCGCCGCGGCCCGGGTCCTCCTTCGAGGTCGGGAACCACAGCGTCTCCGGCCAGCCGGCCGACTCCTCCTCGACCGCGACGACCGCCTTCACGGCGTCGAGGTCGATCTTGATGGGGTTGTAGACGACGGCGGCGAGCTGCGGTCGCGTCGGGGTGGGCGGGGTCATGTGGTCCTTCGGTGGGCTGTCGGGACGCCGGAGCGCCGGGGGTGCAGGACGACCACGAAGGCCCCCCGCGATGCGGGGGGCCTTCGAGCGGTCGGCGCCGTGTGGGCGCGACGGGTGGTCGACTAGCGGCGGTCGGCGCTCGCGTCGCGGTCGTAGAACTCGCGGCTGCCGGACTTCGCGATGCCGCGGCTGATCATGTAGCCGACGGTCAGCACGGTCGCGTAGAGCCACGCGTGGTCGGCGCCGAAGCCCTGGCCGTCGTCGCCGTTGTCGACCACGGCCGACGCGACGAAGATGCCGATGAGGATCGCGATGTACGCGAAGAACTCGGTCGTCTTGAACGACGCCTTGGTCTCGGTGGAGAGGCGGGTGGTGCGGCCGGTGTTTGCGGGGGTGTTGCTCATGGAAGCGCTCCTCTGTCTCGTGCTGCGGTGTGTGGTGTCACGTGCAGCGACAGAACCGACACTAGCGAACTATTAGGGTCCGAACTAATCGGCTACAAACCAGTAGTGCACCACTGACATCCGGGACGAGCAGCCGGGGACGCGCTCATCTGGCGTCCGACCACCGGTACTCGACGTCCTGGATGGAGTCGGTCGCGTAGACGTAGACGAAGGCGAGCTCCCCGTGGCCGGCGTTGCGGATCCCGTGCTCGTGGTCGCTCGGGATGAAGACGCCCGAGCCCTCCCGGACGTGGTGCTCCTCGCCGTCGAGGGTCACGATCCCGACGCCGGAGAGCACCTGGTACACCTCCGCGGCGGCGTGGCGATGCGGCGCCAGCCACCCGCCGGGCCGGAGGAGCGCGATGCCGGAGCTGAGGGTGTCGGTGGGCGTCCCGCCGTCGCCGATCAGCGTGCGGAACGAGATCGCACCCCGCTCGTCATCCCACACCACGTCGGGGACCGAGTTGACGTGGCGGACCTGGGGCAGCGGTCGCATGGGCGTCCCTCCGTCGTCGTGGCGACCATGCTCGTCGGCGGCGGCCCGTCCGCCGAGGGGGTTGACGCGACGACGCCGCGCGTGGAGGTGGTCGAGGACGGAGGACGCCGACGGACCCCGCGCAGGATGCGATCCTCCGGATGCAGGCCACCATGGGGTGCGCGCCCGGAGGGGACGGCGATCCGATCGGACCGCGATGATCGGGCGCGGATCCATCCGGCGCGGGAGCATGGAATTCGAAGGAGGCGCCATGATCGCGGAGCTGAACAGGCTGGTCGAGCTGGTCGACGCTCGTCTGGACGGCGACCTCGACGTGTCGTCGTGGGCGACGGAGCTCGGCACGACGGAGCACCACCTCCGCAGGATGTTCTCGTCGCTGGCCGGCATGCCGCTGTCGGAGTACGTCCGGCGTCGCCGCATGTCGGTCGCCGCGGCGGACGTGCTCGCGGGCGCTGACCAGCTGAGCATCGCGGTGCGGTACGGATACGGCTCGGCCGAGGCCTTCGGCCGGGCGTTCCGATCCGTCCACGGCGTCAGCCCCGGCGACGTCGCGCGCGACGGCGGCCCCCTTCGGACGCAACCGCAGCTCAGGTTCCGCCTGACCGTAGAAGGGAACACCACCATGGACACCCGCATCACCGACCGACCGGCGTTCCGACTCGTCGGCCACGCCACCCGCGTGCCCCTCATCCACGAGGGCGTCAACCCCCGCATCCGCGACCACATCGCCGCGCTGCCGGCCGCGGAGCACGCACGCCTGAAGGACCTGTCCGACATCGACCCGGGCGGCATCCTCCAGGTGAGCGCGGACGTCGACCCGGACTACGCCGAGGGCAGCGAGCTGACCTACCTGCACGGCGTCGCCGTCGCCGACGCGACAGCGGTGCCCGACGATCTCGACGCGATCGAGGTCCCGCCCGGCACCTGGGCGGTCTTCCGCACCGAGGGCGAGCATCCCGCCGCGCTGCAGGCGACGTGGGCGGCGACGGCCACGGACTGGTTCCCGTCGAACCCGTGGCGGTTGCGACCGGGACCGTCCATCGTCGCCGTCCTCGACCGGTCGGAGGACTTCCGCACGGCCACGTGCGAGCTCTGGCTCCCGGTCGAGCGCGCGTGATCGGGCCGTCCGACGGCGGGCGGGCGAGCCGGCGCCCGGCCGGGACTCCGCGCCGGACGCACGACGCCCGCCGGCCGCGGAGGCGGCGCGACGGGCGCGTGGTGGAGCGGGTGCGGATCAGCCGAGCGAGACGGCCGTCCACGACACGGGCGGCAGCGTGATCGTGAGGGTGCCGTCGACGAGCGTCGCCGACGCGTTCTCCGTCAGGCCCACGCGCTCGCGGTCCGCGAAGGTGTTCTTCGCGTAGACGTCCTCGTCGTGGATCCCCACGGCCTCGAGCACCTCGGAGACCGCGAGGCCCGCGACGTCGACCTCGACGGTCAGCGCGTCGGAGACGCTGCGGTTCACGAGGAAGACCGCGGCGCGGCCGGTGGCCTCGTCGAAGGTCGCGACGGAGTCGACGAGCGGCGCGGTGCCGTGCACGGCGGTCTCGTACGTGCCCACGTCGATGCGCGGACGCAGCACCTCGCCCTGCGCGAGGCGGCTCGTCACCGAGAACGGGAAGAAGGTCGTCTGGCGCCAGGCGCCGCCGCCGGTCTCCGTCATGATCGGCGCGATGACGTTCACGAGCTGCGCGAGGCTGGCCGACGTGACGCGGTCGCTGTGCTTGAGCAGCGTGATCATGAGGTTGCCGAGCACGACAGCGTCGGCGACCGAGTAGACGTCCTCGAGCAGGTGCGGCGCGTAGGGCCAGCCCTCGGTGATGACGCCGGACTCCTGGTGCTCGTCGAGGTACCAGACGTTCCACTCGTCGAAGGAGATGTTGACCGTCTTGTCGCTCTTCAGGCGGTGCTTCACGTGGTCGGCCGTGGAGACGACCGTCGCGATGAAGTACTCCATGTCGAGCGAGGAGGCGAGGAAGCTGCCGAGGTCGCCCTTGCGCTCCTGGTAGTAGGCGTGGGCGGAGATGAAGTCGACCGAGTCGTAGGTCTTCTCCAGCACGATCCGCTCCCACTCGCCGAAGGTCGGCATGCCGGATCCGCTGCTGCCGCACGCGACGAGCTCGAGGGTCGGGTCGACCATCTTCATGGCGCGGGCGGTGCGGCCGGCGAGCGTGCCGTAGTCCTCGGCGGTCATGTTGCCGACCTGCCAGTCGCCGTCCATCTCGTTGCCGAGGCACCACATCTTCACGTTGTGGGGCTCCGGCGAGCCGTTGGCGATGCGCAGGTCGGAGAGCGCGGTGCCGGAGGGGTGGTTGGAGTACTCGAGGATGTCGAGCGCCTCGAGCACGCCGCGCGTGCCGAGGTTGACGGCCATCATCAGCTCGCTGCCGGTGAGCTCGCACCAGCGGGCGAACTCGTCGAGGCCGACCTCGTTGGTCTCGAGCGAGTGCCAGGCGAGGTCGAGGCGCTTCGGGCGCTCGGAGCGCGGGCCGACGCCGTCCTCCCAGCGGTAGCCGGAGACGAAGTTGCCGCCGGGGTAGCGGATGGTGCTCGTGCCGAGCTCCTTGACGAGGTCGACGACGTCGCCGCGGAAGCCGTCGGCGTCGGCCGTGGGGTGGCCGGGTTCGTAGATGCCGTCGTAGACGCAGCGGCCGAGGTGCTCGACGAACGAGCCGAAGGTGCGGCGGTTGACGGGGGCCACGACCGCGGTGCGGTCGATGGCGATGCGGGCGTCGGCCGCGGTGCGGGCGTCGGTCATGGGGTGGTCCTTCACATCATCGGGAATGGGGCCGATCGACGCCGGGGGTGCCGGGTGGATCCGAGCCGTTACAACGTTGTAAGAGCAACGCCCCTCCATTCTCGCGGGGGCGTCGGGGCGGTGTCAACGCGCATCGCCGCTCGTGGGGTCGCGGCCGTGCGACGCTGGCCCGATGGACACGGGATCCCCCACGCAGGCGCTCTTCCTCGGCGGGCGCTCCGGCGTCGGCAAGTCGACGGTGGCGGCGGAGGTGGCGCGGATCCTCACGGCGGCCGACGTCCCCCACGCGCTCATCGAGGGCGACGCGCTCGACCAGGCGCACCCGGAGCCGTGGCGGCACGGCATCCCGCTGGCGGAACGGAACCTGGCCGCGATGTGGCGGAACTACCGGGAGGCGGGCTGGACGCGCGTCGTCTACGCGAACACCGTCAGCGTGCTCGAGCTGCCGGCCCTCACGGCTGCGCTCGGCGGCGAGGTCGACGCGGTCGCCGTGCTGCTCACGGCCGACGACGCGACCGCGGCCGGGCGCCTCGCCGCGCGCGAGATCGGGTCGGGGCTGGCCGAGGCGGTGCAGCGCAGCGCGGCCGCGGCGCCGCGCCTCGCGGCGGGCGCGCCGGACGCGGTGCACCGCGTGGCCACCGACGGCCGGACGGTGGCGGAGATCGCGGCGGAGGTGGTGGCCCTCAGCGGGTGGGTCATCGGCGGACGACCGCGCAGCACGCCGAGCTGACGTCTCATCCGATCCGCGGCCAGCCGCTGGTCAGGTGGGCCTCGATCGCGCGGTGGCGGAAGCCGTAGGACGTGCCGCGGTCGATGATCCCGCGGACCGTGTCCAGGCGCTGGGCCGTCGTGCCGACCTCCGCCGCCTTCGATCGGCCGAGCTCCTTCGCGATGCGCGTGAGCGTGCGCTCGGCGGGGGGCAGCGCCGCCATCGCCTCCACGAAGGCACGCTCCCCAGGAGGGAGCCGCTCGAGGATCCGCTCCACGTGCGCAGCGGCCTCGCGCTCCGCGCCCCGCCAGCCCGCGTGGACCTCATCGCGGGTGATCGTGGGGCCGGACCCGGCGTACCAGGCACGCTCCCCGGCCAGCTGGAAGAGGAACGGCTCCCCGCGGCACAGGTCGACGACGGCGGCGGCGGCGGCCTGGTCCATGCGGACCCGGCGGGTGCGGCCGGATCCGTCCGCCACCTCCCAGCCGGGCACCACGAAGTCCTGCAGCGCGGCCCGGATGTCCTCGTCGTCGATGGCGGTGAGGACGGTCGTGCGGAAGCGCCGCGCGAAGGTGGCGCCCTTGTGGGCACCCGCCCGGTCCTCGAAGTCCGGCAGGCCCGTGAGGTACACCGCGATGGGCAGGGATCGGCGCACGTGACCGCCACCCGGGATCGCGACCTCCTCCTCGTGCGTGAGGGCGTCACCGAGGGCGATGAGCAGCTGGGAGAGCGTCCGCTCGTCGGTGAGGTTCTGCACCTCGTCGACGTGCACCAGCGCGACCCGGTCGTGCCGCATCGCCGCCCGACCCACCTCGACGAGCAGGGCGGTCAACGCCGTGTACGGCTCGGGGCCGCTCCGCTCGGATCCGCGCACCGTGAGCGACACCCCGGCGGCTGCGACCGTCTCCACCCGGGCGATGGCCTCCCGGATCCGCTTCTCCCGCGCAGCAGGGAGGCCCGCGGCACGCGCGAGCTCCAGCACGGCGGCCGCGACCGGCTTCAGCGGATCGGCGCCGAGGGGGATGCGGAGCTGCGGCGTGACCCAGTCCCCGTCGCGAGCCGCCATCTGGGCGATGCGCCGCACAAGCGAGGACTTGCCGAGACCGGGCTCCCCGAGCACCGTGCGCCCGCGCTCGGGCAGGCCGCGGAGCAGTCGAGGACGGACCACGTCGCGCCAGTCGCTGAGCTGCTCCGTGCGGCCCGCCCAGATCTCCGGGACCGTGTCCGAGCCGGGGCTGAACGGATTGTCCGTGGCATCGCGCATGGCGGTAATGTTATCAGGCGGTCACCATCTTGGTAATGTTATCAACCGCCTGCGGCGGCTCGAGTCCTTCGTCACGCCGGCCCCACGTGCCGCCCCGGCACCGGGCTCGAGTACACGACGTGGGTGGTGATCCCGCCGAGGACGGCGAGACGGCCCGTGATGCGCTCGAGGTCGCGCATCGACCGGGCGTGGACCTTGACGATGAAGCAGTCGGCGCCCGTGACGTGGTGCGCCTCGACGATCTCCGGCAGCTCCGCGACCAGCGCGTGGAACGGCCGGTAGTCGCCCGACGGATACGCGAGCCGCACGAACGCGGTCACGGCCCAGCCGAGCGCCTCGGGATCCACCGTGATGGAGTAGCCGGTGATGATGCCCGCGTCCGTGAGCCGGCGCACCCGCTCGGCGGTCGCGCTCGCCGACAGCGACACCGCCCGGCCGAGCTGCGCGACGCTCATCCGGCCGTCGCCCTGGAGCTCGGCGATGATCGCGTGATCGGTGGCGTCGAGGGTCAGCGGGGGATTCGTCGGCATGGGCCAGAACCTACCGGGCGATCCGCGGCCGGACGACCCGCATGCCGGGCGTCGCCCCTTCCTCGCGGGGCAGCCCGGCCGCTTCGATGGAGGCATGCAGACGACCCTCTCCGCCGTGGACTTCCTCACCGCCAAGCTGACCTACGAGACCGACCCCGCCGACCTCGCCGCGGACCGCGCGAGCGGCGCCGGGCCGCTCGTGGTGGACGTGCGATCCGAGGCGTCGTGGCGCCAGGGGCGGATCCCGGGGGCCCTCCACCTCCCCGGCGCCGAGATCGCCGCGCGTGCCGCCGCCGAGCTGCCCGACCCGGACGCGCGCATCGTCGTCTACTGCTGGGGGCCGGGGTGCAACGGCAGCACGCGCGCCGCCCTCGCGCTGGCGATGCTCGGCTACACGCGCGTGCAGGAGCTGATCGGCGGCTTCGAGTACTGGGCGCGGGAGGGGTTCGCCGTCGTCACCGACGAAGGGCGCACGCGCCGGGCGCCGGATCCGCTGGCGGCGCCGGTCAGCTGACGACGGGCTCGGCGGGCACCGCGTCCGCGACGGCCGCGACCGCCAGCTCCGCGAGCAGGTGGTCGCGCTCCTCCTCGTGCGCCGTGATGGTGATGACCGCGTCGCGCGATCCGTCCACCAGCACGTACTGGCCGTAGCGGCCGTCGAGGCGCCAGGCGTCGCCGGGGCCGTCCCAGGTCGCGAGGCCGTAGCGGGCGAACGGCGCCCGTGGATCGTCGTGGCCGGTGTCGACCCAGCTCGCGTGCATCCGGTCGATCCACTCCGCGCTCACGAGCTGCCGGCCCTCCCACGCGCCGCGGTCGCGGAGCAGCCGTCCGATGCACGCGAGCTCGCCGGTGCGGAGCTCCAGGCCGCTGCCGCCCACCACGAAGCCGAGCGGGCAGCGGTGCCACTGCGGGTTCCCGATGCCGAGCGGTGCGAACAGTCGCGGGAGCAGCCAGTCGCGGACGTCGCCGACCGCGGCGGCGAGCATCCGCATGGCGACGTAGGGGCTCGCGTCGCTGTAGCGGAAGGCGCGGTCGCGCGCGGGCAGCCCCAGCATCGCCTGCGCGAGGTCGGGGCCGGGCACGGGCTGGTCGCCGAACCAGGCGAGGTCGATGCCGCTGGTCATGGTGAGGAGGCGCTCGACGGTGACCTCCGCCACGCCGTCGCCGAGGTCGAGGTCGGGGAGCAGCTCGGGGACGCGCGTGTCGAGCCGGAGGATCCCCGCGTCGACGGCGATGCCCACGGCGAGCGCGCACACGCCCTTCGAGACCGAGTACACGTTCTCGCGGTCGTCGCTGCGCCAGCGGTGCGCGACCTCGTCGTCGCCGATCCGCACGACGACGCCGTACGCGCCGAGCCGCTCGCGGTCGATCCCCTCGACGAGGCGGGCGAGGGCGTCGGCGGCGGTGCTCATGGGTCCAGTGTGGCGGTGCGGCGGCGGCTTGACCTCAGCCGCGGGCGACCAGCGCCGCGAGCCGGTCGAGGTCCGCCGCGACGAGCGCCGCGTCTTCCGCGAACGCCTCCTCGGAGACGCCCGGCCGCCGGAAGAGCGTGAAGACGACCTCGCTGCCGTCGTCGTTCGGGAGGACCCGCAGCGGGTTGCGGACCACCGTGCCGTCGGGGAGGGTCACGTCGTGGTCGAGGATCCCGAGCTCGCGCGGCCCCGTGAACGCGATCTCGACGGCGCCCATCGGCGAGTCCGCCAGCCAGCGCCCGTCCTCCAGCCGGATCCCCGAGCTGACGCCCGCCGCCCACTCGGGCAGCCGCGCGGGATCCCCCGCCACGGCGACGACGGAGGCCACGTCGGCCTCGATGGAACGGGTGATGTGGAGTGCGGGCCAGGTCACGCTCCGACGGTACCGGGCAGCGGCGACCTGGTGGGAGGGGGATCCGTCGTCAGTCGACCGCGTCGTCGTACCGCTCGCGGGCCGCCTCGATGCGCGGCATGTGCTCGGCGGCCCAGGCGAGGAGCGCCTCGACGGGCGCGCGCAGGGTCTTGCCGAGCGGCGTGATGCGGTACTCGACCGCGACGGGCCGGGTGCTCAGCACGACGCGCTCGACGATGCCGTTCCGCTCGAGCCGGCGCAGGGTCGCGGTGAGCGACTTCTGGGTGACCGCGGGGATCGCGCGGCGGAGCTCGGAGAACCGGCGCGGCCGCTCGCAGAGCAGGTCGAGGACCTCGAGCGACCACCGGTCGAGCACCTGGTCGAGGAGCTCGCGGTGCGGCCTGGCGATGGCGAAGCGGTCGTCGGGGTCGTGCACGGCGTGGTCGTGCGTGGGCTCCGCGGTATCCGTCACGACACCCAGTCTCGTGGAAGCGACCGCCGGGTACCCGGTATCCAGGAGATACCGGCTCGATCCGCGGCCGGAACCGACGCAAGGAGCCCCATGCCCGTCCACCTCTCCTCCCCCGCCGGCCTGATGCAGCCGGTCCCCTACCACCACGTCGCCGTCGCGACGGGGTCCCGCCAGGTGCACGTGTCCGGCCAGATCGCGCGCACGGCCGACGGATCCCCGGTGGCGCCGGGCGACCTCGCGGGCCAGGTCGCGCACGCCCTCCGGAACGCGCACGCCGGGCTCGCGAGCGCGGGGGCCGGCTTCGGCGACGTCGTGCGTCTCACCTTCTATGTGACCGGCTGGACGCCCGACCGGATGGGCGCCTTCCTGGCGGGCGTCGAGTCGGTGGCCGCCGAGCTCGGGATGCCGAGCCCGATGCCGCCCGCGTCGCTCATCGGCGTGGAGATCCTGTTCGAGCCGGACGTGCTCGTGGAGGTGGAGGCGACCGCGGTGCTCGACTGAGGCCGAGCCGCGGCCGCCCTCCGACCCCGACGCGCGTCAGTACTCGATGCGCCCGTGGCGGCTGTGGAACTCGCCCGTGGGGCCGTCGGGTCCGACCAGCGCCAGCGCGACGGTCGCGTCGGTGCCCTCGGTCACCGTCTGGTGGCCCGTGTTGCCGTTGAACTCGGTCGCGGTGTAGCCGGGATCGCTCGCGTTCACGCGGAAGCCCGGCAGGTTCTTCGCGTACTGCACGGTGGCGGTGATCACCGCGGCCTTCGACGTGGCGTACGGGATCGTGAGCACGTGGCTCTCGTCGGTGCCCTCGCCGCGGAGGGCGCGCGGCCAGCCGACGCCCGAGGCGACGTTCACGATGACGGGCGCGGCGGATGCCCGCAGGAGCGGCAGCGCCGCCTGCGTGACCCGCACCACGGCGACGACGTTCGTCCGCAGCACGGCGAGCATCGCCTCCGGGGTCAGGTCGTCGACGCCCTGCGCCGTGCCGAGGATGCCGGCGTTGTTGACGAGCACGTCCAGCTCCGGCAGCGACGCCAGGGCGCGGTCGACGCTCGCCTGGTCGTCGACGTCGAGCTGGACGGGGTGGGCGCCGATGGCGCGGGCGGCGTCGCCGTCGGCGGTGTCGCGCATGCCGGCGTAGACGGTGTGGCCGGCCTCGACGAGGCGGCGGGCGGTCTCGAGGCCGAGGCCGCGGTTGGATCCGGTGATCAGTGTGGTGGTCATGTGTCGAGCCTGCAGCCCGCCCGCGTCGTCGCCCAGGCACCGGTCGACAGGGGGACCGCGGGTACCAGGGTGATCCGGCGGGCATCGCGCAGGATGGACCCATGACCGAATTCGCGGACGTCCTCCGCTCCTGGCGTGAGCGCGTGCAGCCGGCGGACGTGGGCCTGCCCGCGGGACCGCACCGCCGCACCGCGGGCCTCCGCCGCGAGGAGCTCGCCGCGCTCGCGGGCGTGAGCGTCGACTACGTCGTGCGGCTCGAGCAGGGCAGGGCCGCGAACCCGTCGCCCCAGATGCTCGGCGCGCTCGCCCGCGCCCTCCGCCTCACCGAGCGCGAGACCGACCACCTCCACCGCGTCGCGGGCGTCGCACCTCCGAGCCGCGGCGAGGTGCCGCGCCACATCCCGCCGGGCGTGCACCGGATCCTCGACCGGCTGGGCGACGTGCCCCTCGCGGTGTTCACGGCCACGCACGACCTGGTCCTCTGGAACCCGCTGTGGGCCGCGATCAACGGGGATCCGTCGGACCGCACCGGCTGGGACCGCAACCTCGTCTGGACCCACTTCACCCAGGGTCACGACGGCACCGACTTCGACGACGTGCACGAGGAGGAGTTCGCGCGCGACCTGGCGGCGGACCTCCGCACGGCCGTCGGCCGCTACCCCGCCGACCGGGCGCTCGCCCAGCTGGTGGCCCGGCTCCGCGCGGAGGCGCCCGCGTTCGAGGCGCGATGGGCGGAGGCGCGCGTCGCCGAGCACCGGTCGAGCCGCAAGACCGTCACGAGCACGCCGGTCGGGCCGATCACCATCGACTGCGACGTGCTCACGGTGCCGGGCAGCGACCTCCGCATCGTCGTCTACACGGCGGATCCCGGCAGCACCGACGAGGCCCGGCTCGACCTCCTGCGCGTCACGGGCCTGCAGGCGCTGACGACGGCGCCCGTGGAGGCGGCGGGGGCCTGACACGCGCTGATGCACGTGAGGGCGCGGACCCGCGTCGCGGTCAGCCCGCGGAGATCCGGTCCAGCCACTCGGCGAGGAGCGCGCGCTCGCCGGCGGTCAGCCGGTCCGCGTCCGCCACGTGCGCCCGCAGAGCCACGGCCCGCTCGACGAGGCCGGGCTCGTGCCGGGCGCGCGTGCGTGAAGGCGGCGTGCCCCCGTGGGGCGTGAGGATCCGCTCCTGCACCGCCTCCCACATGGCATCGACGAGGAGGCGGTCGCGCTCGGCGGCCGGCCGGCGGATGGTCGCGAGGAGAGCGCCGGTGGCGGCCGCGTGGATCAGCTCGACCGCCGTCGACTCCGCCACCCGCAGGCGCCCCGCGAGCGCGACGCGGTGCACGCGCTCCTCGAGCAGCGCGATGCCGGCGCGCACGGCGGGCGAGCCGGGTCCCCGGGCCGGATCGCTCATCAGCGCGTACAGCTCCGGGTTGTCGAGGGCGAAGGCGATGGTCGCGTCCCAGCCCGTCCGGAGGTCCTCGACGGCGTCGACCGCGCCCTCCGCGGCGGCACGGATCGCGACGGCCTTGCGGGCGGAGAACCGCGTCATCTCGCTCTCGGCGACGGCGTCGAGGAGGCCCTCCTTGTCGCCGAACAGCCGGTAGATCGTGGGCGCCTGCACGCCGGCGGCCTCCGCGACCGCGCGCGTCGTGACGGCCGTGCGCCCCTGGGCGCGGAGCAGGTCGGCGGCGACGTCCACGATGCGGTCGCGCGTGCCGGGACGCGGGTCGACGGGTGCGGTGGTCTCGGCGGGCATGGAACGACGATAACGCACGAGTGTTAGCGCATTGCTTCCCGTGCTACGTTCTGGGTGTTACCACTGATAACACGAGAGGCACATCCATGATCGTCATCACCGGAGCCACCGGCGCGCTCAACGGCGCTACCGCCGAGCACCTGCTCGAGCGTCTCCCCGCGGCCGAGCTCGCCGTCGTCGCCCGCGACCCCCGGGCGGCGCGGTCGTTCGCCGACCGCGGCGTCGAGGTCCGCCGCGGCGACTACGCCGACCCCGCCTCCCTGCCCGCCGCCTTCGCCGGCGCCGACCAGCTCCTGCTCGTCTCCTCCAGCGACCCGCGGGCGGACGCCGTCGCCCTGCACCGCACGGCGATCGAGGCGGCCGTCACCGCGGGAGCCGGCCGGATCCTGTACACGAGCCACCAGGGCGCCGCGCCCGACTCCCCCTTCGCCCCGGCCCGCGACCACATCGCCACCGAGCGGATCCTGGCCGACTCCGGCACCCCGTGGACGGCGCTCCGCAACGGGTTCTACCTGCACAGCATCGACCTGCTGCTCGGCGCATGGCGCGAGACGGGCGTCATCCGCGTGCCGGCCGACGGCCCCGTGTCGTGGACCTCGCGCGCCGACGCCGCCGAGGGCGCCGCCCGGATCCTGCTCGCGGACGCACCGCTCGACGGCCCCGTCACCCTCACCGCGTCCGCGGCCCCGACCATGGCGGAGGTCGCGGAGCAGGCGTCCGAGCTCGCCGGTCGCGAGGTCCGCCTCGAGATCGTCGACCCCGAGGACTGGATCGCCGGCCTCGTCGCCGTCGGCACCCCCGAGCCCGTCGCGCGCTTCCTCCTCGGCCTCCCCCAGGCGGCGGCCGGCGGGTTCTTCGCGGGCACGGATCCGCTCCTCGCCGACCTCCTCGGCCGCGCGCCCGAGTCGGTGCGCGACCACCTCGCCCGCGGCTGAGCCCCGCACGACGGAGCCGCGCACGACGGAGCCCCGGCCGCCGCGTCTCGAGGACGCGGCGGCCGGGGCTCCGTCGTGCGGGCGGGATCAGCTCGGCTCGAGCACCCGCTCCGACGCGGTGACCGGCGCGACGGACGTCCGCACGTACCGCTCGTCCGCGGTCGTGACGTGGTGCACGGATCCGGTGATCGCGATCGCGGTCCCCGTCTCCTTCACCGCGCTCGACGGGCCGACCCACAGCTCGACCGCGCCCGGCTCGACGATGCGGCGGTACCGCAGGTCGGTGAAGGCGAGGCGCGACGTGGGCACCGTGAAGGTGACCTCCGCCGTCTCGCCGGCCGCGAGGTCCAGCCGCAGGTAGCCGAGCAGCTGCGCGACGGGCCGCGTGACGCTCCCCTGCACGTCGCGGGCGTAGAGCTGCACGACGTCGGTGCCGTCGCGGTCGCCCGTGTTGCGGACCTCGACGGTCGCCGTGAACGACTCCCCCGCCGTGACCTCCGGCGACCCGACCGTGAGGCCGGTGCGCGCGAAGGTCGTGTACGACAGGCCGTGCCCGAACGGGAGGACGGGCGTGGGATCCGCGCTCGTCACCTCCGAGGGGCCCCCGAGGATCGGGTGCAGGTACGAGAACGGCTGCGCGCCCGCGGACCGCGGGAGCGACACCGGCAGGCGGCCCGACGGCGACACCCGGCCGGAGAGGACGCCCGCGATCGCGGATCCGCCCTCCTCGCCCGGGAAGAACGCCTGCAGGACGGCGGCCGGGGCATCCGCGCCCTCGATCGCCCAGGCCACCGCGTACGGCCGGCCGGTGAGCAGCACCAGGACCACGGGGGTCCCGGTGGCGCGCACGGCCTCGACCAGCTCGCGCTGGACGCCCGGGAGGTCGAGGCTCTCGACGTCGTTGCCCTCGCCGACCGTGCCACGGCCGAAGAGGCCCGCCCGGTCGCCGACGACCACGACCGCGAGGTCCGCACCGCGCGCGGCGTCCACCGCGGCGTCGAAGCCGGAACGGTCGTCGCCCTCCACGTCGGCGCCCTCGACGAGAACCAGCTCGCTGTCGGGCAGCTCGAGGCGCAGGGCCTCGGCGACGGTCGGGATCTCGAACCCGAGCGGCGTGCCCGGGTGGTGCGCGAGCACGTGGTTCGCGAACGAGTAGCAGCCCATGAGCGCCTCGGCGCTGTCGGCGTTGGGGCCGATCAGCGCGATGCGCCCGGGAGCCGGACGGTCCGCTGACGCGAGCGGCAGCGTGCCGTCGTTCGCGAGCAGCACCACGGACTCCTCCGCGAGGCGACGCGCGACGTCCCGGTGGGCCGGGGTGTCGAGGTCGATGTGCGCGGGCGGCTCGTCGAACGTCGCGTCGAGGAGGCCCAGCTCCTCCTTCTCGTCGAGCACGCGGAGCACCGCGCGGTCGACGAGCGACTCGTCGGCGAGCCCGGCGCGGATCCGCTCCGCCAGCGGCGCGAGGTACGCGTCGCCGGTGGGCAGCTCCACGTCGATGCCGGCGGCGAGCGCGAGCTCGGCCGCCTCGCCGCGGTCGCCCGCGACGGCGTGCATCACCTGGAGGAACGCGACGGAGAAGTAGTCGGAGACCACGACGCCGTCGAAGCCCCAGCGGCCGCGCAGGATGTCGGTGAGGTACTCGGGCGTCGCGCCGACGGGCGCGCCGTCGATCTCGGCGTACGAGTTCATGACCGAGCGCACCCCGCCGTCGAGCACCGCCATCTCGAAGGGCGGCAGCAGCACGTCCTCCACGAAGCGCGGGCCCACGTGCGCGGGCGCGTGGTTGCGTCCGGACTGCGAGACCGAGTAGCCGACGAAGTGCTTGAGCGTCGCGTGGATCCCCGCGGACTGCAGGCCCCTCACGTACGCCGTGCCGATGGTGCCGACCACGTACGGGTCCTCGGCGATGCACTCGTCCACGCGGCCCCAGCGGGCGTCGCGGATCACGTCGAGCACGGGCGCGAGGCCCTGGTGCACGCCGAGCTCCTTCATCGACCCGCCGATGAGCCCCGCCATCTCCTCCACGAGGCCCGGGTCGAAGGACGCGCCCCACGCGAGCGGCGTGGGGAAGGTCGCGGCCTGCCACGCGGCGAGCCCGGTGAGGCACTCCTCGTGCACGAGCGCCGGGATCCCGAGCCGCGTCTCCGTCTGCAGGCGCCTCTGCTCAGCCCACAGCCAGGACGCGCGCTCGACCGGATCCACGGGACGCGTGCCGTACACGCGGGTGAGGTGCCCGAGGCCGTGCTCGGTCGCCTCCTCGTAGCGGCCGGTCGTGGCCATCTCGCCCTGCATGGGCGCGACGACCTCGCCGCCCTGGTCGACCCAGTAGCCGACGATCTGCGCGAGCTTCTCCTCGAGGGTCATCCGCGCGTGCAGCTCGCGCACGCGGTCCGACACCTCGGGCAGCGCGACGGCGCCGGGGGCCGTCTCCGCCCCGGTCACCCCTTCACCGCGCCGGTGAGGCCGCCGACGATGCGGCGCTCGAAGATGGAGAAGAAGATGAGCGCGGGGATCATCGACAGCGACGTGAACGCGAGCACCTTGGCCGTGTCGACCGAGTACTGCGACGAGAACGACTGCACGCCGAGCGGCAGCGTGTACGCCGACGCGTCGCTGAGGATGAACAGCGGCAGCAGGTAGCTGTTCCAGCTGCCGATGAACGCGAGGATCCCGACCGTGATGACGCCCGGCATCGACAGCCGCACGACCATCCGGAAGAAGAACCCGAGTCGGCTGCACCCGTCGATGAACGCGGCCTCCTGGATCTCGTCCGGGATCGCCCGGAGGAACGGCACCAGGATGATGATCGTCGTCGGCAGCGCGAACGCGATCTGCGGGAGGATGATCCCCGGCAGCGAGTTCGTGAGGCCGAGCGACCGGATCACGATGTGTACAGCGGCGTGATGGCCACCGTGATGGGGAACATGAGGCCCGACGCGAAGACCGCGTAGAGCGCCCCCCGGCCGAAGAACGTGTACCGGGCCAGCACGTAGCTCGCCATCAGGCCGAGCACGACCGCGCCGAGCGTGGTGCCGAGCGCCGCGATGAGCGAGTTGCCCACCTGCCGCCAGAACAGCGAGCCCGTGAGGACGTCGAGGTAGTTCTGGATCTGCCACGGCGACGGGAAGCCTGCCGGGTCGGTCGTGATCTGCGCGTTCGTGCGGAACCCGCCGAGGATGATGTACGCCACCGGCGTCAGCATCAGGGCGATGAGCACGACCGCGACGAGGTACGGGATCGGGTTGTTGCCCTGCCCCGGCGTCTTCGCCCGCTTGGGCTTCGGCGCCTTGGCCGAGTAGGTGGGATCCAGATCCGCGTTGCGCGGAGCTGCGGTGGCGACGGTCACTTCTTCGCCTTCCTTCCTGCACCCGTGAGGGCGCCGGCGGTGTCGCGGTTGAGCACGAACCGCTGGTAGACGAGCGCGACGACCAGGGAGATGAGGAACAGCACCACGGCGACGGCGTTGCCGTACCCGTAGTTGCCGGATCCGCGCCCGTTCGCCACGAGGTACGTGGCCATGGTCGAGGTGCCCGCGGTGGCCGAGATGTACTGGCCCCAGATGATGTAGACGAGGTCGAACAGCTGCAGCGAGCCGATGATCGACAGGAACGCCCAGATGCGCAGCGTCGGCGCGAGCAGCGGCAGCGTGATGCGCCGCTGGATCTGCCAGTACGACGCGCCGTCGATGGCCGCCGCCTCGGAGAGCTCCTCGGGGATGCCCTGGAGGCCCGCGAGGAAGAGGATCACCGCGAAGCCGATGTACTTCCACGTGATGATCGTCATGAGCGACCAGATCGCGATGTCCGGGTTCGCCAGCCAGTCCTGCTGGAGGTCCGCCAGGCCGATGTTCGCGAGGAAGCCGTTGAGCGCGCCGGAGCCCTGGAGCATGAGGCTCCAGCCGGTGCCGACGACGACCTCGGAGATCACGTACGGGACGAAGATCAGCACGCGGATGATCGACTGGCCGCGCAGCTTCCTGTTGAGCAGCAGCGCCACGAGGATCGCGACCGGGCCCTGCAGCACGAGCGACAGGATCACGATGACCGCGTTGTGCATCAGGGCCTCGTGGAACGCGGGGTCCTGGATGATCGTGATGTAGTTCCGGAAGCCCACGAAGACCGTGGGCGGGCCGAAGCCCTGCCAGCTGAAGAAGCCGTAGTAGGCCGCCATCACCACGGGGTAGATGACGAAGCCCACGAAGAAGAGGAGGGCCGGGCCCACGAGGATCAGGACCTCGAGGCGCCCGGACCAACCCAGGCCGCGGCGTCGACCCTTCACCGCCGAGGGCGGCGTCGTCACGACGCCGCCCTCGGGGTGTGCAGGATCAGCCGCGGGACGCTGCTCGTCGAGCGAGCTCTCGCGGAGTGGCATGTCGGGTCGCCTAGGCCTTCTTGGCCGCGTCGCCGACGGTCTGGACGAGCTTCTCCGGGCTGCCGTCGCCCGCCATGAGCTCGACCACGCCGACGTTCATGGCGTTGCCGACGTTCAGGCCGTAGACCGTGTCGAGCCACTGGGAGACGTACGGGGCGTCGTTGTACGCCGCGAGGATCTCCTGGAGGTACGGCTCGGTGACCGCCTCCTGCGACGTCGTGTTCACGGGCGGGGCGTTGAAGGCCGCGTAGTACTCCTTCTGCACGTCCGACGTGGCGATGTAGTTGAGGAAGTCGACGCACTCCTTCGGCGCCTGCGCGGAGCAGGAGTAGCCGTCGATGCCGCCCATGATGGAGCCGGGCTCGCCCTTGCCGCCCTCGATCTCGGGGAAGGGGAACCAGGAGAGGTCCGCGAGCGGCTTCTGGTCGGGGGTCAGGCCCGCGATCACGCCGGGGTTCCAGGCGCCCATGAGCTCCATGGCCGCCTGCTTGTTGGCGATGAGGCCCGCTGAGCTGCCGGCGCCCTGCTGCGCCGCGGTGGTGAGGAAGCCCTCGTTGAAGGGATCCGTGCCCACGAGGTCCGTGAGGTCGTCGCCCGCCTTGATCCAGCAGTCGTCGCTGAAGTCCTTGTCCTTCGCGGCCTTCTCGAGCGTGTCGGAGCTGCACTCGCGGAGCGCGAAGTTGAAGTACCAGTGCGCGGCGGGCCAGGCGTCCTTGCCGCCGAGCGCGATGGGCGCGACGCCCGTGGCCTTCAGCTTGTCGACGGCCGCGTTCAGCTCGTCCATCGTCGTCGGGTTCTCCGTGATGCCGGCCGCCGTGAAGAGGTCCTGGCTGTAGAAGATGCCGCTGGGGAGCACGGCGACGGGCATGGCGTAGGCCTTGCCGTCGATCGTGTTGGCCTCGAACGAGCCCGCGGAGATCTCCTCCTTGGCGGTGGCGGAGATGCCGTCGGTGATGTCCATGATCTGGCCCGCGGCGACCGAGGCGGCGAGCTTGCCGCCACCGCGCTGCAGGAAGACGTCGGGGGCGTCGCCGGAGTTGAGCGCCGTCTGGAGCTTGCCGTCGAGGTCCTCGTTCTGGATCGACGTCGGCGTGATCGTGACGCCGGCGTTCGCGGCGTTGAAGTCGGCCGTGGTCTTGTCCCAGAACTCCTTGCCCGGGCCGGTGGTGGAGTTGTGCCAGAGCGTCATCTCGACGGGGCCGCCGTCGTCGCTGCTGCCGGAGCCGCCGCTGCAGCCGGTGAGGGCGAGAGCCCCCACGAGCAGGGCCGCGGATCCCGTGAGGATCTTCCGTGCCTTCATGTCGTCCTACCTGTCTCTTCTTTGAGCGCACCCTGGCGGGTGTCGGGGGTGTCGTGCACGGGCCGCGTGCCTGGTGCTGTGGTGGGGCCCGGACCGGTCCCCCTGTCGCGTCGTCGCGTCGTCGCTGCGTCGTGACGCGGGGCCGGTCGGGCCAGTCTCAGTCGCCCTCCGATCTTCGTCAAACGTTTTCGAAATCCTTTTCCCAGGCGTAGGGTCCTGTCCATGTCCCGCCGCCCCACCATCCACGACGTCGCCGCTGCCGCCGGCGTCTCGGTGTCGACCGTGTCCAAGGCGGTGAACGGGCGCTACGGCATCTCGGCGGACACCTCGAAGCGCGTGATGGAGGTCGTGGAGCGCCTCGGTTACGAGTCGAGCCTCGTCGCGAGCAGCATGCGCTCCCACCGCACGGGCGTGATCGGCGTGCTCGTGGCGGACTTCGAGCCGTTCAGCGCCGAGATCCTGAAGGGCGTGGGCGCCGCGCTCCGCAGGTCCCGCTACGACCTGCTCGCCTACAGCGGCTCCCGCCAGTCCGACGGCGCGGGCTGGGAGCGCCGGTCGCTCAGCCGACTGAGCGGCACCCTCATCGACGGCGCGATCATGGTCACCCCCACCGTCGTGACCGCCTCCACGGAGATCCCCGTCGTGTCGATCGACCCGCACACGGGGCCCGCCGACCTGCCGAGCGTCGAGTCGGACAGCCTCGGCGGCGCGCTCCAGGCGACCCGGCACCTCCTCGAGCTCGGCCACCGGCGGATCGGGTTCCTGGCGGGCCGCCCCGACCTCCGCTCCGCGAGCCTCCGCGAGGCCGGCTACCGGCGGGCGCTCCAGGAGGCGGGGATCGCGTTCGACCCGGCGCTCGTGCGCTCCGGGTTCTTCCTCACGGCCCCCGCGCGGGAGCCGGCGCGCGCGATGCTCTCCATGCCGGACCGGCCGACGGCGATCTTCGCCGCGAACGACCTCTCGGGCATCGCGATCCTGCAGGTGGCGGCGGAGCTCCTCATCCGCGTGCCCGAGGACCTCTCCGTGATCGGCTTCGACGACATCCCCGAGGCGTCGCAGATGACGCCGCCGCTCACCACCATCCGCCAGCCGATGCAGCGCCTCGGCACGACCGCGGTGGACCTGCTCATGTCGCTCATGGGCGGCACGGAGCCCGACGCCATGCGGGTGCAGCTGCCGACGCGCCTCGTGCGCCGCGCCACCACGGCGCCCCCGCCCCACCGCCGCTGACCGGGGCCCGGCGATGCGCGAGCCGGCCCACGACGGACGCGGAGCCCCGCGAGCCCGGCGCGCGCCCGCCGCACGTCAGACGACCGCCTGGGGACGAAGCCGGCTGCGCCGCCCGCGGTCCCGCTAGCTTTCGGAGCTCACCCGCGGGACGCACCCGACGTCACCAGCGCCGGGTCTCCCCACGACGAGGAAGGCTCACCATGCCCCTGCTCAACCGAAGCACCCGAACGAAGATCGTCGGCGCCTTGCTGACGACCGCTGCGCTCTCCGTGGGCGCCGGCGCCCTGCCTGCCACTGCCGCCCCGTCCTTCAACCCCGACCAAGGGTGGGGAACCATATTCTTCCGTCTGAGGGACGGCGTGAAGTCCGTCCGCGTCGCCGAGCCCGAAGGGGGATGGTCGCCTTGCGCCACGCCTGGCGAGGGAGGTACCACGGCGACCCTGTATCTTCCGCTCGACAGGACGTACTCGGCCCAGGGCTATACGGACACCCACTGCATGTCGCCCGTTGCCAACGCCCGCGGCGACATCGACGGCTCGGGGTCGCGGACCTACTACGTGCACCACTGGGGCTTCAAGAAGCAGTAGAGAACGACCATCGCCCGCTGACACCAGCGGCCCGGAACGGGGCAGCGCCCGAGTCGTGCAGCTCCGCTCCTCCCCGCACGGCCCCGTCGGCATCGCCGACGGGGCCGTCGCCCGTTTCCGGATCCACCTCGCCTCGGCCCGCCGCCCTACCGGATCCGCCATGTCCGGTCTCCTCCATCGTGTGGCGACGATGCCCCCTCCCCGAGGCGCCGCGCCACGGACGCGCTGGCGTCCGCGTCGCCGGCCTGGCGGCGCGCGACCCTGCCAGGCTCAGGGCATGGACCACGACGACTGGGACGACCGGGTCGCCGCCTTCTGGGCGAGCGCCGACGACGAGCGCGCGGAGGAGACGATCGCCGGGATGCGGGCGCTGGTCGCCGAGCGGCCCGACGGGGATCCGCGCGCGCTCTTCGAGCTGGCGTGCGCGCACGACCTCGTGGGGCGCGAGGCGGAGGCCGTGCCGCTGTACCGGGCGGCGCTCGACGGCGGGTTGGATCCGGAGCACCGGCCGTCCGCGGTGATCCAGCTCGCCAGCTCGCTCCGGAACGTCGGCGAGCCCGCGGAGGCGGTCGCCCTGCTCGAGGCCCTGCCCGACGACGCGGACGCGGCCGGACGCGAAGCCTTCCTCGCGCTCGCGCTGCACGACGCGGGCCGGCCGACGGAGGCGCTCGCCGTCGCCCTCCGCCGGCTCGCGCCGACGCTGCCCGGCTACGGTCGCGCCGTCGCCGCCTACGCGGAGGAGCTGGCCGGTCGCGCCCCGACGGCTCCGCGATCCGACCTGCCAGGCTGAGCGCATGGACGCCCGCCTGCCGTACCTCCTCGCCCTGCCCGTCCTCCTGTTCGGCGGGCTCGCCCTCCTCCGGAGCGGTCATGTCGTGCTGGGAGCTGCGGCGCTGATCCTCCTGGCCGTGGTGATCGTGCTCGCGCGTCGCACGCAGAAGGCCGACATGGCACGCGACGCCGCCGCCCATGTGGACGATGCGGACACGAGCGCGCCCGTGGACCGGGGCGGCGCGCGCGGGGAGGGCTAGGCGCCCGGGACCGTCCGAGCCGCGTCCGTCGTCGTCGCCGCATCGGGCGCCGCGTCCGGATCCGCCGCCTCGGCCTCCGCCTTCTTCGCGCGGGCCAGCCGGATCGCGGCGCGGCCCGACGGGAGCGAGACGGCCACGGAGATCACGATCACGGTGATGATGCCGGCCGCGACCAGCAGCGCCTGCACGCTGAACACGTCGGCGAGCGGGCCGAACGCGACCGCGCCGATGGGGGTCGCGAGCGCCATGACGATGCCGACGTAGCTGAAGACGCGGCCGTGCATCTCGGGCTGCACCGTCTCCTGCACGAGCGTCATGAACGGCGCCGAGAACAGCGGCACGAACAGGCCGATCGCGAACATGAAGCCGTAGAACACCCAGAGGTTCGGGCTGAGGCCGAGGCCGGCGGTGAAGATCGCGAAGCCGAAGCAGCTGACGATGATGAGCGTCATGCGGTCGGCCTTCGCGAGCAGCGTCGCCACGAGCGCGCCGCCGCCGAGCATCCCGACGCTGAAGGCGATCTCGAGCACCGTCACCATCCACACCTCGGTGCCGTAGGTGCGGGCGACCAGCAGCGGCGTGATGAACGACGGCGCCACGGTGAGCAGGAAGATGATCGCGAAGACGACGAGGAGCCAGCGCACGACCGGGTTCCCGGCGATGTAGCGCATGCCCTCGACGAGGTCCTCGCGGTAGCTCGTCGTCTTGTCGGCGATGGACGCCAGCGTCGGCACGGCGACCGACAGCAGGAACGCGATGCCGATGGCGGCCGTGATCGCGTCGACGAAGAACAGGGGCACGAGGCCGTAGGCGGCGAAGATCGCGCCCGCGGCGGCCGGCGCGAGCAGGGCCATGGCCGACTGGATGGTGCCGAAGATGCCGTTGATCCGCAGCAGCTGCTCGGGCGGCACGATCTGCGGGATCATCGCCTGCACCGCGGGCGTCTGGAACCCCGCGCCGACGGAGCGCACGGCGACCGCGAGCAGGATGATCCAGAGGTCGGTGACTCCGTTCATCATCAGCAGCGCGAGGGCGAGGGTGACGATCGCGATGGTGCTGTCGGAGATGATCACGAGCACGCGCCGGTTCATGCGGTCGGCGAGGGTGCCGCCGAAGATCGAGACGATGCCCTGCGGGAGGAACGCGGCGACGGCGTAGAGCGCGATCGCGAAGCCCGAGCGGGTCTCGAAGGTGACGTACCACATGACCGCGTACTGGACGAGCATCGAGCCGAACAGCGAGACGGTCTGGCCGCTGAGGAAGAGGGTCGCGTTGCGCTTCCAGCGGGCGGCGACGACGGCCGCGTCGGCCTCGCTCACGGCGGGCGTCTCGGGCACGTCGGCCGGGGCTGCCGGGTCGCTCATCGGATCCTCGCCTGCTCGCGTTTCCTCGGGTGTGGAGGGCACCAGGGTAGGGCGCGGCGCGCGCGGCGCGCCAGGGGGCGATCCGGTGGGAGCGCGGGTCAACCGTCCAGACGAGGCGCGGGCGGGAGCTCGCCGCGAGGCGGCACCCCACCGTCGAGGATGGCGTCCACCATGCGCATCGCCCTCTCGGTCATGCAGTCCCCGGGGTAGTAGGCCTCGAAGACCTCCTCCGCGCCGGCCAGGGAGTCGACACCGCAGATGACCAGGAGCTGCGCGATGTCCTCGTCATCGCGCCCCGGGCGATTCGCGTCGAGCTTCATCGCGAGCAGGGCCTCCGCAGATGCCAGCCGGATCGTCACGCCGTCCCGGTCGAAGATGGTGCGCCATTCGACCGGGCGCCCGTACAGCGGGAGGAAGCCCTTGCCTGCGTCGTTCAGCCAGTCAGCCTGCCATCCGCGCCTGCGAGCCATCAGCTGCAGCAGATCGGTGACGTCCGCGTCGAAGCGGATGCGCGCATCGATGTCGGCGGTGGTGTCACGGTCGAAGGACCCGAGCGACAACGCCGCTTACCCGAAGACCTGCATGTCCCCGGTCGTCCCCCGCTCCAGGAGGAGCGCCGCCAGCTCGCGCAGCCCCGACTCGAGGTCACCCCTGTCGAACACCGCCACCTAGACGCTCACCAGGGTGTCGGCGTCGAGGAGCACGCCATGCCGCAGGAAGGCTGCCGGTACACGAGCTCGATCCACGGGGATGACGTAGCGGCCCGAGCCGAAGGTCCATTCGTCCGACAGGCGTCGCTCGTCGGAGCGGACCCAGGCGGGCAGGGGGAGCCCCTCCTCCTGGAGTCGGTGCTCGACCAGGGCGGCGACGGCTGCGTCCCAGTGCTCGGCACCCGTGGGCGCCGGCTCGGCGATCGTGAGGGCGAACCGGACGCTCTCATGCTCGGCCGCGAGATCGTCGGCGAGCTGGATGAAGTGGCGCACGGCGTGATCGCCGCGCCGGGAAGCAAGACTTCGAGCGATGCCCTCCGCGGCGGCGGCGGCATCCGACCGCCGTGTCGGTATGGCGACGAGCTGATGGCCGGTCGACCGCAGGAGCCGCTCGACGGTCGTGGCGCTCGGGACGCGGCGCCCCGACTCGACGTCCGAGACGGTCGATTGCGCGACGCCCGAGATGCTGCTCACCTCCCGCTGCGACAGGCCGCTGGCACGCCGCGCCGCCTGGATCACCTGCCCGATGGACATGACCACCACCTCCACTGATAGCGCGCACGCTATCACGAGCTGGCGGCGCGTGGGCTAGAGGTCGCGGCTGGCCAGCACCACGTCGGAGTCGGAGGGGGTGATCTGGACCTCGCGGATGCGGTCGATGGGGATGCTCGAGGTGGCCGCGAGCTGGGTCGCCTCCGCCTCGCCCGCGCCCCACGAGGCGACGACCGTGCGGGTGCCGTCCTGGGCGATCGCGACGAGGTCGTAGGCGCCGAGCCCGCCGCCGCCGCCCGCGTACGCGCAGCTCCAGTCGAAGCGCGTGCCCCACGGCTTCGCCGTGACGGCGAGCTGGGCGGTGACGGTGTCGTCGAACTCGGAGCGCATGCTCACGGCGTCGGCGGGGAGGGCCGTGTCCGCCGTCGGGGTCGCGGTGGCGGTCGCGGTGGGACCCGCGACGGGCGCGCTCACGCCCGCCCGGAGAGCGGATCCGAGGCCGGCGCCGCCCACGAGCAGCACGACCGCGGCGGCCGCGAGGAGCCAGGCCCCCGCGCGACGGGACAGCGGGAGCGAGAAGGGCGCGGATCGCGACGGGCGGCGGCGACGCGGCACGCGGTGCCCGGATCCGGACCGGGCACCCGCGGCCGCGGCGGCGGCGGCGGGATCCGCGGAAGCCGGACCGGCGGCAGGGGCCGCGCCGGCCGCGTCCGGCTCGTCGAGGAGCGCGAGCGCGTCCTCGGCGGGCAGCAGCCGCAGCACGCCGGGCAGGCCGGAGAGCTCGGCGAGGGAGCGCATGCACGCGTCGCAGCCCTCGAGGTGGGCCTCGAAGAGCGCGCGGTCGGTGGCGCTCAGGCTGCCGAGCACGTACGCGGCATCCCACTCGTGGATGTCGTCGGCGCGATCGTTCATCGGGTGACTCCTCGTTCCTGCAGGGCGAGCCGGAGCGCCTTGAGCGCGTAGTGGAGGCGGGACTTGATGGTGCCGGGTGGGACGCCCTCCCGTTCGGCGGTCTCCACGACGGTCCGGCCGAGGTGGTAGCAGCTGACCACCGCGCGGCGGTGCTCGGCCGAGAGGGACGCGAGCGCCTCGGCGACGAGCAGGCGGTCGATGATGGCGTCGGACGCGTCGGCGACGGGATCCTCGGGCAGCGTGTCCGTCGGCGTCTCGCGGCCGCGCCAGGCGCTGCGGCGGTCGTCGATCACGAGGTTCCGGACGACCGTGAACAGCCAGCGGCGGGCGGACTCGTCGTCCTCGGCGAGGATCGCCGGCGAGCGCCAGGCCCGCAGCAGCGCCTCCTGCACGACGTCCTCGGCGAGCGCCGGATCGCCCGTCAGCCGCAGCGCGTAGCGCTGGAGCGCGGGTGCGTGCGCATCGTGCAGCGCCCGCATGCTGGCCGTGCTCTCCGTGGTCATCCGTGCCTCCTCCTCCCACGACGAGACGGACGGCCGGAAGGTTCACCGCGGTGGGGGAATGATCCCAGATCCACCCCGAAGCTGGCAGGACCCTGAGCGCGTGAACGTTCTCCGCGGCTGGTCCGTCGTCCCTGATGTCGGCGCATCTTCTCGCGGCGACCAGATGAGCACCATCCGGATCAGGAGACCCCATGCAGAAGAAGACCAAGATCATCCTCGGCACGAGCGCGGCCGTGGTCGTCGTGCTCGGCGTCACCGCCGCCGTGGCCGGACCGGTGTTCTACCGGGACGTCATCGTCGGCGCCCCCGCCGCCGCCCCGTCCGTCTCGGCCGCCCCCGCGGACTCCACGCTGGACACGAGCGACCTGTCCGGCGACTGGGCCATCGGCGCCGGCAGCACCGCCGGCTACCGCGTCGACGAGGTGCTCAACGGCACCGACGTGACCGTGGTCGGCACGACGGAGGACGTGTCCGGCACCATCACGGTCGACGGATCCACCCTCTCCGCCGCCACCGTGACGGTCGACGTCGCGAGCATCGCCACCGACCAGCCGCCGCGCGACTCGTACTTCCGCGACGAGGCCATGCAGGTGTCGCAGTACCCCGACGCGACGTTCACGCTCACGCAGCCGATCGACGCGGCCGTGCCCGCGAGCGGCGAGGTCTCCACGGTCGACGCGACCGGCGAGCTCACCATGCACGGCGTCACGCAGACCGTGACCGTACCGCTGCAGGCGGCGCTCTCGGGCGACGGCGTCCAGGTGAGCGGATCCATCCCCGTCACCTTCTCCGACTACGGCGTCGAGGCCCCGGATCTCGGCTTCGTCAGCGTCGAGGACCAGGGGACCGTCGAGTTCCTGGTGAAGGCCACGCCCGCGGAGTAGTCGCGGACCGGCCCTCGGGGCCGCCCCGGACGAGGGGAGGAGGAGCGCGTTCGGGTCGCTCCTCCTCCTCCTCTTCGCCGTGCGCGGGACCTGATGGACCCCGATCGGCGGGGTCAGTGCGCGTGCAGCACGGCCCACGCGATGAGGCCGTCGATGCGCCGGATGTCCGCGCCCTTGCCGAGCTTCACCTTGATGTGGCCGGCACGCGTCCAGAGCTCCAGCTCCGCGTTGAGGTCGAAGGTGCCCGCGTTCTCGGTCGACCACATGTTGATCGAGCTGTAGGGCAGCGAGTACAGCTCGACCTTCTTGCCCGTGATGCCCTGGGCGTCGCGCACGATGAGGCGCTTCGTCGTGAAGGTGGCGGAGTCGCGGAAGGTGCGGAACGAGGCGACCGCCTGCTCCCCTTCCACGAGCAGCTCGTGCACGTCGGCGGGCACGGGGATCTCGGCGGCGAGGGTCCAGGTCAGCAGGGGTGCGGTGGCTTCCATGCTCCGAGACTGGCAGCCGGGCACGTGTCGCGCAGGCCCCCATCAGGGCGACCCGCGCGATCGGATGTGCGCCTACTCGTCGTCCATGGTGGTGGCGAAGCGCCGGAACTCCCCGCGCTCGACGTGCATCGCCCACAGCGCGTCGGCGAGGACCTGCGGGTCCTTCTTCGGGTGGCCGGGCCGGATCGCCCCGGGGATGATCAGCTGACCGACGTGGATCCCGTCGCCCGCGAGCGCCTCGTGGATCATCTGGCCGTAGGCGGTCTCGCCCGCGAAGCCGATCGAGGTGCCGGCGAATTTGGGCAGCGGCTGCACGGCCGTGCCGCCGTTGACGAACAGCACGGTGCCGCGGCCGAGGACGCGCATCCCCTGGAGCACCTGGTGCACGGCGGCGACCGGGGCCTGGATCGAGAACTCGAACGCGCCGACGAGGTCGCCGGGCGTGGTCTCCAGCACGGGACGCAGGAACTCCTTCTGCGGGAGCGGGCTGTACTGCAGGACCTCGACGGGGCCGAGGTCCTGCGCGGCCCGGTCGAGCGCGGCGGCGAGCGCGACGTGGTCGCGGACGTTCGCCGCGTAGCCGCGCGCGGCGATCCCCTCGTCGGAGAGGGTGCGCGCGAGGTCGTCGACGCGCTCCTGGCTGCGCGAGAGGAGGGCGACGGCGAAGCCCTCGGCTCCGAAGCGGCGGGCGACGGCGGCGCCGAGGCCGGTGCCGGCCCCCACGATGGCGAGTGTGGTCATGGTGCTCCTCCTGAAGGGTGGATCGCGGCGCCCGGGCATCGGTGCGCTCGGGACGCGTCCCCTCGACGCTAGGCCGTCCGGGCGGCGGCGTCCGAGGAGGGGCCGCCCGATAGCGTGGCCGGATGCAGCTGACCCCCGAGCTCGCCGCGCAGCTCGCCCGGGTGCCGCGGACGCACGACGGCCTCCTCGCGCCGTGCCGGATCACGCTGCGGTCGGGCCACGTGCGCGACCGCGTGCTCGTCGGCGAGCGCGGGGCCGTCGCGCGCGCCGGCCACCGCGTGCGCGCCGCCTTCGAGGTCGAGGACGTCGCGCGCATCGAGGACAGCCCGCTGCGGCTGCCCGCGGAGCTGGCCGAGCGGATCCACGCGGCGGGCGAGTCGGGCATGGGGTACCTGCGGTTCCTCGTGCGGATGCGCGACGGATCCACCCTGCCGTTCGTCACCGCCGGCTCCGCCGACTTCCCCGCCTGGCCGCCCGGGGTCTCCCCCGCCGACGCCGTCGACGTGGTCCCGCACGGCGGCCGCGAGCTCCTCCTGCACCGCCCGCCGACGCCGCACGAGAGCGCGGCGCCGTCGCTCTGGCTGCTGTACGACGCGTAGGGCTGCGTCTCAGGCGGGGAGGGCCTCCCGCAGCAGCCGCGCGAACGGCAGCCGCTCCTCGGGCGGCGCGAACCCGGGCAGCGGATCGGACCGGTACAGGTCGTCGTCCGGGAAGCGCGGGAAGACGTGGACGTGCAGGTGGAACACGTCCTGTCCGCCCGCCGGCTCGTTGTGCTGGCGCGTGGAGATGCCGGAGCACCCGTAGGTAGCCCGCATCGCGACGGCGACCTCCTGCACCAGGTCGACGACCCCGTGGTGATCCTCGCGCTCGATCGCGTACAGGTCGGCGACGTGCGTCCGCGGCACCACCAGGGCATGGCCCCGGTTCCGCGGCCACCAGCGCGGCGCGATGACGGCGACGGCCCGCTCGCGCTCGGCGACGACGTCCGGCGGAAGCGGCGCCGCCATGGGCTCGCCCGTCAGGAGAGCGCAGAACGGGCACATCGCGACGTCGCTCATCGACCGGCCGCAGCCGGGATCGCCGCCTCGAGGATCCCGCGGGCCGCGTCGCGCGCCGCCTCGAAGGGTCGGGCGAACGTGCGCATGCCGACCGTGACGAGGGCGCCCTCGTAGAGGAGCATCAGGCTGCGGGCCGTGGTGGCGGGATCCGCGGCGCCGGCCTCGCGGCACGCGTCGCGGATCAGCTCGAGCATCCACGCCTTCTGCCGCATGACCTCGGGGAGCACGTCGTGGCCGTCGTCGTCGGCGTCCGACGCCTCGGCGCCCAGCTCGGCGCGGGCGTTGATCGCGCCGCAGCCCTTGGGCAGGTTCGCGTCCGCCCACGTGATGGCCGCGTCGAACAGCGCGAGCACCCGCGGGATCCCCGGCTCGGGCACCCGCGCGAGGTGCGCCTCGAGGTGCGCGCGCCACCGGGCGTCGCGGTGCTGCAGGTACGCGACCACGAGCCGCTCCTTGGAGCCGAAGCGGTCGTAGATCGTCTTCTTCGTCACGCCCGCGGCGGCCGCGACCGCATCCACGCCGACCACGTGGATCCCCCGCGCGTAGAACAGCTCGGACGCCGCGTCGAGCACGCGGCGGGCTCCCGGGGTGAGCGGGGCGAGGTCCGGGGCGGGGGTGCGCATGCCATCACTATACCGATCTGTATAGTCGACCTCATGACCAGTACACAGATCGGTATACCTCGACGCCTCGTGACCGTGGCCGCCGCGGCCGGGTTCGTGCTCGCGTGGAGCTCCGGCTTCCTCATCGCGGCCATCGGCACGGTCGAGGTGCCCGCGACGACGCTGCTCCTCTGGCGCTTCGCGCCGCTCGCGGTGGTGCTCGCGGCGCTCGTCGTCGTGACCGGCGCGGCCCGCGGGATCGCCCCGCGGACGCTCGGCCGGCAGGCGCTCATCGGCGGCTTCGCGCAGCTCGGCTACTGCGCGTTCGTGTACGCGGCGATCGGCGCGGGGATCGCGACCGGCACCACGGCGCTCATCGACGCGGTGCAGCCGCTCGTCGTCGCGACCCTCGTGGGCCCGCTGCTCGGGCTGCGCGTGCGCGGCGCGCAGTGGGGCGGGCTCGCGCTCGGCGCGGTGGGGGTGGTGCTCGTGGTGCGGTCGCAGGCGGGGGCGGCGGATGCGGATCCCGTCGCGTACCTGCTCCCCGCGGCGGCGATGGCGTGCCTCGTGGCCGGCACGTTCCTCGAGCGCCGGTCCAACGGGCGGCCGCCCGTGCTCGTGACCCTGACCGTGCACGTCGCCGTCACCTCGGTGGCCCTGCTGGTCGCCGCCGCCGCGACGGGGACGCTCGCCCCGCCCGCGGATCCCGCCTTCTGGATCACCACCGTCCTCGCCGCCCTCGTGCCCACCCTCGGCGCCTACGGCCTGTACTGGTGGCTGCTCGAGCGGGTCGGGATCACGGCGCTCAACGCCCTGCTCTTCCTGGTCGCCCCGACCACGGCGGCGGCGGGCGCGCTGCTGCTCGGTGAGCGGATCACGCTCGTGACGCTCGCCGGGTTCGCGCTGTGCGGCGCAGGAGTGGCCGTGGTGCTGGCGACGGAGGGGCGGCGACGCACGTCGCCGTCGGCCCGCCCCGCCCGGCCGGCCCGCGCGGCCGTCAACTAGCATCGACGGATGACCGCGGACGGACTGCAGGGACTCGTCGCCTCCCTGCGAGACCAGGGCCCGGCCGACGCCCTCCGCACCGTCGCCCGGCTGCGCGGCGAGCTCGCGCGCACGGAGGCGGGCCTCGTCCGCAGCGCGCGCCAGGCCGGGCTCTCCTGGGAGGCCATCGCGGAGTGCCTCGGCGTGACGAAGCAGGCCGTCCACCGCCGGTACGGCAAGCAGTAACGCCGGCCCCGCGGACGTCAACACACGTTGACGCCGTCCCTCGGTTCCGCTACCGTCGGCCGGGAGGATCCGTCAACACACGTTGACGACCGTGGGCCGCGGAGGCCGACGGCGGATCCGGCATCGGAGGAGGCGACGACGTGACGGCACGCGGATGGACGGGGGACGCGGAGCTGCTCGGCCCGGTCGGGCGGGCGCTGCGGACGTCGTGGCCGGCGGCGGTGGCGGTGGCCACGCCCGGGCGGGTGCTCGTCGCGACGACGCGCGCCGCGCCCGAGCGCGCCTACGAGATCGGATCGGTCGGCAAGGCGCTCACGGGCATGCTGTTCGCCGACGCGCAGGAGCGCGGCCTGGTCACGCCCACGACCGCGCTGGGCGACCTGCTCCCCCTGGCCGACCACGGCCCGGTGGCCGGCGTGACCCTGGCCTCCCTCGCCGTGCACCGCTCCGGGCTCCCGCGGCTGGCCCCGGGCATGCACGTGCTCCGCCGCAGCATCGCCCTCTCCCTGCGCGGCGCGAACCCGTACGGCGAGACGCTCGACGAGCTCCTCGAGCAGACGCGCGGTGTGCGGCTCGGCCCCGCGCGGCCCCGCTACTCGAACCTCGGCTTCGAGCTGCTCGGGCACGCCCTGGGCAGCGCCGATGGCCGCGGGTACGGCGGGCTGCTGCGCGGCGTCCTGGGCGACGGCTGGTCGACCCCGGCCCGCCCGGAGGACCTCCGCGAGGTCGACCTGCGCGGATCCTCGCGGACCGGCCGACCGGTCGAGCCGTGGACGGGCGAGGGCCTGGCGCCCGCGGGCGGGATCCGGGCGAGCGTCGGCACCGTGGGCGCGCTGCTGCGGGCGATCCTCGACGGGTCGGCCCCGGGGATCGTGGCGCTCGACCCCGTCGCCGACTTCTCCTCGCGCGTGCGCATCGGGGCCGGGTGGATCACGCTCGCCCACCGCGGCCGTCCCGTGGCGTGGCACAACGGGATGACCGGCGGATTCGCCAGCTGGGTCGGCGTCGACCGCGCGGCCGGCGTCGGCGTGGGCGTGCTCTCCGCGCGGTGCCAGGGCGTCGATCGCGCCGGGTTCCGGCTGCTCGAGGAGTTCGCGGCGGACGGGGCGGCGACCCGGGGCTGACGCGGCTCCGGGACCGCGGCTCCTACCCGGAGCCGGCCGGACGCACCGGCGGCGCCGGAGCCGGCGGCGCGGACCGCGGCAGCCCGCGCAGCCACACGTCGATCTCCCGGGTCGACCGCAGGCGCACGATCCGCAGGTGCGGGTGCGCGATGGCCGCCCGCACGATGCGCTGGCGCAGCTTCGCCCGCCCCTTCCACCCCCAGCGGATGATGTGCTCCGGGTCCGTGAGGATCGTGTGGAGAGGCGGCTCCACGTTCCCGTGCCAGAGCGGCACGCGGTACCAGCGGCGGTGCAGCGTGCGGCGGATCAACCGACCCATCTGCACCGCGACCGGCAGGTCGAGCCAGACCAGCGTGTCCGCGCGCGACGGCAGCAGCTCCCCGAGCTGGGTCGTGTACTGCCACTCGCTGACCCAGGCGTTCCGGGAGGAGAAGGCCTCGACGTCGTCGCGGAAGCCGGGCAGCTCCGTCCAGCCGGGCCCGTGGAAGAGGGAGTCGAGCTCCCGGTACGGCACGCCGGTGCGCACGTGGATGCGCCGGGCGAGCGTGGACTTGCCGGTGCCCGCGGGCGCGCCGAGGAGGATGCGCCGGGGCGGCGGATCCAGGCGGTCGAGTGCTCCGAGCATCCGCCGATCCTAGGGGGCGCGGGTGGGGCGGCACCGGGATCCGCCCCGCCGGAGTTGACTGGTCGGATGCAGACGTTCCTCCCCTACCCGGACCTCGCGGCGAGCATGGCGGTGCTCGACGACAAGCGGCTCGGGAAGCAGCGCGTCGAGACGCTCCAGGTGATGAAGGCCGTGACCGTCCCGGGCTACGGCTGGCAGAGCCACCCCGTCACGCGCATGTGGCGCGGCTACCGGCCCGCGCTCATGGAGTACCAGGAGGCGACCTGCGCCGAGTGGATGTCCCGCGGCTTCGCCGACACCTGCTTCGAGAAGACGCTCGTGATCCTCGCCGAGGTGCCCGAGGACCTCGCCGCCTACACCGAGGGCCGCATCGCGCAGCCGCCGTGGTGGGGCCGCGAGGAGCTGCACCTCTCGCACCGCTCGAAGCTGCTGGCGAAGGCGCCGGCGCTGTACCGGCCGGCGTTCCCGGAGGATCCGGACGACCTCGACTACGTGTGGCCGGGCGCGAGCGCGTGATCCGCGTCCCTGCGCCCGGGGTAGCCTCGACGCGTGAGCAGCACCAGCAGCGCGACGCCCTCGGGGTGCGGGGAGGTCGTCGGCGGCTCGTCCGTCGGCACCAGGTAGTCACCGGATCCGCCGCCGTCCCCCCTCGGGGCCGGCCCGTCCCGGCGCGCCGTCGATCCGCGAGGATCCGGACGCCGACCCCCTGACACCCGTTCCCGCGGCACCGCCGCGACCCCGCACGAAGGGCACCCCATGCTCCCCCTGACCGAATCCGACATCCGCGCCTCCCTCGTCAACGCGTCCCAGCGCGAGGCGCGCGACCTCCACCTCCCGGAGGGCTTCGCCGACCTCCGCTGGGACCGCCTCGACTTCCTCGGCTGGCGCGACCCGAAGGCCCCGCAGCGCGGCATCGTCGTCGTCCCCGTGGGCGACCGCCTCGTCGGCGTGATGCTCCAGCAGGCGAGCGCCGCCCCGCGGTCGCGCGCCCAGTGCACCTGGTGCCAGGACGTGCGGCTCCCCGCTCCCGTGGTCTTCTACGGCGCGCGGCGGGCCGGGGCCGCGGGCCGCAACGGGAACACCGTGGGCACGCTCGTGTGCGCCGACTTCGAGTGCAACGCGAACGTGCGGAAGCCGCGCCCCATCCCGTACCTCGGCTTCGACCCCGAGGCGGCGACCGCGCAGCTCATCGACGACCTGCGCACCCGCGTGGCGGCGTTCGCGGCGGACATCGCGTCGACGGCCTGACGGGCTGAGGCGCGGACGCGCTGAGGGTCGGACTGGCTGACCGCCGGGGCGGCTGCCCTGCACCGCGCGGATCCGCCAAGCTCGGGGCATGCTCCTGCGCACCGTGATCCTGTTCGCCCTCGCCGCGGTCGCCGAGATCGGCGGCGCCTGGCTCGTCTGGCAGGCGGTGCGCGAGGGGCGGCCGTGGTGGTGGGCCGGGCTCGGGGTGATGGCGCTCGGCGCGTACGGCTTCATCGCGTCGCTGCAGGAGGACGCGTCCTTCGGGCGGATCCTCGCGGCGTACGGCGGCGTGTTCGTCGCGGGATCGCTCGCGTGGGGCGCCGTGGTGGACGGCTACCGGCCGGACCGCTGGGACGTGATCGGCGCGGTGATCTGCTTGCTCGGCGTCGCGGTGATCATGTTCGGGCCGCGCGCGCAGGGCGCCTGACGCGCATCCGATGCGCCCGCCCGCGGCCGCCCGCGCGCCGGTGGGAGACGGACCGCGTCAGCCGGCCGCGTCGGGAGCCGCGGTGGTCGGCAGCGCGCACGGCTCGGGATCGGCGCCGAAGCGGAGCCACTCCGGGAGCTCCGCGGCGAACGCCTCGCGGGTGACCGCGTCGCCGAGCACGGTCCAGTCGACGCGCTCGCCGACCTCGGCCTCGTCCTTGTCCCACTCGAACCAGTTGACCATCTTGAGCTCGGGGAAGCGGGTCGCGGTCTCCTCCGACAGCACCTGCGACCACCACGCCCGCTTGATGGCGCGCTCGCCCGCCGCGTCCCCGCGCGGCACGACGAGGGCTGCCGTCTCGGGGATCGCGACCGGCTTGCCGTGCTCGACGCCGTACACGCCGTAGAAGTCGGGCACCGCGGTCTGGTCGCCGTCGAGCCCGTCGTACTCGCCGGTGAGCTGTGCGGCGAACTTGCCCTCCTCGGGGAGGACGTTCTCGCCCCAGGGGTGCTTCGAGCCCCAGTGGTACAGGGACATGCCGACCCAGTCGACCGCGTCGTCGCCCGGGTAGTAGGGGGCGTACGGGTCGTCGGCGATCGTGAGGGCGCCGTCGCCGTCCGTGTCGAGGATCGGGAACGCGGCGCTGTCGGGCGCGGCCGCGGCCGGGCCGCCTTCGAAGGGGTACCCGCCGCCCTCGTTCGGCGCCCACATCGTGGCGCTGCCGGGCGCACCCGCGTGCAGGGCGTCGGCCATGCGGCGGAAGGCCGCGACGTACTCCTCCGGCTGCTGGCCCCACGCGTACCAGGAGCCGTTCATCTCGTGGGCGAAGCGGACGACGACGGGCACTCCCGTGCGCTGGATCCCGTCGACGAGCGACGCGACGTCGGCGGCCACGTCGTCGGTGACGGCCGCGAGCCCCTCGCGCGGCTCGAGCGTGAGCAGCAGCGTGCCGCCCATGCCGCGCACCTGCTCGCCGGCGGCGCGGACGTTCTCGAGGTCCGTCGCGTCCATCGGCACGTCGGCGAACGACACGGCGACCCCGGGGTCGCGGCCGAGCAGGTCCGCGTACTCGGCGAGGGTCTGCTGACCCCAGTCGGGGTTCACGCCGAACAGCGCGCCGTCGGCGGGGACGGCGTCGGCCGCCGTGCGCGTGACGCAGGAGGGCAGCTCGGGCTCGCCGGGCGCGCACCCGGCGAGGAGGGCGAGGCCGGCGACGCCGAGGCCCGCGATCAGGGGGACGGACGAGAGGCGACGGCGGCGCGGCGAGGAGGACATCGCTCCCAATTATGAGGGCGGGGAAACGCCGATCCGTGCGCGCGCGGCGAACCGTGATCACTCACTCCGCCCCGGCGCGCACCAGGCCCGTCTCGTAGGCGAGGACGACGGCCTGCACCCGGTCGCGCACGCCGAGCTTGGCGAGGATCCGGCCGACGTGCGTCTTCACGGTCGCCTCGGCGAGGAACAGGTCGCCCGCGATCTCCGCGTTCGAGCGCCCCTCGGCGACGCGGCGCAGCACCTCCGTCTCGCGCGGCGTGAGGGCGGCGAGCCGGGGGTGGATGCCCGCGGCGGCCGGCGCGGATCCCACGGGCAGCACGTCCGCGAACATCTCCAGCATCCGCCGGGTCACCCGCGGTGCGACCACGGAGTCGCCGGACGCCACGACGCGCACCGCGGAGGCGAGCTCGGCCG
This sequence comes from Clavibacter sp. B3I6, assembly GCF_030816895.1. Taxonomy (NCBI): domain Bacteria; kingdom Bacillati; phylum Actinomycetota; class Actinomycetes; order Micrococcales; family Microbacteriaceae; genus Clavibacter; species Clavibacter sp. B3I6. The sequence continues at coordinate 2,007,222 of NZ_JAUSYL010000001.1, forward strand.
GGGTCGCGTCCTTGAGGAGGAACCCGCTCGCGCCCGCGCGCAGGGCGGCGAAGGCGTGCTCGTCCACGTCGAACGTCGTGAGGATGAGCACGCGCACGTCCGGGTGCTCGGCCACGATCCGGCGGGTCGCCTCGATGCCGTCGACGCCCGGCATCCGCACGTCCATCAGCACCACGTCGGGACGGAGCGCGGCGACCTGGTCGATCGCGGTGCGCCCGTCGGCGGCCTCGCCCACGACCTCGAGGTCGGCGGCGCTCTCGAGCACGAGCCGGAAGCCCATGCGCACCAGCGACTGGTCGTCCACCAGCAGGATCCGCGTCATCGTCCGTCCTCCTCATCGTCGTCGTGGTCCCACGGGAGCTCGGCGCGGACGCGCCAGCCCCGGCCGTGCGGGCCGGCCTCCACGGTGCCGCCGAACGCGGCCGCGCGCTCGCGCATGCCGAGCACGCCGCGTCCGGATCCGAGGGCCGGCTCCCCGGCGACGCCCGCGCCCCGGTCGGTCACGTCCACCTCGATGCGGCCGGGCGCGCGGCGGACCGCCACCTCCACGCCCGCGGTCGCCGGCGCGTGCCGGAGCACGTTGGTCAGCGACTCCTGCACGATGCGGTGCACGGCGAGCTGCAGCGTCGCGTCGGCCTCGAGGAGCCGGGCGTCATCGAGGCCGGACGCCCGGACGGGCAGCCCGGCCAGCCGGAAGCGGTCGACGAGCGGGGCGATGTCCGGGATCCCGGGCAAGGGCGCGACCGACGGCTCCCCGCCGTCCGCGCCGGTCCCGCCCGGCGCCTCCCCGTCCAGCACGCCGAGCACGCGCCGCATGTCGCCGAGGGCGGTGCGGCCGGTCGCGACGAGCTCGTCGAGGGCGAGGCGGGCGCGGTCCGGCGCCCAGTCGAGCGCCATCGACGCGCCGCCGCCGAGGGCCACCATGACGGAGATGCCGTGCGCGACGACGTCGTGCATCTCGCGGGCGATGCGCGCCCGCTCGGCGGCCTGCGCCAGCCGGGTGCGCTGCTCGGCCTCGCGGGCCACGGCCTCGGCCGCCTCCACCAGGCGCGCCACGTGCAGGCGGCGGCTCCGGACGCTCGTGCCGACGGCCACGGCGAGGAGCGCCAGCACCAGCACGGGCAGGGCGATCTGCTGCCAGCCGCCGAGGGACGGATCCCGCGCGAGGGCGGCCCCGGCGGTCGGCTCGACCCGGCCGAGCCCGCTCATGATGGAGCCCACCTGGATCGGCAGGGGCAGCACCCGGGCGGTGGCGAGCATCGCGAGGACCGCGGGGACGCACACGGCCCACGTGATGAGGGGACGACGGGCGACCGCGACGGCGTACAGGGCGAGCGCCAGCCCCAGCTCGAACCCGGACGACGTGCCCGTCAGGGCGAGGGCGGCCAGCCCGAGGACCGCCATGCCCGCCGCGACCAGCACGGGACGGCGGCGTCGCCACGCGAGCAGCGCGCAGCCCGCGACCGTGAGCACCAGCGAGGCGGCCTGCATGCGGAGCACCTGCTCTCCGCCGAGGTGCGCGGAGAGCGAGTGCATGGAGTCGGCGCCCATGCCGACGGCCAGCGCCCAGGCCGCGAAGCAGGCGACGAGGACGACGTCCATCGCGACCGGCCGCCGCGCGAGGAACCGGCCGATCGGGCCGAGGCGCCGCACGTGCAGCTCGCGGAGGAGGGGCGCGGGCCCCGGCCCCGGCCCCGCGCTCACGCTCGCTCCTGGATCATCGTGAACACTCTGGCAGGTGGCGGACTCCCGGCGGGGTGCCGCGAGCGCGAGGGCTCGCGCATCAGGCATCCCGGCGCCGCAGCAGCACGACCGCGACGGCGAGGACGCCGACGACCCAGACGAGCATCACGCCGTACCCGCCCCACGGCGTCAGCTCCGAGCTGTTCGAGACGGTGATCACCGAGCCGACCGCGTCCGAGCGGAGCAGGCGGCTGCCCGCGCTCGACGGCAGGTGCGCGGCGAGGGACTGCAGGGGCGCCCACGGGATCGCGGCGAGCAGGTTCTCGACCACGAGCAGCAGGCCGACCACGACGGAGATGCCGGCGGCGGGGCTGCGCACGAGCATGCCGATCCCGAAGGCGAGCGCGGCCACGGCGCCGAGGTAGAGGGGCGTGCCGAGGACGAGGCGGGCGTCCTCCCCGCGGGTCAGGTCGATCGACATGCCCGTCGGCCCGAACCAGGGCGCGCACGCGGCCCAGGCGGCGAGCACCGCGACGGTCGACGCGGCCACGACCACGAGCACCACCACGAGCAGCTTGGCGAGGAGCGCGCGCACCCGCATGGGCGTGACGGTGAGGGTGGTGCGGATCTGGCCGGACCCGTACTCGCCCGCCACGACCATCACGCCGAGGATCGCGAAGGCCAGCTGCGCCAGCGCGACGCCGCCGGTCGCGTACGCCGCGCCGACCATGCCCTCCGAGCCGACGGCCTCCGGGACGCGGGCGATGCTGATGACGCGGGAGACCGCGAAGGCCGGCACGACGGCGGTGCCGAGCGCGAGGATCCACCAGGTGGAGCGCAGCGACCGGAGCTTGATCCACTCCCCGGCGACGAGCCGACGGAACGTGGCGGGCTGGACGGCCGTGCGATGCACGGTCGAGACGACGGCGGTCATGCGGGTCCTCCGGTGGTGGGGGTGCGGGCGGCGGTGGCATCGGCAGGGGCGGTGTCGGCGCGGGCGGCCGATGCGGCGGAGCGGTGCTCCACCTCCCCCGCGGTCAGCTGCAGGTACGCCTCCTCGAGGGAGACGTGGACGGGTGCGAGCCCGTGGAGGACGATGCCGGCGGATGCGGCGAGCGCGGCGATCTCCGGGGCGTCGATGCCGGTGGCGTCGAGCACGTCGTGCTCCACGGCGACCGCGCCGACGCCCGGCCGCCCCGCGAGCTCGCGCTCGAGCTCGGGCCGCATGGGCGTCCGGACGCGGACGGTCCGGGTCTGCGCGCGCTCCACCACCTCCCGCGTGGGGGCGTCGACGATCACGCGACCGCGGCCGAGGATCAGCAGGTGGTCGGCGGTGAGGGCCATCTCGCTCATCAGGTGCGACGAGAGGAGCACCGTGCGCCCCTCGGCGGCGAGGCCGCGGAGGAGGGTGCGGATCCAGTGCACGCCCTCCGGGTCGAGCCCGTTGACCGGCTCGTCGAGTATCAGGGTGCGCGGGTCGCCGAGGAGCGCGGCGGCGATGCCGAGGCGCTGCCCCATGCCGAGCGAGAAGGTGCCGACGCGGCGGCGGGCGACGCTCGCGAGGCCCGTCATGTCGAGCACCTCGTCGACGCGGGCGGGGGTGGATCCCGTGCGTGGCCGCCAGCGAGAGCAGGTGCGCTCGCGCCGACCGGCCGGCGTGCACGGCCGTCGCGTCGAGCAGCGCCCCCACCTCCCCGAGGGGCGCCCGGTGCTCGGCGTACCGCCTCCCGTTCACGGTGACGCGCCCGGACGTGGGCCGGTCGAGGCCCACGATCATGCGCATCGTCGTGGACTTCCCGGCGCCGTTCGGCCCCAGGAACCCCGTGACGACGCCGGGTCGGACGGTGAAGTCGACGTGGTCGACCGCGCGTCCTCCCGGGTGGTCCTTGGTCAGGCCGGTTGCCTCGATCATGTGCCCTCCTCTGCTCGGCTCCTCGAGCCTGACGTCGGGCCGCGGCAGGCGGGACGACCACGAGGACCAGATCGGGCCGGCGGCGCCCTACGCCGCGGGGATGACCCGCTGCGTCCCCGGGCGCACGCGGACGGGACCCGATCGGGGGCGGGCGGGCGGCGGGCGCGCGTCGCTAGCGTGGGCGGATGACCACGCCCGACACCCCTCCCGCCGTCCGTGCCGAGGGGGCGGGCCACCGTCGCAGCGGGGCCGGCGGCGTGCTCCTCGCCCTGGCCGTGGGCGTCGCCGCCGCCGTGCTCGGGCTGCTCCCCTGGATCGTCGCGGGCCTCCGCCTGCCACCGCAGAACCTGTGGGCGGAGGACGTCGCCTCGCCCGCGGACATGCCCATCGCGCTCCTGCCGCTCAACCAGTACACGGCCGCGCTGCTGGCCGCGGTGATCGTGGTCGGCGGGGCCGCCGCCGGAGTCGCCGCCCGGATCCTCCGGCCCCGGCTGCCCCGCGCGGGCGCGTGGCTGGTGGTCGCGGGGCTGGTCGTCGCGCAGGCGGCGGCGCTCGTGCAGACCGCGCGCGTGACGGCCGACGGCCTGGGCATGGACGACCCCCAGCCCGCGGGCGTCGACCGCACCGGGGCCGTGATCAGCGAGGCGCAGGTGTACCTCGTCGCGTTCGTCGCGGGCACGGTCGCGGCCATCGCCCTGGCCGCGGTCGTCGCCCTCGTGCTGGCCCTCGCCCCCGCCGGGGTCGCCGTGGTGGCGGCCGCCGTGCCCGCGGTCCTCCTCGCCACATGGGTGTCGGGTGCCGTCCCGCCGACCGAGGCCTGGTCCTCTCCGGTGGTGCCTGTCCTCACCGCCGTGGCGCGGTGGGTGCCGCCCGTCGCGCTCGGGCTCGCCGTCGCCGCCACGGGACTGCGCGGCGTGGGCCGGATCGTCGGCTCCGTGATCGCGGTCGTCCTGCTCTGGGTGGGGTCGGCCGTCGTCATCGCGGTGTCCTCCGCGCTCGGCACCCGGTCCCTCCTCCGCTATCCGCTCGAGCTCGCCGACTACGCGGGCGCCGTGTTCATCGCGGCCCTCGGCTCGCCCGCGCGGGTGCTGCCGGAGCTCGCGGTGCTCGTCGCGGTCGCGGTCGTGGGGGCTGTCGTCGTGCGGCAGCGGCACCGGCAGCGGCAGCCGCGCCCCGTCGGCTAGCGGCGGCCGCGTCCCGAGCCCGCGCGACGGCCGAGGAGGTGCGCGGCGAGGAAGCACGCGGCACCGAGGCCGAAGAGCCCGGCCACGACCCAGCTGGCCGAGGCGGCGGGGTCGACGGCCGCGCGGACGGCGTTCGCCACGGCGATCACCCCGAAGAGGACGGTCATGACGAGGGCGTACCGCCGCCCGCGGGAGGAGGCCGGCCCCGAGGTGCTCATGCGCACCAGCCTAGGAGCGGCGGATCCCCACGCGGACGAGAGCAGGAGCGCCGCCGTCACCCCACGAGGTCGCGCAGCAGGTCCGGCAGCTCCGCCATGTCGTGGAACACGGTCGCGCCCGCGTCGCGCAGCCGCTCGGCCGGCGTGAGCCCGCCCGCGTAGCCGAGCGCCCGCATCCCCGCCGCGAGGGCGCCCTGCACGCCGAACGGGCTGTCCTCGACGACCACGCAGCGCGACGGGTCGACGCCCATGCGCGAGGCGGCGAGGAGGAAGAGGTCGGGCGCGGGCTTGCCGTGCTCCACCTCGGTGGCGCTCGAGATCCGGCCCTCGAAGCGCGGGAGCAGGCCCGTGCGGGCGAGGTTCGCGCGGATCTTCGGGTGCCCGCCGCTGGAGGCCACGCACGTCGGCGTCGCGATGCGGTCGAGCGCGTCCGCGATCCCCGGCACCGGCTGCAGGTGCGCGGCGAACGCGTCCGCGTACCGGTGCGCGTACGGCGCGTCCCAGTCGTCGGCGAGGGGACGGCCGAGGTGCGCCGCGACGTCCGCCGTGAAGTCCGCGTGCGACCTCCCTATGAAGCGGTCGACGATCTCCGCCGTCGTGAGGCGCCAGCCGAGCTCCGCGAGCACCTGCCGGTCGATCTCCACGGCGAGCACCTCGCTGTCGACGAGCACGCCGTCGCAGTCGAGGATGACCAGGTCGACGGGCGCGTTCACGCCGTCGTGCGCTCCGCGTCGGCGGCCGCCTGCCGGGCCACGCCGGACGGATCCACCAGCACGCGCGCGAAGGCGAGCTCGGCCGCGCCGATCATCAGCCGGTCGGGCCCGAGGGCGGCGCGGCGGATGCGGAGGGCCTCGCGCGCGCCGGGGAGCGCCTGGGCGGTGGCGCGGGCGAGGATGCGGTCGGGGTCCGCCGCGTGCAGCGACCCGAGGAACCCGCCGAGCACCACGAGCGACGGGTTGAAGATGTTGACGACGTTCCGCAGCGCCACCGCCAGGTTGTCGATCTGCCGCTCCACCTCGGCGGTGACGGCCGGGTCGCCCGCCTCGAGCGCCGCCTGGAGCACGTCGCCCAGCTCGTCGGCGCGGGCCCGCGGGAGGCCCGTGACCTCGAGCAGCGCGTCCTGGCCGACGGTCGTCTCGAGGCAGCCCACCGCGCCGCAGTGGCAGAGCTCGCCGCCCGAGTCGACGAGGGTGTGGCCGAGCTCGCCGCCGTAGCCCTCCGCGCCGCCGAACGGGCGCCGGCCGATGAGCACGCCTCCGCCGACGCCGCTCGCGCCGCCGTTGAGGTAGACGAGGTCGTCGACGTCGCGGCCGGATCCGAAGCGCCCCTCCGCGACGGCCGCGAGGCTCGCGTCGTTGGCGGCGAGCGCCGGGAGGCCCGTGGCCTCGGCGAGGAGCGCGGCGAACGGCTCGTCGACCCAGCCGAGGTGCGGCGCGAGGCGCACCATCCCGCCGTCGAAGCGGACGAGGCCGGGCACGGCGACGCCGATGCCGAGCACGCGCGCGTCGGGCCGGGTGGCGCGGAGGTCCGCCCGGATCTCGGCGATGATCGCGCTCGCGAGCTCGGCGGCGCGCGCGGCCGTAGGGATCCCGTCGGTGTCGCGGCGGACGCGCCGCTGCACGACCCCGTCGAGGCCCACGAGCCCGACGGTGACCGCGTCGATCTCGGGGTTCACCGCGAGGACGACGACGCGCGGGTCGGCGGAGACGATGGGGCTCGGGCGGCCGACGCGGTTGGTGCCGGGCGGCTCCGACTCGATCACGAGGCCGAGCTCCTGCAGCTCGCCCACGAGCGCCGCGATGGTCGAGCGGTTGAGGCCCGTCTCGCGGGTCAGCTCGGAGCGTGACGCGGGGCCGGTCTCGTGCACGATCTGGAGCACGGTCGCGAGGTTCGAGCGGCGGACGTGGTCGGGCGTGGTGCCGCGGGAGCGGGGATCCGGCGCGAGCGGCACGGCCCGGGCGGGATCCGCGACCGGCGCGAGGGCCGCGGGGACGCGCTCGGCGTCGCCCGTCTCGTGCCCGGTCACTGGATCCCCACCCGACGAGGCTACCCGGCGGCGGCCGGGCGGACGACGGCCGCGGCCCCCGCGGACACCTGCCCGCGCAGCGCCCGGCGCACGCCCGCGCCGCTCCAGGAGGCGAGCCGCGCGCGCACGTCGTCGCGCCGCTCGTCGCTGAGGGCGGTCGCGTGCGCGCGCTCGAGCACGTCGTCGATCGCGACCCGCGCGCCCGTGTCCTTCGACTCGATCGCCGCCTCCACCATGGCGAGGCTCATCACGTTGCCGTGCACCTCGCCGTGCGGACGCTCGCCGGTGCGGAGCGCGCGCACGAACGCGCGAAGCGATCCGGCGATCTCCACGCCCACCGACTCTGCGGCCTCGGGCTCCGCGGGCGGCCCGTCGGGCGCGTCCGTGATGTCGCTCGTGGGCGCGTGGTCGCCGTCCCAGCGGGCGGTGCCGTGCGCGCCGCTCATCCGCCACGATCCGTTCCACGAGGTCTCGTCGCCCGGGCTGCACCAGCTGCCCGTGTAGACGTACCGCACCCCGCCCTCGAACGCGAAGACCGCGGTGGCCGCCGCGTCGCCGCGGTACCAGCTCCAGTCCGGGTTGTAGGACTCGCAGTAGACGCCCACCGGATCCGCGTCGAGCAGGTACCGCACGGCGTCGAACTGGTGCACGGCCATGTCGAGGAGGAGCACGTCGTCCATCTCCTCGCGGAACCCGCCGAAGTGCGGGGCCTTGAAGAACTCGGTGGTGACGATGCCGACGCCGCCGAGGTCGGCCGCCCGTCGCTTGAGCGCGACGAGGTGGTCGTTGTACCGGCGCGACTGGCTGACCATGAACAGCTCGCCCGTGATCTCCGCGGCCGCCGCGAGCGACAGCCCCTCGGCGACCGTCAGCGCGACGGGCTTCTCGCCGAGCACCGGCAGGCCCGCGAAGAGCGCCTGCGTGGTGACGGGGTGGTGGGCGCGCGGGATGGTGACGTCGATCACGGCGTCGGGCCGCACCCGCTCGATGATCTCGCCGAGGTCCGTGGACCACTCCGCGGTGGCCCCGTGCGCGGCGGCGCCGGCCTGCGCGGCCTGCGCGTCGAGGTCGACGACGCCCACGAGCTCGACGTCGGGATCCTCCGCGACGGTCCGGAGCCACGCCTGGCCCATGCCGCCGGCGCCGACCTGCACGACCCGGAGGCGCGCGCCGTCCGCGGGCGCGACGACCCGGTGCGCGGCACCCTCGGGCTCCGCGGCGCGTTCCGCGGTGCGCTCCGTCGTGTCCGTCATCGCTCGAGCGCCCCGGCGTAGTCGGCGCCCTGGAAGAACTCGCCGGACTCGTACCGCAGCAGCGTCGGCGTCGCACGCTCCTCGGTGGCGCGCGCCCACTCGCAGGCGTTCGCGATCACGCGGCGCACGTCCGGGTGGTGGTAGACGGGGAAGTCCTGGTCGCCGGGCGAGAAGAAGAAGATCCGGCCGAAGCCGCGGCGGTAGGTCATGCCGCTGCGGAACACCTCGCCGCCCGTGAAGCCGGAGATGAAGATCAGCTCGTCGGGCGTGGGCACGTCGAAGTACTCGCCGTACATCTCCTGCTCGTCGATGACGATCGGGTTCGGCACGCCCCGCGTGATGGGGTGCTGCGGGTTCACGGTCCACACCAGCTCGCGGTCGTGCTCGCTGCGCCAGCGGAGGGTGCAGGTCGTGCCCATCAGCTTCGTGAAGATCTTCGACCAGTGGCCGGAGTGCAGCACGATGAGGCCCATCCCGGCGAGCACGTGGCGGTGCACGCGCTCGACGATCTCGTCGTCCACCTCGCCGTGGGCGGCGTGGCCCCACCAGGTGAGGACGTCGGTGCGGGCGAGCAGCTCCTCGGTGAGGCCGTGCTCGGGCTGGTCCATGGTCGCGATCTCGACGTGCGCCTCGGGCAGGTTCTCCTGCACGCCCTCGGCGACGGCGCCGTGCATGCCGGTCGGGTAGCGCTCCTGCACGTGCTGCTCGATCTGCTCGTGGCGGTTCTCGCCCCAGACGGTGACGCGGAGCGGGGAGGTGGTGTCGGTCATGGTCGTCCTTCTCTACATGCGGTGCGGATGGCGGAGGATGCGGGAGCGCGGTCGGGCGCGCGCGGCCGGGCGGGCCCGGTCACTTGACCGCGCCGCCCGTCGCGCCCGCCGCGATGAAGCGCTGCGCCGCGAGGAGCAGCACGATCGCGGGGAGCGACGCGAGCACGGCCGTCGCCATCACCGTGCTCCAGTCCGCGGTGTACGTCCCGATGTACTGGTAGATCCCGAGGGTGATGGGGCGCACGTCATCGGTCGTGGTGAGCGTGAGCGCGAACAGGAAGTCGCTCCAGGTGAAGAGGAACGTGAAGAGCCCGGCCGTGATCACGGCGTTGAGGCTCACGGGCAGCACGATCGAGCGGAAGGCCCGGAAGTTGCCGGCGCCGTCCACCTTCGCCGCCTCGATGATCGACGGCGGGATGTTCGCCATGAACGCCCGCATGATGAGGATCGCGAACGGGATGCCGGCCGTGGAGTCCGCGAGGATCAGGCCGGGGATCGAGTTGAGCAGCCCCACGTCGTTGTACGCGGCGTACAGCGCGTTGGCGACGACGATGCCGGGGATCATCTGCGAGATGAGGATCCCGAAGAGCACGATGTTGATCCACTTGAACTTGAACTGCGCCAGCGCGTAGGCCGCCGGCGTCGCGATGGCAAGGCTGAGCACGACGCTGCCGAGCGCGATCACGAGGCTCGTGCCGAGCGCCCGCCCCTGCTCGCTGAGCGCCGTCGCGTACCCCTCGAACTGCGCCTCGAACGGGAACCACGCGGCCTGGATCGCCGGGCCCGCGGGCTGCAGGGAGATGTTCACCATCCAGTAGACGGGGAACAGCATGAGGGCGAGGATCACGACGCCGACCACCGTGGAGATCCAGCTCCGCTCGGGGCGCGGGCGGCGGGATCCGACGGGGCGCGGCATGCGGCCAGGCGCGGAGGCGGCGACGCGGGCGGCGGTGTCAGTCATCGACGGCCTTCCTGTTCGCGCGGAGGTAGACCACCGCGAACACCGCCGAGATGGCGATGAGGATGTTGCTGAGGGCGGCGCCCGACCCGAAGTCGAACTGCTGGAACGAGAGCGTGTACGACTGCGTCGCGATGGTCTGCGTCGCGTTCGCGGGCCCGCCGTTCGTGAGGCCGAGGATGATGTCGAGCACCTTGATCGTGTAGACGACGCCGAGCACGAGCACCACGCCCACCACCGGTCGGAGCAGCGGCCAGGTGATGTGGCGGAACCCCTTCCAGCCGGTCGCCCCGTCGAGGGAGCCGGCCTCGTACAGCTCCGGCGGGATGTCCTGCAGGCCGCCGTAGAGGATGGTCATGTTGAACGGGATCCCGATCCACACGTTCACCGCGATCACGGTGATCAGCGCGAAGGCCGGGCTGGTGAGCCACGGCACCGGGTCCTGCACGAGGCCCGTGCCGAGCAGCGCCTGGTTGAGCACGCCCGAGTCCTGGTCGAGGATCCACTTCCACACCGCGCTCGAGACGATGAGCGGAAGCAGCCACGGCAGGAGCAGCAGCGCGCGGATCAGCCCGTTGAGCGGGAACGACCGGCGGAAGAACAGCGCCAGCACGAGGCCGATCACGAACTGGCCGGCGATGGACCCCGCGGTGAAGAGGAACGTGTTGAGGAGCGCCGTGGAGAAGATCCCCGACGAGAGCACGGACGCGTAGTTCGCGAACCCGACCCACGGCGCCTCGCCCGTGTAGAAGGTGGTCGTCGTGTACTCCTGGAAGCTCATGACGACGTTCTTCACGACCGGGTAGCCGAAGAAGAGCACGAGGTAGACGACCGCCGGCACCAGGAACATCGCCTGGAAGAAGCGCTCCCACCTCCAGCGGGGCCGGCGGGGCGCGGGCCGCGACGAATCCGTCGCGGCACCGGCGCCCCGGGCCCGTCCGGTCGCCTCGGCGACCGGACGGGCCGGGACGGCGGTCGTCGCCATCAGCCCTGCTCGGCGTTCTTCAGCGCGTCCTCCGGCGAGGACTGGCCCGTCAGCGCGGACTGCACGGCCGTGTAGATCTTGGTGGCGGCCTTCGGCCACTCCTCGCCGAGCTCGCCGGTGCGGGCGCGGGCGTCGGCGACGAGGTCGACGAACACCTGCTCCTCGGGCACCTGCTGGCCGAACTCCGTGGCGACGGCGGTCTTCGACGGGATCGTGAAGCGCTTGCTGGCCATGTCGAGCTGGTTCTCGTCCGAGTTGAGGCACTCGACGACCTTCGCGGCCACCGCCTGCTTCTCCTCGTCACCGGTCTGCGGGACGGTCCACACCTCGCCGCCGAGCGGGGCCACGGCGGTGCCGCCGGCCTCGGGCGCGGGGATCTTCGCGATGCCGTACTCGACGCCCGACTCGGTGAGCGCGGGGATCTGCCACGGGCCGTTGATCATCATCGCCGTCTTGCCGGCCATGAACTGGTCGTTGACGTCCGACTGGGTCCAGTTGACGACGCTCTGCGAGGCCGAGCCGTCCTTCACGAGGTCGGTCCAGAGCTGCAGCGCCTCCGCGGTCTCGGGGGTCGCGATGTCCTTCTCGTCGCCGCCGTTCGACCACATGAAGGGCAGGAACTGCCAGGTGCCCTCGTAGGTGGCGTTGGCGTCCATCGCGATGCCGTAGCGGTCGCCGTCCTTCAGCGCGGCGGAGGCGGTCTTCAGCTCGTCCCACGTCGTCGGCGGCTGGATGCCCGCATCGGCCAGCATCTGCGTGTTGTAGAAGAGCGCGATGGTGTTCACGGTGGGCGCGAGGCCGTACGTCTTGCCCTCGTAGGTGCCCGCGTCCACGACGCCCTGCGCGTAGCCGTCGGTGGAGATGCCGAAGTCCTCGAGCGGGGCGAGCGCGCCGGTCGCGGCGATCTGCTGCAGGTCGGGGTTGTCGAGCATGAGCACGTCGGGCAGCGTCCTCGACGACGCCTGCTGGAGCACCTTCTGGATGAGGCTCGAGCCGGGGATCGACGTGCGCTTGATGCTGACGCCGAGCGACTCGCCGCACTTCGTGAGCGTGGCGCCGATGACCTCGTTGTCGTTGCCCTCGTTGTAGTAGTCGGTGACGGTGATCTCCGAGGGGCTGCCGCCCGAGGAGGTGCCTCCTCCGCCGCCGCCGCCGGAGCAGCCGGCGAGGACGAGGGGGACGGTCGCCGCGAGGGCGACGGCGCCGGTGAGGCGGCGGCGGGCGGTGGATCGAGGGGACATCGCGGGGTCTCTTCCTTGAGGTGGCGGTCGGTCCGGGCCTCGACGACACCGTGATCCGCCAGCTCCGCGCGCATCCGGGAGGCGTCGTCGCGCACCCGATGGCGGCGACGCTACCCCGGATCCGTCCTCCTGTAAAGCGGTTAACCGGAAAGCTTGCGCCGCCGTGCCCCTGGACGCGGGGAGCCGGCGCCGGGATCATGACGAGCACACCGCGAGCTCGAGGAGGAGCCCATGCGCAAGCTCACCGCCGGTCTGTTCACGTCCGTCGACGGCGTCGTGGAGTCGCCGAACCTGTTCCAGGGCGACTACTTCGACGCCGAGCTCGGCGCGGGGATGGGCCGCTTCATGGCGCAGGTCACCACGGCCGTGCTCGGCCGGCACGGATACGAGGAGTGGTCGTCGCACTGGCCCGGTGCCCCGGCGGACGACGCGTTCGCCGCCTTCATCAACCCGATCGAGAAGCTCGTCGCCTCGCGGACGCTCAGCGGCGCGCTCGGCTGGAACGCGCGCCTCATCGAGGGCGACGTGGCCGAGGCGCTCACCGCGCTGAAGCGCACCGATGGCGGCGACATCGCGGTCTTCGCCAGCATCTCGCTCGCCCGGCAGCTGCTGTTCGCGGGGGTGCTCGACGAGCTGACCCTCATGGTCCACCCGGTCGTCGCCGGGGCCGGCCGCCGCCTGTTCGGGCCCGACGACCCGATGACGCGGCTGGAGCTCGTCGGCTCGGAGATCACGAGCCGGGGCAACGCCGTGCTCACCTACGCGCGGCGGGACTGACCGCACGCCGAGGCCCTCGAGGTGCGCGGCGAGGTCCGTACGACCAGCGCGGCCGGCGACTACGCCATCACGACCGACACCGTGATGGGCGCCGTGTCGAACGGGATCGGCAGCGACACGTCGTCGCCGCGCTCCTCCGTGCTCGCGACGACCATGGGCGACATCACGGTCGACGCGCGCTGACGACGCATCGTCCGCAGCCCCGCCGTGACGTCCGCTGCCGCGGGGGTCACGGCGTCGTCGCGTCCGCCTCGGCCGGCCCGAGCGGCGGCAGCAGGCCCTGCTCGGCGGCCGCCGCGCGGGCGATGAGCAGGGTCGGGTCCTCGACGCCGCCCGCGGCGATGAGGGCGTCGAGCTCGGCGACGGGCATCCGCACGAGGCGCACCTGCTCCGACGGGTCGGAGCGGTCGGCGGTGCCCGCGGTGGTCGGGGCGGTGCAGGCGAACACGTGGATCGGCCAGGACGCGCGGCCCGGGTTCACGGCGTAGGTGCGGAGGTGGCGGAGTTCCGACGCGACGAGGCCCAGCTCCTCCTCGAGCTCGCGGCGGGCGGCGTCGGCGGGCTCCTCGTCGGCGTCGCCCGCGCCGCCGGGGAGGTCGAGGATCCACCGCCCGAGCGGGTAGCGGAACTGGCGCGCGAGCAGCACGTCGTCGCCGTCGACGACCAGCGTCGCGACCGCGAACGGCACGCTCTCGTCCACCTCGTAGCGGGACGCGGACCCGTCCGGCAGGAGCACGTCGTGCTCGACGAGCGCGACGCGTCCGCGGTGCAGGTCGCGTCGGCCGGTGGTGGACCAGGGGCGCTCGGGCTCGGGCTGCGGATCGGCGCGCGTCATCCCGCGAGCCTAGAGCGCGTCCGGAGCGGCGCCCCCGAGCGCGGGCGCCGTCAGAGCCCGGATCCCACCAGGATCCCCAGGCCCGCCGCCGCGATGGCGACCACGAGCATCCCCACGCCGTTCGCGAGCGCGGCCCCGACGCGTCCGGCCTGCGCCAGCCGCACCGTCTCGAGGCTCGCGGTGCTGAAGGTCGTGTAGCCGCCCATCAGGCCGCCGCCGAGGATCAGGAGCAGGTCGTGCGGGAGGCCGGCCTGCGCGGCGGCGCCGGTGAGGAGGCCGAGCCCGAACGAGCCGGTGACGTTGATCACGGTCGTGCCCACCGGGTACGCGCCGCCCACCCGACCGCGGACCGCGCCGTCGACGACGAGGCGCAGGGCGGATCCCGCCCCGCCCGCGAGGCAGATGAGCGCGAAGACGAGCGGGCCGGTCACGACGGCGTCCCCGTGGCGCGGCCCGCGGCCGAACTGCGATGCAGCGCCGCCCCCGTCGCGATGCCGGCGACCGACGCCGCGGCGCCCCCGACGAGCGTGACGCCTGCGTACGCGAGCGCCGTGCCGAGCGCCGGCCCGGTGAGCACGGCCGCGTCAGTGGCGAGCGAGCTGTAGGTGGTGAAGCCGCCGAGCACGCCCGTGCCGACCAGCAGCCGGATCCCGCGGCGCCGCCCCGCGTCGGGCCCGCGCCGGGCGAGCGCCTCCAGCAGCGCGCCGAGCGCGAAGGCGCCGACCACGTTGATCAGGAGGATCGTCAGCGGGAAGCCCCCGGCCGGGGCGGGCCAGGTGAGCGCGAGCGCCTCGCGGATGCCGGTGCCCGCCGCGCCGCCGAGCGCGACGAGGCCCAGGGACGACCAGCGGAGATGGACGGGACGACCGGGGTCGACGTGCGCCGCGGGGAGGTCGAGCGGCGCGGCGTCGTCGGTCATGCGGTCTCCCCTCTCGGCGGCCGCACCATTGAACCACGCGCCCGGGGACCTCCCCGGGCGCGCGTGGGACGGCCCGGTCGACCGTGGCTCAGTCGAGGGCGTACAGGTCGAGGTCCATCCGCATCGGGATGGGCCAGGGCTCGGAGGCGTCCTCGTCCTGGCGCTCGTGCACCTCGAAGCGGACCGCGGAGCGGGGCGTCACGAGCACGGACACCTTCACGTTCCCGCTCGTGATGAATTCGACGAACTGCGATCCGGCGTTCGCGGCCGCGACGATGCGCTCCTTGAGCCGGCCGACGTCCTCGCCGTCCTCGAGCTGGAAGCCCTGCCCGTCGATGCGGATGGTGGTGGTGGTGTGCATGTGACCCTCTGTCGAGCTGCGCCGGGGGAAGGCCCGGCGTCCTGCCGGAGCACCACGGGGTCTGGGCGAATGCTCCGGATGCCGAGGCTACGCGGCGGGCGACGGGCGGTCACCCCCTTGACAGGGACGCCAGTGGTGACACCCGCGCCGCGGACCGGGCCGCCCTGGCGGGGACAGGCGCCCGCCGGTACCGTCGCACCATGAACGCCCACGGCATCGTCGCCCCGCCCCCGCCGCCCGAGGGGCGCAAGGCCATGGGCCCCGCCTCCTACTTCCCGAGCATCGAGCGGACCTACGGGCAGCCGGTCCAGCACTGGATCGACCTCGCCGACGCCCGCCTCGACGACGAGCCGCACATGCAGGTCGTCGCCTGGCTGAAGGCGGAGCACGGCCTCGGCCACGGCCACGCCAACGCGGTCGTCGCCTTCGTGAAGGCCTGTCGCGCGTCGGCCTGACCGGCGCCCGGCCGCCCGCACCCCCCGCGCCGCCGTCGGCGCGCCCGTAGCCTGGGCGCATGCGGACCCGTCGGATCGTCGTCGTCGCGTCGACCTCGCTCCTCGCCGCGGTCGCCGCGGTGCTCCTCGCGAGCGAGGGGATCCACCGGCTCGCCAGCACGCGCGGCCTCGGCCACCCGCCGAGCTCGGGGGGCCGCGAGGCGGTCGTCGTGCTCGGCTTCGGCGACGCCGGGCCGCGCGCGAACCGCGTCAACCGGTACCGCGTGCGGGCGGCGCTCCGCTCCATCGACCCGCGGGCCGCGTCCACCGTTCTGGTGCTCTGCGGCGGATCCGTGATGGGCGACGAGCCCGAGGCCCGGATCCTCGCCCGCTTCGCCCGCGACGAGCTCGGCTACCGGGGCCCGATCGCCCTCGAGGAGGACAGCCGGAGCACGCGCGAGAACGTCCGCAACGCGATCCCGCTCCTCGAGGACGCCGACGTGATCCGCATCGCCTCCGACCCCGTGCACGCGGAGGAGGCGCGCCGGATCCTCCGCGGCCTCCGCCCGGACCTCGCCGACCGCCTCGCGCGCGCCGAGGACTACCGCGTCGGGGAGGTCGCCTGGATGAAGCCGCTGGCCATCGCGGTGGCACTCCTCCGCCGGGCGCGGGACGCGTCCCGCGACTGAGCCGCCTGACCGAGCCGCCCGGCCGCGCCGCGTCGCGCGCCGGTCCCCGCTATACGCTGAGCAGGCGTCCGCCTGACGCGCCGCCCGACCGCGAGGAGCCGCCATCCCGACCATGCGAGAGGTCGCCGCACGCGCGGGGGTCTCGATCGCCACGGTCTCTTTCGTCGTCAACGGCACCAAGGCCGTCTCGGAGCCGACGCGCCGCGCGGTCACCGCGGCGATGCAGGAGCTCGGCTACCGCAACAACGTCGTGGCCCGCGCCCTCGCGAGCAAGCGCACCCGGATCGTCGCGCTGCTGTTCCCCGCCGACGTGCAGCGCCTCAGCCGCATCGCCCTGGACATCTTCATGAGCGCCGCGACGCGCGCCTCGGAGCTCGGCTACCACCTGGTGCTCTGGCCCACCGGCACGTCGCCCGACGACGTGTCCGACCTCGTCAGCGGCCGGCTCGTCGACGGCGTCATCGTGATGGAGGTGCGCCTCGACGACGGGCGCATCCGCGAGCTGCAGGCCCTCGACGTGCCGTTCGTCTCCATCGGCCGCACCGAGGACACGACCGCGCTGCCCTTCGTCGACATGGACTTCGAGCGCACGGTCGCCGAGGGCATCGACCACCTGCACGGCCTCGGCCACCGCCGGTTCGGGCTGATGGTGGAGGACCTCGAGGGCGGGCCCCTGCGCGGCTACGGGCCGACCACGCGCACCGAGCGGGCATTCCGGGCGGAGACCGCCGCGCGCGGGCTCCCCGCCGAGGTCGTCCGCTGCCCGCCGACGCCCGTGGGCGGCCGCGCGGCCGCGGGCGAGCTGCTGGCCGCGGACCCGGGCATCACCGCGGTGATGCTCCTCAACGACCAGGCCGCCCGCGGGCTCATCTCCGGGCTCGGCGAGGCGGGCCGGAGCGTGCCGGACGACGTGTCGATCCTGTCGCTCGCGACCTCCACCGAGGTGGGCGCGCTCGTCGAGCCGGCGCTCAGCACCATGGACGCGCCCGGTCCGGAGCTCGGGCGCCTCGCCGTGGAGACGCTCCTCGCCCGGCTCGACGGATCCGCCGACGAGCTGCCGCACGCGCTCCTGCCCTGCCGGCTGCACGTGGCCGCGTCGACCGGGCCGGCGCCGACCGCCCGCTGACGGCCGGAGCGCCCGCGTCGGCGGGCAGCCCGTGCCGGCGTCAGCTCCCCGCGGGGTCCACCGTCGTCCACGCGCTGCCGTCGGCCGAGCTGCGCTCCACCGCGTCGAGCACGCGCTGCACGCGGAGGCCGTCGGCGAACGACGGCTGCGGCTCGCGGCCCTCGGCGATGTCGTGGACGAGGTCGCGCACCTGGTGGCTGAACGCGTGCTCGTAGCCGAGGCCGTGGCCGGTGGGCCACCACGCCGCCGTGTAGGGGTGCTCGGGCTCGGTGACGAGGATCCGGCGGAAGCCCAGCCGGTCGGCGGGCGCGGTCGCGTCGTACAGCTCGATCTCGTTGAGGCGCTCGAGGTCGAAGGAGATGGCGCCGTCGGATCCGCTGAACTCCAGCCGCAGCGCGTTCTTCCGGCCGGTGGCCATGCGGGTCGCCTCGAAGCTCGCGAGCGCGCCCGAGGAGAGCTTCCCGGTGAAGTAGGCCGCGTCGTCGACGGTCACCTTCCCGCGCTCGCTCGACGCGACGCCGCCGAGGCCGCGCGTCTCGGCCAGCAGCGGGCGCTCCTCGACGAAGGTGCGGAGCAGGCCGCTGACCGCGTCGAGCGTGTCGCCGGTGATGAACTGCACGGCGTCCACGATGTGCGCGCCGATGTCGCCGAGCGCGCCGGACCCGGCCGCCTCCTTGTCGAGGCGCCAGGTCATGGGGCCCTCGGCGTCGGTCAGCCAGTCCTGGAGGTAGAGCGCGCGCACCTGGCGGAGCTCGCCGATCGCGCCCTGGGCGACGAGGTCGCGCGCGAAGGTGATGGCCGGCACGCGACGGTAGCTGAAGCCGACCATCGCGCGGATGCCCTTGGCGGCGGCCCTCTCGGCGGCCGCGGCCATGATCTCGGCCTCCTCGACCGTGTTCGCGAGCGGCTTCTCGCACAGCACGTGCTTGCCGGCCTCGAGCGCCGCGACCGCGACCTCGACGTGCGTGCTGCCGGGCGAGCAGATGTCGACGACGTCGATGTCGTCGCGCTCGATCGCGGCGCGCCAGTCGGTCTCGGCGCGGTCCCAGCCCCAGCGGTCCGCGGACTCCTGCGTGCGGGCCTGGTCGCGGCCGACGACGGACACCATCCGCGGCGCGAGCGACAGGTCGAAGAACGCGGGGGCGACGCGCCAGGCCTGCGAGTGGGCGGCGCCCATGAAGCCGTGGCCGATCATCGCGACGCCGAGGGCGCCTCCGGTCTCGGGGGCGGACGCTGCGGGCTGCGTGTCGGACATGGGACTCCTTCGTCTCCTACGGGGGTGCGGATCCGCGTGCAGGTGATTCGTTGCGGGTCGCGTCAAATGTACGGGGCGGCCGCCGGGCCTGACAAGGCGGCCGCCCGACCCCTCGACCCCGGGGCGACCGCCGTCCTAGGGTGGAGGCGACCCGGCCGGAGGGGGACGACATGATCCCGCTGGACTTCCCGCGCGACGTCGCCTTCATGGCGGCCGTGTTCGGGATCGCGACGTTCGCCTGGGCCGGTTGGGCGCAGGAGCGTCCGCCGCGCACCGCCTGGCGCATCGTGCTCGGCGCGCTCGCGCTGGTCGGCCTCGCCGTGGTGGGGCTCACGCTGCCCGCCGCCATCCGCGACTGGGAGACGCCGACCGCGCTCGTCGTGGACTCGGCGCCGTTCGCGGTCTACGTCGCGATGGTCGCCGTCGAGCTCGTCGCCGGGGGGATCGCCGCCGCCGTCCTCGTCCGTCGGGGAGCACCGGAGCTCGTGGCCCCCGTCATCATGATCGTCGTCGGGATCCACTGGATCCCCATGATCTGGGTGTTCCAGCAGCCCGTGCTCGCGCTCATCGCCGCCTGGTGCCTCCTGGTGGGGATCGCGGCCTTCCTCCTCCCGCGGGACCGGCAGGCGCCGAGCTTCTGGTGCGGGATCCTCGGCGCCCCGGCCCTGCTCGCCGTGGGCGTCGCGTGCGCCGTGACGTACGCCGCCCGGCCCTAGCCCGACCGAGGCGTGCTCAGCCCTTCCGGCGGCGTGACGCGGACCGCGGCGGCGCGGCGCGGAGGTGCTCGGTGACGCGGCCGAGGATCCGCGCGAGGTGGCCGGCGTCGGCGTCCGACAGCGGCGCGAAGAGGAGCCCGTGCACGGTCCGGATGTGCCCGGGGAACACGACGGCGAGCACCTCGCGGCCCGCGTCGGTGAGGGCGACCACGGTGCTGCGCTCGTCGTCCGGCGACGGCGACCGGGTGACGAGCCCGCGCTGCTCGAGGAGCTGCGCCTGGTAGGTGAGGCCGCTGCGGCTGTAGACGACGCCGTCGGCGAGGTCGGTCATGCGCAGGTGGCCGTCCGGCGCGTCGCCGAGCCGCGCGAGCAGCTGGAACTGGACGTAGCTGAGGCCGCCCGCGTCGCGGAGCTGCGCCTCGACGGCGGGGCGCAGCAGGCTGCCGACCTCCGTGAAGGCGAGGTAGGCGCCGAGCTGCGTCGGCGTCAGGGATCGGGGGGCGTCCGTCATGGATCCCATCCTAGGTGTTGCTTCGCATTCGAAGCAGTGTTAGCGTCGCGTCATTGCTTCGAACTCGAAGCACTAGACGAAGGGCAAGACCATGAAGGCAGTGCAGTTCCAGGAGATCGGCGGACCCGAGGTCCTCCACGTCGTCGACGTCACGGCGCCCGAGCCGGGTGCCGGGCAGGTGCGGATCCGCGTCGCCGCGTCGGCGTACAGCGCGGCGGACGCCGGCATGCGAGGCGGCTTCCTGCCCATCCCGATCCAGCTCCCGCACATCCCCGGCTACGACGTCGCGGGCACCGTGGACGCGGTCGGCGAGGGCGTGACGGGCGTCGCGGTGGGCGATGAGGTCGTCGCCTTCCTCCCGATGGAGCGCGACGGCGCCGCCGCCGAGCTGGTCGTCGCGCCGGCCGAGGCCGTGGTCGCGGCGCCCACGAGCATCCCGCTGGCCGACGCGGCCGCCCTGCCCTCGGTCGCGCTGACCGCGTGGCAGGCGCTCGTCGACGACGGCCGCCTCGAGCGGGGCCAGCGCGTGCTGATCGTCGGCGCCGGCGGCGTGGTCGGCAAGTACGCCATCCAGCTCGCGAAGCGCCTCGGCGTGCACGTGATCGCGACCGCCAGCCCCCGCAGCGAGGCGGCCGTCCGCGCCGCCGGAGCGGACCAGGTCGTCGACCACACGACCACCGACCTGCTCGGCGCGCTCGACGGGCAGGTCGACGTGCTGCTCAACCTGGCGCCGATCGAGCCGGAGCTCTTCGCGTCCTACGTCGCCGCGGTGCGCGACGGCGGCACCGTGGTGAGCACGACGGCCTTCATGGCGACCCCCGGCGACGACGCGCGCGGCGTGCGCGCGGCCACCGTGTTCGTCCGCCCGGACCGGGAGCGGCTCGCGGAGCTGGTGGCGCTCGTCGACGCCGGCGCGCTGACGGGTGGAGGTCACGCGGCGCATCGCGCTCGACGAGCTCCCCGCGCTGCACGCGGAGGCCGAGGCGGGGCGGATCGCCGGGAAGGTGATCGTCCTCCCCTGATCCGCTGCCGCCGGATCCGCTACTGCGAGAGCTCGCGGTCGAGCCGGTCGAGGAGCGCCTCGAGCGAGACCTCGAACTCCTCGTCGCTGCGGTCCTCGCTGAGCAGCTCGCGGAGGCGGCGCACCTCGGGCGCCGAGTCGAGGGTCATGCTGCCGTCGCCCTCGGGGATGGCCGCGCCGCCCTCGTCGAGCGGCTCCTCGGCGGGTCCCGCCTCCGCGCCGCGCACCACGGACTGCAGGAGGAGCTGGCCGAGCAGGAAGCTGCTGAACGCCCGGTAGGCGTTCACCGCCTGCGGATCCGTGAAGCCGTTGCGGGTGAGCGCGGTGAGGAACCGGTCGACGACCTCCACGCTGCGGAGCGGGGGCCGGAGCCAGGGCGCGGCCGGGTGCCGGGTCGCCACGAGCGGGAACGCCTTCGGGTGGTCGGTCGCGATCCGGCGCACCTCGTGCGCGACGGTCTGGAGGAACGCCTGCCAGTGCTCCCCCTGCGCCTCGTCGAGACGGGCGGTGAGGTGCCCCATCAGCGAGGCCACGATGCCCTCGAGGAGGTCCTCCTTGCCGTGCACGTAGCGGTAGAGGGACATGGCCTCCACGCCGAGCTCCTGCGCCAGCGACCGCATCGACAGGCCCTGGGTGCCGGAGCGGTCGATCTGCCCGAGCGCGGTCTCGACGATGAGCTCGCGGCTGAGCTTGGCCGCGGTCTGGCCCGTCCTGCTGGTCCTGTCGCGTGCTGCCACGGCGGGTGCCTCCCTGACGGGTGCGCGGTCGGGCAGCGCGGTGCTGGAGACGATCGCATCCGAGGGGTTCACGGTAGCGCGCCTTACGGCGTAAGGTCTGAATCGCGCTTACACCGTAAGCGACCCCGAACCCACGACACTCCGGCCACCACGCCGGGGATAGGAGCATCACCATGATCGACTCCCGCGACATCGGCAGCATCGTCGGCGCCACCGTGCACGACACGGACGGCGACAAGATCGGCTCCGTCGGCCAGGTCTACGTCGACCCCGACACGAACGCGCCCCTCTGGGCCACCGTCAAGACGGGCCTCTTCGGCACGTCCGAGTCCTTCGTCCCGCTCGAGGGCGCGGACTGGGATCGCGAGACCCTCACGGTCCGCTACGACAAGGCGAAGGTCAAGGACGCCCCGCGCGTCGACGCCGACGGCGCCCTCAGCGAGCAGGAGGAGGACGCCCTCTACGCGCACTACGGCCTCGGCGGCGGATTCTCCACCACCACGACGGGCGCCGGCACGCAGGGCCTGTTCGACCAGGACGAGCACGCGGGCGTCGACGGCGACCGCGACGTCGACCGCGACCGCGACCGTGACGGCGTGGTCGGCCACGACACCTCCGGCCCCACCACCGACGACGCGATGACCCGCTCCGAGGAGCAGCTCCACGTCGGCACCGAGCGCGTCCAGACGGGCCGCGCCCGCCTCCGCAAGCACGTCGTCACCGAGCAGCAGACCGTGACCGTCCCCGTCAGCCACGAGGAGGTCCGCCTCGAGCGCGAGCCCATCACCGACGCGAACGTGGGCGCCGCGACCTCCGGCCCCGACCTCTCCGACGAGGAGCACGAGGTCGTCCTCACCGAGGAGCGCCCCGTCGTCCACATGGAGACGGTCCCCGTCGAGCGCGTGAAGCTCGGCACGGAGACCGTGACCGACGAGCGCACCGTCACCGAGGACGTCCGCCACGAGGAGATCGAGGTCGACGGCGACACGGACGGCACCACCCGCCGCTGAGCCACCCGCACCACCCCGATGCCGGGACGACCGCCGGTCGTCCCGGCATCGGCCGGGCGGATCCCCGCAGCTCCGCCCGGCTGAGCACCCCCGCACCCCCGCACCACCCGCACCGCCTCCGCCGACGCCCCGCGTCGGCCCACCCGACCCTGAAAGGGCCACCCCATGGACTTCCCCGCCGTACTGCAGGACGGGCTCGCCGCGGTCATCGCGTTCGTGCCCCTCGCCCTGCTCTTCCTGCTCATCCTCGTCGTCGGCCTGATCGTCGCGAAGGTCATCTCGAAGGCCCTCGACAAGCTCCTCGAGAAGGTCGGCTTCGACCGCCTGGTCGAGCGCGGCGGCATCAAGAAGGCCCTCGCCGGATCCAAGCTCGACGCCTCCGACATCGTCGCGAAGATCGTCTACTACACGCTCGTGCTGTTCGTCCTGCAGTTCGCCTTCGGCGTCTTCGGGCCGAACCCGGTGAGCGACCTGCTCCAGGGCATCATCGGCTTCCTGCCGAAGATCATCGTCGCGATCATCATCGTGGTCATCGCGTCGGCCATCGCCGCCGGCGCCAAGGGCCTCATCCAGAACACCCTGGGCGGCCTCTCCTACGGGAAGCTGCTCGGCAACATCGTCGCCGTGTTCATCCTGTTCCTCGGCGTGACCGCGGCCCTCAACCAGATCGAGGTCGCGACGACCGTCACCACCCCGATCCTCATCGCCGTGCTCGCGATCATCGCCGGCGTGATCATCGTCGGTGCCGGCGGCGGCCTCATCAAGCCGATGCAGGCCCGCTGGGAGGCCATGCTGACGAAGGCCGAGGAGGAGGCCCCGAAGATTCAGCAGCACGCGAAGGACGCCCCGAGCGTGCAGCAGCAGGCCAAGCAGGCGCAGCAGAAGGCGCAGGACTCCTCGCGCCCCCGCCGCGCCTGATCCCACCCGCGTCCCCGGCCATCGCCATGCGCGCGGCGGCCGGGACGCACCCCGCACGCGACGACGGCCGGTTCCCCTCGGGGAGCCGGCCGTCGGTCGTGGTGCGGTCGCGCGGTGCCGTTGCTCGGCGGAGCGCATGCGGCGGCGGCGGCGGCGGCGGCGGCGGCGGCGGCGGCGGCGGCGGGCGGCGGCGGCGGCGGCGGCGGCGGCGGCGGCGGCGGGCGACGATCGCACGCCGAGCAGGTGGTCGACGACCGGATCTCCGCGGGGGCCCTGTCTCGTCGTGCCGATCGTGCGTCTTAGGTGCTGGCGCCATGGCTGTTCACGGGCAGAGCAGCAGGCCCGCGATCTCCCGAGGATGGTTCCCGCACGCGCACACCGGCGCGTGACATGGATGCTGGAGGAGAAGAATGACCATGATCCCACGTGCCCGATGCCGAATCGCGGCCGCGACCCTCGGCGCCACCCTCGCCGCCAGCCTGTCCCTTGCGGGGGCATGCGCCCCTGCGACAGCCTCCGCGGCGCAGGAGAGGCCGACCTTCACGATCATCGCGACCTCGACCGGCTCGGCCCCCAGCGTCGGGTCAGCGCGGATCACCTTGCGGGACGGCGAGACGCGCTGCGTCGTGATGAAGCGCACGACGAAGCCGGGCGACGGTCCGAAGTCGGGCACCGTAGTCAAGAAGGCCCGAATCCATCTCCCGATCACGAGGGCGACTGTCACGAGCTTCCGCGACGAGGGCTGCGATTCGCCCTACCCGCACACGACGGCAACGGCGCCTCTTGTGAAGGGCAAGGACACGATCATCGTGTCCACCGACCGGGTGCCGCAGATCAGCATCTGACCTCTCCGCTCCCGGAAGGCCGGCGGCCGGATCCATGATCCGGCCGCCGGCCGTTCTGTGGTGCGGTGCCGCTACTCCGCGGAGCGCAGGCGGCGGCGGGCCACGACGGCGCCCGCGCCGACGAGCGCCAGCAGCGCGCCGATCCCGCCGAGGCCGAGGGCCGCGGCGCCGTCGGTGCCCGTGACGGGCAGCGTGTCGTCGTGGTGCGCGGCAGGCTTCTGGATCGGCTTCGGGGCGGTGCCCGCGGGCTCGATCGAGGGCGCGGTCGGCGCCGGGGTGGCCGTGCCGGGCAGCGTGGGCAGGCCCGGGATGACCGGTCCGCCCGCGTCCGCGCCGGTGAGCTCGACGGTGCCGCCCTGCGTGAGGCCCGACTCGAGGCCCGCGACGGACACCCGGTAGGTGCCCGGCTGGACGTCGCCGAACAGGATGATCGGCTGCGCGAAGGTGCCGTCGACGTCGGCGCGCACGAGGTCCTTCAGCGACCGCGTGCCGACGCCGACGCCGCTGTTCGCGTCGCTGATCTCGATCACGCGGCCGTCGGGCGCGGTGACCGTGACCTCGACGGCCTCGTAGCGGAGGTAGCCGGTCGCGGTGATCTTCAGGCCGCCGAGGATGCTGGTCGCCTCGGTGACGGAGATCGGCGAGATGGTCGAGAACGACGCCTCGGCGCGCACGAACGGGCCGACGGGCGCCTCGGCGAAGCGCACCAGGCCGCGGATCTCGCCCGTCACGGTGAGGTCGAGGCCGACCTGCGTGAGCGTGACGCTCGCGGTCCGCGAGCCCTGCAGGAGCTCGGTGAAGCTCGCGGGGAACGCGTACGTGCCGTCCTCGCCGACGATGCCGATGCCGGCGATCGACCTGACGCCCACGGCGTTGAAGTAGCTGGCGGTGACGATGCTGCCCGCGGTGCCGGTGCCGGCGAACGGCACGGCCTCGTTGATCGGCAGGGCGACGCCGCGGTCGGGCGTGGTCCAGGTGAAGGGCAGCTCGACGACGGGCGCGGTCGGCTCGAGCGTCGGGAGGCCGGTCGTGGGCGCGCCGGGGGTCGCGGTGCCGGGGGCCGGGGCCGGGGTCTCGACGGGCGCGTCGTCGACGGGCGCGGTCTCCTCGGGGACCTCGGTGGGCGCGGGCGTCGGGGTCGCGTCCTCGGCCGGGGCCTCGACGGCGGGGGTCGGGGTCGCGACGGGGGTCGGCGCGGCGACGGGCGCCTCGGCGGCCGGGGTCGCCTCGGCCACGGGCGCGGCGGGGACGGTCTCGGCGTGGGCGGCGGGCGCCATCGCGAGGGGCAGGATCACGAGCGACGCCGAGAGGCAGGCGCCCGCGGCGGCGCGGCGGAAGGACCGGCCGCGGCCGGCGGCGGGGGTGGGACGGGTCATGACATCTCCAGTGGTGCCGACCGCGCGTCCGCATGGTGCTGTGCTGCGGCCGTGCGGGAGTGGGGTCTGCGTTCCGGGGTCTCGGGAACGCCGGGGGAGGATCTGCTCCCCACCGCGACTGTAGGGAATCCCGCTACTCACCTGGGGAAATATCCGGCGCCGTGTGACGCGTGGGACGTGCGAGGCCCGGAGTTGCGGGGGTGACACGCGGGACCGACCCCCGCACTGGGGGTCCGAGGGGCCGGCTCCCGGGATCCGGAGCCGGAAGCCGAAGCCGCCCGGCGTCAGACGACGGGCGCCAGCACGAGGTCGTCGCCGGCGACGGCGACGAGCACGGCCTGGTCCCGGCCGACGGCTCGGCCCGTCACGGACGGCAGGTCGAGGAGCGCGCGCGGCGCCACGACGCCGTGGCCCGCATCGGCCAGCCGGTGCGCGAGCTCGCGCCGCGGGAGGCGCCGCGTCGGCTCCTCGGCGAGCGCGCGCACGACCACGAGGTCCATCGGATCCAGGTCCAGCGGCACGCCCGCGAGCCACGCCTCGCCGGACACCGGGTCGAGCACGAGGTCGCCCGCGGTGACGAGGGCGGGCGCCAGGCCGCGGCGGCGGAAGAGCTCGCGGAGCGTGTCGACGACCTCCTCGAGCCCGAACGGCTTCGTGACGTAGTCGTCGGCGCCCGCCCCGAACGCGGCGAGCCGGTCCTCGAGCGAGTCGCGTCCGGTGAGGAACAGCACGGGCGACGCGACGCCCGCGCGGCGCAGCTCCGCCACCACCTCCACGCCCGAGACGTCGGGCAGCATCATGTCGAGCAGGATCGCGTCCGGCGCGGCCTCGACGGCGGCATCGATCGCGGCCCGACCGGTGGCGAAGGCGCGCACCTCCCAGCCCTCCATCCGCAGCGCGAGCGACAGGAGCTGCGTGATGGGCGCCTCCTCGTCGACCACGAACACGCGGAGCGCCCGGGGACCGGGGCCGGGCAGGGCCTGCTCGTCGTCACGGGCGGCGGGGCTCACGGTGCCGGTCATGCGGATCCTCTTCCGTCGGGGGGGCGTCGCCGCCGGCCCGAGGGGGCGGGCCGGCGGCGGATGCTCCTCGCGGAGCGCGCCTCCTCGCGGGGACGCATCCTCGCGGAGCGGCGGCCGGGGGTGGGCCGCTCCCCCATCCTCGCGAGCGGGGAGGGCCGGGGCGTCATCCGGGGGGACCGTCACGGGTAGTCCCTACGGAGTGCACGGGCGGAGCACCGGGGACCGCGAGGAGGCGCACGGCGCGTCCGCAGGCGCGCGCCGCGGGACGGACGGCGGGACGCACGGCGGCCGGCCGGACGCCCGCCTACCGGCCCGGGCGGCGGATCCGCGAGACTGATCCGCACGCCGACCTCACGGATCACCCCGCCCCGGCGTCTACCCGGTGTGGAGATGATGCAGCCGTTCGACAGGGTCGTGACCGAGCACGGCGCCGTGGTGCTCCGCGTTTGCCGGGCCGTGCTCGGCGGGCACGCGGATGCCGAGGACGCGTGGTCGGAGACGTTCCTGTCGGCGCTCCTCGCCTACCCGCGGCTCGGGCCGCGCGCCGACGTGCGGGCCTGGCTCGTGACCATCGCGCACCGCAAGGCCCTCGACGCGATCCGCGCCCGCGGCCGCCGCGCGCTCCCCGTCGACGAGGTGCCCGAGCGGGTGTCCGACCTCGGCGTGCCCGGATCCGACGACCCGGACCTCTGGCGCGCGGTCGCCGCCCTGCCCGAGCGGCAGCGGCTGGCGGTCGCGTACCGCTACCTCGGCGGGCTGCCGCACGCGGAGGTGGCCGCGATCGTCGGCGGCAGCCCCGAGGCGGCGCGGCGGGCGGCGGCCGACGGGGTCGCGAGCCTGCGCCGGACGATGGGCGCGGATCCGCCGGGCGGCGAGCGCGCAGCCGCATCCGCACCCGCCGCGACCGCTGGAGGACGACCGTGACCGACCCCGACGACACCACGCCCTTCCCCGACGCCGACGCCCTCGAGCGCACGGACCCGACCGCGCCCGCGCTCCACGCGCTGCGCCTCCGCCTGGCCGACGCGGCCGAGGACCGGGGCGCGCTCGACGTCGGCTTCACGACGATCGACTCCCCCGTCGGCCCGCTCCTGCTCGCCGCCACGGAGCGCGGCCTGATCCGCGTCGCCTACTCCCGCGAGGACCACGACACCGTGCTCGGCGACCTGGCGCGGCGGCTCGGTCCGCGGATCCTCCGCGCCCCGAAGCGCCTCGACCAGACCGCCCGCGAGCTCGACGAGTACTTCGCCGGCCGCCGCCGCTCCTTCGACCTGCCGCTCGACCGCCGCCTCTCCACCGGGTTCCGCGACCGGGTGCAGCAGCTGCTGCCGGGCATCCCGTACGGCTCGACGCGCACCTACCGCGAGGTCGCCGAGACCGCGGGCAGCCCGGCGGCCACGCGCGCGGTCGGCACGGCGTGCTCGACGAACCCGCTGCCCGTCGTGATCCCCTGCCACCGCGTGCTCCGCTCCGACGGCACGCTCGGCGGCTACATCGGCGGGCTCGCGGCGAAGACGACGCTGCTGGAGCTGGAGGGGCGCATCTGACGCGCGCGGCGCCGGCGGACGTCCCCCGTGAGGCGGACGCGCGCGGCGGCCCCGATGCCTAGCGTGGGGCCATGGACGACGAGCGGACGCCGGCCGATCCCGCGGGAACCGAGGACGACCCGGACCAGAACACCACCCTCGGGATCGTGTTCGGCATGCTCGGGCTGGTGCTGATGCTCACGCTCGAGGACACGCGCGTGGCCGGCCTGCCGTTCCTGGTGCTCGGCGTCACCTTCTTCGTCATGGGCATCCGGACCGCCGCGGGGAAGCGCGACCGCGCGGCGACGGACGGCGAGCAGCCCCCGCCGCCGGCGGCGTAGACAGGGCCATGCCCTCCTCGTCCGGCCACCCGCGCCTGCTGCAGACCGTCCTCGACGCGCCGGATCCGCGTCGCCTCGCCGAGTTCTACCGCGAGCTCCTCGGCCTCCGGTACCGGCCGGGCGACGAGCCGGAGGCGACTGGCCCGGATCCGGACTGGCTGGTGCTGATCGGCGAGGACGGCAGCCGCCGCCTCGCGTTCCAGCTCGCACCCGGCATGCCCGCCCCGAGCTGGCCCGAGGGCTCGCCGCCGCAGATGCTGCACCTCGACCTCACCGTCGGATCCGCCGCCGACCTCGAGCGGCAGCGCGCCCGCGCGGTCGCGCTCGGCGCCGAGGTGCTGCGGGACCGGTCGGCGGATCCCGACGAGCCCCTGTTCGTGCTGCGGGATCCCGCCGGGCATCCGTTCTGCGTCTTCGTCGCGCCGGCGTCCGCGGGCGCGGCGCCGTCGTCGGGGGCGGCACCCCCGTGAACGGCCGATGACGAGGCCGTCCGCTCCCGCCCACGGGCACGGACGGCTCCCCGCGTCCCCGTAGGGTGAGCGGATGCCCGAGCGCCCGCCACCGGCCACCCGCGGCATCCGTCGTCAGCTGCTCCGGCCGGCCCAGGCCATCGTCGCCGCGTTCGCCGGCGCCATCCTCATCGGGACCGCCGTGCTGATGCTCCCCGTCGCCAAGCAGGGGCCGGGCGGCGCGAGCTTCGTCGAGGCCCTGTTCACGGCCACGTCCGCCGTCTGCGTCACCGGTCACGTCGTCGTCGACACCGCGACGTACTGGACGCCGCTCGGCCAGGTGACCATCCTGCTGCTGATCCAGGTCGGCGGCTTCGGCATCATGACCTTCGCCAGCGTCATCGGGCTCGCGGTCGTGCGGCGCATGTCCCTGCGCTCGCGGATCACCGCCGCGGCCGAGGCGCACAGCACCGGCCTGGGCGACCTCCGCGGGCTCCTGCTCGGGGTCGTGCGGATCACGCTGGTCGCCGAGGCCCTCGTCGCCGTCGCGCTCGCGCTCCGCTTCTGGCTCGGCTACGGCGAGCCGTTCGGCCGCGCGGCCTGGCTGGGGGCCTTCCACTCGGTGTCGTCGTTCAACAACGCCGGCTTCTCGCTCTTCAGCGACAACCTCGTGTCCTACGCGACCGACCCGCTCGTCTGCCTGCCGATCGCAGCGTCCATCATCGTGGGCGGGCTCGGCTTCCCCGTGATCGTGCAGCTGCGGCGGCACCTCACGCTGCCCCGCGTATGGACCGTCACGACCCGGCTGGTGCTCGCCGGCACGCTCGCGCTGCTCGTCCTCGGCACCGTCTACATCACCGCCATCGAGTGGTCGAACCCGAGGACCCTGGGCGCCCTGGACTGGCCCGGCCGGATCCTCGCCGGCTTCTTCACGTCCGTCCAGACGCGCACCGCGGGCTTCAACAGCATCGACATCGGCGCGATGGACCCCGCGAGCTGGTTCGGCATGGACGCCCTGATGCTCATCGGCGGCGGCCCCGGCGGCACGGCGGGCGGGATCAAGATCACGACCTTCGCCGTGCTGTTCTTCATCCTCGTCACCGAGCTCCGCGGCGAGCGCGCGGTCAACGTGCTCGGCAAGCGGCTCCCCCGCTCCGTGCAGCGCGAGGCCATCACCGTCGTCCTCCTCGCCGTCGCGGTCGTGGTCACCGCCACCGTCACGCTGATGCTGATCACCGACGTCAGCACGGACCGGCTCCTGTTCGAGGTCGTCTCCGCGTTCGGCACGGTCGGGCTGTCCACGGGCATCACCGCGGACCTGCCCACGGCCGGGCAGCTGATCCTCGTCCTCCTGATGTTCATCGGCCGCCTCGGCCCCATCACCTTCGCGACGGCGCTCGCCCTGCGCCCGCGCCGCACCACCTACGAGCTCCCCCAGGAAAGGCCCGTCATTGGCTAGGTTCCCCTCCTTCGTCCGGTCCCCCACCACGCGGATAGCGCAGGCGGACTCCGTCGCCGTCATCGGCCTCGGCCGGTTCGGCAGCGCGCTCGCGCTCGAGCTCATGGCCAGCGGCGTCGAGGTGCTCGGCATCGACGACCGGGAGGAGGTCGTGCAAGACCACGACGGCCTCCTCACGCACGTGGTGCGCGCCGACGCGACCAAGGAGGACGTGCTCCGGCAGCTCGCCGTGCCCGAGTTCGACCGCGTGGTGGTGGCCATCGGCGGCGACCTGCAGGCCAGCATCCTCACGGCGTCCCTGCTGCTGAAGCTCGGGATCCCGACCATCTGGGCGAAGGCGGTCAGCGAGCCGCACAGCGAGATCCTGGGCCAGCTCGGGGTGCACCACATCGTGTCGCCGGAGAAGGACATGGGCCAGCGCGTCGCGCACCTGGTGCGCGGGGCGATGGAGGACTACATCGAGATCAGCCGGGACTTCGCGATCGTGAAGACCACCCCGCCGAACGCGATCCTCGGGATCCCCATGTCCGAGACGCGCGTGCGGGCGACCTACGGCGTCACCGTCACGGCGTTCCACCGGCCCTCCGCCGGCTGGACCTACACGAGCCTCGACACGGTCCTGCAGGAGGGCGACATCGTCCTCGTCGCCGGCGCCCCGGACCGGGTCGAGGCCTTCAGCCAGCTCCGTTGATCCGCCGACGGGTCACGAGGGCTGAGCCGTCGGAGGCTCAGCCCTCAGACGCTCAGCCCTCGGGGTAGGCCGTCGAGCGGCTCCGCTCGGCCCAGGCGTCGATGTCGGCGCGCAGGTCGTCGAGCGCCCCCGTGACGATCTCGATCGCGTCGCCGCCGAGGAGCAGGTAGTAGGGAGCGCCGGTCTCGACCGCGTCGACCAGGACGCGCGCGCCGAGGGCCGGGTCGTTCGGCTGGGTGCCGTCGACCGTGTCGTTCTCCTTGCGGCGCTTGCCAGCCGTCTCGGCGTAGTCGTCGATCACGGTGGCCGACTGCGTCAGCGAGCGTCCCGAGAAGTCGGTGCGGAAGGACCCGGGCGCGACGACCGTCGCGACGATCCCGAGCGGCTCCAGCTCGGTGCGGAGCGCCATCGTCATCTGCTCGATCGCGGCCTTCACGGCGCCGTAGTAGCCGGATCCGGCGCCCGTGCGCGCCGCCCCGATCGACGAGAGGTTGACGATCGTGCCGCTGCGGCGCTGCCGCATGCCGGGCAGCACCGCCTTGATCATGCGGACGCTGCCGTGGAACTGGGTGTCGAACAGGCGCGCGACATCCGCCTCGTCGCCCTCCTCGACGGCGGCGCGGTAGCCGTAGCCGGCGTTGTTGACGAGCACGTCGACGCCGCCGAAGCGCGCGGTCGCCTCGTCGACGGCGAGGGACACCTGCGCGGGGTCGGTCACGTCGAGGTCGAGCGCGAGGGCGTGCTCGGGGAAGCGGTCGGCGAGGTCCTGCACGGCCGCGGCGTCGCGGGCCGTGACGACGACGTCGTTCCCGCGCGACAGCGCCTCCTCGGCGAACGCGCGCCCGAGTCCGGTGGAGCATCCCGTGATCAGCCAGGTCGTCATGCGCGTTCCTCTTCCTCGTGGATGCGGTGGGCGGTGCGCCCGAGCGGCGCGTCCCCTGCCGAGGCTAGGCGCATCCCGCGGCGATGCCCGGATCCCCCGCTTGTCTTGATCCGTTAAAGACAAGGGGCTACAGTCGGACCATGCCCCCCCCGTGACGCCCGCCGCTGCCCCTGTGCACGCGCCTGCGGACGCGGACGAGCTGCGACGGACCATCCGGGCGACCGGGCTCAAGGTGACGGCGCCCCGCGTCGCGGTCCTCCAGGTCCTCCAGGGCACCCCGCACTCGAGCGCCGAGGTGATCCACCACGGCGTCCGCGACCTCCTCCCGAACTCCTCGGTCCAGGCGGTCTACGGGATCCTCGCGGCCTTCACCGGCGCCGGGCTCGCCCGCCGCTTCGACCCGCCCGGCTCCCCCGCGCTCTTCGAGAGCCGGGTCGGCGACAACCACCACCACCTGGTGTGCGTGCGCTGCGGGGCCGTGGCGGACGTGGACTGCGTCGTCGGCGAGGCGCCCTGCCTCACGCCGTCCGACACGTCCGGCTTCGCCGTCATCGCCGCGGAGGTCACCTTCGCCGGCGTGTGCAGCCGGTGCCAGGAGCAGAACGCCGGAGCACCGGCCGCCTGATCCCCGGCCGCACCGCTGCGGCCCCCGCCTCGACCGGAGGACCCTCCGCCGAGCGCCCACCTCGGCGACCCCGCCGCACGGGCCCGCCTCGGCGCGCCCGGCGTGCGGCGTCCGCCCCCGGACCACCCACCGACCGCACGAACCCGACGAACGGAGCACGACATGAGCCTCACCCTCGACAGGACCGCGCAGGACCCCCGCACGGCCACCACGCCCGCGACGGCCCCCGCCGCCACCCCGATCCGGACCGCCGAGGCGCCGTCCGCCTCGCCGCTCGGCGGCAGCTACGTGACGCGCGCCGCGTCCGCCCGACGCGAGGGCACGTACGTCTCCTCCCTCGCGGCCGCACGTCGCCCGCGCCGCGGCACCTACGTCACGACCCCCGCGACCCCGGCCGCCGTGGGCCGCTACACCGACACCCACGGGTCCGCGCGCGCCTGACGGCGCCGGCCACCCTGTGCCCGTGCCCGCTCGTGAGCGGCACGAGCTTCCTGCACGCACCCGAGCAGCGACGCGCGCGACGAGGTCAGGAGCTGCGACCGGGCATCCCGGCAGATGCGGACCACCCCCCTGACCGCATGTCGACTGCGCGAAGGACCAGCACTCCGTCGTCAGCGGCGGGGATCGTCCGATGGTCGTGATCCATCCCGGCCGGTCCCCCTCCGGGCATCAATCGACGACGACGTTCTCCTTCGTCTCCCCGAGCCTCTCGACCGATTCGAACGTGGAGTAGAGGCGCTTCAGGACCATCGCCTGGTTGTGCGGGTTGTAGTCGCGCAGCGCGTACCTCGCGGCAGCTACCGCCGCCGCCCGCGCGGCCGCCGGCTGCAGCTTCTGCAGGATCGGGACCAGGTCACCCGGTCTGCGGATCTTCAGCGGCAAGCCGACGCCGTCGAAGGCCGGTATGGCTCGGGCGACGGTGGGCACCCCGAGTGCCGTCGCCTCGAGGAGGGCCACGGGGAACCCCTCCCACGCGGCGGTGTGCACGTAGACGTCAGCCGTCGCGAGGAGACGGATCGACTCGTGACGTGGCAGCCAGCCGGTGACGTGGATGCCGGCCGCGCGGAGTGCGGCTTCCTCCTCGAGATCGCCACCTCCGACCCACACCGCATCGACCAGCAAGCCCGCGGCACGCGCGGCCCCGACAGCCTCCACGAAGAACCGGGGATCCTTCTGCGCGGAGAGCCGACCTGCCCCGTAGACGGTCGAGATGCGGTCGGCCTCGGCCAGGCCTTGCCGGTGATGCAGCAGATCGTCCGGTGCGATGTTGGGGATCATCCACGCGAGCGTGTCGGGCCGCAGGGCGCGGCTCAGCACGACCTCACGCGGCGAGCAGCAGGCGTAGGCGCTGGTGTTGCGGCCGAGCACCTTCTCGACCGCGTAGATCGCCCGTCGTTCCATGCGGCTCCGACTCGAGCGCTCGAAGCCGTAGCAGTGCGGCGAGTAGATCACGTGGTTCGTCCGCGCGTTCATCGAGAGGCGCACGTACACGCCGGCGAGACTGGAATGCGCGTGGATGACGACATCCCGTCGCCCTCCGAACGTCCGGGCCAGCCAGAGGACCCTGGCCAGATGTCCCGCGGGCAGCTCCTGCGCGGACGCGAATATGTCGAGGCTCTCCGCATCCACCGGCGACTTCTTGCGCTGGGCATAGACGAGGTGGTGCTCATGCTGCGGTGCGTTGCGTGCGAAGTCCTGGATGGCCGAGGCGACGCCCCCGCCGAAGCTCTCGGTGACGTGGATGATCTTCAGCATCGGGAAGCCACATCCCCTGTGGCGAACGGCATCCCCTCGCGATGGCCCCGAGCCACGCCTTCCGTGCTTCTCGCTCCTCGTCGCACCGAGCGACCGCGATGACCCAGTCCCTCTCGTACGCGGTTGACCCCCATCACCGGCATGCGCAGTACGACGACCGATGCGCACTCGCCGCCCCTAGGCGACACGACCACCGCCATCCGGTTCGCGTCGACGCACTTGAGGCTGTCTTGCAGGGACCGAGAACATACTGCCTTCCGGAATCAATGCTGTGGCCATGGTGGTGAAGAACCGTGTTCGGGTCAGGGCTCGATCGGGTGGTGTCTAGGTAGTCTAACGGCCGGGTGGGAGGCAGCACTGTCCTCCTATACGAGGACACCTGGTCATGCTCAAGCGGGTCCGCGGCCCGTTCGATCGAGCGCATCGGATCCTGAGGCGACGGCTGATGAGCTGCGCGCCTGGGTCGTGCCCGGCGGCGGCACCTGTCCGCGCCAGCGCTCGATCCGCGGGTCACCGCGCAGGGCGACGCCACGTCGCCCTTCCTTCCCCGGCCGTGACGAAGTCGACACCGGTCGTGCCCACGCGCGCGCTCAGGAGCACCCCGCGGCCCCTACCGCCGTGGGCCGCTACACCGACACCCACGGATCCCCGCGCACCTGACCGGTGACGGCGGCCTGCGCGCGCAAGCGGGATCCAGCCGGAGGTGCCATCCTGAGGCGACGATGATGCCGGGCCCGACCGTCGCATCCGCGAGACGGGGTCCCGGCTCCGCCGCAGGAGGATCACCGGTGCGCTGCCCGGATCTCGGTCGATCGACGTCGACTCCCCGTCTCCCGTCCACCCTCGCCCTCCCCCACCGCGGGATGCGCGCGTGACCGGCACCGAGCTCCTCCGGGAGCCCGAGCAGCGCCGGGCCCGCGCGGGCGTCACCGCGTGGCTGCTCGACGGCCTGCCCGGCGCATCCGGCGCCCACCCCGGCCCGCACGCCGAGACCGTCGCGAAGACGCACTCGTGGTGGCGCGTCATGTGCCTCACGGGCGTCGACTACTTCTCCACGCTCGGCTACCAGCCGGCCATCGCGGCCGTCGCCGCCGGCCTGCTGTCGCCGCTCGCGACGCTCGTCCTCGTGCTCCTGACGCTCCTCGGCGCCCTCCCCGTCTACCGGCGGGTGGCGCGCGAGAGCCCGCGCGGCGAGGGATCCATCGCGATGCTCGAGCGCCTCCTCCCCTGGTGGGGCGGCAAGCTCTTCGTGCTCGTGCTGCTGGGATTCGCGGCGACCGACTTCCTCATCACCATCACGCTGTCCGCCGCGGACGCGACCGCGCACGCCGTCGAGAACCCGTTCGCCCCGTCGTGGTTCGCCGGCAACGAGGTGCTGCTGACCCTCGTGCTGCTGGCCGCGCTCGCCTTCGTGTTCCTCCGCGGGTTCCGCGAGGCGATCTCCATCGCCGTCGTGCTCGTGGGCGTGTTCCTCGCGCTCAACGCGATCGTGATCGTCGTCGCGCTCTTCCACGTGGCCGGGAACGTCCAGGTGATCGACGACTGGTGGCTCGCGCTCACGGCGCAGCACGGCAACCCGCTCGTGATGGTGGGCATCGCGCTCATCGTCTTCCCGAAGCTCGCGCTCGGCCTCTCCGGCTTCGAGACGGGCGTCGCCGTGATGCCGCAGGTGCGCGGCGAGGACGACGCCGACGGGGTGCCGCGCACGCGCATCCACGGCACCAAGCGGCTGCTCACGACGGCGGCGCTCATCATGAGCGCGTTCCTCATCACGTCGAGCTTCGTGACGACGCTGCTGATCCCGCAGGCCGAGTTCCAGGACGGCGGCAAGGCCAGCGGCAGGGCGCTCGCCTACCTCGCCCACGACTTCCTCGGCGACGGCTTCGGCACGCTCTACGACATCAGCACGATCTGCATCCTCTGGTTCGCGGGCGCCTCCGCCATGGCAGGCCTCCTCAACATCGTGCCGCGCTACCTCCCGCGCTACGGCATGGCGCCGCACTGGGCCGCCGCGGTGCGCCCGCTCGTGCTCGTGTTCACGGCCATCGCCGTGATCGTGACGCTCGTGTTCCAGGCCGACGTGGACGCGCAGGCCGGCGCCTACGCGACCGGCGTGCTCGTGCTGATCACCTCGGCCTCGGTCGCGGTGACGCTGTCGGCGCGGAAGGCCGGGCAGCGCAAGCGCACGGTCGGGTTCGCGGCCATCGCGACGGTGTTCGCGTACACGACCGTGGTCAACGTGATCGAGCGGCCGGACGGCGTGCGGATCGCGGCGCTGTTCATCCTCGGGATCCTCGCGGTCTCGATCGTCAGCCGCGTGCAGCGCTCGTTCCAGCTGCGCGCCACCTCGCTCACGATGGACGAGCGGGCGCGCGCCTTCGTCCTGGAGGACGCCGAGGACTACGGCGCGGTGAGCATCATCGCCCACGAGCCGGACGAGCCCGACGAGGCGCTGACCGAGGAGGAGCGCATCGCCGAGTACCGCCGGAAGGCCAGCGACGAGCGGCGCGACAGCGGGATCCCGGCGCGCGCGCCCGTGATCTTCCTCGAGGTCACCCCCGGCGACTCGTCGGAGTTCGAGGAGGACCTCGTGGTGCGCGGGATCGTGCGCTGCGGCTTCCGCGTGCTGCAGGTCACGAGCGGCAACGTGCCCAACACGATCGCGGCCGTGCTCCTCGCGGTGCGCGACCTCACAGGCGTGAAGCCCGGCGTCTACTTCGAGTGGACGGAGGGGTCGCCCGTGGGCAACCTGCTCCGCTTCCTCGTGACCGGCACGGGCGAGGTCGCCCCGGTCACGCGCGAGGTGCTGCGGCGGGCCGAGCCGGTGCGGGCGCGGCGGCCGGACGTGCACGTGAGCTGACGCCCGGCGGGTGATGCGCAGAGGGGCCGGATCCGTGGATCCGGCCCCTCCCGTGCGTCAGGCGCAGTGCGTCAGGCGACCGCGTCGGGCCTCAGGCCGCGACGAGCGCGTGCGCGTCGGCGAGCAGCTCGACGGAGCGCAGGCGCTCGGGCGTGCGCAGCGAGGCGTGCCCCACGATGACCTCGTCGACGCCCGCCTCCTGGGCGAACCGCGTCGCGTAGTCGGACACCTCGGCGCCCGTGCCGACGCCCGTGTAGGTCATCATGCTGGCGACGTGCGCGCCGACGGGCGCCTCGAGGAGCCGGTCGAGCTCGTCGTCCGTGAAGGTCTGGCTCGCCGGGATCTGGCCGCTCTGGCGGAGCAGCATCATGAGGCGCGCCCGGCGGACCTCGTCGAACTGGCGCTCGGCGTCGCCTCGGTCGTCGGCCGCGATGGCGTTGATGCCCGCGATCGCGTACGGCTCGTCGAGCTGCGCGGACGGCCGGAAGTCGCGGCGGTAGATGGCCACCGCGTCGAGCAGGGCGTCGGGCGCGAAGTGCGACGCGAAGGCGTACGGCAGGCCGAGGGCCGCCGCGAGCTGGGCCCCGAACAGCGAGGATCCGAGGATGTAGAGCGGCACGCGGGTGCCGGCGCCGGGGGTCGCCGCGACGCCCGGGATCTGGCTCTCGCCCGCGAGGAAGGCCTGCAGCTCGACGACGTCCTCGGGGAACCGGTCGGACGACGCGGGGTCGCGGCGGAGCGCCCGGAAGGTGGCCTGGTCGCTGCCGGGGGCGCGGCCGAGGCCGAGGTCGATGCGGCCCGGGTGCAGCGTCTCGAGCGTGCCGAACTGCTCCGCGATGGTGAGCGGCGAGTGGTTCGGCAGCATGACGCCGCCCGAACCGAGGCGGATCGTCGACGTCTGGCTGGCCACGTGGGCGATGAGCACCGACGTCGCGCTCGACGCGATGGAGGCCATGTTGTGGTGCTCCGCGTACCAGACCCGGCGGTATCCGCTGCGCTCGGCCTGCTGGGCGAGGGCGACGGAGGCGGCGAAGCTGTCGCGGGCGGTCTCCCCGGGGGCGATGGGGGCGAGGTCGAGGATGGAGAGCGGGACGGTCATGCTCACCTCAACACCGCGACCCCGCCAGGTGTTCCGTCCCGGATCCGCGCCGCGCGCCGTCGCGGAGGACAGAATGGGCGAGGCGACGCGGCCCGACGGGCGCGCGGGACGCCGACCGCCCGCCCACCGCCGAACGCCCCGGAGGACCCATGCTCATCGAACCCGTCGACGCCGCCCGCGCGCACGTCAGCAGCCACGTCGACCCGGAGGACTTCGACGCGTTCTGGTCCGGCACCCTCGAGGAGGCCGGGCAGCACGACCTCGACGTGCGCCTGGCCCCGGTCGACACCGACCTCGCGCTCGTCGACGTGCAGGACGTGACCTTCGCGGGATCCGGCGGCACCGACGTGCGCGCCTGGCTCCGCACCCCGGCCGGCGCCACGGGCCCGCTGCCCACCGTGGTCTCGTACGTCGGCTACGGCGGCGGGCGGGGACGCGCCGAGGAGACGCTGATCTACGCGGCCGCCGGCTTCGCGCACCTCCAGATGGACACGCGCGGCCAGGGCTCCTACTGGAGCGCCGGCGCCACCGCCGACCACGGCGAGGCCGGTCCCGCGATCCCCGGCTTCATGACCCGCGGGATCGCCTCCCGCGAGTCCTACTACTACCGCCGCCTCTTCACGGACGCGGTGCGCGCGGTCGACGTGGCGCGGTCGCTCGACGTCGTGGATCCCGCCCGCATCGCCGTGCAGGGCGGCAGCCAGGGCGGCGGCATGGCGCTCGCGGTCGCCGGGCTGCGCGACGACCTGGCCGCGGTCTCCGCGTACGTGCCGTTCCTCTGCGACATCGAGCGGGCCACCCACATCACCGACGCGTACCCGTACCACGAGGTCGTCGACTACCTGAAGACGCACCGGGGCCGTGGCGAGGACGTGCACGCCGTGCTCCGCTACTTCGACGGCGTCGCGTTCTCGCGCCGCGCGACCGCGCCCGCCCGCTTCTCGGTGGGGCTCATGGACGCGACCTGCCCGCCCTCCACCGTCTACGGCGCGTTCAACGCGTACGCGGGCGAGAAGGAGATCGTCGAGTGGGAGTACAACGGCCACGACGGCGGCGGCATCGACGACGAGCTCGGGACGATCGCGTTCCTCAAGGAGCGGCTGGGCTGATCCGGGACCGGGCCGCGTCGGCACCGCGACCCGCCCGGTCGTCGGCCGTTCCGCGTACCCTGGGAGGACCTCGCCGGTGGAGCGGGCGGAGCGGGAGGACATCATGCCCCGGCCCCGCATCCGCCCCGCGAAGCCCTCCAAGCCCGGCGCTCCGCCGCCCTCCGTGGCCGCCCGCGTCGCCGCGGATCCGGCCCAGAAGGAGGTGCTCATCGAGGAGGCGCTGCTGCTCGTCGGCGTCGCGCTCCGGCTCCAGATGGAGAACCGGATCATCCTCCGCACGCTCCGGGAGCGCCGCCCGTTCGACGAGGAGTCGCTCATCGAGGCGCTCCGCGGCGAGCTGGCCGAGCTGATCGGCGAGAAGCGCGGCGAGGCCGAGCGGCTGCGCATGGCCCGCGACCGCGCGGCGCTGCGCGAGGGCAAGGGCAAGCGGCCCGACGACTACCGCGAGGGCGACGTGCCGGGGCTCCGGCTGCGCGCCGAGATCGCGGAGGAGATCGTGGAGCGGCTCGGCGCCCTCTCGCGCGACCCCAAGGCGCTCCGCGAGGTGCTCCTCATCGCGCGGGACTCGGCGCTCGAGCAGATCGTGCGCGCCCGGCTCGCGCCGCAGCTGCTGCCCGGCGCGTTCCCGGAGGAGGGGCGCGACGAGCGCGTGGGCGAGCTCCGCGACGAGCTCGCGCGCCTGGCCGCCGACCGCGAGCGGGTCGCGGAGCGCGCCGAGGCCCGGGGGCCGGGGCGCGTCCGCGTCCGCACGGGCGGGCGGAGCAGCGCGCAGGAGGCGTGAGCGCTCCGTGGATCAGGGCGCGAGCGAGAACCGCGGCTCGACCCGCTCGCCGGTCGCCGCGTCCGCCGCGAGGCTGCCGATGAGCGGCGCGAACTTGGCGCCGTGGCCAGAGCACGGCGAGACGATCGTGATGCCCTCGACCCGGTCGATCACGAAGTCCTCCGTGGGCGTGCTCGTGAACAGGCACGTCGCCTCGGCGTACGGCACGGGCTCGACGCCCGGCAGGTTGCGGCGCACCCAGTCGACGACGCGCGCGCGGTTGGCGGGATCCACGACGCCGTCCTGGTGCGCGGCCGATGGGATCACCCGCCCGCCGTCGAACTCGGCGACCTTGTGGCCGCGGCCCTCCACGTCGCGTCCGCCGGGCAGCGCGTAGACGGGCATCCGCTCGTCCATGTGGATGGAGGTCGGCACCGGGCGCGACGGCGGCCCGTCCATGTAGGCGAAGTGGAACACCTGCTCCTGGCGGACGCGCAGCGGCGGGACCCGGTCGAGCGCGGCGCGCGGCAGCGGCAGGTCGCCGAGGAGGTCGGGCAGCCAGGCGCCCGCGCCCACGACCAGGCCGTCGCCCTCGACGCGTCGGCCGTCGTCGGCGGTCACGGCGAAGCCCGCACCGACCCGCTCGACGCCCGTCACCTCGAAGCCCGCGTGCACGACGGCCCCGTGCGCGACGGCCAGGTCGAGCATGGTGGTCACCGCGGCCTCCGCGTCGAGGACGCCCGCGGCCGGGTGCCACAGCACGTCGGAGTCGAACGCCATCTCGGGCCAGCGCTCGGCGGCCTCGCGCGCCGACATCAGCTCGTGGTCGATGCCGACGCGCTCGAGCACGCGCGCGAGCTCGGCGGGGCGGCGGACGAGCCCGGAGTCGACGGCTCCGGTGGGCGTGACGAGCCGCACGCCCGTGGTGCGCTCGAGGCGGTCCCAGAGCACGCGGGCGTCGCGCATGAGGCGCACGTAGAAGGGATCGGGGTAGGCGTAGCGGAGGATGCGGGCGGATCCGTGCGAGCTGCCGAGCATGCTCGCGGGCCGGTCGCGCTCCAGCACCGTGACCTCGTGGCCGCGGCTCGCGAGCTGCCAGGCGGTCGCCGCGCCGGCGAGCCCGGCCCCGATGACGACGTGGTGCGCCGTGCGTCCGCGCGCCGTCACCGTGATCCCCGCATCGCTCCAGGCTACGGGCGCACGCACCGGACGACCGGGCCCGGCGGGAGTCGTAAGCGGTCCGGCCGGCCTCGGCGGGACCGAGGCGCGGGCACCGTCGCCGTCACGTCCAGAGCAGCAGGGACACCGCGGTCAC
Source organism: Clavibacter sp. B3I6 (assembly GCF_030816895.1). Taxonomy (NCBI): domain Bacteria; kingdom Bacillati; phylum Actinomycetota; class Actinomycetes; order Micrococcales; family Microbacteriaceae; genus Clavibacter; species Clavibacter sp. B3I6. The sequence continues at coordinate 2,048,876 of NZ_JAUSYL010000001.1, forward strand.
GATCCCGACCACCGCGAACGGCAGGCCGACCAGGTGCATGGACCGCGGTGCCGGCTCGTTGGTCCGCGACGTGTGGTTCAGCGTCCGGAAGGAGTTCACGCCCATGCCGATCACGCACACGATCATGACGATCTGGAGCACCCGCTCGAGCCCGTCACCCATGCCGCCTCCGCTCGTCTCGCGTCGGATCCCCGGCCGCCCCTCCATCGTCGCCGATCCGCCCGCCCGCCCGCGCCCACCCGTCCGTCCGTCCGTCCGTCCGTCCGGGAGGATGGACGCATGTCCGCACCCGTCACGCTCACCGCCCGCGCGCTCCTCCTGGACATGGACGGGACGCTGGTGGACTCGACCGCGCTCGTGGAGGAGATCTGGACCATGCTCGCGCGGCGCTTCGGCCACGACCCGGCCGAGCTCATCCGCCGGATCCACGGCGTGCGCGCCGCCGACAGCCTCGCCCGCTTCGCCCCCGCCGGCAGCGACGTGCCCGCCCTCCTCGCCGAGCTCGACCGCCTCGAGCTCGACGGCAGCCCCGCGACCGTCGAGATCCCCGGCGCCCGCGACCTCGTGGCCGCGCTGCCCGCCGGATCCCACGCCCTCGTCACGAGCGCCGGCCGCGCCCTCGCGCGCGCCCGCCTGGAGGGCGCCGGGGTCCCCGTGCCCGACGTCGCCGTCACCGCCGAGGACGTCACGGCCGGCAAGCCCGACCCGTCCGGCTACCTGCTCGCGGCCGCGCGCCTGGGCGTGGATCCCGCGGACGCGATCGTCTACGAGGACGCCGAGGCGGGCATCCGGGCTGGCCTCGCCGCGGGCATGCGCGTGGTCGTCGTCGGCGACCACGCGAGCGACGCGACCGTCGGCCTCCCCCGCGTCCGCGACCATCGCGGCACGACCGTCGAGGTGCGCGACGGGATCCTGACGCTCACCCTCCCGGGCGTCGCCGGCTGAGCCCGGGCCGTCTCGTCAGACGTTCGTCTGACGTTAAGGCCCGCGTCCACGGAGTCCCTCGGGAGGAGGAGCCGGCGGCCCCTACCGTGCGAGGGCGGCGCCCGCCGCACCCAGAGAGAGGACTCCCGCATGTCCCGCATCCGCCGGACCCGCCCCACCCGCTCCACCCTGACCACCGTCACCATCGGCGCCGTGACCGCCCTCGGGTTCGTCATCGCCGCCCCCGGCAGCGGCGCCTTCGCCGTCGTCGACCCGCATTCCCCGGAAGCCCGCGTGGCCCACTCCATCGAGAGCGGGCACATCCTCGACGACATGGAGGCGGGGAGGATCACCGAGGCCGACATCGTCCACGCGGCCAGCACCGGCATCGACGTGCACGGCCAGCACATCGACAACTGGACCGACCTGTCGGCCGAGCAGAGCGCCCAGGCCGCCCCGCAGGTCGCCCAGCTGGAGGCGGCCGCGAAGACTGACCCGAGGATGGCCGCCGCACGGGACGGCCTCGCGGGCCCGGGCAGCGGCAACCGGGTGGTCCCCGCGGACACGGGCTCCGAGTACCTGGAGTCCAAGCACTGGTGGAACCACCTGACGCACTGGTTCACCATCTACCTGAACAACGCCTGGCTCCGGGGCCTGGTCGCCGGCACCGCGAGCGCTGCCGCCGCCGCCGCGTGCATGTCCTTCGACCTGTCCCGGGTGAGCTGCGCGATCCTCGGCGCGTTCGTCGCCGGCTCGTTCGAGGCGCTGAAGAGCTCCGATCTCTGCAGCGGCAAGGGCATCTACATCAAGATCCCCGACACCGTGCACTCGCACTGCGAGTAGCGCACCGGCCGTGACATGGCAGAGGGCCGGGCGGGAGATCCTCTCCCGCCCGGCCCTCTCCGCGACGCGACGTCAGCCCTTGACCGCTCCTCCGCCGAGGCCGGCCACGAGGTACTTCCGCGCGAAGACCGCGATGAGGACCACCGGGATCACGAGCGCGATGCTCGCCGCCGCGAGCGTCTGGTACGTCGAGATGTCGTCGGCGCCCTTCTGCGCGGCGATGAAGACGGGGATCGTCACGGCCTCGTTCTGCGTGAGCGTCAGCGCCACGAGGTACTCCTGGAACGCGACCAGCAGCGTGAAGACGCCCGCCGTCACGAGGCCGGGGCCCATGAGCGGCACGATCACGCGACGGAACGCGCCGAAGCGGCTGCAGCCGTCGATCATCGCCGCCTCGTCGAGCTCCGTCGGGATGTCCCGGAAGAACCCCACGAGCAGCAGCAGCGTGAACGGCATGTTCACCGCCACGAGCGCGGCGACCAGCGCGATCTTCGTGTCGTAGATCCCGAGCGCCTGGCTCATCTCGTAGAACGGCAGCACGACGGCGAAGCGCGGGATGGTGCGCAGCACCACGGCCAGCAGGAGCAGGATCGGCCCGACCACGCCCGCGTAGCGCGCGAACGCGTACGCGGCGGGTGCGCCGACCACCAGCGCGACGACCACCGTGAGCCCGGCGACGATGAACGTGTTGACGAGCACCTCGGCGAACAGCGTGCCGCGCCACAGCTCCACGAACGCGTCGAGGCGCGGCTCGAAGATCCACGTGGGCGGGTTCGTGAAGGCGTCCTGGAACGGCTTGACCGCGGTGAGGAGCGCCCAGACGAACGGGCTCAGCGAGATCAGCACGACCACGAGGAGCGCGGCGCCCGCTCCGAGCGAGCCCATCCGCTCGCGGCGGCGGCGCTCCTTCGCGGTCAGGGTGCGGACGTCGTCGGGCAGGCGGGTGCGGCCGGTGGGCACGAGCGGGGTGGATGCGGTCATGCGGCCCGCGCCCCCTTCCAGGTCTGTCGGAGGAACGGGATCAGCAGCACCAGGGTGATGGCGATGGTGACCACGTTGACCGCGCTCGCCACCCCCAGCCGGTACGACTCCCCGAGGGCCACCTGGTACACGAACACCATGAGCGACTCGGTGCCGACGCTGCCGGCGGCCGGGGTGATGATCCGGATGGAGTCGAACACCTTGAGGCTGTCCATCAGGCTGATGAGGGTCACGAACGAGAACAGCGGCGCGAGCAGCGGGATCACCATGTACCGCTGGCGCTGCCACCAGCCGGCGCCGTCGAGCTGCGCGGCCTCGAGCGGCTCCTCGGGCAGCGTCTGCAGCCCGGCGAGGAGCACGAGGATCACGAACGGCGTCTCGTGCCAGAGCGCGTGCAGGCCGATGAGGATGCGGGCGGGTCCCGTCTCCGTCAGCCAGTCCACGTGCACGCCGAAGACGGCGAGGATCTGGTTGACCACGCCGCCGAAGATGTCGTTGAACAGCCAAGAGAAGTTGAGCGCGCCGATCACGGTGGGCACCACGTAGCTCGCCATGAGCAGCCCGAGGATCACCATGCGGCCGCGCTCGATGCGGTTGAGCAGCAGCGCGATGCCGTAGCCGACGATGAGCTTCGCGATCGTCATGATGATCGCGAACGTCACGGTGAAGGCGGCGTCGCGCCCGAAGCGGCGGTCGGTGAAGATCTCGACGTAGTTCGCGATGCCGTTGAAGACGCCGGGCTGGCCGACGGGCACGTTCTGGAAGCTCCAGACGAGCGTGGTGATCAGCGGCACGATCAGCAGCCCCGCCATCAGGATGATGGCGGGGGCCGTGAACGCGGCGAAGGTCTTGAGCCTCATGCCCGGGGGCCGGGGACCGCTCGGCGGGCGACGCCGCGCGTGCCGGGTCCGCGCATCAGGGCGCGAAGCCCGCCGTGGCGATGGCCTGGACGGCCGCCGCCTGCAGCTGCGTCGCACCGTCCGCCGAGGAGAGCGTGCCGTCGACGACCTGCGCGAGGATCGGCGCCATCGCGGCGAACACGTCGGACATGTACGGCACGAGCGGCAGGCCGTTCGGCTTCTCGCTCTCGAGCACGTCGCGCGCGGCCTCCTCGAACGGGAGGTCGGCGGCCTGCGCCTGGGTGGTGCGGGCCGGGATCGTGGCCTTGGCGGCCTCGGTCGCGGCGTCCGCTCCCGTGGCGACGCCCAGCAGGTCGAAGAGGAGGTCGTGGTCCGTCTTCGCGTTCGCGGCGATGGAGAGGCCGTCGACCGAGAGGCTGGTGGCGGGGGTGCCGCCCTCCTCGACCGACGGCGGGACGGCGAACGCGAACTCGTCGAAGTTCTCCGTCTGGCCCTCGTCGAGGAGCGCGGAGACGCGACCGGCGAACAGCATCGACATCGCGGCCTGGCCGGTCTGGAGCTGGGTGATCACCTCGGGCGAGGACCACGAGGTCGACTGCGTGCTCATCTGCTGGTAGGTGGCGCGCAGGGTGTCGAGCGCCTGCACCGACTCGGGGCTGTCGAGGGTCGGGGTGGCGGAACCGTCCTCGAACCAGGTGCCGCCGAGCGAGCCGAGGTACTGGTTGTAGGCGCTCGAGTTGTCGCCCGCGGAGTTGAAGGGGAGGGCCAGCGGGTTCTCCATGCCGGTCTCCGTGCGGATCCGCTCCGAGGCCGCGTACATCTCCTCGAACGTGGTCGGCACCTCGATGCCGAGGTCGGAGAGGATGTCCTCGCGGTAGATGAAGATGATGGTGCCCCAGAAGGTGGGGATCCCGACCTGCTTCCCGTCGTACTGCAGCGACTCCATGAGCGTGGGGTCGATGTCGTCGAGGCCGAGCTCGTCGCCCTTGTCGGCGATGCGGTCGTCGAGGGGCTCGATCCAGCCGCGCTCCGCGTAGAGCGGGTAGACGGTGCCGTAGACCTCGACGAGGTCGTAGCTCGGGTTCGTCCCCGACATCGACTGCACGGCGCGCTGGTTCTGCCCGGAGAAGTCGGTGGTGGGCGCGTTGACCGTGAGGTTCCCGCCGGTGCAGCCGGTCGCGATCGCGTCGGTGAACGGGTTCGTCGACGGGCTGTTGTAGGAGAGGACGTTGACGGTCGTCTTCGCGTCGGGCTGCGGGATGTCGCAGGCGACGCCCGCGCCTCCCACGTCGGCGCCGGCGCCGCAGCCGGTGAGGGCGACGGTCGCGGCGGCCACCGCGGCGCCGATCGCCAGGCGGATCGGCCGGCGTCGCCGGCGGGTGGTGGTCGGGGAGGAGGTGTCGCGCATCGCGGGTCCTTCGGGGGTCGGGTCGCGGGAGGCGACGGATCGAGGAGGGTGCACGCGAGCGTGCGGTCGGGGTGGTGCCCGGCCCCGGCGGGCTCGTGCCGGAGGACGCCGGCCGCGTCCGCCGACCCGCGAACAGGGGCCGTTTGTCCACAAACTACGGGCGTGCTCACGGTACCGGTCGGGATCCCGTCGGGACGGTCAGCAAGACGAAAGAGAAGCGGGGCGGAGCGGATGTCCGGCGCCCGACGCCCTACTGGGGGTGCGGCGTCTCCCCCCGCTCGAGCATCGCGACGAGCTTCGCCAGCCGGTTCGCGCGCACGGTCGCGTTGGGCGCGGTCGCGACCCGGTGGATCACGGCGTAGCGGTTGACCTTCGACAGGGCCGCGAAGGCGTCGGCGGCCGTGGGCGACACGGCGAGCGCCGCGAGCAGGTCCTCGGGCTCGGCCGCCGACGCCTGGCCCGCGTAGGCGCGCTCCCAACGGCCGTCGCCCTGCGCGCGCTCGATCTCCATGACGCCGCGCGGGCGCATCCGCCCCTCGGCGGTGAGGGTCGCGACCAGGCCGATGTTGCGCTCCGACCACAGCGACGCCTTCCGCCTCGGGGTGAAGCGGCGGCGGAAGATCCGCTCGTCGATGCTCGCAGTCTGGCCGTCGATCCACCCGCTGCACAGCGCCTCGTCGAGGGCCTGCGCGTAGGTGAGCGAGGTCGGATCCGTCGTGCCCTTCTTCGCGAGCACGAGCCAGACGCCGTCGGACGCCTCCTCGTGCGCGTCGAGCCAGGCGCGCCAGGCGGCCTGATCGGGGACGGTGAGGAGCTCGTGCGCGGGGGCGGCCATGCGTCCGATCGTAGGGACCGCCCCCGGCGTCGCCGCTACAGCGTGACGACGAGCTTCCGCGCCGAGACGCCCGCGCGCAGCCGGTCCATGGCGGGCTGGATCGCCTCGAGTCCCGTCCCGACCACCTCCGCCGCGGGTGCGGCGACGTAGCGGCCCTCGGCGAGCGCCGCCGGGAGGAACCGCTCCCAGAGCATCGGGCCGACCTCGTCGTGCATGAGGGCGCTGCCCCAGATGAAGCTCGCGCGGATCCCGCGGACGCGCGCCCGCAGCATCAGGGGCGGGTGTCGCGGTGCCCATGCGGATCCCGAGGCGCACGAGCGGGAGGCCGACCCGTCCGCCGCGCGGGAGGGTGTCGAACGACACCGGCGGGCTCGCCATGCTGACCCGCTTCGCGCCCGTGGCGATCGCGATCTCGACCGCGGGTGCGCCGGATCCGGTGCCGATCGCGAGCACGCCCGCCACCCGGCGGCCGCTCTCCGCGAGGTGCGCCACGATGTCGCGCACGGCCGTGGGGCTCCGGTAGTCGAACGCGCGGCTCGCGCCGAGCGACGCGACGAGCGCGTGGTTGCGCGGCGACGCGGTGGTGACCACGTCGTACCCGGCCGCGACGGCGAGCTGGATCGCGTTCACGCCGACGCTCGTGGATCCGCCCCACACCACCACGGTCTCCCCCGTCGCCGGGGTGGTCGCGTCGGGCAGGCGCAGCCCGAGCTGGCCCGCGCCGAACAGGCCGGATGCGGCGGTGGAGATGCCGAGCGGGAGGACGGCGGCGTCCTCGAAGGGCATCGCGTCCGGGATCGGGGCGGCGAGGTCGGTGCGGACGACCGCCCGCGACTGGAACCCGCCCTCGGCCTGGTGCCGCCGGCCCTTCTCCATGCCCACCGCGTACGCGACGACGCGGTCGCCCACGGCGAAGCGCGTGACCCCGGGGCCGACCTCCTCGACGACGCCCGCGACGTCCTCGCCGAGCACGGCGGGGTGCGGGAGCCACCGGTACATGAGGTCGCCCATGTGCTGCTTCATGGTGTCGAGCGGGTTGATCGCCACGGCCCGGACGCGGACGGCGACCTCGCCCTCCCGGGGAGCGGTCCGCGGCGCGGGACCCACGGTGAGGTCGGCGGCGGACGAGGCGAGCCAGGCGGCGGATTCGGTGGGCACGGCGGATCTCCGATGTGAGGGTCGCGCTGCCCGATGACATCGCGTGTCATCACTGTATACACTCATGGCACGTCGTGTCATCACTAGGATCGACGCATGAGCAGATGGCAGCCGGACACGCGTGAGCGCCTCGCCGCCGCCGCGCTCGAGCTGTTCCGCGAGCAGGGCTTCTCCGACACGACCGTGCCGCAGATCACCGCCCGCGCCGGCCTCACGACCCGCACCTTCTTCCGCCACTTCGCCGACAAGCGCGAGGTGCTCTTCGCCGAGGAGGACGAGCTGCCCGCCCTCGTCACGCGCATCATCCGCGAGGCGGCACCCGACCGGTCGCCGCTCCAGGTCGTCGAGGACGGCTTCCCGGAGGTCGTCGCGTCGCAGTTCGCCGAGGGGCGGGACGCGCTGCTCGCCCGCAAGCGCATCATCGTCGCGGACGCGGGGCTGCAGGAGCGCGAGATGCGCAAGGTGCACGCGATGCAGGAGGCCGTGCGGGCGGGCTTCGTGGAGCGCGGGGTGGATCCGCTCACCGCCGTCCTCGTGGCCCACGCGACCGCCACCGTCTTCGGCGTCTCCATCGGCCGCTGGCTCTCGGAGGGCGGCCCCGACACCGACCTCGCCGCCGTGCTGCACGACACGCTCGACTCCTTCCGCCGGCTGATGGCGGCGGGCGCGTGATGCGCGTCACCTACGACCCGGCTGCGGACGCCGCGTACGTCGAGCTCGCCGGGCCCCTCGCCGACGGGGAGGCGGCCACGACGATCCACTCGATCGCGACCCCGGGCGACCGCGGCGAGGTCGCCCTCGACTTCGACGCCGACGGGCGCCTCCTCGGCATCGAGGTGCTGTGCGCGAGCGCGGTGCTGCCGGCGGCGGTGCTGGCGGGAGCGGCTCGGCTCGGCTAGCTCCGCAGCACCTTCGCCATCGGCCGGCCGCGGGCGATCTCGTCGACCAGCTTGTCGAGGATCCGGATCTCCTTCATGAGCGGGTCCTCGATCTCCTCGATGCGGACCCCGCAGATCACGCCGCGCACCTCGTCGGCGAGCGGGTTCTGGCGCGCGGCGGCGAAGAAGTCCTGGAACGTCGTCTCCGCGTCGAGGTGGTGCTGCAGCTCGGCGGCGTCGAAGCCGGTGAGCCAGGTGATCGCCTCGTCGACCTCCGCGCGCGTGCGGCCCTTCCGCTCCACCTTCTTCACGTAGAGCACGTGGACAGCCGCGAACGGCGTCGTGTAGATGCGGTGCATGACCGGAGCGTAGGCCGATGGGCATGATGGATCCAGCCCCGGTTTCCGGACCCGACGAGAGGCATGGCATGAGCACGGACGACGAGACGTCCTACGTGATGAGGAACCCCGTAGGCGCCGCTCGCCTCCTGGCCGCGATCGAACGCGCCCGTCGTGGTGAGTTCACTGCGCACGATCTGACGGAGCCGACGGAGCCCGACGCGACTCGGGAATGAACGGCTGCCCCGCCACCGTTCCCACTCCATGCAGACGCATCCACCTGGATGCCGTCGCCACGAGCACCGAGGAGCGGGCATGTCCACCAAGATCGGCTTCCTGTCGTTCAACCACTGGCAGGACGTGCGCGGATCCCGCGTCCGCACCGCCCAGGACTCCCTCCTCCAGTCGATCGACCTCGCGGTCGCGGCCGAGGAGATCGGCATCGACGGCGCGTACTTCCGCGTGCACCACTTCGCGCCGCAGCAGGCGGCGCCGTTCCCGCTGCTGGCCGCCATCGCGAGCCGCACCAGCCGGATCGAGATCGGCACCGGCGTCGTCGACATGCGCTACGAGAACCCCCTCTACATGGCGGAGGAGGCGGCCATGACCGACCTCATCTCCAACCGCCGGGTGCAGCTCGGCATCAGCCGCGGATCGCCCGAGCAGGTCGAGGCCGGCTACGAGTCGTTCGGGTACGTGCCGCGCGACGGCGAGACCGACGCCGACATGGCCCGCCGCCACACGGGCCTCTTCCTCCGCGCGCTCGAGGGCGAGGAACTCGCCGACGGCGCCCCGCAGCGCGGCATGGTCGCGGGTCGTGTCGCCCTCACTCCGCAGTCGCCGGGCCTCCGCGAGCGGATCTGGTGGGGCGCCGGCACGCGCGCCACGGGCAAGTGGGCGGCCGAGCAGGGCATGAACCTCATGTCGTCGACGCTCCTCTCGGAGGACACCGGCGTGCCGCTCGACGTGCTCCAGGCCGAGCAGATCCAGCAGTTCCGCGACGGCTGGGCCGTCGCCGGGCACGCGTGGGAGCCGCGCGTGAGCGTGAGCCGCAGCATCATCCCCATCGTCGACGACGAGTCGGCAGCGTTCTTCGGGATCCGCGCGCAGATCGAGGGCCGGGACCAGGTCGGCGAGGTCGGCGGCGAGAAGTGGCGCTTCGGCCGCTCCTACATCGGCACGCCTGAGCGCCTCATCGAGGAGCTCGGCGCCGACCAGGCCATCGCCGCGGCGGACACCCTCCTCGTCACGATCCCCAACCAGCTCGGCGTGGACTTCAACCTCCGCTCGCTCGCCGCGATCAAGCAGATCGGCGAGGCGCTGGGGTGGGACCGGGCCGAGGAGTCGGTGGGCGCGCCCGCCTGATCCGTCGCTGACGCGGGCGCCGCCTCCTCCCGGGAGAGTGCCCGCCGTCAGTCGCCAGTGGGCCGCTTGCGCTGCTGCTTCGTGGCGGACCGCTGCGTCTTGGCCGCGAGGCGGCGGCGCTGGGAGCCCCGCGTGGGACGTGTCGCGCGGCGTTGCGCGGCGTCCGGCGCCAGGGCGTCGGCCACGATCTCGCGGAGCGCGTCGATCGCGGCGACGCGGTTCCGCAGCTGCGAGCGCTGCTCGGACACCGTCACCGTGATGGTCCCCGCGACCAGTCGCCGGCCGAGCCGCTCGAGGATCCGCTCCCGCTGCGCCTCGGCCAGCACGAGCGATCCGACGACGTCCCACGTGAGCTGGACGCGGCTGTCCGAGGTGTTGACGTGCTGCCCGCCGGGACCGGACGACCGCGAGAACCGCCACTGCAGCTCGGCCGCCGGGATGGTCAGCGCCGGCGACACCACGAGATCCATGCGGCAAGGGTCGCACGAGGTCGGTGCGCCCACCGCACGACCTGGTTCGACCCCGTCAGCTGACGCACGCTCCGGGGTGGTGAGCGGCGCGAGGCCGCTCATCACCCCGGAGCAGGACCGGGACCGCCCACGAGGGCGGTCCCGGCCGTGTCCATCGATCTCGATGAGTCCGTCAGGGTGCGGTGGTCACTCGCGGAAGGCCGCCACCCTGTCGTACACCGACTTCTCCGTGGCCTGCCAGATGGGTCCGAGGACGTGCGAGTAGTCCGCGTAGCGCTCGGCGACGTTGGCGAACTGCGGGCCGTTCGCGTCATCACCCGCGAAGACGGGGCCTCCGGAGACGCCCTCGTTCATGTCGCAGCGAAGGGCGATCTGCTCTGCTGAGTAGGCCTCCCCGACCCCGCGGCAGCGCTCGAGGTGCTCACCGTCGAAACGGAGGCTCGCCGGGTAGCCGTACGCCGTCGAGGCACGGGTAGCGCTCTGGTCGAAGAGGACGGGGGACGCACCGACCACGCTCGTGATGTCGTCGCCGGCGTCGTTCAGGCCGACGGCGAGGAAGGCGGTGTCATCCTCTTGGGCGTCGTTATTCTTCTCGTACCAATCGGGAGTCGTCTGCCCGTAGATCACGGGCCACGCTCCGTATGCGGATTCGCCGGATTCGTACGCCGGATAGAAGACGATGTTCGTCGACCAGCCGTGCTTCTGAGTGAGGCAGTGGCCGGCCGTGGCCAGGGTCGAGCGGTTCGCCGACTGGACGACGTTGGCCGAGCAGCCGTAGCCAGCGCCGTTCTGCGTGTAGAAGATGGTGCCGATGTGAGGGACCGGCGCGACCTGCTCCGCTCGGGGGATGGCCGCTGCGGCGCTCGAGCTCACGCTGTCGCTCTCGCTCCCGGATGCGGTGGTGGTCGCATCCAGCGCTGCTGCACGGCGTTCCGGGGTCCAGTAGTCCAGAGCTCTCTGAGCCGCATCGGCATCGATGCGGATCGAGGCGACCGCGGATGCGGACGGAGTGGCGCCGCTTCCTCCGCTGGCGGCCCACGCCGATGGGGCGGTGGAGCAGAGCGCGACGGCGACGCACGCGACAGCCACGGCGCGGCTCCCTCGTCGAAGGGATGAGGAACGGTGAGAGTGCATGATCAGCCTTTCGATGGCGCCACGGAGTGACGACGGAAGCGCCGACGAGCGTCGGCGAGTGAGTGGTGCGTCTGGTGCGGGAAGCCGAGACGAGCGACGGCTTCGCGCGTGCATGCGGTGCCGTGCCGGCTCGAGCACCGCCTGCGTGCATCTGCATCTGCATTCGGCAGGAGGGCTTGGGGCTGAATGGTTCTCCGCCACGGGAGATCCTGCTCAGACTGCTCACAGGCGAGCGTGCTGCCGCCTGACCCACGGGGATTCGAATCGACGCCCCGGTCAGGGAGGGGTCGCGCACCCGCGGGGCGAGCTCCGGGAGACGGTCAGCGGGTCGCCGGCGCCTCCACCGCATCCGGCCGCCGGGCCGTCAGGTACAGCCGGTGCGCCGTGATCACGAGGGCGAGCCACGCACCGCTGAGGAAGAAGGCCGCGAGCACGTCGGTGAACCAGTGGTGGCCGAGGTACACGCGGGAGATGCCGACGGTCACGGCGAAGACCACCGCCAGCGTGATCGAGAGCACGCGGGTCGCGCGGCGGTGCTGCCGGAGGAGGAGCACGTAGGCCAGGATCCCGGCGATGGCGACCGCGTTCAGCGTGTGGCCGCTCGGGAACGACGGCGACGTCTCGTACGGCGGCACCGCGTCGGCGAGGTCGGGGCGGGCGCGACCGATGATGTTCTTCCCCGCGATGGTGAGCAGCAGGGATCCGGTGCCCGCGGCCGTCACGAGGATGATCGGCGTCCATGAGCGGCGCCGGATGGCCAGGAACAGCATCGTCACGACCGCGATGATGGGCATGATCACGACGCCCGCGATGTCCGTGTACGCCGTCGCCGCGATGTCGAGCCCCGGCGAGCGGAGCCCGAGCATGAAGGCGAGGAGCGGCTTGTCCAGGCCGGCGACCCCGTCGGCGTCGGTGACGCTGTCGTAGACCTGCGCGGCGATCGCGGAGAGGCCCACGGCGAGCGCGAGGCCCACCAGCAGCGTGATGACGAGGGCGGCGTGCGGGCCCAGCACGCGCATGATCCGCTGCACGACGCGGGCGAGGATCCGCCCGACGGGCGTCACCCAGCGCGTGAGGTCGCGGTCGCCGAGGAAGCGGTCCTGCCGCAGCTCCCCCTCCACGCCCTGCTCGGTCGGGTCGAGGGGCCGCAGCCCGCGCGCGTCGCTCATGTGGTTCCTCACGTCCGCGGAACGGATCCGCCCCTCGACGTTACCCAGGTGCGCGGGGAGACGACCGCCGCGACCGGAACGCGGGCGCGAGCAGCGCACCCACGAGGAACAGCACGGCGACCGGCCACAGCGCGGGGAGGATCCCGAACCCCTGGGCCAGCAGGCCGATGAGCGGCGGCCCGACGAAGCCGGCCACGTACCCGACGCTCGCGACGAGGGTCACGCGCGCGGTGGGATCGTCGCCCTCGGCCGCGGCGGACATCCCGAGCGGGAACCCCATCGAGACGCCGACGGACCAGAGCACCACGCCGATCACGAGCGGCACCGTGCCGAGGTCGACGATGAAGAGGGCGACGCCCGCGAGGCCGAGGGCGGAGGTCCACCGGATCACGGCGGCCCGGCCGAAGCGGTCGACGAGCGGGCCGGCCGCCACCCGGACGACCACCTGCGCCGCCGCGTAGATCGCGATCGCGGCGGCGGCGAAGGCCTCGGGACGTCCCATCGCGTCGCGGACCGCGACGCTGATCCAGCCGTTCGCTGCGCCCTCGCCGAGCTCGGCCCCGAGCATCACGACGCCGATCGCGAGCAGGCGGGCGTCGACGTGAGGCGCGCGCCGGACGCGCGCCTCCCCGCGCCGCCGTCGCGCGCGTCGCGTCCCCCGGCTCCCGACCGGCACCGCGCGCACCAGCACCACCCCGGCGGCCGCGATGACGACGGCCTGCGCGACGAGCTGCGCCTGCGGCGTGATCCCGACGGCCGCGCACGCCGCGCCCACGCCCGCCCCGAGGACGGCGCCCGCGGGCCAGGCCGCGTGCATCAGCGGCATGAGGGTACGGCGCGCCAGCCGCTCGATGACCGCGCCGTCGATGTTGAGGAGCACGTCCAGCGCGCCGAGGCCGATGCCGGCGACGGCGAAGCCGACGAGGAGCACCGATACGCTCCCGACCGCGACGCCGGCGCCCACGGTCGCGACGCCCGCGGCCATGAGGAGGGCCGCCGTGGCGAGCGACCGCCGCGCTCCCCCGCCGCCGAGGAGCAGCCGGGAGGCGAGGAGACCGGCGCCGGATCCCGCGGTCGTCGCGAGGAGCACGAACCCCAGCTCCGCGTCGTCGAGCTCGAGGCCCGCGCGGATCGCGGGCAGCCGGGCCGCCCAGCTCGACAGCGTGAAGCCGCCGAGCGCGAAGCCCGCGAGGATCGCGAGGAGCCAGCGCCGCCGCGCGTGCTCGGGGTCGATCCGTTCCATGCCGCCTCCGTTTACAACGCTGTAAACCGAGCCTAGGGGGTGCGGACGACGACGGATCCGTCGACGTGCCGAGCGGCTCAGCCGGCCGCCCCGCCCGCACCGAGCACGAACCGCACCAGGCGCGTCACGCTCTCCGCGTGGTCGCCCTTGCGCCCGAGGACGCGCAGCACGATGACGCCGAGGATCGCGTGGCCGAGCTCGTCGACCGGGGCGTCGGGCGGGAGCTGGCCCGCGCGGATCCCCGAGGCCAGGCGGTCGGAGAGCCCGCGGTCGACGCCGAGGCTGGCGCTCAGGCGGTCGCCGACGGCCGCGTCCTCCGCGGCCGCCGCCACGAGCGAGCGGACGAGCGGACCGCCGGTCGGGGCGTCGAGCACGGCCAGGACGCCGGTGAGCCAGCGCTCGATGTCGGCGAGGAGGTCGCCCGTGTCGGGCACCGCGAACTCGACGGGGATCAGGCGGCCCTCGGTCATGCACTCGGCGATGAGCGCGCCGCGCGACGGCCACCACCGGTAGATCGTCTGCTTGCCGACGCCCGCCTCCTTGGCGACGCCCTCCATCGTGAGGTGGTCGTACCCGCGGGCGTGGATGAGGCGCACGGTGGCGCCGAGGATCGCCTCGCGGGCCGCCTCGCTGCGGACCCGGCCGGACCGGTGCTCGTTCATCCGCTCAGGGTAGCTCGGCTAACTAGACGAGACGTAGCGTATGGTCAACGCGACTGAAGGAGATGACATGGCATCACTGCTGTTCCGGCTCGGCTCGATGGCCGCGCGTCGCGCGTGGCTCGTGATCGTCTCCTGGGTGGTGATCCTCGGCATCGGCGTCGGCTCGTTCCTCGCCTTCGCGGGCACGCTCGGCAACAGCTTCGACATCCCCGGCACCGCGTCCGGCGCCGTCACCGACGAGCTCGCGGAGACGCTCCCCGACACCGCGGGCGGCACCGGCACGGTCGTCTACCGCACCGAGGACGGCTCCGCCTTCACGGATCAGCAGAAGACCGACATCTCCGCCCTCGCGACGAGCGCGGGCGACCTCGCGGGCGTCGCCGGCGTCGTGGATCCCTTCGCCGTCACCCAGCAGCGCGCCGACCAGGCCGCGCAGCTCGAGGGCGGCGACGCGCAGATCACCTCCGGCCGCGCCCAGCTCGACGCCGCGCAGCAGCAGCTCGACGCCGGCCGGGCGCAGCTCGAGGCCGGCCAGCAGCAGCTCACCGCGGCCCGCCAGCAGGCGGAGGCGGCGGGCGCGCAGGCCGCGCAGCTCGCCCCGCTCGACGCGCAGCAGGCCCAGCTCGACGCGCAGACGCAGGCCCTCGAGCAGCAGCAGGCCACCGTCGACTCCTCGCGCGACCAGCTCGACGCGGGCGCCGAGCAGGCCGAGCTCGGCCGCACGCTCCTCGGCCTCACGGACGGCATCGGCGTCGTCTCCGAGGACGGCTCCACGGCGATCGTCAACATCTCCTTCACGGATCCGCGCCTCGAGCTGTCCGAGGAGACCAAGCAGGAGGCCATCGCCCACTTCCAGGACTCCCCCGTCGACGGCACCCGCGTCGACTTCGCGACCGACCTCGCGCAGGGCGTCCCCGAGATCTTCGGCATCGGCGAGGTCGTCGGCCTCCTCATCGCCGCCATCGTCCTCATCGTGATGCTCGGCACGGTCATCGCCGCATCGCTCCCCATCGTCACGGCGGTGGTCGGCGTGGGCGTCGGCGTCACCGCGTCGCTCGCGTTCTCCGGCGTCGTCGACATGGCGTCGGTGACCCCGGTGCTCGGCGTGATGCTGGGCCTCGCGGTCGGCATCGACTACTCCCTCTTCATCGTCAACCGGCACCGCAAGCAGATGCTCGCGGGGACGGGCGTGCGCGAGTCGATCGGGCTCGCCACCGGCACCTCGGGCACCGCGGTCGTGTTCGCGGGAGCCACCGTGATCGTCGCGCTCCTCGCGCTCAACGTGACGGGCGTGCCGTTCCTCGCGCTCATGGGCACGGTCGGCGCGGTCTGCGTCGCCGTCGCGGTGCTCGTGGCCATCACGCTCACGCCCGCGGTGCTCGGCCTGGCTGGCGCGCGCGTCCTGCGCAAGCGCGACCGCGCCACGGCGGCCGCCGCCCACCCGGCGCAGACGCAGGACGCCGCGAAGGCGCTGAAGCCGATGTCGAACGCGCGTGCCGTGCTCACGGTGGTCGGCACGGTCGTCGCCCTGCTCGTGGTCGCGATCCCCAGCCTCTCCATGCGCCTCGGCCTCCCGGACGGATCCAGCGAGCCCGCCGGATCCACCAGCGAGCGCGCCTTCACCACGGTCGCTGACGAGTTCGGCGAGGGCGCGAACGGCCCGCTGCTCGTGGTCGCCGACGTGCCCGCCGGCCTCGCCGACGACGACCTCCTCGCCACCCAGGTCGACGTCGCCCAGACGCTGCACGACCTCGACGACGTGGTCGCCGTGGCGCCCGTCGCCAACACGGACGACAACACCGTCCTCGCGTTCCAGGTGCTCCCGATGGAGGGCCCGAACAGCCCGTCCACGGAGGAGCTCGTGCAGGACATCCGCGCGCTGCCCGAGCTCGACGGCGGCATCTCGCTCGGCGTCGCCGGCCAGGCCGCCACCAACATCGACATCTCCGAGGCGCTGGCCGCGGTGCTGCCGCTCTACCTGCTGGTGGTCGTCGGCCTGTCGCTGCTGATCCTGATCGTGGTGTTCCGCTCGATCCTCCTGCCGCTGATCGCGACGGGCGGGTTCGTGCTGTCGCTGTTCGCGACCTACGGCCTCATCGTCGCGGTGTTCCAGTTCGGCTGGGGCGCGAGCCTCATCGGGCTGGAGAACAGCGGGCCCATCCTCAGCTTCCTGCCGGTGATCCTCGTCGGGATCCTCTTCGGCCTCGCCATGGACTACCAGCTGTTCCTCGCGAGCGGCATGCGGGAGGCGTACGTGCACGGCGCCGAGGCGCGGCTCGCGGTGGTGCAGGGCCTCCGGGCCGGGCGCGCGGTCGTCACGGCGGCGGCGCTCATCATGGTGTCGGTGTTCGGCGGGTTCGTCTTCTCGGAGTCGACCATCATCCGGTCCATCGGCTTCGGCCTCGCGTTCGGCGTGCTCCTCGACGCGTTCGTGGTGCGCATGCTCCTGATGCCCGCGCTCATGCACCTGCTCGGCCGCTCGGCCTGGTGGCTGCCGCGCTGGCTCGACCGGATCCTGCCGGACGTCGACATCGAGGGCGCGGCCTTGGAGCGCACGCACCCGCACGCGTCCGCGACCGCCGACGTGACCGCTCTGCCCGACGGGCTCCCGGCGGACGGCGGCCACGGCGCGCACGCCGCGCCGCCGACCACCTCGACCATCCAGGCCGAGACGGCTGCGCTGCCGCGCGACTGATCCGCGGGCGGCCGGCCGGCCTCACCCCATGACGAGCACGCCGGCGTGCGGCGCGAGGGCGCTGTCGAGCACCAGCTCGGCAGCGCCCTGCGCGGCGATCTGCTCCCCGACCGGGCTGCCGACCACCTCGAGGCCGGGGCGGGCGACGACCAGCTCGCTCCGCACCGCGTCCTCGAGCACGGGCAGGAATGCGGCGCGCAGCCGGTTCCACGCGGGACCGCCGAGCACCACGTGCGGCACGTCGAGGAGGTTGACGAGCACCGCGATCCCGGAGGCGACCCGCCGGGCGGCGCGCGCGAGGAGCTCCCCGGCCACGGGGTCCCCGCCGGCGGCGAGCTCCGACAGGCGCGTCAGCGCGTCGTCGAGCGCGAGGTAGTCCGCGAGGTCCGGCAGCGGCAGGAGGCCGGCCTGCGCCGCCTGGATCACGAGCGCCTCCGGCACGCAGGCCGCCGCGAGGCCGCCCCGACGGCCGCCCCAGCCGAGGTCCTCGGCGTCCGGGTCGACGAGGATGTCGCCGATCTCCCCGATGTTGTTGCTCACCCCGCGGAGCACCCGCCCCTCGGAGACGATCGCGGCGCCCACGCCGGAGCCGAGGTAGAGGAACAGGAGGTCGCTCGCGGCCGAGGCGCGCAGCTCCGCGGTGGCCGCGGCCGTCACGTCCTTGTCGAGCAGCACCGGCAGCCCGGTCGCGTCGTGCAGGTCGGCGCGCAGGCGCACGTGCCGCCAGGCCGGGAGCTGCGGCGGCGCGATCATGACGCCGGCGCGGACGTCGAGCGGGCCGGGCACCGCGACGCCGAGCCCGAGCACGCGGGCGCGGTCGACCCCGGACGCCCGGATCATCTCCTCGACGGTCGACGCGATGAGCGCGGTCGTGTCGTCCGGGTGGGGCGACTGCGGGGTGCGGAGCTCGCGGCGGTCGCGGATCCCCCCGGCGACGTCGAGGAGGAGCACCGTGAGGCGGGCCGGGTCGACGTGCACGCCGACCGCGCAGGCCCCGTCCGGATCCACCGACAGCGGGATGCTCGGCCGACCGCGGCTCGTGTCGCCGGGGGCGCTCTCGCGGATCATGCCGGTGTCGATGAGCCGGCGCGTGATGTTCGAGATGGTCTGCGAGGCCAGCCCGGACACGCGCTGCAGGTCGGCGCGGCTGCGGCCCGGGTCGCGCCGCACGAGGTCGAGCACGACGGCCTGGTTGTAGTCGGCGAGGCGCGGGAGGTTGCTGCCTCGGGGCATGTCCCCTCCTCGCGTGGACCGGGTGCGCCGCGGGCGGACGTCCCCCGGCGTCCGTCGAAGCTACCGCAGCGCGAGGGCCCCGCCTGCCCGGGGGCCGGGTGCGGACAGGGCGGGCCGGACGTCGATCCGCGTCCGCCATTGACGCTCCATGACCGCATGTCCTAACATCACACCAGCGCTTTATCCCATCGAAGTGGCAAAGTAGCCGACGGACAGGGCGCGGAGAGAGGCATCGCAATGAAGCGTTCCCGCGTGATCGCGGCCCTCGTCACCGGAACCGTCGCGGTCGGGCTCAGCGCCTGCTCCAGCGGCGGCGGCGGCGGATCCGGCGAAGACGGCCCCGTGACCATCACGATCATGGAGACCAAGCAGACCAACATCGACGCCATCGGCGCCGAGATCCCCGGCTTCGAGGCGGCGATGAAGGAGCAGGGCAAGGAGATCAAGGTCGACCTGATCGCCGATCAGCTGACCGACGAGCAGTTCATGACCAAGATGACCCAGCAGCTGATCGCGGGCCAGGCCCCGGACGTGCTGGACATCGGCGAGAACATGGCCATCGCCTGGTCCTCGGCCGGCTACCTCGAGCCGCTCGACGGCTACCTCGAGGAGTGGGACGGCTGGTCGCACTACTACCCCGCCGTCAAGGAGGCGATGACCCGCCAGGACGGCAGCATCTACAGCCTCCCCTCGGGCGCCGGCGTCCTCAACCTCTTCATCCGCCAGGACGTGCTGCAGGAGGTCGGCGTCGACACCTCCCAGCCCGCGACCTGGGACGAGCTGATCGACCGGCTCGTGCAGGTCAAGGAGAAGACCGGCGGTACCCCCATCGTCATCCCGGCGGGCACCGCGTGGGGCGGCGGCACGTGGGGCGAGGGCTTCCAGCCCCTGCTCGGCGGCACCGACACGGGCTACTACGACCCCGAGACCGACACGTGGGACCTCGAGAGCCCCGGCTGGCTCGCCGTGTTCGAGCTGTACGCGGAGCTGGTCGAGAAGGGCCTCATGCCGGTCGAGGACCTGCAGAACCCGAACCCCTGGGAGCCGACGAAGTACGAGAAGTTCCCGGAGGGCGAGATCCAGGTCGCCGCGCAGGGCACGTGGGGCTGGAAGTTCGACTGGGGGCCCGAGGGCGCGACCCCGATCGAGGGCCTCGACGAGAAGGTCACCACCTGGCAGTTCCCGGGCCTGCGCTCCGGCGACGAGCCCTACGGGTGGAGTAGCACCGGCGGCGGCTACGCGATCTCCGAGCAGTCGGAGAACAAGGAGGCGGCGATGGAGTTCATCGAGTACCTCTCCAGCGGCAAGCCGCTCGCCGAGCAGCTCACGGCCTCGGGTGCGGCCTCCGCGCGCGACGACCTCGACGACGTCGCGCCCTACTCCGGCGAGCCGCGCCTGCTGGAGGCCGGCGAGGACCTCGCCGACAGCATCTACGTGGTGACGGGCGACGGCGCGGACCAGATCGGCCAGGCCGTGGCCTCCGCGACGGAGATGATCCTCAGCGGCGAGGCCGACGGCCAGCAGGCGTACGACGCGTTCGTGAAGGACGCGACGGACCTCCTCGGCCCGACCCTGGTGAAGGAGTGACGTCGGTCATCGACGCCGCGATCCCGGTGCAGGCGGCCGTCCGGCCGCCTGCACCGGCGCGGAGGCGCAAGCGGTCGAACCTGCCGCTCGTGCTGCTCCTGCTCGGACCCTCGGCGCTGCTCATCACCGTCTTCATCGTCCTGCCCGCGGTCTACAGCGTGTGGCTCAGCCTGACCAACACGCAGCTCACCGGCTTCGCGGCCCGGGACCCGAAGTTCATCGGCCTCGACAACTACGCCTACCTGCTGACGAACGCCGACTTCCTCGGGTCGCTCGGGCAGACCGGCACGTTCCTGCTCTTCTCGGCCATCATCGGCCAGACGGTGCTCGGCATGGTCGCGGCGATCCTCCTCAGCCGGCCGTGGATCCGCGGCAAGGGCTTCTTCGGCGCGGCCGTGCTCACGCCGATGGTGGTCCCCGAGGTCGTCGCCTCCCTCACCTGGGCGAGCGTCCTCGCGACCAGCCCGGAGGGCACGCTCAACCGGCTGACCCAGGTGTTCGGCCAGGAGCCGACCGCCTGGCTCCAGACGGCGCCGATGCTCGCGATCATCCTGGTCAACATCTGGCGCGGGGTGGCCTTCGCGATGATCATGTTCCAGGCCGCGCTCGAGGACGTCCCGGTCGAGCTGATCGAGGCCGCCCGCATGGACGGCGCCCGCGCGGTGCAGATCTTCCGCCACGTCACGCTGCCGCTGATCCGCGGCCCGGTGTTCCTCTACCTGCTGCTCACGACCATCAGCACGGTCGGCGTGTTCGGGCTCGTGTACTTCCTCACCCGCGGAGGCCCCGGCGGGCAGACGCGCCTGGCCGCGATCTACATCTACGAGCGCGCCCTGCAGTTCTCCCAGATCGGGATCGGCAGCGCCGCCTCCATCATCCTGCTCGTCATCGTCCTGGTGCTCGGCGCGGTCTACATCCGCCTGGCGAAGGTGGAGGTGTGACATGACCGCATCCATGGACCGCGTGCCCGCGACCCTGCCCGTCCGGCGACGACGCCGACCGCTCTCGCCCCTCGCCCTCACGCAGCGGGGCGTCGGCTACGTGCTCATCGTCCTGCTGGGGCTCTTCTGCCTCGTCCCGTTCGCCTGGGTCGCGTTCAGCGCGATCGACGCGGACGCCGGCGCGACCGTGCAGCTCCCCTCCTTCTCCCTCGACAACTTCGCGCGGTTCTTCACCGCGGCCGGCACGCCGAGGCTCCTGCTCAACAGCTTCGTGATCGCCATCGCGTCCACGGCGCTCAACCTCGCGCTGGGGATCGCCGGCGGGTACGCGCTCTCGCGCTTCACCTTCCCCGGCCGCCGGTTCTTCATGTTCGGCATCCTGCTGATCCGCGTGATCCCGGCGCCGGCGACCATCGTCGCGCTGTACCTGATCATGGTGAACCTGCAGATGGCCAACACGCTGCACGGCCTGATCCTCGTGCAGGCCGTCAGCGGCCTCCCGGTCACCCTCTGGCTCATGAAGGGCACGGTCGACGCCGTCCCCATCGAGCTCGAGGAGGCCGCCTGGACGGACGGCAACACGCGGCTCCAGGGCGCGCGCCGGATCGTGCTGCCGCTCATCGGGCCCGGCCTCGGCGCCGCCGCGATGCTCATGTTCATGGGCTCGTGGGGCGACTTCCTCACCCCGCTCGTGCTGCTGCAGGACCAGGAGCTCTACCCGCTCGCCATCGGCCTCTTCCGCGCGTTCAGCGAGCGGAACGTGGTCGACTGGGGCCTGCTGGCCGCGAGCGCGGTCGTCTACGTGCTGCCGCCCGCCGTGCTGTACGTGGTCGCGCGCAAGCACCTCCTCAAGTCCAGCCTGGGCGGAGCGCTGAAGGGATGACCACCATGACCGACCTCCGAGAGCACCCGTCCCCCGGGTCCGCCGCCGACGACGCGCGACTGCCCGTCGTGGTGGTGGGCGCCGGCGCCATGGGCGGCGCGTGGATCCGCATGCTCGCCGCCTCCCCGCACGCCGCACCCGTGGGCGTGGTCGACCTCGACGTGCCGCTCGCGGAGGCCGCCGTGCAGGCGGCCGGCCTCGAGGGCGTCGTCGTCGGGCCGTCCGTGGCGGAGGTCGCCGCGCGCGCCGGCGCCCGGGCCGTGGTGAACGTGACCGTGCCGCAGGCGCACCGCGTCGTGAACGAGCAGGCGCTCCGCGCGGGCCTGCCGGTGCTGTGCGAGAAGCCGCTCGCGCCGACCGTCGCCGAGGCGCTCCGCCAGGTCGCGCTCGCCGACCTCACCGGCGGGCTCCTGATGGTCAGCCAGTCCAGGCGGTACTTCAACCACCTCGCCGCGTTCCGCGAGGCGGTCGCGCAGGTCGGGCCGCTCGCGGTCGTGCACGCGCAGTTCCTGCACGAGGACCACGAGCCGGGCTTCCGCGAGCAGATGGCGCACCCGCTCCTCGTCGACATGTCCATCCATCACTTCGACCAGCTGCGCTACGCGACCGGCGAGGAGCCCGTCGCCGTGCGGTGCAGCTCCTGGAACCCGCCGTGGAGCTGGTTCGCGGGCGACGCCGCCGCCACCGCCGACTTCGAGCTCGCCTCCGGCGCCCGCTTCGCGTACGTCGGCAGCCGCTGCACGCCGGGGATGCCCACGTCGTGGAACGCGGACTGGCGCGCGTACGGCGAGCGCGGCGCGGCCTCGTGGGACGGCGACGACGTCGTCCGGACCGACGTGCCCGACGCCCGCTTCCGCGTGCCCGAGCGCGCCGAGGGCATCGAGGCGTCGCTGGCGGAGTTCGTCGGATCCCTGCGCACCGGCACGACCCCGCAGAACGAGGTGCGGCACAACGTGCTCAGCCTCGCGATGGTCGAGGGCGCGATCCGCAGCAGCGAGCGGGGCGGCGAGCGCATCGTCATCGCCGACCTGCTGGAGGACGCCCTCGCGCAGGCGATCGCCGACGAGCGGAGCCCCGACGTCGCCGACCTGCTGCGCTCGTGGACGAGCGCCGCCGACGGCATCCGCACCCCGGCCTGGGGATCCGCCCCGGCCGCCCACGCCCCGGGAGGGACCCCATGACCGACACCACCACCCCCGTCCGCGTCGTCGTCTGGGGCGAGAACAGGCACGAGAAGGTCAACCCGGTCGTCGCCGGCATCTACCCGGACGGCATGCACAGCACCATCGCCGACGGGATCCGCTCCCTCCTCGGCGCCGACGCCGACGTCACCACGCGGGTCCTCGACGACCCCGAGCACGGCATGACGGAGGAGCTCCTCGCCCGCACCGACGTGCTGCTCTGGTGGGGCCACACCGCCCACGAGGAGGTGTCGGACGAGGTCGTGGACCGGATCCAGAGGCACGTGCTCGAGGGGATGGGCATCATCGTGCTGCACTCCGGGCACCACTCGAAGATCTTCCGCCGCCTCATGGGCACCACGTGCAGCCTGCGCTGGCGGAACGACGGCGACAGCGAGCTCGTGTGGACGGTCGCGCCGCGGCACCCCATCACCGAGGGCGTGTCGCAGCCGATCCAGATCCCCGGCCAGGAGATGTACGGGGAGTTCTTCGACATCCCCGAGCCCGACGAGCTCGTCTTCATCAGCAGCTTCTCCGGCGGCGAGGTGTTCCGCAGCGGGATCACGTACCGGCGCGGCTACGGGCGCGTCTTCTACTTCAGCCCGGGCGACGAGGTCTACCCCGTCTACCACCACCCGGACGTGCAGCGCGTGATCGCCAACGGCGTGCGCTGGGCGCGGCCGGAGCGGGCGCGGGAGTCGTACCTCGTGACCCCGATGTACCTCACCGGCCGCTTCGACCAGCCCGTGCTCGGATCCCCCGGCGCGCTCGTCGACTACCGCACGGGGGAGCCGGTCGAGGGCTGATCCCGGCTTGCCCGCTCGCCCGACCGACCCGAACAGAACCGAACCAGGAGACCGCCGCCCGTGACCGACCGCACCGCCCCGATCCCCAAGCCCGAGCACCCGCGACCGCAGCTCACGCGGCCCGACTGGCTGAACCTCAACGGCCCGTGGCAGTTCGAGCGCGACCGCGGCGACTCCGGCCTCGAGCGCGGACTCGTCGGGCGGGAGCTGGCCGAGGAGATCCTCGTGCCGTTCGCGCCCGAGTCCACGGCGTCCGGCATCGGCGACGTCGACTTCCTCACGGCCGTCTGGTACCGCCGCACGGTGCGGATCCCCGCCGGCTGGAGCGGACGCCGGGTCCTGCTGCACTTCGGCGCGGTCGACCACGACGCCACCGTGTGGGTGGACGGCGAGGAGGTCGCCCGGCACCGCGGCGGCTTCACCCCGTTCACGGCGGACCTCGGCGTGCGGGCCGACGAGGAGGAGCTGACCATCGTGGTCCGCGCCCGCGACACCCGCGACGCGCCGCAGGCCCGCGGCAAGCAGGCCACCTGGTACGCGAACACCGAGTGCTTCTACACGCGCACCACCGGCATCTGGCAGACGGTCTGGCTGGAGCCGGTGCCGGACGCGCACATCCGCTCCGTGCACGTCGAGCCGCAGCTCGGCGACGCCTCCTTCACGGTGACCCCCGAGCTGTCGCACCGCACGGCGGGCCTCCGGTTCGAGGCCGTCCTCTCCGACGCGGCCGGCGAGGTCGCGCGCGCGGCCGTCCCCGCGGGCGACCTCGGCGCGCGCGTCGTGCTGCGCATCCCGGAGGACCGGCTGCGCCCGTGGTCGCCGGCGGATCCGCACCTGTACGGGATCGCGCTCCGGCTCGTCGAGGGCGCGGGCGCCGACGCGGGCGCGGGCGCGGGCCCCGACGCCCGCGTGGTCGACGAGGTCGCGACCTACGGCGGCCTCCGCTCCATCGCGATCGACGGCCAGGACCTGCTCCTGAACGGCCGCCGCGTCTTCCAGCGGCTCGTGCTCGACCAGGGCTACTGGCCGGACACCCTCATGACCTCGCCCGACGACGCCGCGCTCGTCCGCGACATCGAGCTGTCGATGGCCGCGGGCTTCACCGGCGCGCGCCTCCACCAGAAGGTGTTCGAGGAGCGCTTCCTCTTCCACGCCGACCGCCTCGGCTACCTCGTCTGGGGCGAGTTCGGCGACTGGGGCGCCGGCTCGAAGGACGCGCAGCTGCCGACGGCCTCGTTCATCACCCAGTGGATCGAGGCGGTGGAGCGGGACCGCTCCCACCCGTCGATCGTCGGCTGGTGCCCGCTCAACGAGACCTACCAGGCGATCCACGACCGCATCACGCAGCTCGACGACGTGACCGCCGGCATGTACCGGGCGACCAAGGCGGCGGATCCGAGCCGTCCCGTCCTCGACGCCTCCGGCTACGCGCACCGCGTCCGCGCCGCCGACGTCTACGACTCCCACTCCTACGAGCAGGACCCGGACGCGTTCCGCTTGGAGCAGGCGGGCCTCGCCGAGGGCCGGCCGTTCACCAACGACCTCGACGGCCGCGCGATCTCCCTGCCGTACGCCGGCCAGCCGTTCTTCGTCTCGGAGTACGGCGGCATCTGGTGGAACCCGGAGGAGGCCGACGCCTCGTCAGCCGCCGGCGACGCCGACCCCGATCGCGCGGTCTCCTGGGGCTACGGCGAGCGCGTCGCGAGCGCCGAGGAGTGGCACGCGCGCTTCCGCGGCCTCACCGAGGTGCTGCTGCAGGATCCGCGCATGTTCGGCTACTGCTTCACGCAGCTCACCGACACGTTCCAGGAGCAGAACGGCATCTACGACTTCCACCGCCGCCCCAAGTTCGACATCGCCCGCATCCGCGAGGTGCAGGAGCAGCGGGCGGCGTACGAGTTGCGCGACGGCGCCTGACCGGGACAGCCCGCGAGACGAGAGCCCGCCCCCGCGGTCCATCCGGACGACGGGGCGGGCTCTCGTCTCGCGCGCGGCAACACCCGCGCATCGGCCGCATCACCTCGCGGCGAGTGGCCCCGCCGATCCCGCCGACGCTGAAGTACTTGTGGGACTGATCGGCCAATGGTGCTGATAGGAAACTACCGAACCCTGGGCTGGAGACTTCGGCCCAGGAGGCGCAACCGGCGCCGTCGCGCCATCGATCGGATTCAGGCGATCCGATTGGCAGCTCGCTCGAGAGCGATCGTGAACTCCTCACGCTTGTTCGGCTGCTTGAAGGACAGGTTCGATGGATGCCACGTTCGAATCACCGCGGGCCCGCCCTCGATATGCGGCTCGATGTAGGAGGTCCACCCTTGTTGAGCCTTAAGGCCGCAGAGGACCACGACGCGGAGATCAGGCAGAAGCTGCATCAGCCCCCGTAGCTCGATCGCCCCTTGCGCAAGCTCCGTCGGCCCCGGATGCACCGACGCCTTGCCGAGCACCCAAGGGCAGATGTTCCACGAGAGCGTGTGCTCGTGCAGGCCCGCGCTGTTTCGTGCCGTCCAGTTGTTCTGTGCCGTCGGGTCATCGTTGTCCGTGCTGATGAACCCGGAGCCGCCCCACTCCACCACGGTCTTCGGTCCCGGCGCCTCGAACACCATGAGTGCGCGCGTCGCTATGCCACCGCCCACCTCGGCTGGATCGAAGTCCGGGATCACGATGTCCGGGCGCTTCGTTCGTCGCCGAGCGAGCACATCCTCTTTCCACTCCCGGAGCGGCTGCACGCCCTCCGCTGTCGTGAGCATGTGGCGGCGCTCAGCGAGTCGAATCTCGTCTTTCAGCCCTCGGGGCGCGTCCATGTACATCTACGGAGCGTATCGGCCCACGCCGAAACGGCATTTGGGAGGTTCAGGGCCCCTCTTGAATGCCGATTGCTGGTCGCATCACCCATGGGCCGTTAGACGGCGACGGCTGGGAAGACGACGAGCGACCCGTCGCGGCTTCGCTCGATGTCGATGGCGACGTCAGCCTGCGAGGCGCCTGCGTTGAGGCCGTCACCCAGGCTGCGGAGCCGGTATGCCGACCGAAGGAGATTGTCCACTTCAGCCGGCGTGAAGACCGCGTGGCGCAATCCACTTCGACGCTTCAACTCGAGGGTCGACAGCCGAGAGAGGATCGAGACGAGCCCGGCTTCGAGGTCGTTGACGCGCCGCTCGTCTTCCTGCAAGGCACCGAGGAAGTTGGTGAACGGATTGCTTCCACTATCCATCTGAGCGTGCTCGACGGCCTGGAGGATGAGAACTCGCCGCCTGAGAGCGATCGTCAGACGCGCGAGCTCCAGGTGCGCTCGGAAGAGGCCGCCGTCCTCGTTGATTCCCGGGAACGCTTTCGTGATGGCCGCGAGATCCACCGGCCCATCTGGGAATCCCGCCAAGGAGGCCTGCCACTTCGCCAGTCGCCGACGGCTCATTTCCAACGACTTGCTGATCGCGTGGACGGCGCTGTCCAAGCCCAGTGCGGGACCGATGCGGCCCTGGTCGAGCAGGATCGCCGTCGCCTTGTCGATGGCGTCGCGGCACCCGTCGAGCTCACTGCGTTCCTTGTCCAAGTTGTCCTCGTGCAACTGTTCCAGCAGGTCAGTGATCCGCTCAATGGCTACCTGGCGCTCATGCTCTGCGTAGGCGCTGACTCCGACAGCCACGGCCATGAGCACGAGCGGCGCCGCGACGGTGATCACACCGGCGGCAGTGACTGCGCCACCGGCTGCTCCGGCGGCACCGACCGCGCCTCCCGCGCCAGCCGCTGTTGCGCCGGCGCCGGCAGTTGCCGCCTTGCCTGCAACAGGTACGAACGTCGCACTGGCAACGATCCCAGCCTTATCGAGCAGACCGCTGTGGATCCCTCCGGCCACCGCTTTCGATGCCATGGGCTTCACGAGCCCCGTTCCGACCTGCGCAGCGACCTTGGCGGGGACGACCATCCGATACAGAACCTCGCCGGATGCCGCCGCGTCCAGCGCTGGCCCAGCCGCCTTGGCCGTCGACGCGGACTTGGCCGTGTCCGACACGAGCTGAGACAGCTGCTTCGCGAGCGGACTGGCTGCCTGGAGCCGGATGCCCTGGTGCGGATCACGTGGAGTTGTCACCGGCCGGACCTCCAGCGTCGCGATCGGACTAGCCGCGAGCGTGGCCAAAGCCGTCCGCAGCTCACCGAGGCGAGCGGGAGTGAGGTCGCCTCCGCCAAGTACGGACGGCAAGCTCACCGCCTCGGTGGCCAGAGTCCACACGGGAACCAACGCACTGTTGTCGAAAGTCATGACTGGCCTCTTCCTCGTCCGCGACGCACCGTCAGCGACGTCCGCGACGCACCGTCAGCCATCGTGACACGGCAAGCCCTTGGATTGACCCCGCCCGCCCGTCCAGGTTGCGCTGAGCCGTCAGCGTGCTGGCTCACGCTGCAGCGCATGGACACGCGGAGTTCGCCATCGTTCTGCCGTACTCAGCCCGATCGCGCCGAAGACGTACGGCATCTTGGTGACAGCACGTCACAGACAGACAGCGCCGGTAGCTGCAGATACTGTAAGGAGCGTGATCACTGGAGAGCTCAAGAGCAAGATCGATCGTGTCTGGGATGCCTTCTGGTCAGGGGGGATCTCGAATCCTCTCGAGGTGATCGAGCAGATCACCTACCTCTTGTTCGTGCGACGGCTCGACGACCTTCAGACGCTCGCCGAGAAGAAGGCGCGCGTCACCGGCAATGCCGTCGAGAAGCCGATTTACCGGCCGCGGCAGGAGCATCTGCGGTGGAGCCGCTTCAAGAACGACGACCCCGAGGTCATGTGGGAGGTCGTCGGCGACGAGGTTTTCCCGTTCCTGCGTGGTCTGGGCGGCGACGGGTCGACGTACGGCGAGCACATGCGCGACGCCCGCTTCACCATCCCGACGCCCGCGTTGCTGTCGCGGGTGGTCGACATGCTCGACGACATCCCCATGGCGGAGCGCGACACCAACGGTGACCTCTACGAGTACCTGCTGTCGAAGATCGCCTCCGCGGGGGTGAACGGGCAGTTCCGCACCCCTCGCCACATCATCGAGCTGATGGTCGCCATGACCGCACCACAGCCCGGTGACGAGATCTGCGACCCTGCCTGCGGCACGGCCGGATTCCTGGTAGCTGCCTCGGAGTACGTGCGACGCGAGCACCCGAGCGTGGTGACGGACGCCGAGCAGCGGTCGCACTTCCACTCGAGCATGTTCCACGGCTTCGACTTCGACTCGACCATGCTGCGCATCGGCAGCATGAACATGCTGCTGCACGGCATCGAGTCCCCGGACATCCGCTACCGCGACTCGCTCTCGGAGGGCGTGAGCGCCGACTCCGAGCGCTATTCGCTGATCCTCGCCAATCCGCCCTTCGCCGGGTCGCTCGACTACGAGTCGACGTCGAAGGACCTACAGCGCGTCGTCAAGACGAAGAAGACCGAGCTGCTCTTCATGGCCCTGTTCCTGAAGCTGCTGAAGCCGGGCGGCCGCGCGGCCGTGATCGTGCCGGACGGCGTCCTATTCGGTTCGTCGACGGCGCACAAGGCGCTCCGCCGAATGCTCGTGGAGGACCAGAAGCTCGACGCTGTCGTCAAGCTGCCATCCGGTGTATTCCGCCCGTACGCGGGCGTGTCGACCGCGATCCTGTTCTTCACGAAGACGGATTCCGGCGGCACCGACGACGTCTGGTTCTACGACGTGCGCGCCGACGGCTTCTCCCTTGACGACAAGCGCAACCCGGTCGAGGCGAACGACCTGCCGGATGTTCGCGCGCGCTGGGCGGACCGCCGCACCTCCGAACGCGACCGGCCCCGTACGGACCAGTCATTCACGGTGGCCAAGGCGGACATCGTCGCGCAAGGCTACGACCTCTCTCTCAACCGCTACAAGGAGGTCGTTCACGACGAAGTGGAGCATCGAGCGCCACTCGACATCATCGCGGATATCGAAGTTCTCGAGGCCGAAATCGCCGATGGGCTCGCCGAGCTGAAGGCGATGCTGTCGTGACAACCGTGGCGCTCGGCGGACTTATTCGACCCGCTCCGGTCGTCGGCGGGCTGCGGACAACACGTATCCGATCCTTTCCATGACAATGCATGGCGGCCTCGTCGACCAATCGGAGAAGTTCAAGAAACGTATTGCGAGTGAGGACGTATCTACCTATAAAGTCGCCCGGCGCGGGCAATTGGTTGTTGGCTTTCCAATCGATGAGGGTGTGCTGGACTTTCAGCTGCGCCATGAAGCGGGTATCGTAAGCCCGGCTTATGGCGTCTGGGATGCCGATAGCGCCCTCGCGGACCCTAAATACCTGGGGCGTTACCTTCGATCAAATCGAGCATTGGCCTACTACAAGTCGAAGCTTCGTGGAAGTACCGCGCGTCGAAGGTCCCTGCCGTCTAGCGTATTCTTGGAATTGCCCGTCTTCCTGCCGCCGCTCGACGAACAGGTGCGTCTCGCTGCAATCCTAGACCGCGCCGATGCGCTGCGCGCCAAGCGCCGCCAGGTTCTTGCGCACCTAGAAGCGCTCCCCCAGGTAATGCTCAATGAGCTGATTGGCATCAGCGAGTACGAAACCGTCCCGCTCGGGTCGGTCGTGACATGTGTTGACTCGTTGCGCAAGCCAGTGACTGCTAGAGATAGGCCCATCGGCAACATTCCTTACTACGGCGCGAACGGCCAGCAGGGCTGGATAGATCGGCCTCTGACCGACGAGTCCTTGGTCCTCGTTGCGGAAGACGGTGGGCACTTTGACGCTCCGGAGCGCGGTGTTGCATACAGAATTGATGGGCCAGCTTGGGTAAACAATCATGCCCATGTTCTCCGGCCGGGGCCGCGCCTGCATATTGAATACTTGCATCGAGCCCTTCAGCATTACGATTTTCGGGCCTACATATCAGGAACGACGCGCAGTAAGCTCAATCAGAAGCAAATGCTTGCTGCAAGTATCAAAGTTCCTTCACTTGCCGCCCAAATTCATTTTGCCGACCGAGTATCGTATGTGAGAGCCCAGACAAAAATCGCCGAACAAGCGCAGTCCGCGGAGGACAAGCTCTTCGCGTCATTGCAGCATTGGGCCTTCCGGAGCGCGCTGTGACCGCCAACTTCGCCTTCGCGCGCGCCGCATGGCCGGACGTATTCGAAGATGCGTCCCGCGCCGAGTCCTACCTTTCCAGCGACCCCCGCTCAGCCTGCTTCTACAGCCGCCGCGCGGTGGAGCAGCTCGTGGGTCACCTCTACGACGTGCTCAACCTCCCCGTCCCCTACCAGGACGACCTCGCGGCGCGCATCAACGACGCCGGTTTCGCGCGCATCACTGGGGTGGGGATCGCGCAGAAGCTAAACCTGATCCGCAAGCTCGGCAACCAGGCGGTTCACGCTCAGCATCCGATCCGGCCTGACATCGCTCTGGCGACGTTGCGGGAGTTGCACCACGTGCTGGTGTGGGCTGTCTTCCGGCACTCGGCTCACCCGGAGGGTGTGCCGACGAGCGCGCAGTTCAATCCTCAGCTCGCGGCCGATGCCGTGCCGCTGTCCCGGGACGACGTCCGGCGGCTCGCGGAGAAGTTCGCCGCGCAGGATCAGGCCCACGCTAGGGCCCTCGCGGAACGTGATGACCTCGCGGCGGAGCAGGCGGAGGAGATCGAGCGGTTGCGGGCGCAGGTGGCCGCGGCGCAAGTGGCCAACCGCGCGGCCGACAACCACGACTACTCCGAGGCCGAGACGCGCGACCTCTTCATCGACGTGCTGCTGGCCGAGGCCGGCTGGCCGCTCACGGAGGTGCGCGATCGTGAGTTCGAGGTCGCCGGCATGCCCAACGGACTCGGGGTCGGATACGTCGACTACGTGCTGTGGGGCAGCGACGGCCTGCCGCTCGCCGTCGTCGAGGCCAAGCGCACGACGACGAGCGCGCAGGTCGGACAGCAGCAGGCGAAGCTCTACGCCGACTGCCTCGAAGCGACCTTCGGCCGGCGTCCCGTGGTGTTCTTCACGAACGGCTACGAGCACTGGGTTTGGGACGACGCTGCCGGATACCCTCCGCGGCAGATAGCGGGCTTCTTCACCCGCAGCGAGCTCGAGCTGATGATCCAGCGCCGCACGACACGCGTCCCGCTGGCGGGGGCCGCGGTGAGCACGGGAATCGCGGGTCGCCACTACCAGGTGCAGGCGATCCGCGCCGTGGGAGATGCGTTCGACCGCCACCAGCGGCAGGCGCTGCTGGTCATGGCGACGGGGTCGGGCAAGACCCGCACGGTCATCGCGCTGGCCGACCAGCTGATGAAGGCGAACTGGGCCAAGCGCATCCTGTTCCTCGCCGACCGCACGGCGCTGGTGAAGCAGGCCGCCAATGCCTTCACGCAGCATCTGCCCGGTGCCGCGACCGTGAACTTGGTCACCGAGCGGTCCGCAGAGGGGCGCGTCTACGTTTCGACGTACCCGACGATGATGAACCTCATCGGCCAGGTCACCGAGGGCGAGGGCGCGCCGACGCGGCGGTTCGGGCCTGGGTTCTTCGACCTGATCGTGATCGACGAGGCGCACCGGTCGATCTACCAGAAGTACGGGGCCATCTTCGACTGGTTCGACGCGCTGCTCGTCGGGCTGACGGCGACCCCGAAGGACGAAGTCGACCACAACACCTACCGCCGCTTCCACCTGGAGGACGGCGTGCCGACGGATGCGTACGCACTCGACGAAGCGGTCACGGAGGGCTTCCTGGTACCGCCGCGCGGGGTGTCGGTCGGCACGCGATTCCTGCGGCAGGGCATCCGGTACGACGAGCTCAGGACGGAGGAGAAGGACGCCTGGGATGCGCTGGACTGGGGTGACGGCGACACGCCCACCACGGTCGAGGCCGACGAGCTGAACCGCTTCCTCTTCAACGAGGACACCGTCGACAAGGCGCTCGCGACCCTCATGACGAGCGGGTACAAGGTCGCGGGCGGCGACCGCCTCGGCAAGACCATCGTGTTCGCGAAGAACCAGGCGCACGCCGAGTTCATCCAGCGCCGCTTCGACGAGCAGTACCCCGAGCACGCGGGGCACTTCGCGCGCGTGATCACGCACAGCACCCCGTACGCGCAGAACCTCATCGACGAGTTCTCCATCGCCGACCACGCACCGCACATCGCGATCTCCGTCGACATGCTCGACACCGGGATCGACGTGCCCGAGATCGTGAATCTGGTCTTCTTCAAGCCGGTTCGGTCGAAGTCGAAGTTCTGGCAGATGATCGGCCGCGGCACGCGCCTGCGCCCCGACCTGTTCGGCGACGGGCAACCGAAGAAGGACTTCCTGGTCTTCGACTTCTGCGGCAACCTCGAGTTCTTCAGCCAGGACTTGCCGGGCAGCGAGGGGTCTATCCAGAAGTCGCTCACCCAGCGGCTGTTCGAGGCCCGGCTCGGGCTGATCACTGCCCTCGACCGAGCTCAGCTGGATCGGGAGCTGCGGGCGTCGGCAGCCGAGACCCTGCACCGGATCGTCGCGGGCATGAACCTCGACAACTTCCTCGTGCGCCCCGAACGGCGATGGGTCGAGCGGCTCGCCGACCCCGCGGCGTGGGATGCGCTGACGCCCGAGGACGCGGCCGAGGCCCTCACGCACCTGGCTGGCCTGCCGTCCAGCGTCACGGACGACGACGTGGACGCCAAGCGCTTCGACCTGCTCGTCTTGCGGCGACAGCTCGCCCAGCTCGACGGTGACCTCGTGGCTGCAGAGCGCGTCCGGCAGCAGGTGCAGGCCATCGCCACCGCGCTGCTGGGGAAGTCAGCCATCCCCTCGGTCGCGGAGCAGCTCGTGCTGCTCGAGGAGGTCGCCAGCGATGACTGGTGGGTCGACGTGAGCCTCGACATGCTCGAGATCGCGCGGCTGCGCCTCCGCGCGCTGGTGAAGTTCGTGCCGAGCATCACTCGACCACGCGTGTACACCGATTTCATCGACGAGCTGGGCGAGGCGACCGAGATCGTGCTGGGGCAGACCACGCCGGGAACCGACCTCGGACGCTTCCGGGCGAAGGCGACCGCGTACCTGCGGCAGCACGAGGACCACCTCGCTCTGCAGCGCCTGCGCCGGAACCGGCAGCTGACGCCCGACGACCTGACCGCCCTCGAGACGATGCTGCTCGCCAGCGGTGCGGGCTCGAAGGCCGACATCGAGCTGGCCGCCGAGCAGGCACGCGGGCTCGGGCCCTTCATCCGGTCCCTCGTCGGCTTGGACCGTGACGCCGTGATGGAGTCGTTCGCCCGGTTCCTCGACGGGTCGCGGTTCTCCGTCGAGCAGATCCGCTTCATCCACCTGATCGCCGACGAGCTCACCGCCAACGGCCTGATGGAGGCCGCTCGCCTCTACGAGTCGCCGTACACGGACCGTGCCCCGAGCGGCGTGGACTACCTCTTCGACGAGTCCGACGTGGATGCGATCGTGGAGATCCTGGAGGACGTCCAAGCTCACGCACGGCCCGCAACCGTGGCCTGAGGTCGCCCCGAGAACAATCAGATAGGTACGGCGCAGGCGCCCGGGGCGTCGCGTCCGCCGTCCGCTGTTCGACTACTACTCCCCGACCGGTCACCCGCCGACGTAGGCCGCGAGGTGCTCGCCCGTGATCGTCGAGCGGGACGCGACGAGCTCGGCGGGCGTGCCCTCGAACACGATCCGGCCGCCGTCGTGACCGGCGCCGGGCCCCACGTCGATGATCCAGTCGGCGTGCGCCATCACCGCCTGGTGGTGCTCGATGACGATCACGGTCTTCCCCGAGTCGACGAGGCGGTCCAGGAGGCCCAGCAGCTGCGCGACGTCGGCGAGGTGCAGACCGGTCGTCGGCTCGTCGAGCACGTACACGCCGCCCTGCTTCTCGGCCATCTGCACCGCGAGCTTCAACCGCTGCCGCTCGCCGCCCGACAGGGTCGTGAGCGGCTGCCCGAGCGTCACGTAGCCGAGTCCCACGTCCTCGAGACGCGACAGGATCGCCACGGCCGCCGGGGTCCTCGCCTCGCCGTCGGCGAAGTACGTGCGCGCCTCGGCGATGGGCAGCGCCAGCACCTCGCTGATGTCCTTGCCTCCCAGCGTGTACTCGAGCACCGAGGCCAGGAAGCGCTTGCCGCCGCAGTCCTCGCACGTCGTCGACACCGTCGACATCGGCCCGAGGTCGGTGAAGATGACCCCGGCGCCGTTGCAGGTGGGGCACGCGCCCTCGGAGTTCGCGCTGAACAGCGCGGGCTTCACCCCGTTGGCCTTCGCGAACGCCTTGCGGACGGGCTCGAGCAGCCCGGTGTACGTGGCGGGATTGGAGCGCCGGGAGCCGCGGATCGCCGTCTGGTCGATCGACACGACGCCGTCGCGCCCGGCGATGGAGCCGTGGATGAGCGACGACTTGCCGGAGCCGGCGACGCCCGTCACCACGGTGAGCACGCCGAGCGGCACGTCGACGTCCACGTCCTGGAGGTTGTGGGTCGACGCGCCGCGCACCTCGAGGACGCCCGTCCGCGCGCGCACCGCGTCCTTCAGCGTCGCCCGATCGTCGAGGTGGCGCCCCGTCAGGGTGCCGCTGGCGCGCAGCGCCTCGACCGTGCCCTCGAACCGGATCTCCCCGCCGTGCGAGCCCGCCCGCGGCCCGAGGTCGACGACGTGGTCGGCGATCGCGATGGTCTCGGGCTTGTGCTCGACGACCAGGACCGTGTTGCCCTTGTCGCGCAGCTGCAGCAGCAGGTGGTTCATGCGCCGGATGTCGTGCGGGTGCAGGCCGATCGTCGGCTCGTCGAACACGTACGTGACGTCGGTGAGGGCCGAGCCGAGGTGCCGGATGAGCTTCGTGCGCTGCGCCTCTCCCCCGCTGAGCGTGCCGGAGGCGCGGTCGAGCGACAGGTACCCGAGGCCGATCGACACGAACGAGTCGAGCGTCTGCGCGAGCGACTGCACGAGCGGCGCCACCGTCGGCTCGTCGATGCCCCGGACCCACGCGGCGAGGTCGGAGATCTGCACGCTGCAGGCCTCCGCGATCGACATCCCCGCGACCTTCGAGGACCGCGCGGGCGCCGCGAGCCGCGTGCCGTCGCAGTCGGGACACGTCTGGAACGTGACCGCGCGGTCGACGAACGCGCGGATGTGCGGCTGCATCGACTCCTTGTCCTTCGACAGGATCGATCTCTGGATCTTCGGCACGAGACCCTCGTAGGTCATGTTCATCGTGTCGACCCTGACCTTGGTCGGCTCCTTGTAGAGGAAGTCCTGCCGCTGCTCGTCGGTGAGGTCGCGGATGGGCACGTCGCCGGGCACGAACCCGGAGGCGGCGAAGATCTTCACCATCCAGCCGTCGGCCGTGTAGCCCGGGACGGTGATGGCGCCCTCGAGCAGCGACCTCGAGTCGTCGAGGATCTGCGTCAGGTCGATGTCGTTGACCCGGCCGAGCCCCTCGCAGCGCGGGCACATGCCGCCGAGCATCGTGTGGTCCTGCGCGACCGCCTGCGTCGCGGCGCCCCTCTCGACCGTCATCGACCCCTGCACGCGCACGCTGGGCACGTTGAAGGAGAACGCGTTGGCCGAGCCGATGTGCGGGTCGCCCAGGCGCGAGAAGAGGATGCGCAGCATGGCGTTGACGTCGGTCGCGGTGCCGACGGTCGAGCGGGGGTTCGCGCCCAGGCGCTCCTGGTCGACGATGATCGCCGTCGTGAGGCCCTCGAGGCGGTCCACCTCCGGCCGCGCGAGCGACGGCATGAAGCCCTGCACGAACGCCGGGTAGGTCTCGTCGATCATGCGCTTGGACTCCGCCGCGATCGTGCCGAACACGAGCGACGACTTGCCGGACCCCGACACCCCCGTGAACACCGTGAGGCGGCGCTTCGGGATGTCGAGCGAGACGTCCTTGAGGTTGTTCTCCCGTGCACCCTGGACGCGGATGAGGTCGTGACGGTCGGCGGGGTGCGGTGCGGCGCTCATCGTGCTCCAGGGTTCGACGACGCGCACCTCGGCGTGCGTGACGCGCCGCTCAGCCTATGGCCCCGAGCTCCTCGCGGACGATGGCCGCTCCCGCGCTCAGGGCGCTCAGCTTCCCCAGCGCGAGGGGTCGCGCCAACGGCGCCATCCCGCAGTTGGTGCTCGGGAGGAGCAGCTCCGGGTCGACGAACCGGAGGGCCCGTCGGAGCGTGTCGGCGACCTCCTCCGGGGTCTCGATGACGTCGCTCGCCACGTCGATGGCCCCGAGCATGACCTTCTTCCCGCGGACGAGCTCGATCAGCTCCATCGGGACGTGCGAGTGGTGGCACTCCAGCGAGATGATGTCGAGCGTGGACCGCTGCAGGAGCGGGAGCGACTCCTCGTACTGCCGCCACTCCGACCCGAGCGTCGCCTTCCAGTCGGTGTTGGCCTTGATCCCGTAGCCGTAGCAGATGTGCACGGCGGTCTCCACGTGGAGCCCCTCCGCCGCCCTCTCGAGGGCCGCGACCCCCCAGTCCTTCAGCTCGTCGAAGAAGACGTTGAAGGCGGGCTCGTCGAACTGGACGATGTCGACTCCCGCGGCCTCGAGCGCCTTCGCCTCCTCGTTGAGGATGCCCGCGAACTCCCACGCCAGCTCCTCCCGGCTCCCGTAGTGGCGGTCGGCGAGGGTGTCGATCATCGTCATCGGACCGGGCAGCGCCCACTTGATCGGCTGGTCGGTCTGCTGGCGCAGGAACCGGGCGTCGGCGGCGAAGACCGGCTCCTCGAGGCTGACGGCACCGACGACGGTCGGCACGCTCGCGTCGTACCGGTCGCGGATGCGGACGGTCTCCCGGCGCTCGAAGTCGACGCCGGAGAGGTGCTCGACGAACGTCGTGACGAAGTGCTGGCGGGTCTGCTCCCCGTCGCTGACTATGTCGATGCCCCGCTGGTGCTGCTCGTGGACGGCGGCGCGCAGGGCGTCCTGCGTGCCC
Source organism: Clavibacter sp. B3I6 (assembly GCF_030816895.1). NCBI lineage: Bacteria > Bacillati > Actinomycetota > Actinomycetes > Micrococcales > Microbacteriaceae > Clavibacter > Clavibacter sp. B3I6. The sequence continues at coordinate 2,086,352 of NZ_JAUSYL010000001.1, forward strand.
TCGACCAGGGCGTCGCCGTCCAGCCGCCACGGGGACCACAGGGTCTCCGGCTGCGCGAGCCAGGACGGCTTCGGCAGGCTGCCGACGGGCGCGGTGGGCAGCAGACGATCCGTGGCCCGGGATCCCCGGCCGGTCATCGGGCTGCCCCGACGCGCTCGGCGGCCCATCGCCGCAGCTGCTCCCCGTGCGGCTCCATCAGGTGCTCCTCCGCGTACCTCGCCTGCTCGACCGCGAGCCGTCCGCGCTCCTCGCGGTCGTACGTGATGGTCGGGCGCGCGTGGTCCTCGGCCGTGAGGTCCGGTCGGTAGACGTCCGCGGCGACCGCGCGGGCGCAGTAGATCTCGGGCCGGTAGATCCTCTGGAAGGTCTCCATCGTGCTGATGGTGCCGATGAGCTGCAGGTCCGAGTAGTCGGCGAGCAGGTCACCCGAGGAGTAGAACGCCAGGGGCGCCACGCTGCCGGGCGGCATGAAGAAGCGGGCCTGCAGCCCCATCTCGGCGAAGTACCGGTCGGTCAGCGAGGACGCGTCCTGCTGGTACTCGACGCCGAGGACCGGGTGCTGGAACCCGGTCCGCCGGTACGTCCTGCTCGTCGAGACGCTGATGCAGACGACGGGCGGCGTCGCCGAGTGCTCGGCGTAGAGGTCGGAGTCGCGGAAGTGCCGGAAGAGCATGCCGTGCAGGACCCCGAAGTCGTCAGGGGCGACGGATCCGGGCCGGGATCGGCCGTGCGCCGGCAGCAGCACGCTGAAGTCGTAGTCGCGGATGTAGGACGAGAGGTTGTTGCCCAGGATCCCCGGGTGACATCGACCGGTCCGGCGGTCGAGGATCCGGGTCCTCAGGATCTCCAGCAGGGGGAACTCGCGTTCGCCGCGGTCGGCGGCGAAGCGCAGCCCCACGGAGACGATGTCGAGCCCCACGGTGTACCGGTCCCGGTCCGGGTTGTCGGCGTGCGCGAGGCCGTTGAACCGGTCGTCGATCAGCGCCAGGGCGTCGCGGAGGTTCTCCCGGCGGCGCTCGCCCCGGGCCAGGTTGGCGAAGTTGGTGGTGACCCGCGAGCTCTCCGCCGGCGCGTAGTCCTCGTCGAAGGGCGTGATGGTGATGCTGAACGTGAACTCGTCCGTCATGAGCGGCCATTCCGTGGGAGGGACAGTGCGGGGAGGGACAGGGCGGGGCGGGCCCGAGGTGGCGGCGACGTGCGCCGGTGCGGTGATCGTCACGGGGTGCTCCTGTCCAGGTGCCCGGCAGCCTGTCAGGTCGCGGCGGGTGCACGCGGGTACGTGACGGAGTGTGACCGCCGCAGGGCCCCGCGCACGACGAGAGCCCGCCCCCGCGATCCGGATGGATCGCGAGGACGGGCTCTCGTGCGGGACACGGCCTCACCCGGGTCCCGGCCGCGCTGCGGCTTGCCGCGCTGCGGCCGGTCGGCTCACCTCCCGGCGAGCGACCCGCCGATCCCGCCGACGCTGAAGTACTTGTTCAGGAAGGCGAAGATCAGCACGGGCGGCAGCATCATGATGACCGCGACCGCCATCACCGAGCCCCAGTCGGCCGCGTTCTGCTGGAAGAACGTGTTGAGGCCGATGGGGAGGGTGTACTTCGTGAAGTCCTGCAGGAACAGGAGCGCGATCAGGTAGTCGTTCCACGCCAGCAGGAACGAGAAGATCGCGGTCGAGAGGATGCCCGGCAGGGAGTTGCGCATCACCACGTGGATGAAGCCGCTGAACACGCTCGCGCCGTCCATCCACGCCGCCTCCTCGAGGGTGATCGGGATGGAGTCGATGTAGGCCGCCATCATCCAGATCGCGACCGACATGGTCGACCCGATGTAGATGATCGCCACGCCCTGCAGCGTGTTGATGAGGCCCATGGCCGAGAACGTGATGAACAGCGGGATCGCCGCCGTCACCACCGGCAGGGCCTGCACCACGAACAGCACGAGCGAGTACCCGGAGACGAGCCGCGACCGCGAGCGGCTGAGCACGTACCCGGCGGGAGCGGCGATGACGACCGAGACCACGACCGTCACCAGCGCGACGAGCAGGCTGTTGCCGAGCCAGATCATCACGTCGGTGCCGCCGAGCACGCGCTGGAAGTTCTCCAGCGTGAACCCGGTGGCCGTCGAGTTCTGCCCCGGCTGGGTGGAGAGGAACAGCACCGCGAGGATGGGCGTGATCACGATCAGCGTGATGACCGCGATGAACAGGAAGCGCCACCACTGGCCCTTCTGCTCCCGCTCCTTCGCGGACGTGCGCTTGATGTCGCCGACGGTCGCCGAGGTGGCGCCGACGGCCGCGAGTGGCTGGCTCATTCGATGTCCGCCTTCTTGATCTGCCGGTACAGCAGGGTCGACACGATGACCAGCACGGCGGTCATCATGAAGGCCACCGCGGTCGCCGGGCCGGTCTGCAGGTTCTGGAACGCCTGCTGGTACGCCAGCACGATCAGCGACGTCGTCGCGTTCACGGGACCGCCCTGCGTGAGCAGGAAGATCGTCGGGAAGTCGTTGACGCAGAAGATCGTCATCAGCACCCAGCTGATGTAGGTGGTCCGCGAGATGATCGGCAGGGTGACGCCGCGGAACGCCTGCCAGGCGCTCGCGCCGTCCATCTTCGCCGCCTCGTAGACGTTGGTGTCCACCGACGCGAGCGCCGAGGACATCATCATCAGCATGAACGGGAAGCTGATCCAGACCTTGAAGACGCAGACCACGACCTGCGCGAGCACGGGGTCGCCCAGGAAGTTCGCGTCAGGGAACCCGAGCGTCTCCAGGATGATCGGCACCGGGCTCTGGGGCGTCGCCACCAGCCAGTTCCACGACGTCGACGACACGACCACCGGGACGATCCACGGCAGCAGCAGCAGCACCTTGAAGAGCCCGTTGGCGGGGATCCGGGTGCGCAGCAGCAGCGCGAGGGCGAGGCCCACGAGCCACGAGCCGAAGACGCCCACGACCGTGAACACGATCGTGAACGTCGTCGCGTTGCGGAACTGCTCCGACGTGATCACGTCGGTGTAGTTCTGGAGCCCGACGAAGGGCGTCTCCCACGGCAGCGTCGACGGCGTCCCCTGCTGCAGCGACTGCAGGAAGGAGTAGACGACCGGGTAGACGTTGAGCAGCACGAGCAGGATCAGCGACGGCAGCGCGAACAACGCCAGCGTCGCGCCCGCACGCCCGAGCGGCGTCTTGCCGGAGCGCTTGCGCGGCTCCGTGGGCCGCCGACCGGAGCCGGCGACGCCCACTCCGCGACGCGCCAGCCCGATCTTGTCGGCGACGCGCGTGTCGACCGCCATCAGCTCACCCCGTCCATGTCATGACCTCCCGGTGGTCGCGCATCACGCGCCGGCCTCGAGCTCCTTCTGGAGCTTCTCGAGGGACTCGCGCGCCGTGACGGTGCCGCCGAGGACGGCCTGCGCGAACGAGATCGTCGGCTGCGTGCCGTCGACCTTGGTGACGTTCTGGAAGACCGTGTTGGACCCGGGGGCGCCCCACGTCTTCGAGATGGGCTGCCAGTCGTTGAGGATCTTCGTGGTGTTCGCGTCGTCCGCGTACGCCTCCTCGGCGATGGACTTCAGCGGCGGCAGGCCGATGCCCGTCTGCTTCGTCCAGAGCGACTTCATGTTCTGGTAGTAGTACGTGAGGAACGCCTCGCTGTTCTCCTGGCTGGGCGTCGACTTGTACATCATGATGTTGTTCGGGAAGTAGAGCGCGCCCTTCTCGCCGCCGGGGCCCACGAGCGGGTCGCCGACCACCATGTTGGCCGCGGTCTCCGGGCTCACGTTCGCCGTGGCGCCCGCGCCGTCCCAGAGCATGCCGAACGTGCCGGCGTCCATCTGCTGGTACGCGTTGTCGGAGGTGTAGGTGGCGCTGCGGGGGTCCACGTAGCCGTTCTTCACCATGCCGAGGACCCACTCGACGGCCTCGATGTTCTTGTCCGTCACGACGTCCGGGTTCTGGTCGGGGTCGAACAGGCCGCCGCCGTTGTTGATCATGTGGGCGACGATCTGGTGGAAGCCGGTGAAGGCGCCCGCGCCGGAGCGCGTGCCGTAGCCGTAGACGCCGATCTTCTTGAGCCCGGCGCACGCGGCCTCGTACGTGTCCCAGTCGGTGGGCGCCTCGACACCGGCCTTCTCGAGGAGGTCCTTGCGGTACCAGTACATGCGCATGTCGAGGTTGTACGGGACGGCCGCGTAGCCGTTGGCCGTCTTCAGGGTGTCGACGAGCCCGGGCAGGAAGTCGTCGTAGATGCCGTTCGACTTCCACGACTCGATGAGGTCGTCCGCGTACGCGATCTTGCCCTGCGACTCGAAGAGGAACGCCGTCGTCCCGCCTCCGGAGCTCACGGCCGGACCGTTGTTCGCCGCGACGGCGGTGGAGAAGGTCTGCGTGAAGTTGGCCCACTGGACCTGCTGGTAGCTGACCTTGCCCATGCCGCTCGCGGGCTCGTACGCCGCGGAGATCGCCTTGTCCTCGGTGAGGAAGGCGGGCGCGCCCCAGGGCATGTTCCAGAACTTGAGGGGGGCGCCGGCGCCTCCGCCCGCGCCTCCGCCGCCGCCGCCGCTGCAGGCGGCGAGGAGGCCGACCGCCGCGGCGCCGACGCCGGCGCTCAGGAGGGATCGACGGGTGAGTCCGTTGCCGAAGGCGCTGGATGACTGCTGTGGCATTTCGTGCTCCGTTGCATGTTGTGGTGCCTGATGTGTGGTGGAGGGGAAGGGATCGTGGGTCAGCTCGCCCGCCCGCCGGCCAGCGCGGGCGCGGCGGCGAGGAGGGAGCGGAGGTCGGCGACGTCGTCGGGGACGCATCGGCCGTGGGCGGCGTCGCGGGCGAGGCGCATCGCGGTGCGATGGCCCGACTCGAAGACGACGGGGAGGTCCTCGCGGCCGGCGGCGTCGGTGACGCTCGCGCGGCCGGGCGCCGCCGTGTCCGGCGCCGGGAGGGCGACGTGCGCGGCGCGGTCGCCGACGACGAGGCGGAACGTGGCGCACCGGTGGGCGTGGGCCGTGACCACCGCGCTGACGATCACCTGCACTCCCGAGGCGGAGGTGCCGGAGAGCATCAGGTGGTCGGGCGTCCGGGCGAGCGGCGCGAGCGCGGTGAGGGGCGAGCCGAGCAGCGCCTGCGCGGTGAGCGCGAGGGCGCGGGCGGGGCCCTCGAGGTCGTCCCCGTCGGCGAGCGTGGCGCGCGCCTCGAGCAGGGCGCCCGGGGCGGCGAGGCGGTGGATCCGCGGGGCCACCCGGCGCACGGCCTCGTCGTGCCGCCACGGCACGTCGAGCACCACGGGCACGCCGGTCGCGGCGAGGACGGCGAGCTCCTCGTCGTCCGCGGCGCCGGGGGCGAGCACGAGCAGGGCGCGGGCCCCGGCGCGGGCGGCGGCGGTCGCGCGGCCGGCCCAGCCGGGGGTGCCCGCGACCACGACCACGTCGCCCGCCTCCTCCGTGCGGCGGAAGGACTCCGGCAGGGAGGCGAGCGTCGCGGCCGCCGTGCCCGCGTGCGCCGGCGACGCGGCGGGGTCGATGAGGAGGGTGAGGGCGGTCATGCCGCGACCTCCGTCCGGGAGGCGCGGACGGCGTCGCCGTCCGCCCGGATGAGCACCGAGGCCTGCTCGGCGATGTCGATCGCGAGCCCAAGGTCGGCGAGGAGCACGTCCATCGGCACCGGCTCCGCGGCACCCGTGATCACGTCGTGCACGTGCTCCCACTCGCGGATGTAGCCGTTGTCGGGGAACGGGCCCCAGCCGGTGGTGCTGCGGGCGTCCGTGAGGGCGGCGGTGCTGGATCCGGCGTGCACGTAGGAGAGGGAGAAGTCGAGGTGGAGCGAGCGGTCGCGGGCGACGGCGTCGAGCGTCCACTCGGGATCCCAGGACGCGCCGCCGATGCCGTGCACCTCGAGGACGCTCTCGCCGACCATCGCGACGATCTCGTAGCCCCACGGCCGGAGGGCGCGCGCGCTGAGGACCCGGGGCGGCGCGTCGGGCAGGAGCCGGCGGGCGAGCGGGAGGTCGTGGATCGCGAGGCCGAGCACGCCGCCGCTGACGGCGGCCGCGCGCGCCTCGACGTCGGGCTCGCCCGCCGCGCGGGGAGCCGGTCGGCCGACGATCTCGGTGGCGGAGTCCTCGGAGTCGGGGTTCGGCGGGATGACGGCCGAGATCCGGACGGTGTGCGGCGCGCTGCCGGTGGCCTCCCACGCGTCGACCGCGGCGATCCAGGCGGGGTCGAACGCGTGCATCGTGCCGACGACCACGGGCACGCCGTGCTCGGCGGAGGCGCGGGCGATGGCCCGGCCCTCCTCGACGGAGACGGCGAGCGGCTTCTCGCAGAGGACGGCGCGCTTGCCCGCCCGGCACGCGGCGATGACCTGCTCCGCGTGGAAGCGGTTCGGGCTGCCGATGACGACCACGGCGACCTCGGGATCCGCGATGAGCGCGTCCGCGTCGGTCGAGTGCCGGGCTCCGGCCCGGGCCGCGACCTGCTCGGCGACGGCCGCGTCGACGTCCATCACGTGGACGACCCGGAAGCGGTCGGGCATGCGCGCCAACGTCGGCAGGTGGATCGCCTGCCCTACCGGTCCGGCCCCGATCAGGCCCACACCGAACACCTCTTCGCCCACGACGCCCTCGTCCCTAGCTGATCACCGCACGACGAATGCTGACGCACCGTTTACGGTTGAGTCACCATACGTCCGGGCCCATGGAGGCACAAGAGGGAGCAACGAGATCGTGACCGAGTCGAGAAGCGCCGCCCCGGAGCGCCGCGGGTCCGCGGGGCCGGAGGAAAACTTTCCGCGCGCTGATGCGGATGAGAGCGCGGCCACGGGATCGGCCGCCGGTCCTGGTTCGTCGGCCCGCGGCCCGTACTCGACGGGTGTGCGGCGACGCGCGGAGATCGTCGCCGCGGCCGTGCGCGTGTTCGGCATCCGGGGCTACGGCGCGGCCACCATCAAGGAGATCGCCGACGAGGTGGGCGTCTCCCCCGCGGCCGTGCTCCGCTACTACCGCAAGGAGGAGCTGCTCACCGAGGTCCTCCGCCAGTGGGACCGCCAGCAGCCGTTCGTCTCCGACGCCGCCCCGGGCCTCCCGGCGCTCCGCGCCTTCGTCGACCTCATGCAATACCACGTGGAGCACCGCGGCTTCCTCGAGCTGTACCTGACGTTCGCGACCGAGACCAGCGACGCGACCCATCCCGCGCACGTCTACATGCGCGGTCGCTACGCGCGGACGATCGCGCAGATCCGACGCCGGATCGCCGAGGCCGTGGACCTCGGCCAGGTGCCGCCGCTGGACGACGCGACCCTCGACTACGAGGCCGCGTGCTTCCTCGCGATCCTCGACGGGCTCGAGATCCAGTGGATCCACAATCCGCGCATCGACCTGCCGGCGCTCGTCGGCGAGTACGTGGAGCAGTCGATCGCGCGCTGGCGCGGAGGCACGCGGGCGGCGGTGCCGCCCGGCTCCGCGTCCTGGGACTGAACGGAGCCGGGCCGGGCCGGGCCGGGCCAAGACCCGCTGGATGCGCCGGACGGACGCGCTAGTGCGCGACCACGCCCTCCGGCAGCGGCTCCGTCGGGCGCCGCACGAAGAAGGACGCCACGATGGCGGCGAGCGAGATGAAGCCGCCGATCATGAAGGCCGCCTGCACGCCGGCCGCGGTCGCGGAGACCTCGGACATGCCGTCCTCCAGGCCGCCGACCGTCGTCGTGGTGAGCACCGTGACGAACAGGGCCGTGCCGACCGCGCCCGCGAGCTGCTGCATCGTCGAGACCGTCGCGCTGCCGTGCGAGTAGAGGCGCGGGGGCAGGGAGCCGAGGGCCGAGGTGAACAGCGGCGTGAACATGAGCGCGAGGCCCGCGTTCAGCACCAGGTGCACGGCGATGACCCAGCCGATGGACGTGCCCTCGTGCAGCATCGCGGTCATGCCCCAGAGGGCGATGGAGACGATGATCGCGCCGGGGATCACGAGCGGGCGCGGCCCGACGCGGTCGAAGAGGCGGCCGACGTACGGCGACATGACGGCCATGAGCGCGCCGCCGGGGAGCAGCAGCAGGCCGGTCTCGAGTGTGCCGAGCTCCAGCACGTTCTGCAGGTAGAGCGGCAGGACGATGAGGCTGCCGAACAGCGCCATCATCATGATCGCGACCATGATGATCGACACCGTGAACGGGCGGCTGCGGAACGTGCGGAGGTCCATGAGCGCCCGGTCGTCGCGCTGCAGCGAGACCTGGCGAGCGATGAACGCGGCGAGCGCGAGCGCGCCGACGGTGATCGGGACCCAGAGCGGCAGGGGCGCGGCGCCCTCGGCCGACTCGCCCAGGCTGCTGAGGCCGTAGATGAGCCCGCCGAACGCGAGCGTGGAGAGCACGAGGGAGAGGATGTCGAACGGGAGCTTCCGCGGGGTGGTGAGGTTCGTGATCCTCCAGAGGCCCAGCCCCAGCGCGACGAGCGCGATGGGCAGGACGATCCAGAACATCCAGCGCCACGACAGCGAGCTGAGGATGAGGCCGGACACCGTCGGGCCGATCGCCGGGGCGACCGCGATGACGATGGAGATGATGCCCATGAGCCGGCCGCGGCGGGCGGCGGGCACCAGGTTGAGGACGGTCGTGAACAGCAGCGGCAGCATGATCGCCGTGCCGCTGGCCTGCACGACGCGGCCGACGAGGAGCACGCCGAAGCCCGGAGAGACGGCCGCGATGAGCGTGCCGGCCGAGAACAGCGTCATGGCGGCGCCGAAGACCTGGCGCGTCGAGAAGCGCTGGAGGATGAAGCCGGTCGCGGGGATCACGACGGCCATGGTCAGCATGAAGCCGGTGGTGAGCCACTGCGCGGTGGCCGTGGTGATGTCGAGGTCGGCCATGAGGCTCGGGAGCGCGACGCTCATGATCGTCTCGTTGAGGATCACGACGAAGGCGGCGACGACCAGCAGGCCGATGACGAGGCCGGCGCCCTGCGGCAGGCGCTCGTCCTCGGGGGTGGCGCCGCGGTCGGCGGCGGCGTGGGCGGTGGTCGGCAGGGTCGCGTCGGCCGGGCGGCGGGCGTCGCGCGCGGTGTCGGCGGAGGGCGGCGTGGTCATGGGTTCTCCGGGAGTGGATGGCGGGCACGCGCGACGCTGCGGGGCTGGATGGGGCCGGATGTCAGATTCGGACCTTCTGGCAGTCTATGACACAATCGGCGTCGACGGCAGACGCCGGACGGACGGCAGGTGACGGGTGGACGAAGCGAGCGGGATCGCCGGCGCGGGGCTCCGCGAGCGACGGCGCATGGCCACCACCACCGAGATCACCGAGGCCGCGCTCTCCCTCTTCGAGCAGCGGGGCATGGCGGCCACCACGATCCACGACATCGCGCAGGCCGCCGGCGTCTCCGACCGCACGTGCTTCCGCTACTTCCCCAGCAAGGAGGAGTCGGTCCTCACGCTCCACCCGGTGTTCGACGCGCCGCTCGACGCCTGGCTCGCCGACGTCGACCGCGGATCCGCGCCGCTCCCCCAGCTCGAGGCCGTCTACGAGCGGGTGCTCGCCTCCCTCGACGGCGACCTCGCCGCCGTCGCGCACCAGCAGCTGCGCGTGCGGTGCCTCATGGCCGACGAGCCGCAGCTGCGGGCGACGGCCGTCTCCCTCGACGCCACGCGCTCGTGGGAGCTGGCCGAGCGGATCACGCACGCGTTCGGCGGCCGCATCACGGCGCAGGAGGCGCGGCTCGTCACCGAGCTCGCGGGCGTCGCGGTGCGCGCGGCCTTCGACGAGTGGGCGGATGCGCGCACCGCGGGCCTCGACGCGACCCTCGTCGCGTCCTTCGCGGCGGTGCGGCGCCGCCTGCGCGACATCGCGGGGACCTGCGCAGCCTGAGCCGTCCGCGGCCGGCAGGTCCCGGAATGGCGCCGCCCGCCCTCCGAGCGCCCGCCCTCCCTCAGCCGAACAGGTTCGCGCGCAGTCCTCCCGCGGCCAGCTCGTCGCGGAGGATCCCGCGGCGGCGGAGCACGGGCACGAGGTCGTCGAGCATCCGGTGCAGCGTCACGGGGTGGAGGTCGCCGGAGAGCAGCAGGCCGTCGTTGTCGGCGTCGTCGCCCAGCTCCTCGACGAAGTCGGCGAACGCCTCCGCCGTGCCGACGAAGCCGGCCCGCTCGGCGACGAGGCCCTTCCGCGCCTTCCGGGTGAGCAGCTCCCGGAGCGGCGCGTCCTCGGTGCCGCCGTAGAGCCCGGCGATGGTGCCGTGCGAGACGTGCTCGCCGAAGACGCCGCGGTCGACGGGCCGGTCGAGGTCGAGGCCCGTGAGGTCGGTCTCCAGGTCGCTCGACCAGCCGAGCGCGATCGCCCGGAGCACGTCGTCGGAGGGGTGGCGCGAGGCGTCGACGACCCGTCGCGCCTCCTCCTCGCTCGGCACGATCTCGGGCTTCACGACGAAGAGGATCCGGATGTCCTCTGGCCCGCGGCCGTGCCGCGCCGCCGCCTCCAGGACCTTCGCCCGGTACGCGAGCAGCTTCCCGGGCTCGAGCGGCGCGAGGCCGAGCTGCACGTCGGACTGGGTGCCCGCGAAGGACAGGCCGCGCGGGGATCCGCCGGGCGAGACGATCACCGGGTCGCCGTGCGCGGACGGCACGGCGTTGAGCGGGCCGTCGACGGAGAAGTGCTCCCCGCGGTGCTGGAACGCGTCGAGCAGCGCGCCGTCCGCGAAGCGGCCGGAGGCGGGATCCTCGACGAGCGCGCCGCCGTCCCAGCTGTGCCAGAGGCGGCGGACCACCTCCATCCACTCGTCGGCGCGGTCGTAGGCGCCGTCGTGCGAGAGCGGGTCGAGGCCCACGTGGCGGGCGCTGCCCACGTCGGTGACGAGGTTGATCCCGAACCGGCCGGCGCTCAGGTGCTGCAGCGTCTGCGCCTGCCGGGCGGCGAGGTACGGCGGCGTGATCCCGGCGTTCACGGTGGGCACCAGCCCGATCCGCTCGGTCGCCGCGAACAGCCACGGCGCGAGCAGCAGCGGGTCGTGCTTCGGGCCGCCGTACGCCCCGCGCACCCGGAGGTCGAGCGTCTCGGGCGAGCCGAGGGAGACGGCGTCCTCCATCACGATCAGCTCGAAGCCCGCCTGCTCGAGCTCGCGGGCGGACTGCTGGTAGAGGCCGGGGCGGGTCCAGTCGTGGTTCCACTCGCGATACGGGTGGCCCCAGCCCTGCGGCCCGAAGCCGCGGGAGAGGAACCAGCCGAGGTGCTGGCGGCGGGCCACCGTCAGCTCCCCGTCGCGGGCCGGGCGTCGCGGTCGCGCGTCGCGGGGAGGGCGCGCACGGCGGCCAGCCCGCGCTCGAGGTCGCGGAGGATGTCGGCGATGTCCTCGATGCCGATGGAGACGCGCAGGAGCCCCGGCCAGATCCCCGCCGCGTCGCGCTCCTCCGGGGTCCGGCCCGCGTGCGTGGTGGACGCGGGGTGCAGCACCAGCGAGCGCACGTCGCCGAGGTGCGTCATGCGGCTGAAGAGGCGCACCGCGTCGGTGAACGCCTCCGCCGCCGGCTCCCCGCCCGCGAGCGTGAACGAGAACACGGACCCCTGCCCGTCGGGCAGGTACCTCCGCGCCAGGTCGTGCGACGGGCTCGAGGGGAGGCCCGCGTAGTCGACCGACGACACCTCCGGCCGCGCCTCCAGGAAGCGCGCGACGGCGAGCGCGTTCGCCGAGTGCCGCTCGACGCGCAGCGACAGGGTCTCGATCCCCTGCCGCAGGAGGAACGAGCTGAACGGCGCCGGGGTCGGGCCGAAGCGGGACGCGACGACCTCGCGGGCGTACGCGATGAGGGCCCCGCGGCCGAAGCGGTCGGCCCAGCTGGCGCCGCCGAACGACCGCTCCGGCTGGTTCAGGTGCGGGAAGAGATCCGGCCGCGCGGCCCAGTCGAAGGTGCCGCCGTCGACGACCACTCCGCCGAGCACGGAGCCGTGGCCCGCGAGGAACTTGCTCGTGGAGTGCACGACGACGTCGGCGCCGTGCTCGATCGGGCGGAGCAGGTACGGGGTCGCGAGGGTGTCGTCGACCACGAACGGCAGGCCGTGCGCGTGCGCGACCTCCACGATGCCCGCGAGGTCGAGCAGGTCGTTCTTGGGGTTCGGGATGGGCTCGCCGAACAGCACGCGGGTGTCGGGGCCGATCCGGCGGGCCCACTCGTCGAGGTCGCGGTGGTCGTCCACGAAGTCGACCCCGATGCCCAGGCGGCCGAGGTTCTGCCGGAAGAGGCCGCGGTTGCCCTCGTAGATGCTGCTCGACGAGAGGATCCGGTCCCCGGCCTGCAGGATCGACAGCAGCGCGGTGGTCGTGGCGGCCTGGCCGCTCGCGACGAGGACCGCCTCGGTGCCGCCCTCGAGCTCGGCGAGCCGCTTCTCGACCTCGTCGGTGGTCGGGTTGCCGTTGCGCGTGTACAGGTAGCCCTCGTCGACGCCGGCGAACCGGTCGCGGGCCTCGGCGAAGCTGTCGAACACGAAGCCGGCGGTGAGGTGCACGGGCGGCACGCGCGCGCCGTGGTCCGCGTCGAGCGGCGCGCCCGCGTGGATCTGGCGCGTGGCGAAGCCGACCGCGACCGGCGCGTCGGATGCCTCGGGCGCGGCGGGAGCGTCGGCCGCGGCGGGAGCGCCGGGCACGATCGGCGCGTCGGCCCGGTGGATCCCCTCGACGACGCTCATGCGCCGAACACCCGGGTCGACGCGATGGCCGCGCCCTCGACGAGCGCGCCGAGCTTCGCCCAGGCCACGTCCTGCGCGACGAACTCGTAGCTGGCGAAGGTGGAGAGGCCGCAGTCGGTGCCGGCGATCACCCGGGCGGGGTCGCCGACGGCGTCGACGACCTCGAGGATCCGCTTCGCGATCACCTGCGGGTGCTCCAGGTAGTTGGTGGTCACGTCCACCACCCCCGGGATGAGGACGGCGCCCTCCGGCAGCGGGTGGTCGCGGAACGCGGGGGCCTCGTGCTGGTGCGCGGGGTTGCCGAGCGGGATGCTGAACGCGCCGACGCGCGCCCGGTACAGGTGCGGGAGCAGCACGTCGACGGGCACGTCGTCCTGGTGCGGACCCTGCCAGTTGCCCCAGCAGACGTGGAGGCGCACCCTCTCGGGCGGGATGTCGCGGATCGCGTGGTTGAGCGCGTCGACGTGCAGGTCGACCGCGGCGAGGAACTCGTCGAGCGTGGCGTCGCCGAACTGGATCACCCGCTCCATCGCGAGGTCGGGTGCGTCGAGCTGCAGGACGTGCCCGCGCGCGACGATGGCGTCGTACTCGGTCTTCAGCTGGTCGGCGAGCGCGAAGACGTACGCGCGGTCGTCGCCGTAGTGCGGGTTCGCGGCGTCGAGCAGCAGGGTCGTCGAGACGATGCCCGGGGTCGCCGCCGAGAAGAAGGTGCCCGCGGGCGCCAGGCCGCGGTCCGCCTGCACGGCGAGCTCGCGCGCGAAGCCGTCGAGGTCCTCCGTGATCCCGGCGAGCGTCGGGTCGTACGTCAGGAGGCCCTGCGCGACCGGCGGATCCCAGACGCGCGCGACGTCGGCGCCCTCCACGATCTGCCGCGCCTGGAACGCCGCGTACTCGGGGAACTTCAGCGAATCGAGCGTGGGCTTCCGGTGGCCGGCGCCGCCGAACCCGTCGATCCGCTCCCGCACGTACGTCGAGAAGCCGACGCGCGGCACCTCGCCGTCGTTGACGATGTCGAGCCCGGTCTCGAGCTGCCGGCGCACGGTGTCGGCGACGGAGGAGGCGGTGACGGCCGCGAGCTCGTCCGCGTCGAACGGCCGGCGCTGGTCGCGGGCGACGAGCAGGCGGGTCAGCTCCGGCGTGCGCGGGAGGCTGCCGGCGTGCGTGGTCAGGATGCGGTCGGTCATGCGGGGACTCCTCGGTGGATGGCGGGGCGGGCGCGGAGGGCGGGGGCGGCGGGCGAGGCGGCGCGGGGTGCCGCGCCGGTGGGCGCCGCGGCGGGGGGCGGCGGCGCGGTGGAGGCGGGCGCGGATCCGGCGAGCGCCGCGATGCGCCGCACGGCCTCCCGGAGCACGTCGGGATCGCAGGCGAGGTTGAGGCGGGCGTGGCCGGCGCCGCCGGATCCGTAGCAGTGGCCGGCGTTGAGGGCGACGCGGGCGCGGTCGAGGATCACGGCCGTCGGGTCGGCGCCGAGGCCGAGCGGACGGAGGTCGAGCCAGGCGAGGTAGCCCCCGCCTGGGGGCGGTGGTGCACGACGCCGGGCAGGTGCTCGGCGAGCAGGGACGCGAGGAGCGCGTCGTTCGCGACGATTCGGGCGATGGCATCGTCGAGCCAGTCGGTACAGGAGAACGCGACGACGTTCGCGTGCAGGCCGAGGATGCTCGTGCGGCAGGCGACCTCCTCCACGAACCCGTCGAGCAGCTCGTGGGTGCGGGCGTCCCCCGCGACGACGACGGAGCACTTGGCGCCGGCGAGATTCCAGCCCTTGCTCGCGGAGGTGACGCAGATCGAGCTGGCGCCGAGCGACTCGGCCAGCGGCGCGAAGGGCGTGAAGCGGGCGCCGGGCAGGGTGAGGGGCGCGTGCACCTCGTCGCTGATCACGAGCACGTCGTGGCGCGCGGCCAGCCGGGCGACCTCGGCGAGGATCCGGGCGTCGTGCACGAGCCCCATCGGGTTGTGCGGGTTGCAGAGGAGGAACGCGTCGACCCCGGAGGCGAACGCGCGCTCGAGGCCGGCGAGGTCGAGCGACGCCCGGCCCGCGTCGACGAGGAGCGGCACCTCCTCGATCCGGGCGCCCGCCTCCTCGACGAGCTCGAAGAACGGCGGGTACACGGGCGGGGTCACGACGACGCGGCCGCCGCGCGGCACCGCGAGGCGCAGGGTCTCGACGATGCCGACGCTCACGTCGGTGGCGATGCGCACGCGGCTCTCGTCGACGATCCAGCCCCAGCGCTCGCGGGCGAAGCGGGCGAACGCGGGCGCGAGCGGCCCGGGGCCGTCGAGGTAGCCGACGTCGGAGGCGCGGACCCGCCGCACCAGCTCCTCCACGACGGGCTCGGCGATGGCGTAGTCCATCTCGGCCACGAACAGGGGCAGCACGTCCGCGGGGAACCGCGTCCACTTGATGCTCGTGCGCTGGGTGCGGATCTGCTCGATCGGCGCCGTCGTGACCTTCACCATGACGCCACGATGCCGGGCCGGGCCCCGCCGTGGCGAGCGCGCGCGTCACACGAGGACACGGGCGCGGGCGCGGCGGGGGCGCGGCCGTCAGCGCCCGGTGCTCTTCGCGTCCCAGTCGGTGAGGGCGTAGACGGTGACGAGGGCGACGCCTCCGAGGATCCACCACGTCCGCGCGCGCGGCTCGCTCAGCACGCCCACGGCGATCGGCGCGGCGAGGTAGGCGACCCCGCTGTTCCTCTCGATCGCACCGTGCACGGAGAACGGCACGATCCCCGCCGCCGCGACGGGCTGCACCGTGACGGCGTTGAGGCCGCCCTGGATGAGGCCGAAGGCCGTGAAGAGGCCGCGGGCGTGCGGGCTGAGCCCGAGGAGGCGCGGGACGAGCAGGTTGGCGGCGGCGAAGCCGTAGTCGATGAGGCCGTGGACGCGGGGGGTGATGGGCTTGGTCATGCCCCCACCGAAGCACCGGCGCCAGGCGGCGCCAGGGGCCTTGACAGGGCGGGGCGCCGCCGGGCTCACGGCCCGGGTCCTAGTCGGCGACGGCGATGCGGAGCGCGGCGATCGCGCCCGTCTCGTCCAGCGTGAAGACGCTCGTCAGATCCACCCGGCCGCCGGGGAAGTCGCCCTCCAGCCGGTCGACCAGCACGACGCGGGCAGCCTCGACCGTGGTGGCGAGCCGCGTGCTCGTGTAGCGGAACGCCGAGGCCGCGCCGGTCCGCCAGGCGGCGATCTCCGCCCGGCCCCGGTGGGTGCGCCCGTCGTCCTCGACGACGGCGCCCTCCGCGAACGGCGCCGCCGCCGCGCTCGGCGCGCCGGCATCGCGCCCGTTCAGGTACCGCTGGACGGCCTCCGGCAGAGCGGTCGGGGCGGGGCTCGGATTCGGTGCGGGGTGGGTCATGGCTGCTCCTCGTGTCGACGGGTCCGGCGGGGATCACCTCGCCTCACGACGAGCGTCGCCCTTCCCGTGAGGGGAAGGTCAAGCGCGCGGAGGCCGCGGCCCGGGCGAGGCGGCAGGATGGGGCCGTGCCGCCGTCCGTCATGACCATCGGGGAGTTCAGCCGCGCCACGCGGCTCACCGCCAAGGCCCTGCGCTTCTACCACCGGGTGGGGCTGCTCGAGCCCACGGCCGTCGACGCCGGCACCCGCTACCGCCTCTACGGGCCGGAGCAGATCCACGACGCCCGGCTGATCCACCACCTCCGCTCCGTGGACATGCCGGTCGACGAGGTGCGCCGCGTCCTCACCGCGACCGACGAGGGCGAGCGCCGGGCGGCGATCGCCGAGCACCTCGCGCGGATGGAGCGCCTCCTCGCCGAGACGCGGGCGTCCGTCGACGCGATCCACGCGATGCTCGCCGACGTGCCGGTGCCCGTCGAGCTGCGGCGGGTCCCGGCGACGCGGGCCCTGGTCATCCGCGACGAGATCGACCTCGCCGACCTCGGCGAGTGGTTCGGCGCGACCCGCGCGGCGCTCCGGGACGCGTGCGCGCCCGACGACGTGGTCGGCCCGCTCGGCGGGCTGTGGTCCACGGAGCTGTTCTTGGAGGAGCGGGGCGCGGCGGCGCTGTTCCTCCCGCTCGCCGCGTCCGCCGCGCCGCCCGCGCGCGGCCCCGCCCGGGTGGAGACCCTGCCGGCGACGCTCCTCGCGGTCGTCGCGCACGAGGGGTCCGACGACACGATCGGCCAGGCGTACGCGGCGCTCGGCGCCCACGTGGCCCGGGAGGGCGTCGGCGCCGCCGGCCCGCTGCGGGAGGCGTACCTGGGCGAGGCGCCGACGGGCGGCGGCGTCACCGAGATCGGATGGCCGGTGCGCGAGGACGCGACGGGGCGAGCCGACTAGGTCCCGCGCCCCCGCGCTGCCGTCCCGCCCGTCACGCGATGCGGATCAGCTTCCGGTTGGCGAACTCGTCGACCGCGTGGCGGCCGAGCTCGCGGCCGGAGCCCGAGCGCTTGACGCCGCCGAAGGGCAGCTCGGCCGCGTCGCCGAGCACGAGGTTGACCCACACCATGCCCGCGTCGATGCCGTCGGCGACGCGCAGCGCCTGCTCCGGATCGGTCGTGTAGACGTACGAGCCAAGGCCGAACGGGGTGTCGTTGGCGAGCGCGATCGCCTCCTCCTCACTGGAGACGCGGTACAGCGCGGCGACGGGCCCGAAGAACTCCTCGCGGTAGGCGTCCATCTCGGGCGTCACGTCGGCGAGCACCGCCGGCGGGAACATGTTGCCGACCGGCTCCCCGCTCGCGAGGAAGGTCGCGCCCTGCGCCACCGCGCGGGACAGCTGCTCGGTGAGGCGCTCGGTCGCGGCGCGCGAGGAGAGCGGGCCGAGCAGGGTGCCGTCGGCCATCGGATCCGCAGGCTGGGCCGCCGTGAGCGCGGCCGTGAAGCGCGTGACGAAGTCGTCGTAGAGGGCGTCGATCACGAGGAAGCGCTTGGCGCCGTTGCAGGACTGGCCGTTGTTGTCGAGGCGGGCAGCCACCGCGTCCTGCACGACAGCGTCGAGGTCGTCGGTCGACAGAAGGATGAACGGGTCGGATCCGCCGAGCTCGAGCACGACCTTCTTCAGGTGCCGCCCCGCGATCTCCGCGACGGCCGCGCCCGCCCGCTCGGATCCGGTGACGGAGACGCCCTGCACGCGCGGGTCGGCGATGACCGTCTCGACCTGCGCGTTCGTGGCGCGCACGTCCACGTAGACGCCCGGGTCGGTGCCGAGCTCGGCGGCCGCGTCGGCGAACATCCGCTGGATCGCCGCGGCCGACTCGGGGCACTGCGGTGCGTGCTTGAGGAGGATCGCGTTGCCCGTGACGATCGCCGGCGCCGCGAACCGGGCCACCTGGTAGTACGGGAAGTTCCACGGCATGATCCCGAGCAGCACACCGAGGCCCGAGCGGCGCACGAACGCGGATCCGGTGCCGTCGGCGAGCGCGATCGGCTCATCGGCGAGGAACTCCTCGGCGTTCCGCGCGTAGTAGGAGTGGATGTCGGCGGCGAAGTCGACCTCGCCGAGCGCCTGGTCGAGCGGCTTGCCCATCTCGCGCACGATGATGCGGGCCAGCTCGTCCCGGCGCTCCCCGTGCAGCTCGGCGACCCGGGCGATGAGGGCCGCGCGCTGGGCGATCGTGGTGCGGCGGGACCAGCCGCGGTAGGCGCCCTCGGCCGCGGCGATCGCGTCCTGCAGCTCCGCGGCGGTGATCTCGGGATGCTCGGCGACGGTCTCGCCGGTGGTCGGATCGGTGACGGCGTAGCTGCTCATGGGTGCTCCTCCTCGAACGCCGCGCGGGTGGCGCGGGTGGGGCCCACGATATCGAGCGGGTGCGGCCGAGCGGGTGCCGGCCGCACCCGACCCCGTCAGCCGAGGCGGGCCGCGAGGAACGCGTCGACCACGGCGCGGCGGTCGTCGGCGCGGGTGGCGAGGTGCACGCCCGAGGTCGCGGTGGATCCGGCCAGCGGCAGCACCCGGACGCTCGCAGGTGCGCCCACGGTGGCGCTCCGCGGGGCGATCGTCACGCCGAGGCCGGCGCCGACGAGGTGCACGATCATCGACCAGGTCGAGCCCTCCTGCACCACGCGGATCAGCCGTCCGCGCTCGGTGACGGGCGCCAGGTTCCGGCGGTAGGCGTCCTCGCTCGCGCGGCGCGGCGGGAAGACGAAGGGCTCGTCGGCGAGGAGCGCGGCATCCACCTCGTCGGCGGCGGCCAGCGGATGCGCGACCGGGAGCACCGCCACGAACGGCTCGGTCATGAGCTCGAGCAGGTCGACGCCCGGCATCGGATCCGGGTCGCGCACGACCGCGACGTCGAGCTCGCCGCGGCGGAGGGCGTCCATCAGGTCGACCGTGAAGCCCTCGCGCACGCGCACCTCGACATCCGGGTGGCGGGCGCGGAAGCGGCGGATGCCCTCGATCGGACCGCCGTGCTCCGCGTCGATGGCGACCGTGGAGTGCACCATGCCGATGTCGAGGCGCCCCACCTCGCCGCGGGCGATGCGCGCGACCTCGTCGAGCCCGGACTCCGCCTGCCGGAGGAGCGCCCGGCCGCGCTCCCGGAGCGCGACGCCGGCCGGGGTGAGCGCGACGCTCCGCGAGGTGCGCGCGAGCAGGGTCACGCCGAGCCGCCGCTCGAGGCGCTGCACCCGCTGCGACAGCACCGGCTGCGCGATCCCGAGCTCCTCGGCCGCGCGTCCGAAGTGCAACTCGTCGGCTACGGCGAGGAAGGCGCGCACGAGGGCGAGGTCCAGATCCATGCAGTGAGGCTATCGATGGAGGCGCTTCCATATTGGACAGCGCGCGCCTGGAGCGGGGAGGCTGGGGGCATGAGCACGGAACCCGAGACCCGCACCGCCCCCGCCGACACCCCGCCCCTCGAGATCGGCCCCCTGCGCGACGCCCGTGACGCCCGGGCCTTCCGCGCGCTGAACGAGGCGTGGATCACGACCCACTTCGTGATCGAGCCCGAGGACGAGCGCGTGCTGTCGGATCCGCGGGGCCAGATCGTGGACCGCGGCGGCGAGGTGCTGCTGGCGCGCGCGGGCGACCGGGTGCTCGGCTGCGTCGCCCTCATCCCCGAGGGCGACGGCGTGTGGGAGCTCGCGAAGATGGCGGTCGACGAGACCGTGCGCGGCCGCGGCACCGGGCGCCTGCTGCTCGCCGCCGCCGTCGCCGAGGCCCGCCGCCGCGGCGCGACGACGCTCGTGCTCGCCAGCAGCGTCGACCTCCCGGCGGCCGTGCACCTCTACGAGGCCGTCGGGTTCCGGCACGTCGCGCCCGAGGAGGCCGGTCACGTGCCGTACGCGCGGGCGAGCGTGTTCATGCGGATGGAGCTGACGGGCGACGCCGCCTGACCTCGCCGCCGGCCGGATCCCGCGGCAGGATGTCCCCATCGCGGCGACGACGGCGCGGGTGACGGCGAGGAGGCCGGAGATGACGAAGTACCTGATCTCGTTCCCGAGCGGCGAGATGGACGTGCCCGACGGCGAGTGGCAGACGGTGGTCGACGAGTCGCACCAGGTGGTGCGCGAGGCGAAGGCCGCGGGCGTCTGGGTCTTCGGCGGCGGCATCGACGAGTCCGTGCCGCCCGTGCGCGTGGCGGCCGACGGATCCGTGACCCCGGGCACCTACCCGCAGACGAGCCGGCTCGAGGGCGGCTACTCGATCCTCGACCTGCCGGACCGCGCGGCGGCGTACGCGTGGGCGGCGCGCATCGCGGCCGCGTGCCGGTGCGCGCAGGAGGTGCGGGAGTTCGGGGACGATCCGGAGAGCTGACCGCCGCCCGCGGGTCGCTAGCGTCGGGGGATGGACGACGAGCGGGACCCGGGGCTGCGCGCCCCCGTCGGCGACCTCGTCGGGCGGCCGGTCGCCGCGCTGGAGGGCGTCCGACGCGAGCCGCTCGAGTACGACGCGTTCCTCGCGCACCGGTCGGTGACGCGGATCCGCGGGGTCGCCGTGACCGCCGACGGGACGCGCCGCCCGTGGTCGCTCGTCGAGAAGCGCACCGAGGGTCCGGCGCTGGCCGTGCCGTACCTCGTCGCGAACGGCGCCCGCGAGCTGGCCGCCTACCGGTCGGGGTTGCTCGACGCGCTGCCGTCGGGGATCCGCGCACCGCGTGCCCACGGCACGGCGCAGGACGCCGACGGCGGCGTCACCCTGTGGATCGAGGAGGTGCAGCACCGCGGGCCGCGCCCGCTCGACCGGGCGGCGCTGCTCGACGCGGCGGAGGCGCTGGGCGCGCTCGGCGGGCGCTGGCTCGGCCGGCCGCCGGCGGATCCCTGGCTGTTCCCCGGCTGGATCGACCGGCACGCGCAGCCCGAGGCGGCTGCGGCGGGCGCACGGATCCTCGCCGCGCCCGGACCGCGCGCGAGGGCGTTGCTCGGCGACCGGATCCCCGCCGCCGCCCGCCTGCTGGCGTCGCAGGACCGCGTGCGCGCCGTGCTCGAGGGCCTGCCGCGCACGCTCTGCCACCACGACGCGACGGGCGCCAACGTGTTCGCGGCCGGCGACGGGATCGTGCTCATCGACTGGGAGTCGATGGGCCCGGGGCCGGTGGGCGCGGACCTCGCGTCACTGTTGTTCTCCTCCGTCCGTCGGGGCGACGCCCCGGCGGCGGTCGTGGCGGCCGCGTAGGACGACGCAGTCGAGCGCTGCGCGGACGGCCTGCGCCGGGCGGGATCCGCGGTGCCGGCCGACGTCGTCCGCCGCGGTCTCGACGCCTCCGTCGCGCTCCGCTGGAAGCTCGCGGCCGACCTCGTCGCGGCCGTCGACGCCGGATCCGCGATGCGCCGCGGCAGCCTGCCCGACGAGCCCGCCGACGCGGCGCTCGCGGAGATGACCGCCCTGCTCGACGTGCTGCTCGCGGCGGCCGACCGCGTGCTCGGCTGACGGCGCGGTCGCCTCACCCCTGCTGCAGCAGCTCGGCGATCGCGTCGACCACGAGGTCCGGACGCGTCAGGAAGGGGTGGTGCCCCGTCGGGAGCTCGACGGATCGGGTCGCCCGGGCGGCGTGCGCCCGCTGCAGCCCGACGGTGGTGCTGCGGTCCTCCGCGCAGACGAGGTAGGTGGAGTCGACCCCGCGCCACCCCTCGGCGGTCGTCGGGGTGGTGAATGCGGCCGGCGACTGGGCGGTCGTGCGGCGGAAGGCCTCGTGCTGCGTGGCGGGATCCGCGTCGTGGAGGAACCGGGCGCCGAACGACGCCGCGTCGAGACCGGCGAGCGCGAGGGCTCCGTGGCCGTCGTCGCCGATCGCGACCGGATCCGGCTCGCCGCCCATGATGCCGCCCTGCGCGAGACCGGCTGCGGGCAGGTACGACGAGATCAGCACCAGATGGGCGACGGCCGGATGCGCGCCCGCCTCCGCGACGACCGTGCCGCCGTACGAGTGGCCTACGACGACCGCCTCGCCGACCTCGTCCAGCACGGCACGCAGCGCGACCGCGTCCTCGACGAGACCGCCCTCGGGCCGCCCCGACGCCGTCTCCCCGCAGGACGGGAGCTCGACCGCGCGGCTGCGGATCCCGAGCCGCGCCTCGAGCAGATCGGCTGCCGGCCGCCACCACCACGCTCCGTCGCGCACCAGCGCTCCGTGCACGAAGACCAGTTCCATGGGGCACCCGCTTCCCGCGCGGCGAGGATCCGCCCGCCCGGGTGGGCGGCGCCGCGTCGCGCTGAGGCCGACGGTACGCGGCGCGCGGGCCGCGGTCGGGCCGTTCCGCTCACGGCGGAGCCGCCCCGCCGTCGAGGTCGCACCCGCGGATCAGCGGAAGCCGCCCACCTGCCGCTCGACCGGGACGGTGCCGGGCACGATCACGTCGCCGGTGTGCGCGGTGGTGACGGTCTCGATGAGGACGATCTCCACCTCCTCGTCGGCGACCGGGTTGTGCTGCACGCCGCGGGGCACGACGTGGAACTGCCCGGGTCCGAGCACGACCTCCTGGTCGTCGGGCAGCTGGATGCGGAGCCTGCCCGAGACCACGAGGAACATCTCGTCCTCGGCCTCGTGCGCGTGCCAGGTCAGCTCGCCCCGCAGCTTCGCGACCTTCACGTACTGGTCGTTCACCCGCCCGACGACCCGCGGCGTCCAGTGCGCGGTCACCTCGCGGAGCTCGGCGGCGAGGTCGGTCACGGGGAGCGGCGTCATGGGTCCATCCTGCGGCACTCCCGGGGCCTCGGGCGCCCTTGCGCGGATCCGCCGCCGGGGCGATCCGGAGCTAGCGCATCCTGCGGAGGGCGACGGCGCAGAGGACGGCGATGACCACGAAGACGGCCGCGGACACGAGGAGAGCGGCCCCCATCGCGGTCATCACCTCGCGGCCCTCGGCGGCAGTGAGGGCGAGCACGCCGACGACGGCCTGAGCGACCGCGACGACCGCCGCCGCGACGGCCAGCACCCGGAGAGCCGTGCGCGATCGTGCCGGGGAGTGCGTCATCTCGCCGAGCCCCCCGAGAGGCTCCCGTCGACATGGACATGGGAGCCGATCGGCGCCGTCGCGGCCTGCGCTTCCTGCTCGGCGCGGAAGGAGGGATCGGCCATGCGTCGGGTCATGCCCCGACCGTACGCGGTGGCGACGTTGCTACGCCTCCTCGTCGCGCCCGGTGACGGCCCGGCGGATGCGCGCGATCTCCACCTTCGGCACGCGGTCGGCGGTCAGGAGGCCGTTGGTCTCCTGCATCGTGTCGGTGAGCTGCGTGTAGCAGGACCCCGCGAGGATCCGGCTCATGCGGATGGCGTCGTAGAGCCCGGTGATGCGCGTGATCCAGTCGTCGCCGTCGACCGCGGCCGTGTAGCCCCAGCCGTCCTCGCGGGGGCCGCCCGGCTGGAAGTCCACGCCGCCGAACTCGGTGAGCATGAGCGGCTGGCCCGCGTACGCGACGCCGTCGACGAGGATGCGCCGCCCGCCCGGGCCCATGGTGGAGAGCAGGCGGTCGCGGGCGGCGTCGTCGGCGTAGGTGCCGGCGAGGACGGATCCGACGCCCTCGTAGTCGTGGATGGAGACGATGTCGCTGGAGGTGTGCTCCCACCCGTCGTTCGAGATGACGGGCCGGGAGCCGTCGAGCGCGCGCGTGACGTCGGCGAGGGCGCGCGTGTACGCCTGCTGACGCGGATCCGACGGCACCTGCTGCACGCCCCAGCTCTCGTTGACCGGGACCCAGGTGACGATCGACGGGTGGGAGACGTCGCGCTCGACGGCGTCCATCCACTCGCGCATGAGCCGCTGGACGGCGGTGGGAGAGAAGGCGTAGGCATTGGGCGCCTCGCCCCACACGAGGAGGCCGAGCCGGTCAGCCCAGTACAGGAAGCGCGGATCCTCGATCTTCTGGTGCATGCGGGCCGCGGTGAAGCCGAGCTCCTTGATGAGCTCCACCTCCTGCCGGTGCGCGTCGTACGAGGGCGCGGCGAGGTGCGACTGCGGCCAGTAGCCCTGGTCGAGCACGGAGCGCACGTCGTAGGGACGGTCGTTGAGGAGGAACGACCCGCGGTCCGTGGCGACCATGCGGAGCCCGAGGTAGGAGGCCACGGCGTCCACGGGGGCGCCGTCGGGCGCCACGAGCGTCACGGTGGCGTCGACGAGGCGCGGCTTCTCGGGGCTCCACTGCAGCTCGTCCTCGGCCTGGCCGTGCGCCTGGCGGACGACGGGGACGACGAGGTCGACCACCTCGGTCTCGGTCGGCACGGCGACCTCGACCGCGCCCAGGTCCTCGCCGCGCTCCTCCCAGCGGAGGGCGACGCGGACGCGCGAGCCCGCGGGCGCCCGGCCGCGGAGCGCGATCCCGAGCGACACGTGCGCGTGGTCGACCGGCACCCAGCGGAGCGCGCGGATCGCGACCTCCGGCACGGCCTCCAGCCACACGGTCTGCCAGATCCCCGTGGTGCGGTGGTACCAGATGGCGTGCGGCGACTCGTGCCAGTCCTGCTTGCCGCGCGGCTGCGTGGCGTCGTGCGGGTCGTCCTCGGCGCGCACGACGACCTCGTGATCCACGTTGCCGGCGACGTGCTCCGTCACGTCGAAGGAGAAGGGCGTGTGGCCGCCCTCGTGCTCGCCGACGAACGCGCCGTCGATCCACACGCGGGCGCGGTAGTCGACCGCGCCGAGGTGCAGGAGCACGCGGGGCGCGCGGTCCGACCGGCCGGCCTCCGCGAGATCCGCCGCCGTGATCGTGCGGGAGTACCAGACCACCCGGTGGAAGCCGGGCTCGGCGATGCCGGAGGCCTCGGACTCCGGCGGGAAGGGGACGAGGATCGACTGCGCGTCGCCGAAGCCGGCCGCCCAGCCCTCCGCGAGGCCGGCGTCCGCGTCGTCGTGGCGGAACGACCACGTGCCGTCGAGGTTCGCCCAGTCCGCGCGCATGACCTGCGGGCGCGGGTAGGAGCCGTCCTGCCGGGAGGCGGTGGGGAGGTCGGGTGGCGTCGTGGCGAGGGATGCGGCGGTGGACATGGTGAACACTTTACAGCGCTGTAACGGCATCGCGTCGATAGCATGCGGGAATGGGACGGGTCACGCTGCAGGACGTCGCGGACCTCGCGGGCGTGTCGATGAAGACGGTCTCCAACGTCGTCAACGACTACCAGCACATCAGCCCGGGCATGCGGGAGCGCGTGCGGTCCGCCATCGACGAGCTCGGCTACCGCCCGAACCGCTCGGGTCGGAGCCTCGCCACGGGCCGGTCGCGCATGATCGGGCTCGCGTTCCCGGACCTGCGGCGCCCCTACTTCGCGGAGCTCGCGCACGTCTTCGCCCGCGTCGCCCAGGCGCGCGGGTACGGGATGGTGCTGATCGAGACGGGCGGCACCGCCGAGGGCGAGCGGGCGGTGCTCGACGACCGGGAGGCCGGGTTCGTCGACGGCCTCGTGATCCACCCGCAGTCGCTGACCGCGTCCGAGCTCGACGCGGTGCGCGGGGACGCAGCGGTCGTGTTCCTCGGCGAGGACCCCCAGCCCGCGGGATCCGACCAGGTCGCCGTGGACAACGTGGAAGCCGCGCGGTCGGCGGTCGCGCACCTCGTCGCGTCCGGGCGACGCCGCATCGGCTTCCTCGGCCACGAGCCCGACGACGTGTCCCGCACGTCGGCCCTCCGGCTCGAGGGGTACCGCCGCGGACTCGACGACGCCGGCCTGGCGTTCGACGCCTCGCGGCTCGTCGCGCGCGAGGCGGGCGACGCCCTGGGCGCGGAGGAGGCCCTGACGGAGGCCCTCGACCGGGGCCTCGACGTCGACGCGCTGCTGTGCCGCGAGGACCTCGCCGCCATCGGCGCCCTCCGCGCGCTGCACCGGCGCGGGATCCGCGTGCCGGACGACGTGGCGGTCGTGGGCTGGGACGCGATCGAGCTCGGGGCGAGCGTCATGCCCAGCCTGACCTCCGTGGCGCCGGACACGCGCGAGCTCGCGGAGCGCGCCCTCGACCTGCTGCTGCAGCGGGTCGGCGGCGACGAGGAGCCGGGACGCCACGTGACCGTCGGCCACCGGCTGGTGCTGCGCGAGAGCGCGCCGGCCGTCCCCTGACGACCGGCGGCGCCCCGCTCAGACGTCGGCCGAGGTCACCGACCCGAGGACCTCGGCGACGGCCCGCGATGACGGACGCCGGGAGGTCGACCGCCTGCAGCTCGACCAGCCGGTCGGCGGTCGCGCGTCCGCTGCTGACCACGCCCCACGCCTCCAGCTTCTCGGGGTTGCCGGCCTGCGCCTCCTCGAGGATCACGCGGGCGGCCTCGGTCGGATCCACCCCGACGCGCAGGGGGCCGGTGCGGACGACGGCGTCCGCGGAGGCTACGTCGACGCTCCACCGGCCGTCCCGGCCGCGCACCTCGACGGCGACGCCGTCCACGGTGACGGGCGACGCGGGGAGCAGCGCGAGGAACGTCGCGGTGTAGACGCGGCCCGCGGGGATGACGCCGTGGGGATCCTGCCGCTCGATCCGCAGCTCGCCGGCCGGATCCCACGCGAAGGCCGTGCGCGCGCTGCCCGCGGCCGTCGCGGAGGCGGACCCGGCGGCCCGATCGCGGGCGGACCGGTCGTCGGCGGCCCGGTCGTCGGCGGCCTCGGCGTCCTCGACGAGCACGAAGCGCCCGGCCGCGGCGGGCGCCACGACGACCTCGAGGTGCGCGGGGTTCCGGGTGGCGTCGAGCTCCGTCGTGGCGTCGAGGGGGAGGATCCCGCCGGCGCGGAGGAGCACCGGGACGCTCGCGATGGTGCGGTGCAGCTCGATGGTGCGGTCGCCGCGGTAGACGGTGCCGGTGACGAGGTCGGTCCACAGCCCGGCGGGGAGCCAGGCGCGGGTGCTGCCGCGCCGGGACGCCGGATCGCGCGGGGTCGTGATCGGCGCGACGACCAGCTCGGACCCGAGCTCGTACTGGTTCGGCACCGTGTACGCCTCCTGCCGCCGGGGCTCCGCGTGGTACATCGGCCGGACGAGCGGCACCCCCTCCTCCGCGGCGCGGTGGTTCATCGTGTGCAGGTAGGGGACGAGGCGGTGCCGGAGCCGCAGGGCGTCGTCCATCGCCGCGCGGTGCTCGGCCGGGAACAGCCAGGGCTCCTTGCGGATGAACGGGTTGTTCGCCGAGTGCAGCCGCGTGATGGGCGACAGCACGCCGAACTGGACCCACCGCGTGGCGAGCTCATCGTCGCGGATCCCGCGCGTGTGGCCGCCGATGTCGTGGCTCCACCAGCTGTAGCCGATGTTCGAGGCGGTGGCCGTGAACTCGGGCTGGAAGTCGAGGGAGGCCCACGAGACGACGGCGTCGCCGGAGAACCCGACGGCGTAGCGGTGGCTGCCGGGACCCGCGTACCGGGAGAAGGTCATGCCGGATCCGCCGTCGCGGGCCGCGTCGAGGTGGTGGAAGTGGTTGAGCACCCAGAGCGGGTCGACGCCGGGCAGGTCGGA
Source organism: Clavibacter sp. B3I6 (assembly GCF_030816895.1). NCBI lineage: Bacteria > Bacillati > Actinomycetota > Actinomycetes > Micrococcales > Microbacteriaceae > Clavibacter > Clavibacter sp. B3I6. The sequence goes on from NZ_JAUSYL010000001.1 coordinate 2,113,817, forward strand.
GGTGCGGCCCTGCTGCCAGTCGATCCACCAGAAGTCGACGCCCTGCTCCTCGAGCGGGTGGTGCAGCTCGCGGAAGTACGCCTCGAGGAAGGCGGGGTCGGTCGGCGAGAACGGCACCGGCGCCTCGGTCGCGGGGTCGATGCCGACGGCGCGCGCGATCTCGGGGTAGCGGTCCTCGAAGGCGCGGACGCCGTCCGCGGGGTGCAGGTTGAGGGTCGTGCGCATGCCGCGCCGGTGCAGCTCGGCGAGGAACGCCGCGGGGTCGGGGAAGAGCGACGGCTCCCACGAGTAGCCCGTCCAGCCGTTCCCGAAGCGGGACGGCACCGAGTCGACGCGGTGCCAGTCCATGTCGATGACGGCGACGGACAGCGGCACGCCCTCCTCCTCGAAGCGGTCCAGGAGGGCGAGGTAGGAGTCGTCGCTGTAGGGGTGGTAGCGGCTCCACCAGGTGCCGAGCGCCCACCGGGGCAGGAGCATCGGGTCGCCCGACACGGCGTAGAGGGCGCGCACGGCGTCGGCGTGGTCGCGCCCGTGGACGAACACGTAGAGGTCCTCCTGCCCGGGGCGCCGCGAGCCGATCCACCCGTCGTCCTCGAAGAGCATCGACGCGGCGTCGTCCACGATCGCGATGCCGTCCGGCGCGACGACGCCGGACTCGAGGTCGGTCCGGCCGTCGACGTCGTCGAGGGTGCGGGCGGTGCCGCCGAGGTCGCGGGTCGGCTCCCCGTGCCGCCACCGTCCGGCGTCGGCGCCGATCACCTCGACGACGAGGCCGCTGGAGGAGAAGGGGCCGCCGTCGTAGCGGAGGCGCGCGCGGCGGGTCGTGACCGTGACGCCGTCGCCGTGCCGCTCGGCGGTGAACGACGCCGCGGGGAGGTCGCGGCGGATCGCGAAGGCCGACGCGCGGTCCTCCGGGCCCGCTCCCGGCACGGACGGGTCCCAGCGCTCGACGCGGAGGAGGCCCTCGGTGAGCACGGTGACGCGCCACCCGTCCCCGTGGATCTGCTGCTCGGCGCGCGCGACGGGCGCGCTCTCCGGGAGGGGGCGGATGGTGCGGGTGCCCGTGGTCGTGGATCGGACGGGTGCGGTCATGGTGCTCCTCGGGCTGGATGCGGTGGGGTCAGCTCTTCACGGCGCCCTGGGTCACGCCGCTGATGACCCAGCGCTGCGCGATCAGGTAGACGATGATCGTCGGCGCCATGGCCATCAGGTACGACGCGAAGGCGACGTTGTAGTCGGTGCCGAACTGGCTCTGGAAGATGTTCTGCACGACGGGGAGCGTCTGCAGGGCGGGGTCGGCCGTGATGAGCGACGGCAGCATGAAGTCGTTCCACGACGCGAGGAAGGCGAAGATGCCGACCGTGGCGTTCATGGGCGCGAGCAGCGGGAAGACGATGCGCCAGAAGACCTGCCACGTGCTCGCGCCGTCGATGCGGGCGCTCTCCTCGAGCTCGAGGGGGATCGAGCGGAGGTAGGCCGAGTAGAGCAGCACGCTGAAGGACAGCTGGAACATGGCGTGCAGGATCCCGACGCCCACGGGCCCGTCGAGGCCGAGGATCGCCGTGAGCTGGATCTGCGGCAGCGCGACCACGGGGAACGGCAGGAAGAGGGCGGCCAGCAGGTAGTACAGCGCCCAGCGGAAGAAGCGGTGGTCCCAGTTGCGGACGACCGCGTAGGCGGCGACGGAGCTGAGCAGCAGCGTGAGGACGACGGCGATGGCCGCGACGAGGAGTGAGACCCCGAAGGAGACGGGGAAGCGCGTCAGCTCCCAGGCGACGGCGAAGCTCTCCGGGTTGAACGGGGCGGGGAGCGAGAAGACGTTGCCGTCCGCCGACTGCGCGCTCGTCTTTAAGGCCATGCTCACGGTCGCGTAGAGCGGCAGGAGCACGGTGAGCGACGCGAGGATCAGCAGGATCGTGACCGGCCAGCTCCTCCGGTTGAGGCGCTTCCGGTGCGCGTCGCCCGCGGTCGCGTGCGTGCGTGGAGCTCGGGTGGAGGTCACAGTCGGACCGCCCTTCCGCGGGTGGCGATGAGCTGGATGACGGAGATGATCAGCGTCACGATGAAGAAGACGGACGCGTTGGCCATCTGGTACGCGTAGTCGCCTCCGGTGAACCCGCTGAAGATCGTCATGGCGACGCTGCGGGTGGCGGTGCCGGGGCCGCCGCCGGTGAGGCCGACGATGACGTCGTAGGCGCCGAGGTAGCCCTTGACGCCGAGGACCGTGTTGATGAGGACGAAGCCGGCGATCAGCGGCAGCGTGATGGTGCGGAACTGCATCCACCCGGTCGCGCCGTCGAGGGAGCTCGCCTCGTAGAGGTCGGCGGAGATCGCGGTGAGGCCGGCCGTGTAGACGAGCAGGGCGCCGGGGATGGTCTGCCAGGCGCTGACGATGACGATGGAGAGCCACGCGAGGTTCGGATCCCCGAGGATGCTCTCCTCCAGCGGGCCGAAGCCGACCGCCTGCGCGAGCGCCGGCAGCGAGTTGGAGAAGAGGAAGTTGAAGACGTAGGCGACGACGATGCCGGACACGACCATCGGGATCACCAGGATGCTCCGCAGAGGTGCGGCGAACCGGATGCGGCTCGACAGCGCGACGGCGAGCGACAGGGCGATCACCTGGGCGATGAGCACCGTGACCACGGCGAACCCGATGGTGAACCCGTAGGAGGCGAGGATGCTCGGGTCGGAGAAGAGGGTGGCGTAGTTCCGCAGGCCGAGGAACGACCAGGCGCCGTAGCCGACGTAGTCGGTGAAGCTGTAGAGGATGCCGATGACGGCGGGCCCGACCACGAACGCCGTGAACAGCACGAGCGCCGGCACGAGGAAGACGTAGTAGAGGAACTGCGGCCGCCTCCTGCCGGTGCGGCGCGCAGCCGTCCGAGGGGGCGGCGGCGCGGCCGTCATGGGCGCGAGCGGGGTCTGGACGGTCATCGTCGCTCCTCGGAGGGGTCGGTCGTGCCGGTGCGGGTCATACGAGGGCGTCCCGTCCGGCGACGAGGCGCCAGTCGGCGTCGAGCTGGCGGAGCATGCCCTCGAAGTCGCCGCTCCGGGTCGCCGACTGGAGGTAGTTGCCGAGGGGGATCGACGCGGGCACGAAGGTGCCGGCCCCCTGGTAGAAGGCGGCGGAGTCGATGTAGGGCTGCAGCCCGGCGACGCGCTCGTCGGTCTGCGGCGGGGCGTCGGCGGTGGTCGAGTACGCGAGGTTGTCGCGGTTGTACGCGTCGATGATCTCCGGCCGCATGAGGAACTCGACGAGCTCGACGGCCTCGTCGCGGTGCGCGGTGCCCGTCGGGATGTAGAGGCCGAGGTCGATGTTCACGCGCGCCTTCCGGTCCGCGGGATCCTCCGAGACGGGGAGCGCGAAGGTGCCGACCTCGAGGTCCTCGTCGATGAGGGCGATCTGGCTGAGCGCCCAGGGGCCCTGCAGGTACATGGCCGCCTCGCCCTTGCCGAAGGCGAGGTTGCCGTCGGCGTAGGTGCGCACGGCGTGGTCGGGGTTGAAGAACGAGGAGACGACCTTCGCGCGCTCCATCGGCACGGCGAGCGTGCTCTGGAACGACACCTCCGAGTCGGGGCCGACGTCGGTGCCGAGCGCCTGCATCCGCCCGAAGAAGGCGCCGGTGTCGACGAGGCTCCCGACGGAGTAGTCGAACAGGCCCTGCCAGAGGGTCCAGGTGTCGCGGTCCGTGGCGTAGATCGGGGTGATGTCGGTCTTCTGGATCTCCGTGCAGACGTCGACGAACTGGGACCAGGTCTCCGGTACGGGAAGCCCCATGTCGGCGAAGATGCGCTTGTTGTAGATGACCCCCGCGGCGGTGAGCGAGTACGGGAGCACGCTGGTCCGGCCGGGGTAGGTGGCGTACTGAGTGGCGAGCTTCGCGACGTCGGGTCGGATCCGCTCCGCCGACGGCAGCTCGGACAGGTCGCTGAGGACGCCGCGCCCGATGTAGCGGGCGAGCTCCAGGTTCGTGTTGAAGCAGCCGACGTCCGCGGGCTGGCGGCGGACGAACTGCGGGGCGATGGAGGCGGTGGCGTCGTGGACGACGCGGATGCCGCCGTGCTCCTGCTCGAACCGGCGGAGGAGGTCGTCGAAGTAGGCGATGACCTCCTGCTTCTGCTCGTAGAAGCCGATGGTCGTCGTGCCGCCCGTGCCGCCGGCGGAGGGGGCGCATCCAGCGAGCCCGAGCGCGGCGAGGGCGCCGGAGCCGGCGAGGAACGTCCGTCTGCTCAGCGGTGCGTGCGATTCTGCGGTCCTGCTCACGCGTCATCTCCTTCGATTGCGGCGGCAGTCGAATTTACAGCGCTAGAAACGCGAAGCGCAAGGGACGGCGGTCGGGACGGAGCGGATCAGGACGCCGTCGCCCACTCCCAGAGCCGGGGCACGCAGCGCTCGGCGAAGTCCTCGTAGTCGGCCGGGGTGTTGTAGACGTGCGTCGAGATGCGGAGGTAGCCGACGCCGTCGAACGCCGTGAACGCGCAGAGGGCGCCGAGCTCCTCGATCACCCGGTCGCGCAGCGCGTTGCCGCCGCCGGGGCCGGTCGCGAGCGGAGCGGGGAGGCGCACGAGCCGGAGGGCCGCCACCGGCATGCCGACGTCGACGCGGTGGTCCTCGCCCGTGAGCGCGCCGAACGCGTCGGCGATCACGTCGACCGCGTGGTCGGCGAGGGCGGACATGTATGCGCGGGCGGCGCCCCAGCCCCACGTCCGGTCGACGAGGTCGAGGGACGTCGGCGCCGCGAGCCAGCTGGTGAGGTCGAGGGTGCCCTGCTCGTCGAACCGCTCCGGGTACGGGCGGCCGGCGCCCCAGCTGTCGATGAGCGGGTTGAGCTCCGGCACGAGCGGGCCGCGGGCGACGAGGACGCCGGTGCCGCGGGGCGCGCAGGGGAACTTGTGCATGTTGCCGACCCAGAAGTCCGCCTCGAGGTCGCGCAGCGGATCCGCGAGGAGGCCGGGCGCGTGCGCGCCGTCGACGAGCATCGGCACGCCCCTCTCGCGGGCGATGCGCGCGACGGCGGCGACGGGCAGCTCCCGGGCGGTGGGCGACGTCACGTGGTCGAGGACGAGGAGCGAGGTGTCCCCGGTGACGGCCTCGGCGATCCTCCCGAGGGCCTCGTCGTGGTCGGCGCCGAGGGGCACCGGCACGGTGCGCACGGTCCCGCCCCACCGCCGCGCCAGGCGCTCGCGCACCCATCGTCACGGCCCCGTAGCCGTGGTCGGTGACGACGACCTCGAGGCCGCGGGCGACCGGGAGGCTGGAGAACACGACGCTCGCGCCGGCGCTCGCGTTCGGCACGAAGGCGAGGGACGCGGGAACCGTGCGCAGGAAGCCGGCGACGCGACCTCGCGCCTCGGCGACGAGGTGCGGCAGGCGCGGGAACCACACCAGCGGCGCCGCCTCCATGAGCGCCCGCGACCGCGCCTGGTGCGCCTGCGACTCCCGGGGGACGGCGCCGAAGGACCCGTGGTTGAGGTGGAGGAGGGCGGGATCGAGGGTGAAGGCGTCGGCGGCCGGGCTCCCGTCCGGCAGGAGGAGCGGCGCGGGGGCGGCGACGCGCGCGGTCCGGCGGCCGCCTCCGTCCGGCACGTCGACGGGCGGCACGGAGGGCTGCGAGCTCATGGGCCGAGGCTAGTGCAGCGCTGTAGAGGCGACCGGGCTCGGGGTCGGCCGGCGTCGGGGACGCGGCCCGGACGGCGACGCGCGGGTCCCCCGGGGTCCCCCGCCTGCGACGAGGGACCCGCGGGGTGGCACCGGCGGCTACTTCAGGCCGCTGGACGCGAGGCCGTCGATGACCCGGCGCTGCAGCACGATGAACAGTATGAGCACGGGTGCCATCGCGAGCAGGCTCGCCGCCATCACCACCGGGTAGTCGGTGGTGCGGTCGCCGATCAGCGTCGCGAGGCCGGCGGAGAGCGGCATCCGGTCGCTGAACGTGGTCACGACGAGCGGCCAGAGCAGCTCGTTCCACGACCACAGCACGGTCGTGATGGCGAGGACGCTGATCGTGGGCTTGGCGAGCGGCAGCATGATGCGCCAGAAGATCTGGAAGGGGTTCGCCCCGTCGAGCCGGGCCGCCTCCTCGAGCTCGGCCGGCATCGCCAGGAAGGCGGTCCGCATCAGGTAGGTGCCGAAGGCGCTGAAGAGCCCGGGCAGCACGAGACCGCCGAGGCTGTCGAGCAGGCCCAGGCCCTGCACGATCTGGTACTGCGACAGCAGGTACACCTGCGAGGGCACCATCAGGATCGACAGCACCATCGCGAGCAGGATCGCCCGTCCGCGGAACCGCATGCGCGCGAACGCGTAGCCGGCGAGGGTGCAGAACAGGATCTGCGCGACCGTCCGGATCACGGTGACGAGCACCGACGTCTGCAGCTGCTGCACGAACGGCAGGCGCTCGAGGACCTCGGCGTAGTTCGACCACTGGATCTCCTGCGGCCAGAACACGGGCGTGACGCTCTGCACCTCCGCGTTGGTCGACAGCGACATGATGATCTGCCAGAGGAACGGGAAGGCCATGACGAGGCCGCCGACCCCGAGCACGAGGTGCGCGACGACGTGGGAACCGCCGCGGCGCCGTCGACGACGCGACGCGGCCGAGGCCGCCGGTCGGACGCGGATCGCCTGCTCAGTCACCCTGCACCCACCTCCTCTGGAAGCGGAACTGGACGGCGGTGACGATGCCGATGATCAGGAAGATCGCCATGGCGACCGCGGCCGCGTAGCCCTTGTCGTTGTTCACGAATCCCTCGCGGTAGAAGAAGTAGACGAGCGACATGCTCTTGGGCAGCACGGGGTTGCTGCTGCCGAGGATCGCGTACAGCAGGTCGAACACCTGGAAGCTCGAGATGACCGTGACGATGGTGACGAAGAAGACGCTCGGCGACAGGAGCGGCACCGTGATGTCGCGGAACTGCCGCCAGCGCGTGGCCCCGTCGAGCTCGGAGGCCTCGTAGAGCTCCGGCGGGATGTTCTTGAGGCCCGCCGCGAGCACGATCAGGCTGAAGCCCAGCGAGGACCAGAGCCCCACGACGGCCACGGCGATCGTCGCGAAGACGGGTGTGCTGATCCAGTACGGCCCGTCGACGCCGACCAGCGCGAGCGCGTGGTTGAGCAGCCCGAAGTCGCCGTTGAAGATCACCCGCCACACCATCGCGACCGCGGTCGGCATCGCGACGTACGGGAGGAAGAACAGCACCCGGTAGAGCGACGCGAAGCGCAGCCCCGGGAGGTTGAGCAGGCTCGCCAGGTAGACCGCGATCGGGATGCCGAGCAGCACGATGGCCGTGTAGAGCAGCGTGTTGCCGAGCGAGAGGTACAGCTGCGGGTCCTGCAGCAGCCGGACGTAGTTCTCGATCCCGGCGAAGGTGGATCCGCCGAACGGCCCGGTCTCGGTGAACGAGCTCCCGGCCGTCTGGACGATCGGCCAGATGTAGAAGACGAGCACCCCGAGCACGAGCGGGGCGACGAAGAGCCAGGGCCAGGCCCCGTCCCCGGCTCCGCGGCGCGGACGCGACGCGGACCCGGTCGGCGGGGATGCGGTCGAGGGCGCGTCTCCCCTGGCGCCGTCCGGGAGGGACGGCGCCGGTGCGCGGGAGTGGGCGGCGGTCGTCATCAGCGTCACTCCTCGGCCAGCGCCGCGTCCATCTCCGCGGCCAGCTCTTCGGTGACCTCGGCCACCGGGCGGTCGCCGGAGAACCCCTGCGGCAGCAGGTCGGTCTCGAGCGCGTTCCACACGGCGGTGTTGCCGCTCACGGGCAGGGGCTGCGCGTAGTCGAGCGCGTCGAGGAAGACCTGGAGTCGGGCGTCGGGCATGGAGCCGGTGAACGCGGTCTGGGTCCCGGTGAAGGCCGGGATGACGGCGCCGGCATCGCCCTGCTGCTGCTGCGCCGCCTCGCTGGCGAGGAACACCTGCAGGGCCTGCGCGGCCTGCTTCTGCTCGGAGGCCGCCGAGACGACGTTGGAGACCCCGTGGATCACGGTGGCCTGCTCCTCGCCCTGCGGCAGGGGGAGCACGACGACGTCCTGCTCGAGCTCCGTGTCGGTGAGCGCCGACCGGAACCAGCTGCCGCCCCAGTACATGGCGAGCTTGCCCGAGGTGAACCACTGGTCCGCGGTCGTGTCGGTGAGCTGCTGGATGGAGGGGGAGCCGCCGCCGTCGATGAGGTCCGTCCAGAACTGGATGCCGGCCTGCGCCTCGGGGGACGCGTAGCCCGACCGGTCGCCGTCGATCACGGTGCCGCCCGCCTGGAGGACCGTGTTGTAGTAGGTCGTCTGGCCGTCCATGCCGCCGGCGGCGCCGTAGACGCCGTCCGCGCTCAGCGCCGAGGAGATCGCCGCGGCGGTCTCCTGGAACTCCTCCCACGTCCAGTCGCCTTCGGGCACGGGCACGCCGGCCGCCTCGAAGAGGGCCTCGTTCGCCCAGATGCCGATGGTGTCGAAGTCCTTCGGCACGCCGTACGACACGCCGTCGACCGTGTCGAGGTCGACGAGCGCCTCGGGGTAGTCGCCGAGGTCGATGTCGCCCGCGTCGACCGCGCCCGTGATGGGCTCGATCTGGTCGTTCGATGCGTAGAGCCCGAGGTTCGGGCCGTTCATCCAGAACAGGTCGGGGAGGGTGTCGCTCGACGCCTGGGTCTGCAGCTTGGTCCAGTACTCGGAGAAGGGCGTGACGTTCACCGTCACCTCGATGCCCGGGTACTCCTCGTTGAAGGCGGCGATGTTCTCCTCGATGGCGGGGACCTGGTTCTTGTCCCACACGCCGTACGTGATGGACGCCGTGAGGTCCTTCGCGGGCGCGGCGTACTCCGCGGGGGAGCTGCCCGCGCCGTCGGAGCTGCAGCCGCTGGCGGCGAGGGCGACCCCGAGGACCAGGGCGGTGCCGAGGACGGCGCGCCGGCGGGGTCGGTGCGGGGCGGACGAGGGGGTGGTGCTCATCGGGTGGTCCTTCCGGGGGTGGGTGCGGGGGATCATGCGGGGAAGTGCTGCGCGACGTGCGCGGGGAGGTCGGGGACGGTGACGGGCACGGAGCCGTGACGGAGCGAGTGCGCCGCGAGCGATCCGGCGGCGACGGCCTCCCGCGCGGCGATCGGCGAGACGAGCGTGGGCGCGCCGTCGAGCAGGTGCGCGAAGAACTCGGTCATCGTGAGGAGGTCGGCGTCCTCGTGGCCGCTCGCCGCGCCCGCGATGGGGTGCTCGACGTCGCCCTCGACCTGCCACTCGTGCCGGCGGTTCCAGACCTTGACGACGCCGCCCGCGGTGTCGCCGACGTTCTCGAGGCGGCCCTCGGTGCCGATGACGGTGTAGTTGCGCCAGTAGTCGGGGGTGAAGTGGCACTGCTGGTAGCTGGCCATGACGCCGTTGTCGAGCGTCATGAGCATCATCGACACGTCCTCGACGTCGACGACCGGGTTGAGGCCGGACTGGCTGGCCGGCGGCCAGTTGTCGAACGAGAACCAGTCCGGCATGGTCTCGCCGCGTCGGTCGCGCCGGTCGGTCACGTCGCCGTAGACCATGAGGTCGCCCATGCCCACGACGCGGCGCGTGTAGCCGGACGCGAGGTGGTGGATCACGTCGATGTCGTGGCTGGCCTTCTGCAGCAGCAAGGTCCCCGTCTTCGTGCGGTCGGCGTGCCAGTCCTTGAAGTAGTAGTCGCCGCCGTTGCCGACGAAGTGGCGCACCCACACGGCCTTGACCTCGCCGATCTCGCCGCGCTCGATGATCTCGCGCATGACCCGGACGACGGCCGCGTGGCGGAAGTTGTGGCCGACGTAGAGGACGGTGCCGCTCCGGGCCGCGGCGTCGAGCACCCGGTCGGCCCCCTCGAGGGTGATCGCGAGGGGCTTCTCGAGGTAGACGGGGATGCCGGCGTCGAGCAGCGTGACCGCGATGGCCTCGTGGGCGTGGTCGGGGGCGGTGACGATCGCGGCGTCGACGTCGCCCGCGGCCACGAGGGCGTCGAGGTCGGCGTGGATCACGGCGTCGGGGTAGGCGCGCTGGGCGCGGGCCCGTCCGTCGGCGTCCGGCTCGACGATCGCGACGATGCGCGCGCCCTCGCGGGCGGCGCCCACGTGCTGGGCGATGGCGGCACGGGCGCCGAAGCCGACGACGGCCACGCGGACCGTCGCGGAGATGGGCGTCGAGGAGGTCATGAGAGGGCGATGCCCGTCGTTGCGCATGCATCCATGGTGCAACCCATGATCGTTTTTGTCACTACCAGCGGTGAAATGAGCATGTTGCGACAGTAACGGTCACGTCCACGAGCGCGACATCGTCGGCCGCTTGTTTACGAGGCCGTAACACGACGGGCGGCGGGAGCGCTCCCGCGGCCCCCGCCGCCCCTCCCCTGCCGGCGTCAGGCGGCGTCGCCGCCCCGGAGCTCGACCACGTGCACGGCCACGCCCGCGGCGATCAGCAGCTCCCGGGCGAGCGGATCCGCGCCCGAGTCCGTGACGAGGTCGTCGATCTCGCCGGCGTCCGCCATCTTCGCCAGCTGCACCTGGCCGACCTTCGCCCCGTCGGCCACCACGATGACGCGCTGCGCGTTGGCGACCATCGCGTGGTTGGTGCGCGCCTCGGTCTCGTCGTGGGTGGTGACGCCGCCCGCCGCCGTCACGCCGTCCGCGCCGAGGATCGCCGTGCCGACGTTGATCGCCTGGAGCGTGCCCTCCGCGAGCATGCCGACCGCCTCGTAGGAGCTCGGCCGCACGACGCCGCCCGTCATGATCACCTTCTGCCGCGGCCGGGCCGCGCACTCCGACGCGATGGTGAGCGAGTTGGTGATGATCGTGAGCCCGTCGCGGTACCGGAGCTCGCGGGCGACCTCGGCCGTCGTCGTCCCGCCGCTGAGGGCGAGCGCGTGCGGGCCGGCGGGCAGCAGCTCGACCGCCCGGCGCGCGATCAGCTGCTTGATGTGCCGGAGGCGCGTGCTCCGGAGGCGCACGGGGATCTCCCGCAGCGAGTCGCGCTCGCGCACGCCGCCGTGCGTGCGCAGGACGAGGCCCTGCTCGTCGAGGTCGGCGACGTCCCGGCGGAGCGTGGCCGCCGAGACGCCGAGGTGCTCCTCGAGCTCCGCGATCGAGACGCTCGAGCGCTCGTGCAGCAGTGCCAGCACGAGGCGCATGCGCTCCGCGCGCTTGGTCGACACCGCGCGCGGCAGGGACGGATTCGACGGGTCATGGGACATGGGCCACCTCGGCGATCAGCAAGCACGCAATCGGTCTGCGCATTTCAGACCGGATTGGCGTCAAAACTACACGAAACGCTCACTTCTCCCCGACGATCGGAGCACGAGCCGCTGCCGTCGCAGGACACGCGGGGCCGGCCGTCGCCCCGCGCGCTCGCCGGGGGCAGCAGGGAGGCCGGGACAACCGCCGCCCTCGCCCCGACCGGAGCGCATCCACCGACATGCCAAGGAGAACCATGGTCAACCACCTGTGGGACACGATCACGCAGCACAAGGCGGGTGGGTCCGTCGGCGTCTACTCGGTCTGCTCGGCGCACCCGACCGTCCTCGAGGCGGCGATCCGGCAGGCGGACGAGGACGGGACGTACCTGCTCGTCGAGGCCACGTCGAACCAGGTGGACCAGTTCGGCGGGTACACCGGGATGCGGCCCGCCGACTTCCGCGAGCTGGTGCACGGGATCGCCGCCGAGGTCGGGCTCCCCCGTGACCGGCTGGTGCTCGGCGGCGACCACCTCGGCCCGAACCGCTGGCAGGCGCTGCCGGCGGAGGAGGCCATGGTGAACGCCGAGGGACTGGTCGTCGCCTACGTCGAGGCCGGCTACACGAAGATCCACCTGGACTGCAGCATGTCCTGCGCGGGCGACCCGGTGCCGGTCGGCGACGACCTGGCCGCCGAGCGCTCGGCCCGCCTGCTCCGCGCCGCCGAGGACGCGGCGGCGCGCGCGGGACGCGAGGAGGCGATCCTCTACGTGATCGGCACGGAGGTGCCCGTGCCCGGCGGCGCCCACGAGACGCTCGGCGAGCTGACGCCCACGTCGCCGACGGCTGCCCGCGCCACCCTCGACCGCCATCGCCGCGCCTTCCAGGACGTCGGCCTCGACGGCATCTGGGACCGGATCATCGCGCTGGTCGTGCAGCCCGCCGTCGAGTTCGACCACCTGCGGGTCGTCGACTACGTGAGCTCCGGCACCACCGGGCTGCGGACGGTGCTCGACGACGAGCCCGGCCTCGTCTTCGAGGCGCACTCCACCGACTACCAGGGGAGCGCGCAGCTCGCCCAGCTGGTCGAGGACCACTGGGCGATCCTCAAGGTTGGCCCCGGCCTCACCTTCGCGATGCGCGAGGCGCTCTTCGCCGTCGCCCTCATCGAGGACGAGCTCGTCGCGGTGGAGGACCGGTCCCGGCTCATCGAGGTGCTCGAGGAGCGCATGCTCGACGAGCCCGGGTACTGGCAGGGCTACTACGAGGGCTCGGCGGACGAGCAGCGCATCGCGCGCCGCTACAGCTACAGCGACCGGATGCGGTACTACTGGCCGGACGCACCCGTCGCGGCGGCGGAGGCGCGGCTGTACGAGAACCTCGCCGCGCTCGAGATCCCGCTCCCGCTCATCAGCCAGTTCCTCCCCGACCAGTACGCCCGCGTGCGCGCAGGGCTCCTCGCCCCCGACGCCCGCGCGCTCGTGATGGACCGCGTCCGCGACGCGCTCCGCCCCTACGCCTCCGCCTGCTTCCCCGAGGTCCGCGACCGCGACCGCTCGACGACCACCGCCACCCCTGGAGCGCTCCATGCCTGACATCACCCCCGGCTCCGAAGCCACCGTCCGCGAGATCACGCAGCAGCCGGACGTGTGGCGCGAGGCCTCCGCCCGCGTCGCCGACGCCCGGCAGGACCTCGACGCCTTCCTCGCGCCGCTGCTGGCGCAACCCGATCTGCGCATCGTGCTCACGGGCGCGGGCACGTCCGCGTTCGTGGGGGAGATCGCCGCCCCGGCGCTGAGCCGCCGACTCGGACGCCGCGTCGAGGCCGTCGCCACGACCGACATCGTCTCGAACCCCCGCGAGTACCTCGCGGAGGACGTGCCCACCCTGCTCGTGTCCTTCGCCCGCTCGGGCAACAGCCCCGAGAGCAGCGCGGCCACGCGCCTCGCGGACGAGGTGCTCTCCGACGTGAGCCACCTCGTCATCACGTGCGACGAGACCGGCCTCCTGTCGCGGGACCACCGCGACCGCCCGGGCTCCCGCGTGGTGCTCATGCCGACGCGCGCCAACGACGAGGGCTTCGCGATGACGTCGAGCTTCACGTCGATGCTCCTGTCCTGCCTGCTGATCCTCGGGGGCCCGGACGACGCCGCCGTCGAGGCCCTCCGCGCGGCCGCGACGCACGTCATCGAGGAACGGCGCGACGACATCGCCGCCCTGGTCGCGACCGGGTGCACGCGCGTCGTCTATCTCGGCAGCGGGCCGCTCGCCGGCCTCGCCCGGGAGTCCGCGCTCAAGCTCCTCGAGCTGACGGCGGGGCGCGTCGTCACGTACCACGACTCCGCGCTGGGGTTCCGGCACGGGCCGAAGGCGGTCCTCGACGACGCGACGCTCGTGGTCGTCTACGTCTCCTCGGATCCGCACACGCGGCGCTACGACCTCGACATCCTGGCCGAGCTGCGCTCGACGCTGCCCGCGGAGCGCGTCGTCGCGATCTCCTCCGAGCCGCTCCCGGACGACGCCCCGCGCGCGTGGGTGCTGCCCGGCGTGGCCGGGCAGGAGGACGCCCTCCTCGCCGTCGCCTACGTCGTCGTCGCGCAGCTCCTGGGGCTGTCCTCCTCGCTCGCGCTCGGCGCGACGCCGGACAACCCGTTCCCCGACGGCACGGTCAACCGCGTGGTGCAGGGCGTGCGAATCCACCCGCTCGATGCGGGCGTCGCGGCCCTCGCCGAGGCGCGCAGCTGACCGTGGCCCTGTTCCTGGGCGTCGACGGTGGCGGATCCAAGACCGAGTTCGTGCTCGTGGACGGGGACGGGCGCGTGCGCGCCCGGGTGCGGGGCGGGAGCTCCTACTACTTCGGCGAGGGACTCGACCTGGTCCGACGCGTCCTCGCCGACGGCGTGGCGCGCGTCACGGCGGAGGCGGGGATCGAGGCGACGGACATCGACCGGGCGTTCTTCGGCCTCCCCGGCTACGGGGAGGTCAGCGCGGACGTCGCGGCGCTCGACGCGCTCCCCCGCGAGGTGCTCGGGCACGCGCGCAGCACCTCGGACAACGACATGGTGTGCGGCTGGGCGGGCTCGCTCGCGGCCGCGGACGGCATCAACGTCATCAGCGGCACCGGATCCATGACCTACGGCCGCCGTCGCGGCCGCGGGCACCGGGTCGGCGGCTGGAGCGAGCTGTTCGGCGACGAGGGCTCCGGCTACTGGGTGGGGATCCGCGGGCTCAACGCCTTCACGCGCATGAGCGACGGCCGGCTGCCGCGCGGCCCCCTGCACGAGCTGATGCGGACGCGCACCGGCGTCGGCGCCGACCTCGACCTCATCGACGTGGTCATGAACGACTGGAAGGGCCGCCGGGCGGACATCGCCGCGCTCTCCACCACGGTCGTCGCGGCCGCCGGCCAGGGCGACGCGGTGGCCGAGCGGATCCTCGCGGACGCCTGCCGTGAGCTCGTCGAGCTCGTGCGGGCGACACGCACGCACCTCGGCTTCGCGGACGACGAGGTCGTCCCCGTCTCGTGCTCGGGCGGCATGTTCGACGCCGAGCCCCTCAGGCACGGCTTCCGCGAGATGCTCGCCGCCGAGCCGACGCCCACCGACCTGCGCCGGCCGGTGCTCGGCCCCGGCGTCGGCGCCGCGCTCTACGCGGCGACCATCGCGGGCACGCCGTTGAGCGCGGCGGCCGTGGACGCGCTCCGCGCGGACGCCGTGACCGCACCGCCGACGCCGTGATCGCGACCGGCGCCCCGGCGCGGGCCCGGGGCCGGGCGCGGGGGGATCACCCCGCGACGATGACCTCGACGCCGGCCGCGTCGAGCGCCCGCTGCATGTCGGCCTCGACCGGGAGGTCCGTCACGAGCACGTCGACGACCTCGAGCGGGGCGATCCGCGCGAACGTGGAGCGGGCGAGCTTCGTGCTGTCCGCCACCACGACGACGCGCTTCGCCACCGCGGCGAACTGGCGGCTGACGTCCGCCTCCCCCTCGTGCAGGGTCGTGGCCCCGAAGCGGGCGGTGAGGCCGTCCACCCCGAGCACGGCCACGTCGAGCGCCATGTCGGCCAGCGAGCTGGTGACCATCGGCCCGACCAGCTCGTACGACTGGCGGCGGGAGACCCCGCCCGTGACCACGATCTTGACGTGAGCCCGCACCGACAGCTCGTACGCGATGTTCAGCGCGTTGGTGACGATGGTCAGGCCGAAGTCCCGGTCCGGGCGCACGAAGCGCTCCAGTCGACCGAGCTCGCGCGCGACCTCGCTGGTGGTGGTGCCGCCGTTCAGGCCCACGGAGTCGCTCACGGCGATCAGGCCCGCGGTGGCCTTCGCGATCGCCACCTTCGCCTCCGCCTGGCGCGCGATCTTGTACTGCAGGGGCAGCTCGTAGCCGCTGCCGAGGGCGGCGGCTCCGCCGTGCGTGCGGGTCACGAGGCGCTGCGCCGCCAGCGTCGAGAGGTCCCGACGCGCGGTCGCCGCGGAGATCCCGAGCGCCTCCCCGATCTCCGCGATGCTCATGTTGCCGCGATCGCTCACGAGCTCGAGCAGTCGGTTGAGCCTCTGCTGCTGTGTCACTGGTCTCCCTGGTGGTCGCGTGACCTCGATCCTAGGGTCCGCGCATCGATCGGATGTGAGCGAACATGACGCGCGCGCGGGACTTCGATCATCATCCGCCGCCTACCATGCTCGAAGGCCCACGTGGGCCGCGAGAGGACCGCATGGACCCGACCCGATCAGCACCGCCCCGCCCGACGAGGGTGCTCGGGATCGACGTGGGCGGCACGACCGTCAAGGCCCGGCTCCTGGACGTGGGGACCGCGCGGCGGGCTCCCGGCGACGCCGCTCCCGCGTGGGAGCGGCGCATCCCGACGCCGGCCGACGACCCGAGCGCGCGCCGAACGGTGGAGGCGCTCGTCGCCCTGGTCGACGAGGCGCGCGGCCTCGGCGACGTGTCCGCCGTGGGGCTCGTCGTCCCCGGCGTCGTCGACGACGCGGCCGGCGTGTGCGTCGCCTCGATGTCGCTCGGCTGGCGGGACGTCCCCCTGCGCGACCTGCTGGAGCGGGCCGCCGGGGCGCCCGTCGCGTTCGGCCAGGACGTCCGGGCGGGCGCGCTCGCCGAGGCCGCCACGGGGGCCGGTGCCGGACGCCCGGGCGGGCTCGCCTTCGTCCCGGTGGGCACGGGCCTGGCGTCGGCGTTCGTCGCCGACGGGGAGGCGCTCGTGTCCGGCGGCTGGGCGGGTGAGATCGGGCAGGTCGTGCTGACGGGCCCCGCGCACCTCGCGGGCCTGCGGGTGGAGGACGTCGCCTCGGCGGGCGGTCTCGCGCGCCGCCTCGGCGTGCCGCACGCGCTCGCCGCCACCCGGCTCGTCCGCTCGGGGGATCCGGACGCGGTCGCCGCATGGCGGGACCTCGTCGCGGTGCTGGCCGACGCGCTCACCGGCATCGCCGCCGTGGCCGCACCCGAGACGCTCGTCGTGGGCGGCGGCCTCGCCCGCGCGGGCGACCTCCTGTTCGCCCCGCTCGCCGCGGCGCTGGACGTCCGCCTGGCGCACTCCCGGCGCCCCCTCCTCGCGCCCGCCCGGCACGGGGACGGCGCGGCCATGGTCGGCGCCGCGCTGCTCGCGGAGGACGTCCTCGCCGCCGGCGGGGTCGAGGCGCGCGCGTGACCGCCCTGCTGCGGGCGGACCGGCTCGTCACGGCGTCCGGCGACCAGGGCGAGGCCTGGCTGGTCGTCGACGGCGGCCGCGTCGTGCGGACGGGATCCGCCGACGCGCCGCCCGCCGACCTGGAGCGCCTCCCCGTCGAGCGGATCGCGGGCACCGTCGTCCCCGGTTTCGTCGACCAGCACGTGCACGGCGCCCTCGGCCGGGACTTCGGCTCGGCCGACGGGGAGGGCGCGCGGGAGATCGCCGCCCATCACCACCGCTCCGGCTCGACGCGCCTGGTGGCCTCGATCGCCACCGCCGCGATCCCCGACATGGCGCGCGCCCTCCGCACGCTCGCGCCGCTCGTCGCGGACGGCACCCTCGCGGGGCTCCACCTCGAGGGGCCGTGGCTCTCCCCCGCCCGGAGGGGCGCCCACCGGAGCTCCCTCCTGTGCGCGCCCACCGCGTCCGACGTGGAGGTGCTGCGAGACGCGGGGGGCGACGCCCTGTGCATGGTCACGCTCGCGCCCGAGCTCGACGGGGCCGAGGAGGCGATCGCCGTGCTCGTCGCGGGCGGCGTCACGGTGGCCCTCGGGCACTCCGACTGCACGGCCGCCGAGGCGCACGCGGCCGTCGACGCCGGAGCGCGGGTGGCCACGCACGTGTTCAACGGCATGCGCCCGCTGCACCACCGCGAGCCGGGGCTCGCCGGAGCCGCGCTCGCGGACGACCGCGTGGCCGTGGAGCTCATCCTCGACGGGCAGCACGTGGCCCGGGACGCCGCCGAGATCGTGCGCCGGTCGGCCGCCGGCCGGCTGGTGCTCGTGAGCGACGCCATGGCGGCGACCGGATGGAGCGACGGCGCGTACGAGATCGCCGGCTCGGCGGTCGTGGTCGCGGACGGCGTGGCACGGCTCGCCGACGGCACCTCGCTCGCGGGCAGCACCGGGACGGTCGCAGAGGGGTTCGCGCGGCTGGTCCGCGAGCACGGCGTGCCGCTGCCGGAGGCGGTGACCGCCTCGTCCGCCGCCTCCGCGAGGGCGCTCGGCCTCCCCGGGGTCGGGCTCGGCGCGGGCGACCGGGCCGACCTCGTCGTGCTCGACGACGACCACCGCGTGACCCGGGTGATGCGCGCCGGCGCCTGGCTCTGATCCCCGCCCGCCCGACCCCGGGCGGGCGGGACCGCTAGCCCTTCAGGCCCGAGAAGGTCATCGTGGCGACGAACTGCTTCTGCGCGACGAGGAAGAACAGGATCAGCGGCAGCGTCGCGATCACGTTGCCCGCCATGAGGAGGCTCCAGTCGGTGCGCCGCGTGCCCTGGAAGTTCGTCAGCCCCAGCTGCAGCGTGAACGCCTGGTCGTCGTTGATGGCGATCAGCGGCCACACCAGGTCGTTCCACGAGCCCAGCAGGGTGAAGATCGCGAGCGTCGCCAGGGCGGGCCGCGCCAGCGGGAGGACGATGCGGAAGAACACCTGCATGCGGGTGCAGCCGTCGATCATGCCCGCCTCCTCGAGCTCGGCGGGCAGCGAGAGGAAGAACTGGCGCATCAGGAAGATGCCGAACGCGGAGGCCAGCCACGGCACGATCGCGGCGCCCAGGCTGTCGATGAGGCCGACCCGCGCGAACAGCACGTAGGTCGGGATCATGAGCAGCTGCGTGGGGATCATGATCGTCGCGAGCACCATGAGGAAGCCGGCGTCGCGGCCGGGGAACCGCAGGCGGGCGAACCCGTACCCGGCCAGCGAGCAGAGCACGAGGTGCGAGGCGATGGCGGCCACCGACACGATGACCGTGTTCAGCAGCCAGTGCAGGATGTCCGACTCGGCGAACAGCCGCGCGTAGCCGTCGCCGGTGACCGACGAGGGGAGGAAGGCCGGCGGGAAGCGGTTGATCTCGCTCGCCGGCGTCACGGACGTGAGGAACATCTCCGCGAACGGGACGAGGAAGAGCACCGCGACCGGCACGAGGAGCAGGTGCCAGCCGCTGAACGGCAGGCCGCGCCGGGTGCGGCGGGCAGGGCGAGGCGCGCGGGAGGGCGGTCCGACGACCGCTGCGGCGGTCTCGAGGGGGCGGTGCGGCAGCCCCGGGGCGTCGACGCTCATCGCGTCGTCTCCTCGCGCGCCGCGGCACGGCGCTGCTGGACCGCGATCGACACGGTGGCGATGATCGTGACGAAGAACAGCCCGTAGGCGATGGCCGAGCCGTAGCCGAAGTCGAGCTCGCGGAACGCCGTCTGCCAGAGGTGGTAGACGATGGTCTCGGTCGCGTTCAGCGGACCGCCCCGGGTCGTCGTGTAGACGAGGTCGAAGAGCTGCACGGCCTGGAGCGTCATGTAGATCGCGACGAACGTCGTGACCGGCGCGAGCTGCGGCCACACGACGCGCCAGAAGATCTGCCAGGAGCCCGCGCCGTCGATGCGGGCGGCCTCGAGCACGTCGCCGGGCACGTCCTGCAGCGCCGCGAGGTAGATGACCGTGGTGAAGGCGGCCTGCCCCCACAGCGACATGATCGTGATGACGACCATCGACTGGGCGGGGTCCTCGAGCCACCCCTGCTGCGGCAGGTGGAGCACGCGCAGCACGTTGTTCATCAGGCCGAACTGCGGGTTGAAGAGGTACGTCGTGAGGATGCCGGTCGCGGCCGCGGAGGCCACGAACGGCACGAAGATCGCGGTGCGGTAGAGGCCGATGAACCGGATGCGGCGGTTGAGCGCCACCGCCAGGGACAGCCCCAGCAGCACGACCGACGGCACGAACAGCATCGTGTAGAGGACCGTGTGCAGCACGGCCCCGCCGAGCTCGGCATCGCCGACGAGCCGGACGTAGTTGTCGACGCCCACGAACTCCGCCTCGCTGAACCCGTCCCACTCCTGCAGGGACAGCACGAACGCCCAGACGGCCGGGAAGATCGACAGCCCGAGCACGATCACGAGCGCCGGACCGACGAACGCCCAGCCCTCGAGCGCCCCGCCGGTCCGGCGCCGGCGGCCGGCGCCGGCGGCGCGGCGCGGGGACGCGCTCCCGCCGCCGTCCGGGGCCGCGGCGCGGGCGGGCGCCGAGGTGGTCGTCATTCGTCGGCCAGCGCGGCGTCGGCCGTGTCGGCGGCGCGGGAGAGCGCGTCGGCCGGATCCCCCTGGCCCTGCAGCACGGCGGAGACGGCCTCGCCCACGGCCGCCGAGACGTCCACGTAGCCGGGGACCGTCGGCCGGGCGTGCACCGCGTTGGCGGCGTTCGCCTCCATCACGTCGAGGCCCGGGAGCTCGGCCGCCTTGGCTTGGAACTCGGGGGTGTCGGCCTCGCTCGAGCGCAGCGGCAGGTTGCCGTACGCGACGTTGAAGCGGAGGTCCTGCTCGGCCGAGGTGAGCCACCGGGCGAACTCGTACGACCAGTGGGCCCGGTTCGCGTCCTGGTGGTCGAACAGCGCCCAGATGTCCGGGCCGGAGACGGTCTGGTGGTCCCCGTCCGTGCCGGGCAGCACGGTCACGCCGTACTGCGTGCCCGCCAGCTTGAGGTCGTTCAGCTGCCAGGGCCCGGACGTGATCATGCCGATGCGGTCGCTCGCGAAGAGCTGGCCGGACTTCGTGTCCGTCTGATCGAGGTAGACGCTCTCGTCGTCGACGGCCATGCCCTGCAGCATCGTGAGCGCGTCGACGCCGGCCTCGCCGTCGAACTCCGACTCGGTGCCGTCCTCGCTGAGGATCTCGCCGCCGCGCTGCCACAGGTGCGGCCACAGCTGCCAGGTGCTCTCCTCGCTGCCGGACACCGAGTACGCGTAGCCGTACGTGCTGCTCGCGGGGTCGGTCAGCTCGGCTGCGGCGGCGCGGAAGTCCTCCCAGGTCCAGTCGGGCGTGGGGTACGCGACGCCCGCGTCGTCGAAGACCGTCCTGTTGTAGAGGAGGCTGATGTTGTCCACGACCGCCGGGAAGCCGATCGTCCGGTCGCCCGTGGGCTGCACCGTGCGGCGAGCGGCCTCCGGGAACTCGTCCCACGCGACGGCCGGGTCCGCCACCTGGTCGCTGATGTCGAGGGTGCGCTTCGAGCCCTCGAGCTGGCTCGCCCAGGATCCGAACGCGTAGGAGATGTCGGGGTAGGTGCCGCCGGCGAAGGACGCGGAGAGCTTCTGCAGCAGGTCCTCGGTCGACGACGCCCCGGGCGACAGCTCCAGCGTGACGTTCGGGTGCTGGTCCATGAACTCCTGCGCGAGGTCGTCGAGCAGCTGACCGGCCGCGTCGTCCTGACCGGTCCACATCGTGATCTCCACGGGGGCGGACGTGTCGAGCTCGGAGGACCCGGACGAGCCGGCGCAGCCGGAGAGGGCGCCGGCCGCCGTGACGGCGGCGAGCCCGAGGGCGAGGGCGCGCCGCAGGTGCACGCGGGGGCGGGGGCGGTGCGAGGGAGAGGACATCATCGTGCTCCGATCGGTGGGGGTGCGGTTCGGTCGTCGTCAGAGGGCGCTGGCGGGGAGCCGCTCGCGCAGCGGCTCGGGGAGGAGGTCGCCGTGGGCCGCGACCATCTCGTCGCAGAGCGCCCAGATGCGCTCGGGGGTGAGGGTGGAGCTCGCGTTCGGATCCACGAGGACGGCCTGGCGCAGCAGGCGCGGGTCGCCGGTGCGCATCGCCTCGACCGTGAGCTCGGCCACGGAGACGTAGGGGCGGTTGATCGCGGCGCACTGCACCGGCAGCGCGCCCATCGGCAGCGGGGCGATGCCGTCCGGTCCGACCGTGGTGGGCACCTCGACGACGGCGCCCTGCGGCAGGTTGTCGATGAGGCCCCGGTTCGGCACGTTGGCGTGGATCTCGCGCGGGGTGCCGGTCACCAGCGAGTGGATCACCTGCGGGGCATACTCGGCGGCGCCCTCCTCGAGGGCGAGCGGCTCGCCGGACGCGAGGGCGGACTCGGCGTGCTCGAACTCGGCGACGTTCTGCTCGCTGATCCCGATGTACTCGAGCGGCTGCAGCCGGAAGCGCTCGACCTGCTCGGGGGAGCGGAGGAACCACGGCAGGTACTCGGAGGAGTGCTCGCTGGTCTCGGTCGGGTAGAAGCCGATGCGCCGGAACATCTCCACGCGCACGCGGCGCTCGAGCCCGGGGTCGGCGCGGATGCGGTCGCGGAGCACGGGGTAGAGGTCGCGGCCCTCGTGGGTCCACTCCAGCATCCAGCTCTGGTGGTTGACGCCGGCGGCCCGGTGGACCGTCTCCTCGACGGGCACGCCGACGAGCTCGGCCAGGTCGTGGGCGGTCCAGTAGACGCTGTGGCAGAGGCCGAGCGCTGTGATGTCCGGCGCGACGACGGAGGCCCACCAGATGTTCATGGCCATCGGGTTCGTGTAGTTGAGGAGCACCGCGTCCGGGCACACCTCGCGCATGTCGGCCGTGAGCGCGGAGAGGAAGGGGAAGGTGCGGAGCGCCCGGAAGACCCCGCCGACGCCCGTCGTGTCCCCGATGGTCTGCAGCAGCCCGTACCGGGCCGGGATCTCGAGGTCGGTGCGCGTGGCGTCGATCCCGCCGACCTGCACCATGTCGATGACGAAGTCCGCCGCGTCGAGCGCGGCTCGGCGGTCGAGCGACGCCGTCACGGTGATCGGGCGGCCGAAGCGGTCCGCGAGGGCCCGCGTCGTCCCCTCCGCGACGTCGAGCCTCCGCTGGTCGATGTCGTGCAGGGCGATGTGGAGGGGGCCGAGGTCGTCGAAGCTCAGCAGGTCGGCGACGAGCTGGCGCGTGAAGACGACGCTGCCGGCACCCATGAAAGCGACTCGAGTCATGGGAGCGATCCTCGGGCACCCCCCTTCTCAGTGCAATGGCATGCGCGTTATCACCTCAAGGCGATCAAAACAAATCGTCATTGTGTGCCCTGGCCGTCCTGGCGGAGGACGGGAGCCGGGCGCGCGACCGACGCGGATCGCGGGCCCGGCTCCTCCCGTGCGCCTGCTCAGCCGGCGGCGGGGGCCCGCACGTCGAGGACCCACGTCACGCCGAAGCGGTCCGTGAGCATGCCGAACCCGGGCGTCCACGCGGACGCGGCGAGCGGCTCGACGACGGTGGCGCCGTCGGCGAGGCCCCGCCAGTACCCCTCCACCTCCTCGAGCGTCTCGCCGCGGACGGACAGGAAGAAGGTGCGGTCGGTGAGGGTCGCGCCCTGCTCGCGGGTGGTCGTGCCCGCGATGGCGGCGGGGTCGGGGTCGTCCTGGCCGGGGATGTCGTACGCCATGACGCGGAAGCCGTCCTCGCTCTCGAGCTGGCCGAAGACGAGCCCGTCGGCGCCCGGTGCTCCCGCCGGCATGCCGTAGTCGGCGTAGGTGGCGCTGGTGATCCGCCCGCCGAAGACCGAGCGGTAGAACTCGAGGGCCGGGCGCGCGGTGCCGCGGAGGTTGAGGTGCGTGGTGGTGACGATGCTCATGGTGCGTCCTTCTGATCACGGGGTGGTGCGGCGCGTTCCGCCGCATGGACGACGATGCCGGGAGAAGAGGTCAGTTCCGGTCCTCTTCCTGCGCCACGATGGATCCATGACCGGGAGCACGTCGCGCATGCTGTCCCTCCTGTCGCTGCTGCAGACGCCGCGCGACTGGCCGGGGCAGGTGCTCGCCGCGCGCCTCGACGTGAGCCCGCGCACCGTCCGGCGGGACGTGGACCGGCTGCGGGAGCTGGGGTACCGGATCAGCTCCATGAAGGGCCCCGACGGCGGGTACCGGCTGGCCGCGGGATCCGAGCTGCCGCCGCTGCTGTTCGACGACGAGCAGGCGGTGGCCATCGCGGTCGCGCTGCAGAGCGCGCCGGCCGGCGGCGTGGACGTCGACGAGGCCGCCGCCCGGGCGCTCGCGACCGTGCGGCAGGTGATGCCGTCGCGGCTCCGGCACCGCATCGACGGGATCCGCTTCACGGGCACGGAGGCCGCGACCCGGGTGGATCCGGCGGTCCTCGAGACGGCGAGCGCCGCGGTGCGCGACCACCTGGTGCTCCGCTTCGACCAGGCCGGGCGGGACGGGGCGCCGCGCCGGCTGGAGCCGCACGCGATCGTCGCGCGCCACAGCCGCTGGTACCTGATCGGGTGGGACCTCGACCGGGACGCCTGGCGGACGTTCCGCCTCGACCGGATCGCCCCGCGGACCCCGACCGGACCGCGCTTCGCACCCCGCACCCTGCCCGCGCCGGATGCCCGGACGTTCCTGGCCGCGCGATCCAAGGGGTCGGCGGACGAGGACCGCTGGCCGTGCACCGGGCAGGTGCTCATCGGGCTCCCCGCGCGCGACGTCGCCCCGTGGATCGGCGACGGCGAGCTGGAGGAGGTGAGCGCCTCGTCGACGCGCGTCACGATCGGCTCCTGGTCGTGGACGGGGATCCTCGCGGCCGTCGCCCGCTTCGACGCCCCGTTCGAGGTCGTCGGCCCGGAGCCGCTCCGCGAGGCCGCCCGCACGCTCTCGGGCCGGTTCCGGGATGCCGCCCGGCCGGTCGACGACGTACCGGAGGACGACGACCGGCCGGAGGACGACGACCGCGGATGAGCGCGCGGCGATCCGGGCGGATCCGCCCTACCGCCCCCGAGTGGCCCGCCCCCGCCCGAGCAGCCACACGAAGTAGGGCGTGCCGACGAGCGCGGTGACGAGTCCGGCGCCGAGCTGCCCGGGGGCGATCACGGTGCGGCCGAGCAGGTCGGCGAGCGTCACCAGGGCGGCGCCCAGGAGGACCGCGACCGGCAGCACGCGCGCATGCCGGGAGCCGACGAGCGCGCGGGCCGCGTGCGGCGCGACCAGGCCGACGAAGCCGATGACGCCGACCGCCGCGACGGCCGTCGCGGTGAGCACCACGGCGGTCGCGAGGGCGATCAGGCGCGCGCGGCCGAGGCCGACGCCGAGGAGGCGCGGGGTGTCGTCGTCGAGGGCGACCAGGTCGAGCATCCGATGCCGCGGCGCCGCGACCGCGACGGCGAGCGCCACGGCGGCCAGCACGGGCAGGGCGTCGTCGAGGCCGCGCCCGTAGGTGGATCCGGAGAGCCACGTGAGCGCCTTCGTGCCGTCGAACGGATCGGTGAGCACGATGATCAGGCTGATCGCGGCGGCCGTGCCCGACGAGACGCCGACGCCGATGAGCACCAGCCGGTTCTGCGGGAATCCGCCGCGCGCCGCCAGGCCGAACACGACGGCCGCCGCGGCGACCGCCCCGAGGCCGGCCGCTCCTGCGATGCCCCAGCCGGACGCGAGCGGCACGGTGGTCACGAACAGCACGGCGCCGAGGCCCGCGCCGCCGGAGACGCCGAGGATCGCCGGATCCGCGAGCGGATTCCGGGTCACGGCCTGCACGAGCACGCCGGCCAGCGCGAGGGCCGCGCCCGCGAGCACGGCGGCGAGCACGCGGGGCACGCGGGTCTCCAGCACGTAGCTGACGACGGGGCCGGCGGTGCCGCGGATCCCGTTCACCACGTCGCCGAGGAGCAGCTTCGCGTCGCCGAGGAGGACGGCCGCGACCAGGAGGCCGACGAGCACCGCGACGAGCGCGCCCATGACGAGCGCGGCGCGCCGGCGCGTGATCACGCCGTGCCGCTCGGTGGGCGCGGGCGCGGCGCTGTCGCGGGTGCGCACGGCGAGCACCACGAGGACCACCGCGCCGATCGCGGACGTGACGAGGCCCGTCGGCACGGACACCGACGCCTCGGCGCCGATGGCGGCCCGGAGCGCCACGTCGGCCAGCAGCACGACGGCCGCGCCCATCAGGCCGGCCGTCGGGATGAAGACCCACGACCGGCGGACGCCCGGGACGAGGCGGCGGAGGGGCCGCACGAACGCGGGCGCGTACAGGCCCACGAAGCCGATCGGGCCGGCGACCGTGACGGCCGCGGAGGCGAGCAGGACCGAGGCGAGCACGGCGATCACGCGGGTCGCCCGCACGCCGACCCCGAGGCTGCGGGCGGCGTCGTCGCCGAGCCCGAGCGCGTCGAGCCGACGGCTGACGAGCACCAGCACCACCAGCGCCGCGACCACGACGGGCGCCATCTGCGCCACCGCGTCGCCGCCGTTCTGCCCGATGCCGCCCTGGCCCCAGCGGTAGAGGCCGCCGGTGCGCTGCGGGAAGAGGAGGAGGAGCGCGCTCGTGACGGATCCGAGGCCGAGCGCGAGCGCGCTGCCCGCGAGCACGAGGCGCACGGTGCCGGATCCGAGTCCCGAGACCGCGAGGACGATGGCCGCCGCGACGAGCCCGCCGACGAACGCGACGCCCGCGCCGGCGAGGACCGGCAGGGTCAGGCCGGTGACGGCGGCGACCGCGAGGGCCGCGTAGGCGCCCGCGTTCACGGCCAGCGTGTCGGGCGACGCGAGCACGTTGCGGCTCACGGTCTGGAGGGCGGCGCCCGCGGCTCCGAGCGCGAGGCCGACGAGGATCCCGGCGGCCATGCGCGGCAGGCGCGACGCGACCACGACGGACGCGTCCCCCGGGGTCGCGCGGCCGGTGAGCGCGTCCCAGACCTCGCGCGGGCCGACCGCGGCGGTGCCCTGGGTGACGTCGATCGCCGCGAGCACCACGACGACGAGCGCCAGCAGGCCGACGACCGCGACCGCCCGCACCGGGATCCGGCCGGCCCCGTCGGCGCGCGTGACGGCGGCGAGCGACGGGACGGGGGCCGGGGTCCCCGCGTCGACGGTGGCGGGTGCCGCCATCTTCGACGCGGGAGCGGTGCGGACGGGCGCGGTCACGGGATCGGCGCGATCAGCTCGTGACGATGTCGACGACGGCGTCCGCGTACGCCGCGGCCGAGGCCGGGCCGCCGAACGCCCAGATGCCCGCGGGCATGCGGTGCACGTCGCCGGCCTGCACGAACGGCAGGGAGTTCCACACGGCGTCGTCCTTCAGCGTCTCGGCGAAGAGGTCCGGGCCGAGCACGTCGTTGGTGTTGTAGAGGAAGCGCACGTCGTCGCCCAGGGTCGTGAGGCCCTCGACGTCGGTGGCGGCGAGGCCGTAGGCGGGGTCGCCCTCCCCCGTCCACGCGTTCTCGAGGCCCAGCTCGACCGCCACGTCGCCGAAGAGCGAGCCGGCGGCGAACGGGCGGATGGAGACCTGGCCGGCGCTGACGTAGCCGTCCGCGAAGAGGAAGCGGGATCCCGACGCGCCCGCCGCCTCGATGGCGGCCGCGCCGTCCGCGATCGCCCGGTCGTACGCCGCGATGACCTCGGTCGCGCGGTCCGCGGTGCCCGTCGCCTTCGCGATGAGCTCGAGGTTGTCCTCGCTCTGCTGGATCTGCTGCGACGCGTCCGCCGACTCGATCTGCAGCACGGGCGCGATCGCCTTCAGCTGCTCGATGGCGTCCGCCGGCAGGTCGGTGGTGGCGACGATGAGGTCGGGCGCGAGCGACGCGACGGTCTCCACGCTCGGCTCGCCGCGCGTGCCGATGTCCGCCGGCTCGTTCGTGAGCGGCACGGCGGCCGACCAGGCGCTGTAGCCCGCGACGTCCGCGACGCCGACGGGCTCCACGCCCAGCGAGACGAGGTTCTCCACGACGTTCCACTCCGTGCCGACGACCTTCGTCGCGGGCCCCTCGAGCGTGACCTCCGCGCCGGTGCCGTCGGTGAGGGTGATCCCCGCGCCGCTGGGCGTGGACCCTTCGCCCGTGGACGCCTCCTCGGTGGTGCCGCACGCGGTCAGCGTGAGCGCTGCCGCGGCGGCGAGGGCGGTCATCGCCAGGGTTCGTCGTCTCGTGATCACGGGTGGAGCCTCTCGTTCCTGTGGTGGTGGCGGGCGACCGCGCGCGTGCGCAGGCTGCCCGTCGTCGGGTCCGCGTGGACCTCGACGGGGATGCCGTAGACCTCCGTGAGGAGATCGGGCGTGAGCACCTCGGCGGGGGTGCCGGTCTTGACGATCCGGCCGTCGTGCAGCAGCGCGACGGTGTCCGCGAGCGCCGCGGCCTGATCGAGGTCGTGCAGCACCACGCCGACGGCGATGCGTCCGTCGTCGGCGAGGTCGCGCACGAGGTCGAGGAGCTCGACCTGGTAGCGCAGGTCGAGGTAGGTGGTGGGCTCGTCGAGCAGGAGCACGCCGGTCTCCTGGGCGAGGCAGCTCGCGAGCCAGACCCGCTGGAGCTGGCCGCCGGAGAGCTGGTCGACGCCGCGGTCGGCGAGGGCGACGAGGCCCGTGAGGTCGAGGGCGCGGTCGACGGCGGCGCGGCCGTCGGGATCCGCTCCGCCGAAGCGGCCGCGGTGCGGGTAGCGGCCGAACTCGACGACGTCGCGGACGCTGAGGCCGCCGGGCGTCGGGCGGCCCTGCGTGAGGAGCGCGACGCGACGGGCGAAGCGGCGGAGGGAGAGGTCGAGGGCGTCGGTGCCGTCGGTCCCGGTCGCATCGGTACCCGTGCCCTCCTCCCGGAGGGTGAGCGATCCGGAGCGCGCGGCCTGCAGCCGGGCCATCGTCCGCAGCAGGGTCGACTTGCCGCTGCCGTTCGGGCCGACGAGGACGGTGACGCGGCCCGGCCGGAGCTCGAGGTCGGCGCCGTGGACGACCTCCGTGTCGCCGTACGCGACCGTGACGTCGCGCGCCGTCAGGGCGGTGGCGGCGGGACCCGCGGGGTCCGGGGCGGGGCTCGCCGGGGCGGGCGCCGCGGGCGTCGGATCCGTGTCCACGGCGCGCGCGATCGGCGAGGTCGGAGCGGGGGAGGTCACGGTAGGTGAGGTTAGCCTAACCTCATGTGCGCGGACAACCCGGGCCGCGACCTCCTGCGCGGGCGCCATGCGCGCCCCGGGCTCAGCCGCGCAGGTCCGCGAGTGCGTCCGCGATGTGCCCGCCCCACACCCGGTAGGTCTGCTGGTACCGGCTCTCCTCCGACTCCGGGCGCCACAGCGAGCGCGTGAGCGCCTCGGGGAACGGGACCGCCCGGGTGTTCGGGACGCCGTGGATCGCCTCCCGCGTGTGCCGGTTGAGCGCCTGCGCGTGGAGGCCCGCGGCGAGGCGCGCGGGTCGCGAGAGGCTGGCCGCGTTGTCGAGGGGCGGGATGTCGGCGACGAGGATCCAGGCGTCCCGCGGCAGGTGCGTGCGCAGCGCGTCGACCGCGCTCCGCATCTGCCGGCCCCACGCCCGGGTGGACGTGACGCGGAGCACGTCGGTGATCCCGGCGAGCAGCACGACCGCGTCCGCGCGGGTGAGGTCGCACTCGGCCCCCGCGATGACCGCGGGTGCCTCCCGGAGGCGCGAGCCCGGCAGGCGCGCGGTCGACCAGGCGACGCCGCGTCCGGTCTTCGTCGCGAGACGCCGCCCGAGGAAGGCGGGCAGGGCGATCTGGTGCGTCCGGACGCCGAGGCTGACCATGCCGTCCTCCCCGATCACGACGACGCGGTCGGGATCCGGGCCCTCGACGATCCCGCGGTCGGCGTCGTCCGGGTGGATGTCGCCGGACGCGTCCGACCGGCGGTAGAGGAACTCCCCCGCGCGGGCGGCGATGCGCGGGAAGGCCACGGCGGTGGCGAGGAACGGGGGGAGGCGGGGCATGGGGGTCCTGGGGGAGGAGGGCGGATCCACGGCGGTCGAGACCCGGGCACGGGTGGGCGACGCGTCCCGCGGTCCAGGGGATGGTCGAGCCTAGGCGCGCGCCCTGCTCGCCTGCCGGGGAGCGCCTCGGGGGGTCCGGCCTCGTGCCTCAGCGGACATCCGCATCCCCCAGCCGGTGCGCGCCGCGCAGCCAGCCCACGAGGTCGTCGGCGGCGGCGTCCGCGCCGCTCGGCAGCGGATCGGGGCTCGCCAGGGCGTGGCGGATGCCGCGGGGCGCGGATCCCAGCACGGCGTCGAGCAGCGCCGCGCCGCGGAGCCCGACCTCGCCGAGCAGCCCGACCTCGCGAGCGCTGAGGCCCACGGGCAGGTCGCCGTTGCCGAGGTCGGTGCCGTAGGCGATCCGGCCGCCGAGCGCGACGTACCGGCGCGCGTTGTCGAGGGCGGCGGCGAGGTCGTCGCCGTCGTGGATCGCGAGGGTGGAGGTCCACCGCACGTCACGCGCCGCCGACTCCCGCAGCGTCCGGTCGTCGAGGCGCTCGGTCCAGGGCACGTGCACGAGCACGTCGGCGCCCGCGCGGATCGCCCGGGCCGCCTGGCCCGCGCCCTCCGCGTGCACGGCCGCGCGCAGCCCGGCGGCGTGCGCGGCGTCGACGAGCGCCCCGAGCACGTCGTCCGCGAGGAGCGGGCCGCCGTCATGCAGCACGATCTTCACCGCGACGGACCCGGCCGCCCGGGCTGCCGCGACCAGTGCCGCCGCGTCCTCCGCGCACGCCACCTCCCGCACCGCGCCCGCCGGCGCCCAGGGCCGGTCCGAGGGGTAGCCGCCCACGGCGGTGTGGAACGGTCCCGCGAAGCGGACCTCCACGCCCGCCGGCGGGCGCGCCGCGATGCGCGCGATCCCCGCCGGGTCCCACCCCAGGTCCACCACCGCCGTGACGGCCGATCCCGCGAGCGCCCGGTGATCGACGAGCCCGAGGTGCACGTGCTGGTCCACCACGCCGTCGCTGAGGCTCAGGTCGAGCCGGCCGAGCACCGGATCCGCGGGGTCGGCGAGCGCGACGCGGCCGCCCGCGATCCGCACGGCCACCTCGCGCCGCACGCGGTCGAGCCGCAGCTCGCGCACGATCCAGGCGCCGTCCCGCGTCACCGCGTCGCCGCTCACCGGGTCAGGGGATCGGACAGCCCGAGCGACCACACGGCCACGCCGCCGAGCCCCCGCTGCTTCGCGAGCGCCACGCGCGCGTCGTACGAGCGCGCGTCCGACCACCACACGGTCGTGCCGTCGCGCAGGGTCGCGTGCCACTCCTGCTGGGGCACGCTCCACACGGCCTTCGCCCTCTGCGACGCGACCAGGTCGCGCGCGCCCTGGTCCGAGAGCTGGCGCCCCTCGCCCGTGCGCGGCCACGTGTAGCCGTACCCGGCGATCCCGAGCTGGATCCGCGCCGCCGGCACCGCCTTCCGCACGGGCTCCAGCGCGGCCTTCACCCACGGCATCCCGCCCACGGCCCCGGCGCCGGACCACGTGGGCCCGTGCTGGTCGTACGCCATGAGCACGACGTGGTCGGCGGCGCGGCCGAGCGCCGCCAGGTCGTAGCCGAGCGGACGGTAGTCGCCCGTGGTCGCCATGAGGCAGACGGAGACGCTGCGGGCGGGCCCGAGCGCCGCCTTCAGCCCGGACACGAGCCGCGTGAGGCCGGTCGGATGCGCGCCCGTGAGGCTCTCGAGGTCCACCGTGACGCCGTCCCAGCCGCGCGTCGCGACCTCGGCGGCGAGCTGCCGGACGACCCGGTCGACGTTGGCCGTCGAGCCGAGCAGCGCGTCGGAGATCCCGGGCGAGAAGTCGCCGAGGGCCTCGTCGTAGTTGCCGACCAGCAGCTCGACCCGCTCGCCGCGCGCGTGCGCCTGACGGAGGACCGCGATCGCCCTCGGCCGACGGGGTGCCGACGCCCCGGCCGTCGGGCGTGACGTTGACGCCGTCGACCACGACCGAGGTGAGCGCGGCGGCGCTCGCGTCGAGCCGGGAGACGGGCGTGGATCCGCCCTCCGCGTACCCGACGACCTCGAACGGCGTCGCCGCGGCGGCCGGGAGCGACCCGGCGGGCACGGCCAGCACGGCGGCCGCAGCCACGGCGAGCGAGGCGAGGCGGCGGCCGCGACGGCGGGCAGGACGGCGGGCGGAGCGCGGCGGGGTCATGGGCCGAGCGTAGGCCGCGCGGGCGTCCGCCCCCGCGCCGTCGGCCCGTCGGGGAGGCCCGGCGCCGCGGCGGCATGTGCAGGACGCGCGCCGGTGGATCCCCGGCACCCGTAGCGTCGTGCCCTCCCCCGCACCGCCCTCGCGCCCCCACCCGAGGCGTCCCGCCGTCCCCTCCGTCCGCCCCGCCCCGCCCGAGGTCCCATGCCGCACGCCCCGCGCCCGCGCCCGCCGGCCCCCGCCTCTCGCCGCCGCCCGTCGACGCCGCATCCCCGGACCCGAGCGGGCCGCCGACCGTGCTGAGCAGCCCCGACCGCGACGACGACCTCCTGCGCGAGCGCCTCCGTGCCCTGCACGACGCCTGGCCCGGCGATCCCGCCGACGACGACCCGCTGCACGCGTCCCGCGGCGCGACCGGGATCACGGCCGCCGACGGATCGCCCGCCCGGCGCTCCCGCTCCCGCCTCGGCTCCCTGCTCCGGTCGTCGTGCCGCGCGCTCCTCGCCCGCCTCGGTGCGAGCGCGACGGGGCTGCCGCTGCCGCGCGCCGACGCGGCCGGAGCCCGTCGGATGTCCGCCCAGGGCCGGACGCGCGGGTCCGCCGCCGAGGACCCACGGGATGCACAGGAAGGCCCGGATCCGCATCAGGACGGGCCGCTCACCCGCCCGTCACCCCCGGATCACCCGCCCCTCCTGCCCGATGTGTCCCCCTAAATGAGGACCGACGCCGTAGAGTCCTTCACAGCACGACGGGTTCCCCCCGATGCCGTCGTGCGCACTGGATACCCGACGAGCGCCCTGCCGCGTCCCCCCGCCCAGCTGGGCAGCTCATCAGATCCCTCCGCGCGTCGACCCGAACGACCGCGGCAGAACAGGAGCCCGGCGCGCGCCGTACCCGCGAGCGCGCCGGGCTCTCCCCATCTCCCGGCCCGGCCGCACGGCTCCCGGCCCGGCCGCACGGTTCCCGGCCCGACCGGCGCATGCGGGCGCGCCGCCCGTCCCGACCGCCCCTCCGACCGGCCAGGATGGGGGGACGGCACGAGGGGGATCCATGCGCACGACCGTCTACACGAGCACGGCCACACGGCACCTGACCGACGACGACCTCGCGGAGCTGCTCCGCCAGTGCGCGCGGAACAACGAGCGCACGGGCCTCACGGGCCTCCTGCTGCACCGCGACGGGCGCTTCATGCAGGTGCTCGAGGGCCCCGACGACGCGGTCGAGGCGGTGTTCGCGACCATCGCCGCGGATCCGCGCCACACCGACGTGCGCCAGCTGCTCGACGAGCAGATCGCCACCCGCCGGTTCCCGGCCTGGAGCATGGGCTTCCGCTCCGTGGACGACGCGACCGTCCGCGACCTCGACGGCTACGACGACTTCCTCGACCGGCCGGCCTCCGCCGCCGCGCGCCCCGACGCCCCGTCCCGCGCTCGCTGGCTCCTGGAGTGGTTCCGCACGCACCCGGCGTGAGGCACGGGGCTCGGGGGCTCGACAGCGAGCCGCCGCGCGTGCGACCATATCGACATTCGTTGCAACGATGATCGATAGGACGCGACCATGACCCCCACCCCGCTCGCCGGCACCGGCTCCTCCGCGCGGGCCATGCGCGGGATCCTGCGGGCCGCCCTCGTGGTCGCCGTGCTCGTGCTGCTGGCGGTCGCCGCGGCGGCCGTCGCGAGCGCGGTCGAGACCGTGCGGACCGGGGTGGTGCACACGTCCCTCGAGATGCGCGGATCCCTCCCCGCCGAGGCCGACGCCGGCCCCGCCGACCTCCGCTCGGGCGCCTACCGCACGGCCGAGGTCGCGGTGGGCGAGCTGTCGGGCGGCATCGTCGCGATGCACGTGGTGCGGATCGCGCTCGACGCGTCGGTCGGCATCGCGCTCGCGGGGACCGTCGCGATCCTCGCCCGTCGGCTGCTCCGCCCGGATCCGCTCGCCCGGCGCCTCAGCCTCGTGGTCACGCTCGCGGGCGGCACGGTGATGGTCGCGGCCCTGCTGTCGCTCGGGGCGCGCACGGCGGTCGCCTGGCTGGTCGGCGGCGAGCTGAACGACCCGGCCGCGGGGCTCGAGGGGTTCTGGCCGACGGTCGCGGAGGTCGACCTCTCCACCATCGCGCTCGGGTTCGCCCTCATGATCGTGGGCCTCGTCGTCGAGCACGGCGAGCGCCTCCAGCGCGACACCCGCGGCCTCGTCTGATGGCGGCCGACGACGACGCCCCCACCGGCGTGCACTGCCGCCTCGACGAGCTGCTGGCGGCGCGCGGCATGACGCTCGCGCGGCTCGCCGCGATCGTGGGCGTCAGCCCGGTGAACCTGTCCGTCCTCAAGAACGACCGGGCCCGGGCGATCCGCTACTCCACCCTCGTCGCGGTCTGCCGCGCGCTCGAGTGCGAGATCGGCGACCTGCTGGTGCTGGATCCGCCGACGGCGTGACGATCCGGTGCGGCCGGGAGCGCGCGACGGGCCTCAGCCCCGCAGCGCCGCCAGCGCCTTCGCGACGCGGCGGGCGCGCGTCTCGTCGGTCCTCGCCTCGCCGATCGGATCCACGAGGGCGCGCTGCCGGCTGGAGGAGAGCGCGCCGAACGCCTCCGCGAGGGCGGGCTCCGCGGCGATCGCGGCCGCCACCTCCTCGGGGAGGACGGCCTCGCACGGGGCCGTGTCGAGCTCGATGGTCACCTCCACCTCCACCTCGTCGTCGGCGGCGATGCCCGACGCGGCGCGGTGGGCGGCGCTGAGCGGCAGCAGCTGCTGACCGCCCATGGTGCCGACGGTCGTGCGGTAGACGTAGCCCGCGACGGTCACCACGACGGCCGGCCGCTTCCCGGCACCCAGCTCGTCGAGCGCCTCCGCGGGGACGGGCAGCCCGGTGGCGTTGACGCGGGCCTGGAGGACGCGGGTGCGGAAGGTGGGCATGGCGGCTCCTCGATGCGCGGCCGCCGGCACGGGTCGCCCGCGGTCGATGCGAGGCTAGGCCCGCGGATCCGGCTTCGTCGAGACGGCGACCGTGAACTTCGCGTTCCGGCCCGCCTCGCGCGTGGGGCCCACGATCCGCGTCAGCTGGGGCCGGTAGCCGAGCGGGCTGTTGTAGACGGTCCAGAGCTCGCCGCCCGGGCGGAGCATGCGCGCGGCGGCGGCGAACAGGCGCGGCGCGAGCCCGGCGTGCACGGTCGCGCCCGTGTGGAAGGGCGGGTTGAGCAGCACGAGGTCGACGGATGCGTCGGGCACGGAGGATCCGGCGTCGTCGCGCACCACGGTCACCCGCCCCTCGAGGCCGTTCGCGGCCACGGTCGCGCGGGCCGAGTCGACGGCCGCCCAGGACTGGTCGGTCGCGACGACGCGGAGGTCCGGCCGCGCGAGCGCGACGGCTGCGGCGAGGACGCCCGTGCCGCAGCCGAGGTCCACGGCGCTGCGGGCGTCGGCGGGCAGGTCGGCCAGGAACGACAGCAGGAAGCGCGTGCCGATGTCGATGCGGGCCCCGGCGAAGGCGGCGCCGTGCGCGCGCACCTCCAGGCCGAGGTCGGGGTGCGACTCGCGGCGCGGGTAGGCGTCGGACGCCGGGGCCTCCCCGGACGGGCGCACCGGCCCGCGCGCGACGAGCACGCGCGACTTCTGCCGGGCGAGCGTCGCGTGGACGTCCGCGAAGCGGCGACGGAGCACCTCGGTCATGGCGGGCGTCATGTGCTTGACGCGACCGCCGGCGAGCACGGTGACGTCGGCGGCGGCGGCCGCGGCGACCACGCCGGCCCACTCGTCGAGGGCGTCGAGGCTGCGCGGCAGGCGCGCGAGCACGACGCGGGCGCCGTGCGGGAGGGCGTCGTCGAGCCGGTGGTGCGCGATCTGGGCGGTCTCGCCCAGCAGCGCGGCGTTGAGGTCGAGCGCGGTCTCGGAGGCGAGTGCGTCCTGGTGCACGCGGAGGCGGATCGGATCCCCCGCCCCGGCGCGACGCAGCGCGGCGGCCGCGCCCAGCGCGAGCGCGCCGTAGGAGTCGCCGATCACGACCAGCTCCTCGGGCCGCACGGGATGGCCGGCGTCGGCGGCGGACGCCAGCAGCGCCACCAGCTCGTCGAGCAGCAGGCGGTCGGCGGCGTCGGCCGCGAAGAGGTTGTCGGCCTCGACGTCGGGCCGGCGGCGGAGCGCGCCCAGGTCGAGGAGGTCGTCGGCGGCGGATGCCGGGGTCGGGGCGTCGCTCACCGTGCGCCGCGCCCGCCGGCGTCCCGTCCGCCGGCGCCGGTGCCGGCGCCCGCGCCGGCGTCGCGGCCGTCGGAGAGGCTGAGCGCCGCCCGGTACAGCACGACGTCGGTCTGCCGGGAGGGGCGCACGCCCGCGCGCAGCGACACGACGTCGCCGTCGCCGCGGGCCGCGAAGACGCGGCGGCCGGGGCGGGAGAGCAGCTCGTCGGCGAGCGCCGACTCGAGCTGGCGGACGCGTCCGCGGAGCTCGGTCACCTGGTTCTCGAGCTCGAGGATCCGGGCGATCCCCTCCAGGCTCACGCCCTCCGCGCCCAGCCGGGCGACCTCCCGCAGCTGCACGATGTCGCGCATCGAGTAGCGGCGGGAGCGCCCGGCCGTGCGGGTGGGCGACACGAGCCCGAGGCGGTCGTACTGCCGGAGCGTCTGCGGGTGCATGCCCGACAGCTCGGCCGCCATGGAGATCACGAAGACGGGGGCGTCCTCGTCCATCGTGTCGCGGGCGTCCACGTCAGCCCCTGGCCCGATCGATGAGCGCCGACCGGGGGTCCTCGGCGGGGCCCGAGCTGGCGAACGCGTCGAGCGCCACGCGCTGCGCGTCCGTGAGGCGGGACGGCACCGCGACCTCGATGCGCGCGAGCAGGTCGCCCGTGCCCTTCGGGGTCGTGACGCCGCGGCCCTTGACGCGGAGCACCTTGCCGCTCGACGTGCCGGGCGCGACCTTCAGCCGCACCGGGTCGCCGCCGAGCGTGGGCACCTCGATGGTCGCGCCGAGCGCGGCCTCGGGGAACGTCACGGGCACGTTGACCCGGAGGTTCAGCCCGTCGCGCTCGAACACGGGGTGCGGTCGCACGTGCACGGTGAGGATGATGTCCCCCGCCGCGCCGCCGTCGCCCGACGGCTCGCCCTTGCCGGCGAGGCGGATCTTCTGCCCGTCGGAGACGCCCGCCGGCACGCGCACCGTGAGGGGGCGGCCGTCGGAGTCCTGCAGGCGCACGACGTCGCCCTGCACGGCGGTGAGGAAGTCGACCGTGGTCGACGCGGTGACGTCGCGGCCCTTGGTGGGCGCGCCGTACCCGCGGTAGCCGCCGGTCGACTGGCCGAAGCCGCCGTTGCCGAACATGCCGCCGAGGATGTCCTCGAACCCGCCCTGGCTGTACTGGGGCTGGCCGGATCCGAACCCGGCGCGACGCCCGCGGCCGCCGGCCTGCTGGCCGAACATGCCGCCGAAGACGTCCTCGAAGCCGCCCGCCTGCCCGCCGCCGGCCCCGGGTGCCGTGAAGCGCGCCCCGGATCCCATGGCGCGGACCTGGTCGTACTCCTTGCGCTGCTCCTTGTCGGCGAGGACGGCGTGCGCCTCGCTGATCTCCTTGAAGCGCTCCTCCGCCGACGGATCGGGGTTGCTGTCCGGGTGGTACTGCCGGGCGAGCTTGCGGTAGGCCTTCTTGAGGTCGGCCTCCGAGACGTCCTTGGACACTCCGAGGACCTTGTAGAAGTCCTTGTCGAACCAGTCCTGGCTGGCCATCAGACGCCTCCCTTCTTCTTCTCGTGGTGGGGGCCGCACGGCCCGATCCGGGCGCCCGCGCGTGCGGACGCCCGGACCGGGGTGGGTGCAGCCGGATGGATGCTGCGGATGATGGCGCTACTCCGGCTTGTCGACGACGACCTTCGCGGCCCGCAGCAGCGTCTGGCCGATGTAGTAGCCACTCTCGACGACGTCCGCCACGGTGTCCACCTGGACCTCGGGGTTCGGCTTCTGGAAGATCGCCTCGTGCACCTGCGGGTCGAAGGCGTCGCCGACGGCGCCCACCTTGACCAGCCCGATGCGCTCCACGTTCGTCCGCAGCTTGGCGACGATCGCGGTGAGCGGTCCGCCCTCCGCCAGGTCGCCGTGCTTCTCGGCGCGGTCGAGGTCGTCGAGCACCGGGAGGATGCCCTTGACCACGTCGCCGACCGCGCGCTGGCGCTCGATCTCGCGGTTGGCCTCGGTGCGCTTGCGGTAGTTGGCGTACTCCGCGGTGACGCGCTTCAGGTCCGCGAGGTGCTCGGAGTCGCCCTCGACGGGCTCGTTCCGGGTCTGCTCGATGAGGTCCTGGAGCTCCTCGTCCATGGGGTCGGTCGTCTCGACGTCGGGGCCCTCGGCCTCGACGAACGCGCCGTCCTCGCCCGGGACCGAGGCCGCGTCGGCCGCGGAGGCCGCCGTGGCGTCAGGCCCGGCCGGGGACGCGGGCGCCGACTGCTCGGCGCCCTCGTCCTCGGGCGTCGTGCCCTCGCCGTTCGCGGTGTCCTCGGTCATCGGTCCGTCTTCTTGTCCTGGTCGTCCTCGTCCACGACCTCGGCGTCGACGATGTCCTCGTCGTCCTTCTTCGCCTCGGGCGCGCCCTCGGACGCCTCACCGGCGGCCTGCTCCTGCTGGCCCTGCGCGTAGATGGCCTCGCCGAGCTTGGTCTGGCTCGCGGAGAGCTTGTCGAACGCGGTCTTCACGGCGGTCTCGTCGTCTCCGGCGAGGGCGCTCTTCAGGCCGTCGACGTCGCCCTGGACCTCGGACTTGACGTCCTCGGGGAGCTTGTCGTCGTTCTCCTTGATGAGCTTGTCGATCGAGTAGGCGAGCTGCTCCGCGCTGTTGCGGACCTCGGCCTGCTCGCGGCGCGTCTTGTCCTCCGCCGCGTGCTCCTCGGCCTCGCGGACCATGCGCTCGATGTCCTCCTTGCCGAGCGAGGATCCGCCCGTGATGGTCATCGACTGCTCCTTGCCGGTGCCCTTGTCCTTGGCGGACACGTGCACGATGCCGTTGGCGTCGATGTCGAAGGTGACCTCGACCTGCGGGATCCCGCGGGGCGCCGGCGCGATGCCGGTGAGCTCGAAGGTGCCGAGGTTCTTGTTGTCGCGGGTGAACTCGCGCTCGCCCTGGAAGACCTGGATCGCGACGGACGGCTGGTTGTCGTCGGCCGTGGTGAAGGTCTCGCTGCGCTTGGTCGGGATGGCCGTGTTGCGCTCGATGAGCTTGGTCATGATGCCGCCCTTGGTCTCGATGCCGAGGCTCAGGGGGGTGACGTCGATGAGGAGGACGTCCTTGCGCTCGCCCTTCAGCACGCCGGCCTGGAGCGCGGCGCCGACGGCGACGACCTCGTCCGGGTTGACGCCCTTGTTGGGCTCCTTGCCGCCCGTGAGCTTCTTGACGAGCTCGACGACGGCGGGCATGCGGGTGGATCCGCCGACGAGGACCACGTGGGCCACGTCGCCGACCGAGACGCCGGCCTCGCGGATGACGTCCTCGAAGGGCTTGCGGGTGCGCTCGAGCAGGTCGTTCGTGAGCTCCTCGAACTTGGCGCGGGTGAGCGTCTCGTCGAGGTTGGCCGGGCCGTTCTCCGTGAGGGAGAGGTAGGGCAGCTGGATGCTCGTGCTGGTGGAGGAGCTAAGCTCCTTCTTCGCCTGC
Source organism: Clavibacter sp. B3I6 (assembly GCF_030816895.1). Taxonomy (NCBI): domain Bacteria; kingdom Bacillati; phylum Actinomycetota; class Actinomycetes; order Micrococcales; family Microbacteriaceae; genus Clavibacter; species Clavibacter sp. B3I6. Next base: position 2,152,892 of record NZ_JAUSYL010000001.1, read on the forward strand.
TCCGCGGCCTCCTTGAGGCGCTGCTTGGCGATCTTGTCGTTCGAGACGTCGACGCCCGTCGACTCCTTGAAGCGCTTGACGAGGTGGTCGACGACGCGCTGGTCCCAGTCGTCGCCGCCGAGGCGGTTGTCGCCCGCGGTGGAGCGGACCTGGATGGTGCTGAAGTCGTCGTCCTTGCCCACCTCGAGGAGGGAGACGTCGAACGTGCCGCCGCCGAGGTCGAAGACGAGGATGAGCTCGTCCTCCTTGCCCCGGTCGAGGCCGTAGGCGAGCGCCGCCGCGGTGGGCTCGTTGATGATGCGGAGCACGTTGAGGCCCGCGATCTCGCCGGCCTCCTTCGTGGCCTGGCGCTCGGCGTCGTTGAAGTACGCGGGGACGGTGATGACCGCGTCGGTCACCGTGTCGCCCAGGTACTGCTCGGCGTCGCGCTTGAGCTTGCCGAGGATGCGGGCCGACAGCTCCTGCGACGTGTACTTCTTCTGGTCGATGCCGACGGTCCAGTCGGTGCCCATGTGGCGCTTGACCGACGAGATGGTGCGGTCGACGTTGGTGACGTTCTGGCGCTTGGCGGTCTCGCCGACCAGCACCTCGCCGTCCTTGGTGAACGCGACGACGGACGGCGTGGTGCGCGCGCCCTCGGCGTTGGCGATGACGGTGGGCTCTCCGCCCTCCAGGACCGAGACCACCGAGTTGGTGGTACCCAGGTCGATTCCTACTGCACGAGCCATGGGGTGTTCTCCTTCTCTGACGCGATCCCGGATCACGGGAGCGCTTCGTGGGTGACGCGGTGGGGGCCGCGGAGTCTGTCTCGCGGTGCCGCTTCGATCAGCGGCGTGCTACTTGAGCCGCGATGACTCAACTCTACTCGCGCGTCGCGGAGCGTCAAGTCGTGGGGCTCGGAGTTGAGCGATGTCGGCTCAACTCCCAGGATCGCGGCGTCCGGCACCACTGGGATCCGCCCGCGCGGACCACTGGGCGTGACCCGCGCGGGGGCCCGGGGATCCGAGACGGGGGCTACTGGTCCACCGGGATCGGTACTGAGCCCCTTATGACCGGGTGATCTGCTGATTAGCGTTGCCCGAGCAGGTCGGGGGGCCTGCTCCGCTCCGTCCTGGGGCGGCGACGGCACGGGGGTGGTCAGGGTGGGACGAGCGCGCGCGCACGACGCGTCCGGCGCTCCCGTCGCGCCCGCGGGCCGCGCGCCGAGCCGTCGGCGCGGGATCCGCCGACTGGCGGCCGTGCTCGCCAGCACCATCGCCGCGACGCTCCTCGTGAGCCTCCCCGCCGAGCCGGTCGAGGCCGCCACGCAGCTGCTCGCGGAGTCGTTCTCCGGCACGAGCGTCCCGGACGCCGCCTGGCGACCGCTCAACGACGCCTGCCTCACCCGCGCCACCGCCGCGCCCGCGTCGGGCCAGTCGGCCCTCGGCGTGTGCGCGACCCGCGTCAACGCCCCCGTCGCGACGACGACGCCCGGGTTCCTCCAGCTCACGGACAACGCCGCCAACCGCCGCGGCGGCGTCGTCTACAACACGCCGATCCCGGCCAACGGCGGCCTCGACATCCGGTTCGACCAGTACCAGTACGGCCCGCTGACCTCCGGGGCCGACGGCATCGGCTTCTTCCTCACCGACGGCGCCCAGTCGCTGACGTCGGTGGGCGCCCCGGGCGGGTCGCTCGGCTACGCCCAGAGCACCACGGCCGACGGGGTGAGCGGCGGCTACCTGGGCGTCGGGCTCGACGCGTTCGGGAACTTCTCCAACCCCACGGACGGCCGCGGCACGGGCTGCGTCGCCCCGACGGGAGGACCCGGCCAGCGCGCCAACGCGGTCGTGCTGCGGGGGCCCGGCCAGGGCCGCACGGGCTACTGCTACCTCGCCGGCCGCAGCCTCAGCACGCTGACGAAGACCCTGCGCAGCTCCGTCGCCGCGGGCACGCTGGCCGGTCAGACGGCGGCGCCCGCGGCGACGGCCGGCCGGTCCATCCGCATCACGGTCTCGCCCGCGCGGTTCCCCGTCGTCACCGTCTACCAGAGCGAGGGCGTGGGCGCGGCGCTCACGGAAGTGCTCACGTACACGATGACCACGCCTGCTCCGCAGACCGTGAAGCTCGGCTTCGTCGCGTCCACGGGCGGCTCCACCGACGCGCACCTCATCCGGAACGTCTCCGTGTCCTCCGTCGACGACCTCTCCGCGCTGAACCTGGTGAAGCAGGTGGACCGCACCACGCCGCAGCCGGCCGCGTACGCGGAGGGGTCGGACATCCCGTACCAGTTCGTCCTCACCAACACGGGTGCGGTGGCGCTCTCCGGGATCACCGTCACGGACCCGCTCGTGCCCCAGGTGACCTGCGATCCGCTGCTCCTCGGCCTGCTGGTCGTCGGCGGATCCGTGACGTGCCGGGGCGTGCACCGGGTCACGCCGGCGGAGGCGGTGGCCGGGTCGGTCCTCCTCAACACGGCGTACGCGGAGGGCACCAACACGCTGGTGCTCCCCCGCATCCGCAGCAACACCAGCTCCGTCTCCGTGCCCCTCGTGGCGCCCGCGCCCGCGCTGACGCTCGCCAAGACCGGGTCGCTCGCGGACGCCGACGGGAACGGCAAGGCGGACGTGGGCGAGCGCGTCGCCTACTCGTTCACGGCGCGCAACACCGGCAACGTGACGCTGACGCAGGTGGGCGTCGCGGATCCGCGCGTCACGGGGATCACGCCGACCGCCGTCACGCTCGCGCCCGGCGCCTCCCAGGTCTTCACCTCGGCCCCCTACACGGTGACGCAGGCCGACGTGGAGGCGGGGACCACCCTCGTGAACACGGCCACGGCCACCGGGCGGACGCTGGCGGGCGTCGCGGCGCCGACGGCCTCGTCCACCGCGACCATCGCCGTCAACCACGGTCCCGCGGTCACCGTCACGAAGGACGCCGTGCTCACCGGGGGCGCGACCGTCGGTGCGACGGTCGACTACGCGTTCCGCATCACCAACAGCGGCAACGTCCCGCTCACCGGCGTGACGCTGTCCGACCCGCTCGTCGGCCTCTCGACGATCACGTACGGGACCTGGCCGGGCGCGACCGGGGCGCTGCCCGTCGGCGGATCCGTGACCGCGACCGCCCGGTACGTGGTGCGGCAGGCGGACATCGATGCGGGCGCCGTCGCCAACACCGCCACGGCGAGGGGCACGAGCCCGGCCGGGATCGTGGCCTCGGGAACCGCCGTCCGCACCGTCTCGCTCGCGCGCACCGCCACGATGGACTTCGCGAAGACGGCGACCCCGGGGGTCGTCACCGGCGCCGGGAGCGTGGTCTCGTACGCGTTCCGGGTGCAGAACACCGGCAGCACCACCCTGACCGGCGTGGGGATCAGCGATCCCCGGCCCGGGGTGTCCGCGCTGGCCTACGTCTGGCCGCAGACGCCCGGCACGCTCGCACCCGGGCAGGTCGCCACCGCGACCGCCACGTACACCGTCACTACGGCCGACGCGGTGACGGGCTCCGTGCAGAACACCGCCACCGCGTCCGCGACCACGTCGACGGGCGCCGCGCTCACCCGCACAGCCACGGCGACGGTGCTGATCGTGCCGGATCCGCTCCCGGACGCCGCGACGACGCCGCAGGACACCGCCGTGGTGATCGACGTCCTGGCGAACGACGGGCGCGCGGCGGTCGGGGCGACGTTCAGCCGAGCGCAGCTCTCCGCGACGCCCCGGCTCGTGGGCGGGGCGTCCGGCCCCGTCCCCGCGTCGCCGTCTGCCGGCGGGGTCACGTGCGCCGACGCCGGCACCGAGCGCGGGCGCTGCACGTACCGGCCCGCCCTCGGGTTCACGGGCGTCGATGTCTTCGACTACGCGCTCTCGAGCACGGCCGGCTCCTGGAACGTGCGGGTGACCGTGACGGTGACGCCGGTCGACAGGGTCGCGGTGGCGCGCGCCGACCGCCTGGTGGCGACCACGGGCGGCCCCGCCGTGACCGTCGAGCCCCTGGCGAACGACACGGATCCGGACGGCGACGCGCTGGCGATCACCGGGGCGACGCCCCCCGCCGGGCTCCGCGGCGCCTTCTCCTGCACGACGACCGCCTGCACCTACACGCCGCCCGCCGACGGCTGGACCGGATCCGTGGCGATCCCCTACGCGATCACCGACCGGCCCGCCGCACCCGGCACCGGGCTCGCCGCCGCGTCCACCGTCACGGTGTTCGTGGATCCCGGACCGCTGGCCCCCCGGGGCTTCACCGACCGCGACGACGCGGCCCTCGCCGCGGCCACGGGCGCCTGGACCTCGACGACGACGGTGACGCAGGCCACGGCGTCCTGCGTGGCCGGCCGGCCGGTGACCGCGCTGGCCTGGTCGCCGACCGCGGGCACGACCGACTGGCTCGTCGAGCGCCGCCTCGCCGGGGCCACACCGGGCGCCTGGATCACGGTCGCGCGTCTCGGCGCCGCCGCCACGACGTTCTCCGACGGCCGGGTCGGCGAGTCCCGCTCCTACCAGTGGCGCGTCCGACCCGACCTCCACCGGTGGCTCGGCGTCGCGAGCGCCCCCACCGCCGCCGTGACGCAACCGGCGGCCGTCTCCGCGGCGGGCTGCTGATGCCGCCCCCGCCCCCGATCCCCCCGCTCCGCAGCCGACCGCGGGTCGCGGAGCACGGCCCTCCGGGGCCATCCACCACAGCACCCACCGAGCACCGAACCGATCACCGAGAGGAACCACCATCATGACCACGACAGCACCCGAGCACCGCCGCCCCTGGAAGAAGATCGCCGCCACCGGCGCGATCGTCGTCCTGGGAGGCGCGCTCACGGCAGGCGCGTTCGCCATCTTCACCGACTCCGACACCGCGACGCTCGACGTCGACGCGGGCCAGCTCGACATCATCGCCACCGGCGAGTACACCGTCTCGGACATCGCGCCCGGCGACACCGTCGAGCGGCCGATCACGCTGGCGCTGCCGGACGCCGGCAACGACGGCGACCTCGTGCAGTCCGTCCGCTTCTACTACGACGTGACCGCGGAGACGGCCGGGACGGACGACCCGGCCCTGACGGGTGGCGGCGAGTCGCTGGTGTCCGGCCCGGACGGCCTCACCTACGACCTCGTCACGTGCGTCGGCGGCGTCTGGACGACGGCGACGACCACCGAGGTCGGCCCGTACGACTGCTCCGGCACCGAGCAGGTCACGAGCACCGGCACCCTCGACACCATCCTGGGCGTCGCGGGCGCGGTCGACTTCACGCCGGCGGACTTCGGCGTGACGCCGACGGCCGACGGCACCTTCCCGAGCGACACGGCCGACGTGGCGCTCAACACCCTGATGCGGCTGGAGCTGCCGACGACCGCGGACAACGACTACGAGAACGCGAGCGCCGACCTCACGTTCACCGCAGCCGCCATCCAGCGCGACGGCCTGCAGCGCTGATCACGCGGTCGGGCCCGGCACGCGCCGGGCCCGACCGTGCCCCCCTCCTTCCCTGCCCGCCCCGGCGGCAGCCGATCCGCACCCGAGGATCCCCATGCGCGCACGCACCGCACCCCCGGCCCTGGCCGCGCTGTGCCTCGCGCTGCCCGTGGCCGTGGGCGCGGTGGCGGTGCCCGCCGCGCCGGCGTCCGCCGTGACCGCCTCCTCTTCCTCTTCCTCCTCCTCCGAGGGATCGCTCCTGGTCCGCGAGCTCACCGGATCCGATCTGCGCCTCCACGACCTGGCCCCCGGCGACACCCTCGACTGGGCCGCCGAGGTCACCAACACGACCGCCGACGGCTCCCCGCTGTCCGTGCACCTGGACGCCCTCGGCGACCGACCGCTCACCGCCGACGTCCGCGACGGGATCCAGCTGGAGGTCAGCCTCTGCACCGCGGGCTACGCCCCCTCGTCGAGCCCGCCGCTCTGCCGCGGCCCGTTGCGCGTCCTCGGCTCCGGCCCCGCCGCGACGCTCGGCCGCCTCGACACCAGCATCCCGCTGGACGCGGGCGCCACCGTCGGCGTCGGCGTCCGCGTCCTGTTCCCCGCGTCCGCCGGCAACGACCTCGAGGACACCGACGGGGCGATCCGCGTGACGTTCTCGCTCCTCGACGACTCCCCCGCACCCGGAGGCCCGGGTACCGACCCCGGTCCCGGAGCGGGCCCGCCCGGCGCTCCCGCGCCGGACGCCGGTCCCGTGGCGGCCGGCGGCGAGACCCGCGGCCCTCGCGCCCCGCTGCCCGTCACCGGACGGGACATCGCGTCCGCCGTCGCCGGCGCCCTCATCGCCCTCGCGACGGGCGGCCTCCTCGTCCTCGCCTCCCGCCGCCGCCGTGCCGCCGAGGAGGCCGGCTCGTGAGCCGTCGCACGGCACGAGCCGGACGTGCCACGCCCGACCGCCGTCTCCTCCGGGTGCTCGGCGGCCTCGTGACCGTCGCCCTCGTGCTCGTCGTCGTGGGGGTCGTCGGGCTCTCCGCCCTGGGCATCGCGCGCTTCGTGCCCGTGCTCTCGGACTCCATGGCGCCCGGGATGCCCGTCGGCTCGCTCGCGGTGACCGAGCCCGTCGCGCGCGCCGACGTCGCGGTCGGTGACGTCGTGGTGTTCACCGCGCCGACCGGGCCCCGCGTCCGGGTCATCCACCGCGTGATCCGCGTCTACGGCCCCGAGGACGGCGAGCGGCTGCGCGGTTGGTCGCCCGAGCTCCTGGTGATGGAGACGAAGGGCGACAACAACCCGGCCGCCGACCCCTGGATCGTGACCGTCTCCGACGACGAGGTGCAGCGCCTGGACCGCGTCGTCCCCCTGGTCGGCTGGCCCGCCGTGGGACTCGGCGACCCGACCGTGCGGATGCTCGCCTTCGGAGCCGCGGGCGCGGGGCTCACGGCATGGGCGCTGGTGACCGTGTGGCGACGTCCGCCGCGCACCGCCGCCGCCGCCGCCGCCGCAGTCGAGGCGCCGATGCGGCCGTCCGAGCACGTGCCTGCACACGTCGCGGAGCCCACGCCATGACGGGCCCGATGCCGCGCCACCGCGCCGTCCGTCGCGCAGCCCGACCCGCACCGCGCTCCGCGCACCCGCACCGCCGCGCCTCCCGCAGCGCCCGTCCGATCCTCGTCGCCGCGGCCGCCGTCGTCGCCGCCCTGCTCGCGGCGGGCGGCGCCTACGCGGTGTTCGCCGACCGCGACACGGGCACGGTCGAGGTCTCCGCGGGCGCCGTGGAGCTCGACTGGGGCGCCGGCGGAGCGGACCAGCTGTCCGTCCCCGTCACGGGCCTCCGGCCCGGGGAGGCGCAGGTCCGGCTGATCGACCTGGCGAACACCGGCACCGTCGCCGCCGCCGAGCTGCTCCTCACGGTCGGCGGCACCGCCGTGGCGAGCACGTCGGACGGCCTCCAGATCGCCCTCGACCGCTGCTCCGTGGCGTGGACGGGTGCGCCGGGCACCGCCGTGTGCTCCGGCACGACCACCTCCGTCGTCTCCGACCGTCCCGCGGCGGGACGCGTCACCGTGCCGGGATCCCCCGCCCTCGCCGTGGGCGGCCGCGACCACCTGCGCCTGACGGTGCGCCTGCCCACCTCGGCGCCGCCGACCGCGCAGGGCGTCACCGGATCCGTGACCCTGCGGGTGGACGGCATCCAGCGTCCCGGCATCCAGCGCTGACGCATCCGGACGGCGGTCCATGCGGATCACCTCCGGTGCCGGCGCGCCGGGCGCCGCATCTGCCGGACATCACGGCCGCCTGTGCGGCAGGTCACGGATGCATCACGGACCCAACCCCTCGGCGAGGGGTGCCGAAGGACCTTGCGACTCCAACCGGCGACCACGTCGGCCGCCCCGACCGTAAGGATCCATCATGCGCAACCTCACCAAGTCCGTCTTCAGCCTCACCGCTGCCGGCTTCCTCATCGTCGGCCTCGCCGCCTGCTCCACCCCCGCCGAGACCCCGTCGTCCTCGTCCTCCGCCGCGCCGTCCGCGTCCGCCACCACCGAGGCCGACCCCACGCCGCTCGCGTCGATCCCGACCCTGACCGGCGTCGACACCAAGGTCACCCTCGACGCCGGCTTCGCCAGCGCCCTCACGACCCTGGGCCTGACCCCCGGCGTCATCGGCGGCGCGACCCTCGACGCCGCCACCGGCACCCTCGCGTTCCCCATCACCGGCGGCAACGTCGACTACTACGACCCCGAGATGGACTACCGCCCCTACGTCCAGGGCGAGATCGACCACGACGGCTCCGGCATCAGCCTCACCGCCGGCGAGACCGTCGTGAAGCTCACCGACTTCGTCATCGACCCCGGCACCAGCCGCCTCACGGGCTCGGTCCAGGTCGGCGAGGGCGAGATCATGAACGACGTCTACATCTTCAACCTCGACGGCACGACCCTGAAGCCCCTCGCGATGGAGGGCGACAACGCCGTCCTCGAGGGCACCACGGTCAAGGTCAGCCCCGACGCCGCCGCCCTGCTGAACAGCACATTCGGCACCGACGCGGTCACCGACGAGCTCGTCGTCGGCATCGCGAAGATCACCGTCAACACCAAGTAGCACCCACCCGGCACACGCCGGGACAGCACCACGCGAACGGCCCGGCCCTCGACGCCGGGCCGTTCGTCGTGCGCCCGGCGCATGCAGGGGGAGCCGGATCCCGGACCGAGCGAGCCGGATCCCGCCGAGCCGAGCGGGGCCCCCTCGCATGCGCGGCGAGGGAGCCCCTGCCGGGCGACTCGGTCCCGGCGCCTGACGTTCGGAACGGACGGTCCATCAGGCGGGCGGGGACGCCGGACCGCCGCGCATCGGGACCGCGCCCGTAGCAGCGATGCCCGATCAGCGCCCGATCCCTCCACATCGGACCCTCCCAGCTGCGGCCCGCAGGGTGCGTGCATGAACGTTCAACGAAACCCCGCCTCCCTGCTCCTCCGCGGCGCCGCCGCCCTCGCCGGCGTCGTCGTCCTCGCCGGCTGCACGGCTGCCGGCTCGACCCCCGCGGCCCCCGACGCCGCCCCCGACGCCCGCGCGGCCGTCGCCACCGCCCCGGCGGGCGACGGCGGCACGACCGCCGACCGCACGGACTCCGCCACGGAGGACCGCAACGCGGACACGGTCGCGCGGCTGTTCGCCGACGCGTTCCCCGACCCCGCCTCCGACGCCGCCCGAGCCGCCGCCCAGGCCGCCGTCGCCCCGAACGCCGTCGCGCACGGCGCGGGCGCGACGGCCGGCCCCGGCGGGCTGCTCGACGGGTTCGCCGCCGCCCACCAGCGGGTCCCCGGCGCGCAGGCCGTGATCAAGCGCATCGCGGCCGACGGCGACCTCGTGGCCGTCCACTGGCAGGTCGCCCCCGATCCGGCCGACGAGCGCACGGGCGAGGCGGCGGTCGACCTCTTCCGGCTCTCCGACGGCAGGATCACCGATATCTGGTCGTTCGACCAGCCGATCGCCCCGGGCACGCCCGCGAGCGGCAACGTCAACACGATGTTCAGCGACCTGCACCAGGGCCCGGCCGACGCGCCCGAGCCGACCGAGCAGCAGGAGGAGGCGGACCGGCAGCTGGCCGTCGGCGCCTACGACACCCTCTTCCGGGATCACGACGCGAGCGTGCTCGACCGCTCCTTCGACCCGGCGTACCTGCAGCACAACCCGGTCGCGCCGAACGGCACCGCCGCGCTGAAGGCGCTCTTCTCCGGCGGGGCGCCGTTCCCCGCGCAGCAGTCGGTCATCTCCCTCGCGGACGACGACCTCGTGTGGACGTTCTCGCAGCCGGTGGGCGCGAAGGCGGACGACCCGTTCGTGGCGGCGGACATCTTCCGCGTGGACGGCGGGCTCATCCGCGAGCACTGGGACGTGGTGCCGTCCGCGGCCGGGAGCTGACACCGGCCGCGGACGGGGTCAGCGACCTGCGGTGTAGTGGTTCTGCACCTGCGCGGCGGTGAGCGCCGTCCGGTACACCGCGGCGAAGCGCATGCTGCCCGTGAAGTAGGCGTTGCCCGCGTTGGGCCAGCCCGACGTGTTGTCGTAGCCGATCCGCCAGTAGCCGGTGAAGCTCTCCGCCGTGGAAGCGGTGCTGCCGGCGACGCGGGCGCCGTCGAGGTACAGCGTCATGCCGGTGGTGGGCGACATGGTGGAGACCGCGTGGTGCCAGGCACCGTCCGCGACGTTCACGTTCGCGCCGGTCGTGATGGTCTGGTACCCGCCGGAGTAGGTGCCGAACACGAGCTGGCCCGTGCTGGAGACGTAGGTGTGGCGGTCGTAGGACGACGACGATCCCGTCGCGGAGTTGCCGAAGCCGATGAGCTTCCCGCCCTTCACCGAGGTGCGGAACCACACCTCGGTGCTGAAGGTCGCGAGGCCCTGCTGCTGCAGCGCGTTGGTGAGGGAGCTCGTGCTGCCGTTGAGCGCGTAGGCGCCGCCGGCGTCGCGCGGGCAGGCCTGGGGGGTGGTCGTCGTGCTCGTCATGCTCCCGCGGTACGTGCCGGGGTAGGTGCCGGAGGCGGCGTCCCGCGCCGTGGTGGATCCGCCCGCCTCGTTCAGCGGGTACGCGAACAGGGCGCTGGCCCGGTCGGCGGCGAAGGCGCTGGTGCAGGTGAAGGACGCTGCGGACGAGGCGGCGCTGTTGTTCGAGTTGGTGATGGACGCCGTGTACGCGCCGTTCGTCCCCGGAGCGAGGAGCAGGACGGCGCCGAGTGCCACGGCCGAGACCGACGCGGAGATGCCGGCGCGGCGGGACGCGCGACGCGGGGTCGCCGGCGGCGCGCTGGCATCGACACCGAGGCGGCGGCCGAGGAGGCGGGCGACGACGCTCATGCGCGGCGCTCCTCGCCGGACGGGAGGCCCACGACCAGCGTGTAGAGGAGGGGGACGGCGCAGACGCCGAAGAAGACGACCCAGCCCCAGACCGGCAGGTCGAGCACGGAGGTGATGTCGTGGAACTGCCCGGTCGCGCCCACGGGGGCGGTGACGCTGCCGACCTCGCCGGCCGCCAGGGTCACGTGCGTGCCGCCCTCGACCGCGACGCGGATGGGGAGGAGGCCGGTGTTCACGATGCTGGCCCGGACGTCGGAGCCGCGGGTGACGGCCTCGAGGACGACCAGCGCGACGAACGGCTTCAGCAGGAACACGGTGAGGGCCGCGACGAGCGAGCCGCCGAGCATGCGCATCGAGGCGCGGTGCGTGGGCGATCCGATGAGGCGGGTGAGGATCGTGACGATCACGAGGCCGGCGACGAACAGCGGCAGCCCCCGGGCGAGCCAGCCGAAGCCGGGGAGGATCGTGGTCGCCTCGCCGAGGAGGTGGGCCTGGTCGGTCTTCCACGGGTCGGTGGCGCCGTTGATGTCGCCCCGCGTGGTGAGCCCGTCGGCGCCGACGCCGATGACGCGGTGCGTGTAGGTCTCGTCGGGGGTCGTGGAGGGGTGGAACGTGACGACGTCGCCGACCTCGACGTCCTCGACGAGGACGGGGGTGGTGAGCAGCAGCGCGCCCACCGGGGCCGTGGTGCCCATCGAGGGGGTCTGGACGACGAACCAGCGGCCGCCCGAGGCCTGGAAGAGGAGGGTCGCGGCGACCATCAGCGCGAGCAGGACCGTGGCGGTCCACATCACGACGGTGCGTCGCCGGAAGGAGCGGGAGGTGCGCGCGGCGCGGCGAGCCGCGCCGCGCGCCGGGAGGACGGGGGCGGTCGTGGTGAGGTGCACGTCCTCCGCGACGGCATCCAGCTCGAGGTCGAGCTCGAGCGCGTCGATCGCCGTGGCGACGTCGCGGTCCTGGATGTCGGTCATGATGCACCTCCCGTGTCAGTGGGTCCGGATGGGACGAGAGCGGGGCCGCCGTGCGGCGGCCCCGCGGTGGTCGTGCGGGGTAGGACTAGGAGGCGAAGGACCAGGTGAGGGGCAGCGAGGCGCCGAGGCCCTGGTACGTGTTGCCGGCCGAGTTGTCGAGGGTGACCGCGAAGGTGAAGTCGCTGCTGGCGCCGGCGGCGAGGGCGGTCAGGGTCTTGGCGGGCGAGCCGGCGAGGGTCGCGGCGGTGCCGGTGAAGACGTTGACGCCGCCCGAGGTGATGACGACGTTCAGCTTGGAGCAGAAGTCGGTCGCGGTGCCGTTGACGGTGCCGTTCTTGGTCTGCGCGCACACGGCGCCGGGGGTGAGGGTGAAGGTCGCGGCCTTGGAGGTGCCGACGTTCTTGATGTTGACGACGCTCGTGACGGTCTGGCCGGGGATCATCGTGGTCGAGCCGCCGAACTTGTTGATGGTGGAGCAGGTCGCGGCGTTGGCGTCGACGCCGGTCGCGGTGCTCGTGCTGAGGCAGGTCACGGTCGGGGCGCCGTTGGCGCCGGCCTGCGACTCCTGCATGACGAGCGAGCCGGAGGCCGCGGTGTTGGTGTCGTTGGTGATCGAGGCGACGAAGCCCGACAGCGTGCCCGACATCGAGACGGAGAGGAGGACGGCGGCCGCGACGCCGGTCGCGATCGCGAGGGGGGCGAAGCGGACGCGGCGGGTCTTGGCGGCGGGGGCGATGTGGTTCGACATGGTGTGGCTCCGGGTGTGAGTGGGGAGGAGGGGACTGGGTGAGCCCCCGGAGGAGAAGACCGGTGACTCGCTTTGCAAGTAACTCGAATGTACAGCTACTCGGGATCCGTGCGACCCCCCACTGCGGGGGCCAACCCCTTCGCTCCGGGGACGGGAGCGCGCACGGGCGGGATACAGTCTCTGGACCGCCCACGGACCCTGCCCGGTCCACGACACAGGACACCCGACGATGACCCCGGAGAGACACGCTCCCCGCCGCGACGACGCCGCCGCCGTGGAGGAGCTCGCGAACGCGCTGCACATGATCGAGACCGCGCAACGGCACCTGCGCACGCGCATCGCGCAGGACATCGGCGTGAACGTCACCGACCTGACCGTCATCGGCGTCGTCGGGGACCTCGGCCGCATGACCCCGAAGCACCTCGCCTCCGAGATCTCCATGGGCACGGGCGCGGTGACCGCCGTGATCGACCGGCTCGTCGGCGCCGGCCACCTCGGTCGCGTGCCCAACCCCCGGGACCGCCGCAGCGTCTTCCTCGAGCTCACCGACGCCGGCCGGAGGACGCTCGCGCGCATGACCGACGACTACCGGGAGGCGGCCGCCGTCGCGCTCCGGGCGTCCCCCGCGCTCGGCACGGAGGAGACGGCGGAGGACATCGCGCGCGCCGCCGTCGCCATGACCGCGCACACCATCGACGGGCCGGACGCGGGCCCCTCCCCCTCCGCGGGCGCGCGCGCGTGACGGACGGCGACGCCCTGCCCGCGGGCTGCCAGGCGGTGCTCGTCGACGCGACCGGGCGGATCCTCCTGCAGCTCCGCGACGACATCCCCGCCATCCCCTTCCCCGGCATGTGGGCGATCCCCGGCGGGATGCTGGAGCCGCCCGAGACGCCGCTCGCGTGCATCGTGCGGGAGGTCGCGGAGGAGCTGGGTGTCGAGATGGCGCCGGCCGACGTCACGCACCTCATGACGCGCACGCGCTCCTACGGCGTCGAGCACACCTTCACCGCGCGGCTCGACGTGCCGGCGGAGGAGATCCGGCTCACGGAGGGGCAGCGCGTGGCGTGGTTCCCGGTCGCCGAGGCCGTCGGGATGGACCTGGCGTACGAGGACGCGGACGTGCTGCGGGAGATCGCCGAGCGGATCGCGCGCGGCTGAGGGCTCAGGCGTCGCGCTCGGCGTCGCGCTCGGCGTCGAGGATCCCGCGGAGGAACGCGGCGTCGTCCCGGTAGTGCGCGGCGTCGTCCCGCAGGTGCGGCGCGTCGAGCTCGTCGGCCTTCGCGTCGGAGACGCCCGCGAGGTCGTGCAGGCGGAGGATGGCGACGCGGAGGACGTCGGTCCACGTCGCGGCGGATCCGTACGCGTCGAGCAGCAGCGCGACGCGGCGCCGGGCGTCGTCCGTGCCGGGCGCGCCGGCCGGGGTCGTGCCCGTGAGCGGGACCGCGCGCGTGGCCAGGTACGCGATGTCCCCGAGGCGGGGGCCGGGCGAGCACATGTCCACGTCGATCACGCCCGTGAGGCGGCCGTCGGCGAAGACGAGGTTGTGCGGCGCGAAGTCGTTGTGGCACACCACCTCGGCGGGCACCCTCGTCGGCGACTGCCAGACCGCGCCGTCGAGCGCGAAGCCGACGCTCGCGTCGTGCAGCTCGCGGAGGCGACGGCCGGCCTGCACGAGCACGTCGTCCGCCCAGATCCAGGCGGGCAGCGGGTAGACGGGCACGTCGCCGGGGAGGAAGGACAGGCGCTCGCGCCCGCCCTCGACGCCGAGCGGCTCGGGGATCCCCTCCACGCCGGCGAGCGCGAGGTGCCGCAGGTACCGGTGCACGGTGGGGGTCCACGGCCCGGCGTCGCGGAGGACGGTGTCGCCCTCGCGGACGACGCGGTTCATGTTGCCGCCGGCGAGGGGTCCGTCCATCCGGCCAGCGTAGGGCGGGGCGGTCGGCCGCACGACCCCGGCGCGACACGCCCACCCGCTAGGTTGCGACCATGAGCACCGCCGCGCCCGGACGCATCGACGAGCCCGCCGCCCCTCCCCGCCGACGCGTCGCTGCGTGGGCGCTGTGGGACTGGGGATCCGCCGCCTTCAACGCGGTCGTCACCACCTTCGTCTTCAGCACGTACCTCGCCAGCAGCCTGTTCGTGGACCCCGCGATCGTCGAGGCGGCGGGCGACGACACCCGGAACCCCGCGCTGGTCGCCGCGAAGGCCGAGACCTCGGGGGTCATCTCGCTCGCGCTGACCATCGCGGGCCTCCTCATCGCGGTGCTCGCGCCCGTGCTCGGGCAGCGGTCGGACGGATCCGGCCGCCGCCGCCTCTGGCTCGGGATCAACACGGGCGTCGTCGTGCTCGCGATGCTCGGGATGGTGCTCGTCGAGCCCGTGCCCTCCGTCCTCTGGATCGGCGCTGCGCTGCTCGCCGCCGGCAACGTCTTCTTCGAGTTCGCGAGCGTCAACTACAACGCGATGCTCGTGCAGGTCAGCACGCCGCGCACGGTCGGGCGCGTCTCCGGCCTCGGCTGGGGCATGGGCTACGTGGGCGGGATCGTGCTGCTGGCGCTGCTGCTCGCGCTGTTCCTCTTCGACTTCGGCACGGCCGGCGCATCCGGCCTCCTCGGGCTGCCGTCGGGCGCGGAGGGCGGCGCGCTCGACGTCCGCATCGCGATCCTCGTGGCCGCGATCTGGTTCGCCGTGTTCGCGATCCCGGTGCTCGTGGGCGTGCCCGAGATCCCGGCGGCGCCGGGGCGGAAGCGGCAGGGCGCGCTCGAGTCGTACCGGATCCTGTTCCGCCGCATCGCGGAGCTCTGGCGCGAGTCGCCCCGCGTGATCGTGTTCCTGCTCGCGAGCGCCGTGTTCCGCGACGGGCTCGCGGCCGTGTTCACGTTCGGCGCGATCATCGCGGCCCAGGTCTTCGGCTTCTCGACCACGGAGGTGCTGCTGTTCGGCGTCGCGGCCAACGTGGTCGCCGGGATCGGCACCTTCGCGGCCGGCTGGTTCGACGACCGGTTCGGCGCGAAGCCCGTCATCCTCGTGTCGCTCGCGTGCCTGGTGGTCGGCGGATCCGCGGTGCTCCTCGTCGGCGACGCCAAGGCCGGCTTCTGGGCGACGGGCCTCTTCCTCTGCCTGTTCGTGGGGCCGGTGCAGTCGTCGAGCCGCACGTTCCTCGCGCGCATCTCCCCCGTCGGCCGCGAGGGCGAAATGTTCGGCCTGTACACGACCACGGGCCGCGCGGTGAGCTTCCTCGCGCCGGGCCTGTTCGGCATCGCGGTGGCCATCACGGGCGACACGCGCTACGGGATCATCGGCATCGTGATCGTGCTGCTCGCGGGGCTCGTGCTGATGACGCGGGTGCGCGGGGCGGACGCGCGGGCCTGATCCGGTCGCGGACCCGACGCCGCCGCGGGCCTGATCCCGCCGCGGGTCAGTCGAGCGACCCGCCGCCCACCTTCACGTCGGTCGCGTTCTGGAGCGTCGCCCGCACCACGGCCGTGAGGGCCGTCGCGATCTGGTCCATGCGCATGTAGGGGCGGTCGGTGCCGATCGCCTCCTCCGTGGAGTACGGGATGTGGACGAAGCCGCCGCGGGTGCCCGGGCGCTCGCGCAGCTCGTGCATCAGCAGGTAGAAGACGTGGTTGCAGGTGTAGGTGCCGGCGGTCTGCGAGACGACCGCGGGGATGCCCTTCGTGCGCACCGCCGAGACGGCCGCCTTGATCGGCAGGGTGCTGAAGTAGGCCGCCGGACCGCCGTCGACCACCGGCTCGTCGATGGGCTGGAAGCCCGTGTTGTCCGGGATGCGGGCGTCGTCGACGTTGATGGCGATGCGCTCGACCTCGAGCGTCTCGATGCCGCCGGCGAGGCCCACGGAGATCACGACGTCGGGATCCACCTCGGCGAGCGCCGCCCGCAGCGCGTCGTCGACCTTCGCGAAGTCGACGGGGAGCTGGCGCACCTGGATCTCCGCGTCGCCGTCCCAGCGGTCGCGCACCTCCTGCACGGCCGTCCACGAGGGGTTGCTGGTGTCGCCGTCGAAGGGCTCGAATCCGGTGAGGAGGACGGTGGGCATGCGGGGACTCCTGTCGTGCGCGGGGAGGGGGCGTCCCCACGCTACGCCCCCGTGCGAGGCGGATCCGCGCAGGGGGATGCGGCGGCGCGGGATCAGCCACCTCGCCGACGACCGGGCCCGCGCGGGCGCGCGCGTGACGGCGCGCCGACCCGGGCATCCGGCCCTCGATGGGCCGGCTCCTCCACGGAACGGGACCCGACGGCGTCCACCCCCGGGCGGGTGCATCCTCCCCGCGGGCGGCCGCCCGGCCGCTACCGTCGGGGCATGATCTCCTCCCCCGGCGCCAGCATCGGCATCGCCCTCTACATCCTCGTGATCCTCGCGCTCGTGGCCCTGGGGGTGCTCGCGCTCGTGGTGCTCATCCGCCTGGCGCTCACCGCCCGGCGCGCGCTGCTCGTCACGACCGAGCTGCAGGAGGCGCGGCTCGAGCTCATCCGCGAGCAGACCGCGCGGCTCCAGGCGGACGACGGCGACGGCGAGGCTGACGGCGGCCCGTACGCGCCCGGCGGCGGCACCGACGGTCCCGTCGGCCCGGTCGGCCCGGTCGCGTGAGCCTGCGCATGAGCATGGACCGCGCGAACGCGACCATCCTGGCGCCCAGCTTCTACGACCTCGTCTGGTCGATCCCGCTGCTCCTCGGCACCGTCCTGGTGGCCCTCGTGGCGGTCGCGCTCGTCGTCCTGGTGCGGGTCGCGCTGGTGGGCCGACGCGCGCTGGCCGCGACCGCCGTGCTCGACGAGGCCCGCCTCGAGCTGGTGCGCGAGCGCACGGCGCGGCTGCGCGCGGGGCTGCGCGACGACGTCGCCGGTGACGACGGGGTCGGGGGCCCGGCCGCCTGAGGGGTCCGGTGCGGGTCCGCGGGCCGCGGGATCCGACAGGTCGCGTCGAGGTCCTCCGCGACGCGCGAGGACCTCGTCGCGCCGATGCCGGCGTGCTCGGGCGGGGGATGACGAGCCCGACACCGGCGAGGTGCGGGACCGCTCCTTCAGCCGACGAGGGGATCCTCGACCGGACGCCGCCACCGCATGACGCGCGGATCGCGGGCCACGCGGACGCTGGCGCAGGACGCGCGCCCCGGGTTCCACACAGCACCGCACAGCAGGATGATGCGCATGCCTGACTTCCGCCGTCTCCTCGGTGCTGCCGCGAAAGCGCTCGGCGACCACTCCTCTTCCTCCTCCAGCCAGGACCGGCAGCAGCCCTCGCGCGGCGGTGAGACCGACTGGCGCAGCGTCGTCCGGTCCGCGGCGGACAAGCTCACGGGGGACGAGCGCACTCCGCGCGATCAGGTGGGTGGCCCCCGGACCGGGCAGGTCCACGGGCAGCGGGACGCCGGACACCCGGACCCGCAGCAGTACGGCCAGCAGCAGTACGGCCAGGGCCAGGCCGGCCCCCAGCAGTACGGCCAGCGCCAGGCCGCCCAGGTGACCGAGGCCGACCGCATCGCGCTCGGCAAGTACGACTACCTCCTCCGCACGGCGGAACCGGAGCAGCTCGAGCAGGTGCACCGGGACGCCTTCGAGCGCCTCACCCCCGCGCAGCGCGAGCTCGTCCTCGCACGTCTGACCGAGGAGCTCCCCGCCCATGAGCGGCCCCGCAGCGGCAGCGCCGCCGACCTCGCCCGCGCGGCCACCCGAGGGCAGACCAGCCGACCCGGCCTCATGCAGAGGGTGCTCGGCGGCCATGGGACGTCGAACCGAGGGAGCCGCAACGGTGCCGCCATGTTCGCGGGCGGTGCGGCTGCGGGGGCGGGCGTGGCGGCGATCGGGGGCGTGGCGGTGGCGGTCGCATCCGGCGCCGCGATCAGCGCCGTGGCCGGTCCGCTCCTGTCGGGGGCGATGGCGGACGGGATCGACTTCGCCGGCCTCACGGAGGGCTTCGGGCTCGAGGGCCTCCCCGACCTCGGTGGGCTGTCCGAGGGCGTGGACGGCATCGCGCAGGGCGGTGAGGAGTACCTCACCGGCATCGGCGACCAGGTCGGCGGCATCGGCGACCAGGTCGGCGGGCTCGGCGAGGGCTTCCAGATCCCGGGGCTGGGCGACTTCTTCGACCGCTAGCCCGTCAGGCCAGCCGCTCGCTCGCGCGGGACTCCGTCCGGTACCGCCCGGGCGGGACCGATCGCTCGCGACGGAAGGCCCGGCTGAAGGCGTAGACGGAGGTGTAGCCGACATCCGCGGCGATCACCTCGAGTGCATCGTCGGTGTCGCGGAGCCGACGCGCGGCGAGGTCCATCCGCCAGCGGGTGAGGTAGTCGCCCGGCGTGGTGCCGGCGAACGCGTGGAAGCGGCGCACCAGCGTCTGCTTGGACGTCGCGACCTCGCGGGCGAGAGCCTCGGTCGTCCACGGATGACCCGGGGCCTCATGGATCCGCGTGACGGCCCGCATCAGGAGCGGGTCGCGGAGGACGCCCCACCACGAGGCGCCGGCGTCCGGGGAGGAGGCGAGCCAGGTGCGCAGGATCTCCACGAGGAGGACGTCGACGAGACGATCGAGGACCAGATGGGTCGCGAGGCCGGGACGGGCCAGCTCCCGCGCCAGGAGCCGGACGATGTCGGCGAGGCTCCCGTCCAGCTGCTGCGCCCGGAAGTGGATCACGGGCGGGAGCAGGGCGAGGACGGGCGTGGATCCTGCGGGGTCGTGGGAGTACGACGCGCCGAGGATCTGCGTCTGAGCCTCCCCGTCCCCCAGGCGCAGCAGACCACCGTGACGGCGCGCGTCGTCGGCGGCCTCCACGTCGCACGAGTGGATCTCGACCTCGGGCGCGCTGGAGAGGGAGTGGGCGGCGCCGGTCGCGAGGATGACGACGTCGCCGGCCGTCATGAGCCGAGGGGCATCGCCGTCGACGGTCAGGTAGGCGATGCCGGCCGTGACCGCGTAGACGACGGCGTCCCGATCGCGGACCCATTCGACGCCCCAGTCGCCGCCCGCCGCGATCCGGGCGCCGGCGCTCCCCCGCACGCCGGAGACGTCGAGCACGTGCGAGAGGACGTCCATGCGGCGAATCTACGGTGATGCGCCGCAGAGCACCAGGACGGCACGTTCGATGGTCCTCCCGGACATGGATCCGGCTGTCTCGGTCATTGAGCGCACCAGCAAGCGCT
This sequence comes from Clavibacter sp. B3I6, assembly GCF_030816895.1. Classification (NCBI taxonomy): domain Bacteria; kingdom Bacillati; phylum Actinomycetota; class Actinomycetes; order Micrococcales; family Microbacteriaceae; genus Clavibacter; species Clavibacter sp. B3I6. The sequence goes on from NZ_JAUSYL010000001.1 coordinate 2,172,518, forward strand.
CCTAGCGTTGTCATCGTCCGGGCGCCCGCCCAGGACCGCAGCGACACGAAGGAAGCAGCCCCATGAGCACGACCGATGACACCGTCCCCGACGGCTTGATGCCCGCCGACGTCCTGGCCTCGATCACCCCGGTGGCCGTCTACGGGTTCGCCCGCGCCCAGGCCGGCAAGGAGCGGGAGCTCGAGGACGCCATCCGCGCGATCATCCCGGCGGTGCGCGCCGAGCAGGGCTACGAGCAGTACACGGTCCACACCGCGAAGGAGCAGCCCGGGGCGTTCGCGTTCTACGAGCGCTGGTCATCGGGGGCGGACATCGCGCGCCACGTGCAGCAGCCGCACATGCAGGACTACTTCGGCAAGCTGGCGGACCTCGTCGAGGGCGACCTCGAGGCCGAATGGCTGTGGCCCCTCGGCGACTGACCGCGCAGGCGCGCGCCGCGGGCCGGCTCCCTGCCGGCCCGCGGCCCCGCCCTCGGGTGCCGGGCTGCCCGAGGACGCGTCTCGATGCGGACAGCCCTCCGGCCGGTCATCCCGTACGGATCAGAGGGGCGTCCCGGGCCGCTCGCTCGCGAGGAGGGCGTAGCCGTCGAGAGTGGTCCACTCGCCCTTGAACCAGTCGGCGTCGACCTGCCGCGACTCCTGTCGGAACCCCAGCCGCCCCAGCAGCCGCGCCACCGACTCGTTGCGCGCGTCGCAGGAGGCCACCACCCGGTGCGCGCGCTCCTGCTCGAACACCAGGTCCAGCAGCGCACCCAGCGCTTCGGAGGCGATCCCTCGACCCTGCGACGAGCGGGCCAGGGTGACGCCGACCTCGCAGGTGCCGGGCTGATCCTCGAGCACGTGCAGCGCGAGGTCTCCGAGGAGCCCACCCGAGGCGGTCTCGCGGACGGCGAGCTGCAGCCAACCGCCGGGCGATGGGAGACGCCCGTCGGGCTGACCGGCGACCAGGCGCTCCGCGTCCGCTCGCGAGAAGGCGGTCCCCCACGACTGGTAACGCGCCACCTCCGGATCACGGCGGTACCCGGTGAAGGCATCGACATCACGACGCGCGAGCGGCTCGATGGTGAGGCGTGCGGTCATGGCGGCCACGTGGTCGTGCGGCGAGGGCATGCCTCGAGGCTAGCGAAGGCCGGAGCGCGAGCTCGGTCGTGTCCCGTCAGGCGATCCCCCATCGGAACGCGATGAGCTCATCGAGAGGTGGACACCGCGTGCGCGAGGAGCCACTCCTCCGCGTCGGGCCAGGCCATGGCGAGGTCGGCGCTGAGGGCTTCGTGATCCATGCCCGGGTACTGCTTCCAGGTGATCCCCCGACGGGTGAGACCGTCGGCGAGTTCCGCGTGGGGCATGACCATCTCGACCGCGTCGACGTCCTGATCTCCCCAGAAGCAGTAGAGCGGGCAGGGCGACCGGTCGACGAGCGCGTCGGGCGGGAGCGTGGCGAGCCGTTCGTAGAAGGCGGCGCCGGCACGCAGATCGAATCGCATGCTCAGCTCCGACCAGAGGTCCTCGTCCTCCTCCATCTCCGCCATCTGCTCGTCGACGTCGCGGGACGTGATGCCGTAGTCACCCAGCAGGGGGAATCCGCCGGAGGCGACGGCGGTGACTGCGTCGTGCTCGGCGAGCTCGAGGGCGAGCCACGGGCCGAACGCACCGGTGAAGGAGTACCCGAACACCGCGAAGGACTCGTGTCCCAGGTGCGTCATCACCGCGAGCATGTCGCTCGCCCAGACGTGCGGGTCGTAGGGGGCACCCGGGCGCGAGCTGGTGCCGTAGTCGCGCGGTGTGGCGACCACGAGGGTGAAGTGCTCGGCCATCAGCGCTTCGACCTCGGGTGTCCAGGAGTAGTTGCACTCGGGGGCCAGGAGCGCAGGACCGGTGCCGGACGTCCGGTAGGCGAGCGCTGCGCCGTCGACTTCCAGATGGGTCATGCGGCAACGATAGGTGCACGAAGAGGACCGGTCCTGTCTCAGGCGACGCGTCTCCCCGCCCCTCCGGCCCGCCGCGGGCTCGGCCGTGGGCCTGCGCTCAGCTGCCCGCCGACAGGGCGCGCGCGTACAGGATGCGTGATCCGTCGCGACCGGTCTCCCGAAGGCCGGCCTTCGCGAGCACCCGCTGCGACGGCACGTTGGACACCTCGGTGTCAGCGGCGGCGATCCTCGCTCCATGCTGTGCCGCGAAGCTCAGGGCGACCTGCACGGCTTCGGTCGCCAGCCCCTGGTTCCGGGCACCGGCGACGAGGCCGTAGCCGAACTCGATCCGTCCCTCCTCGTCGGGCGGTCCGAAGAAGCCGAGGCCTCCTACTGCGCGGCCGTCGGATGAGCGCCTGATGACGTACATGGTGAAGATCGGGTCGGGATCCGTCGACGCTGCCAGTCCGCGCAGCGGGTCGAGCTCGTCAGCGAGCGGGTACTCCGCGTCCCAGTCGTCCCCCGCCTCCTCGGCGCGATCGACGATGCGTCGGGCGAGCTCCGGTGTGATCCGGTCGAGCGTGACGCGCGCTCCGGACAGTCCCATGGGGCGAGCATGTCAGGGTGTCGGCCGGACAGCCAGGAAGAGCGTCCGGGTGGCGGTCCCTCCCGGACCACCCGCTCCTCACCGCAGGGACGGACTCGGCCCGATCCTCCGGCGCGTCACGACCCGGTCGAGGACCGCCTCCACGTCGGCGAGCGCGAGCTCCGCGCCGGCGGCCCCGGTCGGGATCGTCGCCGTCGGGCGCTTGATGCTGACGCTGAGCCCGCGTCCCGTGAACCGCACGACCGATGAGGCCCTCTCGGCGCTGAAGTCGAATACGCAGCGCACCTCGTCGACGTCCACCGTCTTCCACCACCCCCGCCACGCAGGCGACTCCAGCAGGTCGCCTATGCGCTCCCTCTCCTCCTCGTACTCCTCGGGGACGTCGTCGAAGTCGTAGATGGCGCTCCCCCACATGACGTCGACGTGATCAGCCGGCCTCTCCGCGAAGCGGAAGCCGATCGCCGTCGCCGGGCCGGTCGGCTCGATGGGCAGCGGATCCGCGTGCCCGCCGCGCACGCCGACGGCACCCGCGACGACGTCGAACGCGAAGCTCCCCCGGTCGCCCAGGATGATCCCGGGGACCGAGATCCCCTCCACGGTCGTGCTCGACGTCCACCGCAGGCTCCGCGCCGCACGGTCGAACGACCAGTACGAGGACCCGCCGACCATCTCGTCCGACAGCCGCGACGACCGCTCTCCCCGCAGCTCCTCCACCTCCACCCGCAGCCGGAGGAACCCGTCGTCGCGGAGGACACCGACCAGCCGCATGCGGCGGGATCGGCTGCGGTCCTGCTTCCACGGGCCGTGTCGCGGGACCTCGTAGTCGTCGCGTCGGGCGGCGTCGGCCGCGCGGTCCACGGCGGCAGGGTCGCCGCCGCGGCGCGCCACCAGCCGCTTCAGCGTCTCCCGCCACATGAGCAGCACCAGCGCGTCCCGCTCGCGGACGTCGAGGTCGTGGAACCCCGCCGGCACGTGGACGTGCGCGATGTCCTCGCCGCCGGCCATGTGGTCCGAGACCTCGACCTCCAGGTCGCCGCTCGCGGAGGGCAGGCCGGGCATGAGGCGGATGCTCGCGAACGGCATCGTGATGCCCTCCTCCGCGAGGCGCTCACCGAGGAGCTCGGTGACCTTCCTCGACCCCCGCAGGAGCGCATCCACGTCGAGGACCGGTCCGTACGTGTCGTCGTCCAGGTCCGACGGGTACCACCGATGGTCCGGCCATCCGGTGTCCGGCCAGAAGTGCACATCCCGCAGCGTCGGCGCCATCTGCCGATCATGGCAGCGCTGGGCGCCGCATCACCGCCCAGCGGAGTGCGGTGAGGGATGCCTCCCCGGGCAGATCCGCAGGTGCTGCCTAGACGTCCACCGTGTACCCGAGCGCGAGATCCTCGGCGTCCACACCGCGGATGCCCCAGTTCACCCGCGGCGTCTCCGTGATCGTGATCTCCACGCTGTGCGGCGCGATCCCGACCTCGGACGCGATGCGCGCGAAGAGCTCCCGGATCAGCGCGCGCTTGGCCGCCTCGGTCCGCCCCTCGAAGATCGAGATCTCGATGATCGTGTAGTCATCCCCTCGATCCGCGGGGTGGACGAAGTCCGCCGGCGCGAGGCCGATGAAGCGATGGAAGCGCTTCTCGGCCGGGTACTCGAGGGCGACCATCACCGCGCCGTGGATCGCGTCCGACAGCGCCTGCCGCCGCGCATCCAGGGAAGCCCGATGTCCGTACACGATCACCTGGGCCATCACGCCACGCTACCGGGCGTTGAGCGCATGGGGGGTGACGTCGGGGCGGAAGGAAGCAGAGGACGCTGAGGCGTCCCTCGTCCCGGGCGCGAGGTCGTCGTCGCGGCGCATCCGCATGCGTCCCGCGGCAGCTCCTCAGCTGACCGGCGGACGACCCAGGAGCACGGTGAGGAAGCCGAGCGTGCCGCGGTACCCCTCCAACCACGCCCTCCGGTGCTCGACCGACGCGGTCATCACCTGATCGCGGTCGGGGTCATCGGGGTGGTCGAGCGCCCACCGTGCGAGTGCGCCCGTCCACGACCACTCGTAGTCGTCCCACTCCTCCAGGGTGCTGACGTGCCCCTGCAGCGGCACCCACCCGTTCGCGGCGGCGACCTCCACGGTGGCCGCCAGGTCGCCGTAGTCCTCACGCTGCGCGCCGAGGAGGTCCAGCACCCGCGGGGTCGGCTCCTGCTCCCAGAAGCACTCGCCGACGAGCGCACGACCACCCGGGCGGAGGTGCCCGTCGATGGCGGCCAGGGTCGGCTCGAGACCCCCGAAGGCGTGCGTCGCGCCCACGCTGAGCACGACGTCGAACCGGTCGCCGGAGGTCCAGGTGCGGGCGTCGGCGCGGACGAGGTCGAGGCGCGAGGACAGACCCTCGCGCTCGGCCTGCTCACGCACCCGGTCGAAGCCGACGTCGGAGTGATCGACCCCGACAGCGGTGAGCGACGGCTCGCGACGCAGGGCCCGCAACAGCCAGCTGCCATCCCCGCACCCGAGGTCGAGGACCGCGCTCCGCCCGGCGACCGCACGAGCGAGGAGGCGGTCGACGCTGTCATCGCTCAGCGGCGACGCGATCGGGTGATCCGCGTGGGCGAGGTCGCTGATCCGGTCCCTGTCCATGGCGCCACCCTACGGTGGCCCTCCCGCATGCGACCGGGTCCGCTGCGGTCCACCGACCGAACGCTCGATGACGGAGCGCGGAGCCGAGCCCGGGGACCGGGACCGGCCGCCCCCGGTCAGCCCACGGGCTCCGCGAACACGACGCGGTTGTCCTCGTAGTGGCCCACGCTGCGGTCGAAGATCCCGCCGCAGGTGATGAGGCGGAGCTGGTCGGTGGGCTGCGCGCCGAAGACGCGCGCGGTCGGGAAGTCGGCCTTCGCGAAGTCGGCGACCTCGGTCACGGCGTAGCGCGTCGTGCCGCCGTCGACGTCCTGCACCGCCACCTCGTCGCCGACGCCGAGCTCGGCGAGCCGGGCGAAGGCGGCCGGGCCGACGCGGGAGTCGACGTGCGCGGCGATCACCGTGGGTCCGCGGCCGCCGGGGCGGCCGCCGCCCGTGAACCAGCCGACGTCGTCGAAGTCGACGGGCACCTCCATGCGGCCGTCAGGGGCGATGCCGAGGTCGATGAGCGGCTGGTCGAGGTCGATGGCGGGGATCGCGACGCGGGCCGGGAGGGTGCCGACGCCCTGCACGACCTGCGGGGAGGTCGTCGGCGTCGGATCGGGGCTCGGTGCGGCCGGGGGCGTCGGAGGCGCGGACGCGGCGGGTGCCGCGGGTGCCGGCGGCCGATCCGCGGGCGCGCATCCGGCCAGCGCGGCCAGCGGGATCAGCGCGGCCGCGAGCACCACGATCCGGCGGGCGCGCCGCGCGGGCGACGCGTCCGCCGGACCGCGGTGCACGGGGATCAGGACTCCTGGGCCCGGTGGCGGCGCATCAGCACGACGCCGGCCGCGGCGAGCACGACCGCGGTGCCGCCCGCGACGAGCGGGAGGGCGTCGACGCCGGAGGTCGCGGATCCGCCCGCGCCCGTGTCGACGCCGCCGACCGGCACCTGGGTCAGCTGGCCGCGCACGGCACCGGCCGCGAATGACGCGGTGTGGCTGTCGGCCGCGAACGCGGACGGGTCGGCCTCGATCTGCGCGACCGTGAAGCCCTCGCCGGTGTCGGCGTTCTGCGGGCTCATGATCCCGGTGGTGAAGGGGCCCTGCATGCAGCCGGAGCTCGTGCGGGTGCCGTTGCCGGCGTCCACCGGGTTGGGGAACGCGATGCGCGGCGGGCCGGCCTTGCCCGCGGCGGCCTGGTGGATGTGCGTCGCCGTCTTCGCGGGGCTCTTGTACTCGCCGGTGACGCCCGTGAGGGTGATGTCGTAGCAGATGGTGTTCGACGCGGAGTCGAGGCGGAGATCGAAGCGGCCCGTCGCGCCGGGCTCGCCGGGGGTCGCGACGCCGTCGGCGTTGAGGACCTGGTCGGGCGTCGCCATCACGGTGAACGCGCTCGTGAACCGGTCGGGCTCGGGCACGCTCGTCTCGGCGGATGCCGGTGTGGCGGCGAGCAGGGTGAGGGCGGCCGCGGCGGCGCCCCCGATGGTCATGTTCCGGACGAGCCTCGTGTGCGTCATCGCGTGCAGCCTCTCGTGGGTGGCGGCACCCCGGACGGGCGCCGCTCCTGACAGGGCATACGCACGGCGGGCGGGATGCGTTCATCGCGGATCCGGATCCCCTCGGCGGGATCCGCGGGGCAGCACCGCCGGGCCCCGTCCCGTCCCGAGGCCCGGCGCCCCTCCTCCCCATCCCGGTGAACGCGCGGCCCTCCCCCGACGTATCCCCCTCCGGGAGGCGCGCATCCGGCCCGCCTAGTCTGAGGGGATCACGATGGCGCTCGTCCTGACGCGTCCGGCACCTTCCTCCGAGCGGAGCACGATGAGCGCAGCGACGCCCGGGCTCGACGTGCGCCAGGCGTTCGCGGAGCACGGCGGCGCGCTGCTCGGCTTCGCGGTCAACGCCCTGCAGGACCGCCAGCTCGCCGAGGACTGCGTGCAGGAGACCTTCCTCCGCGCGTGGCGGGCCCGCGACTCCTTCGACGGCGAGCGCGGCAGCGCGCGCACCTGGCTGTTCGCGATCGAGCGGCGGGTGATCCTCGACGTGCACCGCGCCCGGGCGCGCGCGCCGAGGATCGTGGCCGAGGAGGAGGCGCCCGAGCAGGCCACGCGCGACGCGGATCCGCTCGACCGGCTCGGCATCGTCGAGGGGCTCGCGCGCCTCAGCGACGCGCACCGCGAGGCCGTCGTGGCCGTGCACCTCACCGGCCTCAGCTACCAGGAGCTGTCGGCGTCGACGGGCGTGCCCGTCGCCACCCTGCGGACCCGCGTGTTCCACGCGCTCCGCGCCCTCCGCACGCATCTCGACGAAGTGGATCCCGCATGACCGACGACCGCACCCCCGGATCCGATCCGTCCCAGCCGGACGACCGCGCGCGCGAGCCGCGGGCCGCGGAGGCCGACGACCGCCGGGCCGAGCTCATCGCCGCGGCCCTCGCCGACGACCTCTCCCCCGCCGAGACCGCCGAGCTCGACGCCCTGCGCGCCGCGGATCCGACGGTCGACGAGGAGATCGCGCTGCTCGGCGGGCTGCCGGCCGCGATCCGCGGGGTGGGCGGATGGCGGGACGCCGCGCCGAGCGACGAGTTGACGCGCCGGATCGGGCTCATCGCGGACGGGCGCGGCGACGCCGGGGACGCGGGATCGACCGCCGTGCCGCACCCCGATGCGCCCGATGCCCCCGACGACCTCGCGGCCCGCCGCGCGACACGCGGACCGCGCCCCCGCCGCACCGCGGTCCTGATCGCGGGCGCCGCGGCCTGCCTCGCGCTCGGCGCGGCCGGCGGCGCGTTCCTCGCGACCCCGCGCGCCGACGTCGCGACCGGCCCGGCCGGCACCCTCGGCGCGCTCGAGGACGTGACCTTCGCGGGAGCACCCGCGGGCGTCGAGGTCGAGGGCGACGTCGTCGCGCACACCTGGGGCACCGAGACCCTGCTGTCGGTCGACGGCCTGCCCGCGGGCGACTCCTTCTCCGTGGTCGTGATCGACGCGGCCGGCGGCGAGCACGCGTCGGGCACGATGCTCGGCTCCGCCGTCCGCATCGACTGCCGCCTCAACGCCGACGTGATGCGCCGGGACGCGGCGGCCGTCGAGATCCGCGACGCCGCGGGCGACCGGGTCGCGGTGGCCGAGCTCCCGCCCGTCACCGCCTGAGCGGATCCGCCCGGCTCGACCCGCGCCCTACGCCTGCGCGGGCTGCCCGTTGCTGGCCATCGTGCCGCCGTCGACGGGGAGCACCACGCCCGTGACGAACGACGCGTCCGCACTCGCGAGGAACGCGATGACGCCCGCCACCTCGTCCGGCTGGCCGCCGTGCCCGAGCGGGATGCGCTTCGCGAACTCCGCCATCAGCTCCTCGTCCTCCTCCTTGCCGGCCACGAGGTCGGTCCAGATGAGGCCGGGCGCGACCGCGTTGATCCGCACGCCGTCGCCGCCGTGGTCGAGCGCCGAGGCCCGCGTGAAGTTGCTCACGCCGCCCTTGGCCGCGTTGTACGCGCTCATGCGCCAGTCGCCCGAGAGGCCGGACACCGACGAGACGTTGACGATGGATCCGCGCGTCGCCCTCAGGTGCGGGAGCGCCGCCCGCGTGCCGTAGAAGACGCTCGCGAGGTCGGTGTCGATGACGCGGTGCCACTCCTCGTCCGTGATGCCCTCGATGGGGCCGGCCTGGAACGTGCCCGCGTTGTTCACGAGCACGTCGAGCCGGCCGTGCGCCTCGACGGCCGTGGCGACGACGCGATCCACGTCGGCCGAGACCGACGAGTCGGCCACGAGCGCGGTGGCGCTGCCGGCGGGGAGCGACGCGGCGACCGCCTGGATCTTCTCCTCCACGCTGTCGGTGATCACGACCTTCGCGCCCTCCGCGACGAAGCGGCGGGCCGTGGCCTCGCCGATGCCGGATCCTGCGCCGGTGATGATGACGACCTTGCCGTCGAAGCGATCGGTCATGGTGCTCCTCCTCGTGTCCGCGGGGGCGGATCGGGCGCCGGGGCGGCGCTCACGCGATCCGTCGCGTCCGAGTCAACTCCCGGTGCGGCCAACCGTCACCCGTCACCCCGGAGGTCGCCTCAGAGGGACTCGAGCACGTCGACCGCCTGCCGCACCCCGTGCTCCCGCCGCATGAGCCGGCCCACCTCGGCCGCCCGATCGCGCCGGGACAGGGCGTCGCCCATCGCGGGCACGAGGGCGTCGACCGTCAGGCGGCGCCGCGGGATCGGGGCGGCGGCCACCCCCTGCCGGTGCAGCTGGGCGGCCCAGAACGGCTGGTCGGCGGTCACGGGCACGACCACCGCGGGCACGCCGGCCCGGGCGACGGCGTGGGATGTGCCGGCCCCGCCGTGGTGCACGGCGAGCGCCGCGCCCGGCAGCACCGCGTCGAACGGCGCCGACCGCACCGCCAGCACGTCGGGTCCGCGGCACTCCGTGGGCAGCGCGAGCCCGCCCCACCCGGTGACCAGCAGCACCCGGAGGTCGTGGGAGCGGGCGGCCGTGACGATCGCGCGTCCCCGGGCCGCGGCGTCCCCCGTCGCCATGGATCCGAAGGAGGCGACGACGACGGGTCCGCCGCGGAGGAACTCGCCGACGACCGGCTCCGGCGACGGGGCCAGCGCCTCCTCGTACCAGGCCCCCGTCTGGTGCACCCGCTCGGGCCAGTCGTCGGGCCGCGGCAGCAGCGCGGGGCTCACGGCCATGAGCGTCGCGCGCGACGGCGAGCGCCCGGCAGGACGACGACCGCCCGGCAGCTCGACCGCGGCGCGCGCCACGTCGGCGTCGAGGAGGCGCGCGGCGAAGCGCGGCACGGCGTAGGTGGACCGGTTGCGCACGCCGAGGTCGCGGGTGGCCGTGGGACCGCCGGCCGCGGGGAAGCGCGCGCTGGGGGTCGCCACCGGCGCGAACTCCACCAGCACCCGCGGCACGCCGAGCGCGTCCGCCACCATCGGCGCGCTGAGGATCAGGGAGTGGTGCACCACCACGTCGGGGGTGAAGGCGGCCGTCTCCCGCACCGAGGAGGCGAGCATCCGCCGCACCGCGGGCCGCACCTCCCGGCGCAGGTGGCGCGCGAGGGCCCACGGGGTGCGACCCGCGGGCGAGAGCACCCGACGGGCGTCGAGGCCGAGGCGCACGACGTCCACGCCCTCGGGCGCGACCGCGTCGTCGGGCAGGGCCAGCCGCACCTCGTGGCCGCGGGACGCGGCGTGCCGCGCCAGGGCCGTGAAGGGCTCCACGTCGCCTCGGGTGCCGGCGGTGAGGAGCATCATGCGCATCCCCCCAGTGTGGGCCCGGAAGCCGTAAGGCCCGCGCCCACCCGGGCCGCGTACGCTCGTGGGGTGACCGACGGCAGCCAGCGGATGTCGCGCACCGCGCCGCCGGGGATCGGCGAGGCCGTGCGCCGCCTCGTGCTCATCTCCCGCCCGGTGCTGTGGATCAACACCATCGGTTCCGGTCTCGTGGCCATGTGGCTCACCGGGGCGCTGTTCGACCTGCGGGCCCTGCCCGTCATCCTGTGGCTCACCCTGCCGTTCAACCTGCTCATCTACGGCGTGAACGACGTCTACGACCAGGACACGGACGCGGCGAACCCCCGCAAGGGCTCCCTCGAGGGTGCCCGGATCCGGCCGTCCGAGGTGCGGCTGATCGCCTGGGCCGTCGCGGTCGTCAACATCCCGTTCCTCGTCTGGTTCCTCCTCACGCTGCCGCCGCTCGCGAACGCGGCGATCCTGCTCTACGCGGGCGTGTTCGTCTTCTACTCGGCGCCCCCGCTGCGCTTCAAGGCGCGGCCCTTCCTCGACTCGCTGAGCAACGCGGCCTACGCGCTGCCGCTGGTGATCGTGCCCGCGGCCCTCGAGGTCACGCCGGTCTGGCCCGCCGCCCTCGGCCTGATGGCCTGGAGCGTGGCCAAGCACGCCTTCGACGCGGTGCAGGACATCGTGGAGGACCGCGACGCGGGGATCACCACCACCGCGGTGCGGCTCGGTCCGCGCGGGACGGCCCTGTGGAGCGGCGCCTGGTGGATCGTCTCCACGGCCCTGTTCGCCGTGGTGAGCGTGCCCGTGGCGGCCGTCAACCTGCTGATCGCCGGGATCCTCGTGGTGAGCCTGCTGCGCGACCCGACCCCGGAGACCGGCCACCGCCTCTACCGCCTGTCGGTCGCGTTCCCGTACATCGCCGGGACGTTCGCCGGGGTGCTGCTCATGGTCGCGATCGTGCTGGTGGGCTACCCGTGAGCCGCATCGTCGTGGTCGGCGGCGGGATGGGCGGGCTGACCGCCGCCGCGCTGCTCGCGCACGCGGGGCACCGCGTCACCCTGCTCGAGGCCTCCGCCGAGCTCGGCGGCAAGAGCCGCCGCATCCGGCTGGGGGAGGACCGCATCGACACCGGGCCGTCGCTCGTGACGTTCCCGGGCGTGTGGGACGAGCTGCTGCGGCGACTCGGTGACGGCGGGCGTGCGAGCGATCGCGTGCTCGAGGACGGCCGGCTCGACCTGGTGCGGATGCCCGAGGTGGGCCGATACTACTTCGACGGCGAGGAGACCTCCCTGCCGGTGGCGCCCGACCACCCCTGGTACCCCGCCTGGCGGCGGTTCTCCGACCTGCACGCGCCCCTCGCCGACGACGTGACCGAGCTGCTGCTCGCCGACCCGCTCGACCGGGGCGCGCTCCCCGCGCTCCGCCGGCTGCTGGCCGTCTACGGCTCGCGCCTCACCACGCGCGCCTACCTCGACGGCCTGCCGTGGCTGCCCGACGGGCTGCGGGAGATCATCGCGATCCACACCCTCAACGCGGGCGTCTCGCCCGCGCGCACCCCGGCCCTCTACGCGAGCATGCCGGCGATCATGGCGGAGACGGGCGCCTGGGTGCCGCGCGGCGGCGTGTACGAGATCGTGCTCGCGCTGGGCCGGCTGGCCGAGGCGGCCGGGGTCGACGTGCGCACGGGCGAGGCCGTCACCCGCATCGAGCGCGGGTCGGTCACCACCACCGCCGGGCGCCACCCCGCCGACCTCGTCGTCAGCGCCCTGGACGCCGACCGGCTGGCCGCGCTGACGGGCCCGTCGCGGATCCCGCCGCTCCCCCGCCTGCGCCCCCGCGCCCTCTCCTGCTCGGCCATCGCGGTGTACGGCGTGCTGCGCGAGGAGCTGCCGGCGGAGATCTCGACGCACAGCGTGGTGCTGCCCACGAAGCCCGCCGCGCTGCACCGCAGCCTCGAGGCGGGCGACGAGCCGGCGGACACCATGGTGTTCGTCAACCAGTACCGCGCGGGCGAGGTGTACCCGAACCCGCGCAGCACCGTCGGGATCCTGCTCACCGCGCCCGCGGACGGCGGCCGCTACACGGCCGAGCACCCCTTCGTGCGGCGCGAGGTCGACCGCGTCTCGGCGGCGATGGGGCTCGACGGGCCCCTCACCGACCTCCTCGACGAGCGGATCGTGCTCGATCCGCAGTACTACGGCGAGGGCGGCGAGCCGCACGGCGCGCTCTACGGCGCGGCGCGTCCGCCGTGGCTGAGCGGGCCGTTCCACCGCCCCTCGTACAACGACCCCTGGCGGCCCTGGCTGTGGCGGGTCGGTGCGTCGGTGCACCCCGGCGGCGGCATCCCGGCGGTGGTGGGCGGCGCGATGATCGCGGTGACCCGGCTGCTGAGGTCGAACCCCTCCTGACGCGGGGGCTCGCCCCGGCGGAGCCCACGGCACCCGCCGACCGCACGCCGGCCGCGGCTACTGCACCGCCGCCGTCAGCCGCGCGACGTTGTCGAGGATCTGGATGGCGGCCGGCCTCCCCAGCCAGTCGTCGAGGTGGATCTCGTGCGACGCCTCGCGGTAGCCGTCCTCGATCGCGCGCAGCTGGTCCACGAACCCGCTGCTGCGCACCATGAGCGACACCTCGAAGTTGAGGCTGAAGGAGCGCATGTCCATGTTGCTCGACCCGATGACGGCCACGTCGTCGTCGACCGTGAAGTGCTTCGCGTGCAGCACGGTCGGCTTCTCGTAGAGGAAGATCCGCACCCCGGAGCGCAGCAGCATCTCGTAGTAGGACCGCTGCGCGTGGTGCACGAGGAGCTGGTCGGCCACCTCGCACGCGAACAGCTGCACGTCGACCCCGCGCTCGGCGGCGGTCGTGATCGCGTAGAGCATCGAGTCGTCGGGCACGAAGTAGGGGCTCGTGATGATCAGCCGCTCCTGCGCGCCGTAGACCAGCGCGTTGAAGAGCCGCAGGTTGTTCTCGCCGTCGAACCCGGGTCCGCTCGGCACGACCTGGCACTCCACCGCGTCGTCGCCCGTGCGCGGGGCGACCGGCTCGCGCTCGTCGAGCTCGGGCAGGTCGTCGGTCTCGCTGTACCAGTCGGTGATGAAGAGCGCGTTGAGGCCCGTCGCGGCGGGGCCGTCGAGCCGGACCATGAGGTCCTTCCAGCGGAGGCCGTCGCGGGCGCTGCGGCGCTTGCCGTAGCCGGAGTCGATCATGTTCTGCGACCCCGTGAAGGCCATGTCGCCGTCGACCACCACGATCTTGCGGTGGTTGCGGAGATCCGGCCGCCGCCACTGGCCCTGGAACGGGTGGAAGGGCAGCATCTCCTGGAACGGGATCCCGTTCTCCTGCAGCCAGCGCCGCGTGGAGCGCCCGTGCGGGTTGCGGATCGTCGCCCAGTGGTCGAAGAGCACGCGGACCGTGACGCCCCGGGCCTGCGCGGCCCTCAGGGCGTCGAAGAACGGGGCCGTCGTGCGGTCGCGGGCGAGGATGTAGAACTCCACGTGCACGTACCGGTCGGCCCCCTCGACCGCCTCGGTCATCGCTCGGATCGCGTCCTCGTAGTCGGGCAGGAGCGTGGCCGTGTTGCCCGGCACGAGCGGCATCGACCCGAGCCGGCGGTTGAGGTGCACCACGGAGCCGAACCAGGGCGGATCCGCGAACGTCTCGCCGTCGGTGTCGATGCTCGCCGTCGCGTCGAGGATGGAGTCGTTGATCTCGCGCTGCTTCTGCCGACGGTCGGCCGGGAGCTTCGAGCTGCCGAGGAGCCCGAACAGGATGCTGCCGGGCACGGGGGCCACGAAGATCACCATGAGCCAGGCCATCGCCGAGCTCGGCCGCCGGTTGCGCGGCACGGCCGCCACGGCGGCGATCCGCACGAGGACGTCGACCACGAGCAGCACCGGGGCGAGGGACTTGAGCTTCGAGCGCCAGTTCACGGGCGGATCCTCCTGGGTCGGACGTCGTGCGGTCGGCGTCGTGCGGCGTGCGGCCGGTCGCGGGCGAGCGGGACGACCCCGTCGGCGCGCGCCTCCATCCCATCACGCGAGCGCGCCCCCCGTCGGGCCCGGCCGCGGCCCCACTCCGGGGGCTCCGGGGCTCCGGGGACCCGGGGCTCCGGCGCGGCGACGGCCCGGTCGACCGCCGCTCCGGGACGCGGCCTGCCCCCCCTCCGGCGACCTCCCGTCCCGCGCGCCCTCAGCCGAGGCGCGCCAGGAGCTCCCGCGAGCGCTCCACCACGAGCGCCGTGGCGACCGGATCCGACGACGGCAGCGACGCGTCCGTGAACAGGTGAGCGTCGCCGTCGTACGCGAAGACCTCGGCGAGCTCGGGGCCGACGAGGTCCACCAGCTCCAGCGCGCCCGCGAGGTCGCCCTCGCCCGCGAAGAACGGATCCCGCGCCATGCCGTGCACCTGCACCTGCACCCCGGCGGGCCACGGGCCGAAGGACCACTCGGCCGACAGCGGCACGAACGACTCGTAGAGGAGCGCCCCGCGCGCGCCGGGGCGGGTCTGCGCGAGGCGCTGGGCGATGGATCCGCCCCAGGAGACGCCCGCGTAGACCAGCTCGGCCGGCAGCTCCTCGAGCGCGCGCTCGGTGCGCGCGGCGACGACGTGGTCGGCGGAGGCCGGCCATCAGCGCGAGGCCCGCCTCGATCGACTCCGGCAGCGCGCCGTCGAACAGGTCCGGCACGTGCACGACGTGGCCGCCCTCCCGCAGCCCGTCCGCGAGGGCGTGGATCCCGGGGGTCGGGCCCTGCACGTGGTGGAACAGCACGATCTCGGCCATGGGGTGCGCCTCTCGTCCGCCGCGCGGACGCGGATCCCGGCACGCGCCTCGCGGGCCGTCGCTGCCCACGATAGGGAGGCGCGTCAGCGGGGGGAAGGGCGGTCGCCGCGGGGATCCGCGAGGTGCGCGCCGAACGCCCGGCGGCGGGCGTCGTCGATCGCGTCGTCGAAGCGGAGGTCGGGGTCGCCGAGCATCGCGACGGTGGCGAGCGCGTGGATCCGCACCCGCGCGTCCGCCGCCCGCCGCGACCGCTCGACGACCGGCAGCGACGTCCGGCCGACGGCGACGAAGGCGCGCGTGAGGCTGTGCTGCATCTCGGCGGATCCGCGACCGAGCTGCGAGGCGAGCTCGCCGAGGAGGAAGCGGGCGCCCGCGGGGTCACGGTCGGCGTCGAGGAGGCCCGACGCCGTCCGCCAGGCCGTGCGCGCGACGTGCTCGTCGGGATCACGCAGCAGCGGCCGCGTGATCGCCGGGAGCGCGCGCCGGTCGCCGATCTTCGAGAGCGTGTGCAGCGCCTGGCTGCGCGCCTGCGGGATGGGCGAGGTCAGCTCGGCGACGAGCGGCGGGATCGTGAGCTCCCGGTCGTGGCGGAGGAGCGCCCAGGTGAGCATCTCGCGCACGTTGAGGTCGGGCTCGACCCGGCAGCGGTGGACGAGGCCCTCGACGAGCGCGGGATCCGGCCGGGTGCCCGCGGTGAGCGCGGCCTGGAGGCGGGCGGAGGGGTCCGGGGCGCGGAGCGCGGCAGCGAGGCGGGCGGCGATCTCGGCGTCGGCGGGGCGCCCGGGGCGGGCCGGCCCGGCGTGGCGGGCGGCGTCGCCGGATTCGGCCTCGTCGCTCACAGCACGTCCTCGATCGCGGCGAGCACCCGGTCAGGGTCCTCGAGCTGCATGTCGTGGTGGATCCCCGGCAACCGCCGCACGTCCCACCCGGCGCCCTCCAGCTCGGCGGCGTACGCGTCGGGCAGGACGGCGGGCGACTCGTCGGAGAGCACGATCGTCGACGGCACGGCCGGCGCGCTCACGGCGAGCGGGTGGAAGGCGACGTCGCGGAAGACGGGGATCGCCATGCCGCGGTCGAAGCGGGCCGCGGCGGCGTCGAGCGACGCGCGCACCTCGGCCGGGTACGCGGCGCGCACGCGGGCGGCGGCCCGGGCGCGCGGCAGCTGCGCGGCGGCGAGGCCCACGAGCGGCGCCGCCCAGAACAGGCGGCCGCGGATCCCCGTGGTCGGCAGCGCCAGCCGGAACCCGGGATCGAGGTAGATCGCGCGCGCGGGCTCGAGGCGGGCGACCGCGCGCACCAGCACGGATCCGCCGAGCGAGTGCCCGACGACCGCGTCGAGCCCGCGCGGCAGGGACGCGGCGACGTCGTCGGCCATGTCCTCGATGCCGTACCCGGCCGCCCGATCGCTCCGTCCGTGGCCGCGGAGGTCGACCGTCGTGACGGTGAAGCGGCCCGTCGCCACGAGCCGGTCGACGAGGGGCGCCCAGGTCGCGCCGTCGCCGCCGAGCCCGTGCACCAGGCCGACGTGGCGCGCGCCGGAGCCGGCGGTGGCGCGGTGCAGCTGCATGGATCCAGTCTCCTCCCCGTGCGGACGGCGGACGCGCGCCGGCCCCGCATCCGGACGGATGCGGGGCCGGCGTCGTGGGTGGCGGCGCTAGAGCGTCGCGGCCGCCGGGTCCCAGTCCTCGGCCAGCGGCGTCGGCTTCTCGACGCTCGACGCCACCTGCACGACCTGGCGGCTCTCGGCCGCCTCGGAGATCGCGAGCAGCACGTCGAGCACGTGCGCCGCGACCTCGCCCGATGCGCGCACCGGGTCGCCGCCGCGGATGCTGCGCGCGAGGTCCAGCACGCCGGAGCCCCGGCCGTACGTGGATCCGGTCGCGGTCAGCGTCTCGGGCTCCTCCTGCCCGAAGCGCCACAGCTGGCTCTCGCCGTCGAACATGTTCGGGTCCGGGAGCACGATGGTGCCCTCGCTGCCCGAGATCTCGACGAAGCCGGCCCGCGGCAGCGCGTTCTGGAAGCTGAAGGTCGACTGCGCCGACTGGCCGCCCGCGAACGAGATGAGCGCCGCGTGGTGCGTGGGCACCTCCACCGGGAAGTCGGTTCCCGCCCGGGGTCCGCTGCCGATGGTGCGCGTGGTGCGCGAGGTCGAGGAGACCGCGCTCACCTTCTCGGCGGCGCCGAACGCGTGCACGAGCGTCGTCACGTAGTACGGGCCCATGTCGAAGAGCGGGCCCGCGCCGTGCGCGAACAGGAACTCGGGGTTCGGGTGCCAGGCGTCGGGGCCGGGCACGTGGAAGATCGTCGTCGCCGTGAGCGGCTCGCCGATGTCGCCGCGGGCGATGGCGCGCATGGCGCTCTGGATCCCCGCGCCGAGCACGGTGTCGGGCGCGCACGCGACCTGCACGCCGGCGGCGCGCGCCGCCTCGAGCAGCTCCGCGCCGGACGCGTGGTCGAGCGCCAGCGGCTTCTCGCTCCACACGTTCTTGCCCGCGGCCACGATCTGGCGGCCGACCTCGGCGTGCACGGCCGGGATCGTGAGGTTCACGACGATCTCGATCTCGTCCATCGCGAGGAGCTCCTCGACGGTGCCGTGGTGCGGCACGCCGTGCTCCTCGGCGCGCGACCGGGCGCGGTCGAGGTCGATGTCGGCGACGAACAGGACCTCGAGGTCCGGGAACGCCGTCATGTTCTCCAGGTAGGTGCCCGAGATGACGCCCGCGCCGATGACGCCGACGCCGACGCGGCCGGTGCCGCCGGTCACTTGTCGTTCTCCTGCAGCCAGGCGTAGGACGCCGCGATGCCGTCGAACACGTCGCCGGCGTAGTCGTCGAACTCGACGACGCGGAGCGCGTGGGGCGCGGCCGCGAGCACGGCGGCGACGTCGACGTCGCCCTGGCCCGCGGGCTCCTGCATCTTGAAGGCCTGCGCGAGCTCCGGCGGCACGACGAGCGCGGACTCGGCGCTCGGGAGCACGTTGGCGATCGCGTCGGAGATCTTGCCGTCCTTCACGTGCAGGAACTGCACGCGGTCGCCCAGCTGGCGGAGGAGGGCGGGCGTGTCCATGCCGCCGACGGTCGACCAGAAGGTGTCCAGCTCGAGCACGACGTCGGCGTTCAGCCGCTCGACGAAGAGCTCGTAGACCGGGCGTCCGTCGACCTTGTTCGCGAACTCCCACTGGTGGTTGTGGTAGCCGAAGGCGAGGCCGCGGGCGGCGGCCTGGACCTGCAGCTCGTTGACGCGGTCGGCGATCCGGTGCGCGTCGTCGGCGGTCTGCCAGCGCTCCGAGGGGATGAACGGGTCGATGACCGTGTGGATCCCGAGCTTCGCGGCGGCGTCGAAGGTGCGGGCGGCCTGGTCGTCGTCGCCGTCGATGACGGGCGCGTGGCCGGAGGGCGCGGTGACGCCGGACGCGGCGAACGCGGCGGCGAACTCGTCGGCGCGCTCGACGAACGCGTACGGCTCGACCTGCGTGTAGCCGATCTCGGCGACGCGGGCGACGGCGCCCTGGAGGTCCGCGGAGACAGCGTCGCGGACCGTGTAGAGCTGGACGGAGGGGGCGGTCATGGTCGCTCCTTTCAGGAGGGTGACTGGTGGCCCACGGCCGCCGCACGCTCCCGCCGTCGCGTCTGGACGGCTGAGCCACGATGCCCGCAGGGTTCGACCGGCGCGAGACGCGCCGCATCGTCAAACCTACCGTCGGTCGGGCTCCGGATCCCAGAGGTCGGGGCGACGGATCCTGGTCGGGGCGCGATCCGGGGTGCCAGGCTGGCAGCACCCGCTCGACGACGCGCCGAAGGAGCCGCCATGAGGATCCACCGCACCACCACCGTGCTCGACGCCCCCGACCTCGCCGTCGAGAGCGCCTTCTGGGCCGCGCTCCTCGAGGGCGAGGTGGAGGGCACCGACGACGACTGGCACAGCATCCGCGCCGGGGACGGCTCGCGCCTCGCGATCCAGCTCGCACCCGACTTCGTGCCGCCGGTCTGGCCGGGCGAGGGCCCGCGCCAGCAGCAGCAGATCCACCTGGACCTCTACGTCGACGACCTCGACGAGGGCCGCGAGCGCGTGCTCGCCCTCGGCGGACGCCTGATCCAGCCGGCCGAGGACCCGACGGCGGCCGACCGCTTCGACGTGTACGCGGATCCGGCGGGGCACCCGTTCTGCCTGTGCGTCTCGAGCGGGGACGCGGGGGCGTAGGGGATCGCGCCGCGACGGCCGGCGACGGGACCCCGGCTCAGCGCTCCCCCGACGCCCCGAACGCGTGCAGCCCCAGCCCGTCGGCGAGCGCCCCCGCGAGCACCGCGCCGCGCACGCTCGTGCCCTGGTCGTCGAGCGGCGGGCTGAACACCGCAGCACCCAGGCGGCCCGGCGCGGAGAGGACGATCGCGCCCGAGACGCTGGACTTCGCGGGCACGCCGACCTGCCGCATCCACCGCCCGGAGCCGTCGTAGACGCCGCAGGTGGCCATGACCGAGACGACGTCGCGCGCGACATCCCGCGGGATCACGCGTGACCCCGTGAGGGGGTTGCGGCCCCCGCACGCGAGCGTCGCGCCCATCGCCGCGAGGATCTCGGCGCTCACCCGCACCGCGCACGCCCGCGCGTAGGCGGCCACCGCGTCGTCGGCGGAGACGTGCAGCGTGCCCTCCGAGCGCATGAGGTGGGCGAGCGCGTGGTTGCGGTCGCCGAGCAGCTGCTCGGACTCCGCGACCTCCTCGTCGACCTCGAGCTCGCGTCCCGCGAACGCGCTGAGGCCCGCGAGGATCCGCGCGTTCCGCTCCTCCAGCGAGGATCCGCGCACGAGGCTCGCCGTGAGGATCGCGCCCGCGTTCACCATCGGGTTCGGCGGCCGGCCGGTGCCGCTCTCCAGCTTGATGGCGTCGAAGGACTCGCCCGTCGGCTCGATGCCCACCGCGTCGAGCGCGGCGCCGTCGGTGTCGGCGAGCGCCAGCGCGAAGAGGAACGGCTTGACGGCGGACTGGATGGAGAAGGGGTGCGCGCTGTCGCCCGCCGCGTGCGTCCGGCCGTCGGGCGTGACGAGCGCGATGCCCGCGAGCCGGGGATCCGCCTCCGCGAGCTGCGGGATGCTGTCGTCGACCTGACCGCCGTCGTCGTCGTCGGCGACCGACGCCAGCAGCGCGTCGAGGTCGAGGGCGTGGGCGGCGTCGTGGGCGGCGTCGTGCGAGGCGGATCCAGGAGGGGGCATGCTCCCACCCTGCCAGCGCCCGCGGCGGACGATCGCGTCCGGGCCCGCGACGCGGAGGGGGAAGGCCCGGCCTCCGTGCACGGAGGACCGGGCGGGATGGGCATCTCCCCGAGACGCCCATGCGATGCGAGGACGTCCCACCCGAAGGGCTCGTCCCGCACCGTCGAACGTAGGCCCTGCGGCGGGTCCATCCGCAGCATCGACCTTCCGCGGCTAGTCCGTCCGGTCAGCCGACGGTGTCGCGCGGATCCGTGCCCGTGTCCTGCGCACGCCGCGCATCCCGCGAGACGAGCCGCTGGAACAGCACCACGAGCACGGCCACCCCGATCGGGACCCACCCCCTCGCGTTCCCGGCGACCAGCCCGCCGACTCCCGCGAGCGCGATGGCCGCCGCGGTCCCGTAGACGATCCAGCGGCTGCGGTGCAGGAAGGAGAGGTGCATGGATCCACCCTCGCAGACGCCCCAGGTGACGTCGCGGGCGTCGCGGACCCGCCTGAGCAGACGCGGTCTCGACCGGTCAGCCGCGGGGACGATCCCGCGGATCGCCGCCAGCGCCCGCTGCCCGACGGAGCGATGGGAGCGGGGGTCACGCCGGCTGCAGCAGGTCCCCGTCCTCCACGAGCTTCCGCGACAGCACGCGGTACCCCTCCTTCTCGAAGAAGACGGTGAGCCGGTCCTCCTCCGTGCTCATCACGGTGCCCGGCCCCCACTCGGCGTGGGTGACCTGCGACTGCGGCGGGAACCGGTCGTCGGACGCGTCCTCGGTCGCCTCCTCCGTCGCCTCCCCGGCGTCGGCCGTGCCCATCGCCTCCTCGTGCGCGTCGTCCTCGTCGAGCCGGTCGCACACGTCGCAGTTGCCGCAGCGCACCGGGGAGTCCTCGCCGAAGTAGCCCAGCAGGTACTGGCGGCGGCACTGCATCGTCTCCGCGTAGCCGCGCATCATCTCCAGGCGCGAGACCTCGATGCGCTCGCGCTCCTCGGCCACCTCCTTCGCGCGGGAGGCGGCCTCGCGCGGATCCAGCTCCTCCGTGACGTACGCGCCGTCGCGGTCGGATCCCAGCACGCCCGCGTCCACGAGCAGGTGGAGCACGCCGCCGACCGTGCGCGCGGACATGCCGGCCCGCTCCGCGACCGCCGCGGGCCGCACCGGACCGTCGGCGCCCGCCACCGCGACCGCCGCGTACACGTCGCGGAGGCTCGCGGGCCGGGGCGTGCGCGCCGCGAAGAAGCGGCGGAGCCCGAGGTCCTCGGCGCGGTAGTGCAGGATCCCGACGGCGGGCTCCCCGTCGCGGCCGGCCCGGCCGACCTCCTGGTAGTAGGCGTCGACGGACTCGGGCGGCGCCGCGTGGATCACGTACCGCACGGTCGGCTTGTCGATGCCCATGCCGAACGCGCTCGTCGCGACCACGACGTCGACGTCGTCCTCGTGGAAGGCCGTCTGCACGCGGTCGCGCTCCGCCGCCGGGAGGCCCGCGTGGTACGCCGCGGTGCGGAGGCCCGCCGCCTGGATCTCCTCGGCGTACTGCTCCGCGTCCTTGCGCGTGGCCACGTAGACGAGGCCCGGCTGGGCCTGCTCCCCGACGTGCGCGACGATCGCCCGCCGCTTCTCGGACTCCTCCGTGTGCCGGCGCACCTCGAGGCGGATGTTCGGCCGGTCGAACCCGGAGGACAGCACGAACGGGTCGCGGAGGCCGAGGCGCTCCTCGATCTCGGTGCGGACGGGAGTGGACCCGGTCGCGGTCATCGCGACGGTCGGCGGGTGGCCGAGCGCGTCGATCACGCCGCCGAGTCCCAGGTAGTCGGGCCGGAAGTCGTGGCCCCAGGAGGCGACGCAGTGCGCCTCGTCGATCACCACGAGCGAGACCCCGCGCGCCACCAGCCGCTCGACGACCTCGTCGCGCGCGAGCTGCTCGGGCGTGAGGAACACGATCCGCGCGCCGGGCTCCTCGACGGTCGCCCACGCCTCCTCGAGCGCCTTCCCGCGGATCGTGCCGTTGATCACGCGCGCGGGCGGCGCCGCGGGCGCGTCCTCGAGGTTCTGCACCTGGTCGGCCTGCAGCGCGATGAGCGGCGAGACCACGACGGTGAGGCCCTCCATCAGCACGGTGGCGACCTGGTAGATGGCGGACTTGCCGTAGCCCGTGGGCATCACGACGAGCGCGTCGCGGCCGCGGACGAGCGGGCCGATGGTGCGCAGCTGGCCGTCGAGGAGGTCGTCCCAGCCGAAGGCCTCGCGCGCGACGCGGACCGCGTCGTCGGGTCCGGGGCCGGGCGTCGGCTCCGGCAGGAGGGCGGGATCCGCCGCGGCGCGGTCCTCATCCGGCCGGTCGTGGGACGCGCTCCGGTCGGTCGTGCGGGTGGGGCTCTCGGCGGTGCGGTTCTGCTTCACCTCCCCACTGAACGCCGCGTGCCGAGCAGTGCCCAGGGTCTTGACGCCGCTCTCGGCGCACCGTCACCCTCGCCGGCATCCGGGCGCGCCGCGTGCCCGACGCGCCCCGCGCGCGACCTCAGCCGGCGTCGGTCCGCGGGAAC
Organism: Clavibacter sp. B3I6; assembly: GCF_030816895.1. Classification (NCBI taxonomy): domain Bacteria; kingdom Bacillati; phylum Actinomycetota; class Actinomycetes; order Micrococcales; family Microbacteriaceae; genus Clavibacter; species Clavibacter sp. B3I6. The sequence continues at coordinate 2,195,408 of NZ_JAUSYL010000001.1, forward strand.
GGATCCGCGTACCCCGCCCACGCCGCCGGTCCCGCGGCGAGCTCCGCGCCCGTCAGCACGGCCCGCCCGATCGCGCGGCGCAGCACGGCCGGCCGCAGCCCCCGGCCGAAGAACGCGATCTCCGTGCCGTGCGGCGCGTCCGCGTGCCACGGGTCGATCCCGGTCGGCTGGAGGGTCAGCATCGACCCGACGCTCGACCACCCGCCCACCTCGCCGGGCCGCGAGGCGAGCGACACGAAGCCCTTCGAGCGCTGCACCAGGCCGGCACGATCGGGCCGCAGCTCCTCCTCCACCGCCCGGGCGAGCCGCTCGGGGTGCAGCGGCCGGGGCTCGCTCACCACGACGGAGCCCACGGGGCCGTCCAGCCGGTCGATGTCGGCGGGCCGGGACGCGGATCCGGCCGCCGTGATCTCCCGCATCCACCCCGCGGACGCCGCGAGGCCCGGCACGTCGCCCCAGCGCGGCAGCCGCCCCAGCGCGAGCGGGCGGCGCGCGTCGAGCACGGTCGCCCGCGGCGCGAGCCGGCGCACGAGCGCGAGCAGCGTGCCGCGCGACTCCAGCGGTACGCGGGCCATGCCGGTCAGCACGACGACGGTCGCGTACTCCACGAGGTCCGCCAGCGTCTCGGCTTCCTCGAACGCGTCGTCGACGTGGCCGCAGGCGAGGCCGTGCAGCCGGTCGGCGGGCACGACGGAGACGACGTGGCGGAGCCCGAAGCCGGATCCGACGCCGCCGACCGCGCGCTGCAGCTCGTGCTCCCGCCGCAGCAGGAGGTCGAGCCCCATGCCGGTCGCGCGCGCGTCCGCGGTCGCGGGGATCCCGACGACGGCCTCCACGCCCGGCCCGCGCGCGGCGAGGTCGTCGAGGAAGCGCGCGATGGGCTCCACCGGATCGACCTCCTCGGGCGGCAGGACGAGCAGCTGCGACGCGACATCGGCGACGTCCGCGACCGCGTCGCGCAGCACCGTCCGGAGGCCGGATCCCTCCCCCACCACGAGGACGACGCCCGACGGCGGCTGCGGGTAGACGGGGAGGGGGACGTCGTGGGCGGGCATGGCGGTAGTCTATTGAGAACTGTTCTCACGAAAGGACCACCATGAAGGTGCGCAACTCGATCAAGGCCCTGAAGAAGCTCCCCGGCGCGCAGGTCGTGCGCCGTCGCGGCCGCGTCTTCGTCATCAACAAGCTCACCCCGCGCAACAAGGCGCGCCAGGGCTGACGTCGCCGGCGGGCGCGTCCGGCACCGCCCCTCAGAGCGGGAAGCGCAGCCGCAGCAGGTGGGATCCGTCGGGCCGCTCCTCGGCCGCGAGGCTCCCGCCGAGCAGCTGGGCGCGCTCGCGCAGTCCGGTGAGCCCGTGGCGTCCGCTCGGCAGCTCGAGCAGCGGCAGGGTCGCGCGTCCGGCCTCGACCTCGACGACCACGTGGCCCGCCTCCAGCCGACCGCTGATCCGCACGGCCGCGCCGGTCGCGTGCTTCCGCGCGTTCGTGAGGCCCTCCTGCACCGTGCGGTAGACCGCGCGCTGCGCCGCGGCAGGGAGGTCCGCGGGGAGGTCGAGGACCGTCGCGACGCGGATCCCGCTGTCCGCCACGAGCGCCGGCACGTCCCCGAGCGTCGGCTGCGGTGCCAGCTCGCGCCGCTCCCCGCCCGCCGCCCGGAGCACCTCGACCATGCCGCGCAGCTCCTCGAGGGTCACCGTGCTGAGGCCGCGGATGGCGCGCGCCGCGTCCCGGGATCGCCCGTCGGCCGCGCCCACCTGCATCGCGCCGGCCTGCACGGCGATGAGGCTCACCTGGTGCGACACCACGTCGTGCATCTCGCGCGCGAGCACCGCGCGCTCGCGCGCGAGAGCCACCGCAGCCGCCTGCCGCTGGCCGAGGCTCTGCGCCTCCCGCAGCTCGCGCAGCTGGGCCGCCGCCGTCCGCCGCTCGCGGAGGAACGCGCCGAGCAGCGCCGGCCCGACCGAGTAGAGGGTCGCGTCGACGAGCGGCTCGACGACCGACTGCAGGTCGTCGGGCGGGGACATCGGCAGCAGGTACGCGACGGCGGCCACGCCGCTCGCGGCCCTCACCTGCCAGCGCTGGGTGCGCGAGAGGCCGAGGTCGAACAGGGCGACCATGAGGGGCACGTAGGCGATGCCGACGGAGAAGGCCGGCAGCGCGGCGAGCAGGCTGAGCCAGGCCCACCGCCGTCGGAGCAGGAGGCCGAGGCACGCGACGACGCCCGCGACCGCGTCCCACCGCGACTCGGCGGCAGTGATGAACGTGTACGACGCGGCCAGGGCGACGCCCGCCACGAGGAGGTCGACGAGGGCGACGCGGATGCGGGCGGCGGTCGTGGGCTGGTCGGCGGCGGCGCGGGGGCCCTCCCGCGCGTCCGCGTGAGGGTCGGCGCCCGCACCGGTGCCCGCGGGATCCGCCGCGCCGCCCGCTCCCTCGCGCCGGCTCAGCCGCATCGCGGGATCACCGGCGGGGCACGAGCCCGGCGCGGTCGGCCACGACGGCCGCCTCCACGCGCGAGCCGACGCCGAGCGCCTGGACGATCGAGCTGACCGTCTCCTTCACCGTGCCGAGCGTGAGCCCGCACTCGGCGCCGATCTCGGCGTTCGACAGCCCGCGCGCGAGCGCCCGCAGCACGGTGACCTCGCGGTCCCCGAGCCGGGCGACGCGCTCCCGCTCGGCGTCGTCCTCGAGGGATCGGAAGAGCCGCCCGGGTCGCAGCCCGGGCGCGAGCACGATGCCGCCGGACGCGAGCGTGAGCACGTGGCGGGCGAGCTGCTCCGGATCCGTGTCCTTGAGCAGGAAGCCGGACGCTCCGCGATGCAGGGCCTCCAGCACCTGGTCGTCGGTGTCGAAGGTCGTGAGCATGGCGACCGCGGGCGGGCGGGGCTCGGCCATCAGCTCGGCGAGGATCATGAGGCCGTCGGGCGCGGGCATGCGGATGTCGAGGAGCACGACGTCGGGCGCGTGCTCCCGCACGGTCGCGACGGCGGTGTCGCTCGACACGGCCGCGCGGACCTCGATGCGCGGGGACACCCCGAGCACCATCGCGATGCCGGAGCGCACGAGCGACTCGTCGTCGACGACGACCACGGTCACGACGGGCTCGGCCGGAGCGGAGCCGTCGGGGCGGTCGGGGTGCGCGTCGGATCCCGTGCTCACGCGTCCCGCCTCCCGCTGCCGGATCCGCCGTCGGCGCCGGTCGCGCCGCCGCGGTCCCCCGCTTGGCCGAGGCTAGCGCCCCGCTCCGCGCGCCTCGCCGTGCACGCCGTGCGCCGGACCTCCCGGGCGTGCGCCCGCGCCGCCCGGAGCGCGCCGGCCAGCTGGCGGATCCGCAGCGTCGGCACGTAGGCGGCCGTGAGCGCGCGGCCGATCGGGGCGAGGTCGGCCGCGGTCGGGCAGGCGAGCCAGAGCGTCTCGTAGCGCGGGTCGAACTTGGCCTTGAAGCGCAGCAGCGAGGTGAATCCGTACGACGGCTCGAGCACGCGGCCGGTCGCCGCGAGCAGGCGCGCAACGACGCGGTCGACGGCCGCGCGCGGCCGGGCCGTGCCGACGCCGGCGAGCGGCGTGCCCGACAGGCTCAGCGTCTCGAGCCCCTCCTCCTGGAACGCGCGGGCGGCGGTCGCGATGAGGAACTCCATCACGCCGGGCATCGGCTCGACGCCGCGGCGCATCACGTCGAGGGTGCGGCCGACGAGCTCCCCGTCGTGGAAGACGGGGAGCCAGCTCGTGACGCCGTGCACGCGGCCGGCGGCGTCGACGGCGAGGAGCATCCGCACCTCCGGGTCGTCGAGCTCGCGCAGCCCGCCGAGGGTGAAGCCCATCTCGGGGAGCGCCTTGGCGTCGGCCCAGTCGCCGCTCAGCGCGTCGACGGCGCGGCGGAGGTCGTCGGGCAGGCCGCGGTAGGTGTCCCATCGCGCCTGGACGCCGTCGCGGCCCGCGCGGTTGGTCGCGGTGCGGAGGTCCTGGCGCCGCTTGCCCGAGGTCGAGAAGGACGCGAGGTCGATCACGGCCTCCTCGGCCACCGGCGTGACGCTCCAGCCGAGCTCGGCGAACACCGGCAGGTGGCGCGAGTGGATGCTGTAGAAGGCGGGCACGAGGCCGCGCGCGGAGCAGTGGCGGGCGAAGGCGCGGATCGTCGCGGGCGCGTCGGCGGCGGAGGCCATCGGGTCGGAGACGGTGAGGGCCACGCCGTGCGCCGCGCGGTAGGCGACGGCGCCCTGCGCGGACGCGTCGCCGTCGTCGGCCGCGAACCAGTGGCTGCTGCCCGACCACGTGCCCATGAAGCCGAGCGATCCGGCGTCGGCGGACCTGAGCTGGGCGAGCACCCGGTCACGGCCGGCCGGGCGCTCCTCGGTCGCGGCGCGCTTGCCGAAGGACCGGCGCCGGGCGACGAGCACGACGAGGGCCGTCGCGGGCAGGAGCCACGTCGTGAGCACCAGCACGGGCAGCTCGACGTCGCCCCAGGAGTCGAGGGGGAAGGCGAACCAGTCCTCGGCGAGCGGGATGACCGTGTGGTACCAGGCGAGGAGCCCGGTCACGAGCAGCAGGGCCGTGATCCCGAGCACGAGCCCGAGGCGCCGGCCGCGCAGCAGCAGCGCGACCGCGACGATCAGGACGCAGAGCACCGCGACCGTGCTGCCGGGATCCAGCAGCGTCCCCATGGCGCCCAGCACGCCGATCGCGTCACCCGAGACGGCGGCGATCCACCAGCTGAGGGTCACGGTGCCGAGCAGGGTCGCGGCGACCATGCGCGCGCGGGACGCGGCGGCGTCCTGCCAGGCGGGGCGGGCGGACAGCGGCACCAGGATCCGGCCGAGGCCCAGGCCGATGAGGAGCGCGACCCCGCGCGTGAGGTCGACCCCGTGGCCGGCGGCGAGGAGGCCCGCGAGGACCGCGGCGAGCAGGGCGGCGCGGAGGCCGTCGCGGTGGGAGGGCGCGAGCCCGCGGCTGGCGGCGGCGGCCACCGCGACGAGCACGACCGAGGGCGCCCACAGGCGGTCGGCCGCGTCGACCTGCGAGTACCAGTCGCCGAGCGCGACGCCCGCGGCGAGGAGGAGGAAGGCCACGGCGACGGGTGCCAGCGACCCGAGGGCGGCGACGACCGCGGTGCGGAGGACGCCGATCCGGCTCTCCGACCAGGCCAGCACCATGATCGCGAGGGCCACCGAGACGGCGGTCGCCGCCGGGTGGGCCAGCTCGCCGAGCGCCGCCATGGCGCCGATCCAGGCGCTGCCGGCGGGGACCGCGAGGACCGCGAGCGGGTGGCGGGCGATGGCGCGGCCGAGGATCCGGAGGGCTCCGGCCGGTGCGGCGGTCGCAGCCGGTGCCGCGGTCCCAGCCGGCTCAGCGGCCGTCGCGTCCCCGTCGCCCGCCGGCGGGACGTCCGCGTGCGCGGCGGACGGACGGGCAGGGCGGACGGCGGGGGCGAGCGTCGGGTGGGGCACGCCCCCAGTGTGCGGAGGGGGCGTGCCCTACCGCGTCCGCCTGGGGATGCGCGGGGCCCGCCCTTCGGCTGGGCCGTTCCGCCGATCGGCTGACGGCGCTCGCGGGTGGTCCGCGCCGGGCCCGACCGGCGCCGGAGCCGTGCCGGGCTCGCACCCGGCCCGCGGGATCAGGCCGTCGCGCCCGCCCCGCCCGTGCCGACCGCCGCGCCGGCGCCGGCGCCCGAGAACCGCGTCGACGCGTCCTCGCCCTGCCGGAGCAGCGGCAGGTGCTCGACGCGGTGCGCGGCCCGGCGCAGCGCATCGCCGGCGGTGCCGAGCGCGGGACGCCAGGAGGCCGGGCCGCGGTGCACCAGCAGGTCCACGGCGTCGCGCGCCCGGTCGAGCACCGACAGCGGGATCGCCGCGAGCGCGTTGCCCGGCGGGCGCCGGGACACGACGGGGTGCGCGCGCGTCGGCGCGGTCCGGCGGACCACCTCCCACGCGATCCCGAGCAGCCGCAGGTCGCGCACGCGCACCTTCTCCTGCAGGCGCGGGAACAGCTCGTCCTCCTCGTCGCGCACGTCCTCGCCGAGCACCTCCACGAGCCGGTCGAGCAGCGCCGCGCGCCCCGGATCCCCGGACGGCAGCGTCTCCAGCGTGGTGACCAGCTCGTTGACCTCCTGGTGCTCGCGCTCCACCTCCAGGGTCAGCTCCTGGCCGTCCTCCAGCACCCGCCGCATCACGGGCCACAGCACCGACTCCTCGGCGAAGGCGTGCGGGAAGACCAGGCGGTAGATGCGCATCAGCACGAGCGCCTCGTGGTCGCCCTCCGCTCCCCGCAGCTCCTCGAGGAGCGCGTCCAGCTTCACGTGGTCGCTCTTCTGGCGGGCGAGCACGCTGAGCGGCCCCCCGAGCTCCCGGGTGCTCTGCTCGGCGACGGATCTCATGGTCATCCCCTCCGGTTCGTCATGCGTCCGATGCCGCCCGGCGCGGGTCGCGCGGGCAGGAAGCGCGCCGCCGCGACGGCCGCCGCGACGACGGCGGCACCTCCGGCGAGCGCGCGACGGTGCTCCTGCACCGCCAGGTAGTAGGAGCGGCGGCGCACCCAGCCCTCGTGGGTGCCCCGCTCGGCCGGGCGCGGGGACGGCTGGTGCAGCCCGCTGTCCCCGGGCGGCCGCGAGGGCCGGCTGGACCGCTGCGACCAGAGCATGTACCGCTCCATCACCAGGTCGGTCAGCCGCGGCGCGACCGCGCCGGCCACCGCGCCCAGGTGCGCCTGCACGCCGATGTAGAGGTCGCGGGTCGGGTGCTCGGCCGCCCACAGCGCGGCCTCGGCGACGGCCTCGGGCGGGTAGATCATGCCGCGGTGCGCGGGCTGGCGCTCGGCATGGCTCTGCGCGTGCTCGTTGTAGGGCGTGTCGATGCGGCCCGGGTGCAGGAGCGTGACGGAGATCGGCAGCCCCTGCGCCTCGAGGTCCATGCGGAGCGCGTCGGTCCAGCCGTGCACCGCGTGCTTGATGCTCGAGTAGGTCGACTGCAGCGGGGTCGCCCGGTCGCCGAAGACGCTGCCGACGTTGACGATCGCCCCGCCGTAGCCCTTCCGCCCGCGCATGTGCGCGACCGCGGCGAGCGAGCCGTGCACGACGCCCCAGTAGTCGGTGTCCATCATCCCGGGCGCATGTCCTCGAGCGGGACGCGGTCGGCGAGGCCGAACACGCTGACGCCGGCGTCGTTGATCCACGTGTCGAAGCGGTGGTGCTCGGCGAGGGCGGCCGCGGCGATGCGCGCGACGTCCACCGGGTCCCCCACGTCGGCGACCACGGCCGTCGCCCGCCCGCCGTCCGCGACGATCCCCGCCACGACCTCCTCCAGCGCCTCGCCGTTCCGCGCCGCGAGCACGACCGCGGCCCCGCGGGCCGCCGCCATCCGGGCCGTGACGCGCCCGATCCCGCTGGACGCGCCCGTGATCACCACCACCTGGTCCTCGAGCGGCAGCAGCGGGGGGCGCTTCCCCCGTCGCCACAGCGAGGCCAGCGGGGCGCCGACCGGCGACGACGCGCTGTCGCCGTCGGCGGAGGGGGCTGCGGATGCGGTCACGTCGCTCTCGGTCATGGCGCCATCCAACGCGCGGCGTGCGCATCCGCCTCGGGGGTTGATCCCGCCCCCGGTCTGTGGCAGCGGATCGCCCCGCGTGCGTGTCAACCCCCGGGGCGGCGCCCCGGCCGCGGAGTGGGATGGGGGGACACGACAGCCACGAGAACAGGAGCAGCCATGTCCCAGCCCGAGCAGCAGCAGGAGGTCCCCGGCACCGAGGGCGACCTGACCCCCCAGGCCGACCACGGCGAGGAGAGCTACCGCGGATCCGGCCGCCTGGAGGGCAAGGCGGCCGTCATCACCGGCGCCGACAGCGGCATCGGCAAGGCCGTCGCGCTCGCCTACGCGCGCGAGGGCGCCGACGTCCTGATCCACTACTTCTCCGAGCAGGAGGACGCCGACGCCGAGGACACGCGCCGCCTCGTCGAGGAGGCCGGCCGGACGGCCGTCGTCGTCCGCGGCGACCTCGCGGACCCCGCCCACTGCCGCGACGTCATCGCGCAGGCGGTCGACGCCTTCGGCCGCGTGGACGTGCTCGTCAGCAACGCCGCGTTCCAGATGTCGCGCGACTCCATCGTCGACACCCCCGACGAGGAGTGGGACCGCACCATCGCCACCAACCTCAGCGCGTTCTTCCACCTCACGAAGGCCGCCGTGCCGCACATGGCGCCCGGATCCTCGATCATCGGCACCACGTCGGTGAACTCCGACAACCCGCCGCCGAGCCTCCTCGCGTACAGCGCCACGAAGGCGGGCATCGCGAACATCGTCGGATCCCTGTCGCAGATGCTCGCGGAGAAGGGCATCCGCGCGAACAGCGTGGCGCCCGGGCCCATCTGGACCCCGCTGATCCCCGCCACCATGCCCGCGGAGGAGGTCGCGTCCTTCGGCCAGCAGGTGCCGCTGGCCCGCCCGGGCCAGCCCGCGGAGGTCGCTCCCGTGTTCGTGATGCTCGCGAGCGACGAGGCGAGCTACGTCTCGGGCGCCCGTGTCGCCGTCACGGGCGGTCAGCCGATCCTCTAGCGTCCGCCGCTCCGGTACCCGGAAGACGCGAGAAGGCCCCCGGGACATCCCGGGGGCCTTCTGCAGTGCTGGTGCGCGAGGGGGGACTTGAACCCCCACGTCCTCACGGACACACGGACCTGAACCGTGCGCGTCTACCAATTCCGCCACTCGCGCCAACCGGACGACATTATCACGACCGGGAGCCGGTCCCGTGCCGCGCCGGGCGGCGGATCGGCGGCGCGACGGCCCGCGGGCACCGCCGCGACGACCCCGATCGCGGCCGGTCGCGCCCCCTCGCGGCACCCGCGACCGGGTCGGTGTCCAGGGCGGGGTCGCGCGAGTTGGCTACGATCTCCCTATTCATCCGCGGAAGGACCGCGCGAGGACGGATCACACGTGGGAATCCTGGACAACTTCGAGAAGGGCCTCGAGCGCGCCGTCAACGGCGCCTTCGTGAAGACCTTCAAGTCCGGCCTGCAGCCCGTGGAGATCGTGGCCCAGCTGCGGCGCGAGCTCGACACGCACGCCGCCATCGTCGACCGCGACCTCATCCTCGTCCCCAACTCCTTCTCCCTCCGCGTCTCCCGCGCCGACCACGAGCGCATGGAGTCCATCGGGTCCGCGCTCACCGACGAGCTCCGCCAGGCGGTCGAGCGCCACGCCTCGACGCAGGGCTACCAGTTCGCGGGCGTCGTGCAGGTGGCCTTCCGCCGCGACGACCAGCTGTCCGAGGGCGTGCTCGAGATCGACAGCCGCACGGTCGAGGGCAGCGTCACCTGGATCCCCGTCGTCGACGTCGCCGGCACGCGCCACCCGATCGCGGTCGGCCGCACGGTCATCGGCCGGGGCAGCGACGCCGACATCACGGTCGACGACCCGGGCACCTCGCGCCGTCACGTCGAGATCGCGTGGGACGGATCCCGCGCCCAGGTCCGCGACCTCGGCTCCACCAACGGCTCCGAGCTCAACGGGGCGCCCGTCACCAAGGCGCCGCTCCCGCCGGAGTCGGTCATCCGCATCGGCCGCACCACCATCACCTTCCGCGTCGTCCCGCAGGCCACGGAGGAGCGCGACGGCGGGCGTCCGCGCCGCGACGACGGCTTCTGGGGGGCCTCATGACCGAGCTGACCCTCCTCGTCCTCCGCCTCGCGTTCCTCGCGGTGCTGTGGCTGTTCGTCTTCGGCATCGTCTACGCGCTCCGCTCCGACCTCTTCGGCCAGCGCGTGCGGAAGCTCCGCGAGGAGACGGGCTCCGGCGGCGCATCCCCGTTCCCGCAGTCGCCGTACGCCGCCTCCGCCTCCGCTCCCCCGCGCGCCGCGGCGCAACCCGTGCAGCCGCCGCCCATCTCGACGATGCCGTCCGGCGCCAACTCGGGCGCCGTCCCGTCGCGCGCGAAGGCCACGACCGCCACGGCCCGGCACCTGGTCATCACCTCCGGCGCCAAGTCCGGCACGGAGATCCCGCTCGGCACGGAGCCGCTCACCATCGGCCGCTCCGGCGAGTCGGGCCTCGTCATCCGCGACGACTACACGTCCACCCACCACGCGCGCCTGCTCCTCTGGAACGACGAGTGGATGATCCAGGACCTCGACTCGACCAACGGCACCTTCCTCGACGGCAAGCGCGTGAGCGTCCCGACGCAGGTGCCGCTCGACACGCCGATCCGCATCGGCGCGACCAGCTTCGAGCTCAGGCGGTAGCGGCGTGGCGACAGTGACGCAGGCCGCCGCCGTCTCCCACGTGGGCAAGGTCAGGTCGAACAACCAGGACTCGGGCTACGCGGGTCGGCACCTCTTCGTCGTCGCCGACGGCATGGGCGGGCACGCGGGCGGCGACGTCGCCTCCGCGGTCGCCCTCACGCGCATCGTGGAGGCCGACAAGCCCTACGCGTCGGCGCACGACGCGGAGTTCGCGCTCCAGGCGGGCCTCGTCGCGGCCAACCAGCTCCTCGCCGAGACGGTGTTCGAGCACTCCGAGCTCACCGGCATGGGCACCACCGTCAGCGCCCTCGCCCGCGTCGACCGCCACGTCGCCATCGCCCACATCGGCGACTCGCGCATCTACCTCTTCCGCCGCGGCGAGCTCAGCCAGGTCTCCGCCGACCACACGTTCGTGCAGCGCCTCGTCGACAGCGGCCGCATCACCCCGGAGGAGGCGCTCGTCCACCCCCGCCGCTCCGTCCTGATGCGGGTGCTGGGCGACGTCGACGCGGCCCCCGAGGTCGACACGCAGGTCCTCGACACGCACACGGGCGACCGCTGGCTGCTCTGCTCGGACGGCCTCAGCAGCTACGTGGCCGAGGAGCGGATCACCGAGATCCTCGCCACCGCGGGCACCCCGGAGTCGATCGCGGACGCGCTCGTCAAGGAGTCCCTCGACCACGGCGCGCCCGACAACGTCACGGTGGTCGTCGTCGACGTGCTCGACGAGGACGACGAGGCCGCCGCCTCCCGCCCGGAGCCCGAGCCGGTGCTCGTCGGATCCGCCGCGCAGCCCCTCGCGTTCGGCGACGAGCCCTCGCGGCGCGCCGTCCGGATCCCGTCGCTGCTGCTGCACCCGCTCCGCGCCACCACGGCGGCCCGGGACGCGCAGTTCGAGCCGGAGTCGGACGAGTACCTCGAGGCCCTCATCGCGGAGGACCGGCGCCGCGCGCTCCGCCGCCGCATCACGTGGCTCGTGGGCGTCGCGCTGATCCTCGCAGGCCTCGTGCTCGCGTGCGTCCTCGGCTACCGCTGGACGCAGTCGCGCTACTACGTGGGCGAGGCCGACGGCACCGTCGCGGTCTACAACGGCGTGCAGCAGACCATCGGCCCGATCGAGCTCTCCCACGTCCACGCACGCACCGAGGTGCGCGTCGACGACCTCCAGCCCTTCTACCGCCAGCAGGTCGAGCAGACCATCAACGCCGACTCGCTGGCGGGCGCGCAGGAGATCGTGAACCGGCTGCAGGAGGCCGCGGGTGGCTAGGGCCGGCGTCGCGGACGCCCCCGCACGGCCCCGCGAGCGCGCGCCCCGGGTGCCGCACATCCGCGTGCCCCGGCGGCTGCGGAACCTCGAGCTCGCCCTGGTGGTCCTCGCGTCGATCATCAACGGCGGCGCGCTCTACCTCGTGCAGCTCGGCGCGCTCGGCGCCTTCGACCAGAGCTTCTTCCTGCCCGCCACGGGCCTCGCGGTCCTCGTGCTCGGCATGCACGTGGCCCTCCGCTGGCTCGCGCCCGACGCGGATCCGTTCATCCTGCCCATCGCCACGGTCCTCAACGGCCTGGGGCTCGCGGCCATCTACCGCCTCGACCTCGCGGGCGGCTACTCCGGCTGGGAGAGCGTGGCGGTCCGGCAGATCGTGTGGTCGGGCCTCGCGATCGTCTGCGCCCTCGCGGTCATCGTGCTGCTGAAGAACCACCGCGTCCTCCAGCGCTACCGCTACATCGCCATGTTCACGGGCCTCGTGCTGCTGCTCCTGCCGATGCTCCCGGTCATCGGCCAGAACATCAACGGCGCGCGCGTCTGGATCCACATCGGCGGCTTCTCGTTCCAGCCCGGCGAGATCGCGAAGATCTGCCTCGCGGTCTTCTTCGCCGGCTACCTCGTCACGGCGCGCGACAGCCTCTCGATGGTGGGCGTCAAGGTCCTCGGGATGCGCTTCCCGCGCGTCCGCGACCTCGGCCCGATCCTCCTGGTCTGGGCCGTGTCGATGAGCGTCCTCGTCTTCCAGCGCGACCTGGGCACGTCCCTGCTGTACTTCGGCCTCTTCATCGTCATGACCTACGTGAGCACCGGACGCATCGGCTGGGTGATCCTCGGCGCCGTGCTGTTCCTCGGCGGCGCGTACGGCGCGAGCACCCTCGGCTACGTCGGCGGCCGCGTGGACGCCTGGCTGAGCCCGTTCGACCCCGCCGTCTACGACGCGCAGGGCGGCAGCTACCAGCTCGTCACCGGCCTGTTCGGCATGGCCTCCGGAGGCCTCTTCGGGCAGGGGCTCGGCAGCGGCATGCCCAACCTCACGCCGCTCGCCAACAGCGACTTCATCCTCGCGAGCCTCGGCGAGGAGCTCGGCCTCACGGGCGTCTTCGCGATCCTCGCGCTCTACCTCCTGCTCGTCTCGCGCGGCTTCCGCATCGGCTTCGCGGGCCAGGACGACTTCGGCAAGCTGCTCGGCATCGGATTGTCGTTCGTCATCGCGCTGCAGGTGTTCATCGTCATCGGCGGCGTCACCCGGGTCATCCCGCTCACCGGGCTCACGACGCCGTTCATGGCGGCCGGCGGATCGTCGCTGCTGGCCAACTGGATCATCGCGGCCCTCCTGCTGCGCCTGTCCGACACCGTCCGCAACCAGCCCCGATTGGTGGTCGAGTCGTGAACCGCGAGCTGAAGCGCGTCTCCGTGTTCGTCCTGGCCATGTTCGTGGCCCTGTTCGTCGCGGCCTCGGTCATCCAGGTGGTCGCCGCGCCCACGCTGCAGGCGGATCCGCGCAACAGCCGCACCATCATCGCCAGCTACTCGGCGGAACGCGGCTCGATCCTCGTCGACGGCACGCCCGTCGCCTCCTCGGTCCCCGTCGACGACCGCTACAAGTTCCTCCGCACGTACGAGCAGCCCGACCTCTACAGCGCGGTCACGGGCTACTACACGCTCGGCCAGGGATCCACGGGCCTCGAGGCCTCCATGAACGACGTGCTCAGCGGCACGAGCGGCACGCAGTTCTTCGACAGCCTCACCCGCACCTTCACGGGCCAGGACCCGAAGGGCGCGTCGATCGAGCTCACGATCGACCCGGCCGTGCAGCAGGCGGCGTACGACGCGCTGGGCTCCCTGCAGGGATCGGTCGTCGCCATCCAGCCGTCCACCGGGCGCATCCTCGCCATGGTCTCGAAGCCCGGCTACGACCCCAACGCGCTCGCGTCGCACGACCGCGACGCCGTGAAGCAGACCTACGCGTCGCTCCTCGCCGACCCGGCTGACCCCCTCATCGACCGGGCCGTCGACAGCCTCAACCCGCCCGGATCCACGTTCAAGCTCATCACCGTCGCCGCCGCCCTCGAGTCCGGCCAGTACACGCCCGACTCGCTCCTGCCCAACCCCGCCACGTTCACGCTCCCCGGCACCGGCACGGTCATCACGAACGCGGGCGAGGGCGCCTGCGGCCCCGAGCCCGAGGTCACGATCGCGACCGCCCTCCGCCTCAGCTGCAACATCCCGTTCGCCCAGCTCGGCATCGCGCTCGGCTCGGAGCGGATCGCCCAGATGGCCGAGGCGTTCGGCTACGGCAAGTCGATCGACGTGCCCATGGCCAGCGCGAAGAGCGTCTTCTCCCCCGACCTCGACGACGCGCAGACCGCGCAGTCCGCGTTCGGCCAGCTGGACGTCCGCGCCACGCCGCTGCAGACGGCCATGGTCACCGCCGGCATCGCGAACGGCGGCGACGTGATGGAGCCGAGCGTCGTGGACAGCGTCCTCAACCCCGATCTCAGCGAGCTGTCCGGCTTCTCCCCCAGCCGCTTCGCCGACCCGATCTCGAAGGAGACCGCCGACACCATGACCCGGATGATGATCGACGACGTCCAGAGCGGCGTCGCCTCCAATGCGAGAATCAGTGGCGTCGACGTGGCGGGCAAGACGGGCACGGCCCAGAACGGCGCCGACGACCCGTACACCCTCTGGTTCACCGGCTTCGCGCCGGCGGAGTCGCCGGAGGTGGCGGTCGCGGTCCTGGTGGAGGACGGCGGCGGACGAGGACGATCGGGCTCGGGGAACACCCTCGCCGCCCCCGTGGCGAAGAAAGTGATTGAGGCGGTGCTGGACAGATGAGACCCACGAGCGGACTGACCTTCGGAGGGCGTTACCAGCTGGGCGACCGGATCGCCATCGGCGGCATGGGCGAGGTGTGGGAGGCCACCGACCTCGTCATCGGACGCAAGGTCGCCATCAAGATCCTCAAGGACGAGTACCTCGGCGACCCCGGCTTCCTCGAGCGCTTCCGCGCCGAGGCCCGGCACGCCGCGCTCGTCAACCACGAGGGCATCGCCAACGTCTTCGACTACGGCGAGGAGGACGGCAGCGCGTTCCTCGTGATGGAGCTGGTGCCCGGCGAGGCGCTCTCCACCATCCTCGAGCGGGAGCGCGTGCTCTCCACCGACAAGGTGCTCGACATCATCGCCCAGACCGCGCTGGCGCTCCACGCCGCGCACCAGGCCGGGCTCGTCCACCGCGACATCAAGCCGGGCAACCTGCTCATCACGCCCGACGGCCGCGTCAAGATCACCGACTTCGGCATCGCGCGCATCGCCGACCAGGTGCCGCTCACCGCGACCGGTCAGGTGATGGGCACGGTCCAGTACCTCTCCCCCGAGCAGGCGAGCGGCCACCCGGCATCGCCGTCGACCGACGTCTACTCGATGGGCATCGTCGCGTACGAGTGCCTGGCCGGCCGCCGGCCCTTCACGGGCGAGTCGCAGGTCGCGATCGCCATGGCGCAGATCAACGAGCAGCCGCCGGAGCTCCCCGTCACGGTCGCCGAGCCGGTCCGCAACCTCGTCATGTCGTGCATCGCCAAGAAGCCGGCCGACCGACCGCAGAGCGCGGCCGCCCTCGCGCGTGCGGCGCAGGCGCTCCGCCGCGGCGACGTCGCGACCGCCACGATGGCCGTGCCCGCCGTCGCGGGCGCCGCCGCCCTCGTCGACCCCGGCACGGCCACCCAGGCCACGCAGCTCATGCCGTCCGGCCGTCGCGTCGACACGGGTGCCACCACCGTGCTGTCCGCCGCCCCGCGCGCCGGCGCGCCCGTCCCCCTCGTCTTCGACGACGAGGACGACGAGGAGGCCGACCAGCCCCGCACCCGCAAGCGCGCCATCTGGATCTTCGTCGTCGTCGCGCTCCTCGTGGTCGCGGCCATCGTGGCGGGCCTCATCGCCATGGCGAACAACCGGGAGTCCGCCGACCCCGCGCCGACGCCCGTCGAGTCGTCCGCGTCGCCGACGCCCACTCCGACCCCCACGCCGACACCGACCCCGTCGCCGACCGCGAGCACCGTCGAGGTCAACCGCGACGACTACATCGGCCGCGACCAGAAGGCGGTCTCGGACGAGCTCACGGCCCTCGGCCTCAAGGTCACCGTCGTGACCGGGAGCGCCGCCCCGTCCGGCGAGGAGGAGGGTCGCGTCACCGCGATCACGCCCACCGGCAGCGTCGCCCGGGGCGCCACCATCCAGATCACCGCGTTCGGCGCGCCCACGCTGCCGACCGCGGCGCCCGGCACGCCCACGGTCGAGCCGGCCGCCGTACGCGCCGGCCAGGCGGTCGACATCTCGTGGCCCGCGTACTCGTGCCCGGCCGGCCAGACCCTCAACGGCTACCAGGTCCAGACGGACTCGGTGTCGGGCGGTGCCACCGGCACCTGGGGCGGCGCCACGAACCCGACGAACGCCCAGACCACCTCGGGGGAGATCGCGGCGGGCACGAGCCCCGGCACGTTCACCGTCAAGTACCTCGCCATCTGCGGCACGAACGAGTCGCCGTACAGCAGCACCGTCACCGTCACCGTCGAGGACGCTCCCGGCGGCACCGGCACGGGCGGCGGCACCGGCGGTGGGACCGGCGGCACGGGCGGCGGGACCGGCGGCGGCACGGGCGGCACGACCGGCATGGCGCCGATCCCGGCCCCCGGCCGCGCGGACGACCGCTCCCTCGTCTCCAGCTCGCACCGGAACCCCTGACCCGCGCGGTCGAGCCGGCCGACGCCGACGCGCCACCGGGCCGTCGGGGGCCCGTCGGGGCGCCGCCCGGATGCCCAGCGGAGCCCCGGTAAGCTCATCCCCGTCCGAATCCCGACCCCGACGAGAGGCAGTCCGTGACCGACGCGCGTGTGCTGGGCGGCCGCTACGAGGTCGGGGCGCTGCTGGGTCGCGGGGGCATGGCGGACGTCTTCGAGGGCGTCGACGCGCGGCTCGGACGCCGCGTGGCCGTCAAGGTCCTGCGTCGCGGCCTCGCCGAGGATCCCGCCTTCCGCAGCCGCTTCCGCCAGGAGGCGCAGGCCGCCGCGCGCATGTCGCACCCCACCATCGTGCGCGTGTTCGACGCGGGCGAGGACGTCGTCACCGACCAGGACGGCGCATCGCACACGGTGCCCTTCATCGTCATGGAGCGCGTCGAGGGCCGCCTCCTGAAGGACGTCATCACGGACGGCGCGCTCGATCCGGACGAGGCTGTCCGCATCACGCGCCAGGTGCTCACCGCGCTGGAGTACTCGCACCGCGCGGGTGTGGTCCACCGCGACATCAAGCCCGGCAACATCATGGTCACGCCCACGGGCCAGGTGAAGGTCATGGACTTCGGCATCGCGCGCGCCGTCTCCGACACCTCCGCCACCATCGCGCAGACCACCGCCATCCTCGGCACGGCCCGCTACTTCTCCCCCGAGCAGGCCAAGGGCGAGTCGGTCGACGCGCGCACCGACCTCTACTCCGCCGGCGTCGTCCTCTTCGAGATGCTCACCGGCCAGGCCCCCTTCCGCGCCGACACCGCGGTCGCCGTCGCCTACCAGCACGTCAGCGAGACGCCGGTGTCCCCGAGCGCCGTCGAGGAGGGCATCTCCCCCCAGCTCGACCAGGTGGTCCTGCACGCCATGGCGAAGGACCGCTACGCGCGCTTCCAGACGGCAGGCGACTTCCGGACCGACCTCGACCGCGCCGCCGAGGGCACGCTCGCGCCGCGCGAGGCGCCGACGAACGACGTGGGCGCCACGCTCTTCGGCGCGCCCGCCGGCCCGTCCTCCTCGCAGCAGGCGCTCCGCCAGCTCGGGGTCGACGACGACCGCACCGTCCGCACGCAGAGCCGGCCGCCGGTGCCGTGGATCTGGGCGGGCGTCACCGTGGTCGTCGTGATCCTCATCGCCGTCGTCATCTGGGTCACCAGCCTCAGCTCCATCGGCCCGCCGGACATCAGCCCCACCGTCCCCGACGTCGCGGGATCCACCTACTCCAGCGCCGCCGCGGCCCTCGAGGAGGCTGATCTCGTGCCGCTCGAGCGCGAGGAGGCCAGCACGACGGTCGAGGAGGGCATCGTGCTCCGCACCGACCCGGACGCCGGCGAGAACGTCGCCTCCCAGACCGAGGTCGACGTCGTCGTGTCCTCCGGTCCGCCGGAGGTCCAGGTCCCGAACGTCGCCAACATGGACGAGGGCACGGCCACCGCGAGCCTCCAGGCCGCTGGCCTCACGGTCGGCGAGGTGACGCGTCAGTCCTCGCCCTCGGTGCCGGACGGCGTCGTCCTGCAGTCGGAGCCGGCGGCGACCGAGCAGGTCGACCAGGGTTCCGCGGTGAAGCTCGTCCTGTCGAACGGCAAGGTCACCCTGCCGGACGTGCTGGGACAGCCGCTGGTCGACGCGCAGCGCCTCCTCGAGGAGTCGGAGCTCGTCGTCACCACGCGGCGCGACCCGTCCTGCGGCCGCGCCGAGGGCTCTCCCGTGAGCCAGCAGTCGGTGCCCCCGGGCGACGTCGCCCAGCGCTCCACGGTCGCCCTCACCTACTGCACCGGTGCCGTGCGCAGCTCGCCGACGCCCAGCGCTCCCACCACGCCTCCCGCCCGCGGCTGAGCCGGCGTCGCCTCCTCGGCCTCGCCAGGCCGCATCAGCTCCCCGCGTGACCCGCTGGCATCGGCGCAGGCGCAGGCGCACGGCCGCGTGGCGCTCGTGCTCGACCGATGCGTGATCCCCTCACCGACCGATGCGTGATCCCCTCACCGACCGAGGGTGCGGCTCACCGCGTCAGGTGCGGACCCGGGACCAGCAGGTCGCGAGCCACAGGTCGAGCCTGTTGGACGACGAGCGCCGCAGGTGCCGCGAGGAGGCTGCGCCTCAGGCGATCCGGACGAGCGGCGACAGCCGCGACGACGTGTCCCGCGCTCCCGTGAGCCCCGCGCCCTCGAGCCAGTTGCCGAGCATGCGGTAGCCGCCCTCGGTGAGGACCGACTCGGGGTGGAACTGTACGCCGACGATGGGCGCGGCCTCGTGGCGCAGCCCCATGATCACGCCGCCCTCGGTGCGCGAGGTGACGACCAGGTCGGACGGGACGGTGCCGTCGACGACCGCGAGCGAGTGGTACCGCGTGGCCGTGAACGGCTGCGGGACGCCGAGGTAGAACTCGCCGTCGTCGTGCGTGACGAGGGAGGTCTTGCCGTGCATGAGCTCCTCGGCGTTGGTGACGGTGGCCCCGAAGGCCTCCGCGATCGCCTGGTGCCCGAGGCACACGCCGAGCAGCGGCGTGCCGGAGTCGAGGGCGGCTGTGACGGTGGGGATGGAGACGCCCGCCTCGGAGGGCTTGCCGGGCCCGGGCGACACGAGGACGGCGTCGTACTCCGCGATCACGCCGGCCATGTCGGCGGCGGCGTGGTCGTCGTTGCGCATGACCACCGTCTCCGCGCCCAGCTGCTGCAGGTACCCGTTGAGCGTGTAGACGAAGCTGTCGTAGTTGTCGATGACGAGGACGCGGGTCACTGATGCACCGTGACTTCCTGGGTGTTGACGATGGAGTCGACCCAGGGGAAGACCCAGGTGACGAGGGAGAAGAGGACGGCTGCGAGCAGCACGAGGAGGATGAGCAGCCGCATCCACACGGGCCCGGGGAGGATGCGCCAGAACGCCGCGTACACGGTCAGCCCGCCTGCGCGAACGACGTGCCGGCCAGGGAGGCGGGCTTCGCGGTGTCGGAGCGCGGCTGCCACGACTCGAAGACGCTGTACGCGACCACGCGCTCGGCGGCGGAGAAGAGCGGGTTGCAGCTCGTCATGGTGAGGATGCGGTCCCCCGGCTGCGCGTCGGGTGCCTGCGGCACCTCGCTGAGCACGTCGACTCCGGTGGGCTTCACGTACTCGAGTGTACGGAAGCGGTAGGTGTACCAGCCGTCCTGCGTCTCGACCACGATGGCATCGCCGACGCGCAGGTCGGTGATCTGGTTGAAGGGCTTCCCGTAGGTGGTCCTGTGCGCGGCGACCGCGAAGTTGCCGATCTCCCCGGGCATCTGCGTCTCCCGGTAGTGGCCGACCTTGCCGAGGTTGAGGACGTTGCCCAGCCCCACGCCGGTCGCGACCGGCACCACGTAGTCGGGGCCGAAGCGGGGGATGTAGATGTTGCCGAAGTCGGTGGCGTCGCTCGCGGGCGCCGTGGTGATGACCGGATCCCCGGGAGCGGCCGGCGCGGCGTCGGGCTGCGGAGGAGCCTCGGCCTCCGGCGCGGCCGTCGCCCAGCTCCGGCTGTTCTCGAGCGCCTGGTCGCGCTGGCCGCTGCTCACCACGATGTCGTTGAACCACAGCTGCCAGCCCAGGAACAGCATGATGAGCACGCCGGCCGTGAAGAGGAGCTCGCCGAGGACGCCGACCGTGCCGAGCACCAGGTCGTTCCGCCGACCGCGGCGCCGCGTCGCGCGGCGGGAGGGGGCGGGATCCTGTGCGCTCATGTGCCGATTGTAGGTGGCCCGCATGCACGGGCCGCCTCGCCGGGAGGCCTGCGGGAAGCGGGCATCCTCCCGGCTCGGTGGAGGGGGCTACCGGTAGGATCTCGGCATGGCCCGCGACAAGACGACGAGACCCTCCCGCCAGGAACGCGTGCGCGACGAGGACGCCCCGAACCCGGTGTGGTTCAAGCCCATCATGTTCGGCTTCATGCTCGTGGGCCTCGCCTGGCTGATCGTGTACTACGTCAGCCTCAACGCCTTCCCCATCCCGGACCTCGGCGTCGGCAACATCCTCATCGGCTTCGGCCTGATCCTCGTCGGCTTCCTCATGACCACCAGGTGGCGCTGACCGCAGCGCCCCCTCCCGAGCCCGTCACCCCAGCAGGTGGCGGGCTCTTCTGCGTCCTGGGCGGTGCCGTCGAGATGTTGTCCACAGGACACCTGTGCACAAGCCTCCACACATGTGGACAACCCCGTGGGTCCCGATGGCGTCGTCTGCCCCCGGGGCGGGTTACCGGCGGAAGCGCGTGCTCGCCGCGATCTGCGGCCGGAGCGCCACGCATCCGGCTCCTCCCGCACCAGCCCGACCGCCGGCTAATCACACGCGTGTAACTATCCCCATTGTGGACTGGCCTGTGGATAACCTCGCGGCCCCGCGGCACGACGGCGTCCCGGGGATCGGAGCGCTTCGGGCAGGACGGCTCGTCCGACTCCGTGGGGAGACGGACGAGCACGAGCGACGGCGGTCAGATGGCGACGGGGACGACGGCCGCGGCGACGACGATCGCCGCCGCGAGGCCCGCCAGCGAGCCGATCTGGAGGCCGCGCTGACGGGCGTCCCGCGTGCGCAGGAGGATCAGCGCGACGACCGCGCCGGTGACGAGTCCGCCGACGTGCGCCTGCCAGGAGACGCCCTGGACGAGGAACCCCAGCAGCAGGTTGAGCACGATGATGCCGAGGAGCGGCCCGACGTTGCCGCCGAGCTTCCGGGCGAGCACGAAGTAGCCGCCCATGAGGCCGAAGATCGCGCCCGAGGCGCCGACGACGGCCGTGAGCGGGTCGCCCATGGCGGCGCCGAGGACCTCGACGGCCAGGGATCCGCCGATGGCGGAGAGGAGGAAGAGGGCGAGGTAGCGGGCGCGTCCGAGCATGGGCTCGAGGACGCGTCCGAAGACGAAGACCGACACCATGTTGAGCACGATGTGCAGGATGCTGTCCGGGGAGTGCGTGAACGCGCTCGTGAGCATGCGCCACGGCTCGTAGTCACCGGAGGCGAGGCTGCCGTAGACCGGCGCGAACCACAGCGACGTCGTGACGTAGCCGCCGACGACGGGCAGGACCTGGAGGATCCAGACCGCGGCGCAGACCGCCATGATCGCGTACGTCACCACGGGCGCGGAGCTCCGCGTCAGCCGCGTGACGAACGGGGCCCGGGTACGAGGAGCGGTGCGGCGCTGCTCCTTCATGTCCTCCGGGCAGATCACCCCGACGGCGGCCGGCGTCTGGCACTCCGGGCAGATGGTCCGCCCGCATCGCTGGCACAGCACGAAGCTCTGCCGGTCGGGGTGCCGGTAGCAGCGGTCGGCCGCCGTACGGGGTGAATCGGTCATCAGACCTTCTCGACGGTGACGCTCTCGATCACGACGTCCTCGCGGGGACGGTCGCGGCCGTCGGTCGCGACGGCGTTGAGCGCGTCGACGACCTTGCGGGAGTCCTCGTCGGCGACCTCGCCGAAGATCGTGTGCTTGCCCTGGAGCCACGTGGTGGGCGCCGTGGTGATGAAGAACTGCGAGCCGTTGGTGCCGCGGCCGCCCTGGGTGCCGGCGTTCGCCATGGCGAGGATGTAGGGCTTCGAGAAGTCGAGGTCGCGGCTGATCTCGTCGTCGAACTGGTAGCCGGGGCCGCCGGTGCCCTGGCCGAGCGGGTCGCCGCCCTGGAGCATGAAGTCCTTGATGATGCGGTGGAAGACGACGCCGTCGTACAGGGGGGCGGTCGACTTCTCGCCGGTCTGGGGGTGGGTCCATTCCTTCTCGCCCGTGGCGAGGCCGACGAAGTTCTCGACGGTCTGGGGGGCGTGGGACCCGAAGAGGTTGAGGACGATGGTGCCGTGGTTGGTCGTCATGGTGGCGACGTGAGTGTGCGCAGACATGGAGTCATGGTCTCACGGCGGAGCTGGGACTCGGCGGACGCACAGGCTCCGTCGTGTTTGCCCGCGGAGGCACCCGTGCCAGACTGGGATCCCTGGCGAAATCACATCGATGGAGGTCCCCTTGGGTCTGTCACGCAAGAACAAGAAGGAGTTGGCGAAGCTCCGCACCCACGCGGCCGCCGTCCTCAAGGAGCAGCGCGAGGTCCTCGACCGGGCCAACGTCGTCGTGGCCGAGGCCGCGCACACCGCACGCAAGCTCTCCGACCAGCACGTCGCCCCCGCCGTCAAGCGCGGCGTCGACGACCACATCCGTCCCGGCTACGAGGCGGGCGCCGAGCGCGTGCGCAGCGCCGCCGACTCGGCGTACCGGGGCTTCACGCACACGGTCCTCCCCGCCGTCGCGGGTGCCGCGGGTTCCGCGGTCGCCGCGACCGAGGGCATCCGCAACAGCAAGCAGGTCAAGGACGCCGTCACGAAGGCCGGGAAGGTCTCCTCGAAGGCGCAGGAGTTCGGCAAGCACTACGTCGACAACGGCCGCAGCTACGTCGGTCGCTACGTGCCCGCCGTCGCGCCCGTCGCCGCGAAGAAGGGCCTCGGCTTCGGCGGAGTCGCCCTCATCGGGTTGGGCATCGTCGTGGTGGGCGGCGTCGGATACGCGCTGTACCAGACGTTCCGCGCGGACGACGACCTGTGGATCGCCGACGACGAGCCCGAGGCCGTGGACGCGACCGCGAAGGACCAGCCCGCGAGCTGACCACCGCACGTCGATCGCCACGCGATCCGCCGGAGGCCCGGACACCGACAGGTGCCCGGGCCTTCGTCGTCGACGGACGCGTCGACGCCGCACCTGGCACGACCAGTCGGCGTGCCCGTGTGGGGAACCGCCAGGAAGCGCTCGAGGCACGAACGGCGAGGATGGCACCCGGTGCGATCACGGGTGGGATGTGGAGTCACGGGGAATCGAACCCCGGACCTCCTGCTTGCAAAGCAGGCGCTCTACCAATTGAGCTATGACCCCGATCGGCGAGCCGTGGACCGCCGTGCGGTCTGCCGACTCGATTCCCGCCGTGCCCCCGGACCGTGCGGATCCGGGGGTGTTGGTGGGGATACCAGGATTTGAACCTGGGACCTCTTCATTATCAGTGAAGCGCTCTAACCAACTGAGCTATATCCCCATCGGGCAGGTACACGTTACCGTACGCCTGCCCGTTTCTCCCAATCGGCTACGCGTTGGTGAAGCCGACGAGCACGCCGCCGGTGATGCGCACGCTGAGGTTGTACAGCAGCGCGGCCACGGCACCGAGGACGGTGCCGACGACGATGTTGAGCACGGCCACCACGATCGCGAATCCGAGCACCTGACCCAGGCCGAAGACGTCCTGGAGCGAGAAGTCCGCGGATCCGGAGACCTCCTGGAACAGCTGGTCCACCGTCCCGAAGACGTTCGTGGTCTGCAGCACGACGTAGATGAGGAACGTCGCCACCACGGTGATGATGCCGAGCACCACGGAGAAGAGGAACGCGAGCTTCAGCGCCGACCAGAAGTCGACGTACACGAGCTTGAGACGCACCTGCTTGGTGGTTGTCGCTCGCGACGACTTCTTCGCGAGCTTCTCGGCGACACTACTCATCGGGTGTTCCCTTCCCAGCAGCGGTACCGTCGGACGCGTCGGGCGCAGCTTCGGGGACCACCAGGTTGCGTTCGGAGTTCTTGGCCAGTGAGATGATCCTGTCGTCGTCCGCGAATCGGGCGAACACGACACCCATGGTGTCTCTGCCCTTCGCCGGGACCTCGGCCACGGAGGAGCGTACCACCTTGCCGCTGGCGAGCACGACGAGGATCTCGTCCTCCTCGCCCACGATCAGGGCGCCGGCGAGATCGCCCCTGGCCTCCTGCAGCTTGGCCACCTTGATGCCCATGCCCCCGCGGTTCTGCACGCGGTACTGGTCGGCGGCGGTGCGCTTCGCGAAGCCGCCCTCGGTGACGACGAAGACGTATCCCTGGTGGCCGACGACGGACGCGCTCAGCAGCGTGTCGTCCCCGCGGAACGACATGCCCTTCACGCCCGAGGTCGAGCGGCCCATCGGACGCAGCGCCTGGTTGTCGGCGGAGAACCGCAGCGACATGCCCTTGCGCGACACCAGCAGGAGGTCGTCGTCCTCGTCCACCAGGAGGGCCGACACGAGCGCGTCGCCATCGCGGAGGTTGATCGCGATGATCCCGCCCGTGCGATTCGTGTCGTACTCGGTGAGCGCGGTCTTCTTCATCAGGCCGTCGCGGGTGGCGAGCACGAGGTACTGCGCCACCTGGTAGTCGCGGATGTCGAGGACCTGCTGGATCTCCTCGTCCGGCTGCATGGCGAGCAGGTTGGCGACGTGCTGGCCCTTGGCGTCGCGGCCGGCCTCCTGCAGCTCGTACGCCTTCGCGCGGTAGACGCGTCCCCTGTCCGTGAGGAAGAGGAGCCAGTGGTGGGTCGTGGTGACGAAGAAGTGCTCCACCACGTCGTCCGCCCGCAGCTGCGCGCCGCGCACGCCCTTGCCGCCGCGGTGCTGGCTGCGGTAGTTGTCGATGCGCGTGCGCTTGATGTACCCGCCGCGCGTCACGGTGACCACCATCTCCTCCTCGGGGATGAGGTCCTCCATGCTCATGTCGCCGTCGAAGCCGAGCATGATCTCCGTGCGCCGGTCGTCGCCGTACTTGTCGGTGATCTCCTGCAGCTCGGTGCTGATGATCTCCCGCTGCACGGACGGCGTCGCCAGGATGTGCTTGTACTCGGCGATGCGCTCCTCGAGCTCGGCCGCCTGGTCCTGGATCTTCTGGCGCTCGAGCGCGGCGAGCCGGCGGAGCTGCATCTCGAGGATGGCGTTGGCCTGCAGCTCGTCGATGTCGAGCAGCCCCATCAGCCCGCTGCGCGCGACCTCGACCGTCTCGGACCGGCGGATGAGCGCGATGACCTCGTCGAGCGCGTCGAGCGCCTTGAGGTAGCCGCGCAGGATGTGGGCGCGCGCCTCTGCCTCGTTGAGCCGGTACTGCGTGCGGCGCACGATGACGTCGACCTGGTGGTCGACCCAGGCGGAGATGAAGCCGTCGAGCGCGAGCGTGCGCGGGATCCCGTCGACGATCGCGAGCATGTTCGCGCCGAAGTTCTCCTGCAGCTGCGTGTGCTTGTAGAGGTTGTTCAGCACGACCTTCGCGACCGCGTCGCGCTTCAGGACGATGACCAGGCGCTGGCCGGTGCGTCCCGAGGTCTCGTCGCGGATGTCGGCGACGCCGCCGAGCTTGCCGTCCTTCACGAGCTCCGCGATCTTGATCGCCAGGTTGTCGGGGTTCACCTGGTACGGCAGCTCGGTGACCACGAGGCACACGCGGCCCTGGATCTCCTCGACCGCGACGACCGCGCGCATCGTGATGGACCCGCGGCCCGTGCGGTACGCGTCGATGATGCCCTTGGTGCCGAGCACCTGGGCGCCCGTCGGGAAGTCGGGTCCCTTGATCCGCTCGAGGAGCGCCTCGAGGAGCTCCTCCCGGTTCGCGTCCGGGTGCGCGAGCAGCCACTGGGCGCCGGCGGCGACCTCGCGGAGGTTGTGCGGCGGGATGTTGGTGGCCATGCCGACGGCGATGCCGACCGATCCGTTGACCAGGAGGTTCGGGAAGCGCGACGGCAGGATCTTCGGCTCGAGCGTGCGGCCGTCGTAGTTGTCCTGGAAGTCGACCGTGTCCTCGGTGATGTCCCGGACCATCTCCATGGCGAGCGGGGCCATCTTGGTCTCGGTGTACCGCGGGGCGGCCGCGCCGTCGTTGCCGGCCGAGCCGAAGTTGCCCTGGCCGAGCGCGAGCGGGTAGCGCAGGCTCCACGGCTGGACGAGGCGCACGAGCGCGTCGTAGATGGAGGAGTCGCCGTGCGGGTGGAACTGGCCCATGACCTCGCCGACCACGCGGGCCGACTTGAAGAAGGACCGGTCGGGTCGGTAGCCGCCGTCGTACATGGCGTAGATGACGCGGCGGTGGACGGGCTTCAGGCCGTCCCGCACCTCGGGGAGCGCGCGCTGCACGATGACGCTCATCGCGTAGTCGAGGAACGAGCGCTGCATCTCGAGCTGGAGGTCCACCTGCTCGATGCGGTCGTGCGTGACGACGACCGTGGCGTCGGGATCGATGATCGCGCCCGGCAGCGAGTCGGACGCCGCGGCGGCGGCGGACGCCGGCGTCACGCCCTCCTGCGGCAGGGCGTCGTCGGTCGACGGTGCCTGCGCGTCGTCCGGGGTCGCCCCCGCGCCCTGCTCGTCGTCCGGAGTGATGTCGTCGGCCATGGAGGTCCCGTTCAGATGTCGATGGAGCGTGGGGGCGGTGCCGGGCGGCGGTCGGGATCGGGCCGGACCGCCGCCTGGCCGATCAGATGTCGAGGAACCTGACGTCCTTGGCGTTGCGCTGGATGAAGCTGCGGCGGGACTCGACGTCCTCGCCCATCAGCGTCGAGAAGGTCTCGTCGGCACCGGCGGCGTCGTCGAGGGTGACCTGCATGAGCGTGCGCGTGGCGGGATCCATGGTCGTCTCCCACAGCTCCTTGTAGTCCATCTCGCCCAGGCCCTTGTAGCGCTGGATGCCGTTGTCCTTCGGGATCCGCTTGCCGTTCGCCTGCCCGTGCGCGAGCAGCGCGTCGCGCTCCGCGTCCGTGTAGACGTACTGGTGGTCGGCGTTCGACCACTTGAGGCGGTACAGCGGCGGCTGCGCGAGGTACACGTAGCCGAGCTCGATGAGCGGCCGCATGTAGCGGAACAGCAGGGTGAGAAGCAGGGTCGTGATGTGCTGGCCGTCGACGTCCGCGTCGGCCATCAGCACGATCTTGTGGTACCTGACCTTCTCGGCGTTGAAGTCCTCGCCGATGCCCGCGCCGAACGCGGTGATCATCGACTGCACCTCGTTGTTCTGCAGCGCCCGGTCGAGGCGCGCCTTCTCCACGTTGAGGATCTTCCCCCGCAGCGGCAGGATCGCCTGCGTCGTGGGGTTCCGGCCCTGCACCGCGGATCCGCCGGCCGAGTCGCCCTCGACGAGGAAGACCTCGCTGAGCGCGGGGTCCTTGCTCTGGCAGTCCTTGAGCTTGCCCGGCATGCCGCCCGACTCGAGCAGTCCCTTGCGGCGGGTCTGCTCACGCGCCTTGCGGGCGGCGAGCCGTGCCTGCGACGCCTGCATGCCCTTCCGGATGATGTCCTTGGCCTGCGCCGGGTTCCTCTCGAACCAGTCGCCGAGCTGCTGCCCCACGATGCGCTGCACGTAGGCCTTCGCCTCCGTGTTGCCGAGCTTGGTCTTCGTCTGGCCCTCGAACTGCGGCTCGCCGAGCTTCACGGAGACGACGGCGGTGAGCCCCTCGCGGACGTCGTCCCCTGTGAGGTTCTCGTCCTTCTCGCGGAGCAGCTTGTTCTCGCGCGCGTAGCGGTTCACGAGCGTGGTGAGCGCCGCGCGGAACCCCTCCTCGTGCGTGCCTCCCTCGTGCGTGTTGATGGTGTTCGCGTACGTGTGGACGCTCTCCGTGTAGGAGGTGGTCCACTGCATCGCGACCTCGAGGCTGATCTTCTTGACCGTGTCCTCGGACTCGAAGGCGATGACGTCGGTGTTGACGACCTCGGTCTTCTTCGCCTTCACGAGGTGCTCGACGTAGTCGACGAGGCCGCGCTCGTAGAGGAACTTCTCCGTGCGGTGCTCGGCGGTGTCGTCGGAGCGCTCGTCGTGGAGCGTGAGCGCGAGCCCCTTGTTGAGGAACGCCATCTGCTGGAAGCGCGCGCGGAGGGTGTCGTAGTCGAACTCCACCGTCTCGAAGATCGCGCGGCTCGGCCAGAACGTGATGGTCGTGCCGGTCTCGGTGGATCCCTCGCCCTTCTCCAGCGGCGCATCCGGCACCCCGATGGTGAAGCTCTGCCGCCACACGGCGCCCTGGCGGCGGACCTCGACGTCGAGGCGCTCCGACAGCGCGTTGACCACCGAGCTGCCGACGCCGTGCAGGCCGCCGGAGACCGCGTACCCGCCGCCGCCGAACTTGCCGCCGGCGTGGAGCTTGGTGAGGACGAGCTCCACCGTGGAGATCCCCTCGACCGGGTGGACGTCCACGGGGATGCCGCGGCCGTCGTCGACGACGCGGATGCCGCCGTCCTTGCGCATGGTGACCTGGATGTCGCTCGCGTAGCCGGCGAGGGCCTCGTCGACGGAGTTGTCGACGATCTCGCTCACCAGGTGGTGCAGGCCGCGGGGGCCGGTGGACCCGATGTACATGCCGGGTCGCTTGCGCACGGCCTCGAGGCCCTCGAGCACCTGGATCTCGTTGGCGCCGTAGTCGTTGCTCACCTGCTGGCGGGTGATGTGGTCGGAGTCGTTGTGCGTCTCCTCGACCTCCACCTCGTCGGGGGTGGAGTCGTCGGGGAGGTCCTGTGAGGCATCCGATGTCATGAAGTGGTGGCTCCTGCCGCGTCGACGCGCCCCTGCCCGACGGCGGTCGCGCACCGATCACCAGGTGATCCGCCGACCGTCGTCCCTGGACTGCGGGCGACCATTCATTCTATCGCAGGAGTACGCTCCGCACCTCCTATCCGGCCCTCTGACGCGCTTTCGCGGCGGGGGTGACCTGATTCGCCTCCCTAGCCGTAGGTATCGCGCGGGCCCCGCCCTGGGATCGACCTGGGACCCTTTTTCCAGGACGGGGCGTTCGGCCCCTGGAAGCGGATCGACCGGATACCGGCGTCGGGGAAGCGCTCGGCGATGCGCGTCGTGATCTCCACGCGCATGAGCCGCAGCTGCGTCGCCCACGCCGTCGACTCGCACTCGACCGTCAGGAGACCGTCCTCGATGCCGACGGGAGACGAGTGCACGGCGGTCTCCTCGCCGGCGATGGTGGTCCACGCGGCCATGAGCTCGGCCTGCGACAGGGAGGAGGTCCAGCCCATCCGCGAGGTGAGCGAGTCCATGACGTTCCCGAGCGAGTCCGGATCCCGGCCGGGTTGGAACGGCGAGCTGCCGGCCTTCTGCTCGCGCCGCTTGCGCGCGGAGGGCGAGCGGACGGACGCGTCGCCGAACACGCGACGGAACCGGCGGTAGACGGCGACGGCCTCGGACTCCGGCATCGGGCCGCCGTCGGGGGCGCGGGGGATCACGCCCCTCCCCCGTCGCCGTCGAGGCGCGGCGCCGGCGACGGCGCCGCGGGAGCGTCCACGATCTCGCCCGCGCGGATGTGCACGGCGTTGGCCGCGAGGGGCGCGGGCACGTCCTCGAGCACGGCGGCCGTGATGAGCACCTGCTCGAAGCCGGTGACGGCCTCCGCGAGACGTCCGCGCCGAGCCTGGTCGAGCTCCGCGAACACGTCGTCGAGGATCAGCACGGGATCCCCCGTCTGCGAGTCACGCCGCAGTAGCTCGGCCGACGCCAGCTTGATCGCGAGGGCGAACGACCACGACTCCCCGTGGCTGGCGTAGCCCTTCGCAGGTAACCCGTTGAGCCGGAACAGGACGTCGTCGCGATGCGGGCCCACCAGCGTCAGTCCACGTTCGAGCTCGCGCGGGCGCATGCGGGCGACCGCCGCGGCGAAGACGGGCACGACGTCCTCGGCCCTCGTGAAGCGGGCTCCGTCGCGCGCGCCCGTCTCGTCGACGGCGTCGTCCTCCCCCGGGTCGTCGGCGAGGATGCTCAGCTCCGGTCGCGCGGACGGGCCGTGGTCGGATCCGGCCACCGCCAGGTACGCGCGGGCGAGCTCCGGCTGCAGGGCCTCGACGAGCGCACCGCGGGCCGCGATGATCTGCGAGCCGATGGACACGAGCCGCTCATCCCAGATGTCGAGCGTGCCGAGCTGGTCCGCCTTCATGCCGCGTGCGCGCGCCGACTTCAGCAGGGTGTTGCGCTGCTTGAGCGCCCGCTCGTAGTCGGAGAGGACGCCGGCCAGCCGCGGGGTCCGCAGCACGAGCAGCTGGTCCAGCAGTCGGCGCCGGCCGGACGGGTCGCCCCGGACGAGCGCCAGGTCCTCCGGCGCGAACAGCACGCTCGAGAAGT
Organism: Clavibacter sp. B3I6; assembly: GCF_030816895.1. Lineage (NCBI taxonomy): Bacteria > Bacillati > Actinomycetota > Actinomycetes > Micrococcales > Microbacteriaceae > Clavibacter > Clavibacter sp. B3I6. The sequence continues at coordinate 2,225,549 of NZ_JAUSYL010000001.1, forward strand.
ACCGGGGCAGCTCCCGCGGCTTGGTCGGCGTGCTGTTGACCTGCGCGCGGTTGGCCGCCGAGCGGTTGATCTGCACCTCGACCCGGAGCTCCCGGCCCGCGTGCTGCAGGAGCGCGCGGATCACGGCGGACTCCGCGCCCTGGCGGATGAGCGCCTGGTCGGTGGAGACGCGGTGCGACCCGAGCGTGCTCAGGAAGCCCAGCGCCTCCACCAGGTTCGTCTTGCCCTGCCCGTTGCTGCCCACGAAGAGGGTGGCACCGGGCAGGAGCTCGACGTCCGCGCGGGTGTAGTTGCGGAAGTCACCCAGGGAGAGGTGACGGACGATCATCCGGTGGTCAGGACTTCTTCTGCACCGCGTGGCCGCCGAACTGGTTGCGCAGCGCCGCGACCGCCTTCATGGCCGGCGAGTCCTCCTGGCGGGAGGAGAAGCGCGCGAAGATCGACGCGCTGATGGCGGGCATGGGCACCGCGTTGCTCAGCGCCTCCTCGATGGTCCAGCGGCCCTCGCCGGAGTCCTGCACGAAGCCCTCGATGTCGGCGAAGCCCGGGTCCTCCTTGAGCGCCTTGACCAGGAGCTCGAGCAGCCAGGAGCGGACGACCGTGCCGCGCTGCCAGGCCTCGAACGTGCCGGTGACGTCCTTGATGATGTCGGTGCGCGCGGCGAGGAGCTCGTAGCCCTCCGCGAAGGACTGCATCATGGCGTACTCGATGCCGTTGTGGACCATCTTCGCGTAGTGCCCGGCGCCGGAGTCGCCGACGTGGACGAAGCCCTCCTCGCGAGGACCCTCGGGGCGGAGCGCGTCGAAGACGGGCATCGCGCGCTCGACCTGCTCCTGGGGTCCGCCGACCATGAGGCCGTAGCCGTTCTCCAGTCCCCAGACGCCGCCCGAGACGCCGGCGTCGACGAAGTCGATGCCCTTGTCCTTGAGCAGTCCCGCGTGGGCGAAGTCGTCGGTGAACTTGGAGTTGCCGCCGTCGATCACGAGGTCGCCCGGCTCGAGGATGCGGGCGAGGTCGCCCACGACGTTCTGCGTCACCTTGCCGGCCGGGACCATGACCCAGACCAGGCGCGGTGCGGGGAGCGCGGCGGCGAGGTCGGCGAGCGTCGCCACGTCGGAGACGTCGGGGTTCGTGTCGTAGCCGGTCACCTCGATGCCGTTCTTCTCGAGGCGCGCGCGCATGCGGGCGCCCATCTTGCCGAGTCCGACGAGTCCGATGTGCATGTTCTCTCCTTGATCGCGGTCTAGCGCAGCAGCAGGTTCGGCTGCAGCAGGTACCGGTAGTTGTCTGCTCCAGCCTGGTCCTTCGACGACTGACTGGTGATCAGCACCGGACCGGGCTTGTTCGGGTTGTCCGTCTTCGTGAACGAGAGGCGGACGAACTCGGAGTGGACGGCACCCAGGCCGTCCAGCAGGAACTGCGGCTTGAGCGAGACCACGGTGTCCACGCCGGTGAGGAGGGCGTCGATGCTCTCCGATGCCTGCGCGTGCTCGGAGCCGATGGCCTCCAGGGTGAGGCCGTCGATGGTGAAGGTGAAGCGCAGTGCCGCCTCGCGCTCGAGGACGAGCTGCACGCGGCGCGTGGCCTCGATCAGGTCGGCGGTGTTGATGATCGCGTAGTTGTCGACCGTCTCGGGGAAGAGGCGCTTGACGGGCGGGAAGTTGCCGCGGATCAGGAGCGAGGTGACCGTCTTGCGGTCGGCGCTGAAGGCGATGAGCTGGCGGTCGTCGGTGTCGGTGATGGCGACCGAGATCGTTCCGCTGTGCCCGAACGTCTTGCCGATCTCCTGCAGCGTGCGCGCGGGGACGAGGGCGGTGCGGCTGGTGCCGTCCGTCGTCGAGTCGCCGCCGTCCCAGTCGATCTCCCGCACCGCGACGCGGTACCGGTCGGTCGCGATGAGTCCGAGGCTGGTCTCCCCGACCTCGAGCTGCACGCCGGTGATCACGGGCGTCACGTCGTCGCGGGACGCGGCGACGGCGACCTGCGACACGGCGGCCGCGAACTGCTCAGCCGGCAGGAGCCCGGACTGCTCGGAGATCTGCGGCAGGGTCGGGTACTCCTCGACCGGCATGCTCAGCAGCGTGAAGTGGGCGGAGCCGCAGGAGACGCTGATCTTGGAGTCCTCGGTCGTGAAGCGCACGGGGGCGTTCGGCAGCCGGTTCGCGATGTCCGCGAGGAGGCGCCCGGACACGAGCACCCGGCCGGACTCCTCGATGTCGGCCTGGATCTGCGTGCGAGCCGAGACCTCGTAGTCGAACGACGACAGCGTCAGTCCGTCCTCGGTCGCCTCGATGAGCACTCCGCTCAGGATCGGGAGGGTCGTGCGCTGCGGCAGGAGCTTGACGGCGAAGGACACCGCCTCGCTGAAGACGTCCCTGTTGACTTGGAACTTCACGTTGTGGACCCCTCGATGAGCGGAAGATTTGTCGGTCAATGCTAGCCGTGCCGACGGGGGCTCCCGGGACCCTCGATCCGTCCACACCCTGAGGTTCTTGGGCGACATCCAATGAAGGGTTTAAGGATCAATAGTCTTAACCGCTGTGGAATCTGTGGACAACTCCCGGAGTCCCGGTCATCGAGCGGGAACTACACGTCTGGAAGTTGTGGGACGGGTGTGGAGCGGCCTGGGGAGTCGGCGGAACGACGTCATCCCGCCGAGGCCGGTTCCACAGGCACCGTCCGCGAACCCACATCCGCTCCGGCGGTTCTCCACAGTTATCCACACCTTGTGCACACTGTGGGGAAAGCCTCGTCGAGCCGCGTCGGAGGTCCCTGCGGCACCTCGGACGCCCCTCGGACGGCCACCAGGGGCGTCTCCGTCGCACGAGGACGGTGAGGGCCGGGGGCACACGCCCGTCGCAGCAGCCGCGTCTCCCGTGCGTCCCTGGGTACGCCGAAGGGGCCGGACCCCTGGCCCGACCCCTGCTCCCCGTGTGCCCGCCGCTCCGGATCCCGGAGCGATCGGCGTCACATCTTGCCGTAGCGGTGGTTCTGCTTGATCCGGCTCGTGAGCTCCGTCACCTGGTTGTAGATGGAGCGGCGCTCCTTCATGAGCTCGGTGATCTTCTTGTTCGCGTACATGACGGTGGTGTGGTCGCGGTTGCCGAACAGCTGGCCGATCTTCGGCAGCGAGAGGTTCGTCAGCTCACGGCAGAGGTACATGGCGATCTGCCGGGCGGTGGCGACCGCCTGCGAGCGGGAGGACCCGTAGAGGTCGTCGACGGTGAGCTTGAAGTACGCCGCGGTGTGGTTGATGATGTCGACCGGCGCGATGACGTTGTCCTCGTCCAGCGTGATCAGGTCCTTCAGCACCGTCTGCACGAGCGCCAGGTCGACCGGCGTCTTGTTGAGGCTGGCGAACGCCGTGACGCGGATGAGCGTCCCCTCGAGCTCGCGGATGTTCGACGTGACCTTGGTGGCCATGTACTCGAGGTTGTCGTCCGGCACCTGCAGCTTCTCGCTCTGCGCCTTCTTGCGCAGGATCGCGATGCGGGTCTCGAGGTCCGGCGCCTGCACGTCGGTGATGAGGCCCCACTCGAAGCGCGACCGCATCCGGTCCTCGAAGCCCGTGAGGTGCTTCGGCGGGAGGTCGCTCGTGATGACCACCTGCTTGTTGTGGTCGTGCAGCGTGTTGAAGGTGTGGAAGAAGGCCTCCTGGGTGGAGTCCTTGCCCTGGAGGAACTGGATGTCGTCGATCAGGAGGATGTCGTTGTCGCGGTAGCGCGACTGGAACAGGGACGAGCGGTTGTTCGCGATCGAGTTGATGAAGTCGTTGGTGAACTCCTCCGAGCTCACGTACCGCACGCGGATGCCGGGGTAGAGGCTGATGGCGTAGTGCCCGATGGCGTGGAGGAGGTGGGTCTTGCCCAACCCCGAGTCCCCGTAGATGAACAGCGGGTTGTACGCCTTGGCCGGGGCCTCGGCGACGGCGACGGCGGCGGCGTGCGCGAAGCGGTTCGACCCGCCGATGACGAAGGTGTCGAAGCCGTACTTCGGGTTGAGGCGCGAGTCGCCGCGGGAGGGGGACGCCGGGAGACCGGGGTTGTCCGCGGGGGCCGTGATGGTGGGGGTCTCGATGTACGGCTGCTCGGCCGCCGGCTCGGGGTGCTGGGCGAACGCGTCCTGCGCGATCTCGGGGTTGACCACGATCGCGAAGTTGCTCACGCCGGCCGCCTCGTCGAGCGACCCGATGGCGTTGAGGAGGGGGACGCGGATCCGCTGCTCGAGCATCCCGCGCGTCAGGTCGTTGGGCACCTCGAGGTAGAGGGTGCCGGTCATGACGCCCTTGGGCTCCACGAGGCTGATGAACCCGTGCAGCTGCGGGGTGATCCGGTCGTCCGCGGTGAGCGCGGAGAGCACGTTCTGCCAGATCGCGTGCGTCGGGTCGGAGCGGTCGGACATGTTTCCCCATCTGCCGTCACCGTGCTCGGCCTCGGGCTGACGCCGGGTCGCCGCACGGTGCGCGGGCTGCTGTCGACGCCGGGAGGGCGTCGCGGTCGTGCGTGCGGCGTCCATCCCCGGAGGCTCCGAGGGTGCGGACCATCCGTGCACCGCGACCGCGGACAGCATAGTTACTCACAGGGTTATCCACCCTGTGTGCGAACGGGCCGTCTGCGCCGCGCGGGCGATCCCCGACGCGTCGCGGCCACGCCACACGCTAGCCACTGCCGGAGATCAGGACAAATCGACCCTATCGACGCCGGCATGTCAATACGGGCAGATGGCCGGTCCGTGTGGATAATCGCGATCCCGCCCTCGGGTTTGACCCGCGGCCCCTCGCCCCGTAGATTTAGGCAGTTGACCCAGCCTGTCGAGGCTGCCCCATCTTCCCAGCCGCACTCGTCGGCCCCGTGGACCAACCTGAGTGGAGACTCACCGTGAGCAAGCGCACCTTCCAGCCGAACAACCGCAAGAAGGCCAAGAAGCACGGCTTCCGCCTCCGCATGCGCACCCGCGCCGGCCGTGCCATCCTCGCCGCCCGCCGTGGCAAGGGACGCACCGAGCTCTCCGCGTAGCACGTGCTCGCTCGGCGGAACCGCGTGACGAGCGGTGCGGACTACCGCACCATCGTCAGGCGGGGACGCCGGTCGACCACCCCGACGGCGGTCGTCTCCGCACTCGCCGGTCCCCCGGACTCGCCGGCCCGCTTCGGGTTCATCGTCTCGAAGAAGGTGGGCAACGCGGTGACCCGCAACCTGGTCCGGCGTCGCCTGAAGGCCGTGTCGGCCGGGCTCCTGCCCTCCATCCCCTCAGGCACCTCCATCGTGATCCGCGTACTGCCAGGTCTGGAGCAGACACCGTGGGTTACCCTGCAGGAGGAGATCGCGTCAGCCGTGACGCGGGCCGTGAGGACGATATGAAGAGGGCACTGACCTCCGTCGTCCTGGCGCCCCGGAACGCGGCCATCGCCGTCATCAGCCTCTACCGGCGCGTGGTCTCTCCTCTCTATGGGGACGTCTGCAGGTACTACCCTTCCTGCTCCGCATATGGACTCGAGGCGGTCCAGGAGCATGGACTCCTCCACGGCGGCGCCCTCGCTGCGTGGCGCGTGTGCCGGTGCCACCCATGGGCGGAGGGCGGCATCGACGACGTCCCCGCTCGTCGGGTCCAGCAGTACCGGCGCACGAGGCTCGGATTCGTCGTCGCACCCAGCCACGGAAAGGGCTAACGACCACCTCATGGACTTCCTCGGAACGATCCTGTGGCCGATCAAGTGGGTCATCGAACTCATCCTGGTCGGCTTCCACACGCTCTGGACCAGCATGGGGCTCGACCCCGACGCGGGCGCCACCTGGGTGCTCTCCATCGTGGGCCTCGTGCTCGTGGTGCGCGCGGCCCTGATCCCCATCTTCGTGCGACAGATCAAGAACCAGCGCCGCATGATGGAGGTCGCGCCGCAGCTGAAGAAGATCCAGGACAAGTACAAGGGCAAGCGCGACCAGTTCTCGCGTGAGGCCATGTCCCGCGAGACCATGGCGCTCTACAAGGACACGGGCACGAACCCGCTCAGCAGCTGCCTCCCCCTGCTCCTGCAGATGCCGATCTTCTTCTCCCTCTACTCGGTGCTGCACCGTGCGGCGGTCGAGGAGCTCCCCGGCATCGGCCTGCTGAACGACCAGCTCTCGCGGTCCTTCGGCGAGTCGGTCTTCCTGGGCGCTCCCCTCCAGTCGGCCATCTCCACGGCCGACGGCAACATCAACGTCATCGTGATCGCGTCCGTCATGGTCGTCCTCATGAGCGCGTCGCAGTTCATCACGCAGCTGCAGATCATGGCCAAGAACATGTCCGAGGAGACGAAGGCCAGCCCGATGTTCAAGCAGCAGCGCATCCTGCTGTACATCCTCCCGCTGGTGTTCGCGGTGTCCGGCATCGCCTTCCCGCTCGGCGTCATGTTCTACTGGCTCGTCTCGAACTTCTGGACCATGGGACAGCAGTTCCTGGTCATCCGCAACATGCCGACGCCCGGCAGCGAGGCGGCGCGGGCACGCGAGGCGCGCCTGGCCCGCAAGGGGAAGCTCGTCGCCCCCGAGGCGACGTCCGGCCCCGCGACCGTGGTCGTCGAGGAGCGCAAGCCGGCCCAGCGGCAGCAGCCGGTGAACAAGAACCGTGCCAAGAAGCAGGCGGGATCCAAGAACCGATGAGCGAAGTGACCGACTCCCCCGAGCAGGCCGTCGACGTGGTCGCCGGCGACGACCAGACCGCCGTACCGGCCCCTGGAGACGCACCCGCTGCCGTCGACGAGGGTGACATCGCCGCGGACTACATCGAGGAGCTCCTCGACATCTGCGACCTGGATGGCGACATCGACATCGACCAGCGCGGTGGCCGGGCCTACGTGTCCGTCGACGCGGCCGACTCGGAGGACCTGCGGCTGCTGTCGAACCCCGAGACCGTGACGGCGCTGCAGGAGCTGACCCGGCTCGCCGTGCAGAACAAGACCGGCGTGTTCAGCCGCCTGATCCTCGATGTCGGCGGCTCGCGGGACGCCCGGCAGGCGGAGCTCGCACAGCTCGTCGACCGGGCCGTGGAGCGCATCTCCGCGGGGTCGGCGAGTGCCTCCCTGCCTCCCATGTCCTCGTACGAGCGGAAGCTCGTCCACGACATCGTGGCGGAGCGCGGGTACACCTCCGAGTCCGAGGGCGAGGGGCGTGACCGCCACACGGTGATCACCAAGGCGTGAAGCGTCGGCGTGACGATGAGAAGGCCCGGTCCAGTTGGACCGGGCCTTCATTCGTAGAGAGTGGGATTCCGAGCGTTGATGGGAATTTGTTAATACAGATGTACTAGAACGCTGCGAGCTCGAATCCAGCTGAGGAGTGCAAGCGAGGAGCCGTCTTGGCGGCGCACCTACCGTGGACGTATATGTGTGACGTGATCGATGCCATCGACCGCCGGTCACGCTCGATGAGCGATCACGGGACGTATCTTGGAGCCGACTACGTACGGGCGATGACAGTCTGTGTGCTGGGCACAATGGTCTGAGCATGGCTGACGGGGTCATAGGGGGTGAGACGGTGTTTCACGTGAAACATATGCTGCGGTGGCTCATCGAATCGCAGGTGACGGCAATGCACGCGCGAAGTCGCGCAGGGCCCCTTCCTGGCTCATGCGTGGACATGTTTCACGTGAAACGTGTTCTGCAGGGGCGACATCGTCGCCCTGCCTGGAGTCGCTCGGGACGCCGTCCTACAGACACTAAACTCGAGGGACCCGGCCACGCGCACCCACGGTGTCGCGTCACGAGGACCGCGAAGTTCCCCCCGACCTCCGCCACGCCGATGAGAAGATGGGATCGTCATGTCCGAGAAGATCACCGTCGAGCAGGAACCGGCTGTCGCGCAGGAACTGTTCGGTGCACAGATAGACGTCGTGCGGGAGTTCACGGCACAGCTGGGGGAGCGCGGGGAGGAGCTGGGGTTGATCGGTCCCCTGGAGCCCCCTCGGCTGTGGACACCGACACGTCATCAACTCCGTGCTGATCGCTCCCCTGCTCCGGCCGGGCGTCGTCGGTGATATCGGCACGGGAGCTGGTCTTCCCGGACTCGTCCTCGCCATCGCGCGTCCGGATGTCGACTTCGTCCTCATCGAGCCTATGGAACGGCGGGTGGCGTGGCTCGAGGAGCAGGTCGGCCACTTGAGCCTCAGCAACGTCACCGTGCGGCGTGCGCGAGCGGAGGACGTCGCTCAGGAGTTCACCCTGGATCAGGTCACGGCTCGAGCCGTGAGCGCATTCTCGAAGCTCATCCCGCTCACTGTCCCGCTCGTTCGGACGGGTGGCGAGCTCGTGTTCATGAAGGGCGTCAATGTCGAGCGTGAGGTCGAGGCCGCGAGCAAGGCGATACGCAAGTACCACCTGGAGGACGTCGAGGTGCTGACGCTGGGGGCCGGGCAGGTCGACGAGGTCACCCGGGCCATCCGTGCGCGGGTGGCGTAGCCAATGGCTATTGTGATCCCAATTTGTGCTGATCAGGCTCAAATTCCTGACGTCGGTCGCCCTGATGATGCGATGTTCCACGTGAAACATGCGCGCCGGTTCACACAAACGTTCTCGATCTCCACTCGACAGGAAGTTCACCATGGATGACGACCTGAGTCCCATCGCACGTGAGCTGTCCGCGACCAATCGGCGGCGGAAGGCGCTTGCTGGACTCGTGCTCCCTCGGCCGGCGACGACCCGCGTCTTCACGATCGCGAACCAGAAGGGCGGCGTGGGGAAGACCACGTCGACGGTGAACCTGGCGGCCGCCCTGGCCAAATCCGGTGCGCGGACGATGGTCATCGACCTCGATCCGCAGGGCAACGCGTCGACGGCCCTCGGTGCAGACCGGTCCTCGGAGCTGTCGAGCGTCTACGACGTGCTCGTGAACGACGCATCCATCGAGGACGCACTCCAGAGGAGTCCCGAGTTCGACACGCTCTTCTGCGTGCCGGCGACGATCCACCTCGCCGGTGCGGAGATTGAGCTCGTCACCCTGGACCAGCGGGAGCGTCGGCTCCGCCGCGCGCTCGATGCCTTCCTCGCGTCCGAGTCCGGCCAGGGCTTCGACTACGTGCTCATCGACTGCCCGCCGTCGTTGGGACTCCTCACCATCAATGCGTTCACCGCTGCCAAGGAAGTCCTCATCCCGATCCAGTGCGAGTACTACGCACTGGAGGGCCTGAGCCAGCTGCTCTCGAACATCGAGCTCATCGCGCAGCACCTCAACCCGGAGCTGGCGATGTCGACGATCCTCCTCACCATGTACGACGGCCGCACGAACCTCGCGCAGCAGGTCGCGGCGGAGGTGCGCGAGCACTTCCCCCAACAGACCCTCACGACCCTGATCCCGCGCTCCGTGCGCATCAGCGAGGCGCCGAGCTACGGCCAGAGCGTCATCAGCTACGACCCCCATTCCCCCGGCGCGCTCTCCTACCTGGAGGCAGCCGCCGAGATCGCACACCGAGGAGCCCAGAGGTAATGGCAACGAAGAGAACCGGCCTGGGGCGCGGCATCGGCGCCCTCATCCCCACCTCCGACGACCGCAGCCGGCCCGTGGACGTGTTCTTCCCGGACAGCGTCGGCGCCGGCGCGCCGAGCGGCATGCAGGCTCCTCAGGGCGAGAAGGCGGGGGGCGACACGCGCGAGCCCGAGCTCGTGGCCGTACCGGGCGCACGGCTGGCCAACCTGGATCCTGCGGACATCACGCCGAACGCGCAGCAGCCGCGCACGGACTTCCGTCCCGACGAGCTCCAGGAGCTCGTCGTGTCCATCCGCGAGTACGGAGTCCTGCAGCCGATCGTCGTCCGACCGCTGGGCGCGGACGACACCGGTCGCGCACGGTACGAGCTCGTCATGGGGGAGCGGCGACTCCGCGCTACGAAGGAGCTCGGCCTCGACACCATCCCGGCCGTCATCAAGGACACCGCCGACGAGTCGATGCTCCGGGATGCGCTGCTGGAGAACCTGCACCGATCCGAGCTCAATCCGCTGGAGGAGGCGAGCGCCTACCAGCAGCTGCTGGCCGACTTCGCCATCACGCAGGACGAGCTCGCGCAGCGGCTGGGGCGGTCACGGCCGCAGATCACCAACACGATCCGCCTCCTGCGGCTGCCGGAGGACGTACAGCACCGGGTGGCTGCCGGGGTGCTGTCCGCCGGTCACGCACGGGCGATCCTGTCGTCGGGGGACGAGGAGGCCATGCGCCACCTCGCCGACAAGATCGTGAACGAGGACCTGTCCGTGCGGGCGGCAGAGGCCGCCGCGCAGAAGGGGCAGCGCACGACGAAGCCCCGGAAGAGCTCGTCCTCCGCGCGCGACGCGCACCTCGACGAGGCCGCGCACCGGCTGGGCGACCACCTGAACACGAGCGTCCGGGTGACGATGTCGGCTCAGAAGGGGCAGATCCTCATCGACTTCGCGACCCTCGGGGACTTGACGCGCATCGTGCAGGAGATCGGCGTGCCGGACGGCGAGCTGGGATGACGCACGCGAGGGGGAACGGACCAGGCGTCCGTTCCCCCTCGTGGTCTTCCCGCCGTCAGCGCGGGTCGGCTGCGGCGAGGGCGGCCTCGGCGAGGCGACGGTAGAGGTCGCCGACCTCGATGCCGGCCGCGGCGAGGCCCTGGGGCAGCAGCGACGTCTCCGTCAGCCCCGGGATCACGTTGACCTCGAGGAACCAGGGGTCTCCGGCGGCGTCGATGATGATGTCGACGCGCGAGACCTGCCCGATGCCGAGCGCCCGGTGGATCCCGATCGCGGCCTCCGTGGCCGAGGCCGCCTCGGAGGCGGAGATGCGAGCCGGCGTGTAGAAGCGGGTCAGACCCGCGTTGTACCGCGCCTCGTAGCCGTACACGCCCGACGTGGGGACGATCTCCGTGGCCGGCAGGGCCTCGGGACCCTCGCCGGTGTCGAGGACGCCGATGGCGACCTCGGTGCCCTCCACGAGCTGCTCGATGAGGGCGACATCACCGTACGTGTAGGCGTCGACCATGGCGCGGGGGAGCGCTTCCGCGTCGCGCACGATGGTCACGCCCTGCGCGGATCCCCCACGGGCGGGCTTCACGGCGTACGGCGCGGGCATGGCCTCCGTCACGAGTCGGAGGACGGCCGCGGCGCCCAGCTCGCGGAACGTGTCCTTCGGGAGGGTGACCGATCGCGGGGTGCGGATGCCGGCGGACTCGGCCAGCGCCTTGGCGGTGGGCTTGTCCCAGGCGAGGCGGGCGGCCCGAGCGGAGGATCCCACGTAGGGGACGCCCGCGAGCTCGAGCAGCCCGAGGAGGGCTCCGTCCTCGCCGCTCGCCCCGTGCAGGACTGGCCAGACGACGGCGGGAGGGGTGTCGCGCAGGAAGTCGAGCAGGGTGGCGTCGGGATCGCGGAGCGACGACTCCACGCCCGCGCGGTGCAGGGCGTCCGCCACACGGCGTCCGCTGCGGAGCGAGACGTCGCGCTCGTGCGAGATGCCGCCGGCCAGGACGACGACGGAGAGGGGCTCGTGTGCGGTCATGGTGCTGGATCCGATCGTGCTCGGTTGGTGCGGGTCAGTCGAGGTCGGGCGGCGGCGCGGAGACGGACGTCGTGGGGCGGGACGCGAGCGCGCCGGTGCCGGAGAACGTGCTGAGGAGGTCCAGCTCGTCGTCGATGACCGTCGCCATGCGACGGACGCCCTCACGGATGCGCTCGGGCGTCGGGTAGCAGAAGGACAGGCGGATGGCATCGCGACCGCGGCCGTCGGCGTAGAACGCGGTGCCGGGCGTGTACGCGACGAGCGCGGTGACGGCACGCGGCAGCATCTGCTTCGAGTCCAGCTGCTCCGGGAGCTTGAGCCACACGTAGAAGCCGCCGTTGGGCACCGTCCAGCTGAGGCTCGGCAGGTGCTCGGCGAGGGCGGAGAGCGTGGCGTCGCGCCGCTCGCGGTAGACGCCGCGGAAGGTGTCGATCTGGCCCTTCCAATCGGACGCGTGCAGGTACTCGCTGATGATCAGCTGGCTGAAGGAGCTGGGGGAGAGGACGGCCGACTCCTGGGCGAGGATGAGCTTCTCGCGGATGGCGTGCGGTGCGAGAGCCCAGCCGACCCGGAAGCCGGGAGCGAGCGTCTTCGAGAAGGAGCCGAGGTAGATGACGCCCTCGTCGTCGAGGCTGCGCATCGCGTCCGGGGCCGGGCGGTCGAACCAGAGGAGCCCGTAGGGGTTGTCCTCCAGCACGAGGATGTCGTTCGAGCGGCAGATCTCGAGGATCTCCGGGCGCCGGGCCGCCGACATGGTGACGCCGGCCGGGTTGTGGAAGTTCGGGACCGTGTAGAGGAACTTGATGGTGCGACCCTCGCCGCGGATCCGCGCGATGGCCTCGCGCAGCGCCTCGGGCACGAGGCCGTCGTCGTCCATCACGACGTGCTCCACCACGGCCTGGTAGCTGCGGAAGACGCCGATGGCGCCGACGTAGCTGGGCGCCTCGGCGAGGATCACGTCGCCCGGGTCGATGAAGAGCTTGGTGACCAGGTCGAGCGCCTGCTGCGAGCCGGTGGTCGTGACGATGTCGTCGACGCTGCCGCGGATCCCCTCGAGCGCCATGATCTCGAGGATGTCCTCGCGGAGCTCGGGGGTGCCCTGGCCGCCGCCGTACTGCAGGGCCACGGGCCCGCGCTCGCGCATGACCTTCTCCATGGCCGTGACGATGAGCTCCTGCGGGAGGGCGGAGACGAACGGCATGCCGCCGGCGAGGGAGACCACCTCGGGGCGCGAGGCCACGGCGAAGAGGGCACGGACCTCGGAGGCGCTGAGGCCCGAGGTCCTGTCCGCGTAGTGGGCGTACCACGGGTCGAGGTTGGTGCCCGCGGTCGCGCGGGGGCTGCCTGCAGATGTCACGTCACGTCTCTCACTGTCCGATTGCCGTCCAGCCTAACGGGCAGCCGGAGGGGATCCCCGTGGCCGGCCGCCGGTGGCTGCGGGACGCCGGAGGGCCCGGCACCTCGCGGTGCCGGGCCCTCCGGGTCGTGCGTCGCGCCGCAGCGCGAGCGGGTGCTACTTGAGGAACTCGGCGAACTCCTGCTCCAGGGCGGGCTTCGGCTTGGCGCCGATGACGGTCTTGACGACCTCGCCGCCCTTGAAGACCTTCATGGCCGGGATCGACGTGATCTTGTACTTCATGGCGACCTCGGGGTTGTCGTCCACGTCGATCTTGACGAGCTCGATGCCGGGGTTCTCGGCGGCGATCTGGTCGAGGACGGGGGAGACGGCCTTGCAGGGGCCGCACCAGGGCGCCCAGAAGTCGACGATGACGGTCTTCTCGGCGTCGAGGACATCGGCCTGGAAGCTGGCGTCGGTGACGTCGCGGGAGTGGGACATGGGTGCTCCTTCGTGCGGTTCGTGCGGTCCCGGGCGGTTCCCGGATCGCGAGGTGGTGGGGACTACTGGTCGGCGCCGACGAGCTCGCCGTCGGGGTCGACCACGCTGCCGGCGGCCGGTGCGCCGTGCGCCGCCGGTCCGTCGGGGCCGTCGGAAGCGGCGTCGAGCAGCGTGTCCGGCAGGGACGCCAGGAAGTGCTCGGCGTCCAGCGCGGCGATGGTGCCGGAGGCGGCCGCCGTGATGGCCTGGCGGTAGGTGGGGTCGATGACGTCGCCGGCCGCGAAGACGCCCGGCAGGTTGGTGCGCGACGAGCGGCCCTCGACGGCGATGGTGCCCTCGATCGTGAGCTCGAGCTGCTGGTGGAAGAGGTGCGTGCGCGGGTCGTTCCCGATGGCGATGAACAGGCCGTCTAGCGCGAGCGGTCGCTGCTCGCCCGTGACGGTGTCCTCGAGGATCACGCCGTCGACCTTCTCGCCGCCCGTGATGTCGACCACCTGCGCGTTCCAGACGAACTCGATCTTCGGGTTCTCGAACGCGCGGTCCTGCATGATCTTGGAGGCGCGCAGGCTGTCCTTGCGGTGGATCACGTAGACCTTCTCCGCGAAGCGCGTGAGGAAGGTGGCCTCCTCCATGGCGCTGTCGCCGCCGCCCACGACCGCGATGGTCTTCTGGCGGAAGAAGAAGCCGTCGCACGTGGCGCACCAGGAGACGCCGTGGCCGCTCAGGCGGTCCTCCGACGGGACGCCGAGCTTGCGGTACGCGGATCCGGTGGCGGCGATGACCGCGAGGCCCTCGTGCACGTCGCCGTTGCCGAGGGTGACGCGCTTCACGTCGCCCGTGAGCTCGACGGACGTGACGTCGTCGAGGACGACCTCGGTGCCGAACCGCTCGGCCTGCGCCTGCATCGCCATCATGAGGTCGGGGCCCTGGATGCCCTCGGGGAAGCCCGGGTAGTTCTCCACCTCGGTGGTGTTCATCAGCTCGCCGCCGGCCTCGACCGAGCTCGCGATGAGGAGGGGCGTGAGGTTGGCGCGCGCGGCGTAGATGGCGGCCGTGTACCCCGCGGGACCCGAACCGATGATGATGATCTGACGCACGACGGCTTCTCCTCCACTGCTCGGCGGGGCGCCTTCCCGGTGCCCGCTCACCTCTGCAACAGACCCACGGTAGCGGCTATTCCTCCGCCTCCACCGGGCGTGGACGCGCGCGTGGACGGGCTCATGGACACGGCCGCGCGCGGGCGCGGCGGAGGCCGCCGCGGGGCGTCAGCGGCGGCGGAGGCGGCGCATCACGGGCCCGGCCAGCTGCTGCAGCTCGGAGGAGCGCATGGCGGCCAGGGCGGCGAGGTAGACGGCCGTCATGACGGCGGCGAGGGGGATCCCGACCAGGAGCGCCTGGCCCTTCGAGGCGACGCCCACGCCCTCGAACGGGCCGCCGGAGACGAGCACGAGGAGCGCGATGCCCGTGAGCGCCGTGGGCACGGCCGCGACGGCGAAGCGGACCGAGCTGTTGACGATCCGGCGTCCGTCGATCCGGCCGATGCGCCGACGCAGGAGCACCGCCGCGAGGACGGCCTGCCCGGTCACGGTGACGGTCTGCAGGACGGCGAGCCCCACGCCGATCAGCTCCACGGGCTGCTGCGCGATGACGAGGGCGCCGGCGATGAACACGACGACCTGCGCGCACTGGATGAGGAACGGCGTGCGGGTGTCGGAGAGGGCGTAGAACGCCCGCTGCAGCACGAACAGCGTGCTGAACGCCGGCAGCCCGAGGATGAACGCGATGAGGACCGTGCCGTAGCCGCGGACCTCGCCCGCGTCGCCCGAGACCATCACCCGGGCCACGGGCCCCGCGAGGACCGCGATGAGGACGGTCGAGAGCACGGTCATGAGGGCCACCGTGCGGATCGCCGAGGAGAGGTCGAGCCGCATGCTGTCGTGGTCGCCCTCGCCGGCGTGCGTGCTCATGCGCGTGAAGTACGCCGTGGCGATGGAGACCGCGAAGATCGAGTGCGGGAGCATGAAGAACAGCCAGGCGTTGAGCAGGATCGTGCTCGACGGGCTGTCCGAGGTCGCGGCGATGTTGGCCACGTTCGACTGCGCGATGCCGGCGAGCTGCGTGACCACGAGCATGCCGAAGGTCCAGCCGGCGAGGCGTCCGGCGGTGCCGAGGCCGACGCCGCGCCAGGCGAAGTCGAAGCGGAAGCGGAGGCCCACGCGGCGCCAGAACACGAACAGGATGAGCGCCTGGGCGACGACGCCGAGCGTGGCGGAGCCGGCCAGCACGACGATCTTGTCGAGGCTCCAGTCGTCGACCGGGCGGCTGCCGGATCCGAACATCGCCTGGAAGACGAGGAGGCCCGCGATCGCGACGACGTTGTTGAGGACCGGCGCCCACGTGAACGGGCCGAAGGACCCCCTCGCGTTGAGGACCTCGCCGAGCACGGCGTAGAGGCCGTAGAAGAAGATCTGGGGGAGGCACCAGTAGGCGAACGCCACCACGAGGGCGAAGACGTCCGGCGGCAGGGTGGCTGCGTAGACGGCGGAGACGACGGGCGCGCCCACCGTCGCGAGGACCGTGACGCCGCCGAGCACGACGATCGCGATGGTGACGAGCTTGTTGATGTAGCCGGCGCCGCCGTCCGCGTGCTTGGCCGCCCGCACCACCTGGGGCACGAGCACGGCGTTGAGCACGCCGCCCGCGATGATCACGTAGATGTTGTTCGGCAGCTGGTTCGCGTTCGAGAACGCGTTGGAGCTGCCGAGGGTCGCGCCGATCGTCTGCAGCAGCACGATGGCCTTGACGAAGCCGAGGATGCGCGAGACGAACGTGCCCGAGGCGAGGAGGGCGGACGCGCGCCCGATCCCGCCGCCGCGGGGAGCCGGCGCCGCGGTCACGACGGGTCCGATCCGGGGGCGGGCGGCGCGGTCCGGTCAGTCATCGATCTCCTCGGGCAGGCCGGCGAGCTGCCGGGCTCGGGCGCGGCGGCGCTTGCGGATGCTGCGGAACAGGCCGAAGCCGAACAGCAGGGCGACGGCGACGACGAACAGCGTCGTCACGACGGCCTCGAAGCCGGCGCGGATGAGGAGCTCCACGGGCGCGCTCTCGCCGATCTGCACGGCGCCGTCCTCGGTGGTGAGCCGGGCCGTGACCACGACGTCGCCGTTGGAGATGGCCGTGATGGGCGGGCGGGCGGATGCGCTGCCGTGGGCGGGGACGGTGACGACCGCGGAGTCGTCCACCCGGATCCGGCCGCTGCCCGCCATGATCGACATCCGCACGGTGATGGGCTGGTCGAGCTCGTTGCTGACGTTGATGAGCAGGCTCGTCGTGTCGCTGATGACGGTGTTCTGGCGGGTCGTGATGGCGACCGAGGACAGCACGTCGTCGGCCTGGGCGACGTAACCGGCCTGGATGGTCTCGAAGCCGTCGGGGTCCTCGCGCCACCGGTTGGAGAGCGACGCGAGGAGGAGCAGGCGCTGCTGGCCGGTGATCAGCTCGGGGCGCTCCACCGCCTTGGCGAACGCGTCGACCTGCGCCTCGAGGGACATCGCGCCGGCGATCCGGGCGACACGGGCCGCGTCCTCCGGGTGGTCGACCACCTGGAGCGGGACGGAGGCGCTGGCGAGGGCCGCGTCCACCGGCGCGGTGTCGCTGAACGGCAGCGCCTGGATCGCGTCGAGCAGCTGCCCGAGGCGCCCGGTGGAGGCGGCCCATCCGCGCTCCAGGCCCGCGACCACCACGTGGCCGTCGCCCTCGAGCGCGTCCGCCGCGAGGGTCGCGGAGAGCTGCGCCAGGACGACGCCGAACGCCTCGTCGGTCGCGGCGGAGAGCGCGCGGTCGACGAGGGCGGAGACCCGGGCGTCGGTCACGAGCACGCGGGTGTCGCCGACGGTGCCCGTCGCGCCGACGGGCGTCGTGCCCGGTGTCGTGACGTCGTCGCTCGCGAGGATCGCGGTGGTGGTGCCGCTCGCGGCCAGGACGCCGAGGTCGTCCGCGGTGATCGTGCCCGCCGCCGGCCAGGAGAACCCGGACATCGTGTGGTCCCACGCGGTGAGGTCGGCGAGGGTCGGAATGGGGGAGGGGGACGGAGCCTCCGGCGTGGCGCTCGGCTGCGGCTCGGGGTCCGCGGGGCCCGGGCGTCGCGGGCGGATCGACGGAGGTGGCCGCGGCACCCGAGCCCGAGCCGGCGGAGCCTCCGCGCGTGCCGCTCGTGGCGGCCGACCCGGCGCTGGTCGGCGTCTCCGTCGGGGCGGGCGCGGGGCTCGGCGTCGTGCCCGGGGCGGCGAAGCGGCTCGCCTGCACCGCGTACGCGATGTCCGTCGGGGCGAGCAGGGACGCGGCACCCGCCTGCGCCTGAACGGCCACGTCGGCGTCCGCCCAGGCGAGCGCGAACGTGGGGTTGGGCATCTCCCGGAGGCGCTCCAGCCAGTCGACGGCCGATGCGGGCGCGTCGACGCCGAGGATCCGGACGGATGCGACGATCCGCGGGTCGATGCCCACGGCGACCGGACGGCCGACGACCGCGTCCAGCTGGCGGGTGAGCGTGCCGCTCGGCGACGTGTAGGTGGCGAGGGCGTCGGCGTCGATGAAGTCGGACGCGCTCGGCGGCACCGTCAGGGGCATGACGGCCGCGACGGGGGCGGGCGCCGGATCCGCGCCCGGGCTCCAGACGACGGCCCCGCGTCCGGTCGCGACGTCCGCGCCGCCCGCCTCGAGCTCCGCCGTCAGCCCCCGCGGACCGAAGCCGCCGCGGCTCCCCTGGAGCGCGACGGTCGCGGACGGGACGGTGAGGGCGATGTCGACGGTGCCGCCCGCGGGTACCTCGGGGGTGTCGGCCCGCCCGATGCGGGGACCCGTCCGCGCGTTCGCGTCGGCGGACGCGGTGTCGAGCCAGGCGTCGAGCTCCGGGCGCGTGTCGAGCACGGTGCGGTTGAGGTCGAGGTCGATGCGCCCGGCCGGCACGGCGGCGTCCGTGGCGTTGATGACGGAGACGGTGACCGCGAGGTCCTCGCCGGGCGCGAGGATCCCCTCGGCCGCCGGGGTGACGGTGAGGGTCACGCCCTCGGTGGCCGCGTGCGCCGGGGTCGACGGACCCGCGACCGTCCCGGCGGCGAGCGTCCCGGCGGCGACCGTGACGCACACGAGGGTGGAGACCGTGCGTCGAGCGGATCGCCGGATCAGCCGGAGGGCTCTGTCCGTGCGGGTGGGGCCGGCGTCATGTCGAGGCGCGGCGTGCATCTGGGCATTCTAAAGCGCGGACCCCGCGCGGCCCCTGCGCGCTCGCCGTGGACGCCGGATGCCCGTCGCGGCGCCGCCGTAGACTGTCCGACCATGCACAGCGTCGCACAGGCCCTCGAGCGTCTCCGCGAGCTGGCCGCCTCGCCTCCGGTCGCCGTGCTCGCCCGTGCGTTCCACGAGGCGGGCCACGAGCTCGCCCTCGTCGGCGGGCCCGTGCGGGACGCGTTCCTCGGCCGCGAGGCCACCGACCTCGACCTCACCACCGACGCGCGGCCCGACCGCATCCTCGAGATCGTGAAGCCCGTCGCCGACGCCCACTGGGACATCGGCCGTGCGTTCGGCACGATCGGCGCGCGCGTGAAGGGGGAGCAGGTCGAGATCACGACCTACCGCACGGATCAGTACGACGGCGTCTCCCGCAAGCCCGAGGTCGAGTTCGGCTCGTCCCTCGAGGAGGACCTCGTGCGCCGCGACTTCACCGTCAACGCCCTCGCCGTGCGCCTGCCGCAGGTGGTCATGGTGGATCCGTCGGGCGGCATCGACGACCTCCTCTCCCAGGTGCTCCGCACGCCCGTCGCCCCGGAGGTGTCCTTCGGGGACGACCCGCTCCGCATGATGCGCGCCGTCCGCTTCGCGTCCCAGCTCGGCTTCCGCCTCGACGACCCCGCATTCGCCGCCATCCGCGACATGGCCCCCCGGATCCTCGACATCTCCGTCGAGCGGGTCAGCGACGAGCTCTCCAAGCTCCTGCGCACGCCCGAGCCCCGCGCGGGCCTCGACCTGCTCGTGGAGGGGGGACTCGCCGACCACGTGCTGCCCGAGCTCCCCGCGATGAAGCTGGAGGCCGACGAGCACCACCGCCACAAGGACGTGTACCAGCACTCCCTCCAGGTGCTCGACCAGGCCATCGACCACGAGCGCTCGCGCCACCCCGGCGAGGCGCCCGACCTCGTGCTCCGCCTGGCCGCGCTCCTCCACGACATCGGCAAGCCCTCCACGCGCCGACTGGAGCCGGGCGGGGTCGTCACCTTCCACCACCACGACGTCGTCGGATCCAAGATGGCCAAGCGGCGCCTGCGCGCGCTCCGCTTCGACAACGACACGATCGCCTCGGTGTCGCGCCTCGTCGAGCTGCACCTCCGCTTCTTCGGCTACACGGAGGGCGGCTGGACCGACTCGGCCGTCCGCCGGTACGTCCGGGACGCGGGACCCGAGCTCGAGCGCCTGCACATGCTCACGCGCGCCGACGTCACGACGCAGAACCGCCGCAAGGCCGACCGCCTGGGCTTCGCGTACGACGACCTCGAGACCCGCATCGCGGAGCTGGCGGAGCAGGAGGAGATGGCGGCCGTGCGGCCGGACCTCGACGGCGAGGCGATCATGCGGATCCTCGACGTGCCGCCCGGCCCGGTGGTCGGCCGCGCCTACCGCTTCCTGCTCGAGCTGCGCCTCGACGAGGGGCCGCTCGACCCGGACGAGGCCACGCGGCGCCTCGTGGCGTGGTGGGCGGCCGAGCAGGGCTGATCCGGGCCATCGTCCGCCCCGGTCTGGTGCCCCTCCTCCCCATCCGGTAGTCTTGCGAGGTTGTCCGCCCGGCAACGGGTTCCCCCTGCCCCGCGCGGACCGATGCACATACCCTCCTGTCGCAGATCGTCTGCGACCGTTCAAGTCCGAAGGAGGTGGGTTAGTGACGCATCAGTACGAACTCATGGTGATCCTGGATCCCGAGATCGATGAGCGCACCGTCGCTCCCAGTCTCGACAAGTTCCTCAACGTCATCCGCACCAGCGGTGGCACCGTCGACAACGTCGACGTCTGGGGCCGTCGTCGACTGGCGTACGAGATCAACAAGAAGAACGAGGGCATCTACGCCGTCGTCCAGCTCACCGCCACGAGCGAGGCCACGCAGGAGCTCGACCGCCAGCTGGGTCTGTCCGAGGCCGTCATGCGCACCAAGGTGCTGCGTGCCGAGGAGGCCATGGCCATGGTCGCCTCCGCTGCGAAGCTCGCCGACGAGAAGGCCGCCCGCAAGGCCGCCGCCACGTCCAAGGCCGCAGACGCCGCGCCCCAGGCGCCCGCCACGGACGCCGCCCCGGCGACGCCCGGCAAGCCGGCAGCGCAGGCTGCTTCCAGCGAGAAGACCGGGGAGTAGTCGATGGCCGGCGAAACCATCATCACGGTCGTGGGCAACCTCACCAGTGATCCGGAGCTGCGGTACACGCAGAACGGGCTGGCGGTAGCCAACTTCACCATCGCCTCCACGCCGAGGTCGTTCGACCGCGCGAGCAACGACTGGAAGGACGGCGACGCCCTGTTCCTCCGTGCGAGCGTGTGGCGCGAGTTCGCCGAGCACGTGGCGTCCTCGCTCACCAAGGGATCGCGCGTCGTCGCGACCGGCCGCCTCAAGCAGCGGTCGTACGAGACGAAGGAGGGCGAGAAGCGCACCTCCATCGAGCTCGAGGTCGACGAGATCGGCCCCTCGCTCCGCTACGCGACCGCTCAGGTCACGCGCGCGGCCGGCGGCGGCGGCAACTCCGGCGGGGGCAACTCCGGCGGCGGTGGTCGCGGCCAGTTCGGCGGCGGACAGCCCCAGCAGCAGGTGGCCGAGGAGCCGTGGGGCACCCCCGCGAACTCCGGCGGCGGCAACTCCGGCGGGGGCAACTCCGGTGGCGACGGCGGCTGGTCCAACCCCGGCAACTTCAACGACGAGACGCCCTTCTAGGGCTCGTCGCACTACGCAAGAAAGACAGGAAGAATCATGGCTGGAAAGAGCAGCGGCGACCGCCGCAAGCCTCTCCGCGGAGCCAAGGGCGGCAAGAACGCCGCCCCGGCGAAGTCCATCCGCGTCGGCGTCATCGACTACAAGGATGTCGCCACCCTCCGCAAGTTCATCTCCGAGCGGGGAAAGATCCGCGCTCGTCGCATCACCGGTGTCTCGGTGCAGGAGCAGCGCCTCATCGCGCGCGCAGTCAAGAACGCGCGTGAGATGGCACTTCTCCCCTACGCCGGCTCCGGCCGTTAAGGGGTAATGGAATGTCGAAAGTAATCCTGACGACCGAGGTCTCCGGCCTCGGTTCCCCCGGAGACGTCGTCGAGGTCAAGAACGGGTTCTCCCGCAACTACCTCGTGCCCCAGGGCTTCGCGGTCATCTGGAGCCGCGGCGGCGAGAAGCAGATTGAGCAGATCAAGGCAGCGCGTGCCGCTCGTGAGCACGCGACCATCGAGGAGGCGCAGGACCTCAAGAGCCGCCTCGAGGCCAAGATCGTCAAGCTGACCGTCAAGGCCGGCCAGGGCGGGCGCCTCTTCGGCTCCGTCAAGACGTCCGACATCGCCAAGGCGGTCGACGAGTCCGGCATCGGCCAGGTCGACAAGCGCAAGATCGAGATCCCCACGCCCATCAAGGCCACCGGGAACCACGAGGCCACGATCCGGCTCCGTGACGACATCGTCGCCACGATCAGCCTGCAGGTCGTCGCCGCGAAGTAGCGCAGCACGGGATCGATGGCGGTGGGCTCTCCGAGCCCGCCGCCATCGGCGGTTAACCAGCAGGTCAGAGGGTCCTCGATCCCCAGGCTCATCCACAGGCGAGGCCCTAGCAGAAGAACTCTCAAGCCCTGGTGCAGACTACTTTTCCCACATCGGGTGTGGAACTCCCCGGTCCTGGTCAGCGGCGGATTCCGTGTCCATATCCGCTCGTAGTGCACAGGCTTGTCCCCAGGTAGTCCACACGACGCCCGGCGTTTCGCCCACTTTGTCCACAGTCTCGTCCACAGGTGCATTTGGTGGCGCGAGGGGTCGATCCATATCGTGGGGCAGCGCCCGGCGAACGGGTCGCGAGAGGACCGCCAGCGGTCCGGCCGACCCCGCGCGAGCGGTGTCGGAGGTCCGAGCTAGAACGGTCGTGCGGGCGCATCCGCCCAGCCGACCGAGGGGAGCCGCACGTGTCCATCGCCCATCTGGGTCTCGCCGGCGAACGCGACGAGCGCGACAAGCGCGCCGGCCACGAGCGCACGCCGCCGCACGACCTCCTCGCCGAGCAGAGCGCCATCGGCGGCATGCTCCTCAGCAAGGACGCCGTGGCGGACGCCGTGGAGCAGGTGCGGGCGATCGACTTCTACATCCCCAAGCACGAGATCATCTTCGACGCGATCCTGTCGCTGTACTCGCACGGCGAGCCGACGGACGTCATCGCCGTCACCGACGAGCTCACCAAGCTGGGCGAGCTGAGCCGGGCCGGCGGCGCCGACTACCTCCACACGCTCACCAGCGTCGTGCCCACCGCCGCCAACGCGGGCTTCTACGGCTCCATCGTCGCCGAGAAGGCGGTGCTGCGCCGCCTGGTCGAGGCCGGCACGCGCATCGTGCAGATGGGCTACGCGAGCGAGGGCGAGGTCGTCGACCTCGTGAACAACGCGCAGGCGGAGATCTACGGCGTCACGGGCGGCGTCGAGGCGGAGGACTACGTCCCGCTCACGGACGCCGTCACGGTGGCCATCGACGAGATCGAGGCGGCCAAGGGCAAGGACGGCCAGATGACCGGCGTGCCCACCGGCTTCGCCGACCTCGACGCCCTCACCAACGGCCTGCACCCGGGGCAGCTCATCATCGTCGCCGCACGCCCCGCGCTCGGCAAGTCCACGCTGGCGCTCGACTTCGCGCGTGCCGCCAGCATCAAGTACGACATGCCGTCGATCTTCTTCAGCCTCGAGATGGGGCGCAGCGAGATCGCGATGCGCCTGCTCTCCGCCGAGGCGTCCGTTCCGCTGCAGAGCATGCGCAAGGGCACCGTGGACGCGCGCGACTGGACGACCATCGCTCAGACCCGTGGCCGCATCAACGACGCGCCGCTCTACATCGACGACAGCCCCAACATGACGCTCGTCGAGATCCGGGCGAAGTGCCGCCGGCTCAAGCAGAAGGTCGGGCTGAAGCTCGTCGTCATCGACTACCTGCAGCTCATGACGAGCGGCAAGAAGGTCGAGTCGCGCCAGCAGGAGGTCTCGGAGTTCTCCCGTGCGCTCAAGCTCATGGCGAAGGAGCTGCAGGTCCCGGTCATCGCGCTGTCGCAGCTGAACCGAGGTCCCGAGCAGCGGGCCGACAAGATGCCGGCCATCTCCGACCTCCGCGAATCCGGGTCGCTCGAGCAGGACGCGGACATGGTCATCCTGCTGCACCGCGAGAGCGCCTACGAGAAGGACAACCCGCGTGCGGGCGAGGCCGACTTCATCGTCGCGAAGCACCGCAACGGGCCCACGGGGACCATCACGGTCGGCTTCCACGGGCACTTCTCGCGCTTCGCGGACATGCCCGCCGGCGGATAGCGCCGGGCGTCCGTCCCGGCGTCCGCGGGGGCGGAGCGCTCAGGGCGCGAAGTAGAGGTGCGCGTGCGCCGCGCAGCCGGGGTTGAAGCCGGCCCCGCAGCTCGGGCAGGCCTCGGCCGCCAGGTACTCGGGGACGCTCATCGTCGCCCGGCAGACGCCGCACAGGGCGGCGGGAAGGTGGTGCTCGGCGCGGGGGATTACCCGGAGCGGGTGGTCGGCGACGGCCGCGTGGCAGAGGTGGCACGGGTACCAGGCGTCGCAGCACGGGGCTCGGAGCGCGACCACGTCGAGCGCCGAGCCGTAGTGCACGCAGCGGGTCTCAGCGTCCACGGCCGGGCCGAGGATCACCGGTCCCGTGCTCTGCGCCCGGGCGTGACCGGCTGAGGGGGTCACGCGCGCATCACCGCGATCACGCGTCCGGCAGGGCCGTCGACGCGTCGACGAGCGTGAGCTCCGGGCTGTCGCGCTCGATGGCCTTGAGACGCCACGGCGTGGTGATCAGGGCGATGTGCGTGCCGTCCGAGCGCACGAGCACCTCGACGCCGATGGTCTTCGCGAGGGCCGGCGCGCTGTCCGCGTCGGTGATCCGGGCGACCTGGTACTCCAGCGGCTCCATGCGCAGCGGCGCGCGGAACTCGTTCGTCATGCGCTCGACGACGACCTCGAACTGCATGGGGCCGACGGCGCCGAGGACGGGCGCCTGGTCGCCGCGGAGGTCGGAGCGCATCACCTGGATGACGCCCTCGTGGTCGAGCTGCTCGATGCCCTTGCGGAACTGCTTGTGTGTGCTCGTGTCCTTCGAGCGGACCACGCGGAAGAGCTCGGGGGCGAACTGGGGGAGCCGCGGGAAGGTGACCGGCGCCCCGTCGAACAGCGTGTCGCCCACACGGATGTTGGACGCGTTGACGAGGCCGACGACGTCGCCCGGGTAGGCGTCCTCGACGGTGGAGCGCTCGCGCCCGAAGAGCTGCTGCGCGTACTTGGTGACGAAGGGGCGGCCGGTCTGGGCGTGCGTGACCGTCATGCCGCGGTGGAAGACGCCCGAGCAGATCCGCATGAAGGCCAGGCGGTCGCGGTGGGCGGTGTTCATGCCCGACTGGACTTTGAACACGAAGCCGGAGAAGTCGTCCTCGACGGGGCGCGTGCGGTCCTGCTCGTCGGGGCGCGGCTGCGCGGCGGGGGCGATGGCGTCGAGGGCGTCGAGGATGTGGGTCACGCCGAAGTTCAGCACGGCGGCCGCGAAGAGCACCGGGGTGGTGCGGCGGGCGAGGAACGACTCCTCGTCGTGGTCCTGGCCCTCCTCGTGCAGGAGCTCGCTCTCCTCGACGGCGTTCGTCCAGGCGGGTCCGGCGGCGGCCAGCGCCTCGTCGGCGGACATGCGCGTCTCGGGGGCGATGGTCGCGCCGCCCGCGGTGCGGGTGAAGTGGACGCACTCGCCGGTGGAGCGGTCGACGACGCCGAAGAAGGCGCCGGACTCGCCGACGGGCCACGTGAGCGGCGTGGGGAGGAGGCCCGTGCGCTCCTTGATCTCGTCCATGAGGTCGAGCGGCTCGCGGCCGGGGCGGTCCCACTTGTTGATGACGGTGATGATCGGGATGCGGCGCTGGCGGCACACCTCGAAGAGCTTCATGGTCTGGGTCTCGAGGCCGCGGGAGGCGTCGACGAGCATGATCGCGGCGTCCACCGCCGAGAGGACCCGGTAGGTGTCCTCGGAGAAGTCGGCGTGGCCGGGGGTGTCGACGACGTTCATGACGGTGTCGCGGTGGGTGAACTGGATGGCGGCGGAGCTCACCGAGATCCCGCGCTCCTTCTCCATGTCCATCCAGTCGGAGACGGTGGACTTGCGGCCCTGCTTGCCGTGGACCGCGCCCGCCGACCCGATGGCGTGCGCGTGGAGCAGCAGCGCCTCGGTGAGCGTGGACTTGCCCGCGTCGGGGTGGGAGATGACGGCGAAGGTGCGACGGCGGGACGCCTCGCGCAGCACGGGGGAGGCGGAGGCCGAGGCGGGCGCGCGGGGAGGGGTGATGGTCGACACCTCCCCATGGTACGAGGCCGTCGCGTGAGGGTCCGCGTCGGGACCGATCGGGCGGCTCGCGGGATCAGCGCGCGCGGAGGCGGTCGAGGAACTCGTCGGCCATGCCGAGGTGCTCCGCGAGGCGGCGGCGGCGCTCCTCCGCGTCGGCGATGAAGGCGGCCAGGTCGGCGCGGAGGGACACGGTGTCGTCGTCGGGCGCGGCGGCGTCGAGGGCGTCGGTGACCTCGAGCAGGCGCATCATCTCCTCGAGCGAGAAGCCGAGCGGCTTCATCCGGCGGATGAGGAGGAGGCGCTCCAGGTCGTCGTCCGTGTAGAGGCGGAAGCCGCCGTCGGAGCGGCCGGACGGACGCAGGAGGCCGGTCTCGTCGTAGTGGCGGAGCGTGCGGTGCGAGAGGCCGGTGCGCTCGGCGAGCTCGCCGATCTGCATGGTCGCGGGGCCGGCGGGTCGTGTCATGCGGGCCTCCAGACAGACTCTCCCCTCACGTGAGGGTAGAGTGGGGTGGGCGCGGCCGGGTGGCCGCTGCCGACCATTCTCCCGGATGCCGGGGACCCCGCCGTCTGCCCCCGATCGGGGGTGCGGCGCGGGCCGTCGCGCTCCCGGCGCCCGCGACGCGGAGCGCACGGGAGACCCGGCCCGGCCCCTCCCACCTCGTCCCACCCCGACCCCGTCCCCTCCGCCCTCGTGGCCGCATCCGATCGGAGCACCGTGTCCGCCATGCCCCCCGCCGCCGCCACCGGACCGGACGCCTCCGGTCCGGGCTCCGTCGTCGCGCCGTCGCCGTCGCCCACCGTGCTCGAGGCGCTGCGCACGCCGCGCATCCTCACCCGCGAGGCGCTCGCCGGCCTCGTGGTGGCGCTCGCGCTGATCCCCGAGGCGATCTCGTTCTCGATCATCGCGGGCGTGGATCCGCGCGTCGGTCTCTTCTCGTCGTTCGTGATGGCGGTGACCATCGCGTTCCTCGGCGGGCGCCCCGCCATGATCTCCGCGGCCACGGGCGCCGTCGCGCTCGTCATCGCACCGGTCGCGCGCGAGCACGGCATGGACCACTTCCTCGCCACCGTGATCCTCGCCGGGATCCTCCAGGTGGTGCTCGCGGTGCTGGGCGTCGCGCGGCTGATGCGCTTCATCCCGCGGTCGGTGATGGTCGGCTTCGTGAACGCGCTCGCGATCCTCATCTTCACCGCGCAGATCCCGAACCTCGTCGACGTGCCGTGGCTCGTGTACCCGCTGGTGGCGGTGGGGATCGCGATCCTCGTGCTGCTGCCGCGCGTGACGCGCGTGGTGCCGGCGCCGCTCGTCGCCATCGCGCTGCTCACCGGCGCGACCGTGCTCGGCGCGCTCGCCGTGCCGACCGTCGGCGACCAGGGCGAGCTGCCGCGGAGCCTCCCGGAGCTGCTCCTCCCGCAGGTGCCGCTCACGCTGGAGACGCTGGGGATCATCGGGCCGTACGCGCTCGCGATGGCGCTCGTCGGGATCCTCGAGTCGCTCATGACCGCGAAGCTCGTCGACGACATCACCGACACGCCCTCGGACAAGACCCGCGAGACGTGGGGCCAGGGCGCGGCGAACGTGCTGTCGGGCCTCTTCGGCGGCATGGGCGGCTGCGCGATGATCGGCCAGACGATGATCAACGTGCGCGTCTCCGGCGCGCGCACCCGCATCTCGACGTTCCTCGCGGGCGTGTTCCTCCTGCTCCTCGTGGTCGTGCTGGGCGACGTGGTGGCGGTGATCCCGATGGCCGCGCTCGTGGCCGTGATGGTGATGGTCTCGGTGGGCACGTTCGACTGGCACAGCATCCGGCCGTCGACACTGAAGCGCATGCCGCTCGGGGAGACGCTCGTGATGGCGCTGACCGTGGCCGTCGTGGTCGCGACGCACAACCTCGCGATCGGGGTCGTGGTGGGCGTGATCGCGGCCATGGTCGTGTTCGCCCGGCGCGTGGCCGGATTCGCGACCGTGGAGCGCACGGTCGCCCCGGACGCGGACGGCGAGCCCGTCGCCCGCTACCGCGTGGTCGGCGAGCTGTTCTTCGCGTCGAGCAACGACCTCACGACGCGGTTCCGCTACGCGGAGGACCCGGCGCGCGTGCGGATCGACATGAGCGGCTCGCACGTGTGGGACGCCTCCACGGTCGCGGCCCTCGACGCGATCACGACCAAGTACGCGCGCCGCGGGACCACCGTCGACATCGAGGGGATGAACGAGGCCAGCCTCCGCATGCACGGGCGGCTCGCGGGACGGCTGGGCGGCGAGGGCTGAGCGGGGCCGCTCGTAGGATCGCAGCCATGAGGATCGCGTTCGTCTCGCTGCACACGTCGCCGATCCAGACCCCCAGCACCGGCGACGCCGGCGGGCTCAACGTCTACCTGCTCGAGCTCGCGCGGAGCCTCGGGCGGCAGGGGCACGAGGTGCGGCTGATCACGCGGGCCACGGATCCCGCCGACCCGCCGGCGATGCAGGTCGCGCCCGGGGTCGAGCTGCTCGCGCTGCGGGCGGGACCGGTCGGGCGGCTGGCGAAGGAGGAGCTGCCCGGCATCACGGACGCCTTCGCGGAGGCGCTCGCCGCGCTGCCGCCCGCGGACGTCGTGCACGCCCACTACTGGCTGTCGGCCGTCGCGGCGCTGCCCGTCGCGCGCGCGTGGGGCGTGCCGCACGTGCTCACGCTGCACTCGGTGTCAGCGGGCAAGAACCGGCGGCTCGTGCCGGGCGACACCCCGGAGCCGGCGTCGCGCCTGGCGGACGAGGGGCGGCTCGTGCGGGCGTCGGACCTCGTGGTGGCGTCCGCGGAGTCGGAGAAGCGGCTGCTCGTGGAGGCGTACGACGCGGATCCCGCGCTCGTGCACGTCGTCGCGCCCGGGGTGGAGGAGGCGTTCCTCGCGGAGCCGTCGGGCCGCGAGGGCGGCGGGCGGGTGCGCATCGTGCTGCTGGCCCGCATCCAGCCGCTCAAGGGGCAGGACGTGGCGATCCGGGCGCTCGCCCTGCTGGATCCCGCGTCCCGTCCGCTGCTCGTGATCGCCGGCGGCGTCTCGCCCGGCCGCGACGCGTACGCGGCGAGCCTGCACGCGCTCGTGCGCTCGCTGGACCTCGCGGACGACGTCGTCTTCGCGGGCGCGCTCGACCGCCCCGCGACCGCCCGGACGCTCGCCGGCGCGCACCTCGCGCTCATGCCGTCGGCGGCCGAGACGTACGGGCTTGTCGCGCTCGAGGCGGCGGCCTGCGGCACGCCCGTGATCGCCGCGCGCACGGAGGGGCTCGTCGACTCCGTGCGGGAGGGCGTCACCGGCGTGTTCGTGCCGACGCGGGATCCCGCCGACTGGGCTCGCGCGATCCGCGACCTGCTCGCCGACCGGGCGGCGCTCGCGCGGCTCTCGGCGTCGGCGCGCGCGCACGCGGCCCGGCACACGTGGGACGTCGCCGCGGCGGACGTCGCGGAGGAGTACCGGGTGCTGGGGGAGCGGCGTCCTCGGGACCGCGTGGCGGGGACGCGGGGCTGAGGACGGGGGTCTCGGGGGGCTGTCGGTCCGTGAGCGGTGGGAGCGCGTCGGCTGGTGCCGGCTCGCGTCGGCTCAGCCCGTGAGCGTTCCCGCGTCATGTGCGACGTCCTCTGCAGCCCGCTCCAGCCACGCGACGGCGTCGGCGCGGGCGGCGTCGGCGGATCCGGCGAGGTCGGTGAGCGAGCGCACGGCCCGGAAGCCGTCGGCGGGCGCGGCCACGGCGCCGGCGACCAGGACCGCGGCGGCGCCGTGCTCGCGCGCGAGGTCGAGCACGCGCGACGCCACCTTGCCCGTCCGCGACTGCGCGTCGAAGCGCCCCTCGCCTGTCACCACGACGTCCGCGCCCGCGATCAGGCCGGGCAGCCCGATCGCCTCGGCGACGCCCGCGGATCCCGACGTCGCGACGGCGCCCCACGCCATCAGCCCCGCGGCGGTCCCGCCGGCCGCGCCCGATCCGGGGACGGACGGATCCACGCCGAGCAGCCCCGCGAGGTGGGCGAGGCCGGCGTCGAGCGCCCGGACGTCCGCGGGCGTCGCGCCCTTCTGCGGCCCGTAGACGGCGGCCGCGCCCGCGGGACCGGTGAGCGGCGCGCGGACGTCCCCGAGGATCCGCGCCCCGCCGGCCGGGAGCGCCCGGAGCCGCGCGAGCTCCAGCGTCGCGATGCCGGCCATGGCTTCGCCGCCGTCCCCGGCCGCGGTGCCGTCCGCGCGGAGCGCCCGGGCCCCCAGCTCGCGCAGCGCGCCGACGCCGCCGTCGGTCGACGAGCTGCCGCCGAGCGCGAGCAGCAGGCGCGGGACGCCCGCGTCGAGGGCAGCGCGGATGGCCTGGCCGAAGCCGCGGGTGTGCGCGGCGAGCGGGCGGAGCGGGTCGAGCAGCGTGATCCCGCTCGTCGACGCGACCTCCACGACGCCCGTGCCGTCGGGCAGCAGGAGCCAGCGCGCGTCGACCGGCCGGTCGTCGGGTCCGGTGACGCGGACGGGCACGCGTCGGGCACCCGGGACCGCGGCCGCGAGCACGTCGAGGGTGCCCTGCCCGCCGTCGGCCATGGGGGCGATCACCACGTCGTCGTGGGGCCGCGCGCGGAGCCAGCCGCGGCGGAGCGCCTCGGCGGCCTCGACCGCGGTGGCGGATCCGGTGAGCGAGTCGGGCGCCATGACGACGCGCAGGGGGCGGGGAGCGGCGGTGCTCATGCGGTCAGTCTGCCGGAGGGCGCCTGCGGAGGCGACGACGCCGCAGGGCGGCGGTCGTCGGGCAGCGGTCGTCCGGCGGGCGGCGGGCGGCGGCCGCCAGCCGGCACCCGCTCAGTCCGGCGCGACGCCCGCCCGGTGCGCCAGCAGGGCCGCGCCCACCAGTCCGGCGTCGTTGCCGCGGCTCGCCGCGATGATCTCGGTGTCGAGGTGCAGGAACCCCGCGAAGCGCGCGAACTCGTGCGCCGCCGCGCCGCCCACCACGAGGAGGTCGGGCGACATGATCGACTCGAGGTGCCGGTAGTAGCGCTCCAGCCGCGCCGCCCACGCCTCGAACGTGATGCCCTCGCGACGCACCGCGGAGAACGCCGCCTGCATCTCGTAGTCGCCGCCGTCGATGTGCACGTGGCCGAGCTCGCTGTTCGGGATCAGCTTCCCGTCGTGGAGGAGCGCCGTGCCGATGCCCGTGCCGAGGGTGGTGAGGATCACCAGGCCGCCGCGGCCCTGCAGCACCCCGTACTCGAGCTCGGCCACGCCCGCGGCGTCGGCGTCGTTGACCGTGAGGACGTCGATCCCGCTGCGCTCGCGGATCGCGGTGCGCGCGTCCATGCCGAGCCAGCGGTCGGAGATGTGGGCGGAGGACCGGACGATGCCGTCCCGCACGATCCCCGGGACGCCCACCCCCACGGGCAGGTCCTCGTCGGGCGTGAGCTCCAGCACGATCTCCGCGATCACGTCCGCGATGTCCTCGGGCTCGCCGCCGACCGGCTTCGCCACGGTCAGGCGCTCCGTGAGCCGGATCCCGGTGGTGACGTCGACGATGCCGGCCTTGAGGGTCGTCCCGCCGATGTCGATGCCGAGCGCCAGCCGGTCGCGGCGCGCGAGGGCCGATGCGGCGCCCTCGGGTGCGGCGACGACCGCGCGGTCGACCGGGATGAACCCGCCGGCGGGCCGGCCGCTCTCGGAGGCGGGCCGCGGCGCGGTCTCGGGCTGGGGCACGGCGGGGCCTCTCGGTTGCGGGTGCGGAATCGGGTACGGGTGCGGAGTCGTGTGCGTGGCGGGTGGGGAGCGCGGGCGGGGCCTGCTGCGGTGGGGCGCGTGCGGATGGAGCGGCGGGACGGGCGGACCCGGCCGCGCGTCCCGGACCGGCGACCCCTCGGCCGCCGTGGCTCAGAACGCCCGGTGGGCGTAGACGATCCCGCAGGCCACGCCCACGGCGCAGACGACCGCGAGCCCGACGACCGCACCGGCCGCCGCGGCGGCCAGACGGGGAAGGGGACTCGTCACGGACCGAGCCTAGGCCAGCCCGGCGGGCGGTCGCGGCGGGGCCCGGCCGAGCGTCCGCCCAGGAACCCACCGAGTAGGCTGGCCCGGATGGAGAGAGAGGCTGCCGTGTCCGAGGACGAGCTGACGTTCCGGGCGGCGTACTGGCCCGTGCTGCTCGTCCGCGCACTCCCCGCCCTCGCGCTCGCCGCGTTCATCACCTTCTCCAGCGACCACTCGCCGGCCCTCGGGCTCGCCGCGTTCGGCGTCTTCGCGATCGTCTCCGGCCTCGTCACCGCGGGCCTCGGCGCGCGGGCCCTCCGCGGTCCGGCGGCGCGGATCCGCACCGGCGCCGTCGCCCAGGGCGCGATCACCGTGGCGGCCGGCGTCGCCGCGCTCCTCGCCCGGGACGGGGGCGTGCTCGTCCTCCTCTACGTCGTCAGCGTGTGGGCCGCGATCACCGGGTTCCTCGAGCTCGTGTCCGGCATGCGCTCCCGTGGCCGCGTGCCGGGAGCCACCGACGCGATCACCGTGGGCGCGCTCACCGTCGTTCTCGCGATCGCGTTCCTCCTCGTGCCGCCGGACCTCGTCGTCCAGTACGGCGGGGTCGAGCAGCGCGAGGGCCAGCTCACCGCGCCCGTCGTGGCCGTCGGCCTGCTGGGCGCCTACGCGGCGATCGTCGGGGTCTTCCTGGTCATCGCCGCCCTGAGCATGAAATGGGGCACCTCCACGCCCACCGCGACCTCCGCGGCGGACGCCCCCCGGACCACCGAGAGCGCGAGCTGACCGTGACTTCCAACATCCGCAAGGACCGCATGCGACCCGCCGAGCTGCTCGCCATCGCGGCCGGGCTCGCCGCGTTCGTCGGCGTGATCGTCGCGCTGAGCACCCGTCCGGGCGACGCGCAGGCGTGGACCGTCGTCGTCGTCTTCACGGGCGTCGCGTTCATCGGCGCGCTCGTGATGCTCGCCATGCTCGCGCTCTCGTTCAAGCCGAACCGCGACGAGCTCCAGGACCT
This sequence comes from Clavibacter sp. B3I6, assembly GCF_030816895.1. Classification (NCBI taxonomy): domain Bacteria; kingdom Bacillati; phylum Actinomycetota; class Actinomycetes; order Micrococcales; family Microbacteriaceae; genus Clavibacter; species Clavibacter sp. B3I6. The sequence continues at coordinate 2,258,430 of NZ_JAUSYL010000001.1, forward strand.
GGACGACCAGGACCACCCGGATCGACCGACCCGGCACTGACCCGTCGGGCATCGGGGGTCGGCCTCCGGGCTGTCGCCTCCGCTCCCATCCGCCCGCGCGCTCGTCGGCCCGCGCTCCGGGCAGCGCGCCGCTCCAGTCGGAACCGCTCCCGAGGGGCGACCCCGACCGGCCCGCCTCAGAGGATGTGGTCGACCAGCTGCGACGCGAGCCCGGCGTACCCTGCGGGGGTCAGCTCGAGCAGCCGCGCCTTCGCCTGGTCGCCGATGTCGAGCCCGGAGACGAACGCGCGCATCTCGTCGCGCCCGACGCGCTTGCCGCGCGTGAGCTCCTTGAGCACGGCGTACGGGTCGCTGATGGAGCTGCGCCCCGCGACGATCTCCGCGCGGATCACCGTCTGGATCGCCTCGCCGAGGACCTCCCAGTTGGCGTCGAGGTCGGCCGCGAGCAGCGCCCGGTCGACGTCGATCTCGAGGAGCCCGCGGCCGATGTTGTCGAGCGCGAGCAGCGAGTGCCCCAACGCGACGCCGACGTTCCGCTGCGTCGTGGAGTCGGTGAGGTCGCGCTGCAGGCGCGAGGTGACGAGCGTCGAGGCGAGCGAGTCGAGCAGCGCGTCCGAGAGCTCGAGGTTGGCCTCGGCGTTCTCGAACCGGATGGGGTTGATCTTGTGCGGCATGGTCGACGACCCGGTGGCTCCCGCCTGCGGGATCTGCCGGAAGTAGCCCATGGAGATGTAGGTCCACACGTCGGTGCAGAGGTTGTGCAGCACCCGGTTGACGTGCGCGATGCGCGTGTAGAGCTCGGCCTGCCAGTCGTGCGACTCGATCTGCGTGGTGAGCGGGTTCCACACCAGCCCGAGCGAGGTGACGAAGGCGCGGGACTCGGCGGGCCAGTCGACGTCGGCGTCGGCCGCGAGGTGGGCCGCGAAGGTGCCGGTGGCACCGCTGAACTTGCCCAGGACCTCGACGTCCTCCACGTCGGCGCGCAGGCGCTCCAGCCGGTGCACGAACACCGCGAGCTCCTTGCCGAGGGTGGTGGGTGTGGCCGGCTGACCGTGCGTGCGCGACAGCATCGCGTCGTCGCGGAAGAGCAGCGCGCGCTCGCGGAGCGCGCCGATGACCGCGACGAGCTTCGGGAGCCACACCTCGCGCACCGCGCGGTCGATGACGAGCGCGTACGAGAGGTTGTTGATGTCCTCGCTGGTGCAGGCGAAGTGCGTGAGCTCCGCGACCCGACCGAGACCCAGCTCCTCGAGGCGGTCGCGCACGAAGTACTCCACCGCCTTGACGTCGTGCCGCGTGACGGCCTCGACGCGGGCGAGCGCGTCGATCTGCTCCTGCCCGAACCCCGCCACGACCTCGCGCAGCGCCGCCTTCTGCGCGTCCGTGAACGGCGCGGAGGAGAGGAGCGAGCGGTCGGTGAGGTGGATGAGCCACTCGATCTCGACGTGGATGCGCGCCCGGTTGAGACCCGCCTCCGAGAGGTGCTCGCCGAGCTCGGTGACGACGGGGGCGTAGCGGCCGTCGAGGGGGCTCAGCACCTGCGGGGGCAACGGGCTCATGCGGGGTGATCTCCTAGCTGGGGGACGGATGCCGGGCTCCACCTGCGCGAGGAGGGCCCGGGAGGCTCGGTCTATCATCCCAAGAACCCGGTCGAACATCGCCGCGTCGGTGTAGTACGGGTCGGGCACGTCTCGCAGGTGCGCCTGTGGAGGATCGAACGACAGCAGCAGGTGGATCTTCGCCCGGTCCGCCTCCGTCCGGGCCCACTGCCGCAGCGTTCGCTCCTGGCCGCGGTCGAACACGACGACCAGGTCGAGGTCGGGGAGCGCGTCCGGGTCGAACTGCTTGGCGCGGTGGGCGGCGCCCGACAGCCCGCGCCGCTCGAGCGCGGCCAGCGTCCGCTCGTCCGCCTGCTCGCCCACGTGCCAGTCGCCCGTGCCCGCGCTCGTCACGGACACGCGGTCCGCGTGGCCGGCACGCTGCACCAGGTCCCGGAACACGACCTCCGCCATCGGCGAGCGGCAGATGTTGCCCGTGCAGACGAAGGCGATCCGGAAGACGGGTGGCGCCGTCGGGGCCGGAGGGTCGGGGGCTCCCATGCGCTCATTCTGTCGGCTGCGCTCCCTCCCCACATCCCCGGGCACGGGCTCCGTCCCCGGATGACGGCCCCCACTGCGTCGCGGGCTCCCTCGCGGGCACGATGCGAGTCGACGGGCAGATGGAGGGGACGCGGTGCAGGAGCGGGCGGATGCGGCAGGTGAGGGAGGTGGCGAGCCGCTCGGGCTGACGCCGGGGCACGGCGGGGGAGGGACGCCGGGCCAGCTGCGCGTCGAGGAGCGCGCACGCGTGCACGCGCTCGCGGCGCTCGCGGACGCGGTGGCGGAGACCGGACGCGACGTCGCGTCGTGCGGCGACGATCCGTCCTGGTCCGGGCGCGCGCACGACGCGTACGCCCGGGCGCTGGACGACCTGGCCGGGCGGATCGCCCTCGCCGCGACCCTGCTCCACGACGCCCGTGCTGCTGCGGGCTCCGCGTCCGGCTGTCCCGGGGTCCGTCCGTGAGCGACGCCACGGCCCCGGGCCTCACGGTGACCGTCGGCGGCGCCACCGTCGTCGTCACGGACGATCTCACGCGCCTCGCCGCGCGACTCGACCACACGGGGGAGCGCCTCGAGCAGCATGCAGTGGCGCTCGCCCTGCCGCCGCTCGTCGCCACGATCGGGGGCGAGCACGACGCGGGCCTCGACGTGCCGCGCGGCCTCCTGTCCTCCGCCGCGCACGACGCGCGGTCCCTCGCCGTCGACCTGCGCCGCGCCGCCGCCGAGTACGCGGACGGGGAGCGCGACGTGGCCCGGTGCGTCCGTGCCGCGTCGGGCGAGGGGGGCGGCGCGCTCGCCGCGGGCACGGGCAGCGGCGGCCTCCTCGGCGACGCCGCCCGGTCCGCGGCCGACGGGATCCGGCTGCTCGGGGTCGACGGCATGATCGCGCGCCGGCCCGACGGACCGGGGCGGCTGATGCTGCCGGCGGCCGTCCGGGACGTCGTGTCGGACGTCGCCGCCGCGGCCACGCGTCTCGTGCCGCCTGCCGGCGCGCACGATGCGGACGTCCGGCAGACGGCCGCGGGCCTCCTGGGCCTGCTCGGCGCCGTCGGCCTCCTGCGGGACGCGCCCGCGTCCGTGCGCGCACGACCCGACGCCCTCCGGCCGGCGCCGTCGTCCCTCACCGACCTCGCCGACCGGATCCCCGACCCCGTCCCCGGGGCTCCGCAGATGCGCGTCGAGGAGTACCGCGCGCCCGACGGCGGCCGCCGCTTCGTCGCCTACCTCGGCGGGATGCAGACGCTGGACCCGCGCACGGGCCGCGAGGAGTTCGGCCCGGCCTCCGCGACCGCCGCCCTCGCGACGGAGGGCGGCTCCGCGGTCCGCGCCGCGGAGACCGCGCTCCGCGAGGCGGGCGTCACCGCGGACGACGAGGTGTACGTCGTGGGCTACTCGATGGGCGGGATCCTCGCGCGCTCGGTCGGCGACGACCCGGGCTTCCACGTCACCCACGAGCTCACCTTCGGCTCCCCGCTCGGGCAGCTGCCGATGCGACCGGGCGTCGACGGCGTGGCGGTGGAGCACACGGACGATCCGGTCCCCGCGCTCGGGGGCGTGCGCTCCTCCGACGGCGACGCGGGCGACGACGTCGTGGTGCGCGCACCCGCATACGGCCCCACGGCGTCGGCGGGTCCCCTGGACGCGCACCAGCTCCCGACCTACCGCGCGACCGCGGCGGAGATGGACGCCTCGCGCTCGCCGCGGCTCGTGGAGGCGCGCGAGGGGCTCCACCGCTTCCTCGACGGGGCGACGCCGGTCGCATCCCGCCTCTACCGGGCGGAGCGCCCGCCCGTCATGCCGGCGATCCCCACGGAGGGCACCCGGTGAGCGACGGGTCAGCCCCTCGCGGTCACGGGGCGCAGCACGAGGCCCACGAGCCAGCTGAACACCGCCATGAGGAGCGCGCCGAGCACGCCCCACCAGAAGCCCTCCACCGTGAGGCCGAAGCCGAGGGCGTCGGAGATCGCGCCCACCAGGAGGAAGAGCAGGCCGTTCACGACGAGCGAGATGAGCCCGAGCGTGAGGATGTAGAGGGGGAACGCCACGATGCGGATCGCGGTGCCGATCACGCCGTTCACGATGCCGAAGATCGCGCCCAGCAGGAGGTAGGTGAGCACGGTGGCCGTGACGTCGCCGGGTGCGTAGGCGGTCACGACCGTGCCGGAGACGATGAGCGTGGTGAGCCAGAGCGCGACGGCGTTGATCACGACGCGGACGAGGAATCGGGGCATGCGCCGATCCTCGCAGACGGCGCCCCGGCCGGCCAGGGACGGCCGGGGCACGGCCGGGCGCCGCCCGTAGAATCGCCCGGTGACCCCCGAACCCGCGCCCCTCCACCCCGCGGCCCCCGTGCGGCTCCGCCCCGCCATCGCGGCCATGGTCGCGTACCGCCAGGGCAAGCCCGCCGGTGAGGACGACTTCAAGCTCTCGAGCAACGAGAACCCCTTCGACCCGCTGCCCTCCGTGCTGGCCCGCATCGACCAGGTCCGCGACGTCAACCGCTACCCGGACGCGGGGGCGACCCTGCTGCGCACCGCGCTCGCCGAGCGCTTCGGCGTCACGGTCGACCACGTGCACGCGGGTGCCGGATCCGTCGCGATCCTCTCGCAGCTCATCACGGCCGCGGCCGGCCCGGGCGACGAGGTCGTCCACGCGTGGCGCTCCTTCGAGGCGTACCCCACGCTCATCACGGTCGCAGGAGCCACGGGCGTCCCGATCCCGAACCTCCCCGACCACTCGCACGACGTCGACGGCATGATCGCGGCCCTCACCGACCGCACGCGCGTCGTCATCGTGTGCACCCCGAACAACCCCACGGGCACGCTCGTGAGCCGGGAGGACCTCGAGCGCCTGCTCGCGGCCGTCCCGCGCGACGTGCTCGTGCTGCTCGACGAGGCCTACGGCGAGTTCGTCGCGCCGGAGCATGCCCTCGACGGCATGCGCCTCGTGGCCGACCACCCGAACCTCGTCGTCCTCCGCACGTTCTCCAAGGCTTACGGGCTCGCGGGACTGCGGATCGGCTACGCGGTCGGGCACCCGCGGATCCTCGACGCGGCCCGCTCCGCGGCCATCCCACTGTCCGTCACGGGCCACGCGCAGCACGCGGCGCTCGCGTCGCTCGAGCACGAGGACGAGCTCCTGGAGCGCGTCGCCGTCCTCGCCCGTGACCGCGACGAGGCCTGGCGCGCGCTCACCGAGCAGGGCTGGGAGGTCCCGCGCCCGCACGGCAACTTCGTCTGGCTGGCCACGGGCGCCGAGACGGCCGAGGTGGAGGCGCAGCTCGCCGCCGCCGGGCTGGTCGTCCGCGCGTTCGGATCCGAGGGGATCCGCGTCACCGTCGGCGAGCCCGCCTCTGTCCGGAAGCTACTGAACGCGTCGGCGGAGATTGTCCGGGGGCTGCCGGAGGGCCACCCGGCGCGCCGGTAGGTTGGGACGATGCCGGAAAGCGATGTGACGGTCCAGCTCCTGACCCCCGCGGGCGAGCTCGCACCGAGCGACTCCGCGGAGGAGTTCCTCCCCTACTTCGAGCGACTCACGGAGGACGACCACAGCGGCTTCCTCCGCGACATGCGCCTCACGCGGGCGTTCGACCTCGAGGCCACCAACCTCCAGCGCCAGGGCCACCTCGGCCTGTGGGCGCCGAGCACCGGCCAGGAGGCGGCGCAGGTCGGATCCGGCCGGGCCACGCGCCCGCAGGACCACGTGTTCCCCGCGTACCGCGAGCACGGCGTCGCGCTGATCCGGGGCATCGACCCCGTCGACATCGTGCGCCTCATGCGCGGCGTCACCCACGGCGGCTGGGATCCGGCGGCCGGCAACTTCCACCTCTACACGCTGGTCATCGGCTCGCAGGCCCTGCACGCCACGGGCTACGCGATGGGCGTGGCGTTCGACGGCGATGTGGCGACGGGCGACCCCGACCGCGACACGGCCGTCATCGCCTACTACGGCGACGGCGCCACCAGCCAGGGGGACGTCAGCGAGGCGTTCGTCTTCGCCGCGAGCTTCCAGACCCCGCAGGTCTTCTTCCTCCAGAACAACCACTGGGCGATCTCGGTGCCCGTCTCCACGCAGTCGCGGACGCCCCTGTACCTCCGCTCCCGCGGCTTCGGGGTGCCCAGCACGCAGGTCGACGGCAACGACGTGTTCGCGAGCTACGCCGTGACGGCCAAGCACCTCGACGACGCGCGCAACGGCCGCGGCCCGTCCTTCATCGAGGCCCTCACGTACCGCGTCGGCGCGCACACGTCGAGTGACGACCCGACGAAGTACCGCACCGACGACGAGCTGCAGGGCTGGGTCGCGAAGGACCCCATCGCCCGCCTCGAGGCGTACCTGCGCGGCCAGGGCGCGCCGCAGTCCCTGTTCGACGGCATCGACGAGGAGGCGAGGGACCTCGCGTCCGACGTGCGCCGCCGCACCATCGAGCTCACCGGCCCGCCGCTGTCGGGCATCTTCGACCACGTCTACTCCGATCCGCACAGCGTCACCGCGGAGCAGCGCGAGTGGCTCGAGCGCTACGAGGCCTCGCTGGGAGGGACCCGATGACCGACACCATCGACCGCGCCGAGGCCGCCGGGGCCGCCGGGACGGGCGCCGCGGACGGCGCGCCCGCCGGCATCGAGAGCATGCCCATGGCGAAGGCCCTCAACGCCGGCCTGCGCCGTGCGCTCGAGGAGGACGACAAGGTCCTGCTCATGGGCGAGGACATCGGCCCGCTGGGCGGCGTCTTCCGCATCACCGAGCACCTGCAGCGCGACTTCGGCGACCGCCGGGTCATCGACACCCCGCTCGCCGAGTCCGGCATCGTCGGCACCGCCATCGGCCTGGCCATGCGCGGCTACCGGCCCGTGTGCGAGATCCAGTTCGACGGCTTCATCTACCCGGCCTTCGACCAGATCACGAGCCAGCTCGCCAAGATCACGAACCGGCACGAGGGCGCCCTGCGCATGCCCGTCGTGATCCGCGTGCCCTACGGCGGCCACATCGGCGCCATCGAGCACCACCAGGAGAGCCCCGAGGCGTACTTCGCGCACACGCCCGGCCTCCGCGTGGTCAGCCCGAGCACTCCGCACGACGCCTACTGGATGATCCAGGAGGCCATCCGGTCGGACGACCCGGTTATGTTCTTCGAGCCCAAGGCCCGCTACCGGCCGAAGGGCGAGGTCGACTTCTCCGCGCCCGGCATCGGCCTGCACGAGAGCCGCGTCGTCCGCTCCGGCACCGACGTCACGCTGGTCGGCCACGGCGCCATGGTGTCCATGCTGCTGCAGGCCGCGGAGCTCGCGGCCGAGGAGGGCACGAGCGTCGAGGTCGTGGACCTGCGCTCGCTCTCGCCCGTCGACTACGGGCCGATCCTCGAGTCCGTCCAGCGCACCGGCCGCCTGGTCGTCGCGCAGGAGGCGCCGGGCCACGTGTCCGTCGGCTCCGAGATCGCGGCCACCGTCACCGAGCGCGCGTTCTACTCGCTCGAGGCGCCGGTGATCCGCGTCTCCGGCTTCGACGCCCCGTTCCCGCCCGCGAAGCTCGAGACGCTGTACCTCCCGGATGCCGACCGCATCCTCGAGGCCGTCGACCGCTCGCTCGCCTACTAGACGCCGCCCGCCGCCCGCGCGGCACGGAGAAGAGGACCGCACGATGGCTGATTCCGAGTTCACCCTGCCCGACGTGGGCGAGGGCCTCATCGACGCCGAGATCGTCTCGTGGCGCGTGCAGCCGGGCGACCAGGTGGCGCTCAACCAGGTGATCGTCGAGATCGAGACGGCGAAGTCGCTCGTGGAGCTGCCGAGCCCGTTCGCGGGCACGGTCTCCGGGCTGCTCGTGCAGGAGGGCCAGACCGTCGAGGTGGGCACCCCGATCATCGCGATCGCGCAGGGCACCCCGGGCCTGTCCGGCCCGGCCGAGACGCCCGCGCAGATGGCGCTGCCGAACGAGACGGTGATCGAGGACGACACGGCCATCGAGAGCCGCGAGCCCGCCGCGCCGCCCGCGCCCGCCGCCGAGGAGACCTCGGGCGCCGTGCTCGTGGGCTACGGCACGGTCGGCAAGGTCGCGAGCCGTCGGCGCCGCACGGAGCAGGGCGACGCGGCCCCCGCCGCCGCGCGACCGGTGACACGTGCCGGCGCGCCGGCCGGCGCCCCCGCCGCACGGGCCCCGCGCCCCGCGTCGGTGCCCGCCGCGTCGGCCGCGCCGATCATCGCGAAGCCCCCCATCCGCAAGCTCGCGAAGGACCTCGAGGTCGACCTCGCCGAGGTGGAGGCCACCGGCCTCGTCGGCGAGATCACGCGCGAGGACGTCATCCGCACCGCCCAGCAGGCGAGCGTCTTCAAGAACATCGAGACGCCCGAGTGGCCGGACGCGCGCGAGGACCGGATCCCCGTCAAGGGTGTGCGCAAGGTCATCGCCGCCGCCATGGTGCAGAGCGCGTTCCAGGCGCCGCACGTGAGCCTCTTCGTGGACGTCGACGCGACCCGCACGATGGAGTTCGTCAAGCGCCTCAAGTCCTCCACCGACTTCGCCGGCGTCAAGGTCTCGCCGCTGCTCATCATGGCGAAGGCGATGATCTGGGCCGTGCGCCGGAACCCCACGGTGAACTCCTCGTGGACCGACCAGGAGATCATCGTCCGCCACTACGTGAACCTGGGGGTCGCCGCCGCGACGCCGCGCGGCCTCGTCGTGCCGAACGTCAAGGAGGCGCAGGCCATGTCGCTCCTCGAGCTCGCCCGCGCGCTCGAGCAGCTCACGCTCACGGCCCGTGACGGGAAGACGAGCCCGGCGGACATGAACCAGGGCACGATCACGCTCACGAACATCGGCGTCTTCGGCATGGACACCGGCACGCCGATCCTCAACCCGGGCGAGGTCGCCATCGTCGCGCTCGGCACCATCAAGCAGAAGCCCTGGGTCGTCGACGGCGAGGTGCGCCCGCGCTTCGTCACGACCATCGGCGCGAGCTTCGACCACCGCGTGGTCGACGGCGACGTGGCGAGCCGCTTCCTGGCGGACGTCGCGAGCATCATCGAGGAGCCGGCGCTGCTCCTGGATTGACGCGGGTCGGCGGAGCATCCCCAGCGGGGCCCTGTTGGTACTGACAACCGTTCTCAGTACCGTATCGTCGGATCCATGAACCGTCGCCCCCTCACCGCCCTGCTCGCCGTCTCGCTCCTCGCCGTCCCCCTCGCGGGCTGCGCCTCCGGATCCGACGGCCCGTCCGCCGGCGCCTCGGCATCCGCCGACGGCGCGCTCGAGGTCGTGGCGTCGACCGACGTCTACGGCGACATCGCGAAGCGGATCGGCGGCGACGACGTGAAGGTCACCTCGATCATCGACAGCCCGGACAAGGACCCGCACGAGTACCAGGCCACCTCGCGCGACCAGCTGGCGCTCTCCACCGCCGACGTCGTGATCCAGAACGGCGGCGGCTACGACGACTTCATCGACACGATGGTGAAGGCCCTGCCGGATCCCGGGAGCCACGTCCTCCTGAACGCCTCGGACATCTCGGGCTACGACCAGGAGCCCGCCGAGGGCGAGTTCAACGAGCACATGTGGTACGACGTGCCCACGATGAAGAAGCTGGCCGCGGAGATCGCGCAGGCGCTCGCGAAGGCCGACGACGCGGGCTCCTCGACCTTCGAGGCCAACGAGGAGGCCTTCACGGAGGAGCTCGACGGCATCGCCGCCGCCGAGGCGGAAGCCAAGGCGGCCGGCACCGGCAAGGGCGTCGCCATCACCGAGCCCGTGCCGCTGTACCTCACGACGGCGATGGGCCTCGAGAACCGCACTCCGGACGAGTTCAGCGAGGCCATCGAGGAGGGCACCGACGTGCCCGCCGACGTGCTCGCCGAGACCCTCGCCCTGTTCTCGGAGAAGCAGGTCGCCGCGCTCGTCTACAACGCGCAGACCACGGGCACCACGACGGACCAGGTCGTCGCCGCCGCGAAGGCCGCCGGCATCCCGGTGGTCCCCGTCACCGAGACGCTCCCCGCCGACCTGCCCGCGGGCAGCGGGTACGTTGAGTGGATGACCGAGAACGTCGACGCCGTGGCCTCCGCGATCCGGGGATCGTGACCGGCGCACCCGTCCTGAGCCTCCGGGACGCGACGCTCTCGTTCGGCGCGCGCACCCTCTGGAGCGGACTCGACCTCGACGTGGCGCCCGGCGAGTTCGTCGCGGTCCTCGGCCCGAACGGGTCCGGCAAGACCAGCTTCCTGAAGTCCGTCCTCGGCGCCCAGCGCCTCACGTCGGGGGAGATGCGCTTCCTCGGCGAGCCGGTGCGCCGCGGTGCCCGGCGCATCGGCTACGTCCCGCAGCAGAAGCTGATCACGGCGTCCACGCCCGTGCGCGCCCGGGACCTCGTCGGCTTCGGCGTCACCGGACACCGCTGGGGGCTGCCCGTCGGCCGCCGTGCGGAGCGCGCGCGGGTCGACGAGCTGCTCGACGCGGTCGGTGCGACGGCCTACGCCGACGCGCCCGTCGCGACCCTCTCGGGCGGGGAGCAGCAGCGGCTGCGGGTGGCCCAGGCCCTCGCGTCGGATCCGCGGCTCCTCCTCTGCGACGAGCCCCTGCTCAGCCTCGACCTCGGCCACCAGCGCGTGGTCAGCGAGCTCATCGACCGGCACCGCCGCGAGACCGACGCCGCGGTGGTGTTCGTGACGCACGACGTCAACCCGGTGCTCGACATGGTCGACCGCGTCCTCTACCTCGTGGGCGGGCGGTTCCGCATCGGCACGCCCGACGAGGTCCTCGACTCCGAGGTCCTCAGCTCGCTCTACGGCACGCCCGTGGACGTGATGCGCGTGCGCGGCCGCGTGGTCGTGGTGGGCGCCACCGACGACCCGCACGGGCACCACTCGCACGACGACGAGGACCACGACGCGCACGGCGACCACGGTCCGCACGGCGTGCACGGGCACGCCGCGGCCGTCGGCTCCGCCAGCGCGCCGGGCGTCGGCTCCACCGACGGGAGGGCCGCGTGATCCACCTGCTCGCGGACGCGGGCGACGTCTGGTCGCGCCTGTTCGACTTCTCCGACTACGGCGCGCTCGTCGCGCTGCTGCGGAACAGCATCATCGCCGGCGCCGTGCTCGGCATCGTGGGCGGCCTCATCGGCGTCTTCGTGATGACGCGCGACCTCGCCTTCGCGGTCCACGGCGTGAGCGAGCTCTCGTTCGCGGGCGCGGCGGCGGCCCTGCTGCTCGGCGTGAACGTCGTCGGCGGATCCCTCGTCGGGTCGCTCATCGCGGCGGTCGCCATCGGCGTGCTCGGCACCCGGGCGAAGGACCGCAACTCGATCATCGCCGTGATCATGCCGTTCGGCCTGGGCCTCGGCATCCTCTTCCTCGCCCTGTACGACGGACGCGCCAGCAACAAGTTCGGCCTGCTCACCGGGCAGATCGTGTCGGTCGACAACCCGCAGCTCGGCTACCTCGTCGCGATCGGGGCCGTGGTCATCCTCGGCCTCGCCCTCGTCTGGCGGCCCCTCATGTTCGCGAGCGTCGACCCCGACGTGGCGGCCGCGCGCGGCGTCCCCGTGCGCCTGCTCTCCATCGTGTTCATGGTCCTGCTGGGGCTCGGCACGGCGGTCTCCATCCAGATCGTCGGCGCGCTGCTGGTGCTGTCGATCCTCGTGACCCCGGCCGCGGCGGCCATGCGCGTCTCGTCGACGCCGCGGGTCGTCGTCTCCCTCAGCGTGCTGTTCGCGCTGGCGAGCATCGTCGGCGGCATCATGCTCGCGCTCGGCAGCAGCATCCCCATCAGCCCGTACGTCACCACCATCTCGTTCACCATCTACCTGGTGTGCCGCGGCATCGACGCCCTCCGGGCGCGCAGCGGCACGTCGGGCGGGACGCGTACCCTGACAGGGCGGGGAGGATCGCCCGCCGAGAGGGCACGGGCATGAAGCGGAACACGTGGCAGCGGGAGGCCGTCCGGCAGGCGCTGGACGCATCGGCCGACTTCGTGAGCGCGCAGCGGCTGCACGCCCGCCTGCACGACGCCGGATCCCCCATCGGCCTGGCCACCGTCTACCGCGCGCTCGGCGACCTGGCCGCGGAGGGCGACGCCGACTCGCTGCAGTCGCCCGACGGCGAGGCGCTGTACCGCACCTGCGACACGGGCGGCCACCACCACCACCTCATCTGCCGCGTCTGCGGCAAGACGGTGGAGATCGCGGCCGACGAGGTCGAGTCCTGGGCGCACGACGTCGCCGCGCGCAACGGCTTCACGGCGCCGACCCACGTGGTCGACGTCTTCGGCCTCTGCGCCGAGTGCACCCGCCGGGCGGCCGACGCGGCGTCCGACAGCGCGTCCGCGAGCCCGTCGGGGGCGCCCGCATCCGCATGATCCCGGACCTCCGGCTTGCGCCCGGGCGTGTCGTCGCGTAGCCTCGATCCTTGGCCGAGCGGCTCATCCGCTCGCATGTGCGCCCGACCCCCTCTCTCGAGATCCGGGGACGGGCGTGCCGACAAGAAATCTTGGGTAGGGCGGTCTCGCCCTACGGTACCTACGGAGGAAACCATGGCAGCAACCTGCCAGGTGACCGGCGCCGTCCCCGGCTTCGGACACAACATCTCGCACTCGCACCGGCGCACCAAGCGCCGCTTCGACCCGAACGTGCAGAAGAAGACGTACTACGTCCCCTCGCTGCGTCGCAACGTCAAGCTCACGCTCTCCGCGAAGGGCATCAAGGTCATCGACGCCCGCGGCATCGAGTCCGTCGTCAAGGACATCCTCGCTCGTGGGGTGAAGATCTAATGGCCAAGCAGCAGGACGTCCGTCCGATCATCAAGCTCCGCTCGACGGCCGGCACCGGGTACACGTACGTGACCCGCAAGAACCGCCGCAACAACCCCGACCGCCTCGTGCTGAAGAAGTACGACCCGGTCGTCCGCAAGCACGTCGACTTCCGCGAGGAGCGCTAACCATGGCCAAGAAGAGCAAGATCGCCCGCAACGAGCAGCGCAAGGTCATCGTCGAGCGGTACGCCGCGAAGCGCCTCGAGCTGAAGAAGGCCCTCGTGGACCCGAACGGCACCGACGAGAGCCGCGAGGCGGCCCGCGCCGGCATCCAGCGCCTCCCGCGCGACGCCTCCCCGGTGCGCGTGCGCGGTCGTGACGGCATCGACGGTCGCCCCCGCGGCAACCTGTCGAAGTTCGGCATCTCCCGCGTGCGCTTCCGTGACATGGCCCACCGCGGCGAGCTTCCGGGCATCACGAAGTCCAGCTGGTAGGTTCCAAGCGGCCGTACGGCCGTACGGACCGCTGACGGCCCCGTCGGGTCGCGCGGTCAGCTGACGTAGACAGAACCCATCCACCACACGGCCGCTCGAGAAGAACGGCACCAGGTCCGAGGAGGACACCCATGGCTGACAAGTCACTCAACCGCACCGAGCTCGTTGCCGCCGTCGCCGCGGAGTCGGGACAGAGCCAGGCCGCCGTCAACGGCGTCCTCGACGCTCTCTTCTCCACCGTCGCGACCAACGTCGCCGACGGCGTCAAGGTCACGATCCCGGGCTGGGTCGCGTTCGAGCAGACGGCTCGCGCCGCGCGCACGGGCCGCAACCCGCAGACGGGCGAGCCCCTCGAGATCAAGGCGTCCAAGGGCGTCAAGGTCTCCGCCGGCAGCAAGCTCAAGGCCGCCGTCAAGTAGTCCTCCTCGCATCACGCCCAGCGGGGGCGTCGACTCCGGTCGGCGCCCCCGCTGTCGCGTTCCCGGGCTCCGTCTCCTGCGTGCCGAGGCGGCCAGCCGCCCGTCAGCAGGCGCGAGTTACGCTGGATCCCTCATGCCCAAACTCCTCCGCGTCGCGGGGCCCGCCGCCCTCCTCATCGTCGCGTTCCTCTCCCTGCTGGCCGCGCTCGCCATCGGCGGAGGCGCCGCCCCGCAGCTCCTCGAGGACGCCGGGCCGGTGGTCCGCTACGGGCTGCCCGCCGCGAAGATGACGGTGAACATCACGGCGGCCACGGCCATCGGCGCGCTGCTGCTCGCGGCCTTCGCGCTGTCGCGGAAGCGCCCCGAGTACGGACGGGCGCTCGACATCGCCGCCGGCGGGGCCGCCCTCTGGACGGTCGCCTCGGCGATCACCGCGTTCTTCACCTTCCTCAGCGTCTCGGGGACGCCCTTCTCCTTCAGCTCCGAGTTCGGCACGAGCCTCGGGTTGGTGCTCACGCAGATCTCCGTGGGCCAGGCGTGGCTCGCGACCACGCTCATCGCCGCGACCGTCACGGTGCTGTGCTTCGCGGTGCGCAACCACACGGCCATCGCCTTCGTCCTCGTCCTCGCCGTCGGCGGGCTCGTCCCCATGGCCCAGCAGGGGCACGCGGGCGGCACGGAGGGCCACGACGCCGCCGTCAACGCGCTCGGACTGCACCTCGTCTTCGCGGCCGTGTGGCTGGGCGGTCTCCTGACCCTGGTGCTGCTGCGCTCGAAGCTCGACGGCGACCGGCTCGTGCCCGTCCTCCGCCGGTACTCGGCGGTGGCGCTCGTCTGCTTCGTGGTCGTCGCGGCGTCCGGGTACGTGAGCGCGGAGATCCGCGTCGGCTCGCTCGACCGCCTGCTCACCCCGTACGGCCTGCTCGTGCTCGTGAAGGTCGCGGCGCTCCTCGCGCTCGGGCTGATCGGCGCCGCGTACCGCCGCGTCCTCATCGGGCGGCTCGAGGAGCGCGGCTCGACGGCGCGCGGCCCGTTCTGGTGGCTCGTGACCGCGGAGCTCGCGTTCATGGGCGTGGCGTCCGGCGTCGCCGCCGCCCTCGCGCGCACCGCGCCGCCCGTGAGCCAGGTCGTGGCCACCGAGCTGCCGGATCCCACGCCGGCGCAGATCCTCACGGGGGAGCCGCTGCCGCCCGAGCTGTCGCCCATCCGCTACCTCACGGAGTGGCGCTTCGACCTGCTGTGGTTCCTGCTGTGCGCCTTCGGCATCTTCTTCTACCTGGCCGGCGTGCACCGCCTGCGGAAGCGCGGCGACGCCTGGCCCGTGCACCGGTCGATCCTGTGGGTCGCCGGCATGGTGGGGCTCTTCTACATCACCAACGGCGGCGTGAACGTCTACCAGAAGTACCTCTTCAGCTCGCACATGCTGGCGCACATGGTGCTCGCCATGGTCATCCCGCTGCTGCTCGTGCCGGGTGCGCCCGTGACGCTCGCGATGCGCGCCATCCGGAAGCGCCAGGACGGCAGCCGCGGCGGGCGCGAGTGGCTCCTCATGGCCGTGCACTCGAGGTTCGCGGGCTTCGTGGGGCACCCGATCGTGGCGGCCGTGCTCTTCGCCGGATCGCTCGTGGTCTTCTACTACTCGCCGCTGTTCAGCTGGGCCACGACCGACCACATCGGGCACCAGTGGATGATCGTGCACTTCCTCATCGTCGGGTACCTGTTCACGCAGAACCTCATCGGCGTCGACCCGATGCCCGTGCGCCTCGGCTACCCGATGCGCCTGCTGCTCCTGCTCGCGACCATGGCGTTCCACGCGTTCTTCGGGCTGTCGCTCATGACCGGCACGGGCCTCCTGCTCGCGGACTGGTTCGGGGCCATGGGGCGGCCGTGGGGCGAGTCGGCGCTGGCCGACCAGCAGGCCGGCGGCGGCATCGCGTGGAGCATCGGGGAGATCCCGACGGTGGTCCTCGCGATCGTCACGGCGATCATGTGGAGCAAGAGCGACACGCGGGACTCCATCCGGTACGACCGCAAGGCCGACCGGGACGGCGACGCCGAGCTCGAGGCGTACAACCGCAACCTCGAGGCGCTGCGGGCGGCCGAGCGGCGCTGATCCGCGGGGTCAGGCCGCACGCGTGGCGGACCGGGCACGCCGGGCGGCCACGAGCACGGTCGCGCCCGTCATGAGCTCCCAGGCCGTGACCGTGTAGACGGAGCCGCGCTCCCAGATCCCGTCGATCGTGGAGCCGCCGAGGATCTGCAGCAGGGCGAGCGCGATGAGGCCGACGACGCCGAGGGCGACGCTCGCGACCCGGAACGAGCGGGGTGCGCCGAGGCGCCGGGAGCCGAGGCCCGCGACGATCGAGGCGACGTTGCCCGAGACGATCGCGAGCCCGGCACCCGCGACGTGCAGCCACCCGATGCCGCTCGCGTCGCTCGCGGCGCTGCCGTGGACGAGGCCCACCACGATGATCCCGACCGCGTGCAGGGCCGCGAGGGCGAGGAAGGCGCGGCGCGGGCCGTCGCGGAGGGCGCGGGTCGCGATCGCGGCGGCGGCGAGGTAGAGGACGCCCTGCAGCACGAAGCCCGCGTTCATCACGGCGGCGAGCGGGGAGTCGATGGCGCGGCCCTGGTACCCGGTCGCCTCCGGGATGCCGAGGTCGCTGATGTAGTTCGCGGAGTACGAGTACCCGGGGAACGCGGACGCCGCGACGGCCTCCGTGGCGACGTAGACGGCGGCCGCGGCGATCCAGGCGATGCCGGCGGCCGCGGGGATCAGCGGGCGCGCCACGTGATCTCCGCCTCGAGGACCGTGGGGAAGATGCAGCCGGCCGCCACCTCGGCCTCGAAGCGCTCGATCTCCCGGGCGCGCCCCTCGACGTCGCTGTCCGGCAGCACGGGCTCGCGGATCATGGCCATGGCGTAGGGGAACTCGGCGGGGTTCCCCATGGTGTCCCCGCGGCGGGCCCGGTGCCCCACGTGGTCGCCGCTCGGCTCCCGGACGAGGTCGGGCTGCCAGGAGCTCGTGTCGAAGACGTCGGGCAGGCACCCGGGCTTCGGATCGAACTCGTCGAGGAGGACGAGGGCGAGGTCCTCGGGCACGTCGCCGAAGCCCGTCAGCCGGATGTCGGTCCCGGCGCCCCCGCGGTCCGTGAACGTGAGGCGCCCGACCCGGCGTCCGCTGGCGACCGCGACCGCGTCGCCCGCTCCGATCTCGACCGGGTCGGACGCGACGGGCGTCGGCGACGGGAGGACCCTCGGGGCCACGGCGCCGGAGGGCACGGAGCGGGCGCTCGCCGTCGTCGAGGGGACAGGATCCCCGTCCGCCGGCGCCGTGCACCCGACGAGTCCGGCGACGAGCATCGCCGCGGCGAGGGGGAGGAGGGGACGGGGGAGGAGGGGACGGGACGGGCGCATGCGGGTCACGGTCCTCTCGGCGGCCGTGCGGGCGACGGCGCGCTCCCGATCCTCGCGCAGCGGCCGGAGGAGCGCATCATCCGCACGATGGCCATTGACAGCGCAAAGCGCTTTGCGTTACAAAGTAGCGAGGGCGGGAGCCCGGCGGGCGAGGGTCGTCCGCGGAGAGGCGGAGATGGACACCACGATGCACCAGGACGAGGTCGACGACGACGGGCCGGCGCCCGACCCGCGCGCCATGCACGCGCTCATGGAGGACCAGCGGCGGGTCGCGGTCGACGCGCAGACCTCGTTCGTCTGGATCATGGAGATCAGCTGGGGCGTCGCGTGGATCCTCGGCTACACGGCGCTCTGGCTCATCGACGGATCGGACGCGGTCAGCCTCCCGCTGCCGGTGGCGGTCGGGATCTTCGCGGGCCTCATCCTCGCGGCCAGCGTCGTGAGCATCGTGCTCGGCGTCCGCGGCTCGGCGGGCCTCGCGACGACGGGCGAGGCGCGCTGGCAGGGGCGCGTGTACGGGATCAGCTGGTCTGTGGCCATGACGTCGGTCTACGTGCTCGGGATGGGGCTGTCGTACAACGGCGCCCCCAGCGAGATGCTGTCGATCTTCTACCCGTCGGGCTTCTCGTTCGTCGCCGGGCTGATGCTGCTGTCGACCGCGGCGCTGTTCCACTCGCGGTCGTCGCTGCTCCTCGGCTCGATCCTCGTCGTCGCCGCGCTCGCGGCGCCCTTCGCGGGCTACCCCGGCAACTACCTCGTGATGGCCGTCGTCGGCGGCGGCTCGTACCTCGTCACGGGCCTCGTGATCGCGGTGTCCGGCGCCCGCGCCCGCCGCTCGCTGCGAGCCCGCCTTGGCTGACCTGGACCCCGTGATCCACGCGCAGGCCCGCCTGCGGATCGTGGCCGCGCTCGCCACGCTGGAGACGGGGGAGTCGATCTCCTTCCCGCGGCTGCAGGACATCCTCGACATGACGGCCGGCAACCTGTCGACCCACCTGCGGAAGCTCGAGGACCCGGGCTACGTGGAGGTGCGGAAGACGCACGAGGGCCGGCAGCCGGTGACCTACCTCGCGCTCACGACCGTCGGGCGGCGGGCGTTCGAGGACTACCGCCGGGCGCTCACGGCGATGCTCGACGCGTAGCCGCCGGACGCGACGAGGCCCGCCGCGCGGTGCGCGCGGCGGGCCTCGTCGAGCGGAGCCGGATCAGGACGTGGCGGTCTCCAGCAGCGGCACGAGCTGGTCGAGCGCGTAGCCGGTGGAGAGCGTGGTGCCGATCGAGTAGGCCGACGACAGGTCGCCGTCGATGACGACCGCGTGGCCGGCCGCGACCGCGGGGACCGCCTGCCACAGCGGGTCGTCGGTGATGACGGCCTTGTCGATGAAGATCGGGAACGCGACGATCAGGTCGGCGTCGAGCAGGTCGAGCTGCTCGGAGGAGATGTCGGCCGTGAAGCCGCTCGCGCTCTTCGGGAGGCCCGCGATGGTCGGGCTCTGCTCGAAGCCGAGCTCCTCGAGGAACGCGACGCGCTCGCTGCCCTCGACGTAGGCGCCCCAGCCCTCGCTGGTCTTGGTGGCCGCCGTGACCGTCTTCCCCTTCCAGTCGGGGTGCGCCGCCGCGACCTCGTCGAAGCGCGCGTCGACCGCGGCGAGGAGGGCGTCGCCCTGGTCCTCGCGGCCGAGGGCCTCGGCGATCATGTCGACCTGGTCGTCCATGTCGGTGAGGTAGCTGTCGGCGCCCTCGGGTATCCCGACGGTGGGCGCGATCTGCGACAGGCGGTCGTAGCGGGCCTGGTCGCCCGAGCCCTTGGTATCGAGGATGAGGTCCGGCTTCAGCGCCGCGATCGCCTCGAAGGACGGCTCGAGCGTCTCGATGAGCTCCGGCGACTCCGTGTAGAGGCCCTGCGCCCAGGGGCCCACGCCGTCGGCGTCGGCGCCGAAGGCGAGCCAGTCGGACGCGCCCACGGGCTGCACGCCGAGCGCGAGCGCGGTCTCCGCGTCGCCCCAGCCGAGGGCGACGACCCGTGTCGGCTCGCTCGGGACGGTGACCTCGCCGAACTTCGTCTCGACGGTGGCGGGGAAGGCGCCGTCGGCGGATCCGGCGCCGGGGGCGGGGGCATCGGCGTCGGCGCCACCGGAGGCGGAGCATCCGGTGAGGGCGAGCGTCGCGACGGTGAGCGCGACGAGCGCGGAGCCGGTGGTGGGGAACCTCATGGTGCGGGGCCTCTCGGGAGGGGTCGGGTGACGGGGCGATGTGCATCACGTCAGGCAAGGGGAGCCTAACCTAAGCGCGCGATAGGCTGGCGGGGCCATGTCGCTCCGGGTCCTCGCGCGCGCCTCCGCCCCCGACGCCCCCGCGGGCCGGGCGCGGAGCGGCCTCTCGCGCTCGGCGGGCCTCCTGCTCGCGCTCGGCGCCCTCGTCCTCGCCTGCCTCGCGAGCATCGCCATCGGCTCCCGCGACATCCCGCTCGGTGCCGTCGTCGACGCGCTCGCCGGCCGGCCGCGCGATGCCGCCGAGCTCGTCGTGATCCTCGACCTCCGCGTCCCGCGCACCCTCGTCGGCCTCGCCGCGGGCCTTGCGCTGGGGGTCGCGGGCGCGCTGATCCAGGCCGTCACGCGGAACCCGCTGGCCGACCCCGGGATCCTCGGCGTCACCGCCGGATCGGCCTTCGCGGTCGCCATCGCGACCGGCGTCCTCGGCGTGACCGCCGTGAGCGGTTACCTCTGGTTCTCCTTCGCCGGGGCGTTGATGGCCGCCGTCGTGGTCTACGTCGTCGGATCCGCGGGGCGCGGCGGCGGCGACCCGGTGCGACTCACGCTGGCCGGCGTCGCCCTCGGCGCGGTCCTCGCGGGCATCACCTCGGGTCTCCTGCTCGCCGACCCGCAGGGCTTCAGCGCCATGCGCGCCTGGGAGTCGGGCTCGCTGCAGGACCGCGGCTGGGACGCGCTCCTGCCGGTCGCGCCGTTCCTCGGCGCGGGCGTGCTCCTCGCCGCGCTCATCGCCCGGAGCCTCGACGCGGTCGCGCTCGGCGACGACCTCGCGCGGTCCCTCGGGGCGAACGTCGTGGTGGTGCGGACGGTCGCGGTCGTCGCCGTGACCCTGCTCGCGGGCGGGGCGACCGCCATGGCCGGGCCCATCGCGTTCGTGGGCCTGATGATCCCGCACATCGCCCGCTG
Organism: Clavibacter sp. B3I6; assembly: GCF_030816895.1. Taxonomy (NCBI): domain Bacteria; kingdom Bacillati; phylum Actinomycetota; class Actinomycetes; order Micrococcales; family Microbacteriaceae; genus Clavibacter; species Clavibacter sp. B3I6. The sequence continues at coordinate 2,278,771 of NZ_JAUSYL010000001.1, forward strand.
GATCGTCGGACCCGACCAGCGCTGGATCCTCGCGTACACGATCGTGCTCGCGCCCGTGCTGCTGCTCGCCGCCGACGTCGTGGGGCGGATCGTGCTGCGTCCCGCCGAGCTGCCCGCCGGCATCGTGACGGCGGTGCTCGGGGCGCCCGTGCTCATCCTGCTCGTGCGCCGGCAGAGGGCGTCGGGGCTGTGAGCGCGCCCGTGCGCGCCGGCCGCCGTCCCGCGTCCGCGCCCGTGAGGATCCCCGGCACGGTCCGCCTCCCCGGCACGGTCCGCCTCCCCGTCCTCGGCACGCGGCTGCGGCGCCGGGAGGTGCTCGTGGGCGCGGCGCTCGCCGTGGCGATCACGGCCCTCGCGCTCGTGGCGCTCGGCACGGGCGACTACCCGCTCACGGTGCCCGAGGTGATCCGCGCGCTCGCCCTGCCCGACGGCTCCTTCGCCACCACGATCGTCACCGGGTGGCGCCTCCCGCGCGTGCTCGCGGGCATCGCGTTCGGCGCGGCGCTCGGGGTCGCGGGCGCCGTCTTCCAGTCGCTCACGCGCAACCCGCTCGGGTCGCCCGACGTCATCGGCTTCTCGACCGGCTCCTACACGGGCGCCCTCCTCGTCACCACGGTGGCCGGTGCGTCCTTCCTCCCCACCGCGGTCGGCGCGCTCGCGGGAGGCCTCGGCACGGCGCTCGTGGTGTACCTGCTGGCGTACCGCGGCGGCGTGCAGGGGTTCCGGCTGATCATCACGGGCATCGCGGTCACGGCCGTCCTGCACGGGGTCAACACGTTCCTGCTGCTGCGGGCGGGCACCGAGGTGGCGATGGCCGCGTCGATCTGGGGCGCCGGATCCCTCGCCCTCGTCGGCTGGGACCGGGCCCTGCCCGCGTTCGTCGCGCTCCTCGTGCTCGCGCCCGCGATCCTGCTGCTCTCGGCGCCGCTCCGCCAGCTCGAGCTCGGCGACGACGCGGCCCGGGCCCACGGCGTGCGGGCCGAGCCGACGCGGCTCGCGCTCCTGATCCTCGGGGTCGCCCTCACCGCCGTCGTGACCGCCGCCGCCGGGCCGATCGCGTTCGTCGCGCTCGCCGCCCCGCAGATCGCCCGCCGCCTCACCCGCAGCGCCGGCCTGCCGCTCGTGCCGGCCGCGCTCACGGGCGGTCTGCTCCTCCTCGCCGCCGACTCCGTCGCCCAGCACGCGCTGCCGGGGACGGTGCCCGTCGGGATCGTCACGGTCGTCGTGGGCGGCGTCTACCTGATCGCGCTGCTGATCCGCGAGGCGGGACGCCGTGCCTGACGCCGCCGCCCCCGACCCGATGGGAGGTCCCGCCGTGGACGACACCGCATCCGCCGCGCCCGCCGCACGCGCCGCGAGCCCCGCCCCCGCCCCCGCCCGCCTCCGCGCCGAGGGCGTCACGCTCTCCTACGACCGCCGCGTGATCTCCGAGGGCCTCGACGTCGCCGTGCCGGACCGCTCGTTCACCGTGATCGTCGGCCCGAACGCGTGCGGCAAGTCGACCCTGCTCCGCGCGCTGTCGCGCCTCCTCGCGCCGAGCGCGGGCGGCGTGCTCCTCGACGACCGGCCGCTCGCGTCCTACCGGGCGAAGGAGGCCGCGCGCATCGTGGGCCTCCTCCCGCAGAGCGCCATCGCGCCCGAGGGGATCACGGTGGCCGACCTCGTGGCGCGCGGCCGGTTCCCGCACCAGAACCTCATCCGCCAGTGGACCTCGACCGACGAGGACGCCGTGCAGGAGGCGATGGCCGCGACGGGCGTCGCCGACCTCGCCGCCCGCCACGTCGACGAGCTCTCCGGCGGCCAGCGCCAGCGCGTGTGGGTCGCGATGGCGCTGGCGCAGCAGACGCCCGTGCTGCTGCTCGACGAGCCGACGACGTTCCTCGACATCGCCCACCAGATCGAGCTGCTCGACCTCCTCGCCGACCTGCACCGCGACGGCAGCACCATCGTCGCGGTGCTGCACGACCTCAACCACGCCGCCCGCTACGCCGACCACCTCATCGTCATGAAGGAGGGCCGCGTCGTCGCCGCGGGCGCCCCGGGCGCCATCGTCACCGCGGAGCTCGTCGAGGAGGTCTTCGGCCTCCCGTGCCTCGTGATCGACGACCCCGTCTCGCACACGCCGCTCATCGTGCCGCGCGGCGGCCGCTGGGCCTGACCGGTCAGGCGTCGGCCGGGGCCGGGCTGATCGCGACCATCCAGTCGATGCCGTAGCGGTCCGTGCACATGCCGAAGCGGTCGCCCCACGGCGCCACGTCGAGCGGCAGCACGATCGTCCCGTCCGCCGTGAGCGCGTCCCACCAGCTCCGCAGCACGGCCTCGTCGTCGCCCGAGAGGGAGAGGGTGACGGCGGATCCGCTCGGCACGCCCATGGACGCCGGGGTGTCGGACGCCATGAGCGTGAAGCCCGCGGACGAGGTGAGCTGCCCGTGCATGACCTTGTCGGCCTCCGCGGGATCCTGGCTCATCCCGCCCTCGCCGAAGGTCGTCGTCTCGACCTCGCCGCCGAAGACGTCCTGGTAGAAGCGGAGGGCCTCGGCGGCCTGGTCGCGGAAGGACAGGTACGGGTTCATGGTGGCGGACATGCGGGCGCTCCTCGGGTGACGGATCCCCGCGGTCGCAGCGACCCTGTTGCGTCCCGATCCTGGCCCGGTCGCCGCCGCTCCGCACCCTGACGCGGGGGGAGGGTGCCGGGAGGGGCTAGAGGCCCTGGATCCGCACGCCCGTCGTGTCGTCGACGCTCACGCGCCAGCTCACGCTGAACGGCACGTCCTCGTCGAGCTCCGTGACGCTCCCGTCGTAGAGCGATCGGACGGGGACGCGGATGTGCGCCGTGCCCACGGTGGACGGCACCACCCAGTCGAGGTCGGCGGGGTCGTCGCTCGCCGGCTGCAGCGAGATCCGCGGCATCGCGGTCATGCTCCACGTGGGCGGCGCGGTGATGCGGTCGCGGATCGTCTTCCCGAACGGGCAGCCGGACGGGTACAGCACCGACTGCGTCGTGCACGCGGCGAGGTACGCCTCGACCTCGGACTGCACCGAGGCCACGAGCTCGTCCGTGGGCATCGCGTCGACGCGCGCGGGCACGACGGAGCCCGGCTCCGTGACCTGCACCTCGACGTCCTCCGCCTGCAGGTGCTCGGACGCGTGGTCGAGCGCGAGCGCCGAGGGCGCGAGCACGAGGTACGTGGATCCCGCGCCCTCCGCGGCCGCGCCCCCGGGCGTCGCCTGGACGGCCACCCCGTTCGCCGTGAAGGCGGACGCGTGCCGCAGCTCGAGGTCGACCGCGGCCACGGGGCTCGTCGCGAACTCCCACCGCGCGAACAGGCCGAGGGCGGCCGGCAGCTCGCGCACGCGGAAGGCGGTGGATCCGGGCCCCGACGGCAGCGTGTACGCGTACGTGACCGCGCGCTCGCCGCCGCCCGCGGGCTCGTCGGAGACCAGCTCCACGTCGGCGAGGCCGGGCAGCGCGCGGGCGTCGAGGAGCGCGCGGCTGCCGGCGTCCGGCAGCACGACGCCGGGCGTCGCGAGCGCGTCGCGGCTGTCCTCGCGGGCGAGCGCGTCGAGGTAGGAGCGGACGAAGCCGTGGGCGCTGAACGTGCCCTGGTTGAGCGACGCGACCGTGCCGAGGAACGCCCCGAGGAGGAGCGCCGCCATCAGGGACCACACGACGACCGCCCGACGCAGCTCGCCGCGCGCGTCGACGGCGGGGCTCGGCATGCGGATCATCCTACGGGCGGCGCATCGGGGCCCTCGCGGGCCGGGCGCCGGGGTAGATTCGAGTGCGCATCCGCGCGGTGCCCCGCGCCGCCGATCCGCGCATCCTCAAGTCCCCGACCCGCCAGGAGCCCCGCGTGAGCACGGTCCCCCTCTCCCCGGAGCAGGCCGCGGTCTTCCAGGCCATCGAGGGCACGCGCGACCACATCTTCGTCACGGGTCGCGCCGGCACCGGCAAGTCGACCCTCCTCACGCACCTGTCGTGGAACACCGAGAAGCAGATCGTCATCTGCGCGCCCACGGGCGTCGCCGCGCTGAACGTGGGCGGGCAGACCATCCACTCGCTGTTCAAGCTGCCCATCGGGGTCATCGCCGACGAGGAGATCGAGCAGACGGGCGAGCTGCGGAAGCTGCTCAACACCATCGACACGCTCGTGATCGACGAGGTCTCCATGGTGAACGCCGACCTCGTGGACGCCATCGACCGCAGCCTCCGCCAGGCCCGCCACAAGAAGGACGTGCCGTTCGGCGGCGTGCAGGTCGTGCTGTTCGGGGATCCCTACCAGCTGGCCCCCGTGCCCGGCGACGGCGACGAGCGCGCCTACTTCGCCGACCGCTACCGCTCCATGTGGTTCTTCGACGCGAAGGTGTGGGAGGAGGCGCAGCTCCGGATCTACGAGCTCACCGAGATCCACCGGCAGCACGAGGAGGCGTTCAAGGAGATGCTGAACGCCGTGCGCCACGGCCGGGTCACGGCCGAGATCGCGGGCGTGCTCAACGCGGCGGGTGCGCGTCCGGCGCCCACCGACGGCGCCATCACGCTGGCCACGCGCAACGACACCGTCAACCGGATCAACGCGGAGGCCCTCAAGCGCCTGCCCGGCCGCTCGCTCACCGCCACGGCCGACGTCACGGGCGACTTCGGCGGCCGCACGTACCCGGCCGACGAGAAGCTCGACCTCAAGATCGGCGCGCAGGTCATGTTCCTCCGCAACGACGTCGACCAGCGCTGGGTGAACGGATCCGTGGGCGTCGTCACCCGCATCGACACGAACGTGTACGTGGAGCTCGACGGCGTCGTGCACGAGGTCGAGCCGGTCACGTGGGAGAAGCACAAGTACTCGTACTCGCCCACCACCAAGCAGCTGCGCCGCGACGTCGTGGCGGACTTCACGCAGTTCCCGCTGCGGCTGGCGTGGGCGGTCACCATCCACAAGTCGCAGGGCAAGACGTACGAGCGGGCCATCGTCGACCTCGGCGCGCGCGTGTTCAGCCCGGGTCAGACGTACGTGGCGCTCAGCCGGATCACCGACATCGGCGGCCTGTACCTCACGCGGCCGCTGCGCCCAGGCGACATCATCGTCGACGAGAACGTGCGGCGGTTCATGAGCGAGGCGACGCGGATCCGCGTGACGCCGGCGGTCGCGCCCGCGGGCTGATCCGCGGCTCGTGCCCGCGGCGCCCGAGGGCGCTCCGGCTCAGTGCCCGGAGTGCTCGCCCTGGATGCCGTCGAGGTCGACGGAGCTGTGCTGGCCGTGCGGCACGGCGAACTCGCCGGCGCGCGTGAGCGAGAGGGCGGGCGTGACCAGACCGGCGACCACGAACGCGCCGACGAGCACGCCCGCCAGGTAGCGGCCGCCGGTGGCCTCCGGCTCGGAGGCGGCGGGGCGGTCGACGGCAGTCGAGGCGGCAGCAGCCGCCGCAGCGGCCGGGCGCACGGCGCCGGATCCGACGAGCGCGGTCTCGGCCGGGAGGTCGGCCTCGACGGCCGTGCACACGGCCTCGGCCTCGACCTCGGCGCGGGAGCGGAGGTGGCGGCCGACGACCGCGGCGACCGCGAGGTCGAGCAGGGTCGCGGCGAGCATCGGGATCGCGGGCAGGTCGCTCGTGATCCCGGGGGCGGACATGACGACCGCGGCGGTCACGAGGAGGGCCCAGCCGGCGACCGGGACGAGAGCGCCCACGACGGCCCACGCGGGGACGGGGAGGCGGTCGGAGCGAAGGACCGCGACGGCCCACGCGCCCTCGGCGAGCCCGATGACGAGGAGGGCCACCATGGCCGCGGGCGGGGATCCCGCACCGACGGCCAGGTGGATGAGCGCGGCGCCCAGGGCGGCGAGGGCCAGCCAGTGGCGGATGAGCAGTGACACGTGCTGGTCCCTTCGTCGTCCCGGGCGCCGCGGGTGGTGCGGTGCTGCGTGCTGGTCGTGCTGACGTGCGGTGATGCGGTGACGCGCCCGGTGCAGCGGCGCGACGGTGGTGCCGGGTGTCGCCTAGGCGGCGCGGGTGGCGCGGTTGCGCACGCCCTTCTCGGCGCCGAGGCCCACGATCAGCAGCACGACGGCGGAGCCGAGGTGCAGGAAGTGGTCCGCGGTGTTGAGCGCGAGGATGTTGAAGTCGGTGTTCACGAGGAAGAAGCCGACGATGCCGAGCGCGAGGTACGCGAATCCGACGACCGAGTTCACGGCCTTGGCCGCGGCCACGCTCGAGAGGCCGCCGATGAGGAGCGCGGCGCCGATGAGCAGGTGGGCCACGTTGTGGAACGGGTTCACCATGAAGATGCCGAGCAGCAGGCCGCCGTCGGAGGAGAAGAACCCTCCGCTCTGCGGCGGGAACAGGAAGCCGAGAAGGCCGACGAGGACATAGACGGCGCCGAAGACGGTGCCGAGCAGGCGGTTCGGGGACGAGCTCATGGTGGTGCCTCCACAGGTAGGGAAGAGCCGGGGAGTTCCCAGGCTCCTTACATTCGTACCGCCTACGGGTGGGGTTTGGTGCGGATCGGGTGATGGATGGTCACGCGTTTCCCAGGTGCTCGGCGAGGAAGGCCTCCGTGCGCCGGTACGCGAGGGCGGCGGCGTCGGGATCCAGGCGGTCGCGGAGGCTCGCGTTGGGGAACACGGGGAGCGTGCCCGGGTAGGTGTGCGCGGTCACCGGGGTGCCGTGCTCGCGCAGCCGGCCGATGAAGGCCTCGGGGCGCTGGTCGTCGACCCACTCGTCGTGCTCGGCGAGGTGGAGGAGCACCGCGCACGGGATGACGCCGTGCTCCTCGGGGCCGAGGCTCGCGCAGTAGGCGACCACGGCGTCCGCGCCGCCGTCCTGCGCCTCGAGGAGCGCGAGCCAGCCGCCGGGCGCGAAGCCCACGAGGCCGACGCGCTCGGCCCCGCGTGCGCGTGCCGAGTCGATGCCGTCGCGGATCGTGCCGAGGGCGAAGCCGACGTCGAGCTGCGCGGCGAGGCCCGCCGCGAGGCCGTCGTCGAGGGTGGCGCGGCCGTCGTAGAGGTCCGGCACGAGCACGTGGAAGCCGGCGCCCGCGAGGGCGAGCGCGTACTGGTCGAGCCAGGGGAGGCGGCCGTGGTCGTCGTGCACGACCACGACCACGGGGTGGCCGGGCTCGCCGTACTCGAGGGTGACGCTCGCGTGCGGCAGGTCGACGATCTCGGGCATGGGGAGAACCTATCGTCGGGCTGTCACGTGCCGCGCCGTGGAGGAGGATCGAGGCATGGGATACCGCTACCCGGCTCGCCGCCGCCACGACCGCCATCGTCCTCGCCGCCGGGCTCGCCGCGTGCTCGACGCCGCCGCGCACGCCCGAGGACGCCGCCCGCGCGAGCGCCGACGCGGCCGCGCCCACGGAGACGGAGTCGCAGGGCTGGAACCGCGCCGACCTGTCCTTCGCCGAGGAGATGAGCGCCCAGGCGGCCGGATCCGTGGCGCTCGCCGAGGCCGCCCTCGAGGTGCAGGACCTCCCGCAGGAGGCGGAGGAGCTCGCCGTGCAGATCCGCGATGAGCAGGGCCCGCAGGCCGCGCAGCTCGCGGAGCTCGCCGAGGAGTGGGCCGCCGAGGAGGGCGGATCCGGCGCGAACGGCACCGAGGACCGCGAGGAGGCGGGCGGCGTCGGCGCCGGCAGCGGCGAGGAGGGCGGCAGCGGGGCCGCGGGCGAGGGCGGCACCGGTGCCGCCTCGGGCGCCGACAGCGGCACCGGCAGCGACGACGGGACCGGGGTGGAGGGCGGATCCGGATCCCGCGCCGACACCGAGGGGACGAGCGGCGCCGCCGCCGAGGCCGAGCTGGCCGCGCTGCGCGCCGCCACCGGTGCGGACGCCGCCCGGCTCTTCCTGCAGGGCATGATCGCGAGGCACCAGGCCGCCATCGAGATGGCGGACGGGGAGTCGCAGCTCGGCACGTCCACCGAGGCGCTCGAGCTCGCCGGCGCCATGTCGTCGTCGCAGGGGACGCAGCTCACCGGGATGCGCGCGCTGCTGGCGTCGTACGGGGGCTGATCGCGAGCAGCACGGAGGGCCCGGCGCGGATCGCGTCGGGCCCTCCGTCGTGCGGGGACGGCGGCGGGGCGAGCGGGCCGGGCCGTCGCTCCCGGGCCGTCGCCGCCGGGCCAGGCGGTCAGGCGGTCGGGCGGAGGAACGCGGCGGCCGCGGCGGCGAGGTGCCCCGGGTCGTCGGCGCCGCACAGCTCGCGGGCGGAGTGCATGGAGAGCAGCGGGATGCCGACGTCGACCGTGCGGATCCCGAGGCGCGTGGCCGTGATGGGGCCGATGGTCGAGCCGCACGGCACCGCGTTGCTCGAGACGAACTCCTGGTACGGGACGCCGGCGCGCTCGCAGGCCAGCGCCCACTCGCGCGCCCCGACGCCGTCGGTGGCGTAGCGCTGGTTCGCGTTGATCTTCAGCAGCGGTCCGCCGTTCGGCACCGGCCGGTTGGCCGGGTCGTGGCGGTCCGGGTAGTTGGGGTGGACGGCGTGGCCCGCGTCGGCCGAGAGGCACCAGGACGCGGCGAACGCGCGGCGGCGCTCCTCCGACGAGGCGCCCAGGCCGGCGGAGACGCGACCGAGGACGTCCTCGAGGATCGGGCCGGCGGCGCCCGAGGCGGTCGCGGATCCGACCTCCTCGTGGTCGAAGGCGGCGAGCACCGCGACGGGCGCGTCCGGGTGCTCGTCGAGCCCGTCCGCCAGCTCGAGCAGGGCGGCGAGGCCCGCGTGCACGGAGGAGAGGTTGTCCATGCGGCCGGCGGCGAACAGCTCGCCGTCGAGGCCGAGCGATCCGGGGGCCTGCGTGTCCGCGACGCCTACGTCGTAGCCGAGCACGTCGTCGGCCGTCACGCCCGCGAGGCCGGCCAGGTGCCCGAGCACGTCGGCGTCCGCGGGGGAGCCGACGCCGAGGACCGGGGACATGTGGCGCTGCGGATCCAACCGCAGGCCCTCCGCGTTGACCCCGCGGTCGAGGTGCACGGCGAGCTGCGGGAAGCGCAGCAGCGGGCCCGTGCGGACGAGGTGGCGGCGGCCGTCGCGCGTGACGAGGCGGCCGGCGAGCTCGAGGTCGCGGTCGAGCCAGGAGTTGAGGAGCGGGCCGCCGTAGACCTCGACGCCGGCCTGGACCCAGCCGTCGGATCCGATGGTGGGCTTGGGCTTCAGCATGAAGCCCGGGGAGTCGGTGTGGGCGCCGAGCACGCGGAAGGGCGTGGTCGCGTGGGCGCCGGCGGGCTGGATCCACGCGAGGAGCGCGCCGTCGCGCACGATGAGGCGGCGGCCCGGGCCGGTGGGCCACGCGTCCCGCTCGTCGAGCCGGGTGAAGCCCGCGGCCTGGAGCCGGCGCGCGCCCTCCTCCGCGGCGTGGAACGAGGAGGGGGAGGCCTGGATGAAGCGGCCCAGGTCCTCCAGATGCGCGCGGCGGTCCGCCGGCATCAGTAGCCGCTCGATCCGAGCGCGCCGTTCTCCGGCGTCTGCACCGGGCCCGCGAGCACGACCGCGCTGCCGGAGACGCCGAGGCGGGTGGCGCCGGCCTCGATCATCTGCACCGCCGCCTCGTACGTCCGGATGCCGCCCGACGCCTTGACGCCGGCCCGGCCGTCGACGGTGCGGCTCATGAGCTCGACCGCGTGCACGGTCGCGCCGCCCGTGGGGTGGAAGCCCGTGGAGGTCTTCACGAAGTCGGCGCCCGCGGCGACGGCCGCGCGGCAGACGGCGACGATCTGGTCGTCGTCGAGGGCGGCGGACTCGATGATCACCTTGAGGACGCCCGGCGCCGGCACGGCCTCGCGCACGGCCCGGATGTCGGCCTCGACGTCGTCGAAGCGGCCCTCGCGAGCCGCGCCCACGTCGATGACCATGTCGACCTCGTCGGCGCCCTGGCGGATGGAGAGCGCAGCCTCGGCGGCCTTCACCTCGCTGTGGTGCTTCCCGCTGGGGAAGCCGCAGACGACCGCGACCTTCAGGTCGGTGCCCGCGGGCAGCTCGAGCGGCAGCATCGACGGGGAGACGCACACCGAGTAGGTGCCGAGCTCCACGGCCTCGGCGACGAGCGCGGTGACCTCGTCGCGCGTGGCCTCGGGCTTCAGGAGCGTGTGATCGATGATGCGGGCGATCGCGGCGGTGTCGGTCGTGGGCGTGGACGGGCTGGTGCTCATGCGGGATTCCTCACGTCGTGCGGGACCTCGATCCTACGGCGGAGCCCCCGGCGCGCCCGTCCCGTGTCAGTGGGGCGGGTCCGTCCCGACGGCGGGGCTCAGCGAGGGCGCCACGTAGTTGAAGTGCCAGCGCTCGCTCGCGATGGGGTAGTAGTGGTAGTCGGGCCCGTAGAAGTGCAGCCAGGCGACCTTGTTGTCCGTGAGGAGGTCGTCGGTGAAGTCGACGGCCTTGCCCCAGCCGTGCACGGAGGTGCCCGGGACCGCCGCGAACCGCGGGTCGTGGCCGTAGTGGTCCCACCAGTACTCCTGGTTGGCGAAGGGGCGGTACCCCTCGATGACGTCGAGGTACATCCCCGTCATCTTCCGGTATGCCCGCAGCATGCTGAGCAGCGCGGAGGCGGCCTTGGGCTCGAGGTAGACGTGGTCGACGTGCGGGGCCCCGGGGGTCTGCCCCGCGACGACGCCGGGAAACTCGATCTTGGTCATCGCGTCGAGGGGGATGCGCCCGTTCTCGAAGCCGCCCCACGCATTCGCGTCGAGCGCCTGCGCGCTCTCCGCGGGGAGGAGGGAGGCCGCTGCGGCGCTCGCGCCGAGGACGGCGAAGCCGCCGACGCGCAGCAGGCCTCGACGGGTGATCTCGGCGGGAGCGGGAGCGGGAGCGGGGGCGGGGGCGGGAGCGGGGGCGGGGGCGGCGTCAGCGGGGGTACGGAGATGGGCGGGTGCTCGGTGATCTGCGGGCATCCGGGAACGGTAGACCGCGGCCCGGCGGACGGACCCGCCACTGTGCACAGGGCTCAGGGGCGGGCGCATGGCCCATCCCCGCGCCCCGCGGATCAGGAGTAGTCGGCGCCCGGGATGCCCACGGGGCGGTAGACGTAGCCGTCCTCGTCCGCGTCGAGCTCCCAGACGAGCTCCTCCTCGCTGAGGGAGGTGGCGCGCGTGAAGCTCTTCACGGGCTCGCCGTTGAGGAACTCGACCTCGGTCTCCTCCGTGCCCTCGGGGCCGACCAGCTGTGCGGTGTACGTGGAATCAGTCATGCTCCGACCCTACGACCGTCGGGGCGCGGCGACCGGGCCCGGCCGGGATCCCCAGCGGATGCCCGAGCGCGGCCGCCGGGGAGGGGGCGCTGCGGAGGGGGCGCCGCGCCTACGCCTCGAGCTCCACGAGCACGCGCGGCAACTCCAGGAGCAGCTCGCTCGCGAGGTAGCCGAGCGGGCCCACCTGCACGGCCAGGCGATCGCCCGCCGCCGCGTGGGCGTGCGTCGCCCATACCGCGGCCTGGGCGGGATCCGCGCCGCGGGCGCAGAGGCCGGCCACCGCCCCGCCGAGGACGTCGCCGGATCCGGACGTGCCGAGCCCGCTGCCGCCCGCCCCGATGGTCCACGCCCGCCCGTCGGGCGCGGCCACCACGCCGCCCATCGACACGACGGCCGCGTACCCGCGGGCGATCTCCCGGGCCTCGGCCACGGCGTCGTCGCCGGCCTCGCGCCCGAGCAGCCGCTCGGCCTCGGAGGAGTTCGGCGTCAGCACGAGCCGCCCGGCCAGGTGCCCGGCGGACTCCCGGCACGCCGGCAGCACGCCCAGCGCGAAGGCGTCGAGGACCACGACGGCGTCGTCGGGCACCAGCGTCGCGAGCAGGCGCACCATGCGCTCGGCCTCGTCCGCGTCGTCGAGCCCGGGGCCGACGAGGACGGCGTCGGCGGAGGCGATGTCGTCCTCCGCCGCGCGGATCCCCGCCCCGCGCACGTGCCCGCCGTCCGTCTCCTCGAGCGGTACGACGCCGCTCTCCGGCACGGCGACGGCGACCTGCGTGGCGACGGACGCGCCGACCGCGAGCGTGAGCCGGCCGGCGCCGACCCGCAGCGCCGCGAGCCCGGAGATCATGGCCGCGCCGGGGGAGCGGAGGGCGCCGCCGACGACCACGACCTGGCCGCGGCCGTACTTGGACCCCGTCGCCGCGGGCAGCGCCCAGTCGCGGAGCGCCGCCGGCGTCACGACCTCGGCGGGCGCGTCGGACGAGCTCTCAGCGGCCTCGGTCATCGGGTTCTCCTCCGTGCTCGGTGACGGGCGCGCCGTGCCCGTCGAGGTGCTCCGTGGCCGAGAAGGTCCGGAGGGTCCACGGGCCGCGCGGGGCGGACCGCTCGAGGATCGTGACGGACGCGTTCGCCACGGTGTGCTGCCGCTGGAAGGCCAGCAGCTCCGCCTCGGTGAGCCCGAGGCCGACGTAGAGGAAGAGCATCACGACGGCGTCGTGGCTCACGATCAGGGCCCGGCCGTCGGCGGATCCGACCTCGGGGTCCTGCAGGAAGGAGCGGATGCGCAGCGCGACGTCCGCCCACGACTCGCCGCCCGGGGGCCGGTACGAGAGCTTCCCGAGCCAGCGGCGGCGGTCGTCCTCGTCGGGGTGGCGCGCGGCGACGCCGCGGGAGGTGAGGAGGTCGAGGATCCCGAGCTCCCGGTCGCGCAGCCGCTCGTCCGCCCGGACCTCCGCGGCGATGCCCGCCTCGGCCAGCGCGGCCGCGGCCGTGCTGCGCGCCCGCAGGTAGTGCGACGACCAGACCGCCGTCGGCACGTCCGACCGGCTCGCGAACCAGCGGCCGAGCGCGCGCGCCTGGGCCTTGCCGGTGTCGGACAGCGGCACGTCCGGATCCCGGTGGTCGACGTGGATGACCTCCGCGCCCTCGCGGTCGGCCCGGCTCGCGGCGACGTTGGCCGTGCTCTCGCCGTGCCGCACGAGCCAGAGCTCGGTGAGGCCGGTCACGAGGCGCCGGCCGAGCGCGCGGCGGACACGGCCGCGCGGATCCCGTTCCGCCAGGGCGCGCCGTGCCCCGGCAGCACGATGCGCGCGTCCGTCTCCTCGAGCGCGGCCAGCGAGCGGAGCGCCCGCCCGCTGTCGGCGGTGGCGGCGCCCGCGACGATGCGGCAGCCGGTGCGTCCCGTGTAGGGGTCGAGCGTCACGAGCGCGTCGCCGGTGATGAGCGCGTCGCGGTCGGGGAGGTGGAGCGCGACGTGGCCGTCGGTGTGGCCGGGGCTGGGGATCGCGACGGGCCGGCCGGGCACGTCGAGCGGGCCGGCGGCGATGTCGGTCACGGCCTCGACGCCCTCGACGCGCAGCGCGCCGGCGGCCGCCATCGCGGCGACCACCGGGATCGCCTTCCCGTAGCGGAGCGGGTAGACGAAGGGCGTGCGCTCGCGGCGGTACGAGTAGGGGTGGCGGGCGATGCGCGCGTCGTCCGGGTGCACGTGCACCGGGACGCCGAGCTCGCGGGCGGCGCGCGCGGCGGATCCGACGTGGTCGAAGTGCCCGTGCGTCAGCACCACGGCGCGCACGTCGTCGGGCGTCCGGCCGATGGCCCGGAGCGCGCGGAGCAGGTGCGGCCACGTGTCGGGGAAGGCCGTGTCGACGAGGGTGACGCCGTCGTCGCCCTCGATCAGGTACAGGTTCACGTAGGCGTGCGCGAGCAGGTGGACGCCCGGCGCCACGTCGCGCGTGAGCACGGGGGACGCGGGGTGGGGTGGGGTGCCGGTGCGGATCATGCGGTCCTCTCGCTCGGATGTCCCGGGTCCGTGCGGACGCGGGTCGGCGGCCGGCCCCGTGAGGGCCGGCCGCCGGGTCATGCGTCGAGGATCACTCGGGGGTGACGGCGTCCTTCACGGCGCCGGCCGCCTTCTTCAGGATGCCCGGCTCCTTGGGCGGGATGGTGCCGTGGAGCAGCGGGTTTCCGACGGGGGGCGGCGGCATGGGCACGGAGGTGGTGGGGCCGTCGTGGTACGTGAACGTGCCCTTGCCGTCGGGCGTGGGGCCCGACGCCCAGGACCCCTCGGCGGCCGCGGGGCCGTTCGAGAAGTTCAGGTACTGGTACGAGACCTCGCGGTCCTCCAGCTCGATCGGGAAGTCGCTCGGGACCGGCAGGTCCTCCGTGCCCTCGGCGCGGAGCTCGGCGATGGCCGCGGTCCACTGGTTCTGGTGCATGGTGTCGCGGGCGATGAGGAAGGACAGGAGGTCCTTCACGCCGTGGTCGTCGGTCATGTGGAAGAGGCGCGCGGCCTGGATCCGGCCCTGCATCTCGGCGTTGGCGTTGGCGGTGAAGTCGGCCAGCAGGTTGCCGCTGCAGGTGACGTAGGAGCCCTGCCACGGGTTGCCGTTGCTGTCGACGGGGCGCGCGCCGGCGCCGGCGACGATGGCGTGCTGGATGTCCATGCCGCCGATGACCGCCGCGAGGGTCGGGTCCTTCATCGCGTCCTCGGTCGCCTCGACGGGCGCGGTCTCGAGCAGCTTGGCGATCATGATGGCGAGCATCTCGACGTGGCCGAACTCCTCGGCGCCGATGCCGTAGAGCATGTCGCGGTACTTGCCCGGGAGCTTCGAGTTCCAGGACTGGAAGCCGTACTGCATGGCCACGGAGATCTCGCCGTACTGGCCGCCGAGCACCTCCTGGAGGTGGCGCGCGTAGATGGGGTCGGGCTTGTCGGGGGATGCGTTGTGCTGCAGCTCCTGCTTGTGGAAGAACATCCAGTACCTCTCATCGTCGACGCGGTCCGGAGCGACCGCGGCTCTCCGTCGAGCGTTCGCCGCGGTCCCGTGGACCGCCTACCCCCTTGACAGACGGCCGCAGGTCGTCCCGGGCGCGTCGGCAGCAGCCGTTCCGCCGGCGCGGGGCGGCCCGCAGCGGCTCCCGCGTCGCGTCCTCCCCCGCCGGATCCAGTACCACATGCGGATCCGCCCGCGAGACGATGCACTGTCGGGCGGCAACGCTGGCATAGTGGATGGGCACGGCCGAAGCTCAGCGCCGCTCTCTGGCCCCCTCTCCGTCGGCGCGGGGCCCGAGAGCTCACGAGGGGGACACGGGATCGATCATGGGCACGTTCAAGTACGACTCCACGCTGACGGCGGAGTTCGACGACCGTCTGCTGGCGCACCTCCAGCTCGTCATCGGCGCCAAGCTCCGGCGCGGGGAGAACTTCTACTTCTCCTGGCGCGACGACGTGGAGGTCGGCGACGGGCGCACCACCATCTGGATGCACAACTCGCTGCCGCTGGTGTTCAAGTACCACGGCAGCCGCGTCCCGCCCATCAACCGCAAGTGGGTGGACGCCCTCATGACCACGGCGAACAGCCCCGGCGGCCTCCTCATCATGCGCGAGCCGCCCGAGGACGAGCCTCGCGACGACGCGCGCTGACGCCCCTCCGCGGAGCGCCGAACAGGTCCCCGATCGGGGGCTAGACCCATCAGCCTTACGCTGTCAACCCCCCGACGGGCATTGGAGCGCAGCGGTCGCTGCTGGCATCGTGGTCCCGGGTCACGCGGGTGCGGCGCCCGGGGAGAAGGACGCGATGCAGGACACCGACGCCGACGGCATGGGGGACCTGGTCCAGTCGTCCGCCAGCGAGGCCCTTCCCGCCCGCCAGCGGGAGCACGTCCGCAGCGCCACGGAGCAGGCGAGGTACGTGGCCGGCTACTTCGGCTGGTCGATCACCGGCGACACGATCCGCGGCACCGAGGACGCGGTCGCGCTCTACATCGAGGACCTCGCGGCCGCCCTCGGCGAGCTGGGGTGGATCTCCCCCGGCGCCATCCACTGGGACCGGCTGCCCTTCGGCGAGGACGAGGCCGCCGAGGCCCTCCGCGTCGTGCAGCGCGCCCACGGCTGGGACGTCTGACCGCTTCGCCGTGCATCCGCCGGGAGCGGCGTCAACCCCCTGGGCATTTCCCCACCCGTGTACCACACTCTCAGCACGAGGCCGTGGCGGGCTCGGGCGCTTGAGGGTTGTCGAGAGTCCTCCTATGCAGTCCGGACCGCCGGCGAAGGCCCCCAGATCCGCCCCGCGCGGTCGTGTCGTGGACGACCGACGAACGGGGCGGATCGTCTGCGCGGGCCCCGCGTCCCCGTCGCCGTCCGCCCCGTCCGCCGCGCCCGGGAGTCGCCGCTGGCTGGACGCCGCCTGTCCTCCGCTTGGCGGACAGCACCGGAGGGCGTTGTGTAGATGAGCGCCTGCTCCACGAGGGTCCGGCGCTCGAGCACGAAGGAGCACCATGAAGGCACTCACCTGGCAGGGCATCCACGACGTGGAGGTCAAGGACGTCGAGGACCCCCGCATCGAGCACGACACCGACGCCGTGATCCGCATCACGTCGACCGCGATCTGCGGATCCGACCTCCACCTCTACGAGGTCTTCGGCCCGTTCCTCGACAAGGACGACGTGCTCGGCCACGAGAACATGGGCGTCGTCGAGGAGGTCGGCAGCGCCGTCACGAAGCTGAAGGTCGGCGACCGCGTCGTCGTCCCGTTCGTGATCGCCTGCCACGACTGCTTCATGTGCGACCGCGGCCTGTTCACGCAGTGCGAGACCACGCAGGTGAAGTCGCAGGGCAGCGGCGCCGCGCTCTACGGCTTCAGCCAGCTGTACGGATCCATCCCCGGCGGCCAGGCGGAGCGCCTCCGCATGCCGCTCGCCGACGTCAACGCGATCGTCGTGGACGGCGACCTGCCGGACGAGCGCTACCTCTTCCTCAGCGACATCCTGCCCACCGCCTGGCAGGGCGTGCAGTACGCGGACGTGCCCGAGGGTGGCACCCTCGGCGTCATGGGCCTCGGCCCGGTCGGCCAGTTCGCGGCCCGCATCGGCAAGCACCTGGGCTACCGCGTCATCGCGGTCGACCCCGTGCCCGAGCGCCGCGAGATGGCGAAGCGCCACGGCATCGAGACCCTCGACCTCACCGACGACGTGGCCGACCGGCTGCGCGCGCTCACCGACGGCCGCGGACCGGACGCCATGGTCGAGGCCGTCGGCATGGAGGCGCACGGCAGCCCCGCCGCCTCGTTCGCGCAGAAGGCCGCCGGCCTGCTGCCGGACGCCATCGCCCAGAAGGTCATGGACACCGCGAGCGTCGACCGCCTCGCAGCCCTGCACACGGCGTTCGACGCCGTCCGCCGCGGCGGCACCGTCTCCATCAGCGGCGTCTACGGCGGCGAGGCCGACCCGATGCCCATGAAGTCGCTCTTCGACAAGCAGATCGCCATCCGCATGGGCCAGTGCAACGTGCAGCACTGGATCCAGGACCTGCTGCCCCTCGTCGAGGACCCGGCCGACCCGCTCGGCGTCATGGACCTCGTCACGCACACGGCGCCCCTCAGCGAGGCCGCGCACATGTACGAGATCTTCCAGAAGAAGGAGGACGGCTGCATCAAGGTGGTGCTCAAGCCGTAGCCTCCCGGCTCGCCTGATGACGGCCGCGTCCCCTCCCCGGGGCGCGGCCGTCGTCGTGCGCGGGCGCGGCGGGCTGGGCGCGGCGGGCGCTCGGCGTCAGCGGGCGCCGATGCGCTCGAGGATCCCGTCCATCAGCTCCGCGAGGCCGATCGACTCCGCGTGCGGCATCTCGGCGCACTCCACGGCGCCGGCGCGGATCGCGTCGCGGGCGGCGCGGAACATGGGCACGTAGCCGCGGCCCTCGATCGCGTGCTCCCGGCGCTCGGGATCGCCGTCGGCGGGCACGATCGCGAGGCCCGGGGAGGCGAGGAACAGCGGATCCACCTCGATGCGGCCGGCCGTGCCGCTGACGGTCGCGCCCAGCGGGAGGGCGGCGACGAGCGAGCAGGCGAGCGTCGCGTGACGTCCGTCGGGCCAGCCGAGCAGGATCGCGACCTCGGTGTCGACGCCGCCGTCGACGACCGTGCCGACCGCGGCGACCGAGGACGGCGTGCCGAACAGGCCGTGCGCGAACGCGAGCGGGTACACGCCCATGTCGAGGAGCGTGCCGCCGCCCACCTCGGGGTCCCAGAGGCGCCCTTCCCCCTCCGCGGTGACGAAGCCGAAGGCCACGGAGATGGCGCGCGGATCCCCGATGCGGCCCGCGGCGATCGCCTCCTGCACCGCGAGGTACCCGGGCGAGAACGCCATCCACAGCGCCTCGAGGAACAGCAGGCCCTCGGTGCGGGCGATCTCGACCAGCGCGCGCGTGTCGGCGGCCGTCGTAGTGGCGGGCTTCTCGCACACGACGTGCTTGCCGGCCCGGAGCGCGGCCTCGGCCTGCCCGCGGTGGAGCGTGTGCGGGGTGGCGACGTAGACGGCGTCGACCTCGTCGTCGGCGAGGAGCGCCTCGAGGCTGTCGTGGATCCGCGGGATGCCGCACGCGGACGCCAGCTCCTCGGAGCTCGACCGGGAGCGCGAGTGGACGGCGACGACCTCGACGCCGTCGACCAGCTGCAGGTCGGGGACGACCGACGTCGCGATGCCGGCGGCCCCGATCACGCCGAAGCGGAGGGGGCGGGCGTCCAGGTCCGTGCGCGCGGCGGCGGGCGGCGTCATCGTCGACATGCGGCGAGCCTACGGCGTGAGAGCGCTTCCACGGAAGTGCGCCGCGGGGTTGACACGACCGAAAAGCGCCGCATATGGTCTGCCGGACGGCGTGAGAGCGCTCTTACAGCGGGAGCACCGACGCTCGACCAGGCACAAGGGAGTGACCTTCGATGAACACAGCACGAACGCGCACGGCCGCCGGCATCGCCGGAGCCGCGGTGATCGCCCTCCTCGCGACCGGATGCACCTCCGGCTCGTCGGACGGCGCGGCAGGCGGCGACGAGGACATCACCCTCACCGTCACCACCTTCAACACCATGGGCTTCGAGGACCTCTACACGCAGTACGAGGAGGAGAACCCCGGCATCACGATCGAGGCCACCAACATCGACTCGGGCGGCAACGCCCTCGTCGACTGGCAGACCAAGCAGGCCGCCGGGGCGGGGCTCCCCGACGTGCAGGCGGTCGAGGAGGGGTGGCTGAGCAAGGTCATGCTCGTCTCCGACTCCTTCACCGACCTCCGCGACCACGGCATCGAGGACGTCAAGGACCGCTGGGTCCCATGGAAGTACGAGCAGGCCACGGATCCCGAGGGCCGCGTCATCGGCTACGGCACCGACATCGGTCCCGAGGGCCTCTGCTACAACACGAAGCTCTTCGCCGAGGCGGGCCTGCCCACCGACCGCACCGAGGTCGCCGCGCTCTTCGGCGGCGACGACGCCACGTGGGAC
The DNA here is from genome assembly GCF_030816895.1 of Clavibacter sp. B3I6. NCBI lineage: Bacteria > Bacillati > Actinomycetota > Actinomycetes > Micrococcales > Microbacteriaceae > Clavibacter > Clavibacter sp. B3I6. The sequence continues at coordinate 2,297,935 of NZ_JAUSYL010000001.1, forward strand.
AAGTACTTCGAGGTCGGTGCGCAGTACAAGGACGCGACCGGCAGGGCCTTCTACGACCAGTCCGGCTTCATCTGGAACGCCATGGTCAACCAGCAGCCCGAGGGCTACTACACAGAGGACGGCAAGCTCAACGTCGAGGGCAACGCCGACCTCGAGGCCCTGTGGGGCCAGGTCGCCGACGGCGCCGAGGCCGGTCTCGCCGACGGCCAGACCGCGTTCGAATGGGGCGGCGGCAAGGCCTTCACCGACGGGTCCTTCGCGACCATGGTCTGCCCCGCGTGGATGCTCGGCATCGTCAAGGGCAGCACCGAGTCCGCCGGCGGCGACGCCACCACGGGCTGGGACTTCGCGGACGTCTTCCCCGGCGGATCGGCGAACTGGGGCGGGTCGTTCCTGACCGTCCCCACCACGTCGGAGCACCCGGAGGAGGCGGCGGCGCTCGCCGCGTGGATCACGGAGCCCGCGCAGCAGGCGAAGGCGTTCCAGGCCGCGGGACCCTTCCCGAGCACCATCGAGGCGCAGACCTCCGAGGACGTCACCGGGACCAGCGACCTCACCGCGTTCTTCAACGACGCGCCGCTCGGCACCGCGCTCGCCGCGCGCGCCGAGGGCATCGAGGCCCAGTTCAAGGGACCGGACGACTCGGTGATCCAGGAGCAGGTCTTCGGCCCCTCCATCCAGGCGCTCGACTCCGGCAAGTCGGACGGCGACAAGGCCTGGGCCGACGCCATCACGCTGCTCGGCCAGCTGGTCGAGGAGTAGGAGCCGGGCGGCCCGCAGGGCCGTCCACCCGGGAGGTGCGGGCGCACGGGTGCCCGTACCTCCCTCCCCCACGCGCGAGAGAAGGACCGATGACGACCACGCTGCGCCCCCCGGCGCCACCCCGATCCCCCGCGCGCACGCCGCGGGCACCCGAGCCGCCCACCTGGCGGCAGCGGCTCTCGACCTGGGACTTCCGCTACTCGCCCTACCTCTACGTGGCGCCGTTCTTCATCCTGTTCGCGCTGGTGGGGCTGTTCCCGCTGCTCTACACGTTCGTCGTGTCGCTCAACGACTGGAACCTGCTGACCGGCGCCGGCGACTGGATCGGCTTCGAGAACTACGCCGTCGAGCTGGCGGACCCGCTGTTCTGGAACTCCGTCTTCAACACCTTCAGCATCTTCGTGCTGTCGACGATCCCGCAGCTCGCCGTGGCCGCGGCCATCGCCGCCATCCTCGACCAGAACCTCCGGGCGAAGACCTTCTGGCGGATGAGCGTGATCCTGCCGTACATCGTCACGCCGGTCGCGGTGGCGATCATCTTCAGCAGCGTCTTCGGCGAGAAGTACGGGCTCGTCAACAACGTGCTCACCGAGATCGGCATCGATCCGATCATGTGGAAGACCGAGACGCTGCCCTCCCACCTCGCCATCGCGACGATGGTGAACTGGCGCTGGACCGGGTACAACGCCCTCATCCTGCTGGCCGCGATGCAGGCCGTGCCGCGCGACGTGCACGAGTCGGCGGCGCTCGACGGGGCGGGAGCGGTGCGCCGCTTCTTCTCCATCACGGTGCCGAGCATCCGGCCGACCCTCATCTTCGTGATCATCACGGCCACCATCGGCGGGCTGCAGATCTTCACCGAGCCGAAGCTGTTCAACGTGGCCACCACGACGCCGGGCGGCCCGCAGCGGCAGTACCAGACGACCGTGCTCTACCTGTGGGACCTCGCCTTCAACCGGCAGGACTTCGGCAAGGCCAGCGCGGTGGCGTGGATCCTCTTCCTGATGATCGTGCTCATCGGCCTGCTCAACTTCTGGATTTCCCGGCGGATCGCGGGCGTCGAGGCCCGGGGATCGAGGCGCCGCACGCGACGCGCCATCAGCCGCTTCCGCGCGCAGCCGGCCGCACCCTCGCCTGGCGCGACGACCGTGCCGCAGGCGCCCGACACCGTCCTTCCCGAGGAGCGGGCCCACGCCCGCGATGAGGAGACCGCATCATGACCGCCACCGTCACCCGGCCCCGCGCCGCCGACCGTCCCGCCTCCCCGGACGGGCCGCCCCACCGCCGTCGTCCGAACGGCGGCACCGGGCTCGACCGCCGGCCCGGCTTCCTCGCCTACGGGCTGATCCTCGCCGTGTTCATCGGCGGTGCCTACCCGCTGTGGTGGTCCGTCGTCATGGGGTCGAGCGACAAGTCGGCGCTCACCGACACCTGGCCGTCGCTGCTGCCGGGCGGGCGCTTCTGGATCAACGTGGCCGACGTCATCGACACGGTGCCGTTCTGGCTCGCGCTGATGAACAGCATCATCGTGTCGACCGTGATCAGCGTCTCCGTCATCACGTTCTCCACGCTCGCCGGGTACGCCTTCGCGAAGCTGCGCTTCCGCGGGCAGGAGGGGCTCATGGTCTTCGTCATCGCGACGCTGGCCGTGCCCACGCAACTCGGCATCATCCCGCTGTTCATGCTCATGAAGCAGTTCGGCTGGACGGGCACGCTCGGCGCCGTCATCGTCCCGACGCTCGTGACCGCGTTCGGCGTGTTCTTCATGCGCCAGTACCTCGTGGACGTGATCCCGACCGAGCTCATCGAGGCGGCCCGGATGGACGGCGCCTCGATGATCGGCACCTTCTGGCACGTGGGCGTGCCGGCGGCGCGGCCGGCCATGGCGATCCTCGGGCTGTTCACCTTCATGACGGCGTGGACCGACTACCTGTGGCCGCTGCTCGTGGTACCGCAGAACCCGACGCTGCAGGTGGCGCTCAGCCAGCTGCAGTCCGCGAAGTTCGTCGACTACTCGATCGTGCTGGCCGGAGCGGTGCTCGCGACGCTCCCGCTGCTGGTCCTGTTCGTGCTCGCGGGGCGGCAGCTGATATCCGGGATCATGGCCGGGGCGGTGAAGGGGTAGGGGGCCGCCTACACTCGACCCAGCCGGATCGCAGACTGGAGGGCCCGTGGCCATCAACGCCGAGCAGGGCTCGCCCACCCTCGAGATGGTCGGGAAGCTCGCGGGCGTGAGCCGCGCCACCGTCTCGCGGGTGGTGAACGGATCCGACCGCGTCGCGCCGGAGGTCGTCACCGCCGTCAACGCGGCGATCGCCCAGCTCAACTACGTGCCCAACCGCGCGGCCCGCTCGCTCGCCGGGCGCCGCACCAACGCGCTGGCGCTCGTGATGCCGGAGCAGACCGCCCGGGTGTTCGCGGATCCGTTCTTCGCGTCGCTCATCCAGGGCGCGATGACGTACCTCGCGACCACCGAGTACACGCTCACGCTCCTCATCTCCTCGCCCGCGCAGGCGGAGAAGACCCGGCGGTTCCTGCTCGGCGGCAACGTCGACGGGGTGCTCGTGGTCTCGCACCACTCGGGCGACGCGACGTTCAGCGGCCTGCGCGACCGGCTGCCCGTCGTGTTCGCCGGGCGGCCGCTGCGGCAGGACGACCGCGAGGCGCCCACGGTCGACGTCGACAACGTGGGGGCGGCGCGGGCGGCGACCGAGCACCTCATCCAGCGCGGGCGCACCCGCATCGCGGCGGTGGCGGGCCGGCAGGACATGCCCGCGGGCATCGACCGGCTGCGCGGCTTCCGCGAGGCGATGACCGCGGCGGGGCTGGATCCCACGCTCGTCGCGGTGGGCGACTTCTCGCCCGCGTCCGGCGCCGACGCGATGCGCACGCTGCTCGCGCGCGGCGAGCCCATCGACGGCGTCTTCGCGGCGAGCGACCAGATGGCCGCGGGCGTCTACTCGGAGCTCCGCGAGCACGGCCTGCGCGTGCCCCAGGACGTCGCCGTGGTGGGCTTCGACGACGACTACTTCGCGAAGTCGGCCGTGCCGCCGCTCACGACCGTGCGCCAGCCCAACCAGGAGTTCGGCCGTCGGATGGCGGAGGTGCTGGTGCGGCTCGTGGGCGGCGAGGACGTGGATCCGCTCACCCTCATGCCGACGACGCTGGTGGTGCGGCAGAGCACGTAGCGGCGGACGACTGCCGCGTGGACGGGCTGCCAGGGGGACGGGCTGCCGCGCGGACGCGCTACCGTCCAGCGGGGACGCGCCCGCTGAGGAGCGCGAGCATCTCGTCGTGGCGGCAGTCGCGCTCGGCGAACCGCAGGCCGTGGACGTCCTGCACGAGGATCTCCTCGTCCTCCGGGCGGACCTGGAGGATCCCCATCACCTCGTCGAGGAAGTCCTCGAGCGGCATCGCGTCGCCGGCGTCCTGCTGGCCGGGCATGAGCGCGGTCTGCACCTTGGGCGGCACCAGCTCGACGACCTCGACCGGGGATCCGACGAGCTGCTCCCGGAGGCTCTGCGTGTACGAGTGCACGGCCGCCTTCGTGGCGTTGTAGGTGGGCGTGAGGGGGAGCGGCACGAACGCGAGGCCCGAGGAGACGGTCATCAGCGTGGCGTCGTCGCTCGCGAGGAGGCCCGGCAGGAACGCGTCGATCGTGCGGATGGTGCCGAGCAGGTTGGTCGTGATGATCGCCTCGGCGGTGGCCTGGTGCGCGGGATCGCGGAGGTCCTCGGGCTGCATGATGCCGGCGGTCGTGATCACGACGTCGAGGTCCGGGTGGCTCACGGCGAGCTCGTCGCGCGCGGCGGTGATGGAGGCGGGGTCGGCGACGTCGAGCACGACGGACGACATGCCCTCGTGCGCGGCGGTGACCTCGTCGAGCAGCTCGCGGCGGCGGCCCGCGACGACGACGCGGTTGCCGGCGGCGTGGAACCGCTCCGCGAGCCCGCGGCCGATGCCCGAGGTGCTGCCGGTGATGAGGACGGTGCGGCCGGTGATCTTCATGGGTGTGCTCCTTCGCCGCGGGGGCGCGGCTGCTGGATCGGGTGCGGGATCGGGTGCGTGCGTCGAGTGTGGCCCGATCGGGCTGCGAGTGGGCGGGACGCGCGGGCGGGTGCGGGGGATGCAGCGGCTGTTCACGTGGGGAGGGGGCGGCCGGCTCGAGCTGCCCGATCGCGGACCGGCCCCGAGCTGGGGAGTCGGCGCGGAACCGCGGCGCCGATAGCGTCGACGGGTGAGCACCCCTCGAACGCAGACGGCTTCCCCCACGGCGACGGCACAGCGATCCGGTCGCCGGCGCGGACTCGTCCTGCTCCTCGTGCTCCTGACGACGGGTACGGCCGTGTTGCTCGGGGTCGGCTTCTGGAGCTTCGTCACGGCGGGTGGCGACGACGACCTGTTCGTCGCGGTCGCCATCCACGTGACCGTCGGCGTGGTCACCCTGAGCCTCGCCCTCTCCCTCGGCCAGTTGGAGCTGCATCGGGCCGCGCGCCCCGCCGGGGGAGCGCGCCCCCGGCCGGTCGCCCTGCTCGTGTGGGGCTCCATCGCCGGAGCGCTCGCGCTGACGACGGCCATCGCGGCCGTCGTCGCCGGGCTGTCCGCGTGGATCACCGCGGGCTTCCTGCTGGGCGTGATCGGGACCTCGGCGGCCAGCTGGCTGCTGGGTCACCGCACCCGGCTCCGTCACGATGCCCGGCAGGCCGGCCGGAGCAGGACGGGGGAGGGCGTCGCGCCCGATCTCGACTGGACGCCCGCGATCGTCCGTCGCAAGGTGCTCACCATCGGCCTCGTGCTCCTGCTCACCGCCGCCGCGGCGACCGTGCTGATGGTCGTCCTCGCCGACGAGTTCGACGGCGGCCTGCTCGAGACCGTCCCCCTCATCGTGCAGGTCTCCTTCACCGCCGCGGCGCTCGCCGGGTTCATCGTCAGCACGCAGCTGCAGTCCGCCGTGGCCCCTGTGGTCCGCGACCTGGATCCGGCGCAGCGGAAGGCCGTCCACCGCCGGACCATGGGGAAGTCGGGACCGCTCGATCCCGAGCTGGAGTGGCGGGCGGCCCGAGCGGCCGCGGTCGCCCGGTTCTCGCAGCCGCTCACCCTCCTGCCGCTGGGCCTGATGCTCATCGCGTCCCTGTCCACGTTCGTCCGACTCAGCGTCGACGGGGGCTTCGCCGTGTTCACGGGCATCTGCTTCGCGGTGGTGCTCGGGATGATCCCGTTCCTCGTCGTCGAGCAGCGTCGGCGTCTGCGGTATGCCGATGCGTCGCGGGAGCTCGCCTGGTCCGACGGTCCGGCGGTCCGGGAGGCCGCGGAGCAGGGGACCGGATCGCGGGGGTGACGCTCGGGGCGTCCTCGGCCGCCCCGGATCGGGGGCAGACCGCCCTCCGTCGCGGCCCTACGGTGAACGGGTGACCCCTCCCCGCGCGACCTCCGCATCCGCCGACGCGACGACGGCCGAGGAGGCGGGCGGGCTCGCGGTCCGCGTGGCACTCGTCGCATCCCTCGCCGTCCTGTGGCTGGGCCTGAGCGCGCTCTTCGGCGCCGGCCTGTGGGCAGCCGTCCAGGACCTCGACAGGGACGTCGCAGTCCTGCTCCCGCAGCTGCTCGCCGGACTCGTCGTGCTCGGCTTCGCCCCGATGGTCGGGCTGCTCGGCGACCCGCGTCCCTCCGCCGGGCTCCTCGCCGACGCGCGCCCGGTACGGCCCCGACGCATCCGGGTCTGGGTGGGGATCACCGCGCTGGCCGCGACCGTGCACGCCGTCGGCTCCGCGCTCACGGACGTGCCCGTGCTCGTGATCATCGGGTTCCTGCTCGATGCCCTTGCGACGATGGCGATCAGCGGGCTCGTCGGCCGCCGGGCGCAGCTCGCGCGAGCAGCCCGCGGCGGAGATCACGCCGAGGCGATCACGATCGACCTCGACTGGACGGAGGCCGACCTCCGACGGAAGCGGCGCCTGATGGCCCTGGCGTTCGTCGTCGCCCTCGTCGCCTCGATCGTCGTCGCCCTCCTGTTCCCGCGCGACGGGGACGACGCCCTGCTGCAGACCGCCATGAGGACCTGGTCGGTCTCGTTCCTGGCGGCCGGCATCGTCGGCTTCGCCGTGACCACGCCGGCGCTGCTCGTCAGCGGCTCGATCATCAGCGACCTGCCCACCGCGGATCAGCGCGCGGCCGGGCGTCGTGCGCGGGGCCTGGGCGAGCGCCTGGACCCCGAGCTGGAGTGGCGGGCCGCCCGCCTGGCCGCCGTGTCGCGGATCCTGCAGCCGTTCCTCATCGTGCAGACGGTCAGCGTCCTCGCCGCGGTTCTCCTCCCGGTGCTGGTGGGGGGCGACGCGGAGGGCTGGATGCTCGTGATGTTCGGGCTCTTCGCCGTGCTGATCCTCGTGATGATGCCCGCGATCGTCCGGCAGGTGCGGAACACGCGCCGGTACGCGACCCAGACGCGCGACCTCGCCCGCTCGTACGGCCCGGTCGAGGCCTGACCCCTTGTCGGCGGCCCCCGCTACCGTCGACGCATGCCCGAGGGTGACTCCGTCTTCGTCCTCGCCGCGCGGCTGCGCGCGCAGGTCGGCGGTGCGCTCATCGCGGACGGGGAGCTGCGTTCGGGGGCGCGGGCGGGTGCGCGGCTCGGCGGGCGGCGGATCACCGAGTTCGACACGCACGGCAAGCTCCTGCTCATGCGGCTCGACGACGCCACCACGCTCCACACGCACCTGCGGATGCAGGGATCGTGGACGGTCACGGCCGCGGGGAAGCGCGTGCCCGAGCGGATCCAGCACCAGGTGCGGGTGCGACTCCGCCTCGACGACGGCCGCACCCTGTGGGGCATCGACCTGCCGGTGGTCGAGCTGATCCCCACCCGCGACGAGCGCGCCGCCATCGGCCACCTCGGGCCCGACCCGCTGCGCGACGACTGGGATCCGGCGCTCGCCGTCTCCCGCCTCGCCGCCCGACCCGGCGACACGATCCGCGCGGCCCTCCTCGACCAGCGCCCGATGGCGGGCCTCGGCAACCTGTGGGTCAACGAGGTCGGCTTCCTCCGCGGCGTGCACCCGGCCACGCGCGTCGCCGACGTCGACCTGCCGCCCCTCGTCGACCTCGCCGCCCGCTCCCTCCGCCGCTCGGCGACGGTGCCGGCGGCGTACCAGATCACGACGGGCGATCCCCGGCGCGGCCGCACGCACTGGGTGGTCGGTCGCGCGGGCCGGCCGTGCCTGCGCTGTGGCACGACCGTGATCGGCCTCGACGATCCGGGCAGCACGAGCGAGCGCGCGCGGCGGGCGTGGTGGTGCCCGCGGTGCCAGCCGGCGCCGTCCTGACGGCTCGCCGCCCGGATCCGCTCGGCTCCACGGGCCCGCGGCCGATCACTCGACCAGCACCCGGATCCCGCGCGACACCTGCACGGTCCGGGTCTCCTGCCACCCGTCGCCGATGATCCGCGACAGTCGCCCCCACAGGGCCGAGAAGAGGAGGTGCTCGTCATCGACCGGATCGGAGACGTCGACCACCCACAGGAAGCGCTCGTCGGGTGCGTGCGCACTCGCCAGCTCCACGATGAGCAGCCCCTCGGCATCGGCGACCTCTACGAGGCGCGGGTCGTCGGCGCGCGGCCCGTCGAGCGCCTGCTGCTCGTAGGGCCGCCACCCGTCGGGGAGGCCCTCGTACGAGCCGCGGTGCCGGGGCTGCGGGGCGCGGCCCTCCCAGTCGGCGACCAGCGCCGCCGCCAAGCCGGGGCGGCCGCGCGTCCCGGCACGTAACCGGTATGCGTGGTCACCATCCAATGCTCGTCTCCGCTCCGGGTCCGGTGCCGCAGGCCGATCGGTTCAGCAGGCGCCATCGAGCTTCGACCGGTCCGCCTCCGCGCGCAACCCCGTCGTGCCGACGCGCTCACCGTGGTGGCGGAGGGGAACGGACGGAGGCCCGCCCCGCGGAATGCGGGACGGGCCTCGGATCGTCGTCGACGAAGGAGCGCTACGCCAGCGACGCCACCCCGAACACCGCCGCCGCGATCGCGAAGCCCATGAGGCCGATGGTGGTCTCCATCACGGTCCACGTCTTGAGGGTCGTCTTCACGTCCATCTCGAAGAAGCGGCCGACGAGCCAGAAGCCGGAGTCGTTCACGTGGCTCGCGACCACGGATCCGCCGGCCACCGCCACGACGAGCGCCGCGACCTGGAAGGCGTTGTAGTCGCCCGCGAGGATCGCCGGGGAGATGAGGCCCGCGGCCGTGGTGAGCGCGACAGTCGCCGAGCCCTGCGCGATGCGGAGGATCGCCGCGATGAGGAAGCCCGCCAGGATGATCGGGATGCCGAGGTCGCCGAGCACGTCGGCGAGGGCGCCGCCGATGCCGCTGGTGCGGAGGACGCCGCCGAACATGCCGCCGGCGCCGGTGATCAGGATGACCGAGCAGACCGGGCCGAGCGCCGACTCGAGCGTCTTCTCGAGGGCGGTCTTGTCGACCCCGCGGCGGCGGCCGAGCACGAACGCCGCGAACAGCAGCGAGATGAGGAGCGCGACGGGCGTCTCGCCGAGGGTGCGGAGCACCTGGTACCAGGCCTGGTCGCTGGTGCCCTCGGGGAGGATCCCGCCGGTGGACGCGGCGTTGAGGCCCGTGTTCATGAAGATCAGGAGGAGCGGCAGCAGCAGCACGGCGACGACGGTGCCGAAGCTCGGCGGGTTGGACTCGGCGTGCTCGTCGGCCTCGCCCAGGAGCGAGGGGACCGGCAGCACGAACTTCTTGCCGACCCACAGGCCGTAGAGGTACGCCGTGACGTACCAGGTGGGGATCGCGGCGACGAGGCCGACGATGATCACGATGCCGACGTTCGCGCCGAAGAACTCGCTGGCCGCGACCGGGCCGGGGTGCGGCGGCACGAAGATGTGCATCACCGAGAAGGCGCCCGCGGCGGGGAGGCCGTAGCGGAGCACGCCGCCGCCGAGGCGACGGGCCACCGAGAACACGATGGGCAGCATCACGACGAGGCCGGCGTCGAAGAAGATCGGGAAGCCGAAGATCAGCGACGCGACGCCCAGCGCGAAGGGCGCGCGCTTCTCGCCGAACAGGCGGATCAGCGTGTCGGCCAGCGTCTTCGCGCCGCCGCTGGTCTCCACCAGGCGGCCGAGCATGGCGCCGAGGCCCACCAGGAGCGCGACGGTGCCGAGGGTGGATCCGAAGCTGCCGACGAGCACGGTCACGATCTGCGAGGTCGGGATGCCGGTGGCGAACGCGGTGATGAGGCTCACCAGGATCAGGGCCACGAACGCGTGGACGCGCAGCGTGATGATCAGGAACAGCAGGACGGCGATGGCGCCGGCGGCGATCAGGAGGAGCGGACCCGCGGTGAGGGTCTGCGTCCAGTCTTCGATGGTCATGTTCTCTCCATTGACGAACGGGGTGGTGCGGATGCAGGTGGCACCGCGGGCGAGCCGCGGCGGGGCGGGCGGGTGGCGTTAACGGGCGTCGGCGGTGCCGGTGCCACTGCCGGCGGCGTCGGTCTCGAGCCCGAGCTCGCGCGTGATGCGGGCCGTGACCTCGTCGGGCGTGCCGACGTTCTCGATCGCGAGGCCGGGCTCGTCGTCCTGGAGCGGCTCGAGCGTGCTGATCTGCGTGGGCAGCAGCGACGCCGGCATGAAGTGGCCGCTGCGGCTCTTCATGCGCTCGCGGATGAGATCGGGGTCGCCGGAGAGGTGCACGAAGGACACGTCGCCGTCGGCCCCGCGGAGGAGGTCCCGGTAGGAGCGCTTGAGGGCGGAGCAGGTGACGACGGTGCTGCGGCCGGCACCGGCCTCGCCGGTCATCCAGTCGCGCATGGCCTCGAGCCACGGCCAGCGGTCGTCGTCGGTGAGGGGCGTGCCGGCGGTCATCTTCTCGATGTTGGCGGCGGGATGGAACTCGTCCGCCTCGGCGAAGGTCCAGCCGAGCACCTCGGTGAGGTGGGTGGCGATCGTGGTCTTGCCGGATCCGGAGATCCCCATCACGACGATGTGGCGCGGACGTGCGGCCATGCTGACTCCCTTGTCGGTCCATGCGCGCGGCGAAGAGCCGTCGCGCCGAGAAAGGTAACACTTATATCGGGCCGGACGGAAGGGCGCAGCTCGGGCGGCATCGGTCGACCTATGCTCGTCGAGACGGTCGGATGGCCGGCGCTCACCCGGAGAGGACCATGACGACGCGGTCAGCTCCCACCCCGGCACCGACGCCCGCCCCCGTGGGGACGGTCGGGCCCGCCGCGGAGGTCATGCCCACGCGGATCATCGACGCGATCGGCCGGGACATCGTCGACGGCGCGCTCGCCGAGGGCAGCCGCCTTACCATCGAGGACCTGCAGCGTCGCTTCGGCGTCTCCCGCACGGTGGTGCGCGACTGCGTGCGCGTGCTCGAGGCGATGGCGCTCATCGTGCCGAAGCGCCGCGTCGGCCTCGTGGTGCAGGGCCCGGACCGCTGGAACGTCTACGACCCGCGCATCATCCGCTGGCGCCTCGCCGGGCCCGGCCGGGCGGACCAGTTCCGCTCCCTCACCCAGCTGCGCCGCGCAGTCGAGCCGGTCGCGGCGTCACTCGCTGCGCGCAATGCCACCGCCGCTCAGCGCACGCGCATCGCCGAGCTCGCGGTGGATCTTCGCCGCCTCGGCGAGGCCGGCGCCCTCGTCGACTTCCTCGCCGCCGACATCGAGTTCCACCACCTGATCCTCGAGGCCAGCGGCAACGACATGTTCTGCGCGCTCCGCGAGGTCATCACGGAGGTGCTGAGTGGGCGGACGCATCAGGGGCTGATGCCGCGGACGCCGCGAAATAACGCATTGCAAAACCACGAGCAGGTGGCGGCGGCCATTCAAGCTGGTGACGCGGCCGTCGCGGAAGCCTGCATGGCGTTCGTTTTAGCGGAGGTTAGTGACGCGATCCGCTGAATAAGCCAAGCGGTCAGATGACGGACTATGTATCAAGTGAGGTGACCACCTCATTGATTCGTGCTACCCGCGCGATGCGTAAAATTTTTACGCCTTTAGTTGGTTGCGAGCCCATGAGCATAGGCGTCCGACGAGGGCATCTACTGTTTTGATGTATGCCTCGGCCCCCACGCCATCGACAACATCGCGGCGCTCGTGGACGTCGGTCGCAAAGGATCGCGCCTTTAACATATCATTTTGCAAAGCCGCAGGTAAACCAAGATCCTGATACATCCGTCGCGTCGAGCGAATCTTGCCGCGGGAGCCCATGCCAAAGTGTAAATAATGCACAACTCGTAAAGCTTGCTTGAGATCCGCATAACTATTCCCAACGATCTCTGCCCCAAGGCGTGCGGACGTTGTTGAGGTGTTGTATGTGCTTCGCCGCAACCGCTCCCGCACAATACGCTCGTAGAAACTCAGCAGATCAGCCGTCCGATCAATTTCGGTTTCAGTGCTAATTGCGGCGACTTGCGACATTGTGCCCACTGCCCCTGTTGGGCTTGTGTCTTTGGTAGTGACTGGCGATTCCAGTGCACCAGGAAGCGTAACTCGCTTGTTTCCCTCCAGATCAACCACGGCTGAAGCGGCTGAAGCGTCTGAAGCGCTGCCTATAGGTTCGTTGACGACTCCGTCTTCTTCGTGTTCGTCATCGTCATCGTCAACGTCTTCTTCGCCGGGGGTTGCAGAGACTGACGTTAGGTTTGACTTCTTACCCACAGTACTCGCCTTAAGTTCTGCGGCTCTCTCGTTTCCTTTTCGGGTGCGACCTTTGGCGCCCCAAAGCTCGATCTCCTCGATACTAGTCAGAAGAGCTGCGAGAGGGCGCCTTAGGAGGAGCAAAGCTACAACTGCGAATACTGGCCACGCAATAGCCGAAGCAAAGTCAAAGCACAGGCTTACCCAGTCGTAGGAATATAAGGTGCTATGCGCGTTCATGACTAGTCGATTCTACTGATTGGATAGGAAACCCATGCGAAGCGAGCATGGCCATCACTGTTTCGCGGAATTCGCCGCTTAATGCGTCTTCTTGGATGACGTCCGCTAATATGGCTCGAACTGGCGCTTCGCTGGAGTGCCAGCGCTCGATAAGCGCTCTTACGTGATCTAGCCTTCTGGCGCGGGAAGTCACAAGGTCAATGCGGTTCAGCCCGAGCTTCATCACTGTCAGCTCTGCGCGCGAATCGCCTTTCGTCCAGTCCATCCACGCGCCTGCCGGTGCTAGGCGTACATTTATCTCATCGTCGTAGGGATTGAGTAGGCTAAGCGACTCGACGAAGTAACTACCTTTACGTGTATTACACTGCTCGCAGGCGCTTGTCAAGTTGTCCCACTCATGAGCTAGAGCGGGAGCATAATTCTTGGGAACAATGTGCTCCACATGCGGGTAGGATACGTCCTCAACGTAGCCCTCACAGTACGCACACTTCGCATCAGTTTCTTCGCGTAGTCGAATTTTGATCTCTCGGTGCCGCCATTTTTCTTGTGAGCGCCGAGTTTCCGCCGAGGCATTAATATAGTTTTGCGTCCACTCGGCACCAAAGTCGACTAGAACGCGCGGGGGGTCAAGTTTCCTCAAACGCCTCAAGGCTCGCCAATCGTATTTGCATTGTCGATAGTACGCAAGACGGCAGCAGGAAAGTCGGATTCAAGCCCCATCTGCACAAGTTCGGCCCGTAGCTGTAGCAGGGTTTCGGTTGACACGGATCCCGTTAGATGCCGCGCAACTATCTCGTCAAAACGCCGCTCCGCCCAGATGGGCATGATTGAAGGAACTCCTAAAACGCGCTTGAGTGTCTCGTCTGCCCCCGCCGCCTTATTGGAGTAATCTAACTGACGCGATTCAACCTTATTGTCGTCATTATATTCAAGCGCATAGACGGCAGAATCCGGCGTGGCAGTTACAACGAATGGGCTGTGAGTCGCCACGATGAACCGCACTCCGGGAAATGCATCCAAAAGCCTCGGTAGCAGTTCACGCTGCAGACTTGGATGTAAGTGATTTTCAGGTTCATCGAGAATGGCCGTAAATGAGGAATGACCTCTCGATCGGAGAAACACTTGCCATGCAACATCAAGGATAGCGGAGATCCCGCCTGATGCGTCATCTATTACGAAATCGCCTGTCTCCGTCTCAACAATGATATCCGGAGCTTCAACTCGGAGTCTGCGATATCGAAGACTGGTTGGTAGTACGGCTGCTACCACATGCTGGAATCCTTCCCACATAGCGGCCGCATCAGCGTTGTACGTCACGTGATCGTTGCCCTGGTTGCCAAAGACGGCCGCCGCTATCAGCGTTTCTTTTAATGCCAGTTGCGAAGTTCGACCGGTCCATTGGCCCGCCCATTGATTCCGACGCTCTGTGGCGTACTGCTCAAATAGTTGTTCGGAGGCCGGAAATGTCGTCGGAATAGATGATACGGTCGTGTAGTTGCCGTTGGCGGGACGATGGGAGTTTAGAAACAACCCAACGACCGGCTGCTGCAGTGGCATATATATGTCGTACGCCTGTCGAACGGCCGCACCCATCTCGGGCACATTAATGCGGGTCTCGACACCATTAGTGTAAGTGAGGGAGCCGACATCGCCCCAGGAGCCCCCATCTTGAATCATGCGGGCGCGTCGACGTGGCCCAAGACTTTCCCAGGTGCGCCCTTCAGACTTGCGGCCGGGCGCCGACGAGTAAGTCCTGTGCCAATTAAAGTGACGCGACAGGATTCCTAAGAGTGTGCTTTTTCCACTTGCGTTCGCACCCGTAAGGATTGTGAGACGGGGGTGGAAGGTTATATCCACATCCGAAAACTGGCGCCACTCGGACACGGTCAAACGATTAAATGCGTCAGACAATCAGGCCCTCGAAGCAGTTATAATCAGCGTCCGGCCGCGCTGGCATTCATGCCCTGGGCATAATTAGCGTTGATGTGATCTCGCATGTGGTGAGCGAGTGCACTCAAGCTGGCCGTGAAAGGAGAGATTCCAGTCCGTTCAACAGTGCCCGAAGTCTATCTACGGCAGTCAACCCAATTCGGGGGGGGGTGTGGAGCGAGTGACGGGAATCGAACCCGCGCTATCAGCTTGGGAAGCTGAAGTTCTACCATTGAACTACACTCGCGCGACCGGCTTGGAGCCGGGTCGAGACCACAGCCTAGCAAGACTCCGGCCGGGCGCCACCCCGCGCCGGTAGGCTCCTGCCGTGCTCCTCTCCGACCGTGACATCACCGCCGAGCTCGACGCCGGACGAGTGGCCCTCGACCCCTACGACCCCGGGATGCTGCAGCCCGCGAGCATCGACGTGCGGATCGACCGGTTCTTCCGGCTGTTCGACAACCACAAGTACCCCTACATCGACCCCGCCGAGGACCAGCCCGAGCTGACCCGCCTCATCGAGTCGAAGCCGGGGGAGCCGTTCATCCTGCACCCGGGCGAGTTCGTGCTCGGATCCACGTTCGAGATGGTCACGCTGCCCGACGACGTCGCCGCGCGTCTCGAGGGCAAGAGCTCGCTCGGCCGCCTCGGCCTCCTCACGCACTCCACCGCCGGCTTCATCGACCCCGGGTTCTCCGGCCACGTCACCCTGGAGCTGTCGAACGTCGCGACGCTCCCCATCAAGCTCTGGCCCGGGATGAAGATCGGCCAGCTCTGCTTCTTCCGCCTGTCGTCGCCCGCCGAGAAGCCCTACGGATCCGGCGAGTACGCCTCCCGCTACCAGGGCCAGCGCGGCCCGACCGCCTCCCGCTCGTACCTCAACTTCGTGCACACGGACGTGACGGTGACGGACGCGGGCCAGCCCGGCGAGTAGCTCTGGGCCCGCGGCCGTCTAGCGCGCTAGACAGCCGGATCCCCCACCGCCGGCCCCGAGTAGTGGTGGTCGAAGACCACGCTCGTGCGGGTCGACGCCACGGCCGGGTGCGCCGATAGGTGGTCGAGGACGAAGTCGCGGAGGTGGTCGCTGTCGCGGACGGCGATGTGGACGATGAAGTCCTCGGAACCGCCGAGGAAGAAGAGCTGCACCACGTCGGCCAGCTCGCGCATCTCGTCGGCGAAGCGGGCCATCTCGTGTCGGGCGCCCGCGCGGATCGCGATGCTGATGAGCGCCTGCAGGCCCACGCCCACCGCGTCGGCGTCGATGGTGGCGGTGAAGCCGGTGATCACGCCGCGCTCCACGAGGCCGCGCACGCGGGTCACGCAGGTCGACGGCGCGATGCCCGCCTGCTCGGCGAGGCGGCTGTTCGGGGTGCGCGCGTCGGCCCGGAGGAGCGCGACGAGCGTGCGGTCGATCTCGTCCAGGGGCTCGCGCGTCCGCGAATCCTTCGTCGGCATCGGTCGTCCGTCCTCTCGGGGTGAAGGATCGCGCAGGAGGAGCGCCCTTCGGCGAAGATCCTACGGAACGTCGCCAGGAACAGCGCACGATGGCCATATTGGGACTCGCCCTCCCGCATCGCCGCCGCCGGTCGCACCTCGCGGGATGACGAGACGGAGCGCGCATGAAGGTCGGGATCCCCACCGAGGTCAAGAACAACGAGAACCGGGTCGCCGCCACGCCCGCGGGCGTGCACGAGCTCGTGCGCCGCGGCCACGAGGTGCTCGTGCAGGAGGGCGCGGGGCTCGGATCCAGCATCACCGACGCCGACTACGTCGAGGCGGGCGCGACCATGGTCGCCACGGCCGACGAGGTGTGGGGCCAGGCGGATCTGCTGCTCAAGGTCAAGGAGCCGATCCTCGAGGAGTACCCGCGCATGCGCGCCGGCCAGACCCTCTTCACCTACCTGCACCTCGCCGCGTCGCGCCCCTGCACGGACGCGCTCGTCGCGTCCGGCACCACGGCCATCGCCTACGAGACGGTGCAGCTCCCCAACCGCCAGCTCCCGCTCCTCCAGCCGATGAGCGAGGTCGCCGGCCGGCTCTCCACGCAGGTCGGCGCGTACCACCTGATGCGCGCGGCCGGCGGGCGCGGGATCCTCCTCGGCGGCGTGCCCGGCACTCCGAAGGCGCGCGTCGTCGTGATCGGCGGCGGTGTCGCGGGCGAGCACGCGGCGGCGAACGCGCTCGGCATGGGCGCCGACGTGACGGTCATCGACCTCTCGATCCCGCGGCTCCGCGAGCTCGAGGTGCGGTTCGGCGGGCAGGTGCAGACGCGCGTCTCCTCCGCCTACGAGATCGCGGCGCAGCTGAAGGACGCCGACCTCGTCATCGGGTCCGTGCTGATCCCCGGCGCGCAGGCCCCGAAGCTCGTCACCGACGAGATGGTCGCGACCATGAAGAAGGGGTCCGTGCTCGTCGACATCGCCATCGACCAGGGCGGCTGCTTCGAGGGATCCCGGCCCACGACCCACGACGACCCGACCTTCGCCGTGCACGACAGCGTCTACTACTGCGTCGCCAACATGCCGGGCGCGGTGCCCGAGACCTCGACGCGCGCGCTCACGAACGCGACGCTCCCGTACGTGATCGCCCTCGCCGAGAAGGGCTGGAAGCGGGCCCTCGCGGGGGATCCGGCGCTCGCCCTCGGCCTCAACGTGCACGACGGGCACGTGACCGAGCCGCACGTGGCGGCGGCGCTGGGACTGCCGCTCACGCCGGTCGCGGACGTGCTCGCGGGCTGAGGCGGGGCGGCTCCGGTGCCGGTCGTCGCGGGATCGTGACCCCGTGGCGCCCGACCGCGGCCGGATCCCTGGCAGGGTCGAACCATGACCTTCCGCTACGCGCCCGAACCCGAACCGACCGGACCCCGCGAGCGGAAGACCACGAACCCGGTCGGCCTGGCGGCGCTCATCGTGGGGATCGTCGCGCTCGTCGGCGCGGTCATCCCGCTCGTCAACTACGGGTCGGGCTTCGTGGCGTTCGTCGGCATCGTGCTGGGGATCATCGGCCTGGTCCTCGCGGACCGCCCCAAGGGCACCGCGCTCGGCGGGCTCGTCGTGAGCGTGGTGGCGCTGGTGCTCTCGGTGCTGCTGGCCATCGCCTACACGGTGGGGATCGCGACCCTGATCGGCACCGCGGTGGAGGACTCGCAGACCACCTCGGGCGCCGAGTCGCAGGACGACGCGATCGTCGCGGGCGACGTCACCGTCACGTACGAGCTGAGCGGCACGCTGCCCGCGGTCGACGCGGCGTGGACGGGCCGCGTCGGCGACCTGCTCGGCGCCCAGGAGGCGACCGCGCAGACGCTGCCGTTCACGCGCGAGGTCGAGCTCCCCGCGGGCAGCGCCTACGACGACGAGCGCCTGATCCTCGTCGGCACGGGCGGCGCCGAGGAGGGCGAGGTGACCTGCCGGATCCTCGTGGACGGCGACGTGCTCACCGAGCAGACCTCCCGCGGCGCCGCGGCCCGGGCGGCGTGCGTGGCGACGGCCGCCGAGGTCCGCTCGGCCGCCGGCTGATCCACCCGTGAGCGGCACGCGCACGGGATACGAGAGCAGCGAGCCCGTCACCGTGGGACCGGTGCTGCCGGTCAACGAGGTCGGCGTCGCGGGGCTCGTCGTGAGCACGGTGGTCCTCCTCGCGTCCCTCATCCCGTTCGTGAACTGGTTCACCCTGTGGGTCGCGCCGGTGGGGATCGTGCTCGCGATCGTGGCGCTCGCCCTTCCGCGGAAGCCCAAGCGCGCGGCCGCCGTCGGGCTGGTGCTCGGCGTCCTCGCCGTGGTGCTCTCGACGCTGCTGCCGCCCGCCTACGTCGGCCAGCCGGTGCTCCCGATCTGGTGGATCGCCATCGCGTCCGAGGGGGAGGCGCCGGCTGCCGTCGGCGAGCCCGAGGTCGTGGCGCCCGTCACGGTCGCGTACGAGCTCACCGGGTCCGCGACCGCTGTCGAGGCGGTGTGGCGCGAGGGTCTGCAGGCGACCGACGGCTACGAGCTGGTGGCGGCGCAGTCGCTGCCCTTCACGACGGAGGTGGCCACCTACGTCACCCGGGCGGCCGTCGCGGACGCGTCCTCGCTCATCCTGGGCGCGACGATCGGCGAGGCCGGCGGCGACGTGACATGCCGGATCCGCGTGGGCGACCGCGTGGTCGCCGAGGGGACGGCGACGGGCGCGGGGGAGACGGCCGGGTGCTCCGTCGAGGCGGAACGCCTCCGCGCCTTCCGGCCCTAGCCGGCCGCGACGGGAGGCGGTCGGACCGGAGTGCGCGGGCCGGGGATCAGCCCGCGGAGCGCGCCGCGCCCGCGACGGCGGAGCTGCCGAGGTCGTCCGTCGGGAGGGCCTGGCCCGCGGTGACCGCCTCGATCCACGCGTCGGTCGTCGCGACCGCCGCGTAGTTGGAGTGCAGCAGCGTCATGAGCGTGCCGTGCACGGTGGCTGCGTCGACGGATCCCGCCGCGTTCTCGAGGGCGATCGCGCCGGTCGCGTCGGAGAGCACCTCCGCCGCGACCTCGTACCCGTCGGCCTCGACCGCCGACGCGAGGATGCAGTTGTTGGTCATGTAGCCGACCAGCGTGATCGTGTCGAGGCCCTCCGCGCGCAGCCAGTCGGCGAAGTCGGTGCCCGCGAAGACGGAGCCCTTCGTCTTCACGAGGCCCTTCCACGCGTCCGTCCGGCGCGACTCGATCTCCGGGTGCAGCCGGTACGCCTCGCTCGTCGGGTCGAAGACGGGCGCGCCCTCGCCGGCGGTGTGCTGCACGACGACGACGGGGATCCCGGCCGCGGTGGCGGCGTCGATCGCGCGGCCGATGGTGCGCACCGAGTCATCGCGGTCGGGGTGGCGGATCTCGAGGGGGCCGCCGAAGTACTCCTGCTGGATGTCGACGAGGACGAGGGCGCGGCGGGGTGCGGTCATGGGGATCTCCTGGATCGGGTCGCGGGCGGGCGCCGGATGCGGCGCCGTCCCTCGATCATCGCCGCGATCCCCGGTAGGCACCCGTGGCCCGCAGGCACTCCTACGATGGATCCGTGCCACATGCAGGAGACAAGGTCCGGATCGCCGTCTACGCGTTCGACGGCATCACGATGTTCCACCTGGCCGTCCCGCAGATGGTCTTCGACGAGGTGCGGCGGCAGGGGCTCGGCGACTGGGAGACCGTGCTCTTCTCGGACCGCGCCGGCTCGATCCTCACCGCGGAGGGCCACCGGCTCGGCGGGGTGCGGGGGCTGCGCGCGGCGGAGGAGGCGGACGTCGTGGTCATCCCGTCGTGGATCGACGACGGCCGGGACCCGCGCCCCGCCTTCCGCCGCACGGTCGTCGCGGCCCACGCGCGCGGCGCCGCGGTCGCCGGCCTCTGCCTCGGTGCGATCGCCGTCGCCGACCTCGGGCTCCTCGCCGGCCGCGGCGCCGCCACGCACTGGAACGCCGTGGAGGGACTGGCGGCGCGGCACCCGGGGATCGCCGTCGACGGATCCGCGCTCTACCTCGACCACGGCGACGTGCTCACCTCGGCCGGCACCGCCTCCGGGCTCGACGCCTGCCTGCACATGGTGCGCACGCGGCTCGGCGCGGCGGCCGCCAACCGGGTCGCGCGCAGTCTCGTCGTGGCGCCGCACCGCGAGGGCGGGCAGGCGCAGTACATCGAGCGGCCCGTCGCGGCGGACGAGGCGGGGGACCCGGTCGCCGTCGCCACCGCGTGGGCCCTCGCGCACCTCGGGGAGGACCTCGGCGTCGACCGGCTCGCCGAGGTCGCGCACATGAGCCGGCGGTCGTTCCTCCGCGCGTTCCGGCGCTCGACCGCATCCACGCCCGCGGCCTGGGTGCGCTCCCGCCGGCTCGACGAGGCGCGGCGGCTGCTGGAGACCACCGACCTGCCCGTCGAGCGGATCTCCGCGGACTGCGGCTTCGGCACCTCCGTCACCCTGCGGCAGGCCTTCGCGGCCGCCTTCGGGGTCACGCCGTCGAGCTACCGGCAGCGGTTCGACGCGCGGGCGTAGGGAGGGTCGCGTCAGGGAGCGAGCGCGGGCGGGACCTCGCACGTGGGGCGGCCCGCGCGGTCGTCCGCCACGACGGGGACGGGCAGGGGCGCGGCGTCGCGCTCGGCGGCCCCGGCCGGATCCGCGGCGGGATCCCGCGGCACGGTGCTCGCCCACGCGTTCATCGCCTCGAGGACGGGCCGGAGCCCGCGCCCGACGTCTGTGAGGTCGTAGACGACCCGCGGCGGGATCTCGGCGTACGCCGTGCGCGTCACGAGGCCGTGCTCCTCGAAGCGCCGGAGCCGGTCGGAGAGGGTGTGCGCGCTGATGCCGGGGAGCGCGGCCCGCAGCTCGGTGAACCGGAGGGGGCCGCCGAGGAGCTCGCGCACGATGAGGGTCGCCCACGGCCCGTCGATGAGGCCGAGGAAGCGCGCGACGCCGCACTCGGGCCACACATCCGGGGAGAACGCCATGAGTCCGACCCTAGCGCTCGTGGTGCAGTTGACGTAACCGGTGCATCGCATGCATCAATGGGCGCATGACCTTCCTCATCCACGGCGCCACCGGCGCCCAGGGCGCTCCCGTGCTGGCCGCCCTCCTCCCGTCCGCTCCCGACACCCGCGCCGCCGTGCGCGACGCCGCCGCCTACTCCGGGCCGGGCACGGCCGTCTCGGTCGACCTCTCCTCCGCCGACTCCCTGGCCGCGGCCTACGCGGACGTCGACGGCGTGTTCCTGCACCTCCCGATCGGATCCCCGGCGCAGCAGGCGACCCAGGCGGCCGCCGTGGTCGAGGCGGTCCGCCGCGCCCGTCCGGGCCGCATGGTGCTCTCCACGAGCGGCGCGCGCGTCGACGTGCCCGGAGATGACGACAGCCCCTTCACCGTCATCACCCGCGGGATCCGCGAGGCCGGCGTCTCGCTCGCCGTCGTCGAGCCCCGCCTGTACCTCGAGAACCTGCTCATGCCGATCGTCGTCGGACCGGCGCGCGAGGAGGGCGTCCTGCGCTACCCGCTGCGCGACGGCTACGCGGTCTCCTGGAGCTCGCACCTCGACGTCGCCGACGTGGTCGTGCGCCTCCTCGAGGACGCCTCCGTCACGGGCGTCGTCGGCATCGGCGCGCTCCCGGCCCTCACCGGCGCGGACCTCGCCGCGGGCTTCGCGGAGCACCTCGGGCGCGACGTGCGCTACGAGCCGCTGACGCCGGACGAGTTCGGCGAGCGGATCATCCCGCTCTTCGGCGAGGCGGGCGCGCGGCCGGTCATCGAGGCGTACCGCTGGCGCGCCACGCAGGAGGCGGACGCCGTCGACGAGGCCACGAGCGCGCAGACCCGGCTCGGGCTGACGCCGCGCTCGGTGCGCGCGTGGCTCCGCGACATCGGCGCCTGACGGCCTGACCGCCTGAGCGGCGGGCCCGGCGCATCCGCACCGGGCCCGCCCGTGGGGCGAGGTCCCCGATCCCTCCCTCGTCGTCCGACCGGCACGTGGTGGTGAGCTGTACCCGTGCACCGTTCCCGGTGCGAGGTGCGGGGCTGACTCGTGCTCGGCTCTCGCCGGGTGCGCTGCCCTCCGCGCCACAGGTGGATCAGGATGCCCGCTGATCCGCCGGGGTGTGCCCGCTCCGGACGACTACCGACTCGCCCCTAGTCCTCCGTCGCCTCGACCTCCCCGATCAGCGCCGCCTCCCCGATCAGCTCGACCTCCCAGTTGGCGCGCTGGATCCGCGCGTCGAGCTCCCGCAGCTGCCGCGCCGCGTCGTCGGCGCGCTCGCGCACCTCGCGGATGGGGAGCGCCGCGATCTGCCGCAGCTCGCTCCGCATCTGCCGCTGCGCGTACACGCCCGACCGGCCCACGGCGGCATCGGCCGCGTCGGTGAGGATCCCGTGCCGCAGCCGCAGCGCGTCCCGCCGGGCGAGCGCCGCCGTGAGGGGCGTGCCGTCCTCGAGGGTCGCCGCCGTGTTGGTCAGGTTGATCCGCGTCACGAGCGCCGCCAGCCGGTCGACCGCTCCATCCGCCTCCGCGAGCAGCGCGGCCGCGTCCTCCGCGGGATCCTCGCCCTCCTGGTACCGGGCGCTCGCCTGGATCCGGCTCCGCAGCTGCTCGATGCGACGCTGCAGGTCGGACCGGTCCATCAGCGCCTCGGCGAGTCTCATGCGTCCACCGTGCCACAGGGTCCGCGGTCGCCGCGAGGCGTCGAGGACGCGACCGGAGCACCCGGCCCGACCCCGCCCGCGGGATACGATTCCCGTCATGCCGCCGACCCCGCCGAGCGAGCGCTCCGCCCTCGGCCGCCCCGCCGCGATCGACGCGCAGGACCTCGCGCGCGTGGCCATCGGCCTGTTCGCGGAGCGCGGCTACGACGCCGTGAGCATGGCGGACATCGCCGAGGCCGCGGGCGTCGGCCGCCGCAGCCTGTTCCGCTACTACCCGACGAAGGCCGACCTCGTGTGGGCGGGCGCGGACGTCGTGGGCGCGGAGCTGGAGCGGCTCCTCGGGGAGGGCCCGGGCGACCTGCCGCTGGGGGAGGCCTACGCCGACGCGTTCGTCGGCGCGCTGGGCCCGCGCTTCCTCGACGTCGGCATGACCCGGGTGCGGCTGCGGATCATCGACGCGCACCCCGACCTGCACAGCCGCTCGTCGCCGCGCATCACCGCCGCGTCGCCCGCGCTCGCCGCGTTCGTGGGGCGCGGCCTGCCGGAGCTCGCCGGCACGCTCGAGGCGGCCGCCGTCGCCGAGGCGCTCGCCGCGGCGAGCCACGTCGCGCTCCGCTGGTGGGCCGCGCGCTCGGACGACGAACGGCCCGACGCATCGATCCGCCGGGCCGTCCGCGCGCTCGCGCTCCCCGGCGCGTCCCGCTGACGCCGTCCGCTAGACCGCGGACCAGCCGCCGTCCGAGGCGAGGATCACGCCGTTGACGTTGCTGCTCTGGTCGCTCGCGAGCCAGACGACGGAGTTGGCCATCTCGTCCGCCTCGACCGGGGCGGGGACGATGGTCTGCATGATCGGTCCCAGGACGCGGCCGGCGCGCTCGGAGCGCATGGGCGCCTCGATGGCCGTGTTGGTCGCGCCCGGCGCCACGGCGTTCGCGCGGATGCCCTGCCCGGCGTAGAGCACGGCCGTGTTCTTGGTCATGCCCGCGACCGCGTGCTTGGAGGCGGTGTACGCGAGCCCGGCCGCGGATCCGCGGAGCGCCGCCTCGGAGGCGATGTTGACGATCGCGCCCTTCCCGGCCTCGATCATGAGCGGGAGCACCGCGCGCGTCAGGCGCATGACGGCCGTCACGTTCACCGCGAACACGAGGTCCCACGTGCGGTCGTCGACCTCGGCGGCGGGGAGGAACCCGTCCATGATCCCGGCGACGTTCGCGAGCACGTCGACGCGTCCGTCGGCCGCGGCGACGATCGCCTGCACGCCGTCCTCCGTCGTGATGTCGCCCACGACGGGCACGAGGTCGAGGTCGGGGTTCTCGGCGACGAGCGCGTCGAGGCGCTCGGCGGAGACGTCGGCGGCGATCACGCGCGCACCCTCGCGGGCGAAGCGGAGCGCCGAGGCACGGCCGATGCCGCTGCCGGCGCCGGTGACGATGGCGGTGCGTCCGCCGAACTGCTGGTCCTGGGTCATGTCGTTCCCTCGCTGTCGGGCCGGCCGCGTCGCCGGCCCGCCCATTATGGCACGCGGTGCCATATGTGCGCGGGTCAGTCCGCGACCGCCTCCACGCTGTGCCGCCCCGTCCGGTGCGACGGCCACCAGAACCGGTCGCCGAGCAGGAAGACGAGCGCCGGCACGAGCAGCGTCCGCACCACGAGCGTGTCGAGCAGCACGCCGATGCAGACGATGACGCCGATCTGGGTGAGCGCCACCACGGGCAGCACCCCGAGCACCGCGAAGACCGCGGCGAGCAGGATGCCCGCGCTCGTGATCACGCCGCCCGTCGATGCGAGCGCCCGCACCATGCCCTCGCGCGTGCCGTGCAGGCGCCGCTCCTCCCGCGCGCGGGTCACGAGGAAGATGTTGTAGTCGACCCCGAGCGCCACCAGGAAGAGGAACGCGAACAGCACCACGTTCGCGTCGAAGGCCGGGAACCCGAGCACCTGCTGGAACAGCACGTTGGCGGCGCCCAGGCTCGCGAAGAAGGTCGCCAGCACGCTCGCGATGAGGAGCACGGGCGCCACGAGCGAGCGCAGCAGCAGGCCGAGGATGACGAAGACGATGGCCAGGATGATCGGGATGATGAGCCCCTGGTCGCGCTCGGACGACGCGGCGGTGTCGGCCGCCGTGGCGTCGCTGCCGCCCACGAGCGATGCGGACTCCTCGCCCGGGGCCGCCGCGTAGGCGTCCCGGAGGTCCTGCACGGCGGCGAACGCGGCGGCGCTCTCGGGCTCCGCGTCGAGCTGCACGTCGATCCGCGTGCGGCCCTCCGCGGACTCGCCCGCCCGGGCGCCCGCGACGCCGGGGACGGACTCGGCGGTGGCGACGGCGTCCGCGGCGACCGCATCCGGCGCGAGCACCACGGTCTGGGCGGTGAGCCCGGCGGAGAACGAGGCGTCGACGACCTCCTGCGCCCGCACCGACTCGGGCTCGCCGAGCAGCTGGTCCGTCTGCGACAGGCCGACGCGCGCGCCGACGAGGCCGAGCGCGAGGACGCCGACCCCCGCGAGGGCGACGACCGCGACGACCACGGGCCGGCGCTGCACCCCGAGCCCGAGGCGCCGCCAGACGCCCGGCTTGCCGCCGTGGTCGACGTCGGTGCCGGCGCGCGGCACGAACGGCCAGAAGAGGCCCCGCCCGCACACCACGAGGGCGGCCGGCAGCACGAGGAGGGCCGCCGCGATCGCGATGACCACGCCGATCGCGCACGCGAACCCGAGCGCCCGGTTGCCGGAGAGCTCCGCGGCCAGCAGCGTGATGAGGCTGAGCGCGACCGTGCCGCCGCTCGCCGCGATGGCGGGACCCGCGCTCGTGACGGCCGTGAGCATCGCCCGGTGCCGATCCTCCTGGCGCGTCAGCTCCTCCCGGTAGCGGGCCACGAGCAGCAGGGCGTAGTTGGTGCCGGCGCCGAAGACCAGCACCGAGAGGATCCCGCCGATGGAGGCGTCGATCGTGATCCCGAGCGGCTCCGCGAGGGCCGTCACGACCACGCGCGCCAGGCCGTCGGCGACGCCCACGACGACGAGCGGGACGATCCAGAGCACGGGGCTGCGGTACGTCACGATGAGCAGCACGGCGACCACGAGCACCGTGACGAGCAGGAGCCGGACGTCGGCCCCCGCGAACGCGTTCGAGATGTCGGCCTGGAAGCCGACGGGTCCGGTGAGCTGCGCGGCGAGGCCGTCGGGGAGGCCGTCCGCGGCGGTCGCCCGGAGCCCCTCGGCGGTGGCGGCCAGGTCGTCGGCGGCCTCCGTCGCGTCGAGCGGCACGGCGACGAGCGCCGCCCGCCCGTCCTCGCTGACCTGCGGCACCACGGCCCGCGGGGCGATCGAGTCGGCGGCCAGGGCCTCGGCGCGCTCGGCGACGGCAGTCCGGTCGGCCTCGGTGAGCGCGGCGCCGTCGCGGCTGAAGACGAGGATCCCCACGGTCGTGTCCGCGCTCGGGAACCGCTCGAGGAGCTCGCTCACCTGCCGCGCCTGGCTGGACTCGGGCAGCCCGGACGGCGGGAAGGCGTCGGCCTCGCCCTTCGGCAGGAACGCGAACAGGGCGGCCACGGCGGCGGCGGCCAGCACGAGCGCGATCCAGGCGGTGCGGCGGGCGCTGACGAAGCGGGCGATCGATCTCACGGGTCCTCCAGGTGTGCGGTGATCGTCAGCCTACTGACTGTCAAGCGTCTTAGCTACCTCGGCCGTACGATGGACCCATGCCCCGCACCCGTCCCGCCGCCGGAGCGGAGGAGCTCGACGCCCTCCCGGCCCCCGGCGCCGGCGTGCCCGCGGCTGGGGGCGACGCGGGCGAGCTCGGCCGCGTCCTCCGCGACGTGCTCGGCCTCGCCGCCGGGTTCGAGCGCCGCCTCGGCACCGTCCTCGAGGTCAACCCCACCGACATGAAGGCCATGGAGCACCTCATCCAGGCGGGGTCGCTGTCGCCGACCGAACTCGCGGGCCGGCTCGGGATCTCGACCGCCGCCGCGACCCTCGTCGTCGACCGGCTCGTCGAGGTCGGCCACGTCGACCGCCGGCCGCACCCGCACGACCGCCGCCGCGTGGTCGTCGTGCCGCGGCCGGCGTCCGTCGGCCGGGCCATGGACGAGCTGATGCCCATGATCGGCGGCGTCGCCCGGGCCGCGGACGCGCTGACCGAGCGCGAGCGCGCGACCGTGCTGCGCTTCCTCGGCGAGGTGCGCGAGGTCTACCGGGAGGCCGCCGCGGGACCGCAGGGCGCGACGAGCGGCGCCGTGGATCCGCTCCCCGCGCCCGCCGCGCCGCCCGCCGCGCCGCGCTGATCCCGGCCGCGTCCACCCCGCGTCCACCGCTCCCTCGGCCGCCGTCCACCGGGCTCGGGGATGATGGACCCAGATCCACCACGTCGACCACGACGTCCACCACCGCCGCGCGCACGCGCACACGACGAGGAGAACCATGACCGGGACCGATCGAGACACCCCCACGGCGACGCGCGGGCTGGTGCTGGGCGGCGGCGGCGTCGCCGGCATCGCCTGGGAGACGGGCCTCCTCTCGGGGCTCATCGCCGCAGGCGTCGACCTGGGCGCGGCCGACGCGGTCGTCGGCACCTCGGCCGGATCCGTCGTGGCGATCAACCTGCGCGCGGGCGCCATCGACGCCGCCTACGACGAGCACTTCGTCGACGTGGCCGGCATGGCGGAGCCCATGGGCAGCCGCGACCTCTCCCGCACGGTCGAGGTCATCGGCCAGGGCGTCGCGAGCACCGAGGGCGAGATCCCCACGCGCCAGCGGATCGGCGAGCTCGCGCTCGAGGAGTACGACCCCGAGGTGGACGACGCCGCGAGCGTCGAGCGCATCGGCCAGCTGCTGCCCATCCGCGACTGGCCCGAGGCCGACCTCCGCATCACCGCGGTCGACGCCGGCACCGGCCGCTTCACCGTCTTCGACCGGGACTCCGGCGCCGACCTCGTGCGCGCGTCCGCCGCCAGCTGCGCCGTGCCCGGCGTCTTCCCGCCCGTCACCATCGACGGCCGCCCCTACATGGACGGCGGCATGCGCTCCGGCACGAACGCCGACGTCGTCGCCGACCACGAGCGGATCCTCGTCGTCGCGTGCGGCCCCGAGGCGCCCACGTCCGGCATGGGCCCGACGCTCTCCACCGTCGTGCAGCAGCTGCGCGGCCGGGCCGACGTGCTCGTGATCCAGGCCGACGCGGCCAGCACGCGCGCCTTCGGCGAGAACTCGCTCCTGCTCGCGACCCGCCAGGCGTCCGCCGAGGCCGGCCGCGCGCAGGCCGAGCGGGTCGCCGACGAGGTCCGCGCCTTCTGGGGCTGATCCCCGCACCCCCGCTCGCACGACGAGGGGCCCGGCCGCGCGGTGCGGCCGGGCCCCTCGTCGTCGGCGGTGCGGATCAGGCCACGGGCACGGCGTCCGCGAGCCCGACGTGCGCCGCGTGCTCCGGGTAGAGCAGCGGCAGCTGGAGCGTGAGCCACGGGCTGAAGGCCCACGGCGTGAGGGCGACGGCGGACGTGAGCTGCTCGGGATCCACCCACCGGTACTCGCCCACCTCCTCGGGCCGCGGGTCGACCGGCGTGGCCGCGACCGCGCGGAACACGGGGCAGATCTCGTTCTCGACGATGCCCGCGGCGTCGGTGGCGCGGTACCGGAAGTCCGGCAGCACGAGCTCGACGGACGCGAGCGTCAGCCCCAGCTCCTGCTCGGCGCGGCGGTGGACGGCCTCGAGCATGTCCTCGTCGGGCGCGGGGTGCCCGCAGAACGAGTTCGTCCAGACGCCCGGCCAGGTGAGCTTGCCGATGGCGCGGCGCGTGACGAGGATCCGCCCCTCCGCGTCGAGCACGTGGCACGAGAACGCGAGGTGCAGCGCCGTGTCGCGGGTGTGGACGGTCGCCCTTGGGCGCCGTCCCGATGGCCGTGCCGTCGTCGTCGAGGAGGACGACGAGCTCGGTGTGATGTGACATGCGCTCCCTGCTTTCCGTTACCCCCTCGATGTTAGGTTTCATCCGTGGACGCCACCAACCTCGCTGCCGTCTCCACATCGAGGCAGGCCCACGTGAACGGCGTCCTGGACGCGTTCTTCGCCCGGTCCCTCGTGCGGGCCGAGGTGATGGGCGAGGAGTACGTGAAGCTCTGGCGCACGCTGGAGTCCAACACGGCCGGCGGGAAGCGCTTCCGCCCCCGCATGGTCATGGCCGCGTACGACGGCCTCGGCGGCGAGGACGTGCGGGCCGCGGCCCACGTCGGCGCCGCGTTCGAGCTGCTGCACACCGCGCTCATCGTCCACGACGACGTCATCGACCGCGACTTCACCCGGCGCGGCGGCCCCAACGTGTCCGGCGCCTACCGCGACATCGCGACCACGCAGGGCCTGCCCCAGCCGCTCGCCGAGCACCGCGGCATGTCGGCCGCCGTCATCGCGGGCGACCTGGCGCTCGTCAACGCGTACCGCCTCATCGACGCGAGCGGCGTGCGCGATCTCACCCGCTCGCACCTGCTCGAGATCCTCGACGACGCCGTGTTCGCGTCGGCCGCGGGCGAGCTCATCGACGTCGAGTTCTCGCTCACCGCCGAGGTGCCGAGCGTGGAGGAGATCCTCCGCATGGAGCGCCTCAAGACCGCCGTCTACTCGTTCGAGGCGCCGCTGCAGGCGGGTGCCGTGCTCGCGGGCGCCGGCCCCGCGGTCGTCACGGCGCTCGGCGACTTCGGCCGCGACATCGGCATCGCCTACCAGGTGGTCGACGACGTGCTCGGCGTGTTCGGCGACGAGCAGGAGACCGGCAAGACCAACCTCGGTGACCTCCGGGAGGGCAAGCGCACCGTGCTCATCGCGCACGCCGTCCGCTCGTCGGAGTGGCACGAGATCAGCTCGCTCGTCGGCAAGGACGACCTCTCCCGCGGCGAGGCGGCGCTCGTCCGCTCGGTGCTCGAGAGCTCCGGCGCCCGCGCGTACGCCGAGGGGGTGGCGCGCGACCTCGCGGTCGCGGCCGTCGCGCGCCTCGACGACCCGGCCGTCCCGGAGGCGCTCCGCCGCGAGCTCGCGCCCGTCGCGGAGTCCGTGCTCGGGCGCATCCGATGACCGCTCGCCGTCCCGGCCCACGCCGTCCCGCCCCCGAGGCGCCCACCGGCCTCGAGAAGTACGACCGCGTGGCGCAGGAGACGGCCTCCGTCGTGATCCGCCGCTACTCCACCTCCTTCGGGCTCGCGTCCCGGCTCCTCGGTGCGGACGTCCGCCAGCACATCGAGAACGTGTACGCGCTCGTGCGCGTGGCCGACGAGATCGTCGACGGCGCCGCGGCCGGCGCGGGCGTGGATCCCGCGCACGTCGAGGGCCTGCTCGACGCCCTCGAGCAGGAGACCGAGGACGCGATGCTCCGCGGCTACAGCGCCAACCTCGTCGTGCACGCGTTCGCCATCACGGCCCGCCGCGCCGGCTTCGGCGCCGAGCTCACCGCGCCGTTCTTCGCCTCCATGCGGATGGACCTGCGGCGGATGGAGCACACGCCGGAGTCCTTCACCGAGTACGTGTACGGATCCGCCGAGGTCGTCGGCCTCATGTGCCTGCGCGCGTTCCTGGTCGGTCACGCGACCACCCGGGCCGAGCGGATCCGCTTCGAGGAGGGCGCCAAGCGCCTCGGCGCCGCGTTCCAGAAGGTCAACTTCCTCCGCGACCTCGCCGCCGACCACGACGCGCTCGGCCGCAGCTACTTCCCCGGCGTCGACGTCGCCTCCCTCTCGGAGGCCGACAAGGAGCGCATCCTCGACGACATCGACGCCGACCTCCGCATGTCCGGCGCCGTCATCCCCGACCTCCCCGCCTCGAGCCGCCGCGCCGTCGCGCTCGCGCAGGGCCTGTTCGCGGAGCTCGCCGTGCGCCTCCGCGCCACGCCCGCGGCCGAGCTGGCGCGCACGCGCGTGCGGGTGCCGGATCCCGTTAAGGCCCGCATCGCGCTCGCCGCCGCCACCGGCGCCGAGCCCTCCGGCGTCGACGGCCGCCTCGTGCGCCGCTCCCGCGGACCCCGTGCCGACGGCGCCCGCCCGACCCCCGCGTCGCGGCCCGCCGCTTCCGACCCGAACGCGTCCGACCCCGCCCCGTCCGACCCCGAGCAGCAGGAGAGCGCCATGACCGCACCCACCGCCATCGTGATCGGCGGCGGGATCGCCGGCCTCGCCTCCGCCGCGCTCCTCGCCCGCGACGGGTACCGCGTCACCCTCGTCGAGGGCCGCGACCAGGTCGGCGGCCGCGCCGGCTCCTGGGAGAAGGACGGCTTCCGCTTCGACCTCGGCCCCAGCTGGTACCTCATGCCCGAGGTGTTCGACCACTTCTTCAAGCTCCTCGGCTCCAGCGCCGCCGAGCAGCTCGACCTCGTGCGCCTGCCCGGCTATCGCGTGCTCTTCGAGGGCGATCCCGAGCCCATCGACATTCGCGACTCCCGCGAGGCGAACCTCGACCTCTTCGAGAGCGTCGAGCCCGGATCCCGCCCGGCGATGACCCGCTACCTCGACTCCGCGAAGGAGGTCTACGAGATGGCGAAGAAGCGCTTCCTCTACACGACCTTCGCCGACTACCGGCCGCTGCTGAAGCGCGACGTCGTCGCCCGCACGGGCACGCTCGCGAAGCTGCTCCTCACGCCGCTGGAGACCCACGTGGCGCGCGCCGTCACGGACCACCGGCTCCGCCAGATCCTCGGCTACCCGGCCGTGTTCCTCGGCTCCTCGCCGAAGCTCGCGCCGAGCATGTACCACCTCATGAGCCACCTCGACCTCGAGGACGGCGTGCTCTACCCGCAGGGCGGGCTCATCACCGTCATCGACGCGATCGAGCGGGTGGCGCGCGCGGAGGGCGTCGAGATCCGCACGGGCGCGCCCGTGTCGCGCATCCTCACGGAGCCGGCGAAGGCCGGTCGCGCCGTCGCGCGCGGCGTGCAGATCACCACCGACGCGGGCACCGAGACGCTCGAGGCCGACGTGGTGGTCTCCACGGCCGACCTGCACCACACCGAGACCGAGCTCATCCCCGAGGCGTTCCGCACCTACCCGCAGTCGTACTGGGACAGGGCCACCGCCGGCCCCGGCGCCGTGCTCGTGTACCTCGGCGTCCGCGGCGAGCTGCCCGAGCTGCACCACCACACGCTGCTGTTCACGGAGGACTGGGACCGCAACTTCTCGCAGATCTTCCCACCGAAGGGCGGCGCCACCTCGGTGCCGGATCCCGCCAGCATCTACGTCTGCAAGCCCAGCGCCACCGACGGCTCGGTCGCGCCCGACGGCCACGAGAACGTGTTCATCCTCGTGCCCATCCCGGCCGACCCGACCATCGGCCGCGGCGGGATCGACGGCGCCGGCGACGCGCGCGTGGAGGAGATCGCCGACCGCGCGATCCAGCAGATCTCCGACTGGGCCGGCATCCCCGACCTCGCCGAGCGCATCGTCGTCCGCCGCACCTCGGGCCCCGGCGACTTCCAGGCCGACCTGCACTCCTGGAAGGGCACCATCCTCGGGCCCGCGCACACGCTGAAGCAGTCGGCCATGTTCCGGGCCGGCAACACGAGCGCGCGGGTCGACGGGCTGCACTACGCCGGCGGATCCACCATCCCCGGCATCGGCCTGCCCATGTGCCTCATCAGCGCCGAGATCCTCGTGAAGCGCCTCCGCGGCGACGTGTCGACCGGACCCGGCGCCGAGCCCCTCGTGCGCACGGTCGGCCGCCCGGTGGTCTGATGGGGCTCGTCTACCTGGCGCTGCTCCTCGTCACCATCGGCTGCATGATGCTCCTCGACCGGCGCTGGCGGCTGTTCTTCTGGCGCGACCGCACGGCCGCGGCGCTCACCACCCTCATCGGCGTCGCGTTCTTCCTCGCGTGGGACGTCGCCGGCATCTCCCAGGGCATCTTCTTCCGCGGCGAGACGGAGTTCATGACGGGGATCCTCGTGGGCCCGGAGCTGCCGGTCGAGGAGGTCTTCTTCCTCACGCTGCTCTGCTACCTCACGATGAACCTCGTCAACGGGTTCAGCCGCCTCGCCGACCACCACGTCGCCCGGGCGAGGGAGCGCGCGAACCGATGAGCTACCTCGTGCTCGACCTGCTGTTCCTGCTGCCCGTCGCGGTCGTCGGGTTCCTGTTCCGCCGCCTGCTGCTGCGCGAGGCGGCCGCCGTGCCGTACGGGTCCAGCCGCTTCGACTACCCCGAGTACTACTGGTACCGGCGGATGCCCGTCGCGATCCTGCTCGTGATGACGCTCGTCTTCGACAACATCATGATCCAGGTGGGCCTCGTGGGCTACGACCCCGACAAGCTCGTCGGGCTGATCCTCGGCGTCGCCCCCATCGAGGACTTCGCCTACGCGATCGCCGCCCTCGTGCTGCTGCCGGCCGTCTGGTACCTGCTTCGCCGCCGCCGCGCGGTCTCCGGCATCGAAGCGCATGAGTGACGTGCGGACGCGACCAGGCGTCGGCGAGGTGCTCCGCACGATCGTCCTCTCGTCGCGCCCGCTCTCCTGGGTGAACACGGCGTTCCCGTTCGCGGCCGCGTACCTCACGGTCACGCGCGAGCTCGACCTCACGGCCGTGCTCGGCACCCTCTTCTTCCTCGTCCCGTACAACCTCGCGATGTACGGCATCAACGACGTCTTCGACTACGAGTCCGACATGCGGAACCCGCGCAAGGGCGGCGTGGAGGGCGCGGTGCTCGCGCGCGCCATGCACCGGCCCGTGCTCGTCGCGGTGCTCCTCGTCAACCTGCCGTTCCTCGCCTACCTCGTCATCGTGGGCTCGGCCGCCAGCACGGCCGTGCTCGCCGTGAGCGTCTTCGCCGTGGTCGCGTACTCGCTGAAGGGCCTCCGCTTCAAGGAGCGCCCGATCCTCGACTCGCTCACCTCGAGCACGCACTTCACCTCGCCCGCGGTCTACGGCATCGTGCTCGCGGGCGGCGCGTTCACTCCCGCGCTGTGGGCGATCCTCGCGGCCTTCTTCCTGTGGGGCGTCGCGTCGCACGCGTTCGGCGCCGTGCAGGACATCGTGGCCGACCGCGACGGCGGCATCTCCTCCATCGCGACCGTGCTCGGCGGCGCCGCCACCGTGCGGATCGCCGTGCTCGCGTACGCCGCGGCCGGCCTCGCGATGCTCGCCACCGGGCTGCCGGGGATCATCGCGGCCGTGCTCGTGATCCCGTACATCCTCAGCACGGCGCCCTTCTGGTCGATCCGGGACGAGGAGGCGGAGGCCGCCAACCGGGGCTGGCGCCGCTTCCTCGGCCTCAACTTCCTGTCCGGCTTCGTGGTGACCCTGCTGCTGATCGTGTTCTGGCGCACGACCGCCTGAGCGCGCCGCCCGCGCTCAGTAGTGCGTCGGCATCATCCCGGTCGCGAGCTCGCGCCGGCGCCGGGCGTGCTCGCCCGCGAACGACAGCAGCTCCATGTCGTGCTCCCGCATCCAGGCGATCGCGGCGTCCAGCGTGACCGCGGTCGAGACCCAGACGCGCCGGCCGGAGTCGTCGACCGCGTCGGCGTACACCTCGAAGACGGGTGCGGACCCGGCGGCGCGCGCGGTGGGCACGACGTAGCCGAGCACGGGCTGCGACGCGACCTGGACGCGCCAGGCGCCCTGGTGGAATCGGGCGTGCGGGTGGTGGTCGAGGGGCTCGGGCTCGCGGATCATCTGCTGCTCCAGGGGAGGGGACGGGGGCGTGAGCGCCCGGCCGCGCTCGTGGACGACGATAGGCTCGGCGTCCGACACGGGGGCGTCGGCGATGATGGACGTGACGCCCTCCCGAACCCAGGAGCCCATGCCCCCGCCGATCCGGATCCTCCACCAGGCCGTCCGCCCCTTCGTGGCGGCCAGCCTGCGCGGCGGCATCCCCACCCCGCTCACCGCCGCGGTGCCCACGGACGCACCCGTCGGCGTCGTCCCGGGACCGGATCCGGACCGGATCCTCGTGCTCGGCGGCATCGGCGGATCCGGCGTGGGCCTCCGCACGCACGCCGAGGGCGTCGCCGCGCAGTCGGCCCGGGCGCTCGCGGGGATCACCGGGCGCGGCGTCGCCTGGCGCACCGTGCCGCTCGCCGACCAGCACCTCTCCGCCACCCAGGAGGCCGTCCGGCAGATCACGGAGCTGCACCGCTACGACGTCGTGCTCGTGATGCCCGGGGTCGCCGACGCGCTGGAGCTCGCGCGCATCACGCCGTGGGTCCACCGGCTCGAGGACCTCCTCGACCACCTCGTGGAGCAGACCGCCGACAACTCGATGGTGCTCGTCTCCGACGTCCCGCAGGTGTCGCAGTACGTGGAGGCCGGCGCGTTCGTGCGCGGCCTGTTCCGCGACCACGCGGCGTACCTGTCCGAGCGGAAGGCCGAGGTCTGCGCGCGGTTCCCGCAGGCCACGTCGATCAAGCTGCCCGACGCCGGGCCGATCGACTTCGTGGACGGCGAGTTCCGCTACTCCTCCATGTACCGCCGCTGGGGCGAGCACGTGGGCCGGGTCGTCGCCGACCTGCAGGCGGAGCGCGGCCACGCCTGACCGGATCCGCCCGGTCGGGTCCTAGCGCCCGCGCCGGCCGCCGCGCGGCGGGGGAGTGCGCCGCCCGCCCGCGCCGCCCTTCGGGGTCGGCTTCGCGCCGCCGGCGCCGCCCTTGCCGGCCGCGCCCGGCTTGCCCGCCGCCTTCCGCGCGGTCTTCTGCGCGGCGGTGGGCTTGCGGCGGTCGCGCTCGTCGTCGTCGCGCGGCGAGCGGGAGCTCTGCGCCGTGCGCCCGCGGACGATGCCTACGAGCTCCTCGATGTCGGGGGAGGCGTCGCCCTCGCGCCAGGCCACGGCGATCCGCGTCTCCGGCAGGTCGTGCACGGGCACGGCCACGAGGTCCTTGCGCGCGTGCAGCCGGCCGAGCGCGTGCGGCACGACCACGATCCCGACGCCCGCGGCGACCAGGTCGACGGCGCCGGCGACGTCCTCGGGCATGGGCACCGGATCCGCGCCCGCCGTGCGCCCCGCCCAGCCCGGCACCTCGTCGGCCGGCTGCAGGAGCAGGTCCTCGGCGAGGTCGGAGAGGGCGATCGCGTCGGCGGCGGCGTGCGCGTGGTCCTTGGGCAGGATCGCGACCTGCACCTCGCCGTACAGCGGCACGACCGTGAGGCCCCGGCCGTCGACGGGGAGGCGGAGGAAGGCGACGTCGACGGATCCGTCGACGAGGGCCGGCGCGGCGTCCGGCTCGGCGAGGGGCGTGATGCGCAGCGGCACGCCCTCGACGCGCTCGTCCCACGCGCGGGTCCACTTCGCCACGGTCACGCCCGGCACGATCGCGACCACGAGGCCGCGCGGCGGGGCGGCGGCCTCGGCGGCGAGGCGCGCGTCCTCCCGGGCGATGGCGGCGCGGGCCTCCTCGAGGCGCGCCTCGCCGTCGGGGCTGAGGCGCGTGGGGCCGTCGTCGCGCACGAACAGCTCGACGCTCCACAGCGCCTCGAGGTCGAGGATCGAGCGGCTCACGGCGATGCGCGAGACGTTGAGGGCCTTCGCGGCGCGGGCGAAGTGCAGCTCGTCGGCCACGGCGGCGAAGTGCCGGAGGGCGGTCGGGTCGGCGTCCACGGGAGTCCCCTCGGTGGCCCGCTCGTGGGCGGCGCGGTGAGCGGCGGCGGGTCGATCCAGGCTAGTGCAGGCCGCTCCGGGCCCCGACGGTACCCTGGGCACATGACGAGCGACGGATCCAGCCAGACGATGAAGGCCGCGACCGCGGCGAAGAAGCTGGGCGTGCACCTGCCGGCGACCCCGGTGGAGTTCCAGGAGTCGACCCCGTCGCGCGCGGAGCTCGCCGAGATGACGGAGAACCCGCCCGAGTGGCTCGCCACGCTGCTGCGCGACGGCCCGCACCCGCGCCAGGTGATCGCCGGCAAGCTCGGCGTCTCCATCGCCGGCCTCGCCCGCGGCGGCGTGACGGAGGCGCTCACCACCGCCCAGATCAAGGAGCTGCTCCAGGCCCCGCCGCAGTGGCTGGTGCAGGAGCGCGCGACGCAGGCCGAGGTGCGCGAGGAGCAGATCCGCGTGAAGAACCGCGACGCCGGCCGCGCCGCCCTGGCCGCCGAGCGCGAGCGCCAGGAGGGCACCGGCGGCTCGCGCCGCTGACGCCCCGCCCGGCTCCCGACCCGACCCCAGCCCGTCGCCGCGACGCGGAGCGGATCACCCGGGGAGCGCGCCGCCGGGATCCGGGGGCCGCGTGAGACCCTTGCCCTCGTGACCAGTCCGAACGACACGGCCCGTCGCCGCCACGCCGCCGAGCCCGCCGCGCCGGACCCCGCGGCCGTCCTCCCGGCGCCGCTCACCGGATCACGCGTGCCCGGCACGGTCGGCTCCGTGGTCGTCGCGGCGCTGGTCACGGCGGTGTACGTGCTGTACTCGGCGCTCGAGTGGCGCCGCTTCACCGTGAAGTCGTGGGACCTCGGCATCTTCACGCAGCTCGCGCAGGACTACTCGCGCCTCGAGGCGCCCATCGTCTCCATCAAGGGCGACGGCTTCAACCTGCTGGGCGACCACTTCCACCCGATCCTCGTGCTGCTCGGCCCCGTCTACGCGATCTGGCCGCACGCGTTCGCGCTGCTCGTGGTGCAGGCCGTCCTCATCGGGATCTCGGTGGTCGGCGTCGGTCGCCTGGCCGGCCGCGTCGTGGGCCGGTGGGGCGCGATCACGGTCGCCGCCGCGTACGGGCTGAGCTGGGGGATCCAGGGCGCCGTGGCGTTCCAGTTCCACGAGATCGCGTTCGCGCTGCCGCTGCTGGCCTTCGCGCTCGACGCGGTCGTCGCCCGCCGCGCCCTCGCCGGCGCCCTCTGGGCCGCGCCGCTCGTCTTCGTGAAGGAGGACCTCGGGCTCACGGTCGCGGTGCTCGGCGCGATCCTCGCGCTCACCCTCCACCGCCGCGTCGGCCTCGCGCTCGCCGCCTGGGGCGTGGCGTGGTTCGCGCTGGCGACCGCGGTGATCCTCCCCGCCTTCAACCGCGAGGCCCGCTGGGACTACGCGTCCAAGCTCGACGCGGGCGGCGCGCTCGCGGATCCGCTCGGCACGATCGCCGGGCTCCTCGTCGCCCCGAAGCTCGAGACGGTCGCCTTCCTCCTCCTCGCGGGCGCGTTGATCGCCGTGCGCTCGCCCCTCCTCCTGCTCGTGCTGCCGACGCTCGCCTGGCGCTTCCTGTCGCCGACCGAGTCGTACTGGGCGCCCGGCTACCACTACGACGCGGTGCTCATGCCGATCGTCTTCGCGGCCGCGATCGACGGCGTCGCCCGCGCCCGGGCGGGACGGCAGAGCTGGCTGCGCACGGCGTCGCGCGCGACCGTGCCCGTGATCGCCGTGGCCGCGATCGCCCTGGGCATGCGCTCGCCGATGGCCGAGCTCGCGGGCCCGACCCTCTGGCAGCCGGCGCCGCGCGC
Organism: Clavibacter sp. B3I6; assembly: GCF_030816895.1. Lineage (NCBI taxonomy): Bacteria > Bacillati > Actinomycetota > Actinomycetes > Micrococcales > Microbacteriaceae > Clavibacter > Clavibacter sp. B3I6. Next base: position 2,336,006 of record NZ_JAUSYL010000001.1, read on the forward strand.
GGCCGAGGCCCAGGAGGCCCTCGACCTGGTGCCCGCCGGCGCGAGCGTCCTCAGCGACATCGGCCTCATGTCGTACCTCGTCGACGACCACGAGGTGTTCTGGCTCGGCAACCCCGGCAACCCGGCGCCGCAGTACGTCGTCATCGACACGCTCGGCGGCGGCCTCGGCCCGGGTGCGCTCGACGCCGTCCGGTACGGCGAGGCGACGCAGGCGGGCACGACGTACGAGATGGTCTACGCCGACGCCGGGTACCAGGTGGCGCGCCGGGTCTCGTAGGGCCCGACGCGAGCCGCTCGCGGACCCCGCGCACGCGAGGAGGCCGGGCGCTCCCCCGAGCCGCCCGGCCTCCGCGTGCGCGCTCCCGCGGAGCGCCCCGACCTAGATCGGGATGGCCGCCGTGAGCACGCCCACCGCGAGCATCACGAGCGACACCAGGACGGCCCGCCACAGCACCTTGCGGTGGTGGTCGCCGAGGTTCACGTCCGCCAGGGACACGAGCAGCAGGATCGCCGGCACGAGCGGGCTCTGCAGGTGCACGGGCTGCCCGGTGATGGACGCGCGCGCCATCTCGACGGGGTCGATGCCGTAGTTGGCCGCGCTCTCCGCGAGCACCGGGAGCATGCCGTAGTAGAAGGCGTCGTTGCTCATGAAGAAGGTCATCGGGATGCTGAGCACGCCCGTGATGACCGCGAGGCCGGGGCCCAGGGCGTCCGGGATGATCGTGACCAGCCAGTCCGACATCGCCGAGACCATGCCGGTGCCGTTGAGCACGCCGATGAGGACGCCTGCCGCGAGCACCATCGAGACCACGCCGACCACGCTGGGTGCGTGGGCCGCGATCCGCTCGCCCTGGTCCTTGAGGACGCGGAAGTTGACGATGAGGGCGATGGCCGCGCCGACCATGAAGACGTACGCGAGCGGCAGCTGGTCCATGATCAGCAGCACGAGCACCGCGAGCGTCAGACCGAGGTTGAACCAGATGAGGCGCGGGCGGAGGGTCTCGCGGTCGGGGTCGAGCATGGTCGAGCCGACGGTGGAGACCGCGGCCGTCTCGGCGCGGACGAGCGACGGGGCCAGCGTGATGAGGCCGCCGCGCGGGGTCGCGGGGGCGCCGCGACCGGCGCGCCACCAGCCCGAGCCGCCCGTGGAGCCGCCGGAGCCGGAGCCGCCCGCGGCGTCGATGCCGCCCTCGGCCCGCGCCTCGCCGAGCGCGGCGAGGCGGTTGCGCTCGCGGACGCCCATGGTCCACGCGAAGACGAAGACGAGGGCGAGGCCCACCAGGAGCGACGGGATCATCGGCACGAAGATGTCGGTCGGCGAGACCTTGAGGGCCGCGGCCGCGCGGACGGTCGGGCCGCCCCACGGGACGATGTTGAGCGTGCCGTTCGCGAGGCCCGCCGTGCAGGTGAGCACGACCGGGCTCATGCCGAGCTTGCGGTAGATGGGCAGCATGGCCGCCGTGGTGACGATGAAGGTGGTGGATCCGTCGCCGTCGAGGGAGACCGCGGCCGCGAGGATCGCCGTGCCGAGCACGATCTTCGCCGGGTCGCCGCCCGCGACGCGGAGGATGAGGCGCACCAGCGGGTCGAAGAGGCCGACGTCGATCATGATGCCGAAGTAGATGATGGCGAACATCAGCAGCGCGGCCGTGGGGGCGAGGTCGCCGAGCGCCTCGATGACCATGTCGCCGATCCCGAGGCCGGCGCCCGCGAAGAGGCCGAAGATCGTCGGCACGAGGATGAGGGCGACCATGGGCGTCAGCCGCTTGGTCATGATGAGGGCCATGAAGGTGAGGACCATGGCGAAGCCCAGGAATACCAGCACGTGTGACTCCTTCGTCGGTGGGCGGGACGCCCGGCTGAACATCACACGCTAGGTCGGTGTCCGCGTCCCGTCGCGCTTGTGCCGCTTCATCGCGATAGTGCACGAAGACGACGTTCTGCGCATTATGCTCACGAGGTGGATCGGGCGACGGGGCGACGACGGGCGGGGCTCGACTTCGCGCGGCGCATGCTCGTCCTCCAGCTGCTCGTCGTGCTCGTGGTGGTCGGGATCGCGACGGTCGCCTACGGCCTGCTGAGCTCCTCCGAGAACCGGGACGAGGCGCAGGCGACGGCGCTCGCGATCGCCCGGACGGCGGCCGAGGATCCCGCGCTGCGGGCCGCCGTGACGGCCGAGACGGAGGTCCCCGGAGTCGCCGCAGCGGCCGACCTCGCCGACGGGCCCGTGCAGCGCACGGCCGAGGCGGTGCGCGCCCGGACCGGCGCGCTCTTCGTGGTGGTCACCGACGACCGGGGCCTGCGGCTCGCCCACCCCGACCGGGCGGAGCTCGGGCAGCGCGTGAGCACGGATCCGACGGTCGCGCTCGCGGGGCGCGAGGAGGTGACCTGGGCCACCGGCACGCTCGGGGAGTCCGCCCGGGCGAAGGTGCCGGTGCGGGCGCTCGACGCGGAGGCGGGCGGGGGAGCGGGCGGCGCGCCCGCGGGCGACGGATCGGGTCGGGTCGTCGGCGAGGTCAGCGTCGGCTTCGCGGCGGCTACCGTGCGCGACTCCATCGGCGTCGACGTCGCCGCCATCGCGGTCGTCGCCCTGCTCGCGCTCGGGGTCGGCGCCGTGGCCAGCGGGATCCTGTCCAGGCGGCTCGCGCGCCTCACCCTCGGGCTCCAGCCGTCCGAGCTCGCCGGCCTCGTGCAGGACCAGGCGGCCGTCCTCTCCGGCGTCGGCGAGGGCGTCCTCGGCGTCGGCACCGACGGCCGGGTCACCGTCTGCAACCCGCGGGCCGCCGAGCTGCTCGGCCTCGTGGATCCGGTCGGCCGCGCGCTCGAGGAGCTCGGGGTCGCCGAGGCCGTGCGCGACGCCGCCGCCCGGACCGCCGCCGACGGCCGGGCGGCCTCCCTGCGCGCCGTGGTGGACGACCGGCTCCTCTTCGTCGATGTCGCCCGCGTGGAGCGCGACGGCCGCGACCTCGGCACGGTCGTCGTCGTGCGTGACGAGACCGACCTCGAGTCGATGAGCCGGCGCCTCACGGCCGTCACCGCGATGTCCACCGCCCTCCGCGTGCAGCGGCACGAGTTCGCGAACCGGCTGCACGTCGTGCGCGGGCTGGTCGCCACCGGCCGCGTGGACGAGGCGGGGAGCTACCTCGCGGGCGTCCTCGAGCAGGGGCCGGTCGCCTTCCCGATGCGGGACGCCGAGCTCGTCGACGAGCCGTACCTGCACGCGTTCCTCGGGGCCAAGGCGCTCGAGGCGGAGGAGCGCGGCGTGGCGCTCCGGGTAGGGCCCGGCACGCTCGTGCGGGGGATCCTCGTGCGGCCCGAGGAGGTCACCACCGTGCTCGGCAACCTCGTCGACAACGCGGTGCACGCGGCCGTGCGGGGATCCCGCGCCGACCGCTGGGTGGAGGTCGAGGCGCTCGACGACGGGCCCGACCTGCACCTCGCCGTCTCCGACTCGGGCGATGGGCTCGGCGCCGCGGATCCGGCGGGCGTCTTCCGGCGGCGGCCCGACGACGTGGACCGGGCGGCCCGGGCGCTCGCCGCGGGCGGGCCCGCGGCCACCGGACCCGATGGACGCGGCGGCGCGGATCCGGCGCACGGGCTGGGCTTCGGCCTGCCGCTCGCGCGCGACATCGCCCGGCGCGACGGCGGCGACGTGTGGGTCGCGGATCCGGGCGGCCCGCCGCCCGACGCCGTCGCGGGCGCCGTCTTCTGCGCCCGCCTCACGGGGGTGGTCGAGCCGCCCGACGCGGACCCGCCCGGCTACCCCGCCGCCGCCGCCTCCGACGACCTCCCCGACCGCCCCGCCCCGGATGGAGCCCCCGCGTGACCGACGACCTCACCGTCCTCGTCGTCGACGACGACTTCCGCATCGCGCGCCTGCACGAGGGCCTCGTCGCCTCCGCGCCCGGCTTCCGCTCCCTCGGCACGGCGGGCAGCGTGCGCGCGGCGCTCGCCGTGCTCGACGCCGAGCGACCCGACCTCGTGCTCCTCGACGCCTACCTGCCCGACGGCAGCGGGCTCGACCTCGTGCGGCGGATCGAGCCCGACGTGATCCTCGTCACGGCCGCCGACGACGCCGCCACCGTCCGCCGCGCCCTCCGCGGCGGCGCGGTCTCCTACCTCGTGAAGCCCTTCGCGCCCGAGCTGCTGCTGGCCCGGCTCGCCGCCTACGCGGCCTACCGAGCCGGCCTCGACACCGACCGTCCGCTGGACCAGGCGGCCGTCGACCGGGCGATGCAGTCCCTCCGCCCGGGACGCACGGCCGCGAACGCGCGGCCCGCGACCGAGCAGGCCGTGCTGGACGCCCTCACGGCGGCGGGCGACGAGCTCTCCGCCCCCGACATCGCCGAGCGCGTCGGCGTCTCCCGCGCCACGGCGCAGCGCTACCTCGGCGCGCTCGCCCGGGAGCGCGTGGTCGACGTGCAGCTCAAGTACGGATCCACGGGCCGCCCGGAGCACCGCTACCGGATCCTGCGGCCGCGCTAGGCGCACGACGGCCGGCCCCCGTCCCCGCTGTCGTACGCTCGCCCGATGGCCCCACCTCTCCCTCCGCCCGGCTGGCACCGACCCCCGGACGCGACGGGACCCGCCGTCAGCAGGGCGGCGGTGCGCGCGTGGCTCGACGCCTACGTCGCCGCGTGGCGGTCGTACGACGCGGGGGAGATCGCGGATCTGTGGTCGGAGGACGCGGTGTGGCACTACCCGTTCGAGGTCCGGGCGACGGGTCGTGCTGCCATCGTCGCGGAGTGGATGAGCGAGCGCGACGCCTTCGTCGGGGAGCGGTTCGAGGCGAGCTACCACCCGGTGGTGGTCGAGGGGGACATGGCCGTGGCCCACGGGCGCACGGTCTTCCTGGCCGACGAGGGCGACGAGGTCGCGACCGCCTACGACAACGTCTGGCTGCTCCGCTTCGACGCCGACGGCAGGTGCACGGAGTTCCACGAGTGGTACGCCGGCCGACCCGAGGACGAACCGGACCGGGCGGTCCCGCGACGCTGACGGATCCGCCGTGCCCCTGCGCCCGCGGCGGACGCACGACGGCCCGGCCACCGCGCGTGCGATGCCGGGCCGTGGTCGGGCTGGATGGGCGGATCAGCTCCCGACGGCCACCGGCAGCGGCACCTCGTCGGCGGCGAGCTCCTCGCTCGTGGATCCGAGGACCTCGCGCACGGACGCGCGGATGATGGCGAGTCCCTCCTCGACCTGCTCGTCGGTGATGGTGAGCGCGGGCAGCACCTTCATGACCGTGCCGCCGGCGCCGCTCGTCTCCATGAGCATGCCGCGCTCGAACGCCGCCCGGCAGACCGCGCCGGCGAGGTCGCCCGAGGGGAACTCGATGCCGCGCGCGAGGCCGCGGCCGCGCACCTTCAGCTGCATCTCCGGCGCGACGGAGGCGGCGATCTCGGTGAAGACCTCGTGGATCCGCTCGCCCTTGCGCAGCGTGGACGCCTCGAGCTCGCCGTCGGTCCAGTACTGCCGCAGCGCCTCGGCGCCCGTGAGGAACGCGGGCGCGATGCCGCGGAACGTGCCGTTGTGCTCGCCCGGCTTCCACTGGTCGAGCTCGGGCTTCAGCAGCGTGAGGGCCATGGGCAGGCCGTAGCCGCCGATGGACTTGGAGAGCGTGACGATGTCGGGGACGATGCCGGCCTCCTCGAAGCTGAAGAACCCGCCGGTGCGGCCGCAGCCCATCTGCACGTCGTCGACGATGAGCACGATGCCGTGGCGCGTGCACAGGTCGCGCAGCTCCCGCAGCCACTCGGCGCTCGCGACGTTGATGCCGCCCTCGCCCTGCACGGTCTCGACGATGACGCCGGCGGGCGCGTCGAAGCCGGAGCCGGAGTCGTCGAGGAGCTTCGCGAAGTACGCGAGGCTGTCGGTCTCGCCGCCGAGGTAGCCGTCGAAGGGCACCGCGACCGCGTGGTGAAGCGGGTGGCCGGCCCCGCCGCGCTTCAGCGCGTTGCCGGTGACCGCGAGCGCGCCCTCGGTCATGCCGTGGAACGAGTTGGTGAAGTGCACGATGGTGGTGCGGCCGGTGACCTTGCGCGCGAGCTTCAGCGCGGCCTCGACCGCGTTGGCGCCGCCCGGGCCGGGGAACATGATGCGGTAGTCGAGCCCGCGCGGCTGGAGGATGACGTCCTGGAAGGTCTGCAGGAAGTCGCGGCGGGCCTCCGTGAACATGTCGAGGGAGTGCGTGACGCCGTCGCGGAGGATGTAGTCGACCAGCTTCTGCTTGAGGGCCGGGTTGTTGTGCCCGTAGTTGAGGGCGCCCGCGCCGGCGAAGAAGTCGAGGTAGCGATCGCCGTCGGCCGTGAACATCTCGCTGCCCACCGCGCGGTCGAACACGACCGGCCAGCCGCGGCTGTAGCTCCGGACCTCGGACTCCATCTGCTCGAAGATCGTCATGCCGTCTCGCTCCTTGCTGCTCAGCGGCGACCTCGGTGGATCGCCTCACGTCGGGCGGGCTCGTGGCTCCGGGCGACGGGGAAAGCGCTGCGATGCGCAGCCCCTCCATCGTCGCACCTCCTCCCGACATCGCAGGAATCCCTCGCGCGGGGGATCTCGGTAGGGTCGCGGCATGGCCGCACCCGGGGACGTCGATCCGCTCCGCGCCCCGGGGACCGCGATGCTGCGGGTGGACGGCCGCGCGGTGCGGCACCGGGTCACCGGCTCGGGGGATCCGGTCCTCCTCCTGCACGGCATCGGCCGCAGCCTCGAGGACTGGGACGAGCAGCACGAGCGCCTGTCCGCGCACCACGAGCTGCACAGCCTCGACCTGCCGGGCTTCGGCTGGTCGGATCCGGTCGACGGCCCCGCGACGCTGGTGTCGCTCGCCGACGCCCTGCCCGGGTACCTCGACGCGGCGGGCGTCCGCGGGCCGGTCGCGGTCGTGGGCAACTCGCTCGGCGGGGCCGTGGCCATGACCCTCGCGGTCCGGCATCCGGACCGGGTGCGCGCGCTCGTGCTCGCCGACAGCGCGGGCTTCGGGCGCGAGGTCACCGTGGGCCTCCGCCTCCTGGCGTTCGACCCGCTCGCGACGCTCCTCCTCCGCCCCACGCCCGGCAACTCGCGGCGCTCCACCCGCAGCGTCTTCCACGACGCGGCCCTCACGACACCGGAGCGCGTCCGCCACGCGCAGGCGCTGTCCGCGCGACCGGTGCACGCGGTCACCATGCTCGAGGTCGCGCGCGACCTGGGTACCGTGCGCGGGGTGAGCTCCGGGTGGCGCCGACCGCTCGTGGACGCGGTGCGCGCGAGCGGCCTCCCCGTGCTCGCCGTCTGGGGCGACCGCGACCGGATCCTCCCTCCCGCGCACCTGCGGGCCGTCGCGCGGGAGCTGCCGCACGCGCGCCTGGAGCTGATCTCCCGCTGCGGCCACATGCCGCAGATCGAGCGGCCGGACGTCTTCGCCGGCCTCGTGCGCCGGTTCCTCGCGTCGCTTCCGGAGGAGCCCGCGGCGCCCTGAGGAGGAGTCACGCGGGCCGGGAGCCCGCTCCCTATCGTGAGGGTCCTCCTCGATCCGGCACCAGCGGATCCCCCTCCCATGGAAACGGTCTCCGTCGTGCGCCTTCGTGCCCCCCTTCCCTCCCCCGGCGCCTCCGTGACGCTCGCGGTTTGCGTCCTGCTCTGCCTCGGCGGGGGCTCCCCGGCCCTCGCGTCGCCGTCCCTAGCGTCCCCGGCCCTCGCGTCGCCGGTGCCGCCCGTCTCCGACCCGTCGGCGTCCGCCGTCGGCGTCGCGGCCCACGGCGACCGCCGCGTCGTGACCGAGCCCGCCGCGCCCGCGACGACGTGCGCCACCGTCCCGGCGCGGGTCGCCGTGTCCGCGCGGAGGGCGTCGGACGCCGACGAGGCTGACGCGCCGGACGGGCCGCGCATCCAGGCGGCCCTCGACGCGTGCGCGGGGAAGGGCGGCGCGGTCCGGCTGCAGGCGTCCGGCGCCTCCGCGAGCTTCCTGAGCGGGCCGCTGTCCGTCCGGGCGGGGGAGGTGCTGCTCGTGGAGCCGGGGGCCGTCCTGTACGCGTCCCGCGACGCGACGGACTACCAGGTGGCCGGGCGGCCCCGCTGCGGGACCATCGGCGGGGCCGGCGACGGCTGCCGTCCCCTCATCACCCTCTCCTCGCACTCCGGCATCGCGTCGAGCGGAGCGCCGGGCACGGTCCGGGGCCGCATCGACGGGCGCGGCGACATGCCGATCCTCTCGGGGACCGTGAGCTGGTGGCAGCTCGCGGCGTCCGCCAAGGAGGGGGGCAAGCAGAACGTGCCGCGGCTCGTCGTGGCGACGCGCGCCGACGACGTCACGCTGCACGACGTCGACCTCGTCTCGTCCCCGGGCACCCACGTGTCCTTCGACCACGGCCTCGGGCTCACGGTGTGGGGCGTGGTGATCCGGACGCCCGCCGGCGCGCGCAACACCGACGGGATCAACCCGGCGGGCGCGACCGACGTGACCGTCGCGCACTCCTGGATCAGCGCGGGCGATGACGGGATCGCGATCAAGGCGGGGTCGGCGCCGTCCGCGCACATCAGCATCGTCCAGGACCACCTGTTCGGCACGCACGGCATCTCCATCGGCAGCGAGACCGCGGCCGGCGTCAGCGACGTCCTCGTCGCGGACGACACGGTGTCCGGCCGCGACGCCTTCGGCACCCTGAGCGTGGCGGCCGGGGGGATCCGCATCAAGAGCGCGGGCGGCGTCGGCGGACTGGTGCGCGACGTCGAGTACCGCGACGTGTGCGTCGACCAGGTGAAGTACCCGATGCTGTTCGACTCCAGCTACGGCGAGGCGTCCGTGGGGTCGGCCCCGCACTTCCAGGACATCGTCGTGGACGGATTCCGGGCCACCGCGTCGCTGCACCTCGCGTCGTCGTCGCTCGAGGGCTACGACGCCGCGCATCCGCTCGGCCTCGAGCTCCGGCGCACGGCCGTCGACGCGGCCCCGGTCGGCGCCGCCTTCGCCGACATCACCACGGCGGGGGCGACGTTCGGCGGCGTGCCGCTGGCCTCGACCCGGCCGGACGTGCGCATCACCGCCGGCCCGGCCGTGGGCAGCCCGCCCGCGTGCACGTCGCCGGCGTTCCCGGCGGTCGGCGGGCGCTGAGCGGGCTCGACGACGGCGACGACGACGGCCGGACCGGGTCGGTGCGAGCCTCGCTAGGAGCGGTCGGCGTCCTCGTCGGAGGGGTCCCGATCCGTGGTGTCGGTGTCGTCGTCGTCCGCGGTCGCCGCGCTCGCCTCGGCGGCCGCCTGCGCGTGGCGCCCGGCCGGGGAGAGGACCTGGTCGTGACGGGCCGCGAGGGCCTCGAGGCCGTCGTGGGCGGCGACGCGGACGGAGGTGTCGGGGTCCGTCAGCGCGCGGCGGATGACGTCCTCGTCGGACGGGCCGCCGACGGCGCCGAGGGCGCGCAGGGCCGCGCCGCGGACGCGGGCGTTCTCGTCCGTGACGAGCACCGTGAGCGCGCGGACCAGCGGCAGCTGCCGCGCGGCGACGACCTTCGCGCACGCCTCGCGCACGCGCCAGGCGCGGTTCGTGAGGTTCTTCTCGACGACCTTCGCGGCCTCCGGCGTCCAGGCGTAGAGGAGGGCGCGCGCGCCCCAGGCCTCGGGCCAGTAGAGGGGAGGCGCGCCGTTGAGGATCCCGCGGGCGTGGCGCCCGCCGACCAGCGTCAGGAAGTCGTCGCCCTCGTACAGGCCGTCCAGCAGGCCCATCGCCCGCAGGGCGACCTCCCGCTCGCTCGTGCGCGCCACCGCGTCGCTCATGCGCGTCGCGAGGGAGTCCTCGCGACGGCGGGGGTCATCTCCGTCAGCCATGGGCTCCACCGTATCGGCTGCGGCAGGCGCGTCCCGCCGCCGGGAGGGGGCGGGACGCGGGATCACCCGACCTGGGTGTGGAAGAGGAGTCCCAGGAGGTAGGTGGCCCCGGCCGCGCCGAAGCCGATCAGCAGCTGGCGGCCGGCACGGCGGAGCGGCGGGCCGCCGCTGAGGAGGCCGGTCACCGCGCCCGTGATGGAGAGCGCGATCGCGACGAGCACGCACGCGACGGCGAGGGCCGCGAGCCCCTGGAGGCCGAAGAGGTACGGGAGCACGGGGATCACGGCGCCCGACGCGAAGAAGCAGAAGCTCGACAGGGCCGCGCCCCAGGCGGTGCCGACGCTCTCGTGCTCGTCGTCGGACGCGCCCACGCCCACGATGGTGACGGGGATCGGCCGGGTCTCGGCGGCGAGGTCGCGCAGCACCTCGTCGGCGTGGGCGAGCGCCTCCTCCTCCGTCATGCCGCGGGCGCGGTAGACGAGGGCGAGCTCGTTCGCGTCGACGTCGAGGTGGGGGAGGGCGTCGCGCGTGCCGGGACCGGGGGCCGAGGCGTCGAGCAGCTCGCGCTGCGAGCGCACGGAGACGTACTCGCCCGCGCCCATGGAGAGCGCGCCGGCGAGGAGGCCCGCGAGGCCCGTGGCGAGGATCACCGCGTTCGGGACGCCGGTGGCCGTGATGCCGAGCACGAGCGCGAGGTTGCTCACGAGCCCGTCGTTGGCGCCGAACACGGCGGCGCGGAAGGTGCCGGACAGGCGCAGACGGCCGCGGGTGGCGAGGCCGCGCACGACCTCCTCGTGCACGCGCTCGTCGGCGGCCATGGCGTCGGTCGCGTCGGCGTCGTCGGCGTACGGCGAGCGGCCCTCCGCGCGCTGCGCGAGCGCGAGCACGAAGACGGAGCCGAAGCGGCGGGCGAGGACGCCGAGGATCCGCGTGCGGACGTCGCCGCGCACGGGCTTGCCGACGCGGTCGCCGAGGAGCTCGATCCAGTGGTCGGCGTGGCGGCCCTCGGCCTCGGCGAGGGCGAGCAGGATCGCGCGCTCCTCCCCGGTGCGTCGGCCGGCGAGGTCGCGGTAGACGGCGGCCTCGGCGCGCTCGTCGGCGAGGTACTGCCGCCAGCGGCGCACCTGGGCGGGCGTCGGATCGGGCGTGCGGGCAGGGGGCATGGCGGTCATGGGTCCTCCGGTCGGGCGACGGCCGGGAACCCGGGGGCTCCGGCCGACGCGACGGCGCGCGTGCGCCTGTCGTTCGTCTGGCCGAAGGTCTCGTCCGCCCACCGCGCTCGTGCTCCGGGGCGGGTGATGCACCGGGCCCGGGGGCCAGCATGTCGACGCATCGCCGTCCGGTCCGGGGACCGGGGGGACTACTCCCCTTCGCCGTCGACCCTATCGCACGGCTCCGAGCGGGCCGGCGGCCGGGAGGTCAGGCCGGCGGCAGCAGCACGATGACCAGGGGCAGCGCCGGCAGCGCGCACGCGACCGCGCACAGCAGCCGCAGCGCGACCCGGTGCCGGCCGCGGGGGTGGAGCAGGCGGTCGGCGCGGAGGGCGGAGAGGCCGCCGTCCGGATCCAGCTTGCGGAGGGCCGAGGCGACCGTGGCGGCCCCGGAGACGCGGGCCGCGTGGTCGTCGGCGATGAACTCGATGGCGATGGTGGTGGAGAGCGCGAGGCGCTGGCTCGCGGGCAGCGCCGGGAGGATCGCGCGGGAGACCTGCGCGAGCCGCACCGCGAGCGCGTGCCGCTGCTCCAGGTGCGCGCACTCGTGCTCGAGGACGGCGGCGAGCTCGTCGTCGTCGAGCCGCGCGCGGGCCTCGGTGGTGAGGAGGATCACGCCGGTCGCGGGGGAGAGCGCGGCGAGCGGCACGTCGGACTCGACGATGCGGGCGTCCCGCCCGGCGACCCGGTACGGCCGCGACGCGAGCAGCAGCGTCGCGACCTCGCCCGCGCGCCGCCGGGCCTCCCGGACCACGCGGACGCCCTCCTCCACGATGCGGAACAGCAGCACCCCGAGCACGCCCGCCGCGACGTACGCGAGCGGCACGGCGGCGACCGCGGCCTGCTCGGGAGCCGCGCCGGCCTGCAGCGCCATGCCCTGGTGGATGAGGAGGCCGAGCCCGGAGCCGAGGCTGAGCACCGCGGTGACGAGGAACCCGTGCCACGCGGCGAGCATCGCGACGGGTCGCTGGGAGACGAGCGGCAGGCGGCCGAGCAGGAGCGGCGCGAGGAGCGTCACCGTGACGTAGCACTCCAGGAGGAGCACCGCGCGGACCGTGTCGCTCACTGGTCGCGCTCCGATCGGGTGGTGCGGATGCCGGCGCGCAGGGCGCGGCCGACGGGGGCGGTGCGGGGTGGTGCGGGTGGTGCCGGGACCAGCGTCAGATGGTCTCGGGCAGGGCCTTCGCGTTGTCGATGACCTGGCTCAGCACGCCCTTCAGGGCCTCGAGCTGCTCCTCCGTCATGGAGAGGCGGTCGCGGATCCGCTGCGGGATGTCCACGGCCTTCTCGCGCAGCTCGCGCCCCTGGTCGGTGAGGCCGATCTCGAGGACGCGCTCGTCGGTGGCGCGACGCACGCGCCACACGTGGCCCATGGCCTCGAGCCGCTTGAGGAGCGGGGAGAGCGTGGCGCTGTCGAGCTGGAGCTCGTGGCTCAGGTCCTTGACCGAGCGGGGCCCGCGCGCCCAGAGCGCGAGGAGCACGAGGTACTGGGGGTGGGTGAGCCCCAGCGGGTCGAGGATGGGTCGGTAGAGGGCGGTCACGCTGCGGGCGGCGACGACGAGCGAGTAGCTGACCTGCCTGTCGAGCGCGAGCGGGTCCTGCAGGTCCTGCGGTGTTGACATTGTTCCTCCGCGGGTCATTCTGTCACTCCGTGTTGCTAACCCCGGGGCGAACGGGGTCCGGCAGGCGGATCTGTGGAAAGGCTCCTGCTTGTGAGGGATTCGGAGCGGACCGCTCAGGCGGCGGGCGTCGGCACCGACGGGACCAGGCGCGCCTCGAGCTCCGCGGCCGTCTCGACCACCGCGATGGTGCCCGCCGCCTCGGCCGGGCTGCCGTAGCCCCAGCCGACCATGACGGTCGGGATGCCGTGGGCCGCGGCGCCGAGGACGTCGTGCTCGCGGTCGCCGACCATCACCACGTTGCCGAGGTCGACGCCCGCCTCGCGGAGCCGGCGGAGCGCCTCCTCGATGACGTCGGCCTTCGCGGATCGCACCTCGTCCTCGCTGGCGCCGCAGATCTCCGTGAAGAGGTCGGTGAGGCCGTAGTGGTCGAGCACGCGGCGGGCCTGGGACTCGGGCTTGCTCGTGGCGAGGGAGAGGGGGATGCCGGCCGCGCGGATCGCGCGGAGCACCTCGGGCACGCCCGCGTAGACGGAGCTGTCGAAGACGCCGCCGCCCGCGTAGCCCGCGCGGTAGTGGGCGAGGGCGCGCTGCTGGGCCGCGTCGTCCATGCCCGCCAGGTCGCGGAAGGAGTCGAGGATCGGCGGCCCCACGTACTCGAGCAGCGGGGCCGGGGCGGGGACGGGCAGGCCCATGAAGACGAGGGTCTTCGCGAGCTGCGCCGTGATGCCGGGGGCCGAGTCGGTGATGGTGCCGTCGAGGTCGAAGAGGATGCAGCTCCAGGGCGCGGAGCCCGCGGCGGGGGATGGCGTGGTCGTGTCGGGTGCGGTCACGCTGCCACCCTACGAGCCTCCCCGGGGCGACGGCCGGGAGCCTCCCCACGGGGCGGGTCAGAACAGGCGGGAGTGCCCGTCGTCGAGCCCGCGCATCGCGTCGTAGTCGAGGAGGAGGCAGCGGATCCCGCGGTCCTCGGCCAGGGTCCGGGCCTGCGGCTTGATCTCCTGCGCGGCGTAGACGCCCGTGACGGGGGCGAGGTGCGGATCCCGGTTCATGAGCTCCAGGTAGCGCGTGAGCTGCTCGACGCCGTCGATGTCGCCGCGGCGCTTGAGCTCGACCGCGACCGAGCGGCCCGCGGCGTCGCGCGCGAGGATGTCGACCGGCCCGATGGCGGTCATGTACTCGCGGCGCACCAGCTCGTGGCCGTCGCCCAGCAGGTGGATCTGCTCGGCCAGCAGCTTCTGCAGGTGCGCCTCCACGCCGTCCTTCACGAGGCCCGGGTCGATGCCGAGGTCGTGGGCGGAGTCGTGCAGCACCTCGTGGATCGAGACGACGAGCATGTCGGCCGTCTTCGGCTGCACCACGCGCCAGATCTCGCGGACGCCCGCGAGCGCCTGCTCGTCGTCGGGCTCGACCTCGACGATCGTGCAGGGCGGGCTCATCCAGTTGAGCGGCTTGTAGGAGCCGCCGTCCGAGTGGACGAGGAGGCTCCCGTCGGCCTTGACCATGAGGAGGCGGGTGGCGAGGGGGAGATGCGCGCTGAGACGGCCGGCGTAGTCGACGGAGCAGCGGGCGATGACGAGACGCACCCGGCGAGCCTAGCCGGGCGTCGGAGGGGTGCGCGTCGCGGCGGCCGGGGCGTCGCGAGCGGCCGCGGTGGCCGCGGTCCGGCGGGCGCGGCGGCGGCCCTGGGAGAGGAGCACGCCGAGGAGCACGAGGGCGGCGCCGGCGGGCTCGTTCCAGTGCAGGGTCTCGCCGAGCACGAGGATCCCGAGCGCGACCCCGACGACGGGCGTGATGTACGTGACCGTCGAGGTGGCGGTGGGGCCCCAGGCGAGCAGCACGTTCATGTTCCAGAGGTACGCGAGACCCGTGCCGACCACGCCGAGCACCACGAGGCTGAGCACGACGGGGAGGTCGAGCTGCACGGGGCCGGTGGCGAGGAACGGGGTGGCGAGGATCATGGCGGCGGCGCCCATGCCGATCTGCATGAAGGCCGTGACGACGCCCGGGATGCCGCGGTGGGTGAGGAAGCGGCGCAGGTAGCTGAACGTGATGCCGTAGCAGACGGCCGCGCCGAGGCACGCGAGCTGGCCCGCGAGCTCGAGGAGCGGCTGGCCGGACGCGGCGGCCGAGGCGTTCGGCGTGAGGCGCCACGGGCCGATGATCACGACGACGCCCGCGATCCCGACGGCGATGCCCGCGAGCTGACGGCGGCCGAGCTTCTCCACGCGGAAGGCGAGCGTCGCGAGGAGCGCCGTCATGATCGGCGTGGTCGCGTTGTAGATGCTCGCGACGCCCGAGGTGACGTGCTGCTCGGCCCATGCGAACAGCGAGTACGGGATGGCGGATCCGACGACGCCGACGACCGCGAAGTGCAGCCACACGACGCGCTCCCTCGGGAGCGGCAGGCGGCGGGCGGCGACGATGAGGCCGAGCGCGATCGCGCCCAGCACCAGCCGCGTCCACGACACCTGGCCGAAGGAGACGCCCTCGAGCGCGACCTTCATGAAGAGGAAGCTCGCGCCCCAGACGGTGCCCATGGCGGCGAACTGGACGGCGATGCGGCGGCCGCCGGGAGCCGCGAGCGCCGCGACGGGGGAGGCGGGAGCGGCGGCGGAGGCGGAGGGCGTCGGGGCGCCGCGGGGTGTCACATCGCCACTGTATCGGCGGGGTGGGACGCGGTCACGGGCGGGCGGCGGTGACGGTGCGGATCGCGAGGATCACCGCGCCGCCCTGGTTGCGCGTCGATGCGTGGGAGGCTCGGGCGATGACGACGTCGCCCGCCACCGTGCTCGTGACGGCGCGGTTCGCGCTCGAGCCGCTGGTGGTCGCGCACGCGGGGGAGATGGTCGGCGTGCTGGCGGATCCGGCGCTGTACCGGTTCACCGGGGGCGAGCCGCCGACGCTCGACGCGCTGCGCGCCCGGTTCGCGCGGCAGGCGGTCGGGCGCTCGCCGGATGGATCCGCGCGCTGGCTCGTGTGGGTGATCCGCGTCCGCGCCTCGGGCCGGGCGGCCGGCTTCGTGCAGGCGACCGTGACCGGCGACGCCGGGGCGCGCGTGGCGGAGGTCGCGTGGCTCGTGGGGACGGCGGCGCAGGGATCCGGCGCGGCGGCCGAGTGCGCCGCCGAGGTTCTCGCGTGGCTGCGGGAGGACGGCGTCGGGATCGTGCGCGCGAACATCCACCCGGATCACGCGGCGTCGCAGGCCGTCGCCCGGCGGCTCGGGCTCGCGCCGACGGACGTGCGCGTCGAGGGCGAGGCCCGCTGGGAGCTGCGCGCGGGCTAGGCGCCGTCGGCGGACGGGTCCCGGAGGGCGCAGGTCATCCACACGGTGTCGCCGTGCTCGGGATCCGGCGTGACGCGTCCGCTGTCCGTGAAGCCGGCCTTCTCCAGCACGCGGAGGGACGCCGCGTTCCACCGGCGGACCGTGGACCAGAGAGTGGAACGGCCCGACGCGCGGGCGGCGTCGACGACGGCGTACGCCGCCTCCGTCGCGAGCCCTGCGCCGTGCACCGCCCGCAGCAGCTCGAACGCGAGCTCGGGCTCCTCCACGGAGGCGCTGCCGACGACCAGCCCGCAGTAGCCGACGACGCCCGGTGCGTCCCGCCGCTCGATGGCGAGCAGGCCGATCCCGGTGCGCAGCGACTCCTCCGCCTGCACCGTCAAGCGGTCGCGGACCTCCTCGCGCGTCGGACGGCCCTCGTCGTCGACGCGCCGGTGCGGGGGATGCCGGGGGTCGCGCTCCGCCCAGAGGCGGTGCACGACGTCGACGTCCGACGGGCCGAGCGGCCGCAGCCGCAGGCGGGCGGTCTCGAGGAGCTCGGGGAGCGGGGACGCGGTCATGCCCTCACGCTACGTCGGGCGCTCGCCGCGGCGGCGGCGCGTGCGGGGATCGGGTGCCGAGCGGATCAGTGGACGGCCAGCTCCACCACCAGCACCGCCGCACCGAGCGCCGCGACGCCCGCGAGCACGAGGAGCTTGACGCCGACGCCCACCCGCAGGCGGCGGACCGCGAGGAGCGTCACGAGCACGAGCGTGGCCACGAGCACGATCGCGATGATCCGCAGGGCCGCGGCGAGGTCGAGCACCCCGAGGGCGGAGAGGCCGAGGATCGCCAGCGGCGCGGGCAGCACGCCGAGCGAGCTCGCGCACACGTAGAGGATGTGGCCGACGTCGCGCCGGTCGGGCACCTCGCCGTCACGCACCATCTGCGCGATGAACTCGGCCACCGACACGGCGAGCAGCGTGCCGACGACCGTCAGCAGGAGCGTGGCGGCGGCGGCGCCGACGGTCGCGTGCTCGGGCTCGCGCGCCGTGGCGATGGTCACCGCGAGCGCGGTGAACGTGACGTAGATGCGCTCCTTGAGGGCCTCCGACCGCTGCTCGGCGTCGGGGCGGCGGCGGTCGGGGGTGCGCGGCGGGTGCTGGTCTTCCACGGGCTCAGGCTAGGGGTGGCGGATGCGCCGACGGTACGTGAGCGGCGCCTCGCCCGTGTGCCGCTTGAAGGCGGAGCTGAAGGCGCTCTCCGACCCGTACCCGAGCGCGGCGGCCAGCTCGCCGACGCGCGCGTCGCCCGACCGGAGCTCGCGGCGGGCGAGGAGCATCCGCCACTCGATGAGGTACGCGAGCGGGCTCGTGCCCGCCACCTCCCGGAACCGCTGCGCGAACGTCGAGCGCGACATGGCGGCGGCCCGCGCCAGGTCCTCCAGGCTCCAGCCGCGTCCGGGCTGCGCGTGGATCACGGCCAGGGCCGGGCGCAGCCGCTCGTCGGCGAGCAGCCGCAGCCAGCCGGCGGGCACGTCGGGGTCGACCATGGATCCGCGGATGAGGTCGAGGACCAGCAGCTGCCCGTACTGGCGGACGGCGAAGGCGGCGCCGGGGCGGTCCGCGGCGAGCTCGGCGGAGATCCGGTGGACGTGGCCCCGCGCGTCGGCCCCGTACGGGCTCGACCGACCGATGCGCGCGACCGGCGGCAGCACGGAGGTGAGCAGCTCGCGGCCGAGGGGATCGAGGTCGATGCGGCCGCCGAGGACGACGTCGGCGTCGGGGTCACCGAGGTCGGCGTCCCGGAGCGGGGAGCCGGGAGCGGGCGGGGCCACCTGCACCCGCGGTCCGTCGCCGCGCCCGCCCTCGAGCGTCAGCCAGGCGCGGCCGTTCAGCACCGCCACGTCGCCCTCGTCGAGCTCGAGGGGCGCGTCGAGGCCGTCCGCGTCGAGGCGCGCACCGCCGCGGACGACGGCGATGAACGTGATCTCGTCCTCGACCTGCCGGCGCGTGCGCCACCGGCCGCGCACGACGGCCGTGCCGGTGACCACGCCCCGCACCTCGATGAGGTCGAGGACCTCCGAGAGCCGGTCGTCCGTCATGGTCGGACTGTACGACATGGAAGGCGCACTCGGCGTCATTCACAGTCCGGACCCGCGCCGTCAGGCTGAGGGGAGCGTCGGGGATCGGCTCCGACGGGACCTGCAGGAGGACCGCATGATCGCTCTCGTCACGGGAGGCAACAAGGGGATCGGCCGCGAGATCGCGGCCGGGCTGGCCGGGCTCGGCCACGCCGTCGTCATCGGCGCGCGGAGCCGGGAGCGCGGCGAGCAGGCGGCGGCCGCGCTGCGGGCCGCGGGCGGCGACGTGTCGGCGGTCGTCCTCGACGTGACCGACGCGGCGTCGATCCGGGAGGCCGTGGCGGCCGTGGAGGCGCGGCACGGCCGGCTGGACGCGCTCGTCAACAACGCGGGCATCAGCGCCCAGCCGGGGGCGGGCTTCGCGGGGCAGGTGCCCGGGACGGGCGACGTCGACCACGTGCGGTACGTGCTCGAGACGAACGTGCTCGGGGTGATGGGCGTGACGGAGGGCTTCCTGCCGCTCCTGCGGCGCTCGGACGCGCCGCGCGTCGTCAACGTGTCGAGCAGCGCCGGGTCCCTTGCCGCCATCTCCGACCCCGGCAACGCGGATCCCATCGCGCTCGGCTACGTGCCCTCCAAGACCGCGGTCACGGCCCTGACGATGATGTACGCCCGCGGCCTGGTCGGCGAGGGCATCCTCGTCAACGCGGTGTGTCCCGGCTTCGTGGCCACCGACCTCAACGGCTTCCGCGGCGTCCGGACCCCCGAGCAGGGCGCGCGCCAGGCGATCCGCATGGCGACCATCCCCGCCGACGGCCCCACCGGCACGTTCACGGACGAGGACGGGCCGGTCGCCTGGTGAGGCGGGCGGGTGAGCGGGGGCGGGCGCGCTGACGGTCGGCGTGCGCCCGGTCGCGGACCGCCCGGCCGCCGCCCGGCCGCGTGGGAGCATCGGAGCCATGAGCGACCCGACCGCGCCCGTCTCCCCGCCCGACCTCGACGCGGCCGCGCGGATGTGGGCCGCGTACGCCGAGGCGCACCCGCAGGCCGTCGCCGCGGGGCCCGAGCACACGGTCGAGCACTTCGGCGACCACGCGCGGCTGGCCGACGAGCTGCTCGGGATCGTGCTGTCCGGCCGGAAGCGCGCCACCGCCGAGCTGGTCGCCGACTTCCTGGCGCGCGGCGACGAGGTGCCGCGGATCGGCTCGCACTGGATCGCCTGCGACAGCACCGGGGCGCCGCGCATCGTGATCCGCAGCACCGAGCTCCGCGTCGGCCCCTTCACGAGCGCCGACGCCGCCTTCGCGCACGACGAGGGCGAGGACGACCTGTCGCTCGAGAGCTGGCGCACGCAGCACCGCGTCTACTGGGAGCGCGTGAGCGCGGCCCGCGGGGCCGTGTGGTCGGAGGACGAGGAGATCGTCTTCGAGCGCTTCTCCGTCGTCTGGCCGCCGGAGCACGCGGACCCGCGGTGACGCGCACGGGGCGCGCACCGAGCGCGCGCACGTGGGCCCGCCTCTGGTTCGCCGCGCAGGCGCTCGGCGGCGCCGCGTGGTGGGTGGCCGTGCCGACCATCCCGGCGGTGCGCGTCGCGACGCTCGGCTCGCTGGATCCGCTGCCCGTCGCCCTGCTCGACGTCCCGCTGTTCGTGGTGGGGTCGGCGCTCGCGGCGGCGGGGATCCGGTGGGCCGCGGTCGTCGCCGCCGGGTGGACGCTCGTGGTCGCCGTGGCACTCGCCGGGTACGCGACCGTGACGACCGAGGCGGGGATCGGCGTGGTGGTCATGGCCGCGGCGGCGCTCGGATCCCTCGTCGCCTGCGCCCTGCTGCTCCTCGGCCGCCTCCCGACGCGGTGGGCGCTCATCGGCCCCTTCGCCGCGCGTCCCGCGGACGCGAGCGCTCCCACCTCGCGGCACGTCCTCGCGACGGCCCTGCAGATCGTCGTGTTCTGGGGCTCCTTCCTCGTCGTCGCGCCGCTCGCGATCCGCTGGCTCGAGCTGCGCTGGCGGGTCGCGGTGCCGCTGCCCGCGGGGGCGCCGGCCGCCGTGGTGCCGGCTGCGGGGATCGCGGTGCTGGTGCTCGCGAGCGCGCTCGGGATCTGGTCGGCGGCCGCCATGTCGACGCGCGGCGGCGGCACCCCGCTCCCGGCCGCGACCGCGACCCGGCTCGTCATCGCGGGCCCGTACCGCTTCGTCCGGAACCCCATGGCGCTCGCGGGCGTGACGCAGGCGGCCGCGGTCGGGCTGATCCTCGGGTCCTGGCTGGTCGTCGCCTACGCCGTCATCGGCTCGTCGCTCTGGAACCACGTCGTGCGTCCGGGCGAGGAGGCCGACCTCGAGGCCCGCTTCGGCGACGCCTTCCGCCGCTACCGCGACGCCGTGCGCTGCTGGGTGCCGCGGTTCCCGGGCGTCGAGGCGACGCCGCGCGGGCGCTGACCGCGGGGGGTGCGCGCCGCCCGGCCGAAGCCGCCCAGGCCGCTCGCGCGGCATCGGCGCAGGATGGACGGGATGGCTGACACCGAGATCCCCACGACCACCTTCCCCGACGGCCGCACCGCCGTCGCCCTCGCGCAGGGCACCTGGAACATGGGCGACGACCGCGCCGCCCGATCCACCGAGCTCGACGCCCTGCGCGCCGGCCTCGACGCGGGCCTCACCGCGATCGACACGGCCGAGATGTACGGCAGCGGGCGATCCGAGGAGCTCGTCGGCGAGGCGATCGCCGGCCGCCGCGACGAGGTCTTCCTCATCAGCAAGGTGCTGCCGTCGAACGCGTCCCGCCGCGGCACGGGCGAGGCGGCCCGCCGGAGCCTCGCGCGCCTCGGCACCGACCGGCTGGACCTCTACCTGCTGCACTGGCGCGGATCCCACCCCCTCGCCGACACGGTCGCCGCCATGCAGGAGCTCGTGGAGGAGGGGCTGATCCGCGCGTGGGGCGTCAGCAACCTCGACGGCGAGGACCTCGACGAGCTGGCCGCGATCCCCGGCGGCGACGCCGTGCAGACCGACCAGGTGCTCTACAACCTCGCCCAGCGCGGGCCCGAGCACGACGTGATCCCGTGGGCCCGCGATCGGCGCATGCCCGTCATGGCGTACTCGCCGCTCGACCAGGGCCGGCTCGCGACGGATCCGACGCTCGCCGCCCTCGCCGCGCCCCTCGGCGTGAGCGCCGGCCAGCTCGCGCTCGCGTGGGTCGTGCGGCAGGCGCCGCACGTCTTCGCGACCGCCAAGGCCGCGACGCCCGCGCACGTCGCGGAGAACCGCGCCGCGCTCGACCTGGTGATCCCGGAGGAGACCCTCGCTGCGCTCGACCGCGCGTTCCCGGGGCCGTCGGGCGCGGGTCCGCTCGCGATGTACTGAGGCGTCGCGCGGGTCGCGCGCGCCGCGCGGGTCGCGCGCGTCAGGCCCGCGCGATCCCCGTCACGATCCACCGGTCGCCGCGCGCCCGGAGGCCGAGCGTGAGGGCGCGGGCGCCGATGTAGACGAGGCCGAAGGCCGCCCACAGCGCGAGGAGCGCCGGCGTGCCGGCGACGCGGCCCGTGCCGGTGAGCCATGCCACGAGGATCAGCGCCGGCGCGTAGACCGCGAGGTTCACGACCCCCGCGAGCGCGAGGTAGCGGGCGTCGCCGGCGCCGATCAGCACGCCGTCGAGCACGAACACGTACCCGGCGACGGGCAGGCCGACGGCGAGCACGAGGGTCACGGCGGTGAGCATGCGGTGGATCCCCGCGTCGCCCGTGAAGACCGGGCCGAGCAGCGGCGAGAGGGCGGCGAGGACGAGGCCGAGGACCGCGCCGAGGCCGACGCCCCACTGCACGAGGCGGCGGGCGACCGCGCGGACCCGGGGCACGTCGTCGGCGCCGAGGCCGTGGCCGACGAGGGCCTGGCCCGCGATGGCGAGCGCGTCGAGCACGAAGGCGATCGTCGAGAAGAGCGTGAGCGCGATCTGCAGGGTCGCGAGCCCGGTGACCCCGAGCCCCGCGCCCACCGCGACCGTCGCGAGGATCGCCGCCCGGAGCGACGCGGTGCGGAGCAGGAGCCAGCCGCCCGATCGCGCCGAGCGCGCGACCCCGCGGAGGCCGGGGCGCAGCGTGGTGCCGGTCCGGCGGGCGGCCCGCACGGCGATCGCGACGAACACCGCGGCCATGCCCCACTGCGCGACGACGGTGCCCCACGCGGATCCGGCGATGCCGAGCCCGAACCCGTAGATGAGGAGCGCGTTGAGGGCCGCGTTCGCCGCGAACCCGCACACGGCGACGACGAGCGGCGTGCGCGTGTCCTGGAGGCCGCGGAGGAGGCCGGTCGCGGCGATCACGAGGAGCATCGCGGGCATCCCGGCGAGCGAGATGCCGAGGTAGGTGCGGGCTGCATCGACGACCTGGGCGGTCGCGGCCGGATCCGCGTCGGCCCCGCCGGTGTCGGCGAGGGCGCGCACGAGCGGATCCGCGACGGCGAGCCCCACGACCAGCACCACCGCGCCGAGCGCGAGCGCCAGCCACAGGCCGTCGATGCCCGCCCGGATCGCGCCCGGCAGGTCGCCCGCGCCGAGCCGCCGCGCGACCGTGGGCGTGGTCGCGTAGGCGAGGAAGACGAGGAGGCCGACGATCGTCTGCAGGATCACGCTCGCGATGCCGAGGCCCGCGAGCGGCGCGCTGCCGAGGTGGCCGACGAGCGCCGTGTCGGTGAGGAGGAACAGCGGCTCGGCCACGAGCGCGCCGAGCGCCGGGACGGCCAGCGCGAGGATCTCGCGGTCGAGCGGGCGCCGGACGCGTGGGCGCCGGACGGGCCTGCGCCCGCCGGGCCCGCCCTGGACGGGCCCGCCTCGACCATCCGGCTGCCCGGCGTCCGGGTTGCGAGCCGCGTCCGTCAGCGGACCGCGTGCGCGAGGCGCTGCACGACGCCGGCGGCCGCCGACGTGAAGGCGCGCAGGGCCTCGGGGTCGAGCGAGCCGAGCGAGATCGGGCCGCGCTCCGCGATGTGCGCGTCGTACGGCACCGTGAAGATCTGCGCCGGGCGGGCGTCGTCGAGGATCCGGTCGATGCGCGCGACGACCGCGGGGTCCTCCGGGCGTCCGTCGTGCAGGCGGATGATGACGGCGTTGTCGGCCAGCATCGCGGCGTGGCCGCCGAGCTCGCGCAGGAAGTCGAGCAGCGCGACCGCCTCGAGCACGGCGTCGCCGGCGTTCAGCACGGGGACGACGAGCACGTCGGTGACCTCGATGGCGCCGCGGAAGGCGGACGACGACGGCTGGTTGCCGGAGTCCATCACGCGCACCGCGTAGTACTCGTCGATGAGGCGGGCGACGCCCACGACGTCCTCGCCCGTGAGCTCGCGGCGGGGGCCGACCGACGCGACGACCGAGGCGAAGCTCGTCTGGGGCGCGGTGTAGCCGGCGAGCTGGCCGGCGCTGTGGATCTCGTCGCGGTCGCGCACGAGCTCGCCGAGCCCGCGCTGCGGCTGGCCCTCGGCGCGGTAGCCGAGCGCGCCCGGGTCGTCCGTGACCTCGACCACGGCCACGGATCCGCCGCGGATGGAGCCGAGGACGCCGCCGAGGATGAGGCTCGTGGGCGTCTTGCCCACCCCGCCCTTGCGGTTCGCGACCAGCACGCTGACCGCGCGCGACCAGGTTGCCTGGCGGATGACGCGCTCGTCGCCCTCGCGACGCGCGACCTCGGCGTTCGCCGCGGCCTCCTCGGGCCCGGGGCCGATCTTGAAGACGCCGCCCGTGACGGAGTTGACGAATCCGCGGAAGCCGGTGCGCGCGACGACCGGTCCGCGCGGGGGGCGCTGGCCGGCCTGCTCGGGGAAGAGGGTCAGGGCGCTCGTGGCGGCGTCCGTGCGCGGCGTGCGCATGGCGTAGCGCTGCGGATCCGCGTCGGGGAACGCGGTGAGGTCGATGCCGGGACGGGGAGCGTCGGCGGACTCGTCGGCGTCGTCGTCGTCGGGGGCGGCGGGGAGGGAGGCGACCGGGGTGGGTTGCGGCTCGGAGGACGCGGATGCTGCGGGGGCGGATGCGGGGGCCGGCTCGGGGAGCGCCGGCTCGGGCGCGGCGGCGACCGCGGCGGGGGCCGGCTCGGCGGGCGCGGCGGCGGCGGGCGACTCCGCGCTCGGGCGCAGCGGCATGCGGAAGGGGTGCGCGTTCACGACGTGCGGGGCGGGCACGGTCCACGCGGATCCGGCCTCGGGGGCGACGACCGCGTCGAAGGGGGAGGGGGATGCGGAGCTGTTGTCCGCGTCGTCGTCGCTGTCGTCGGCGCCCTCGGGGAGCTCCTCGGCGTCGTCGTCCGCGTCCTCCGCGGCGTCCACCTCGGCCTCGCGCTCGTCCTCGACGAACAGCTCGTCGAACGCGTGCGTGCCGACGATCTCGACCTCGCCGGTGTCCTCCGCCTCCGCGTCTGCATCCGCGTCCTCGGACGCGGATGCGGCGGGCGCCAGGTCGTCGATGCCGTCGGACTCGTCGTCGTCGGCGGGCTCGGGCTCGTCACCGGCGTCGGGCGCGACGTCCGAGGATCCCGGCCGGACCCGGTCGGGACCGAAGAGGCCGCCCTCGGAGGTGCGCGGGACGGCGGGGAACGGATCCACCCAGCGGTGCGCATCACCCGACGCGTCGCCCGGGCGGTCCTGCTCCATCTCCTGCTGGCGGCGGCGCAGCTCCCTGCGGCTGAGGAGGGGAGGCTCCGACGCCCCACCCTCGCGGTGGCCGGTGTCGTGCGTGTCGTCGGTCATGTGGCTCGCCTTCGTCATCCCCGCCTGCGCGGACGAGGCTACCAGGGGGCGGTGCCGCGGCCGGATCGCGCCGATCGCGGTCACCCGGCGCCCCGCCGACTGCCGTCGCGTCCCCGCGGGCTCCTCCCGCGTGCCGGATGCGCGGATCGGCGTCGGTTAGGGTCGGCACGTGATCCCGGCCCCCTCCACCGACCGCCCCGCGGACGCAGCCGACGACCGCTCGGCCGCCGTCTCGTCGGTCGCCACGGAGCTCGGCGCCCTGCTCATGTCGATCCGCTCGCTGCGCATCGAGGAGGCGGCCGTCTTCCACCCGGGCCTCCAGCCGGGCGCGTTCGCGGTCGCCCGCTGGATCCGCACGGCCGGGCCGGTCTCCGCCGGCGCCGTCGCGACGGGCCTCCTCATGGACAAGAGCTCGGTCAGCCGGCACCTCCGCGTGCTGCGCGAGGCCGGCTACGTGCAGGACGAGCCGGATCCCGAGGACCGCCGGTCCACCATCCTCAGCCTCACGCCGCTCGCGGAGGAGCGCCTCGAGCAGGTGCGGGCGGGCACGCGCGAGCGCCTGCAGAACCGCCTGTCCGGGTGGGACACCCCCGAGGTCGAGCAGCTCGCCGGCCTGCTGCACCGCTTCAACGTCTCGCCGCGCGACCGTCCCGCCGACGACTGATCCCGACCACTGATCCCGGGGCCGCTCCGGCTGCTGCCGCTGCCGCCGCCGCCCTCGCCGCCGCGGTCGCGGGCGGTCACCCCGCCTGGTGCACCGCGTAGCTCGCCACGAACCCGAGCACCGTCACGAGGCCCGTGAGCGCCTGCGCCTTGCGGAACGCCTCGGGGATCATGGTGTCGCAGATCATCGCGAGGATCGCGCCGGCCGCGAACGCCATCACGACCGACTGCCCGCTCTCCGGCAGACCGCCGAGCAGGGCGTACCCGCCGAGCGACGAGAGGGCGCAGATGACGGCGATGGAGGTCCAGAGCCCGAAGACGTAGCGGGCGCCGCGGCCGGACTCCTTGAGGTCGGCCGTGCTCGACATCCCCTCGGGGAAGTTCGAGATGACGACCGCGACGAGCACGCCGACGCTCAACGCGCCGCCGCCCGTGAGGCTGAGGCCCTGCACGGCCGTCTCGGGCACGCCGTCGAGCAGGGCGCCGAGCGCGATCCCCACCCCGGTTCCGCCCGAGGCGCCCGCCGCGCCCGCCCCGCCCTTCCGCCGGTGCTGCTTCCGCCGGAACCCGCCGTGCTCGAGGATCTGGTCGAGCACCACGTACACGACCGCGCCCGCGACGAACCCCGCGATGGTGGGCACCACGCCGCCGCTCGCCGCCGCCTCGTCGACCAGGTCGAACGACAGCGCGGAGATGAGCACGCCGGCGCCGAACGCCATCACGAGCGCGACGACCTCGCGCGGCACCTTCACGAACCAGGCGACGAGGGATCCGACGACGAGCGAGAGACCGGAGAGCAGACCGGCGAGCCCGGCCAGGAGGAGAGGCGACATGCCTCCGAGGATGCTCCCTCCGGGCGCGCGCGTCAGCCCGGACGGCGCTCCGGCGGTGCGCCCGCTTGCGACCGGCTCCACGGATCGATTCAGTGGACCCATGCGACGGCGACGGGTGGGGGATGCGCGCGCGAGGGCGTCGGGCGCGAGGCAGCGCCTCCGGACGGCCATCGTGCTGGTGTCCACCTCGGCCGTGACCGCGGGCCTCGGTATGACCGTCCTCCTGCTCCTGTCGTCCGCCGAGACCCCGCCGGAGGCCTTCCCGGTGCATCCGCTGCCCGTGCCCGCTGTGGCGGCCGCGGCGCTGTGCGCGGCGGTGCTGGCCGCGCTCGGGGCGACGCCCTATCCGCTGGGGCGGGGGCGCGCTCCCTGGCCGGCGCTCTGGGGGGCCTCGATCGCCGGCGTCCTGGTCCTCGCGGCCGTGGTCGTGGCGGTGGCGCTCGCGGCAGCGGGTGACGCCTCGCTCGGGCTCGTGTTCGGCATGCCGCTGGCAGCCCTGTCAGCCGTCGCCGCCGTGCCGATGACCGAGGGGATCGTGCGCGCTCGGGACCGGGCGCGGACCTGAACCGCGTGCCGAGGCCCGATCAGCGCCCGGACACCCCCGCGTCGCGGAGCGCGAGGTCGGCGAGCTGCCGGACGACCCGCGGGTCGCCCGCGCGCCAGGCGGCGACCGGATCCGGGTGCGCCTTCAGCAGGGCCGCCGGCTTCCGGGACGAGAGGGCGCGGAGCGCGAGCAGCTCGGTGCCGCCGGGCGTCGCGGCCAGCGTGCGGGCCGCCGCCGCGCGCCGCACGAACGAGACGCGGCGGAGCAGCCAGTGGCGCACGATGAACGCGATCGGCACGAGGGCCACGAGGATCCCGACCACGAGCGCGATCGTGCCGACGAGCGCCTGCTGGTCGCGCCCCGCCTGGATGAGGCCGGTCCCGATGCCGCTGGCGTCCTCGAACGGACCGCGCGCGGCGTCGCCCACGAGCGGCAGGCGGCCGAGCGCGTCGGCCGCGTCGGTCATGGATCCGCGCAGCTGCGCCCCCGAGGTCTCCATGCTGCGGCCGAGGTCGCCGAGCGGGCGGATGAGGGCGGCCACGGCGATCCCCACGAGCACCGAGACGACGATGCCCGCGAGCGCCGCGGTGTCGGCCGCGATCTGCCGGGCGCGGACGAGGGGGAGCGCGGAGTAGAGCTGCATGCGTCCAGCCTGCCCTGCGGGCGGACGGGCCGCGCGCGTCAGGTCGTCGGGTCGTCGAGCGCGTCGAGCTCCCGCAGCGCCTGCCGGGCCCGCTCGAGGCGCGCGTCCTCGGGCTCGTCCCACCAGCGGGGTCCGCGCTCGCCGAGGCCGTGCTTGGCGAGGCCCACGCGCGTGCGGGACGCGGCCACCGCGTCGTCGTCGCCCCGGCGCTTCGCCGCGCCGACCCCGGACCGGCCGCGGCCGAGGTGCGACGTCAGGGCCGTCACGAGGTCGGCGGGCAGCGACGGATCCGTGCGCGGCCACCGTCGCCCGCCCACGACGAGCCAGCGTTCGTCGTCCGTCGAGCCGTCGCCGGAACCGGAGCCCGCATCGTCGGGATCCGCGGGCTGCTCGCTCATCCCCCGACGCTAGCCCCCGCGGCCCGGACCGGACCGCCCCGCACGCGCGAGGGCCGGGGCGCACGCACGCCCCGGCCCTCGGATCCCGCCGCCGTCAACGACCGGATCGCGTCAGCGGATCAGCCCCGCCACACCTGGATGACCGACGGACGCGGTCCGCGCCACGCGCCCTTGGGCGGGGTGACGCCGGCGGGCACGTAGTCCGGGAAGAACGAGTGCTGCTCGGCGAACGAGCCGTCCTCGCCCGGGTGCTGCACCGCGACGAAGACCATGCCCTCCGTGTCGTGGATTACCGGGCCGCAGGTCTCCGCCTCGGTCGGGACCGAGAGGAACTGCTGCACGTGGCCGCGCTCGGCGCCCTCCAGCGGCACCTTGAACAGGCCGTCGTTGAGGCCGATGGTGCTGGGCGCGCCGTCGGTCGAGATCCACAGGTCGCCCGCGGAGTCGAACGCGACGTTGTCCGGGCAGCTGATGGGCGAGACCTTGTCCTTCGGGAAGCCCGCGAAGTAGGTGGACTCGTTCTTCGCGGGGTCGCCCGCGACGAGGAGGATGTTCCACGAGAAGGTCGTCGAGCGGAGGTCGCCGCCGTCCTCGGTGATCTCGACGATGTGGCCGTCGCGGTTGGTCGTCCGCGGGTTCATCTCCGTGGCGCCCTCCTTGCCGGCCTTGCCGCGGTCGGTGTTGTTGGTGCACGCGACGTAGACCTTGCCGGTGACGGGGCTGGGCTGCACGTCCTCGCAGCGGTCCATCTTGGTCGCGCCCACGGCGTCGGCCACGAGGCGGGTGCGGATCAGCGCGTCCTCGATGGTGAAGCCGGGGACGGGGCAGACGCCGTCGACCGCGATCGGGATCCACTGGCCGATGCCGTCGAACTGGCCGTCCGAGGGGAGCTGGCCGGTGCCCGTGATCTCCGCGACGGGCGAGTCGCCCGTGAAGCGCGCCACGTAGAGCGAGCCGCGCGTGAGGAGCTGCTTGTTCTTGCGGCGGTCGGCGCTCGAGCTGCCGACGACCATCGTGTCGTGCGAGACGAACTTGTAGAGGTAGTCGAAGCGCTCGTCGTCGCCCATGTAGGCCGCGACGTGGCCGCTCTTGCCGGCGATGACGTTCGCGCCCTCGTGCTTGAAGCGGCCGAGCGCCGTGTGCTTGACGGGCGGCGTGCCGGGCTCGAACGGGTCGACCTCGACGATGTAGCCGAAGCGGTTCGGCTCGTTCTCGTAGCCGGGGGTGCGGGCGTCGAAGCGGGGGTCGATGGACTCCCAGCCGCGGCTCGTGGCCTTGTCGCCGAGGCCGTAGCGCTTGTCGGCGGCGGAGGTGCCGGCGGTGCGGAAGTAGCCGTTGAAGTTCTCCTCGCCGGAGAGCACGGTGCCCCACGGGGTGGTGCCGCCGGCGCAGTTGCCGAGGGTGCCGAGGACCTTGACGCCCTTGGGGTCGTCCTTCGTGCGGAGGTCCGGGGAGCCGGCGACGGGGCCGGTCACGGTGAAGGGGGTGTCCGCGGTGATGCGGCGGTTGCGGTGGTGCCCGATCGTGTAGGTCCACGGCTGGCCGACCGTCTGGCGGCGGAGCGCGACCACGGACATGCCGTGCGACGCCTTGCCGATGCGGCGCTGCTCGTCGCGCTCGGCGTCGTCGGCGGCGGGCGGGAACATGATGTTCTCGTTCGTGTACTCGTGGTTGGCGACGAGGAGCGCCTCCTTGTTCCGCGAGTTGATCGGGATGATGTCGAGGTAGTCGTTGTTGTAGCCGAACTGGCGCGACGCGCGGCGGGCGGTCTGGTCGTCGGCGTCGAAGCGGTCGGTGGTGCTGAAGAGCGGGTCGCCCCAGCGGATGATCGGCGCCCAGCGGTACCCGGTGGGCACGTTGAACTCGTCGACGGAGGCGTCGACGGGCGTGATCGCCGTGAAGGGGAGGTTGGACGCGGCCTGCGCGGCGGCGGCCTCGGCGCCCGGGGCGGCGGCGTTCTGCGCCACGAGGATCGCGAGGGCACCGGCACCGGCGCCGCCGAGCAGCGTGCGGCGCGACAGGGCGCGGCCCGCGATGTCGCGGAAGTAGGAGTTGTCGGTGATGTTGGGGACGGGCTTCGTGCAGGCGTCGTCGCACTTGAGGTGGCAGGTGACGGTGCTGCGCTTGCCGCGTGCGTGGGGATCGCGCGACAGGACCGGCAGGAGCCGGTGGTGGGTCTCACGGATGAGGGTCATGTGGGGTCTCCATCGATCTCGGGCGTCTCCTCCGGGCACGGCGGACGCATCACGGTCCGAAGGTATGCGCGCCCCCGTCCCCGCCCCCGACTCCCGGGTGGACGGCGGGTGAACCCCGGATGGCCGGATCGTGCGGGTGCGCTCGCGGGCGCGTCGGCCCGTCGCGTCGGGCCCGTCCGGCGGTCGGCTCGACCGCCTCAGCGCGTGAGCGCGACGACCAGCGCCGCCGCCCCCGCGCACGCCGTGAGCGCGGCGACGAGCGCGGGGAGGCCGCCGCCGGGGAGCGCGCGGCGGTCGCCGGATCCCGAGGTGAGGATCCCGTGCACCCGCCGGTAGCGCCCGTGCGCGGCCGCGAGCACGGCGAGGGCGGCGACCACCCCGGCCGCTGCGACGACGAGGCCGGCCGGCCCGAGGAGCTGCGGGAGCACGCGGAGCCCGAGCAGGGATCCGACCACGAGCGCCAGCGCGGTGCGCCGCCACGCGAGGGCCGTGCGCTCGGGCTGCAGGCCGGGGTCGGAGGGGCGGCCTTCCGGTCGCGCGTCCGGGCCGGAGGTGCTCACGCCGTCAGCACGCCCAGCAGCACGAGCACCCCGGCGGCGACGACGGCGATCCCGAGCGGCAGCGAGAGCGCCGCGGACGGCAGCGGCCGGTCCCGGCGGAGGGCCCGCTCGGTGCGCATCCAGCCGATCCACGCCTGCGCGGGCGCGAGGATCCCGGTCGCGATGAGCACGATCGACGCCGCGAGCCGGAATCCCGGCTGCAGGCCGAGCCCCAGCGCCTCGAGCGCGACGCCGCCGGCGAGGAGGGCGAGCGACGTGCGGATCCAGGCGAGGAACGTGCGCTCGTTGGCGAGCGTGAACCGCACGTCGGGCTCGACGCCCTCGCGGTAGACGCTCCGCGGGAAGCGGCGGTCGGGCGCGGTCATGCGGCGGGATCGCGCAGGCGGGGCACCGCGGCGGGGAGGGGCATGCGCCCATCATCGCGGGATCGGGCCAGCGCGGCGTCGACGGACGCGCGGTGCCGCCGCTCGATCGCCTGGCCCGCGTAGCTCGCGGCGACGATGAGCGCGGCGCCGCAGGCGCCCGCCGGCCCGATCGCCTCGCCCGCCACGAGCACGCCGACCAGGAGCGCCCACACCGGCTCGGTGCCCATGAGGATGCTCGCCCGCGACGCCGACGTCCGCCGCACCGCCCAGAGCTGCACCACGAACGCGAACAGCGAGCAGAGGAGGCCCAGGAAGAGGACGTCGGCCCAGCCGGACGGGTCCAGCCGCACGGCCGCGGCGGGTAGGTCCGGACCGGCGAGCACGGTGAAGGCGACGGCGCAGACGGCCATCTGCACGAGCACCACGCCGAGCGATCCCTCCCGCCGCCCGCGCGTGAGGCGGGCGCTCGCCGTGACGTGGACCGCCCGGACCGCCGCGGCCGCGATCACGAGGCCGTCGCCCGGGGTCGGGGCCCGCAGCCCGCCGTCGGACACGAGGAGCGCGACGCCCGCGACGGCGGCGACGGCCGCGACGAAGTACCGCCGCGGGAGCCACGAGCGGCAGGCGGCGCCCTCGAGCACGGGCGTCATCACGAGCGCCAGGCTGATGAGGAGCCCCGCGTTCGTCGCGGAGGTGAGGTGCACGCCCCAGGTCTCCAGCCCGATGACCGCGGCCTGCGACACCCCGAGGCCCGCGGCGATGAGGAGGCCGCGACCGCGCGGCAGCCGCTCGCGCCGGGCGAGGCAGAGGAGGCCGGTCGCGACCGCGGCCACGAGGAAGCGCAGCGCGACGGCCGCCGGCACGCCCGTCTCGGCGGCGAGGTCCTTCGCCGCGAGGAAGCTCGCGCCCCACACGGCGGCGACCCCGACGAGGAGCAGGTCGACGACGGGCTCGGCACGCGCGCGGGAGGTCATGCGGCCACTGTCCCCGCTTCGACTCGGAAGAGCCATCGGCATCGTCTTCATCGATGCGTTAGCAGGAGCTGATGCGTTAGACAGGGCTCATGGATCCCGCCCGCCTCCGCCTCCTCCGCGAGCTCGGCGACCGCGGCAGCGTGGCCGCCGTGGCGACCGCGATGGGCGTCAGCGCCTCCGCCGTGTCCCAGCAGCTCGCGGCGCTCCAGGCGGGCGTCCCGGTGCCGCTCACGGTCAAGCGCGGGCGTCGGCTCGTGCTCACGGAGGCGGGGGAGGCGCTCGCGGTGGCCTCGGTGCGCGTCGACGAGGCGCTCGCGGGGGCCCGGGACGCGGTCGGCTCGTTCCTCGACCACGAGGACCGCGACGTCCGCGTCTCCGCGTTCCACAGCGCGGGGCTCGCCCTGTTCGGACGCCTCCTGGCCGAGGTGGGCGATCGCGCGCGGATCTCCCTCGCCGACGCGGACGTGGCGCAGGACGCCTTCCCCGGCCTCACCGCGGATCACGACCTCGTCGTCGCGCACCGCCTGCCGCACGACCCGCCGTGGCCGACGTCGCGTCTCGTGGTCACCCCGCTCCTCGTGGAGCCGCTCGACATCGCCCTGCACGCGTCGCACCCGCTCGCGGCGTCGGCCGCCATCGCGCCGGAGCAGCTCCGCGACGAGCGGTGGATCTCGGTGCAGGCGGGCTTCCCCCTCGCCGGGGTGCTCGCCCACCTCGGGGCGCTCAGCGGGGCCGTGCCGCACGTCGTCCACCGCATCAACGAGCTCTCCGTCGCCGCGCAGGTCGTGCGGGCGGGCGCGGCGATCGCGGTGATGCCGCGGACCACCGCCGCGCCGCTCGCGGTCGACGGGATGGTGCTGCGGCCGGTGTCCGGCGTAGCGCTCGTCCGCCACGTGGACGTCCTCGCGCGGCCGGACGCCCTCGCGCGCACCTCCGTGCGCACCGTGCTGGCCGCCCTCCGCCGGGTGGCGGATGCCGCGGCGGCCGAGGCGGGACGCGACCCGGCCCGCTGACACCCGCCGACGCCCGGTCAGCCCCCGATGCCCTCGAGCTCCGCGAGCGCGTCCTCGGGCAGGCGGATCCGGGCGCCGGCGACGTTCTCGCGCAGGTGCGCGACGGACGACGTGCCCGCGATCACGAGCACGTTCGGCGACCGCTGCAGGAGCCAGGCGAGCGCGACGGGCAACGGCGCGGATCCGAGGCCGGCCGCCACGCGCGACAGCACCTCGGACTGCAGCGGCGAGAACCCGCCGAGCGGGAAGTACGGCACGTACGCGATGCCGGCCGCGGCCAGCTCGTCGATGAGGGCGTCGTCGTCGCGGCGCGCGAGGTTGTAGTGGTTCTGCACGGAGACGATCGGCGCGATCGCGCGGGCCTCGGCCACCTGCCCGGCGGTCACGTTGCTCACGCCGAGGTGGCGGATCAGCCCCTCGCGCTGCAGCTCGGCCAGCGCGGTGAACGGCTCCTCGACGGACCCGTCGGTCGGGCTGTCGAACGCGCCCACGCGGAGGTTCACGACGTCGAGCACGTCGAGCGTCAGGTGCGTGAGGTTGTCGTAGACGGCCTGGCGGAGCTCGGCGGGGGAGAGCGCCTGCGGCCAGCGGCCCTTCGCGTCGCGCAGGGATCCGACCTTCGTGACGATGTGCAGGTGCTCCGGGTACGGGAACAGCGCCTCCTCGATGACCGCGT
Organism: Clavibacter sp. B3I6; assembly: GCF_030816895.1. NCBI lineage: Bacteria > Bacillati > Actinomycetota > Actinomycetes > Micrococcales > Microbacteriaceae > Clavibacter > Clavibacter sp. B3I6. Next base: position 2,369,573 of record NZ_JAUSYL010000001.1, read on the forward strand.
TCGTGTGCCCGGGCCCGTAGAAGTCGGCCGTGTCGATGTGCGTGATCCCGAGCGCGACCGCCTCGCGGAGCACGGCGCGCGCGGCGTCCCGATCCTCGGGCGGGCCGAACACGCGCGGCCCCGCGAGCTGCATGGCGCCGTAGCCGAAGCGCGTGACGGTGAGGTCGTCGGCGAGGGGGAAGAGCCCTCCGGGCAGGTCGGTGGACATGGCGATCCTCTCGGGTGGGCGGTCCGCCCACTCTCCCGTGGCCGGCGCGCGGGCGGGCGCACTCGCAGGAGCCCGTGAGCGGATCCGCGCGCCGGCGGATGCGTGAGCGGATCCGCCCGCCGCCTCACCGCCGCCGCATCACCATGCCCGCGTGGTGCAGCACCCCGTCGACGAAGACGCCGTCGGCGCTGAACCCGGTGTCGTCGCGGTACGCGATGCGATCGCCGTCGACCTCGTAGTCCCCGGTGTACGCGGCCTCGCGGGTGCCGCGCGCCTCCACGTAGCGGCCGTCGGCGCGCAGCTCCTGGCGGACGCGGCCGTCCGCGGTGCACCAGAGGCCCAGGTGCGCGGTCATCGCTGCGCCGCCGGGCGCACGGTGATCTCGTTGACGTCGACCTCCGCGGGCTGCCCGACCGCGAAGGCGACGGCCGCCGCGATGCTCGACGCCGGGATCGCGCCGGCCCGGTACGCGACCATCGCCTCGCGGGCGTGCGGGTCGGTGATCGAGTCGGCGAGCTCGCTCTCGGTCACGCCCGGGCTGACGGTCGTGACGCGGATCCCCGCGGGCGACTCGATCCGCAGCCCCTCCGTGATCGCGCGGGCCGCGTGCTTCGTGCCCGAGTACACGGCGCTCGTCGCCGGCACCTCGCGGGCGGCGATGGACGCGATCGTCACGAGGTGGCCGGATCCCTGCCGCGTGAAGTGCGGGAGGGCCGCCGCGATGCCGTGGAGCAGGCCCATGACGTTGACGTCGACCATGCGGCGCCACTCGGGGAGGAGGCCGGCGTCGAGGCGGGAGAGCGGCATGACGCCCGCGTTGGCGACGAGCACGTCGAGGCGCCCGTGCTCGGCGACGACGGCGTCGACCACGGCGCGGTGCGCGTCCGGGTCGACCACGTCGAGCTCGACGGCCTGGGCGGATCCGCCGGCCGCGGTCAACCGCGCGACGAGCGCGTCGAGGCGGTCCCGGCGGCGGGCGGCGAGGACGACGTGGTGGCCGTCGGCGGCGAGGCGCTCGGCCGTGGCGGCGCCGATACCGCTGCTCGCTCCGGTGATGAGGGTGATGGTGGGGGTGTCGTGTGCGGTCATGTCCTCCACCCTCGATCCCCGGATGCGACCGCCGAGGGCCGCGGCGTTCCCGGGTGCGGCGCACCCACCCATCCGCGCACCCGCCGACCTAGGGTCAGGGCATGACCCACGACCTCGGCGACTACCTGCGCGCGCGCCGCGCGGCGACCCGGCCCGAGGACGCGGGCTTCCCGTCGGGCGGCCGCCGCCGCGTCGCGGGCCTCCGCCGCGAGGAGGTCGCCGTCGCCGCGGGAATGAGCGCGGACTACTACATGCGGCTCGAGCAGGGCCGCGAGACGAACCCGTCGCCGCAGGTGCTCGACGCGCTCGGCCGCGTCCTCGGGCTCGACGACGACGGGCGCCTCCACCTCTTCCGGCTCGCCGGGCTCGCCCCCGCGCCGGCCTCCGCGTCCGCCTCGTCCGAACGCGCGGATCCGGAGCTGCTGTCGCTCCTCGACTCCTGGCCGGAGCATCCGGCGCTCGTGCTCGGCCGCGCCTACGACGTGCTGGCCGCCAACACGCTCGGCCGCGCCCTGTTCGCGGGCGCCGCGCACCGCGGCAACCTCGCCCGGATGCTCTTCCTCGACCCGGCCGCCCGCACGCTCTGGGCGGACTGGCCCGCGGCGGCCGCGGCGACCGTCGCGGGGCTGCGCCTCGCCGAGGGCCAGGCGCCGGACGACGCGCGCCTCCGGGCCGTCGTGCGGGAGCTGACGGCGGCGAGCCCCGAGTTCGCGGACCTCCGGGCGACGGGGGACGCGCGGAGCAAGCGGCCGGTGCGGAAGGGGTTCCTGCACCCGGAGGTCGGCCCGCTCGACCTCCGCGCCCACGCCTTCGACGTGCGCGCCGCTCCGGGGCAGGAGCTGGTGGTGTACCGCGCCGAGGCGGGGTCGCCGAGCGCCGAGGCGCTCGCCCTCCTCGGGTCGCTCGCGGCCACGCGCGCCGCGTCGCGCTGAGGGCGGCGGATCCGCGCCCCGCGCCCCTAGGAGGCGGCCGCGCCCGGCGCCGCCTGCGCCGCCGGGTGGGCCCGCCGCGTCGCGAGCACCCGCGAGAACAGGAGCACGAGGAGGCCGGCGGCCGGGATGAAGATCAGGCCGAAGCGGAGCGACGACGCGTCCGCGATGGCGCCGACGACGGGAGGCGAGATCAGGAACCCGACGCGCAGCAGCCAGCCGACGATCGTGAGGCCCGTGCCGGGCTTGAAGCCGGGCAGCTCGTCCGCCGCCTGCATCGCGGCCGGGATGAGCGTCGCGACGCCGAACCCCGCGACGCCGAAGCCGACGATCGTGCCGACGATGCTCGGGAACGCGAGCGCCCCGCCCATGCCGAGGAGCACGAGCACGCCGCCGAGCCGGGCGATGGCGCGCTGGCCGAAGCGGTCGACCATGCGGTCCCCGAGCATCCGGCCGATGAACTGCATGCCCTGCAGCGAGATGAAGCCGAGGCCCGCGACGAACGCGTTCGCGCCGAGGTCGCCCGAGAGGTAGATGGCCGACCAGGAGCTGCCGGCGTCCTCGACGATGGCGCCGCCGGACGCGATGATCACGAGCGCCAGCAGCACGCCGTACTTCGCCACGAGGCCGAGGGCGCGGGGGCCGGCCGCGCGCGCGACGCCGTCCTCGGGATCCGCGGCGGACGCGGGCGCGTGCGCGTGGGCCGCGCCGCCCTCGCCGGGCTCCGGCTCCGGGCCCTTCAGCAGCCAGGCGAGCGCGAGCACGGCGAACGCGCTGAACAGCACCGCCGAGATCGTCAGGTGCACGGGGAGCGGCAGCCGGATCTGCGCGGCGGCCGCGCCCATGATCCCGCCCGACACCGCCCCGATCGACCAGACCGCGTGGAACGAGTTGATGATCGACCGCCCGTAGAGCCGCTGCACCCGCAGCGCGTGCGAGTTCTGCGCGACGTCGGTGATCGAGTCCATGGCGCCCGCGAGGAACAGGGCGCCGGCGAGCACGGCCCACCCGGGCGCGAGGCCGGCGAGCAGGATCCCGAGGGACGCCACGACCGTCGCGGCGACCGCGACGCGCGCCGAGCGGTACCGGCGGATGAGCACGCCCGCGGCGAGCCCGGCGATGAGCGCGCCGAGCGGAGACGCGGCCACCGCGGCGCCGAACTCGACGTTCGCGAGCCCCAGCTCGGCCTTGATCGCGGGGGTAGCGCGGCAGCAGGTTCGCGAAGATCGCGCCGTTGGTGAAGAAGAGGACGCCGACGGCGACGCGCGCACGGCGGATCTCACGGGGCGGGGCGGACGTGCGCGACAGCGTCGGCGCGGACGGGGAGGGCATTCGGCGGATCTTCCTCCGGCCGGACGAGGCGTCGGCGCGGGTCTCCAGCCTAGGGACGGACCGGGGCCTCCGGCGACCGCGCGGCGGCGGCGGCGGCGGCAGCGTCGCCGGCGTCGGGTGCCGCGCCCTCGGCGCGCTCGGCCATGTCCGCCACGAGGTCCATGAGCGGGATCAGCCGTGCGGACGCCTCGTGCCCGAGCTCGGTGAGCCGGTAGTCGACGCGCGGCGGGATGGTGGGCTGCGCCTCGCGGATCACGAAGCCGTCCTCCGCGAGCGTCCGCAGCGTGGAGGCGAGCATCTTCTCGCTGATGCCCTCGATCTCCCGGCGCAGCTCGCCCCACCGGTGCGACCCCTCGCCGAGCGCGAGCAGGACGAGCACGCCCCACTTGCTCGTGACGTGGTCGAGCAGCGTGCGCGACGGGCAGTTCGCGGGGTAGCGGCCCTCGGTCACGCCGGGCCGGTCGCGGGTGACCCGGAAGCTCATGTCGCGCATCCGATCAACTTACCTGAAAGTGGGTACCTCCCTGTGGGAAGCTCTTCGCCGTCACCCCGGTTGTCCCGGGCGAACCGCTCGTCCCCCGACTTGAAAGGCATCCCATGACCATCGTCGTCACCGCCGCCACCGGCCGCCTCGGATCGCGCATCGTCGCGTCCCTCCTCGCCCGCGGCTACGCCGCCTCCGACATCCTGGCCACCGCGCGCCGCCCCGAGGCCCTCGGCGAGCTCGCCGCGCAGGGCGTCCGCACCGCCCGCCTCGACTACTCCGACGCCGACAGCGTGACCGCGGCGATCCAGCCCGGCGACACCCTCGTGCTCGTCTCCGGCAGCGAGGTCGGCCAGCGCGTGCCGCAGCACACCACCGCCATCGAGGCCGCGGCGGCCGCGGGCGTCGGCCGGATCCTCTACACGAGCGTCCTCCGCGCCACCACCACCGAGCTGTTCATCGCGGGCGAGCACAAGGCCACCGAGGAGGTCCTCGCCGCCTCCGGCGTCCCCGTCACCCTCCTCCGCAACGGCTGGTACACGGAGAACTACGCCGCCACGGTCGACGCCGTGAAGCAGTCCGGCGCGCTCCTCACGAGCGCGGGCGACGGCGTCGTCGCGAGCGCCACCATCGCCGACTTCGCCGAGGGCATCGCGGTCGCGGCCATGGACGACTCGCTCGCCGGGCGGACGCTCGAGCTCGCGGGCGACGAGCGCTGGACGCAGGACGACCTCGCCCAGGCGATCTCCGGCATCATCGGCCAGCCCGTCCCCGTCTCGCGGGTCGACTCCGACGAGCACGCGCGGATCCTCGGCGACGCCGGCCTCGACGAGGGCACGATCGGCTTCGTCGTGGGCCTCGACGCCGCCACGGCCGCCGGCCAGCTCGACGACGAGACGGGCGACCTCTCCCGCCTCCTCGGCCGCTCCACCACCTCGCTCGCCGAGGGCCTCCGCCAGGCGGTCGCCGGCGCCTAGCCGACGATCGGATCCGCACCCGAGGCGGATCCGCGCACGACGACGCCCGCCCCTCGAAGGGGCGGGCGTCGTCATGCGCGGCGGGGATGCCGGAGCGGATCGCGGATCAGCCGACGGCGTAGTCGACCCAGGTCGCGCCCTGCACCTTCCCGTACACGGTCTGCGCCGGGCCCATCTGCCCCGAGCTCTGGCACGTGGCCGTGGTGCCCTGCCAGGAGATGTCCTCGAAGCCGTAGGTCGCGGTGAGCGTGCCGCCCGCGGGGACCTCGACCGGGCCGAGCGTCGATCCCGCCGACCACGACGCCGACTCGGTCGCGGTGGCGCTGACCTGCGCGGAGATGGCGCCCATCAGCGCGCTGATCGACGCGCCGGCGGAGACCTCGGACCCGCGCGTGACGTCGGCGGAGACCGTGGCCGAGAGCGGGCCGCCCGTCGTCGCGGTCGACGTCTGCGAGCCCGCGACGACGCGGTCGCTGGCCGTCCTCGTGAGGCTGGTGGTGGTCGTCCCCGGCTCGCATTCGGTGGGGACGGCGTTGGCGGCGCTCGGGATGGCGAGGCCGACGGCCACGAGAGCGGCGGCGGCGCCGATCGAGCCGAGGGTGCGGGCGGAGCTGCGGGTGATGGTCATGCGGATCGTCCTCCTGTCGGGGCTCCCCAGCGGAGCCCGGTCATCGGTGCGATGTGCGGGACCCATCCCGGCGCGCCCGCCTGGACGCCCGGTGGGAAGCCTCCGCATCCCCTGGGAACCGGGGCAGGGCGGATCCGCGTCGATGCCCGCGACCGCGCGCGGACGACGGCGCGCAGGTGGGGCGCGATTGGGGCGCTCCTGCTTGCGCCGTCGCGCATCGGGTGGGAGGGTGCGCCGCGGTCAGCCCAGCGCATCCCGCATGCGCCGGATCTCGTCGGGACCCACGCGGCAGCAGCCGCCGACGAGCGAGGCGCCCGCCCGGATCCACGCCTCGACGGACGGCAGAGCCGGGTCGCCGTGCCAGCCGCGCGCGACCGCGTCCCAGCGCTCGCCGGAGTTCGGGTAGACGACCACGGGCCGGTCCGTCGCGCTCCGGGCCGCGGCGATCGCGGCCGGCACCTCGTCCGGGTGCGCGCAGTTGATCCCCACGGCCACGACCTCGTCGGCCTCCTCCGCGAGCGCGAACCCCTCGCGCATCGGCTCGCCCGAGCGCAGCCGGCCGTCGGCCACCGTGAACGCGAGCCAGACGGCGGCGCCCGAGCCGCGCGCGAGGTCCACCAGCGCGGCGCCCTCGTCGAGGCTCGGGATCGTCTCGCAGGCGAGGAGGTCGGCGCCCGCGTCGGCGAGCACGGCGAACCGGGGCGCGTGCCAGCGGCCGAGCTCCGCGCGCGTGAGGCCCGAGGATCCCCGGTACTCCGATCCGTCGCCGAGCGTCGCGCCGTACGGGCCGACCGACGCGGCGACCCACCGCTCGCGCGGGGCGCCCGCGTCGTCCCGGGCGACCCGGTCCCGGGCCTCCGCGGCGAGCCGCACGCTCGCGCGCAGCAGCTCCTCGGTCGCGGCGGCGTCGAGGCCGCGCTGCGCGAAGGCCGCGAAGCCCACCTGGTACGACGCCGTGATCGCCACGTCCGCTCCCGCCCGGAAGTACTCCTCGTGCGCCGCCCGGACCGCATCGGGCTCGTCGGCGAGCACGCGTGCGCTCCACAGCGGATCCGACAGGTCGTGCCCGCGCGCCTCCAGCAGCGTGCCGAGGCCGCCGTCGAGCACCAGCGGGCGGTCGGGGAGGGGGAGCGGCCGGGTCATGCGGACATCCTGCCGGAGGGCGTGTCGCATCGGCCGTCCGCGACGTCGCGCGACGCGGCCCCCGCACGGCACACCAGCCGCTGCGCGCCCCGCATCCGCCGGCGGGCCCGCGGCGCCCCGCTCCCCGGTACCGTGGACGAGACGGTGGGAGTCCCGATGAAGGATGACGACGACGTCGACCTGGTGATCGACGCGTGGGGTGCGGCCATGCCCGACGTCGACTTCGCGCCGCTCGACGTGGTGTCGAGGCTCCGGCGCCTGCTGCCGCAGATGCAGCGGATCCGCGAGGGCGCGTTCGCCGCCGAGGGCCTCACCACGAGCGAGTTCGAGTTCCTGTCCGTGCTCCGCCAGCAGGGCGACGCGGGCCTCACGCGCGCCGGGCTCGCCGAGCGGCTCGGCACCGACACGGGCAGCCTCGTGCACCGGGTGAACCGGCTGACCGCGCGCTCCTTCATCACGCGCGAGGAGGATCCGGCGGGCGGCCGCAGCCGGCTCGTGGTCCTCACGCCGTTCGGGATCGAGCGCGTCGACCGCGCGATGCGCCGCCTCGTGGCCGACGAGGACGAGGTGCTCGCCGACCTCAGCCGCGAGCAGATCGCGACGCTCATCGACAGCCTCCGCGTCATCGCCCGCACCACCGAGCGGGTCCGCGCGCGCCGCTCCTGATCCCGGGTCGCCGCCGCGCGTCCACCCCCTGCTCGCGGGCTCCGGGCCGGAGCACGATGGACGCATGGCCGACACCGATCGCATCCCGCCCGCCGTCCTCTTCGACATCGACGAGACCCTCATCCACACGGGCGGCTCCGGCGCGCGCAGCTGGGCGATGGCGTTCCGCGACCTCCACGACGTCGAGGCCGACATCGGCGAGCACTCGTCGGCGGGGGAGACGGATCCGCAGGTCGGCACCGCGACGTTCCGCGGAGTGATGGGACGGGATCCCCAGCCCGCCGAGCTCGCGCGCCTCTACGCCTCCTACCTCCGGCACCTCGCCGACGACATCCGCGTCTCCGAGGGCTACCGCGTGCTCGACGGCGCGGAGGCGCTGCTCGGCCGGCTCGCCGACGCGGGCGTGGTGCTCGGCGTCGTCTCCGGCGCGATGGAGGGCGCGGCCCGCACGAAGATGGAGCCCGCCCGCCTCGGCCGGTTCTTCGTGTTCGGCGCGTACGGATCCGACTCGCCCGACCGGGTCGACGTCGTGCGCCGTGCCATCGCGACCGCCGGGACTCTCCGGGGCGCCGAGCCTGCCCGCGAGGAGGTCCTCGTGGTCGGCGACACCCCGAACGACATCACGTCCGCGCACGACGCGGGCGCGACCGCGGTCGGCGTGGCGAGCGGCCACTACTCGGCCGACGAGCTCCGCGACGCGGGCGCGGACCTCGTGCTCGACTCCCTCGAGGATCCGGCGCTGGAGCGGCTGCTCGGGCTCTGACCCGGCGCCCCGCCCGCCCGCGGCCCGCCGCGCGCTCGGCCGCCGCTAGTCGGTCCCGCGCAGCCGCGCGACCGTGTGCATCACGTGGTAGACGACGATCGCGGCGATGGTGCCGAGCGCGATGCCGTTGAACGAGACGGTGCCGAGCGTGAAGGTGAAGGGCGCGATCGCGACGATCAGCGCGGTCGCCGCCGTGAGCTGGTTGACCGGCTTCGAGAAGTCGACCCTGTTGTCCATCCAGATCTTCACGCCGATGATCCCGATGAGCCCGTACAGCGCGGTGGTCACGCCGCCGAGCACGCCCGCGGGGATCGTGTTGATGACGGCGCCGACCTTGGGGGAGAGGCCGAGCAGCACGGCGAACGCGCCCGCGACCCAGTACGCGGCGGTCGAGTAGACGCGGGTGGCCGCCATCACGCCGATGTTCTCGCCGTAGGTGGTGGTGCCGGATCCGCCGCCGAGGCCCGCGAGCACGGTCGCCAGGCCGTCGGCGAGGAGCGCGCGCCCGGTCAGCTTGTTCACGCTCCCGTCGGTCATCTGCGCGACCCCGCGGATGTGGCCCACGTTCTCGGCGACGAGCACGAGCACGACGGGAAGGAACGCGGGCAGCAGCGCCCAGAACTGCGGCGTGATCTCCGGCGCGGTGAACTCCGGCAGCCCGATCCACGCGGCGTCGGCGATCGCCGAGAAGTCGACCTCGCCGCGGATCACGGCCACGACGTACCCGATGACCACGCCGAGCACGATGGAGAGACGGCCGAGGATCCCGCGGAACAGCACGGTGGAGAGGATCACGGCGGCGAGCGTGATGGTCGCCGTCACCGGCGCCTGCTCGAAGTTGTCGCGGGCCGCGGAGGCGAGGTTGAAGCCGATGAGCGCCACGATCGCGCCGGCGACCACGGGCGGGAGCAGCGCGTCGATCCAGCCGGTGCCCGTGAGCTGCACGATGCCGCCGACCACCGCCAGCAGGATCCCGACCGCCACGATCCCCGCGAGCGCCGCGCCGATGCCGCCGCCGCCGCCCGACGCCGTAGCCGCGTTGGCCGCGAGGATCGGCGCGATGAACGCGAACGACGACCCGAGGTAGCTGGGCAGCCGGTTCCGGGTGATGAGGAGGAAGAGGAGCGTCCCGATCCCGGAGAAGAACAGCGTGGTGGTGGGCGGGAACCCCGTGAGCACGGGCACGAGGAAGGTCGCGCCGAACATGGCGACCACGTGCTGCATCCCGAGCCCGATGGTGCGCGGCCAGGTGAGGCGCTCGCCGGGGCCGACGACCGCGGAGGCGTCCACCGCCTTGCCGTCGCCGTGGAGGGTCCAGATCTGTCGGGCCATGCTCGCCTGCTTCCGCGCGGGTGTGTGGGGAGACGCCCCGATCCGCGAGCGTACCGACGCCGTGTTGCGGCGGCGTTTCGGCGGGCGGATCCGGCTCGATCGGCTTCAGCTCCGGCGGACGACCACCGAGTTCGCGATGCCCCACACCACGGCCAGCGCCATCGTCTGCCCGAGGATGAACCCGTCCACACGGCCCATCAGCGTCGTGACCACGAAGGCGGCCACCGAGATGACGAGCGCCGCGACGCCGACGACCGCGAAGCCCTGCTGCGCCAGCCGCCCGTCCCGCTCGTCCCGGTACTCCAGGCCGTTGATGCGCGTGACGTCGCGCGCTCCCGGCCGTGCCGCGTAGAGGGCGCCGGCGAGCCCCAGGATGCCGAAGGCCGCCAGCAGGATGGCACCCGGCACGTTGGCCGTGACCGCGCAGACCAGCGCGCCGCCCAGGAACACGGACACCAGCAGCACGTTCACGCGGGAGATCCCGCGCCGTTCAGTCGTCTTCGACATGGAAGACCTCCTCGACGGTCCGGTGGAAGAAGCGGGCCGTCTTCACGGCGAGCCCGAGCGACGGGTCGTAGCGGCCCGTCTCGATCGCGTTGACGGTCTGGCGGGAGACGCCCAGCGCGTCGGCGAGCGCCTGCTGGGAGAGTCCGGCGGCCGTCCGGAGCTCCCTCACCTCGCTGCGCATGGATGACAAGCTAGCTTGACGTCGACGGCGTGTCAAGCGCGCTTGACACAGCTCCGGGCGGCGGTCCGGCGAAGGCGCATAGGCTCGTGCGCATGAGCGCCGAGACACCTCCGACCGGGATCCGCACCGACGAGCTGGACGAGGGGGTCCGGCCCCAGGACGACCTCTACCTCCACGTGAACGGCCGCTGGCTCGACCGCACCCAGATCCCCGACGACAAGGCCCGCTGGGGCTCGTTCCACCAGCTCGCCGAGGCGGCCGAGGAGGCCGTGCGCGTGATCATCGAGGAGGCCGTCGACGCCGCGCCCGGCACCGAGGAGCGCAAGTCCGGCGACCTCTTCACGAGCTTCATGGACGAGGAGCGGGTCGAGTCGCTCGGCATCGAGCCCATCCGCGACCAGCTCGAGGCGGCGGCCGCGGTCACCGACGTGCCGTCCTTCCTCCGCACGCTCGGCGAGCTCGAGCGGACGAACGTGAGCGGCCTCCTCGGCCTCTTCGTCGACAACGACCCGGGCGATCCCGAGCGCTACGTCGTGCAGGTCGAGCAGGGCGGCATCGGCCTCCCCGACGAGAGCTACTACCGCGAGGAGGGCCACGCCGGCATCCGCACGGCCTACCGCGCGTTCGTCGAGCGCATGCTCGGCCTCGCGCAGCTCGACGACCCCGCTGGACGCGCCGACCGGATCCTCGACCTCGAGACCCGCATCGCCGCCGCCCACTGGGACAACGTCCGCACCCGCGACAGCCAGGCCACCTACAACCTCGTCACGTGGGCCGAGCTCCGCGAACTCGTCCAGAAGCCGGCCGGCGCGGACCTCGACGTCTGGCGCGACGCCCTCGAGGTGCCCGAGGGCGCCCTCGACGAGGTCGTGCTCCGCGAGCCGAGCTTCGCCGAGGGCCTCGGCGCGCTCCTCACCGCCGACGAGATCCCGGCGCTCCGCGACTGGCTCACCTGGCAGGTCGTCCGCTCGAACGCGGCGCTCCTCCCGACGGCCTTCTCCGAGGCGTCCTTCGACTTCTACGGCCGCACGCTCACCGGCGCGCCCGAGCAGCGCGTGCGCTGGAAGCGCGGCGTCTCGCTGGTCGAGGGATCCATGGGCGAGGCCATCGGCCGGATCTACGTCGACCGCCACTTCTCCCGCACCGCCAAGGCCGAGATGGACGTGCTCGTCGGGCACCTCGTCCAGGCCTACCGCGACTCCATCTCCGGCCTCGACTGGATGACGGCGGAGACCCGCGGGCGTGCCTTGGAGAAGCTCGACAAGTTCACGCCGAAGATCGGCTTCCCGGACCGCTGGCGCGACTACTCGGCGCTCGAGATCGACCCGACGGACCTCGTGGGCAACGTGCGCGCGACCGCCCGCTTCGAGACGCGCCGCGAGCTCGCCAAGATCGGCGCGCCGCTCGACCGCGACGAGTGGTTCATGACGCCGCAGACCATCAACGCGTACTACAACCCCGGCTTCAACGAGATCGTGTTCCCGGCCGCGATCCTGCAGTTCCCGTTCTTCGACGAGGCGCGCGACCCGGCCGCGAACTACGGTGCGATCGGCGCGGTCATCGGCCACGAGATCGGCCACGGGTTCGACGACCAGGGCTCCCGCTACGACGGCGACGGCCGCCTCACCGACTGGTGGACCCCGGCCGACCGCGCGGCGTTCGAGGAGCGCACGGCGTCGCTGATCCAGCAGTACGACGCGCTCGTGCCCGCGCAGCTGACGGCCGAGGGCGCCCCGCACGTCAACGGCGCGCTCACGATCGGCGAGAACATCGGCGACCTCGGCGGCCTCTCCATCGCGTGGAAGGCGTACCTCCTCTCGCTCGAGGGCGCGGAGCCGCCGGTGATCGACGGCCTCACGGGCGCGGAGCGCTTCTTCCTCTCCTGGGCGCAGGCCTGGCAGCAGAAGGGCCGCGACGCCGAGGTGATGCGCCTGCTCGCCATCGACCCGCACGCGCCGAACGAGTTCCGCTGCAACCAGATCGTCCGCAACATCGACGCGTTCTACGAGACGTTCGACGTGCAGCCGGGCGACGGCCTGTGGCTCGACGAGGAGGCCCGCGTCACCATCTGGTGACGCGCGGCCGATGGCGCCCACCGGCGAGGCTCCGCGACGCCGCCCCCGGCACACCGGGGGCGGTGTCGCGCGCCACCGCGGGCACGAGCCCGTGCTCGCGTTCCGGCCGGCCTTCCGTGCGCTCGGCGGCCTGGCCCTCGACGGGATGCGCGTCGCCGCCCGCGCCGTCGACCTCGACTCCGGCGACGTCGTGCTCGCCGTCGACGATCACGTGGCGCTGCCCGCCGCCGGCCTCGGCCGCGTGCTGCTCCTCGTGGAGCTGTCGGCGCGCATGACCTCGGGCGACCTGTCGCCGCTGCACCTCGTCGACCGCCGGCCGGGCGACGAGGGCGGCACGGCGGGCCTGTGGCGCCACCTCGTGGTGCCGTCGCTGCCCGTCACCGACCTCGCGTCCCTCGTCGGCGCGACCGGCGACGCCGCCGCGACGAACGCGCTCCTCGGCCTCGTCGGCCTCGACGCGGTGCGCACGCGCGCCGAGTCGCTCGGCCTGCGCCGCACGGCCCTCCTCGACGAGGCGCGCGGCAGCCGCGGGCCGGACGACGCCCCGCAGCTCTCCGTCGGGTCCGCCCGCGAGCTCGCGTCGCTCTTCGCCTCGCTCGTGCACGGCGAGGTGGTGGACGAGGAGACGAGCACGCGCGTGGTCGGCTGGCTCGCGCTCAACACCGACCGGTCGATGGTCGCGGCCTCCTTCGGGCTGGACGCGCTCGTCAGCCGCGGCGGCGAGCACGGCATGGCGCTCGTCGACTGCACGGGCGTCGACGCGGGCGTGCGCGCGGAGGCGGGCGTGCTCCGCGGCCCGCGCGGCGCGGTCGCGTACGCGGTCATGGTGCACTTCGACGACGCGGACCTCCGCGCCCGGCTCGCCGTGCGCGACGCCCTGGGCGTGGTCGGGCTCGACCTCCTCGAGCACGTGCACTGAGCCCGTCGGATCCGCGGGCGTAGAGTCGGATGTCGTCCGACCCCCCCCGCCCGGACGACGGAGGAGACCCCGCATGACCGGCATGAACCCCGCCACCGCCAAGCGCCTCGCCCGCGACGACGTCGCGCCGATGTACGCGGAGGTGGACGCCGCCATCGCCCGCGCGGAGATCCCCGGCACCCCCGAGTGGCAGGAGAAGGTGCGCGGCCGCATCGTCATGGTGCGCCACGGCCAGACCGAGTGGAGCGTCAACGGGCGCCACACCGGCACGACCGACATCCCCCTCACGGAGACCGGCGAGGAGCAGGCGCGGGCCGTCGGCGCCGTGCTCGCGGGCACGGACTTCGGGCTGGTGCTCGCCAGCCCCCGGTCCCGTGCGCTCCGCACGGCCGAGCTCATCGGCTACCGCGAGCAGGCCGAGGTCGACGACCGCCTCGTCGAGTTCGACTACGGCGCGTACGAGGGCCGCACGACCGCCGACATCCAGTCCGAGCGCGGCCACTGGGACCTCTGGACCGACGGCGTGCCCGCGGGCGACACCCCCGGCGAGACGGCCCAGCAGGTCCGCGACCGCGTCCTCCAGGTCCTCGAGCGCGTGCTGCCGGTGCTGGAGTCCGGCCAGGACGTGCTGCTCGTCGCGCACGCCCACGTGATCCGCGCTCTCGCCGTCGCCTGGGTCGGCCTGCCCCCGGAGGCCGGCGGGATCCTCACCCTCTCGACCTCGACGCTCAGCGAGCTCGGCTTCGAGCACGGCCGCCACGCGATCATGCGCTGGAACTGCCCCGCCACCGGCTGGGCGCCGTCGCCCGCGGGCGGCAGCCGCTAGCGCTCGGCATCGGCCCGGCGCGCCCCGTCGGCGCGGCCGCGCATCGGCCCGCCGCGTAGGATCGCCCCTCGTGGCACAGAAGAAGAAGCGCACCCGCACGGCCCCCTCGTCCTCCGCCCGCACCCGTCCGGGATCCCCGGCGAAGGCGCGCTCGGGGAACCCGGCCCAGGTCCGGAAGGCGACGGCGCGGGACTGGATCTCCGGCGCCCGCATCCGCACCCTCCCGCTCGCCGTCGCCCCCGTCGCCATCGGCGCGGGAGCCGCCCGCGCGATGGGCCCCGACGAGGGCGTCGACCTCGGCCTCGCGCTCCTCTGCCTCGCCGTCGCGGTGCTGCTGCAGGTCGGCGTGAACTACGCCAACGACTACTCCGACGGGATCCGCGGCACGGACGCCGTCCGCGTCGGCCCCGCCCGCCTCACCGGATCCGGCGCCGCGAAGCCCCGCACCGTGCTCACCGTCGCGCTGGCCTTCTTCGGCCTCGCCGCCGTGGCGGGTCTCGTGATCGTGCTGATCACCGGCCACTGGTGGCTGCTCGCCGTGGGCGCCGTCGCGATCGTCGCGGCCTACTACTACACCGGCGGGAAGAAGCCGTACGGCTACGCCGGGCTCGGCGACGTGGTGGTCTTCGTCTTCTTCGGCCTGGTCGCGACCGCGGGCACGCAGTTCATCCTCATCGGCCGGATCACGGGCGAGGGCTGGCTGGGCGGCGTCGCGGCGGGCGGCTTCGCGTGCGCGGTGCTCATGGTCAACAACATCCGCGACATCGAGCAGGACGGCAAGGTCGGCAAGCGCACCCTCGCGGTGCGTCTCGGCCCGCGCGGGTCGCGCATCGTCTACTGCGTCGAGATCGCGATCGCCTACGCGGTCGTCGTCTTCTTCGGCCTCTTCTACCCGAGGTCGCTGCTCGTGCTGTTCACGCTCGTGCTGGCGCTCCCGGCCGCGATCATCGCGTGCACCGGCCGCACCCCCAAGGAGCTGATCCTCTCCCTGCAACTCACGAGCATGGCCGCCCTCACGTTCGGACTCGGCCTCGGGGCGGCGTTCGCGTTCTGAGCGGGCACGCGCCGATCGGTGCCGCAGGACGGCGCCGGCGCGGTCCGTCCGGCGGTCAGGTCAGGCGCTCGGTGAGGTGGACGGCGACCGGATCCCCGACGTCCTTGCCGAGCCTCCTCCGCAGCCCCGCGCTGATGGAGAGCATGTGACCACCCGTGCCGGTCGGCAGGAGGCCGGCCGTGAGCGGCTCGCCGTCCACGGTCGCGACGACCTTCACCGCCTTGCCCGTGCCGAGGAGCTCGACCGAGCCGGGCACCTCGACGCAGGACCAGAGGTCGCCCTTCACGGTGACGCCGATGGGCGCCGTGAAGGCGAGGTCGAGGGGGCCGGCGCTCACGGGTGCGGATCCTCCTCGACATGGTGGCTGATGCGGGCACGAGCGTACCGGGAGCCGGTGCTTCGGCTCCAGCCCCCGAGGGGACCGCGTCAGCTGCGCTCGCCCTCGCCGTCGGCGCGCGGGGTGGCAGCGCCCGAGCCGCCCGAGGCGCCGGCGTCGCGCGCGGCGGCGTCGGGGGATCCCGCTGCCCGTGCCCGGCGCTCCGCGGCGTCGACCGCGGCGTCCTCGGAGTCGTCGTCCGCGACGGGCTTGCGTCGGCCCGCGGCGACGGCCTCGAGGTCCCGTGCCATCGCCTCGCGCTGGGGGCGCAGGAAGATGTACGACCCGCAGAACGACACCACCGCGCCGATGACGGCGGCCAGGGGCCAGAAGTCCGGGCTCACCGCGACCACGAGGCCGAACGGGACGGCGAACAGGAGGATGCGGACGACGGTGTAGACGAGCCAGTAGCGACGGGAACTCACCGGGTCAGCATAGGTCGGACGGCTGGGCGGCATCCCGGCGGTCCTCGCGTCGCCGCCCCGCGCGTGCCCGACCCGCGCCCCTTCCCGCTCGCTGGACGCCCGGCTGCCTCCCCGGTTGCGGAGCTACCATCGGGAGATGCCCCGCCTGCTGATCGGTCTCGCCGTCGTGATCGTGTTCTTCACGGTCTTCGTCATCGTGGACACCTCCCTGACGCCGCGGACCCGCATGCGCGGGCTCCCGAAGCCCGCTTGGATCGCGGTGGTCGTCCTGGTGCCCCTCATCGGCGGCATCCTCTGGCTCACGATCGGCAAGGACCGCACGGACCTCGCCCGGGCCTCCGGCCGCCGCCTCGGTCCGGACGACGACCCCGACTTCCTCTCCGGCCTCGGCCGCACGCGCTCGGAGGAGGAGCGGATCCGCCGCCTCGAGCAGGAGCTCGCCGACCTCGACAGCGACGGGCCCGACAGCCCGCCCGCCCCGGGCGCGCCCGGCGGATCCCCGCGCCCCAGCCCGGACGACGACGACCGCGCGCCGGGCCGCCGGGACGCCTGACCGCCGGTGACCACGACCGACTCCCGCCCGTCCTCCACCGCACCCCGCACCGGCAACCCGTCCACGGACCGCGCCGTCGCGATGCTGCTCGCGCTCGTCCGCGAGGGCGTCACCGACGTGGTGCTGTGCCCCGGATCCCGCTCCCAGGCCCTCGCGCTCGTCGCGGCCGAGCTGGAGCGCGTCGAGGGCGTGCGCCTGCACGTCCGCATCGACGAGCGCGCCGCCGGGTTCCTGGCCCTCGGGCTCGGCGTCGAGTCCGGCCGTCCCGCGCCCGTCATCACCACGTCCGGCACCGCCGTCGCGAACCTGCACCCGGCCGTCCTCGAGGCGTGGCACTCGGGCGTCCCGATGCTGCTGCTCACGGCCGACCGGCCCGCCGAGCTCCGCGGCATCGCGAGCAACCAGACCACGCGCCAGCCGGGGATGTTCGGCGACCGCGTCGTCGGCGTCGACGTGCCGGCGCCCGAGGAGACCGACGACGACCTCGCGCGCGACGCCGTCATCGCCCGCGACGCGTACCGCCGGGCGCGCGACGAGCGGACGCCCGTGCACGTGAACGCCGCCTTCCGCGATCCGCTGAGCGTCCGCGTGCCGGACCTCGCCGCGGCGGCCGCGGAGGCCCGCGCCGCTGCCGAGGCCGACGCTGCCGAGGCCGCCGCCGGTGCCGCCGCCGCGGACCCCGCCGACGTCCTCGACCTCCCGCACGGCCCGCGCACGCTCGTGGTCGCCGGGCACGCCGCGGGCGAGGCCGCCGAGGCGCTCGCGCGCGCCGGGGGCTGGCCGCTCGCCGCCGAGATCAGCAGCGGATCCCACTTCGGCCCGAACCTCGTCGTCTCCTTCCGGGAGCTGCTCGCCCGCCCCGGCTTCGGCGACCGCGTCGAGCGCGTGGTCGTGTTCGGGCATCCCACCCTCACGCGCGAGGTCCCGCTGCTCGTGGGGCGCGACGACGTCGAGGCGATCGTCGTCGGATCCACCGGCGGCGAGGACTACGACCCGCGCCACCGCGTCACCGCCCACCCGGCCGCCGTGCGCGTGGTCGGCGAGCCCGCCGATCCGACCGAGGCCCGCCGTTGGCTCGGCACCTGGGTCACGGAGAGCCGCGCGATCCTCGACCAGGCGACCGACGCCGACGCCGCGCCGCTCGTCCCGGCCGGCACCACCCCCGCCGAGCGCCGCGAGTTCGCGCGCGCGGAGCTCGCCGCCGTGCGCGCCGACGTGACGCGCCGGCACCTCGTGCGCGCCGTGTGGCAGGCCACCTGGCCGCACGACCGGCTCGTGCTCGGGGCGTCGCGCCTCATCCGCGAGGCCGACCGCGCGCTCCCCGGCAAGCGCGTGCGCGTGCACGCCAACCGCGGCCTCGCCGGCATCGACGGCACCATCTCCACCGGCCTCGGCGTCGCGCTCGCCTCGCAGGCCGGATCCGGCACCTCCGCCGCGGGCGTCACGCGTGTGCTCGTCGGCGACCTCACGCTCCTGCACGACGTCGGCTCGCTGCTGCTGGGCACGGGCGAGCGGGTCCCGCGGATCCAGGTCATCGTGGGCAACGACGGCGGCGGCACGATCTTCGACGGCCTCGAGGTGTCGCGCACCGCCGCCCCGGACGCCATCGACCGCGTCATGTTCACGCCCCAGCGGGTGGACCTCGCGTCCCTCGCGCGCGCCTACGGCTGGACGCACCTCCGCGCGGCGACGCACGGCGAGCTGGAGGCGGCGCTCACGACGGCGTCCGAGGCGCCGCTCCTCATCGAGGTGCCGCTGGTCCGGTAGCGGGCGGACCGCCCCACGGCCTGCTCGGACGCAGGCGGTCAGGACGTGTAGTGCCCGGCCTCGATGTCGCCGAGCAGGGTCGGGCCGGTCGGCTCCCAGTCGACGAGACGACGGGTGGCGACGTTGGAGGCGGGCTGGTCGCCGCCGAGCAGGGCGCCGAACACACCCAGCTGCTCCGGGTCCACCGCCGAGGGCGGGCAGGCCGGTCAGCCGCCCGATGGCCTCGGCGACGTCGCGCATCGCCACGCCCTCCTCGCCGACGGCGTGCAGCACGGATTCGGCCGGTGCCGTCTCCAGGGCGATTCGGAACAGGCGCCCGGCGTCGCCGATGTGCACCGCCGGCCACCGGTTCGCGCCGTCGCCGACGTAGGCGGCGGTCCCGAGCCGGCGGTCCAGGCCGACGAGCGCGGCGATGAGGCCGTTCCGGTCGCCCTGCCCGTGCACGGTGCGCGGCATGCGCACGAGGCCGGAGCGGATGCCGCGCTGCGACAGGGCCAGCACCGCCCTGGCCGTGCGGGAGCGCACCCCGGCGGGGCCCTGGGGATCCAGCTCGTCCTGCTCGGTGGCGAGCTGCCCGAGGCTCGTGGGGGTGCCGGACGCGGCGAAGAACGCCCTGCCCGTGCCCTCGAGCGCGTCGCCGATCCTCGCGACGAGGCGCACCTCGTTCTCGACGGCGGCGTCGAACGCGTCGAAGTCGAGGGTGAACGCGAGGTGCGCGGTGGCGTCGGCGGCCAGCGCCTCGGCGACCAGCAGGTCGTGATCGGCCATGTCGCCCCTCACGGGGGCGGCGCCGATCCGGCGGACCCTCTCGGCGGAGGCGTCCGAGCGGACCAGGCCGCGGACCTCGTGCCCGGCGGCGACGAGCTCGGTGGTGAGGGCGGTGCCGATCCAACCGGCGGCCCCGGTGACGAATGCGCGCATGCGAGTGCTCCTGTCCATGACGGGGTCACCGCGATCTGCCGCGCCCCGGACGAGCCCATCCCGGTGATGTGACTCTGATGCATCACGGTACACCTGATGTGACTCAGTCCCGTCATTCGGCGGTCGTGAGATCGGAGTCCGGGACAGCTTGGGCGGCTGAGCGCGCTAAGGATGCGACGCGGGCGCATCACTAGACTCGATGCATGGCGCGATGGGAACCGGATACGCGCGGCCGCCTCCTGCGCGCCGCCGTCGAGCTGTTCGTCGAGCGCGGCTACGAGGCCACCACCGCGGCGCAGATCGCCGACCGCGCGAACGTGACCAGGACCACGCTCTTCCGGCACTTCGCCGACAAGCGGGAGATCCTGTTCCAGGGCCAGGACGAGCTGGTCGCGCTCGCCGCCGACGGGGTGGCAGCCGCCCCGCGCACGAGCACGCCCTTCGAGGCGCTCCACGCGGGGATCCTGCCGCTCTGCGCGGTGCACACGGAGGACCGCCGGGTGATCCGGCAGGGCCTCGCCTCCGTCATCCCCGCGAGCCCGGAGCTGCGCGAGCGCGCAGTCCACAAGCGATCCGCCGTCACCGACGCGCTCCACGCCGCACTCTCGGACCGGCTGGGCGACGGCCGCCAGGCGGGCGTCCTCGCGGACCTCGGCGTGCGCGCGTACTACGACGGCTACGCCGCCTGGATCCTCGCCGAGGAGAGGGAGCCCCTCGCCGAGGTGGTCCGCGCCGAGCTCGAGGCGGCGGAGTCCGCCCTGGTCCGCGTGGCGTTCTCGACGCTGGCGGCGTCCGCGCCGCGCCCCTGACGGCGCCGGGGTCGTCGCGGGGCGTGGTCCGCTCGTCTCGGAGCGCACGCTCGACACCCGCGCCCTCGGCGTGGTCGGATGGCGGGTGCCCGCCGACGAGACCGACCTCCGCCGCCCCGGCACCGGGCGCGACCGCGGATCCGGCGACGGCGTGGCCGCGAGCCGCCCGCCGCCGCCCGCCCGCACCGGCTACCTCGCCGTGCTGGCGCTCCCCGGTGCGCTGCGCGTGTTCCTCCCGGCGATGCTCGGCCGCCTCTCCTTCGCGATGGTCGCGCTCGCGCTGCTGCTCCTCGTCCAGGCGCGCACCGGT
Source organism: Clavibacter sp. B3I6 (assembly GCF_030816895.1). Lineage (NCBI taxonomy): Bacteria > Bacillati > Actinomycetota > Actinomycetes > Micrococcales > Microbacteriaceae > Clavibacter > Clavibacter sp. B3I6. Next base: position 2,389,847 of record NZ_JAUSYL010000001.1, read on the forward strand.
TCCTTCGCCGCCGCCGGCCTCGCGACCGGCGCGTTCGGCCTCGCCAACGTCCTCGCGTCGCCCGTGCGTGCGCGACTCGTGGACGCCCGCGGCCAGCGTCCCGTGCTCGTGGCGCTCGCGGTCGTCCACGCGCTCGGGCTCCTCGGGGTGCTCGCCGTCGTCCGCGTCGGCGCCCCGGTCGCGGTCGTCGTCGCAGCGGCCGCACTCGCCGGGCTCGCGATGCCGCCGCTGGGCGCCGCCATGCGCGTCGTGTGGGCGGCGCTCGTGCCCGACGCGCGGATGCGGACGCGCGCCTACAGCCTCGACGCCGTGGGGGAAGAGGTCCTCTTCACCGTCGGGCCGCTCATCGTGGCGGCGCTCGTCGCGATCGCGGATCCCGAGGTCGCCGTGCTCGCGTCGGCCGCCGCGAGCGTGGGCGGCACGGTGGGGATGACGTCGTCGCCCCTCTCCCGGGCGCAGGGCGCACGGCCGGCGCCGCCGCTGGACGCGCGGCGGGAGCAGGCGGTCCGCCGTCGGTCGGCGGATCCGCTCCGCCAGCCGCTCGTGATCCCCCTGCTGGTGACGCTCCTCGGGGTCGGCGCGGTGCTCGGATCCGTCGAGGTCGCGGTCGCGGCGCTGGCCGCGCGCGCGGACAGCACGGCGCTCGCGGGCCCGCTGCTCGCCGCCTTCGCCGCGGGCAGCGCGGTCGGCGGCCTGGCGTACGGGACGCGCGCGTGGCGGTCGCCCGCGCGGATCCGCCTGGTCGTGCTCGTGGCGGCGATGCTCGCGGCGACGGCCGTGCTCGCGGTGGTCGCGGCCCGGATCCCCGCCGCGCCGGATGCGCTCGCCCTCCTCCTGCTCGGCGCCGCGCTCGTCCCCGTCGGCCTGTTCCTCGCGCCGGCGATGGTGTCGGGATACCTCCTCGCCGACGAGCAGACCGAGCCGTCGGTGCGCACGGAGGCGTCCGCGTGGGTCAACACCGCGGTGAACACGGGTGTCGCGCTGGCGGCGGCTGCGGTCGGCGCGGTGGTGGACGCGGCGGGTCCCGTCGCCGGGATCGCCGGAGGCGCGCTCGCGGCCGTCGTGCTGCTCGGCGTCGCGGCTCCCCGCCTGCTCCGCCGACGGACGGAACCAGCAGCGGAAGCGGCACCGGAGCGCACGTCCGGAGGCGCCTCCTAGCCGAGCGCCTCCACGACGGGCCGGAACTTCATCGCCGTCTCGGCGCGCTCCCGCTCGGGGTCGGATCCCGCGACGATGCCGGCGCCCGCGTGCGCGACGATGGCGCCCGACGGGTCCACCTGGGCCCCGCGCAGCGCGATGGCCCACTCGCCGTCGCCGTCGGCCGCGACCCAGCCGACCGGGCCCGCGTACCGGCCGCGGTCGGCGGGCTCGAGCTCCGCGATCAGCTCCAGCGCCGCGGCGGTCGGGTGCCCGGCGACCGCGGCGGTCGGATGCAGCGCGCCCACGAGGTCGAGGGAGGAGGATCCGTCGCCCAGCGTCCCCGTGACGTCGCTCGCCAGGTGCCACAGGTTCGGCAGCTTGAGCGTGAAGGGCGCGTCGGTCGTCCGGAGGTCGCGGCTGTGCGGGCGGAGGGCGTCGAGGACGCTGTCGCGCGCGAACGCGTGCTCCTCGTTGTCCTTGGGGGAGGCGGCGAGGCCGGCGGCCGCCGCGGCGTCGGCCCGCGCGTCCGTCCCGCGCGAGACCGTGCCCGCGAGCACGCGGGCCCCCACGGTGCCGCCGCCGACGCGCACGAGCGTCTCGGGGCTCGCGCCGATGAGGCCGTCGACCGCGTAGGTCCAGCAGTCCGGGTAGCCGAGCGCGAAGCGGCTGAGCGCGAGGCGGAGGTCGCCGCCGAGGGGCAGGCGGCCCACGAGATCGCGCGCGAGCACGACCTTCTTGAGGTCGCCGGCGGCGATGGCGTCGACGGCGCGCGCGACGGCGGCCTGGTAGTCGTCGGGGCCCATGGATCCCGGCCGCAGGTGCAGGCGGTACTCGGCACCGGAGCGCTCGGGCACGGGGATCGCGCCGGCGGCGAGCGCGTCGAGGGGGGAGGCGACGTCGTCGTCCTCCCGGTCGGCCAGGCGGATCCGCGTCACCCACGACACCCCGTCGCGCCGGCCGACGACCACGCGCGGCACGACGAGCACGCTCGCGGCCTCGGAGTCGTCGGCGAAGGCGAAGGCGCCGAACGCGATGAGGCCGCTGCCGGGGATCCCGAGCGGATCCGCCACGGTCGCGGCCGCGGCGACCTCGCGCCACGCGGCGGCGGCGTCCCGCACGCGGTCGGGCCCGCGGAACTCGAGCCGGAGCGCCTCGCCGATGCCGCCCATCCCGGATCCGTGCCGCAGCCACAGGAGCGGGTGGCGGGCGTCGAGGAGGGGGACGAGCCGGGCGATGGAGTCGACGGGGGTGGTGTCGACGAGGAGCGCTCGGACGCGGGTTGCGGTCACGGATGCCAGCCTACCGCCGGGGATCCGGGCCTCCCGGGGACGCCCGACGCGCCGCCGCCCTCCCGCCCGACGCACCGTCGAGGGGCCCGCCGACGGCCCCCGGGCCACCCGCGGGCCGTGCGCGACCGCCGTCCGCCCCCGTCCTCTGATCGGCCCCTGGGCATCCGGCCGCCGCCCATCGCGTGCCCAGCGCGCCCGAATAGACTGGGTGCGTGATGCGAGCAGACCTCAGCAAGAAGCCCGGCCAGGTGTCGGCCATGTTCGACGAGGTCTCGAGCGCCTACGACCGCACGAACGCCCTCCTCTCGGTCGGCAACGACCAGCTGTGGCGCATCGCGACCACGCGGGCCGTCGCGCCCGTCGCGGGCGAGCGGATCCTCGACCTCGCGGCCGGCACGGGCACCTCGAGCGCCGCGCTCGCCGCCTCCGGCGCCCACGTCGTCGCCGCCGACTTCTCCGAGGGCATGCTCGAGGTCGGCCGCCGCCGGCACGCCGGGAACGACCGCATCGAGTTCGTGCACGCCGACGCCACCGACCTCCCCTTCGACGACGACGCGTTCGACGCCGTCACCATCTCCTTCGGCCTCCGCAACGTGGTCGAGCCGCGGAAGGGACTCGACGAGCTCCTCCGCGTGCTCAAGCCCGGCGGCCGCATCGTCATCTGCGAGTTCAGCACGCCGCCCGCGCCCCTCGTGCGCCGCGGCTACGACCTCTACATGCGCACGGTCGCGCCGGCGCTCACCAAGCTCGTGAGCTCCAACGCCAGCGCCTACGAGTACCTCAACGAGTCGATCCAGGCCTGGCCCGACCAGGAGACGCTGAGCTCCTGGCTCCGCGCCGCCGGGTTCGCGTCGGTCGAGCACCGCGACCTCACCGCGGGGATCGTGGCGCTGCACCGCGGCGTCAAGCCCGCCGGCCGTCACGCCGCTCCCCGTCCCGCCGCGTCCTGACCGCGCCTGAACCTCCACAGACAAGGACGCCGATCATGAGTCCGAGCCTCCCGCTCGCCCGGCGCGGCACCTCCGTCGCCGCCCACGCGAGCATCACCGAGCGCCTCTTCGCGTCCTCCGACGACCGCCGTATGGCCCGCAGCATCGACGACGGCCTGGCCCTCGTCGAGGAGCAGCTCCTCCGCGAGGTGCGCTTCGCGGACGACGTGGCCGACGTCACCACGCGCTACCTGCTCGACGCGGGCGGCAAGCGCGTGCGCCCGATGCTCGCGCTCCTCATCGCGCAGCTCGGTGAGGGGAACACGCAGCAGGTCGTGGACGCGGCGGTCGCCATCGAGATCACGCACCTCGCGTCGCTGTACCACGACGACGTCATGGACGAGGCGGACATGCGCCGCGGCGTCCCGAGCGCGCAGGCCGTGTGGGGCAACTCCGTCGCCATCCTCGCGGGCGACCTCCTCTTCGCGCGCGCCAGCAGGATTGTCGCGGACCTCGGTCCCCGCGCCATCCGCCTGCAGGCCGCCACGTTCGAGCGCCTCGTGCTCGGGCAGCTGCACGAGACCATCGGCCCGCGCGACGACCAGGATCCCATCGAGCACTACCTCGACGTCCTCGCCGACAAGACCGGGTCCCTCATCGCCTGCGCGGCGCAGATGGGCGTCATCTACTCCGGCGCGGACCCCGAGCTCGAGTCCGCCGTGCTGGCGTTCGGCGAGCGCACGGGCGTCGCGTTCCAGCTCGTGGACGACGTGCTCGACCTCGCCGACCAGCCCGAGGAGACCGGCAAGCTCGCCGGCACCGACCTCCGCGCCGGCGTCTCGACGCTGCCGCTCCTCTACCTGACCCGGCTCGCCGCCACCGACCAGGGCGCGGCGACGCTGCTCGCGCGCATCCAGCGGGACGTGGAGCACGAGGAGACGCCGGAGTCCGAGGCCGACCTCACCGCCGCCATCGCCGAGCTCCGCGACCACGAGGTCACGGCGCGCACCATCGCGGAGGCCCACCGCTGGGCCGCCGAGGCGGTCGAGGCCCTGGCCCCCCTCCCGGAGGGGCCGGTCAAGAAGGCGCTCACGCGCTTCGCCGACACCATCGTCGAGCGCACGCGCTAGCTGCCGCTCGTCCCCGCCGGCTCTCGCGGGGATCCGCACCACCACGTCCCCACGGCCGGAACGGGGACGACGACGAACAGAAGGACACCAGTGACCAAGCTCAGGCTGGCCATCGTGGGCGCAGGGCCCGCGGGCATCTACGCGGCCGACATCATCCTGAAGGCCGAGAAGCAGTTCGACGTCTCCATCGACCTCTTCGAGCGCCTCCCCGCGCCGTACGGCCTCGTCCGCTACGGCGTCGCGCCCGACCACCCCCGCATCAAGGGCATCATCGGCGCGCTCCGCGACGTGCTCGACCGCGGCGACATCCGCATCTTCGGCAACGTCGACTACGGCCGCGACATCACCCTCGAGGACCTGCAGCGGCACTACAACGCCGTCATCTTCTCCACGGGCGCGATCCGCGACGCCGAGCTCGACATCCCGGGCATCGACCTGCCGGGCTCCTACGGCGCGGCCGACTTCGTCAACTGGTTCGACGGCCACCCCGACTTCCCGCGCGACTGGCCGCTCGACGCCCGCGAGGTCGCCGTCATCGGCAACGGCAACGTGGCGCTCGACGTGGCGCGCATGCTCTCCAAGCACGCGGACGACCTGCTGCCCACCGAGATCCCGGACAACGTCTACGCGGGCCTCAAGCGCTCGCCCGTCACGGACGTGCACGTCTTCGGCCGCCGCGGTCCCGCGCAGGTCAAGTTCACGCCCCTGGAGCTCCGCGAGCTCGGCGAGGTGCCCGACGTCGACGTCGTCGTGTACGACGAGGACTTCGGCGTGGATCCCGCCGCCGAGGAGGCCGCGAAGACCAACAAGCAGGTCATGGTCATCAGCCGCGTGCTCGAGAAGTGGCGCACGCGCGAGGCCGGCACCGCGTCCCGCCGCCTCCACCTGCACTTCTACTCGCGCCCCGCGGAGGTGCTCGCGTACGACACTGCCGAGCCGCGCGTCGCCGGCCTCCGCATCGAGCGCACGCGTCCCGACGGCCACGGCGGCGTCGAGGGCACGGGCGAGTTCCGTGACGTGCCCGTGCAGGCGATCTACCGCGCGGTCGGCTACTTCGGCTCGCCCGTCGACGGCATCCCGTTCGACGAGCGCCGCGGCGTGATCCCCAACCACGAGGGCCAGGTGCTCGACATGGACAACACGCGCATCCCCGGCGTCTACGCCACGGGCTGGATCAAGCGCGGCCCCATCGGCCTCATCGGGCACACCAAGTCCGACGCCATGGAGACCGTCTCGCACGTGCTCAACGACCAGGGCGACTGGTGGACGCCGGAGGCGCCCGAGGAGCAGGCGATCGTCGACCTGCTCGCCTCGCGCGGCATCGAGTTCACCGACCTCTCCGGCTGGCACGCGCTCGACCAGCACGAGATCGCGCTCGGCGCCCCGCACGGCCGCGCCCGCATCAAGGTGGTCGAGCGCGACGAGATGCTCACGGCGTCGCGCGCGCGGCAGTCCGTCTGATCCGTCCCTCCTGATCGGCGCCGACGGGCGTCCGCGGTCCTCCCGCGGGCGCCCGTCTCGTCGTCCGTCCCCAGGTCGCGGCGGCCCGGGCCGGCCGTCGCGGCCGAGCGCCTAGGGTCGCCGCGTGATCCCCGCCGCCCCGCCCCTCCTCGTCGCCGCGGCGGGTCTCGCGGGCTCCGCCCTGGGAGCCGCGTCCCCGGCCCTCGCCCGCGTCGCCCTCGCCGGCGGACGCCGTGCGGACGGCCTCGACGCGCGGCCGCTCGGCCCGCTCCCCGGGCTCGGCGCGACCGCGGCCGTCGTCGCCGCGCTCGTCACGGGCGTCCTCGCGGCGCTCGTCGTCACCGAGGCCCCGCCCGCGCACCTCGCACCCGCCCTGGTGCTGGTGGCCGTGGGCCCGGTCCTCGTCCTCGCCGACCTCGCCGCGCACCGGCTGCCCGACCGGGCGACGGCCCCCGCGGCCCTCGCGGCCGCCGCCCTCGCCCTGGCCGTCGGCGGATCGGGCCTCCTGCTGCAGGCGGTCGCGTGCGGGGTGGCCGCCGTCCTCGTCCTCGCGCTGCTGCAGGCCGCGACGGGCGGCGGCCTCGGCACCGGCGACGTGAAGCTCGCCGGCGTCGTGGGCCTGGTGCTCGGGCAGATCGGGGCCGCCGAGGTCGCGCTGGGACTCGCGGTGGGCGCGCTGCTCGGCGGCGTCGCGGCGACCGTCCTGCTGGTCGGCGGTCCGGCGCGGGCCACGACGGCCGTCCCCTTCGGGCCCTGGATCGTGCTCGGCGCGCTCGCGGTGGCGTCGTTCCCCACTACGCTCGCGTGAGCGTGCGGACGACCCCGGCCGATGGTTGCCTGTGCGTACCTCTCCTCATGCTCCGACAGGCGTACGGTGGAGGAAGTGTCCAAGACCCCGGCATCGACGTACTGACGAGCCAGAGGAGAAGACATGGCACAGAGATCCCACGCACTGCTGCACGACGAGACCGGAGTGCTCCTGGCGGCCGCCTCGCGCGCGGTGGTCTCGCTCTACCGGCCGCTGCTGCAGCCGCTCAACCTGACGCATCCGCAGTACCTCGTGCTGCTGGCGCTCGACGAGGAGGAGCCGCAGGCGGTGGTCGGCCTCGCCGAGAAGCTCCACCTGACCCCCGGCACCCTCTCGCCGCTGCTGAAGCGCCTCGAGGTGTTCGGCTACGTGACGCGCTTCCGCGACACCACCGACGAGCGCCGCCTCTCGGTCGGCCTCACCGAGGCGGGTCGCGACATGCTCCCCCTCATCTGGCAGGTCGGCGACCAGGTCCGCCGCGACATCGCGGTCGACCCGGCTGACGAGGCGGGCGACACGCAGCTCCACGCGCTCCTGCAGGCGGTGCTCGACCGGGCCGTCGCGCACGAGCAGGCGGATCCGCGGGGCGACCGGTCCGCGTCCGACGCCTGACCGGGTGCCCGACCCGGCGCCCAGCCGGAGGACGGCTGACCCCCGCGGGTCGGCCGCATCCCGCGGCTACTGCACGCCCGAGGTGAGCCGCGCCAGGTTGTCGAGGACGGTGCTGAACCGCGTGCGGCGGCTCCACTCCTCGAGCGTGAGCTCGCGGCTGCGGGCCCGGTAGCCGTCCTCGATCCGGCGCATCTCGCGCACGAAGCCCGGGCCGCGCACCATCAGCGAGACCTCCATGTTGAGGCTGAACGACCGCATGTCCATGTTGCTCGACCCGATGACGGCCACGTCGTCGTCGATCGTGAAGTGCTTGCTGTGCAGGATGTAGGGCGCGCGGTACATCCAGATCCGCACGCCCGCCTTCAGCAGCTCCTCGTAGTAGGAGCGCTGCGCGTGGTACACGACGGGCTGGTCGCCGATCTCGCTCACGAACAGCTCCACCGACAGCCCGCGCTGCACGGCCGTGGTGATGGCGTACCGCATCGAGTCGTCCGGCACGAAGTACGGCGACGTGATGACGATGCGCTCCTGCGCGTAGTAGAGCAGCGCGTTGAACAGGCGCAGGTTGTTCTCGCCCGGGAACCCGGGTCCGGAGGGCACGACCTGGCAGTCGAGCTCCTCGTCGTCCTCCGTCGCCGCGATCTCGATCGGCTCCGTCTCGCGCACGAGCAGCTGGTCGGTCTCCGCGTACCAGTCGGTGATGAAGATCGCGTTGAGGCCGCTGACGATGGGGCCCTCGAGCCGGGTCATGAGGTCCTGCCACTTGAGGCCGCGCTTGCGGTTGACGACCTTGTTGTAGCTCCGATGCACCATGTTCTGCGAGCCCATGAAGCCCACGCGCCCGTCGACCACGAGCACCTTGCGGTGGTTGCGGAGGTCCGGCCGCTGGTACCGTCCGCGCAGGGGCTGCACGGGGAGCATGAGCTGCCAGTCCGCACCGATCGCCGTGAGCTTCCGCGTCGTGCGCCGGTAGCCGGGCGCGCGCAGCGAGGCGATGTGGTCGAGGAGCACGCGCACGGTCACGCCGCGCTGCACGGCGCGCTCGAGCGCGTCGAAGAACGGCGCGCTCGTCACGTCCCAGGCGAGGATGTAGAACTCGACGTGCACGTAGCGCGTCGCCCTCTCGACCTCCGCGGTCATGGCCGCGATGGACTCCTCGTAGTGGCTGTAGAGCTTCGCCCGGTTGCCGCCGACCAGCGGCATGGCGCCGAGCGTGCGGTTGAGCTCCACGACGGAGTCGAGCCAGCCGGGCCAGGAGTGCTCGCGCGTGACGCGCTCGATGCCCTCGGTCGACTCGATGATGAACCGGTTGATCTCCTGCTGCTTCTCCCGGCGCCGCTTCGGCAGCCGGGTCGAGCCGATGAGCAGGAACAGGAGGATGCCGAGGTACGGCAGGAAGAAGATCGCCATGAGCCACGCCATGGCGGTGGACGGCCGGCGGTTCCGCGGGATGACCAGCAGGGCCGTGATGCGCACGATGAAGTCGACGACGACCAGCAGCCCCGCGAGGACGAGGGTGGTCATCGAGGGATCCATCAGCCGGAGTCTATCCGGCGGCCCGCGCGCGCCGGCGGGGCGGGGCACCCGCGGGACACGCGCCGGGACGCGGCCGCGCGGGCCCCGGGATCAGCGGAAGTTGACGAACTGCAGGTCGAGGTCGACGTCCGCGCCCTTGAGCAGCGCGATGGTCTGCTGCAGGTCGTCCCGGCTCTTGCTCGAGACGCGGAGCTCGTCGCCCTCGACGCGGCTCTTGATGCTCTTGGGGCCCTCGTCGCGGATGATCTTGCCGAGCTTCTTCGCGTTCGCCTGGTCGATGCCCTGCTTGAGGGTGACCTCGATGCGGTACTCCTTGCCGGAGGCGAACGGCTCGCCCTCGTCGAGGCTCTTGAGGCCGATGCCGCGCTTGATCATCTTCGACTGCAGCACGTCGAGGATCGCCTTCACGCGCTCCTCGCTCGAGGCCTTCATGAGGATGGTGTCGCCGCTCCACTCGATGGAGGCGCCCACGTTCTTGAAGTCGTAGCGCTGCTCCACCTCCTTCTGGGTCTGGTGGACGGCGTTGTCCGCCTCCATGCGGTCGACCTTGCTGACGACGTCGAACGAGGAATCTGCCATGCCGACCATGTTAAGGGACGGCGGCGGGGGCCCGGTCGGCGGGCGGCGGCCGGTCGGCGGCCGGTCGGCGGCCGGGCCGGCGGGGCGGCGGCCGGGCGATTTCGGTTCGCGGGCCGGCGACCGCTATCATCGACGAGCGTCTCCGGTCCGTGATCACACAGGTCGGGTGCGCATGGCGAGTTACCCTAGCGGCCAAAGGGATCTGACTGTAAATCAGACGGCTCAGCCTTCGGGGGTTCGAATCCCTCACTCGCCACCGAACGGAACGGCCCCGCAGTCGCGGGGCCGTTCGTCTGCCCCGACGCGTCCGTCGGGGCCCATCCGCGCCGGCACCGTCGCCCGCGCGCCCGACGACCTGGATCCCATCGATGTTCCCCGCCGCCCCCGGCCCCCGCACGCGCGCCCTCGGCACCTCCGGCGTCGTCGTGTCCACCCTCGGCCTCGGCACGAGCGGCTTCGGCTGGACCGCCGACCGCGACGAGTCCTGGGCGATCCTCGACGCCTACCGCGAGGGCGGCGGCACCTTCGTGGACACGGCGTCGTCCTACTCGCAGTGGGTGCCCGGCCACGCCGGCGGCGAGTCCGAGGCGATCATCGGCGGCTGGCTGGCCGCGCGCGGCTGCCGGGACGACGTGGTGGTCGGCACCAAGGTCGGCAAGAGCCGGGACGC